>NZ_CP096478.1:0-3320000 GCF_056501445.1 Rhizobium sp. K33
GTCGTTGATGCGGGATCGTTCTCGCGTCATGCTCGAAGGCTCAGCGGAAGCGGTTCGGGTAACTGGGACGGCCATGGGGCCGCGGTTCGACCTCCTTAGAAACAACAGGTCTCACACATGTTTGGCTTTCTCCTGCGACGGCTCGCCGTCTTGATCCCGACCTTCATCGGTGTCTCGATCATTGCCTTCGCCTTCATCCGGCTTCTCCCCGGTGACCCGGTTGCGCTGCTTTCGGGCGAGCGCGTCATGTCGCCCGAGCGTCATGCGCAGATCAGCGCCCAGCTCGGCCTCGACCGCCCGGTGGTGGTTCAGTATTTCGATTATCTCGGCGGCGTTCTGACCGGTGACTTCGGCACCTCGATCGTCTCCAAGAGCCCGATCATCGACCAGTTTTTCGCGCTGTTTCCCGCGACCGTTGAACTCTCGCTCTGTGCGATCCTGATCGCCGTGGCGATCGGCGTTCCGGCCGGCATCATCGCAGCCATCAAGCGCGGCTCCTTCTTCGACCAGACCATGATGGGCATCGCTCTGGTCGGCTACTCCATGCCGATCTTCTGGTGGGGCCTGCTGCTGATCATCCTCTTCTCCGGCATCCTGCAATGGACGCCGGTTTCGGGGCGCATCTCGCTGATGTTCTTCTTCCCGCCGGTGACCGGCTTCATGCTGATCGACAGCCTGCTCTCGGGCCAGAAGGGCGCGTTCCTGTCTGCCGTCAGCCACCTGATCCTGCCGTCGATCGTGCTGGCAACCATTCCGCTCGCCGTCATCGCCCGTCAGACGCGCTCGGCCATGCTGGAAGTGCTGTCGGAAGACTACATCCGCACGGCGCGCGCCAAGGGTTTGTCGCCGTTCCGCGTCGTCAGCCTGCATGCGCTTCGCAATGCCATGATCCCGGTCATCACCACGATCGGTCTGCAGATCGGCGTCATGCTGGCAGGCGCGATCCTCACCGAAACCATCTTCTCCTGGCCGGGCATCGGCAAGTGGATGGTCGACAGCGTGTTCCGCCGTGACTACCCGGTCATCCAGGGAGGTCTCCTCCTGATCGCCGGCATCATCATGGTCGTGAACCTGATCGTCGACCTGCTCTACGGCCTGATCAACCCGCGCATCCGCCACTAGAAGGATAAAATCCCATGGCAGAGACAACATCCAGCCAGCCGGTTTCAAGCGCGCAGATGCGCCGCCAGATGTTGGCCGAATTCTGGTTCTACTTCTCCGAAAACCGCGGCGCCGTCATCGGCCTCGTGGTCTTCCTCGCCCTCGTCTTCATCGCCGTCTTCGCCGGTGTGATCGCCCCACACTCGCCCTTCGAGCAGTATCGCGAAGCGGTGCTGCTGCCGCCGGCCTGGCTGGAAGGTGGTAACTGGAGCTATCCGCTGGGTACCGATCCGGTCGGACGCGACATTCTCTCGCGCCTCATCTACGGCTCGCAGTACTCGCTCTTCATCGGCGTCTTCGTCACCACGCTGTCGCTGACAACGGGCATCATCATCGGCGTCATCGCCGGCTATTACGGTGGCTGGCTCGACACGGCGATCATGCGCCTGATGGACATCATCCTGGCCTTCCCGTCGCTGCTGCTTGCTCTGGTTCTCGTTGCCATTCTCGGGCCCGGCCTGACCAACGGCATGATCGCCATCGCACTCGTCCTGCAGCCGCACTTCGTCCGCCTGACGCGTGCTGCTGTGATGACGGAGAAGACGCGCGACTACGTCACGGCCGCCCGTCTTGCCGGTGCCAGCCCGCTTCGCCTGATGTTCAAGACGATCCTGCCGAACTGCATGGCGCCGCTGATCGTCCAGGCGACGCTGTCCTTCTCCAACGCGATCCTCGACGCAGCCGCGCTCGGCTTCCTCGGCATGGGCGCCCAGCCGCCGGCTCCCGAATGGGGCACGATGCTTGCAGAAGCTCGCGAGTTCATTCTGCGCGCCTGGTGGGTTGTCACCTTCCCGGGTCTTGCCATCCTGATCACCGTTCTCGCCATCAACCTCATGGGCGATGGCCTGCGCGATGCGCTTGATCCCAAGCTGAAGAGGTCCTGATCATGGCGCTTCTCGATATTCAGAACCTCACCGTCCAGTTCGAGACGGCCAATGGCTGGTTCAAGGCCGTAGACGGCGTTTCGCTTTCGGTCGAGCCGGGCGAAGTGCTTGCGATCGTGGGCGAAAGCGGCTCCGGCAAGTCGGTCGCCATGCTCGCCGTCATGGGCTTGCTGCCCTGGACGGCCAAGATCACCGCCGACAAGATGGAGTTCCAGGGTCGTGACATCCAGAAGATCTCGGCGGCCGAACGCCGCAAGCTGATCGGCAAGGACGTCGCCATGATCTTCCAGGAGCCGGTCGCCAGCCTCAACCCGTGCTTCACCGTCGGCTTCCAGATCGAGGAAGTCCTGCGCCTGCATATGGGCCTTGGAGCCAAAGAACGTCGCGAGCGCGCGATCGAGCTCTTCAAGCTGGTCGGCCTGCCGGATCCTGCCGAGCGGCTCAACCACTTCCCGCACCAGATGTCGGGCGGTCAGTGCCAGCGCGTGATGATCGCGATCGCCATCGCCTGCAACCCCAAGCTCCTGATCGCCGACGAGCCGACCACGGCACTCGACGTGACGATCCAGAAGCAGATCCTCGATCTCCTGATGCAGCTTCAGGCCGAGACCGGCATGGGCCTCATCATGATCACCCACGACATGGGCGTGGTCGCCGAGACCGCGGACCGCGTCATCGTCCAGTACAAGGGCAAGAAGATGGAGGAGGCCGACGTGCTCTCGCTCTTCGAAAGCCCGAAGAACCCCTATACCCGCGCGCTGCTTTCCGCCCTTCCGGAAAATGCCACCGGCGACCGCCTGACCACGGTTTCCGACTTCCTGGCCGCCGCTGAAACGGGAGGTGCAGCATGACCGAAGCGACACAAACCCCGATGCTCGAGATCCGCGACATCAAGCGCGACTACCGCGTGCCGCAGGGCCTGTTCAAGGATGACAAGATCGTCCACGCGGTGAAGGGTGTCTCCTTTAAGCTCGACAAGGGCAAGACGCTTGCGATCGTCGGAGAAAGTGGCTGCGGCAAGTCCACGCTCGCCCGCATTCTCACCTTCATCGACGAGCCGACGGCAGGCGAACTCCTGATCGACGGCCAGAAGGTCGACACGCGTCCGGGCCATCTGACAGCCGACATGCGCCAGAAGGTGCAGATCGTCTTCCAGAACCCCTATGGCTCGCTCAATCCGCGCCAGAAGATCGGCGACGTACTGGGTGAACCGCTGCTCATCAACACCAAGATGAGCGCAGCAGAGCGCCGGGATCGTGCCACCGAGATGCTGATCAAGGTCGGCCTCGGTCCGGAACACTATAACCGCTACCCGCACATGTTCTCCGGCGGCCAGCGTCAGCGTATCGCCATTGCCCGCGCGCTGATGCTCAATCCGAAGCTGCTGGTGCTCGACGAGCCGGTATCGGCACTCGACCTTTCGGTCCAGGCTCAGGTGCTGAACCTGCTCGCCGACCTGCAGGAAGAGTTCGGCCTGACTTACGTTTTCATCAGCCACGACCTCTCGGTCGTGCGCTACATCGCCGACGAGGTGATGGTGATGTATTACGGTGAGGCGGTCGAATACGGCACGCGCGATGCGGTCTTCGCCGATCCGCAGCACGAGTATACCCGCACGCTCTTTGCCGCGACGCCGCGTGCGGACGTGGAATCGATCCGGGCCCGCATGGCGAAGCGCAAGCTGGCCGTTGCCGGCTGAGTTATGGTTTGAGAGAGGGAGCGCCTTTGAGCGCGCTTCCTCTCGCGGTCAGTTCTGACGGGTCACCTGATGGACTGTGTCTTCGAGGATCTCGATCAGCTGCTGCCTGACTGCAGGCGGGCTTAGCGTATGATCGGTATTCTCCAGCAGGATATGCTTCAGGCTTGGAAAGGCGCTGTGGCCTGCCAGTGATTTGCCGAAGTAGAGGCGTTGCTGCTCCAGACTGCCGTCGGTGCGGCACGAGAGAAAGGTCACCGGCACCTTCCTTGCCTCCAGTTTCCGCAAGAGCGCAAACAGCTGGCCGCGCATTCGCCCGAGTTTGGTGAGCCCGCCGAGATAGGGCGATATCTGCCGTGAGACGCGGTCCCTGGCATGGCCTGCAATATTCTTGGCAGCCTTGGGGATATCCACCTTGCCGGACAGCACCCTCTTGTAGGTGCCGAGGCTGAAGGCGCGACGCTTGTAGTCGCTCAGCGGTCGCGCGCCAGCCATCAGGAGCGAGTCTACATCCTCATCCGGATCGAGAACAAGCCTCAGCTGATTGATCGAGATGATGCCGCCGACTTCAGGATTGTCGCCAGCCGCGTAGAGAGCCGAATGCGCGCCGCTACAGATGCCTGCCAGCAGGATCGGGCAGGTGCTGCGCGACCGGACATGGCGGATGACGTCATGCACGTCGCTGAGCTGCTCGCTGGAATAGACGACCTGCTGCTCCCCCGCGGGTCTTGCGGGGCTCTCCCCGATATTCGAGAGATCAACTCTAAGCGTCGCAATGCCCCGCTGCGCCAGACGCCGCGCCGTATCCACCCACAACCCGCCCCAGCCGATATGCGGCGCATAGGCCATGTTCAGAAAGATGATGACGGCCTTCGGGATCTCGGAGTTTGGCGCGCAGAAAATGCCGAACAAGCGCGAGTCGATAACCTCGACTAGTTCAGTAAATGCGCCGGCAGACAGCACCGCAGGTGCGTGAGCATCACTCCTGGCAGCGTCTGACGTTTCGCCCACCGCAATGGTCTGACTGAACCAGTCTCCGATCGTATCGATCAGGGACATCGGCATCGGCGAGGTCACCACGCCATCGAGCATCGCGCCATAGCCGGTGAAGTCGCTCATGTGCACCGAGGCGCCAGAGCGCCCGAGCTGATCGGCGAGCTCCCGATCGGTCCCGTTCTCCGGCCGCGCCAGGACAAGCGTCGGCAAGCCGGCTGGTAGGGTCTCGATAGAGACAGAAACCGATTTCATGTCGGCTGCCAAAGCCGGATCCATGATGAAGGAAGCCAAGACGGTTGAGCCGGCCGGATAGCCAAAATCGATACCGATTCCGTCTTCGATGACCTTCTCTCTCAGCGCGACCTCACGGAGGTAGCGTCGACCATTCAGTGCGGGCGCTGCAAGAACGTAGCCAGCCAACCCGTCATCCCGCTGGCCTGCGCGCAGCGCAACCGCGGCGCCGATGCCCATGCCATAATAGAGGATCCGGGTGCATCCGGTGCGCTCGCGGAGTTCCCGAGCCGCGCGCACTGCGCCCTCGACCCAGGTGTCGAAAGCCGCGCCATTCTCGACGGGCAGTGAATCGCCCTCGCCGGGATAGTCGAACCGGATCACCGGGTATCCCCGCCGCGCCAGATCTTCGGCAATCAGCCTGTGGAATTTCACCGTGCACAGCGCATCGAAGCCCCAGGGCTGGCAGAGCACAACGCCGGTCGTTCCGCCCGCAGGATGCACATGGCCGAGCATGCCATCCATCGTCACCGCCGTGGCGGGACATGTGGAATATCCGTGAGATTGGCCAGAAACTGAAGGCGCGCGGTTGGATTGCATCGCTGGAGCTACCGAATATCGAGGACGGCGGAATGTGCAGCCGTCACGCGCCGACAATGGGACGACATCTCTTAACAGATCAGCAAAACCGGCGCGAAATATGCGAAACTCGGAAAATATCGTGAGGCGCTGTGGCGTTTGTTCAGGGCAGATAACCGTATGAGATCTTGGGACTGTCGAACACCATGGTCGATCGGATGGTCTTGATCTCGGCCAACCTGTCGAATTCCTGCCAGATGAGCCGCTTGAAGTCGGCCATGTCCTTGACCGAGACCTTCAGCAGAAAATCGAAGTCGCCCGCCACCGCATGGATCTCGGTGACCTCGGCGAGCTTGCCCACATGATCGATGAAGCGCTCGCCCACCTGGGGTGTCGTTCGGTCCAGCGTGATCTCCACAAAGGCCTGCAGCCCGAGCCCGACACGAGGTGCATCCACGATGACAGCTTGCCGGATGATACCGCTGGAATAGAGCCGGGCCAGACGTCTCGACAACGGGGCTGCGGTCAAGCCGACGCGTTCGGCGAGTTCGGCGTTGTTCAGGCTCGCATCCTGCAGAAGGCAGGCGATGATCCTTCGATCGATCCTGTCCAAGTTGACGTGTTCAGCTTCCATTCACGCTCTCTCATTTCGGGCATTGCGCAAATTTCTATCGCCAGAGACGGGGATCTGGCAATACGGGTTAAGTTGACTTCCCTTCCCGCGCGAAATCCGCAGAGACTTTGCGCGGATTTATTGATATCTCTGATCCATCTGCACAATCGCTCTTCGCCGAAGGTTTCCGATGTTCGAAAAGCTCGCCTCACAGCCCAACGACCCGCTGCTCGCCTTGATCGGGCTCTACAATGCCGATCATCGGGCGGACAAGATTGACCTCGGCGTCGGTGTTTATCGCGACGATCTCGGGCGTACCCCGGTCATGCGCTCGGTGAAAGCCGCCGAGAGGGAGCTTCTGGAGAAGCAGGACAGCAAGTCCTATGTCGCACCGGAAGGCGACCGCGTGTTCCTCGAATTGCTCTGGGACCTCGTCGGTGGCAAGGGCCACGGCAAGTTTGCAGCCGGCGTCCAGACGCCCGGCGGCTCCGGCGCGCTTCGCCTCGCGTCCGACCTGATCGCACGCGCTGGCAGTGGTCGCCTGCATCTTGGTGTGCCGAGCTGGCCGAACCATGCGGGGATCTTCGGCGCCACCGGCCTTAACGTCGAGACATATCCATACTTCGACGTGCCGACCCAGGACGTGCGCTTTGCCAGCATGATGAAGGCATTGAGCAGCGCGCCCAGGGGCGATGCCGTTCTGATCCATGCCAGCTGCCATAACCCCACCGGCGCCACGCTGACATCGGCGCAATGGGAAGAACTGGCTGCCGTCATCGCAGAGCGCCGTCTCGTCCCCTTGATCGATTCCGCCTATCAGGGTTTCGGTGCCGGTATCGAGGAAGATGTCGCCGGCCTGCGCACGATCATTGCCGCCGCGCCCGAAGCCCTGATCGCCGTCTCCTGCTCCAAATCCTACGGCATTTATCGCGAACGCACCGGCGCCATCTTCGCGGTCGCAGAGACCCAGGAACAGGCCGATATTGCCCGCTCGAACCTCGTGACCATGGCACGCACGAGCTACTCCATGCCGCCGGACCACGGGGCCGCGGTCGTCCGGACAATCCTGTCGACAGACAGCCTGCGCCAGGACTGGATCGATGAGCTGAACAGCATGCGCGATCGTCTGAACGGTCTGCGCCGGGAACTGGCCGCAGCGCTTTCCGATGGCTGGCAACTCGCGCCCCAGATTGCCGAACAGCAGGGCATGTTCTCGCTGCTGCCGCTGAAGGAGGCCGATGTGCTGTCGCTGCGCAAGGAACACGGCATCTACATGCCGACGTCCGGGCGCATCAACATCGCGGGCCTGAAGAGCGAGGATATTCCGCGCGTTGCCCGTGTCCTGAAACCGCTTCTGGGCTGACACCATGACCACGACAACCGTGACCCAGGCGGGCGCCGAGCGCCACCGCCTCTACGAAGACGTGCTTGCGATGATCTCGGGCACGATGTTCGTATCGCTCGGTACGTTGATCTACACCGAGACCATGCTGACGGTCGGCTCGAGTGCCGGCCTCGCGCTGCTTCTGTCCTATGTCAGCGGCTGGGGCTTCGGCATCATCTTCTTCATCGTCAACCTGCCGTTCTACATCCTCGCGGTGAAGCGCATGGGCTGGGCCTTCACGCTCCGCACCTTCACGGCCGTGGCGCTCGTCTCCGTCCTGTCGAAGCTGAACAGCCAGTGGATCGATTTTTCCCATCTCGACCCGCTTTATGCCACCATCATTGGTGGCGGACTGATCGGCACGGGATTGTTGATGCTCTTCCGTCACCGCACCGGCCTCGGCGGCATCAATATTCTTGCGATGTATCTGCAGGAAAAGACAGGCCTGCGGGCTGGCTATTTCCAGCTCGGCGTCGACCTGACGATCCTCGCAATCGCCTTCTTCGTGCTTCCCGCCGATCGGTTGGCTCTTTCGGTGCTCGGGGCCGCCATCGCCAACCTGATCCTCGCGATCAACCACAAGCCCGGCCGCTACATGGGGCTGAGCTGAGGGTGCAGCGCGGCATCACGCCAGCGCTGCATCCACGATGACCAGCGGGCGCCCTTGCGTGCAGGCCTCGATTCGGGCATCCACGCGGTAGACGTCTCGAAGCAGGGCAGGGGTGATGACCTCGCCGGTGGCGCCGCTGGCAATCAACCGCCCGTCTGCAACCACAAGCGCATGGTCGCAGTAGCGCATCGCATGGTTCAGGTCATGCAGCGCGATCAGCACGGCAATACCGCTTTCGGCTGCAAGTGTCCGCATGAATTGCAACACTTCGATCTGCCGGAACAGGTCCAGAGCCGAGGTCGGCTCATCCATCAACAGCACCTCCGGCTTGCGCACGAGCGCCTGCGCGATGGCCACCAGCTGTCGCTGACCGCCGGAGAGTTCGCCAAGATCACGAAACGCCAGATCAGATATCCGCAGCGAGGCGAGGATCCGATCGATCTCGAGAAGCTCGCTGTCGGCCACTTTCCAGCCGGAGCCCTGCTTCGATGCGAGCAGGATGCTTTCGTAGACGGTCAGCACCGCATTGGCACCGGTGTCCTGCGGCATGTAACAGATTGGCCGCATGCTCTCTTCGCCGGAGAGGTGGACGACGCCTTCCCCCTTCAGCAGCCCCGCAATCCGCTTGAACAAGGTCGACTTGCCGGCCGCGTTTGGGCCGATCACGGCCGTCAGCATGCCGCCGGCGATATCGCCGGTCGTGATGTCGGTGAAGACGCGGTGCCGGCCATACTGAGCGCCGACCGCCTCGAGCCTGAGGGCTACCATGCCCGCCTCCTGTTGGTGAAAATGAGGGAGAAGAAGAAAGGCACGCCGACAAGGGCTGTGATCACGCCGATCGGCATGATGGCGCCGGGGATCAGCATTTTCGACACGACGGAGGTGACGGAGAGCAAGAGCGCACCGCAAAGCACGGAGCCCGGCAGGAAAAAGCGCTGATCTTCGCCCAGCAGCATGCGCGCGATATGCGGGCCGACAAGGCCGATGAAGCCGATCGTGCCGACGAAGGAAACAGGGATCGCCGCAAGCAGGCTGACGAGCAGCATGGTTTCGAGCCGAAGCGAGCGCACATTGACGCCGAAGGACGCTGCCTTGTCGTCACCCAGACGAAGCGCCGTCAGGGCCCAGGCGCGGCGGGCAAAGAGCGGCACGCAGAAGACGAGCACGGCGAAGGTGACGGCGACCTTGCCCCAGGTCGCTTTGGTGAGCGATCCCATGGTCCAGAAGACAACGGCGGCAAGCGCCTGTTCGGACGCGAGATACTCGAGCAGCGAGAGCAGCGCATTGAAGGTGAAGACCAGCGCGATACCGAGCAGCACGATCGTCTCGACCGTGACGCCACGCATGGTCGAGACGCCATAGATGAAGAGCGACGCGAGCATCGCCATCAGGAAGGCGTTGATCGGGACCATGTACTGCACAGCGGCCGGAAAGACGGCAACACCCGCAACGAGGCCGAGTGCGGCGCCGAAACCCGCCGCTGCGGAAATGCCGAGCGTGAAGGGGGAGGCGAGCGGATTGGCAAGGATCGTCTGCATCTGGGCGCCCGCAAGCGACAGACACGCGCCTACCGTCACGGCCATCAGCGCGATCGGCATGCGGATATCCCAGATAACGACGCGTAGCTGGTTGCCGGCCGAGGCTGGATCCCAGATCGTCGAGATGACTTCCGACAGCGTGTAGCGTGCAGGGCCGTAAGCCATGTCAACGGCAATCGACAGCACCAGACAGAGTGAAAGCCCGGCGAGGATCGCCAGGCGTTTTGCCGTGAGGCTGCGATAGGTGTCGCTGGAGGCCGGAAGGGCCGTTTCGACGGTGGTAGCCATAAGTGTTTTCCTGTCTTTCATGCCCCTGAGGGCAGGCGGCCGGCGGTTTCCCGCCGGCCGGATGGGTATCAGGAGCCAGCCTTCAGCGAGGCGAAGTAGCCGGGCTGGTAGTCCACCGGCAGGAAGCGATCATGCATTTCCTTGAAGGTGGCGTCGGCATCGAGATCCTTGAAAAGCTCAGGATGCAGCCACTTGGCGATCTGCTGTACGGCAACGAACTGGTATGGGCTGTTGTAGAACTGGTGCCAGATGGCATGGACGTTTCCGTCCTTCACCGCCTTGATGTCGGTGAAGCCGGGGCGCTTCATCAGTTCGGCCAGCTTACGCTCGGCCTCGGCCTTGTCGGCACCCGGGCCAACACCGATCCACTTGCCGCCGGGGACGTAGAGTTCCCAGTTCGAGCCGGTCACGATGACCTGGTCCGGGTTGGAGGCGATGATCTGCTCGGGGTTTACCGTGCCGAAGGTGCCGGGAATGATGTCCTTCGCCATGTTCACGCCACCGGCGAGTTCAACCATCTTGCCGAAGTTCTCGTTGCCGAAGGACATGCAGCAATCGTCGGAATAGCCGCCGGCGCGCTCCATGAAGACGACCGGCTTCTTGAGGTCGGACTGCTTGGCCAGCACGTCCGTTACCTTGGCGATCTGGTCGTCGTGGAATTTGACGAACTCTTCGGCGCGCTCTTCCTTGCCGAACAGCTTGCCGATGATGCGCATGGAATCGTCCGTGTGCTCCATCGGCTTTTCGCGGAAATCGATATAGACGAGCGGAATGCCGACGGCGGCGAGCTTCTCGATATAGCCGCTCTCTTCCGTCGCAGACTTCGCTTCCGTGTTCATGATGATCACGTCAGGCTTCAGCGCCACGGCCTGTTCGATGTCGAAAGTACCGTCCTTCATCCCGCCGAAGGTCGGGATCTGCTCCATCTCCGGAAACTTCTTCAGATAGATGTTGTAGCCGTCGAGATCGGCCTTCTTGAAGTCGTCGCGCCAGCCGACAACACGGCCAAAGGGCTTGTCGGTGTCGAGAGCGGCGGTGAAGTAGATCTGGCGGCCTTCGCCAAGGATCACGCGCTCGACCGGAACGTTCACCTCGACCTCACGTCCGGTGATATCCTTGATCTTTACCGTCTCGCCGGCGAGCGCGACGCCTGAGAAAAGGACAAGCGAAATCGCGGCGGCAGAAGCCACCCTCTCCATTTTGAACACGATCAGTTCTCCTGCTTGTGATTGTGAGGTGATCTATGTTTTTCTGAGTTTGACAGTCAAGAATTATCTTTTAGAAGTGTTCCAGCCTCTTTGCCCCGATCCGGAAGACGACGAAAATGCAAGCTGTTAACACCCTTTCCAACCATGACCTTCGCGACGAAATCAAAGCCTATTGGTCGCTCCGCGCCGAAACCTTCGACACGCAGCCGGGTCATGAGATCTTTTCCGAAGACGAACGCGCGGCCTGGCACGCGCTGTTTCGAAAGCATCTCGGAGAAGGGGAAGGCCGGGCGGCGCTCGATCTCGCCTGCGGCACCGCAGTGATTTCGCATTTGCTCGATGACCTCGGCTTCAAGGTCACCGGTTTGGACTGGGCCGAGCCCATGCTGGAGCGGGCTCGGGCGAAGGCAAAGGCCAGAGGCCGGCAGATCCGCTTCCTGATGGGCGACGCGGAACGCACGATGGAGGACGATGCCACCTATGACGTCATTACCAATCGCCACCTCGTCTGGACGCTTGTCGATCCGCTCGCCTGTTTCCGCGAATGGCACCGGGTCTTGAAGCCGGGTGGCAAGCTGCTGATCGTCGACGGGGATTTCGTCAACACGTCCAGGCTGACCCGTCTGCTGAAGACCGTCACCCGTCTCGCAAGCCGCCTCGGGCTCGCCCGCGATGCCATGCACGGCGCACCGAATTCAGATATGGCGGAGACGCACAATCGCATCCTCTCGCGCGTGCATTTCTCCGGCGGCGCCCATGCGCCGGCGGTGGCGGATCTGCTGAAAGAAGCCGGCTTCACGAAGATCACGATCGACCAGAACATGGGCGCGATCCACAAGGCACAGCGCAAGAACTTCTCCTTCTTCAAAGGCCTCGAGCGCGCCACCCAGCATCGCTACGCCATCTGCGCGGAAAAATAACTCCAGCTTTCCGCGAGACAGGCTGATTCTCCAGCGTGCAGCGCCCGCGGCAAGGGAGTGGGCGCGCCCACTTGCCGCTGCCTACGTTTACAACAATCCGCAACTGATATACTAGTGTGTCAATTGCGGGAGGAAGACATGGCGGCGGGCCAGGAGAGCGCATCAAGACTGCGGACAGTCCCTGCCGAGTCGCAGCGTGGGCGGACGCGATCGGGACGGGCTGCGGCACAGATCCATTCGGTTCTGCGGGATGAGATCGTCCGCATGGAACTGAAGCCTCTCGACATGCTCAACGAGAAGCAACTCGGTCAGCGGTTCGGCGTCAGCCGCACCCCCGTACGCGAGGCGTTGCTACGACTGGCGGACGAGGGGCTTGTCGAAATCTACCCGCAGTCCGGAACTTTTGTCTCGCGCATCCCGCGTCGAGCACTTTATGAGGCGATCCTGATCCGGAAGGCGCTCGAAGCGACCACGGTATCACTGGCGATCGCGGCAATCGGGCAGTCCGACACCTTGTCTGCGCTCGAGCAAAATCAACGCGCCCTCGTCGACGCGGCTGAAGCAGGCGACATTCCGCTCTTTCACAAGATCGACAGCGCCTTTCATCAACTGATTGCCGATATCGCCGGCTATCCCGGCATCTGGGCCGTCATCGCGCAGGTGAAGGTCCACATCGATCGCTACCGTTACATCACCCTGCCGCAGAAGGGGCGTCAGGAGATCGTCATTGCCGAGCACGCCGCCATCATCGAGGGCATCCGGCAACGAGACGACGCAGCGGCAGTTCTGGCAATGAGCCAGCACATCGGGCGCATGACCGAGGAATTGCAGGACATCGACCACCTCGATCCGACGCTCTTCATCGACGGGTCGTGAGGCCTGGGTCCCATCTTCAAACGAAATTTCCGGAGTTCAGCCATGAAGCCATCCTTCGATCTCTCCGGCCGCACGGCCATCGTCACCGGTGCCAACACCGGCATCGGCCAGGCCATCGCCGTGGCTCTCGCCGCAGCGGGAGCTGCCGTGCTCGGTGTTAGACGCTCCGCCATGGCAGACACGGAGCGGCAGATAGCCGACGTTGGCGGCCGCTTTGCCGCCTTTTCCGCCGATCTCTCGACCATCGAGCCCGTCGATGCCGTCGTCGAGGCTGCGATCTCGTCCTTCGGATCGGTCGACATACTCGTCAACAATGCCGGCATTATCCGCCGCGCCGATGCGATCGATTTCACGGAGGCCGATTGGGATGCCGTCATGGACGTCAATCTGAAGACGGCGTTCTTCCTCTCGCAGGCAGCGGCAAAGCGTATGATCCCGAACGGTCGCGGCAAAATCATCAACATCGCATCCATGCTGTCCTTCCAGGGTGGCATCCGCATCCCCTCCTACACCGCCTCGAAAAGCGGCCTGGCCGGACTGACAAGACTTTTGGCCTGCGAGTGGGCGGGCAAGGGCATCAATGTCAATGCCATCGCGCCCGGCTATTTCGTCACCAACAACACCACGGCGCTACGCGAGGATCCCAAGCGCTCGAGCGATATCCTCGGCCGCATTCCGGCAGGCCGCTGGGGAAATCCCGAAGAGCTCGGCGGCGCGGCGGTCTTCCTGGCGTCGGATGCCGCCGCCTATGTGCATGGGACGATCCTGCCGGTCGACGGCGGATGGCTGGCGCGCTAAGCAAGGCACGGAAGAAGAGTGGGGGCGAAAGCATGGGACGGATCGTATCGATTGGCGAATGCATGGGGGAGCTCTCGGAAACGGGAACACCCGGTGCCCTTAGCATGGGCTTCGCCGGCGATACGCTGAACACCGCCTACTATCTCCGCCGCAGTCTGGGCACAGACTGGCAGGTGGATTACCTCACCGCCATCGGCACAGACGGCCTGTCCGACAGGATGCTGGATTTCCTGACCGCCGAGGGCATTGGCACCGACCATGTTCGCCGTCTCTCCGACAAGACGATCGGGCTCTACTACATCACCCTGAAGGACGGGGAGCGCAGCTTCACCTATTGGCGCAACGACAGTGCGGCCAAAAGGCTCGCAAGCGATCCGTCTCTTCTCGCGCATGCCCTTGACGGTGCCGACATGGCCTATTGGTCGGGCATCACCCTGGCCATTCTGTCCAACCAGGATAGGCTGGCTCTCATCGAGGCTCTCAGCCAGTTTGCGGGCCGCGGTGGAACGGTGGTGTTCGATCCTAACCTGCGGCCGCGGCTCTGGGACAATCCGGAAACGATGCGTGGCTGGATCCACCGCGCCGCGGCGGTCAGCAATCTCTGCCTTCCCTCTTTCGAGGATGAGGCCACCTGGTTTGGCGACAACGACCCCGCAGCAACGATCAAGCGGTATCTGGCCGAGGGGTCCCGGCGCGTCTTGGTAAAAAACGGCGCGGCCGATGTGAGCTTCACCGATGGAGCCGGTCAGATATCGACTTGCGCCATCCCTCCCGTGGAGCGGGTCGTGGATACGACTGCGGCCGGCGACAGCTTCAATGCCGGTTTCCTGGCGGCCGAACTCTCTGGCGAAAGCGTCAGGGAGGCAATTGCCGCCGGCGCAAGGCTTGCAGGCAATGTGATCGGAGCTAAGGGGGCCTTGGTGCCCGAGGCGACGCGCCGATCTTGACGCGCCTGATGGCTCAGGCCGGAGCACCCGTTCCGCCGACCAGAGTGTAGTAGCCCCAGACGAGCACCAGAGCGGCAACAATCCCGACCCAGACCATGACCTTTTTCAAGGTCGGTGAGAGCGACTTCTGGGGCTTCGGCGGTTTCTGCTCGGGTGGGCGCTCGAATTTGATGACGTTCGACATTCCAGATTCTCTCGTGTTGCGCTTGGCGCTTTATGAGCTTCCTGCCATGTTCGCACCACCGCGACAAGAGTGCAGACATCGCCTTCTCGCGCACTCGCCGGACGAAAAGCCGCGGCGCAATCCATGGCCCACTAGCCTCGGGCATGGCCGTTTGTCGCAGGGTTGCGACATTGGTTTCACAAGTGTCACATGCCACTTGTCGACAGGCGCCGACGTCGCTAGCGTCCATCGATAAGTTTAGCCGGCGCAGGATCGTGCAGAGTCACGAAGCCTCTTTCAGCCGGCATGTTGGATACGACCAGACGACAATGAAACTCTTCCTAGAAACCTCCGCCCAGGCTGATGTCGGTACCAGTCAGGATGGTGATCTGTCCGCCGCTGCCCGCAAGTTTTCCGGCGTTTCCTCCGCACACTTTCTGAGGTTGGTCGAAGAGCGCGGCACCACCGGCTTCTGGACCTGTGATCTCGCAACCGGTCAATCCTCCGTCAGCCCGGGACTTCTGCGAGTGATTGGAGTTGAGACGCCGCAGCCATTCGCGATCATGGATCTCATCAATCAGGTTCATCCGGATGATCGCCTGCGGTGTGAAGATCTCTGGCCGCTCATTCGCTCGGGCGTACCCGTGAACCGCAGTTTCCGCATCATCCGTGGTGATCGGACGGTGCGGTGGGTCGAGTTCCGCTCCGAGGTGGTTCTCGACGCAGAGCAGCGCCCGGCCAGAGCGATCGGTTTGCTGCAGGATGTCTCGCAGGATCATGAAACCCGGCAGGCGCTCGAAGAGAGCCTGGGGCGCTACAGAGCACTGGTCGGTGCCGTCGCTGCCATGGAATGGCGCGCCACGGCATCCGGCGAACCTGTATTCTCACAAGGCTGGACCGTGCTGACCGGCCAGCGCGAAGCGGATGTTCTGAACGGCAGTTGGGTTGAAGCCATCCATCCGGAAGACCGGCAAGCGGTTATCACCGCCTGGAAGAACGCCGTCTCCAACCTCACCCCCTATGAGGCCTATCATCGCATAAAGATGACGAATGGCGATTATGAGTGGTTTCTCGCCCGCGCGGTTCCCATCCTGCATAAGAGCGGCCGCCTGCACGAGTGGCTCGGCATACTGATCCGCCAGCGTGGGCTCAAAGGCATCGACCCCGTGAACGCCTCTGCCGATAGCCTGCTGACGCCGATGCAGATCAGGGCCGGTCGCGCCATGCTCCAGTGGACGCTGGAGGATCTCTCCCAGCATTCCGGCGTCTCCATCTCGTCGATAAGACGGATAGAAGCCGAGGGAGAGCGGGCCACGCGTCCCGCCTCTCTCAACGCTATACGACAGGCCTTCGAACTGGAAGGATTGATCTTCAACGACGGCAACGGGGTCGCCCTGCAGCGCGCAGAGGGCAGGCGGCTCTGAGCGGTAGGCTTGAGGCCGTCCTCAGCTCGCAAGCCGCGGCGTCGACACGATCTTGAGGAACAGCGCGTTCATGGCGTCCTCGATACCCTGGCTCGGGCTGACCTCGAAATAGAGCCCCGGTGACGCACAGGACTGCATCCGCGTCGGGATCTCGCTCTGGAACGGGCTGATCCACTTCTTGTACCAGTCATTGGTCGGGAGCGGCAGATAGGTGGTGTATAGCACCGCGATCCGGTAGCCCTTGTTCTTCAGCACCTCGCACTGGGTGGTGTCGATGGGCTCCTGACAGCGCCCGCTGGTCGTCTTCTTGGTGCAGGTGCTGGGCTTGTAGGCATCGCCGACACCATCAGACACGAAGAACAGGATTTTTTCGGGGCTGCCCGCCGAGGCGCCAGTACCGGCAGTCCCCATGAGATTGCCGATGTTCTTCAGCGCGCGGTCGAAATCCGTCTGCTGGTCGTTGTCATAGCCCTGCCAGGGGATCGACATCAGGCCGATCTTGGATGCCTTCGTCTGCACCTGATCGAGGTTGTCGGTCAGCGACGAAACCTCAAGCAGCTTCGTATCTTCCGCCTTCTCGCCGAAGGTATAGACGGCCATGCGATACTGGTTGGAGCTCTTGCGCGACGCTTTGGCGGTATCCATCAGCGCTGCCGTCGCCTTTGCCACGACGTCGATGCGGATCGTTACGCCCAGCTTCTTGGCGAGATAATAGTAGCTGTTCTTGTCCTCGACGCCGTCTTTGACGATGTGGCAGGCAAAGGCACATTTGTCTTTTGTGTTGTCCACCATCTTCTTGACGTCGGCCGGAGTTGCCCCGACGCCCATGGATGGCGTGTTGTCGAGAAGAAGATAGAAGTCGCGGAAGGTGTCGGTCTGGAAGACGGCTTCGGCCCGGCCGGCGACCGTCACATCCTTCTGGCCGAGAACGCGGGCAAGTGTCGTCGGCACCTTCGCATCGAAGGTGAAAACCGCCTTGAGCTGCGTGCCGGTCTTTACTACGTCGACGTCGAAATTCTGGAGTTGATACTCCTCCGACATCTTGGCGTGCCCAATGAACACCTTCTTGGCATCCTCGATCGCCGCGGTAAGCTGGCCGTCCGATTTCATCTGCATTGCCTGCATCACACCGGCCGACGTTTCCGCGACAGCCGCAATCGCGGCTGCGTCCGCCGCAGCCTGCAGAGTGCTGCGCACCATCAAAGCATTGCTGATGTCGATCGCCAGCCCGCCGACCCCGATCAAGGGAACAAGCATCAAGGCCGTCATCACACCGAAGTTGCCGCTACGGTCGCGGATAAGTGTACCTAGCATAATTCACCCCCAGAAACTTGGGGTAAATTAGTGGGCTCTTGTGTCGATTCCGTTCATCTTCATGGTTACGAAAATGCTAGCCGCCTCATAGGCTCACGCAGCGGCAACCTTCTTCTTCGCCGGCGGGTTCTCCGCATCATAGACAGCCCGCGCCTCGCGAATGCGCCCGTGATGCTCCGCCGTCCATACCACCAGTGCCGCAACCGGCCCAAGCAGAGAGTACCCCAACTCCGTCAACCGATATTCGACGCTCGGTGGCTGCGTCGGGAAAACTTCCCGGTCGACCAGCCCGTCCCGTTGCAGGCTTCGCAGCGTTCCTGTCAGCATCGCCTGCGAGATGTCCGGTATGGCGCGCTTCAGTTCACCGAACCGGTGGGGCCTTAACCCGAGTGTCTGCAGGATGAGCGACGCCCATTTGTCGCCGATATGCGAGAAGACATCGCGCACCGGGCAATTCCCCGCATCGAACACGGTGTTGGTCGGTTCTCGCATCATCGCCATCGCGGTTCCGATCGCGGCGCTGAAGTCGAGTTGTGTCTTCGTGTGGGCAGTCATGGGTATCGTCCTCAGAACCTGGTTCTAAAAAACTGCCTACTTTACGGCAGATCGGCGATCTGAAATCTAGACCTAGTCTGAAATTTAAACCACCCCCAATTCTGGGGCAAATCGAACGGATCTGTCATGAAA
The DNA here is from genome assembly GCF_056501445.1 of Rhizobium sp. K33. Classification (NCBI taxonomy): domain Bacteria; kingdom Pseudomonadati; phylum Pseudomonadota; class Alphaproteobacteria; order Hyphomicrobiales; family Rhizobiaceae; genus Rhizobium; species Rhizobium sp. K33. Next base: position 18,318 of record NZ_CP096478.1, read on the forward strand.
GCCAAGTATCTCGTCACCGGCGCATCGGGCCATCTCGGCCGAAGCGTTCTGCACCACCTGCTGCATACCTCTGGCGTTGCCGCCGGCGATGTCATTGCAGCAAGCCGCAAGCCGGAACAGCTCGCGGAGCTTGCTGCACAGGGTGTGCAGGTTCGCCGTGTCGACTTCGATGATGCCGCATCCATGCAGACCGCCTTCGCCGACGCCGAAAAAGTCCTGATCATCAGCACCGATTCACTCGATCGACCCGGGCACCGCCTCGTGCAGCATCGCGCAGCGATTGCTGCGGCGGAAAAGGCAGGCGTCCAGCATCTTCTCTATACGTCGATGCCGGAGCCCGCCAATTCTCCGCTTCTCTTCGCGCCGGATCATGAAGGAACCGAAGCCGCAATCGAAGCAAGCACGGTGCCGGCCTGGACCATCCTGAGAAACAACTGGTACTTCGAAAATGTCATGATGAGTGCCGGACCTGCGCTCGCCTCCGGCCATTGGTATTCGGCCGCCGGGGACGGCAAGGTGGCGCATATCGCGCGCGACGACATTGGCCAGGCCATCGCTGCCGCATTGGTCGCCGCAGGAGGCGAGAAGAAGGTCTACACGCTGACGGGCGCATCCTCCTACACCCATCGGGACATGGCCGCTCTCATCTCCGCCGCGGCCGGCAAGGAGATCACGGTTGTCGACGTTCCCGTTGAGGGACTCGTGCAGGGCATGGTCGGCGCCGGTCTTCCGGAACCGGTCGCCCGCGTCTACGCCTCGATCGACACGATGATCGGCCATGGTGGGCTCTCGCGCATCACCAATGACTTCAAAACGCTTACCGGCCGCGAGCCGCAGCGCTTCGAAGCTTGGATCGAGAGCCAGGCACCGGCGTTGAAATCGATGATCGCCTGATCCCGCAATCGGCCCCCGCCAGGCCGATCCGGCGCTGCCATCGGCCACACGACGCACGCCGCGCAACCGCTCGTTCCCCTGAACGGGCGGTTTGTCGTTTGCAGCTGTGACGGATTTGCGCACCGCCAGAGACTGCCTCTTTCGCAGGCACGCCTGCTCGCGAGACATGCAGACTGACAGCGTGAAGCAGGCGGCGAGGGCCAATCCTCCTGCCAATCGGGCCTTTTTGCAACTTGGCACGCCCCTTGCTCCTCTACTGGCAGAGTTAGCCGCTAGGGTTCCGACGCAGCATGCGTGGCTGGTCCGAGAGCGGCTCCCGATGGAGAGACATCCCATCGGGTGCACGGCGGGACAAAAGCCCGGGAGACCTCGTAAGCCAAGGGATTGGCGGCGCGATGGTCCATGCCGATCCCTTTTCGAAGACGCAAAAGGGGAATTTCTACATGCAGACTGTCAAGACACTCCTGTCGATCACCGCACTGGCCGGCGCTCTCGCCCTCAGCCAGATGACACCGGCCGAAGCCGCGCCGAAGAAGGATTTCAAGGTCGCCTGGTCGATCTATGTCGGCTGGATGCCCTGGGGCTATGCCAACGACACCGGCATCGTGAAGAAATGGGCCGACAAATACGGCATCAACATCGAGGTCACGCAGTTCAACGACTACGTGGAATCGATGAACCAGTATACCGCCGGTGCCTTCGACGCGGTGACCCTCACCAACATGGACGGCCTGTCCATCCCCGCCGCCGGTGGCGTCGACACAACCGCCGTCATCGTCGGGGACTTTTCGAACGGCAATGACGCCCTTATCCTGAAGGACAAGGACAAGCTGGAGGACGTGAAGGGCCAGAACGTCAATCTCGTCGAGTTCTCGGTCTCCCACTATCTGCTCGCCCGCGCGCTCGAAAGCATCGGCTCCTCCGAGCGCGACGTAAAGGTGGTCAACACCTCGGATGCCGATATGGTCGCCGCCTATCAGACGCCTGACGTGACCGCTGTCGTGACCTGGAACCCGCTGGTCTCCACGATCCTGGAAGACGCCTCCGCGAAGAAGGTTTTCGACAGCTCGCAGATCCCGGGCGAGATCATCGACTTGATGGTCGCCAATACCGATGTGCTCAAGGACAATCCGGACTTCGGCAAGGCGCTGGCCGGGATCTGGTACGACACCATGGCCGTCATGACCGCCGATACCGAAGAAGGCAAGGCTGCCCGCACCGCGATGGGTGCGGCCTCGGGCACGGATCTAGGCGGCTTCGAAGCCCAGATGGCGGCCACGAAGCTCTTCGATAAGCCGGCTGATGCGGTCGCCTTCACGGCCTCCCCGGAGCTGTCGAAGACCATGGATCTCGTCCGCAACTTCCTCTTTGAGAAGGGGCTTCTCGGCAGCGGTGCGCCGTCTGCGGATGTCATCGGTATCGAGCTGGCGGACGGCTCGGTTCTTGGCGACAAGGAGAACGTCAAGTTCCGCTTCACCACCACCTACATGGACGCTGCCGCCAAGGGTGCGCTCTGAGGCCATGATCGCCACCCGGAGGATGATGTCTTCCGGGTGGCGGCTGCCTCCCTGAAATCCTGGAGTGGTCGATGCGCTGGATCAATGCTCATCCCGGAAATGGCGCGCGCCTGACGCTCGTGCTCTTGCCCTTCGTGCTGGTGCTTGGCGCCTACATGATCGGCTCGGCCGAACGGCTGGCTGACAACCCGAACGACAAGCTGCTACCCGGTTTCGCGGCCCTGTGGGACGGGATCAATCGGATGGCGTTCACGCCGGATGTGCGAACCGGCGAATATCTGCTTTGGTCCGACACCTGGGCGAGCCTCTGGCGGCTCTCCGTCGGGCTGGGGATTGCCACAGCGATCGCACTTCTGCTCGGGCTGGTGATCGGTATCCTGCCCTATGCGCGGGCAGCGCTTTCGCCATTTGTCGGCGCTATCTCGATGGTTCCGCCGCTGGCTCTTCTGCCGATCCTTTTCATCGTCATGGGGCTTGGCGAGGCCTCCAAGATCGCGCTGATCGTCATCGGCGTCGCACCGATCATGGTTCGCGATCTGGCGCTCACCGCCATCTCCCTGCCGCGTGAAATGATCGTCAAAGCCGAAACCCTCTCCGCCTCATCCTGGCAGATCGCACTGCGTGTGGTGCTGCCGCAGATCCTGCCGCGCCTGATCACCACACTCCGCCTGCAGCTTGGCCCCGCCTGGCTCTTCCTGATCGCGGCCGAAGCGATCTCCTCCGACAGCGGCCTTGGCTACCGCATTTTCCTCGTCCGTCGCTATCTCTCGATGGACGTCATCTTCCCCTATGTGCTCTGGATCACGCTTCTCGCGATCCTCACCGACATCCTGCTCGATCGCCTGCGCATCGCGGTCTTCCCTTGGTCCGAACTGGAGAAGGGCAAATGAGCGCGCTCTCCATAAAGAACCTCTGGAAGGAATATGGCGACCAGATCGTGCTGGAGAATGTCTCGATCGAGATCGAATCCAGAGCCTTCGTGGCACTCGTCGGCCCTTCCGGTTGCGGCAAGTCTACCTTCCTGCGCCTGCTGCTCGGCCAGGAGCGCCAGACCAAGGGTGAGATCCTGCTCGATGGTTTGGCCCTGCCGAAGGAGCCGGGGCCGGACCGCGGCGTCGTCTTTCAGCGCTACTCCGTCTTTCCGCATCTGACCGTGCTCGGCAATGTCATGCTCGGCAAGGAGCTGAAGGCATCCCGCTTCGCCGCCCGCCTGTTTGGCGCCGCGAAGCGCGCGGTCGAGGACGAAGCCCGCGCCATGATCGCGGCGGTCGGGCTTGCCGGCTCCGAGGACAAGTATCCGGCCCAGCTCTCCGGCGGCATGCAGCAGCGGCTGGCGCTCGCCCAGGCGCTGATCATGCGGCCCAAGGTTCTGCTGCTCGACGAACCCTTCGGCGCGCTCGATCCCGGGATCCGCGCGGAGATCCACACGCTGATGAAGAAGCTCTGGCACGAAGCGCCGATGACCGTCGTCATGGTCACCCATGACATGCGCGAGGCCTTCACGCTTGCGACCCGCGTCGTTGCCTTCGAGCGTCCCCGCGACCGCCCGGAGGAAAAGCTCCGCTACGGCGCGACGATCACCCGCGACATCGCCATCTGGCCGCCCCGCAAGGCGGGCGAGGCCTCCCTCTTTCGCCCCGACCGGGACGGCCCGGTCTCTTCAAAGGGTCAATAGCCGGGACGACCCGGCCAACGAAACCACTGGAGATGACAATGCATATCCGACGTTCCCCCGAAGAGATCGCCGCCAACCGGGCGCGCTACGAGGAGCATCAGAAGAAGGGGCTGGAATTCGCTCCGAAAGCGTTGCCGGCCAAGAGCGCAAAACCTGCACCCGCAATCGCTGCTAACACCATCGTGCACCAGGAAAAGCTGCCCGGCGGTTGGTATTGGTGGACTCGCGTCAAGGCCAACGAGACGCTGCGCATCGCGCTCGACGACGGTTTTTCGACCGTATCGGTCGTCGCCTGGAATGCCGAAGACCCGACGGAACGCATGAACCTGCCTGATACCGTCAAGGTGCAGTGGACCACCGGGCTTGGAAAGGGCCGTGTCATCTTCTCCGACATGGGCAAGGTCATGTTCTCGATCACCGAGGACAGTTCCGGCGCCCATGACGTTCTGATGGGCGGCTCGACCGCCTCCTCGAACGCGAAGAAATATGCCGGTCAGAACGGTCCGGCGCTGCGCAACACCCGCGACAACTTCGTGCTGATCGCCACAAAGGCCGGCCTCGACAAGCGCGATATTCCGGCAGCTCTCGCCCTTTTCGCACCCGTCCGTGTCGATGCCGATGGCAAATTCGAGTGGAAACCGGATCTCGTTGAAGATGGCGACTATGTCGATCTGCGCGCCGAGATGGACATGATCGTCGGCTTCTCGAATTGCCCGCATCCGCTCGATCCAAACTCGGTCTACGCCCCCAATCCCGTCAGCATCCTCAGGATCGCGGCCATTGAGCCAGCTGCTGATGATCTTTGCAGGACCGCGACTGCAGAAGCCATCCGTGGCTTTGAAAACAACGCTTTTGCGGCCCTGTGAGAGGAGAGGCGACCATGACCAGTTTTATCCAGACCTCTCCCGCCCGCACGCTCTCCAACTCCGCGCAGGATCACTATATCGCTGCCGAAGCCCCCTTCTCGACCTTCATCAAAAAGGGCCAGGTGGTGCGCATCGAGGACACCTATGGCCAGCAGGCCGTCGATACGCTCTTCTACAACGCCGATGATTTCTCCGAGCGCTATTCGAGCCAGGACACCATGCGCGAACAGGGGGCGGCCTATATCTCCACCGGCACCAAGGTGATCTCCAACGAAGGCCGGGTGATGCTGACGGTCACCGCCGACAGCTGCGGCCGGCACGATACCTCTGCCGGCGCCTGCTCCTGCGAGAGCAACACCGTCCGCTTTGGTCACTACACGAAATACCTGCATGCCTGCCGCGACAACTTCGTCATCGAGGTTTCCAAACATGGCATGAGCAAGCGCGACGTGGTGCCAAACATCAACTTCTTCATGAATGTGCCGATCGAACCCTCAGGCGAAATGACCATCGTTGACGGCATTTCCGCCCCGGGCGACTATGTCGAACTGAAGGCGGAGATGGACGTGCTGCTCGTCATCTCCAACTGCCCCCAGATCAACAACCCTTGCAACGGTTTCGATCCCACGCCGATCCGGGTGCTCGTCTGGGACGATGAGGCAGCCTGATGTTCAAGAAGGTTCTGATTGCCAATCGCGGCGAGATCGCCGTGCGCGTCATCAAGACGCTGCAGAGAATGGGGATCGCAAGCGTTGCGGTCTATTCCGATGCCGACAGGTTTTCGAAGGCCGTGCTGATGGCCGACGAGGCGGTACGCCTCGGGCCCGCACCCGCCAGCGAAAGCTATCTCAACGTCGACGCCGTGATTGCCGCCTGCCGTGAGACCGGTGCGCAAGCCGTCCATCCGGGCTATGGCTTCCTCTCGGAGAACATCGGCTTTGCCGAGCGGCTCAAGGCGGAAGGCATTACTTTCATCGGCCCGACGCCGGAAAACATCTCCGCCTTCGGCCTGAAGCACACGGCCCGCGAACTGGCCAAGGCGAGCGGCGTGCCGCTCTTGCCCGGCTCCGGCCTGCTCGACAGCCGGGAAGAGGCGCTCTCCGCAGCGGAGCAGATCGGCTATCCGGTGATGCTGAAGTCGACAGCGGGCGGCGGCGGGATCGGCATGCAGCTCTGCGACGATGCGGAGGCTCTTGCCGCTGCCTTCGACACCGTCCAGCGCACGGCAAAATCCAGTTTCGGCGACGCCCGGGTCTATCTCGAACGCTTCGTCTCCAAGGCCCGCCATGTCGAGGTGCAGATCTTCGGCGACGGCAAGGGGAGGGTGATTGCGCTTGGTGAACGCGACTGTTCGCTCCAGCGCCGGAACCAGAAGGTGATCGAGGAAACGCCTGCCCCGGGTCTGTCCGATGCCCTGCGCCAGCGTCTGCATGCCGCCGCCGTGTCGCTCGGCCAGCAGGTCGCTTACGCCTCCGCCGGCACCGTTGAATTCATCTATGACCCCGCCCGAGAGGAGTTCTATTTCCTCGAGGTGAACACGCGTCTGCAGGTCGAGCATCCGGTGACGGAAGCCGTCTTCGGTGTGGATCTGGTCGAATGGATGATCCGCCAGGCCGCCGGCGAAGATGTGCCGACGGGCAAGGAAAACCTGGTGCCGACAGGTGCCGCGATCGAGGCGCGCGTCTATGCCGAAATGCCCCATGCCGGCTTCCGCCCGAGTGCCGGGCTGCTGACCGAAGTTGTCTTCCCCGAGGGCGTCCGTGTCGACGGCTGGGTGGAAACGGGAACCGAAGTCACGCCCTTCTACGATCCCATGCTGGCCAAGGTGATCGTGTCGGGCGCGGATCGGGAGACGGCCATTGCGGCCTTGTCCTCCGCGCTGGAAGAAACCTCGCTAGCCGGCATCGAGACCAATCTCGAATACCTCAAGGCCATCGCCGCCTCCGATCTGTTTCGAAGCGGCGATGTTGCGACCACGGCCTTGAAGGATTTCGAATTCATACCGGATGTCGTCGAGGTGATCGCTCCCGGTGCGCAGTCGAGCCTGCAGGAGCTGCCGGGCCGCCTCGGCCTCTGGCATGTCGGCGTGCCGCCCTCGGGCCCGATGGACGAACGCTCCTTCCGCCATGCCAACCGGCTGGTCGGAAACCACGATCATATTGCGGCCCTGGAGCTCACCGTGTCCGGGCCGGTGCTGAAATTCTTCTCCGATACCGTGATCGCGCTCGCCGGCGCGGTCATGCCGATGAAGCTCGACGGCGTCGAGGTACCCCATAATCAGGCGATCCACATCAAGGCCGGCCAGACGCTGGCTATCGGCAACATCACCGGTGCCGGCCAGCGCGCTTATCTGGCGGTCTCCGGCGGCTTCGATGCCCCCTTGGTCATGGGCTCTCGCGCCACCTTTGGCCTCGGTCAGTTCGGCGGCAATGCCACCGGCACCTTGCGTGCCGGCCATGTCTTACGCTTGGCCCGCCGGAACCAGAACAATGTCCTGCCGACAACCGAGCCGGCGGAACTGACCCGCCAATGGTCAGTCGGCGTGCTCTACGGCCCACATGGTGCGCCCGACTTCTTCGTCGAAGAGGATATCGAGACACTGTTCTCGACCGACTACGAAGTGCATTTCAACTCGGCACGCACAGGTGTCCGCCTGATCGGTCCGGCACCCAAATGGGCACGCACCGATGGCGGCGAGGCGGGGCTCCACCCCTCCAACCTGCATGATAATGCCTATGCGATCGGCGCGATCGATTTCACCGGGGACATGCCGATCGTCCTCGGCCCCGATGGCCCAAGCCTCGGCGGCTTCGTCTGCCCGGCGGTCATCGCCCGCGATGAGCAGTGGAAGATGGGCCAGTTCAAGCCGGGGGATAAGATCCGGTTTCATGCGGTGACGCGCGCGGAGGATGGTGTGCTTTCCACAGGTGCCGTGCCCGGTTTACCCCCCTCTGTCCTGCCGGACATCTCCCCCACAAGGGGGGAGAGCGAGGAGGCTGCCGTCTCGCCTGCCGCTTCGGTTGAGTTGGAGGCAAGCGCATCTGCAGTATCGGGCGAGGCCGGCGTTGTGCCAGTCTCCCCCCTTGTGGGGGAGATGCCCGGCAGGGCAGAGGGGGGTAAGGCTCGGCACACCGCCTTCGGCACCCCCATCCTCGCCTCGAACGACACTGGCCCCATCCCCGTCGTCTATCGCCGCCAGGGGGATGACAACCTGCTGGTCGAATACGGCCCGATGCAGCTCGATATAGGCATCCGCATGCGCGTCCATCTGCTGATGCAGGCGGTGAAGGAGGCGAGGCTTCAGGGCCTGATCGATCTGACGCCCGGCATCCGCTCGCTGCAGATCCACTATGACAGCACCAAGCTGTCGCGCTCGAAACTCTTGGCCGCCCTCGCCGAGATCGAGAAAAGCCTGCCTCCGGTCTCCGCCGTCAAGGTGCCGAGCCGGACCGTCTGGCTGCCGCTGTCCTGGAATGATCCGGATGCGGAACTGGCCATGCGCAAGTATCAGGAACTCGTCCGCCCCAATGCGCCCTGGTGCCCCTCCAACATCGAGTTCATCCGCCGCATCAACGGGCTCCCCGACGAGCAGGCGGTGAAGGACACGATCTTCAACGCCTCCTATCTCGTAATGGGCCTCGGCGATGTCTATCTCGGCGCGCCGGTTGCCACCCCCATCGATCCCCGCCACCGGCTGGTGACGACGAAGTACAATCCAGCCCGCACCTGGACGCCTGAGAACGCCGTCGGCATCGGCGGCGCCTATATGTGCATCTATGGCATGGAAGGGCCGGGGGGCTATCAGCTTTTCGGGCGCACGATCCAAGTCTGGAACACCTGGCGACAGACGCAAGTCTTTGCCAAGGACAAGCCCTGGCTGCTCGACTTCTTCGACCAGATCCGCTTCTTCCCCGTCTCCCACGAAGAACTGACGGAAGCCCGCGCCGCCTTCCCGCACGGCGGCTATCCGATCCGCATCGAGGAGGGCACCTTCTCCTATGCCGACTACGAGGCGGAGATGGCCCGCAATGCAGAGAGCATCGGCGCCTTCAAGCAGGGACAGCAGGCGGCCTTCGAGGCGGAGCGAAAGCGCTGGAAGGCCGAGGGGCTCGATAGTTTCCAGGTCGATGACGGAGCGGGCGCAAGCCTCGGCGGCGATATCCCCGAAGGCTGCTTCGGGGTGGAAAGCGCCGTGCCCGGCAATGTCTGGAAACTGCTGGTCGAGGAAGGCCAGTCCGTGCAGGCTGGGGATACGCTTGCCATCATCGAGTCGATGAAAATGGAAATCACCGTCACCGCCCATGCTGCCGGCCGCGTCCGGGATCTGCGTGCCGGGCCGGGTCGCAACGTCAAGGCCGGCGATGTCCTGGTCATCTTGGAGGATCTGTAATGCTGCCGACTATTCTCGATCTCGCTTCGCTCAGGGTCGCCTATGCCAGCGGGCTGACCCCGCTCGATCTCGCCGAGGAGGTGATCGCCCGCCGCAAGGCCTCCGACGATCCGGCCGTCTTCATCACCCAGACGCCGGACGAGGATGTGCGGGCCGCCGCAAGGGCCCTGATGGAGCACGCGCCGGCGCCGAACAGTCTGCCGCTCTGGGGCGTGCCCTTCGCGGTGAAGGACAACATTGACGTCGCTGGCCTGCCGACCACCGCCGCCTGCCCGGCCTTCGCTTACCAGCCGGAGAAGGACGCAACAGTCGTTGCAAGACTGAAGGCTGCGGGTGCCATTGTCATCGGCAAGACGAATCTCGACCAGTTCGCGACAGGCCTCAACGGCACGCGGTCTCCTTATGGTGCGCCGCGCTCTGTCTTTGACAAGGCCTATGTCTCCGGTGGCTCCTCGTCGGGCTCGGCGGTCACGGTCGCGGCCGGGCTCGCAAGTTTTGCGCTCGGCACCGATACCGCAGGCTCCGGCCGCGTGCCCGCCGCCTTCAACAATCTTGTCGGCATCAAGCCGACGCCCGGCCTGGTGCCGAATGTCGGCGTCGTGCCGGCCTGCCGCAGTGTCGATGTCGTCACGGTCTTTGCTGCAACCGTCGGCGACGGCGTCGCGATCCGCAAGGTGATGGATGGCTATGACGCCGGTGATCCCTATTCCCGCAAGGCGTCGCCAGTGGCCCTACCGGGTTCAGGCCTGCGCATCGGTGTGCTCGACGGTGCCGAGCGCGAATTCTTCGGAAACAAGGCGGTGGAGGCGCTCTATGATCAGGCAATCGAGCGGGCAAAATCGCTTGGCGCAACCATCGTCCCCTTCGACTACGCGCCGTTCCGCCAGGCCGCCGAACTGCTCTATAACGGCCCCTGGGTCGCCGAGCGTCTCGCAGCGGTAAAGGAGTTCATCGGCACCAATGCCGATGATTTCGATCCGACCGTGCGCACCATCATCGAGGGTGCCAGGGGTTACGACGCGGTCGCGGCATTCGAGGGCCAGTATAAGCTCGGCCAATTCCGCCAGAAGGCGCTTGCCGAATGGGAGAAGCTCGATGTCCTCATGCTGCCGACCTCGCCGACCACCTATACGGTCGAGGCGATGCTCGCAGACCCGATTGTCAAGAACAGTCATTTCGGTCGCTATACCAACTTCGCCAATCTCTTTGGTTATGCGGCAATTGCCGTGCCGGGCGGTTTTGGTTCGGATGGTCTGCCCAGCGGCGTCACCTTCTTCGGCCCCTCCTTCTCAGACGATGCGCTGGCCTCCTTTGCCGACGCCATGCACCGCGCTGCCCAATCCGGCATGGGCAAGGACAAGACTGCAGCCCTGCCGGAAGCCTCCAAGGTTGCCGAAACGGACGATGGCCTAGTCACCATCATGGTCGTCGGCGCGCACCTGACCGGCATGCCGCTGAACCACGAGTTGACGGGCCCCGGCGGCAAGCTGGTGAAAACCTGCCGCACGGCCAGCGACTACCGCCTCTTTGTCCTGCCCAACACTACACCACCCAAGCCGGGCCTGATCCGCGAGCCGGGCTTTGCCGGTAAGGGGCTGGAGGTGGAAGTCTGGAAGGTGACGCCCGCTGCCTTCGGCCGCTTCGTCCAGAACATTCCCGCACCGCTCGGCATCGGCAAGGTGACGCTCGACGACGGGTCCCAAGTGTCCGGCTTCCTCTGCGAACCCTATGCCATCCAGGGCGCGCAGGAAGTCACGGATCTCGGCGGCTGGCGCGCCTATATCGCTTCGAGGAAGTGATCGTCTGTTGGCGCCTACCTGACGCAGGCGCCAATACGACACTTCGACTTATGGAACCTGTGCCCCGCGCGTCGCGGTGTAGATCGCATAGAGCGAGGTCGACGCGGTGATGAACAGGCGGTTCTTGCGTGGGCCGCCAAAGGTGAGGTTGGCCACCGCCTGGGGCACCAGGATCTTGCCGAGAAGCGTGCCGTCGGGATGGAAGCAATGTACGCCGTCGGCGGCACTCGACCAGAGATTCCCCTCGACATCCGTCCGCACACCGTCGGGAATGCCCTTGTCGATATGGGCGAAGACCCGCCCATTCGTCAGTTGCTTTCCATCTTTGACATCGAACACCCTGATATGGCGCGGGGCGTCCGGCTTATGGCTGGCGCCGGAATCGGCGACGTAGAGCAGGCGCTCGTCCGGCGAAAAGCAAAGACCGTTCGGCTGCAGGAAATCGTCGACCACGACGGTGAGTTCGCCGTTCACAGGATCGAGCCGGTAGACATTGCGACTAGGCTGTTCCTCGTCTGCCTTGTAGCCCTCGTAATCCGAGAGAATGCCGTAGGATGGATCGCTGAACCAGACACTGCCGTCGGACTTGACCACCACGTCATTCGGCGAGTTCAGCCGCTTGCCCTGGTAGCGATCCGCCAGCGTCGTGATCGTCCCGTCGATTTCTGTGCGGATGACGCGGCGCCCGCCATGCTCGCAGGAGACGAGCCGTCCCTCGCGGTCGCGGGTATTACCGTTGATGAAATTGGACGGCGCGCGATAGACCGATGTGCCAGCCCCCTCGATCCAGCGCAACACGCGTTCGTTGGGAATGTCGCTGAACAAGAGATAGCCGCCATCATTGAACCAAACGGGACCCTCGGCCCATCGGCAGCCGGTATAGAGCTCATCGAGCGCGGCACTGGACACGAGCAGGTCGCGGAAGCGGGGGTCGCGGATCTCGTAATGCGGGTTTTCCATGGGACGATCCTGGCAATGCTTCAGGTTTTGCCGGTGCTGCGCGTGGTTGGCAGCATGATGACGGCGATGATGATGAGACCGGTGAGAATGAGGCGGATGCCGGCTCCAAAGCCGTAGGTGTTCAGCATGGAAACGACAAGGAACATGAAGAGCGAGGCGCCCCATATCCCCGGAACATTCGAGTTGCCGCCGGCAACCGCCGTGCCGCCGATCACGACGACGGCAATCGACATCAGGAGATATTCCGTACCCATGTTGAGCGCCGCACCGCCGGAGAAGCTGGCGAGCAGATAGCCGCAGAGCGAGGCGAGCACGGCGCAGAGGAGGTAGGTGACAAGCCGCGTGCCGTCGATCGGGATGCCAGCCATGCGCGCAGCGCGAATGCTCTGGCCGATCGCGGCAATTGAGCGGCCATAGACGGTGCGGTTCAGCACGTACCACACGATGACGGAGAGCGCGAAGGCAACGATAGCGACATTCGGGACGCCTGCCGTCGAGGAAGTGGTGAAGTCGGCAAGCCAGCCCGGCGGCTTGATGCGCAAGCCGCGGTTCGTCCAGATGGCCGTCGACTGAACGATGAAACTCATCGACAGCGTTGCGATGATCGGCGGAATGCGGAGCAGTTTGATCAGCGCGTAATTGCCGATCCCGATCGCAATGCCGACGGCGATCGCGACCAGCAAGCCCATAACGATCATGCCGTTTTCGACATTCATCACCTTCAGCGACACGGTCGCTGCCAGCGTCATGTTGGCGGGAACGGACAGGTCGATATTGCCGGGACCGAGCGTGATCACCAGCATCTGACCGAGACCGACCAGCACCGAAAAGGCGCCAAAGGTGAGGGCCGCCTGCGCGAGCCCGACAGTGCTCGCCCCGCCGGTAAACAAGATGGTGATCAGGAACACGCTGGCGGCCGCGATGAAGGACCAGATCCAGGTGCGGGAAAAGAGCGTGGCAAATGTGGTCATGCTTTCACCCTCCGGCCTTCGGCGCGATTGAGGGCAAGACGCAGCGTCAGCACCAGGATCAGGATCGCACCCTGCGCACCGATCTGCCAATCCGGCGAGATCCTGAGGAAAGACAGGAAGGACCCTGCCAGTGTCAGTGTCAGCGCACCGATGACGGCTCCGATCGGGGAGACGCGACCGCCGACGAATTCACCGCCGCCGAGAATGACGCCGGCGATCGAAAGCAGCGTGTAGCGCAGCGCGATGTTGGCATCCGCTGAGGTGGTGAGCCCCACCAGTGCCATGCCGGCAAGCACCGCGAAGAAACCGGCGAGGCCGTAGACAGCCGCCCGAGCCCCGATAATCGACCAGCCGGCGCGCGCGACGGAGCGCGTGTTGCCGCCAACGCCGCGCAAGACGACGCCGAAGGAAGAGCGCATGATCAGGTAATGGCTGACGACTGCGATCAGGATGCTGGCGACGATCGCCATCGGCACGAGCGGCGGCTTCACCGTCATGATCGCGCGGATCCAGCCGGGCGCCTCGCCGCCGGGGGCAGGCAGGATCAGCACGGCAAGGCCGCCCCAGACGAAGCTCATGCCGAGCGTGACCACGATCGAGGGCAGGTCCCTCAGATAGATCATGACGCCGAGAAGGGCGTAGACGCCGATCGCCGCCATCAGGATCAGAATGCCCAGCAGGGGAGAAGACTGCAGGAAGGTCGCGGTCACGCAAGCGACGAAGCTGACGAAGGTGCCCATCGACAGATCGAGGTCATTGACCGTCATGATCAGCATCTGGGCAATCGTCGCCAGTGCGATCGGGACGGCCAGATTGAACAGCAGATTGAGCCCCGTATAGCTCATCGCCCGTGGCTGCAGATAGAAGACGGCGGCGAGCAGCCCGACCAGCGACAGGGCCGGGATCAACAGGCGCAGGCCGTCAGAAGAGAAATACTTCGTCATGCCGCCTCCTGGAAGGATGCCGCCAGAATGTTCTCTTCGGTCACTGCGTCACCTTTGAGCTCGGCAACGATGATGCCGTTGTTGAAAACGTAGACGCGGTCGCAAAGGCAGACCTCATCCATCTCGGTCGAGTACCAGACAAAGGTACGCCCCTGATCGGCTTCCTGGCGCAGGATCGCATAGACCTCCTGCTTGGTACCGAAGTCGACGCCGCGCATCGGGTCGTCCATCAGCACTACCGGCGCCCGTCCGGCCAGCGCGCGCGCAAAAAGCACCTTCTGCTGATTGCCGCCGGAGAGCGACAGGATGGGATTGTCCATGTCGGGCGTGCGGATGCCGATCCGGTCTTTCCAGGTTTGGCCAAGCGTCTCCTCGCGCGCGAAGTCGAGGCTCTGCAGGCGCGACAGATCCGGCAGCATGCCGATGCTGAGGTTTCTCAAGATGCTCCAGAGCGTGAAGGTTCCGTTGACGGCGCGATCGCCGGCGACGAAGGCAACGGCCGGATCGGCGGCTCGCAGCCAGTTGCCGGTCTTCGCCTCGAAGAGCCCGACCAGCATATCCGTCTGGCCATGCCCACCGAGACCGGCAAACCCCACGATTTCGCCTTTCCTGGCCTCGAATGCCAGACCGCGTCCGCGCACCGGTGCCGCAGAAAGAACCGTTTCGGTTAGGGCTCGATCGGAGGATTGGCGCGCCTGGCGTGCCTTGACGACGCTGCCCATGGCCTCGATCAGACCGTGCTCCGAGAACTCCTCGGCCGGCCTCTGGCTCACCACCTTGCCGTCCTTCATGACGACGATGCGACTGGAGACCGAGAGGATTTCACCCAGGATATGCGAGATGAACAGGATCGAGCCGCCGCCGCGCACGAAGCGCTCGACATAGGCGAGCAACTGCTCGGCGAGCCGCGCGTCGAGCGAAGACGTCGGCTCGTCCAGGATGACAAGGCGAACCGGGCTTCCGATCTCGCAGAAGGTGATTGCGATCTCCACCATCTGCCGCTCGGCGATGGTGAGATTGCCGACGGCCTCATGGCTGTCGATGGTGTGTCCGGGGAAAATCTCGTCGAGCTTGCTCTCGATCAGAGCAGCACCGCGCTTTCGCCAGCCCCAGCCTTTCAGGCTGCGATGCATGACGCGCGTATTCTCAACGATCGTCAGGTTGGGGCAGAGCGACAGCTCCTGGAAGACACAGCGGATGCCGGCATCGCGTGCCGCATTGATGCTGTGCCCGCCGCTGCCGTGACCATATCGGATCTCACCCTCATGCGGTGTCAGTCCGCCATTGATGACATTGACGATGGTCGACTTGCCGGCGCCGTTGTGGCCCACCAGACCGACGCATTCACCGGCGCCGATCTCGAGCGTGACCCCGTCCAGCGCCTTCACGGCACCGAAACTCACACGCGCATCGGTTACACTGACGACGGGACGCCCACCGCCCGGATCGAGCATGGCATTCATGCAGAAATACTCTTCGCTTTGGAAGCCAAAGGACAGGTCCCACACCGCCCGGCCCGAAGGCCGGACGGTCCGGGGAGGTTTCGGTCGATTACATCGCCGAGGAGATCACCTTCTGTGCGTCTTCGAGCGAATACTCGACATTGGCGACGCCGCCGGCCTGGGTGTTGGCCAGGTTGGCTTCCAGATTGTCCTGGTCAATGCGCAGGAAGGGAACGACGAGGTCCTTCTTCACGTCCTTGCCGTCAAGGATCTGCTGCGCGACCCAGAAGGCAAGCGTGGATACGCCAGGCGCGATCGAGACGGACATGGTCTCGTAGCCATTGGCGTCCTTCTGCTCCTTCCACCACTTCAACTCGTCTTCGCGATTGCCCATGACGATGACGGGCATCGGACGGTTGGCGGCAGCGATCGCCTGGGCTGCACCATAGCCATCACCACCCTGCGTCACGACGCCGACCAGTTCCGGCAGGCTCGGCAGGATGCCAGCCACGGCTTTCTGCGCCACGTCCTGCGCCCAGTCGCCATGCACGGAGCCGACGATCTTGAACTGCGGGAACTGCTCGACACCGGCATGAATGCCGGCCGAGATCTCGTCATCGACGAAGACGCCGGCAAGGCCGCGGATCTCGAGCAGATTGCCGCCCTCGGGCAGGCGCTTGGAGAGGTATTCCACCTGGCTGCGGCCCATTTCCTTGAAATCGACGGCGATGCGCCAGGCGCAGGGTTCGGTGACGATGCCGTCGAAGGAGACGACGGTGATGCCGGCGTCGCAGGCTTCCTTGACGGCACCGTTGAGAGCCGTCGGAGAGGCGGCGTTGATGACGATGGCGTCATAGCCCTGCAGGATCATGTTCTGGATCTGGGCTGCCTGTTCGGTAGCCTGGTTTTCAGCCGTGGTGAAGGCGTCGGCGGCTGCCACCTGTCCGGCCTTCACGGCTTCGCCGGTGACTTTCTCCCAGCTGGTCAGCATGGCCTGGCGCCAGGAATTGCCGGCATAATTATTCGAAAGGGCAATCTTCTTGCCCGAGGTATCGGCCATTGCGGGCATGGATGTGGCGAGAAGGCACAGTGCCGCGCTCGCCAGAAGGTATCTGCTGGTCTTCATGATCTCACTCCCTGTTGTCCGGCACTCGTAGCGCCGGTTTCCTCCAAACAGCCGGGCGTGCCCCGGTCTGAATTCCCCGCCGAGTTCCTCTTCTCGGCAGGGAGGAGGATGGATGGATTGGCCGATCCTGTACAGGTTGCCGTCGGCAGGACGTTTGCGGGATTTACGAGAAATGCTGCGGGATCCCGCAGGACGACCGGCCTATCGAGATGTGTTATGAAGGAGATGCGGCCGTGGGAGTGGCCGATGGAGGACGCCATGCTCAAGATCGCGCCGTCAGCGCTGCTCGATCACTATCTCGGCATTTCCAGGCTTCTGGCCGGGCAGCTTGACTTCCGCTCGGCGATCAAGGCCGTGGGCGTGGAAGTATCCCATATTGTCCCCCATGACCACCTCGATGTCTGCATCACCATGGTCAACGGTCTCTATCACACGGCTTACGAGACCGGGCTCGATACCTTCTGGGGGCAGACCACCCCCGCCCCGGTCGCCAGCAGCCCCATCCGCGCGCTCCTCTGGGGTGAGATCGATTTCCTGCTGACGGATGATGCCCAGCAGGAGACGCGCTACCACGTCGATACGCCGTTCACGCGCCCGATCTTCGAGCACAATCTGCGCAGCCGTATCCACGTGCCACTGAAAGTGGGCGGTGAGGTGATCGGCGCGCTCAGCTGTTCGTCCCATGCGGTCGGCGTCTACACGCAAGAGGATGTGGCCAATGCCCAGTCGATCGCCGACCTGCTGGCACCCTATTTCTTCGCGCTCCGCGCCGCCGAACAAGCCAAACAATCGGCCATCATCGAGGCCGAGGCGCGCGTACGCGAAGAGGGCTTGCGCGCCGGTGCCTTGAGCCTGACCGAGGCACTGGAACGCGAGCGGCAGCGCATCGGCATGGATCTGCATGACCAGACGCTGGCTGACCTCACCCGCCTGTCGCGGCGCATCGATCGGCTGATGCAGGAAGGGGAGGTGAAGGGCGAGGCGCTGGAGCCGGTGGCTCGCAGCCTGCAGCATTGCATGCAGGACCTTCGCGAGATCATCGAGGAGGCGAAGCCCTCCGTGCTGCAGCTCTTCGGTTTTGCCCACGCCATAGAGAACCACCTCGACCGAGCGGTTCGGGATCAGGGATCGCAGCTCGACTGGAGCCTCAGCGATGACACGGACGGCCTGATCGACACGATCGACCAGTCAGTCCGGATCGCCCTGTTCCGGATCACACAGGAGGCGATCAACAATGCGGTTCGCCACGCCCAGGCCAGCGTTCTGGACCTCAGGCTGAAAAGCACGGCCCATGCGCTGACGATCGAAGTGGCCGACGACGGGCAGGGCCTGTCCCGCTCTGATCGCAGCGCCGGCGGCGGCATCGAAAACATGGTGACGCGGGCGCGGCTGATCTCCGCCAAGCTGACGCTCGGCGCCGCGCGCGACGGACGCGGCACGGTGATGCGGGTGCAGATGCCGCTCACGCTCGCTAAGGCAGGCCTGTTGGAGGGCATCACGTGAAGGTACTCATCGTCGAAGACGATCCCCTGCATCGGTCTTATCTTCTGGAAGCCGTCTGCGCTGCCCTGCCGGAATGCGACAAGGTTATCGAAGCCGGCAATGGTGCGGAAGGCGAGCGCCTCGCGCGCGACCACAAGTCCGCCCATGTCGTCATGGACCTGCAGATGAATGCCCGCAACGGCATCGAGGCAGCGCGCACCATCTGGAAGGAACGCCCTGATACCCGCATCCTCTTCTGGTCGAACTATTCGGACGAGGCTTATGTGCGCGGCGTCTCCCGCATCGTTCCGGATGGCGCGGCCTACGGCTACGTGCTCAAATCGGCCTCCGACGAACGCCTGAAGCTCGCGCTGCGCAGCATCTTCGTCGAGGCGCAATGCGTCATCGACCGCGAGGTGCGCGGGATGCAGCAGAAGAGCCTGGGCCAGGTGCGGGGCTTCAGCGACAGCGAATACGAGATCCTCGTCGACATCGCGCTCGGCCTCACCGACCGGACCATCGCCCGCCGCAGAGGCCTCTCGATCCGCAGCGTCCAGAACCGCCTTCAGCAGCTCTACGAGAAGCTCGGCGTCTACCAGATGTCGGTCGAAGACAGCGACGAGGGCCGCTTCAATCTGCGGGCAAGGGCGGTAACGGTCGCGCTGCTGCGCAAGCTCTTGAACTACAGCGCGCTTGAACGCGCTGAAGCGGAGCTGGCAGAGTGGCTTCGGTCACACTGAAGCGCCGTTTTGGCCTCAGGGCTGCACCGCGAGGAACATGATCCGGATCACCGCGATGACGGCCAGCAGGCAGCATCCCCAGCTGAAAACCCAGTTGAGGAGGAGGAGTGCATAACGCAGCACGGTCGTGTGCACATAGTCCTCGATGATGACCCGCATTCCGAGCGCCATATGGGTGGCATTGATCAGCAGGAAGGCGACGAGCGCCGGCCCGATCCACAGGGACCCGATGGCATTCAGTACGACCGGATAAGGCTGGCCGAAGACCGGCATCAGCACGACCATCAGATAAGGCGTGAGAAAGAAGAGCGCGAGACCGCTGAGCCGTTCCTTCACGAAAGTGGCGGTGCCGGATTTGGCACTCCCGAGCCCGCGTACGAGACCAAGTGGTGTCGTCATGATGTGTGTCCCCTGCCGGATGATGCGAGAATACAAGGCAGCCCCAATGCGCGCCGAACCACCCGTCCGCAGGACGGTTCCATCGCGACGGGAAAAAAATCGCGTTGACGATCCTCCGCGAAGTTGGGAGACGGAGACCATGGACGATCCGTCGAACACAGCCGAAGACCAGCCGACGCCACGCATGTTGGCCTGGGCGAAGAATTCGGCCGCCTATCGCCTCGCCAAGCGCATGATGACAGAGCGCGAACTCGCTGACGCCATCAGGCGCAAGGCGCGCAGCAAGTTCGAGGATATCAGTGAGGCGCAGCTAAACGCGCTCGCCGAGGCGGCCCTTGCCTTCGGGCGCAGCATGAAGGCGTTGGACGATCAGAATTACGCCGAAATCCGTGCCAGCTCGGCGGCCCGCAGCGGTCGCTCCAAGCGGGCGATCGCGCGCAAACTGTCGGAAAAGGGTGTCGAGCGAAGCATCGTGGAGTCCGTGCTTCAGGACGCCGATGATCTGCGCTCGGCCGTTGTCTATGCCCGCAAGAAGGCCTTCGGCCCCTTCCGTCGTCCGGACCTGGAGCCGGATGATGCCCGTTGGACAAAGGAGATCGCCTCCTTCGCCCGCCAGGGCTTCGGCTTTGATCTCGCAAAGCGGGTCCTCGACCTGGATCGGGACGAGGCAGAGGAAATCCTGCTTCGCCCAGCGTGATCCAAGGGGCCAGCGCTCAGTCCTTGGCCCGCTGGAGCATGCCGAACAGATCGCGCGGATCATCCGGATCGGCGATCAGATCCACCGGCTGGAAGAAGCTTGTCCCGCGAACACGATCGCGCACATAGCGAAGGGCAGAAAAGTCCTCGATGGCAAAGCCGACGCTGTCGAAGAGAGTGATCTGCTTCTCGCTGGTGCGGCCTTGGCTCTGTCCCGTCACGACCTGCCAGAGCTCCGTCACCGGGTAATCCGGATCCATCTGCTGGATCTCGCCCTCGATCCGGGTCTGCGGCGGATATTCGACGAAGGTGTCGGCACGCGAGAGGATGTCGCGATGCAGTTCCGTCTTGCCCGGGCAGTCACCACCGATGGCGTTGATGTGCACGCCCGCGCCGACCATGTTGTCGGTGAGGATCGTCGCATATTGCTTGTCGGCGGTGCAGGTCGTGATGATCTGGGCGCCCTCGATCGCCGCTTGCGAGGTCTCGCAGGCCGTCACATGCAGGCCAGACCCTTCCAGATTGCGCCGCGTCTTTTCCGTCGCCCTGGGATCGATGTCGAAGAGGCGCAGATGGGTGATGCCGAGCACAGCCTTCATCGCAAGCGCCTGAAATTCCGCCTGGGCACCATTGCCGATCATGGCCATCGTCGTGGCCCCCTTCGGCGCCAGATGCCGCGCCGCCATGGCAGAGGTCGCGGCCGTGCGTAGCGCGGTCAAAAGCGTCATCTCGGTCAAGAGGACCGGATAGCCGGTCGAAACATCCGCAAGCAGGCCAAAAGCCGTCACCGTCTGCAGACCCTCGGCCATGTTCTTCGGATGGCCGTTCACATATTTGAACGAATAGATCTCGCCGTCCGAGGTCGGCATCAGCTCGATCACACCTTCGCGCGAATGGGAAGCGACGCGTGGCGTCTTATCGAATAGCTCCCAGCGCTTGAAATCCTCTTCGATGACATCGGTCAACTCGTTGAGAACGCGCTCGATGCCGATGTGATGTACGAGCCGCATCATGTTCTCGACGCTGACGAAGGGGACGAGGGCTTTTTCCGAAGGCGCTGGCGCTGTCATGATCCACCGTTTGAGGACGAAATTGGAGCCAGTCTAGCGATGGTCCAGGTTCGTCGAAACGGCGATAATCTGCCGATATGCGCAGTCGGATGAGCAAATTGCTACGTGCCGCTGTCCAATCTGCTGGGAAGCTTCCAAAAAGACAGGGGCCGAAGCCCCTGCCAAGTTTGCCTTCGGGAGGATGGCCGATCACTTGAACTGTGCGGGCAGCCAGAGCGACAGTTCCGGAATGAAGGTCACCATCAGGAGGACCGCAACGCAGGCGCCGAAGAATGGCCAGATGGTCTGCATCGCTTCACGGATGGAAATCTTGCCCACGGCACAGCCGACGAAAAGCACGGTGCCCACCGGCGGAGTGATCAGACCGATGCCGGCATTGAGGATCATGATCACGCCGAAATGTACGGGGTCGATGCCGAAGGCCTGAACGATCGGCAGGAATACTGGTGTCGTGATGATCACGAGCGGCGCCATGTCCATGAAGGTGCCGAGCACGAGCAGGGCAACCGTGATCAGGAGCAGCACCACCATCGGATTGTCGGAGACCGATTTCACCAGCTGTATCAGCGTGACCTGAACCTGCAGGAAGGACATGAGCCAGGCAAAGGCGGCAGCCATGCCGATGACCAGCAGCACCAGAGACGTGGTTTTCACGGCACCCAGGATAGCTTCGATGAAGCCGCTCCAGTCGAGTTCGCGATAGACAAGGACAGCAACGAGAAAGGCATAGATGACGGCGATGCACGAGCTTTCGGTCGCGGTAAAGACGCCGGAGCGGACACCGCCGAAGATGATAGCGATCAGCAGGAGCCCCGGCAGTGCCGCGAAAAAGAACACCAGCAGCTTTCCGAAACCGGGGAAGGGTTCGGACGGATAGCCGCGCTTGCGGGCAACGACATAAGCCGTGACCATGAGCGCGATCGTCAGGAGAATGCCGGGGATGATGCCCGCGGTGAAGAGGTCGGCGACCGAGACCGTACCTCCGGCCGATATCGAATAAAGGATCATGTTGTGGGACGGCGGGATCATCAGCGCGATCAGGGCCGAACTGATCGTCACGTTGACGGCATAGCCGCGGTCATAGCCGCGCGCGGCCATCTGCGGCACCATCAGACCACCGATCGCGGAAGCGTCTGCCACGGCTGAGCCGGAAATGCCGCCGAACAGGGTGGAAGAAACGATGTTCACTTGCCCGAGCCCACCCCGCAGATGACCGACGAAGCCGGAGGCGAAGCGCACGAGACGATAGGCAATGCCGCCTCGAACCATCAGGTCGCCGGCGAAGATGAAGAACGGGATCGCCATCATCGCGAACACGTTCATTCCCGAATTCAGCTGCTGGAAGATGACGATCGGCGGAATGCCGAGATAAAGCACGGTGGCGAGCGACGCGATGCCGAGGCAAAACGCGATCGGCATGCCGAGAACCATGAGAGCGCCGAAGGTGCCGAAGAGGATCGTATAGGCCATCAGAGCACCTCGGCCTGAGCAGTTTCGTCAGCGGTCGCGACAGGCGCGCCGATCAAGGTGTCGATGAAGCGCTCCAGCGCGAAGATCGAAATCAGTGCGCCGCCGACAATCAGCGGGATGAAATCGATGCCGCCTGGCCAGCCGAGCACGGGAATACGTGCCGTCCATGTGCCGATCGCCAATTGCGTTCCGTAAAACGACATGGCGCCGCCGAAGACGCAGATCAGGCCGAGCGTGATCAGATCCATCAGCCGCTGGATGCCGGGCCGCATGTTGTAGCGGACGATATCGAGGCCAAGGTGAACGCTTTCGCGCACACCGACGGCAGCGCCAAGCAGGATGAACCAGGACATCAATTGTAGCGAGAGGGGTTCCGACCAGCTCGGTGTGTCGTTCAGCACGTAACGACCAAAGACCTGCCAACCGATGATCAGGGTCATCAGCACCACCCCGAGGCCGGCCGTGTAGAGGCAGATGAGGCTCAGCCAGCTGAGCCCGGGCCGGATGGCCCGCATGAAACGCGACATGGATCCCTCCGAAATCCAGGATAAGAAAAAACCGGCCGCATCGGGGATGCGGCCGGTCCATGTGGTTACTTGACGGCGCGAACGCGCTCGACGAGTTCCTTCATCTTCGGATCAGTGACGAACTTGTCGTAGACCGGCTGCATGGCGGCTACGAATTCTTCCTTGTTCGGCGTGATAATGTTTGCGCCCGACGCACGGATCTTCTCTTCCGCAGCCTTTTCGCGCGCCTGCCAGAGCTCGCGCATCTTGCCGACCGACTCCTTGGCCGCCTCGCGCAGGATCTTCTGGTCTTCCGGCGTCAGCTTGTCCCAGGTGATCTTCGAGATCGCCAGGATTTCCGGCGTCAGCGAGTGCTCGGTCAGCGTATAGTTCTTGGCCACCTCAAAGTGACGCGAGGACTCATACGAGGGCCAGTTGTTTTCCGCCGCGTCCACCACGCCGGTCTCGAGCGAGGAGTAGACCTCGCCGAAGGGCATCGGGGTCGGGTTGGCACCGAACGCCTCCATCATCGCGATCCAGAGATCGGACTGCTGGACGCGCACCTTCATGCCCTTGAGGTCGGCAAGGCTGTTGATCGGCGTCTTGGTCGAATAGAAGGAGCGAGCGCCGGAATCGTAGAAGGCAAGTCCGATCAGGCCATGCGGCTCGAAGGCGGCGAGTACTTCGTCACCGATCTCGCCATCGACCACCTTGTGCATGTGTTCGGTGTCGCGGAACAGGAAGGGCAGGCCGAAGACGACGGTTTCGGGCACGAGGTTGTTGAACGGCGCGCTGTTGACGCGGTTCATGTCGATGACGCCGAAGCGGGTCTGCTCGATCGTATCCTTTTCCGAGCCGAGCGCGGCGTTGTTCATCACCTGAATGGCGATGCGGCCATTCGTGCGTTCCTTGACCAGCTCGCCCATGAACTTGACGGCATCGACGGTGGGATAGCCATCCGGATGGATATCGGCAGAGCGTAGCGTGATTTCCTGGGCGAAGGCAGCACCCGCGCCAAAGGTGAGCCCCATCGCGAGGCTAAGCATTGCGGCAGTCTTCATTGGTCTTCCTCCTCTTTGATTGAGCCGCCGGAACCTCCCGTTTCGGCGGATTGCAGTCCGGCTACCTGCCTGCAGCAGGCGCGATAGCGAAAAGTTCTTCCGGATTGTCCACGAGCGCGAGACGGCGAGCCTTCTCGTCGGGCAACCAGCCAAGCACGGTATCGGCGAGCGCGGCATCATCGGGATAGTCGGCCTGGGCGCGCGCCATGTTGTGGGGCCAGTTGGTGCCCCATACGATCCGCTCCGGCGCATGCGCAGCAATTGCGCGAGCAACCGCCGCGACATCGGCGAATTCAGGTCCGCCGGATTTCGACGATTCATAGACGCCCGCGAACTTGAACCAGCAGCGCCCACCGTCGATTAGACGCTTGGTCGCCAGCACCTGCGGACTGTCCGGTGTCACGCCGCAAAAGAACTTGCCGTGATGATCCAGCACCCACCGTGACTTGAGTTTCGAGAGCCGTTCCTCGTAATCGAGAATATCGCTGCCATCGAACTGGATGGCGATCATCCAGTCCCGGCTGGCGGCGATGGCATCCACTTCTTCGAGCTTGGTCAGGTTGGCCGCCCCGCCCGGCAGATTCATGATGCGCGCGCCGCGGACGCGGGCCGCAGACAAGCGGTCGAGTTCGGCTTCGCTGATGGTGGCGTCGATCATCGCCACGCCCCAGGCGATATCCCCGAACCGTTCGAGGCAAGCGACGAGATTGTTGTTGTCCAGCTGATGCGCCATGCCCTGGGTGACGATGACGCGCTCGATTCCGATCCAGTCCATGAACTGGCGATACTGCTCCGGCGTCGGCAGGTCGCCGGCCGGAAGCCCGGGGCCGCCAGGCAGGGCGGGGAAGCCGGGCATGTAGGCATGCATCTGCGTATCGATCGCGCCCTTGGGCAGGGTGATCGACGGCTTGGCGCCGGAGAGGGGGCGGATCAGGCTCATGCCTCGTCCTTCATCTTGAATTCCTGGAGTGCATCCCGATTGATCTCGATGCCAAGCCCGGGAG
Source organism: Rhizobium sp. K33 (assembly GCF_056501445.1). Lineage (NCBI taxonomy): Bacteria > Pseudomonadati > Pseudomonadota > Alphaproteobacteria > Hyphomicrobiales > Rhizobiaceae > Rhizobium > Rhizobium sp. K33. The sequence goes on from NZ_CP096478.1 coordinate 43,330, forward strand.
CATTGGGGATCGCGACCACACCATTCTCATGTTCGATCGGTGTCTGAATGACGGCCTGGCGGAAAGGATTGTCCGTGCGGTCAAATTCCAGGATCGGCTCGATCGGGTTGACGCGGACCGGATCCGGCACCATTGCCGCGATGAACTGCAGGGCCGCCGCGATATGGACGGCCGTACCCCAGACATGCGGCACGACACGAACCCCATGCATCGCCGCGAGATCCGCCACACGCTTTGCCTCGGTAAAACCGCCGACACCGGCAAGGTCGGGCTGCACGATGTCGATCGCGCGGCTTTCGATCGGCTCCTTCATCCCCCAGCGGCTATGCCAGGTCTCGCCACCCGCGACCGGGATCGGCTGCTTGCTCCGCACTTCGCGATAGGCGGCGAGTTGCTCGGGCACGACAGGCTCCTCGAACCAGTCGAGGCCATACTCTGCGGCCCGGCGCCCGAACTCGACGGCTTCCAGCACGCCATAGCCGTGATTGGCATCCGCCATCAGGCGCATGTCCGAACCCGCAGCGTCACGGGCCGCACGGATTACGCGCAGATCTTCCTCTATGCCGAAGCCGACCTTGATCTTGGACGCGTGGAAACCCTGCGAGCGATAGAGCGCGATATCCTTCGCATTGTCTTCGACACGATCCACGCCGTCACGCTTGAAGCTGCCTGTCGCATAGGCCTTCACGCTGTCGCGGAACCGGCCGCCGAGCAGCGTCGAAACCGATGCGTCGAAATGCTTGCCTTTGATATCCCAGAGCGCGATGTCGATGCCCGATAGCGCCGTGAGTGTCAGACCGCGTTGCCCCTGATCACGCAACGCATTGTAGAGGACCGCCCAGATCTTCTCGGTCTCCAGCGGGTTCATGCCGATCAGCCAGTTGCGATAGGCCGCAACCACTGCCGCATTCGGTCGGGCCGGGCCGAGGCATTCGCCCCAGCCGGTCAGTCCGTTGTCGCAGATGATCTCCACGAGCACATGCGCCCGCCGATCGAAGCGCATGGAAGCGCTCTGGAACGGCACCGAGAGCCGGTGCTCGAGAAGATGGGTGCGAACCTCTGCGATCTTCATGACGCGCGCCCTCTGCTCAGCGCTTCCACGGCGCGATAAGCTTGGCCATCATCTCTTCTTCTTCTGCCGTGAGATCGTCGAGGGGAGGACGCACCTTCCCGGCGGCAAAGCCCTGAAGGCGCACGCCGGCCTTCACGGCCGAGACAGCATAACCCTTGCGTCGGCTGCGGATGGCCATGAACGGGTAGAAGAAGTCCTTGAGGATCGTCTCGCAGCGCTCGCGCTCACCGGCGCGCAGGGCCTTGTAGAAGTCGACGGCCAGCCCCGGCACGAAGTTGAAGACGGCAGACGAATAGGTCGTGAAGCCGGCACCAAGATAGGCTTCGGCAAAGAGTTCCGCTGTCGGCATGCCGCCCAGATAGGTGAGCCGGTCGCCCATGGTCGCGGTAATCTGGCGAACCAGGCCAATATCCCCGGTGCCGTCCTTGAAGCCAATCAGGTTGGGGCATTCGTCGCACAGGCGCTGCAGCGTCTCGACCCCAAGAACCGAATTGTCGCGATTATAGACCATGACGCCGATGCCGACCGACTGGCAGATGCGCTTGACGTGCTGGTACATGCCCTCCTGCGGGGCATCGATCAGATAATGGGGCAGGAGAAGGATGCCGTCCGCGCCGACTTTCTCCACGGACCGCGCGATCTCGACTGCGATGTCAGTGCCATAGCCACAGCCGGAGACGATCGCGGTCTTGCCGGCGGCTTCCTTGGCTGCAGCGACGATGCGAGGAACTTCCGATGGCGTCAGCGAAAAGAACTCGCCCGTCCCGCCGGCTGCAAACAGCACGGGCGCATCAAAACCGGACAGCCACTCCACATGTTCGGCATAGCTGTCGGACTTGAAATTCCCTGCATCGTCGAAATGCGTGACAGGGAAGGAGAGCAGGCCGGCGCCGAGCGCGGCCTTGATGTCTTGCGGCGTCATGTTCGAATGTCCTCTCTTGGCCTCCTCCGGCCAAGTTGTCATACGTATTATCGACGCCTATGTCAAATGTTATCGTACAGGTTGGCGCTGTTCTCGCAAAAGTGCCCGGTAGCGGCTCTGGCTGCCGCGCAGATGGCGTCGCATGGCGTCGCGTGCAGCCTCCTCGTCGCCAAGCGAAATCGCCTCGACGATGTCGGCATGTTCGGCATCGATCAGGCGCAGATAAGCGGACTGATCTTCCTCGCTGTCTTCATCGCGCAAGGCGGCACGCGGGATGACATTCTTGCCAATCATGGCGAGGAATTCGCGGAAGCGCGGATTGTTGGTGGCCTCGGCGATGGCCAGGTGCAGAGCGAAATCGGCTTCGGTCGTCGATTGCCCGGCCTCGAGACAGGCGCGAACGGCATAATGCCGTTCCAGGATCACCTCTTCCTGTGCCGGAGAGCGGCGGAGGGCTGCAAGGCCTGCGGCTTCCACCTCGACGGCGGTCCTGAGTTCCAGGAGCTCTATCATCGAGGAAACGCGGGCCGGATCGATATTGCCGATCAAAAGCGGAGCAGGTGGCGGGTCCTGGGGCGTCAGCACGAAGACCCCGGCGCCCTGGCGGGCTTCGACCAGCCGGTCGGCCCTGAGCGAGGCGATGGCTTCACGCACAACGGTGCGGGACACGCCATGGGCTTCCGAGAGTTGCGCCTCGCTTGGCAGCTTGCTCCCGGGCGGAAACTGGCCGGCGGCGATCGCCTTTCTCAGCGTGTCTCCGAGCCTTTGCACCAGGGTTCCCGCACCCGTTTCGGTTCTCGCCTGTAGCGCCATGCCCGTTTCCCCGCCCGATCTTCTGGACCGCGATATTCCATCGTGAAGCCGGGTTTGACCAGCCTGTCCTCGCAAAGGTCTACGATATTGACCGGGTTCGATCAACCTGTATGATAAGTTGGCAAATCATATCTGAGGAGGAGAACGGCGTGAAGAGACTGTTGCTGACGGGAGCTGCCGGCGGACTGGGCAGCGAGATGCGTGGGCGCTTGAAGGGGCTCGCGGAGATCGTCAGGGTCTCTGACATCGTGGATCTCGGTCCGGTCGCAGATCATGAGGAAGCTTTTGTCTGCGATCTGGGCGACCGGTCCGCCGTAGACAGGCTCGTTGAGGGCTGCGACGGCATCATCCATCTCGGCGGCATCTCTGTCGAGGACAAGTTCTCGAAGATCATGAATGCCAATCTGCTCGGCCTCTACAATCTCTATGAAGCCGCGCGCGCCAATGGCATGCCGCGGATCCTCTTTGCGAGCTCCAACCACACGATCGGCTTTTATCGTCAGGACGAATATCTGGATCATGAGGCGCCACTGCGGCCCGATGGTCTCTATGGCGTGTCAAAATGCTTCGGTGAGGCGCTCGCCCGCATGTATTTCGAGAAGTTCGGCCAGGAGACGGCGCTGGTGCGCATCGGCAGCTGCATGGAAAAGCCGAAAAACCACCGCATGCTCTCCACCTGGATGAGCTATGACGACTTCCTCTCGATGATCGAGTGCATCTTCCGCGCCCCGCGCCTCGGCTGCCCGATCATCTGGGGCTGCTCGAACAACGACACCCGCTGGTGGGACAATTCCCACGTCTCCTATCTGGGCTGGCATCCGAAGGACAATGCCGAACGCTTCCGGGCCGAGATCGACGAGGCAATGCCCAAACCAAGACCTGATGACCCGATCGCCATTTACCAGGGTGGCCCCTTCGTCAACGATCCCATCTTCTCCGAAGACTGATTGCAGAACCGATCGGCCCGGCCACAAGCAACTTAGGATGTCATCTGGCCGGGAGTTGTGCTGTCGTGTCTGCTTGCCACCTGAGAGCTTCCCCAGAGCTATCGCGGAAGGCTGAGGAGGTCGCCGCGGAAATCTGGTAAAAATTGAGTAAATTGCAGAAATAAAAGGGTTTTTCGGCCCGAACTTAACTTCTTTTTCAATAATGGTCGCTTGAAGCATAACCGGTTATATCTTCAAGGTTAAGAAACCGTTGCACCCGCCCCGGCATCGCGATTTAACTGCGATCAACTTGTTAAGGGGTGAGTTACCATGTCCATCGAAGATCCGCGCCTGTCCAGCATCGACAATACTTCCGCAGCTGACGATTTCGACTCTGCGGTCGAACAGCATCTGGGTTTCGCCAGCGAGACCGTAGAAGGCATTGAAGTCGCTCAGGCGGAAACGCCCGACGCCGGTCGCACCGACCGCCTGCCGAGCCAGGCACCGGTCCAGGCGGCCGCAGCCGTCATCCCGACCGAAGTCACGCCGAACGCCGAGAACGTGGTCACGCTCCCGGCCGGCATCGAGCTCGACAACCTCGAATTCGAAGTCGACGGGGCAAATCTGGTCCTCATCCTCGCCGACGGCACCGAGATCGTCGTCATCGGCGGCGCAGCCAACATCCCGACTTTCGTGATAGGCGATGTTGAGCTTCCGCAGGTCGCTCTCTTCGCCGCGCTGGAAGGCTCGAACATCAACGTCGCAGCCGGCCCGGACGGCACCTTCACCGCTCAAGGCACGCCGGACGCGAGCCGCAACCTCGTCGACAATCCGATCGACGCAGCGCCTGAAGACTTCGCGCTCGCGGATCTCCTGGAAGACACGAGCTTCGGCGACGAGCTGCGCACTGGTGTCATTCTGGGTGCAGATGCATCGGACACCGAGCCCACCTTCCTCGGCGCGACTGCCGGCCTTGTCGACGATGATTTCGTCGATGGCGGCAACTTGAATGATGGTGCAAACGGCAACTTCAGCTTCCGAGGGTCCCTCGGTATCAACTGGGGTCCCGACAACGCCAACGGCCTCGGCAACACGGGCCTCACGCTCGCCAACGATCGTGGCGTGGCATTCACGCCGGCAACACTCAGCGCACTCGCTGCTCAGGGTTATACGTCGGACGGCGTTGCACTCGTTTATGAACTGTCGGCAAACGGGACAGTGCTCACTGCCTATAAAGACAATGGCGAAGGCGAGGGCGAGGAAGTCTTCACAGTCTCAGTCTCCGATATCGCCACAAACGGCTCTTACACGTTCACGCTGATCGGTAATCTCGATCATCCGGACGGTCAGTCTGAGAACAACATTGTCATCCAGTTCCCCTTCACCGCTCAGGACAGCGACGGCAGCCGCGCTTCGTCGAGCTTCTCGGTGACGGTCAATGACGACAGCCCGGTTATCGATGGTGAAGCTGATGCGAGCGGGCCCGTATCGGAAGATTACCTGAAGAACGGGAACCCCGAGGTTGAGAATCCCGAAGAGCTTTCGAACTCTGTTCACCGCGACCTCGGGATCCGTTGGGGCGCGGACAATGATCTCAAGTCTGAAGCTATCGTAGATGGCGAGCCAACAGGCGACGATCCAATCGGTCGTACCTTGGCTTTTGCCGGCCTCGATACCTCATCGACGTCTGGCGATATCATTGCCGCTATCTCGGATCTGGCGGGTCTGACGTCTGATAACGAGACGCTGCAGTATTATATCGACTACGCGAGAGATAGCGAAGGCAACTGGAACGGCGGGTACGTTCTCGTTGCTTACAAGGAGACCGTTGAGGGCGAGCAAGCCGCAAAGTCATTTATGGCCGAGGGCAGTGAGTATCCGGCAGGGACCGTTTTCACCATCACGCTTGATCCGACCTCGGAGACCGGTAGCTACACGTTCACGCTGATCGGCAATCTTGATCACGCCGCTCCACCCGAGGGCGCTGGTGACAATGGTGGTGATGTTCCGTCCCCCATGCTGTTGTCGGAACTGCCAGGTGCCGACGAAGTGTTGAGCCTGAACATTCCCTTCACGGCAACGGACGCGGACGGCGATAGCGCTCGTGGCAGCTTTACGGTCGATGTGATCGACGACGTTCCTGTTCAGAGCGGTTGCAACCTCGTCTTCACCGTAGACGAAGACGACATCAACACTGGCCTGTCGACCGGCACAAGCCCGAACGATACTGCACGCTGGGACAACTCCTATACGGGTGACCCGAACGTCGGAGACGATCGCGGCCCGGCCTATATCAGCGGCTCCCTGGAGCGCCTCGTGAAGCCTGGTGCCGATGGCCCGGTCTCCTTCTCTTTCGTGACGGGTGAGGCAGCCGAAGCTGCACTGGAAACTCTGACCGAACTCGGCCTGTCCTCGCAGAGTGACGCGTTGAGCTACCGAATTGTCGGCAATGCGCTGGAAGCGTATGTCGCCGGCGGCGAAGGTGGCGCAGAACGCGTTGTCTTCTCGTTGACCGTGCAGCCTGGCGGTAAATTTGAATTCAAGCTTTTCGACCAGCTCGATCACGACGCGCCGGGTGATGATGGGCTTGCGTATCGCCATAATACCCCTCAGTCCGATGAGAATTTCGACCTCCAGGATGTTCTCGACCGTGTCGAGGTCACCGACATCAATTTCGGCGCACTGATCAAGGCAACCGATGGTGACGGAGATAGCGTCACTCTCGACGACGTCTTCTCGATCGGGATCCGTGATGATGTTCCGGAAGTTGACGCGCGTGCAACCGGCGGGCGACTGATCGTAGACGAGACCGCAGGTTCCGACGCTGGCGATGACGAGACAAGCAGCGAAGCGGTGACTGCGCTTTTCAGCGGCGTGGGCCTGCCAGGAAATGACCCTGACATGACGCGCCAGTATGCCACTCAGACTGGCATGGTCACGGCCGTCGTGAAGGAAGGTGCCGATGACACGGCCAGCGTGACCTGGGCGCTCAAGCTGGTCGCCGGAAACGGCACCTACTCGGGGCTGCAGACGACGGACGGTCGCGACATCTACCTCTTCATCGAGAACGGGCTGGTCGTCGGCCGCTATGACAAGCCGAACGATGGCGATAATGACATTCGTCAGCCAGGACAGGCAGATCCGGATCCGGCTGCCTTTGCAATCCACATTGCAAACGACGGCACGCTGTCGATGGTCCAGTATGTCTCGATCAAGCACGACGATCCGAAGGATTCGGACGAAAGCAATGACGCGTCGGACGGCGATCGCCGCACAAGCGAAGAGACCCTGGCGAACAAGATCTTCGCAGAAGTCACCGTCGAAGATTTTGACGGCGATAAGGCGACTGACACGGTCGAAATCGGCAGCAAGATTGTGTTCGAAGATGACGGTCCGAGGATCGACATCATTGCGACAAACGAAGGTGACGTGGTTCTGACGACGCAGGACGGCGAAACGATCGGTGACCGTGTCAACGATACTGCCGTAAGCAGCGCTGCCTTTGGTGGTGTTTTCTCGATAGCATCGAAGTCCTTCGGTGCAGATGGCGCAGGTAAGGTGACGGTCAGCTACGCGTTGAGCGTCACTGACTCGGCCTCCGGCCTCAAGAGCGATGGCCGTGATATCACGCTCGTGATGTCGAGGGACGGCAAGGTTCTCGGCAAGACCTCGGCGGGCACGGTATTCCAGATCGAGGTTGACGCCTCTGGTAAGGTCACCCTTACCCAGTTCAAGGAAATCGACCACGACGAATCCGACTCCTCAAACTACGCAGACGACCTGAAGTCTTTGGCAGATAACCTGGTCAAGCTGACTGCCACCGCGACGATCACCGATGGTGATGGCGACAAGCATGTCGACAGCGCTTGGATCGATCTGGGTGGCAACATTAAGTTTGCCGATCACGGGCCGGCAGTTGCGACATCGGCTTCTCTCGTCCGTCTGGTTGTCGACGAGGACGGCCTCTCGACGGCAGCGGCAGACTCGGCGGCTGCGATCGCAAATGGCACCGCGATTGCCGGAGATGGTGTCGCAAGTAAGTCTGTCAGCGTTGCATCCCTCATGTCGTTCTTCAACTTTGGTGCTGACGGCGCTCACGCCACCGAAGCGATCTCTCTGAAGGCGGCAACCAATGAACCGACCGGGCTGACCTCTCAGGGCAAGCCGATCCTGATTTCGGTAAGCAGCGATGGCAAGACGTTGACCGGCACGGCTGACGGCCGAGAGGTCTTCACCCTCAAGCTGAACGCGCAGGGTACCTCCTATACGTTCGAACTGAAGGACCAGATCGACCACCCGACGTTGAACAATGTCGCATCGGGTTCGGATGGCGCATTCAACGACGCCGAGAACCTGCTCAGCAGCGGTACGCCGTCTTCGCTTCTCGATCTCTCGCAGTTCATCGTCGGCAAGGACGGCGACGGCGATACCGTGACGCTCACGGCCGGCAAGTTCGTGATTGATGTCCGCGACGACATCCCGACGGCCAATGGCTCCATAGATGAGGTGAAGATCGACACGCCGCAGATCGTCGCACCGACGGAGGCCAAGGTTGCCAACTTCGTCCTCGTTCTCGATACATCGGGTAGCGTGAATGTTGAGCAGTTCCAGATACAGGTGAAGAACTTCCTGGAAAATCTAGCGGCCACAGGCGCAAAGGATGTGCGTGTCCATATCGTCGAGTTCAGCGGAGATGCGGAGCCTGTCGGGACCTATGATCTCATCCGTAACGGCACAAAGGATTTGGGCGCTCTTGATGACGCGTTGAGCGACATCACTGGTCTCAGAAGCGGCGGGAACACCAACTATGAAGCGGGTATGCGTGAGGCTCTTCAGTGGATCGAAGGCATTCCAGCTCGAGTTCTGGATGTCGATGGCCGCACCGATGATTTCGATGCAAGCGTGGGCGGCTCCCGGGACGAAGCCTACATCCTCTTCAACGGTTCTACCCAGGTCGCGATGGTGTCCGGCTGGACGTCTAGCACCGAGCTTGGTGATGCCGAGGGAAGCCTGACATTTGGATGGGGCGTTGACGGCCAAAACCTGAGCGGAAGCGAGCGTCTGCGTTTCGATTTCGGCGCGTTCAACAACTATGATGGTGCCGGCGAGTATGCGAATCTCGGCAACTTCGACGGCGTCCCAGTCACCAGCGCACAGTTCAAGCTGGAGGACAAAGTTTCGAATGGATCGACCACGTTCAGCTACACGGTTCATTTCACAGATGGAACGTCGCCGGCAAATGGCAGCCAGACCGTAAATGGCATTGGCACCCTGACTATTACCGCGCCTGCCGGTAAGCAGATCGCCTACATCGAATTCGCGGCCACCAATGGTTTCGGCGATGTGGATCTGGAGAAGGTCACCACCGCTCCCGACGGCCCGCTTGCAAACGCTGATGTCAACGAGTTGATCTTCCTTTCGGATGGTGAACCGAATCGGAATGAAACGGAATGGTGGGATACCTCCGCTAGCAAGGCTCTGGAACAGATCAAGGACGAGATCGCGAAGATCGAGAGCGGGGCCAATGCGCCTGGCGATCACGCCTTCACGATCCAGGCCTATGGCATCAAGCCAACCGGCAACAACCTCACGAACCTCGGTAAGGTCGAAGGCGATGGCGGGGTTGCTGAAAACCTGACTCCTGGCAACACACTGAGCGGGGAATATGCCTCCACGTTCGCCGGTCTGGCCGGCACGCCCGGCTCGGCAGCACCGACCAGCGCGAACTTCAATCTATCTCCTCTCGTCAGCGTTGGGGCAGACGAGGGGCTGACCTTCAGCCTGAAATCCGGCACCTCAGGCCTTCCGGTCCTCCAGTCTGGCGGTGTGACGCTGGTTTACGCCGTTGCGAACAATATCCTGACTGCGACAGCGGGCCTGAACGGTCCGACGGTCTTCACGCTGTCCTTGGCGCCAAATGGCTCGGGCACCTTCACGCTCAACAAGCCGATCGATGGTCAGGGCGACCGCGACATCGACTTCTCCTCGCTCATCCAGGCGCAGGACTTCGATGGCGATGCCGTGTCGCTTGCCGCAGGCAAGTTCGTGGTCACGGTGGATGGTGCGCCGTCGGGTGCGCCGCAGACCTTTGAAACCAAGGAAGACGAAAGCGTCAGCGGAACCATTGCGGCGATTATCGGGGATGATGGAGTAGGCCAGAATGGCTTCTCCTTGGTCACCGGTCCGGCAAACGGCTCGTTGTCCCTGAACAAAGAGACGGGCGAGTTCACCTACATTCCGAAGTCGAACTGGAGCGGCACCGAGACCTTCTCTGTAACCGTCACGGACGACGACGGTGACGTGTCCGCTCCGATCGTTGTGACGGTGATTGTAGCGGCAGTTGCGGATGCTCCTTCGCTGACGGTGTCATCGGCGATTGCAGATGAAGACACGGGGATTTTCTTGTCTGTCTCTTCCAGCCTGACGGATACGGACGGCTCCGAGACCCTGAAGCTCGAGATTCTCGATATTCCGGTTGGCGCCAAGCTGACGGGTGCCTCTGGTCAGACCTTCACGGCGACGGCTGGTTCGACGACGGCAAACATCACCGGTTGGAACCTGTCGCAGCTGAAGATCACGCCTCCGGCGAACTCGGATGCCGACTTCACGCTGAAGGTCCGTGCGACCTCGACGGAAGCTGTCGGTGGCGACACGGAAGTTGTGACGAAGGATCTTGCAGTGTCGGTCACCGCCGTTGCGGATGCTCCGTCCCTGACGGTCTCTTCGGCGAGCGGCAATGAAGACACGGCGATTTCCTTGTCTGTCTCTTCCAGCCTAACGGATACGGACGGCTCTGAGACCCTGAAGCTCGAGATTCTCGATATTCCGGTTGGCGCCAAGCTGACGGGAGCATCGGGTCAGACCTTCACGGCGACTGCAGGTTCGACGACCGCGAACATCACTGGTTGGAACCTGTCGCTGCTTAAGATCACGCCTCCTGCGAACTCGGATGCCGACTTCACGCTGAAGGTCCGTGCGACCTCGACGGAAGCTGTCGGTGGCGACACGGAAGTTGTGACGAAGGATCTTGCAGTGTCGGTCACCGCCGTTGCGGATGCTCCGTCCCTGACGGTCTCTTCGGCGAGCGGCAATGAAGACACGGCGATTTCCTTGTCTGTCTCTTCCAGCCTAACGGATACGGACGGCTCTGAGACCCTGAAGCTCGAGATTCTCGATATTCCGGTTGGCGCCAAGCTGACGGGAGCATCGGGTCAGACCTTCACGGCGACTGCAGGTTCGACGACCGCGAACATCACTGGTTGGAACCTGTCGCAGCTGAAGATCACGCCTCCGGCGAACTCGGATGCCGACTTCACGCTGAAGGTCCGTGCGACCTCGACGGAAGCTGTCGGTGGCGACACGGAAGTTGTGACGAAGAACCTTTCTGTCAACGTTAACCCTGTAGATGACTTCGTCGGAACACTTTTGGGTAGAGATGTGACCGTAAGTGGTTCGGTGGACGACGAAGGCAGCTATACTACTGTTGATCCATCGAAGAGCGACTACTGGGTTTTCTACGCGCAAGCAGGGCAGACGGTTTCAATTGCCGTCGATCGCAGCGAAAATGCATTTGATCCTGCGCTCTGGTTGTTCAAGGGAAAATTCACCAACCCATCCGCCACACTCGGAAACTCGCTGAACACGACAGACTCGGGTTACGTTGGAACTGCGGACGATAACGTCGATAAGCCAGGTCCCTGGGGGGATCCGCGCTTTACGTTCACCGCCACCACGTCCGGCTTTTACACGGTTATCGTTGTAAACAATGACAGTGGTAACTCGGGGGATGGGCGTTTCGATTACACGCTGACGATTACAGGAAACAGCACGCCTCCGACCGCCGCCGACCCCATCGTCCTCGACCTCGACCACAACGGCTTCGCCTTCTCGTCGATCGACAACGGCGTCACCTTCGACATCGATGCCGATGGCAAGGCTGATCAGATCGCCTGGACCAGCGACGATGGCATTCTCGCCTATGACGTCGATGGCAACGGCCTGATCGACAACGGCTCGGAAATCTTCACGCCCGATTTCAACGGCGGGAAATTTGCGAGCGGCGTGGCCGCTCTGGCCTCGCTCGACTCGAATGGCGACGGCAAGATCGACAGCAGCGATACGGTCTTCGGCGACCTGACGATCTGGGTCGATGCCAACAACAATGGCGTCAGCGACGAAGGCGAGCTTTCGAGCCTGTCTGATCACGGTGTCACCAGCATCTCGCTCACGACGGACCAGACGACTGGCGAGGAAGACGGCCAGACGATCTTCGCCGAGGGTGAGTTCACCTTCGCCGACGGCTCGACCGGCAACTTCGTGGAAGTCGGCTTCGACACGATCTTCGGATCGGAGCCGGAAGGCCTGACGCTGCATGGCGGCCTGGGCGAGGTGGTGATGACCGGCAGCGCCGGCGCCGACACCTTCGTCTTTGACGGTACCGCTCTTGATGAGCTCGACGTGGCCGACGTCATCACCGACTTCAGCTCTGAAGAAGGCGATGTGCTCGACGTGACGGCCCTTCTCGACAGCCTGCTGGGCGAGCAGCCGGATGCGAGTGTCGAGACCCATCTGCGCGCCACGGTCGATGACGGCAACACCACCGTCAGCGTCCAGACCGGCGAAGACACCTGGAAGGATGTGGTCGTGCTTCAGAACCACGACACCGCCATCAAGGTCCTCTTCGACGACAAGCATACGACGGTCACGCCGCACGAATAAAACGTATAGTATACAACTGAGGAAAGGGCGCCGCTTCGGCGCCCTTTTCGTTTTCGCGGCGGAAGCAATGGCTTGATTACTTTCCCGCGATTCGGAAGGACTCGGAGATTTGCAGTAAATGCCCATTCGGCCTCGTAGGCCGATGTCGCAGTGTTGCGCGCGAGAGACACTATGTTCAGAACTTGGGCATTCGAGCTCACAAAGTCTGGAACTTTATCGCAAGGTTAACTTCGCAGTTCCGCAAAATGATTCGATGGCGGGGTAGTGACCGCGACAGATGCAATGGAGTCGGGCCCGTTTTGGAGTATTTCCTTCCTCCGAATGTCGAAAAACCTTGATTCTTTTTCAACAGATCAAAATTGGGTGCATCTTTTGGACAGGCCGATTGGACTTCCCAGCGACAGTTGCCCCGGTATATAACGGCCGCCAAGGAAGATTTGGGTAGGGGCAGACCGTTGTTTACCAAAAAGACTTTATTTGCAGCCTTGTACACCTCGGCAGCCTTCGCCATTGCGTCGGTTTCGCCCGCAAGCGCGATGTCGCTGCAGGAGGCCATCCAGAAGGCGCTCACCACCAATCCGCAGATCTCGCAGGCGGTTCAGAACCGCGAAGCCGTCGAGTTCGAGCTGCGCCAGGCCCGCGGCCTCTACCTGCCGTCGATCGATCTCGAGGCAAGCGTGGGAAAGCGCCGGCTGTCGAACGACAGCACCGGGACGGCGACGCGGGACTATGACATCTACAACTCCTCCGAGGTCGGCCTGACGGTCACCCAGCGCCTGCTCGATGGCGGCGGTCGTCGCGCCCAGGTCGATCAGCAAGCCTCCCGCGTCGATGGCGCCTCCTTCCGCGTTCTCGAGCGTTCGGAAACGGTCGCGCTGCAGGTCGTGCAGGATTATCTCGAATATATCCTGCAGGCGAAGATCGTCGGCGTTGCCCAGCAGAACGTTTCCTTCCACAATGGTATCCTGTCCGACATCAATCAGGGCATCTCCGGTGGCGCGCTGACGGAAGTTGACGCCGTCCAGGGTCGTGAGCGTCTCGCCGCTGCCCAGGCCCGTTTGCGCGAGGCCAAGGAAGAGCTGGAACTCACCAAGATCCGCTTCCTGAAGACGGTCGGTGAGCCGATCACCAATGCCAAGGTGCCGGGCTCCGTCGCCAAGTTCATCCCGCGCTCGCTGCAGGAAGCGATCGCAACCGCCAAGGCCAACAATCCGCGCATCTATTCGGCCCGCGCCGATATCGATGCGGCTGATGCTGCCGTGCGCGCCGCCCGCTCCAACTATGCACCGACGGTCGATCTCGAAGGCCGCGCCAGCGTCGGCAACGATGTCGGCACGAACGAAGGCAACACCAACGACGTGCAGGTTCGTCTGGTGGCCCGCTGGAACCTCTATCGCGGCGGCATCGACCAGGCCCGCGAGCAGGAGCAGATCCGTCGTGCCAGCGAGCAGCGTTATGCATCCGACCAGGTCCATCGCGAAATCGAAGAGTCGGTTCGCTCCGCCTGGAACGAGCGTAGCAGCCGCGGCGAACTCTCGCAGATCCTGAATTCGCAGTCGTCGCAGAATGCCCAGCTCGTCTCGTCCTATAGCGAGCAGTTCAAGATCGGCCAGCGTTCGCTGCTCGACGTTCTCGACGCGCAGAACACCCGCTTCAACACCAGCATCGTTGCCGAAACGGCCCGTGTTGCAGCGCTCTTTGCCGAATACAAGATCCTTGCAGCCTCTGGCTCGCTGTTGAAGACGATGAACGTGAAGCCGGTCGGTCAGACCGATGCTTATGCACGCAACGAGTTTTCCGTGAAGACAACCCCGAATGGGGCCTATGTCGAGCGGGATCCGCGGCAAAAGGCAGGAATTCCGATGGACCTCCTGGCGCCGCTCCAGTAAACGACCATCCGATAGGATGACATGTTAAATTCGTTGATCGAACCGGCGGGCCCTCGTGCCCGCCTGAGCTTTCGTGCATCCTTCAAGGCTGTGGCTGCGTTTTATGGCCGGCCCAGCTCGGATACCGTTTTGTTCTCCGGCCTGCCGGATGAAATCGTCGAGTCGCTCGAGCTCGATGATGTCGAGCATGTGGCCGAGCGCATCGGCCTGCAGGTCATGCGGGTCGGCGAGCGCGCGATCCGGGAAAACGATTTCGATTGTCCCGCCATCGTCGTCCTGAACGATGGCGGAACGCTGCCCTTGCTTGAGGTCAGCGACGACGGCGTCTATACGCTTGATATCCGCGAAGGCACCGCAGCCGTCCGCCTGTCGCATCAGGAACTGCTGGCGCTGGCGCCCGTCTCGGCCTTTGCCTTCACGCTTTACTACCGCAATGACAGCGAAGAAGCGCTCACCGGTTCGGCTGACGAGATCGAGAAGCGCCACTGGCTGGTCCGCGCGCTCGTGCCTTACTGGCGCACCTATATGCGCGTCATCGTTGCGGCGCTCTTCATCAATCTGATCGCGCTCGGCTCGCCGCTCTTCACGATGAACGTCTATGACCGCGTCCTGCCGAACAAGGCGATCCCGACGCTATGGGTTCTCGCGGCCGGTATCATGCTCGCCTATCTCTTCGACTATCTCCTGAAGGAAGCGCGCGCGGCTCTGATCGACCATGCCGGGCGCAATGCCGATCTGCGTCTGTCGCAGATGATCTTCGACAAGGTGTTGAACACGACGCTCGCGTCGCGACCCATGTCGACGGGGGAATATGCCAATCGCGTGATGCAGTATGAATTCGTCCGTGAATTCTTCACCTCGAACACGATTGGCCTGATGATCGACACGGCCTTCGTCTTCATCTTCCTGATTGTCATCTATTTCATTTCGGGTTGGCTCGCGATCATCCCGGCCGTCGCGCTTCTGCTGTCGGTCGCCATCGGCTTCCGCGCCCAGGCCCAGATCGGGCACCGTATGGCCGCCGCCTCGAACGAGGCCTCCAAGCGCCAGTCGCTGCTGGTCGAGACGATCTCGACGATCGAGACGCTGAAGAGCCTGCGCGCCGAGGCAACCATGCTGCGGCGCTGGCAGGAGCTGATGAAGCATTCGAGCCGCACCAGCGAAGAGATCAAGCACATCTCGACGAATGCGATCAACCTGACGACGCTGATCCAGCAGATCGTCGGCGTGTTGATCGTCATCGCCGGCACCTACGAGTTTTCCGAGGGCCGCCTCGCCATGGGTGCGATCGTTGCCACCGTGATGCTTGCAAGCCGCGCCGGCGCGCCGCTGGGGCAGATCGCGATGACGCTCGCCCGGTTCCGGCAGGCGACGCTTTCGCTGCGCATCCTCGATCAGGTGATGGAGCAGCCGGAAGATCGCCCCTCCACGGTCGGCTTCGTCAATCGCGAGATCAAGCATGGCGGCTTCAGCTTCCAGGATGTGAGCTTCCAATATCCGGGCTCTGATCATCCGGTAATCAACAAGCTGTCGATCACGGTCGCTCCGGGCGAGAAGGTCGGCATTATCGGGCGCATCGGGTCGGGCAAGACGACGCTCGGACGCCTTCTCGATGGACTCTTCGTGCCGACGGAGGGCCGCGTCCTGATCGATGGCGTCGATATCCGGCAGTATCACATGTCCGAAGTGCGTGCGGCCGTTGCGGTCGCGGGCCAGTCCTCGGATCTCTTCTCCGGCACGGTCAAGGAAAACCTCTTGATCGGCCGCGCCGATGCGACGGATGAAGAACTGCTCGAAGTCTCGCGCATGACCGGGGTCGAGGAATTCGTCTCGCGCCATCCCCGCGGCTTCGACATGCCGGTCGGCGAGCGCGGCTCCAATCTGTCGAGCGGCCAGAAACAGGCCATGACGATCGCGCGCCTGCTGCTGACCAAGCCGAAGATCGTCTTCCTCGACGAGCCCTCCGGCGCCATGGACCTGGCAAGCGAACGCCATCTCATCAATCGTTTGAACAATGCCTTCGACAAGGACACGACGCTGCTGATCGCCACCCATCGCTTCACCATGCTCGACCTCGTCGACCGCCTCATCGTGCTCGACAAGGGGCGGATCGTGGCCGATGGCCCGAAGAAGCAGGTGATCGAAGCAATGCAGAAAAAGGGTGTTAAGCCATGAGCCGCCCCGTTGCCGATACCCCGCCCTTCATGGCCCGCATGATCGTCGGGCTTGTCGCGGCTTTCATCGTGATTTTCCTCGCCTGGGCGGCGATCGCGGAGATCGATGAAATCGCTCGTGGTGAAGGCAAGGTCATCCCCGTCTCGAAGACCCAGATTGTCCAGTCGTCCGAAGCGGGTGTGGTCGAGACCATCGCCGTGCAGGTCGGTCAGGTCGTGCGCAAGGGGGAACTGATCGTCCAGCTCAACAACACAACCACGGAATCCTCGCTTGGCGAATCCGTTGCCAAGGCTCGCGCGCTGGGCGCAAAGATTGCCCGTCTCGCCCTCGAAGAGGCCGGAGACTACGACACCGCCTTTGTCTGCCCGGAAGAGGTTCAGTCGGTCGCCGACAAGGTCTGCGAAAACGAAGAGCGCCTGTTTGCGGCCAACAAGGCAGCCTACATCAACAAGGCGGGCGTGCTGCGCGAACGCGTGCGCCAGCGCGAGAACGAACTGACGGAAGCCCAGGCCAATATCGCCCGCCTCGAGCAGAACATTGCCCAGGCCACCCGCCAGTATGATCTGATGAGCCCGCTGGCGAAGAAGGGGCTCGTCGCACAGACGGAACTGATCGCGCTCGAGCGAGAACTGACCGATCAGCGCGGACAGATCACGGTCTACCAGGAAAGCCTCGAGCGCCTGCGTGGCGCCGTGGAAGAGGCGCGTCTGCAGGTCGAGGAACTGGCCTTGCAGCTGCGCCAGCAGGCGCTGACGGAAAAGGCCCAGACGCTTGCCGAGCTTTCCGTCATCGACGAGACGATCCGCGGCGCGACGGATCGCGTCAGCCGGACCGACATCCGCTCGCCGGTCGATGGCATCGTCAATACGCTCGAAGTCAACACGATCGGTGCCTATGTCGATCCGGGCACGGTCGTCGCGGGCATCGTGCCGACCGCCGATACGCTCCTGATCGAAGCCAAAATTTCGCCGCGGGACGTGGCCTTTATCACCCGCGGACAAAAGGCGATCGTCAAGGTGACAGCCTACGACTTCTCGATCTTCGGCGGGCTTGAAGGCGAGGTGACGAACGTCTCGGCTGACAGCATCGTCGACAAGGAGAAGGGGGAAACCTTCTACCTCGTCCACGTAAAGACCGATCAATCGGAACTGGTGCGCAACGGCAAGTCCTATCCGATCATTCCTGGCATGGTCGCCTCGGCGGAAATCATGACGGGTCGCAAGACCATCTTGAGCTACCTGATGAAGCCGATCAACAAGGCGCAGTCCGTCGCCCTGACCGAACGGTGACGCCGCATGTCTTTTCCGGACCGGCATCTGTTTCAGCCTGAGCAGACCGATTTTACTCCGGCGGCACTGCAGCAGGTCGAGGACAGCGACGCGGAGCCGAAGTTCCGTGCAATCATCGGCAAGGGCGGTACGAGGCGGGGGATCCGGCTGGAAACCATCTATTGGGATGGTCTCTCATGGCTGTTGACCGGCTCGCGCCAGTCGATCGGCGATATCGTCGATCAGGCTGCGACCCAGGTCGGGGAAAACAGCAACCTCGCCTCGATGCTGCGTGTCATCGCCTTCCGCTGGATGTGGCGGCGACTGGCGCAGATGGAAAACGTCTATTCACTGGACCACCTCAATACGCTTGTTCAGGCCTGTCCGACACCGGCGATCGTGCTCACCCGCGACAAGAAGATCCAGTTCTTCAATGAACCCTTCATGACCATGCTGAAGCAGCGGCTGGTCATGGGCAATATTGCGCAGCTCTCTGCAGGTTTCCGTTTCGTGCTGGATACACAGGTCGATGACGCGATCCAGAGCCTGTCTGCGAAAGGCAAGATGGTAACGACCGGTTTCACCGCCACCTGCGCCGGCAAGCAGCTCACGGGCCAGATGAACCTGGCCATGGCGCCAAGCCATCAGAAGCAGATGGTGATCGGCTACGTCGTTCGAGGCTGAGGTTCACCGCGAACATCTCTCAGAGGTCGCCACCCTCGCCGGGGGCAATGCTGTCGAAGCTCTTCATCGCAAGAGCCTTACCCTTTGTCCGGGTGCCGTGCAGGAAGCCACGACCGTTCGAAATCGAGAACAGCGGCTGATAGTCCGGCAGGCGGCTGTCGGCCAAAACCTGATCGCGCATATTGTCGAGAATGAAATGCGTGCCCTGCACCTCGACCGAAAGGACGGCGTGATAGAAGTGCCGCTTCTTGTCGTAGAGGATGACGACAGTCATGTCCTGCAGCGAAACGCCCTGCGCTGCGAGAACGGCCATCTTCAACAGAGCATAGTCCTCACAATCGCCGAAGCCGGACGCAAGCGTCTGGGACGGGGACGACCACTGGTCAAGGCGGCCATGGCTATCGATGTCCTTGCGATAGGTGATGCGTCGGTTCACCTCGTAATTGACGAGGTTGAGCTTGTCCCGGATCGAAGACATCCCGCTGCCGGCTGAGGTCCGCTGAACGATCGCCTTCGCATCGAAGCAATCCTTGCCTGCGCATTTCAGGGCCGTTCCCTTAGCGATCTCCGAGAAAGTCGGCGCAGCTTTCTTCAGCGCGCCGAGCTTCTTGAACGGAATGGCGACCGAGCCGAAGACATCTTCCGCCTTGGTCCGGCCTGATGGCGCAGACTTGGGAGTAACGGCGACGGCGCCTGTCGAGAGCGTCTTGTCAACCGGCGCAAGGGCAATGGCCTGAGGCGCCGGCGGTTGAACCATCAGTCGGGCGCTTTTCTGCCAGGTTTCGGCAAGCTTCTCCCGGATGGTCTCGCCGAAGGTTGCCGCCACGGGGCTCATCCCGAGCACCAGCGTCTGGGCGACTGTGGAATAGGAGGAAAGCGTGCCAGTCGGAATGGGCGCGGCCGTGGCGCTGGTGGACAGCAGTGAAGCGACGGCGAAGGCCGAGAGGGCGATAGTGTTTTTCTTGTTCTTGAGCATCGCTATTCTCCGATTGTTGCTTGGAGAATAGCTGTATTGATTGAATTATTGGTTCCGATATGTGGCGTAAATACTTTGAATTCGGGTGGATATATTATAGTAAAATGCAAGCGATCGAAGTAATCGGTGTTTAACCATGGCAGGCCGAGTCCCGGGAATTGCGGGCTTCTGCAGTCGTAAGTCTAGGCTGATCGCCCGGCCGATCGGCGGCGGCTGACAGTTACCATGATGATAATCTGCCCAGATATGGAACGCCTTCGCTCTTGCGCCGGCGAATGCCGATGCTTAACGTTCCCGCAGGATCGGGAGCGCACGAACAGCAATCATGATTGGATCAGTCATCACCACGCGGAGTTTCCTGCGCGCCGGCACCTTGGCTTTGGGTCTCTTCACCCTGGCCTCCTGTCAGACAGACGACTTCAAGCCCGCTGGGAGCGAGGGGGCTGGAACTGCAACAGCGCCAGCCGGCAGTCAGACCGGCTTGTACAATCAGACGCTGGGGTCGGGTCCTGTGAAGGTGGCCTATCTCGGCGTTCGCCGAGCCGATCAGCAAAGCCGTCAGGCCGACAGCGAGTATCGTGACGGGGCGGCCCTGGCCGTCAACACGCTGGGCTCCGACGTCGTGACGCTGACCATGCTGGAGACGCTGGAGAAGCCCGAGGCAATCGAGGCCGCTGCCAAGACCTTGGCGCGCCAACAGGTCTCCCTGATCATCACCACAGCCCGTGGCGCCGAATTCGAAATCATTCAGCGAGGTCTCGGTGGTCTTCAGGTGCCGATGATCGCCTTCCAGACCAACGACGTTGCGCTGCCCCCGGATGTATACGCCTTCGTGTCGAGCCCGACCGACAGCCTCATCGAAAGCGCCTCCTTCGCCATGGCCGAAGGCGCAAGCCACGCCGTGATCCTCGCGTCCTCGCCGGCCGAAAAGCTGGAGGCCGATCGCATCGCCCGCCAGGTCAAGGCTTTCGGTGGCAAGGTGGAGCCGATTGTCGAGCTTGCCGGCGGCACGTTGCCGTCCAAGGCGCTGGCCTCCTGGAGCAAGGCCGACATGGTCGTCCTGATGCCGGGCGTGAAGTCACCCGGTGACGTGCTGAAGAAAGCCGATGCCGCCAAGCCGCCGCGTCCGGGACGCCGGGTCGTCGCCAGCACGGTGCTGACGGCCCAGGATCTCAACGATCCGAAGCTCACCGGCAGCATCGTCTGCCGCTACGACCAGAACGTCCAGAGCCGGATCGGCAGCCGCTACATGGCAAGCTAT
The DNA here is from genome assembly GCF_056501445.1 of Rhizobium sp. K33. Taxonomy (NCBI): domain Bacteria; kingdom Pseudomonadati; phylum Pseudomonadota; class Alphaproteobacteria; order Hyphomicrobiales; family Rhizobiaceae; genus Rhizobium; species Rhizobium sp. K33. Next base: position 64,034 of record NZ_CP096478.1, read on the forward strand.
GGCATGCCAGCCTCGGCCCAGGCCGGATACGGGTTTGACGCCATGGCCATGGCAATCGGTTTGGCCGGCCGTTTCGGCGAAGTGGCATTCGCGCCGGAGCGCATCATGTCGCCGGATGGTTTCTCCGGTTCGCTCGGTGTCTTCCGCCTGGAAGGTGAACGCAAGGTTCGGCGCAACTGCGATATCTTCAAGGTTGCCAAAGGGTCCTACGTCTTCTTCCAGAAGGCCCCACCCACCTTGTGATCACCACAGTGTGACCTGATCTGCTGACCGTCATCTTTCGTTTACATTCTCGTCAAACGGAACCATGCTGGCCGTCTTCAGCGACCAACCCGGCGGGGAGGCCGGGCGCTGGGCCGATCACGGGGACGAGATGGGAGTGGGCAGATGAGCGTGAGCAATGTGGAGATGGCAGGAGAAGCTGGCCGCTATGCGGCTCGTTTGCGCATACTCCATTGGCTGATCGCCGGCCTCGTTCTGGCCACCTGGCCCCTCGGCTTGATGATCGGTTTCGTCAAAGACGACGTCAAACTGGATTTCTATCTGGTGCATGAGAGCCTCGGCTTCCTTGTTCTCTGGCTCATGCTGCTGCGCATCGGCGCGCGGCTGACAAGCGGCGCTCCCCTGGTCGAAGCTCCCGCTCTCGAAAAGGCGGCCGCCCATACCGTCCATGGTCTCCTCTATGTCTTCCTGATCATCATGCCCGTATCGGGTTTTCTGGCCACGAACGCCCATGGTTTTCCGCTGAACTGGTTCGGTCTGTTCACCGTCTGGAGCCCGATCGGCAAGTCGCCGGATATCGCCTTCACCCTGTCGGCCATCCATGAATGGAGCGCATGGATCCTTTTGGCACTTTTCGCGTTGCATTTTGCGGCGGTGATTTTTCACCACGTAATCCGCCGCGACCGGACCCTTTACCGCATTTTGTAAAATTCAGGACGGAGACCCGATGCGTAAGATCGACATGACGGATCAGCTCTGGGCACGCCTTCTTGCTATGCGGGGTGCTGGTTCAGGTGTTTCAGACGAAACAGACCCCGTCATGGCCCTTTACGCCCCGATCGCCGCCGCAAAGGATGGTTTCGTCCTGGCACAGGTCGGCCAGTCGCTCGACGGACGCGTCGCCACCCCCTCGGGCGATGCGCGGGACATCTCCGGACCCGAAGGGATCGCCCACCTTCATCGCTGTCGTGCACTCGTCGAGGCCGTAATCGTCGGTGTCGGCACAGTCAAATGCGACGACCCCCGGCTATCCGTGCGGGCTGTCAAAGGCCCGAACCCTGTCCGCGTGGTCATCGATTGCGGCGCGGAGCTAACGGGTGACGAGCGTCTCTTCCGCGATGGCGGCGCGCCCGTGATCCTGATCCAGGCAGACGACGCTCCCGTCAAATCGCACGGCGCCGACGTGATCCGCGTCCGGAAAGGCGAGGGTGGTCTGGACCCGCAGGAAATCCTCGACGCGCTTGCCGCGCGTGGGTTGCGGCGGATCCTTGTTGAAGGCGGTGCCCGGACGATTGCCCGGTTTATCGAGGCAGGTCTGGTCGATCGGCTGCATGTGGCCGTCGCACCGCTGATCATCGGCTCCGGCCCGGCCGGCATCGCTTTGCCGCCCATCGAAAAACTCTCGAGCGCCCATCGCCCGGCGGCCAAGGTTTACACGCTGGGTAGCGACGTGCTCTTCGACTGTGACCTCAGCAGCGCCGCCGGTTCAGCGGCAGGGCAGGGCGAGGATATCCGTGTGGCCGACCACGCATGAGCTGCCAGTCTGGCCGACTGCTTCCAGCCTGAAGTCCATCCAGGACCTGATCTCTGGTGCGGTCAGGCTTCCGATCTCGACCAGCGGCTGCTCCAAACCCTTCAGGAAAGCGATCTGAAGATCTGCCTCCTCCGGTCGGATGACCCATGGGCTGGTCGCGACCGAAACGCGATAGCGCAGGTTCTCGAATGCGAGCCTCAAGTGATCCGTCGCGTCGGGCCCAAGTGCCGGACCAAACCCCTTGTCTGAACGCTGGTGCTGGTTGAAATCGATCACCACCTGCCCGTCCAGCGGATGTCGCACCGACCACTCGATCACACCATCATAATTGAGAGCTGCGTAAAGCCCCGTTTTGCTTCGTACCAGCGCCTCCGCGAAACGATTGCAGAAGTCCGCCGAGCAGAGATCGAACAGCGCCGAGGCCGTCACGACCGTGACCTGCTCGAGCGGCAGGTCCTCGAACTGGTTGAGGTCGAACTGGCGAAACGTCACGTCGCTGGCGCCGCCGATACGCCGTTCGGCCTCTGCGAGAAGCAAGGGATCGTAATCGAGCAACTGCCAGGTAGCAGAGCGAGGAACACGCCCCGAAAGGCTCCTCCATGTCGAGCCTGTGCCGCAGCCGATATCGATGATCGCGGGCGCTTCGGCCTCTTCGAGGTGCCGCGATAGCCGCTCCACCAAAGCGTCTGCGCGCGCTCTTTGGTCAACCGGTTCGCGCAGTGCCAGCCAGTCCTTGTCAAAGCCGCTCATGATATCTTGTCCAATGCGTTGGAGATGATCTTCACCGTCTCGGCCCAGTCGGGGAGTGTCGCAATCGCTCGGCGCGCACCCTCAGCCTTTGCGGACCGCTCTTCCGGATCGTTCAGCAGGTGGCGCAGGGCCGCGCTGAAAGCGTCGACATCATCGACAGGCACGAGGAAGCCCGCTTCTTCTGGCACCACTTCCGGCACAGCTCCGGCATGACAGGCAACGATCGGCAGCCCATGGGAAAGCGCCTCGGCAAAGACCATGCCGTAGCCTTCGTATCGGCTAGCCAGAGCAAAAATGTCGGCCCTGGCGAAATAGGTGCGCGGCTCCTCGACCTCTCCCACAAGCTCGACCCGTTGCCCGAGTTCGAGCCTGTCAACCTGATCTGCAAGCGCTTTACTGGTGACTGGATCAAGTGTCTTGCTGCCGACGATGGTCGCCTTCCAGGGCAGATCCTCCACCTGCTTGAGAGCGGAAAGCAGCACATCGTGTCCCTTGCGTCGCGACAGCGTTCCGACGGAAAGGATGTTGGGCACAGAATTCTGAGGGGGGACGGTGGACGCTTTCTCCGTACCCGGGAGCGCCACCGTGATGTCGGCGGCCGCGACGTTGTAATTGGCGACGAGTTCCCGCGCCGTCATGGGTGACGTCACGATCACATGCCGTGCGGCAGAGAGCGCCTTGCGCTCGCTTTCGCGGAACCGGCGCTGCTCCTCCTCGGAAAGTCCGGTTTCGAGCGCAAGCGGATGGTGGACGAGGGCGACGATCCGCAGCCTCTCGGCCTCCTTCAGCGCAAAGCCCTCAAGCACGCCGAAGGCCAGCCCGTCAATGACGACGTGCGAGCCGTCCGGCAAAGCCGAAAGAGCCTCGCCCGCACGATCAAGGGTGGTGTCGGAAGGCGCAGGAAAACCGTCACCAAATCCGAGCAACTCGACCTCCCACCCGATCTGCTTCAGCCCCTCGATGACCTTGCGGTCATAGCCATAGCCGCCGGTTTTCAGCGAGAGATCGCCGGGATAGGCGAAGACGAGAGAACGGCTCAAAGATCGGCCTCATACCAGCCGCGGGCGGCATGGGACTCATGCAGGGTCACCTTCAGCCGGCAGATGCGGTGGCTCCCGGCGCCCAGACGCTTGTCGCTTACGGCTTTCGCCAACTGGTCGAAGATGTGCTTGGCGATCACTTCCGTTGTGCTGACCTTACCCTTGAAGGCCTCGACTTCGTCGAGATTCTGGTAGTTGAGGGGCTTCAGCACCTCGGCGAGAACCGTGGTGGCTGCACCGATATCGACGGCCAGCCCATCTTCGTCCACATCCTTGGTGAAGAATGCCGCATCCACGACGAAGGTCGCTCCGTGCATGCCCTGGGCAGGCCCGAAGACCGGACGCGGCAGGCTGTGGGCGATCATGATGTGGTCTCGAACTTCAACAGCGAACATGAGCTCTCTTTCGTCAGTAGCGGATGCGGTGGCACAAAGTGTCTTGCGAGGATAGGATACGTCCGTAAGCGGCGGGCAGTTCAGAAAAACGTGTCTCTCCGGAAATCAGGCGATCGAGCCTATCGTCGAGCAGCAGCTCGAGCGCCTTGGCGAGGCGGCGCGCATAGCTCCAGCGTGCCCTGCGCGAGGCGGGGACCGCGCCGACTTGCGAGCTGACCAATGACAGCCGGCGGGAATGGAATGCGCCGCCCAGCGGGATGGTCACCGGCCGATCGCCATACCAGCTGGCCTCGACGATCTTTGCCTCCACGCCCGCATGCGCAATGGCATTCTCCAGGGCCCCAGCCGATGCCGTCGCATTGATGAGAACGTCGAATTCGCCGTCGAGGCGGTCGGCCGCAGAGAAACTCAGGCTGAGATCCGTGGCGAGGCCCTGCCGTTTCGGATCGAGATCGACGAGCACGGTCTCCGTGCCCACGATGCGCGAGGAGATATAGGCGACCAGTGATCCGACGACGCCGGCGCCGAACACGGCAACCCGGTCACCTGGCTGAACGCCTGCGTCCCAGACGATGTTGAGCGCGGTTTCCATGTTCGCCGTAAGCACGGCGCGTTGTGGTGGCAGCGTTTCCGGCAGGACGGTGACCTGATCAATCGGAAGGACGAAGCGGTCCTGATGCGGATGAAGAGCAAATACGCTCTTGCCCAGGAGATGGGGAGGACCCGCCTCTACTTGTCCGACTGCGGCATATCCGTATTTCACTGGAAATGGGAAATCGCCCTGCATATGCGGCCCGCGCATGCGGTCAAATTCACTTTCGGGCACAGCGCCGCGGAAGATGAGGGACTCGGTTCCACGGCTGATGCCGCTGAAAAGCGTGCGGACGAGGACCTCGTTATCCGATGGAGCAGGAAGGCTTTCTTCGCGCAGACCGCAGGTTTCTTTAGCCTCGAACCAGAGCGCAAGGGCATGCGCACCGCCGGAAACGGTCTGTTCGTCTTGGTCGAGCTTCAAACTGAATTCCCCGCGCCCTAAATACATGTCCGAATGGAACGTATGGCTTTAGCAGGCATTTTGTTCCAAGCACGCCATCAAAATAAATTTATGGCGGCTGCGCAATCCGTCGCCGGAAGTCGGGCGTAATGGATGCCACTGATAGGGAGAGTATGCCTCATGTCGAATTCCAGCCAGCCCACTTTCCAGTTCCCCACCGCCGCAATCGAAGTTGAACGCGCCGTCGCAGAACTGCGCTACGGCCGACCCGTCCTGCTTGCGGAGGGATCAAGAAAGCTCGCGGTCGTGGCGCTCGATTGCGTGGCGCCCTCTCTCTACGATCAATTCGCCGCTGTTACCGAAGATCGCCACAGCCTGCTCTTGACCAAACCGCGCGCCGCTCGTCTCGGCATCGCCGCAGATAGCGATGTCATCACACCGCTCGCTGGGCTGGCCTTCGATGATGCGTCACGTCTGGCTTACGCTCTCGGCGCAGGGAAGCCGGCGATCTGGCAGCCCGCTGATGATCTCGCGATCCAGTCGACGGAGCTGGCACGTCTTGCGCTGCTGCTCCCCGCCATGGTGCTTGCTGATGTGACAGAGATCGCCGATCGCTTCGCCGGCTGCTGCGAGATCGCCGCGAGCCGCCTGAAGGGCGCCGATGTCGCGCGCCAGAGGTTCGAAAAGGTCGTGCGCACCCGCGTGCCGCTCAAGGATCTCGGCGATGCCGACTTCGTGGTCTTCCGGGGTGGCCTCGCCCAGAAGGATCAGGTCGCCATCGTGGTCGGCAAGCCGGACATGTCGAAGACTGTCCCGATCCGTATCCACTCGTCCTGCATCACCGGTGACCTCTGCGGCTCGCTGAAATGCGACTGCGGCGACCAGTTGCGCAACGGTCTTGCTCTGCTCAAGCAGGCAGGTGGCGGCGTGCTGCTCTATCTCGATCAGGAAGGACGCGGCACCGGCATCGGCGCAAAGATGCGCGCCTATGGCTATCAGCACCTCGGCCTGGATACGATCGACGCGGATGCGGAACTTGGCCTCGCCGAGGATCATCGGCGCTATGAGGCTGCGGTCGCGATGCTGCGCCAGCTCGAGATCTCGAAAGTCGCTGTCTACACCAACAATCCGACCAAGATCGCCGGCCTGGAACTGGGCGGTATCGAGGTCGAGGCGCGTTCGCCGGTCACCGGTCGCGTGACCGCGGAAAACCAGAACTACCTGCGGACAAAGACACTGCGTGCCGGCCACATGCTGGATCTGGAAACGCTGGTCGCCGCAGAGTAAGCTCCAAGCGGGCAGGGAGGATTTGACTATGGCAAGCGAGCCGGAACGGCTTGGCGGCGATCGTTTCGGTCGGTCTTGGGGTCTCGCCCAGGCTGGCTGGATCACACAGTTGCGCGCGCGGCCGGCGTTGCTGTCGGACACGATCGCGGGCCTCTCCGGTTTGCTCTTGGGCACGTCGATAGTCGCGCTGCTGGTCTCCTTCCGGCTTCCGCTCGGTTGGGACTTCGTAGCCTCGGTGATCCTTTCACTGGTCCTGATGTTCACGCTGGTCTTGTATGCCCTTCCGGACCACCCGCATCGGCGGTTCGGGCCGGCCAACCTGGTCACCGCCTTCCGCGCCTGCCTTGTCAGCCTGACGGGTGCGACCGTCCTCTGTTTCGATAGCCTCGCCGCCACCGACCTTGCACTTTGGACGCTCGTGGGCGTGGTTCTGATCGCACTCGCGCTTGACGGGGTCGACGGCTATCTCGCCCGCGTCTACGGCCATGAATCTGCATTCGGTGCGCGTTTTGACATGGAGGTCGACGCGCTTCTGATCCTCGTGCTCTCGGTCGCTGCCGCCTTGCTGGAAAAGGCGGGGCTTTGGGTGATCTGGATCGGCTTGATGCGCTACGCTTTTGTTGCAGCCGGCTGGATGATCCCGAGGCTGACAGGGGAGCTTTTCCCGTCCTTCCGGCGCAAACTGGTCTGCGTGATCCAGATTTCGGCGCTGTGCCTGATCCTCATCCCCTTCGTCGAGACACCTTATTCGACGGGTATAGCGGTCGTTGCGCTGCTGGCCCTGATCTACTCCTTCACAGTGGACATCATTTATCTTCTCCGAAAGCCGGGCGCGCCATGACGGGCCGTGTCCATCGGCTTTCCACCTCCTTCGGTCTCGCCCGATCCCTGGTCGTTTACTACGGTCAGCCATGGCGACGCCGCGCGTTGCGCAACTTCTACGGCTCGATCATCAAACCTGGCGAACTGGTGTTCGATATAGGCGCCCATGTCGGCAGCCGCAGTCGCACCTTGCTCGATCTCGGCGCGCGTGTGGTCGCAGTCGAGCCACAGCCGGCATTCGCCGATTTCATCGAAAGCCGCTTCTCAGGCGCTCTGACCGGTTTCGAGCGTGTTGCCGTCGGTCGTAAGGCGGGCGAAATCGATCTTCTGATCTCGAGCCTGCATCCGACGGTGACCAGCATTTCCAGCAGCTTCGTGGAGACGGTCAAGCAGAGCAAAGGCTTTTCGCAGGTAGTTTGGGACCAGAAGGTCACCGTTCCCATGGTGACGCTTGACCACCTGATCGCGAAACACGGCATGCCGTCCTTCTGCAAGATCGATGTCGAGGGAGCGGAGGCCGAAATCCTCCATGGCTTGAGCAAGCCGATCCCCCTCATCGCCTTCGAGTACATTCCCGCCATGCCCTCCGTGGCGTCCAATGCGATCGACAGGCTGATGGGCCTCGGCGGCTATCGCTTCAACCGGGTCGTGGGCGAGCAGCACCGTTTCGTCTGGGATCGCTGGAAGACGGCTGACGAGCTTCTCGTCGAACTGTCGCAGATGTCTCCGGACGCATCCTCGGGCGATGTCTATGCCCGGATCGAGGCTCGGTAATGGGCGCCTCAGGCGCGGCGCGGCCTGCCACGGATGGCTTCGATGGCAAGCAGGGCCAGCCCGGGCAGGGCGCCTGCCAGCGAAAGCCCGCCATAGATGATGCTGGCAGCCAGTCCTTCGGCCGCAGAAGCGCCGATGATCGGCCAGAGCGCCATGGCCGCCGCCTCTCGCGTTCCCCAGCCTCCGAAGCCCGCCGGGATCAGCATGGCGATCAGACAGAGCGGAACCACCGTCAGGGCTGCCTCCCAGGGCAGCGGCGCGCCCACCGCATCGCTGGCGATGAAGAAAGTCCCAACATAGGTCGAGACGATCAAGAGGCTCGTGCCGAGCTGGAATGGGAGCGCGCGCCCACGGATGAAGACCTCCGTGATGTCAGCCCGAAACTTGCGGATCCACGCCAGACGCCCGCCCGCCGCGATGATCGCTGCGATGGCGACGGCGGCAACGGCAAAGAAGCCGAGCACCAGACGGAAGGCCTGGCGCCCTTCCTGCTCTCCGCCGATCAAACGTGGCCAGACGAAAAGCCCGATGATCGCGAGAAGAAAGAAGGCCAGCTGTCCCGAGAGGCGCTCGAAAACCACAGCCTTTGCCGGCGCCTTCCATCCGCCCGGGCCGGCATTGCGCATGCGCACCGCGCGAACGGCATCGCCGGCCATGCCGCCCGGCAGGCTCTGGTTCAGAAAGCTCGCAACATAATACTCTCGGATCGCCAGCGATATCGGCATGCCCTCGCTAAGACGCGCGGCCGTGAAGCGCCAGCGGAGAGCCGAAACGATGATCTGAAGTTGCACAAGGGCGAGTCCGGCCGCTACGTGTGCAATGGAAATCTCCGAGAAAGCCGATTGCAGCGTCTCGAGGTCTATCCGCGACAGCAGGAATGCGAGAACAGCGATGAGGGCAAGTGGAGCGAGGAGACGCAGAAAGGTCAAGCTGTGAGGATTCCGTTTGTCGTGAGAGATCTGTCGGGGAGTTATACGCAAGAACCGAGGCAGAAGACCTTCATGGAGGCAAAATCCGTCGCATGCAACGCATATGAAGTTCGGCGGTCGGGAGTAACTGCATGATGGGGCGTGGCACGAACATCCGTCCCCTGGCAGGTATCTTGCTGGGCGCAGCCATCGCATGGCTCGCCTTCACGCTTCCCGGCCATCCTGACGCGATCGGTCTTGATGCCTTCGCGCGGCTGCCGCTCGAACTGCCGCTTCTGATGCTTCTCTTGCTAGTGGTCCCCTCCACATGGCGGAAGATAACGGCACTAACCTGCGGCCTGCTGCTCCTCATCATCCTCTTTCTGAAATTTGCCGATATCGGCACCCAGGCCGCCTTCCAGCGTCCCTTCAATCCGTATCTCGACCTCAAGATGCTGGTGGACGGCTGGAACCTGATGTCGGGTACGGTCGGACCGCTGGCTGCTTTTGCCGCGATCGCTGCAGGAATTCTCAGCCTTGTTCTGCTGCTCGCGCTCTTTCTCATCGCCGCCCGATGGTTGTCGACCATCCCGCGCCCGGGCCGATCCTGGCTTGTCTTGACCCTTGTCGGCATCACGCTTGCCGGCGGGACTGCCGCCTATCTCGGAATGCCGCGTGTCGAGGCCCGACTGCCATCCTACCTCAATAATCGACTGACCCTAGTTGTGCAGTCCGTGCAGGACATGCATGTTTTCGAAACGGCTCTGGCCGCTGGGGAGGGGCCAAGGACGGGTGAGGGGCTGTTCACCGCCATCGAGGACAAGGACTTCATCCTGATCTTCGTCGAGTCCTACGGCCGCTCTGCGATCGAAGACCCCCGCTATGCGGACATCGCAAGGCGCCGCCTTGAGAAGGTGGAGGCTGAGATAACCGCGGCCGGCCTTGCCTCTGCCAGCGCCTGGGCAACGTCTCCCACCGTCGGCGGCCTGAGCTGGCTGGCGCATGGCACACTTTTATCCGGCCTATGGACCGACAGCCAGGCGCGGTACGACCGCCTGATGATCAGCCGTCAGCCAAGCCTCAACCGGCTCTTCAGTGATGCCGGTTGGAAGCCGATCGCCGCGATGCCTGCCATCACCATGGCCTGGCCGGAAGCGGCCTATTACGGCTATCGCCAGGTCCTGGCAGCCGCAGATCTGGAGTACCAAGGCAAACCCTTCAACTGGGTGACGATGCCGGATCAATACACGTTGTCCGCTTTCGAACGACTGGGTCGCGCGCCTGCCCACGCAGCCGGAGAAAAGGTCATGGCGGAAATTGCGCTCATCTCGAGCCATGCCCCCTGGACGCCGGTTGCCACTCTTGTCGATTGGGATGACGTCGGGGATGGCACGATCTTCAACACCCAGGCAGAAAGTGGTGATCCGCCCTCGGTCGTATGGGCCGATCCGGAGCGCGTGCGGCGCCAGTATATCCAGACGATCGACTACTCGCTGGAAACGCTCGGCAGCTACATGGCCCGTTTCGGTGAGGATACCGTGTTCGTCATCCTTGGCGACCATCAGCCGGCTGCCATCATCACGGGGCCCGACGCATCGCGCGCGGTGCCGATCCACGTGGTCTCCTCCGATCGGGAGCTGATTGCCCGGTTCGAGCGCGAAGGCTTCACTCCGGGAATGCTGCCGATGGAGCAGACGCGCGAATGGCCGATGAACGCCATGCGCCAGGTGCTGATCGACCTCTTCAGCGCAGACTGATCTTTCAGAGGCTCTCTTCCCGGGAACCCAGCCGCGTCTGCTCCTGCGCACGCCATGCTGCCGGTGTCATGCCGGTCTGGCGCGTGAAGAATCGCGAGAAATAGGCCGGATCCGAGAATCCGAGCCGAAATGCCACCTCCTTGATGCTGCCCGGCGTGAAGAGAAGCTCCCGCTGCGTCTCCTCGATCAGGCGACGCGCAATAAGCTCCTGCGTGCTGAGCCCGGTCTTCGCCTTCAGGACACGATTGAGATGGGTGGGCGTGATGCCGAGAGCGTCGGCGTAGAACGACGCGGGGCGATGATTGCGCACCTCGCGCTGCAGGAGCGAGGAGAAGGCCTCGAGCCGGCGGTCATTGTCGTCAACGCCTTCGAGTTCCATCCGGTCCTGCGCCGCGAGACGCGCCGTCAGGGCAAGCGCTGCGGCTAACCCTGTCTCCATCAGGACGGTGCGCCCTGTCAGGCGTCCCTGCCATTCGGCCGCCACCCTCAGAAGATGGGCGACCACAAGATCGCCATCCGGCTCCTGCGGCATCAGACGCGTAATGCGCGGCTCTGCCAGAAAGCGGCCCATGGCATTCGGTTCACCCGGACGAACCGGCAATCGGCTGGAGAGGAAGGTGAAGACATAACCGTCGATATCGGGCGAGAAGCGAAAGCCGTGACCCACGGCTGGCGGCACGGTGACGATCGAAAGAGGTTCGAAACGAACAACTTCTCCCTCGAACACGGCATCGCCGGATCCACCTGTCACGAGAAGGATCTGGAAATACCGCTCATGTCTGTGAAGGCCGATTTCCCAGTGATGCAGGGCGCTGCGCGCAGGAATCGTTTCGCAGTGCACCCAAAAACGCGAGCCGGAAGGGTCGTCCTCCCCATAGAGCTCATAGGTCGGAATCGGATCTGCGAAAGAGACTTTGCGTTTCGTCATGTTCGATTTGTGCAACAAAACGCCCGATGCGTCCATTGTTGGCGCCGCTCATTCCGCTCAAAACTTGCCGAAAGACAAGTCGAGCGTGCCATGGGAGGAAAGTCATGCGGACCAAAGTCGCCATCATCGGGTCGGGCCCCTCAGGTCTTCTGCTCGGCCAACTCCTGACCAATGCCGGCATCGACAACGTGATCATCGATCGCGTCGGCAAGGATCATATTCTCGCGCGCGTTCGCGCGGGCGTGCTTGAAGAGGGCACGGTCGGCCTCGTCGATCGGGCGGGCGTGGGCGAGCGCCTCCACCGCGAAGGGTTGCCGCATGACGGCTTCTCGCTTGCTTTCGATGGGCGCGACCACCGCATCGATCTCTTCGATCTCACAGGCGGCAAGCGGGTCATGGTCTACGGCCAGACCGAGCTCACCCGCGACCTCATCGAGCGTCGCGAGCGCGATGGCGGAGTGACGATCCACGATGCCGTGAATGTCGAGCCCGCCGGTTTCGATGGGGACCGCCCTTATGTCACCTTCGAGAAGGATGGCGTGAGCCAGCGGATCGACTGCGACTTCATTGCCGGATGCGACGGCTTCCACGGTGCCAGCCGCAAGGCGGTGCCGGAGGGGGCAATCAAGACTTTCGAGAAGATCTACCCCTTCGGCTGGCTCGGCATCCTGGCCGATGTGCCGCCGGTCAGTCATGAATTGATCTACGCTAACCATCCGCGCGGCTTTGCCCTCTGCTCGATGCGCTCGGAGACCCGCAGCCGCTACTATGTCCAGTGTTCGCTCGAGGACAAAGTCGACATGTGGTCGGACGAGCGCTTCTGGGACGAGATCCGCCGCCGTCTGCCCGCCCACCACGCCGAGGCCATGGTAACGGGGCCGAGCTTCGAGAAATCGATTGCCCCGTTGCGGTCTTTCGTCGCCGAGCCCATGCGGTTCGGCCGCCTCTTCCTCGTCGGAGATGCTGCCCACATCGTGCCGCCGACGGGCGCCAAGGGTCTTAATCTTGCAGCATCCGACGTCCATTACCTGATCGGCGCTCTGCTCGAACATTATCAGGAAAAATCCGACGCGGGCCTCAACAGCTATTCGGAACGCGCACTGAAACGTGTGTGGAAAGCGGTACGCTTCTCGTGGTCGATGACCACATTGCTGCACCGTTTCCCCGATACCGGAGACTTCGGCCAGAAGATCCAGGAGGCGGAACTCGACTACCTCATGCACTCGAGAGCGGCGTCCACGGCCATGGCAGAAAACTACGTCGGCCTTCCCTACTGACGGCGGCTCGTCGACTACTTGTCAAAGCTAAATTGTTTGCTAGACTTACAAAAGGATCGGGTCGCGGAGGCTCCCGATATCGACATTGCGGCTCGCCCGGAGGCTCGACATCTGATCGGGAGTGCCGGCCGCCAGCGTCACCGATCGTGACGGCATTTTACGGAACAACAACGGAGGAGGTATACCCATGAATATGCATATATCGCTGCTCATCAACGGCGCTGAAAAGCAGGCCGCAGGCGGCAAGACCTTTACCCGCATCAATCCCTTCACCCAGGAAGTGGCCACGACGGCATCAGCCGCGAGTCTCGATGATGCGGCTGCTGCCGTCGATGCGGCCGCTGCCGCTTTCCCCGCATGGTCCAAGACGGGCCCTGGCGAGCGTCGCAAGATCCTGCTCAAGGCCGCCGACATCATGGAATCGAAGACCGCCGAGTTCTCCGATCTCGTGGTCGCCGAAACCGGTGCAACCGGCCATTGGGGCGCCTTCAACGTCATGGTTGCCGCCAGCATGCTGCGCGAAGCCGCTTCGATGACGACGCAGATCTCGGGCGAAGTCATTCCGTCCAACAAGCCCGGCTCGCTGTCGATGGGCATGCGCCAGGCCGTCGGTGTCTGCCTCGGCATTGCGCCGTGGAATGCCCCGATCATCCTCGGCACGCGCGCTGTCGCCATGCCGCTCGCTTGCGGCAACACCGTCATTCTCAAGGCCTCCGAACAGTGCCCGGGCACCCACCGCCTGATTGCCCAGTGCCTCGTGGAGGCCGGCCTTCCGACAGGTGCCATCAGTGTCATCACAAATGCGCCGGAAGATGCAGCCAAGATCGTCGAGGCGCTGATCACCAACCCTGCCGTCAAGCGCGTGAACTTCACCGGTTCCACCAAGGTCGGCAAGATCATCGGTGAACTCTGCGGACGCAATCTGAAGCCGGCTCTGCTGGAACTTGGCGGCAAGGCGCCGCTCGTCATCCTGGACGACGCCGACATCGATGCAGCGGTGAACGCAGCCGCTTTCGGCGCGTTTGCCAACATGGGCCAGATCTGCATGTCGACCGAGCGCATCATCGTCGACGAGAAGATCGCCGATGAGTTCGTCTCCAAGCTTGCTGCAAAGGCCTCCAAGCTCCCGGCCGGCGACCCGAAGGGCCACGTCGTTCTCGGGTCGCTGATCAGCCTGGAGTCCGCAAAGAAGATGGACGACCTGATTGCGGATGCAGTCTCCAAGGGTGCCAAGCTTGTGGCGGGCGGCAAGCGCGAAGGAAGTGTCGTGGAAGCAACCCTGCTCGATCAGGTCACGCCGGATATGCGCATGTATTCGGAAGAGAGCTTCGGCCCGGTCAAGCCGATCATCCGCGTCAAGGATGAGGAAGAGGCGATCCGCGTTGCCAACGACACCGAATACGGTCTATCCGGTGCCGTCTTCAGCCGCGACATCCGTCGCGCCATGGCGGTGGCGGCTCGCATCGAGTCGGGCATCTGCCACATCAACGGTCCGACGGTGTTCGACGAACCGCAGATGCCGTTCGGCGGCGTCAAGGGCAGCGGCTATGGCCGCTTCGGTGGCAAGGCGGCAATCGCCGAGTTCACAGAACTGCGCTGGATCACCATCGAGGATCCGAACCAGCATTACCCCTTCTGATCGCAGATACAGAAACGGCCGCTCGAAAGGGCGGCCGTTTTGGTTTGGTGGCGTTGATCGGAGATCAATCGGTCTGCTGTGTGCGCGGCGTGATGTCCGCATAGATGCGCTTCAGACCGTTGATGAACTCTTCGAGTTCTTCCGCCGAGAAGCGGGAGGTGAAGCGAAGCTCGTGCTGCTCCTGGATATGGCGAGCCTGCTTCAGGATCTCGATGCCATCTCCCGTCAGCAGCAATTCCTGCCGGCGGCGATCCACAGGCGAAGGCTGGCGCTCGAGAAGATTGCGGCCTTCCAGCCGATTGACCAAGGCCATCATCGTGGCGCGATCCATGCTGAGCTGGTTGGCGATGTCGATCTGGCTCACCTTCGGATTGGCAGCGATGAGCTCGAGAACGGCAAACTGCTTCTGGGTGAGGCCGATGTCTCCCATGGCCGCGGTATAGTCCTGATAGATGGCGACATTGGCCATGCGCAGATGGAAGCCGAGGATCTCGTCGAGACGGCCGGTGCGCAGGGGAGCGCCAACTTCGAAGACGTCATCGTCATTGGCCGGCTTCAGGTCATTATGTCGAGTCATGGCTCCTCTTCCAATCATGCGGCATCGAACTTGCAAATCATTCATGATCACTTTCGACTGCAACAGTCAAATTCGCGCTTGTCAAACCCGGAGCCGCAAAATAGTATGCACAACATACAATTCGCCGAGGAGGCCCTTCTGGGTGGCGATGGGAGGATGAACATGCAGCCTGAATTTCTAGCGGCAGCAACGGAAATGCGAGCCGTCGGATTGGAGACGGACGACCCGTTGATCTATCGCGCCACGGTCAGCCCCGAGCGCCAGGCCGCCTTCGAAGTGACAACTGGACGCAGCGAGACCTATGCATCCCTTGATGACGCCGTTGGTCGCGGGGCTGCCCTCATTGCGGAGCTTGTCGGACACGTAGCGCCATCGCAACGCATCGCCTATCTGGGGCGAAACTCGATAGACCAGATCGTCGTCTGTCTCGCCTGCCAGCGGGCCGGCCACGTGTTCGTGCCCCTGAACTGGCGCCTCGGAGCCTCCGAACTTGGCCAGATCATCGCGGATTGCGAGCCGGCTGTGCTGTTGCATGATGCCGAATTCGCACCCGTTCTCGGCGATGTCCATCAGCCGCTGCCGCGCACCATAAGCGTGGAAGGAGATGGCGGATGGGGCGACATGCTGAGGAGTGCAAAGCGCGCAGAGCCTGTGCCGACCGAAGCGGATGCACCCTGCATCATGCTCTACACATCAGGCACCACCGGCAGCCCCAAGGGCGTCGTCATCACCCGCCGCAACGCCTTCGCCTCGGCCGTGAACTTTGCGCTTGTCGGCGAAGTGACGAGCCGCTCCGTGACGCTGTGTGATCTCCCCTTCTTCCACACCATCGGACTGGTCGCGATCGGCCGGACGACGCTCACCATGGGCGGTAGGCTGGTGATTTCGGACAGGTTCCTGCCCGACCGGACGCTTGCGACCCTTGGCGATCCCGAACTCGGCGTCACACACTATTTCGCAGTACCTCAGATGGCCTCTGCCCTGCGCAATGCACCGGCCTGGGATCCGTCCGCGCTCAAGGCGCTTCAGGCGATCTTCATCGGTGGCGCCCCGCTTTCCCCGGCGCTGATCGAAGCCTTCCTCGAAGATGGCATTCCGCTGGTCAACGGTTACGGCATGAGCGAGGCCGGAACGGCGATCCACATGCCACTGGACCGTGATGCCGTTGCCCGCCACCCGGGCAGTGTCGGCTTCCCTGCGCCGCTTCTCGCGGTCCGCCTTGTCGGAGAGGATGGCCAGGATGTCGCGGATGGCGAGGTCGGTGAGATCTGGCTCAAGGGTCCCTCGGTCACCCCCGGTTACTGGAACAAGCCGGGCGAAACAGCCCGCGCCTTCGTCGGTGACTGGTATCGGACCGGTGATCTCGGGCGCCGCGCGGAAGGTGGTGTGATCCACGTGCCGGATCGGCTGAAGGACATGTACATCACCGGCGGCGAGAACGTCTTCCCCGCCGAGATCGAAGCGGTCATCGGAGCGCATCCGAAGGTGAGAGACGTGGCCGTGCTCGGTCTGCCGGATCCCAAATGGGGCGAATGCGGCGTGGCCTTCATTGTGGCCCATGTCGAAGCGCCCTCGGCGGACGAAATCCTCGCCCATTGTGCCGAACGGCTCGCCTCATACAAGCGGCCGACCCGTATCGTCTTTCTCGAACAGATCCCCCGCACGGCATCCGGAAAGGCTCAGAAACATATTCTGCGCCAGACCCACGCCGAGCTGTGAACCCGACAAAGCCGGCAGCGATGCCCAAACCATTGCCTCAAGGAGCCAAGCATGACTGAAACGAACACCACGCCAGATCCGGTTCTGGTCGAATTCGACAACGGCATCGCCTTCGTGACGCTGAACCGTCCGGAAAAGCGCAATGCGATGAACCCGAAGCTGAACATCCGGATGCTGGAAGTGCTGGACGAGCTGGAGGCCGACGATCGCTGTGGCGTGCTGGTGCTGCGCGGCGCTGGCCAGTCCTGGTCGGCCGGCATGGACCTCAAGGAGTATTTCCGTGAGAACGACGGCAAGGGCCGTGCTGCGGTTCTGAAAAGCCGCCGTCAGTCCGGTGGGTGGTGGAACCGCCTGATGTATTTCGAAAAGCCCACCATTGCCATGGTCAACGGCTGGTGCTTCGGCGGCGCCTTCACGCCGCTCGTGTCCTGCGACCTCGCCATCGCTGCCGACGAGGCAACCTTCGGTCTTTCTGAGATCAACTGGGGCATCCTGCCCGGCGGCAATGTCACCCGCGCCGTGGCTGAGGTGATGAACCACCGGGATTCGCTCTATTACATCATGACGGGCGAGACCTTCGGCGGCCAGAAGGCGCGGGAAATGGGCCTCGTCAACGAATCCGTACCCCTGGCCGATCTCGAAACCCGCGTCCGTGCGCTCTGTGCCACGCTGCTGGAAAAGAACCCGGTTGTGCTGAAGGCGGCAAAGGACACATTCAAGCGTGTCCGCAACATGCCCTGGGAGCAGGCCGACGACTACATCTACGCCAAGCTTGAGCAGATGCTGTTCCTGGACAAGAGCAACGGGCGCGCGGAGGGGCTGAAACAGTTCCTCGACGACAAGACCTACCGCCCCGGTCTCGGCGCTTACAAGCGCTGAGCCCTCTGTCTTGCCAACAGATTGACCAGCCGGTGGCGCTGAAATGCGTCACCGACTTTTTCGCGTTTTGAGACGCTGACATCGTCAGAGATAAGCCGCGCATACGTGCAACGGCGCCGCCTGATCAGGCTCAGCAAGCTGGATCAACCGGAACGTTTTCCCCTCTGAAGCATTGTTGAAACAAGCGGATCGTGAAGCAGCCCGAAACGGACTTCCCCGGCGTCTGACCGGATAGCGAATTTAAAGCTGTGCGTTACCGCCAACAAGGAGAACGATCATGGGTTCCACATCGGACAAGATTTCCGGCAAGGCGAACGAACTGGCCGGCAAGGCAAAGCAGGCCGTCGGCGACGCCACCGATAACCACAGCATGGAAGCCAAGGGCGCCGCTCAGGAAGCCAAGGGCCATGGCCAGCAGGCCAAGGGTGAGGCAAAGGAAGGCGTGAAGAAGGTCATCGACAAGGCCTGACCCCGTTCCGATTTCAATGAATGGTCCGCTTCGGCGGACCATTTTTTTCGGTCATTGCGTTGAGATAAGTCGCTAGCGGCGGCAATACCTGCTTTTAGGTCTCGAAACGTGCGATTTCTTCTCCCGCCTGCAGATAGGCGCCGGCCTCGGCCTTGAGCCGGACGCGGCCCGCCCGAGCGGCCACCACCTGCGTTTCCATCTTCATGGCTTCCATGACGGCGATCAGGTCGCCGGCCTGAACCTCGGCCCCATCCTCGATCTTGAAAGCCTGAAGCGTGCCCGCGATCGGAGCGGGGACGCTGGACGAATCCTGTGCCGACTTGGACGTCTCCTGGATGACACCGGCAGAGGCCGCTCCGGTCCCGAAACCAGCGAGCAGCATCGCCGGGATGGCCAGTGCATGACGTTTCCCATTGATCTCCACATGGGTGCGGATCACGGTTTCATCCGCAAGCTGCTCCGGCCGGTTGGCGCTGGCGAGCGGCTCTGCAAAATCCGTCTCGATCCAGCGCGTATGGACGCGGAAACCGTCCTTGCCGACAAAGTCAGGGCTTTCCATGGCCGCGCGATGGAAGGGAAGAACGGTCGCCACACCCTCGATCTTGAATTCCGCCAGAGCGCGCCGGGCGCGGGCCAGCGCCTGTTCGCGCGTTGCGCCCGTCACGATGAGTTTGGCCATGAGGGAATCGAAGGTGCCGGGTACCGTGGAGCCGCTCACCACACCGGTGTCGAGCCGCACACCCGGGCCCGACGGCGGATCGAACCGCGTGATGGATCCCGGCGTTGGCAGGAAACCGCGTCCGGGATCTTCGGCATTGATGCGGAATTCGATCGAGTGACCGCGCGGGGCAGGGGTCTCCAGCACCTCGAGCGCCTTGCCTTCGGCAATCCGGAATTGTTCGACCACGAGATCGATCCCGGTCGTTTCCTCGGTCACGGGATGCTCGACCTGCAGGCGTGTATTTACTTCCAGGAACGAGCTCGTGCCATCCACGCCGAGCAGGAATTCGACCGTGCCGGCGCCGGAGTAGCCCGCTGCCGCGCAGATCTTGCGCGCCGCCTCATGAATCTCCTCACGCTGCTTATCGCTCAGGAACGGCGCAGGCGCCTCTTCGACGAGCTTCTGATTGCGCCGCTGCAACGAACAATCGCGCGTGCCGAGCACCAGCACATTGCCGTGTTTGTCGGCAAGAACCTGCGCCTCGATGTGGCGCGGACGATCGAGGAAACGCTCGAGGAAGCATTCGCCGCGCCCGAAGGCAGCCTCGCCTTCACGCACGGCGGAATGATAGAGTTCGGCAACCTCCTCCATCTTCCAGGCAACCTTCAGTCCGCGTCCGCCGCCGCCATGGGCGGCCTTGATCGCAACGGGCAGTCCGTGTGTCTTAGCAAAGGCAATGACCTCATCCGCCGTCTCGACCGGGCCATCGCTGCCCGCCACGAGGGGCGCGCCAACCGAGAGCGCGATCCGCCGTGCTTCGACCTTGTCGCCCAAGGCCTCGATGACGTGCGGGTCCGGGCCGATCCAGGTCAACCCCGCCTGTTGTACAGCACGCGCAAACTCCGCCCGTTCGGAGAGGAAGCCATAGCCGGGATGCACCGCATCCGCACCAGAGCGCCGGGCAATGTCGATCAGCTTCTCGATATCGAGATAGGTCTCCGCCGGACGGCTGCCACCGAGCCCGTAGGCCTCGTCCGCCAGGCTGACGAACAGCGCCTCCATATCCGGATCGGCATAGACGGCGACGGACTGCAGCCCGTAATCACGGCAGGCGCGAATGATACGC
Source organism: Rhizobium sp. K33 (assembly GCF_056501445.1). Taxonomy (NCBI): domain Bacteria; kingdom Pseudomonadati; phylum Pseudomonadota; class Alphaproteobacteria; order Hyphomicrobiales; family Rhizobiaceae; genus Rhizobium; species Rhizobium sp. K33. The sequence continues at coordinate 83,792 of NZ_CP096478.1, forward strand.
ACGGCGATCTCGCCGCGATTGGCGATCAGCACTTTCTTCATCGGGGTCTCCTCACTGTCTCTGTCGGCAGCCACAAGCGGCGTCGCTGGTCATGCCCCGCCGGGCACGATCTCGGCGAACTGCGTAATGGGCCGGAAGCGGATTTTGGCATTCACCGGGATCTGCCCGGCAAGATCGAGATGGTAGTCGGCGACCGTGCCGATGACGGGGTAGCCGCCAGTCAGCGGGTGATCGGCTAGGAAGAGCACGGGCTGGCCACTATGCGGCACCTGGATCGCCCCCGTCGCCGTGCCTTCGCTCGGAAGCTCGGCCCTGTCCTTGCGCTCGAGCGGCAAAGCTCCTGAAAGACGGATGCCGACGCGGTTCGACTGCGGCGTCACGTCGAAGACCTGGGTCGCCAGTGTCTCGAGACCTGATGTCGTGAACCAGTCGCTGCGCGGACCCATCACGACGTCGAGCGTGACGATCTCGCCCGCTGCCGGGCACGCAAAGGCTGGCGTCTCGGTGAGGGATACCGGCGACAATTCACGACCCCCGGTCTTGATCGCAAGCATTGCGCCCGCGCCAACGGGCTCCGGGCCTACGATCGCCAGCGTATCCGTCGAGGCGCTGCCCAACACCGGGGCAACATCGAGGCCGCCACGAAAGGCGAGGTAGCTGCGCGCGCCGCGCGCCGCAAAGCCGAGCGTTACGGTGTCTCCCGCTTCCAGCGAGATCGGCTGGTATCTCTCTGCCGTCATCACCCGGCCAGAACCGTCCCGAACAGAGATCGGGCAGGGAGCCCCGGTCAACGCCATGACGGCCGGGCCGGAGACGGTGAACGAAAAGCCGCCCAGCGTAATCTCGAGACAGGCTGCCTCGACCGGATTGCCGACCACCCGGTTGGCAGCGCGGAATGCACCCTGATCGAGCGCTCCCGAGGACGAAACACCCTGGCCGGCCTGGCCGAAGCGGCCAAGGTCTTGCACCAGAGCCGGCATGGGGGCTGCGGTCACCGTGATCGTCGTCGCCGATGTCGGCTCCACGATATCGTCGTCACGCCGATTGAGCGTATTCGCAACGACCGGCGTGCCCTGCGGACGCTTGGCCAGATCGAAAAAGCGAACCCGATAACCAGGCTGAAAAAGGGCAGGCGGCTGTCGCGTCAGATCCCACATCTTCAGCGGCGTGGTGCCGATGATCTGCCAGCCACCCGGGCTTGCCTGCGGATAAACGCCGGAGAAAGTGCCCGCCAGTGCCACGGAGCCAGCCGGGATCCTCGTGCGCGGGCTTTGCCGCCTTGGCACCTGCAGCGCCGGATCGCCGCCGACGAGATAGCCGAAGCCGGGTGCGAAACCGCAAAAGGCAACCGTGAATTCGCTCGCCGTGTGCCGCTCGATGACCTCTGCAACGGAAAGGCCCGTCAGTTCGGCCACATCCTGCAGATCTTCGCCGTCATAGGTCACGGGGATCTCGACCAGCATGTCCGACGGCGGGACCTTTGCCGTCAGGTCACGCTTTTGGATCTCGGCCGCTATCGCCCCGGCCGTCAGCATCTCCGGCTTGAACCGGATCATCAGCGTGCGTGCCGCCGGAACGATATCGACGATCCCGTCGACCGGATCAGCTTCCAGCGAAGCAAAGAGCGCGAGTGTCTCGTCGAGATCCTTCAGTTCGACAATCAGGACAGTCAGGCTGACGGGGAGAAAACGCATCATGGCCTCAGGCGTGGTAGGCGGAATCGGGGATGTCGGTAATGAACATGTGCCCGGGCGCATGGGTGATGGCAAATGGGACTTTAGACGCCATCACGGCCGCCTGGGGCGTCACACCGCAAGCCCAGAACACCGGCACCTCGCCGGGCTCGATCCTGACCGCATCGCCGAATTCCGGCTTGCCCAGATCGGTTATCCCGAGCTCTTCGGGTGCCCCCACATGAACGGGAGCGCCGTGCACGGCCGGAAACCGGCCTGAGATCATCGCTGCATCCGCGACCCGGGAGGCTGCAATCGGCCGCATCGAGACAACGAGATTGCCATGCAGCCGGCCAGCCGGACGGCAGGCACGGTTGGTCAGATACATCGGCACATTCGACTTGTCCGTAATGTGCCGGATATCGATGCCCGCCTCCATCATCGGCGTTTCGAAGGTAAAGCTGCAGCCGATCAGGAAGCTGACGAGATCGGGATGCTCCGCCCAGGCGGCACTTGCGTCCGTCACCTCTTCGGTAAGCTCTCCATCTCGCCAGATCCGGTAGAGCGGCACGTCACGCCGCAGATCGGCGCCCTTCGCCAGCACAGTCGCATGCGAGCCCGGATCCGACACGTCGAGCACGGGACAGGCCTTTGGATTGCGCTGCGCATAGAGCAGGAAGTCGAAAGCCCAGTCGCGCGGCAGGACGATCATGTTGGCCTGGGTAAAGCCCTGGGCAACCCCTGAGGTCGGCTCGACTGCCCCTTGGCGGTAGCGTTGGCGCGCGGCCTGCGCGGCAGACGTGTCGACATGGCGCAATGTGTCAGGATCGATCATCGGCGTTTCTCCTCCCGCGGTCTCAGCGATTGAGGAAGGATTGCACTGTAATGCCATCCTTCTTGAATGCCTGTCTGATCTCGCGTGCAATCGCGACTGCTCCGGGGCTGTCGCCATGCACGCAGATGGAGTGTGCCTCGATCTTGATGGTCGACCCATCGATCGCTTCGATCGTGCCCTCATGGGCCAGCTGCAGCATACGCCGGGCGATCAGCGCCGTGTCATGCAGCACGGCACCGGCCTCGCGGCGGGACACGAGCGCGCCGGAGGGCGTGTAGGCGCGATCGGCAAAAGCTTCAGCCACCACCTTCAAACCCGAGGCACGGGCGAGATCGAGGATCGGAGAACCCGCAAGGCCCATCATCACCAGATCGGGATCGATCGCCTTGATCCCGTCGATCACGGCCTGGCCCTGCTTGGGATCATGGGCGATGCGGTTGTAGAGCGCGCCATGCGGCTTCACATAGCCGACGGTGACGCCCGCGGCGGCGGCAACACCCTTCAAAGCACCGATCTGGTAGATCACATCGGCCGTCAGTTCAGCCGAGGTGACATCCATGTCGCGCCGGCCGAAGCCGACGCGATCCGGGTAGGAGACATGTGCCCCGATCGAAACACCGCGCTCTGAGGCAGCCTTCACCGTCTTCAGAATGCCGACCGGATCGCCGGCATGGAAACCGCAGGCGACATTGGCGCTGGAGACGATGGAAAGCATCGCCTCGTCATCGCCCATGGCCCAGGCGCCATAGCTTTCGCCGAGATCGCTGTTGAGATCGATGGCTGTCATGTCTTCCTCCCTGTATCGATTGTTAGGCAGCGGTCACCAGCGCGAAGATCGGCCCGATCGATTTGTAGCCCATGTACCAGGTGAGCGCGCAAGTCAGCGCCCCGAGGATCAGCAGCCAGCGCGGATAGCGATAGCCACCCATCAGGTCCGAGCGCGCCCAAGCGGCATAGATGAAGATCGTCAGACCGATCGGCAGGATGAGACCGTTCAGACCGCCGACAAAGACCAGCATCTGCGCCGGCGGTGTCGTGATGATCACGTAGAAGAACAGTGAGACCGCGATGAAGATGACGGTCGCGATGTTGCGGGCGCGCTCGCTGATGTCCTTCTTGAAGACGGTGATGAAGGAAACCGAGGTGTAGGCCGCACCGATGACCGAAGTGATCGCGGCGAAGAACAGCACCGCGCCGAAGATGCGCAGGCCGAGATCACCGGCAGCCGCCTGGAAGGCCTGTGCAGCCGGATTGGCACCCTTGCCCGAGACATCGATGACCACGCCGCTTGCGACAACGCCGAGGATCGCGAGGAAGAGCACGTAGCGCATGACGCCGGTGACAGCGATGCCGGACAGGGCCGCGCGGTTGACGGCGCCGAGGTTTTCGATGCCGACCGTGCCCTTGTCGAGCAGGCGGTGTGCGCCGGAATAGGTAATGTAGCCGCCGACCGTGCCGCCGACGATCGTGGTGATCGTGGCAAAGTCGATCGTGGAAGGCAGGAAGGTCTGGTAGAGCGCGTCACCCACGGGCGGCTGCGAGACGAGGGCCACATAGACCGTGAGAACGATCATCGCGAGACCGGCGACGATGATCAGCCGGTCGATGGCGACGCCCGCGCGATGCGACAGGAAGATACCGATTGCAATCAGCGCGCTGATCGAGCCGCCGAGCTTGGGGTCGAGACCGAGGAGCGCATTGAGACCGAGACCTGCACCACCGATATTGCCGATATTGAAGAACAGGCCGCCGACGATCACCAGGATCGCCAGCACATATCCGGTGCCGGGGATGGCAGCGTTTGCGATGTCGGACGCGCGCATCTTGGTCAGCGTCACGATCCGCCAGATGTTCAGCTGAACGACGAAGTCGATCAGGATCGAAGCGAGGATGGCAAAGGCGAAGGCCGAGCCGAGCTTCGTGGTGAAGGTCGCGGTCTGGGTAATGAAGCCGGGGCCAATGGCGGATGTCGCCATGAGGAAGATTGCGGCAAGCAATGCGCCGCGGCGCGTCTTGGCGGACATGCCGCCGGATGCGGCCGCTGGGGCCGTTGTCGATGTCTGTTCCATGTTTCCCTCTCGGTTGACCGATCCCCGGCTTTGCGCGGGGCTTGTTGTTCACCTGCAGGGCCAGCCTCTCCCGGTTTCACAATTCTGTCAATATTGTTCAACGATTTTATTTGATCGTTCTACTTAAGTGCCGCAATGTTGAGCGAATTGATGCTCGGATAAGCAGTGTCGACATCTGCAGGAACAATTTTTGGCCACCATTGGCCGGCGCCTTGCTGCGATTTCTGAACTGGACCATAAGGCAGCAGAGACCTGTCGCATGATTTGCGGGCGCTCTTCGGGCTAGACGACGCGACGGGACGAACCGGTCGCTTGGGGAAGTTGATGGCAGAAACAGAAACGACAGCAGCCCTGGCGCCACGCCTGGCGGAGGCCATTCGCGACAGATTGATCAGCGGCGAGTTGAGGCCGGGCCAGAGGCTTTCGGAAGCAGCGCTGAGCGCCGATTTCGAAGTCTCGCGCAACTCTCTGCGGGAGGCCTTCAGGCTGCTGACCAAGGAAGGATTGCTGCAGCACGAGCCGAACCGCGGCGTCTTCGTCGCCACACCCAGCATGGCCTCGATCATCGATATCTACCGTGTCCGCCGCGTCGTTGAAGGTCAGGCACTGGCCAATGCCTATCCCAAGCATCCGGCAGTCGAGCGCATGCGATCGGCAGTCGACGCGGCCCGTGCCGCCCGCGATCGAAACGACTGGACGGCCGTTGGTAGCGAAAACATGAAGTTTCATGCGGCAATCGTCGATCTCGCCGACAGTCAGCGGCTGAACGGCTTCTACGCCCAGATCGCCGCCGAACTGCGCCTGAGCTTCGGCCTCCTCAAGGAACCCGAACTCCTCCACGCCCCCTATGTCGAAATGAATGCTGCAATCCTCGAAAAGCTCGAAGCCGGCGAACCAAAAGCCGCCGCCGCCGCACTCGAAGCCTATCTCCTGCAGTCCGAGCGCACGGTGTTAGCGGCTTTTTCCCGGATCTGACGTGCCCCGGCTCCCTTACGACATCATAGCGACGCGGTGATCCCGCCGTCGACATAAAGGATATGCCCGTTGACGAAGGACGAAGCGTCGGAGGCGAGGAAGATCGAGGCGCCGACCAGTTCCTCGACCTTGCCCCAGCGTCCGGCCGGTGTCCGTTTGGAGAGCCACGCGGTAAATTTGGGATCGGCGACGAGGGCGGCGTTGAGGGGCGTTTCGAAATAGCCTGGCGCGATCGCATTGCATTGCAGCCCGTGCCGCGCCCAGTCCGTCGCCATACCCTTGGTCAGGTTCCCGACAGCCCCCTTGGTCGCCGTGTAGGGCGCAATCGTGGGGCGGGCGAGCGCTGTCTGGACGCTCGCGATGTTGATGATCTTGCCGCGTCCACGGCCGATCATGTGTCGGGCAACGGCCTGACCCACATTGAAGACACTGGACACATTGGCCGCCATCAGCCGCTCGAAGGCCTCCGCCGGAAAGTCCTCGAGCGGTGCGCGATGCTGCATGCCGGCATTGTTGATGAGGATATCGATCGGCCCGATCTCGGCCTCGAACCGGTCGACCGCCTCCTTGACCGCTCCATGATCCGTCACATCGAAGGCAAGCATGCGCGCGCCGGCCCCCAGCGAGCGGGCCGCGCTTTCAAGCTTCTCGACACTGCGCCCGTTGAGCACGACCTCGGCACCCGCCTGCTGCAGGCCGGCGGCGAGTGCAAGCCCGATGCCCTGCGAGGATCCCGTTATCAGCGCCCGGCGCCCTGTCAGATCGAAGAGCTTGTTCATGGTATCCGCCTCCACCGAAAATGATCGTGACCCCGGACTTGGCCATGGCTCGATCAAAGTCAAGGCAGTTGGGCGAGCCTCAGGTCGCGGCGAGCGCTTCCTCGGCAGTCTGGCTCGCCTCCTTGAAGCGGGCCTCGAATTCCAGACGCAGCGCCCGGCGGGTTTCGGCCGCGCGTTGGCGGCGCTTGCGGATCTCGTTCTGCGGCACATAGGGAGGGACGGCTGTCGGTCTGCCCTCGGCATCCACGGCGACCATGGTGAAGTAGCAGGAATTGGTATGCCGCCGCTCGCCCGTGCGGATCGTCTCCGCCTCGACGCGGATGCCGACCTCCATCGAGGTCCGGCCTGCATGGTTGATCGAGGCGCGGAAGGTGACGAGTTCGCCGACATGGATCGGCTGGCGGAACACCACCTGATCGACCGACAGGGTCACTGCATATTGCTGCGAATAGCGCGACGCACAGGAATAGGCCACGCGATCGAGCAGATTGAGCAGCGCGCCCCCGTGCACCTTGCCGGAGAAGTTGGCCATGTCGGGTGTCATCAGCACCACCATTTCAAGTTGGCTGGTGTCGTGCGGCTCGTCCATCAAATGCCCTCTGCGCTTTCAACTGTCCCCCATCCTATTGTGCGGCGCGTCAGGCGCAAGTGTCGGATGGGAAGCGGATGTGACCACAGAGCTTGAATGCCTTGCGGCAGAACGGAGAGGCAGGAGAACGCGATCATCTGCGATCAATGCAGATTTTAGACTCCAAGATCTAATTTTTCTGAAGAATTATAGGCCAGCCGGACCCTGCCGGCGCGTCCGCCGAGGCATGTCAGGATTGCCGCCGCACCTAAGCTTGTTCAAAGCCTTTCATCACGGGCGATCTCTTTCTCGCCGCACCCTTTTCCCCGTCATGCCTCGGCGGACTGCCGGCCGATCACGGCGACCGCACCGGCCTCATCCAGTTTGGCAAAGACCAGTTCCCCGCTGCGAGGGACGATGGAGGTGAGCCCGGTCACGTTGACCTGATGCGTCACGAGCACGAGCGGCATTCCTAATCCGCGGGTGCTGAGCCATTGCCTTAGAGCCTCGGTCTGGCCGCGTCCGTCTTCCGTGTTTCCGAAGAAGGAATTGAGCATTGGTTGCTCCGTTACCGGTCCGAGCTCCAGCAGCTCGGCGGTGTCGAGGCAGCGGCACCATTGGCTCGAATGCACCGATGCCTCCCGGATGCCATTGTCGCGGAAGAGAGCGCCGATCCGTGACGCCTGCGCTCGCCCTTCCTCCGACAGGTTTCTTTGCGTGCTGCAGTCACCGATCCGCATCCCCGGTGGGTCACCCGTTCCCGGGGCAATGGCGTGGCGAAGCAGCACGAAGGCCTGAGCGGACCGGAGAGCCGCCCACGGGTCCTCCTCTGCCATCAGGGATATTCCACCTGTTACGGCAAAGAGGGATGTGAGAAGAAAGGATCGTCTCGGCAGCATGCTTGCCTCCTTGAAGTCTCTCCGACGATTGCTCCTGAACAGATACGTCTTGCTTCGGGCCCGGGATTTTTGGCGCCGGCGCACATATGCGTGAACGGTTTCACAAGCCGCGCTGCAGTCGCATCCCGTAAAGATTGGATTCACCTTTTCCCGGTAAAGCTTTGTTAGCAATTCCCAGAAGCTTCGGGCGTCCGCCTTCGTTTGCGCCCGGCTTACAGTTCGAGTCCGTGTGCCATGCGTTCCCAGGTCCTCTCCTCGCTCCTCGTCGGCTGCCTTGTAATCACCGGCTGCAGTGCGCGCACAAACCCGATTGAAGCCCTCAGGCTCTCCTCCTCGAACCCAAAGCCGCAGCCGACCCAGACGGCAGCAGCCCCGACACCGGCAGTCGCCGTCGATGAACAGACAGGCTCGATCGCCGCGGCACCCTTGAGCGGGGGTGGGGCTCCGGAGCCCTTGGCATGGGCGGGAGATACGCCGAGCCAGTCACATTTCGAGTCGGCAACGATGACGGCCGGAATGCCGGTACCGGACCAGCGACCGGTCGCCATGCTGGTCCCGCCGACCTCGCCACTTGCTGCTCCAGAACAACCTGCCGGGCGCTCGGCTGGTCGCCACCGGGTTTACGACCAGCGCTTCCGGGATGCCAAGCCGATCAACTTCGGCAAGGTGAAGCCGAAGCATCATGCCGTTCACGGCGTCGACGTCTCGCGCTGGCAGGGCAACATCGACTGGACGACACTGCGCAAGCAGGGCGCCAACTTCGCCTATATCAAGGCGACCGATGGCGGCGATCACCTCGATCCCATGTTCCACACCAACTGGAAGCGGGCCAAGGAAGCCGGCGTGAAGCGCGGCGCCTATCATTTCTTCTACTGGTGCCGCGTTGCCTCGCAGCAGGCAGACTGGTTCATCCGAAACGTGCCGCGTGATCCCGACGCCCTGCCGCCGGTGATCGATGTCGAATACAACGGCGAGTCCAGCTGCCGCTTCAAGCTGTCTCCGGAAAAGGCACGCGAAAAGATGCAGGTCTTCATGGATCGGCTCGAGCAACACTACGGCAAGCGCCCGGTCATCTACACGGCGCCCGACTTCTACAAGGACAATCTGCGCGGCCACTTCCGGGATTATCCCTTCTGGCTGCGCTCCGTCGCGGCGCATCCGTCCAAGGTCTATCCGGATCGCAAATGGGTCTTCTGGCAGTATTCCGGCTCCGGCCTATCGCAGGGCGTGAATGGCAAGATCGACCTCAACGTCTTCTACGGCTCGGTCTCCGACTGGCAGAACTGGGTTGCAGGCAAGAAGGGCTGGGAAAGGGTCGCCGGCCTTCGCTGAAGCAGGCGACCCGGTTCGGCTTACATCGGTGCGCCGGGCTCCACGACCGGCGGATCGCGCGTTTCGTCCGGATTGGGATTCGGCAACTCGTCCGGCAGCACATCCGGTTCCGGCTCTTCGACCGGAACGTCCGGTGCCCAGGTCGGCGCCGGCATCGGCGGCTGATCTTCATATGGCGATGATGGATTGTTGATGGGCATGATCATCTCCCTCTTGGCCGCCTGCCGCAAAATGCGGTCGAGGTCGGCATATGCAAGAGCAATTCGCCCGGACCGGCTTTGTTCCTGAAAACAAGGGTATCCGCTCGCTCAATCATCATGCCTTCCCGCCGCGGAACTTTCGGCACGCCTCAGGGTTCGTTCGCTTCGGAGTTTAAAGCGAGAAGGCGAACAGATGGACGAGCGGATTGCAGGGCTTGATGCTGAGAACTTGGACGCTGCGCTGGAATACCGCGTATTCCCGAAAAGCTGGGGTGCGGAATACACCGCCGCTGGCGAGGTCCGCTTCCGCATCTACGCATCGGGTGTCGAAGCCCTGAGCCTTCGTCTGGCCGACGAACAGGTTCCCATGTCGACGACGGGGGACGGCTGGTTCGAGCTGCTGGCCACCAATGTCCCTCCCGGCACGCCCTACAGCTTCGTGCTGCCGGATGGCCGACAGGTCCCGGATCCGGCAGGCCGTGCGCTGGAAAGCGATGTCCACGGCGCTTCCCTGGTAGTTGATCCCACAGCGTATTCCTGGAAGGCCAGCGGCTGGAAAGGTCGCCCCTGGTCGGAAGCCGTGGTCTACGAGATCCATGTCGGCACCTTCACGGAGGAAGGCACGTTCGCCGCCGCGGCCGAAAAGCTTTCTGACCTCAAGGACTTGGGGATCACGACGATCCAGCTGATGCCCGTCGCGGCTTTCGGTGGGCAGCGCGGCTGGGGTTATGATGGGGTGCTGCTCTACACGCCGCATCCGGCCTATGGCGAGCCCGCCGATATGAAGGCCTTCATCGACAAGGCGCATGGCCTTGGCCTCATGGTCATGCTCGATGTGGTCTACAATCACCTCGGCCTCGACGGAAACTACCTTGAGGCCTACGCGCCTGATCTCTTCATGGACGAAGGCACGCCCTGGGGGCCGCGGCCCGACGTGACCCGCAAACCCATGCGGGATTTCGTCATCGAAAACGCTCTGTACTGGCTGGAGGAATTTGCCCTGGACGGCCTGCGTTTCGATGCGGTCGATCGCATCGAAGACCAGACCAGCGATGTTCACATCATGGAAGAAATGGCGCTGCGCATCCGCGACGCGCTGCCCGAGCGGCATGTTCACCTCGTGGTCGAGGATGGCCGTTGCATCACGGCGCTTCATGAGCGCTCCGAAGACAATTCGGTCCGGCTCTATGACGCTGTCTGGAACGACGGTTACCACCACCTGATCCATGCCTGGGCAACGGGTGAGCACGGCGGCCACTTCAAGGTCTTCGCCAAGGACTTCTGGCCGAGGATCGGCAAGACACTCGCCACCGGCTTTGCTCTCCAAGGGGAAAAGATCGCGGAGAAGGGAGACGAGCTGGTGGGTGAGCCAAGCGGTCATCTGCCACCGGTCACCTTCATAAACTTCTTGCAGAACCACGATCAGATTGGCAACCGCGGACGCGGCGACCGCCTCTGGGGCAACATCGAGGCTGATCTTGCTGCACGGCTGATGGCCATGCTGCTGTTGTCGCCACAGATTCCGATGGTCTTCATGGGAGACGAGTTCCAGTCGAAGGGCCGCTTCTTCTTTTTCGCCGATTATCCCGAAGATTTTGACCAGAACACGCCCGAAGACCGGTTGCGCCAGGGCGAAGCTTTCGGCTCGGCGGATCTGACACTGGACGAGATCCGGGATCCGACTGATGTCGCAACCTTCTCAGACTCCAAACTCGATTGGCAGGAGGCCGAAACGGAGGAGGGCGTGAAGGTGATGGCCGAGTTCCGGGATCTCCTGCAGAAGCGCCACGAGCATCTCATGCCTCTGCTGCGCGATATCGGAGGCGGCGTGGGGCATGTCCTGACTGCGGAGGAAGGGTTGCTCGCGATCGACTGGCAGCTGGGAGAGCGCCGCTGGCAATTGCGGTGTAATTTCAGCGATTACGAAGCCACTTTGCCGCCGGTCCACGGGCAAACCATTCATGTCATGCCCGGTGAGGCAGAGGCCGATATCCGGGATCTCTCACGCTTTGCTCTGCGCGCACTGATCATCGTCTGCGGTTGATTTCGCAAACTTGGTAAAAAACATCAGAGGTCGCGGAACCCTTCATCATCTTGTTCGTTTGTGGGCAATCAGGAGGAGTGCGGCATGACTCAAGTTTATTGTGACATCATCCCTCAGGCGAGCGGTTGGTGCTTTCTGTCCGAAGAAGGCCAGTCACCGGTCTACCCGAGCTACAGGCTCGCGGTGGAAGCCGCACGCGGCTATTCGGAAAGCCAAACCGCCAAGCGCAAGACGACTGTTCTGCGTCAGCAGGATCTGAAAGGTCGCATGCTTGAGATCGGCGGCATCAATCAGTCCTGGGGATCGGACGGCATGACGGGAATGAGCGGTCGTGCCTGAGCACGCCGCTTTGCAAGTGGCATCGGAACTTCGGTGAAGGCAATCAGGGGTGAGGCGGGCTGCAGCGGCGTGAGGCGGAGACTTTTGGTCTCCGAATGCGCCATGCCGCGCGTCGAGCGGACCTTGTGTGGCGAACGGTCTCGATCACGGCGCTTCGTCAGTCTCCATGTGCACCGTAACTTTCTCGACACCGGCCACCGTCAGCGCGGCTTCCACAGCACGGTCCATTTCTTCGCGCGTGCTGACCGCGCCGAAGAGAAATATCTCGCCCCCGCTCGCCACGACCCGCAAGCCTTCGGCCCCCGTGCCCTGCGTAGACGCCAGGGCGTCGGCCACACGCTGCTCGAGCGTTGCCTCTGTCGGGTTCTCTTCGGCGACGGTCGGCGCCTCGCCGTGGAACAGTTGCGGCTTGAAGATCATCGCACTCTCCTTCTTCGGTCTCATCTTCCTAACGCGCTTGATAGAAATTGGTTCGCCAAGACACGCGGGAGATCCGGGGTATCCCCGGGGAGGGCTGCTCCTTGAGCCGGATCTCGAAAACACTTCTGGGGTTCTTCCCGACGGCGACAATCGGATCTTATCTGGTCACGATGGCAGCGCTTGCCACGCTGCCATTGCTTGCCTTCGTCGCTTTCCTCCTCCTGGAACTCGAGAGGTCGCAGTTCCAGACCCTTCGGACCGATGTTGCCCAAAATGCGCAGGCCATCAGCCGCACAGTCGAGCGCAAGCTCTCCGACCTGGAAACAACGCTGGCCCTCGTCGCCAACTCCGTAGAGCTGCAGCAGGGCGATCTGCAGGCCTTTCATACCCGTGTCAGCGAAAGCCTGAAGGACAGTTCGCTCTATGTCCTCCTGGCGCGCGGCGATGGCATCCAGATTTTGAACACCCGTATGCCATGGGGGGCGCCTCTCCGGCCCATGGCCAATCCCCAATCCGTCTCCTCGGCCTTGGAATCGGGTAAGGTAGAACTCTCAGGCGTTTTCCTGGGCGCAACCAGCCAGCGTTGGGTCGTCAATCTGACGATGCCACTCAAAGAGCCCGGGCCAGCCGGCACCGAGGCCGTGGTGCTAACGCAGGACGCGGAAAGCCTTCGCAATCTCACCTTCCGCGATACGCTCCCGCTCGGCTGGACGGCTGCCCTTGTCGATGGGGAAGGCCGCATCGTCGTTTCCAATGGTGCAGACGTCAGGCCGCCCGGAACGCAGGTGGAGGCAAACTGGCCGGAACTCATGTTCGGGATGAACGGCAGCGCCGTCTTCTATCGGGAAGGCCGGCAACACCTTCTCGGATACGCCAAGGTGGCTGACTGGCCCTGGCGCGCCATCGTCTGGGGCCCGGCCGACAACCTCAACAACTCTTTCGTCACGCTCTGGAAGAGCCTGTTGATCGGCAGCCTGATCTTCCTGACGATCGTGCTCGGCCTGGCTTCGATTGCGGCCCATCAATTGCGGTCCGCCATCCGGAAAATTGCCAACATGGCCGAACGCATCGGCCGTGGTGAAATCGTCTCGCCGGAGCGGACCAAGATCGTCGAGGCAAATCAGGTCGCCATCGCTCTGTCCAATGCCTCCTTCGATCGTGCGGAAGCCGAGGAGCGCATCCATTTCATTCTCCAGGAACTCGTCCATCGAACGAAGAACATCCTGTCCCTCGTGCAGGCGATGATGCGGCAGCTGGCGCGCGGAACCGATGACGTCGAAGAATTCCAGCGCGCAGTGAGCGGGCGCCTCGCGGGTCTGGCGCAGTCGATCGAGGCACTCGCGAAGCAGCAATGGGGTGGCATTCCCTTAGCTTCGCTTGTGGACCTCCAGCTGACGACGGTCGTCGGTTCGATCGATCGTGTCTCACGGCAGGGGCCGGAACTGCTGGTCAACGCCAATGCGGTCCAGAATCTCGGGCTCGTCTTTCACGAGCTTGCCACCAATTCGGTCAAATATGGCGCCTTGTCCGTGCTCGAAGGGCGCCTTCGGATCGAATGGGAAATCCTCGAGCCTTCCGAAGAATACGAGGATCGCCAGCTGCGGCTGAAATGGATCGAAGAGCATGGTCCGCCGGTGAAGCCCCCGACCCGCCGTGGCTTCGGCTCCACGGTCATCGAGCGACACGCTGCGAGCGCATTCGTGGGCAAGGTTTCTGTCGATTTCGAAGAAGCAGGCCTTCGCTGGACGCTTGTCGCTCCGCTATCAGCTTTCGTTGCCGGCACGGATGAATAGGGCTCGGAACCTTTGACGGTGGTCTAGGGTTGATCCTCCGCAAACCGGAGGAAAGAACATGTCGTCCGATCATCAGGATAAAAACGTCAAACGCGTTCACAAGGACGCCCAGGGTCAGTTCGCAGGGACGCAGGCGGGCGGAGACAGTGACGGTGTCGCCAGCGCCAAGCCGACCGTTGTGACCGGCTCGGAGGATGCCACCGTCAACAAATGGCCGCCCGGCAAGAAGGATCCGCCGAAGGACTGGGACGCCAATTTCGACATTCGCGACCAATCCGCCGACAAGTAAGCGCGAGGGTCAGAACTTCCCTGACCCCATCCGTGCTCCGTTGATCTGTGCGGGAACAGCGACAAGGGACCGTGACCGCTCACGGAGCGGCAGGTCTGCCCGCAGTGGCAAGGCAACCTGCGGATTTTCCGGCAGGCCCGTGTCGGGCGTCCGACGGCGCCGGATCCTGCTGAAGAATTGAGAAAGCATCTTCCTGAGCATGATTATCTCCTCTCGTTCGTCGCTTGCGTGAAACCATTGGGTTCGCCGAGGTCGGTCGTAGAGCGTCTAAGGGCAGACGCTCGGGCTTTCGCCGTCTCCAGAATTTCGCGGATGGCTTCACCCTTTTCGTGACCGCGTCCGACACCGGCCGAAGGCTCGACACCCGGATCTTCCGACCCGTCCCGAAGCAGCACTTCCTGCTCGAGGTTGCGCAGCAGTTCAGGGGCTTGATTGGGCGAAGTGAGGATCTCCGTCAGGAGTGAGATCAGGATCTCCCGATGTGCATTCAGCCGTGCCTCAAGCGTCTTCAAATCGCCGTCCATTAAACCCTCTCCTCTGCGGACAAACCCTGTGGGAGAGGAACATTGCGCGGCTCCAAATGTTTCCTCAGAGAGCAATTTCTTCTGTCAAAGGGAGTGGATTATGTCCGAGGTACGTCCGCCGCGCTGGCGTCGTTTTCCCGATCCGCGAGATCGCCTGATCATCGCGCTCTTCGCCCAGCTGGAGGCGGAGAGGCAGACCCGCGAGACCCTCCGGATGGCGATCCGCTCCGGCACGATCGATCCCGCGGTTCTTGAGGCGATCGCGGATGATCCTGTGCCCGCCACCAGTGAGGATATTGCAGCCCTGGAACGGACGATCGCCGTTCGCGAGCGCTTCCATGCGGAAGCCGACCAGCACAGAGAGGACTGGAGATGAAACTGATCAAGATCGCCGCCGTGTTTGCCACGG
The DNA here is from genome assembly GCF_056501445.1 of Rhizobium sp. K33. Lineage (NCBI taxonomy): Bacteria > Pseudomonadati > Pseudomonadota > Alphaproteobacteria > Hyphomicrobiales > Rhizobiaceae > Rhizobium > Rhizobium sp. K33. The sequence continues at coordinate 98,940 of NZ_CP096478.1, forward strand.
TGGGTCTGCTCGCCGCCTGTGGCGACTCGAGCAACAATACGAGTGGCACGACGAGCGAGGAGCGGAACACAACCGGCACTCTGCCCGCGATGGAAACCGACAGCGACCCGACACCGCAGACCGGTACGGGCGGAGCAGGCCAAAGCCGCCCAAGCGGGCAGACGACCCCTTAACAATACCACAAAGGTAAAGGGCCCGGATCTGATCCGGGCCCTTCTTTATGCAATCCCTTAGGCCTCAATGGCGAAGCTGGATGTTCGCTTCCGTCAGGCGGCCATAGACCTCTGCATAGCTCTCTGCACTGCGATCCCACGAATAGTCAGCGCGCATGGCCTGCAGTTGCAGGCGCGCCCACTTGCGCTTGTCGCCATAGGCCTCGGCCGCGCGGCGCAGCGCATGACGCAGGCCCTCGGGGCGCACGGGGTGGAACTGGAAGCCCGTGGCAGCACGTGCCGAAATCGCAGCGTCATTCGCATCGATGATCGTTTCCGAGAGCCCGCCCGTCCGCGAGACCACGGGAACACAGCCGTACCGCAAGGCGTAGAGCTGGGTCAGCCCGCAGGGCTCGAAGCGCGACGGCTGGATGATCCCGTCGGATCCGCCGTGGATGAGATGGGCTGTCGGCTCGCTGTAACCGATGGACACCGCCATCTTTCCGGGGAAACGCGCGGCCGTCGCCTTGAGCGCATCCTCGATGTCATGATCGCCCTGACCGTGAACGATCAGGCGTCCACCCCAGTGGAAGATCTCATCCGCAACCTCGGCCAGCATGTCCATGCCCTTCTGCCAGGTGATGCGGGTGACAGCCGAGAAGAGCGGGCCATCACCGGGTTCGAGGTTGAAACGCTCGAGCAGCAGAGCCTTGTTGTTCTTCTTGGTGCGAAGTGTCTTCATGTCGTAGCGGAAGGGCAGATAGGGATCGGTCGCAGGGTTCCAGATCTCCTTGTCGATCCCGTTGACGATGCCCTGAAGACGATCCAACCGCGCGTTCAAAACACCGTCCAGGCCCATGCCAAAGGTGGGAGACAGGATCTCGCGGGCATAGGTCGGGCTGACGACGGTGATGTGATCAGCGGTGACGAGGCCACCCTTCAGGTAGCTGATGTCACCGAAATACTCCATCTGATCGATGGAATAGACCTCCGGCGGCAGACCAATCTGCGGCAGAAGCGCAGCCGAATACTGCCCCTGGAAGGCGAGGTTGTGGATGGTCAGGACCACGGGAACTGCCGAACCCATCTGGCGCAGATAGACGGAGGTCAGCGCCGACTGCCAGTCATGCGTATGGACGAGATCCGGCTTCCAGCCGGGCAGGGCCCCGGCAGCGATCTCGGCACCCGCGAGCGACAGCACGGCAAAGCGCTTCCAGTTGTCCGGATGATCCACGCCATGCTCATCGACATAAGGGCCGCCCGGGCGTTCGTAGAGCGCCGGCGCGTCGAGGACGAAGAGGCTGAGGCCATCGATTTCGAGATGACGCAGCGTCGCCTTTTCTCCCAGGAGATCGTCGAACTCCATCAGCGGAGGGTGAAGGCGCGCCAAGGCGAGGATGGACGGGTAGCCGGGGACGAGCGTGTGGGTTTCGATGCCGTAGGTGGACAGCGCCTTGGGAAGGGCACCGGTCACATCGGCGAGACCGCCGGTTTTGATCAGCGGATAAATTTCGGAGGTGACGGCAAGCACGTGCAGCGGCACGCGCGTGGGATAATGGCGACGGGGACGAAGCTCTTCATCGTCCCGGTAATAGGCTTCCCGCACCCGCTGGATGAACTGGGCCCGGCTCAGCGCTAGAGAAAGATCAACTCCTGCCACCTTGGTCACCCTTTCCGGCTCCTTGCCGCCTTGCGAACCGGGCGCACCGGCTCTTCCGTGATAACAAGACCTTCTTCTTGGGCAGATGCCTGCGCATCGGCGATGCGTCGGCCGGCTTTTGCCGTTGTCTCGGACGCGGATGCGTGCAGGGTTTCCCAGTCGTTGAGGGCAGTCTGCCAATGGGCCTCATCGCGGCCGTCAGGGCGCCCCTCTTCCTCCCAGAGCGAATAGGCTCGTCTGGCAATCCAGTCGTAGTCTCGTTCAGGCATGGCAATTCTCCGTCGTCGCCGCTTGCTCTTCCCCACGCAGTCATGATCGGCCGAGCGCGGTCTCGTCGCACCCGCCGGCTCCCCGGCTGGATCTGTCGGCGATACCCCCATATCGACTTCAAATCCTCCGGCTCATCACTGAAGAGGAACAGGCATGAGATGAACGCCGCCAAGGGCAAACAGTTCCCGCTGCAACCGGCGATTTGAACAATGTTTGGAACTGTTCCCTGACCCTGGCGTTCTCCGGGGCAGTGCCGAGGACAGACGAGGCCCGGGAGGAGAAAGACGCATGGCGCAGCGGGCGTTCTGGAAAGGCTATCTGAAGCTCTCTCTGGTCACGTGCCGCGTTGCCATGACACCGGCCGTCACCGAAAGCGCCAAGCTTCGTTTTCACAACATCAACCGCGAAACGGGCAACAGGGTCGTCAGTCGCTATGTCGATTCCGAAACCGGCAAACCCGTCGATGATGAGGACCAGGTCAAAGGTTACGAACGCGGCGAGGATGATTACGTCCTGTTCGAAGATGAAGAACTGGACGACGTCGCACTCGAGAGTACGCGCACCATCGACATCGAGAGTTTCGTCCCGCAGGATTCGATTGGCTGGATGTGGTACGACAGCCCGCATTATTTGGCGCCGGCGGACAAGGTGAGCGAGGAAGCCTTCGCCGTCATTCGCGAGGCCATGCGCAAGACGAAGACAGGCGGCATCGCCCGCCTGGTGCTCTATCGCCGCGAGCATGCCGTTCTCCTCGTTCCGCGGGACGAAGGCATGGTGGTCTGGACCCTGCGTTATGGCGATGAAGTCCGCGATCCCGATCCCTTCTTCAAGCAGTCTGCAGATGAAGCCCCAGCCAGCAGCGCCAGAACGATGATGAAGAAGCTCATCGAGGCGCGGATGCGCGACTGGGACCCGAAAATGGTGCGCGATCCCGTCGAGGAGCGTCTGCACGAGATCATCGAAAACCGGACGAAGAAATCCAAGCGCACCAAGCCGAAGAAGGCAGCGGAACCGGAGCGCAAGGACAATGTCATTGACATCATGGAAGCCCTGCGCCGGAGCCTCGCATCGGAAAAAAAGACGTCCTCTCGCAAATAGCGAAGCCACGGCCTGCTATCGGATCGCAGGTATCGCTTTCCCGCCGTCTACCGCCCCTTCTTAGGCCGGGATTTTGCTTTCGTTTGCAGCACCGCTTCAGCCTTGCGGAAATCTTCCCAGGGATCTGCGTCGGTTCCGGCCAGCCGTGCCGGCACGTTCTCGACGGTGAAATGGTTCGGCAGGATCTCCGGGCTCAGCTCATCGAAGGAAAGCGGCATGGAGACCGGTGCGCCGGCCCTTGCGCGAGTGGAGTAGGGAGCAACGGCGGTGGCCCCGCGTCCATTGCGCAGATAATCGATCAGGATCTTGCCCTTGCGTTTCGCCTTGCTGATCGTCGACACGTAATCGTCCGGACTGTCAGCGCTCATCCCGTCGGCCAGCGCCTTCATCGCCGCCTTCACCTCCGGCCATTGCGCCTTTGGCTTGAGCGGCGCAACGACATGCAGGCCCTTGCCGCCCGATGTCTTGACGAAACCCGTCAGCCCCATGTCTTCAAACCGTTGACGCACCTCGAAGGCCGCCGCGATCACCCGTTCCCATTCGACATACGGCCCCGGGTCGAGGTCGATATTGACCATATCCGGCCGCTCCAGATCTCCCCCACGGGAGCCCCATGGATGGATCTCGAGTGCCGCCCCCTGAACAAGCGACAGGAGCCCGTCTAGATCGTGGATGGCGACCAGCGCCTCGTCGTCCTTCGGATCGCGGATCGTGATGATCTCCTTGCGCATGCCCCTCCAGCCATGTTTCTGGAAGAAGCAGGTCTTTTCGTGCCCCTCCGGGCATCTCAGCAGCGCCAGCGGTCGATCCACGATGAAGGGCGCGATCCGCGGCCAGACAAGCGCGTAGTAATCGGCCAGGCCTTCTTTCGTCACGCCAGCCTCAGGCCAGTAGAGCCGATCGGGATGGGTGAGGTTGATACGCCGGCGCGCGGCCAAGCTGGCTGCCTGTTGCTTTGCGTCCTTGGCAGACCCACGACCACCACCTGCCTGCTTGGCTGGCGTATTCGTCTTGGGCGTCTCAATGATGACGTCGCGGGCGGCCTTGTCTTCCCTCAGCCCGCGGAAAGACGCGTGACGCAGATGGGCGTCGCCCGTCCAGCCGCGAAACTCGATCTCCGCCACCACCTCCGGCTCGACGAAGACGGCGTCCTTGCGTTCGAGGCTTGTCAGCTTGTCCTTGAACGGGCTCTTCTCCCGTTTCAGTGGCTCAAGCCGCGTGAACAGCTGGCGGGCGAGCTTTTGCGTATAGCCGGTGCCGACCCGTCCGACATGCCGCAAACCGTCTTGCTCGTTCACCCCCATGATCAGCGAGCCGATCGCCTTGTCCGAAACGGAGGAGGGCACATAGCCTGCGACGACGAGCTCCTGTCGCGCCGTGCATTTCGACTTGACCCAGTCACGCCCGCGGCCCGGCCGGTAGGGCGCATCGGCCACTTTCGAAATGATGCCTTCAAGGCTGAGCCGGCAGGCATGCTTGAGAACCAGATCTCCGCCTTCGTCGAAATGGCTCGAATACTTCAGCGGTGCCCCCACCTCGATGATCAGCGGCTCCAGCAGGGCCTTGCGGTCTGTGAGCGCAGCTCCGGTCAAATCCTGGCCATCGAGATGCATCAGGTCGAAGACATAGTAGGTGAAGCGATCGTCGCGGCCTTCGCTCAGATCCTGCTGCAGAAGAGAGAAATCGCTGCTGCCATTGCCGCTTTCGACGACGATCTCGCCGTCGATCAGGGCAGACTGGACCGGCAGGGCCTTGAGGGCCGAGACCATCCCTTTGCCGAACCGGTCCGTCCAGTCGAGGCCGGACCGCGTCAGCAACTGGACTTTGCCGTGATCGATCCGGGCCTCGATCCGGTAGCCGTCAAGCTTGATTTCGTGCAGCCAGCGGTCACCCTTGGGCACGGATTTGACCAACGTCGCGAGCGCCGGTGTCAGGAAGTCAGGTAGGCTCCCCGGCTTCGCGCCCTTGATCTTGGCGTCCGCTTTAGCGGTGGCGGTTTTGGCAGCCGCCGGCTTCTTCGCCTTCGAGGTCTTGCGCGAGTTCCAGACTGCGGCCTTGCCGTCCCCCTTCAGGCTCTCGATGGGACGACCGCTTTTGACGGAGAGCGGCAACTCTTCCACAATATCGGGATCTCCCTCGCGGCGAGCGGCCTCGTCCTCTCCCTTGATCAGGAGCCAGTTCTCGCGCGTCTCCCCTTCTTTCCCGGCCATCCGCACGAGGTGCCAGTGGCCGCCAAGCTTCTCGCCTTTCAGCCTGAATTCGAGATGCCCCTTCTTGTAACCCTTCTTGGCGTCATGGATCGGCTCCCATGTGCCGCGATCCCAGACGATGACCTCGCCCGATCCGTATTGGCCGGGCGGTATCACACCTTCGAAATCGCCATAGGCCAGCGGATGATCTTCCACATGCACCGCGAGCCGCTTGTCCCCGGGAACGAGGCTCGGGCCGCGCGTGACGGCCCAGCTTTTCAGAACGCCGTCCATCTCCAGGCGAAAATCATAGTGCAGACGCCGCGCCGCATGTTTCTGGACGACGAAGCTATTGCCCGACGTCTTCGTCTTCTGGGCCTTCGGCTCGGGTGTCGACTTGAAGTCACGCTTGCGGCGATATTCGGAGAGCGACATCGTCAGCTTGCCTTCTTCTGCTTCGCCGCAGAGCCAGTGCTCGCCTTGCGTTTGGGCGAAGACGCCGTCTCGGTCGCGCCCGCACTCTTGCGCAGAGCATCGAGAAGGCTCGTCACATTCTCCGGCTTGCGCTTCGGCAGCTTCTTGGGCTTGCGTCCGGCGATCTTCGCTTTGACCAGTTCGGTCAGCGCCGCCTCGTATCGGTCCTCATACTGGCTCGGATCGAATTCACCCATCTTCGTGCCGATGATATGGCGCGCCAGATCCAGCATCTCCTTCTCGATCTTTACCTTGGAGATGTCCTCGAAACTCTCGGCCGCGTTTCGGACTTCGTAATCGTAGTTCAGTGTCGTGGCGATCAGGCCCTTGCCGTGCGGCTGGACGAGAACGCTGCGGACCCGGCGAAATAGCACGGTGCGGGCAATCGCCGCCACACCTTCAGCCTCCATGGTCGCGCGGATCAGCTCATAGGCTTCCACCGAGCGCCGGTCGGCCGGGGCAAGGAAATAGGGGCGTTCGAGATAGAGGGTGTCGATCTGATCGCAGCTTAAGAACGCAGAAAGCTCGAGCCGCTTGTCGCTTTCGGGAACAGCGTCGCGAATTTCGTCCGGCTCCAGGATGACAGTCTGCCCTTCGGGCGTGTCATAGCCCTTGACGAGATCGTCCTTGCCAACGGGGCGTCCGCTGTCCTCGTCCACATATTCGCGACGCACCCGATGGCCGGTGTCGCGATTGATGATGTGAAAGGCCGTGCGCTCGGCACCGTTGACGGCGGAATAGAGCGCCACCGCGCATCCGAGATCGCCGATCGAAAGATGTCCTTTCCAGATTGCCCTCGCGCTCACGCTGAACTCCTGTCGCTTTTCGGCGCAACGACCGGATCGGGCCTTTGTTCCGCCAGCGCGATGAGCCAGGCGCAGCAAAATAAAACATTATCTTCTCATATTAGGGATTGCGGGTGCAGGTGGAGATTCCATTAACCTTCAAGCAAGGAATTAACCATAAAGATTGGGGGACACGTCGGAGTGGGACTCGCTCAAGAGTTTCCTTCGGGCATGACGCCATCCCGTCGTACCGGTTCTGGTCCGGTCTGTATTTCACATGGAAGCAGTTCGATGAACCGGCAGACCATGATGCGGACGGCGTAGGGACCGGATCCCGAACACCAGTTTTTCCGCATGCGTGACTGCAAGATCGTCGGACGGATGGAAGGCCCCTTCGGGCGGCACAGTCGGGACGAATGACAGGTCAGGGGATGTCCACGGAGCGGGCGACGGGATCACAGGCGGGCAGCCTGCGCGACCGGCTGCGCTTTGCCGGTCTCGACGAAGCGCAGTGCGAGCTGCTTCGTCAGAACCGCCACCTGCTGTCGCAGCCCCTGAAGACCGCCTTGCGAGATCTTTTCCAGCGCCTGCAGACCTCTCCCGACGCGGCCCGCGTGTTCTCCAGCGAGCGCCAGTATGATCGGCTCCATGATCTTCTCTCGTCCCACTGGGATGTTCTGACCGATGCCCGTTTCGATGGTCTTTATGCCGAGCGCGTGAAGGTTCTGTCCGACAGCGAAAGCCGCATGGGCCTCGATCCGCGCTGGCACGTTGCCGGCCACGCTGTGGTCCTCGAACATCTCCTGACCACGGCGATCGGCGAAAGCGCCGGTGCCGGCCTGCTTCCTTCCAGCCGCCGTCGCCAGCGTGAAGTCTCCGACCTCGTGGCAGCTCTTGTCCGGCTGGTGATGGTCGATGTCGAAATTGCCGTGTCCTTGCGCTTCAACGAATTGCGTCTCAAGCACCATCGCGATCTCGCCGCTCAGCGCGAACAGGACCGCGCCGAGTTCGAAGGCGTCTTCCGCCCGATCGTCGAGAGCCTCGCAGCCGGTGATCTGACGGTTCGCGCGCCTGCCGATGTGCCGGAAGCCTATGGCGATCTCGCAGGTCGCATGAACGAGGCGCTGGAACAGCTCCAGACCGCGTTCCTCTCCTCCGAGCAGCGGCTGAACCATGTCCGCGAGACGACCGGCCGCATGGCCGAAAGTGCCCGCTCTTATGCCGAACGCGCGGAAAACCAGTCCGGCGCCATGGCAGAGACAAGCCACGCGCTGCAAGATCTGACGACCAGTGTGCGCGAAAGCGCCAGCCAGACCAAGCGCGCGGAAGCGACAGTGGCCGCAACCCGCAGCTCGGTGGAAGCAAGCGGCGAAGTGGTCGGCCAGGCGATCTCTGCCATGGCGGATATCGAGGCCTCTGCCGAGCAGATCGGTCATATCATCGGCGCGATCGACGAAATCGCCTTCCAGACCAATCTTCTGGCGCTGAATGCAGGCATTGAAGCCGCCCGCGCCGGCGACAGCGGTCGCGGCTTCGCGGTGGTTGCTCAGGAAGTGCGGGCGCTCGCCCAGCGTTCGGCCGACGCAGCGCGCGAGATCAAGACGCTGGTTGCAACGACCAAGAACCAGGTCGAAGCCGGCGTCGATATGGTCGCCAAGACCCAAGGCGCCATCGCAGACATCGTTCTGCAGGTCGGCGATATCAGTGGCACGGTTTCCGACATCGCAGCCCGCACCGACCGTCAGGCCGGCGAGCTGGCAAACATCGCCGGAACAGTCGCTGGACTGGGCGCCGACATCGGCAGCAACGCCGCCCTTGCGCGCCAGTCGAGCGAAGGCACCGACGATCTGCACAAGGTCATTCTCGAACTCGGGGCGACGATCCGCGAATTCCACATCGAGCGCCAGAGCCGCGCGCCGAAGGCCAGTTCGGGTCGCATTCAGCTGTCGAACCAGCGGGAGCAGGGTGCTGCAGCCCCCGTCAATCCGGCATTTTCCGCGCCGGACATGGCTGACGAGGAATCTTCAGACTTTGGCTTCCCGGTTCATATCGCCGGGCTCGGAGGGTGAGGGGATTGTTTACCACCATGCGCTACACAAGGAAGTTAAGGGCGGGAATTTCGGCAATCTGTCCGGGGGAATGGTTCTCCTGGAACCCACATTCGGGCCTCTTTGCCGCAGCCTCGGGACACAAGGAAAGAAATGATGGCAAGTAAGAAAGGCGAACAGAAGGCCCTGAAGCTGGCCGCGGTGTTGGACCTGAACGAGGCTTCCAACCTCAAGGCCAATATTCTCTCGATGCGTGGTGCTCCGCTGACGATCGATGCTTCTGGCGTCGAGCGTGTCGGCGCCCAGTGTGTGCAGGTCCTCATGGCAGCTGCCAAGGCCTGGGAAGCCGACAAGCATCCCTTCTCTTATGGAAAGGCCTCCGAGGCCTTCCTTAAAACCCTTCAACTGATTGGCGTGAACATCGATCATCTGCTCGCTAAGGAGATCCGGCAATGAAGAAAAAAGTGCTCACCGTGGATGACTCCAGAACCATTCGTAACATGCTTCTGGTCACCCTCAACAATGCTGGCTTTGAGACCATCCAGGCCGAAGATGGCGTCGAGGGCCTGGAAGTTCTCGAAGACTGCAATCCCGACGTCATCGTGACCGACATCAACATGCCGCGTCTCGACGGCTTCGGCTTCATCGAAGGCGTTCGCAAGAACGAGAAGTATCGTGCGGTCCCGATCCTGGTTCTGACCACGGAAAGCGACGCGGAAAAGAAGAACCGCGCCCGCCAGGCTGGCGCGACGGGCTGGATCGTCAAGCCGTTCGATCCGACCAAGCTGATCGATGCCATTGAGCGTGTAACCGCCTAAGCCGGGAATTTCTCCTATGGATATGAACGAAATCAAAGAGATCTTTTTCCAGGAATGCGAGGAGCAGCTCGCGGAACTGGAATCCGGTCTTCTGAAAATGAATGATGGAGATCGGGATCCGGAAACGGTGAACGCCGTGTTCCGCGCGGTCCACTCCATCAAGGGCGGTGCCGGTGCCTTCGGTCTCGACGATTTGGTCGCCTTCGCACACGTCTTCGAGACGACTCTTGATTGCGTTCGTTCCAACAAGCTGGAACCTGGCCCCGAAGTCATGAAGGTCATGCTGAAGTCGGCAGACGTTCTGGCTGACCTCGTCACGGCCTCTCGTGACGGCGGCAGCGTGGACGAAAGCCGCTCCAGCGGTCTGGTCAAGGAACTGGAAGCTCTGGCCAACGGCGAAGTTCCCGCGCCGTCGGCAGCCCCGGTTCCCGCGGCCAAGCCTGCCGCACCGGCTCCGGCACCCGTCGCGGCAGCACCGACCGATGACAGCGGTTTCCAGCCGATCCCCTTCACCTTCGACGGCTTCGGCGGCGAAGAGGAAGAGACGATCGTTCCCTCGACCTTCGACGTGACCTTCAAGCCGCGTCGCGAGCTCTACTCCAAGGGCAACGAAGCAGCCCTCCTGCTTCGTGACCTGTCTCGCCTCGGCGAGATGAGCATCAACTGCAACATGGACGACCTGCCGCCGCTGGACAGCATGGATCCGGAAGCAGCCTATTTCCATTGGTCGATCCAGATCACGGCGGAGAAGGGCGAAGAAGCCATCCGTCAGGTCTTCGAATTCGCCGAATGGGATTGCGATCTCGAGATCAAGGTGCGCGAGGCGGAAGCCGCAGCGCCCGGCGAAGAACTGCCGATGATCCCGGTGCCGTTCGACCTCTCGGCGCTCGACGATGGTCCGGAGCCGCAGCAGGAATCCGCCGAGGAAACCGTCGCTGCCGCCGTCGAAGCAGCAGGCACGGCCTCCGGCGTCATGAAGATGGCAGCCAGCGCTGCAAAGCCTGAGAAGAAGGAATCGCCGGCCGCTGCTGCCGCCGCCGCTGCCGCCGCAGCTCAGGCCCAGGCCAACAACGCCGCCGGTCAGACCATCCGCGTTGATCTCGACCGCGTCGACCGCCTGATCAACCTCGTGGGTGAGCTTGTCATCAACCAGGCGATGCTCTCGCAGAGCGTCATCGAGAACGACAACAACGGAACCTCCGCCGTCAACATGGGCCTCGAAGAGCTGCAGCAGCTCACCCGCGAGATCCAGGACTCGGTCATGGCCATCCGCGCGCAGCCCGTGAAGCCGGTCTTCCAGCGCATGTCGCGTATCGTTCGCGAAGTCGCCGACATGGTCGGCAAGTCGATCCGTCTGGTCACCGAAGGTGAAAACACCGAAGTCGACAAGACGGTCATCGACAAGCTCGCAGAGCCGCTGACCCACATGATCCGAAATGCCGTCGACCACGGCATCGAAAGCCCGGAAAAGCGCGCCGCCGCCGGCAAGAACCCGGAAGGCACCGTCAAGCTGACGGCAAAGCATCGCTCCGGTCGTATCGTCATCGAACTGGTCGACGACGGTGCAGGTATCAACCGCGAGCGCGTGCGTCAGAAGGCCATCGACAACGATCTGATCGCGGCCGATGCCAACCTGACGGACGAGGAAATCGATAACCTGATCTTCATGCCGGGCTTCTCCACGGCCGACAAGATCTCCGACATCTCCGGCCGCGGCGTCGGCATGGACGTCGTCAAGCGCTCCATCCAGGCACTCGGCGGTCGTATCTCGATCACCTCGCGCCCCGGACAGGGCTCGACCTTCACCATGAGCCTTCCGCTGACGCTGGCCGTCCTCGACGGCATGGTGGTCACGGTCGCCGGCCAGACGCTCGTCGTTCCGCTCACCGCGATCGTCGAAACCCTGCAGCCGGAAGCGCAGAACATCCACTCCTTCGGTGCCAACCAGCGCCTGATCTCGATCCGCAACTCCTTCTGCCCGCTGGTGGACGTAGGCCGGATCCTGAACTTCCGCGGCAGCCAGGCAAACCCGATGGAAGGCGTTGCCCTCCTCGTGGAATCCGAAGGCGGTGGCCAGCGCGCCCTCATGGTCGATGCGATCCAGGGCCAGCGTCAGGTCGTCATCAAGTCGCTCGAAGCCAACTACACCCATGTCCCGGGCATCGCCGCCGCAACCATCCTCGGTGACGGTCGCGTGGCGCTCATCCTCGACGTGGATGCCGTCGTCGCCGCCTCGCGTGGTCAGTCCCTCAAACAGGAAATGTCGTTAGCCGTCGCAGGGTAATAGTATGTCGTATGCGGTCAAAAACTTGGTTCAGGGCAGCAGGGAGCTGATCGCCTTCCGTATTGGTGATCAGGAGTTCTGCGTAAACATCATGTCGGTGCGGGAAATCCGGGGCTGGAGCCCTGCGACCCCGCTGCCGCATGCCCCGCACTATGTCTTGGGCGTCATCAACCTGCGTGGTGCCGTCCTGCCGATCATCGACCTTTCCCTGCGCCTCGGCATGAAGCCCGCCGACCCGACCGCCCGCCACGTCATCATCGTGGCGCAGGTCAAGTCGAGGGTCGTGGGTCTCCTGGTCGAGGCTGTCTCCGACATCCTGACCGTGACCGACGAAAACATACAGCCGACACCGGAAGTCTCCTCCGATCTGGAGCGACAATACGCCCGTGGCATCCTTGCGATCGACAAGCGGATGATCTGCCTGATCGAGCTTGGTGCACTATTCAACGAAGCCGCGGAAAGCGAGGCTGCATGACCTTTGCAATGAGTACATCCCGTCAATCCGACGATGAGGTTCTGGCCAGCGGCGAATACCCGCTGACCCGACGGGATCTGAACGAGATTGCTGCCATGATCTATTCGGATGCGGGCATCGCGCTGAACGACAGCAAGGCCTCGCTCGTCTATTCGCGTCTGTCCAAGCACATCCGCAATCTCGGCCTCTCTGGCTTCCGCGCCTACTGCCAGCTCGTCGCTTCGCCGGAAGGTGCTGCCGAGCGCCGCGAAATGCTCTCGCACCTGACCACCAACTTCACGCGTTTCTTCCGTGAGAACCATCACTTCGAGCATCTGCGCGATGAGGTTCTGCCGGGTCTGGTCCAGCGCGCCAAGTCAGGCGGCCGCGTGCGTATCTGGTCGGCGGCAAGCTCGGACGGCCAGGAGCCTTATTCGATCGCCTTGACGGTCTTCCAGGCCTTCCCGAACGTCCTCGACTACGACTTCAAGATTCTGGCAACCGACATCGATCCGAAGATCCTCGCGATTGCCCGTCAGGGTGCCTATGACGAACAGGCGCTCGAAACGGTATCGCCCGCGATCCGCAAGCAGTGGTTCAAGGAAGTCGAGATCAACGGCCGCCGCAAGTTCCAGGTCGATGACCGCCTGAAGCGCCTGATCACCTACAACGAACTGAACCTGATGGCTCAGTGGCCGTTCAAGGGCAAGTTCGACGTCATCTTCTGCCGCAACGTCGTGATCTATTTCGACGAGCCGACCCAGATGCGCATCTGGACCCGTTTCGCAGACCTGCTTCCCGTCGGTGGCCACCTCTACATCGGTCACTCGGAGCGCGTATCGGGCGACTCCAAGAACGATTTCGACAACATCGGCATCACCACCTATCGCTACCTCGGCAAGAACGGAGGGCGCAAATAATGGCAGCACCTGCACGCGTTCTCGTCGTCGACGACAGCCCGACCATGCGTGGCCTGATCACGGCCGTGCTCAGCCAGGATCCTGATGTCAGCGTCATCGGCCAGGCCGGAGACGCCATGGAGGCTCGCGCGGCGATCAAGCAGCTCAATCCCGATGTCGTGACGCTGGACATCGAGATGCCGAACATGAATGGCCTGGAATTCCTGGAAAAGATTATGAAGCTCCGGCCCATGCCGGTGATCATGGTGTCGACCATGACACACCGTGGAGCCGAAGCAACGCTTGCCGCGCTCGAAATTGGCGCCTTCGACTGTGTTGCCAAGCCCCAGCCCGGCGAGCCTCGCCCGTTCGGCGAACTGGCCGAAAAGGTCAAGGCGGCGGCGCGGTCACAGCACCGGCACCAGTCAGCACCCCAGGTCCAGCCTCTGGCCACGGCGCCGGCCGCAGACTTCCGCGTCGGCCGCAAGATCGTTGCCATCGGTTCGTCGACCGGCGGGGTGGAAGCCCTGATCGCCGTGTTGCAGAAGTTCCCGCGCAATTGCCCGCCGACGGTGATTACGCAGCACATGCCGCCGACCTTCACCAAGAGCTTTGCCGAACGTCTCAACCGTCTCTGCGCCCCTGTGGTGGAGGAGGCCACGGATGGTGCAAGGCTCGAGATCGGCAAGATCTATCTTGCGCCGGGTGGTGAGCGGCATCTGCAGGTGGCCAATGCTTCGGCGCCCTGCTGCCGTCTCGTCGAGCGCGCACCGGTCAATGGACACCGCCCCTCGGTGGACGTCCTGTTCGACTCGGTGGCCGAACTGGCCGGCCGGAATGCCGTCGGGGTCATCCTGACGGGCATGGGACGCGATGGCGCGTCCGGTTTGCTGAAGATGCGTCATGCCGGTGCTCGCACCATCGGTCAGAACGAAAAGACCTGTGTGGTCTATGGGATGCCACGAGTCGCCTATGAGCTGGGCGCTGTCGAGCATCAACTGCCTCTCACCTCCATTGGCGAGGAAATCCTGAAACTCACTGCTGCCCGAAAAGAAGGTATCGAATAATGTCCCTAGCTGAAAAAATCAAAGTTCTGATCGTCGACGATCAGGTCACAAGTCGCCTGCTGCTCAGCGACGCGCTGACCCAGCTCGGCTTCAAGCAGATCACTGCCGCCGGTGATGGCGAGCAGGGCATGAAAATCATGGAGCAGCAGCCCCACCACCTGGTCATCTCGGACTTCAACATGCCGAAGATGGATGGCCTGGGTCTTCTGCAGGCCGTGCGCACCAATCCGAACACCAAGAAGGCGGCCTTCATCATTCTGACGGCGCAGGGTGACCGCGCGCTCGTTCAGAAGGCTGCACAGCTGGGCGCCAACAACGTTCTGGCGAAGCCGTTCACGATCGAGAAGATGAAGGCGGCCATCGAGGCCGTATTCGGAGCACTAAAATGACAGACGACAGTGCGGCGAAGCGCGTCCACATCATTCAAGGGGAGTGGAAGGTCAGCAAGGACCCGAACGTGGTTCTGTCTACCATCCTCGGTTCGTGTGTTGCCGCCTGTATTCGGGATCCGATCGCAGGAGTGGGTGGCATGAACCACTTCCTCCTGCCGGGCTCGGCGGTACCGGGAGCCGGAGGCGGCGACGCCACCCGCTACGGCGTTCACCTCATGGAGCTCCTGATCAACGGTCTTCTGAAACAGGGCGCTCGCAGGGATCGTCTGGAAGCCAAGATCTTCGGCGGCGCCAAGACAATCGCGACATTCTCCAATGTCGGAGAGCAGAATGCCGCCTTCGCTCAGCAGTTCCTGCGTGACGAAGGCATCAAGGTGGTCGGGTCCTCTACGGGCGGAGAACACGGTCGCAAGCTGGAATTCTGGCCGGTCAGCGGTCGGGCAAGACAGTATCCGCTCACGGGCGCAGAAACACAGAAGACGGTCGCGCTGGAGCAGCGTCCGGTTCCTGTGGCAAAGCCGGTGGAAACCTCAATCGAGTTCTTCTAGTACTGGACATCGGATGCAAAACGAAAACTTGGCGGCAAATCAGGACACTCTGGAAGAGCTTCCGGAAATCCTCATGCGCATCGTCAGCGAGCTTCACGACGTGGCTTACCTGATCGAGCGCGTGGAACCGCACCTGCTCGAGCTTGGCGGCCCGAAGGTCCTGGAGCATCCGGACAGTCTCAAGGTGTTGCAGGGCATCGACCTTGCCGTACAGAAGGCCCGTGGACTGGCCGAGTTTGTCGACACCATCACGGCGACGATCCCGCCTGACTGGATGATCGACATGACGACGGCGCTGAGCCTCGTCAAGCTCGCGGACATGCAGAAGGCCCTGGGGGCAGGTCTTCGTCATGGCCATTCCCAACCGCTTGTTAAGGCGGCTGGCGACTTCGATTTCTTCTGACCGTCCCTCAAGGACGGTATGGCCGCAAGTCTTCCATTTTGCGATGAGCCGAAATGAATTCGGCTTTCCCGCCTCGCGAAACGTTCGCACAAGTTTCGATTTCTATTGTCGCGCCAAGGGCAAAAACGCCCAGACCCTTCTTGTAGATGGTGCGAGACAGAATGAATCTGTTAAATCAATTACTTCAGATACCAAAAAATTTGGCGGCGATGGGTCAGGCGAAGCTTTTTGCCATGGCCGGCGTGGCCGTTGTCTCCTTTGCAATCATCATTGCCGGCGCCCTCTACGTCAACAAACCCTCCTACGAGACCCTCTATGTCGGCCTGGAACCCGTTGATCTGAACCAGATCAGCATCGCGCTGGCCGAATCTGGCATCGATTTCGAAACCGGTGCCGATGGTCAGAGCATCAGTGTACGCGCCGGT
The DNA here is from genome assembly GCF_056501445.1 of Rhizobium sp. K33. Lineage (NCBI taxonomy): Bacteria > Pseudomonadati > Pseudomonadota > Alphaproteobacteria > Hyphomicrobiales > Rhizobiaceae > Rhizobium > Rhizobium sp. K33. Next base: position 114,906 of record NZ_CP096478.1, read on the forward strand.
ATGACCGGCAAGGCGCGCCTTCTGCTCGCCGAGCGCAGCCTGCCCAACAGCGCCAATGCCGGCTACGAACTTTTCGACAATGTGGGGTCGCTGGGTCTGACCTCGTTCATGCAGGAAGTCACCCGCGTCCGAGCTCTGGAAGGTGAAGTCGCACGCACCATTCAGCAGATCTCTGGCATAGCGGCTGCGCGCGTTCATATCGTCATGCCCGACATCGGCAATTTCCGCCGAGGGGAGCAAAAGCCGACAGCCTCCGTCATGATCCGCGCTTCCTCGGATGCCGGCCGCAAGGCCGCCGCATCCATTCGGCAGTTGGTCGCATCCTCCGTCCCGGGTCTGGACATCGAGGACGTGACGATTCTCGATTCCACCGGGCAGCTGCTGGCAGCCGGCGATGAATCGGGCGGCGAAGCCACCCGTTCGCTCGGCGTCGTCCAGTCGGTCCAGCGCGAGATCGAAACCAACATCGACAAGGCGCTCGCCCCGTTCCTCGGAATGGACAACTTCCGCTCCAGCGTCACCGCGCAGATCAACACCGACAGCCAGCAGATCCAGGAAACCATCTACGATCCGGAATCGCGCGTCGAGCGTTCGGTCCGGGTGACCAAGGAGCAGCAGAAGTCGCTCCAGCGCCAGTCCGATACGGCCGCCACCGTCGAGCAGAACATCCCCCAGGCGGCTCCGGACTCCGGCGGCGCTGGCCCTGAATCGTCTGACGAGCAGGACAAGAAGGAAGAGCAGACCAACTACGAGATCAACAGCAAGACGGTCGCCACGGTCAAGAACAGCTTCACCGTTGAGAAACTGTCCGTCGCTGTCGTGGTCAACCGTGGCCGTATCGCCAAGATGGTCGGCGAGCCTGTCGACCAGGCCAAGATCGACGCGTATCTTGCCGAGATGCAGAAGATCGTCAGCTCGGCGGCCGGCCTCGACGCAGACCGCGGCGACGTGGTCACCCTGACGGCCATGGACTTCCTCGAGAACCAGCTGCTCGAAGAATCCGCGACCGGCCCGGGCTTCATGGAGATCCTGAGCCGCAACATCGGCGGCATCATCAACTCGCTGGCCTTCGTTGCCGTTGCCTTCCTGATCGTCTGGATGGGTATCCGTCCGATGATCCGCACGGCAGGTGGCGGTGCCGCGGACACGGCTCTCGCCGGCGGCATCGGCGAGCAGGCAGCCGGTCTCGAACTGCCCGATTTCTCGCCGGCCCTCGGTGGCGGCGCAGGCGGCGGCCTCATGGAAGGCTTCGGCTCGGACTTCGGCTTCGACTCGACCGACGACCTCCTCACCATGGACGACGACCCGAACGGCGGCTTCAACCGCCGGGTCAAGGAAGGACCGGAACGGCGTCTCTCGCGCATGGTGGAAATCTCCGAAGAGCGTGCCGCCAAGATCCTTCGCAAATGGGCTGTGGACAACGCCGCCTGATCAGCAAGAAGAAACCAGCACCAACCGCGCCCCCTGGGCGCGGTTTTGCATTGTAATCCCATTGTCATGCGGGATTGCAACATCGCCTTGAGACGCGCATGCTTGTCGCTGGCCAAGAATACCGCAAACGCCTGTGACCTTTGCCACTTTATATTTTACAGTGAACATGATTCGGTACCTTGAGATTGCGAAGCCTGCGTGAGTCGGCCGTGATCTCTCGTAGCGAAGGCCGCGAGAATGCAAGGCTGTCACTTCAAAGGGGCACGTTGAATGGATGCCGAGCTGACAACAGAGGGCCAGGAGGGGCGGGCCCGTGGGGCTGCTCCCGCGGAACCTCTGCAGAAAGGCTCTCCGTCGAAAGACGCACTGATCCGTAAGCTGGCGACGCCAGGGCTTTCGGGCGACATGGGCCAATGCCTTCGGGTTCTCTGTGACTATGTCGGCGCATCACATCACCTTCTGGCGCGCTATGACCTCGTGCAGGAAGAAGGCCTCGACTTCGTGGTCGCCGCCGACTGGCCCTTCGATCTGGTCCGCCGGCTCGAGAGCGAGCTTGCCACCAGCTATTCCCAATCGACCGAGCTTGAGAAATGCTTATCGGTCCTGCAGCCGAAATATGCGATCCTGCCGGATGATGCGCATGTTCCTCTCGGCATCAGCCGCCAGTATTGCACCGTCACGCTCAATGTCGGGCGGACACGCCTTGCCCTGATGCTGCTGTTTCCGCAGGACTACGTACTGTCGCCAGAGCGGCTTCGTGAGGTCGGACTGCTTGCGGGCTACGCGCTGAGCCTGTCGACGAGCAAGGCACACAAGAGCGATCGGGATTTCGATCTGACCGATCGTGAGCTCGAATGCCTGTTCTGGATTGCCGAAGGCAAGACAAGCGACGAAATCGCGACGATCCTCGGCATCTCGCGCAACACCATCAACAACTACATCACGAGCGTCATGCGCAAGACGGCGACGAAGACCCGCTCGGAAGCGATCGCGTACGCGGTCCGTAACAATCTGGTCTGAGGGAGCAGGAATGGCCACAAATACGAGACCAGGCGGAGCCATCCTCGAAGATGCGGCTTGGTCCGGCCAGCGCCCCGTTACATCCCGCTCGGACGTCTTCCCGAAGCTGATGTCGCTGCAGAGGTCGCTGAATGCCCGAGGCTTCGCTGCGTTCCGCGTGGGTGGCGCAAGCCTGCCGCACAAGCGGCGCCTGGACCCGGAATTCGAGAACTGGAGCAGCGGTCTCAGCAGCGGACGGGATGCCTTCGTCGCCGCCTATGGCGATGTGCTGCTGTCGCATATCGAAACCTCGACGCTGCCGATCCTCTGGAGCGCGGAAGAGAAGACGAGCTTCCTCGACGCCTCCGACTTCACGCCCTTCGCGCTGCAGCTCGAAGAGCGGTTGCTGCCCTATTCCGGGATCGCATTTCCGGTTCGGCTGGGTGCCGTCGGCAATGGCTATGTCGTCTTCCCGACCCTTGGCGGCGCCGATCTGCCGGGCGAACTGATCCTCGCGGTGCATAGCCGCTGCTACAAGGTCATGACGGATATCCTCTCGCTCGACGAGCGAAAGGCGGCCCCGTCCGAGACGCTGAGCGAACGCGAGATTGCCTGCCTGCAGCTCGCGGGAGACGGCCGGATCAGTGAAGAAATCGCCGAGCGCCTGGGCCTGTCGGTTCACACCGTCAACGCCTATCTCGGCTCGGCCACGATCAAGCTCGATTCGGTGAACCGCATCCAGGCGATCGCCAAGGCGATCCGCCTTGGCTACATCACCTGACGCCTCTTCAGCCGTAAAGCGGGGACGCCTGTCCCTTGACGAAGCGCGCCTCCTGCAGGCGCTCTCCGAGCATCCGGGTGTTTGTGTCCGGGTCGCCGGAGGAATCGTGAAACGCGATGTGCTTGATGTCGAGCCCGGCATGCTCGCTGGTCAGCGTCAGCTGCGAGTAGATGGTGATGCCCCGCGGCTTGATTTCGAGATCAAGAACGACCTCCGGAGGACCGCCCCATTCGAGGCGGTAGTCACCACCGGCACCGAAGACGACCGTGCCAGGGTGGAAATAGAGTTCGGCTGCGGACGAAACGAGGTCCGAGAGATTTCCGTAAAGTTCAAAACGCAGAAGTGAAATGAGGTCGGCAGCGTCGAGAAGGCGCAATTCGCTCGCGACGGGGCTGATAGCCTCTGCCACGATGCGTTCACGCTGGTTGGTATAGGAGCACTTCTTCATCGGGCCTAGCGTATCCGTCTCTTGGGGGCCTTGGACGCATAGACCCGGTGCACGAGCTCTGCGACTGCCTTGTAAAATACTGACGGAATGACGCTATCCACCGAGACTTGCGCAAACATGGAGCGGGCGAGCGGCGGATCCTCAAAAATGGGGATATCGTTTTCCCGGGCGATCTCGCGGATCTTAAGCGCCACGAGGTCCTGCCCCTTCGCAACCACCACCGGCGCCTCGTTTTCCTCGCGCACGTAACGCAGGGCCACCGCATAGTGGGTCGGATTGGTGATGACGAGAGTGGCGCGCGGAACGCTGGCAATCATGCGCTTGCGCGCGCGGTCGCGGGCAATCGATCTCTGGCGAGCCTTGACGATCGGGTCACCCTGCGCCTGCTTGTACTCTTCCTTGACCTCCTGCTTGGTCATGCGCAGCTGTTCATACCAGTGGTAGCGCGTCCAGAAGACGTCCACGGCGGCCAGCAGGGCGGTCGCCATCACCACGATGATCATCATCTTGTTCAGGATCTGGGAGAACTTGACGAAGATGACCTGCGGGTCGGAGAACATCGTGTCGATGATGCCGAAATAATCGCTCTTCAGGGCAAAGACCATGATGACGGACAGCACCACGATCTTGAAGATCGACTTGGCGAACTCCACCATGCCCTGGCTGCTGAAGATCCGCTTCCAGCCCTTGAACAGCGAGATGCGATTGAGCTGCGGCCTGATTCGCTCCAGAACGAAATAGGGCATGTGCTGCGCGACATTGGCTGCCACGCCGAGCATGATCAGCATGATCAGCATGGGCGCGAGAAAGGCGCCGATCTCCCAGGCGAGATGCGTGAAGAGTGAGACCACGTCGACGGCCGTCCCGAGATACCATTGGTCGGGGCGCTCGAAGATGTCCTTCAGCGACTGGCCGAGACGGGCGATGGCATTCGGGAGGAAGAAGACGGCATAAAGATAGAAGCCAAGAGCCGTCGCGAACAGCGGCGCCTCGCGCGAGGTCGGCACATTGCCTTTCTCCAGAGCGTCCCGAAGCTTTTTCTCGGTCGGGTCTTCTGTCTTGCTGTCTTCGTCGTCATCTTCGGCCATGACCGCTGCCCTTCCGGAAGGCGTGCATCAGGTGAAGCGAGCCCCTGCCTGATCCAGGCGCCGACACCGCATGCCGACGGCTTGCCGGGTCATTCCCGGTTGGATGAACGTAAACACCCGCCGATTGCGCATCAATCGGCGGGTGGTGAAAAGCTGCCGGTTTTCAACAGAGGTGACCGTTAGGCCGCCTGAGTTTCGCCTTCGGTATCCTTCAGCTGGATCTGGCCGGCATTGGCCAGGCGGATAGCTTCCTGCGCGACGGCGCGACGGGCGATCGCGATCTCGCGCGGATTGATGCCGGCGGTGCCGGCCTGCAGATCCGATTCGATCATGCGGCGGGAGCGCGGGCTGATCGAGGCCAGCACACATTCTTTGATTTCCGCACTGGCGCCACGCAGCGCCATGGTGAGGATTTCGCCGGAGATGTCGTTGAGCAGCAGCACGCGGCTGCGCTGCGGCATGGCCAGGAGATCCTCGAAGAGGAAGATCTTCGGACGCACCTTGTTGACCGATTCCTTGCTGATCGATTCGAGCGACTGGAGCAGGGTGTCGACTTCCGGCTTCTCGAGTTCGTTCATCAGTTCCGCAACCTTGGCCGAACCCGTCGAATTCTTCTCGGCATCGATTTCGGCGATCAGATCATGCACCCGGTTCTCGATGATCTGAGCAGCCTTCGGGCTGACATTCTTCAGGTTGACCGTGCGGTTCATGATGTCGGCGCGACGGCTTTCCGGCAGCTTCAGGAGAACCTTGGCACCGAAGGACGAGGGCAGCATGGAGAGGATATAGGCAACCGTCTGCGGATGCTCCCGCATCAGGAAGCGTGCGATGAAGTCAGGATCTGCATCCTGCAGGCGGTCCCAGATGGAGGCTTCATAGGCCTGGAAGGCGGTGCGACGCCCGAGGAGACCATCGACTTCTTCCGGCGTCAGGCCTTCCTCGAGAATGCTCTCGATGGCCTTCGCATTGTCCATCAGGCCGGCGCCCTCGGTGAAGAGGTCCTCGAACTCGTTGACCAGCTCGGTCAGCTCATCCGGCGGAATGGTGCGAAGGGTCTGTGCAGACGCGATGATCGTCTGCAGCTCGGCCTGCGTGAAGTATTTGAGCAGCTTTCCGGCGACACCCTTTCCCATGGCCAGCAGCACGGCAGCTGCCTTGTCGGCTTGGGAGAGGGGTTTTCCGGTTAAGGGGCCGCCAAAATCGTCAAAGTCCATCATGGTCTTGTCCTCTCTGGCCCGTCATGGGTCAGGATGTCTTGGTCGCCATCACTTCAATCAGTTTGACACCAAATCGTGTATCGTCGTTCTCGAGAACGGTGATCTCGCCGCGCGCGATGCGGCGGCCATTCACCATGATCTCGACAGGCTCGCCGATCTTCTTGTCCAGCGCGATGATGGCGCCTTCCTCGAGGTTCATCAGCCCGGACACCTGCATGCGGCTGGAGCCGAGCACGATCTGGACCTCGATCGGGATGTCCATGATCAGGTCGAGATTGGCGCTGAGGCCGCTTCCCGGTTCCTGCTGGGTTCCGGTCGAGCCACCGAAGTCGCCGCCGCCGAAATCGCTCGAGCCACCGAAATCGCTGGTCCCACCAAAATCACTGCCGCCGCCAAGATCACTGGACCCGCCGAAATCGCCGAGGCCGAAGTCATCGCTCGGGGCCGCTGCAGCGCCGCCGCCAAAATCCGATTCGAACGCCGCAAGCGGGTCGTCCTTGAGACCGAGGTCGGACCCGAAATCGCCCAGTCCGCCTTCGGCATCTGCCTTCAGGACGCCGCGAAGGTCGTCGACCGCCTGGTCGAAATCGGTGTCGCTCGCACCTGGCATCGCCAGAGCGTCGTCATCCTTCGGTGGTGTCTTCTTCGTTGCCATGGATTGATTATTCCTCTTGAAACTTGCCTCAAGCTGCCGTGGGTCAAGCCCCGGCAAATGCCTAGCTCATCAAATGCTTTAAGATCTCATCTTCGCTGCTCACATTGTCCTTCACCCGGACCGTGTAATTCTCGCCCGCACGGCCGAACTCGCAGACATAGAGGTTCTTGCCGTTTGCGCTGACGTCGACCATCACGTCACCCTTGTCGCGGAAGGGAATGACGTCGCCGGCAACCAGCCGCGAAACCGTCGACAGGGTCAGGCTGTCGAGCCGGATGCGAGCTTCAAGTGTCACCTGGGAACGGCGCACCTGTTCGGCGATCTGCTCCTGCCATTCCTTCTTCGACTTGCCGCCTTGCCCCTTCGACTTTGGCATGGTGACAACGGTCTTCAGAAGGGCCTTCTGCGGGATGACCAGGTAGAATTCCGAGGTGACCGTGCCGAGCGTGATGCCGAGCTTCACGGTCACGGCATATTCGTCGACATGATCTTCTTCCGGCTTCGGCCGGTCTTCGGCATTGTGGGCCTTCTCGAGAAGCGGCTCGAAGCCGCCGGCCGCGTTGACGCCCGAGCGCAGCACATTGGCGATCTTGTCATAGACCATCACCGCCAGATCGAGTTCGATCTGGGAGAGGGGACGTTCGATCGGCTCCTGGATCGTCTCGGGCAAGGCGCCGAGCAGGTTCTCCATCAACGTGATGACGAAGCTGTTGCCGCAAGCCAGCACGAAATTCGGCGACCAGTTGCGCAGCTGCCCGTCGGCCAGCGAAACATTGTCGCCGAGATCGGCGATCAGATCCGTCATCAGCCCGCTTTCGTGGCCGTTGTAATGGACCTGCATATGGAGACCGGTCTCGCTGTGGAAGACGTCGGGCAGGAATTCCACGTAGAGCTGGCCGAAGTCCGCACAGAGGCGCTGCAGCGTCTTGGAATCGCCCAGCCCGCCGGTCAGCTTGGCCAGAAGGGCGCGGTCCATGCGTGGTGCAGTATCAGTTTGAGCTTCCGTCATGATCAGGCCGCCTTGCTTTCACCGCCGCCGCCCGGGTTCATCATTTCCTGCTCTACGGCGTCGATCGACGGACGCTCGTAGGAGGAGATGGTCTTGCGGCCGTATTCGAGTGCCACCTGCGGGACGGAGCCGTTCATGTAGGCGAGCAGCGTCTGCTTCACGATGATGTAGAGACGATGCTGCTTCGTACGGACCATCTTGATCTGGGCGATGATCGGGTTGCAGAGGCAGTAGGAGAGGAAGATGCCGAGCATCGTGCCGACAAGTGCGGCGCCGATCAGGCCACCCAGAACTTCGGGCGACTCGTTGATCTTGCTCATGGCCTTGATAACGCCGAGAACGGCCGCGACGATACCGATTGCCGGGAAGCTGTCGCCCATGGCAGTCATGGCGTGGTACGGCTTCATCTTGTCGTAGTGGATGGTCTCGATTTCCTCGTCCATCAGCGCTTCGATCTCGTGGCTGCGCGCGTTGCCGATGATGATCAGGCGAACATAGTCACAGATGAACGCGGTCAGTTCCTTGTTCTTCAGGAGGTTCGGAGCCGCGGTGAAGATCGAGGATTCTTCCGGGTTGTCGATATGGGCTTCAATCTCGTTGCGCGACTTGGTGCGGAGGTCGCGCATCAGAGAGTAGAGAACGCCGAGAACGTCGAGATAATCGCGCTCCTTCGGCACCTTCTGCTTGAAGGCCTCGCCCATCGCCTTGCCGGTGTCTTTGATGACCTTCATCGGGTTGGCCATGATGAAGCCACCCACGCCAGCGCCGCCGATGATGACGAGCTCGAACGGCTGGACGAGAACATCCAGGTGGCCACCCATGGCCATGAAGCCGCCGAGTACGCAGCCCAGTGTGATGATGAAACCGACGATAATGTTCATTTTGCCCGCACCCGAACGTTACTATTCACCGTAAGCGATAGATCCCCTGCCTTGCGTGAGGCTGAATGACAGAGCCAATTTTGGGCCACGCTTGATCCCCGGACAAAAGGGCTCCGGTCAACAGTTTCGCGCAAGCCTTTTGCCGCAAGAAGAGCCAGTAGAGCGTAGGCTACCCTGCGTTAAATAATGATTTACTGATATTCTTCACCTGCGGAGGAAAAACGGTGCAATCCGGTATTTACGTGTCCCTGTCGTCGCAGATGGCCCTCGAGCGCCGTCTCACCACGATCGCTGACAACATGGCCAATGTGAACACGGTTGGTTTCCGCTCGACGGACGTGAAGTTCGACGAAATGTTGAGCCGCACCGGCAATGATCTCAACGCGAAGGTCGCCTTCGTCAGCCAGGGCAACGACTATCTGTCCACCAAGAGCGGCGAACTCATCGAGACCGGCAACGTGCTCGACTTCGCCATCAAGGGTGACGCCTGGTTCTCCATCGATACGCCAGTGGGGCAGGTCCTGACGCGCGATGGCCGCTTCACCATGACCGACACCGGCGCACTCGTTTCCACGCGCGGTTATCCCGTCCTCGATGCAGGTGGCGCACCGATCCAGCTCAACCGTGCCGGTGGTCCGCCGGAAGTTGGCGCGAGCGGTCAGATCATGCAGGACGGACGTGTCGTCGCCACGCTCGGCGTCTTCACGGCCGATGTCCGCAACGGCTTCCTCCGCTTTGAAAACAGCGGCGTGACCACGGTCGACAATCCGCAGCCGGTCGTCGACAACCCGGAAATCTCGGTGCTGCAGGGTTATGTCGAGAACTCCAACGTCAACGGTATCGGCGAGATGACGCAGCTCATCCAGGTCAACCGTGCGTTCGAGGCGATCAGCTCGCTGATCAGCTCGAGCGAAAACACCATGAGCGAGGCGATCAAGGTCCTCGGCGGCGGCAACTAAGCCTGAGATCGGAAAGACATGACTGCGCCAAACCCCGAAGAACTCCCGCTCTCCCCGAAGCTCGGACAGTTGGCGGCTCTGGCGCAGCGCTATTCCAACCCCAGTCATTCAGTCACCCAGGGCGGCCATGTCCGCACAATCGCAGCCGGCCACTACACCGTGACAGGTCTGTCGCGGCATGTGCGTCTCGGCGAATTCGTCGCCCATCGCTCGGCCACCGGTGTCCATCTGGGCGAAGTCGTCCGCGTCGAGCCTGACGTTTGCTATGTCTGCCCGATCGAGCCAGGCGAGCCGATTGGCATCCATGATGTGGTCATCCGCAAGGGCGCCTTCCGCGTCGCCCCCGATGACAGCTGGTGCGGGCGCACGATCAATGCGCTCGGAGATCCCATCGACAATGGACCGGCACTTGCGCCTGGTCCGGAGCGCCGGCCGATCTCGACCACCGCGCCGCCGTCCATGACCCGCCGCCGCGTCGAAACCGGCTTCAAGACGGGCGTCCGCGCCATCGATATCTTTTCGCCGCTCTGCCTTGGCCAGCGTCTCGGCATTTTCGCCGGTTCCGGCGTCGGCAAGTCCACACTTCTTTCCATGCTCGCGCGTGCAGACGCCTTCGACAAGGTGGTAATTGCGCTCGTCGGCGAACGTGGCCGTGAAGTCCGCGAATTCATCGAGGATACGCTCGGCGACAACATGGCCAAGTCGATTGCCGTGGTCGCCACCAGCGACGAAAGCCCGATGCTGCGCAAGATGGCGCCGCTGACGGCGATCACGATCGCAGAGCATTTCCGCGACAAGGGCCAGAACGTCCTCTTCATCGTCGATAGCGTCACCCGTTTTGCCCATGCGATCCGCGAAGTGGCAACCGCGGCCGGCGAGCCGCCGATCGCGCGCGGCTATCCGGCGTCGGTCTTCACCGAGCTTCCCCGTCTCCTGGAGCGCGCCGGTCCCGGCGCCGAAGGCGCGGGCACCATCACCGCGATCATCTCGATTCTGGTCGATGGCGACAACCACAACGATCCGATCGCGGACTCGACGCGCGGTATTCTCGACGGCCACATTGTCCTTGATCGTGCCTTGGCCGATGAAGGGCGCTACCCGCCGATCAACCCTCTGACCTCGATTTCCCGTTTGGCACGCAAAGCCTGGACGGCGGAGCAGGAAAAGCTGGTCTCGCGTCTAAAGGCGCTGATTCACCGGTTCGAGGAAACGCGCGACCTGCGCCTGATTGGTGGTTATCGAAACGGTTCCGATCCTGATCTCGATATGGCGATCAAGCAGGTGCCGGTCATCTACGACATTCTGAAACAGACGCCGGGCGAAAAGCCGGCGCTCGACGCCTATGCCGATCTGGCCAACGCCCTGAAGGCGGCGGCCGGCGGGCAGGGCATGCGACAAAGGGGCTGACCATGACCGATTTCGATGCTGACGAGCCCGTGGCTCCGCTGCGACCGGTCCTGGCGAAACGCCGTATTCCGACCATTGACCGTGTTCTGGCCTTTACTGGCATAGCGCTCGCATGCGGCGCAGCCTTCTTCCCCTGGTATGTCTTCTTCAACGAGGAGAAGTTCGGAGTTCGTGTCGCCGACTGGGAACGCACGCGCGATCTGCCGGAAGGCCCGGGCCGTGATGTTTTCAGCGTTTCGCCCCTTGCCCTAGTCGATCGTGACGACGAAGGCGGAGAGGGTGATGCCGAAGCTCAGGTCGACCAGATCGTCACCGCGACTGTCCCGACCCTGGGACGTGAGCAGCCCGATGGTCTCGAGACCCAACCCAGCCAGCCTTTCCCGGGACGATCCGGCTTCCGTTTGCTGCATGTGGCCAATGGCCGTGCGCTGATCGAAGACAAGGCCGGCATGTATCTTGTCCGCGTCGGCTCGATCCTGCCGGACAACAGCCGTGTGGCAACGCTTGAACAGCGCGACGGGAAATGGGTCATTGTGACCTCCGCGGGCGAGGTTGTTCAAAACAATTGAGGAAGCGTGGGGCGGGCAAGTCCCACGCAAGATTACTGGCCTAGGCTCCGATCAGTAAAAGACGGAGTAACGCCCATGAATCCCATCCAGTTGTTCGAGCTTGCCTCAAGACAGGCGGAATGGCTTTCGGTGCGCCAGCAGGTGGTGGCGACCAATATCGCCAATGCCAACACGCCCAAGTTCGTGGCCAAGGACATCACGCCCTTCAGCGCTGTCCTGGACAAGACCGGCATGGTGCAGGGCATGGCCGTCACCCAGCCGGGTCACATGGCGTCGGCCGACTTCAGCGACCGCAACATCGCCATCGAGGAAGAAGATCTCAACAACGAGATCGGCATCCAGGAGTCTGGCAACACGGTCGCCCTGTCGGACGAACTCCGCAAGACCGGCGAGATCAAGCGCAATCACGAGCTTAACACCTCGCTGATGTCCTCCTTCCATCGCATGATGCTAATGACGGTGAAACGCTGATGTCCGATCCACTGCTTGCCACACTGAAGGTTGCCGGAAGCGGGCTTGAAGCCCAGTCGACCCGCCTTCGGATCGTCTCCGAAAACATCGCCAATGCGCGCACGACCGGCGACACTCCCGGTGCCGACCCGTACCGGCGCAAGACGGTGACCTTCGGCGCCGAGCTCGATCGCGTCAGCGGCGCAGAGACGGTCGAGGTCAAGAAGCTTGGCGTCGATTTCGCCGATTTCATCGAGGAATACGATCCTGGCAATCCGGCTGCCGACGAGCGCGGCATCGTCAAGATGCCGAACGTCAACATCCTCGTCGAAATGGCGGACATGCGGGAATCCAACCGCACCTACGAAGCCAACCTGCAGACCATCAAGCAGACCCGCGACATGATCTCTCAGACCATAGCGTTGCTGAAGGCCTCACAATGATTGAATCCGTTACCAAGACGAGCGCCCTGTCGGGCATCAACGGCCTCGACTCCCTGTCGAGCTCCTTCTCCACGAAGGGCCTCACCACGGAAGGCACGACCCCGGGCACCATGACCGGCGAAACCTTCCTGTCGGCGCTCAACAGCATGGCGATCCAGGCATCCGACAATCTGAAGCAGGCCGAGCAGGCTTCCTTTGACGGCCTGATGGGCAAGGCGAACACCCGCGAGGTGGTCGATGCCGTCATGCAGGCCGAGCAGTCGCTCCAGACGGCGATCGCGTTCCGCGACAAGATCGTCAACGCCTATCTCGAAATCACCAAGATGCAGATCTGACAGGGGTACCGAATTATGAGAGCGCTCGCCATCGCAGCCACGGGTATGGATGCCCAGCAGACCAATCTTGAGGTCATCGCGAACAACATCGCCAACATCAACACGACCGGCTTCAAGCGGGCGCGTGCGGAGTTTTCCGACCTTCTCTACCAGACGGAGCGCGCCCAGGGCGTGCCGAACCGTGCCAACCAGGCCATCGTGCCGGAAGGTGCCAATATCGGTCTCGGCGTCCAGACGGCTGCCGTCCGCAACATTCACACCCAGGGCCAGCTCACCCAGACCGGCAACGAACTGGATCTCGCCCTGATCGGCCGTGGCTGGTTCCAGATCGAAAGCCCTGATGGTGCCACCCTCTACAGCCGCTCCGGCGCGTTCAACATGAACGCCGAGGGTCAGCTCGTCACGATCGACGGCTATCTCGTCACGCCGCAGATCACGATTCCGCAGGATGCGAGCGAAGTCGTCATCAGCCGCACCGGCCAGGTTCAGGCCCGTATCGGCAACGACGCCGATTACACCGATCTCGGCCAGCTGACGATTGCCAACTTCGTCAACGAAGCCGGCCTGAAGCCGCTCGGCGACAACCTGTTTGCCGAAACGGCCGCCTCGGGTGCCGCGATTGTCGGCGCGCCGGAAGATCCGGGCTTCGGCTACATCAAGCAGTCCTACCTGGAAGCCTCGAACGTCGACTCGGTCAAGGAGATCACCGACATGATCTCGGCCCAGCGTGCCTACGAGATGAATTCCAAGGTCATCACCACTGCCGACGAGATGGCTCAGATCGTCAGCAAGAACCTCAAGTAAGACAACTGGAGGCAAACATGAGGTTTCGCCGGAAAATCGGACATGCCCTGCGGGCGGCGGCAATCGCCGCCGCAGCGTTTGGCTTCGCCGCCGGCACGGCGCTGGCGCAGAACACGGCCGTGATCCCCAGGCAGATCATCTATCCGGGCGAAACCATTTCCTCCGAACAGCTCGACGTGGTTGCCGTGACGAACCCCAACCTCGCGGGCGGCTATGCCCGCACCCGCGAGGAAGTCGTCGGCATGGTGGCGAAGCGCACGCTCTTGCCCGGTCGGACCATTCCGGTCCACGGCCTGCGTGAAGCCTTCGCCGTCAAGCGCGGCACCAGCGTCCGCCTGACATTCGCGATCGGTAACATGCTGATCAGCGCGAGCGGCACTCCTTTGACCGATGCTTCCGTTGGCGACGTCGTGAAGGTCCGCAACATCGATTCCGGCTCGATCGTCTCAGGCACGGTCATGGCCGATGGTACCGTACAGGTGATGGCAAAATGAGACTGACTGCACCCCTGCGGATCGCAATCTGTGCCCTGGCGCTGGTCCTGGCTCCGCTCGAGCCGGCCGTGAGCGCCAATTCGCGCATCAAGGACATCGCCTCGCTGCAGTCCGGCCGTGACAACCAGCTCATCGGCTATGGCCTCGTCGTCGGCTTGCAGGGAACGGGCGACAGCCTGCGCTCCTCGCCCTTCACCGACCAGTCCATGCGCGCCATGCTGCAGAACCTCGGGATCTCTACCCAGGGCGGACAGTCGAATGCAAAGAACGTGGCGGCCGTCATGGTCACCGCCAATCTCCCGCCCTTCGCCAGCCCCGGCAGCCGCATCGATGTGACGGTGAGCTCGCTCGGCGACTCGACCTCTCTGCGCGGCGGAACGCTGGTCATGACCTCGCTCACCGGCGCCGATGGCCAGATCTACGCCGTCGCGCAAGGCTCTGTTGTCGTCTCCGGCGTCAATGCCCAGGGCGATGCCGCAGCGGTCCAGCAGGGCATCACCACCTCGGGCCGGGTTCCGACCGGAGCGATCATCGAGCGCGAGCTGCCGTCCAAGTTCAAGGACAGCCTCAATCTCGTCCTGCAGCTCCGCAATCCCGACTTCACGACGGCGCTGAGGGTCGCCGACACGATCAACGCCTACGCGGCTGCCAATTACGGCGCGCCGATCGCCGAAGCGCGTGACAGCCTGGAGATCGTCGTCCAGAAGCCGCGCACCGCAGATCTCGCCCGGCTGATGGCTGACGTCGAAAATCTGGTCGTCGCGACGGACTCTCCCGCCCGCGTGGTGATCAACGAGCGCACGGGTACCATTGTCATCGGCGCAGATGTCCGCGTGTCGCGCGTGGCTGTCAGCTATGGCACCCTGACCGTCCAGGTGCAGGAAACACCGCAGATCATCCAGCCGGAGCCCTTCTCTCGCGGCGAGACGGCCGTCCAGCCGCAGACCGATATCTCCATCCGCCAGGAAGGCGACCAGATCGCCATCGTCGACGGCCCTGATCTCAGAACTCTCGTCAGCGGACTGAACAGCATCGGCGTGAAGCCGGACGGCGTGATCGCGATCCTTCAGGGGATCAAGTCGGCCGGTGCCCTGCAAGCGGAGCTCGTCCTGCAATGATCAAAGCAAGCCCCTCCCGTTTTTCCCGCATCGCGCTGCGCAATGCTGCTGTCGTTCTCGCGATCGCAACACTCCCTGCCTTCGCGCAAAACGCTGTCGGCCAGCAGCAGGCCGCCGAAAGCCCGACGGAAGCCGAGATCCGCCAGTTCTGCACCGGGATTGCCGATGCGGCCCGCGACCAGCGCTACCTGCTCCAGAAGCAGGAACTGGAGAAACTCCAGGCCGATGTCGACAGCCGTATTGCGATCCTCGAAGAGCGTCGCGCGGAATACGAGGACTGGCTCGGTCGCCGGAATGAATTCATGAAGCAGGCCGAAGGCCAGCTCGTCGAAATCTACAAGAAGATGGCGCCGGATGCGGCGGCCCCGCAGCTCGAGCAGACGAACGTCATCCTCGCTGCAGCCATCATCATGAAGTTGCCACCCCGCCAGTCGAGCCTGATCCTCACGGAGATGAGCGCGGACAAGGCGGCACAGGTCGCCTCGATCATGTCGAGCGCCGGCGACCCCACCACATCGAAGGACCCATCATGATGAAGCGTTTTCCGGCACTGCTGGCCGCACTCCTCCTGGCCGGCTGCCAGAGCCAGACCATCAAGGAAATCGGCAACGCGCCATCCATGAGCCCGATCGGGTCCGGTCTGCGCTACAGCCAGACCCCGCAGATGGCCATGTATCCAAAGCAGCCGATCCAGACGGCGAGCGGTTATTCGCTGTGGAGCGACAGCCAGTCGGCGCTGTTCAAGGACGCGCGCGCGCTGAACGTTGGCGACATCCTGACGGTCAACATCGAGATCAACGACCGCGCGTCGTTCGATAACAAGACGGACCGTAGCCGCACGAACGGCACGGGCCTGTCATGGGGCGCGAACGTCACGAACTTCCTTGGTTTCTCGACGGACACGGGAACCTCCGGCGATCTGTCGACCGATTCCAACTCGAGCTCCAAGGGCTCGGGCAAGACCGAGCGTTCTGAAAAGCTCAACCTGCTCGTCGCAGCCGTGGTCACCGGTGTGCTCGAAAACGGCAACCTGTTGATCAGCGGTTCGCAGGAAGTGCGCGTCAACCACGAGCTCCGGATCTTGAACGTGGCTGGTATCGTGCGGCCTCAGGATGTCGATGCCGAGAACGAGATCTCCTACGACCGGATCGCCGAAGCCCGCATCTCCTATGGCGGGCGTGGCCGTCTGACCGAGGTGCAGCAGCCGCCGATCGGCCAGCAGGTCGTCGACATCTACTCGCCCTTCTGACGCGATCCGGGGACAAAGGACATGGAAGAACCTCAGGAAGGCGAAGGCAAGAAGAAGTCGGGATTGATGGCACTGGTCATCCCCCTGGTCGTGCTGACCGCCGTCGGTGGCGGTGGCGGCTGGGTCATCGGCAACATGCTCGCGCCCCAGGTCAAGCAGGCCGAAGACGCTGCGAAGGCAGCCGAAGCCGCGGCTGCCGGCGAGCATGGTGGCGAGGCGAAAAAGGACGAGGAGGGGCTCCCCCCGATCTCGACCGAGGCCAATGGCGTGGTGGCGCTCGAGCCGATCACCACGAACCTCGCCTACCCCTCGGAAAACTGGATCCGTCTGGAAGTGGCCCTGATGTTCAACGGCCCGCCGGACGTCAAGATTGCCGAGGATGTCCATCAGGACATCATGGCCTATCTGCGCACGGTATCACTGCAACAGGTCGAGGGCCCGCGCGGCTTTCAATATCTCAAGGATGACCTTCAGGAGCGAGTTGACCTACGCTCGGAAGGCCGCGTATCCAAGGTGATGTTCAGAACGCTCGTGATCGAATGATTCGGTTTCTACTCCTCGTCGCCGTCATGATGATGGCGCCGCAACTGGCTGTAGCACAGCAGTTGCCGACGGATATCTTCAACACCCCGATCGATGGATCGGTGGCGGCGTGGATCATTCGTACCTTCGGTTTGCTCACGGTGCTTTCGATCGCGCCGGGCATTCTGATCATGGTGACGAGCTTCCCGCGTTTCCTTATCGCCTTTTCGATCCTGCGCTCCGGCATGGGGCTTGCGACAACGCCCTCCAACATGATCCTGACCAGCATGGCGCTGTTCATGACCTTCTATGTCATGGCGCCGACCATGGACCGGTCCTGGCGCGAAGGCGTGCAGCCGCTGATCAACAATCAGATCACCGAAGCCGAAGCCGTCGCCCTGATTGCCGAGCCCTTCCGCACCTTCATGACGGCGAACACGCGTGACAAGGATCTGGCCCTCTTCGTCGACATCGCCAACGAGCGCGGCCAGGCCACCATCGTGGACGGCCGGGTCGACTACCGTGTGCTGATCCCCGCCTTCATGTTGTCGGAAATTCGCCGCGGCTTCGAAATCGGCTTCCTCATCATCCTCCCCTTCCTGGTCATCGATATGGTGGTCGCGACCATCACCATGGCCATGGGTATGATGATGTTGCCGCCTACCTCGATCTCGCTGCCTTTCAAGATACTGTTCTTCGTCCTGATCGACGGCTGGAACCTGCTCGTCGGAAGCCTCGTCCGATCGTTTGCCTGAGTTAACCATGACGGTTGAGGGTTGATTCACCACGCTCCCTTACGGGGGATTCACCACGTCATCAGCGCCCTCTGAGCTGCCTTCAATTGTAAAGAAGTTGGCAAGGATTGGCTGCGAGTTTGGACCTCGCACGACGGGTCTGGTAGCAACGAAAAATACCAAAAGGCATGATGCCGAACGTCCGTGACCGGTAAGTTTTGTAAGTCCGGTATGTCCCCTCTTGTATCTCGTTTAAGGGACAAATTGACATGGCCAGCATTCTGACCAACTCCAGCGCGATGTCCGCGCTCTCCACCCTGCGCTCGATCGCTTCCAGCATGGAATCGACGCAGAACGCCATCTCGACCGGTATGAAGGTCTCCAAGGCCTCCGACAACGCTGCTTACTGGTCGATCTCGACGACTATGAAGTCGGACAACATGGCACTCGCCGCTGTCAACGACGCCCTTGGCGTTGGTGCAGCGAAGGTTGACACCGGTTATGCCGGCATGGAGTCGGCCATCGATGTAATGAAGGAAATCAAGGCCAAGGTTGTCGCCGCCAAGGAAGAAGGCGTCGATAAGGCCAAGATTCAGGAAGAAATCACACAGCTGAAGGACCAGTTGGTGTCGATCGCGAAGAGCGCCTCGTTCAACGGTGAAAACTGGCTTGCTGCAGAAACCATGGGTGACAAGACCGTCGTGTCTGGCTTTGTGCGTGACGCTTCGGGCAACGTGGGCGTGAAGACCACGACTTACACTCTGGCCGCTAGCAATGTGCTTTACCAGCTGGACGCTCAGGGTGAGGTTGACGCTGCTGGCGATTCAATCCTGACCAGCGGTGACAACGTGACGGTCGCTGGCGCAGCAGCAGCGGTCGCATCGATCAAGATCAACGATTTGGACGTCACAGGCGATGATCTTGACGTCGCATTGGCTTCGGTTGACTTGGCTCTCACCAAGATGACCAGCGCCGGTGCGGAACTTGGCTCGATCTCCAAGCGCATCGATCTGCAGTCGTCGTTTTCCTCGAAGCTGTCCGACGCCATCGAAAAGGGCGTTGGCCGTCTTATCGATGCGGACATGAACGAAGAGTCGACCCGCCTCAAGGCTCTGCAGACCCAGCAGCAGCTGGCAATCCAGGCGCTCTCGATCGCCAACAACGACTCGCAGAATATCCTGTCACTCTTCCGTTAATCGCAATGACAGGCCGGCCCCTCTGGGCCGGCTAGACACTCCCGACGCCAATATGCCTTGGTGGCTGACCAGAGGCGCGCGAAGGGAAGGCTTGACCCTCCGGAGGCTGAACCGGAACGGAAGCTACACGAAGGTCGCGTTCGGAAACGAATGCGGCCTTTGCGTTTTATTAATCATGACATGATACGCGCGCGCACGCTCGAAGGTTGCAATTTTTTCCAGAAAAGTTCCGTCCGCCGCTTTCGCTTAGGTCTTCATTAACCTTGATGGTTTTATCTAAGCCTATCGAA
Organism: Rhizobium sp. K33; assembly: GCF_056501445.1. Classification (NCBI taxonomy): domain Bacteria; kingdom Pseudomonadati; phylum Pseudomonadota; class Alphaproteobacteria; order Hyphomicrobiales; family Rhizobiaceae; genus Rhizobium; species Rhizobium sp. K33. The sequence goes on from NZ_CP096478.1 coordinate 133,985, forward strand.
GCGGCGAGCTAACTATTAAATTTCAGCCAGTTAGCAGGCATGATGCTGTGCGCCGTTACCGGTGAGACCGGAATGTCCCTTCTTAGTCAGCCATTCAAGGGGCAATACTACCATGACGAGCATTCTTACCAATATCGCCGCCATGTCGGCACTCCAGACGCTGCGTTCGATCGGCAGCAACATGGAAGACACCCAGGCCCGCGTATCTTCCGGTCAGCGCGTCGGCGAAGCATCCGACAACGCTGCCTATTGGTCGATCGCTACCACCATGAAGTCCGACAACATGGCACTGTCTGCCGTGTCTGACGCTCTTGGCCTCGGCGCCTCCAAGATCGATACCGCCTATGCCGGTATGGAATCCGCCATCGACGTGGTCAAGGAAATCAAGGCCAAGCTGGTTACCGCCACCGAAGAGGGCGTCGACAAGGCCAAGGTTCAGGAAGAAATCACGCAGCTCCAGCAGCAGCTTCTGTCCATCGCAGAATCGGCTTCCTTCAGCGGCGAAAACTGGATCGCTGGTGGCACCGACACGATGACCGCAGGCACCACGGAAGACGTTACTGTCGTGTCCGGTTTTGTTCGCGACGCCAACAACAACGTTTCGGTCAAGACGACGACCTACACGCTGGACGCCACGACTGCGGGCAGCATGACCCTTCTGTTCGGTGGCGACGCCGATGGCGCAATCGACACGGCTTCCGGTATTCTCGGCCTGACCGCCGCGGACTTCACGACGACCGACTTCGACGCAACTGTCGCCGGTACCGATGGTGCCGCGACCGCAGTCGCTGGCTTCTCCGTCTACACGCTGGATATCAACGGCTTCGATGGCGCAGCTATGGCTGAAGCCCTCACGCTCGTCGACGCTGCCCTGGCATTCATGACCAGCGCAGCAGCCGACCTCGGCTCGATCTCCATGCGTATCGAACTGCAGGAAGACTTCGTAAACAAGCTGTCTGACTCGCTCGACTCCGGTGTTGGCCGCCTCGTTGACGCCGACATGAACGAAGAATCGACCCGCCTCAAGGCACTGCAGACCCAGCAGCAGCTGGCTGTCCAGTCGCTCTCGATCGCCAACTCTTCTTCGGAAGTCATCCTCTCGCTCTTCCGTTAAGACTGAAGAGATCCAGCATCGAAGCCGCCCTCCGGGGCGGCTTTTTTCGTTTTAACGATTTTATCAGATCTCTTTAACCATGCGTTAACCATAAGCCCGTTACATGAAGCCATGTAACGATGAGTTAACCAAGACGAAGAACTGGTTAAGGGCATTAGGCCGCTTCATCGTTCCCGGTAAGACCGGGATGTCCCCAAAACTAGCCATTTAAGGGACACGACCGTGACCAGCATTTTGACGAACAACGCAGCGATGGCTGCACTCCAGACTCTTCGGGCGCTCGACTCCAGCATGCAGGATACCCAGGCGCGCGTATCCTCCGGCCTGCGTGTCGGCGGAGCTTCCGATAACGCCGCCTACTGGTCGATCGCGACCACCATGCGCTCCGACAACATGGCTCTCTCGGCCGTCCAGGATGCCCTCGGTCTCGGCGCTGCCAAGATCGACACCGCTTATGCCGCGATGGAAAGCTCCATCGAAGTCATGAAGGAAATCAAGGCGAAGGTCGTTGCCGCCACCGAAGAAGGCGTCGACAAGAACAAGATCCAGGAAGAAATCGACCAGCTGCAGGAACAGCTTCGTTCGATCTCGGAATCGGCAAGCTTCAGTGGCCAGAACTGGGTCGCTACCGGTACCGATACGGTGACCGCTCCTGCCGACGTGACCGTCGTATCCGGCTTCATCCGCGACTCGAGCGGCAATGTTTCGGTCTCGACCACCCTCTATTCTCTCGACGCAACGACACCCGACGGCATGACCGTTCTGTTCGGTGGCGATGCGAACGGCCTGATCGATTACAACTCCGGTATCATCGGCAGCATCTCCGATACCTTCGACGCCTTCGTCGACTGGGACAATGACGGAGCAGTGGGCGCGGGTGCGGCGGAAATCGCCGGTGTCTCGATCGACCAGCTCGACATCACCGGCCTGACGACGGCCGGTATGCAGGAAGCACTCGCACTCGTTGAATACGGTCTGCAGCAGATGACCAGCGCCGCAGCTGCTCTCGGCTCCATCTCGATGCGCATCGGCATGCAGGAAGACTTCGTTGCCGCTCTCACAGACTCGATCGATAGCGGTGTCGGTCGCCTCGTCGATGCGGACATGAACGAAGAATCGACCCGCCTGAAGGCTCTGCAGACCCAGCAGCAGCTCGCCATCCAGTCGCTCTCGATCGCCAACACCTCTTCCGAAAGCATCCTGACACTCTTCCGTCAGTAAGCGGCGCCTTGGCTAGGGGCGACTTCGTCCCGCCCTGACGGTGTCGGATGTTCTCGGTGTGAATCCGCGCCTCGCAAGAGGCGCGGATTTTCGTTTGAGCCTTGCGCGAAACTTTTGGCATTTTCGTTTCAACTACAAAAGGCAAGTCGATACCTTGCCTTCCCCGCTCTCTGTTTGTTAACTGCCACTGTTAACGATTTGTTAACGGTGACGGGGACCGCGCGTGTGCGCGTTCTGCATGATGCCCTCCCGTCTTCCCGGCGAGCCGCCGGATGCGCAGTCCTACACGCTTAGGGGCACCAAGCATGACCAGTATTATGACCAACGCGGCCGCCATGGCGGCGCTGCAGACGCTTCGTTCGATCGACAACAATCTCGAGACGACCCAGCGGCGCGTTTCCTCGGGTTACCGGGTTGAAACAGCAGCCGACAATGCCGGCTACTGGTCCATTGCCACCACGATGCGCTCCGACAATGCGGCGCTGTCGACTGTATCCGACGCGCTCGGCCTTGGCGCGGCGACCGTTGATACCGCTTACACTGCGCTCGACAACGTCGTCGACGTCATGTCCTCGATCAAGGCGAAGCTCGTTGCAGCCAGCGAGCCGGGCGTCGACAAGAACAAGATCAACGAGGAAATGACGCAGCTGAAGAACCAGCTGATCTCGGCGGCGCAGTCGGCGTCGTTCTCCGGTGAAAACTGGCTCTACAACACCAATGCCGCTCCCCTTGGTACCAAGCAGGTGGTGTCCTCCTTCGTCCGCGGCGCCGATGGCAGCGTGCAGGTCACGACCCTCGATTTCGATACGGCGGAATCCGTCCTGATCGACATCCAGGACGCGTCCCAGGGCTTCCTCACCAAGGCGATCGACGCCGGCGCCCTGCGCAACACGGGCACAGGCGCGCGCGAATACTTCCTGCTCGACATGGGCGCAGCTCCCGCAGGCGATGAAATCGCCATCGACACGACCACAGACAAGGATACACTCGACGACATGATCGCTGTCGTCGACGATGTCATCCAGCAGTTGACCGACGCCGCGGCGACTCTCGGCGCGATCACCAGCCGTATCGAGATGCAGGACAACTTCGTCTCCAACCTCATGGACGTGATCGACAAGGGTATCGGCCGTCTGGTCGACGCCGACATGAACGAGGAATCGACCCGCCTGAAGGCCCTGCAGACCCAGCAGCAGCTCGGCATTCAGGCTCTCTCGATCGCCAATACCAGCGCCGAGAAGCTCCTGACGCTCTTCCAGCGCTGATGGTTGAAGCGCCGGATGCGAAGGCGTCCGGCGCTCGCGTGCCGTTCTGGGGCAGGGGGCCGGAAACGTCATTCATCTTCGCGCAAGTTTGAACCCATAACGTCAGGAAGAGCACGTGGCAGCAATGCGCCCTGCGTGTCGAATGAGCTTCAAACTGTGTCGGAAGATGAGAGAACGCGTAACGGATATGCTGAAGTCTGATCTTCTTCAAATGGAAGGCCTGCCATGCTGGTCTACCAACGTCGCCGATGGAGGCGATTGCCGATGAGCATGCCGCTTGCCCGCTATCTCAAGGATTTCTCGACGACGGCTGCGCCACCGGCGCCACCTGCGCCGAGCTTCGATCTGCCGACCGTTGACGATTTCGATATGGATTTCCCGGCGCTGCCCGAACCGGAGCCCGTGGATATCGAGGCTATCAGGCGGGAAGCCTTCGCAGAAGGCCACGAAGCGGGTGAAAAGGAAGCGACCGAGCGCCTGGAAGTCGAGCGGCAGGCAATGGAGATCGCCCATGCCCAGGCACTGGCCGAACGCGACCAGAGGCTGCGCGACGAGTTTGCGGAACTGCTGGCGACCAAGCTGCCCGAAGTAATCCAGAAACTCTCCCTGGCCGTCAGCGAACAGGCGGCGCAGGCGCTGGCGCCGGTTATCGGGGAAGCATTGGCTGACAAGGCGGTAGAGGATCTCGCAGCCCTTCTTCAAACTGCAATAGCTGCGGGCGAGGCGGGAACGATCGAAGTCAAGGGTCCGCGCGCGCTGTTCCAGAAGCTCCAGTCGGAAATGCCGGACCATACTGAATTCTTGCGCCATGTCGAAGATCCGGACCTGGATCTGACTGCCGAGTTCGGTGACGCGGCACTCGTCACCCGTATTTCCGCCTTCACGGCGAGCCTGAAGAAAGTCCTGGCATGAGTGACGAAAACCATCACCACGGCAAGAACGAGATCATCATCGTCAAGCGTCACAAGGGTGACCATGACGGTGCGCATGGTGGTGCCTGGAAGATCGCCTATGCCGACTTCATGACCGCCATGATGGCCTTCTTCCTCGTGATGTGGCTCGTCAACGCTGCCAACGAAGAAACCAAGGCATCCGTCGCCAGCTACTTCAACCCGATCAAGCTCTCCGACGAGAAGCCGACGGAGAAGGGTTTGGAAAAGCCCGTCGAAACCAGCGAGGGCGAGGAGAAGAAGGAGCGCTCCCAGGTCGACGAAGATCAGGACAAGGTCGGTTCCGCTGCTGCCACGGGCGAGGACCAGACCGCGTCCTCGGGCGATGAGGCGAACTATTCTGAAGCCGACTTCTTCGAAAACCCCTATTCGGTTCTCGCAGAAATCGCTCAGGAAGTGGGTCAGCAGGCCAATGTCAGCGCCAAGGGGGAGGGCGGTGCCGCCGATTCCGGTCCCTCGACCGGCGCTCAGGGCGGCGAAGCTTATCGCGACCCCTTCGATCCTGATTTCTGGACCCAGCAGGTGCAGACGGCAAACGGCCCGCCCGGCGAGCCGACCGATGCACAGACACCGGCCGAGCAGGCTGAGACCGCGCCGCAGCTTCAGACAGAACCTGCGGATCCCTCGACCGAGCCCGAGCAGCAGATTGCCCTGGTTGTTCCCGGGCAGAGGCCGGTCGATCCGGCCACGCCTGCCGAAGCAATGAACGAGGGCAAAACGGCCGAGCCGGACATGCCGAAAAGCGAAGTCGGCGAGACGGACAAGCCCGAGACACAGACTGAGGACAAGCCGGAAACCGCCAATGCCGAGGCGCAATTCGAAGCCCAACTCGCTGCCGCCGATCAACTGAAGGCCGAAATCGAGCAATCGATCGGCGGTGCCGCTGGCAAGCTCGCCGAAGGCCTGATCGTCACGCCGGCAGAAGGCGGTCTCCTCGTCACGATCAGCGATCAGAGCGACGCTGCCATGTTCAACGTCGGATCGGCCGTGCCCCGCCGCGAACTGGTGCTCGCCATGGAGCGGCTGGGCAAGCTCCTTCAGGAAAAGCCGGGCCGGATCGTCATTCGCGGACATACGGACGGACGCCAGTTCAAGGGTACGGAAAACGACAACTGGCGGCTTTCCATGGCCCGCGCACACAGCGCCTATTACATGCTGGTCCGCGGCGGCTTGAGCGAGAACCGTGTCGAGCAGGTCACGGGCTTTGCCGATCGACGTCTGCAGATTCCGGATGATCCGCTGGCTGACGCCAACCGCCGTATCGAAATCCTCATCGAAGCGGATGAGGGGTGAGCATGGCCATCCGGCGACTGTCCCTCCTTTGCTCTGTGCTGTCTGGTCTGGCCCTGCTTTCGGCCGGATCGTTCAGCCATGCGCAGCAGGTGGACGAGACGCTCGAGCCGTACCGCATGCTCCGCTCCCTGCAATTCGTGCAGGACACCGTCGTCCGGGGCGACCATTCCGCTGCGGACATGCAGCGCTTCATGCTGGGCACGATTGACGAGCGGCTGCGCACCGCGGATCCGAAGACCTTCCAGGATCCTCGCAATGTCGATGCGGCGCTCATCTATGCCATGAGCGGCGGCAACCCCGCGACGCTCGAATATCTCGTTGCCCGCGACATCGACGGTAACTTCGACAACCGCGTCAGCGACGCCTTGCGTAAGTATCTGAGCGGCAAGGGTACACTGATTGCGAAGACGCTCGGCGATATGGCCGTCGAATACAAGAACGCCAAGATCGGCCCCTATCTCGCCCTGGTCGCCGGCAATGTCACCTTGACCAAGGATCCTGCGGCGGCCTTGAAGTTCTACGACTGGGCTCGTTTGACCGCACCCGGCACGATCGTGGAAGAAGCTGCCCTGCGCCGTTCGCTCGCCGTCGCAGTCGATGCCAAGATCGTCGACAAGGCATCCCTCTACGCCAATGGCTACGCCCGCCGCTTCCTCTATTCTCCCTATGCCAGTCAGTTTGCCGATCTCTTCGTGCGCTTCGTGGTCGAGCATTACGAGGTCTTGAAGCCCGAAGATATCGATGCGACGCTCGGCTACATGGATGTCGACCGGCGCCGGGAAGTCTATCTCCGCGTTGCCCGTGAGGCCGCAATCGCCGGCCGCAAGGAACTGGCGACAATGGCTGCCGAACAGGCAAAACTCCTCTCGGGCAGCGAGGAAGGTGCAGACGCTCTCGCCAGGCTCTATGGCAGCCTCGTCGGCGTGCCGACGGAAAACGTCGACGACGCCATGGCTGTGCTGATGACCATCCCGGAAGAGGCGCTTTCGCCTCGGGACCGCGCTCTGAGGCAGGCCGCCGAGACGGTTGCCAAGGAGGTTCTGCGCAAGCCGGCGCCTGCGCAAAAGCCGCAATTGCCGCCGGCTGAGGTCTCCGCCGAAAGCGCAGCCCTCGAAGCCGCAGCGGCCGATCAGGATCTTCAGGATCCCTTCGCCCAACCGCAACAGACCGAAAGCGCTTTGCCCGAAGCGGAGGTTCAGCCTGCAGCCGCAGCGCCGGAAACGCCGCCTGCCGAGCAGGCCGAGATTGATCCGGAACTGCGCACTTTCGTCGAGACGGGCCGGTCCAAACTCGATGCCATTGATGATCTTCTCCAGAAAGAAGGCCCCTGACCATGATGGACGCACTTTCAGCTCCCAGAATGCCCGTTTCGGATGGCGCAGCGTCGCCATCGGCCGCCGGCCGAGCGGACAAGTCCGAAGACGGTGGCAGCTTCTCGAAGGTGCTGTCGAGTTCGGGCGAGCAGGAGCGCGGCGCATCGAAGGAGCGTAAGGCGGAAGACGACACGGCAAGTGTTGAGACCGAGGCCGATCGCCCACAGACCAAGGGCACCACGCGCAGTGCAGACGCCCAGATGCTCACCATCGACGATGCGCTGCTGGCAGAACTCGAAGCTCTGCCCGACGACGTCTCCATGGGCGATCTTGTTCGGCTTCTCGCCAATGCCAAGGGGCAGGCCAAGGGCAAGGGTGACGCAAAGCTGGGCGATGAACCGCAGGTCGAGATCGAGGGGCTCGATCCGGCACTGAAAGCCCAGCTTGCCAAGGCCATGGCCGCCGTTCGCGACCGCCAGGGGGCAGAGGCTGGCGACGAGACCAGCGCCGATCTGTCGACGACTGATGGTGCAGGTTCAGACGCGAAGGCTTCCGACCTTGCAGATATTCTCCAGCTTCTGGTCGGTGGAGAGACCAAGCTGACGGAGAAAGGCGAGGAAATCGGCAAGGGCGACAAGAACGCCAAGGACGAGAATAAGGCGGCGAACGGTCTGATGGCCGCGATCGCCATTGAAGAACAGGCGGGCGCATCCACTGCCGATGGCGGGGATGCTGATGGTGACCGGGATTTCCGGTTCGTGAGGGCGGACGGGAAGGGACAGTCTCTCCTCCTTCGGAGCGAAGGAGGAGCGGGTTCTGAACAGTCCGAGGCCAAGGCGGTCGAGACGGTCACGGTGGTCGACAGCCGCCGTTATATCGCGCCGGTCTCAACGACCAACGCTGCGTCCATTTCGGCTGCCATGCTGGGCGACAGCGAGTGGGTCGGTGCCATGTCTCCCGGCTCTGAGCTTGCCAATGCCGCAACCCAGTCGAGCCAGGGCAAGGTCGTACACACACTGAAGATCCAGATGACGCCGATTGAGCTCGGCAGCGTGACGGCTACCCTGCGGCTGTCGGGTGAGGAACTCAGCGTCCAGCTGACGGTCGACAACCCCGCGGCCCTGCGCCAGCTGCAGAACGATCAGAGTGATATCCTGAAGGCGCTGCGCGCCCAGGGTCTGGTTGTCGATCAGGTTCAGGTGAACATGCAGGTCGCCACGGTCGACCGCAGTGCCGACACGAGCCAGAACGGACCACAGGGCCAGCAGCCTGGCCAGCAGCAGTCCTTCCAGGCAGGCAGTCAGGGTGGCGGCGAACGACAGAGCCAGGGTGAAATGGCAGGCGGCGGAGCGAGGGTGGCAGATGAGCGTTTGGTCCAAGCAACGGATACTCCAGCTTCCGACGCTCGCGGCACTCGCCCTGGTCAGCTTTACATCTGACGCCGCCGCCAGCCTGCGTGACTGCGAGGGCGCAATCAGCGCCGCCGCGGCCAAATACGGCATCCCCGAAGGCATTCTCTATTCGGTTGGTCTGACGGAGACGGGGCGCAAGGGAAGCCTTCAACCCTATGCCATGAATGTCGAGGGCAAGGCCTATTACTTCGACGGGCTCGAGGAGGCCCTCGAAGGCTTTCAGCGCGCCAGGGAGAGCGGCGCCGTTCTCATCGACGTCGGCTGCATGCAGATCAACCAGCACTTCCATGGGGAGCATTTCACCTCCGTCGAAGCCATGTTCGACCCGAGGCGCAACGTGGAATATGCCGCGCGCTTCCTGAGCAATCTGCACAGCCGTCACGAGACATGGACGATGGCGGTCGCGAGATACCACGCAGGACCGAACAATGACCCCGCGCAGAAGCGCTATGTGTGTCGGGTCATCGCCAATCTTGTGGCAACAGGCTATGGAAACTGGACGCCCAATGCGCGACAATTTTGCGGTGAATAACAGCCATTGGTTGTTTGACAGCCACGATTGTGCCGATTTGCCAAATGTGGCGAGACTGCGATGCGAGGGTGCCGGGCAAGACCTTGTGCGAAACTTGCGTTAACTTTTCCACCGGAAAATAGTGTCGACTGTGCGCTGCATCTACTATATCTAGTTCAAATCGGCACCCAATGGTTAATCAATCGTTAATTACTATGGTTAAGTTTTCCTAGTTGTTCGTGAATCCTCCGATTCGTACGCATTGTGCATCGAAACACCACACTGATTCGGAGGCGGACGAATGATCGTAGTGGTTGATGAGCGCGAGCTCGTTAAGGACGGATACACATCACTATTTGGGCGCGAGGGCATTCCCTCGACGGGTTTCGACCCACGCGAGTTCGGGGAATGGGTCAATACGGCCGCTGATTCCGACATCGCGGCGGTCGAAGCCTTCCTGCTCGGACAGGGCGAGGCGACACTCGAATTGCCGCGGGCAATTCGCGATCGGACCCAGGCCCCGGTGATCGCAGTCAGCGATCAGCCATCCCTGGAGGCGACACTGGCACTCTTCGACTGCGGCGTCGATGATGTGGTTCGCAAGCCGGTTCATCCTCGCGAAATCCTGGCACGCGCTGCGGCGATCCGCCGGCGTCTCCGGGCAATCACCAACTTCACCGAGATCGGCCCGATCAAGGTTTTCTCTGACGGCCGCGATCCCGAGATCGCCGGCGACGTCTTCCCCCTGCCGCGCCGCGAGCGCCGCATCCTCGAATATTTGGTCTCCAACCGCGGTCGTCGAGTTTCGAAGACCCAGATCTTCAATGCGATCTACGGCATCTTCGACGAGGAAGTCGAAGAGAACGTCGTCGAAAGCCACATCTCCAAGCTGCGCAAGAAGCTGCGCAAGAAGCTCGGTTTCGACCCCGTCGATTCCAAACGCTTCCTCGGTTACTGCATCGACTGGAGCTGATCATTGCATGCCGCGGCCGCCCTTGAGCGGCCGCAGTTTTTTCCTCGCTGCGAGGTGAAAACTTGAAGGGCCCTCGAGCCAGACAGCTTCACGCAAGGCCCACCTCATACTCTCCCCATTGACTACAAAACGAGGATTTTGACATGAGCCTTTACGGAACCATGCGAACGGGTGTCTCCGGCATGAACGCCCAGTCGAACCGGCTGAGCACTGTCGCTGACAACATCGCCAATTCCAGCACCGTCGGCTATAAAAAGGCCTCGGTGCAGTTTTCATCCATGATTTTGCCGACCACGAACGGCGCCTACAATTCCGGTGGCGTCGAAACGGATGTCCGCTACTCGATTTCGAGCCAGGGCACTTTCAGTTACACCACCTCGACGACCGACCTCGCCATCAACGGCGACGGCTTCTTCATCGTCAAGGGTGACGATGGCACCCCTTACATGACCCGCGCTGGCTCCTTCGTCCTGCAGGACGATGGCACACTCAAGAACACCGCGGGCTACACCCTGCAGGGCTACGAATACGATTCGAATGTTGATCCGACGATCGTCGTCAACGGCTTCGACGGTCTCGAGCCGGTTGACCTGTCCGGTTCTGGCATCTCGGCCGTCGCGTCGACATCTGGTGCGTTGAACGTCAACCTGCCGAACTCGCTGGCTGTTGGCGAACAGAAGACCACGTCCTTGAAGGTCTATGACAGCCAGGGAACGAGCCGCCTGATCACCTTCACTTACGAGAAGACGGCGGACAACGAGTGGGAAGTCTCGGCGGTGGAAGCTGACGGCGGCACCACGGTCGTCACCCCGACCCTGCTTCAGTTCGACACCGATGGGAATCTCGTGAGCCCGGTTCCGGCTCAGCTCGACATCCTGACCTACAACATCGCCGGTGCGACGGTCGAAAACATCGCGCTCGATATCGGCAACACCACGCAGCTCGCCTCCGACTTCTCTGTCGAAGAAGGTGAAGTCGACGGTAACGCCGCGTCGAAGGTCAAGGGCTACGAAATCGACGACAAGGGCATTGTCTCAATCGCCTATGAAAATGGTGACCTGGTGCCGAAGTTCCGCGTCGCTCTTGCCAGCGTCCAGAGCCCCGACAACCTCAATCCAGTGGCTGGCAACATGTACACCCAGTCCAACGATTCAGGCGTTGTCATCCTCGGTTACGCCGGCTCCAGCGGCTTCGGTACGATCCTGTCCGGCGCTCTCGAAGACTCCAACGTGGATGTCGCCGAAGAGCTCACGGCCATGATCGAGTCCCAGCGGAATTACACCGCAAACTCTAAGGTTTTCCAGACGGGCTCCGAGTTGATGGAAGTCCTGGTCAACCTGAAGAGATAATCGAAAGAGTAGGTTAGTCCTATGTCGCTTGCATCGTCACTCAATACGGCAAACTCGATTTTCCGGAACACGTCGCAGCAGACGTCCGTGATCTCGACGAACATCGCCAACACCGGCAACGAGAACTACGTTCGCCGGGATGCGGTGGTCACGCAGACCGTATACGGTTTCTCGTCGGTGCAGAACGAGCGGTCGCAGCAGATGGCCCTGCTTCGGCAGATGGCATCCTCGACTGGGCAGCAAAGTGCCCAGTCGACCTTGCTCGACGGACTGACCACCCTCTCCGATGCGCTCGGCGGCAATGATTACGAGCTGTCGCCGTCCGCCTACCTTGCCAATCTGCAGAGCAGCCTGCAGTCTTTTGCCGCCTCGCCCGGTGAGTATGCACTCGCCTCCACGGTGGTGACGGACGCCATCGACGTCGTGAACTCGCTGAACAATGCGACCGCGACGACGCAGGAACTGCGTGAAGACACCGACGCCCAGATGTTCGAGCAGGTCGAGACGCTGAACAAGCTTCTCGCGGAGTTCAAGATCGTCAACGACACGGTCGTGCGCCAGACGGCAACCGGCGGAAACGCGGACGATTATCTCGACCGGCGCGATACGCTGCTCAAGGAGATCTCCGCGATCGTCGGCGTTTCCGTGAACATGCGCGACAACAGCGACATGGTGCTCTACACCTATGACGGCACGACGCTGTTCGAGACCGATCCGCGCGAAGTCAGCTTCGTCCGTACTTACACGTACGACTCGACCGTGACCGGGAATGCGATCTACATCGATGGCACGCCGGTCCGTGCTGGCGTCGGCGGCAACACCGATGGTCAGGGTTCGCTCGCCTCGCTGGTGCAGATCCGCGACGTCATCGCGCCGACCTTCCAGACGCAGCTCGACGAAATCGCCCGCGGCCTCATCGAAGCTTTCCAGGAAGTCGACACCCTCGGCGGTGGCGAACTGCCCGGCCTCTTCACCTGGCCGACCGGCACTGTTCCGGCAACAGGCACTGTTGAACCTGGACTGGCTGCCCTTATTCAAGTCAATCCGGCTGTCCGTTCGGATGCCGGCGGCGACCCGATGCTGATCCGTGACGGTGGCATCAACGGTGCGGCCTATGTCCAGAACGTCGATGGCTCCTCCGGCTACACGGATCTGATCAATTCCTATGTCGATGAGCTTGCAGCAAATCGCAGCTTCTCCGCGGATGCCGATCTGAAGACCGATGCGAGCGTCCTGTCCTTCGCCAGCAACTCGATCGGCTGGCTCGAAGAGCTGCGCTCCAACGCGACGACGGCAAACGAAAACAAGCAGGCGCTCTACGAGCGGACCTTCCAGACCTATTCTTCCAAGACGGCCGTCAGCCTCGATGAAGAACTCTCGCTGCTGCTCGATGTAGAGCAGTCCTACAAGGCCGCGGCCAAGCTCGTCTCCACCGTTGACGAGATGCTGAGGGCCGTTCTCGAAATGGCGGGGTAATCCCTGATGTCGACAGCCAGCGTTTCTAATCTTTCGACCCAGACTTCCATGCGACTGACGATCCGTCAGGCGCAGAACGAGCTGCTCAAGTCGCAGCAGGAGGTCAGCACCGGCTTCTATGCTGATATCGGCGCCGAACTCGGCAGCAAGACCTCGACTGTGGTTGACCTCAATCGAGAAAGCCTGCGGCTGAACTCGATGATCAGCAACAACTCGATCGCCACGCAGCGTCTCTCGGCCTCCCAGGAAGCCTTGGAGCAGATCGCGACCGCCGCGGAAGAGATGAACAACGCGCTGATCACCATCTCCGGTTCGTCGAACAGCGATACGATCAACACCACGATCATGACGGTCAGCAATTCGCTGTCGACCATGACCAGCATGGCCAACCAGTCGGCCAATGGCGAATTCCTGTTCGCCGGCATCAACACCGATGTTCAGCCGATCGCCGAATACACCGACACTTCGGCGGCCAAGACGGCCTTCGACGCGGCGTTCACGACCTATTTCGGCTTCCCGCCCACCGACACGGCAGGCACCGCGACCATCGCGGCGACCGGCACGCCGAGCATGGAAGACTTCATCACCACGGTGCTGGAGCCGATGTTCACAGGTGCGGACTGGACCACCAATTGGTCGAGCGCCACCGATCAGGCCATGACGAGCCGCATCACGCAGTCGGAGACGGTGCAGACCTCCGCGTCCGCCAATGAGAACGGCTTCCGTTACTTTGCGCTGGCCGCCATCGTCACCAAGGAACTGATGACCATTGGTGCTCCGGCCAATGCGGTCACGACGGCGATCAACAAGGCGATCGATTACACCGGTCGCGCCATCACCGGGATCAACTCGACGCGCTCGGAACTTGGTCTTTCGCAGAACCGAATTGAGAAGGCGGATGCCTCGCTCAAGGTTCAGGTGGATATTATCGAGACCAGCCTGTCGAGCAAGATTGAAGTAGATGCGTACGAAGCGTCGACTCGCGTTAACTCTCTGCTTTCCATGGTGGAAGCCTCTTACACGCTGACCTCGAAGATCCAGGCGTTGAGTCTTGTCAACTACCTTTGATGAGCAAAGGGTGAAATGAAACTGTGAAGGGCAACTGAATGTACCAGTTCTCATATGCCGAAATCATGGAGGATGGCGTCGCTGACGCCAAGGAGCGCGAACGGCAGGCCCTTGACCGTTGCATCCAGCTCCTGAGCGCTGCGCGGGACAAGAAGGGGTATTCCCGCGAGGCGATTGAGGCATTGTTCTATACCCGCCGGGTCTGGGTCCGGCTGATTGAAGATCTGCAAAACCCCGAAAACCAGTTGGGCGAGGAAGTCCGCGCCAACCTGATTTCCATCGCCATCTGGATTTTGAAAGAGTGTGACCGAATCCGCAAACGCGAGTCGGAAAACTTCCAGGGCATTATCGACGTGACAACCATCATCAGGGATGGACTTAAATGAAGAGCACTTTGCGCATCTCGCTCAAGTCGGGCGAACGTATTTTTATCAATGGAGCGGTTCTGCGCGTCGACCGCAAGGTTGCCCTCGAGTTCCTGAACGATGTCACCTTCCTGCTCGAGAACCATGTTCTCCAGCCGGAACAGGCAACGACGCCGCTGCGTCAGCTGTATTTCATTGCCCAGATGATGCTGATCAATCCGGAAGGCAAGGATCAGTCGCTGGCCATGTTCCGCAAGTCGGTCATCATGCTGCTGTCGTGCTTCGAGAACGAAGAGATTCTCGCCGAACTGAAGCGTATCGACGGAATGGTGTCCTCCGGCCGCGCCTTTGATGCCCTGAAAGCCATCCGCCAGCTTTATCCGATCGAAGATCGCATCCTGAACAATCAGGAAATGGCGCCGGCAACGATCGAACAGATCCGCAAGGAAATTGCGCCATGGCGGTAGACGCAGTCACCGGCACGACCACCACAACGAGCACGACATCCACGTCGTCGACATCCAGCAGTGCGGCAAGTCAGGCTTCCGCCAAGGCCTCACTGGACTATGACAGCTTTCTGCAGCTGCTCATCGCCCAGATGAAGAACCAGGATCCGACCGATCCGATGGACGCCAGCGAACAGATTGCGCAGCTGGCGACGTTCTCGCAGGTCGAACAGTCGATCCAGATGAACTCCAACCTCGAGACGCTGATCACGGGCAATGCCCTGACAAACGCCTCGTCCTACATCGGCAAGACCATCACCAGCGCCGATGAAAAGACCAGCGGCGTCGTGGCCTCGGTTCGCGTCTATAGCGACACGATGGTGGCCACTACGACCGAAGGCAAGGAAATCCCGATCGTTGTCGGCGTTCGTGTTGGCACCGCGCCCGGAACCGAGACGACCGATTCCTAACGTGCTAGTCCTTTCGGAGTGGATGGCATGATTCGCCGCTCCGAAAGGATACCCGTCTCATGAATGAGGCTGATGCTCTCGATATCT
This sequence comes from Rhizobium sp. K33, assembly GCF_056501445.1. Lineage (NCBI taxonomy): Bacteria > Pseudomonadati > Pseudomonadota > Alphaproteobacteria > Hyphomicrobiales > Rhizobiaceae > Rhizobium > Rhizobium sp. K33. The sequence goes on from NZ_CP096478.1 coordinate 149,298, forward strand.
TGCAGGCCGCGATCTGGACGATCATCATCGCCTCGGGTCCGGCCGTTGCTGCCGGCATGATCGTCGGTGTCGTCATCGCCCTGATCCAGGCGCTGACCCAGGTTCAGGAAATGACCCTGACCTTCGTTCCGAAGATCCTGGCGATCATGATCACCATCGGCATTTCGGCCCCCTTCGTCGGCGCGCAGATCAATCTGTTCACGAACCTCGTCTTCTCGCGAATACAATCCGGCTTTTAGCCGCCCTCTGACACCCTCGCGCAAGCTTCACCTTCTATCTCTCTCGGGCAGACTGCCGGAAGCATGGTCTTCCGGATGACTTCTCATGAAGAGATGGAACGGACATGGCGCAACCACCTGCACTCGTAATCCCGAAGGCAAGCCCGAGCGGGCGTGACATCGGCTTCGCGTTCGGGATCGTAATGATCCTGTGCATTCTGTTTCTGCCGATCCCGCCCTTCCTCATTGACGTCGGCCTGGCCTTCTCGATCGCGCTCTCGGTGCTGATCCTGATGGTTGCCCTCTGGATCCAGCGTCCGCTTGATTTCTCGTCCTTCCCGACAATCCTGCTGATCGCCACCATGATCCGCCTGTCGCTCAACATTGCGACGACACGCGTGATCCTGACCCATGGCCACGAGGGCCATGGTGCCGCCGGCGGCGTCATCGCGGGCTTCTCGAACCTCGTGATGGGCGGCGACTTCGTCATCGGTCTCATCGTCTTCCTGATCCTGATCACGGTGAACTTCATCGTCATCACCAAGGGCGCGACCCGCATCGCGGAAGTCGGCGCCCGATTTACCCTCGATGCCATCCCCGGCAAGCAGATGTCGATCGATGCCGACCTGTCGGCCGGCATCATCGATGAGAAGGAAGCACAGCACAGACGCCGCGAACTGGAGCAGGAAAGCTCCTTCTTCGGTGCCATGGACGGTGCGTCCAAGTTTGTGCGTGGTGACGCGATCGCAGGCCTCATCATCACCGCCATCAACGTCGTCGGTGGTATTGTCATCGGCTACTTCCGCCATGGCATGGAGCTCGGCGAGGCGGCCGACGTTTTCGTCAAGCTCTCCGTCGGTGACGGTATCGTTTCCCAGGTTCCGGCGCTGATCGTCTCGCTCGCCGCCGGCCTTCTGGTCTCGCGCGGCGGCACGCCCGGCTCGACAGACCAAGCCGTTGTCAACCAGCTGAGTGGTTACCCGCGCGCGCTTTCGGTTGCCGCAGCCCTCATGGGCGCACTCGCGCTCGTGCCGGGTCTGCCGCTCATCCCGTTCACCGCCCTTGGCGGCCTGATGGCGTTCGGCGCCTGGTTCATCCCGCGCCAGCTGGAAGCTGAAAACAAGCTGAAGCGCGAGCAGGAAGAGAAGAAGGTCATCCAGAACAAGGAAGCCGAGAAGGATTCGGTCAAGTCGGTCCTCAAGACCTCCGAAATCGAATTGGCGCTCGGCAAGCTTGTCTCGACCCGCCTCCTCGGCGCCCACCAGGAACTCGCCTTCCGCGTCGGCAAGATGCGTAAGAAATTTGCGAGCCAGTACGGTTTCGTGGTGCCCGAAATCAAGGTCACCGACGATATCGCGATCCCGGAAAAGGCCTACCAGATCCGCATTCATGGCACGACGGTCGCGTCGAACAACCTGCGCGTCGGCGAAGTCCTCGTCGTCACCGGCTCCGGTCGCAAGCCGAATGTGCCCGGCGACGAGATCCGCGAGCCTGCCTTCGGCATGCCGGCCGTCTCGGTTCTGGAAACCTTCACCGAGGAACTGAAGCGCGAAGGCTTCCATCCGATCGACAACGTGTCGGTGGTCCTCACCCACGTCTCGGAAGTCATCCGCAACAACCTGCCGCAGCTCCTGTCCTACAAGGACGTGAAGGTCCTGATCGACCGTCTCGATCCGGAATACAAGAAGCTGGCCGACGAGATCTGCTCGTCGCACATGTCTTACTCAGGTCTGCAGGCGGTGCTGAAGCTGCTGCTTGCCGAGCGTGTTTCGATCCGCAACCTGCATCTCATCCTCGAAGCGGTTGCCGAGCTGGCGCCGCATGTTCGCAAGACCGAACAGATCGTCGAGCATGTCCGCGTTCGCATGGCGCAACAGCTCTGCGGCGACCTGACCGACAACGGTGTGCTGCGTGTCCTGCGCCTCGGCTCCAAGTGGGACCTCGTCTTCCACCAGGCATTGAAGCGCGATGCCAAGGGCGAAATCGTCGAATTCGACATCGATCCGCGCAGCCTGGAAGAGTTTTCCGAGCAGGCCAGCCAGGTTATCCGTGAATTCATGGACCGAGGACTGCCCTTCGTTCTTGTCACATCGCCCGAAACACGGTCCTATGTGCGCATGATCATCGAACGACTCTTTGCGACCTTGCCGGTTCTCTCGCATGTGGAACTGGCCAAGGGCATCGAGATCAAGATTTTGGGCTCCATTTCATGATTGCTGACCCGCAGGGGACTGTGCTGGTACTCTTTGCGATCTTCTGTCGCATCGGCGCCTGCATCATGACCCTGCCGGGTTTTTCATCGGCCCGCATATCGACCACGATCCGCTTCTTCCTGGCCTTTGCGGTCTCGCTTGCCATGACACCGCTTCTCTTCGACACGATCTACCCTCGCGTGAGCGGGACAGCGGCGTCATTGGTCGGCGTGATCGTCTCGGAACTGCTGATCGGACTGATGTACGGTCTGGTGCCGCGTCTCTATGTCCTGGGCCTGCAGTTTGCCGGCTCGGCGGTTTCCATGGCCATCGGCCTCAACACTCCCGGCGCCATGGACGTGCTTGAAGACAGCTCCGAAAACCAGATGACCAACCTCATCTCCTTCGGTGGATTGCTCGTGCTCTTCATGCTGGATTTCCACCACGTGGTCTTTCGGGCTTTGGTCGACAGCTACGCCGTGATGCCGCTTGGCGGCATGCCGGACAGTCAGAAGATGCTGATCACGCTCACCGATACCTTGTCGCAGACCTTCATGCTCATGCTGCGCTTGGCGAGCCCGTTCCTGATCTTCGGCCTGATGTTCAACTTCGCCGTCGGCCTCGTGAACAAGCTCGCACCCCAAGTGCCCGTCTTCTACATCTCCACGCCTTATCTGCTGATGGGCGGCCTGTTGCTCGTCTATTTCACCATTGGTGCCATGGTGATGCAGTTCGCGCAGTATTTCCCGATGATCTTCAACTTCTGACGAGGAAGCCGTGGGACCGCAGAAAAAATCCGACAAGCTGAAGCGTCTCGTCGCCGTGCAGCGCCACATGGAGCGCATGGCCGAAAGCGATCTCGGCATCACCGCGCAGCGCATCGAAGAAAACGCGCGCTCGATGGAAACCGTCATGGAAGCGATCGGCTCGCTCGAACCGCTGCACCGGCTGTTCGCTCAGAATTATGCCGATCGCTTCGACCGCCTGTCGAACACCGACAAGCAGCTGCATGGTCTCCAGCAGGTCCAGGAAATGAAGCTGATGCGCGAGCGCGCCAAAGGCGATCGCCTGGAAGAAAACATGAAGGAAGCGCGCGATCACGAAGAACGCGAGCGCGACGATGATGCCATCTACGACCTGATAGACATCAAGTTCGCCACACCAGCCTCCGACAAGCTTCACGAGTGATAGTCGCCTCGAACGAAAATCGAGGATGTCACCGTGGCCATTTCTCCTCCGAGCGATCTGGTACTGGACGTGATCCGCGCCGCCGATCCGGCGCAAGTCGCTGCCGCCCAGGAACAGCTGAAGACCAACCGCGCTAACTTCATGGCGAACAGTCTCGCCGAGAAGGGCGCAGGCTTCAGCGCGACCGTCGACATTCTCAACCGGACCACCAATGCCGCGCGGATCGAAGCCACGGCCGAAAAGACCGAGGAAGTCGGCAAGCCGCCGAAGATCTATCGCGATTTCGAAGCCGTCTACCTCACGAACTTCGTCCAGAGCATGCTTCCGGACGAGAGCGAGGAAGTCTACGGCAAGGGCAATGCCGGCGAAATGTGGAAGAGCATGATGGCTGAGCAGCTCGGCTCGACGCTTGCGGAATCGGGCGGCGTGGGCATTGCCAAGCAGATGTATGAAGAGGCTCTGCAGCGCGTTCGCGGCGAAGAGAGCGTCAATGCCGCCACGGACGAGACGGATCGCGGCCTCGCGATGAGCTGGGTGACGGATCTCGAACGCCGCACGCTCGGCGCTGCCGCAGACACTGACACCAAAAACTGATCGAAATTTCGAAAGACAGGGCAGAATTTCATGGAAGTTGTTTCGAGCGAATATCGTGTGAAGACGGTCTTGAGCCGCCTGGAGCGCATCATCGACAATGAAAACGAACGGATCGGCAAGGATCCGGAGTTCGACTTCAAGGTATCGAACGCGCATAAGAGCCGTTGCCTCTATGAGCTGACCATGCTGTTCCGTGACACCGATCCGCGCGAATTCGCCGTGAACTACGTCGAGCAGCTGCATGTCCTGAAGGAAAAGCTCGCCATCAACGCACGCCGCGTCGAGGCCCATCTGGCCGCAGTCCGCGCCGTCGCCGATCTCCTGAAGAACGCCGTGCGCGACGCCGATGGTGACGGCACCTATTCTCAGGAACAGTTCCAGTTCAGCGAGTTCTGATGGGCAAGATACTCGGAATCGGCCTTTGGGTCTGCATTGTCACGCTGGGGGCCGTCTATGGCTCGATCTACCTGGCGACAGCCCCTGCCGGCCCGAGCGAGGAAGAGACGAAGAAGGCCGCCCTGGAGCTGATCCGGGGCGAGCCGATCACCATTCCCGTCATCGGCAATGGTGATGTCACCGGCTACTTCCTCACCCGCATCTCCTTCATGATGGATAAGGAAAAGGTCAAGGGACAGACGCTGCCCACGACCGAGTTGATGACCGACCAGCTCTTCACGCTGTTGGTGGGCAACAAGATGGTCGATATCGGCAATGTCTCCGCCTTCGACGTCAACGACTTCCGCGAGAAGATCAAGACCGAGATGAATGCAAGGCTAGGCGAGGGCATGGTTGATCAGGTGCTGATCGAGCAGCTCGACTATGTTTCCAAGGACGCAGCCCGCAAGGCCGCCGACGGCGGATCCAAGCCGATGGAAATGACGACCGTCGTCGAAGGTGAAAAGGTCGAGGAACAGCCGGCATCCTCAGGCCATTGATCACGCAGCGGGGGTTATCCCGCCGCCGCAGGGTAAACGAAGTCTTTCACCAGACGTGAAACTTCGACTGCCATTTTTCACTTGAATTTCAGCTGTCGCTGATACGGTCTGAAGCCTAGATCTTCGGGACCTCTCATGCCAGCTTCCTCGTCTACTGCTTTGAAACAACCGGTCGACGGCGCTCCGCAGCTCGTCCCTGAAAAACCGGTTCCCGTGCTGCCGATCCTCGACATGCCCGTCCATGACCTCGGCTGGAATCAGGCGCTGGCGCTTCTGGAGCGCAAGCTGGTCTCGCGCGACGGCTTCACCCACATTGCCTTCCTGAACGCCAACAATGCCAATGTCATGGTGCGCGACCCCGAATATCGCGACGTGCTGAGCCGCTGCCTGGTGCTTCCCGATGGGATCGGTGTCGATGTCGCCGCCCAATTCCTGCACGGCGGTCGCTTCACGGCCAATCTGAACGGCACCGACTTCGTGCCGGCCGCGCTGACCTTCATCTCCAAGCCCCTGCGCGTCGGGCTTCTCGGTGCCACATCGGAGGTTCTTCAGGCGGCCGCTAGGAACTTCCGCAAGCGCACCCCGTGGCATGACTTCATCGAGATTTCCGACGGCTACTTCGATCGCGCCGATCCCCAGGTGATCCTGAACCGCATCGAAGACGCCCGCATCGATTTGCTGCTGGTTGCTATGGGCACGCCCTTGCAGGAAAAATGGGTCGATCGCCACCTGACGGCAGAGCATGCCCGCGTGGTGATCAGTGTCGGCGCGCTTCTCGACTTCGTCTCGGGACGTGTCGCACGTGCGCCGGGCTGGATCCGACAGCTGCGATCCGAATGGCTCTTTCGCCTTTGGCTCGAGCCCTCCCGCCTCTGGCGGCGTTATGTCCTCGGCATTCCCGTCTTTCTCGGCCACGTGGTCCGCCACCGGCTGCGCCAGCCCGACCCGACGCCGACGTGAGATCGAGCTCCAATCCTGCCTTGCAATATGCCGCAATTTGACAGCATAGGACGGTGACAGGCAAATGGTGCCCTTCCGTTGGCGCTAGCTTGCCGCCAGTGGAAGATGGGGATTGAGCACAGTGACAACGGTAATCGACGGAAAGGCAGCCGCCGCTTCGGTCATCGAAGCGGTAACCTCAGCGGCAACGACGCTCGAAAGTTCCGGCCATCGCAAACCCGGCCTTGCCGTCGTCATCGTCGGTGACGACCCGGCAAGCCATGCCTATGTCGGCGCGAAGAGCCGCATGGCCAAGCAGTGCGGCTTCAACTCCATCCAGCATACGCTGCCGGAAGAGACCTCGCAGGAAGACCTGATGGCGCTGGTCGCCGCGCTGAACGCCGATCCCGATATCGACGGCATCCTTGTCCAGCTCCCGCTTCCCAAACATCTTGACAGCGAGCCTGTCATCCAGTCGATCCTGCCGGAAAAGGACGTCGACGGTCTGCACATCCTCAATGCCGGTAAACTCGCAACCGGTGACCTGAAGACAGGGCTCATCTCCTGCACGCCCGCTGGCGCCATGATCTTGGTCCGCCAGATCCACGGCAAGGATCTGTCGGGCCTCAACGCCCTCGTCATCGGTCGCTCCAACCTCTTCGGCAAGCCCATGGCGCAGCTTCTGCTGAATGCCAACGCCACCGTCACCATCGGCCATTCGAAGAGCCGCGATCTGCCGGAGCTCGCCCGTCAGGCCGACATTCTGGTGGCTGCCGTCGGTCGAGCCGAAATGGTCAAGGCCGACTGGCTGAAGCCGGGCGCGACCGTCATCGATGTCGGCATCAACCGCGTCGCGGCTCCGGAAAAGGGTGAGGGGAAGTTCAAGCTGGTGGGCGATGTTGCCTTTGCCGAGTGCAAGCCGATCGCCAAGGCCATCTCTCCGGTTCCCGGCGGTGTGGGACCGATGACGATCGCCATGCTGATGGCCAACACCGTAATCGCGGCCCATCGCCGCGCGGGTGTTGCAGCACCGAGCTTTTAAGCGAGGCCGGTCGTGAGACTGCGTTAGGTTGGTGCCGGGCCCGTCGAGGCCCGGACAACCAGTTCCACCTTCCACAATTCCTGCTCCGGGGCTGCCGGTTCGCTCTGGTTGATCATCGCGATCAGGCGTTCGCCGATGCGTTTTCCCGCAGCACGCAGTGACGAACGGGTCGTCGTCAGCGGGATGGAGAAATTCTCCGGCTTCAACAGCGGCAACTCGTCGTCATGGGCAATCAGCGAGATGTCCGTCCCGAGCTTCAATCCGACCTCGTTCATCGCCCTGACGGCGCCCAGCGCGAGAACGGTACTGGCGCAAAGAACGGCGGTGGGGCGATCGACCGAGGCCAGGATCTCCTTCATCCCGCGATAGCCCTGTTCGTCGCCCATAAAGCTGTGCCGGGTGTGGCGAGGATCGAGCAACAATCCCTTTTCCGCTAAGGCCTTCTCGGTCCCGAGCCTGCGGCGGTGGGCGAAGTCGAGATCCGACGGGCCGTTCAGCAGCGCAAATCGCTGGTGCCCGAGCTGCAGCAGGAAGCGGGTCGCATCATAGAAGGCGCCTTCATTGTCCACGTCGAGGAAGGGATAATCCAGTTCCAGTCCGAAGGACCGGCCGTGAACGATGAAGGGCAGGGAGAGGGACTTTGCCATCGTGATCCGCGGATCCCGGTCGCGCACATAGGCAAGATAATAGCCGTCGACACTGCCGCTCGCGACCAGCCAGCGGATCGCCTGTTCCTCGTCCTCGGCCCGGGAGGGCATGATGACGAAATGGAAGTCATGAACGATCGAGGCCTCCGCCAGCCCGCTCTGGAATTCGGCAAAGTGCATGTCCGAGCTGTGATCGGGAGAGATCGGCATGATCAGCCCTATGGAGCCGGCCTTGCCTGTCGCGAGCCTCTGGGCCGCGCGGTTCGGCCGGTAGCCGGTTTCCCTCGCAGCCTGGAGCACGCGTTCCCGTGTCTCCTTGTTGACCTCCGGGTAGCCGTTGAGCGCCCGGCTGATTGTCGTCTGCGACAGGCCGAGCATCTGCGATAGTTCTTTGAGATTCACTGCAGGCATTCCTCTCCCTTGCCCGACCACACATTCCCTCCAGAGGCGGTCAAAGCGCTTCGACTATGGCGCAGACGCCCGGGCAGCCACAAGAGAAAAATGCCAAAAATCAATGCACCTGCTGCTAGGCGGGCAGGAGATTGCGCCTAAATGTGGCGGAACCAGAAAAGCGCTTGACTCGCGATGGAACCCAATGGGATGAAATAGGGGCCAAAGCGCTTTGAGGATTATGCGCTGAACAAGGACGATTGGCCGTCCGATGTGATGGGAGGTAAATCACATGAAGAAGATGTTTTTGATGACCGTGGCGGCAGCCGCGCTCGTGGCTGGCTCGGTCACCGCACAGGAATTGAAGTTCGCTCCGGGTGAAGACAGCAAGTTCAACTGGGCAAGCTACGAAGAGCTGAAGAAGACCCAGCTCAATGGCGAGCAGCTCACCATTTTCGGCCCCTGGCTCGGCCCGGACCAGGTGCTTGTTGAGAGCGTTCTGGCTTACTTTGCAGCCGCTACCGGCGCTGACGTTCGCTACACCGGTTCCGACAGCTTCGAACAGCAGGTCGTTGTCGACCTCGAAGCCGGCTCTGCCCCGAATATCTCGATCTTCCCGCAGCCGGGTCTCGCATCCGACATGGCAAAGCGCGGCTTCCTCACCGATCTCGGTGCTGAAAACGCAAGCTGGCTGAAGGACAACTACGCTGCTGGCCAGTCCTGGGTCGATCTCGGCACCTATGCTGGCAAGGACGGCAACAAGGCCTTCTACGGCTTCCCCTTCAAGACCGACCTGAAGTCGCTCGTCTGGTACTCGCCGGAGAACTTCGAGGATGCCGGTTACGAAGTGCCGCAGACCATGGAAGAGCTCAAGGCTCTGACCGAGAAGATCGTAGCTGATGGCGGTACGCCGTGGTGCATCGGTCTCGGTTCGGGTGCTGCCACCGGCTGGCCGGCCACCGACTGGGTTGAAGACATGATGCTGCGCACGGCATCGCCGGAAGACTACGACAAGTGGGTCTCCAACGAGATGAAGTTCGACGATCCGGTTGTCGTCAACGCCATCAACGAGTTCGGCTGGTTCGCCAAGAACGACAAGTTCGTCGTCGGCGGCGCCGGTGCCGTTGCCTCGACCGACTTCCGCGATAGCCCGAAGGGCCTCTTCGCATCGCCGCCGCAGTGCTATCTGCACCGCCAGGCATCCTTCATCCCGTCCTTCTTCCCCGAAGGCACGGTCGTCGGTGAAGACGCAGACTTCTTCTACTTCCCGGCCTATGCGGAGAAGAATCTCGGTAGCCCGGTCCTCGGCGCTGGCACGACCTTCACCATCACCAAGGACAGCAAGGCCGCTCGCGCCTTCATCGAGTTCCTGAAGTCGCCGATCGCGCACGAAGTCTGGATGGCCCAGAAGGGCTTCCTCACCCCGCACAAGGGCGTGAACCCGGAAGTCTTCACGGACCCGACGGTTCGCAAGATGAACGACATCCTGCTGCAGGCCACCACCTTCCGCTTTGACGGTTCCGACCTCATGCCGGGCGCTGTCGGCGCTGGCAGCTTCTGGACCGGCATGGTTGACTTTGTCGGTGGCAAGTCGGCTGAAGATGTTGCAAAGTCGATCCAGGCGTCCTGGGACGGCATCAAGTAAGCTGCCATAGAGCAGAGCTGCCTCACGAACGTCCGGGCCTGATGGTCCGGGCGTTCGCACAAAAAAATCAGAAGGCATGCGGAGGGGGAGACCATCATGAATCCAGCGTTGCAGGCTCTGATCACGATCATCATCGGTGTCGGTGGATGCGTCGGGTATTTCTATCTGTCGAACATGTTCATCGACAGGGTGCTGTTTCCTGCCAAAGGGGAACATGCCGGGCGCAACATCAATCGCGCCAACATGATCCGTCCGTGGCTCTTCCTGTTTCCCGCGATCGTGGCCCTTGGCCTCTATCTGGTCTATCCCGTCATCGCCACGCTCTGGCTCTCGGTCACCGATCGGAGCGCCGGTGGTGCTTTCGTTGGCCTCTCGAATTACCAGCGCATGGCCGGAGAATCGAAGTTCTGGGAAGCGATCCGCAACAACCTGCTTTGGTTGATCGTGGTGCCCGCGGTTTCCACCGCCTTCGGTCTTCTCGCCGCACAGCTCACCGACCGCATCTCCTGGGGCAGCATCGCAAAATCGCTGATCTTCATGCCCATGGCGATCTCCTTCGTCGGTGCCTCGGTTATCTTCAAGCTCGTCTATGACACCCGCCCGGCCGGTGAAGAACAGATCGGTATCCTGAACGCGATCTGGCTGTCCTTCGACGGCGGCGCGGGAACAGTGCTGGTGCTGCGCATCCTGCCGGCGCTTCTGCTACTCGCCTTCATCGCCTTCGTTGCCTATGGCATCTACCAACTGCTGCGCCCGCTGGCTGGTGGCATCGGCTATCACGGCGGCAGCTCGAAGTTCGGCGTGGTCGTGCGTGTCGTCCTCACGCTCGCCGGCGCCTGGCTCTGCTTCCGCGCGCTGGTCTCGATCTACACCGTCATGACCTTGGCCTATCCCTATGGCGAGCCGCAGACCTGGCTGACCATCCCCTTCTGGAACAACTTCTTCCTGATGGTCGTGTTGATCTGGATCCAGACCGGCTTTGCCATGGTCATCCTGTCGGCCGCCATTCGCGGTATTCCGGAAGAAACGATCGAGGCTGCCGTCATCGACGGCGCCAACGATTTCGAGATCTTCTTCAAGATCAAGATCCCGCAGATCATGGGCACTGTCGTCGTGGTCTGGACCACGATCACCCTCGTCGTGCTGAAGGTCTTCGACATCGTCTTTGCGATGACAAACGGCCAGTGGGAAACCCAGGTTCTCGCCAACTACATGTTCGACAAGCTGTTCCGCGCCAATGACTGGGGTGTCGGCTCTGCAAGTGCCATGGTCATCATGCTGCTCGTTCTGCCGATCCTGGTCTGGAACGTCTACAACGCTCGTAAAGAAATGCGCTGAGGGGAGGCGGGACCATGGCAAAAATCGCAGGCAAGAAATCCGGCCTCGTCTGGGCCGTCCATCTTTCGGTAGCCGCACTGGTCGTCCTGTGGCTGCTGCCGACGACCGGCCTCTTCATCTCCTCCTTCCGCACCGCGGACCAGATCGCCACCAGCGGGTGGTGGAGCTCGCTGTTTGCGCAGGAGCAGAACCTCGTGCTGCGCACGGCGGACCCGTCGACGCAGCGCCAGGAAGGCAATCTCTGGGTCATCGAAGGCAATGTGCTGGCCGAAGGCGGCGCCTCCGCCGATGCGGAAATTTCCGCCTGGGGCACATCCTCGCGCGCCATCAGTGAATACGAGCCCGGCGCGACCGCCGACATGGGCGACGACGGGCGTGTGACACTGCAGGCGAATGGCGACTATCGCCTCGAAAGCGACGCCGAGATGACCGGGAGCCGCGGCGAGCGCATCTTCGTGACGGCCGAGCTGCCGCCCGAGTTCACGCTCGACAACTACGAGACCGTGCTCTTCTCGTCTTCGACCACGGATTCGATGGCCAAGGCCTTCTTCAACACCCTGACGGTCACCATTCCGGCGACCGTCATCCCGATCGTCATTGCAGCCTTCGCCGCTTATGCGCTCGCCTGGATGGAGTTCCCCGGGCGTGCCCTGCTGATCGCGGCGGTGGTGGCGCTTCTCGTCGTGCCGCTGCAGCTCGCGCTGATCCCGCTTCTGCGCCTGCATCTGTCGATCGGCATCGGCAAGGGTTACCTCGGTGTCTGGCTTGCCCATACGGGCTTCGGCCTGCCGCTCGCGATCTACCTCCTGCGCAACTACATGGTCGGGCTCCCGCGCGACATCATCGAATGCGCCAAGGTGGACGGTGCAACGGACTTCCAGATCTTCACGCGCATCATCCTGCCGCTGTCCTTCCCGGCGCTGGCGTCCTTCGCCATCTTCCAGTTCCTCTGGACCTGGAACGACCTGCTCGTCGCCAAGGTCTTCCTGATCGACGCCACGGGGGACACGACGGTCATGACCAACCAGATCGTGGAACTGCTGGGCACGCGCGGCGGCAACTGGGAAATCCTCGCAACGGCCGCCTTCGTCTCGATCGCGGTCCCGCTTCTCGTCTTCTTCTTCATGCAACGTTATCTCGTGCGTGGCCTCCTTGCCGGTTCGGTCAAGGGTGGCTGACGCGAGATCTTAAAGACCAAGCCAACAGGAATATGTAAATGAGTGCAGATGCAAATCCCGTCATGACGCCCGACAAGGACTGGTGGCGTGGCGCGGTGATCTATCAGATCTACCCGCGCTCCTATCAGGACTCGAACGGCGACGGCATCGGCGACCTGAAGGGCATCACCGCCCGCCTGTCGCACATCGCCGATCTTGGCGCAGACGCGATCTGGATCTCGCCCTTCTTCACCTCGCCGATGAAGGACTTCGGCTACGACGTGTCGAACTATGTCGACGTCGACCCGATGTTCGGTTCGCTCACGGATTTCGACGGCCTGATCGCGGAAGCCCATCGCCTGGGCATCCGCGTCATGATCGACCTCGTGATGTCCCACTCGTCGGACCAGCATCCCTGGTTTGTCGAGAGCCGGTCGAGCCGCGTCAACCCGAAGGCCGACTGGTATGTCTGGTCCGATCCGAAGCCCGATGGCTCGCCGCCGAACAACTGGCTGTCGATTTTCGGCGGCTCGGCCTGGCAGTGGGATCCGACCCGCATGCAGTATTACCTGCACAACTTCCTGACCTCGCAGCCGGATATGAACCTGCACAATCCGGAAGTGCAGGATGCGCTGCTCGCAGCCACCCGCTTCTGGCTGGATCGCGGTGTCGACGGCTTCCGTCTCGACACGATCAACTTCTATTTCCACGACAAGGAACTGAGGGACAACCCGGCACTCGCCCCGGAGCGCCGCAACGCTTCCACGGCACCGGCCGTGAACCCCTACAATTTCCAGGAACACATCTACGACAAGAACCGCCCGGAAAACATCGCCTTCCTCAAGCGCTTCCGCGCGCTGCTGGATGAGTATCCGGCAATCGCCGCCGTGGGCGAAGTCGGCGACAGCCAGCGCGGCCTCGAGATCGTCGGCGAGTACACGTCCGGCAACGACAAGATGCAGATGTGCTACGCCTTCGAATTCCTGGCGCCGGAGCCCCTGACGCCCGAGATCGTGCGCAATACGCAGAATGCCTTCGCCGCAGCAGCCCCCGAGGGCTGGGCCTGCTGGGCCTTCTCCAACCACGACGTCGTTCGTCATGTCAGCCGCTGGGGCGCTAACGTTCTTGATCGTGAAGCCTATGCCAAGATGCTCTCGGCAATGCTGCTGACCCAGCGCGGATCGGTCTGCATCTATCAGGGCGAAGAGCTCGGCCTGACCGAAGCCGACATCGCCTTCGAAGACCTGCAGGATCCCTATGGCATCCAGTTCTGGCCGGAATTCAAGGGACGCGACGGCTGCCGTACGCCCATGGTCTGGGATGATCATGCCATGCAGGCGGGCTTCTCGACGGCCCAGAAGACTTGGCTGCCGATCCCGGTCGAACATGTGCTGCGCTCGGTCAACACCCAGGTGGGCAAGCCAGAATCGGTGCTCGAGCACTATCGTCGCTTCCTTGCCTTCCGCCGCCAGTATCCGGCCTTCGCCAAGGGCGACATCACCTTCCATGACGCAGGGGAAGATCAGCTGGTCTACACCCGTGCGTTTGGCAACGAGAAGCTGCTCTGCATCTTCAACATGAATGCAGAAGCGGCCGACATCGCGCTGCCGGCTGGCGACTGGGTCATGCTCGAGGGCCATGGTTTCAGCGGTGCAGTCAACGATAACAAGGTAGAATTGCCGGCTTGGGGCGCCTATTTCGCGCGCCACGCCTGACAGGGAGGAAAGCATGACGGGTCTCGTTCTCAAGGACATCCGCAAGGCATACGGGCAGGTCAAGGTCCTGCACGGTATCGATCTGGAGATCAAGGAAGGCGAGTTCGTGGTCTTCGTCGGCCCGTCGGGCTGCGGCAAGTCCACGCTGCTGCGCATGATCGCGGGCCTTGAGGACATCACCGGCGGTGAGCTCTACATCGACGGCCAGCTCGTCAACGACGTGCCCCCGTCCAAGCGGGGCATCGCCATGGTCTTCCAGTCCTATGCGCTCTACCCGCATATGACGGTCTACGACAACATGGCCTTCGGCATGCGCATTGCCGGCGAGAGCAAGGAAGAGATCGACCGCCGCGTCCGCTCTGCGGCGAACATCCTGCAGCTCGGTCCCTATCTCGACCGTCTGCCCAAGGCACTGTCCGGCGGCCAGCGCCAGCGTGTTGCCATCGGCCGCGCCATCTGCCGCAATCCCAAGGTCTTCCTCTTCGACGAGCCGCTGTCCAACCTGGACGCGGCGCTGCGCGTCGCAACCCGCATCGAGATCGCCAAGCTCAACGAGCAGATGGCCGACACCACGATGATCTACGTCACGCACGACCAGGTCGAGGCAATGACCCTGGCCGACCGCATCGTCGTTCTCTCGGCCGGCAAGATCGAGCAGGTCGGCCCGCCGCTCGAACTTTACGAGCGCCCCGCCAACCTCTTCGTCGCACGCTTCATCGGCTCTCCGGCCATGAACATCATGCCGGTCTCGGTCATCGGCACGGGCCAGGAAACCCGGATCAAGCTGAAGGACGGCTCGGAAGTCACCATCGACGTGACGACCGAAGCCTCGGAGCAGGGCAAGTCGGCGAGCTTCGGTGTCCGGCCGGAGGATCTCGCGATCGCCACGGGCGAGGATTTCCTCTTCGAGGGCAAGGTCGAGATCGTCGAGGCACTTGGCGAAGTGACGCTGCTTTACGTCAACGGACCCGTCGAGGACGAACCTGTCGTCGTCAAGCTGCCGGGCATCGTGGACGTGAAGAAAGGCCAGACCCTGCGTTTCTCCGCAGACAAGACCAAGCTGCATCTCTTCGATGCAGCAGGCCAGACCTACCGCCGCTGAAGCCGACTTGATCGATGCGTTTAAGGCCCTGTTATCCTTACCGATAACGGGGCTTTTTCGTAGCGAGGAATGGCCTTTGCGCCAACACCGACTGTTAAGCTGTCACTGCTAGCCTTTTGTCCATAACAACAGACAAAAGACGAGGGCAGAAACGATGAGAACGGCAAGTGGCGGATCTCATTTCCTGAAGAAGGAGGAATCCTTCATGTACGACCGGGAGAACCGGTATCGCATGGAGGATACGATGAATGCCGGACGCCTTGAATATACGGAAAACGGCATGACGCACATGGCGGCCCGCCGTTGCGACGTGCTGCGCATCTCGCTGAGCGGCGCGGTGATCGGCCTGATCACCCAGGTCAACCTTCCGAAGCAGTTCTATCTCGACATCCCGGATGCCCGGATCAACAAGGTCGGCGCCGTTCTGATGAAGACCTTTGCCAACAACACCGCCGAGATCCGCTTTCTCCGTCTGCTGACGCAGAAGGAGCTCGACCGCATCTTCGTCTTCTCGACCCATCCGGCGCACAAGGACCGCGTGCTCGACGTCCGCAGCTGGTAAGCCGGACGATCCGTCCCCTTCACGAAAGCCGGTGCGGCACACGCTGCACCGGCTTTCAGCTTTTCTGACTGGACATCACCGAACGGACCTTCGATCTTCCGTGCAACAGAAAAAGGGAGAGCATCGATGTCCGGTGAAAAGGTTGCCATCATCACGGCAGGGGGAAGTGGCATGGGAGCGGCTGCAGCGCGTCGCCTTGCCGCCGACGGTTTCAAGGTCGCCATCTTGTCCTCATCCGGAAAGGGCGAAGCGCTGGCAGCCGAGCTCGGCGGTTTCGGCATCACCGGCTCCAACCAGTCACCGGAAGACCTGGCTCGCCTCGTTGACGGCACCATGGAGCGTTACGGCCGCATCGACGTGCTGGTCAACAGTGCAGGCCACGGGCCGCGCGCACCGATCCTGGAGATCACCGACGAGCAATGGGCTAAGGGCATGGATGTTTACCTGCTCAACGTCATCCGCCCGACCCGCCTCGTCATGCCGATCATGGAGAAGCAGAAATCCGGCGCCATCATCAATATCTCGACCGCCTGGGCCTTCGAGCCATCCTCCATGTTCCCGACATCGGCCGTCTTCCGCGCCGGGCTTGCGTCCTTCACCAAGATCTTCGCCGACACCTATGCAAGCCATAATATCCGGATGAACAACGTCCTGCCCGGCTGGATCGACAGCCTGCCGGCAACCGAGGAGCGGCGTGAGATGGTGCCGATGCAGCGATACGGAACCAGCGACGAAATCGCAGCGACCATCGCCTTCCTCGCATCGGATGGCGCGGCCTATATCACCGGCCAGAACCTGAAGGTCGATGGCGGATTAACCCGTCACGTCTGAAACTATTTAGCGCTCCACGCCCGGAATGTGACATAAATCGCCGGGCGTAAACTTCTTGGTTACCAAACTTCTTCATTCTTTAGGGCAGTCGACAGGACGGCATTGCCACAACCCTGTCCTAGTAAAGCCGGCTTCTGCTGCTAGGCGGCCGGCTCCCAGAGTTCTTGGTAAGCGAGTTCAGTAACATGGCGTCCTCGACCCGAAAGGTCACCGGCGGCAATGGCGTCGCCGTTCAAACGATGAAGTCGCGTGCAAAGAAGCGCGGCTCCAGCCTTCCGACCGTCCTGGGCATCGGGCTGGCCTGCCTCTTCTGGGGCACTGCAAGCCTCGCCGTCTTCAAGGGCCTGTCCTCCTCGACGATTGAAGCCCCGGCGATCGCTGGCCACAGCCTGCCGAAGCCGGATCTTGCCCTGACGAAACCGATTGCCCCGCGCGCCGCGCAGGAGCCCTCGGCCAATTTCGCCGCCCTGCATGAAATGCGAAACCGCTTCGCCGAAGCCATCGCCGCGACGGATCACCTTGGCCTTCTGATGCTTCCGGCCGCCATGCAGCTTGCGGAGGTCGACAAGTCCGACCGCCTGCTGCTTGCCCGTGTGGAAAGCGTCATCGGCGCGCAGGACATCGCCGTGTTGCGCGAAGCGCTCGCCCAGGCGGAAGCGGGCCGCCAGCAGGCAGCCCTTGCGACAGTCGCCCACGAGCGCCGCAGCGGGATCGACGATGTCGATCCGGTGGTGACAGCTTCTATCGCACGTGACGCATCGGCTGCCGAAACCGTTGCCCTGGGCTATGCCTCGACGCCTTCGGCATCCGAGACAATGGCACTGGCCGACCCACGGGAAGAGCCGTTCCAGGAACTGCTGTCCGAGCCGGAGACCGAAGATCACGGTGCGCTGCCGGAGGATGGTCCGGTGCCGGGTGCAAAGCCTCAGGCTAAACCGCGCGTCGAGCGCGTACCGGCGCCCGAGACACCCGCTGTTGCGGCGAAGCCGGAACAGCCGAAGAAGAAAACACTGTTCAACATGCTGGCCTATGCCAAGCCGGACAATCCGATCACCACGGATGACGGGGCAGGCGGCATCTTCAACCGCAAGAACGCGCTGCCGGGTCCCGGAAGCCGCATCGCGGTCTATGTCATCGAGGATGCGGTCGTGCATATGCCGAACGGCGAGAAGCTGCGCGCGCATTCGGGCCGTGGCCATATGCGTGACGATCCGAAATTCGTGCATGTGAAGAACAAGGGGCCGACGCCGCCCAACGTCTACAAGCTGCGCATGCGTGAAGCCCGTTTCCACGGCGTTGAAGCCATCCGCATGAACCCGGTCGGCGATGCCAAGATGTACAACCGTGATGGCTTCCTGACCCACACCTATCTGCTCCGCCGCCGCGGCGACAGCTCGGGCTGTGTGGTGTTCGAGGACTACAACAAGTTCCTCAACGCCTACAAACGCGGACATGTGCACACGCTCATCGTCGTGCCCAGCATGCGGGATCTGCCCAAATACATGGCGATGCTCTGAGGCACCCACGGACTCTCCTGGATTAAACCCCCGCGCGATGCGGGGGTTTTTTTATCAGGATTCCAACACTCACGGAAACGTGACCCGAAAATAGATTGTGCGCAATTGATTTCAGCTCAGGATCCGGCAATAAAGATTGTGTGCAATTTAATTGTGCGCAAGTGAGAATTCACCGGATAGCGGCCGCAGCACCCACGCATGCGGCAGATGGAGAGACGATCATGAGCATCTTCAAGACGACAGACGGTACTGCGCTTTTCTACAAGGATTGGGGAAATGCCCAAGGGCAGCCGATCCTCTTCTCCCACGGTTGGCCTTTGTCCTCCGATGCCTGGGATGCCCAGATGCTATATTTCGGTCAGCAGGGCTTCCGCGTCATCGCCCATGATCGCCGCGGCCATGGTCGCTCCGACCAGCCATGGGACGGAAACAACATGGATCGCTATGCTGATGACCTGTCAGAGCTGATCGAGCATCTCGATCTTAAGAACCTGATCATGATCGGCCATTCCACGGGCGGTGGGGAAGTTGCCCATTACATCGGCCGCCACGGCACTGCCCGGGTCGCCAAGGTCGTGCTTGTCGGCGCCGTTCCGCCCTTGATGCTCCAGACGCCGGCCAACCCGGAGGGCGTCCCGATGTCCGTTTTCGATGACATCCGTGCTGGTACGGCCGGAAATCGGTCGCAATTCTTCTATGACCTGACCATCCCCTTCTATGGCTTCAATCGCGACGGCATTCCCGAGAACCCGGGCTTTCGCGAGAGCTTCCGCCTTCAGGGGCTCGCTGGCGGCATCAAGGGTCAGTTTGATTGCATCCGGGAATTCTCGGAAGTCGACTACACCGCGGACCTGAAGGCGATCGACAAGCCGACACTGATCATCCATGGCGATGATGACCAGATCGTCCCGATCGCGGCCACGGCGGAAAAGGCGGCCCGCCTGGTGAAGGGATCAGTCCTGAAGGTCTATGTCGGCGGATCGCATGGTCTGGCACAGACCGAAGCGGACAAGTTCAACGCTGACGTCCTCGCCTTCATCCGCGCCTGACGGGGCGCACTGCCCTCTCCCCCGAGTGGAGGGAGAGGGCAATTCGGCTTACATCGCCGGGATCACGGTGATCGACTTGATCGTCGCAGGCGCACCGGTGATGTCGCCGGCCTTGGTTGCCGCACCGGTTTCCAGGTTGACCGTGTAGAGCGTGCTGTCGGCGACGAGCCATGCCGTGTTCTTGCCCTCAGCGCCGGCTTCGATGTCGAAGGCGTAGGACTGCGGGTTGCCTTCGATGCCGAGCTTGCCGATCGCCTTCAGCGTGCCGTCGTTCGGCTTGGTCTGCTGGATCAGCGCGCCGATCGTCGCGTCGATGTTGTACATCGCGGTCTTTTCCGGCTTGCCCATCGAATTCGTGTAAGCGGCTGCAACGGTGTTCGGCGTTTCGCCCTTGTGCATGTCGCCTTCCTCGAAGACGAGGCTGCCGTCAACGGTCACGGCACCCGTGTCGGGATGAACGCGGTGGTTGGTGGTGCCGGTCATGTAGCGCAGACGGTCGGCGGCCGGGTTGAAGTTCACGACCACAGGCGCATCACCAATCGTCAGCGGCTTGTCCATCTTTGCAAGCTCGGTGGCCGCGCCCGTTTCCGGATCGATGGTGACGATGACGTTGTCAGCAGTCACGCCGACAATGGTCTGGTTGGCCGGACGGTAATCGATGCCGACGAGGCGATCGACGCCGGTCACATCCATCGACTTCGAGACTTCAGGCTTTTCAGTGTCGAACATCACGAGCGTCTTGTCGCCTGCGAGACCGACGACCTGGGCGGCCTGCGCTCCGAAGGCCGTAAGGGCGGTGGCTGCTGCAAGGCTGAGGATACGGATGCTGGTCATGAGAACTCTCCCGTTTGAATGGTGGCGACACCGGTCTGGTGCCTCCTAATCTCACGACACATGGCACCAGGCGTTTGGATGCAGCCGCCCAAAATTTTTTTCGTCTGCATCCGGAAACGGTCGTCGCGTGTCTCCGAAATGAAGGAGAAAGTCATGGACGTGACGATGACGAGCGGCAGTTCTTCGGTCAGCGCTTCCGGTGCCGGTTGCCAAATCAGGCGAGTGAGCTACTTTCCGCCCAGGTTCTTGGAAGGAAGCTGGATGGGGAATGAGCAAGACAAGCTCGGTGCGGCACTGAAAGCCTGTGCCGCAGGCGATCGCAAGGGCCTGGCCGTGATCTACGAAAGCGAGGCCGCCCGCATGGTGACGGTCGCTCAACGAATCTTGCGGCGTCATGATCTGGCAGAAGAGATCGTCCAGGAGGCCTTCCTGCAGATCTGGAACAAGGCCTGGCAATATGATCCGAGCCGTGGCTCCGCACGCGGATGGATCTACGCGATTGTCCGATCCCGTTCGCTGAACGCGCTGCGCGACGGTGGTCGGGAGGATCTGACCGAGACCGACAGTCTCGACCGGCTGCAGGATGAAGGCGCGGATGCGCTCTATCACGATCTCTTCGACCAGCTGGACACCGCAAGCCGGTTGCGCGCCTGTCTTGGGCGGCTCGACGGCCTCCGTCGCAAGACGGTGATGATGGCCTATGTCTCCGGCTACAGTCATGGCGAAATTGCCGGTCGCCTGAAGCTGCCGCTCGGCACGGCGAAGGCCTGGATCCGCCGCTCCCTGGTAGCCCTGAGGGAGTGCATGGCATGAGCACCTGGCAAACCGAAGCAGAACGCGCCGATGCCTATGTTCTTGGTCTGATGGACGAGGACGAGCGCCGTGCAGTCGAAACGGAGATGGAAGCGAACGCCGAGCTGGCTCGACTGGTCGGCGAGGCGCGCGACCGTTTTCTCGAACTGGATCTAGCAGGACCAGCAGCAACCGTCTCCGCCGATCTCTGGTCGCGGATCGAGGAGAAGCTCGGGCCACAGCAAGCTGCCGCCGTGCAGCCAGCGTCGCGCGCCGCCGTCAACGACAATCGCCTTGCCTGGTGGCGTGGCGTCGGCATGTCCGCTGCCGCAGCCTCGGTGCTGTTGCTTGCCGCTCTGACCTATACGGTCCTGGGGCGTGCGGAACCGCAGGTCATCGCCGTCCTGATGAATTCCGAAGGCGAGCCCGTGGTCATGATCGAGGACTTCGGCAACGACACTGCCAAGGTCATCCCGCTAACCGATGTGTCCGTTGACGCTGATCGATCGCTGCAGCTCTGGACCCTGCCGTCTCAGGATACCGGCCCGGTATCTCTCGGCGTCCTCGATGGCTGGCGCACGGCAACCGTCGAAGGTCCTGACCTGCCAGGGCCTATGGAGGAACAGCTCTACGAGATCACCGTAGAGCCCCTCGGCGGTTCACCGACCGGCAAACCGACGGGGCCGATCCTGGGCAAGGGCTTCGCCAAGATGCCGAGGCCCTGACGATCGGTCGCGCCCACCGGATGGGCGCGACCGTCTGGTTTCAGAATTCCTGCCACTCGTCCTGCTTCAGGGCCGCATTGCCATGCATCGGGGCAGGGCGGGACGGCGCTTTCCGCGGGGCACTGGCCGGGGTTGCAGGTGCTGCGGCGCGTGGGGCTGCGTGGCTTGTCGGCGCAGCGCTCTGCTTGCCGGCATAGTGCCGGCCAAGCGTGAAGCGCGAGATGAACTGGCGCAGGCGCTGGGTTTCCGTGGCAAGCGTCGCACTTGCCGCATTGGATTCCTCCACCATCGCCGCGTTCTGCTGGGTCACCTGGTCCATCTGGTTGACGGCCGAGTTGACCTCCGAAAGGCCGGTCGCCTGTTCGCGGGCCGAGCTCGCAATCGCCTGCATGTGGTCGTTGACCGCCACGATATTGTCCTGGATCGTCTTCAGCGCCTCGCCGGTCTCGCTGACCAGCTTCACACCGTTCTTCACCTCTTCCGACGAGTTGCGGATCAGTTCCTTGATCTCCTTGGCCGCCTGCGCAGAGCGCTGGGCGAGCTCGCGCACTTCCTGTGCGACAACCGCAAAGCCCTTGCCGGCCTCACCCGCACGGGCGGCTTCGACGCCAGCATTCAGCGCCAGGAGGTTGGTCTGGAAGGCGATCTCGTCGATCACGCCGATAATGTTCGAGATCTGGTTCGACGACTGCTCGATGCGCGCCATGGCCCCGACGGCCTCAGCAACGATCTGGCCGGAGCGCGTGGCGCTCGTGTCGGCGGCCTGGGTCGCGTGACGAGCTTCCTCGGCACGCTTGGAGGCGTTGTTGACGTTGACGGTGATTTCGTCGAGCGCCGCCGCCGTCTCCTCCAGCGAAGCCGCCTGCTGTTCGGTGCGCTTCGACAGATCCTCTGCGCTCGAGCTGATCTCGCGGCTGCCGCTGTCGATCAGATCCGTCGACTGGGCGACCGCGCCGAGTGTCGTCGCAAGCTGGCTCACCGCTTCGTTCAGATTGGTCCGCAGCGACTCGAAATCCGGAGCGAAGGCTTGATCGAGAGTGAAGCTGACATCGCCCTTGGCAAGGCGTCCAAGTGCGTCGCCGATGGTGTCCACCGCGGTCACACGCTCCGTCACATCGGTTGCGAACTTGACCACCTTGGTCACGCGACCGCGGTCATTCAGGATCGGATTGTAGGAGGCGTTGATGACGACCTTCTTGCCGCCTTTACCGTAGCGCGTGAATTCGGCCGCCTGGAACTTGCCGGCTCTGAGCTGGGTCCAGAACTCCTGATAGTCAGAGCTTCTTGAATATTCCGCATCAACAAACAGGCTGTGATGTTTGCCCTTGATTTCATCCATCCGGTAGCCGAGCGCATCGAGGAAATTCTGGTTTGCCGAGACCACCTCGCCCTCTGGCGTGAACTCGATGATGGCCTGCACGCGGCTGATGGCCGCCATCTGGTTCTGGAAGTCGAGGTTCTGCAGCCGCTCTTTTGCGTTTGCCCATTCCACGACGAAGCCCGTGGTCTTGGAGCCGCTCTTCAATGGCGTCACGATCAGATCGAAGGCCCGTTGGCCGACCCAGATTGTCGCCTTGTGCTGGTTCTGCAGGCTCGCCAGCATATTGCGCTGGTGGCCCGGGTTCTTGTGGAAGATGTCGATATTGCTGCCGATGAGCTTCGCAAAATCGAAGCGTGGCAATTCCTTCTTCAGGTCGCTTTCTGCTTCTCTGAGCAGTTCCTTCACGGCGGAGTTCATGTAGCGGATATTGAGCTTCTCATCCGCGATCATGATGTTGGCGGTGATTACTTCCAGTGACTCGAGCTGCGCACGGGTGTTGGAGGGCATTCCGAACATAGTTTTGGTCCTTTGGCCAAGCTTTGATGACGAACCCCGGCTGCAGGACAGTCGAAGGTAGACAAACAGCGGACCACAAGACCGATTTTGTTATTTGTGTATATCTTGTTGATTCCGAACGTTTTTCTGGATCAAGATATACAAAATTAGAAGTGTCGAATGAGTTAATGTGCGAGCAAACGACGCACGCCGTAGACAAAAGTCTTGTAAATCAAGGATGACAAAAAAGGCCGCGATCGCTCGCGGCCTCAGACCCTTCAGTTCAGGAATGCGTATCAGAACAAGACGCTGGCGCCCTGATCGGCCGGTCCGGCAATCCGCCGGAAGCTTGCAAAAAGCTCGCGCCCCATTCCGAATTCGTTGCCATCGAGATCAGTGGTTGCCAGCGGCCGCGCATGGAACTCTGCGGCATCGACGAGCACTTCCAACGTACCGGCCACAGCATCGAGACGAACGATGTCGCCGTCCTTGATCTTGGCGATCGCGCCGCCGTCCACGGCCTCGGGCGTCACGTGGATCGCGGCCGGCACCTTGCCGGAGGCGCCCGACATGCGTCCGTCGGTGACGAGCGCCACCTTGAAGCCACGGTCCTGGAGGACGCCGAGCGGCGGGGTCAGGCGGTGCAGTTCCGGCATGCCGTTCGCCTTCGGACCCTGGAACCGGACGACGGCAACGAAGTCCTTTTCCAGCTTGCCGGCCTTGAAGGCGTCCTGCAATTCCTGCTGGTCGTTGAAGACGATGGCCGGTGCCTCGACGACATGGCGCTCCGGCTTCACGGCGGAGATCTTGATGACCGCCTTGCCGAGATTGCCGGTCAGCATCTTTAGGCCGCCATTCGGCTGGAACGGCTTGTCGATCGTCGTCAGTACCTTCGGATCGGCGCTGACCTCGGCGGCCGGCTCGCGTTGCACTGTGCCGTCATCGGCAAGCTTCGGGTCGATCGTATAGGCGGCGAGACCCTGGCCATAGACGGTGCGCACATCGTCATGCAGGTAGCCGGCCTTCAAGAGCTGCTTGATCAGGAAGCCCATGCCGCCGGCCGCGTGGAAGTGGTTCACGTCGGCAAGCCCATTCGGATAGACGCGGGCGAGCAGCGGCACGATGTCGGAGAGCTCGGAAATATCCTGCCAGGTGAGCTGGATGCCGCCGGCACGCGCCATCGCGATCAGGTGGATCGTATGGTTTGTCGAGCCGCCGGTCGCATGCAGGCCGACAACGCCGTTGACGATCGAGCGCTCGTCGATCATCTCGCCGGCCGGCGTGAACTCGTTGCCGAGCGCGGTGATGGCGAGTGCGCGCTTCGCCGCTTCCTTGGTCAGGGCGTCGCGCAGCGGCGTGCCCGGATTGATGAAGGAGGCACCGGGCAGGTGGAAGCCCATGATCTCCATCAGCATCTGGTTCGAATTGGCCGTGCCGTAGAAGGTGCAGGTGCCCGGCCCGTGATAGGACTTCGATTCAGCTTCCAGCAGTTCGGCGCGGCCGACCTTGCCCTCGGCATAGAGCTGGCGGATGCGTGACTTCTCGTCGTTCGGCAGGCCCGAGGTCATCGGCCCGGCCGGGATGAAGACCGAGGGCAGGTGACCGAAGGTGAGTGCGGCGATCATCAGGCCCGGCACGATCTTGTCGCAGACACCGAGATAGACGGCTGCGTCGAACATGTTGTGGCTGAGGCCGATGCCGGCTGCCATGGCGATCGCGTCGCGCGAGAAGAGCGAGAGCTCCATGCCCGGCTGGCCCTGGGTCACGCCATCGCACATGGCGGGAACGCCACCGGCCACCTGTGCCACGCCGCCGGCTTCGGAAGCCGCCTGGCGGATCAGTGCCGGATAGGTCTCGAACGGCTGGTGGGCAGAGAGCATGTCGTTATAGGCAGTGATGATGCCGAGGTTCGGCACCACGTCGCCGGCCAGTGCTTCCTTGTCCCTGGGGGAACAGACGGCGAAGCCATGGGCAAGGTTGCCGCAGGACAGGGTCGAGCGGTGCACGCCCTTGGAAATCGCACGGCGTGTGCGGTCGAGATAGGCTTCACGGGTCGGCTTGGATCGCTCGACGATCCGCTTGGTGATGGCTTCGATACGGCTGTCTGCACTCATCGGATATGGCTCCTCGTCTGGCGCGGGCGCTTGAAGGCGCACATCGCGCAAAGGCCTCCTCGGCCGGGAAACTCGTCATTCGCGCATCAGCCCGCCGCATGTGCCGGCGGGCGAGGGCTCTCCCTCAGAGCGCCCAATAGATGTCGGGCGTTGTCTGGGCTCGTTCAAGAACGGCCCGGATCGGCATGTCCTTCTCGTCCGAGCCGGCCAGTGCCTTGTCCAGCACGGCTTTCTTTTCGCCGCCCTCGATATGCACGACCAGAAGACCGGCATCATGCAGCGCTGAGAAGGAAAGCGTCAGCCGGGCTTCGCCTGCGCCCGGCGCTTCCATGGTCATGACGCGGCGCGGCTGCGAAAGATCAAGCGCCGCATCCAGATGGTCTCCGCCGGGGAAGAACGAGGCGGTGTGCCCGTCCGTACCCATTCCGAGGATCACGACATCGAAGGCCTTGGACATGCCGGGCACGATCCCGGTTGCCGTCTTTGCAGCCTCCTCGATCGTGGCCTCAGGCCGATAAAGCGGCACGAACTCCGCCGCGGCCGCTTCATTCTTCAGCAGGTGCGTCTTCACCAGCAGATGGTTCGAACGCGGATTGTCTTCCGGGACGAAACGTTCATCGACCAGCGTCACCTTCACCTTGGCCCAATCCAGCGCCCGCGTCGACAGCGCCTCGAAAAATGCCTTGGGCGTGGAGCCGCCGGAAACGGCGAGCGTCGCCTCGCCTGTCTTGGCGATCGCCGCAGACAGGGCCGTGACCACGGCGTCTGCAAGCCCGTTTGCGAGGGCTGCACCTGTCTCGAATGTCTTCATGTGATGCGCCATCGCTTCCGGCCTCAGTCGTTTTCGTGCCAGGTACGGCCGTCACGCTCGATGAGCGCGATGGCCTGGCTCGGGCCCCATGTGCCGGAGGTATAGCCTTGCGCCTTCTGGCCGATCTCTTCCCAGGATTTCAGGATCGGATCGCACCAGTTCCACGCGGCCTCGACTTCGTCGCGGCGCATGAACAGCGTCTGGTTCGAGCGGATGACGTCCATCAGCAGGCGCTCATAGGCGTCCGGATTGCGCACGTCGAAGGCCTGGGCGAAGCTCATGTCGAGGGACACGTGGCGCAGGCGCATGCCGCCCGGGCCCGGATCCTTGATCATCAGCCACTGCTTCACGCCTTCGTCCGGCTGCAGACGGATGACCAGCTTGTTGGCCTCGATGCGTCCGGCATTTTCGCCGAAGATCGAGTGCGGGATCGGCTTGAAGGCAATGACGATCTCCGACATGCGGGTGGCGAGCCGCTTGCCGGTGCGCAGGTAGAAGGGCACGCCCGCCCAGCGCCAGTTGTTGATCTCGGCCTTGATTGCCACGAAGGTTTCCGTGTCGGACACGGCGCCCAGTTCTTCCTGATAGCCGTTGACCGCACCACCGGCAGAAGCGCCGGCGCGATACTGGCCGCGCACCGTCTGCTTCTCGACATTGGCCGGTGTGATCGGCTTCAGCGAGCGCAGCACCTTCAGCTTCTCGTCGCGCACGGCTTCGGCGTCCAGCGAGGAGGGGGCTTCCATGGCCACAAGGCAGAGAAGCTGCAGGATGTGGTTCTGCACCATGTCACGCAGGGCGCCGGCCTTGTCGTAATAGGTTACCCGGCCTTCGAGGCCGACGGATTCGGCGACCGTGATCTGCACATGGTCGATATGGGCGGAATTCCACAGCGGCTCGTAGAGTGCATTGGCAAAGCGCAGCGCCATCAGGTTCTGCACCGTCTCCTTGCCGAGATAGTGGTCGATACGGAAGATCTGGTCTTCCTTGAACACCTTGCCGATCGTGTCATTGAGGATCTGCGCCGAGGCGAGGTCGCGGCCGATCGGCTTTTCCACGACGATGCGGGTCGACTTGGTGATCAGCTTGTGATCGCGGATCTTGTCGGCGATGTCACCGAAGATCGACGGCGAAACGGCGAGATAGAAGGCCCGGACGATATCCTTGCCCTGATCGAGCAGCTTCTTCAGATCTTCCCAACCCTGGTCGGACTTCGCATCGACGGAGACGTAGAAGACGCGGGCGAGGAACTTCGCAACTTCCGCCTCTTCGAGTTCCTCTGCCTTCAGATGCTCATGAAGCGCATCGAGCGTGAACTTGCGATATTCCTCATGCGTCATCGCTGTACGCGAGGCACCGATAATGCGTGTCGGCTCGGTCAGCTGGCCGGCCAGCTGGCGGTGAAACAACGCCGGCAAAAGCTTGCGCTCGGCCAAGTCGCCGGTGCCGCCGAAGACGACGTAGTCAAAGGGTTCAACGGGGATGATCTGGCTGCTCATGCGCATCTCTCGTTCGGCAAATTCGTTGGACAGGTTCTAATCTAATCGATTTAAAAAAGCCACCCCGATAGGGTGGTTTTTGTCGTGGGACGTCGCAGAGAGGATGAACAAACCGTGTTCTGCGACAATCCAACACACCCGCCGGGATCTTGTGCGATCTGCGGTCGGCGGGTGCACTTTCGGCTCAGAATCGGTCGCGCAGCGCGTACCAGGTGAGCGCCAGGAACAGCAGCGGCTTGCGAAGGCTGGCCCCGCCGGGAAAGGGCGGGATCTTCAGCTCCTTCAGGACGTCGAGTTCCCGCGCATTGCCCGCCACCGTGTCGGCATACATCTTGCCGGAATAGTTCGATAGCATGACGCCGTGTCCGGAATAGCCGGCAAGCGACGTGACGCCGGGCATGACATCCCGGGCAAACGGTTTGCGCGGCAGCGTGATCCCGACCGAACCGCCCCAGCCATGGGTGATCTCGATGTCCTTAAGATCCGGATAGATCTCGGCAATCTGCCGGCGGATGTGGCTGGAGATATCCCGCGGACTGTCGGCCGTGTAAGCCTCCCGCCCGCCAAACAGCAGCCGCCCGTCGCGGCTCTTGCGAAAGTAGCGCACCACGAAGCGGCTGTCGGCAACGGCCTCCGAACCGCGCAGCACCTGCGGAAACTTGGTCAGCGGCACGGTTGCGCCGATGAACGACCGGATCGGCATGACATGTGACGCCGTCACGGGCTCCAGATTGCCGATATAGGCATTTGTCGCAATCAGCACGCGGTCCGCGGTGATCGTGCCCTTGGGCGTGTCGATGAAAGTCTTTCCGCTCGCCTGGCGAATGGCGCTGGCCGGGGTCATCTCGTGGATCTTTGCGCCAGCTTCGGCCGCCACGCGGGCAAGCCCGACCAGCAGCTTCAGCGGATGGATATGCCCCGTCCCGGTGTCACGCACGCCGTAATGATAGCGGGTGGATCCCACCCGCTCATGGGTCTCCTCGCGATCCATGTAGGAGATATGCGGATAGCCGTAACGCACCGCCATGATCTCCGCGTCGTGTCGATAGTCCGATTCCCAGCCCCGCTTGTGCGCAACGTTCAACTGGCCGGGCATGTATTCGATGTCGATGCCATGCTGTTCGGCGAAGTCGATGAGGTAGCGCTTGGCGTTTTCCGCCATGTCGAACAGCGCCTTGGAGCGTTCGAAGCCAAGCTCCGCCTCGAGCTCGCCCGGCCAGGCGCGCTGGCCGGTGCCGAGCTGTCCGCCATTGCGACCGGAGGCGCCATCGCCGAAGCGGCTGCCCTCGATCAGAACGACGGACACGCCGAGACGCGCGAGATTGTAGGCGGCCTGCAGGCCGGTAAAGCCGCCGCCGATGATGGCGACGTCAGCGGTGACGGAGCCGTCGAGACCAGGATATTCCGGGCGCTCGCCAACACTGTCCTGATACCAGGAGATCCCCGGCGCGATCGGGCTTTGCCATGTCATGACTGCGAGTTCCTCACACGTTGAGCAGGAGGAATTCGCGTTCCCACGGGCTGATCACCTGCATGAAGGTCTCGAACTCCCCGCGTTTGACGCCGGCATAGATGCCGATGAATTCGGAGCCGAAGACTTCGTTGAAGTCGGGCTCGCTCTCGAGCAGGGCAACCGCTTCCAGCAGGCCGCGCGGCAGATCGACCGAGCCCTCGTTCTCGGATCCCTCGGCGGCAGCCGTCGGCTCGATTTCCTTGACGATCCCGAGATAGCCGCAGGCGAGCGACGCCGCGAGCGCGAGATAGGGATTGGCATCCGAACTCGGCAGGCGGTTTTCGACGCGCCGCGCGGCCGCATCCGACACCGGCACACGGAAGGCCGTCGTGCGGTTGTCGTAGCCCCAGGCATTGTTGACCGGTGCCGCCATGTCGGGTGTCAGGCGGCGATAGGAGTTCACGTAGGGCGCCAGCATGACGAGCGAGCTCGGCACGTATTTCTGCATGCCGCCGATGAAGTGGAAGAACTCCGGCGAGGCCGAGCCATCAGGATTGGAAAAGACGTTCTTGCCCGTCTTGATATCGACCACCGACTGGTGGATGTGCATGGCCGAGCCCGGCTGGCCCTGCATCGGTTTCGCCATGAAGGTCGCATAGATCCCATGCTTCAGCGCCGCCTCGCGGATCGTGCGCTTGAACATGAAGACCTGGTCGGCAAGCTCGATTGGATTGCCGTGACGCAGGTTGATCTCGAGCTGGGCCGGACCCTCTTCATGGATCAGCGTGTCGATCTCCAGACCCTGCTTTTCCGAGAAGTGGTAGATGTCGTCGATCAACTCGTCGAACTCGTTGATCCCGGCGATCGAATACCCCTGGCCACCGACGATCGATCGGCCGGAACGGCCCTTCGGCGGGTGCAGCGGATAGTCCGGGTCGTCGTTCATCGCAACGAGGTAGAACTCGATTTCCGGGGCGACGACCGGCTTCCAGCCCTTCTCCTCGTATAGCCTGAGCACGTTCTTCAACACGTTGCGCGGTGTGTACGAGACATTCTGGCCATCGACATTGACGATGTCGCAGATCACCTGCGCCGTCGGATCGCTTTCCCACGGCACGACCGAAAGGGTCGAAAGATCGGGCACCAGCTTCAGGTCGCTGTCGCGCGGCTCGTAGCGGAAGTTCTCGGTCTCATCGGGATATTCGCCGGAGATCGTATGGCGGTAGAGCGCCGAGGGAAGCGCCAGCGAGGTGTTCGACGTGAACTTCGACGACGGCATCATCTTGCCGCGGGGAACGCCGGCAAGGTCGGGCGTGATGCATTCGATGTCCTCGATGCCGCGGGCTCTCAGCCACGTCGCCGCTTCCTTCCAGTTCGAGACTCCACGCTTCGATCCGGGGTCGGGCGGAATGACCGCCTTTTTGGAGGGCGCGCTCTGGGGTCTCAGCATGGATTTCTTCGCGGGCATGTCTCACCGGTTGGTTGTTGATGCGGTCCATCATAGCCAGACTTTGCCCTTTGGCCAGCGGGACGCGTTGACTTTGATCATAAGTTTGTCGAGACAGACGGCGGATTCCCGGGAGCAATGGCCTATGGCGAAGAAGTTTGACGTCGCGATCATCGGAGCCGGTGCCGCCGGCATGATGGCGGCTTTCACTGCCGGCCGGCGGGGCAAGTCGGTGATCGTGCTCGACCACGCCAAGGCGCCGGGCGAGAAGATCCGCATCTCCGGCGGCGGCCGCTGCAACTTCACCAACATCCATGCCGGCCCGAAGAACTACATTTCCGAGAACCCGCATTTCGCCAAGTCGGCGCTCGCCCGCTACTCGCCATCCGATTTCATCGCCATGGTCGACCGCCACAAGATCGCCTGGCATGAAAAGACCCTCGGCCAGCTCTTCTGCGACGACAGCGCGAAGGACATCATCCGCATGCTTCTGGAAGAGATGCGGGCGGTACAGGTTGATCTGCGTCTGTCCTGCGAGATCTCCGACATCGCCAAGGGCGTCGACGGTTTCCGCCTGTCGACCAGCGAAGGACAGATCCTCGCAGACAATCTGGTGATGGCCTGCGGGGGCAAGTCGATCCCGAAGATGGGTGCGACCGGCTTTGCCTATCGCATCGCCGAGCAGTTCGGCCTGCCGGTCACGGAAACACGACCGGCTCTTGTGCCCCTGACGCTCGAACCCAACCTGCTCGGCGAACTCTCGGAACTGTCGGGCGTTGCCGTCGATGCCGATGTCTCCTGTGGCAAAACCCGCTTCCATGAGGCGTTACTATTCACCCATCGCGGCTTATCCGGTCCCTCCATTCTGCAGATCTCGAGCTATTGGCGCGAAGGCGACGAGATCCAGCTTTCGCTGGAGCCTGGCGTCGATATCCTCGGACACCTGAAGACGGCCAAGCGCGAAAATGGCCGCCAGCAGGTCCAGACCGTGCTCGCCCAGCATCTGCCGAAGCGTCTGGCCCAGTATCTGGCGGAGACCGCAAAGCTCGAACGTCCGCTCGCCGATCTGCCCGACAAGGCACTTGCCACACTGGCTGAGCGCATCCGCCGCTGGGCGATCAAGCCGGCAGGCTCGGAAGGCTATCGCACGGCTGAGGTCACGCTGGGTGGGGTGGATACGAATGCCCTCGACAGCCGCTCCATGCAGGCCAAGACCGTGCCCGGCCTCTATTTCATCGGCGAATGCGTCGATGTCACGGGCTGGCTTGGCGGCTATAACTTCCAGTGGGCCTGGGCCTCAGGCCATGCGGCCGGCGAGGCCCTCTGAACAAAAGCTCACGCTCCGGACAAGCTTAGGCGGGTAATTCAGAGCTTGTTAACATGCGTCGGTCATCCTGCTCGAATGCCGGTGTGATATCGCTGATATCGCGACATGAGGTCTGGCCGGCTGAGGCCCGCAAGGGCATGACCTTCCCTGGCCGCATCAAGGACCGCGCCCATGAGCCCTGAGACCCGCAAGCCCCGTGCCATCGCCATTGCCGCCACCCGTGCGCGGGACGAGGAACGCACGCGTCTTCGTCATCTGAGCATCGTCTGCTTCTATGCTGCCAGTGCGCTTGCCGCGCTCGCCCTGCTCGGCTGAAGCAATCTCCTCAAGTCAAATCATGACGGCGGTCGCCTCCGATCGACCCTTCGTCACGCATGGTCGAGCCGCCGCGGCGACGTTGTCGGCTATAGACCAGACACGTCTTCGACAGATTGTCCCGCTTTGAGACCCCGCTCTCGCCTTTAACGCAACCTTGAGACTTTTGCTGCAACCCTCTCCGATGGAGTGGAGTGCAGACTGTGGCGATGACCTTCGGCGCAGTCGTCATTTGAGGCGGCAGACACCGAGCGTGCACCGTCTTCTGTTGGAGGAAGTCATTTGATCGATCGTATTCTTTCGCGCTTTTCGATTTCGACCAAGGTGCTGGCCTTCGTGCTGCCCTTTGTACTTTCGATCACCGCTGTTGGTCTGATGGGCCTTTACGCATCGGGCCTCCTCCAGCAGCGCATGGAAATCTCCAACGGCACGATGCGCTCCTTGAACGGCTTTCGAAACGTGAACGCCGCCATGACCCGCTTCCTCGATCAGACCTCTGAGGAAACCCGCACCGCCGTGGTCTCGGAACTCTCGACCCAGCAGGCGACGCTCAACCAGAACATCGCCGAGATCGGCACTGACGGCACGGGCCGCAACTTCCTCGACGAGGCGATCGCTGGAACCGGTGCCGTCAACGAGAAGATCGACACGCTCTGGCAGTTGCATGAATCCGAAGTGGCGCTGGCCGCGGCGATCCAAGATCACCTCAAGGGACTGATGGCCCAGCAGATCCGTGTTTCCGACGAAGCGCAGAAGCTGCAGCGCGCCGTGCTCGGCGGTGAGAACGATGCAAAGAGCGCGCTGAAGGAGGCGGACCGCCTGTCTGCAGCGGCTCGTCAGCTGGGCGAGGTCAGCAAGGGCTATTTCTCCGCCGGCCTGCCGGAGGCTCAGTTCCCCTATCTGCAGACGCAGGTGGCAGAGCTGGTCAAGACGCAGCGCAAGATCGCCAACGCGCTTCCGGCTGAGCATAAGGGCATGGGCAAGGAGCTGCAGGCCGCGATCAACGATATCAAGAAGATCATTGCCGCAGGTGATACCAGCATGGAGGCCGGGCGCGCGATGGGAAGCATCCTCGCGCAGTTCCGCGGTTTCCAGGCCGTCCTGACGGAAAGCGCCGCAACGAAATATGCCGAGTCGGTACAGAAATTCGCGGCCGTCGAAACCGGCGCCGTCCAGGCGGCCGACGTCTTGGTTGGAAGCCGTACCCTGATCGCTGACGTCTATGATCTGCGCATCATGACCGCGACCTTCCTCAACGTGAAGGACGACACCACACGCGAGCCGATCCTGCGCCAGATCAAGCTGATCGGCGACAATCTGGCCGTTCTCGGCGGAAGCATCTCGGATAAGGCTTTCTACGACAGCCTGACCGCCGCGATCACCCCGCTTCTCGCATCGCTGACGGCCGACACCGAAGCGCTCGTGAAGACGAGCGCCGAGCGTATCGCAAGCTTCGATGAAGCCAGCCGCACGATGGATGCGATCTGGGCATCGCTGACCTCGTTTGCAGATCTGCAAAAGGATGTCGCCGGTACCGAACGCCAGGAGGCGAACCGCCTCTCGATCGGCACCATGATTGCCGGCGTCGCGCTCGCCGTCATCGGCGGTATCGCGCTCGTCATGACGCTGCAGCGTCCGATCGCACGCATCACGGCCACCATGCAGCGACTGGCCGAGGGCGACCTCGAAGCCGGTATCGCCGGTGACAAGCGCGGCGACGAAATCGGCGCCATGGCCCGGGCACTCGCCGTCTTCAAGACCAATGCCCGCACCAAGCTGGAGATCGAATCCGAGCGTCAGCGCGAGCAGATGGAGGCCGAAGCCGAGCGTCGCCGCAACGATGAGGAAAAGCAGGCGCTCGACCAGCAGATCGAACATGCCGTCGGCAAGCTGGCCCAGGCTCTGGAGCGTCTCGCCAATGGCGACATCTCGTTCGAGATCGAGGGCCGCTTCCATGGCCGTCTCGAACAGCTCCGCAACGACTTCAACCTCTCGCTGGCGCGCCTGCGCGACACGATGCACCAGATCTCGGGCAACGTGGACCAGATCCAGAACAACGGTCGCCAGATGGCGCAATCGGCGCTCGACCTCGCACGCCGCACCGAACAGCAGGCCGCATCTCTGGAAGAGACGGCCGCCGCCGTCGACGAGATCACCGCAGCCGTCCGCTCGTCGTCCGAGCGTGCGGAAATGGTGAACGGCGTCGTCCGGGAAGCCAAGAAGAATGCGGATGAATCCGCAGTCGTCGTTGGCAGCGCCATCTCGGCCATGGGTCGCATCGAGGAGGCCTCGGCCCAGATTTCCAACATCATCGGCGTGATCGACGAGATTGCCTTCCAGACCAACCTTCTGGCTCTGAATGCCGGTGTCGAGGCTGCTCGTGCCGGTGAGGCCGGCAAGGGCTTTGCCGTGGTCGCCCAGGAAGTCCGCGAACTTGCGCAACGCTCGGCCGGTGCCGCCAAGGAAATCAAGGCGCTCATCAACCGGTCGGCGGAAGAAGTCGCCAGCGGCTCCACCCATGTTCAGCAGACAGGCACCGTCCTGTCTCGCATCGGTACCCAGATCGCCACGATCAGCGAGCATATCGAGATGATCGCCGAGACCAGCCGCGAACAGTCCGGTGCCCTGCATGAGGTCAACGGTGCCGTTGGACGCATGGATCAGATGACGCAGCAGAACGCCGCGATGGTCGAAGAGGCCACGGCCGCCACCCAGGATCTCTCCGCCCAGACGGATGCGCTGCGCGATCTCCTGCAGCAGTTCCGCATCGAAGCCGATCGCCAGCATACGGCCAGCCGCGTAGCCTGACGGAGCCTGAAAACTACGAAAAAGCCCGGCCATCTGCGCCGGGCTTTGTCGTTTCAGGCGTCAGCCAGCCGGCAGGCATGGCCGGGAGGGGCTTCAGCGACACCGCGTGCCTCTCGTCTCCGCTGCACTGCGCGTTTCAAACGATCTGCGAGGCGGCGGAATCTGCTCCATGGGGCCTCGCTGTGCTGCGCATAAAACGCGTCCTCGGACATATGCTCCTTCTGGCCAACGTGTCGCTTGAGCGCCGTGATTGCGATGGCTGCGTAAACTTCGTGCATGACGGATCTCCTGTATTCGATGCCGTCCTTCCTTCTATTCATCATTATTGGATGTAAAAACGATCAAGATCGTGCTATGTCTTTCATCCATGAAAGACATAGCTTGGGACGCCTATCAGCTATTTCTCGCGGTCGCCCGGCAGGGCGGCCTGACCGCCGCTGCGGAAACCACGGGTCTGAGTGCGGCGACACTCGGTCGGCGCATGGTCGAACTCGAGCAGGCGCTCGGGCGCGAACTCTTCCTGCGCAGCCAGACCGGCTACCGCCTGACGAGCGACGGCAGCCAGTTGCTGGAGCATCTCGTGGAGCTGGAGGCGGGAAGCCGGCGGGTGGAGGAGTGGCGACGCGGCACGGTGGGCCAGTCGCTGGTGCGCATCAGCCTCGGAACCTGGATCGCCTGGCTTCTTTGCCAGAACATGGCCTTGATCCGCACAGCCCGCGACGAATTCCGCATCGATCTCAACGTTGCCGAACAGCGCGCCCGCCTCTCGCATCGCGAGACCGATATCGGCATCCGTGCCTTCGAGCCCGAAGAGCCGAACCTTGCCGCCATGCCGGCAGGCGAGGTGGCCTATGCAGCCTACAAGGCACGCAACAGGGAATGGATGGGCCCCGAGCCTTGGGTCGCCGTCGATGATGAGAATGCCGTCTCCGCTTATCTGCGCTGGCCACGCCAGCAGGCTGCCGATCGCGTTGCTATCACGGTCAATCGTCCGCGCTCGCTAAGAGATCTGATTAGAGCCGGCGCCGGTGTCGGGGTACTGCCCTGTTTCGTCGGCGATCTCGACCCGACGCTGGAACGGGTAGGGGACGAGATTCCCGAATTGCGCCATCGCCAATGGATCGTCATGAACAATGACGACCGCCATCGCAGCGATATCCGCGCGGTCGCCGACCGGCTGTCAAAGCTGCTGAAGTCTCACCGGGATATTCTCGCCGGCAAACGTCCGAGCACCAGCGGCTAGACCTCGTCCAGCCAAAGCGCGTCGGCGGTGTTGCGGTGGGCTGCACCAAAACGAAAAACCCGCACGACGATCAAACTCCTCCCCGGAGGCGATCATCGTGCGGGAACCGATCCGGAGGTCAGGTGCCGGACGGGGGATTGTCTGTGGCTCAGGCGGCCTGGTGGTTGCCTTGGGTCACGATGACGGGGATCAGGAGATCACCCCAGTTGCCGTCGCCACCGTGATGGCGGGCGGAGCGAACGAGTTCGACCGAAACGCCGGCATCGACGGCCTTCATGATCGAATGGTTGAGACGGTGCAGGTCATTGGCCAGCATGCGGATCATCGCCTGCTGATCGGTGCTCATGGCCGACGACTGTTCTTCGGCACGTTCCTTGACTCGGGTCTGGGGTGTCATGGCATTTCTCCTCTTGGTGTTGGGGGTTCTTGAACTGTTGATCTCGTGAAGCTCGGCCCCTCATCCGGCTGCCGCCACCTTCTCCCCGCAAGCGGGGAGAAGACGCACTACGATGCGTCGGTCTCCGGGCTCCCTCTCCCCGCTTGCGGGGAGAGGGTAGGGTGAGGGGCTATCGCCCAGGTCATTCGGCCGCCGGCTTGAACTGCTCGGTTTCGGTCGATTCTTTCATCGCGGTCGTCGAGGACTGGCCGGCGGTGATGGCAAGCGAAACGGCGTCGAAGTAACCTGTGCCGACTTCGCGCTGGTGCTTGGTCGCCGTGTAGCCGTTGACCTCGGCTGCGAATTCCGCCTCCTGCAGCTCCGAATAGGCCGCCATCTGACGATCCTTGTAGCCGCGGGCCAGTTCGAACATGCCGAAGTTCAGCTGGTGGAAACCGGCAAGCGTGATGAACTGGAACTTGTAGCCCATCGCGCCGAGCTCCTTCTGGAACTTGGCAATCGTCGCGTCGTCGAGGTTCTTCTTCCAGTTGAACGACGGCGAGCAGTTGTAGGCGAGCTTCTTGCCCGGATGGACCTTGTGCACGGCTTCGGCGAACTTACGGGCCTGTTCAAGATCCGGCTTGCCGGTCTCCATCCAGATCATGTCGCAGTAAGGCGCATAGGCGATGGCGCGGGCAATGCAGGGCTCGATGCCGTTCTTCACCTGATAGAAGCCTTCCGCCGTGCGGCCTGCATCGTAATCGACGAAGGGCTGATCGCGTTCGTCGATGTCGGAGGTGAGAAGCTTCGCTGCTTCTGCATCGGTGCGGGCAACGATCAGCGTCGGAACGCCCATGATGTCGGCAGCCAGACGGGCAGCCGTCAGGTTGCGGATATGGGCTGCCGTCGGGATCAGAACCTTGCCGCCGAGATGGCCGCATTTCTTTTCAGACGCCAGCTGATCTTCGAAGTGGACGCCTGCAGCACCGGCTTCGATGAAGGCCTTCATGATTTCGAAGGCGTTCAGCGGTCCGCCGAAGCCGGCTTCTGCATCAGCAACGATCGGTGCGAACCAGGTGTCGACCGACAGGCCCTTGCCTTCCTGCGTCTCGATCTGGTCAGCGCGCTGCAGTGTGCGGTTGATGCGCTTGGCAAGCTCCGGTGCGGCATTGGCCGGATAGAGCGACTGGTCCGGATACATGGCGGAAGCCGTGTTGGCATCGGCGGCAACCTGCCAGCCGGAGAGATAGATGGCCTTCAGGCCGGCGCGGACCATCTGCATGGCCTGGTTGCCGGAGAGCGCGCCGAGCGCGTTGACGAAGGGCTCTTCGTTGATCAGCTTCCACAGGCGGTTGGCGCCCATTTCGGCAAGCGTATACTTGATCTCGACCGAACCGCGCAGGCGCTGGACGTCAGCGACAGTGTAGGGGCGGTCGATGCCGTCATAGCGGCCCTTGGGGGCATTCGGAACAAGATTGTAAAATTCAGTCATGATGTGTCTCCCTGTCACTGCTAGGCGCGGGCCAAGTCGGTTGCCTTGACCGCTTCTGATGTGACTAGATTTACACCGCAACGCAAAAGACGGCCAGAAAATTCGATAAAACAAGGGGATGAAAGAGGTTATGCTGTCTTGTCTTTGACAAGAGGGGCGTGTAAAGTTGTAAAAATAGTCAAATCTAGACACGGTCATCCGGCTGTAGGATCTTGTAAAGGAGCTGTAAAATGGCAGAGCGCAAGATTTTCGCGGGCCCCCGTGTCCGCCGCATCCGCAATGGGCTCGGGCTGACCCAGACGGCGATGGCAGAGGCTCTGGAAATCTCGCCGTCCTATCTCAACCTCATCGAACGCAATCAGCGGCCGCTGACGGTCCAGCTCCTCCTGAAGCTCGCTTCGGTCTACAAGGTCGATCTCGACGAATTGCAGGGGGAGGCCGGTGGCTCGACCAGTCAGCTGCGCGAGGTCTTTGCCGATCCTCTCCTGTCGGGCGAATTGCCGGGTGACCAGGAGTTGATCGAAGTGGCGGAAGCTGCGCCCAATGCTGCAAGCGGCATCGTCAAGCTCTATCGCGCCTACAAGGAGCAGGCGGCGCGTCTGTCGGATCTTGCCGATTTGCTCGCCCGGGAAGGCCATGAGACATCTCTGTCCGGGGCGAAGCTTCCCATCGATGAGGTGCGCGAAGTCTTCGAGCGCCGGCCCAACTATTTCGCAAGGCTCGATGAGGCCGCCGAAGCCTTCCACGCCACACTCAACCTTTCGCCGGGGGACGATCTCGCCGTCGCGCTGAAAGCCTGGCTTCGGTCCACCCACGGTATCGTCGTGCGGGCTTTGCCCGTGCAGACCATGCCGTCCTTGCGTCGACGCTACGACCGCCACTCCATGCGTCTCTTTCTCTCCGAGCGTCTCTCGCCTTTCGACCAGCTGCGGGAAGTGGCCATGGAAGTCGTGTTGCTGGCACTCGGCGAACATGTCCAGGCCGAACTCGAGGCGCTGGAGCTTTCCTCCGGAGAGGCGCGCCGCATCGCCCGCTTCGAGCTGGCCCGCTATGCGGCCCATGCGCTGATGATGCCCTATGGCGCCTTCCTCTCGGCCGCCATCCGTGCCCGCTACGACATCGACGTGCTGCGCGCCCGCTTCAATGTCTCCTACGAGCAGGCGGCAAACCGCCTGACGATGCTGCAGCGGCCGGGCGCGGTGGGTGTGCCCTTCTTCATGATGGAGATCGACAATGCCGGGAACCGCTTCCGCCGCGCCGGTGCAACGGGCTTCCCGCAGGCGAAGTTTGGCGGCGGCTGTCCCAAGCTCAATATCCACGCCGCCTTCGCCCAGCCGGGGCAGGTGCTGGTCGAGCAGGTCGAGATGCCGGATGGCAGCGCCTTCCTGACGATGTCGCGAACGCTCGAGGGGCCGCAGGCCGGCTTCGGCGAGCGTATCCGCCGCACCGCGCTGCTGGTCGGCTGCGATGCCGCAAGCCGCGACGACGTCGCCTATGCGGCAGCCCTGCCGGATCGGTCCATGCCGGCGGTCGCGATCGGTCCGGCCTGTCGCCTGTGCGAGAGATCGGGCTGTCTTGCCCGCGCCGAACCGCCGCTCACGCGCCCGCTCGGCCTCGATGAAATGGTCACCGGACTCTCCGCCTTCGATTTCCAGTGAGTATGATCATCCCCTGATAAAGCATTCGCGACTGCGAAGATTTTTGCTTGTCGCCCGTCCAATTCCTTTCTAGTCTCTTAAAAAATAACGGGAATGGCACGGGGAGCTCACCGCTCCCTCAGGCTGGAACAGGAGAAAAAATGAAGGCTCATTTCATTCGTACGGCGTCAGTGGCCCTGGCGACGATCTTCATCGCATCGGCTGTCCAGGCGCAGGAACGCGTCGTCAACGTCTACAACTGGTCGGACTATATCGACGAGTCGGTTCTCGAAGACTTCACCAAGGAAACCGGCATCAAGGTTGTCTATGACGTCTTCGATTCAAACGAGCTTCTCGAAACGAAACTGCTGGCCGGCGGCTCCGGTTACGACGTCGTGGTCCCGACCGCGCCCTTCCTGGCGCGCCAGATCCAGGCCGGCGTCTTCCAGAAGCTGGACAAGTCCAAGCTTCCGAACCTGTCAAACCTCTGGCCTATGGTCTCGGAGCGTCTGGCCAAATACGACCCCGGCAATGAATATGCCGTCAACTACATGTGGGGCACCACCGGCATCGGTTACAATGTCGCCAAGGTCAAGGAAGCGCTCGGTGCAGACTTCACCGTCGACAGCTGGGATGCGATCTTCAAGCCGGAAAACGCTGAAAAGCTGAAGTCCTGCGGCATCAACATCCTCGACGCCTCCGACGAGACCTTCGCGATTGCGATGAACTACATCGGCAAGGATCCGGACAGCAAGGAAACCGCGGATCTCGAAGCCGGCGGCGATGTCTACATGAAGATCCGTCCGTCGGTCCGCACCTTCAACTCCTCCGCCTATATCGATGACCTCGCCAATGGCGACATCTGCATGACGATCGGCTGGTCGGGCGACATCCTCCAGGCCAAGGCGCGCGCCGAAGAAGCCAACAACGGTGTCGAGATCAACTACGTGATCCCGAAGGAAGGCACCTACATGTGGTTCGACAACATGGCGATCCCGGCGGATGCCAAGAATGTCGAGGAAGCCCACGAATTCATCAACTTCCTGATGCGTCCCGACGTCATCGCCAAGGCATCGAACTATGTTCAGTACGCCAACGGCAATCTGGCCTCGAAGGATCTGCTCGACGCTGAGGTCAAGGACAACCCGGCCGTCTACCCGCCGGAAGACGTCATGGCCAAGCTCTTTACCATCTCGCCTTACGGCCCACGCGAACAACGCGTGCTGAACCGGGTCTGGACGCAGATCAAGACCGGTAGCTGATGAAAACGACCATTCGCCGGGCGCCATAAACGCCCGGCGAATTTCTTATGGATAGGGGCAACGATAAAAACGGCTGGGTTGGTAATGGCGAAGACACTGGGGCCTGTTAAGCGTAAATTCTCTCCTTGGACCGATCCGGATGCCGTTCCATTCATCCGCTTCGAAAACGTCACGAAGCGCTTCGGCGATTTCGTCGCGGTCGATAATTTGAGCCTCGACATATACGAGCGTGAATTCTTCTCGCTGCTCGGTCCGTCCGGATGCGGCAAGACCACCTTGATGCGCATGCTGGCGGGCTTCGAACAGCCGACCTCGGGGCGCATCCTGTTGCAGGGGCAGGACCTCTCCGGCGTGCCGCCCTACAAGCGGCCGACCAACATGATGTTCCAGTCCTATGCGCTCTTTCCGCATATGACGGTCGAAAAGAACATCGCCTTCGGCCTCGAGCAGGACAATCTGCCCAAGGCGGAGATCGACGCGCGCGTTCAGGAAATGCTGAAGCTCGTCAAGCTCGAGCAGTTCGCCAAGCGCAAGCCGAACCAGCTCTCCGGCGGCCAGCGCCAGCGCGTGGCACTGGCCCGCTCGCTCGCCAAGCGTCCCAAAGTGCTGCTGCTCGACGAGCCGCTC
Organism: Rhizobium sp. K33; assembly: GCF_056501445.1. Taxonomy (NCBI): domain Bacteria; kingdom Pseudomonadati; phylum Pseudomonadota; class Alphaproteobacteria; order Hyphomicrobiales; family Rhizobiaceae; genus Rhizobium; species Rhizobium sp. K33. The sequence goes on from NZ_CP096478.1 coordinate 190,934, forward strand.
GGCGCACTCGACCGCAAGCTGCGCGAAGAGACCCAGTTCGAGCTCATGGACATCCAGACCAAGCTTGGCCTGACCTTCCTGATCGTCACCCATGACCAGGAAGAGGCGATGACCGTTTCGGACCGCATCGCCGTCATGGACAAGGGCATCCTTGTGCAGGTGGCAACGCCGGCAGAGATCTACGAGGCGCCGAATTCCCGTTACGTTGCCGACTTCATTGGCGACATCAACATTCTCGAAGCCAGGGTCGAATCCAAGGAAAGCAACGGCAGCGAAGATCTTGTCCGCATCGACAGCGACGGCCTGAAGATTGCCGTGGAGCAAGCCTGCGAAGCCAGCAAGGGCGACAGCGTCGCTTTCGCCATCCGGCCTGAAAAGGTCCGCATCTCCACCTCCCAGCCGGAGAGTGCAGCCGCCAATGCACTGCATGGCGAGGTGTGGGATATCGGCTATCTCGGCGACTTCTCGGTCTTCATCGTGCGTCTGGACGACGGCCGCATGTTCCGCGCAGCCCAGGCCAATGTCGCCCGCCTTGTCGATCGTCCCATCACCTTTGGCGACATGGTCTGGTTGTCCTGGCCGGCCGATGCCGGCCTCGTTCTGACACGCTGAGGAGGGTAGAATGGCCGATACCGTCGCCCTCTCGAAGCCAAATCCAGCGCGCTGGCTGGTCGTTCTCGTCCCCTATCTGTGGATGGCGCTTTTCTTCCTGACGCCCTTCCTGATCATCGTGAAGATCTCGCTGTCCGACACGGCGATCGCCATGCCGCCCTATACGCCGGTGCTGGAAGGCTTCTCGGCGATCGGCGACTTCATCAGCCAGCTGGATTTCGAGAACTACGTCTTCCTCACCGAGGACCCGCTCTACGTCAACGCCTACCTCTCGTCATTGCGGATCGCGTTGATCTCGACCTTCCTGCTCTTGCTGATCGGTTATCCCATGGCGCTTGCCATGGCGCGCGCTTCGGTCAGCATCCGTCCGACCCTGGTCATGCTGGTCATCCTGCCCTTCTGGACCTCCTTCCTGATCCGCGTCTACGCCTGGATCGGCATCCTGAAGCCGGAGGGGCTGCTGACGGTGCTGCTACAGTCCGTCGGCCTGATGGATGAGAGCACTCAGGTGCAGATCTTCCGCACCGAGATCGCAGTCTTCATCGGCATTGTGTATTCCTATCTGCCCTTCATGGTGCTGCCGCTTTATTCGGCGCTCGAGAAGATGGACGGCACGCTGCTCGAAGCTGCAAGCGACCTCGGCTGCCCGCCTTGGAAAGCCTTCTGGAAGATCACCTTCCCGCTCTCAATCCCGGGCGTCATCGCCGGCTCGATGATCTGCTTCATCCCGATCACCGGCGAGTTCGTCATTCCGGATCTGCTCGGCGGCGCCGATACGCTGATGATCGGCAAGACGCTCTGGACCGAATTCTTCGGCAACCGCGACTGGCCGCTCGCCTCCGCCGTGGCCGTATTGCTGCTCCTCATTCTGGTCGTGCCCATCGCGATCTTCCAGAACCAGCAGCAGAAAGCGTGAGGGCGGTCCGATGAAACCTGGAAAATTCGACGCCACCATCCTCACGCTCGGCTTCGCCTTCCTCTACATCCCGATCCTGATCCTGGTGATCTACTCCTTCAACGAGTCGAAGCTGGTGACGGTCTGGGGCGGCTTTTCGCTGAAGTGGTATGGCGAGATGTGGCGCAATGACGGCCTGATGAGCGCCGCCTGGGTCACACTGCAGGTCGGGCTTCTGAGTGCCACGCTCGGCACCGTGCTCGGCACGCTCGCCGCGCTCACCCTGGTCCGCTTCACCCGCTTTCGCGGTCGGCTGCTCTTCTCCGGCATGGTCTATGCGCCGCTCGTCATGCCGGAGGTCATCACCGGCCTGTCGCTGCTCCTGCTCTTCGTCGCCATCGGTGTCGATCGCGGCCTGATGACGGTGGTGATCGCCCATACGACCTTCACCATGTGCTACGTGGCGATCGTCGTGCAGTCGCGCCTCTTGACCTTCGACATGAGCCTGGAAGAGGCAGCCCAGGATCTTGGCTGCCCGCCGGTCAAGACCTTCTTCAAGGTCACCCTGCCGCTGATTCTGCCGGCCGTCATCTCCGGCTGGATGCTTGCCTTCACCCTGTCGCTCGACGATCTGGTCATCGCAAGCTTCACCACCGGCCCCGGTGCCACGACCCTGCCGATCAAGATCTACTCGCAGGTTCGTCTGGGTGTGACGCCTGAAATCAACGCCATCTGCACCATCCTGATCGGGATCGTCACGATCGGCGTGATCATCGCCTCGATCGGCACCAAGCAGAGGGAACTGCAGCGGCAGCGCGACGAGCACGTCGCGGCCCGCGGCGCCATGGCATGACATCTGCAAGGGCTGCCCCGGTTATCCCCGGGGCGGCATCAGCAGATAGGCGACCAGCCAGACCGGCAGGATGACCACTGCGCCCATCAGCATGCGCGGGGCCGCCCAGGCAAAGCAGGCGACAATCCCGTTCTGCAGGTCTTCCGCGGTCATGCCCATGCTGTCGAGCACGGCTCTCGGCGTGATCCCGAAGAGGGACAACAGGCTCCCCGCCAGCAAGGATGCCAGCGCGAGCTTGAATAAACCCGATACCATTGACTGCACGTCCCGCCCCCGAAACTCCGACTCGTCACATTCTAGACGGAGGTCTTCCGATTGGAACAGTCGGCAGGGGTTGGACCGCGACCTTTATTGCCCCGGCGTGGGGGAGTTGGGGATCGGCGAAATGACCGGGTCGTTCCACGCGCCGCCGATGAAAAAGCGCAAAGGTGTATCGGCTTGCGCATCGGCATCGGAGAGTTCACCGGTCAGCGCGAGTGCCTGCCGGCTGTAGGGAACGATGCCCGACAGCTCCAGAATCTCGTCTTCTGTAGCAATCCTTGCCCGCTCGACCTCTGCGCTTCCCTCCGAAAAACGCACGGCAACGTCAAGCGCCTCGTAGTCGAAGCTGCCGTCGCCGGCCGCGCTCAGCTGGAAATAGGCCCGGTCCGTTGCCAGTCTGCGCAATCCTGCCGCATCGAAATTCAGGATCTCGCCGCTGTCGGAGGAAATCTGGAGACGGCCGGACATGCTCTCGATATTGCTCTTCCAGCCGGTCCCCAGCAATTTGGCATTGAGGCTGACAGATCCCGTTCCCTTCAGCGACGGGCCGCCACCAAGAGCGAGGCCTGACGTAAGGCTGCCGAGGTTGATGCCTTCCATGTTCATCGCCAGATCGGCGCCCTGATCGAATGCCTCCCCGCTGCCCGTGAGGCGCGCCGAAATCGTTCCGCCGAGGAAACGGGTGTCTGCGATGACCAGTCTCACGCTGTCACGTTTGGCGATCAGGCTCGCGCCGAGATCGGTAAGGGGAAAGGCCTCATAGCTAGCGGTGTCGGCCGAGAGCCTGATGTCGACGTCGATCCAGCGGGTCAATGCCGGCAGAGGCACATTGGCGCGATCGCCGACCTGGATGGAGAGCGCTTGGAGCATGTCTCCCAACTCCAGATGCTCGACCGCCAGCGTCCCGCTCAGCAGAGGCCTTTCGTCGGGGCGTGGCCTGAGCGCCAGGATGCCGTCGCCGCGGCTGTCGTTGATTTGAAACTCCAGACCTTCGAAGCGCCATTCGTCGGTCATGTTCGAAACCTGCGCATTCAGCGAAGCGGTCCGCCAGCGTTCGGTGCCTGCGAGCCGAATGCCGAATGCCGCTGCCGCCTGCGCGACGTCTCCGACGCGAACATTGATATCAAGGGTATCGACGCGAGCATCGCGCAGGCCGACCAGCCCTTGCAACTGCGCCTGCATGCCCGGCAATGTGACCGAGGTCCGGATCCGGCTCGAAGCGCCGCCGATCAGCCTGAGCGGTGTCGGCGTATCAAGCGTCACCGATACCGGCTTTTCATCGACAAGAAAGGATGCCTGTCCTGACAAGGGCGCTGAGAGATCGCTCCAGTCGATGGTCGCGTTCACCGCGCGGGCGGTGAGGGATGCGGCACTTGCCGCATCGGTGAACGTGAACTCACCGTCGACGATGTCCACGCTGCCGATTTCTACGTCGCCGGAGTTGTTTTCGGATCCGCCATCCGCGCTGCTATCGAGTGCAGCTCGAACCGCTTCGCTGAGCAGGCCTTCCTCGGTCCAGTCGAGACCACCGTCTGCGCCGCGCACGACGTGAATGCGTGGCCGCTCGAGACGGAAGGTCTTGAAGTCGGGTCGCCCCATGAAGGCGGAGATCAATCCGAATTCTGCGGATAAGCGCTGAACCTCGCCCAGAACCTCCCGCTCGCGGCCACGCGTGCGGCTGAAAACGATGCCGTTCAGGGTGACTTCCGGCGTCGGCCAGAAGCGCACATCCGAAACGTCATCGATGGAGACGTCATGCCCCGTCCAGACGGCAATCGATGAGGCAATTGCGGATCGGACGACGGAACTCGAAACCAGATAGGGTCCGCTCAGCCGCAGCGCGACCGAAACCAGGACGAAGGCGAGCGCAAGAAAAATCCCGAGCTTGAGCGCGCCTCGGCGACGGCTGCCTGGCGGTCTGGAAGAACTTCCTTCAGGCTGAACGTGACGCCCTGTGTTGCGCATGCCGGTGAGGGATCCCGCGTTTTTCATCAAGTCACTCCGGCGGATATAGGAATTTCCCCACCGGCGCAAACCTCAGACGATATTCCAAGGTCTTCGCGTCTGTATATTGCATTGCGGCATGTTATAGGATGACCTCTGTGATGAGGAGGATCAGCATGACCGGACAGCAAGCCCTTTGGACACCCTCGGAAGCCTTCAAGGCGACACAGCCGCTCAGCCAGTTCATGGCATGGTGTGCCGAGCGCACCGGTCGCAGCTTTTCCGACTATGACGACTTCTATCGCTGGTCCGTCGAAGACCGGGCGTCCTTCTGGTCGGCGGTCTGGGATTACTGTGGCGTGATCGGCGATAAAGGGGAGACCGCACTTGCCGATGGCGACGACATGCTCAAGGCTCGTTTCTTCCCCGAAGCCCGCTTGAACTTTGCCGAAAATCTCCTGGCGCATGCGGGCGAGGGGGATGCCCTCGTCTTCCACGGAGAGAACAAGGCTGCAGACCGCTGGTCCTGGACCCGCCTGACGGCAACCGTCTCTCGGCTTCAGCAGGCGCTGACCGCCATGGGCATCGGCGAGGGCGATCGCGTTGCCGCCATGATGCCCAACATGCCCGAGACGGTCGCGCTCATGCTGGCGGTCACGTCGACAGGCGCCATCTGGTCCTCCTGCTCGCCCGATTTCGGCGATCAGGGCGTACTGGACCGCTTTGGCCAGATCGAACCCAAGCTCTTCATCGCCTGCGACGGCTACTGGTACAACGGCAAGCGGCAGGATGTCGCCGACAAGGTCGTGGCAGTCTCATTAAAGCTCAACGTGCCGGTCCTCGTCGTTCCCTATGCCGGCGACACCCCGGCTCTGCTGGAACGGCTCGCCGATGGCCGCAGTTTCGATCAGTTCATCGCCGACTACTCGGTGAAGGAGATCGAATACAAGCGGCTTCCCTTCTCGCATCCGATCTACATACTCTTCTCGTCGGGCACGACGGGCGTGCCGAAATGCATCGTGCATTCGGCTGGCGGCACCCTTCTGCAGCACCTCAAGGAGCACCGTTTCCATTGTGGCCTCCAGGCGGGCGAGAAGCTGTTCTATTTCACCACCTGCGGCTGGATGATGTGGAACTGGCTGGTATCCGGTCTCGCCTGCGGCGCAACGCTCTGCCTCTATGACGGCTCGCCCTTCTACCCGGACGGCAATGTCCTCTTCGACTATGCCGCGGAAGAGAAGTTCGCGATCTTCGGCACATCCGCCAAATATATCGACGCAGTTCGCAAGGGCGGCCTGACGCCGAAGGTCACCCATGATCTGTCCAGCCTGAGGCTGATGACGTCGACCGGTTCGCCGCTGTCGCCGGAAGGCTTCTCCTTCGTCTATGAAGGCATCAAGGACGATATCCAGCTCGCATCGATTTCGGGCGGCACCGACATCGTCTCCTGCTTCGTGCTCGGCAATCCCTTGAAGCCCGTCTGGCGCGGTGAGATCCAGGGTCCGGGCCTCGGCCTTGCCGTCGATGTCTGGGACGATGAAGGCAAGCCCGTGCGCGGCGAAAAGGGCGAGCTCGTCTGCACCAAGGCTTTCCCGTCCATGCCGGTGATGTTCTGGAACGACCCTGACGGAGCAAAGTATCGCTCCGCCTATTTCGATCGCTTCGAGAACACCTGGTGCCACGGCGATTTCGCCGAATGGACCGAGCATGACGGCCTGGTCATCCATGGGCGCTCGGATGCAACGCTCAATCCGGGCGGCGTGCGCATCGGCACGGCAGAGATCTATAACCAGGTCGAACAACTCGACGAGGTGGTCGAAGCGCTCTGCATTGGCCAGGACTGGGAAGACGACGTGCGGGTGATCCTCTTCGTTCGCCTTGCACCCGGCATCACCCTGACCGAGGAGCTCGACAAGAAGATCAAGACCCGGATCCGCACCGGCGCCTCGCCCCGCCATGTGCCCGCCAAGATCATTCAGGTCGAAGACATCCCCCGCACCAAGTCGGGCAAGATCGTCGAACTCGCGGTCCGCGAGGTCGTCCATGGCCGCCCGGTGAAGAACAAGGAAGCGCTCGCCAATCCTGAAGCGCTGGCCCTGTTCGCCGATCTGCCACAGCTCAGGTCCTGACCTCTTTTTTGTCCCGAAACGCTGCAATTTCAGGACAATACCTCAAATGTGGGGTAGCGGCGGAGGCCGGGCGGTAAGGTTCTCTTAACTGGCATTCGGCAAGACTGGCGCCAACTTGGAGATGCGCGATCAAACGCAGCGAGGCTCTGCCTCCGACAAAATGTCGATCGCTCTATTGCTCCGGTTCGACAGCATTGACTAAGGGCGGCTCCGGCCGCCCTTTTTTTCGTCTGAGCGCTTGAGATCAGCGCTTTTCGTCGAGTGAGCGCGATACCAGGATCACCGGAATGAGCCCTGCCGCGATGATAATCATCGCAGCCACGGAAGCATCCTGCGCCATGCCGCGCGAGGCGTCTTCATAGACGAGGGTCGCCAGCGTGTTGAAGTTGAAGGGGCGCAGCAGGATCGTCGCCGAAAGCTCCTTCAGGGTCTCGATGAAGACCAGCAAGGCGGCGGTCAGGACGGCGGGCCTGAGATTGGGCAAGAGCACCTGTCGCAACGTCTGCAGCCCCGATCGACCGAGCGTGCGCGCCGCCATATCGAGATGTGGCGACAGCTTCTGGAAACCGGCATCGATCGTGCCTTCCGCCATGGTCAGGAAGCGCACCGTATAGGCATAGACGATGGCAAATCCCGTGCCGGAGAGCAGAAGGCCCGTCGACAGCCCGAGGTTCTGTCGCAGCCAGCCGTCGAGCGCGTTGTCGAAGGCCGCAAGCGGGATCAGCACGCCGATGCCCAGCACCGTGCCGGGAATGCCGTAACCGAGCGCCGCAAGCCGCCCGGCACCCTTGGCGAGACGCGAACGATCCGTGCGCGCGGCATAGGAGAGCACAAAGGCGAGCAAGACGGTGATCAGCGCGGCCGATGAGGATACCAGCGTCGAATGCCAGAGCGCATCGAGCAGGCGCGGTTCGAGGAAATCTTCAAGCCGTCGCCAGGCAAAGCCGCCAAGCACGAAGACGGGGACGAAGAAGCCGACCAGGATCGGGATCGAGCAGAACAAGGTCGCCAGCACTGCCTTGATGCCGGACAGGCGAAGCCTGACCGCATCCGGCACCACCGCTGTTGTCTTGTGGCTGGTGAACCGCTGCTGACGCCGGGCCATGCGTTCGATGATCAGGAGACCCGCCACGATCACCAGCATCACGCAGGCGATCTGTGCGGCACCCGCCAGGCTTCCGCGGTTGAGCCAGGTGTCATAGACCGAGAAGGTCAGCGTTTGCACGCCGAGATATTCGACCGCACCGATATCGTTCAACGTCTCCATCATCACCAGCGTCAGGCCGATCATGATGGCCGGCCGCGCCATCGGCACCTGGATGCGGGCAAAAACCCGCAACGGACTGGACCCGAGCGTGCGGGCCACATCCGCTGCCGCGCGGCCCTGCATCAGGAACATCGAGCGGCAGGCGAGATAGACGTAAGGGTAAAGCACCGCGGACATAACCAGGACGGCACCCGTCAGCGACTTCACGTCGAAGAAACTGTACTCGCGGGACGAGGTGAAGCCGAAGAGCGCCCGGTAGCCCGTCTGCACCGGACCGGTAAAGTCGAGAAACTCGCCGAAGGCATAAGCTGCGAGATAGGAGGGGATCGCCAGCGGCAGCACCAGCGCCGGTGACAGAAAACGCCGCAGCGGAAATTCGCAGGCCGCAACCAGCCAGGCGCAACCGATGCCGACGACCGCCGTGACGAGGCCCGTGAAGAAGAGCAGCCAGAAGGTCCGCACCCCGGCCCGCGGGATGACATTCGTCATCATGTGCTGCCAGTTGTCCGGATCCGCCGAGAACCCGATGACGAAGATCGCAATGATCGGCATCGAGACGATCGCAGCCGCGACAAGCGCTGCAATCGTGGCAGAACCGAAGCGCTTCCCGGCGGGTGCGCCGGAGGAAATGGCGGAGTGGGCTGTGCCCGGGCGCGGCAGTGTGGACAAGGTATCGGCCCTTGCGAAAGCGGGAATGGCTCTCCTCTAGCCCAAAGCGCCGGCAATGAAAACCTGCCCTTGGGGTCACACCTGCCTTACCGGCGCAGGAGCGCGAGGCTTTCCCCGATCAGCCTGACACCGAGCGCGGCGATCACGGCGCCTGCCAACCGGTCGACCCAGAGCTTCCCGCTGAGATAGGCCCGCTGTGAACGCGGTGCCGAAAAGGCGATCGCCACCACGGCATACCATCCGGCTTCGATGAGGAAAATCACGGGCGGCAGGGCAAGAATGAGCGCCAGCGGCGGCTCCTGCGGCATGAGAGCTGCGAAGATGCTGGCATAGACCACGGCCGTCTTCGGGTTGCTGACTTGTGTGACAACACCGAGAAAGAAGGCCCGTGGAACGGAGAGCGCAAACCGGCCGTCTGATGGGCCGACGGACATGGGCCCGCGGGCGCCGCGCCAGATGGCGATGCCGAGATAGACGAGGTAAAGCCCGCCGGCACATTTGAGAACGAGATAGAGCCATTCGACCCTTTCGAGGAGGGCGACAAGACCCGCCAGCGCCAGCACCGCGAAGAAGGCTCCGCCAATTCCCATGCCCACGGCCGCGGCAAGCCCATGTAACCGGCTATTCGCCACGGAGATCCGCGAGACGAGCACAAAGCTCGGTCCGGGACTCATCGCGCCGATGCCGATCGCGATCATGATCGCGAGAAGAACGCTGATGGTTGCCATGCCGATGCCGCCTCCGATTGAACCCGCCGGTGGTCACGCTATCGGGCAGATACTGGCCGCGCAAGCCTGTCGTAGACAGCAGAGTGACCATTCCGAACGAAGCCGCTGCGGCGACAGCCGAACCGGTGCCGCCTTCGAAATCACCATGCCGCGCGGCGCGTGATAGGCGCCGCCCGTCTGACCTCAGTCGGCCAGAACGCGCGGCGAGGGGAAGGTTACCTCGACCAGAGTGCCTTCGTTCGGCGTCGACGAAATTGCAAACTGCGCCCGGTTCGCATCGACCATGGCCTTGGTGAGCGGCAGGCCGAGGCCCGTGCCGTCGCCACGATTGCGCGGCGTGCCGGTCGAAACCTGGCGGAACGGCTTCATGGCCTGTTCGAGTTCGCTGCGCGACATGCCGATGCCTGTATCCCGGATCCGGAGCACGACGCTGCCATTCGGCTCATAGGCGGACGACACGATGATCTGACCGCCGGACGGCGTGAAGCGGATCGCATTGGCGAGGATGTTGAGCACGATCTGCTTGATCGAGCGACCGTCGGCCACGACGTTCGGAACGGCCTGCGACAAAGCGGTGCGGATGATCACGCGCTGGCTGTTTGCCTGCGGCTGGACGATCGCGACGGCCGCCTGCACCATCTCGTTCAGGCCCACCGAGGAGAAGTCGAGTTCCATCTCGCCGGCCTCGATCTTGGAGATGTCGAGGAGGTCGTTGACGATGTCGAGCACATGCCGGCCAGAGCGCACGATGTCATGTGCATATTCGCCGTAACGCGGGTGGCCGACGGGACCGAAATGCTCGTTGGCCATCATGTCGGCAAAGCCGATGATCGCGTTGAGCGGCGTACGGATCTCGTGGCTGACGCGGGCAAGGAAATCGGTCTTGTGGGCATTGGCCGTCTCGGCCGCACGCTTGGCGTTGCGCAACTCTTCTTCCGTGCGCTTCCACTGCGTGATGTCGCGGATCACGGCGCAATAGCCGTTGGACGAGGCGAGCTTCCCGATCGTCATGAAGAGCGGCAGAAAGCCACCGGAGGCTTCACGGCCGATGACTTCGCGGCCGTCGTTCAGCACGCTCGCCACGCCATGGCCCGAGAGGCCGTTGAGATAGTCGAGGATCGACTTCTGGCTCTCATGGGCAAACAGCATGACAAAAGGCTTGCCGCGGGTTTCCATGTCATCGAAGTTGAACAGCGCGCTCGCCGCCCGGTTCATGGAGCGGATATCACCGTCGGAATCGAGGATCACCACGCCATCGGTCGCCGTTTCCAGGATCGAGCGCAGCTCGTCGACTTCGACCTTCAGCCGCGCCAGTTCGCCTGCCGAGGCCGGCGCCGCAGCAGGTACCGCAGCGATTTCGCCCACGGGCTCAGCCGGCGTCTCTGGCTGTGCGGCAAGTTCCGGCTGCGCGATCAGCGCCAGCATCAGCGCGCTCGTGTCGTCGAAACGCACCGACTGCAACCGTGCCGTCACCGGCAGCAGGCGATCGTCGGCGCACAGAGCCACGACCTGACCCGCTTCGTCGCCGGGCGTCTCGAGATCGCGGCGCTGGATCAGCGTGTCGAGACCGCCGACTTCTTCGAGCTCGGCCAATGTCTTGTAGCCGGTGAGGTTGAAGAATTCCGGATTGGCATGGATCAGACGGTCGCCGACATGAACGAGAAGCGCCACCGGCATCAGATCGACGATGTCGGCTGTCAGACTGCGTTCCCGCTTGCCCGTGCCGCGTTCATGCCCGGCAATCGTTGCCATCGCCGGCAGAGCAGGCTCTTCGACCGTAACAGGGGCAGGTTCGGACGGCGGCGTCGGAACCACGGCGATCGGTTCTGCCGGTTGAGGCGCTTCGGGTGCCTTCGGCGGCTGAGGCGCCGGTTCGCTGCGCAGCGCCGGCGGCTCCGTAGGGGTCAGCGACTGCTCGACCTTGGCGCGAAGCCCGAGCGGATCGAGCTTGCGCGCGATTTCCTGGAACGCCGCCTGTTCCCCGGGCGTCAGACTGTCGCGCTGACGGGTGCGGTGGTCCTGCAGATGAACGACCTTGTCCGGCAGGCTGGGCTTGCGCGGTTCCATCACGCGAAGAACCGGCGGCTCGAAACCCGACGTCCTGGAGACCGGGCTGTCACTGGGGCTTTCAGGCGCGGGGTCGACGGCCGTCGCGGTCTCTGCCTCGTCGGCATCCTGCGCGTCATCTGCGTCGTCGACCAAAGCCTTAAGGGTCTGCTCTCCCTCTTCCGCGATCTGGTCCTCGACGAAATCCTCCGGCGGATGTGTTTCCCCTTCGCTGAGTTCGCTCAGGAATTCCGCGAGCTCCTCTTCGCGATCGCTGTCGCGCAGCACCGGCTCATCGGAAACCGCGTCCACCGTTTCCGCCTGATGCACGAAGGTCATGCCGATCGCATCGGGATCCTCGATGGCATCGGCGACACGCACGATGCCGAAGCCGCGGAAACCATCGAAGTCGCGGTTGCGGGTATAGGTCGGCAGAGCCGCGAGATCGACGGGTACGACGAGCCGCGTCCCTTCGACGGGCCAGTAGATCGTCTTGCCGGACCACGTATCCCGCTTTTTCAGCAATTCGCCGATCTTGCCCTCGGGGTCGAGGTTGAAGAGAGCCGCGAGATCGGAAAAGGCGACGCCATTGATGTCGGCTGCGCGCGGGCCTACGGCCTGCGCGAACTCTGAGGAGACCTCGCTGAAGCGGCCTTCGGCATCGATCTTCCAGACGAAGCGCGTGGCACGACGGTTCTGGCTGAACACGAAGGCTTCGCCGTCGGCGACGGCAGACGTCGACTTGATCTGCGCTGCAGGACGTGACGGCGCGACAGCGTGAACTGCCTCGGCTGCTGGGACCGGATCTGGCTCAGGCTCTGCGACCGGCTCGACGGCAGTGGCCGGCTCGTCCGCCGTCTCTGCAGCTGCGTCGTCCGCGGTCTGGGACGTGTCATCAGCCTCGCTGTAATCCTCCGATGCCACTTCCTCGGCGTCGTCCATCTCATCGAGTTCGTCCGTCGACGGCACGATTTCCTCGATGTCGCCGAGCGCGGCAATCACGCTCTCGAACGGAGCCGCAGCCGAGGGCAGCTCCTCCGCGTCGAACGCGGTCTCCGGCTCAGGCGTTTCAGCCGTCTGCTGATCGACATCGTCTTCGACCGTGTCGTCGGCGCGCACCGGTTCGGCGATCGCCGTCGGCAGATCCTCGTCCGGCGCATCGGCGAAATCGCCGCTCGGATCCATCTGGCCGAGAATCGTTTCGACGGTGAAGAGGAGATGCAGACCGGGCTCGTCGGCGATCTTTCCGATGGCAGCGGGCAGATAGCCACGGCCCGTCGGGATCGGACGCTTGACCAGCCGGTCGGCATCGGCCTCGACGAGGTTCACCAGCATCCGCGCTGTCTGCGGCGTGATCCCGAGACCGGCAAAACCCTCGGAGCTTGCGATCAGGCCGCCGTCGCCATCAAGCACGGCCATATGCGTATCCGGGTCGTCGAAGCCGCTCATCAGCTCCTGGGCGAGCTGCCTCAGATTGCCGTCGTTGCGTTTCAAGGGCGGCACCGCGAGCAGGATCGCCGGCTCACCCTTGCGGATCTCGATGCAGTCCGCCGTCGCCGTGACCGGCACGTTCTGGAAACCGGAATTGATCCGCAGCATCAGGCTGCGGCTGTCACCGACGGCAGAGAGCTGGCCGGCGACCGTCTCGATCTGGCGGAAGGTGATGTCGCTGCGATTGGGGCCTTCCTCGAGAAAGTCGTAGAGCGAGGCGCTGCCGAAGAAGCGCGCGCCCGCACCATTGCACCACAGCACCCGCTCCGGTCCCGGCGCAAACAGCACGAGCGCCTCGCCACGCGCCAGCCGCGGGCGGATGAGGTCGTGCACGGCGACGTCGATGAAGGGATATTGAGCGGGCATTCCTGGACCTGTCGTTTCATGGCCTGCAAGCAAATTAACAGATTTTTAATAGCTAGGCAGTGCCCTTGGGTCCAGAAAGTGGGGAGGCTTTCGATTGATAAGGTTAATCCGGCCGGCTTATCAACATGCAGAAAATCTAATTGTGCGGCGCACAATCATGTTGCAATGCACAATAAGCGGTGTTATATAAGCTTCATGAGTGAAACACGAGGGGTCGTTCAGATCCCGTAACGAGAGGAAATGCACCATGAATGCCAAGGATATGTTCTCTTTCTCGACCTTCGACCCGTCCAAGATGCAGGAAAGCTTCCGCGACTTCGCCGAAAAGGGCGCTGCTCAGTCCAAGGAAGCTTATGCCAAGATGAAGGCTGCGACCGAAGAAGCCACCAAGACCATGGAATCGACTGTACAGACGGCTCAGGCCGGCACGGTCGAACTCGGTCTCAAGGCCATCGACGCGATGCGCACCAATGCCGACCTTTCGCTGTCCCACATGGAAGCGCTCCTCGGCGTGAAGTCGGTTGCGGAACTCGTCGAGCTGCAGACCGCTTTCATCCGCAAGCAGGCTGAAGTGACCATCGAGCAGGCCAAGGCCATGCAGGAAACCGCCAAGAAGGTTGCCGAAACCGTTGCCAAGCCGGGCAAGGAAGCAGCCGAAAAGGCAATGTCCTCGCTGAAGGTCGCCTGATCGCCTGACGCAAAACGAAAATCCTCCCCAGGATAGTGGGCCGGGCATCAAGCCCGGTCTTTTTTATGAACCAGGCCTTTTCACAGGATGCGCAGAAAGGGCTTGAAAAAAAATCCGTCTGCTCGTATGTGACCCCTCAACGGCGTCAGCGACGCGGTCATGTGCGGTTGTAGCTCAGTTGGTTAGAGCGCAGGTTTGTGGCACCTGAGGTCAGTGGTTCAACTCCACTCAACCGTACCATTTTCTTTCTCCTCCCAAAGAATGTCATCGTGACGGTCACCGGCTGCGTCATCGTGCCGTCCAGATAGGTCAAATGCGACCGATTCCGTTTACCCGAATGCAAGGCTTTCAACAGTCTCGCCTTTCGTCGGCGAGCGTTTGCTGATCTGGTCGCTTCATCCAAACGGAGGTTCTTGATGGAGCGACGACACGAGATCCGGCAGGCCTGTGAGCTGAGCTCGCTGGTACTGATGTTCGGCTGTCATTTTCGCGGCCTGATTTCGGACTGGAGCCCCAAGGGACTGAAGCTCGAACTGACGGAAAGCCTGATGCTTGCCGACCGCGAAGCTTTCGTCCTGCATTGCGAGCGCTTCGGTGTGCTTCATGCCGAGGTCATCTGGCGAAGGGGTGTCAAAATCGGCGCGCGCATCCACAACTGGAGAACCGCCGCCGTCAGCAGCCGCATGCGTCCCTATCTTGCGCAGTCCGCACATCACTGAAAGCCCGAGGCTGCCCGGCCGCGCCGGTCACGGATTGCAGAGCGGACAATGGCTCGGATCGGCGAGCGCGCCGGCAGAAAGCGCATGCGTCTCCTCCGCGTCGCAGGAAACGCAGCCGAACACATCATGGCGGGGCAGGGAGGTCGGGCTGCCGCAGAGGCTGCAGGGCAGGCCACGCTCGGTTCGGACGCGTCCCCAGCCCGGATGCCGGCAATGCGGGCAGAGCGTCGCCAGGCGCGCCGTCAGCGATGTGCCGAGCCTGCCGATCACCTCCATCCGGCGCGGGTTCATGAAGGCGCGCATGTCGGTCTCGATATGCGCCTCACCGGTCTCGGATTGCCGAGCGGTGGCGAGGATCGCGTCGTCGAGTTCGTCGAGGTTACAAATGCCCTTCGCCACCGGTTGCAGAAGCTTGCCCGCCGGCGCGACGATCACACCTTGCTGCGGAAACCCGATCCTGCGCAGAAAGTCTGAAGCCTCGTCCACCGACGCTACCTGACAATGGCCGAAGCTCGGATCCTCGTCGATCGTCATCTCCGCCACCTCGAAACCCTGAGCGGCATCGACAAAAAGCAGCAATTCGCGTCCCGCGGCGAGAAAGGGAACCGTCGGATGCGGCCCATAGGCGCCCTCGCTGGCAAGCGCCGCCTTGAGACCGGTCGCCTCAATCGCGGCGGTGGCTTTCGCGCGCGCCGCCTCCAGCATCGTGCCCGCCCGCGGGCGCTCGCGGGTGAAGGTGCCGAATTGATCGGTATCGAGATCTGAAGGCATGACCAGCTCGATCCCGATCTCGGCAAAGCTTGGCCGCAGCACACGCTCCTTGCCGTGCATCGTTGCCATGGCGATCCGCCGTGGCAGCCCGATGGTGGATCCTGCATGCTCATCCCTCATGCCGTCACTCCAGTTTGAAAGGTAGACGTCGTCACCGACGAAAAAGCCCCGCCATGCTGCCATGACGGGGCCTGAGGATCATTCGGAAAGCCGCCGCATCAGGCGCGCATGACTTCCTTCACCCAGCCATGCGTGTCGGCGACAGATCCGCGCTGGATGCCGGTCAGCTGGTTGCGCAGCTTTTCGGTCTCGATGCCGGTGCCGGCATTGCCGATGACAAACTCGCCGCCGGGATGGCGTACGGTCCCGATGGCGGCCACCACAGCAGCCGTGCCGCAGGCAAAGGCCTCGCGCAGCTTGCCGCTGCGCGCATCCGCCATCCATTCATCGAACGAGTACGGGCGCTCGATGACCTTGAGGCCGTTTTCATTCGCAAGCTGCATGATCGAGTTGCGCGTGATGCCCGGCAGGATCGTGCCCGACAACGGCGGTGTTACGACGGTATTGTCGTCCATCACGAAGAAGACGTTCATGCCGCCCAGCTCTTCGATCCACTTGTGCTCGGCCGCGTCGAGGAAGACCACCTGGTCGCAGCCGCGGCTGGCGGCTTCCTTCTGGGCGAGAAGGCTTGCCGCATAATTGCCGCCGCACTTCGCAGCGCCCGTGCCGCCCGGTGCCGCGCGGGTGTAGTGCTCGCTGACCCACAGTGTCACCGGCTTGCTGCCGCCCTTGAAGTAGGGACCGACAGGCGAGGCGATGACGCAGAAGACATATTCACGCGACGGGCGAACGCCGAGGAAGGCTTCGCTGGCGAACATGAAGGGGCGCAGATAAAGGCTGCCTTCGCCTTCCGGCACCCACTTGGCGTCGATCTTCACCAGTTCCTCTACCGCCTTCAGAAAGAGTTCTTCTGGCACGTCCGGCATCGCCATGCGCTCGGCCGACTTGTTGAAACGGCGGGCGTTCTCTTCCGGGCGGAACAGCGTGATGCGGCCGTCCGCACCCTTGTAGGCCTTCATGCCCTCGAAGATTTCCTGAGCGTAATGCAGGACGCTAGCGGCCGGATCGACCTGGAACGGCTTGCGGGCCGTAACCTCCGGGCTGTGCCAGCCCTTGTCGACATGCCAGTGCACCACCGCCATGTGGTCGGTGAACAGCGTTCCAAAGCCCAGGTTTTCGAAGGCCTGCAGCCGCTCTGCTTCGGGCATGGGCGAGGCATTTGGAACGATCTGGAAGTCGAGCAGTGCGGTATTCGTGGTCATGGAGAGCCTGTGCCTGAGCTGTTCACGGTTGCGCGGGCCGCGCCGATAAAGGCGGTCGCGGCCGGTGCCGTGGTTTGTGCGGTTTGATCAGGGTTTGTCAACAGAAACCATGCGATCGCGATGCAGCAAAACGCTTGTGTCGCAGGGCGTCAGCCCATTTAGGCCGCCGCTGGAGCCAACAGAAACCAGAGGCCCGCCAGCGCAATCGCCGCACCGAGGCCCTGAACCAGTCTGCCGCCGGCGATCAGCTTCAGCGCCGCGCCGATCGCAATCCCGATCACATGGATGACACCTGTCGAGACCACGAAACCCACGGTAAAGGCTGCGGGATCCGTGGCGCGGGGTGCGAGAACGCCATGCGGAATGCCGTGCAGGATGGCGAAGATCGAAATCAGCAGAAGCGCTACCCATTCCGGCGCCTTCCAATTGGCCGCGATCACGCCGCCGAGCACCAGCACGGAGAGCGCGATGCCGACCTGAACGATATCCGTCGGCAGGATGCCGAGCATTCCCAGGACGCCGCCGACGCACATGATCATCGGGAAGGTTGCCGGCAGCGTCCAGACGGTCCGGCCCCCGATCTGGGCACCCCAGAGGCCGACGGCGAGCATGGCAAGGAAATGGTCAGGCCCGGCGAGCGGGTGGCCGAACCCCGAGCCGAAGCCGCCAAGCGGACCATCCATGACATGCGCATTGGCCGCCGAGGGCAGGAGAAGGAGGCCGAGGGACAGGCCCGCGAAAAGACGAGAGGCACCGCTTGCCAGGGCGCGCAAAAAGGGGAAATGAGAAGGGCGCGCCATATTCGCTGCTCCGGCTCTAGCTGCATTGGTCCTCGGCACGAAGAACCGACGACAGGGCGGCCTCCGCGCGAACACTTTCCCATCTACAGTCTCACACGATTCGGATATAGTCAGGCCGAGCCGCGTCGCATGACGCACGGCGTGATCCTCTTGCACCCAAGCCGGGTCATCATCGCGTTTCGGAGAAACCCATGTCGCTCAACCGACTGACACCTCTTCTCGGCCTTGCCGTTCTGGCAATGGCCTTGCCCACCGCAGCTGAAGCGCATGTCCTGGCGGGTGAGGGAGGCGGCTTCCTCCATGGTTTCGAGCATCCGCTGTCGGGACTCGACCACATGCTGGCCATGTTCTGTGTCGGCCTCTGGGGCGCGCAAATGGGCGGTCGTTCCGTCTGGAGCCTGCCGATCGCCTTTCCGCTGATCATGGTCGTCGGCGGCATGATGGGGATCGCCGGCGTCCCCCTCCCGGCTGTCGAAAGCGGTATCGCCCTTTCGATCATCGTCCTCGGAGCCGCAATCGCCTTCCTCTGGCGCCCGCCGGAATGGTTGGCCGTGGCTGTGATCGGTGTCTTCGCGATCTTCCATGGCTATGCCCATGGCGCGGAACTGCCGGGTGCGGCTGATCCTGCCTCCTATGCGCTAGGCTTCGTGGTCGCAACCGGCCTGATCCATCTCGCCGGCATTGCCGTCGGTCTCGGCTTCCAGCGTATCCAGGGCGGGCAGATGGCGAGAGCGCTCGGCGGATTGATCGGCCTCGGCGGCGTCTACTTCCTCGTCGCCTGATGCCGCTATCTGCAATACGCCTGCTTTCGCTGCTGCCACTTCTGGCAGGCGCGGTTGCCGGCGCTCTGTTCCTGTTGCCCGGATTATCGGACGGCACATCGGCCTATGCCGCCATCGCGAGCGTCGAGGTCCTGCTTCCGCTCGTCGGGCTTGGCGTGTTGCTCGGGCAGCTACCGGGACGTTGGGCCATGGCGAGTATGCTCTGCATGGTCCTCGGGAACCTCGCAGGCTTCTGGTATCGCGAAACGGTCTATGGCTGGATGGCGCCCGTGCCCGGTGCCGCACCCCATCTCTTTCTCGCCGGGCCGATCTCCTGCGCGCTGGTGGGGTTCGCGCTCATCCTCTCACCGAGGTTCCGGCCTGTCGTCTGCCTTCCCGTCTTTGCTCTCGCAGGCATAGCCCTTGCGACCGCAACGCGGCTTGGCGATCCCGTGCTCTTCGCAGAGCACTATCGGTGGAGCGCGCCCCTCCTGCAGGCCCTGACCATTCTCTCGATTGCTTGGCCGGCATCTCAAATCCGCAACACCGGCTTCACCATCGCCACCCGGATCGGCGGAAGCTGGATGCTGGCCGTTGCTCTCCTCTACGGCGGAGCTTTCCTCGCCGGGCGCGAGACTCAGCTGTCACCGCCAGACTTTCCACCCCTGCCTCGGTCGTTTGCGTCGGAGGCGCTGGTCCGGTGAAGCCAAATTGCCTTTACGCCGCTCTTCCTCTTGCTCTTTTTCTGTTCGCCGCGCCGGCCACAGCGCATCCGGATGTTGCAGCCTCGGCACGCCTTGTCTTCCATCTCGACGGAAACCGCCTGACCGGCCTCACACAGATCCTCGGTTTCGATCAGGCCACCAGCCGCCGGCTGGCCTCACGCTTCGACAAGGACCATGACGGCACGCTTTCCGATGCGGAGCATGCGGCACTCACCCGCGAACTGGGCGACCGCCTCTCGTCCCGGGGCTTTTTCCTGGAGGCAAGGTTTGGACCCGAGGCCGTGAACCTGCCACCCGCAGCCTCGGTCCGTGTCGATCTCGCAACCGGCCAGGTTACGATTGCGGCGGACTATCGCTGGCCGACTGCACTGCCGCTGGATGGCCAGTCGCTCTCGCTGATGCTGCGCGATCGCGACTTCACAATTGCCTTTCGCTTTGACCCGGAACTCCCCGCCGTCGTCTCCGGCACGCCTGGCGACTGCGAGATCTCCGTTGCCCCGGAACCGGGCGAAGCCTATTTCGGCGGTCTCGTCATCCCGGAGATCCTGCGCCTCACCTGCCGGTGAGACGAACCAGCATCAGGCGAAGATCGCCCGATCCTGCTCGACGGCGTCCTGCAGAAACTGCACGACCGCCCGCACCCGCACGAGCTCGCGCGCGCTCTCATGAAAGGTCGTCCAATAGGCCCGCCGGATCGTGACCTCGGGCAGGACACGCACCAGGCTTCCGTGCTGCCGGGCGATATAGCTGTGCAGGATGCCGATGCCGGCGCCGGCCAGCACCGCCTCCGTCTGGCCGATCGCCGAGGAGATCTCGAAGCCGGCATTCCAGTCGCGCATCACCTCGCCGGTATAGTTCAGCGACGGCGTGAAGATCAGGTCTTCGACATAGCCGATCCGGCGGTGGCCCTTCAGCTCGTCCGGTGTCGTCGGCAATCCCCTGGCTTCGGCATAGCTCTTGGAGGCGTAGAGGCCGAGCGTATAGTCGACGAGCTTCGAAGACACGAGCCGTCCCTGATCCGGCCGCTCGAGCGTCACCGCGATATCTGCCTCGCGCTGCGACAGGGAAAAGGAACGCGGCACCGGCACGAGCTGGATCTTCAGTTCCGGATGTCGCTCGATCAGCGCACCCAGGCGAGAGGCGAGAAAGAAGACGCCGAACCCATCGGGCGCGCCGATCCGGACGGTGCCCGCAACCTGCGTGTCCGTCCGCCCGAGCCGCGCCTGGACCTCCAGCATCTCGGTTTCCATGCGCTCGGCAGAGGCGAGAAAGGCTTCCCCCTCGGCCGTCAACTCGCAGCCATTGGTCCGGCGGATGAAGAGCCGGGTCGCGAGCGCCGTCTCTAGGGCCGTCAGGCGGCGCGACAGTGTCGCGTGGTTCAGCCCGAGCCGGCGGGAGGCGGCGAGGATCTGGCCGGTCCGTGCAACAGCGAGAAAGATGCGGACATCGTCCCAGTTCATCGCGCGTTCCCTCTTGCGTCAGCGTTCCCACTCACCGTCATGCCACGCCTTTCCCCGCCTGAAGGCCGAGCATCTCCATGCGCGTCTCGAAACTGTCTGCAATGTCCGACAGGCGGATGGCCGAAAAACGCGAGAGCAGCAGCGCTTCGGCCTCGCGGCGCGCATCTTCGAGCGCCTCGTTTACGGCGATCTCGACCAGACAGCCCGCATGATCCGAGGATGCGACGAGACAGAACAGCTCTGGCCGCTCGAGCGCGTCATAGACATCGAGCAGGGTGATCTCGCCGAGGGTCTTGCTCAGGCGCCATCCGCCGCCATGGCCCTTTTCCGACTGCACGTAGCCGCGCTCGCGCAGGCCGGCCATCGTGCGGCGCACCACGACCGGATTGGTGTTCAGCATCTTGGCGATCGTCTCCGAGGTCATGCTTTCGGCATGGCGACCGAGATGGATCAGCACATGCAGCATGCGGGACATGCGGCTATCCCCGCGCATCGGCATCTCCTTTTGTCATCCGCAAACGCTACCGCAACTGCGTTCACGCAACAAGCCAAGTTACATCACTTGACATGGGCTCGTCATGTAACTTATCAAAGTACATAACTTCAAAAGTTACGTGATGGAGATGCAGATGAAGTACGAAGCGATTGTTATCGGCGGCAGTTTCGCCGGGCTCTCGGCAGCCATGCAGCTGACCCGCGCGCGCAGAAACGTGTTGCTCATCGATGCGGGCCGTCCTCGCAACCGGTTTGCTGAAGCGTCGCATGGCTTCCTCGGCCAGGACGGAGTGGCCCCGGCAGAAATCCGCCGTCGCTCTCTCGAGCAGTTGGCCCGCTACCCGAACTTCACCCTGCTGGAAGGGGAGGCGGTTTCAGCCGAGCGCTGCCTCGGCGGCTTCCGGCTGACCATGGCCAACGGCAAGGTGCTGAAGGGGCAGGTTCTCGTACTGGCGCTTGGTGTCACCGATACGCTTCCTGCCATCCCGGGCCTCGCCGAACGCTGGGGCCGCACCGTCCTCCATTGCCCGTATTGCCATGGCTATGAGATCGGCGGTGGCCCGATCGGCATCCTCGCATCCTCTCCGCTTGCAGCGCACCAAGGGGGTATCCTGCCGGACTGGGGCAAGACCACGATGTTCGTCGAACCGGGTGTCATCTTCGACGAAGAGCAGCATGCCATGCTGCGCGCCCGCGGCGTGACGATCGAGACGGAGCGCGTGGTGGAACTGATCGGTGAGGGACAAGGCCTGGAGGCGGTGCGCCTGGCAGACGGGCGCGTCGTCGAAGTGCATGCGCTCTTTGCCCAGTCGAAGGTGGCCATCGCCTCGCCTCTGGCGGCTGAACTTGGTCTGCGTCTGGAAGAGGGACCGCAAGGCTTCCACATAGCGGTGGAGATGGGATGCACGAGCGAAGCGGGTGTCTTCGCGGGCGGCGATGCCACAAGCGCCATGCACAATGCCACCCTCGCCAGCGCGTCAGGCGTCATGGCGGGTGTTGCCGCCCATCGGGCTTTGATCGAGGCGTCCCTGTGGACCTGAGCGGGAACAGATTGCGCTGATTTTTGCACAACGGATGCGGAAATCATCGTCTTGATTTGTGAAAATCGAAGCGCATACTGCCTCCATCAAATTCAGGAGGAAACCCATGTATCAGATCGGGCATTTCATCGGCGGCAAGCATGTCGCCGGCACCTCGGGCCGCAAGCAGGCCATCTACAATCCCGCCACCGGCGAAGTGCAGGGCGAAGTTTCGCTCGCCAGCGCCGAGGAACTGAACGCGGCCGTCGAGAACGCCAAGTCGGCCCAGGCCAAGTGGGCGGCCACCAATCCGCAGCGCCGTGCCCGCGTCTTCATGAAGTTCGTTCAGCTCCTGAACGACAACATGGACAGCCTCGCCGAGACCCTGTCGCGCGAACACGGCAAGACGATCGAAGACGCCAAGGGCGATATCGTCCGTGGTCTGGAAGTCTGCGAATTCGTCATCGGCATCCCGCATCTGACGAAGAGCGAATTCACCGAAGGGGCCGGCCCGAACATCGACATGTATTCGATCCGCCAGCCGGTCGGCATCGGCGCGGGCATCACGCCGTTCAACTTCCCGGCCATGATCCCGATGTGGATGTTTGCGCCGGCGATTGCCTGCGGCAACGCCTTCATCCTGAAGCCGTCCGAGCGCGACCCCTCCGTTCCGATCCGTCTGGCCGAACTGATGATCGAGGCAGGTCTGCCTGCCGGCATCCTCAACGTCGTCAACGGCGACAAGTCGGCTGTCGACGGCATCCTGACCCATCCGGATGTTTCGGCCGTTTCCTTCGTCGGCTCGACCCCGATCGCCCGCTATGTCTATGGAACGGCTGCCATGAACGGCAAGCGCGCCCAGTGCTTCGGTGGCGCCAAGAACCACATGATCATCATGCCGGATGCCGACCTCGACCAGGCCGCCCAGGCGCTGATGGGCGCCGGTTACGGCTCGGCCGGCGAACGCTGCATGGCGATCTCGGTCGCTGTTCCGGTCGGCGAGGAAACCGCCAATCGCCTGATCGAAAAGCTGACCCCGATGGTGGAAAGCCTGCGCATCGGCCCATACACCGATGACAAGGCCGACATGGGTCCCGTCGTTACCAAGGAAGCCCAGGCGCGCATTAAGTCGCTGATCGACAGCGGTGTTGAAGCCGGCGCCAAGCTCGTTGTTGACGGCCGCGATTTCAAGCTCCAGGGCTATGAGAACGGCTACTTCGTCGGCGGTTGCCTCTTCGACCACGTCACGCCGGACATGGACATCTACAAGACCGAAATCTTCGGACCTGTTCTCTCGGTCGTCCGCGCCAAGACCTACGAGGAAGCCCTCGACCTGCCCATGAAGCACGAATACGGCAACGGCGTCGCGATCTACACCCGCGATGGTGATGCCGCTCGTGACTTCGCGAGCCGCATCAACATCGGCATGGTCGGCATCAACGTACCGATCCCGGTTCCGCTCGCCTACCACTCCTTCGGTGGCTGGAAGTCCTCTTCCTTCGGTGACCTCAACCAGCACGGCACGGATTCGATCAAGTTCTGGACCCGCACCAAGACGGTCACCTCGCGTTGGCCGTCGGGCATCAAGGACGGTGCCGAATTCGTCATGCCGACGATGAAGTAAACTGGGCGTCGGTCCGATCACATTTGCGCCACCCCGTTGAAGGACGGGGTGGCGTTCTCTTGTCAGGCGCCAGCCAATCGATAGCTTTTGCTTCGGGAGGGCTGACGATGCCGAAGAAGAAGATCCATACGGGCGGTTGCCTCTGCGGAGCGATCCGCTTCGAAGCCGATGCGCCGGCTGCCAAACCACACACCTGTTCCTGCAAGATGTGCCAGCGCCACACCGGAAGTCTGACGGCCAGCTGGGTCGAATTCCCGCGCGATGCCGTCCGCTGGATCGGGCCTTCAGGCGAGCCTTCCACCTGGCGCTCATCAGATATCTCGTCGCGCGCCTTTTGCAGCACTTGCGGCTCCTCGCTCGGCGCCATCGATGACCAGCCCACGGTCGCACTCCTGCTGGGGAGCTTCGATCGCACAAGCGCTGCCGACCTCAAACCCACCTATCACTCCTACAAGGGTGGGCGGCCGAAATGGTGGTGCATCGAGATCCTCGACATCTGAGGTCCAATGCGGACATCCGGAGTGTCGCAGCGCACTTGAGTGTGAGGGTGTCTCATGATCAATGTTCGAGCGCATCGCGGGGGATAGCGACGCAAACGATTTGATTTCATGAGGGACATTTCATGCAACAGGCAGTTTTCGGCCGGGCGGATGCATTGCGGCGCGGCGAGTTTCGCGGCAGCGCCGGCGAGTATTTCGGCATCTGGATCGTCAACATCCTGCTGACCATCATCACGGTCGGCATTTACTCGGCTTGGGCCAAGGTCCGCCGCAACCGCTATTTCTACGGCAACACCTTCGTTGACGGGCATTCCTTCGACTATCACGCCCGCGGCCTGCAGATCTTCATCGGCCGCGCCATCGTCTTCGGCTACATCGTCGCCTACAACCTGCTTCTGACCTTCAGCCCGATCATCGGCGGTATCCTGGCGCTATTGATGCTGGTCCTCCTGCCGTGGATCGTCATGCGCAGCCTGCGCTTCAACGCGCGCGTCACGAGCTACCGCAACATCCGCTTCGATTTCGTCGGCAAGACCGGTGGCGCCTTCGTCGCGATCATCGTCGGCGGTCTCGTGTCCTTCTTTTCGCTCGGCATTCTCGCCCCCTTCGCCAGCCGCTGGCTTTATCGCTACATCTTCAACAACCTGCGCTATGGCGATCGAACCTTCGAGACCGATCCGAAGATCGGCGCACTCTATCGCGTCTGGCTGCCGGCCTTCTTGCTGATGCTGGTCGGTGCCGCCGTAGCGGGGGTCCTTGGCATGGCGGCCTATTACGGTGCGGTCGAAGGTGCTGACACCAGCATGGATCCGGAGGCGCAATTGGTGCTCAGCATCTATGGAGCGCTGATCCCGGCCCTGGTGCTCTGGAGTGTTGCCGCGATCTTCTATCGTATCGGTGTGCGAAACGTGGTGATGAATTCGGCGCGTTTCGATCGCCGTCACAGCCTCTTCTCCGATCTCGGCCGGCTTCGCTATTTCTGGATCGTCATCTCCAACCTCGTCGTCACCGTGCTCACCCTCAGCCTGATGCGCCCTTGGGCCGCGGTTCGCGAGCACCGCTACGTGATCGAGCATTCCGGCATCGTGGTCGATGGTGAGCTCGATGATGTGGTATCCTCGATGCAGGCTTCCGGCTCTGCCGTGACGGCGGAATATCTCGATCTCGAAGGGTTCGACTTTGGCTTCTGACGACAAGCGCATCGCCGCCGGTCGCTGGCATCCGCCCGGCTCCAGCCGGGCGGAGCCGGCACTTCTCCTGAGCGAGGGCAAGACGCTCTATGTGCGGCTGACAGCAGGTGGCGATCCCGTTTCTGTCGGAGACATGGCCCGGACGGAGATCTCCGCCCGGGTCGGCCGCATTCCGCGACGGGTCGGTTTCGCCGACGGCTCGCTCTTCGAAACCGAAGACAACGACGGCATCGATCTCTTCCTGAAGAGACACGGGAAGACCGGCTTCGTGCACGAGCTGGAACGCTTTCACCCTCGGCTGCTGGCCTTCGTCGTCGCCGTCTTTCTGCTGGCCGGCATGATCTATCGTTATGCGGTGCCGGCGCTTGTGGAAGTCGCGGTTCTGGTGACGCCACCCGCTGTTACCCAGTGGATGGCCAGCGGCACACTTCTCTCGCTCGATCAGGCGGTCTTCAGCGAAACCCGCCTGCCGGAGGCACGGCAGACCGAGATCAGTCAGGCCTTCAACGAGATTGCAGCCCTCTCGTCCCGCGGCGTCGCCGGCTACAATCTCAACTTCAGGCAGGGCGGCGCGATCGGCCCCAATGCTTTTGCGCTGCCCGATGGCACGCTCGTCATCACCGACGAATTGATCGAACTGGCCGACGGCGACATGGATATGATCACCGGCGTTCTCGCCCATGAGATCGGCCATGTGGAGGAGGAGCACTCGCTTCGCCAGCTTTATCGCGCGGCCGGCATGGCGGGCCTCATCATGTTGATCGCCGGCGATGTCGGAGCAGCCGGCGAGGATATCCTGACCAATGGTGCAGCACTCATGTCGCTCTCGCATTCCCGCGACGCGGAAAACGAGGCAGACCGTATCTCGGTCGAACTGATGGCCAAGGCCGGGCGCGATCCACGCGCGATCGGCCGTTTCTTTGCGCGCCTGGAGGAAAAGCTCGGCCTCGGCGGCGATTCGTCCTTCCTCTCCACGCATCCCGGCACGGCCGAGCGTCGCAAGGCGATCGACGAGCACGCCCGGGCAATCGGCGCCGGCGGCACCTGAAAGTCCCGGCACAATCGAAGATAACGCGAAACGAAAGAAGGGGCGGTCATGGACCGCCCCTTCTGCATTCTGCTTAGACCAGCCGCTGCTTACTGCGTCGGGCCTTCGTTCAGCCCGACCTTGTCGACCAGTTCGGACGCGACCTTGCGGTTGGCGGCGATGTCGGTGAGCGGCAGCGTGTCCGGCTTGATCGCGCCGAAGCCGGCAACGATCTCGGAAGGCTTTGCATTCGGACCGACCGGATATTCGAAGACCTGCTCGGCATAGATCGTCTGGGCTTCATCCGAAGCCAGGAATTCCATCAGCTTGACGGCGTTGTCCTTGTTCGGGGAATTCTTGGCCAGCGCCATGCCGGAGATGTTCACATGCGTGCCGCGGTCGGCCGCATTCGGGAAGAGAACCTTGACCGACTTGGCCCATTCCTTTTCTTCCGGCTCCTTCTCGTTCGTCTGCATCAGGCCGAGGTAATAGGTGTTGGCCAGACCGAGATCGCATTCGCCGGCATAGATTGCCTTGGCCTGAGCGCGGTCGTTGCCATCGGGCTTCTTGACGAGGTTCTGCTTCAGGCCGGCAAGCCACTTCTCGGTGTATTCGGCACCATGATGCGCAACCATCGAGGCGAAGAGACCGATATTGTAGGAGTGCTGGCCGTCACGCATGCAGATGCGGCCCTTCCACTTCGGATCGGCAAGCTCTTCATAGGTGATCGCATCTTCGGAGACGCGATCCTTGGAGGCGTAAAGCACGCGGCCACGGGTCGTCAGGCCGAACCAGTTGCCATCGGTATCGCGATACTGCGCCGGGATCTGGCTGTTGATGTCTTCATCGTTGAGCGGCTGGGTGACGCCGCCATCCTTGGCTTCCGTCAGACGGGCGATGTCGACGGTCAGGATGACGTCGGCCGGCGAGTTTGCGCCTTCGGCCGTGATGCGCTCGACCAGACCCTTGTCGAGGAAAAGCACGTTCGTCTTGATGCCGGTTTCCTTCGTAAAGGCGTCCATCAGCGGCTGGATCAGTTCCGGCTGGCGGTAGGAATAGATGTTCACTTCGCCGTCGGCGAGCGCCGATGTGGCCGACAGGGCCAAAACGGATACGGCGCCGAGTGCGATGCTACGAATGGATGTCATGATAGGCCTCCCTCTTGCAGATTGTTGAGGCGCATATTCATGAATCCGGATAAGCTGTCAATTGGAGTCGACTTTAATCACAGACACGTGAGTTCAGAACTTGAGTATTTTGGAATTGTTCAAAACTGCAAAAGGCGCTATATAAGCCTCAACAAAACAGAGGAATCGTGCATGCGTTTGACAAAGCAGACAAATTACGCCGTGCGCATGCTGATGTATTGCGCAGCCAACAATGACCAGTTGAGCCGGATCCCCGAGATCGCCAAGGCTTACGGCGTCTCCGAGCTCTTCCTGTTCAAGATCCTGCAGCCGCTCAACAAGGCCGGTCTGGTGGAGACGGTGCGTGGTCGCAATGGTGGCGTGCGCCTGGGCCGTCCAGCCGAAAAGATCACGCTGTTCGATGTGGTGAAGGTCACGGAAGACAGCTTCGCCATGGCGGAATGTTTCGAGGATGACGGTGACGTCGAATGCCCGCTGATCGACAGCTGCGGCCTGAATTCGGCGCTGCGCAAGGCGCTCAACGCCTTCTTCGACGTGCTCTCCGAATACACGATCGACGATCTGGTCAAGGCGCGCCCGCAGATCAACTTCCTGCTCGGCATCGACGACCTGCAGCCGCGCCGTGTTGCAGCCGCACCGGCTGCCTGAGCAGCACCCCACACAACGAACTGATGAACCCGCCGCAAGGCGGGTTTTTCGTTGGCGGATAACCCTTTGGCGCCCCGCTTGCGTCCCTCCGCCGCTATGCTACGCTTACGTTCACGGCAATTTAAGTCTGCTTAATGTAGTCGCTACAGAAGTGCTGGGCGGGTACAGGTCTCTGGGGGGAGAGCATGTACGACTATGTGATCATCGGAGGCGGTTCCGCAGGCTCGGTTCTGGCGGCGCGCCTGAGCGAGGATCCCTCCGTCACCGTCTGTCTTTTGGAAGCAGGTGGACGCGGTGATGGCGTCTTCGCCCGCGTGCCGATGGCAGCGGCCGCCGTGGTGCCAGGACATGTGAAAAGCGGCAACTGGCGGTTTTCCACCGTGCCGCAGGCCGGGCTCAACGGACGTCGCGGCTATCAGCCCCGGGGCCGGGGTCTCGGCGGCTCGAGCCTGATCAACGCCATGCTCTATGTCCGCGGTCATGCCGGTGATTACGACGAATGGGCCACTCTCGGCTGTGAAGGCTGGTCCTGGGCGGATGTGTTGCCCTGGTTCAGGAAGGCCGAGGACAACATTCGTGGTGCAGACGATTTGCATGGCCGCGGCGGACCGCTTCAGGTCTGTGACCAGAACTGGACGCGACCGATCAACCAGGCCTTCCTCAAGGCCTGCGAGCAGAGCGGCCACCGCCAGAACGACGATTTCAACGGCCCTCAGCAGGAAGGCGCCGGCGTCTATCAGGCGACCCAGTTCTGGAACGGGCCGAAACGCGGTGAGCGCTGCTCGGCAGCGGCTGCCTATCTCCACGATGTGATGACGCGGCGCAATCTGACCGTCATCACCGAGGCGCATGTCACACGCATCGTCATTGAGCAGGGCAGGGCGGTCGGCGTCGCCTATCGTTTCGGCAAGGAAGAACGCACCGTCCGCGCCGGCCGCGAGGTGCTGCTTTCGGCCGGCGCGTTGCAGTCACCGCAGATCCTGATGCTGTCAGGCATCGGCCCTGCCGACCATCTGACCTCTCTCGGCATTCCCGTGGTTCTGGACCGCGCCGAAGTGGGCTCCAACCTGCAGGACCACCTCGATTACACCATGATCTTCCGCTCGCCCGACACCGATCTCTTCGGCATGGGCATCACGGCGACACGCGATATCCTGCGCGCCGCGCAAGAGTGGCGGAGGGAGCGCATGGGGCATCTACGGTCGACCTGCGCGGAATCGGGCGCCTTCTTGAAGACGGATCCCTCTGTCGACCGCCCGGATATCCAGCTACACTTCCTCGTCGCCATGGTTGATGACCACGTGCGCAAGATGCATTGGGGCCATGGCTATTCCTGCCATGTCTGCGTTCTGCGCCCCCATTCGCGAGGCACCGTGCGGCTTGCAAGCGCCGACCCCTCGGCCGCCCCTCTGATTGATCCTGCCTTCCTCTCCGATGCTCTCGACCTGGAGACCCTGCGCAAGGGGGCCCGGATGATGGCCGAGATCATGGCAGCCCCCGCGCTCAACAGGTATCGCGGCGTCGAGCTCTATCCCGCGGGGCCTTCGGACGCGGAACTCGACGCCGCCATCCGCGCCCGGGCAGACACAATCTACCACCCAGTCGGCACCTGCCGCATGGGTTCGGATCCGGATGCGGTTGTTGACCCCAGCCTCAGGCTCAACGGCGTGGAGGGCCTTCGCGTCGTCGATGCCTCCGTCATGCCGCGCCTGATCGGCGGCAACACCAACGCCCCCGTCATCATGATGGCCGAGAAGATCGCGGCCTCCATAAGGGCTGAGCGGCAGCCAGCAAGAGAAAGAGGTCTCGCCAGAGACGCGGTCAGCAAGAGCGGATTGCATTTCGCCTGAACCTTCCTATTGTCGCGGCCCTTGAACGAGGGTTGAGGAAGAGGAAGAGCATGCCGCACGAAAATAAGCCCACCGTCCCGCAGGCGGTGATCGTCATGGGCGTCAGCGGCTGTGGCAAGTCTTCGGTGGGCGCGGCCCTGGCAGATCGTCTCAGACTTCCCTTCATCGAAGGCGATGTGCTGCATCCCGAAACCAATGTCGCGAAGATGGCCGCGGGAACACCGCTGACCGACGAGGATCGCTGGCCCTGGCTGACAGTGATCGGCGAGCGCATGGCCGAGGCCCTGGCAAGCGGCGAGGGGATCGTCGTGTCCTGCTCTGCGCTAAAGAAGATCTACCGCGACCACCTGCGCGCCGCGACAGGCGGACGTCTCTCGTTCGTCTATCTCGATGGTTCGCGGGAACTGCTCGGCCGCCGCATGGGCGCCCGCACCGGCCATTTCATGCCGCTCGGTCTGCTCGATAGCCAGCTTGCCACCCTGGAAGTGCCGACGGGTGAGCCCGGCGTCGTCACCGTCTCCATCGATCAGCCGGTCGATGGCATCGTTGCCGACGCGCTTGCAGGCTTGAAGACGGAGGCCTGAGCCTCAGCCTTCATAGCCCATCAGCGGGCCGTAGAGCTCAGGGCGACGATCGCGGAACAGGCCCCAGCTGGCGCGCTGTCTTGCAATGCCGTCGAGGTCGAAGGTTGCGGTCAGCACCGTTTCCGTCTCGCGGTCGGCGGTCGCCACCATCGCGCCGGTCTGGTCGCAGATGAAGGACGAGCCGTAGAAGGTGAGCGACGTGCCCTTTCGTCCGTCTTCCTTGCCGATGCGGTTCGACGCGATGACCGGCATGACATTGGCCGCTGCATGGCCCTGCATCACGCGCTGCCAGTGGCCGGAACTGTCGAGGCTCGCATCCTGCGGCTCAGAGCCGATCGCGGTGGGATAGAACAAGAGTTCTGCCCCCTGCAGCGCCATGGCGCGGGCTGCTTCCGGGAACCACTGGTCCCAGCAGATGCCAACGCCGATCGTCGCGTGCCGGGTCTCCCACACTTCGAAGCCGGTATCGCCGGGTGAGAAGTAGAACTTCTCGGTATAGCCGGGACCATCGGGGATATGGCTCTTGCGATAGATGCCGAGCACGTCACCGGTGGCATCGACGATGGCCACGCTGTTGAAGAAGGTCTGCCCGGCCTTCTCAAAAAAGCTGACGGGAATGACGACGTTGAGCTCTTCGGCCAGTGCTGAGAAGTGATCGATCAGAGCATTGTCATGCGCAGGCTTGGCGAGATCGAAGAACTCCGCGATCTGGTCCTGGCAGAAATAGGGCGCCTCGAACAGCTCCTGGATCAGGACGATTTGCGCGCCCTTGGATGCTGCCTCGCGCACGAGCTTTTCGGCCCGTGCGATATTGCCGGGCAGATCCCAGCTGCAGGCCATCTGGGTGGCGGCGACGGTGACGGTGCGGGTCATCTGATCTCTCCTTACACGCCAAGCCGGTCGCGCATGCCGTAATACCAGGCACCGAGTGCGGTGAACGGCACGCGGAACATGCGACCACCCGGGAAGGGGTAGGCCTGCAGCGACGACCAGACGTCGAAGCGGCTCATTTGGCCGTGCACGGCTTCGCCCAGGATCTTGCCGAGCAGATGCGTCGTCGTCACGCCATGGCCGCTGTCGCCATGCGAGAAGTAGACGGTGTCCGACAGCTTGCCCATATGCGGGATGCGCGTCAGCGTCAGTGCAAAATTGCCGCTCCAGGCATAGTCGATCTTGACGTCCTTCAACTGCGGGAAGGTTTTGAGCATGTTCGGCCGGATGACGCCCGTCAGGTTCTTCGGATCCTGGCCGCCATAGCCGATGCCGCCACCATAGAGCAGACGGTTGTCGGCCGTGCGGCGGTAGTAGTCGAGAACGTAATTGGCGTCCTCGACGCAGTAGTTGGCCGGCAGCAGCTCCTCGATCAGCTTGGGATCCAGCACCTCGGTCGCCATGACCTGGCTGGAAACCGGCATCATCTTCTCGGTCACCTTCGGCGCGATGCCGGCCATATAGGCATTGCCGCAGACGAGGATGTGCTTGGCCCTGACGATCCCGCCTTCGGTGCAGACGAAAGGCTGCGGGCCGGTGTCGAGATGCACGACCTTGGAATTCTCAAAAATCTTGGCGCCGAGGCTTTCGGCCGCTGCCGCTTCGCCGAGCACCAGATCGAGCGGATGAATATGGCCACCATGGCGATCGATCATGCCACCGACATAACGATCGGTCTTGGCATATTTCGCGACTTCGGACTTGGAGACCATTTCCAGCCCGTCATGGCCGTGCTTCATCCAGTGCGCCCGGACGTCTGCCATCTCCTTCACCTGCTTGTCGGTGAAGGCCGCGAAGAAACCGCCGTCGACGAGATCGCATTCGATCCCGTATTTCGCCACGCGCTCGCGGATGATCCGGCCACCTTCCAGCGACATCTCGCCGAGACGGTCTGCCTTGTCCTGGCCGTAACGCTTGGCAATCGTCTCGAGGTCACGGCTATAGCCGTTGACGATCTGGCCGCCATTGCGGCCTGAAGCGCCGAAGCCGATGCGGTCGGCCTCGAGCACGATGACGGCATAGCCCTTTTCGGAGAGCTCAAGCGCTGCCGAAATGCCGGTAAAGCCGGCGCCGATGATGCAGATATCGGCGGTGTGCTGGCCATCCAGCTTCGGGCGCACGCGCTTGTCGCGGGCAGAGGCTGCGTAATAGGTGGCCGCATGGCCGGGATTGGGTCCGATCGACTTGGTCATGGCTTCACCTCACACGGTCCGGATATAGGCGTCGTATTCGACGTCGGTCACACGCAGCGAGAACTCCGAGAGTTCCTGCTGCTTGCAGGCGGTATAAAGGCTTCGATATTTCGGCCCGAGCGCCGCATAGGCGAAGCTCGACTTGGCAAAGCGCTGCAGCGCGTAGTCCCAATTGGTCGGCAGCGGCTCGTGATTGACGGCATGGTCGTCGCCGGAAATTGCGCCACCGGGCGAAAGCTTCTCCTTCATGCCAGCCAGTGCCGCCGACAGGATCATGGCGAGAACCAGATAGGGATTGGTGTCGGAGCCGGCGACGCGATGCTCGATGCGGGTTGCGGGCTTCGAGGCCGTGATGACGCGCACGGCCGCGGAGCGATTGTCGAAACCCCAGGAGGCATAGGTCGGCGCATGTTCGGATGGGCGCAGGCGGCGATAGGAGTTCTGATGCGGCGCAAAGATCGCCATGCTCTCGCCCATGTTCTCCAGAAGCCCGCCAACGGAGTGGAAGAGGGCTTCCGACGGGCCATCGGCGCCGACATAGATATTCTCACCCTTCTCGTCGAGAACGGAGAAATGCACATGCATGCCGCTGCCGGCCTGCGTGCCATAGGGCTTGGCCATGAAGGTGGCGTCGAGGTCGCTGGCGCGGGCCACGCCCTTGACGATCCGCTTCAAGAGGACCGCATAATCCGCGGCCGCCAGCGCATCCGGCACATGGTTCAGGTTGATCTCGTACTGGCCGGGGCCGTTTTCGCGCAGCGTCGTATCGGCCGGCACGTTCTGGGCACGCGCCGCCGTTGAAATGCCGTGAAACACCTCTTCGAAGTCCTGCAGTTCGGAAATCGAGAGAACCTGTGTCTGGCCGGTATGCCAGCGACCGTCACGCGTATTCGGCGGACGCACCGGGTCGAGTGCGGAACGCACCGGGTCGATCAGGTAGAATTCGAGTTCGGTCGCAACGACCGGCGTCAGCTTGGCCGCCTTGAAGCGATCAAGCACATGGCTCAGCACCTGGCGCGGATCGGCATAGAAGCTCTCGCCTTCCTGGGTGTGCATCTGCAGGAGCACCTGCGCCGTCGGGCGCGACAGCCAGGTGACCCGCGAAAGCGTGCCCGGAACGGGAAAGCAGATGCCGTCAGGGTCGCCGGTCCCCTCGGCAAGACCCGCGGCGTTGACGTCCCGGCCCCAGACGTCCAGCGCATAGACCGAGCGCGGCATGGCCATGCCCTTGGTCAGCACGTCGATGGCGCGTTCACGCGGGATCCACTTGCCGCGTGGCACGCCGTTGACGTCAATGACGAATGCTTCGAGGACTTCGATATCGGGATTGGCCGCGAAAAATTCGCGTGCCTCTTCGGCCATGTTCATGGATCACCGTGTGGCTGATTGAATTCGGGTTCGATACGTGCAGGCAGAAAGCGCGCGGACGCCAGGTCCGCTAACGATAGACGCTTTTCGCGTTATGGATCAAACACCGGCGCATGCCACTGTCCGTCTCTTCCTGATCCCCTGGCCGCCGGCGTTCTTGCGACGCTTCTTCTTGCCGGCCTGTTTCCACCGGGAAACAATTTGATCAAATTATTCGATCTGAGTACCACCTCGGGGCCAAAAAGGCTAGCCCCTTGAGACGGGGGCCAGAGAAGCTGGATGATTTTACGGACGGAAACGCTCCGGGCTCCAGGCGCGGGCGTCGATGAACGTCTTCTCGCCATCCATCATTTCCGCGATAAGGCGGCCGGTGACGGGCCCAAGGGTCAGGCCATGATGCGCATGGCCGAAGGCGAACCACATGCCGTCGTGACGCGGCGCCTTGCCGATGATCGGCATCATGTCCGGCGTGCAGGGACGGGCGCCCATCCAGGGCTCGGCATCCAGCCGCTCGGCGAGCGGGAAGATCTCGCGTGCCACCTTTTCGGCGCGCGCCAGCTGCACCGGCGACTTCGGTGCATCGCGATTGGCAAATTCCGCCCCCGTCGTCAGGCGAATGCCCTTTTCCATCGGCGCGAGGAAGTAGCCACGCTCGGCATCCATGGTCCAGTTGTTGAGGACGGCATTGCCGGCCGGCGCGTAATGCATGTGATAGCCGCGCTTGACGCCGAGCAGGAAGCGATAGCCGAACTTCCGGGTCACTTCTTCCGACCAGGGGCCAAGTGCCAGCACAACATCGTCGCCTTCGACCATGCCGTCATCGGTCTTCACCCGCCAGCCCTTGCCGGAAGCCCCGGTCTCCAGCGAAAGGGCATCGCCCTTGACGAAACGTCCGCCAAGCGACTGGAAATAGGTAAGATAGGCCTGCGTCAGACCATGCGGATCGGTGACCGACCAGGGATCGTTCCACTTGAGGCCCCCGACGAAGTCACCCCGGATATGCGGCTCTTCCTTGGCCAGCTCATCAGGGTTCAGCGCGCGGTAGCTGACGCCATATTCCCGCGCCAGCCGCTCTGCCTCGGCCAGCTCCGTGTCACGCTTGCCGGTCGTGCGGAAGATCTCCATCCAGCCGTCCTTGCGGATCAGATGATCGGCATGGGCCGCCTGGATCAGGTCCTGATGCTCGCTGACCGAGTTTTCGATGAGCGGCGCATAGGCGCGTGCGATCACCTGATGCCGGCTCTTGTTGGAATGCCACCAGTAGCGCGACAGGAAGGGTACGAGTTTCAGGATGGCGCTTGCATGATAATGCGCGTCGATGCGGTTGTTGAAGCCGTAGCGGATCAGCATCCCGAGCTCCTGCGGGAAGCCATAGGGCACGACGCCCTCGCGCTGGATGAGCCCCGCATTGCCGAAAGAGGTTTCCTCGCCCGCGCCGCGGCGGTCCACAAGCACCACCGAGCGCCCGCGACGGGCGAGATGGATGGCTGTGGAAACGCCGATGATGCCGGCGCCGAGCACGAGGGTAACCTTGGACATGTCAGTTGAATTCCTGAAGGTGGGATTGCCGGGCAAGGATGCATCCCGGTCTATTGCGGCGCAAACGAAAAATCGCCGCATTTGCCGCAATCCTCAAAATCCTTGCCAAGTCCGATTCCTGCGATATCTGCAGGCTATGCGACGGCAGCCAGCAAAGGGAATGCAATGCGCCTGCTCATACTTGGCTTTGCCTGGTTGATGGTCGGCATCGGCATCATCGGCATTTTCCTGCCCGTCTTGCCGACGACACCCTTCATGATCCTGGCCGCGGCCCTCTTTGCCCGCTCTTCCCCGCGCTTCGAACAATGGCTTCTCGATCACCCGCGTTTCGGCCAGCCTCTGATCGACTGGCGCAGGGAAGGGGCGATCTCGCAGAAGGCCAAGATCGCCTCCGTCTCGCTGATGACGCTGAGCTATGGGATCGTGATCTTCTTCGGGCCACCACAGCTCTGGCTCAAGCTGGTGATCGGACTGATCCTCGTCGCCTGCGCAGCCTTTATCCTCACCCGGCCTGCGCCAGGCCGCCCGCAGTGATCGCTTCGCCGCCGGAAAGCAGCGAATGGGCAGCCGATAGCGCCATGATCTGACGGGCCGGCTGCGGCCGCCCGAAGAAATAGCCCTGTCCTTCTTCGCATCGAAGCGCCGTCAGCATCTCGCATTGCAGGGCATTCTCCACCCCCTCGCAAACCAGCGTGAGGCCGAGACCGTGGGCAAGCGTGGTGATGGATTGCACGATAGTCTGCGCGGCGGGGTCGCTCACCATGTCGCGGATGAAGGCCTGGTCGATCTTCAGCTTGTCGAGCGGCAGGCTGGAAATATAGCTCAGCGACGAGTAGCCGGTGCCGAAATCGTCGAGCGCGATCGTCACGCCAAGATCGCGCAAGGCGTTGAGCTTCTCGAAGAGCTCCTCCGATTTTTCAAGGAACATCGACTCCGTGATCTCGACATGCAGCCGGTGCGGCGCAAGCCCGCTGACGGCCAGAGCCGCCCGAAGATCCGCGAGCAGATCGCCACGCAGGAACTGGACCGGCGAAATATTGACGGCGACGCTGACATGCGCCGGCCAGCTGGTGGCTGCCTTGCAGGCTTCCTTGAACATGAACTGCCCAAGGTCGCAGATAAACCCATTGGTCTCGGCAATGCCGATGAATTCCGCCGGCGAGATCATGCCGAGCGTCGGGTGCTGCCAGCGCAGCAGGGCTTCCGCCCCGACCAGCCGCCCGCTCTTGAGCGCGACCTGCGGCTGATAGAGCAGGAAGAACTGACCCTGTTCGAGCGCCCCGCGCATCTCGGCTTCCAGAAGGCGGGATCGTGCCCGGCGAAGGGCCGAGGAGGGATCATAAGCGCGCCAGCCGCTGCCGCCGACCCGCTTGGCCTCGATCAGCGCCAGTTCGGCCGCTTCGATCCATTGGCCCGGATCGCCGAGATCGAGGCTGCCGCTGCAGGCACCGACCCGCGCATTGAGCTCGATCTTGATACCATCGACTCCGAAGGAGGTGTCGAAGAGGGCAAGCAGGCGCTCGGCGCTCTCTGAAAGACCGGTCTCATCCTCGACGCCGGGTGTGGCAAGACAGAGCGTGTCTCCTGCCAACCGGGCGGAGAGACCATCGATGCCCGCATGTCTGCGCAGGCGTGCCGCGACCGCCGTCAGCACGCCGTCACCCTTTTCGCGGCCGAGCGTTTCGTTGAGATGGGAGAACCGATGCAGGTCGATAACGAAGACCGAGAAACCGGTCCCGACCGTGGCCATTGCATCCGCCAGCCCTCGTCGCGTCAGAAGCCCGGTGAGATCGTCGACGCGTGACATTTCTTCGAGCTTGGTCTCGTAAAGCCGCCGCGCGGTGACATCCCGCAGGCTTATGCAGGTGACATAGGTTCCGACCGAAGACAGGCCCTGTCCGCCGCCGCTTTCGAACGGCGAGATCGTGATCACCGCCTCGAGGTGTCGGCGACCGCTCCGCCCGGGCATGCTGAAGGAAAGAGGCTCGCTATGCGCCTTGTCGGGCTCGGCAACATGCTTTGCTTCAAGAGCCAGCACGGCCTCCATCAGAACCGCCGGTACGAAACCGGAAAGGTTTGTGCCGCGGGCGACCGGTTCGTAAAGTCCCAACAGGTCCGTGGTCGTGTGGCTGGCATCGAGCAGGTTGAACTTCTGGTCGAGCACGATGACCGGGTCGACGCTGTCGTTGATCACCCGTTTCAGCACCCGGCGAATGTCGCGGTTTTCGCGGATGGCCAGTTCCGCAAGCCAGCCTTTGATCCCGATCTTCTCCGCCATCAGCATCAGCAGGCCGAAGGCCAGCACCGCCCAGAGCGTTGCCGTGTGAAAGACGATCGCCTCGTTCTTGTAGAGGAGGAAGGCCGCAGCCTCGCCGATCGCCACCATGGCCGCAGAGGCTGCAAGCGGAACGCCGAAGGAAACGCGACTGAAGGTCAGCATGTAGGTGATGATGAGCGCGGCCAGCAGAAGCACGATCGGCTCGATTTGCAGCGGCACCAGCAACCGGTCCTGGACCAGCGTTTCCGTCGCCAGCACATGCAGCATCGGCCCGCTCAGGATACCGTAGACCGGCACCGCGAACAGATCCTTCAGCTCGGTCGCATAGGCACCCACCACCACCGATTTGCCGGACAAGGCGTCCCCTGCCACGGAGCCGGATAGAATGTCCGACACCGAATAGGTCGGCACGGTTTCCGGGCGGATGGAGAAGTCGATGGCGAGCCTGTGGGTTCGGGCATCGCTATAGCCGGCAAGGACGGCCGGTGCCGACTGGGTCGGCACGCCATCCACCATGTCGGTCACGGGGAAGGACCGCATCAGCCCGTCCTCGTCGAGCGAAACGTCGACCAGCGCCGTCCAGGCATGGTCCGCGAAGAGGGGGATCGGCGCCGTCAGCGTCAACGGATCGTCGGACCGCGCGCCGAACTGCTGGCGAAACATCGGCAGGATCACGCCACCGCCGGCCTCTTCGAGCGCGCGGGCGAGCCGCGCATCGCTCTCAGGACGGGAGGGCGTGCTGAAGTCGATATCGAGGAAGATGTCGCGCGCCCCTGCCGCGACCAGCCTGTCGATCAGTTCGGCATGCACATCGCGTGGCCAGGGCCAGGTCCCGACATCCGCCAGGCTCTTCTTGTCGATGGCGACGAAGACGAAGTCACCGGTGGCAGGCCGAGGCGCCCCCGCGGCCCGGAAAGCCGTCAGCTCATTATCGACATGCTGCACGACGGAAAGCGAGGGCAGCAAAAAGGGAAGCGCCATGATCATTGCGATCATGGCGAGCCTGAGCGATGTCAGGGAAGACAGCGTGCCGCGCGATTTGCGGGGGCCAGCCGTCATTCGCTGACCACTGTCATGAGGTGTGGTGCGACCCGACGATCAGTCATCGCGTCCACCCTTGCCGCCACCCTTGCCGTTGCCGCCGCCTTTGCCGTGACCGCCGCCCTTGCCGCCGTCACTGTCATTGCCGCGGCCGTTCCCCTTCCCACCGGAATTGCCCTTGTCTTTTCCTTCGCCTTTGCCGCCGGCATCGCCCTTCGAGGTGCTCTTGCCCTTGTCCGGCGCTCCGCCGGCTTTGTCGGCCTTGGATTTCTCCGCCATGGATTTCTCGGGGCCTTTCTTGCCTGCCTTCTCGGACTTTGGTGCATCCCCCTTGGCACTGCGGGCGGGAACGGCTGGCTTCGACGGGGTGACACGCGTGACGTCCGGCTTGCCGGAAAGGCCTGCGACCGCCATGCCGGAGGTGTCGACACGGGCACCCTGGCCGGCGCCCAGGTCGCTGCGTTCGCCGCTGCCGAAGCTCGTGACTTGCACGAGGCCGCGGTCGACGGCGACGGCCGCATCCGTCTCAGTGACTTCGACGGTAAATTTCGTGCCTTTGACCACGGCAGCGAGGAAAGGTGTCTGCACGGTGGTATGCGGTTGCTGGCGCTTCTCGATTTCGAGACTGATCTCGCCGACCTGCTGGACCACTTCCGTCTTGCGATTGATGTCGCTGCCCCGCGTGATGACAGCCGCGAGCGTGTTCGGCTGGAAGGCGATGCTTTCCGTGCCGCGCACGAGTTGCAGACGCCCGCGGGGACCGGTCGAAATCCAGGCCTTGTTCGGAACTTCCATGCCCTTGCGCAGCGGAATCCAAGTTTCCTTGTCGGTCGTATAGGCGACCTGGGACGTAGCTCTCGCTGCCACCCAGGTCTCGGTCGTCGCTGAAACGGTGCCTGACATGCAGGCCATGAGTAGACAGAGAATGGTGGACACGATGATGCGCATGATGGGCTCTCCCTTGATGCCCTAATTCAGCACTTCTTTCTTAAGATTCACCTGAATCTGATACCTCGGTTTTAGCAAACGCCTCTTTTTTGGGCGGTCAATCGCCCTTCCTGAAAAGATATGCGTCGGACGCATGGCGCTCCACTGAAGGGGTAGTCGCGTATGCAACCGCCTCCTGCGGACGGCCTACCTCGCCGGTCTCCCTGAGAAAAAACCGACGGCGCTGTAACAAATGCTGGCGTCATGTGTCGTATGGTCAGAAACCGATATCTTGGGCAGAGGCACGCATGGATCGCACGGAGCCGACATCGAACCGACCCGCCTCGGGCTGGACACGACCGAAACGTTTCGATCGCAACCTCATCGTGATCGGCGCAGGCTCGGCGGGCCTCGTCTCCGCCTACATTGCCGCGGCCGCCAAGGCGAAGGTGACGCTGGTCGAGGCCAACAAGATGGGTGGCGATTGCCTCAACTTCGGCTGTGTGCCTTCCAAGGCGCTGATCAAGAGCGCCAAGGTGGCACACCAGATGCGTCATGCGGACCATTATGGGTTGGAGCCGGTCGAACCCAGGGTGCCCTTTTCTGCCGTGATGGAGCGGATCCACAAGGTGATCGCCGAGATCGAGCCGCATGACAGCGTCGAGCGCTATACCGGGCTCGGCGTGGAAGTGCTGCAAGGCTATGCCAAGCTGATCGATCCCTGGACCGTGGAAATCGCGCTGAACGATG
Organism: Rhizobium sp. K33; assembly: GCF_056501445.1. Lineage (NCBI taxonomy): Bacteria > Pseudomonadati > Pseudomonadota > Alphaproteobacteria > Hyphomicrobiales > Rhizobiaceae > Rhizobium > Rhizobium sp. K33. Next base: position 231,612 of record NZ_CP096478.1, read on the forward strand.
GCGGCACGCAGCGCCTGACGACGCGCGCGATCATCATTGCGACAGGCGCGCAGCCTTTCGTTCCGCCCATTCCGGGTCTCGCCGAGATCGGCTTCCTGACCTCGGACAACATGTGGGAGCGGCTCCGCGATCGCCCCGCGGTGCCGCAGAGGCTGGTCGTTCTCGGTGGCGGCCCGATCGGCTGCGAACTGGCGCAGAGCTTCGCCCGGCTTGGCTCCGAGGTGACCCAGATCGAAATGGCGCCGCGCCTCATGATGCGGGAAGACGAAGATGCGGCCCAATTCGTCGAGGCCTCGATAAGAGCGGATGGGGTGAATGTCCTGACCCGCCACAAGGCGATCGCCTGCGGTACCGAGGGGGGCGAAAAATGGATCGAAGTCAAGCATGACGGCAGCAAGCGCCGCATTGGCTTCGACGAAATCATCGTGGCCGTCGGGCGCGCGCCGCGACTGAAGGGCTTCGGGCTCGAGGAACTCGGCATCAAGGTCGACCGGGTCGTCGAGACGAACGAATATCTGCAGACACTCCACCCGCATATCCTGGCGGCGGGCGATGTCGCTGGGCCCTACCAGTTCACCCATGTCGCCGGACATCAGGCCTGGTTTGCCGCCATCAATGCGCTCTTCGGCGATCTCAAGCGCTTCAAGGCCGATTACTCCGTCATTCCCTGGGCGACCTTCACCGATCCGGAAGTGGCTCGCGTCGGCCTGTCCGAGGCCGAGGCAAAAGAGAAGAATGTGCGCTACGAGGTCACGCGCTTCGGCATCGACGATCTCGATCGCGCCATTGCCGATGGATCGGCCCGCGGCTTCGTCAAGGTGCTGACGGTGCCGGGCAACGACAAGATCTTAGGGGCTACGATCGTCGGTGAGCATGCGGGCGATCTGCTCGCCGAATTCGTCTTCGCCATGAAACACGGCCACGGCCTCGGCAAGATCCTCGGCACCATCCATATCTATCCGACGCTCGCCGAAGCCAACAAGATGGTGGCCGGCCAGTGGCGGCGCAATCACATCAACGGCTTCCTCCTCTCGCTGCTCCAACGCTTCCAGACCTGGAGGCGCGGATGATCGACGCCAAGATATTGCCGCTGCAGAAAGCGGCCCTTCAGCCGGTTGCCCAACGTCTGGCACATCGCGGCGTGAAGGCCGATCAGATCAGTCTCGTTGGTTTTTTGGCAGGGTTAGGCGCCTTCATCGCGCTCTGCTTCGGCCAGTGGCTCGCAGCTCTGCTGCTGATCCTCGCCAACCGTGTGTTCGATGGACTGGATGGCGCCGTTGCCCGCATCCAGGGTCCGACCGATCGCGGTGCCTATCTCGATATCGCGCTGGACATGGTCTTCTACGCCTTGATCCCGCTCGGTTTCGCTTTCGCAGCCCCGAACGTGAATGCCCTTCCCGCGGCCGTGCTCATCGTCTCCTTCGTCGGCACGGGATCATCCTTCCTTGCCTTTTCAGCGGTTGCCGCAAAGCTCGGCCGCAAGGCGCCTGAATTCCCCACCAAGGGCATCTACTACGCCGGTGGTTTGGCAGAAGGCTTCGAGACCATCGCCGTCTTCGTTGCCATGTGCCTCCTGCCGGCTAGTTTTCCGGTCATTGCCTATGGCTTTGCCGCCCTTTGCGCGCTGACCACCGTCATCCGCTGGCGCCAGGGCTGGGTCGCGTTCTCGGGGGACGGCCGATGAATGCCACCTGGTCATTCTCAAATGGCGGCGTTCAGCTGGTCGAGCGCGTTGCGCACCGTCAGGCGCGCGCGATGGAGAAGGACACGCATATTGCCCTCGGAAATGTCGAGGAGGGCACAGACCTCCGAGGCTTCGAGCTCCTGCTGACCCCGCAGGATCAGCACCGCGCGTTGCGCGGGCGGCAGCGTTTCGATGACCGCCTCGACATGCTGCAGGACGCTGCGTCCCTCGATGTGCCGCTCGGGTGTCAGGTCTTCCCAAAGCTCGGGCATGCTGCGCCAGTGGCCGCGACCGTCGAACGCTCCGGCGAGACCCTCGCCATCGCCGAAATCGTCAAAGGAGACGGTCCGGCCCTCGCGCCGCGCGCGGCTGCGCGCCTTGTTGATCAGGATGGTATAGATCCAGCCGGCAAGCGATCCGCGCCCCTCGAAGAGATCGATGCGACCGAGAACGGCGACCCAGGTATCCTGCACGACTTCTTCGGCAAGGTCGCGCGAGCGTACGATCCCGGCGCAAAACCGGAGCATCGCCGCGTTGTGCCGGCGATAGACGAGCTCGAAAGCCTCCGCGTCGCCGGAAAGCAGCCGCAGCGCCAGAGCCCGGTCATCACTGTCAATCTCCGCCACGCCGCCCCCTGCCTCAGCTCGCGGGCCATTAGCGAAACAATCGACTTCAAAGTCCAGCCGCATTCGACTCCATCAAGCCATAGTGACCATAGGGGATCAGTCGCCTTGCAGGGCACGATCTTACACCGCACGCATCCTTGCCCGGGAGATCATCATGGATGACCGCAGATCTCCGCACCCTGCTGGTGGAGCCAAGAGCATATGGCGCTATGCGCCCGTCGTTCTCGTGATCGCAGGCCTTGTGCTCGGCTATGCTTTCGGTCTCCAGAACTATCTGAGCCTGACCTTTCTGGCCGAGCAGCGAGAGGCCTTGCGCGCCTATGTGGACGCGAATTTCCTCTGGTCGGCGCTGCTCTTCCTCGTCGTCTATATCCTGGCGGTCGCCTTCTCCTTCCCCGCAGCCTCGGTGCTGACCATCTTCGGCGGTTTCCTCTTCGGCTGGCTGATCGGGGGAGCGCTGGTGGCCGTCGGCGCGACGATCGGCGCGTCGATCCTGTTCCTCGCCACGCGCTCGGCCTTCGGAGGCTTTCTGCGCCACCGGGTCGATGGTGTCGTCAAGAAGATGGCCGATGGCTTCCGGGAGAATGCCTTCGGCTATCTCTTCGTGATCCGTCTCGCGCCAGTCTTTCCCTTCTTCGTCGTCAATATCGCAGCGGCACTCTTCGACATCAGCCTTGGCCGGTTCTTCACCGCCACGCTGTTCGGGATCCTGCCCGGGACCTTCGCCTATGCCTATCTCGGCCAGGGTGTCGACAGCGTTCTCGTCGCCGCGCAAGCGAGCGGCCGGGAGGCGCAGATCTCCGATCTGGTGACACCGGAGATCACGCTCCCTTTCTTTGCGCTGGCCTTCGTCGCCCTGATCCCGACCGTCGTCAAGCAGATCCGCAAGCGGGGAAATGCAGGATGAAAAGCCAAGACATCATTCGGGAGGAGGGCTGAGCTATGTATCGATGCAGTGAAGTCGCCGAGCGCGCCAGCCTGCTGATCGACGGCGAGCTGGGCTTTCTGCCCCGGCTCAACATCCGGCTCCATCTGGCCGTCTGCCGGGGCTGCCGGGCCTTCATCGAGCAGATGCGCATCACCCGCGAATTGACGGCAATGGCAGACACTGCGGACGATATCCCGCCCGGCGAGGAGATAAAGGCCGCTCTGGCTCAGCGGCAGATGCAATTGAAAACAAAAGCATGAGATCCGGCGGATCTCATGCGCGTAGTTGAAACAGGATCCGCAGAGAGCCTTGGCATCCTGCGGTTGACCGAGAGGGAGATGAAGAACCATGCGTTTGATGACTGGAGTTTTTGCGGTCGGCCTTTTGGCTGCCTCAAGCAGCCTGCCAGCGGCGGCAGCCGGACCGGACCTCACCGACTGGAGCGCCATCGAGAAGGCCGGATCCGGGCAGACGGTCTATTTCAACGCCTGGGGCGGGTCTGAAAACATCAATGCCTATCTCGAATGGGTGGGCGCCGAAATGCAGTCGCGCTACGGCGTCACCGTCGTGCAGGTGAAGCTCGAGGATACCGCAAGCGCCGTCGCCAAGGTGATCGCCGAAAAGGCGGCCGGCAAAAACGAAGGTGGCTCGGTCGATCTCATCTGGATCAATGGCGAGAACTTCGTCTCGATGAAGCAGCAGGATCTGCTTCTGACGCCGGGCTGGGCGACCGCGCTGCCGAACTGGCAATACGTCGACGTCGAGAACCAGCCGACCATCCTCACGGATTTCACCGAACCGACGGATGGGCTCGAAAGCCCCTGGGGCGGCGCCAAGATGGTCTTCTTCTACGATAGCGCCCGCACGCAAGCCTCGGCGCTCCCGGACGATGCCATGGAACTGCTCGATTGGGCGAAGAAGAACCCCGGTCGCTTCTCCTATCCCGCGCCTCCGGATTTCATTGGCTCGTCCTTCTTGAAGCAGGTGCTGAGCGAAGTCATCGATGATCCGGCCAAGCTCGCAAAGTCTGTCGAAGAGAATAGTTTCGAACGGGACGTCGAACCGCTCTTCGCCTATCTCGATGAGCTGCATCCGGTTGCCTGGCGTCAGGGCAAGGCTTTCCCGCAGAACTATCCGGACATGAAGCAGAAGCTCGCGGACGGGGAACTCGACATCATCTTCGCCTTCAACCCGGCAGAGGCCTCGGCCGGCATCAAGGCGGGCGAACTGCCGGAGACCGTGCGCTCCTTCACCTTCTCCGGCGGCACCCTCGGCAACACGCATTTTGTCGCCATTCCCTATAATGCCAATGCCAAGGAGGGGGCGCTTCTGACGGCGAACTTCCTGATTTCGCCCGAAGCGCAGCTGCGCAAGCAGGATCCGACCTATTGGGGAGATCCGACCGTTCTCGCCATGGGAAAACTGCCGCAGGAGGATCGGGCAGCCTTCGCCGCCCTCGACCTCGGCGTGGCAACGCTTGCGCCCGATCAGCTCGGACCGGTCATTGCAGAACCCCATGCCAGCTGGATGGAGCGTATCGAGGTCGAATGGCGCCGACGCTACGCCAGCGGCAATTAAGCCGTGGCAGTTGAAGCGGCAGATCGCGTGTTCAGGAACGGGTTGACCGCAGTCCTTCCCAGGGCTGCGGTCGCCGTCACGCTCGGTTTCCTGCTTCTGCCGATCACCTTCGGCTTGCTCGGCACGCTCCTTCCGGCCTTCGGCTATCTGCCAGCTCTTGGAGGTGTTGAGCTGGGCTTCGCCCCCTTCCGGGATCTCTTCGCCACACCAGGCCTGGTCGCCGCCGCGGCCTTGAGCGTAGCAACGGGTCTTGCCGCTTCGCTCATCTCTGTCGGAATAACGCTGGTGTTCATTGCAAGTTATGCCGGCACCCCGACGCTCTCTCGCCTGCAGCATCTGCTGTCGCCGCTGCTTGCCGTTCCCCATGCTGCGGCGGCCTTCGGCTTCGCCTTTCTGATCGCACCGTCCGGCTTCTTGATCCGCCTCGTCGCTCCCGTCTTCGGCATCGATCGGCCGCCGGATATTCTCATCCCCCATGATCCCATGGGGCTGGCGATGATCGCGGGGCTTGTCATCAAGGAGACGCCTTTTCTCTTTCTCGTGACGCTCGCCGCCTTGCCACAGGTGGATCTCGCCGCTGCCCGCAGACTTTCGGCCTCTTTCGGCTATGGCCGGATCGCGGGCTTCGTCTACCTACTCTGGCCGGCGCTCTACCGCCAGATCCGCTTTGCCGTCTATGCGGTGATCGCCTATTCGTCTTCCGTGGTCGATGTCGCCCTGATCCTTGGCCCCAATTTGCCCGGCACGCTGGCGACACGGCTCGTCCAGTGGATGAACGATCCGGATCTCTCCGCCCGCTTTCTCGCCTCAGCCGGCGCCGTGCTGCAGCTCGGCGTTACCCTCGTGGCACTCATTGCCTGGTTCGTCCTGGAGCGACTTGCGTCCGGTGCGCTCAAGACCGCGCGCGACAAAGGCTGGCGGTGGGTGGCGGACAGGCTTGTCCGCCGCGTCTCGATCCTCCTCGTTGGCCTGATCGGCACCATCGTTTTCGCAGGTCTTGCCATTCTCGCCATCTGGTCGCTGGCCGGCCTCTGGCAGTTTCCGGAAATCCTGCCGCAGAGTTTCACCTTGCGAAGCTGGATGAGTGCCTGGCCGCGCATCGGCGATCCCCTGGTCACCACGCTGCTGACGGGCCTCGCCTCGACGCTGCTCGCCATCATACTCACGATCGGTTGCCTGGAGCGGGAGCTTCAAACGGGCCGCAGCGTCAGTGAAAAGGCGCTGTTGATGCTCTATCTGCCGCTGATCGTGCCGCAGATCACCTTTGTCTTCGGCCTGCAACTGCTCTTCATCGGCAGCGGCAGCGAACACAGGCTGCCGGCGCTGGTGCTCGTTCATCTGGTTTTTGTGCTGCCTTACGTGTTCCTCTCGCTGGCGGACCCGTGGCGCTCGCTCGACCGCCGCTATGAGATTATTGCCGCCGCTCTTGGTCGGTCGCGACTGTCCGTGCTCCTATCGATCCGCCTGCCCATGTTGATCCGTCCGATCCTGACGGCCATGGCGGTCGGCTTCGCCGTCTCGGTCGGGCAATATCTGCCGACGGTCCTGATCGGCGAGGGGCGGCTTTCAACCATCACCACGGAGGCGGTCGCACTCGCCTCCGGCAACAACCGCCGTGTCATCGGAGTCTATGCCCTGCTGCAGACCATCCTGCCTTTCCTCGCTTTCGCGCTCGCGGCCTTGATCCCCGCAGCACTGCACTGCAACCGCCGCGAGATGAAGGTCTGATGATGCTGCAAAGACAAAGCTCGACCGGCCTCTCGCTTTCTGGCGTCCTGATCCGCCTGAGAGGTTTGACCCTGATCGACCTGAGTTCCGATGTGGCGCCCGGTTCCGTGCTGACCGTCATGGGGCCGTCCGGCTCGGGCAAATCCACCTTGCTGTCCTATATCGGCGGCTTTCTCGATCCGGCTTTCGACGCGCAAGGCGCCGTCTCCGTCGATGGTCTCGATCTCCTGTCGCTTCCGGCAGAGGCCAGACGGGCCGGCATTCTCTTCCAGGATCCGCTGCTCTTCCCGCATATGTCGGTCGGTGCCAATGTCGCCTTCGCCATCCCGTCCGATGTCGCAGATCGCCGGCAACGTCGACAGATGGCCGCGGAGATCCTGGCCGAGATGGACCTGGCCGGGTTCGCAGAGCGCGATCCGGCAACTCTGTCCGGCGGGCAGAAGGCACGGGTGGCGCTTGCCCGCGTTCTCGTGTCGCGACCGCGCCTCCTGCTGCTCGATGAACCCTTTTCCAAGCTCGACATGGAGTTGCGCGCCCAGATGCGCCTGCTGGTCTTCGAGCGCGCTAGAACGGCCGGCCTCCCGGTCATCCTCGTCACCCATGACGAGGCTGATGCCGAGGCCGCAGGCGGTCCCGTCCATCGTCTCGGCGCCAGGGGAGCGCCCCATGAATGAAGTGGGCGAAGCCGTAGTGCCCATCCTCCTTCTGGGAGGGGGCCACGCACATGTCGAGGTGGTCCGGCGACTGGGAGAACTCGGTCTCGGCGCACAGATCACGCTGGTCTCGCCCTCTCGCCACGCGCCTTATTCCGGCATGCTGCCAGGGCACATTTCCGGCGAATACGGGTTTGACGACTTCCACATCGATCTCGCAGCGCTCTGCGCCCGCTCCGGCGTCACCTTTGTCGAGACATCTGCAACGTCCATCGATCCCGATGCCCGTCGGGTCTCGCTCTCCACCGGCGGAGATCTCGGCTATCACCTGCTGTCGGTCGATATCGGCTCTACCCCCTCGCTGCCGGACGGCATCGCGGCCGGGATTGCGGTCAAGCCGATCTCAAGCTTCACCGACCTTTTGCAAAGGCTCGATACGCAGGCGGCCGAGGGCAGGCTGTCCCGCCTCGCGGTGGTGGGGCAGGGCGTCGCCGGTGTCGAGGTGGCCTTCGCGCTGAAGCGACGCTTCGCCAGCCGCAATATCGCCATTGCGCTTGTTGGCCGCTCGACCGGAGTAGTCCCCGAGCGCAGCCGCTGGGCTCGATATTGCATCGAACGGGAAATGCGGAAGGCAGGGATGGCGCATCATCCCGCTTTCGATGTCGTAGCTTACGAACAGGGCACGCTCGTCGCCCGGGACGGACGTCGGCTGACGGTGGACGAGGTGGTCTGGACGACGTCGAGCGGCGCGCCGGCCTGGCTCAGGGAAACCGGCCTTTCTCTCGACGAGAGCGGCTTTATCCGAGTCGATGAGACGCTGAGATCGCTGTCACACCCTGAGATCTTCGCGGCCGGCGACGTCGCCTCGCTCTCGGATCCACGTCCCAAGGCCGGCGTCTTCGCCGTGCGCCAGGGACCTGTCCTCGCCGAAAACCTGCGCCGCAGCCTCGCCGGCGAAAGCCTGCAACCCTACCGACCGCAGCAGTCCTGGCTGGTGCTGATCTCGCTCGCCGACAACAGGGCGATCGCCGACAAATGGGGCATGGCTGTGCTTGGCCACTGGGTGGCGCGATGGAAGCACCGGATCGATACCCGCTTCATGCAGCGGTATCGATGATGCTCGCAAGGCAGGCTGGCAACGCTCGCAAAACGGCTGACGCGTATTACGATCAGTCTGTCTGCTGTGCCGCCGCCACTGGCGCCGTCACCAGCTTGTATTCCGCCATCTCTTCCGGCGTCAGGTAGTAGAGCCGGTCGGGCGGCGTCTCGAGTGCATTGATCCAGAGACCGTTGCCGATCCCCATCTCGTCCAGATGCCGCGCAATGCGCGCTGTCGTGCTCTGGGCCCCGGACATGGCCTGTTCCGGCGAAGGTCGGTCCTGGCCGGCATTGAAGACCTGGTGCACGCCGAGAATGGCGTCCTTCTCCGCCTCGCGGGCAACGCCGCCGGCAAACACCAGAGGGCAGGAAGAGGCACAGAGCGCTTTCGTCGCCACCTCGGTGTTGAGCCCTTTTTCCCGGATCAGCTTGGACATCGCCAACGCGTCCTCGACCGAGCCACCCGGTGAATTGAGCGAGACCGCCTTCACATATTCGCCGCGGGCGGCAATCTCTTCGGCAAAGCGGTCTGCAGCGCCCAGATCGATTGATCCCTCGGCCTTCAGCACGCCACCCGACAGAAGCTCGAACCGCATCGGCTGGCGCAGCACCTCCTGCGGTGTCCCGGGTTCGACCGGCGGCCCCTGAGGGTCGCCATCCGTCAGCGCCGGCGGCAGGACCGGCGCATCGGTGGTCATCGGGTTGTGGCCGGGCAGGGCTTCATTGGCCAGCTGCAATTCGCGCAGGTCGACAAAGAGGAAGGCACCCGCTGCCGCCAGGAGGCCGAAGAAGGCCCCACGCATCAGCAAGCCATCATCGGCTGTCAGAAACGCATGTTTCAGGCGTGGGAAAAGCGACGATGGCCTCACGCGGGTGGCCCCTTGCGCGGCGCCTTGGCCGACATGTCGAGGCTGGTGATGTTGGAATCCGTCCGCGCCAGCTCCTCCTCGTTTTCGGCAGACCTGACGGCCTCTTCGACATCGATCCCCTGCCGGCCCAGCGCGCGCTGAACCTCAAGCGCCTCCAGAAGCTCGGCGGCCGTTATCCGCTGGGCAAAGGGCATCCGCTCCTCCTGCCGCCGGATCGCCCCGTGGACCACGGCGAGGATGAAGACGAGAACCGCCGGCAACAGGTCGATCGAGATCGCTCCCGCCCAGGCCGGAATGAAGTCGGCGGCATAGCGGAGCACCGCCTCGGCAGAGGACAGGGGCACGAAACGGCGATCGGCAACCGGCTCCCGTGCGAGAATATCGTCGGCTGCCTGTGACAGCACCTGCGACTGGGCGGAGACGGAGGCGCGGATCGTCTCCATCACCTGGTCCTGTCGGTTGACGAGATCGGCACCCCGACCATCGGCAACGGGTGCGATGAAGCCGAGGGAAAGGTCTTCCGCAGCGCGCTTCACCGAGGGGGCGATCGAGGTCTGTTCCAGCGAGGTGATGACGCCGGACAGCGCCACGACCTCGGCCGAGAAGTCATCGCTGCGCGGGGCGATCGCGCCGGGGGCGGAAACTAGCTTGCGCATGGTTTCGAGATGGCTGCGCCCCTGGTCGAAGAGGGTGGTGACCCGTTCCCGCGAGGCGGTGATGCCGGTTTCCAGCTCGTTGAGCTGTGCCGACATCTGCGACAGCAGCTGGACCACGCTGCCCGACCCGGTCGTGCCGGTCAGCGCCCCGTTCTGGCGTTCGTCTTCGGCAAGCCGCGCAAACCGCTCCGACGTCCGCTGGATGTCTGGCAGCAAGCTTTGCGCCGCGAGCGCATTCTGATGCGCCTGGTCGAGGTCGGCGGTATAGTCTTCGACCGTCTCGGCGAGATGCTGTTCGAGTGCTGCCGATCCTGCGAGTGCTGCAGCATTCAGCCAGCTGGACATGGCAATGATCATGGCGCAGCCAAGGGCCATGACGCCGATCATCGCGCCACGGGCGGCGGCACCCGTCACATGCGGATAGAAACGCGCCATGTAGGACCAGAAGGCATAGATCGCCACCGACACGGAGGCCGAGTAGATGATCGCGGCGAAGAAGACGGCCGTCGCCGAGCCGTCGAGCAGACTGCGCACGCCGAGATAGGTATAGACGCCGGAAGCGAGAGCCAGAACGGCGAGCGCAAAGCGCGTCATGGTTTCGACGGCGAGGACGCCGTCTTGCAAGCGATGCGATGCGCCAAGCGCCATGAAGACCTCCGACAGGAATGAATTCTTACCAAGTTCTTAAGAACGGGGCGAAATGAGGGCCGGCGGCGCTTTCAGCCCCCACCTGCCACTGTTGTGATCGGCCGGCCAGGAAACATCCCGCGTCTTTAAGGCGATACCTGCCGGTTCTCAGCTGGCGAAGGCGCCGGACGTGCCTTCGGAGGCGTGCGGCAGGGGGATGCTGAGCCGCATCCGATATTGATCACCATGCTCGACGGTGATCGTGCCCTGCCACTTCCGGTCGACGAGCTGATGGATGAGCTTGGAGCCGAAGCCGGAAGCCTTGTCGGTGGCGGGGGCCTGACCGGAAGACATTGGATCCATCCATTCCGCTTCGAAGCGCGATCCGTTTTCCGCCTCGACCGTCCGCCATTCCAGCGTCACGACGCCGTCGTCGCGGCCGAGGCTGCCGTATTTGATCGAATTCGTGGAGAGTTCGCTGAGGACGAGGCCGAGATCGAAGCTGAGCTCCGGCGGCAGAAGGACATCATTGCCCTTCATCTCGATCTTCTCGGCAAAGGGCGAGAGCGTTTCCTCAGCGAGCGTCTTGAAGCGCGTGTCTGACCAGCCCTGCTGGGCAATGGCATGATTGGCGCGCGCCAGCGACGAGAGCCTGTGATTGAAAGCCTCACGAGCCGTGTCGGGATCGGCGGAATGGCGAAAGGTCTGCGCCGCAATCGAGCTGACGAGTTGAAGCATGTTGCCGGCGCGATGCGCCATCTCGCGGATCAGAAGCGTGCTTTGCGCCTTGGCTCGCTCCCGGCGCACGGCATTGGAGATGATGGCCGCAAGCGAGATCAGGAAGCTCGCATCGCCCTGGTCGAACAGGCGCGGCTCGGTCGAGTGAACGCCGAAGACGCCGTAGGGCCGACCATCCGAGCCGGCGATCGTCACGCTCATGCCGCTGACCACTCCGTGCTCGTGCAGGAGAGTGGGGCCCGAAAACCGCGTCTCTGTCGCGAGATTCTCGACGATCACGATGCCGTTCGACTGCAGGGTATAGCCTGCCTGGGAGGCGCGTTCGATGCCGACCGCGGCCGAGCCGACCAGTCCCGCCTGCCAGCCGATGCCGGCGACCAGAGTCAGGTGCTCGGCGGAATCGGCGAATGCCAGGATCTTGGTCAGCGGGAGGTCGAGCGCCTCTGCGGCAACGGTGACGGCCTTGTCGAGGATGGTCTGGAAGTCCACATCCTGGAAGGCCAGCTGGCCGGTTTCCGCAATCGCCGTCTGCTGCGCCAGGCGCCGCCTGGTTTCCGCAAGCGCCAGATCTTTCTCGCGCTCGAGCCGTTTGCGCTCCGTGATCTCCACGGCCGCGACATTGGCTGCGACAACCTCGCCGTGTTCGTTGGTGACCGGCGACCAGAACTCCATCCAGAAACGCTCCTCGCCTGGGGCGGCAGAGGTCTCACCCGACACTTCGAAGGGACCAACTGGCTCGCCGGTATCAACAATTTGATCCATCAGCTGGCGGGCCGCGGGTACAAACTCTGGGATGACGTCGGAGACACTGCGTCCCATGTGATCGTCCACAGGGTAACCGTTGAATTGAGCCATCGTTTCATTGACGCGCAGAAATTTGAGATCGCGGCTGATCACGCACAGCCCGACGGGCACCGCATCATAGTCCGCATCCGCGCCCTGGTCGGCTGCCGTCTCTGTCAGGTCTGCACTCATGTGATGGTCCCTCCAGAGCCGCGAAGCTCTCACAGCCACTGCGACTTCCATGCCCGACAACCATGTATGGCCGCAGACCCGAAACGCAAGTGCCGAGCGCAACTGCCCGCGTCCTCGACCAGAAAGTGATGTGGACAAGGTCGTTGACGGCATGCGCATGCAGGTAGGGTGATAACGACTTCATGTTCGCTCTGACGATCGGAGCACTTGTGGCCAACAGATATAGTTGATAGTTCCAATCACCTTTTAGCCTTTTCGTGCATTGCCACGACGAGGATCTTCGATTTCTGGAACATCCCATGCGCCTATGCCTCCTCGCCATTTCTGCACTCCTCTGGGCATCCTCGTCATGGGCCGCACAAGAACCGGGCTGGGACCCGCGCATCGACACGGGTGAGCTCAAAAACGGCCTACGCTACTTCCTCTATGACAGTGGCAAGGACGCCGATCCCTTCAACATACGCCTGATCGTCCATGCAGGCTCGGTGGATGAGCCGGTTCCAAGCGGGATTGCGCACATCCTCGAGCACATGGTCTTTCAGACCAATACAGCTCGTGGGCGTTCCATGCATGACGAGATCGAGGCGCTCGGCTGGCGAACGGGCGTGCAGATCAATGCGGTGACACGCGAGTCGGAGACACAGTTCATGCTCCGCACGCGCCCGAACGACAGCCTCGACCTTGCCGGATCGCTGCAGTTCATCGCCGATCTGGTGCTGAAGCCTGCCTTGAAGCAGGACGACTGGGAGAAGGAGCGCTTCGTCATTCTTGAGGAACTGCGGCAGACGGTCAGTGTCGCAGACAGGGTCAGTCGCCTCAAGAAGGCCGCTCTACGGACGGGATCCCGTTACGTGGATCGCCCGACGATTGGCACCCATGCCGGCATATCGCGCACCTCGATCGAGGAAATCCGAAGCTTCTATCAGAGCTTCTATCGCACATCGAACATGACGCTGATCGTCACCGGACGGTTCGACAAGGAGGCGGCACACAAGGCGCTGGAGCAGTCCTTTGCTGCTGCACCGAAGCTTCCTGCTCCGGAGCGGGACTACCGCATCCTGCCTCTGAAACAGGGACTGAGCGTTGATCTTGTGCAGGATGACGAGGGATCGAGCTCGCAAGTCACCTACGCCTTCCGACTTGCCATGCCGGAGCGGCTGACCGGTGCCGGTCAACTGGCCTATCTCCAGCAATACTTTCTGACGCGGCTGATCCGCGACGCAGTGCAAGCGGAAGCGCCTTATCACGCTGACGTCGCAGACAGTCTGAGCTTCGTGGCGCAGGAAACGACCGAGGAGCGGCTGATCCTCGCCTTCAACGCGCGGACGCAGAACCACACCGCCGCCACCTCGGTGCTGTTGCAAACCGTTGAACGGCTGCGGCGCGAAGGACTGTCGCGCGCCGGTTTCGACGAGCTGATGACGCGTGCGCGGAGGATAAACGCCAACAACGAGGGCGCGGCAGAAAACCGGACCTTCGCCGAATGGGAAGACAAAATTGCCTCGGCGGTGTTGACCGGCTCAGTCGTCGATGACCCCGCGACGCGCTCGGCGAGGACCGCAGCGCTTCTTGACCGGATCACGTTCGAAGGCCTCAATGCCCGGCTCCGCGAGATGCTGGATGCCGAGGACCGGGTGCTTTTCCTCCAGGCACCCGGTGGCGTCTCGGTTGCACTGCCGTCAGTCGAGGCGGTCGAAGCGGAACGGCAGCGTTTGGCGGCTCTGAGCAAGCTTCCTCCGCGCCAGCCTTTGGCGACGGAAGCTCCTGTCGTGGCGTCTGCGCCCCTCTGGCCGGCCGATAAGCAGGTAGCCCGGACAGGCCACATCATGGCCGACACGCGAACCCATGATCCCGAGGTGATCGAATGGAAGCTCTCGAACGGCGATAGAGTGGTCTGGCTGGTGCGGGACACGCCGGATGGCAAGGTCTATCTCTCGGGGCAGTCGCGCCCCGGCTACCTCAACAGCCGCTTCGGCAGCCCGGCCTCCCAGGCGGCTGTCCAGCTTTTCACCCAGAGCGGTTTCACCTTCTGGACACAGGCGGAAAACGATCTTTGGGCGAAAGAGCAGAAGCAGCAATGGAGCTTTGCTCTGAAGGAAGGACACCTCGACCAGGGGCTCGCTGCAGATCCAGCCGATCTGCAGGCACGGCTTGAGACCTATGCGGCAATGCTCGCCTTCGGCGGTGTCCGCGCCGAGGCAATCGAAGCATTGCGGGCACAGATTGGCGAGGAGCGTCCGGACGAACTGGTCAAAACGCGTGCGAGACTGCTCTATGGCACAGCCGACACAGCGGAAGACCTTGAGACACTGAGGCAAGTCGCGCCGGACGAGATGAACGGGATTGTCCGAGCCCATTTCGAGCAACCTGTGATGTGGTACGCGGTCGGGCCCGAGCCGGGGCAGGAGATCCGCGACAGTTTCGGCGCAGTGATCGGTGCTGTACCACGCAGACCCTCGATGACGGCCGAGATCGCCCTGCAGCAGCCCGGTCGACACTCTGCCGACGTCGAGGTCTTTTCTGATGACCGCGCCCGCGTTGAGATATCCTTCTATGCAGGCCTCGACTGGACGCCGGAAGCAAGCTTCGTCATCTCGACCCTGACGCCGATGGCACAGCAGAGCCTGAAGAAGGAACTGCGCAACAGGCTGGGCGGCATCTACAGCCTGGAATTCGAGCTGGAAGTGGACCCGGATCAGGATCGTGTTCTTGGCACACTCGCCTTCTACTGCGCTCCGGACCGGACCGAGGAGCTGACGCAGGCCGCCTTTGCTGTCCTCGACGATATGCCAGAAATCGCAAAACAGGCGGATATCGAAAAGATCCGGTCCGACATCGCGTTTGCTGAAGGTGCGCGCTTGACCGACCCGAACACATGGCTCCGAAGGCTGGCGCTCAGCTATCGCCGCTACGGTGATGCCGGATACCTGCGCCGCATGCAGGGACTGGGCGAGCGGATCACTGGGCAAAGGCTTGCGGCCCATGCCAGGCACATTTTCAAGAGTGAAAACGTCGCCGTGCTGGTCAAGCGTCCGCTCGGCACCAGCGCAAAGCAGGAACGCGGCGTCGAATGATCCTGCTGCTGCCGGAACAACCCCGAGATTGTGACTGGCGGTGGGCCCGTCCACCGGCCGTGCATCCCGTTTGCGGCAGGATGCGGGGATGACCGGCGACGCGCAAAGGCTGGATGACGCCTTTCTCGGCATGCGGCAATCGCTCTACCGCGCGATCCTGCGTATCGTGCGCGATGCGGCCGAGGCTGAAGAGCTGACGCATGACGCCTATCTGAGAGCACGACGGGCCTTCGATCACGGCACTCCGGGAAATGTCGAAGCCTTCCTCTGGCAGACCGCACGCAATCTGGCGCTCGACCACCTGCGTCGCCGCAAGGTCCGGTCGCTGCACGAGGAACGGGAATTCGAGGCCGCCGATGTGGTCGTCGTGGCCGATCCGCAGCCCAGCATCGAAGAGCAAGCCATCCAGCGCGACATGGTGAAGGCCTTCAACCGGGCCCTGCTCACCCTGCCACCCCGTGCCCGCTCCGCCTGGTGCCTCAACCGTCTGGAGGGCCTTGCCTATCCCGAGATCGCAAGACGGCTCGGTGTCTCTCCCAACACTGTTTTCAACGACATGAAGATGGCTATGGCCGTGCTCATGGAGATTCGGGAGAAAATGGACCGATGAGCCGGGTGTGGAGGAGCGTGTGGGCAGGTTTTGGGAGGAAAGTCATTTTGAAACGTCATTTCTTCAGTGGCTCTATTTCAGTGGAAGATCATCATGCACACAGTGACTGACGACAGGCAGCACGCGGAGTACCGTCATCCTGACGCGATGATCGACCAGGCGCTGGAATGGGTGCTGAAGCGCCAGGCAGGCGAGGTGGATCAGGACGCTCTGAATGCATGGCTGGCAGAGGGTGCGGATCGCGGCGCGGCTCTGGCGAAGGTGATGGCGCTTTACGACTGTCCCGCACTGACCGTTGCGACCGCGCAAACCGCCCCGAGCGGCCAATCCCCCCAAGCCGGGCAGATGGCGGCCATCGCCATCAAGGGAGCAGAGACCGGGAGGCGGCGCTGGCCCTTGCGGCCCCTCGCGCTGGCGGCTTCGATCGCCGCAGCCGTCGCAGTGCCTCTCCTCGGCAGTGACTGGCTCATTGGCCTGGAGGCCGATTATCGCACGGGCGCCGGTGAAGTCGTGGCCATCGATCTGCCGGATGGCTCCCGCATGCAGATGAACAGCCAGACGGCGGTCAGCCTGGATTTTGCAGGCGGTCGAAGGGCGGTGCGGCTTCTCGAAGGCGAGGCCTTCTTCGAGGTGGCGCATGATGCGACCCGTCCCTTCACTGTGACCGCCGGCTACGCCACCGTGAAGGTCACGGGTACGGCATTCGATGTCGCGCGAGGGGACGAGGCGGACGTCGTGCATCTGGAAAGCGGACGCGTGATGCTGATCCATGACGAGGGCGAAGCGGATGAGGTCGAGATGTCTCCCGGCCAGACTGCCTCGGTCGATCATTCGCAGATCGCCTTCCTCCCTTCATCCGACAATGAGAGCCGCCTTGCCTGGCGCGAGGGCTGGATCCAACTATCGGCCGTGCCGCTGCACACGGCGCTCGCCGAGATCGGCCGCCACACGGATCTCAGCATCGTCACTTTGCCGGGTGCAAGCTTGAATACTCCCGTCAGCGGCAGCTTCCGGATCGACGAGGCCGATGCGGCGATCGCAAGTGTCGTGACCGCTGCAGGCGCGAAGTTCGAACGACTGCCGGGCGGAATCCTATTCATTCACTAAAGCCTCAAGTTTTTTTGTGAGGCCGGCCGGGCTGATGCGTCATCCCCATCAGAGCCCTCGCGCATGATGCGCAGGGGTGGGGTGACAACAGGGTGACAAGGGCTTCCGGCCCGGGATGACGATGGTAGAGCGTAGAGTATCTTCCGGCAGGCGCAGGCTTGCCATGTTCATGGTGTCCACAGCACTGGTTTCGGCTTCGGCCAGTGTGTTTACGGCTTACGCGCAGGACATAGGGTCAAGTCCCGCAGCGACTGCCCCTCGTGCCATATCGATCCCCGCGCAGCCGCTTGATTCGGCGCTCCGGGCATTCACTCGCCAGACAGGTTGGCAGGTGGGCTATGCCGCTGCCCTGGTTGCAGGCCGGACCTCTGGTGCCGTTGCAGGCGAAACAGATCCCCTTTCCGCACTTCGCACGCTCGTGGCTGGTGCCGACATCGAAATCCGTGTGACAGGCGCCCGCACTGCTTCCCTGGTTGGTGCCGAGATCATTGAAGAGTCGGCGGCCGCCGGCACGACCTTGCTCGAGGAAATCACGGTGTCCTCGTCGGGAGGCGGTGTAAAGCTCGGGACAGAGAGTGCCGGAGATACCGGCACGACGGTGCTCGATGCGACGCAAGTGGGGATCCGCACCGACGGCAGCGGCGACGCCAACAGCTTCCTGCGGGGCCTGCCGAATGTTCAATACCAGGACGATACCAGCGACGATGCCGGCGTTGATGGGCAGGATGCGATCAACCTGAAGCCGCTCGAACTCTCGATCTCGGGCGGCCGCACTTACGAGAACAATTTCATCCTCGATGGCATTGCCATCAACACGGTGACGGGCACCGAGGAGATTATCGGACAGGAGCTGGAGAGCAGTACCGACACACCCAACATCGATCGCATATTCGGCCTGCATTCCCAAACCGTCTATGTCCCGTCGAGCTTCGTCGAGAGCGCCACTGTCATAGACAGCAATGCATCGGCAAAATACGGAAACTTCCTCGGCGGTGTCGTCTCATACGAGCTTTCCGATCCGGCCACGGATCGTTGGCGCTATACGGCGGAGGTCGAGTATCAGTCCGATGCTATGGTCAGATATGAGCTTGGCACGGAGGACGGATCAAACCCGTTGGACAAAGCTGCTCCGGAATTCGTCAAGCGCAAAGCCAGTATCTCGGCCACGGGGCCTGTCACGGACAAAATCGCCGTAATAGGCCAGTTCAGCCGATCAACGGCCGCGACGTCGAAGGAGCAGGCCTACAATTACTATTCAAACGTAGTGGATGAAGACAGCCGCAACGACTTCTACCGACTGCAGGTCAACGCCGAAACCGATCTCGGTGATTTCAAGATCGAGGCGGTGAAAACGGACTACTCGCAGAGTTTCCAGTCCGACAACTGGTACAATTACGGCTTTGACAGCGACACCCGGACAAATGCGTTGAAGCTGGAGCACGCCTATGATTTCGACGAGTTCGAACTCGGTGGATTGTCATTCAGCAACGTGAAGCTTGTAACGAAGGCGGTCCATTCGTCGTCCGATACGCTCAACATTCTGGGCGGAAGCGAGGTTCGATCCTATCAGCTGACGGAGTATTCCGGTGGTAGCATACGCTGGACGTCGACAGAGCTTGCCGATTACTGCCAGGTCGAACCGACGAGGACGAACGCTCAGTTCTGCCGCATCAGCAACACGGACGAGAACGAAAGAGGCCAGGGGCAGAAACAGAATTCCTTCTCCCAGGAAATCACGGGCGATGTCCTCGCAGGCAGTTTTCTTCTCGGCTACGGCTATGATCAAATTGTCGCGCATCGCTGGCGGGAGCAGGACTACGTCTACTATACGACCGCAACGACGATCTATGATCGGCGAGCCCTCGGCATCAGCGGCTTCACATGCGCCTCGTCAGAAGTCTGTAGCGCCGAGCAATATGCCAACCTCAAGGCGATCAATCCCGCCTTCGACATCGAGGCCAGTGTGGCCTCGTTCAACAGCTATCTGGAAGTCGATCAGACCTTTGGCTGGCTGACCCTCCGGGGAGGGGTAAGACTGGATTATGATGATTACCAGCAGAATATGAACCTTGCCCCCCGCCTTGTGGGCACGATCTCGCCAACCGAAGATCTGGATATCTCGGGCGGGTACAACCGCTATTACAGTGGCGCCAATCTGGCCTATGCCGTCCGCGATCAGCAACCGCGTACACAGAACTATCGCCGCACGGATACCGGCGGGGTTGTGGGTGACGATTGGACACCGTTCGGGACGACGGGCGTCTATTCAAATTCCGTTTCCGATCTCAACACGCCTTATGCTGACGAATTCACGGCTGCGATCCAGTGGACTGACCCTTGGCTTGATGCGGACTGGCGGTTGCGTTATCTGCGCCGTGAAAGCAAGGAGCAATATGCGTCTGAGTTGATCGCATCCAATACCCGTGCGCTGACCAATGCCGCCTCCGGCAATTACCAGTCGGTCACTGGCGAGTTCTTCAAGGAGCTGCCCGCGCATTGGGTGCCTCAGATGGATGCGGCCGGGCTTTCGGCATCGCTAACTTGGGCCGACCGCAATGTCTCCGCCAACAGCTACTTCTATGACGAGGATGAGCTTGAGGAGCGGATCTATTATAAGGGCGCTTCCTATTCCAAGGCCGGCTTCAACGTCGTGACGGGCAATATGGATATTCCGTTGCGGGCGCAGATCGGATTGTCCGGCAGCTTCTTCGAGGAAAAGCTGAGGCTCGGGATCGCGGCCAACTACAATTTTGCCTATGACGGCGTGTCCGACTCCGGAGACACGATAGAAGTCGACGGCGTCGACCACGAAATATGGGAAGACAAGGCCTTCGATGGTGTGCTGACGGTGGATCTGACCGGTTCCTACAAGTTCGCATCGATCGACGATCACGGCATGACCTTGAACTTCAAGGTGGTCAATCTCTTCAACGAACTCGGAAACGCCACGGCTTCCAACGACAATCCCTGGGTCATCGGCCGCACCCTTTGGGTCGGTGCATCTGCGGAGTTCTGAGACGTCAGGGTAAGGGATCGCCCTCCGGCAAAGAAGCCGTCGCGCTTTACCTCATCTGCGGAAACGAAAGCTCACACTCGAAGCCGTTGCCCCCGTCTTCGAGTATGACGCTCCGAAGATTCATCGCGCCGTTCATCTGCGCCATGAGCCTGTCGACGATGGCAAGGCCGAGGCCGGAACCCGGTTTGCTGGTCTGGCCGCGTTTGAAACGGGTTCGGTAGACATTCACATCGGGATCGAGCGGGACCGGGACGGCGTTGGTGACCGTGATGCGGCCATGGGCCGTCTCGTCAGTCGTGTCAGGCCGCCGGCCGAATAGCCGGCTGCGGAGAACAGATGGGAAATTCCGGCGTGCTCAAAGAGATCCGATGCACTGACCCGGAAAGCTGACAGGAACCTGAACGGCGCTGCGGGGGCCGATAGTGGCTTGGGAAGAGGGAGCCAGGATCAACAGGGAATTACGGTCCGGAGCGGAATCTCTGCGCTTCCGCCAGCCCCTGACGGGCATCCTTATCTTTTCTTTATTCCGCCCGCCGCTCTTCCCAATCGAAGCCTGACGCGGGGTGCCCTTAATCCTGTCCGTGTACCAACAGGAGACACGGGATATGTCCGACTTCATCTTCATCGCGCTCGGCGCCAGCACGCTTCTCGTGCTGGCAGTTTACGCCCGCGCGCTCGACCGGCTTTGAGAGAGGGTTGCAAATGCTTGAACCTCTCTTCGGCCTTTTCGTCGCGCTGGCCCTCGGCGCCTATCTCGTCGTGACGCTTCTGCGTCCCGAGCGTTTCTGATCTGGAGCAGTTCCATGACATCAGTCGGATGGCTGCAGATCAGCCTTCTCTTCCTTGCCGTTCTCATCGCCATCAAGCCACTCGGTCTCTACATGGCCCGGGTGTTTTCCGGTGAGCGGACCTTGCTTTCGCCCATTCTCGGCCGCGTCGAGCATGACCTTTACCGCGTGAGCGGCGTCACCCCTGAAAAGGAGCAGAGCTGGCTCGGCTACACGCTTGCCATGCTTGCCTTTTCGCTCGCCGGCTTCCTGGCGCTCTATGCCATGCTGCGGCTGCAGGCCTATCTGCCGCTCAATCCGCAGGGCTTTGCCGGGATGCCGTCGGATCTCGCCTTCAACACGGCCGTCTCCTTCGTCACGAACACCAACTGGCAGAACTATGGCGGCGAGACCACGCTCAGCCATTTCAGCCAGATGGCGGGGCTGACGGTGCAGAATTTCCTGTCCGCGGCCACCGGCATGGCGATTGCCGTCGCCGTCACCCGCGCTCTTGCCCGCTCGAAGGTTTCGACGCTCGGCAATTTCTGGGTCGATATGACCAGGGCAACCCTCTACGTGCTCTTGCCGATGGCGGTCGTCGTCGCGCTTGCCTTCGTCGCACTCGGTCTGCCGCAGACGCTCCAGGGTTCCGTGACGGCCACGACGCTCGAAGGCGCCAATCAGGTTATTTCGCTTGGCCCCGTCGCATCGCAGGAAGCGATCAAGCAGCTCGGCACCAATGGCGGCGGCTTCTTCAACGTCAACGCCGCCCATCCTTTCGAAAACCCGACGGCTTGGTCGAACTACCTCAACATCTTCGCCATGCTCTCGATCTCGGCGTCGCTCGTCTACACCTTCGGCCAGATGGTCGGAAACCGCCGGCAGGGCTGGGCGCTGATCTCGGCCATGGCGGTCCTGCTCATCGCAGGCGTGGCCGTGACCTATTGGGCCGAAGCCCAGGGCAACACCATCCTGACCGCCATTGGCGTCGATCCGGGGCTCGGCAACATGGAAGGCAAGGAAGTCCGCTTCGGCCAGGCGATGACCGCGCTCTATGCGGCTGTCACGACGGGCCTCTCGGATGGTGGCGTCAACGGCATGCACGGCTCGCTCACCGGCCTCGGTGGTCTCGTGCCGATGTTCCTGATGCAGCTCGGTGAAGTGCTGCCGGGCGGCGTGGGCTCCGGTCTCTACGGCATGCTGGTCTTTGCAATCCTGTCTGTCTTCGTCGCCGGCCTGATGGTCGGCCGCACGCCGGAATTCCTCGGCAAGAAGATCGAGGGTCGCGAGATGAAGTTCGCCATGCTCGCCGTCCTCATCCTGCCGCTGGTGATCCTCGGCTTCACCTCGGTCTCCGCCATGCTCCCCTTTGCTGTGGCAAGCGTCGGGACCGCTGGCCCTCACGGACTGTCGGAAATCCTCTATGCCTACACCTCGGCAGCCGGCAACAACGGCTCGGCCTTTGGCGGCCTCACCGGCAATACGCCCTGGTACAACACCACGCTCGGGATCGCGATGCTGCTCGGCCGCTTCGCCTATATCGTGCCGGTGATGGCAATCGCCGGATCGCTCGCCGCCAAGGTGAAATCACCTGCCTCCGCCGGCACCTTCCCGACTGACGGCCCGCTCTTCGTTGGCCTGCTGATCGGCATCATCCTCATTTTCGGCGGCCTGCAATTCCTGCCCGCGCTGGTGCTCGGCCCGATCGTCGAACACTTCGCCATGCTCGCCGGCCAGACCTTCTAAAGGACCCATCATGTCAAAAGACCAAAAAGCCTCCGGTCTTCTCGACCCAGCGATCCTGTTTCCGGCGATGCGCGATGCCGTCGTCAAGCTCGATCCGCGAAAGCTCCTCCGCAACCCGGTCATCTTCGTGACCGAGATCGTTGCCGTTGTCGTCACGATCCTCTTCGTCCGCGATCTCGTCAGCCAGTCTGGCGGCGCGGGCTTCTCCGGCCAGATCGCCGCTTGGCTCTGGTTCACCGTGCTCTTTGCCACCTTCGCCGAAGCCGTGGCCGAGGGCCGGGGTCGCGCTCAGGCCGACAGCCTGAAGAAGACCAAGTCCGAGCTTGTCGCCCGCCGGCTCGGCGCAGGCGGTGAGATCGAAACCATCCCGGCCTCAAACCTCAAGGTCGGCGACATCGTGCTGGTCGCGGCCGGCGAGCTCATCCCCGGCGACGGCGAGGTGATCGAAGGTGTCGCCTCGGTCAACGAAAGCGCCATCACCGGTGAATCCGCCCCCGTCATCCGCGAATCCGGCGGCGACCGTTCGGCCGTCACGGGCGGCACGCAAGTGCTCTCCGACGAGATTAAGATCAGGATCACCGTCCAGCCCGGCTCCTCCTTTGTCGATCGCATGATCGCGCTCATCGAAGGCGCCCAGCGCCAGAAGACGCCGAACGAGATCGCACTGTCGATCCTGCTTTCGGGCCTGACCTTGATTTTCCTGTTCGTCTGCGTCGCGATCTGGGGCCTTGCCGGCTATTCAGGCACGGTGCTCTCGGTCACGGTCCTGGCGGCCCTGCTCGTGACCCTGATCCCGACCACGATCGGCGGTCTGTTGTCTGCCATCGGCATCGCCGGCATGGACCGCCTTGTCCGCTTCAACGTCATCGCTACCTCCGGCCGCGCGGTCGAAGCCGCCGGCGACGTCGACACGCTGCTTCTCGACAAGACGGGCACGATTACCTTCGGCAACCGCATGGCGAGCGACTTCCTGGCTGCTCCCGGCGTTACCCCGGCAGAACTCGCGGAAGCCGCCCTCATTGCCTCGTTGTCGGACGAAACGCCGGAAGGGCGCTCGGTCGTGGCGCTGGCGACAGGGGAATTCGGCGTGCCGATGCCGAAAGCCGAGTTCGATGCCGTCATCGGCTTCACCGCCGAAACGCGCCTCTCGGGTGTCGACATCGGTCAGCGTCGCCTGCGCAAGGGGGCAGTCGACGCAGTGCTGAAGTTCGCCGGTCTCACCGATCAGGATGCCCCGGCCGAATTCCGCCGCGCCGTCGATCAGGTCGCCCGCACCGGCGGCACGCCGCTCGGCGTTGCCGATGGAGACCGCCTGCTCGGCGTCATCCATTTGAAGGACGTCGTCAAACCCGGCATCAAGGAGCGCTTCGCGGCACTGCGCGCCATGGGCATCCGCACGGTCATGGTCACCGGCGACAATCCGGTGACCGCAGCCGCCATCGCTTCCGAGGCCGGCGTTGACGATTTCCTCGCCCAGGCAACCCCGGAAGACAAGCTCGCCTATATCCGCCGGGAGCAGCAGGGCGGCCGGCTGATTGCCATGTGCGGCGACGGCACCAATGATGCGCCGGCCCTTGCCCAGGCCGATGTCGGCGTCGCCATGCAGACCGGCACCCAGGCCGCTCGCGAGGCCGCCAACATGGTCGACCTCGATTCAAGCCCGACCAAGCTCATCGAGATCGTCGAGATCGGCAAGCAGCTGCTGATGACGCGAGGCTCGCTGACGACGTTTTCGATCGCCAACGACGTGGCCAAATACTTCGCCATCATTCCGGCCTTGTTCGTGGCCACCTATCCGGCGCTCGAAGCCCTCAACATCATGGGGCTGACGTCACCGCAGTCGGCCATTCTGTCTGCCGTCATCTTCAACGCGCTGATCATCGTGGCGCTGATCCCGCTCGCCTTGAAGGGCGTTGCCTACCGCCCATCCGGCGCGGCAGCGCTGCTCCGCCGCAACCTGCTCGTCTATGGCATCGGCGGGCTGATCCTTCCCTTTGCCGGGATCAAGGTCATCGACATCGCCGTCAGCGCTCTTCATCTGGTGTAATCATGCTCAACCATCTCAGACCCGCACTCACCCTCGTCGTCATCATGACCCTGCTCACGGGCCTGGCCTATCCGCTGGCAATCAACGGCATCGCCCAGGCGGTGATGCCCGCAAACGCCAATGGCAGCCTCATCGAACGCGACGGCCAGATCATCGGCTCCGCGCTCATCGGTCAGAATTTCGCCTCTGAGCGCTACTTCTGGCCGCGCCCCTCCGCAACGGCTCCAGACCCCTACAACGCGGCGGCCTCGTCCGGCTCCAACCTCGGTACGACCTCGGTCAAGCTGAAGGATCGTGTCACCGCCGATGTCGCGCGGTTGACCGAAACCGGCATCGCGCAGCCTGTCCCCACCGATGCCGTCACCACCTCTGGCTCTGGTCTCGACCCGCATATCTCGCCGGCCTTTGCGGAAGCTCAGGTGGCGCGCGTTGCGCAGGCGAGGGGGCTCGATCCATCTGCCGTCGCAGCACTTGTCGCGCAACAGATCGAAAATCCCGACTTCGGCGTTATCGGTCAAGCAAGGGTCAATGTGCTAGAGCTCAACCTGGCACTCGATGCCCTCTAGAGCATTTCCTGCGAAATCAGAATCGCCTGCAATGCTCTATCTCTTTGCTTTAACGCAATTCCGAACGCAAAACCGGTTCCCACTTTTGCTGGAATTGCTCTGGATGTGAGACCTGGATGGCGGATGACGACCGCAAGGACGAGAGACGTCCCGATCCCGATGCCCTGCTTGCCCTGGCGGATAAGGACCGCCGGGGCAAGCTGACCGTTTTTCTGGGCGCTGCTCCCGGCGTCGGCAAGACCTATGCGATGCTGTCGCGGGCCAAACGCCTGCAGGCCGACGGCGTGGATCTGGTCGTTGGCCTGGTCGAGTCTCACGGTCGCGGCGAGACCGCAGCACTACTCGATGGGCTCGAGATCCTACCGCGTCGGCGGGTGGCCCATCGCGGCCGCATGCTTGAAGAATTCGATCTCGATGCAGCGCTGGAGCGGCGCCCGCGCATCGTCATCGTCGACGAGCTCGCCCATTCCAACCCCGAAGACAGCCGCCATCCGAAGCGCCATCAGGATATCGAGGAGCTGATATCAGCCGGCATCGATGTCTGGACGGCGCTCAACATCCAGCACCTGGAAAGCCTGGCCGATCTCGTCGCGCAGATCACTGGCGTGACCGTGCGTGAACGCGTGCCGGATGTCGTGCTCAAACGCGCCGACGAGGTTCTGCTCGTCGATCTCGCGCCGTCAGAACTGATAGAGCGCCTCAAGGACGGCAAGGTCTATTTGCCCGAAAGCGCCAATCGCGCTGTCGACCGCTTCTTCCGCCTCGGCAATCTGACGGCGCTGCGCGAACTGGCACTGCGCCGCACCGCCGACCGAGTCGACGATCAGATGGTCGACTATCTCAAGCAGAACGCCATTGATGGTCCCTGGGCCACCGGCGAACGCCTCATTGTCTGCGTCGGCTCCGATCCCCTGTCGGAAAAGGTTGTGCGAGTCGCGAGCCGTTTGGCTTCCGGTCTCAACGCGCCCTGGCTGGTCGTCTCCATCGAGCGCGCCGATTGGGAAGTCGAAACGCCGGAGCGCCTGCAAAAGATCGAGACGCTGTTTCGCCTCGCCGAACAGCTCGGCGCGGAAACGCGGCGTATCATCGGAAATGACTTCGTCGATGAGATCCTGAAGCTCGCCCGCCGGGAACACGCAACCCAGATCGTGATTGGCACGCGCAAGCGGAGCCGCTGGCAGAAGCTCGTCACCCGATCGCTGCCCGATGCCTTGGCCTCCCGGGCCTCAGGTCTTGGCATCCATATCGTGACGCAGGACGGCGCGACCGCCGAACGCGCCCGCCCGTCCATAAGCCTTCCACGAGCCGTGGCGCTCAGACAATCGGCCCTCTCGGCTATCGGTTTTGTCGCCCTGACGACGGCATTGGGCAAGGCGATCGATGTCTTTGTTCAATTGCCGAACATATCCTTGCTCTTTCTACTCGCGGTACTGGGCGCCTCCGTGATCGGCGGCTATGCAGCGGCATTCCTGGCGGCGGTCCTGTCGGCGCTGGCCTATAACTTCTTTTTCATTGATCCCCGCCACACCTTCACCATTGCCGCACCGCACGAGGTCTTCGCGCTCTTCGTCTTTTTTGCGGTGGCCATCGTTGCCGGCGGTCTGGCCTCGCGTATTCGCGAACAGGCCGAGGTCGCGCGGATCCGTGCGACGGCGCTGCAATCGCTCTATGATTTCTCCCGCAAACTTGCGAGCACGGGAAAGGGCGACGACGCGATCTGGCTTGCTGTTTCGCAATTGCAGGCGAGCCTGAAGCGCAAGGTCGTGCTGCTTGTCCCGCGCAAGGGCGATCTCGGCATGGCCGCCGCCTGGCCGCCTGATACGGAACTCGACGTGACGGACATGACCGCAGCCCGCTGGACACACGACAAGCGCGAGCCGGCCGGCCATGGCACGGGCACGCTGCCGAACAGCCGCTTCGAGTTCCGCCCGCTGCTCGGACCCCATGGCATTGTAGGTGTCTGCGGCATCGAGCACACCGGCGACCGGCTCGACCTCAATGCTGAGCGCGCGCTGACCGCCATTCTCGACCAGACGGCGATCGCGCTCGATCGGGCACGTCTGGCCGACGAGACGGTCGAGCAGGCCGCGCGACTGGAAGGCGAACGGTATCGGGAAGCGCTGCTCTCCTCCATTTCCCATGACCTTCGTACTCCGCTGGCCACAATCACCGGCGCCGTTACCGGTTTGCGTCAGCTCGGCGAGCGCATGACGCCTGAGAACCGAGACGATCTCCTGCAGTCGATCGAGGAGGAGAGCGGCCGCATGAGCCGCTTCGTGGCCAATCTGCTCGACATGACCCGCATCGAGGCTGGCACGCTGAAGCCCAAGCAGGATTGGGTGGAAGTCGCCGACGTCGTGCAGTCGGCAGTCGAGCGCACCCGCAAACACGCGCCGGGACGTGTCGTCGAGACGGGTATTGCCTCTGACCTGCCCCTGATCCGGGGTGACAGTGTTCTGATCGGCCAGGTCCTGTTCAACCTCCTGGACAATGCCGTGAAATACGGTGGCGAAGAGCCGGTCAACGTTTATGCCCGCCGAGACGGCAAGGATGTGCTGATTTCAGTCACCGACCTCGGCAAGGGCATTCCGCCTGAGG
Source organism: Rhizobium sp. K33 (assembly GCF_056501445.1). Classification (NCBI taxonomy): domain Bacteria; kingdom Pseudomonadati; phylum Pseudomonadota; class Alphaproteobacteria; order Hyphomicrobiales; family Rhizobiaceae; genus Rhizobium; species Rhizobium sp. K33. Next base: position 259,303 of record NZ_CP096478.1, read on the forward strand.
ATCTGGACCGGATCTTCGAAAAATTCTATCGCAGGGGCAAGCCAGACGGTCGCGCACCGGGCACCGGGCTCGGCCTTTCCATTGCCCGCGGCTTCGTCGAGGCGATGGGTGGGCGGATCCATGCGGAAAGCCCGGCTCTCAAGAAGCGGGGCACGCGCATCGTCATGCGGTTTCCCGGAAGTGAAGAGAGGGGCCAGATCAAGTGAACCAGTCCCGTATCCTGGTCGTGGATGACGAACCGCAGATCCAGCGCTTCCTCAAACCGTCGCTGATGGCCGCCGGCTATGAAGTGGTCGAAGCCGGAACAGGCGCGGAGGCGTTGAAGGCTGTCGCCACCCAGGCGCCCGATCTCGTCATCCTCGATCTTGGCCTGCCGGACATGGACGGCAAGGAAGTCATCGCCAGCCTGCGCGGCTGGTCGGACATTCCTATCGTCATTCTTTCGGCCAGAGACCGTGAGAGCGAGAAGATCGCGGCACTCGATCTGGGCGCCGACGATTACATCGAGAAGCCATTCGGGATCGGTGAACTGACCGCCCGCATCCGGACAGCACTGAGACATCGAGGTCGCAGAGACGCCATCCCGACCATCATGGAAATCGATGGCCTGACGATCGATCCCGTCAAACGCCTCGTCTCGCGCGGTGGTGAGATGGTGCATTTGACGCCGAAGGAATACGACCTGCTCCTGCTGCTCGCCCGTCATGCCGGTCGGGTTGTCACGCACCGCACATTGCTGACATCCGTCTGGGGGCCCGCCCACGGCGACGACCTGCATTATCTGCGCGTCTTCATCGGCCAGCTCCGCCAGAAGATCGAACGCGATCCGACCCAGCCCCGGATCGTGCGGACGGAACCAAGTGTAGGGTATCGGATGGCGGAGCAGGAGTAAAACCTGCTACCGGGTCCCCAGCCAATTTTCTTCGAGACCCGTTTCAGCACGACGGATGCCCTGGCGAATAGCAGCCAGAATTGCTCAAGTTGTTGAGAAGGCGTCGCTTTTTTCTGTAAGAAATAGTCGCTGATTTTCGATGACAAACGCACCGAAAATGGCCCGCCTGGAGAACCTGGATTCTCACATGATTTCAGAGGCTTAACAAAATCGCCTTTGATTTCCTTTTGTTTTTCCGTCGCGAGCGACCGTGGATGCCATCTTTGTGCCCTGGCTTTGGGCCGACGTCAACATGGCGGGAGAGCGGCAATTATTTCCGCATCGAAGCGCCGATCTGGATGTAAGCCATCTCCTGATCGCGGTGCAGTGATAGCTTCCGATTAAGTCTCTGCGTGTCGCACGAGTTGAGCATTCCTGAACGTTGGGCGCTGATGATGGAACGTGCACCTTTATCGCGTTGCTAGCCAAAGGATCGGAACGCCAATGAGAGAAGCCGCCAAAGCACTTTTATCGCTTTGGCGGCTCATGTTGTCGTTTGCTAAGCGGTGTCCTGGCCAGGAGCTAGTCCTTTTCCGAGCTCAGACATAGTGAGCAAATGCTTCTTCTAACCGATGGGACGTCCTTTAAGCAGCAACGGCGGGCTGAGATGCGTCTCTACTGACCGCCCTGTAACGGATCAGGTCCTCGATCGAAATCAGCGGGAGACTGTGCAGCTTGCAGAACTCGATCAGATCCGGCAGTCGTGCCATGGTGCCGTCGTCGTTGGCGACCTCACAGATCACGCCCGACGGTTTGGCCCCGATAAGCCGCGCGAGATCGACCGCGGCTTCAGTATGCCCTGCGCGACCCAACACACCTTCCGGATGGGCACGCAGCGGGAAGATATGCCCTGGCCGCGCGAAGTCTTCGGGCTTGGTTGCGTCATTTATCAGCGCCCGGACTGTCGCGGCTCGATCTGCCGCGGAGATCCCGGTGGTTGTCCCGTGGATATAGTCCACCGACACGGTGAAGGCCGTCTTGAGGTACTCGGTGTTGTTCGGGACCATCAGGGGGATGTCGAGCGCATCCAGCCTTTCGCCTTCCATAGCGACGCATACAAGCCCGCGGGCATGCTTCATCATGAAAGCGATGGTCTCCGGAGTCACATAGTCGGAAGCGACGATGATGTCGCCTTCGTTTTCCCGATCCTCGTCATCAACGACGACGACCATTCCCCCGCGCGCGAGGGTCTCCAATGCGTCTTCAATTTTCGAAAGTGTCATTCCAGTGCCTTTCAAGGGTAACCGCGTGAGCGGCCAAAACACGACCTTTCGGTCGCCATTCCATCCCTTGGGCGAACACAGCACGCACGCCTCCCCGACATGGGAAGTCGCAATAGCCGATGCTCTCTTTCATCCGGACTCTAACCGTCGGCTCCGGCATCGCACCGGATCTGCTGCCTTTCACCGAGGTGAAAGCGCTCGCGGGCTCCCGGCAAAGCCGGATACCGCCGGTGGGGAATTACACCCCGCCCCGAGAACATCGTTAAGGTAGGGGAGAAACTACCGGATTTTCAAGGGGAAACTGAGCATTCGCAATAAATTCGGGGGCAGATGTCGCAACAGCCTCAGCCGAAGTCGCGAAACAGAAAAAGCACGGTGCGCAGGGCACCGTGCAGGCTTGGGAGGCCTTTGTATGAGGTGATGATTACCAGCAGCAGAATCCGCCATCGACCAGAACATCGACGCCGGTGACGAAGCTCGAAGCACTCGAAAGCAGGAAAACAGCGGGCCCAACCATCTCGTCAACGCTGGCCATCCGCTGCATCGGCGTCTGTTCTTCGAAGAGTTTCGTCTGGTGCACCATCTCGGGGCGGGTGTTCATCGGTGTTGCCGTGTAGCCGGGGCTGATCGTGTTGACCCGGATACCGCGCCCCACCCATTCCATCGCCATTGACTTGGACATGTGGATGACGCCGGCCTTGGAAGCATTGTAGTGGCACTGGTTGAGCCCGCGATTGACGATGACGCCCGACATGGACGCGATGTTGACGATCGATCCGCGTCCGTTCTTCAGCATGGCACGGGCTTCCGCCTGGCAGGACAGGAAGACGCCCTTCAGGTTGATATCCATCATGGTCTGAAACTGCGATTCTTCCATCTCTTCGGCCGGATTGGCATTGGCGATGCCTGCTGCATTGACGGCAAGCGTCAGCGGGCCGAGTTCGGCCTCCGTCCGGGAGACGGCCTCGTTCAAGGAGGCGGATTGTGTCACGTCCGCCGCGATTTCGATGCTACGCCGGCCTGCGGCTTTGACATGGCGCGCCGTCGTCGCCAGCCCGTCATCGGTGCGGCGATCGAGAAGCGCAACATCTGCGCCGCATTGAGCGAGGCCGATCGCAATTCGCTGGCCGATGCCGCTGCCGGCCCCCGTCACAAATGCGACATTGCCCAAGAGATCGAAGAGTTTCGGGGCGTTCAAAGTCATGTCCGACATGGTATTTCTCCTGCAGTTCAGATCGTGGCCAGTTCCATCACCGACACGTCATTGGCTTCCGCGCGGTCGAGAATGCCCGCTTGTTTTCCCTGAGCCATTACCATGATCCGATTAGAGACTCCGAGAACCTCTTCCAGATCCGAGCTGACCACGATGACGGCGATGCCCTGGCGAGCGAGTTCCATGATGGTGTCGTAGATCGATGAGCGGGCGCCGACGTCAATGCCTCGCGTCGGCTCATCAAGGACAACAACCCTAGGATTTCTAGCCAGCCACTTGGCAAGAACCACCTTCTGCTGGTTGCCGCCCGAAAGCTCGCCTGCATTCTGCTCGCCGCGACCCTTAACGCCGAACTTCTTGATGTAGCCGTTGGCGAATTGACTCAGCCGCTTTGAGGTTATCCAGCCGGACTTAGAGACCGCGTCGAAATTGGCGTAGCCGATGTTTTCGGTAATGGAGTGTTCGAGAACGAGACCCTGGAGCTTCCGGTCTTCTGGAACGAGGACGACACCATTGCGGATCGCGTCGCTGGGGGATCGCGGAGTGATCACCGCGCCGTCGAGCACCACGTCCCCGGTCGCGATCGGGTCCGCCCCCGTGATCGCGCGAACGAGTTCGGTCCGGCCCGCACCCACCAGACCTGCAATCCCAAAGACTTCGCCGCGCTTCACCGTAAAGTTTATGTTGCCGAACGTGCCCGATGGAGAGGACAGGCCGCGCACTTCGAGCATGACGTCGTCGGACGGAACAGGCACCGGGGGGAACATGCGATCCAGCGAGCGGCCAACCATGGCCTCTACAATGGTGCGTACTGGGACGTCACCTCTGCCAAATTCCTCCACCTTTGCTCCGTCACGCATGACCACGATGCGGTCAGCAATCTGACGAATTTCTTCAAGTCTGTGGGAGATATAGATGATGCCAACGCCGTCAGCCTTCAGGCGCTCGATCTGGCGGAACAGGAGTTGTGTTTCCTCGCCTCCGAGTGCTGCTGTGGGTTCGTCGAGAATGAGCAGGCGAGCGTTCAGCGTCAGCGCCTTGGCGATTTCGATCAACTGCTGCTTGGCGGTGGACAGGCCCTCCACAAGGCGCCGGGGCGATACGTCGAGACCCAGCCTCTGAAGGCCCGCATGGGCACGCTCTTCCATAGCCTGACGGTCGATGCGCCCGCCCTTGGTCAGGTAGCTGCCAACGAAGACATTTTCGGCGATCGATAGTTGCGGCAGGAGTTTCAGCTCCTGATGGATCATGCCGACACCCGCATCCATGGCAGCGCGAGGCGTGGCTGGCGCATAAGGCGCGCCAAACCACGACATGGAGCCGGTTGTAGGCTGAACGGCGCCGGAAATGATCTTAGAGAGGGTCGATTTCCCAGCGCCGTTTTCACCGAGCAGCGCCACGACTTCACCCGCTCTCACATCAAGATCGATGCCGTGCAGGACCTCAAGTGATCCGTAGACCTTGCGGATCTGCCGGAGCGAGAGGATGGGAGGGAGGTCATTGGCAGTCATGGCGCTGTCTTCCGGTCGTGATTAGGGGTGCTCGGCGACGAACTTCGCGGCATTCTCCGGAGTTGTCAGGAAGCCCGGAAGGAGTTGTTCCGCCGGCAGAGTTTCGCCTGCAGCAAGCTTGATGGCGCTGTCGACCGCGAGGCGGCCGATGCCGCGAACCTGCTGTGTTGCGGTGGCATCGAAGCCGCCTTCAGCAAGGATCGGCAGGGCCGTAGTGTCACCGTCGAAGCCACCCACGTAAACGCGCTGCGACACGCCAGAGACCTTGACTGCTTGTGCGGCACCGAGAGCCAGACCGTCAGCCTGTGCGAAGATCAGCGAGACGTCCGGATGGGCCTGCAGCAGGTTCTGGCCAATGTTGAGACCTTCGGCCTGTGACCACTGCTCGCTCCACTGCTGAGCCACCAGCTCGACACCCGAATTCTCCTCGATCGCCTTCATGCAGCCCTTTGTGCGCTCGACTTCAGGGGTGGTGCCCTTCTGGCCGTGAATCATGATCATCTTGCCCTGGCCGCCAGCGAGACCAATGATGTGCTTGCAGACTTCATAAGCCGAAGTCGCGTTGTCGGTGGCGATGAAGGTGTCGCCGGGGGCGCCGTCAGCATTGCGGTCGACATTCACGACAGGGATGCCGGCTTCCTTGGCAAGACGGGTCGGGACCGCTGCAGCGGCTGCACCCGCGGGAATGTAGATGAAGGCGTCGATATCCTGTGTCAGCAGGTCCTGTACCTGGCTGACCTGCGTCGCGCTGTCATTCTTGGCATCGACGGTGATAACCTCGATGCCCTTCTCCTTGGCATAGGCTTCGACGCCAATCTTGATCTGGTTGAAGTAGTCGGCCTGCAGGTTGGACACGGCGAGCCCGATCTTCTTGACCTCTTCGGCGGAAGCGCCGAGCGGGTTGAGAGCCGTTGTCGCCAGTGCTGCGGCAGCGAAAAGCATGGTCTTGAGTTTCATGGTAGATCTCCTCCGTTGTTTCGGCACCCCGCTACCATCGCAGGACCGAAGGTTTGCCCGGCTTTCGCCTGGCGGTGAACTGGCGGGCTATCCGCCAAACTGATGTCTGTCCGAAGCGTCACTTCCTCTTGATGGCTTCGGCTGCGACAGCAAGTGCGATGACAACGCCGATAACGACGGCCTGCGTGAAGGGCGAGACACCGAGAAGGTTCAAGCCATTGCGCAGCACGCCGATGATCAAGACGCCGATGATTGTTCCAAGAATGCCGCCCTTGCCGCCGCTGAGGCTCGTTCCGCCGATAACGACGGCCGCGATTGTGTCCAGCTCATAGGAAACGCCGGCAGTCGGTTGGACCGAGTCCAGGCGCATGGCCAGAACCACGCCCGCCAGACCAGCAAGCAGGCCGGACACGACATAGACGCCGATCGTGTAGAGGTTGACATTGATGCCGGCGAGGCGGGCGACTTCCTGGTTGCCACCGATCGCGTAGAGTGAACGTCCGCCGGACGTGTAGCGCAGATAGAGCCAGCCGAGCACGAAGACGACCAGCATGACCGCAACAGTTAAAGTCAGGAATCCGCCGTACCGCGTGTAGGCGAGCAAGCTGAACCAAGAGGGAAAGCCGACGATCTGCTGACCGTCAGTGATCATGTTGGCCAATCCGCGTGCCACCGACATCATCGCCAGCGTGGCGATGAAGGCGGGCACCCCGAGCGCAGTGATCAAGATGCCAGAGACCGCTCCTGTGGCGGCGGCGACGCCAAGGGCAAGAAGGATGCCGACAGGCAGGGGAAGCCCAACCTGGTTGGCTAGGTAACCCATAACCATCATCGTCAGTGCGAGTACCGACCCAACGGCCAGATCGATGCCGCCGATCAGGATGACCATCGTCATGCCGACCGCCATGATGCCGAGCACCGTCACCTGATCGAGGATGTTCAGCAGGTTGCGTGCCGACATGAATTTGTCGGTGGCAAACGAAAGGAAGATGCAAAGCAGGATCAAACCGACCAATGGGCCGGTCGTACCCCTCAGTGCCGCCATGGCACTCGCTCCAGCGCCGCGCTCTTGGTCTGTCGCTGATATCGACATCCATGCCTCCCGTTCTGCTCCAGCAACTTCATGCCGGTATAATTATTCATTGCTGTGTGTAAATTCGTAGCGTAGGCCTTTGGCTGCTGTCAACTGCTCCAATGACTCAGTTGAGCAAATTTAATTTCCCTGATCCCGCTTGACAGAAAACCATCTGGTGCAATTATATGAGCAACAGTATATTTATTCACAACGAGGTTTCCATGCAGCCGAATGATCTTGACCGCATCGCAAGGCAGATCCGCCTTCGCGATCTCCAGGCGGTCTACGAAGCGGGCGCTGGCCATATCGGTGGCGAGATGTCGGCAATCGACATCCTTACGGCGCTGTATTTTCAGGTCCTTAGGGTCTGGCCGGATCAGCCAAGGCATCCTGAGCGCGATCGTTTCGTGCTGTCCAAGGGGCATGTCGCGCTGGCATTTTACGTGACGCTTGCGAAGCGTGGCTTCTTCCCCGAGGAGGAGATTTCAACATTCCTCAAGCCACATTCGCGTCTCAATGGGCATCCCAATTGCAACAAGGTGCCTGGCGTTGAAACCAATACCGGACCCCTTGGCCATGGCCTGCCGGTCGCAGTGGGTATGGCGAAGGCAGCCAAGTTGACCGGCGCTGCTTATCGCACCTACGTCCTGACTGGTGACGGCGAGATGCAGGAAGGCTCTAACTGGGAAGCCATTTCCTCGGCCGCCCAGTTCGGTCTCGACAACTTGACCCTGATCATCGACCACAACCGTTTTCAGCAGGGTGCGGCCTTGAGCGACACCAATAACATGGCGCCCTTTGGCTCCAAGCTTCAGGCTTTCGGCTGGGATGTTACGGAGATCAACGGCAACGCCATGTCAGAAATCGTGCCGGCGCTGCAGCACCGCTCTGATCGTCCACACTGCATTGTCGCTCACACGAATAAGGGCCACGGCATTTCCTTCATGCAGGACCGCGTTGATTGGCACCACAAGGTGCCGAACGCCGAACAATACAAAATCGCTCTCGCCGAGCTCTCGGAGGTGCTATGATGAACGCCGTGACCATGACCGAAAAACTGCATGACTGCCGCGATGCCTTCGTCTCAGTGCTTGAGCGTCTTGGTGCTGAGAACTCTAAGGTCGTTGCTGTCTGTAATGATTCCGTTGGCTCCTCCAAGCTCGGTGGCTTCAAGTCGAAATGGCCCGAACGGCTGGTGAATGTCGGCATTGCCGAGCAGAATATGGTCGGCGTCGGTGCTGGCCTCGCCAATGGCGGCCTGTTGCCCTTTGTCTGTGGAGCCTCCTGCTTCTTGACTGGGCGCTCGCTAGAGCAGGTTAAAGCCGACATTGCCTACTCGAATGCCAATGTGAAGCTCGTCGGTATTTCCTCGGGCATGGCCTATGGCGAACTTGGGCCGACGCACCACTCCATCGAGGATTTTGCCTGGATGCGGGTGCTGCCGAACTTGCCAGTCATCGCACCCTGCGACTCGATCGAGACGGCGGCAGCGGTCGAGTGGGCGGCGCGCTATGAAGGCCCGGTATTCCTGCGTCTGTCGCGCGTCGGCGTGCCGGATCTCCTTCCACAGGGCCATGTCTTCGAGCCTGGCAAGGCCAATCTCCTGCGCGACGGTGACGCCGTCACATTGATTGCCAACGGCACCTTGACCCATCGTGCCATGAAGGCAGCCACGATTCTCGCTTCCCGCGGCATCGAGGCACGCGTGCTCAACATGGCGACCGTTCGCCCGATCGATGTGGACAGCATTGTTTCGGCGGCTCGCGAAACCGGCGCCATTCTGACGGCCGAAGAACATTCGGTCTACGGTGGCCTTGGATCCGCGATTGCGGAAGTCGTTGTTGCTGAAGCTCCGGTGCCGATGAAGATCCTGGGGGTCCCTGGTATTTTTGCGCCGACGGGATCGGCGGAGTTCCTGCTCGATGAATTCGGCATGGCGCCTGAGGCCATGGCGAATGCTGCCGAAGAGCTGCTGGCGCGCAAGCGCAACCGCAGCTAACGGCTATTCTCCCGAGGATGTCGCCGCATGATGCACGGCGGCATCTGACCGCATCCGGAGCTCGACATGATCACCGCCATTCTCGCTATCGACCAAGGGACCACCAACTCCAAGGCCGTACTCGTCTCGAGCGATGGCGTCATCTTGGCGCGCGGGTCCTCGCCGGTCGGCATTTCGCATCCGCAGCCCGGCTGGGTGGAGCAGGACGCCAACCGTGTGTGGACTTCGGTGCTGGAAGCGATTGCGGTCTGCCTCATCGATGCGCCTCCGGTGTCCATCGCCGGGATTGCCATCTCCAACCAGCGCGAGTCCGTGACCATCTGGGACGGTGAGACCGGTGAACCGCTCGGGCCGGTCGTTAGCTGGCAGTGCCGCCGCAGTGCACCGGTCTGTGCCGAGCTCAACGCCGCCGGTCATTCCGCCCGGGTCGAGTCACTTACCGGTCTGCCCATCGATCCGATGTTTCCCGGACCAAAGATGAAATGGCTCCTTGATCGCGCACCTGAAGGCAGGAAGCTCTGCCTCGGCACGATCGACTCCTGGCTTATCCACCGCTTCACTGGCGGAAAAGTGCATGCCTGTGACGCCTCCAACGCCGCGCGCAGCCAGCTTCTTGACCTGAAGGAAATGGACTGGAGCGATGAGCTTTGCACCCTGTTCGGCGTGCCCAAAGCCTATCTGCCGCAAGTTCGCGATAGCGCCTCGCACTTCGGCGAGACCCTTGGCGTCTCGGGTCTGCCGAATGGCATTCCGGTGGCGGCCGCTATTGGTGACAGCCATGCCGCCCTCTTCGGACATGGAGCCTTCGAACCTGGTGACGGAAAGGTCACTTTCGGCACTGGCTCCTCGATCATGACGACCTTGCCGCATTTCATCGCGCCGCAGAACGGCATCACCACGACCATTGCCTGGTCACTCGGCGGAACGCCCACCTATGCCTTCGAGGGCAATATTCTGGTTTCGGCCGCCTCGCTACCGTGGATGGTGGAAATCCTCGGTCTCCCCGATGTCCAGGCGCTGGTCGATCTTGCGAAAACCGCTGAGCCGGAGGGACCGGGCTTCGTGCCGGCCTTTGTTGGTCTCGGCGCGCCCCATTGGCAAGCCGATGCACGTGCCTTGTTTTCCGGGATCACGTTCAACACGACCCGTGCGCAGATGGCGCGTGCCGTCACCGACTCCATCAGTTTTCAGGTCCACGACGTCTTCAAGGCTATGGTGGCGCAGTCTCCGGCACCGCTGGGCCGGCTGTTCGTGGATGGTGGGCCCAGCAAAAATACCTTCCTGATGCAATGCGTGGCCGATACGCTTGTCCATCCGGTCATCCAATGCGATGCCGCTGAAGCCTCCGCGCTTGGTGCCGCCTATCTTGCCGGCCTGAGCCTGGGTCTTTGGGACAATCTCGAGGCAATCAAGGCCTTGCCGCGCAAGACAATGACACTCGACGCAAGAAATAGCGACTTCAGCAGGCGCCTGCTGGTCTGGGAAGATGCAATCTTCCGCTCGACCGTTACACCGACTTCATCTATGGGTGAATAAAAATTCACCCATCGGAGGGGTTCATGGGACGTCTCAACGAGCTTCGACTTATTGCCCGAGTCGCACAGATGTATCACGCCGAAGGCAAGCGGCAGGCCGAGATTGCCGAGATCATGCATATGTCTCAGGCGACCGTTTCCCGCATGTTGAAGCGCGCGGAGATGGAAGGGATCGTCAGAACGACGATCATTCCCCCGCCCGGGACCTTTGCCGAGCTGGAAATGGCGCTGCGTGATCGTTACGGCCTGACAGAAGCGATCGTCATCGACTGCTCGGAAGACCGTGATGGTGCGATTATGGCCCGCATAGGCGAGGCGGCTGCGCACTTCGTCGAAGTGACCCTGCAGCAGGATGAAATCATTGGCGTGTCCAGTTGGAGCCAGACCATACTTCGCATGGTTGACAACATTCATCCGCTGAAGACGGGGCGCGCGAAATACATCGTTCAGATCTTGGGCGGCATGGGCGAGGCCTCGGTTCAGACGCATGCCACCCAGCTTACTGCAAGGCTTGCAAAGCTCACCGGCGGTGAGCCGCGCCTGCTGCTTGTCCAGGGCATCACCTCGTCCCGGGAGGCAAAGCTGGTGATGCTGGCTGACCCGGTCGTGCGTGGCACGATGGACCTGTTCGGCCGTCTGACGCTCGCCATCATCGGTATCGGCGCCGTCGAGCCGTCCGAGCTGCTGGCCCGCTCCGGCAACGTCTTCTCCCGCCAGGAGATGGCGATGCTGCACGACGCGGGAGCGGTCGGTGAAATCTCGTTCCGCTTTTACGACCGAGACGGCAAGCCGGTCGAGACCCCGCTCAACGAGCGGGTCATAGGCATTTCGCTTGAGGACCTGCGTAAGGCCGACAGAGTGATGGCGCTTGCCGGGGGAGAATCGAAGACTGAGGCAATCGCTGGTGCCCTTAGGATGGGCATCATCGACGTCCTCGTTACGGACAAATTCACAGCGGCCCGTTTGACGGCCTGACCCGTTTCTGGCGGATTGTCGGATCGGCTGCATCAAGGAGGAGTAGGACTATGCAGCGTTTTTCCGGCCAAACCGTCTTCGTGACCGGTGGCAACAAGGGTATTGGGCTCGGTATTGCTCGCCGCTTTGCCGAAGAAGGCGCAAAGATCGCCATTGCAGCGATCGAGCCTGAAACGGTTGACGCCGCCCGACGGCTTGCCGAAGAGACCGGCGCCGGAACACTCGGCCTGCAACTCGACGTCACCGACGCCTACGCCGTGCGCGCGGCCTATGCCGAAGTGGAAGGGCGCCTCGGACCTATGAGCATCTCGGTCCAGAATGCCGGTGTAATCACTATCGCCAAGGTCGAGGATCTGAGCGAGCGCGAGTGGGACCTTAATCTCGACGTCAACACCAAGGGCGTTTTCCTCTGTTGCCAGGAGGCGGTGGCCCGCTTCCGCGCCAGTGGCACGAAAGGACGCTTGATCAACACGGCATCCGGTCAGGCACGTCAGGGCTTCATCTACACCCCCCACTATGCCGCCTCGAAGTTCGGCGTGGTCGGTCTGACCCAGAGCCTTGCTAAGGAACTGGCCAGAGAAGGCATCACTGTGAATGCCATTTGTCCTGGCATTATCCACACCGAGATGTGGGATTATAATGATCGGGTCTGGGGCAAGATGCTGGGCGACTACGGCCCCGGCGAACTGATGGCTGAATGGGTCGAAGGCATCCCGATGGGCCGCGCTGGAACACCCGCCGAAGTCGGCGCGCTCGTGGCGTTTCTTGCATCGTCCGATGCAGCATACATCACGGGACAGACAATCAACGTGGACGGCGGGTTGATTATGTCGTGAACTAGAAATGCGGCTGCGGGAAAGTGACGTACGAGCATGTTCAGTGGAGTTGAGGTAGAGGAATTGCTGAAGCAATGAAAGGATGCGATGTGTCTTTGATAAGCCACACTGAGGCGGTGCTCTACGAACGAGTTCATTACATCTTCTGGTCCCCAGCCAACTTTAGGAGGCCTGCTTGAAGCACGACGGATGGCCAGAAGAACAGCAGCCGGAATTGCTTAAGCTGTTGAGAAGGCGTCGCTTTTTTCTGTAAGAAACAGCCGCCGAATTTACGCGGAAAACCGGCCTAAAATGGCCCGCCTGGAGAACCTGGATTCTCACATGATTTCAAAGGCTTAACAAAACAGCCTTTGATTTCCTTTTGTTTTTCTGTCGCGAGCGACCGTGGATGTCATCTTTGTGCCCTGGCTTTGGGCCGACGTCAACGTGGCGGGAGAGCGGCAATTATTTCCGCCATTGGTTATCTAGGTTTCGCTGATGCTCGGCTGAAGGGGCAGGGCTATAGGCCTTCATTGGGTAGATCGGACCCGCTCGTGTTCAGCCCGCCACGGCGTTGCATTCGGCCTCGATGGAAGGAAACAAAGCTCCACGCGTGTGCCTTCCCCTAAGCGAGAGGTGATTCTGATTTCGCCCCCAGACTGGCGGACGAACCCATAGACCATCGCGAGCCCGAGGCCCGAGCCTCCGGTTTTCGAGCGTGTTGTAAAGTAGGGTTCCATCGCCTGATCGAGGACTTCAGGTGACATGCCCACACCCTGATCGATCACCGCAAGGGTCACCGTGTCTGCCTCCCCCCGCGCCTCCACGCGCACCACTCCGCCGTCCGGCATGGCCGCAGATGCGTTGAGGCAGAGGTTGAGTATCGATTGCTCCAGCAGCGCAGGATCAAGGCTGACGGTTGGCAGATTGGCTGCGAGCTCCAGCTCCAGACGATTGCGGGCGCCAATCGCCATTTCGAGAACATCAGCCATCCCTTGAAGGATCGTGGCGATGTCTATCGAGGCGGGACGTATCTGCTGCTGGCTACCGACGGATAACATGCTGGAGGCGAGTGCGCGCCCTCGTTCAGCGGCCTTTCGTATGCGCCCGAGGTGGCGCTTCTGCCGTTCGGTGAAGCCAGGTTCGCGCTCCAGCAGGCCAAGACTACCGGTAATGATGCCGATCATATTGCCGACCTCGTGGCTCACCTGGTGCGTCATACGCATTACCACATCAAGGCGCTGAGCGCGGGCGGCTTCCATCTCCTGGCGATCCATGGCGGTCACGTCACGGGCGAGGAGGACCACGCCGCCGTCCGGTTGCCTTGATGCAGAGATCTCCACCACCTGGTCGTCGAGAAATCGGTGCCGAAGTACCTGACGCTCAACAAGCGAGCCACGCTCGTTTTCGGCCGGCATGAGCAGGGGATCAATCTCCGGGACCGTTCCAACGAACCGGCGCAGCGACATTTTTCGCGACGATCCCGTTTGTCGCATCAGTTCGATGATGCGACGGTTCATGGTGATCGGTCGGCCTGTCGGATCGAAGAGGGCAATGCCTTCGTTCATCGTCCTGAAGGTCGATCGGATCGTACGCGCGGCCGCTTCCGCTGTGCGTCTGAGGCGCGACACGCGGTCGACGCTCTCCTTGAAGGCGCGGAAGGCGTCGAGCAACCGGATCAGTTCCGTTTCAGTCCCTGCATAAACGGGTGGCCCCACATTTTCCTCTCCGCGCGCCAGCGCATTCATGCCGCGCGATAGGTCACCGATCCCGTGAGAAACGCGCATGACCGAGCGGATGGACAGAATGGCCAGGATGACGACAGCAAAGGATGCAAGCACGATCATGACGAGCAACTGGCGCAACGCGCTCGAGGTGGCTTCGAGGTTCTGGTTAAGCGCACTGGCAACGAGTGCGCTCTGGGTTTCGGTTGCATGCGAGAGGTCACGCGAGACGATGTGCAGGCGTGAGACGGACGCGCGGATGGTGAACATCTCAAGCAGGTAAAGCGTCTGTGCCTCGAAGATTCGTCGATATGGTTCGAGCTGTTCGGGGGAGATGCGCAGGTTGGGAGCAGGCACCAACATCCGGGCGGTCGTTTCGGCAACGAAGCGCCGTTGGAGTTCGCCGAGCTGAAAGAGGCTGTCCGATGTTGATGCGGATTGTGCAATACCGTTCAGACGCTGCCGAAGATCCTGATCCTGGATTGTGCGGGCAGTAGCTATTTCCCCAAGCGCCACGGCTGCTTCGGCCTTCTGCTCCTGGGCGGCATCTGCATTGGCTGCGAGGGCCAGCGTCTGCGCTTCGATATCTTCAAGGAGTTCGATGATCCGGCGCGCACCAGCGCCTTGCCCAGGCGCACTTGGCTGATCCGGTGCGATTGTGTCCAGCAGTGTCTCTACCTGCGCGACCACCGCACGGCTTTCGCTCGAAACACGATAGGGCGAGGTGGCATTCATCAGGAATGGTGCGCTCGAAACAAGGTCGGAAACTTGCCTCGAAACCAGTGATGCCTTGGCAAGGCTCGAGAAGGCCTGCACGCTGTAGGCCGACATTTCGCTGCGCGCCCTCTGCAGGCCATAGATGGCGACGGTCGACAGCAGGAGAACCGAGACGCAAATGAAGGCAATTGCAAAGGGCAGTCTAAAAGCGATGGAGGAGAGGAAGGCGCGGTTGATCAAGGCAGGGATCCAGCGTCGTCAGTGTGCAAGACATACCCCCTGCCGCGCCGCGTCTGGATATGGCATGGGAGGTCCGGGTTCCGCTCGATCTTGCGCCTGAGACGCAGCACCAGAACATCGACGTTGCGATCAACGAAACGATCGGAGTCGGCACCCATTCGGTCGAGAATCTGGGCGCGGCTCACGGGCGTGTTCGGTGTCTCGGCGAGGATCTCCAGCAAAGCGAACTCTGCTGCCGTCAGCGTTCTGGTTGGATCGGCGAGGCAGACTGCTCTGCGTTGCCCGAGATCAAAGGCCCATTCACCAAGCCTGAGGGCGGCTGGCGGTTGATCGCGATCACTTTCCCTGTCCTGGCGTAGTTGAGGATGGGTGCGCCGGAGAACCGCCTTGATCCGTGCGGTCAGTTCGTTCGGTTCGAACGGCTTCACGACATAGTCGTCCGCTGCGGTCTCCAGTCCCAGAACCCGATCGGTCGCACTGCCCGCTGCAGTCACCATGACTATGCCGACATCGGTTTGAGCCCTCAAGCGCTGCGCAAAGGCCCGGCCGGAGAGCCCAGGCAGATTGTGGTCCACCAGGACAAGCTGAACCGTCTCGTGTTGCAATCGCTCTTGTGCGGCTTCGGCGGATGGTGCCGTTATCGGTATCCAACCCTCTGCCTCCACCAGATCACAAATAAGCTCCGCCATATCCGGATCGTCCTCAACGATCAGAATTTTCACCTTCTGGTTCAACACGTTGCAGTCCTCCCATCTGCATCATAACCGTCACATAGGAAAACGCCAAAGACTTGCTGGTTATCGGCAGACGACACAATTGTAACATTTGAAATCTCTGCAATGCGTGACGATGCCGTCCTGAAAGAACGGTAACCATTCTCCGGGTTGCCAGCCCGGAGTGATACGGACATGTTTCACTCATTGGAACGGGGAGGTTTCAAGGGAGGACGAGGTGAAGTTATTGACCGCCATCGGCGCCGGGGTACTTGTGACCTTCGCTGCGGCCACGGGTTCCCGGGCAGCCGACACGCTGAACATTCTCTGCGGTGTTGACGAGGTCTGGTGCGCCGTCATGGAAAAGACCTACGAGGCGAGGACCGGGCGTGCCATCAACATGCCGCGGATGAGCACTGGCGAAATACTCGATCGTGTGCGGGCTGAGAAAGATGCGTCGACGGTCGATGTCTGGTGGGGCGGGACTGGCGTCACGCATCTGCAGGCCGCCTATGAAGGGTTGCTCGAACCCTATCGTCCCCAACAGGAAGCAGACCTTCTGCCCTGGGCTCGGAACTTCTTCTCTTTGTCTGGCGGCACGTCCGTAGGCCTTTATGCCGGGGCACTCGGATTTGCCTACAACGGCGAGCTTTTGGCGGCTGCAGGATTGCCGGCGCCCAACTGCTGGAAGGATCTCGCCAAGCCGATCTATCGCGGCCATATCCTGTCAGGAAACCCGCATTCGTCAGGCACCGCCTTCACAACGCTAGTGACGCTCGTGCAGTTGCTCGGCGAAGACGAGGCTTTTGGCTATATGCGCGAACTCGGCCAGAACATCACCGAATACACAAAGGCCGGTGCCGAGCCGGTCAAGGCGGCGGGCAGGGGAGAGATAACGATCGGCATCTCCTTCATGCATGATGCCGTCACGCAAAAGGAGGCGGGCGCTCCACTTGTCATCGTCGCGCCTTGCGAGGGCACCGGCTACGAGATCGGTGCGGTCAGCATTGTCAAGGGCAGCCGCAATCTGGAAGAGGCGCGGCGCTTCGTCGATTTTGCGCTTAGCCCCGAAGGGCAGGCGACCGGCGCTGCCGCGGGCCAGAACCAGGTGCCATCCAATGCCCGGGCCGTGCTGCCGCCCGCCGCTCCCGATATCTCGATGATCAAGATGGTGGACTATGATTTTGCCACTTTCGGATCACCCGAACAGCGAAGTCGGCTCCTGAGCCGCTTCGATCGCGAGATCAACCCGATCAACTGATCTTTTCAATACCAGGACCGCCGCGGAAACGGTGCCTTTCGGCACCGCCGCCGAAGGCTTGTCAGTTTCTTCGACTTCAGACGCAAGCAACAGGAGGATACCCATGCGACTGACCATACTGTCCACTCTACTCTTTGCCGGCACGAGCTTGTCTGCCGGCTCGGCTCTGGCCGCGGGTGAGCTCAACCTCATCTGCGCTGCAGACGTCGTTATCTGCGAGCAGATGCAGGGCGATTTCGAAAAAGCTCATGACATCAAAGTCAACATGGTTCGCATGTCCTCGGGCGAGGCCTATGCCAAGATCCGCGCTGAAGCACGCAACCCGAAGACGGACCTGTGGTGGGCAGGTACCGGCGACCCCCACCTGCAGGCCGCCTCCGAGGGACTGACAGAGGAATACAAGTCGCCGATGCTCGATCAGCTACAGGATTGGGCGAAGAACCAAGCCGAAAGCTCCGGATTCAAGACCGTCGGAGTCTATGCCGGTGCGCTCGGCTGGGGCTACAACACCGAAATCTTCAAGCAGAAGGGCTACAAGGAGCCCTCCTGCTGGGCGGACCTCCTGGCGCCGGAACTGAAGGGCGAAATCCAGATCGCCAACCCGAACTCGTCGGGGACCGCCTACACGGCGCTCGCCTCGCTCGTGCAGATCATGGGCGAAGACAAGGCCTTCGAGTATCTCAAGTCCCTAAACGCCAACATCTCGCAATACACCAAGTCCGGGTCCGCACCGGTGAAGGCCGCCGCCCGCGGCGAGACTGGTCTCGGCATCGTCTTCATGCATGATGCCGTGGCTCAGACGGCCGAGGGTTTCCCCGTCAAGTCGATCGCTCCTTGTGAAGGCACCGGATACGAGATCGGCTCCATGTCGATCGTCAAGGGCGCTCGCAACATGGACAATGCCAAGACCTGGTACGACTGGTCGCTGAAGCCGGAAGTTCAGTCCCGCATGAAGGATGCCAAATCCTTCCAGCTTCCCTCGAACAAGACCGCGGAGATCCCGAAGGAAGCCCCGCGCTTCGAGGACATCAAGCTGATCGACTATGACTTCAAGACCTATGGTGATCCGGAAAAGCGCAAGGCACTGCTTGAGCGCTGGGATCGTGAGATTGGCGCCGTCGCAAACTGATCTTTGCGCCTTACGGTCGGCAGCTGCGAGGCTGCCGACCCTCCTTCTGCTCTCTTCCCGATATTTTGAATGAGGTCGACCATGAGACATGGTAACCGCAGACTGGACCTGTTGCTGGCCTTTGGAGCCGCGTCCTTCATTCTGCTCCCCTGGTACAGGCTGGAATCGGGCTTCTTCGGCCTGGGTTGGCTCGATGATTTTCCGTTCACGGAGAGCGCTGCGCCAGGCGTTCTGCAGTTGTTGGGTCACGGTCGTCTTTGGCTTCTCGGTGTCGCCCTCTTCTTAGGTTTCGGTCTCGCGGCACGATTTGCTGTCGATCCGATGCGCCGTGGGGCGTTGTTTGCGGCGGCCGGTGCGGCGGGTCTCGTCTATCTCTGCCTGCAGGGGCTGGCGGTCGGCTTCTCCGGCTGGACATGGGGGATCAGCGAAGCCCTTATCGGACCGCTTTCCGACGGGCAGCCCTCCATGGGGGCCGGTGCCGTCACCATGGCGATCGTCTTCGTCCTCATGTTCGCCTTCGGCTTGGTCGAACGCGGGGTGATGAAAGGCGACGCATTTGTGGTCGGGTCTATCTCTCTGCTTGTCTTTCTCGTCTTCGTCTTCGTTTTCTATCCGATTGGCAGCATGCTGGTGGCCGCAGTTCAGGATTTCGATGGCTCCTTCAAGCCCGATGGGTTCATAAAGAATCTTCAGGATCCGGGCATCTGGAGCCTAAGCTGTGTAATCGGTGAAGGACGCTGCGGCGTCGCCTGGCGCACCTTCACGCTCGCAATCATGACGGCGTCCGCCTCCACTCTGCTGGGGCTAGCCTTCGCGCTCGTCGCCACCCGCACCCGATTCCCATTCAAGAAGGGACTGCGGCTTCTGACCGTCCTGCCGATCATTACGCCGCCCTTCGTCATTGGCCTTGCGCTCGTCCTGCTCTTCGGTCGCGCCGGCGTGGTCACTGAGACCCTATCGGGCTTGTTTGGGATCGAGCCTGGGCGCTGGCTCTACGGCCTGACCGGCATCTGGATTGCCCAGGTCCTATCCTTCACCCCCATTTCCTTCCTCGTCCTGATCGGCGTCGTCGAGGGCGTCAGCCCATCGATGGAGGAGGCGTCGCAGACGCTGCGCGCGGACCGTTTGCGCACCTTCTGGCGGGTATCCCTACCTTTGATGAAGCCGGGCCTCGCCAACGCCTTCCTGATCGGCTTCATCGAAAGCATGGCAGATTTCGGCAATCCGCTGGTGCTCGGCGGCAGCAATGGCGTGCTCTCGACCGAGATCTTCTTCGCTGTGGTCGGCTCGCAGAATGATCCGTCGCGAGCAGCCGTCCTGGCGCTCGTCCTCCTCTTCTTCACGCTGTCGGCCTTCGTGGCCCAGCGGGTCTGGCTGTCGGGCAAGAACTTCGCGACCGTCACCGGCAAGGGCGACAGCGGCGCCCATATCGCGCTACCACGTGGCATCTCGATCGGCGTGCATGCTCTTGTCATCCCGTGGATGATCTTCACCGTCGTCGTCTACGGGATGATCCTCGTCGGCGGCTTTGTGACCACCTGGGGCCTCGACAACACGCTGACACTTGAGCATTACGCCCGCGCGTTTTCTGTCAGCATCCAGAACGGCTTGATCGCCTGGACGGGTGTTGCCTGGAATTCCTTCTGGACGACCATGGAGATCTCGCTGATCTCCGCGCCTCTGACGGCCGCTGTCGGTCTGCTCACCGCCTACATCATCGTGCGGCAGAAATTCGCTGGCCGGAACCTCTTCGAGTTCGCCCTGATGATGAGCTTCGCCATCCCCGGCACGGTCATCGGCGTCAGCTACATCATGGCCTTCAACCTGCCGCCGCTGGAAATGACCGGTTCGGCGTTGATCTTGATCGCCTGCTTCGTCTTCCGCAACATGCCGGTCGGCGTGCGTGGCGGGATCGCGGCGATGAGCCAGCTCGACAAGAGCCTGGATGAAGCTTCGCTGACGCTGCGGGCAGACAGCTTCCGCACGGTCCGCAAGATCATCCTGCCGCTTTTGCGCCCGGCGATCACCGCCGCGCTCGTCTACTCCTTCGTCCGCGCCATCACCTCGATCAGCGCTGTAATCTTCCTGGTCAGCGCCGAACACAACATGGCGACTTCCTACATCGTGGGCCTCGTTGAAAACGGCGAATACGGCGTGGCGATCGCCTATTCCTCGATGCTGATCGTCGTGATGATCACCGTCATCGGTGGTTTCCAGCTCCTCGTCGGCGAGCGCAAGCTGCGTCGCGAAAACCGTATTGCCGGTCTCGGCAACAACAGTCCCGTTCCTCTCGGTCAGGAGAAAACCGCATGATCACTGTCAAAGCCGGATCCGTCACCTTCCAGAACGTCCGCAAGACCTTCGGCGCCTTCACCGCCATCCATGATCTTTCACTCACCATCGAGCCCGGAACGCTGGTCACCCTGCTTGGTCCCTCCGGCTGCGGCAAGACGACGACTTTGCGCATGCTGGCGGGTCTGGAGCATCCGACCTCCGGCAAGATCCTGATTGGCGGCAACGATGTGACCATGCTGCCGGCAAACGCGCGTGACGTGTCGATGGTTTTCCAGTCCTATGCGCTCTTTCCGCACATGACCTCGCTCGAAAATGTCGCCTACGGACTGGAGTCTTTGGGCCTCGGCAAAAGGGAAACGCGCGAGAGGGCCGAGGAGGGCCTCAAGCTCGTTGGCCTCGCCGGCATGGGGCATCGCCTTCCTTCAGAACTCTCAGGCGGCCAGCAGCAGCGCGTTGCGGTGGCTCGTGCTTTGGTTCTCGAACCTCAGGTGCTGTTGCTCGACGAACCGCTCTCCAACCTGGATGCACGGCTTCGCCGCCGCGTCCGCACGGAAATTCGCGACCTCCAGCAGCGTCTCGGTTTCACCGCCGTATATGTGACGCACGATCAGGACGAGGCGCTTGCCGTCTCCGACCGGATTATCGTGATGAAGGATGGCGAAATCGCCCAGTCCGGTGCGCCGCGCGAACTTTATGAAGCCCCGGCCTCCCCCTTCATCGCTGACTTCATGGGGGAGGCGAACGTGCTGCCCTGCGAGGTGGTCCGGTCTGATGGTGGGGAAGTGCTCGTGCGTGTCAGCAATATCGAGCATCGCCTGCAGTCCAAAGCGGGCCAAGGCCCAGCCAAACTCGCAGTCCGACCCGGTGCCATCCGGATAGGTTCTGCTGACGCACAAGGATTGAAGGGTCGCGTGCTCCACTCGGCCTATCTCGGCGGTCATGTCGAATATGAAGTCGAGACGGACGTCGGCACGCTCTTCGTTATCGATCACGACGTCGACCATGCCCATGCCGCCGCAAGTGACGTCACACTTGCGTTCAAGAACCGTGGCATTGCCGTCATAAGCGGCTGATCCCTATCTCAGAAAGACCAAGGAAGAAGAGAATGACAGTGAATGATACGGCTCTCGCAGCGCGTTTTGCTCTGGCCAAGGCACTGGCGGCGGAAGCGGGCGCCATGGCGCTCGACTATTTCAATCGACGCGACACGCTGGTGATCGAGACGAAGCGCGACTTGCAGGATGTGGTCTCAATTGCCGACCGGAACGTCGAGACCTTCCTCAAGCAACGTGTGGCCGAAATCTACGCCAATGACGGTTTCCTGGGAGAGGAGTTCGGCCATGATGAGGGTAGCTCAGGGTTTACCTGGGTCGTAGATCCGATCGACGGCACGGCTCCTTTTGTCAATGGCATGCCGACCTGGTGTGTTTCCATCGCGATCGTGCGGGGTGGGGAGCCGGTGGTCGGGGTCATCCACGTGCCCTGCTCGGATGAGCTATTCGCCTCTGCACATGGCTTTGGTGCGACCCTGAACGACAAGCCCCTGCACCTTGATCCCAGCCGCAATCTGCAGAATGCAATGACGGGGATAGGCTGCAATAACTACGTCACCCCCGAACGCGTCGGTGCGATCATCGCCGGCCTCATGGCTCGAGGCGGCAATTTCATCCGCAACGGGTCGGGTGCGCTGATGCTGGCCTATGTCGCAGCGGGACGCTTGGTTGGGTATTACGAGCCGCATATGCGCGCGTGGGACTGCATGGCGGGCTTCTGCCTCGTCCGCGAAGCTGGTGGGACGACCCTTCATTTTCCGGGAAGTGGTGCCGAGTTCCTGAATGGCCATCCAGTGCTCGCCGCAAACCCGTCTTGCTACGATGAACTCCTGCAACTTCACATGAGCAACCTGACTTAGGTGAAGGTTCGCCTCGGGCGGGAGACGCTGGGCTCCCGCTTACTATGCGCGCAGGTCCAGCCTCTCTACGCTATTAAAGACATCTGATTGCGCCGAAAAAGGCCTGTTGATCTTTCTGCCTATCAGGAAATGATATCCGCTCTGCACTGCGCCTGGTGCTGGTCGTATCTCAGATCCGCTAGGCCTGAGGAAAGCCGCCGACATGCCCACAGGTCCTGGCGGCCAAGCTGCGACCACTTTCCAGGCAGGTCGCCCAGTCACGACCCGAAAGGTTGGCCGAAAGGAACCCTGCAATGAAGCTGTCGCCGGCACCTGTCGTGTCGATCACCTCGATCGGCTCGATGCCGCTCGTGGCCGATCGCTCGCCATCGCTCACGGACGCTCCTTTTGCACCGCGCGTGACGACGGCCAGTCGGGCACCATCGGAGACCAGCCGGTGCAGCATCGCATCGGCCGCCGCATCGTCCTCGCCCGCCGAGCCAAATGCGATCGCCAGGCCGGAAACGCCAAGGTTCTGAACGTCGCTATTGACTGAAATGTCCTGGGATACACTCACGCCTGAGCGACAGAGCTCCTGGCGCAGCGCTCCCTGGTCGTCCATCCAGCCGATATGGACGTGATCCATCTGCTTGAGCTTCTCCAGATCTTCCGGCGTGGGCCTGTATCCGGCGCAGACACCGAAGTCCTCGTGGGTAAAGACCCGCTCCCCGGAGGGGAGGATGTCAATCAGGGTGAAGGCCGTGTGGCCCGGTCGAAGCTGCACGTTGGCGACCTGCACGCCATGGACAGCCAGCTCCTTGATCGTGCGATGACCATCAGCGTCGTCACCGACAGCACCAAAATAGTGGGACTCGTGTCCGAGACGCGCAAGCTGAACGGCGACATTCACGGCATTACCGCCGATCAGCGACATGCCGGAAGGGCGGAACCGATCAATGCAGTTATCGCCGACTGCGGCAAACCTGAGCATGGTCATCCCCCTAGCAACCTTCTGTCGGGGCCGCGCAGCTCGAGCGCGCGACCTCCGAATCGTCAAGAACCGTATCAGTAGGCGACACGCTTGTAATAGCGGCGCGTCGTCAGCGGATGATTGCGCATCACCTCAAGATGCGCGCTGATCCGTTCAAGGACCGTGGCGAGCAGGATCGGTGAGATCAGCGCACGAACCTCCTGCGAAATCCCAGGAAGCTCGAATTCCGCCGTATCCAGCACCGTCATTTTCTCGGTATAGGCAGGAGCGAAATTCTCCACGCGCTCTGCAAGCGGGCGAAGGGCGTCTTCTCCCTTGAACAGGATGAGGCTGACATCCTTGTCGATCAGCTCCAGGGTTCCGTGGAAGAAATCGGAGGCATGAACCGGGCGTGTGCGGATCCACTGCATCTCTTCCAGAATGCACATCCCGTAATAGAATGCTTCCGGCCAGACGTTTCCGGCACCGGTGATGATGTGATAGTCGGCCGCGGCCAGCTTGCTCGCGAATTCTTGAGCTTTCGGCTCATAAGCGCGCTTCACGTCGAGGAGCAGGGTTGGGAGCCGCTCGAGCTCGGCTGCGATCTCGGCATAGTTGGAGATCTCCCCGCGGTGACGCATGATTGAAAGGGCGATGAACAGCGACTGCAGATAGAAGGATTCGCAGGAGGTGTCGTCTTCGGCAAAATTCACGAAGACATGATCGCCCCCCTTGCCGAGCGGCGTGTCGGCATGACCGACCAGCGTGATCACCGTGGCGCCAATCTCTTTCATCTGGGCGAGCAGTGCGACGCTTTCCTTGGTCGTGCCCGAAAGGGAGGGCATGACGATGATGGACTTGGACGTCAAGTTTGCAGACCCCGTCAAGATCAGCTCTGCCGGCATGTCTATGAAGGCGGGGAAACGGGAGCAGCGTTGCAGGAGCTGCGCTGCCGGCTGCATCAGAATGGCCGCGCCGCCTGTGCCGAGGAAGTAGATGTTTTCGGCTCCTGCCGTCAGACAATCCGAAACTACCCGATCGAGACGCGCGCGCAGAGCCACGGCACCTCCCTGGATCTTGAGGAAACGGGGTTCGTCGAAATTCAGCATGGGTCGCTTCTCCAGTACTTGACGGCGCTACAGGCTCGAGGGATCAAATGTTGTAAGACAACTGACATCTTTGCTGCTTTTCGTCAAGGGAGGCGTCAGGAGGAAAATTATGCCAATGTTGCGACGCGGTACCGGCTCTAACGGTCACGAGCGGCGCTTGACCTGCAAGACTTTGTCAGACAAGAACGAGTTCAGACAATGTGCGAGGTAACCGTGGACGAACCGATCCGTGACTCCAGAACCCTGGCAATCCAGCTTCGGGACCGGATTGCAGAGCTCATACGCGCGGAGGGGCTCAAGCCCGGCGACAAGCTCCCGACCGAGGCGCAATTGACGCAACGGTTCCACATTTCCCGGCCTGCGCTGCGCGAAGCTCTGAAACTCCTCGAGCAGGACGACATCATCTACGTCGAGCATGGCCGCGGACGGTTCATCTCCGCCATGTCGGCCGTGCAGGTGGACAGACCGATCACCGTCTTCGAAAGCGTCACCGACATGGCGCAGCATTACGGCTACAAGCCTGTCAACAAGGTGCTCTCGATCAGCGAGGAGGATCCGCCGGCGGTCGTGTCCGAGAAGCTGTGTCTCGAAGCCAAGGCGCGCGTCATCCGGATCGAACGATTGCGCCTGCACGACGAGGAACCGATCCTCTATTGCATCGACTATGTGCCACGCACCATCATACCTGCCAAGCTCTACGACATAGACTGGAGCGGCTCCTTGCTTAACCTGCTCGAGCAGCATCGCCATCGCCCGCGCATGTCGGCCGCTACCGTGTCGTCAGTCATGCTGCCGGACGACGTCGTCGAGCGCCACGATCTTCGCGACTTTGGCCCGGCCCTGCTGATCGCCGAGACCTGTTTCGATGCGGCGGGCAAGCCGGTGAACTATGCGCTGGACTATCATCGCGGTAGCCATTTCACCTTCAGCCTCGTGAGGAAGTGAAGGGCCGCCTCCAGCTCAATGCAGCAACTGGCTGAGGAATAGGCTGGCGCGGTCCGTCCGGGGTCTCGCGAAGAAATCAGCCGGCGGGGCCTCTTCGATAATCGAGCCTCGATCCATGAATATGACGCGGTCCGCCACCTCGCGCGCGAATCCCATTTCATGGGTAACGCAGACCATGGTCATGCCTTCGTTCGCGAGCGCCACCATCGTGTCGAGCACTTCCTTGACCATTTCGGGGTCGAGGGCCGAAGTCGGCTCGTCGAACAGCATGATGCGCGGGTTCATGCAGAGCGCCCGGGCGATGGCGACGCGCTGCTGCTGGCCGCCGGAGAGCTGGCCGGGATATTTGTCGGCCTGCTCGGGGATCCGCACGCGCTCGAGGAAGTGCATGGCGATCCGACGGGCCTCGCTCTTGGGCATTTTCTTCACCCAGACCGGTGCCAGGATACAGTTCTCCAGAATGGTCAGGTGCGGAAAGAGATTGAATTGCTGGAAGACCATGCCGACATCCCTCCGCACGAGGTCGGCCTTCTTCTCATCGCCGTCGAGCTCGATCCCGCCGACGATGATCCGCCCTTCCTGATGCGCTTCCAGCCGGTTGACGCAGCGGATCAGTGTCGACTTGCCCGAACCCGAGGGGCCGCAGATCACCACCCGTTCGCCCCTCATGATGTCGAGGTTGATACTATCGAGAGCGTGAAAGGTGCCGTACCACTTGTGCACGCTCTTAAGCGTGATTTCCGGCATCGCCTCGGGGGTTTGGGTCATGGATGTCTCCTCGACTTTATCTGAGAACCAGCCAGCCGGAGACCATGATGACGCCGGCTCCGGCCAGGGTGTGAACTTCGATGGGGGCGGCAAACATCAGGGCGCCGTAGACGCAGCCCCAGATGATCTGGCTGTACTGGAAAGGGGCAACGACCGAAGCTTCCGCAATTCGGAAGGCACGGATGAGCAGCCCATGTCCGGCGAGCAGCAGCATGCCGCCGGCCGCCATCAGAACGCCCTCGACGGGGCGAACTGGAGAAAGGCCTCCGTGCAGCAAGGCGGCCGCCAGCGCGAGCGGCATCAGGATGATGAACAGCGACGACAGAAGCGCCTCGTCATTCTCCTCGACCCTTGTCTTGCGCAGCAGGATCAGGGAGAGCGCAAACAACACGGCCGAACCAAGGGCTGCCAGGTGGCCGAGGTTCAGGGACGTGGCACCGGGCTGCAAGGCGATCGCCACGCCCGCAAATCCAAGGACAACTCCGGTCCATCCACTCGCGGACAGCCGCTCCCGCAGGACGAGCCAGGACATCAGAGCCACCAGGATCGGTGTTAGAAAGGCAAGAAGATAGGCTTCCGACAAGGGCAGGAGCGCGAAAGCGTAATGGATCAGCAGCGTGTCCCCTGCGAGCAGAACTGCGCGCAGCACCGCGATGCCGGGCTGGCGGGGAAGGAGCCGGGTCACACCCCCTGTCACCACGGCATGGCCACACAGCAGGATGAAGGCGCCGACCGTGACCAGAAGAGTGACCTGCGGTGCCGGCAGCCGCTCGGCGCTCAGTTTCACCAGAGCGTCGGTGCCGGAAAAGACGGCAAATGCCGCAAGGGTCAGAAGGACGCCGCGCCTGTTGTTCGACCCGGACGCGGCGCCAGGGACGGGAGCGATGTCAGCGGACATTGAACCGCCCGAAGCGCTCCTCGATCCGCGCCTGCAGAAACTCGAGGCTGATCGACAGGATCCAGTAGATCATCGAGGCCGTGATCAGCATTTCGATGTGGCGGAATTCCGTCTGCCCCTGTGTACGGGCGAGATACATGATCTCCCAGACGCCGACGACCGACACGAGGGATGAGTCCTTCAGCATCGCGATGAACTGGTTGCCGGTCGGCGGAATGATGACTCGCATTGCCTGGGGCAGTATGACGAGCCCCATGGTCTGGCTCGGCGACAGGCCAAGTGCGGTGGCACCCTCGGTCTGGCCTCGGGAAATGCTCTCGATGCCGGCACGGAAGATTTCCGTCATATAGGCACCGTAGCAGAGGGAGAGGGCCAGGATCCCGGCGGGGATGGCGCCGATGACGTAACCCACCTGAGGCAGGCCCAGGTAGATGATGTAGATCTGCATGAGCAGGGGCAGGCCGCGAAAGAGCGACGTGTAAAACGTCGCCAGGCCATAGATCACACCGTTGCGCGAGAGCTTGGCAATGGCACCAGCCAAGGCAATGGCGGTGGCAATCGCAATCGAGATCGCCGAAATGAACAGTGTCGTTGTCACGCCTTGCGTGATCAGGAAGCCAATCTTCTTGGCGATGAAAGCGAACGACAGGTCGAAGGAATGGAAGAAAATCATCAGCAGGGCGAACAATTCCATCCACACGGCAACGATCTGGTAGTTCCTCTTCAACAGGTGCAGGAGCTTCCAGTTGATGGCGATGATGATGGCGATCACCGCTGCAGAAAGCGCTCTTGCCGCCGACGCGTTGTCGGCGAGAAAGCCCTCGGAAGCCGGAATGAGCCTGCCGATCCAGGCAGAGCTGACGCCTAAGCCGTAGAGGGCTGCAGCGACCAGCGCGAGCACAAGCATCCCGCCGATCCGGCGCGCTGCTGCGGGATATGTAAGTATGAGACGACCGATCATTCTGCCATGTCCTTTCAGGCTGCCCGCTCGCGCCACCAGTCCTGCGCCTGGAGCTTCCAGTAGGTCAGTTGTGCCACGGCAAGGCCAGCCACACCGCCGGCCCAGTCCAGGCCAAAGGGCGAAAACAGGCGGTGGCGATCGCTCTGCCCGAGGATCGCCTCTGCAACCACCTTGCCGCCGATCGCCGTGGTGTTGAGGCCGTGACCGCCAAATGCGGTGCAATGCCACACACCAGGCTGCATCTCGCCGATCTGGGGCATGAGGTGGCGGGCATAGGCCATGAGACCGGACCACGCGAGTTCCGTCCTGAGTCCGCTGAGTTGCGGATAGGTGTTGGTCATCTCCCGCCGGAGCTCGTGGACGAGACCGGAGGTGGACGCGGCGCGGGTCGTGATCCGTCCGCCCCAGAGAAGGCGTTTGCCACCATCGATCAGGCGATAGTAGTCGCCCGCTCGGCGGTTGTCGCCAATGCCGTCGCGCGTCCTGATCGCGGAGGCGATCATTTCCGGCGCCTCTTCGCTGACCATGACATAAGTTGCGATTGGCAGGAACGCGCGCTTGAGGCGAGGATTGACGGGCCCCGTGTAGCCCCCTGTCGCGAACACCACTGTCCGAGCTGCCACCACACCGTTGCTCGTGCGCACTTGCTTCCTGTCCGGCACAAGATCGGTAGCAAATGCGGGAGAGCCTTCAAAGATGAGACCGCCAAGCCGCTCGATCTCGTTTGCTAGGCCGCGTAGGTAGTTGAGCGGGTGAATGTGAAACGCCTGGGGGTCGCGCAAACCATGGAAATAGCGGTTCGATTTCAGGTTCTGTCGGACCGTCGCCGTGTCGAGATACTCAAGCCGCTGGCCGTATTTGTGCCGGGCCTCGGCTGCATAGCTTTGCATTCCGGCCCCGTCGTCATAGCGCATGACGCTGGTCACCCCATCCACCGGATTGGCACCAGCAATGTTGAGACCGGTAATGGTGTCTCGGACGAAATCGACACCTTCGATCGACATCAGGTAGAGCTTGTCTGCGGCCTCGGTACCGTTGATCCTTGCAATCTGCTCGACCCCCGTCGCGTAGCCCGCGCTGACGAAACCGCCGTTGCGGCCGGATGCGCCGAAGCCGACAGACTGTGACTCGAGCACCACGACCTTCTGCCCGCCACGCGCCAGTTGGAGAGCGGTGGTGAGGCCAGCCAGGCCGCCGCCGATCACGACAGTGTCGCAGTCGATATTGCCAGAGAGAGCGGGGCGCTCCTTCCGGTCGGCGAGCGTGCGGGAATAGTAGGTATCGGGATAGTTCATGAGGGCACCGGGCGGTTGGGGCGCGGAGAACCTTATCTCCACGCCCGTTAGGATCAGTTGGCGCTGTAGTCCTTGCCGTACCACTTGGTGGTGAGGGTGGCCAAAGTGCCGTCTTTCTTCATCTCCTCGATGATGCCGCCGACCTTCGCGGTCCAGTCCGGGTCGACCTTTTCGGCGATCACCACCAGCGGTTCGCGGAAGGCGTATTCGCCCTCGAGAATGCGCAGCGGGTAGCCGTTCTTGATGGCGTTGAGCGCGGTCTGTTCGGGTGCGATCACCGCGTCGAGACGAACGCCGTCACCCAGACGCAGATCGTCGAAGGGCAGCATGGAGTCGGCAAACGTGCGGACCTCGCCCGGCTCCAGCTTGTATTCGATCGGCGGCAGGCCGGGGGCGTCGATTTCCAGCCGGCGATTGATGAAGTCTTCCGAGGTCGTGGCCGTCTCGACTCCGATGATCTTGCCTTTCAGATCCTCGACCGATTTTGCGGTGCTATCCTTGTGCAGGACGTAGACATAGGGGCTGAAGTAATAGATGCCGACGAAATCGATGACCTGCGCACGTGCCTTGGTCGGAGTGACCGATCCGACGCCGAGATCATAACGCCCCTGCCAGCGGCCGCCGGTCAGCGTCGCCCAGTCTGGCGTCTCGAAGCTGACCTCGACGCCCAGACGCTTGGCGATTTCCTTCGACACGTCGATGTCGAACCCAACCATCTCGTTGTTGTCGTCCAGATAGCTCTGCGGCGGCCAGCCGCTGTTGGTCGCGACGACCATCGCCTTTCTCTCCATGACGCGGTCGAGCGTTGCGCCTGCATGCGCCGCGGTCGTCATGGCAAGGGCGGCAACGCCCAGAGCCAGGCCGGTGATGAACTTCTTCATGACATTCCTCCTGTGAAAGGACAGACACGGATCCCCATATATGTAAGATGTCTGACAATTACAGTTGAGGCCATGAAGAGGAGACTGTCAATGTTTCAGGGGTATAAGTCAGTATGAAAAAAGCTGATCCAGTCATCTGCTTTCGTTATGGCCGTCGACGGCGTAGGGTTGGTCAGACAACCACCTCCGGTTCTCCCACGGGCCGAAGGTCCAGGGACCTTTTTCTGACGAGCGCGCCTAAGTTGGTCCCCAGCCAATTTACCCGGAGCTGATTTCAGCACAGCGGGTGGCCTGAAGAACAGCAGCCGCAATTGCTCAAGTTGTTGAGAAGACGCCGCTTTTTTCTGTCAGAAACAGTCGCTGATTTTCAGCGGAAAACCGACCTAAAGCGGCCCGCCTGGAGAACCTGGATTCTCACATGATTTCAAAGGCTTAGAAAAATAGCCTTTGATTTTCCTCTGTTTTCCTGTCGCGAGCGACCGTGGACGCCATCTTTGTGCCCTGGCTTTGGGCCGACGTCAACATGGCGGGAGAGCGGCAATTATTTCCGCTCAGGAGCACCAGCCCGACGGTGAGACGGGCCTATTCGCGCGGTCGCCTTGCGCTCTCGTTCTGATCATGGAGCGAAAGCACACCATCGCCCCATAGCGTACTTTACTTGACGCAGATTTCGCATGGTTCCGAAAGTTGCAGTGCAAAGTGAGGTTGATGTCTCTTGCCTCATCCTATCGGTTGCATCGTGAATTGCTTCACCATCCAGATACCGCTTCAGCGTCCAACCAGTTCGGCGTCCGCGATCTCCCTACAGATATTGCTGGAGAAATCTGGCGTGAAAATTGCTTGATGATGGGAGATGTAAGTGGGAGACCGCATTGTCCGTACACACGACCACTCATGCAGTTGAAAGGAAGCCACGGCGCGTGTTGGACGCAGCAGTGGCTCCAGAGATATGTCTGCGAACCACGCGGCACTCGTGGTTGTCTGTGGCAGCCGTGACGTGAGCATGTCAAAATCTTCAACTGATCTGACGATCCTTGTCATTGACGAAAATGCCATTCGGGCCTCGATCATCGAAGAGGGGTTGAACGAAGCCGGGCATCTGAATGTCCGGGTGATCCATGAGATGCAGGGTGTCGCGCGGCTGATCGAGACGATGGATCCTGATGTCATCATCATCGACATCGAGAACCCCAATCGTGACATGATGGAGCATATGTTCCAGCTCACCCGGATGATTTCGCGGCCGATTGCCATGTTTGTCGATCGCTCGGATACTGCCGCCATTGAGGCTGCCGTCGATGCCGGCGTATCGGCCTATGTGGTCGATGGGCTGAAAAAAGAGCGTATCAAGCCGATCCTCGACATGGCGGTGAGCCGCTTCAATGCCTTCAGCCGCCTTCAACGCGAACTGGTCGAGGCGCGCAATGCGCTCGAGGAGCGCAAGGTCATCGAACGCGCCAAGGGCATCCTGATGAAAATGCGGGGCTTGAGCGAGGAGCAGGCTTTCGCTCTGCTTCGACAGACCGCCATGAATGAGAAGAAGAAGCTGGCCGACATCGCCCAGAGCGTCGTGACGGCCGCAGGACTGCTGCTGTGAGTGCGGCGTGGATCGGAGAATGCTGGTGAGCGAGATGGTTTCAACCCAATCCGGCGATACTGTCATCCATGCGCCCGTGACTGTGCGTGGCAAGGAGCAGAGAACGCTCAGGGCAGGGTACATCCCGTTGATGGATGCCTCGATCCTGATCGTCGCGGCAGAGCTTGGCTTTGCTGAAAGGGAGGGACTGCGCCTCGAGCTGGTCCGGGACGTTACCTGGGCGAATGTCCGCGACCGGCTTGCCTTCCGCCAGTTCGACATTGCCCACATGCTCTCGCCGATGCCCGTCGCATCCATGCTCGGGCTTGGCTCCAATCCCTCGCCGACGATCGCGCCCTTTTCCCTCGGTCGCGGCGGAAATGCCATAACCTTGTCCGCCCGAATCTTCGAAAGGATGAAGTCTTTGACGGGGCTGGCAGATGATGCCGATGCCCTGGCTAATGCCAGGGCACTGGCGGCCTTGCTCGCCGACATGCGCGCGCGGGGCGAAGCGGTGCCCACACTCGGGATGACCTATCCCTTCTCCTCGCATAATTACGAGTTCCGCTACTGGCTGGCGGCGGGCGGCATCGATCCGGACCGGGACGTGAAGCTGGTGGTGGTTCCGCCACCGCTGACTTCGGATGCGCTCGCGGCCGGCGCGATCGATGGCTTCTGCGTCGGGGCGCCCTGGAACATGATTGCGTCGGAACGAGGCACGGGTCGCATCGTGGCTGCCAAGCAGGATATCTGGCCTCTGGCGCCTGAAAAGGTGCTCGGCATGCGCCCCGATTGGGCCGATGCCAATGCCGACACGGTCTCCCGTCTGATCGTCGCGCTCGATCAGGCGGCGCGCTGGTGCGATGACCCCGATCACCACAACGAGCTTGCCGATATCCTGAGCGCTCCGGAATACATCGCAGCGCCCACCGGCATCATTCGCCGCGTCTTGAATGGCGAGTTCAGTCTCGATGCGCAGGGGACAAAACGGGTCGTCCCGGATTATTTCCTCTTCCATCGCGGGGCCGCCAACCATCCGCGGCCAGATCAGGCAAGCTGGATTTATAGCCAGATGCTTCGCTGGGGTCAGGCAGACTTCAGTGATGAAGGCATGATGCATGCGCGGAGCGCTTTCCGGCCTGACCTCTACATCACAGCGTTGGGGCAGGACGCCGCCCTACCGGATGATGCGAGCGAAAAGGCGTCCGGTGGCTATGATGGCTTCATGGATGGCACGCGCTTTGATCCGGATGATGTCCAGGCCTACGTCGAGCGATTTCCGGTCCGATCAAGCTTGTCGTCGAGCCCGAGGACGGTCGATAGCTGATGCGCTGCGGTGCACAAACCTGAGGCATTTGCACGAAAAGTCAGGCCCTAGAACGAGCAGGCTGATCTTGTGACCGTCGAGAGGCGGTCGCACCTTCCATTAAAACAGCGCTTGTTTTTCGGACGCTTAACCGTCGCCAGACGAAACTGGCACGGCCCTTGCTTCACTGTCTGCGTCCACGGTCAACGGCGACCGCGGGACGGATGAGCGCCTTAGAGGCGCAGATAACCATCAGACAATGACGTCGCAGGCTTCTTGCTGTCTGGCTCCTCCCGCCAGGACCTCGCAGGAAAGCACGCGGCGTTTTTTCGTTTTTCCGGATCTCCGTCAACAGACAAAGAGGGGCACACAGCTATGACCAAGACCACAGCAATGAGCATCAGCCGCCGTCAGATTCTCAAGATCGGTTCTGCGGCAGCACTTGCGAGCGCGGCTCGCCTTGCGTTTCCGTCGGGCGCTTTCGCCGCAACCGCCGGGCCTGAAGTGACCGGTGTGAAGCTCGGCTATATCGCGCTCACCGATGCTGCACCGCTGATCATCGCGCAGGAAAAGGGGCTGTTTGCGAAATATGGTCTCACCGAAGTGGAAGTCCTCAAACAGGCTTCCTGGGGTGCTACCCGCGACAATCTCGTGCTTGGCGGTGAAGCGAACGGCATCGACGGCGCCCATATCCTGACGCCGATGCCCTATCTGATATCGACCGGCAAGGTTACCCAGAACAATGTGCCAGTGCCGATGTCGATCATTGCGCGGCTCAATCTCGATAGCCAGGGCATCTCCGTTGCCAAGGAATATGCCGAGACCGGTGTTCAGCTCGATGCCTCCAAGCTGAAGGAAGCCTTTGCCGCCAAGAAAGCAGCCGGCAATGAGATCAAGGTCGCGATGACCTTCCCGGGCGGCACCCATGACCTCTGGATCCGCTACTGGCTGGCCGCCGGCGGCATCGATCCGGACAAGGATGTCTCCACCATCGTCGTGCCGCCGCCGCAGATGGTCGCCAACATGAAGGTCGGCAACATGGATGCCTTCTGTGTCGGCGAGCCCTGGAACGAGCAGCTCGTCAACCAGGGCATTGGCTTTACCGCCTGCACCACCGGCGAGCTGTGGAAGGGCCATCCGGAAAAGGCGCTCGGCCTGCGCACCGACTGGATCGAAAAGAATCCAAACGCCGCGAAGGCGCTGATGATGGCGGTGATGGAAGCCCAGATCTGGGCCGACAGCATGGACAACAAGGAAGAGATGTCGGCGATCCTCGGCAAGCGCCAGTGGTTCAACGTGCCGCCGAAGGATGTCGCCGGCCGCCTCAAGGGCACGATCAACTACGGCAATGGCCGTCTGGCCGAGAACACCGGGCTCGAGATGAAGTTCTGGAAGGACCACGCTTCCTATCCTTTCAAGAGCCACGACGCCTGGTTCCTGACCGAGAACATCCGCTGGGGCAAGTTCGCACCGGATACCGATATCAAGGCTTTGGTCGACAAGGTCAACCGCGAAGACATCTGGCGCGCGGCAGCCGCTGATCTCGGCATCGCTGCCGCCGACATCCCGGCATCAAGCTCGCGCGGTCCAGAAACCTTCTTCGACGGCAAGGTCTTCGATCCGGAAAACCCGAAGGCCTATCTCGATAGCCTGACGATCAAGACCGGAGCCTGATGTCACAGTCTCCCCCGCGGGGGAGGCTGTGGCCACGCATGGCCGGATGAGGGGAGAGACGCTTGGCGCATTTGCCTCCCCTCATTGCTGGCTACACACCAACCGCCCAAAAGGACCACACCATGACCGCAACCGTCCGCAAGATTGACACCGAGGCGACGGCCATTTCAGCGACCAGGACAGGCACGGTCGTCATGATCGCACAACGCCCGCCCCGCAAGATCGACCTCCAGAAGGCACTCGCCGCCATCTGTCGCAATGTCCTGCCGCCGCTTGTGGTGCTGATCGCGCTACTCGGCATCTGGCAGATCGCCTGCTCAAATCCGGGCGCCACGCTGCCGCCACCATCACAGGTGTGGATCGACAGCTATGATCTGATCGCTGCCCCGTTCTTTGATTACGGGCCCCAGGATATCGGCCTTGCCTGGCGCGTTCTCGTCTCGCTCGAGCGTGTCGCGATCGGCTTTGGCCTCGCCGCCGTCGTCGGCGTCTTTCTCGGTGCCGTCGTCGGTCAGTCGGTCTGGGCCATGCGCGGTCTCGACCCGATTTTCCAGATCCTGCGCACGGTCCCGCCGCTCGCCTGGCTGCCGCTGTCGCTCGCCGCCTTCCAGAATTCCAACCCGTCCGCGATCTTCGTCATTTTTATCACCTCGATCTGGCCGGTGATCATCAACACCGCCGTGGGTGTTCGCAACATTCCCGACGACTATCGCAACATTGCCCGGGTGCTGCGTCTCAATCCGCTGGAATTCTTCATCCGCATCATGGTGCCGGCCGCCGCCCCTTACATCTTTACCGGCCTTCGCATCGGCATTGGCCTCTCCTGGCTTGCCATCGTTGCCGCCGAAATGCTGACCGGCGGCGTTGGCATCGGCTTCTTCATCTGGGATGCGTGGAATTCCTCGCGTCTCTCCGACATCATCGTGGCGCTCGCCTATATTGGCGTGACCGGCTTTGTTCTCGACAAGCTCGTCGCCCTCCTCGGCAACGTCATTACCCGCGGCACCGCGAAGAACTGAGGAGAGCGACCATGAACGCCTATCTCAAGATCGACCATATCGACAAAAGCTTCGAACGTTCGGGTACGCGAACTGAGGTGCTGAAAGACGTCACTCTCACTATCGACAAGGGCGAGTTCGTCTCGATTATCGGCCATTCCGGCTGTGGCAAGTCCACACTGCTCAACCTGATCGCCGGTCTGACGCGGGTGTCCGCCGGAGCCGTCCTCCTTGAGAACGTCGAGGTGAATGAACCTGGTCCGGAACGCGCCGTCGTCTTCCAGAACCACTCGCTGCTGCCCTGGCTGACCGTCTACGAAAACGTCAATCTCGCCGTTTCCAAGGTCTTTGCGGGCAAGAAGACCAAGGCGGAAAAGCATGACTGGGTCATGCGCAACCTCGACCTTGTCCAGATGGCGCATGCCAAAGACAAGCGCCCAGCGGAAATCTCCGGAGGCATGAAGCAGCGTGTCGGCATTGCCCGGGCGCTCGCGATGGAGCCGAAGATCTTGTTGCTCGACGAGCCCTTCGGTGCTCTCGATGCTCTTACCCGCGCCCATCTGCAGGATGCGGTGATGGAGATTCACTCCCGTCTCGGCAACACGATGATCATGATCACGCATGATGTCGATGAAGCGGTGCTCTTGTCCGACCGCATCGTCATGATGACCAACGGCCCCGCCGCCCGCATCGGCGAGGTGCTTGAGGTCCCGATCTCGCGGGTGCGCGACCGCATCGCGCTCGCCGCAGACCGCACCTACCTCAAATCCCGCGAAGCCGTGTTGAAGTTCCTCTACGAACGCCACCGCTTCGTCGAAGCCGCGGAGTAACATCAATGGCTGAAAAACTCGTCATCATCGGCAATGGCATGGCGCCGGGGCGCATGCTGGAAGAGCTGTTCGAAAAGGCCCCCGGCCATTTCGACGTGACGATCTTCAACGCCGAACCGCGCGTCAATTACGACCGCATCATGCTGTCGCCGGTGCTGTCAGGCGAGAAGTCCTATGACGACATCGTCATCCACAATGACGACTGGTACGCCGCCCATGGCGTGACCCTCTATAAGGGCGCAAGGGTCACGGAGATCGACCGTCATGCGAAGACGGTCACCTCGGCCAACGGCATCACGGTCCCTTACGACAAGCTTGTCATTGCGACAGGCTCGCTGCCCTTCATCATCCCCGTGCCTGGCCATCAACTGCCCGGCGTGTTGCCGTATCGTGATCTCGACGACGTCGACGCCATGCTGAGCATCGCTGAAGGCAAGGGGAGGGCGATCGTCATCGGCGCCGGCCTTCTGGGTCTGGAAGCCGCTTATGGACTGAAGCAGCAGGGTATGGATGTCACGGTCATCCACCTGATGCCGACCATCATGGAACGCCAACTCGACCCGGCCGCCGCCTATCTCCTCGAGAACGCGCTCACCGAACGCGGCATCGACATCATCACCAAGGCCAATACCAAGCAGATCCTTGGCACCGAAAAGGTCGAGGGCATCGAGCTGGAAGATGGCCGCGTGATTGCAGGCGACATGGTGATCATGGCGGTCGGTATTCGCCCGGCATCGAGCCTCGCCAAGGAAGCTGGCATCGCCGTCAACCGCGGCATCGTCGTCGACGATGGCATGATGACCTCGGACCCCAATGTCTTTGCGCTTGGCGAATGCGCCGAACATCGCGGCACCTGCTATGGTCTGGTCGCGCCGCTTTACGAAGCTGCCCGCGTTCTTGCCGATCGGCTGACTGGCGGTTCGGCCGAATATCACGGCTCGGTCGTCAACACGAAGCTCAAGGTCACTGGTATCAATCTGTTCTCCGCCGGCGACTTCGCAGAAGCGCCGGACCGCGAGGAAATCGTGCTGCGCGATGCCTCGGCCGGCATTTACAAGCGCCTTGTGCTGAAGGACAACAAGATCCTCGGAGCTGTGCTCTATGGCGAGACGGGCGATGGCTCTTGGTTCTTCGACCTGATGAAGCGCGGAACCGATATCTCTGAGATGCGCGACACCCTGATCTTCGGCCAGTCCTATCAGGGGGGCACTCCGCTGGACCCTATGGCGGCCGTTGCAGCCTTGCCGGATGATGCAGAAATCTGCGGCTGCAACGGCGTCTGCAAGGGCAAGATCGTCTCGACAATATCCGGCAAGGGCCTGACCACGTTGGACGGCGTGCGAGCGCATACCAAGGCATCCGCTTCCTGCGGCAACTGCACCGGTCTCGTCGAGCAACTCATGGCGCTCACTCTGGGCGACGGCTACAATCCCGCCGCCGTCACGCCGATGTGCTCCTGCACCGAACTTGGCCATGACGATGTGCGCCGTCTGATCAAGGCCAAGGGGCTGAAGACCATTCCCGCCGTCATGCAGGAACTGGAGTGGAAGACCTCTTGCGGCTGCGCAAAATGCCGCCCGGCGCTCAACTACTATCTCGTCTCAGACTGGCCGGACGAATATGCCGACGATTATCAGTCGCGCTACATCAACGAGCGCGTTCACGCCAATATCCAGAAGGACGGCACCTATTCCGTTGTCCCACGCATGTGGGGCGGGGTGACAAATGCCGCCGAGCTTCGCGCCATCGCTGACGTGGTCGACAAGTTCGACATCCCCATGGTCAAGGTCACCGGCGGCCAGCGCATCGACCTGCTCGGCATCGAGAAGGAAGACCTGCCCGCTGTCTGGGCCGATCTCGGCAAGGCTGGCTTTGTGTCAGGCCAGGCTTACGCAAAGGGTCTCAGAACCGTGAAGACCTGTGTCGGTTCCGACTGGTGCCGCTTCGGCACGCAGGATTCGACTGGCCTTGGCATCCGCATTGAGAAATTCATGTGGGGCTCCTGGACACCGGCCAAGCTGAAGCTCGCCGTATCCGGCTGTCCGCGCAACTGCGCCGAAGCCACCTGCAAGGATATCGGTGTCATCTGCGTGGATTCAGGCTTTGAGATCCATTTCGCTGGTGCCGCCGGCCTCGATATCAAGGGCACGGATGTCCTTGGCCTCGTCAAGACCGAGGACGAGGCGCTGGAGCACATCGTGGCACTCACCCAGATGTATCGCGAGCAGGGGCGCTATCTCGAGCGCATCTACAAATGGGCAAAACGCATCGGCCATGACGAAATCCGCCGCCAGATCATGGAGGATGCCGACAAGCGCCGTGCCTACTACGACCGCTTCGTCTTCAGCCAGAAATTTGCCCAGGTCGACCCATGGTCCGAGCGCGTCTCCGGCAAGGACAAGCATGAGTTCAAGCCGATGGCGACCATCAACTACAACCAGGCTGCGGAGTGAGGCGATGAACGGAAACTGGATCGCAATCGGGACGATCGACGACATCCCGCTGCGCGGCGCGCGCTGCGTGAAGACCCCCCAAGGCAAGATCGGGGTGTTCCGCACAGCCGAGAACGAGGTCTTCGCCATCGAGGATCACTGCCCCCACAAGGGCGGCCCGCTCACGCAAGGGATTGTCCACGGCAAGGCAGTGACCTGCCCACTACACAACTGGGTCATCTCGCTCGAAACCGGCCGGGCGCTCGGGGCCGACGAAGGCGAGGTCAAGACCATCCCGGTCCGCAATATCGATGGTCATCTCTCCATCATGCTCGAAAGCATGATGGTTGCAGCCGAGTAAGTGGGATGATCAACGCGCGGAGCCGCTGCCATGTCCTGTGAAACCAAGACGACCTGCCCCTATTGCGGCGTCGGCTGCGGCGTGATCGCCGCCGTCGATGATGAAGGCAAGGTGAGCGTGCGGGGCGATCCGGACCATCCCGCCAATTACGGCAGGCTCTGCTCCAAGGGTTCGGCGCTGGCCGAAACACTCGGGCTCGACGGTCGCGCGCTTCACCCGGAAATCCATGGCAAACGTGCGGGGTGGGACGAGGCGCTCGATTTCGTCGCCTCGACCTTCCAGCAGACGATCGCCGATCATGGCCCCGACTCCGTCGCGTTTTACGTCTCCGGGCAGTTGCTGACCGAGGACTATTACGTCGCCAACAAGCTGATGAAGGGGTTCATCGGCTCTGCCAATATCGACACCAATTCGCGCCTGTGCATGGCATCCTCGGTTGCTGGACATCGCCGTGCCTTCGGCGCCGATACCGTGCCCGCCTGCTATGAGGACCTAGAGCTTAGCGACCTGGTGGTCCTCGTTGGCTCCAACATAGCCTGGTGCCATCCGGTCCTTTACCAGCGTCTAGCGGCAGCCAAGGCTGCCCGTCCTGCCATGAAGGTCGTCGTGATCGATCCCCGCCGAACCGCGACCAGCGACATTGCCGACCTGCATCTCGCGGTCCGACCTGACGGTGACATCGCTCTCTTCAATGGCCTCCTTGCCTATTTGGCGGAAACAGGCGCAATCGACGAAAACTATGTCGGAAAACACACCTCAGGGTTTGGCGAAGCCCTGCTCGCCGCCTCGCGCGGAAGCATGGCGGATCTCTCCGATGCGACCGGTGTCTCCGGCATGCTTCTCCGCCAGTTCTTCCGCCTCTTCGCGCAGACTGAGAAGGTCGTCACCTGCTATAGCCAGGGGGTCAACCAGTCGTCTGTCGGCACAGACAAGGTCAACGCCATTATCAACTGTCACTTGGCGACATGCCGGATCGGTCGACCCGGCATGGGTCCGCTGTCACTGACCGGCCAGCCGAATGCAATGGGTGGCCGTGAGGTCGGCGGGCTCGCCAACATGCTCGCGGCCCATATGGCGATCGAGAACCCTGTGCACCGCGAGCGCGTGCAACGCTTCTGGAAGTCGCCATTCATCGCGGAGCGAGCTGGCCTGAAGGCCGTCGACATGTTCGAGGCGGTCGCCGATGGACGGATCAAGGCGATCTGGATCATGTCGACCAATCCTGTGGTCTCCATGCCGGATGCCGACGTGGTGAAGGCTGCCCTTGAGGCCTGCCCCTTCGTGGTCGTTTCGGACATCCAGCAGGATACCGACACCGCGCGCCTCGCTCATGTCCTGCTTCCGGCCAGTGGCTGGGGCGAAAAATCCGGGACCGTGACGAATTCCGAACGACGCATCTCCCGGCAGAGGCCATTCCTGCCCGTTCCAGGCGAGGCCCGTGCCGATTGGTGGCAGTTGGCGGAGGTCGGTAAACGCTTGGGCTTCGGTCCCGGTTTCGACTATCGCGGTCCGGCCGATATCTATGCCGAGCATGCGGCGCTCTCCGCTTTCGAGAACAACGGCGAGCGCGATTTCGACATTGGTGCCCATGCTGAGATCAACGCGGAAGACTATGACGCCCTTCTGCCGTTCCAATGGCCTTTGCGGCAAGACGGATCATCGGCTGCCCGGTTTTTCGCCGATGGCGGCTTTTTCACTGCAGACCGAAAGGCGCGCTTTGTCCCCGTGACTGCACCGGCGCTTGAAGAGGCCGATGGATGTTATCCCTTTACCCTGAACACGGGCCGTATCCGCGATCACTGGCACACGATGACGCGAACGGGAAAGAGTGCCAAGCTCTCCGCGCATATCGCCGAACCCTTCTGCGAGATTCATCCGGCGGACGCGGATAAAGCCGGAATCGGCGATGCCGATCTGGTAAATGTCGAGGGTGCTAACGGCAGATCGATCATCGTGCGGGCCTTGCTGACCGAACGCCAGAGCCGCGGCTCGATCTTCGTGCCGATGCATTGGACGGGCGAGACGGCGCCCAGCGCCCGGGTCGATACACTGGTCTCCGCCCGCGTCGATCCGATCTCGGGTCAGCCGGCGTTGAAAATGGCTCGCGCGTCCGTCACCCGCCACGTGGCGAAAGCCTACGGCTTCCTGGTGTCGGCAACGCGCCCGCTCGATCTGCCGTTTGCCTACTGGTCGATCGCGAAAGCTGAAGGCGGCTACCGCGTGGAATTTGCAGGTGAACAACCTGCCGAGAGTTGGGAGACCTGGCTGCGGCGCAGCCTTGAGCTTGAGGGTCATCATGAATTCTCCGGTTACATGGACCAGCGAGCCGGTGACCACCGCGTGCTCGCCTTCGAGGGAGAGAAACTGTCGGCCGGCCTGTTCGTCTCGTCGAACCCGGTCTCTGTCTCGCGGCAATGGGCGGTGGATCAGCTCTGGCAAAGCCATTCGGATCGCAGTGCGCGCTCGATGCTGATTGCCGGTCGACCGGCTGCCGGCCGGCCGGACAAGGGGGCGATCGTCTGCTCCTGCTTTTCGGTCGGCATCAACCAGATCAACGCGGCTGCACGAGGTGGCTGCCGGTCGATTGAGGCCATCGGCGTTGCCTTGAGTGCCGGAACGAATTGCGGCTCGTGCCGCCCCGAAATTAGGAGGATCCTGGATGCGACGCAACCCATCGCTGCCGAGTGACGGACAGGAGCGCATTTCGCCGCTCGCCAAGCTTCCAGTCTTCTGGAGCCTTCAGGGCAAACGAGCGGTGATTGCCGGCGGATCGGATGGCGCCGCCTGGAAGGCCGAGCTGCTGCAGGCCTGCGGTGCCATGGTCGAACTCTATTGCGAAACCGATGATCTCGGCGAGACCATGACGGCGCTGATCGAGCGCACCTCACTGACCCACCATGCCCATCCCTGGCATTGTGGTATCTTCACCGGAGCCTCGCTGGCCCTTGCGGACTGCGAAACCGATGACGAGGCGCGCGCGTTCTTTTGCGCAGCGCGTGCGGCAGGCGTGCCTGTCAACGTGATCGACAAGCCGGCCTTCTGCCAGTTCCAGTTCGGCTCTATCGTCAATCGCTCGCCGATGATCGTCTCGATCTCGACGGATGGGGCGGCTCCCATCCTCGCCCAGGCCATCCGCCAGCGGATCGAAACACTTTTGCCGCCGTCCTTGAAGCAATGGGCAAGCCTTGCGCATCGGCTCAGAGAAGCGGTCAATCGCCGGCTTGCGCCCGGTGGGCCAAGGCGGCTCTTCTGGGAGCGGTTCGTTGCGCAAAGCCTGATGACGAATGAACCGCCGACGGAAGAGACTGCGGACGAATTGCTGGTGACGGCGGAGCAGATCGCGTCTGCTCCGGGCTCGGGATCGGTGACACTGGTTGGGGCAGGGCCCGGTGATGCCGAACTTCTGACGCTGAAGGCCATGCGGGCATTGCAGGCGGCCGACGTCATCCTCTTCGACGACCTCGTCTCGCCCGAGGTTCTGGAACTGGCGAGACGAGAGGCGAAACGCTTCCTCGTTGGCAAGAGAGGCGGCCGGGAAAGCTGCCGCCAGGACGACATCAACGACATGATGGTGCGTTTCGCAAAGGCCGGCAAACGTGTCGTCCGCCTCAAGTCGGGGGACCCGATGATCTTCGGTCGCGCGGGCGAAGAAATTGCCAGACTGGAAAGCGAGGGGATTGCCGTCGACGTTGTGCCGGGCATCACCGCTGCTTCTGCCATGGCGGCGTCGCTGAAGACCTCGCTCACCCACCGCGACCACGCCCAGCAGGTTCGTTTCGTCACCGGCCATTCCCGGAAAGCGGAACTGCCGAGAACCCTGGACTGGCCCTCGCTCGCCAAAGCCAACCAGACAACCGTCTTCTACATGGGTGGGCGGATGGCAGGGCAGATCGAGCGACGGCTGAGTCAGAACGGCATGTCGTCCGAGACACCGGTCGTCGTCGTGTCCTCCGTCAGCCGCAT
The DNA here is from genome assembly GCF_056501445.1 of Rhizobium sp. K33. NCBI lineage: Bacteria > Pseudomonadati > Pseudomonadota > Alphaproteobacteria > Hyphomicrobiales > Rhizobiaceae > Rhizobium > Rhizobium sp. K33. The sequence continues at coordinate 302,474 of NZ_CP096478.1, forward strand.
GCAGGAACGCCGCTGGGCCGGGCACCTTGGAGGCCTGGCAGATGCCATGCAAACAATCGGCGTCGACGAACCTGTCCTGATCGGTGTCGGCGCAGTTTTCGGCAGGGAAGCCGAGGCCACGATTCTCAACCACGATCCCCGTTCTCGGGAAAAGAGGTTCGTGCACGTTTGACCAACGGTGCGAAAATCGCTGAGCAGTAGTGGCGCTGTTGCCCTTTTTGGGACGCCGGAGGTGGGGTTCCGGAAGGTCCCCAGCCAATTTTGCGAGACCCGTTTCAGCCCGACGGATGGCCTGAAGAAGAGCAGTTACGAGTGCTCAAGTTATTGAGAAGGCGTCGATTTTTTCTGTGAGAGATAATCGCTGATTCTAAGCGGAAAACCGACCTTAAATGACCTGCCTGGAGAACCTGGATTCTGACATGATTTCAAAGGCTTAATAAATTCGCCTTTGATTTTCCTTTGTTTTCCTGTCGCGAGCGACCGTGGATGCCATCTTTGTGCCCTGGCTTTGGGCCGACGTCAACATGGCGGGAGAGCGGCAATTATTTCCGCGATATGTCGTCATCGACTGCTCATGTTGGCGCAGCCGAATGAAACGCTAGGCGTAAGTGAGGACTGACCATTGACTTGGCTTGCACGCTTACCAGTTCGGGCCATTCGCCGCCTGCAGCCTGCTGGACTTGTATATTTCGATCGTCGGCATGGCGATGTTGGTTCCTGGGTTTGGCAGGGAGCACAGCGGCATGGGGTCCGGCTCCGCGTGGCCTTCCTCGGACCAGATGAATTCGCCCTGCGTCAGTTCCTCGGCGGGCGGTAGGCTTGCCAGTGCGCCGATCACACTGACGGATGCTGCGGCGACGGCCAGAATAATGGTTCGCATCATGTGCTCCTTTTCAAGTCTGTGACTGCTGACGGCGCCCGGGCGATGGGAGCGCTGGATTGAAGAGTGCCAGCCGGATCGGCCGAGATTGCTCTCGACCGATCTGGTCTGCAGGCGCTTGGGGTCAGGAAGCGTTCGAGATGGTGCGGTTGACGAGGGTCACCGACTTGTCGGCATTGACCTTGTAGACCTCGCGGACATCGCGACCGTCACCGTTGGAGAAGGTGTGGAAGAAGGTCGAGCCGGCAGGAGCCTTTTCGAGCATCACATCGCTGTTGTCGTAGGTGATCGAGCCCGGGATCGGCTGGACGCTGGCAAACGCGGCCGTGCCGGCTGCGAACGAGATCAGGGCGGCGGAGAGAGCGGTAAGAATGGTCTTCATGGTCGTGTTCCTTCGAGGGTTGAGTGAGGGCCGATCTTCGGCCGGTTTCATTGGACTGCTGCTGCAAGACAGGTCTCTGGCGCGAGGCCTGGTAGGGCGCTGATCGCGCATCCGGGAGGGGAAGACTGCGTGGTTGATCAGCCAGTTCAGAGTGACAGTGAGGGGGATGAGGTTCCATTGAACCTGAGTTCGCGCGTCACCAACATTGGTATGTTGCAGCCATGCCGAAGGCAGGGCGGGGATGACCCAAGGTTTGGGTCAAGGTGGTGATCGCGGAGGGTCGCATGCCGAAGAGGGTGTGGCGTCCCCTCATACCCCGAATGCGAGAGGCCTGCGATGGCGAACGGTCAGCCCGCGCCAATCACCCCACACCATCCCGATGTATAGGGGCGAGCATACCAGCGGCTGATGGGCTGGTTTCCGGGGGCGGCGTAGACTTGGCGTGCGGGACAGGGCCGGCGCCGGAGGCGTCGGTCAGAGACCTTGCATCCACCGCATAGCCAACAGGAGATGACCCATGGAGCCTCTCGCAGTCGAGGCGCGCCGCAAGGCCGCGCTCAATACCCCGTCTCGATTTTCACCCGAAGCCGTGAACGACATATCGGCCGCGCTCACCGGCCTGCTTGCCGATACCTTCGCGCTCTATTTCAAGACCAAGAACTTCCACTGGCACATGAGTGGGCCGTCCTTCCGCGACTATCACCTGCTCCTCGATGAGCAGGCAGGCCAGATCTTCGCTATGACCGATGCGATCGCCGAGCGGGTCCGCAAGCTCGGCGGCACAACAATCCGCTCCAGCGGCCATATCGCCAGGCTCCAGCGGTTGCTGGACAACGATGCGGCCTATGTAACACCGCAGGATATGCTGGCCGAGCTCCGGGACGACAACGAGCGTTTCGTGTCCTTTGCCCGCCAGACGCATGGGCTCTGTGCCGAGCATGGCGATGTTGCCTCAACCAGCCTGCTTGAACAGTGGATTGACGAGGGCGAACAGCGAGTCTGGTTCCTCTTCGAGATCGGTCGCAACACGTAAGGAGCGCATCGGAAACAGGTGCGTTCAGGCTCACAGCCAGATATTAAGAACGGGACCGTGCCACGATCGGCTTCGGTCCCGTTGTTCTATGCGCCGATCAGCATCATTACGCCGAACAGCAGAACCTGCTGCCAGACACTGTGGCGCATTCTGCTGCGGGCAAGGCTTGGAGATTTTCGGATGTCGAGGCTTTGCCGCTTGGCGGTATCGCGCACGAAGCGCGCGATCAGGGCGGAAGGCGCCTTCGGCACTCTAAAGGATAAGGGCGTCGTCGCACGCAAGGCCCCGTGCAACAGGATAGGCAGACCAGCAGAGCGGATGCCGTCTCAGGCGATCCGCCCATTGCGCCGCCATGCGGCTGGGGTCTGACCCGTAATGCGGCGGAAGACGCGGCAGAGATGGGACTGGTCGGCGAAGCCGCAATCAAGCGCAATTTCGCATAGCGGCGTGTCGGTGGTGAGCATCAACTGCTTTGCATGATCGATGCGCCGCCGGCAGATATAGTCGTGCGGGGATGTCCCGAAGCTGGCACGAAAGGCGGCAGAAAAATAGCTGGTACTCAGGCGCGTGATCTGGGCCAGCTCATCGATACCAATGCGTCCGGCAAGCTCTTTGTCGATATGCCGCTTGACCCGACCGACCTGCCAGGGAGCCAACCCGCCACGGGTCCAGGGCACAGGGTTGTCGGGCAAATCAGGGCTGCCGACAAGGGCGGAAGCTTTCCGGATGAGATCCATCGCAGTGTCCTCGTTTTGCTCAACGAGGGACATGGCATGGGCAAGCAGGCGGGTAAGCTGGTGGTGCTGTGACGAAAGCGAAACCGCGTCAATAGGCGCTCGGTGAAGGCTGTCGTCGATCTGAAACGGTAGTGCTGACATGACGATCCCTATTGGTTCTGGTGTATGGGGAGATCTTCATGCGAACGGTGATTCAAAGAAATTGTACGGGAATTGATCGACGTCAGACTGCAGTGCTAGCCTCGCATACACACGTATAGTTGCCGGATCATCGGTGCGGGTTTTAAACAAGCTGAACACTTAAAATCCCTGGAAGGCGAAGGATGTCCGTGAGCCCTCTCGTTCTGGTCGTCGATGACGAGCAAATCGTCCGCAGTTCTGTCGATAGCCTGCTGCGCTCGGTTGGCTATCGGGTGAAGGGCTATGCCACGCCGCTTGATCTGTGCCGCGACGTGCAATCCCTGGAAGAGGCCGATTGCCTGATCCTGGATGTGCGTCTGCCATTCACCAGTGGCCTCGATTTCCAGCAGAAGCTCTCTGAAATGGGCGTCGAGATCCCGATCGTTTTCGTGACCGGCCATGGCGATATACCGATGTCGGTAAGGGCCATGAAGGCTGGAGCCGCAGACTTTTTGCCGAAACCCTTCCGGGATCAGGATATGCTCGACGCTGTCGCCGCCGCCTGCCTGACCCGGGCTGCGGCCAAGGGCGAGACCAAGCTCGAGGCGGAACTGAAGGAGCGGTTTTCCTCGCTCACCCCGCGCGAGCGCCAGATCATGGAAATGGCGACAAGCGGCCTGATGAATAAGCAGATTGCCGGCGAGCTCGATCTCAGCGAGATCACCGTCAAGATCCATCGCGGCAAGATCATGCGCAAGATGATGGCGAGAACCTTTGCCGATCTGGTGAAGATGTCGGAGGCCATTGCGCGAAATCAGGGGACACCGGCGGGCCGATAAACTCAGGTATAGTCGATAAAGTTATGAAATACGTCTATTAAGGCATGCAAGGTGAACCCGGCGGCGACCGGAGATTGGCAGATCAAGGTGCATGCTCCCAGGCTGATTTCAGTGATCGACGACGAGGTCGAAGTCCTTCGTGCTACGAGCAGCCTCTTGCGATCCTGCGGCTTCGACGTCGCGACCTATTCTTCCGCTGAAGATTTCCTCCATTCGCCCAGCAACGGCCGCTCGGCCTGCCTGATCTCCGATGTCCAGATGCCGGGCATGAGCGGGATCGAACTCTTCGCAGCGCTCAGGCAACGCCAAGACCCTGTCCCGGTCATCTTCATCACCGCCTTTGCTGACGCGCCCGTCCGCCAGCATATCGAGGCGCCCGTCTGCGTGCTTCAGAAGCCCTATCAGGCGGAAACCCTGATCGCCTGCATCGAGCGAGCGATCAGCGTCCAGCCACAGACCTGACGAGGCGCCGAAGCGCCCCGCCTTTTGGCCTATTTTACATCCCGAGTTCTCGCCGAAATGGCTATGAGGTGCCGTACCGTCGGTCGCTCCTGGCCTTGGTGATAGCCGATGAGCTGGCCGTGGATCTCGGCGTCCGCATGCGATGCGCGTTCATGCTGTCGTAGATGCTCGGCCCAGGACTCGACGAAGAACCATTCAACGATCTGCTCGGGCTTTGCCGCATCCTCGCTCACGCCCCACAGATAGGCGCCGTCTCTCCGCCGCGCTTCGGCATGGAGGTTGAGCGCTCGCAGGAATGCGGGGCGATCGGCTGCGGTAACCGTGTACTCGATCTGCACCATGACGGGACCCTCATCATGGGCAACGCTATCCGCCACGATAGGTTCGGGCCAGTGGTGGGAAGCGGAGAGATCATCTTCACCCAAAGGTAGTTTCAGCCGATGCATATGAAGTGATGTCAAAGTCAGGCCGGCAGCCGCAATCAGCAGCGTCGTGGTTAGTCCCATCGACTCGGCCGTGATGCCCCAGGCGATGCTGCCCACCGTCATCGCCCCGTTGAAGACGGTGAGGTAGACCGCGAGTGCACGTCCGCGCACCCAGTTGGGCAGCACTGCCTGGGCAACGCCATTGAGGACAGTGAGCGCCGCTATCCACGCGCTGCCCAGCAAAAAGAGGCAGACGAAGGCCACCCATTGCGGTGGTGCGAAGGTGAGAGCGACCATGACGCCGGCGCTGAGGATCGCAGATCCCAGGAGAATGGCATCGGAACTGAGACGGTTGCGCAGTCTCGGCAGGATGGTTGCTCCACCGATGGCCCCGGCACCGACCGAGCCGAGCAGCAGACCGAAGAAACTCGCTCCGCCGCCGAGCAGATCCTTGGCGACGAGGGGGAGAAGCGCCCAGGTGGCGCTGGCAAAGATGAAATAGACACCAGCCCTCAACAGCACCACATGCAGCTTGCGGCTTGAACGGGCATAGCGCAGCCCCGCGCGGAAGGCGCCGAAAAAGTGCTCGGGGATATGGCTGCCCTCGGCCCGTGGGCTTTGCCACCAGAGAAGCGCGCCGATCACGAAGAGGTAGGTGGCAAGATCCGCTGCGTAGGCAATGGCCGCACCGAAGGCGCCGAGCAGGATGCCGCCGATCGCAGGGCCGATCGACCGTGATACATTGATCCCGACGGAGTTCAGCGCGATCGCGTTGCGCAACTGGGATCTCGGAACGAGATCCGGCACCATCGATTGCCACGCGGGACCGGCAATGGCTGCGGCCGTTCCGCCGACAAGGGTCAGGCCGATTAGGAGCTCGACGGTGATCAGCCCGCGCCAGGCGAGCAGCGTCAGGGCGAGGCTGACCGCCAGCAGCACGACCTGCATCGCCATCAGCAGTTTGCGCCGATCGAGAATGTCGGCCAGTACGCCCGCTGGCAGCGCCAGCAGGAAGATCGGCAGTGTCCCTGCGGCCTGGATCAGGCCCACGGCACCCGGAGAGGCTGAGAGATCGGCGACGAGCCAGGCACTCGCGACGTCTCGCATATAGGTGCCGGTATTGCCGATGACGGTTGCGGTCCAGAGGACAGCGAAGGCCATATGGTGGAACGGAGCGAGCGCACTGCCGGCCTCCGCTTTGTCAGGCTGCACTTGGGTCATGACGATCACCTCTCAAAGGTTCGGTGCGACGGAGAGACCTGCTGCGAAACGGGCAGGGTGTAGATACACGAAGGCCGCCGCGGGTCAGGCGGCGGCCTGGGAGGCACAATCCGGCTCAGCTCTTCACGAAGGCCAGAAGGTCCGGGTTGATGACGTCGGCGTTGACGGTCAGCATGCCGTGCGAAAAGCCCTTGTAGACCTTCAGCGTGCCGTTCTTGAGAAGCTTGACCGAGATCTCGGCAGATGCGGCGATCGGCACGATCTGATCGTCGTCGCCATGCATCACCAGCGTCGGCACCGAGATATTCTTCAGGTCCTCGGTCTGGTCGGTTTCCGAGAAGGCCTTGATGCCATCGTAATGGGCCTTGGCGCCGCCCATCATGCCCTGGCGCCACCAATTCTGGATCACGCCTTCATGTACGGTCGCACCATCACGGTTAAAACCGTAGAAGGGGCCAGCCGGCACATCGCGGAAGAACTGCGCACGGTTGGCGGCAAGTGCTGCACGGAAACCATCGAACACTTCGATCGGCAGACCGCCCGGATAGGCTTCCGTCTTCACCATGATCGGCGGGATGGCCGCGACCAGGACGGCTTTCGCCACACGGCCCTGCGGTTCGCCGAAGTTCGCGACATAACGCGCCACTTCGCCGCCACCGGTGGAATGGCCGATATGGACCGCATTGCGCAGATCGAGCTTTTCGAAAACGGCCGAGGCATCGGCAGCATAGTGGTCGAGATCGTGACCTTCGCTCACCTGCTGCGAGCGGCCATGGCCACGGCGGTCATGAGCCACGACGCGGTAGCCGTTCAGGAGGAAGAACAGCATCTGCGCGTCCCAGTCGTCGGACGACAGCGGCCAGCCGTGATGGAAGACGATGGGCTGCGCATCCTTCGGACCCCAGTCCTTGTAGAAGATGTCGACGCCGTCTTTGGTGGTCACATAATTCTCGGTCATTGGTATCGTTCCTTCCTGTTGAAGTGCGTTGAGGGTTTCCGAGGCAAAGACCGGGAGCGTCGTTGCCAGCGAAAGGGTGGCGCCCGCGAGCAGTGCCTGCCGCCGGGACAAGAGGAATTCGTGTTTCTGATCCATCACTTGGTTCCTGCTGATTGGATGATCCGAGACTAAGGCTTGGGTGCACGGCGCTCTTGTCGCCTAGGCCGGTTTTTTGGACGTTTGGCCGCTCACATCCATGCCGGCGACGAGAAGGAAGGCGGCGACCAGGCCGAGATGCTCGAAGAAGGCATTGGTCGCGCCCGTGCGTGCCGGACCCTCCGGCATCGTCCAAAACTGCAGGGCGATGAAGGTCGCCGCGAGCGTGAAGGCAGCCAGCGCCAGGGCTCCGGCGCAGCGTTGAAAGCCCGTAATCACCATGGCGGATGTCACGAGCTCGAAGCCAATCACGCCGGCCGCGAAGAGGGGCGCGGGCAGGAGGCCAAAATGGGTCATTTCCTGAATGGCGCCCTCGAAGTCGAAGAGCTTCGTCAAAGCACCCTGGATATAGGCCGAGCAAAGCCCGCTCAGCATCAGGACCTTTGCCGTCGACCCGTTGAGCGCATCGCGACGCGCCGGCGGAGTGGTCTGTTCAAAACGTGTGATTGTTGTCATCGTCTTCTCTCCTAAACGGCCCAGCAGGAGCAGCCGAGCGCACCGAAAAAGCCCTTGAGATCGCTGATGGGCAGGCTGGAGGTCCAGGCGCCGGCATGGTCGTGACCATGCAGGCCGCAGTCATTGGCGCAGCCGCAGGATGAGATCGCATGGCGGCGCAGCGAGTTCTTGCCAGCCCCTTGCGGCTCGCCCCAGCCGGCATAGCCCCCGAAGGTTCTGACCGGCGACCAGTCGGGCATGGCAGGAGGAAGGGGCGGCGCATCAATGCCGCTGAAGTCACCGGCGCCGTAGACGACCTTACCGCCCACGATGGTGAGGTCGGAGGTCAGGAAGGAGATCTCGTCCTCCGGGCAGGAAAAGTAGTCCTTGCTCGGGACGATCAGGTCGGCGAACTGACCGGCCTCGATGCGGCCCTTGCGGCCCTCCTCATTGCTGAACCACTGGACCTTCTCGGTCCACATGCGAAGCGCCGTTTCCCGGTCCAGGCAGTTCTGCCGAGGGTAGAGGTTCATGCCGCCCACGGTCTTGCCTGTGATCATCCAGGAGAGCGAGACCCAAGGGTTGTAGGAGGCAACACGGGTCGCATCCGTGCCCGCCGAAACATGCACGCCGCGATCGAGCATCTTGGCAATCGGCGGCGTTGCTTCGGCGGCACCATGTCCGTATCGCTCGACGAAATACTCGCCCTGATAGGCCATGCGGTGCTGCACCGCGACGCCGCCACCGAGAGCCGCCACGCGGTCGATCGAACGATCGGAAATTGTTTCCGCATGGTCGAAGAACCAGTTGATGCCATCCAGCGGCGTATCGCGGTTGACCTTTTCAAAGACGTCGAGCGCCCGCGAGATGGTCTCGTCATAGGTCGCATGCATGCGCCAGGGCCAGCGGTTCTGCGCAAGCACCCGCACCACCTCTTCAAGATCGCCTTCCATCTCCGGCGGCATGTCCGGACGTGGCTGGCGGAAATCCTCAAAATCGGCGGCGGAGAAGACCAGCATCTCGCCAGCACCATTGTGGCGGAAGTAGTCGGTGCCCTGCTTGTAGGTGACCGAGGAGGTCCAGCGGAGAAAGTCTTCCTTCTCCTCCTTCGGCTTCTGGGTGAAGAGATTGTAGGCGAGCCGAACCGTCAGCAGGTCCTCGTCCGCCAGCTTCTGGATGACGGCATAATCATCCGGATAGTTCTGAAAACCGCCGCCGGCATCGATCACGGCCGTTACGCCCAGTCGGTTGAGCTCACGCATGAAATGGCGCGTTGAGTTTACCTGGTAGTCGAAGGGAAGCTTCGGTCCCTTGGCGAGCGTCGCATAGAGAATACCAGCATTGGGTTTGGCGAGCAGCAACCCGGTCGGATTGCCCGCCGCATCGCGCGTGATCTCGCCACCCTGCGGATCCTTGGTATCCTTGGTGAAGCCGACAGCGCGAACGGCGGCGGCATTGAGGAGCGCGCGATCATAGAGATGCAGCAGGAAGACGGGCGTGTCTGGCGCGATCGCATTGATCTCGTCGATCGTCGGCAGCCGCTTCTCGACGAACTGATGCTCGGTGAAACCGCCGATCACCCGCACCCATTGGGGTGCAGGCGTCACTGCCACCTGGCGCCGCAGCATGTCCATGGCGTCGGCCAGTGAGCGGATACCGTCCCAGCGCAGTTCCATGTTGAAGTTCAGCCCGCCGCGGACGACATGGGTGTGGTTGTCGTTGAGGCCGGGCAGGACGCGTTTGCCGCGTAGATCGACGGTCTTCGTCTGTGCACCGGCAAGCTTCATGATCTCGGCGTCGCTGCCGACAGCGAGAAATTTGCCGTCCTTGATTGCAATCGCCGTCGCCGACGGATTGGAGCGGTCAAGCGTGGTCACGAGTCCATGGTAGAGGATGAGGTCGGCATCCATCACAGTGTTCCTTCTGAATTGGGAGGGCTTCGGTATGCGGGCGAGGAGCTCAGCCCGCCCGGTCCTGCGGCCTGCGGGGCTCACTGAGGTCGGTCGTCGTCCGCGTTTCACTGTGCTTCGGGAGCGATGTCGTGATCGGCTGCCGAACGAGAGCGCCTCTGGCGAGTGGCACGATCTGCTCGCCGATGAGGATGCCGAGCAGGCCGACCAACGCGATAACAGGCGGGGCAGGGGAGCGCACGTTGAGGACCCCGTAGATCACGCCGACGAGCAGCCCTGCTGCGAGTGAGATGAGATAGAGTTTCATCACCGTTTCCTTTCGGCGTGAGATCGAATGCATGCGGTGGTGCTGCGAACGTGTCGTCCACCTACGCCTGGCGCGGGAGGGGAGCCGCGCCAGGCGTGGTTGGTCGTTCCGGTTGGGAGGCGGGACGCGGAACGACCGGCGGGGACGCGGTCAGTGACCTTCGGCTGCGTTAAACATCGTCTTGGCGTAGGTGACGCCGAGGCCGTAAGCGCCGCCGAGCTTCTTCGCGATGCCGGTGGTTGCCTCGTAGGTTTCAGCCCGAGCCCAGTCGCGCTGCAGTTCAAGGAGATACTGGAGCGAGGTCATCGGCTGGGCGCCGGCCTGCACCATGCGGTCCATGGCGCGGTCATGCGCCTCCGTGCTGACATCGCCGCAGGCGTCGGCGATCACGTAGACCTCGAAACCCTGGTCGAGCGCTGAGAGAGCCGGGCCGACGATGCACACGCTCGTCCAGAGGCCACAAAGCACGATGCGCTTCTTGGCGATCCGGTTGACATCGGCAATCACAGCCGCGTCTTCCCAGGTGTTCATCGAGGTGCGGTCGAGCATCGGCTGACCGGAGAAGGTGCTGGTGATCTCGTCGAACATAGGGCCGGAGAAGCTCTTCTCCGCGACGGTGGTGAGGATGGTCGAAACGTTGAAGGTCTTCGCGGCATTGGCAACAAGCGCTGCATTGGTGCGCAGGTTGACGGCATCAATGCTTTTGGTGGCAAAGGCCATCTGGGACTGAAAGTCGATCATGATCAGCGTGTGATCGGCGGCGTTCAGGAGTTTCGCGCCAGGGGCGGCTTTGGCTTGAATGGTCATTTTCGTTTCCTCGGTGCTTGGGAGAAGCAGTGACGAGGAGAGAATGCCGTGGAGCGCCGTCGGTCTCTTGTCGGTTACTCAGCCGTTTTGGACGTTTCGCTGATCTCCAGCGGTTGTCCTTGACGCTATGGGCTCGGGAACGGCAGCGCGTTCAGTTCCTGTGCCGGCGATAGTCGCCGGGGGACATGCCGGTATGGCGCCGGAACGCGCGCCCGAAAGCGGCCTGCGAGGAGAAGCGGCAACGGAAAGCGATTTCCGCAAGCGAGAGGGTCGGGTCTTCCAGGAGTTGCTGCCCAAGCAGCAGCCGTCGATTGGCCACGTACTCCGACGGGGACTGCCCGAGCGCTGCCTTGAATGACCGGGCAAAATGATAGCGGCTTAGGCAAGCGACTTCGGCAAGCTCCGCCACAGTCAGATCGGCTTCCAGGTTTTCCTCGACATAGTCGATGACCCTGTTTCGTCTGGCCGGGCTCAAGGCGCCGTTCACGTCTGCTGACGTGACTGCGAGGCTGTTTCCCGAATAACGCGAGAGAAGATGCAGAGTAAGCGCCATGGAGAGTTGTTCGACGAGCAGGTCCCCGGCTGCCGTTTCGTGGCGCATTTCTTGAAGGACGCGCACACAGATCTGCCGGACAAATTCATCGGCTACGTCTGCCAGATAAGCGATGTCGCCGGATGCGACGGGCTGCGATGTCAGCTCACCGACCGTGGCGAACTGGTGCTCGGGTAGATAGAGATGCAGGATCTCGGGCAATGCCTCGGTGATCCGGATGGAATCTTCCTGGACACCGATCGGGCAGAACCAAAGCGTGCCGCTGCGGACCGCCGTCGACTGAAATCGACCGTCACCCCGGCGATGCACGAAGCCCGTCGGCGTTCCCTGGAGAGCCAGGGTGATCTCCATCTGGGTGCTGCAAATGTCGGGTATTTCGCAGGCTGGATGCGCACGCACCTCCGCGCCCAGATTACGCCACCGCCGATCCACAGAAGAGTTGATGACACCCGCCTGAGGGAATTTGAAAATGCCATGATCGTGTAGTGACGACATGCGCCTTTGCCCCTCTATAAGCATTTATCATAAAACTCCGATTTGCTGTCCGCAATGCCAAGTTTTCGCATTCGCAGCAAACTCGGCCTTTACGACAGCACGTGGGGCAAAGACAGTCTTGGCTCGTCGATGTTACGACAGCACAATGGGCAACCACGTCGGGTTATGACCATGCTCCAAGTAGCCAGAGATAGCGGAATGTTCGATCGAGCGTGGCTTCGAGCCTGCAATCAAACTCTTGTCTGGCAGTCTGCCGGAGCAAGCTTCTATCGTCTGTCGCAAGACGATGGCGAATGGGATGCGCTCTTTCTCCCCCGATCCAGGGAGCCGGTGCGCTCGCCTCAGGCCGACCTGCGCCTGCGCCGCTATGCAAATGCCGAGATCTGGCTCGATACCCCCGCCGCCATTCTCGAAGAAGACGAACACCGGGTACTTGTCTTCGATACACAAAGCATCTTGCTTGGATTGTTGTCACCTTCGCCCGTTCCGCTGCAGGAGTTCCTGCCACGGGCGCTATCCATGGTTCGGGCGCTTGCCGCAGCCCATGCTGATGGCGCACCGCTCGGCTCTCTGCATCCGATCGATTTTGCCATCGATCAAAAGGGTACGATCCGTTTGCGAGCAATGCCCGCCTCGGCCTCCTCCCAGACACTCGGCGTGATCGACGAGATCATCTACCGGGCGCCGGAGCAGTTGCGACCGGTTGCACCGCAGTGCGACAGCAGGAGCGACCTTTACGCGCTCGGCATGATCCTCTTCAGGCATCTGACAGGCATCTTCCCGCTGGCAGCCAACTCGCCGGTCGAATGGCGTCACGCTCATCTGGCACTGGCACCCATGGATGCCAGCAGCATGTTCGCAGATCTGCCGCCGGTGATTGGGCAGATTCTCAAGCGGCTACTCGCGAAAGAGCCGGCTGCTCGCTACCAGTCCGCTTTGGCGCTGGAGCTTGACCTGGCGCGCTGCGATCAGGAATGGCGCGAGAACGGCGCGATCAGCCAATTCGAGATCGGACGCGTCGACGCGCCTTTCGCACAGCTCTTGACCTCTTGGCTCTTCGGCCGTGGCGACGAGGAACAGATCCTCGGCAATGTACTCAATCGGTTCCTGGTTCATGGCAAGCCGTCGATGATATCGGTGCATGGCCAACCCGGCGTCGGCAAGTCGAGCCTCGTCCAGAGCCTTGCTAAGATCGCCGGTGAAAGGGCCCTTTTCATCCAGGGCAAGAGCGACCAGCATCAGTCGGAAGTCCCTTATGGTCCCATCGTGCAGGCAATCAGCGCCTTCATCGACGAAGCCGTCCGCGCGGATCATGTGACCCTTGCATCACTTCGAAAAGCACTCGCCCGCGAGCTTCAGGGCAATGCATCCTTGCTGGTCGATCTCCTGCCAGCCGTGGAAATTCTGACCGGACCCCAAGCGAGCCGGATCGAGATACCGGGGCCAATGGTCCAACTCCGCTTGCAGCGGGCCTTGCGCACGGTGCTATCGGTCGCGGCAGCGACGATCAGCCCGATGGTGCTGTTTCTCGACGATGTCCAGTGGGCTGATGAAGCTACCCGCTCCTTCCTGTCGGTTCTGGTCAACGAGCCGGTCACGGGGCTTCTTCTGATCGTTGCCCGGCGCGAGCAGTCCGGCGAAGCCCAAGCCCTGTCCGACCGCTTGATGGCAGAGGCACGCGTTTCGATGGCTGAGCTGGCAGAGCTTTATCTGCGACCGCTCTCTCTCCAGTCCACACGGCAGATGCTCGAAACGATTTTTTCGGATGCCCCGGACGGTCTGTCTAATCTGGCCGAGACGCTGCATGAGAAGACAGGAGGAAATCCCTTCTATCTTCGAAGACTGCTGCAGGCACTCGTTCAGGATGGCGTCGTCTATTTCTCGCCGGCCGAGAAGGCCTGGCTGTGCCGGGTCGAAGACGTGGCTCGTTATCCGGCGAGCGAAAACATCATCTCCTTCGTGACGGCCCGTCTTGAGAAGGAGGGGCCGGAGGCACTCGGTCTTCTACAGACGATGGCCTGCATCGGTCCGGAAGCAGAAAAGGCCGTCCTTGCCCGGGCGCTTGGCCTGTCCGAAGAAAACCTACAGCAACTTGCCGCCCCTCTGGGGCGTTCGGGCTTTGTCGTGCTGTCGCCTGCCAAACTCAGCTTCGCCCATGACCGTATCCAGGAGGCCGCCTATTCCCTGATGGACGAGGCGACGAGGCGCGACCGCCATCGTCATCTGGTCGCGGTGATGATGGCGATGTGGGACAGTGGCACCAATGCTGCGGCCTTCGCCATCGCCAACCAGATCGAGCAATCTCGGGCCGAAGATCTGCCGCTCGAAATGCGAAAGCCGTTTATCGAGGCGCTTCTGGCCGCTCTCGCTCATGCAAGACGTTCCGCAGCCTTTGGTCAGGCGGTCCGCTACGGCGAGACGGCGGTCAAGTTGATCCGGGAGGACCTTTGGACAGACGACTACGGCCTCTCATTCCGCGCGCATACGCAACTGTGTGAGGCTTTACTGGGATCTGCCTCGCTCGAAGCCGCAGAACGCCGGCTCAACGAGCTCCTGCCATACGCGCGATCCGCACTCGACAGAAGCGCTGTCTTCCGCCTTCGCGCCAACCTGCTGACGCTGAAATCCGATTACGATGGCGCAATCGACGAAGCGTTGCTGGGTCTCGACGAACTCGGCGTGAAGCTCGCGCGCGGGTCGAGCGAAGCGGAGCAGGATGATGCCTATCGCGCCATCCGGCGGCGACTGGACGGGAGGCAGATTTCCGACCTCGAACACATGCCTCTCACGGAGGATCCGCGCATCAGGGCCGCTATGTCGCTGCTGGCACCACTGATCTCATCGGTTTTCACGACGGATGGGCTGCGTTTCCTGCATCTCGCCAAAATGGTCGAGCTCACACTCGATCATGGCGCCAGCCCGGAATCCACCCATGGCCTTGCCTGGTTCGGCGCCATGATCTCCGACAAATACGACGCCTATGCCGACGGTCTGAGCTTCGGCCTCGCCGGCCGCGCACTTCTCGACAAATACGGCTTTGAGGAGCATCGGACCTCTGTCCTGCTTGCCGTTGACCAGGTCTCGCCTTGGACCCGCTCGATGCCCTATGCCCTGGAACGCGTGCGCGAAGCGCTCGATGCGGCCCATGCGGCGGGCGATGTTGGCTGGGTGTGTTATGCACGCAATCACCTTGTTTCCGACCTGATTGCGATGGGCGAGGAAATCCCGAAGATCCGGCGCGAAGCGGAAGAGTCTATCGCGGTTACCCGGCGCTTTGGTTACACCGACATCGAGCATATTCTGGCAGCGCAGCTCCGTCTGGTCGTCGACCTCGCCGAAGGACAGGGCTATGTCCAGTCGTCAGAAAGTCTCGTGCAGACGGCCCCCGTGGTATCGCCGACCACGGCTTTCTGGGTTGCCTTCTATGAAGGTACCTCGCTCTACTACAACGGAGCCTATCCGGAAGCGGTCGACAAGCTGATGGCCGCCGACGCATTGAGCATCTTCCTGCTGGCCCATATCGATACGGGTTTCTGCAAGTTCTATCTCGGCCTCGCTCTTGCCGCCCGCGCACGAGACGCATCCGCAGAAAGAACCGACGATGCCCGTCTCGACGAAGTCCGCTCCCGTCTTGCGCTCTGGGCAGACCTCAATCCCTTGAACTTTGCCGACAAGCTGCTGCTCCTCGATGCCGAGATTGCCCGCAGAAACGGAAGTTACGCAGAGGCGCTTGTCCTCTACGAAAAAGCCGCCGCCGCTGCCCGCTCCTCGCGCTTCGAGCATGAGCACGCGCTGGCGCTTGAGCGCGCCGGGGCCTGCTGCCTGGAGATGGGCAATCGCATCAGTGCCAATGCCTATCTGTCGCTTGCCTCGGAAGCTTATGAGCGTTGGGGTGCAGGACGGAAGGCTAGAAGCCTCAGGACATCTTTTGCCGTCGATTCAGAGCGGCGTCCGGCTGCTGCATCTGGCCTGGCTTCGGCCTCCGGCGATCTTGAGACAGTCCTCGGGACCTCGCTGGCGCTTTCGGAAGAGATCGTTCTAGACCGGGTGATCGAAACTCTGATGACACGAATGCTGGTGCATGCCGGCGCCAATCGGGGGCTGTTGCTGAAGATCGCTGATGGCAAGCTGGAGGCAGAGGCGTCCGCCTGGACCGAAGGCGACAGCGTGCGCGTCAGCACCATAAATCCGGATCGCTATGGCCTGAGCCCACCCTATTCGGTGATCGACCGCGCCCTACAGACGCGAACCCCATTCGTGATTTCCGGCTCCGACTTCGGAGCCTGGGCCGCCGACAAACAATCCGCCACCGGGCGCTCGATCCTCTGCGTGCCGCTTCTGCGTCGTGGCGAACTGACGGGCCTGCTCTGCCTTCAGAATGACTATCTGGAGGGTGTTTTTGCTGCTGACACCGTGGCGCTCCTCAAGCTCCTGGCCTCTCAAGCGGCAATCTCTCTGGAAAACGCCAGGCTCTACACCAGGCTGCTGCAGGAAAACGAGCTTCGCGCACGCAGCGAGCAGGCGCTTGCCGGTGCCAGAGCCGAACTCGAGAAGAACGCCCGCCTGACGCTGCTCGGCGGCATCGCCGCCTCTGTCACGCATGAGCTCGGCCAACCTCTGTCTGCGATTGCCTCAAACGCCGGTGCCGGCCTCCGCTGGCTGAGCCGCGCGGAACCGGACATTGCCGAAACGCTGAGCGTGCTGACCGAAATCGAGACCAGCGTCTCGCGTGCTCATGACATCATCCGCGCTTTGCGGGCTCTCTCCAAGCAGGCCCCGAAGGTCGAGGAGATTGTCGACGTCAACGAGGTCATTCTGGAAGTGTTGCGCATCGCACGATCCGAGGTCGAGCGCCATGGCACTGAAATCAGTCTCGACCTTTCCGCGGACGAAGCCACCGTGCTGGGCGATGCGACGCAGCTCAAGCAGGTGGTGTTGAATCTCGTACACAACGGTATGGAAGCGATGAACGAACTTCCTCGCCAAAGACGCAAGATCGAGATTGCCTCGACATATACCGAAACCGAGATCGTGGTGACGGTACGAGACTTCGGCAGCGGGATCCCCCCAGAGATCGCATCTCAGATCTTCGAACCCATGTTTACGACCAAAGCTTCAGGGATGGGCATGGGCCTTGCGATCTGCAAATCCATCATCGATGCGCATGACGGCGTGATGAACGCTACTGGGGCGAGCGTTGGAACGACATTTACATTTTCGCTGCCCGTTCACCGCAAAACGGCCATCTGATATCAATTGCGCAAGCGGTGGGCCCCCGCGTGTTCACTATCGTTGAGCAAGATTGTGGCCGGAAAAGACAACAAGGCTATGGATATACCGCACGCTGCGAAGGTCCCCAGCCAATTTTAGCGAGACCCGTTTCGGCACCACGGATCCCTGACGAACAGCAGCCAGGATTGCTCAAGTTGTTGAGAAGGCGATGATTTCAAAGGCTTAGAAAAATATCCTTTGATTTTCCTCTGTTTTCCTGTCGCGAGCGACCGTGGATGCCATCTTTGTGCCCTGGCTTTGGGCCGACGTCAACATGGCGGGAGAGCGGCAATAATTTCCGCTTAAGAGCGTCAAGCCGGAGGTCAGGTGAGCATTTTCGCGGGTCCGCTGTGCGCCCTCATTTCGGACATGGAGGTCATCCGATAAGTTGCCCGAAAACGGACATGCCTCAATGTTGGCCTAATGTCGCCTGTGCGCCTTCATTGTTGCCGTTTGGCTGAAATCGAGCGGTACCGTATAGCGGACCATCCGGTCAACCTTTGCGAGGCGCCGTTAAGCGCTCAGGGGCCAGTCCAAGGTCGCCAACGGCAGCCAAAACAACAGCGACCACGATCGATGCTTTGAGGCGCTGTAGCCCAGAGATTTTTCAACAGTCCTAGCAATTTGGAATGTGCGCCGTCTGCTCTTTGAAAAGAGGCTGCGGCGGTCTTGACCCTTCCATCATTGGATGGAGCACCTTCAGCAAAGGTGAATTCGATGCGCCCGGAAAACATGGCGCATCACTTTTCAGGGTGAAGCACTATGAAAACGAACATCATGAAATCCTTCGCTGTTGTGTTGCTGCTCGGCGTCTCAGTCGTCGTGCTGCAACGGACGGAATTCCGATCAACGCTCCATGATATCTTGGGCATTGGGGTATCAAATGCAGCTCAAGATGCAGGCCCTCAAACGACAGAGGCTGCGCCCCCAAGGGTCGAAGTAGCCGAGGTGGTCGCTAAGCAGATTACTCCATACTCCGAGTTTACCGGTTTTCTCGAGGCTTCAAAATCAGTCTATCTCCGACCTCGTGTTAGTGGCTTGATCAAAGCCGTAACTGTACCTGAGGGAGAGAACGTGGAAGCGGGGCAAGCCCTGTTCCAGATTGATCCCAGGCCGTTCAACGTGGCGCTCGCCGCCGCTCGGGCCGATCTCCAACAGGCCGTTGTCTTGATGGAGAACGCGCAGGATGAGCGCAAACGCGCCGAAGTCCTTGCCCGAAAGGGGTCGGTGCCAGATAAAGTTCTTGATGATGCCGCAGCTCTCGAACGTCAGCGGGCAACTCAAGTAGACCGCGCAAAGGCTGCGGTAGCCGCGGCGGAACTCGACTTGTCCTTCGCGAGCGTCGAAGCGCCCATTACGGGGCGAGTGGACCGCGTACTTGTTGACGAAGGGAATCTTGTATCGGGTGGCGACGTGGGTTCAGCCACGTTGCTGACCACAATCGTCGCAACCGACGTTTTGCACGTCTACTTTGACATTGATGAAGCGACCTATCTGAACCTTGCCAACTGGACTGGTGCCAAGGATAGCTTTAAGGGGCTTGGGCTCGCAGTCCAGATCGGCCTAGCAGACGATGATGGTTTTCCTCATTCCGGTGTTCTCGAATTCCTTTCGAACAGGGTTGATCAGGAGACGGGGACCATCCGCGCCCGTGCCTCTGTCTCCAATCGGGAAGGTCGACTGACACCGGGGCTTTATGCCCGGGTCAAGATGGCCACGGGCCTGCCCACGCCCTCGATTCTCATCGCGGAATCAGCAGTCGGTGTCGAGCAAGGGCGGCGGTATGTCCTGGCACTTACTGAAGCCAATGAAGTTGAGTACCGCTCGGTTGAACTCGGTCAGAAGCAAGGCGGACTCCGCGTAATTTCCAGTGGCCTCAAACACGGCGACAGGATCGTTCTTAAAGGCTTGGTTGGCCCGGGCGCGAAGGTCACTCCGAATCTCGTCGATATGCCCGTTGATGGCACTAACCGCGAGCTTCCGGTCGCGGCCGCCCAGCAGGAGGCACGGCTATGAGATTTCCTAGATTCTTTGTGGATCGGCCGATTTTTGCGATCGTTCTTTCTGTGTTGATGCTGATTGCAGGCGGTCTGACCCTACTGAAGCTGCCGCTAAGCGAGTACCCTCAGGTCTCTCCGCCAACCGTGCAGGTTACAGCAGTTTACCCCGGGGCCAATCCTCAGATGATCGCGGAAACTGTAGCCGCGCCACTTGAGCAGGCCATCAATGGCGTTGAGAGCATGTTGTACATGAGTTCTCAATCTGCCACGGACGGGCGCATGACCCTCTCAGTGACTTTCCAGCAGGGGACAGATCCGGACCTTGCTCAGATTCAGGTCCAAAACCGGGTTTCACGAGCCCTTCCCAAGTTGCCCAAAGAGGTGCAGCAGATCGGTGTAACGACGCAGAAGACGTCGCCCGACATATTGATGGTCGTCCATCTCGTGTCACCTGGTGATAGATACGATCCTTTGCATCTTTCGAACTTTGCCAACTTGCAGGTACGCGAACGCCTCGCTCGGCTGCCGGGAGTCGGTGATGTGCTTGTGTGGGGGGCTGGTGAATACTCGATGCGGGTCTGGCTTGATCCAGGGAAAGTCGCTGCGAGAGGCCTCACGGCTTCGGACATAGTGCAGGCGATCCAGGAGCAGAATGCAAGAGTGGCCGCGGGCGCCGTCGGCCAGCAGCCTAATGAATCCTCATCACTACAAGTCACGCTCAACACCGACAGCCGTCTTTCGACCGAGGATGAGTTCCGCAATATCGTCGTGAAATCTGGAAAAGACGGGCGCATGGTCCGGCTTGGTGACCTAGCCAGAGTTGAACTTGGATCGGACTCTTATTCGCTCCGGAGCCTACTCAACGGCAAGCCTGCTGTGGCAATTCAGATCGTCCAAAGTCCAGGTGCGAATGCGTTGGAAGTAGCGAGTTCGGTCCGGAACGCGATGGAAGATCTTCAGAGCACATTTCCTGAAGGCATCGAATACCGTATCGCCTACGATCCGACAGTGTTTGTAGAGGCCTCTCTTGAAGCCGTTGCAGTGACCTTGATCGAGGCGATCGTGCTGGTCGTCATCGTTGTCATCGTGTTTCTCCAGACGTGGAGAGCTTCGATCATACCGTTGGTAGCTGTGCCGATCTCACTCGTGGGCACGTTTGCCATCATGTACTTTCTCGGTTTCTCGCTGAACACCCTGTCCCTGTTCGGATTGGTACTTTCAATAGGTATCGTTGTCGATGATGCGATCGTAGTCGTCGAAAATGTGGAACGTCATATTGCCCTGGGATGTGAGCCGAAGGAAGCAGCTCGTCGAGCAATGGACGAAGTCACCGGGCCGATCATTGCCATCACATCGGTCTTATCGGCGGTCTTCATTCCGTCCGCATTCCTGTCCGGTCTTCAAGGCGAGTTCTACCGACAATTCGCGGTAACTATTGCAATCTCAACAATTCTGTCGGCTGTAAATTCGCTAACGCTGTCGCCAGCGCTGGCGGGGATGCTGTTGAAGCCGCACCATGGTGATGCACGTCGAGATTTGCTGACACGGACAATCGACACATTACTCGGTTGGTTCTTCCGCTTGTTCAACCGATCGTTTGATCTGGCTTCTCACGCCTATGTCTGGTCGGTGCGCAGGGCAGTCAGGCTGAGTGTGGTTGTTATTCTTCTTTATGGAGGACTTGTCGGGCTGACTTGGGTCGGCTTCCAAAGCGTACCTGGGGGCTTCGTTCCCGCGCAAGACAAGTACTTCCTGGTGGGAATCGCACAGCTCCCGCCTGGCTCTTCTCTCGACCGGACGGAAGCCGTGGTGAAGAAGATGACGGATATCGCGCTGTCTGAGCCCGGCGTGGAAAGCGTCGTGGCGTTTCCAGGCCTGTCGGTGAACGGCATGGTCAACATACCGAACGCCGCAGTGATGTTCACAATGCTCAAGCCGTTTGAAGAGCGCAAGGACCCGTCATTGTCGGCGTTTGCAATTGCTGGCCGACTCATGGGCAGGTTCAGTGACATACCAGATGGGTTTGTTGGCATGTTTCCTCCTCCTCCTGTCCCTGGTTTGGGTGCAACGGGTGGCTTCAAGCTCCAGATCGAGGATCGCGCGTCGCTTGGCTACCAAGCGCTCGCCGATGTTCAGGCTGAAATCATGGCCAAAGCGATGAAGGCACCGGAACTTGCCGGGATGCTGGCAAGCTTCCAGACAAATGCCCCGCAGTTGCAAGTGGATGTCGATCGGCTCAAGGCCAAGTCTCAAGGCGTTGCACTTGGCGGCATCTTCGAGACGCTCCAGGTCAATCTGGGTTCTCTCTACGTCAATGACTTCAACCGTTTTGGCAGGACATATCGGGTGATCGTCCAGGCCGATGAGCCATATCGTATGCAGCCTGAGGACATCAGTCGTATGAAGGTTCGCAACGAGGCTGGCGCGATGATTCCGCTGTCCTCGCTTCTGACCATGGAGCAAAGTTCCGGTCCCGATCGGGTCATGCACTATAATGGCTTCCCGTCTGTAGACATCAGCGGAGGCCCGGCGCCAGGGTATTCGTTCGGCCAAGCTACTGCTGCGATCGAGCGGATTGTGAACGAAACACTCCCTCCGGGAATGACATTCGATTGGACTGAGCTAGCATATCAGGAGAAACAGGCAGGCAATGCGGCCGCCTATATCTTCCCGCTCTCGGTGTTCTTGGCATTTCTGATCCTTGCGGCTCAATACAATAGCTGGTCGCTCCCTTTGGCGGTTATGTTGATCGCGCCAATGGCATTGTTTTCAGCGATTGGGGGTGTCTGGCTCTCCAGCGGGGACAACAACATCTTCACCCAGATCGGGTTCGTCGTTTTGGTCGGCCTCGCCGCGAAAAACGCGATTCTCATCGTCGAATTTGCCCGTGCGCAGGAGGAGAGGGGCATCGATACTCTTGATGCTGTACTCGAGGCCGCCCGACTGCGTCTTCGACCAATCCTTATGACCTCTCTTGCCTTCATCGCAGGGGTCGTTCCCCTCGTCGTGGCAACGGGGGCAGGCGCTGAAATGAGAAATGCGATGGGAATCGCAGTCCTATCCGGGATGGTCGGTGTGACAATCTTCGGCCTGATCCTCACCCCTGTGTTCTATGTACTCGTCCGAAAGCTGGCTCAACGCAGGAGCCATGCCGAGGCGAGGAAGCAGGCACTAGGCTAGCCCAACAAGCGCGCTGCGACGGTTGGGCCAGTTCCATCTGGAAGGGGAGCAACTGTCGCAGCGCGCTGGCAAAAAGAACACCATCGATCGACAGCGCCTTTTACTCAGTCACAGGCACTGTCCAGCTAGCTTACGGTCAAGGTACACAGCACAATGCTCAAAAACTTGAAGTCCGCATGTTGTGGGTCACTAATCTGGTACTGCTTGGCAGTGGCGCTGCCATTCGAAACCGCACTCGGACGTGTACACCAGACTGCAAAACTGTCTCCGTCTGAGGAGCAATCAGATACGTTCATCAATGAAGATCAGAAAGCGAATGGCACCCAACTTCGTGCCATCGTCTTTTCGCACATTCTCCGCGAGACACATAGCAACCTCTCTCCCGAAACTATGAGTGATCCGGAAATCAGTTTCCTCCGATATATGCTTTTGCATAATGAAGCCGCAGTGCGGATGTCTGCATTCCCGGCTGAGTTTGGGGTTAGCGATGAGGTGCGCACAATGATTGAGCGCATCGTCCAGGATGCCAATCGTTTAGACAGCAGGATTGGGTATCTACTCTTAAACAAGCGTGAGAATTGACAAGTCCAGTGTCCTGGAGGCTTGGCAGCTTGAGCAAGCAATATGAAGGACACGTCGGGCAGCAGATTGGGCTGGCTAAGCGGTGCCGCCTAAGGCCTCGACCAAGTCTCTTGCCAGCAATATCGCTATCGAATGCTGGTCTATCGAGATCGATTGTTCTGTTTCAAACGTAGGACCGACGATCAGACGATGGACGAACACCGTCCGACCTCGGCGATCATAGGGCCGCTCAGAACGGCCATGCCCCTATTGTCTGCAGGCGAGCTTCGATCTGAGGCATCTGCTCAGCGAAGCGTCCACGAACCGCCCAATCACCAATTTCTGTAATAGGGCTCTCGGTTGCGCCGAAGCGCTGGTGGACCTCAGCTTTTATGTTCGGATCACCTATGTCTCGGTCATAGAATGGCACCCCAATCCAATGAAGCCAGGACTTTAGCTCACGGCTTTCTGGGCAATAAGGAATCGAATACACTGTGACTGCGCAGCTCATTACCTGTCTCCTTTCGAGCCATTCATTTTGATTTCAGGCCAGGTCGTTGGGCCGCCCGGCGCTCATAATACTGTGGCGTATGCGTGGGGCCGCCCGGCTAACTGTCGAGTTCATCGCCCATTCAATCATCACCGCTCGCTCCAGTGCCTGGAGCCGTAAGTGGGTTGATGAGTAGGGTGTCATCCTGAGTGTGTTCCTGACGGTCATTCCTTCATCGTTCAGAGCCTCGGAAGAGAGAACGATCGGCTTTTCGACCCAGCGCTTCAGACCCACGCTGCGGGATGCAAGCAGAACGACCGCTTCCAGCTTCGTTGAGGGTTTAGAGAGGGGCAGAGAGAACTGAGCAATGTCGGCCAGGCTTTCTTTGCCGAAGCGGACCCGCCCGCTCAGCGTCAGCGACTGGGAGAGGAAAATGCTCAATTCGAGTTCAGAAGCAGACCAAGTTCCATCGCCATGGATGCAAAGCGAAATCATCGCTACGTCCTCGTCATGTTAACGATATGCCACTTGTGAGGCCTCCCATGTTGGGAAGGTCAAGCCTCCAGCACCGCGGAGTGTCGCGTTAAGCGATGTCGAAATCGGTGGGGTGGAAGACGAGGGTGCTGGCCGACAGCCTTGGTATCGAGGACGAGATTCTTTTGACGGAGGCCTTGACCTTGCCATCGTGGGAAGGTGCACCAATGGCCCTACCGTAGCACTCAGATGAATGGAGGTAGCGATGAACATCGGTGAAGCGTCAAAAGCAACTGGTATCTCCGTGAAAATGCTGAGGTACTACGAGGAGATCGGGCTTGTGCGCCCGGCCCTTCGAACCCATTCCGGGTATCGGGTCTACACAGAAAAACACATTGCCATGCTACGGTTTATAAAAAGCGCTCGTGATCTGGGATTCCAGGTCAAGCAGATCGCAGCTCTCATGGGCCTGTGGTTGAATGGTTCGCGATCAAGTGCTGATGTGAAATCTCTCGCTCTGGCTCACGCAGCCGAGCTAGTACGACGCCGGCAAGAACTCGATGAGATGATTTCAACCCTTCAAGCCATGGCGAACCACTGCCATGGTGATCAACGGCCAGATTGCTCGATCCTTGCTGCTTTGAGCTCCGACCGTCCAAGCAAAACAACTGCCACTGCCAAGCGAGGGCTGCCTCAGAGGCATCCAGGATTGAGCGTTGCTCGTCTTTGAACCTCGTCTCTTTTGATCTGCATCACCGATGACAGTTGGCCAGATCACTTTGATCGCGCCATCGTCGTCGTTGATGTAGCCGCATACGACGCACAGCGACATGTCTTGATTAGAATTGCGAAGCCGCGCACCTGGGCAACTCGGTGCTCGGGTCCGCGCCCACAGCCGACGGGGGATTCGTAAAATGATTGAAGAACGTAATTGCGCTCGAGCGGTGAGCCTTTCATACGCTCCTTTTGAACGTGCCCGTCGGCGACTTGAAGCAGCATTAGCTCCAACCACTCTAAAAAGGTTCACAACCACGCTATTTGCCTACGGGGCGATCGCGACTGGAATAATCGCTGCGGTATTGGCGCTGCATGTCATTATCTTGGAGCCACTCGTACTCGCCGTACCTTCGCTCTAGAATATACTCGGCGATGGCAATCCGCTTTTTCAAGGATTGGCTATCGCGTATGCGTTTAATTCGCCAAGTCGTCTGGTGCAGACGTTTCAATCCCCAATTGATCAGGATCGGTGGATGGCCAACTCCCTTTTGCGCCACACGGTCGAAGCCAAAGTCTCGCCCCGACCAAAACTGCGATCGATGACGACCCTTTTTGGTGGGTTGTCCAGCGCCGATGAAGGACATGCGGACGCAGCAACTCGACGTGTCCATGCCTGCCAGACACAACCTTATGCTCGAGCTTTTCTGCTCACGTTGACTTCATGGTTGAAATGGAAACAAATCAGGCTGAAGAACCTCGATGGCAGCTTTGGTTAAATCGCTGATGCCCGCTGGTGCGCATGGCGAGGACTAGGGTTCACGAACAGTCGCGATACTGCGCGACAGCCTGGTCTGCGAGTAGCGGACTTCGGCGGAGTTTAGAGCCACAGGGCACGCTATCTACGTCTCCATTGATCCCCAAGCGCGTTGCGACGATCCCGTCCAGCGAGAGGTATTTTCACGTGCGGCTGCGGAAAACTAGAGCTCTGGCAGATCTGTATTGATGGACGAGAGCCGCCTCTGGCTCGAAGGCCAGAGGCGGCTGGGTTCATCACGCCACTGGTACGTCTGTTGGCTTTGCGTTGCCCCTGACGAACAGCAAAGCGAACACGGATGCCGCAAGAGCGATCAAAGCGGCTCCGGCAAAGGCCGAACTGTAGCTGGCCAAGAGGGCGTTCATCCCGCCATTCCCCCCGGATGACTGAGCTGCAGCGACCGAGACCATGATCGCAAGGCCTAAGGCCGATCCCACCTGGTAGGTGGTATTGATCAGGCCCGACGCCAATCCTGTATCTTCTGGAGCAGCGCCGCCCATTCCCGTCATTGTCACAGGGATGTAGGCGAGTGACATTCCCAGCGCCGCAATCAACGTCGCGGGAAGAACGGAGACCAGATAGCTTCCATCAGCGGGAATTGTTGACAACATGCTAAGAGCGCCGCTCAGCACGATCAATCCGATGACCATGACAGACTTGATGCCGAAGCGAGCAATTAGTGGACCTGTCAGCTTCACCATGAAGAGCATGATCACCAGTGTCATCGGCAGGAGCGCGAGGCCCGATCCAAACGCTGACAATTCAAGAATCGACTGTAGATAAAGATTCAAGAAGAACCAGAGCGGGATCCACGTAGCTCCTAGAAGCGCCATTGCCATATTCCCCGAAGCGAGACCGGGCGCGCGGAATAGGCGGAGTGGGAGCAGCGGGTTTTTGGAAGTTGCCTGCATGACGGTGAAGACGATCAGCATCGCAATCGCGCTTCCGATCAGAGTTAGAGTTTGCGGTACCAACCATCCAATCTGCTCGGCAGTCACAATGGCGTAGACTGCGATCGCAATCGCTGCCGTTATCAGTGCAGAGTCCAGCATCTTGAGCTTGCTGCGGACGGTCGCTGTAAATGGCAGAAGAGACGGCCCCACTGCCAACACCGCGAGGCCCAGAGGGACGTTCACCAGGAAGGTCCACGTCCAGCTCATCCATTCCGTGATGACGCCGCCGAGAAAAACTCCGGCGGTGCCTCCGGCTGCGGCCGATGCTCCCCAGTATCCAAATGCCTTGCCGAGTTCGGCCGGGTTATGGCCGAACAGACGCATCAGGATGGTCAAGGCTGCTGGTGCAATCAAGGCAGCGCCCACGCCCTGCAACGCGCGCCCGGTCAACAGAACGCTTTGACTGTCTGCCAAGCCAGCGAGAAGAGATGAGGCGGTCATAATACCGAAGCCGGACAGGAAAATGCGGCGAGCGCCGAATACGTCGGCGAGTTTTCCGCCGAATAGAAGTAGGCCCCCGAACGCGATTACGTATGCGTTGAAGATCCAGCTCAGACCTTCATCTGTGAAACCAAGCTCAGCTTGGATGGTCGGTAATGCAACACCGATGATGGAGGTGTCGAGGATAACGATGAACTGCGCTGCGCAGAGGAGCGCTAGCGCCTTCCAACGTTTGGGATCGGGTTTGAACTTTGACATCAATGGAAGCTCCCTTGTTGAGGCATGCCGCTACACGTTCAACGGCTACCCTTTTTGTCGGAGCTCCCACTGTGGCAGGGTCAATTCCCCTCCCACTGTGGCAAGGTTTACGAGCCCTGTGGCGCTAGTTTTGAACGGCCCATGTCTTGACCCTCCCTGCGTTGGAGGCCTGACAAGCGATGCTCGTCTATTCGAGCCTCGTGGAGACCTGCAATGATTGGAACATATGCAAAAGCCATATTGGGAAACATCATCGGCCGTATCTGGCCGCAGATGAGAACGTCTGGAAAAGATCGAAGCCTGCTGACTCAAGACGTGGAAGACCAGGATGAGCACCTCCTGCACGCGTCACAGCTTGTGAGAACCCAGCCACAGTACTTTGCCTCCCAACAAGCTCCTCTGATCTGATCAGTTTTGATCAGATCGCAATTCATTCACTGGGAACTTAAAGCGCCCGGAGTGCCAGAAAGGTCACCTGGTGCCCACTCGACGTGACTTGCATGTAGCTAATGGGCAACTTTTGTTGGTTTGAAAGCAACTCAGACAGCGAACGGTGCTCAGCTCGTTCAGTCTGATCGACAAGATGCGCGTGATGTGGGTCCCGCCATACCGGAGAATAGCTCAATGATTGTGAGACTTTGGAAGACCCGTGTAGTTGAGCAGCGGATGGCCGACTACGAAAGGTTTGCGCGCGAAGTCTCTCTGCCTATGTTCCGACGACAGCCCGGATGCTGTGGGGTTGCGATGTTCCGCCGGGGCCTGGACTGTGTCGTCCTCACTCTCTGGAAAGACCGTGATTCTGTGGGGGCACTATCAACTTCCAAATCCTACGCTGAGGCGGTAGGCCAGATTAACTCCGCAGGTTTCCTACTTGAGGACCAGTCTGTGGAGCTCTTCGATCTTCATCTTTTCGCTGACTTCGGCCGTGAATCTAGCAGTAGTCCTTGCTCAGACGTGCTGCCGCGAATGCAAGAAGGTGAAAAAACTGCGAATACGGCTTGACCTTCCCACACTGGAAACGACCATTTCTATCTTCGCCTGAAAATCGAAAGGAGGCGAAGTGTGGAGTATTACGTAGAACGAATGACCTGTTCCGGATGTGCCCGGAGTGTGACCAAAGCGATCCTATCAATCGACCAGACCGCAGAGATCTCAGCCGATCCGGCGAAGCGTAAACTTGTGGTGCAGACATCTGCAGCGCCAGGAGATATTGAAGCTGTGCTAGCAGAAGCGGGTTACCCTGCATCCCGACGGCCTGAGTGAAATCCATCTTGCAGCAGCTCTTCATGGTCTTATTGCAGCGCCATAGTTGTGGCGAGAGTTGTGATCGTCCCGGCGCTGAAGGCGTTGGACTTTGACCAATTTATAGGTGCAGCAGTTGCTCAAGCCGAATGTGGCCCGGATTCACTACCGCAACGACCGCTCTGGTGAATCACATTGAAAAAAAGAGTGGCGGGCGACAGCTCCGAAGCTGTTCGCCACTCTTCCCGCCAAAGAGAGATCTCCGCGTCCAAGATTCAGCCATCGGCCGAGCGATATGCTGCGCACAGCTCTGTAGGCCTTTCTAGAGGCAAGGCGGAGGCGGGCGGGGGAATCAAACATCCATGCCCCAAATTCCCCTAAAGAGCGCTTGACCTTGCTAGTGTGGGAAAGTGCACGCTTGCTCAAGCTTGACTGACATCAATCCGCGACGGCGGGAATCCGGCTAATGTGGCTTCATCAAGTGAGAGACGGCGATGAGCAATGACTTGAAGCTTCGGATATGGACCATGGCGGTCTTCGCGGCACTGGCGATAGCCCTGCTGTTCGCCTCTACTGCCTCGGATGCAGGTCCCCAACCTTGTTCGACTCATGTCGCTCATGCCGACCAAACCAGTCACATGGAAACGGAAGATTTGGCAGCGTCAGGTTCGTTAGCCGAGGCATATTGCGCTAATGACTGCATGCTCTGTGTCGCATATTCATCCCTAGTGCTCTACAGCCCGGAAGGATTTGGGCGTGGACCGATCTGCCTTGAACCGCCGTCTAGACTGCACGGCCAGCTTCCCGTTCCAGGACGTCATCCCCCCCGATCTGCTGCCTGACAAACGCGCCTAATGCGCAATTATCCTGTCAACCGCATGGCTGTTGTAACGGCCGGATCGAGAGAAACATCATGTATCGCAGAGACTTTCTGAAAACGCTCGCCTTGGGTTCGGTAGCCCTGTCCCCCCTCGGGCACACCTGGGCAAACTCCGCAACACAAACGAGCGAGCTTGTGATCGGTAAACGGACCCTGGACATCCACGGCAAGGCTGCCTCCGTCTTCGGACTGACCGACAAGGCCGGGAACGCCGGGCTGGTCCTCAACGCGCCCTCGGACTTCGACGTTCTTCTTCGCAACGAAAGCGACGAGGAGACGCTCATCCACTGGCATGGGCTTACGCCGCCTTGGGATTTGGACGGGGTGCCGGGCAATCCGGCTGCACTGCTTCCGCCTAAGGAAAGCCGGGCCTACAAATTTACCTTGCCGAGAGGCGGCACCCATTGGATGCATGCCCACACTCTGCAGGAGCAGAACCTGCTCGCGGCACCCCTAATCATACGAACCGCCGAGGATCTTGCCCGCGACGAGCAAGAGGTCATCGTGCTCCTGCATGATTTCTCCTTCAAGTCGCCCGAGGAACTGCTTTCCGACCTTCAGAGCGGTGGCGGTCATGCCATGCCCTCCGGACACGGAGATATGTCCTCCATGATGAACATGCATGGTGGCCATCAGATGGGCTCGGCTGAAACTTCGGCCGCGCCTCACATGATGATGGGCATGGACCTGAACGACATCGAATATGACGCCTATCTCGCCAATGACCGGACGCTCGATGACCCCGAGATCGTCAAGGCAGAACGGGGCGGCCGCATCAGGCTTCGCATCATCAATGGCGCCACGGCAACCGCCTTCACGATCGATACGGGCGAACTCGAGGGCGAGCTGATTGCTGTCGACGGGATGGACATCGTCCCGGTCCGCGGCCGACAGTTCCCCTTGTCCATGGGCCAACGAGCCGACATCCGTTTGGCCTTGCCGCCTGCCGACGGGGCGTATCCTATACTGGCTCTGCGGGAGGGGGCCGTCGAGCGCACTGGCGTGATCCTCGCCACCACCTCCGCACGAGTGCAAAAGCTCGAAACCACTGCGGCAGCCAAGGGCCCGGTTCTTGACCTTTCGCTCGAGCAAAGCCTTCAAGGCCTGACACCGCTGGCACGGCGCGCTGTTGATCGGCAGTTTGCGCTGATGCTGGGCGGTGACATGGCGACCTATCGCTGGTCCATCGACACCGACAGCCCGATCGAAGTCAGCAGCGGACAGCGCATTCGGATTTCCATGCACAACATGTCGATGATGGCCCATCCGATGCATCTGCATGGCCATCACTTCCAAGTCACGGAAATCAACGGCAAGAACATTTCCGGCGCTATGCGGGACACTGTGATGCTACCGCCCATGGCGCAGGTGTCGATCGAGTTCGACGCTGATAATCCAGGCCGCTGGCCGCTGCATTGCCATCATCTCTATCATATGGCGACAGGCATGATGACATTCGTCGACTATGTCCAGCAGGGCTGAAGGAGGGCGAGATGAACAACGCAAATCACGCGCATCACCACCATCACGGACATTCACACGATCCGGCAGTTTCTTCATCTAAGCCTAGTGGTCCGGGCGGTCGGCTACATCCGGATTGGCCACGTGAGCACTAATGTCTGCTTACGCCAGGCAGCTCTACATTTGCGGACTTTCCGCTGTCGGCCCCATCATCTAACCCGAAGGTGCGCGTTCTCCCTGTGGCCAATGGTTGGCCAAAGGAGAACTTAAAATGGGTATCTCACAATATGATCCTAGCGCGCTGGGTCGACCGGCTTGGAACGCAGGCAAGCAAGTTGGCGTCAAGAAGCCCCTGAAGCAGCGCCAGATCTGGGCAGTCCGCTTCTTCCTCGACCGTGAAGGAAGGACGCGAGATCGGGCGCTTTTTGATCTTGCCATCGACAGCAAGCTCCGCGGCTGCGATCTGGTAAAGCTCAAGATCGGGGCACTCGTCACCGGCCACGACATTCGAACTCGAGCGATGGTCGTCCAGCAGAAGACTGGACGACCCGTGCAGTTCGAAATTACGACTGAGGTCAGAGCTAGTCTGCTTGCCTGGCTTCAACAAAGGGGAGGAACAGTCGATGACTATGCCTTTCCCAGTCGCGGCGGCCACGCTAATCATCTCAGCACTCGGCAGTACGCCCGACTGGTCGATGAGTGGGTGACGGCGATCGGGCTTCGTCGGGAGGATTACGGTACGCATTCTCTACGGCGAACGAAGGCTGCCATGATCTACAAGGCCACCGGCAATCTTCGAGCGATCCAGATCCTGCTTGGCCATACCAAGATCGAGAACACAGTCAGATATCTCGGCGTCGACATTGAGGACGCACTAGAACTGGCCGAGCGGACTGAAATCTGAATGAGGACGGCCCCGCACGTTGTGGGGTCGCGCCCTTTCGCTGCGAGAGCCTCTCGAAGGATTCAATCCGCTTTGCGCCTTCAAAGAAGCCATACGCTTCTGATGGTTTCGTGCTACTGGCGTGCGCGTGCAACACTAGCACCCATCCTCGAGAACAGCATCCGGGGTCTACAACAGGAAAGATCGAGCGTTGGCCCGCAAGAACAGAGATGAGCTAGCTTCCTGGGACGAGCCTACGCCAGAGCCGGTGCTCTGTCCGATGTGCGAGCGCGTCATCCCGGAGGATCAGAGAGACGAGCATCATCTCGTGCCCAAGAGCAAGGGTGGAAAGAAAACCGTCCTCCTGCACCGTATCTGCCACGACCAGATCCATTCGATCTTTACCGATGCGCAACTCGCCAAGAAGTTTTCCACGATCGAAAACATCGTGGAAGACCCTGCGGTGCGAACATTCGTCACTTGGGTGAGAAACAAGCCTCCGGGCTTTTCGGATTCTGCAAAGGAATCACGGCAGTCATTCCGTCGAGGCCGCTAATCGTAACAGTCGAAAGTTCTGGCTGCAAGCGAATGCTGCCGTGGCGGGAACGCGCCTTCAAAACAGTCATAACATCGGTCAAAGCGAGCAACGTAATGCAGACACTTTAACAACTCAGATTCAGCTCCCGACACAGTCAAGCGCTTCTGCGAAATTCCAAGGGCGTCTGCCCTGTCACAGACTTGAACGATCGTGCGAACTGGCTTGCACCATTGAAGCCTGTCGTGGTGGCGATGTCAGAGATTGGCAATCGACTGCTGGCGAGAAGACCCTTGGCCTTTTCCAGCCTTATCCTCAAAATGTACTGGTGTGGGGGCTCGCCGAAGGTCGCCTTGAATGCTCGGGCGAAATGAAATCGCGTCAATCCGCAAAGAGCAGCCAACTCATCCAGGCCTAGGTCGCGACCTAGGTTCTCGGCGATGTAGCTCAAAACGAGCTCTTGCCTGGATTTACTGAGCTGGCCCGCCGATGCGATCGACTTCGGTGCAATGGAGCCTTCCTGAGCCAGGCGGAACATTTCCAGGGCGGCAGTCAAGCCGAGGGTTTCGGCATAAATCTGCGATGCGGGGCGGCGCTCGTCAGCCATGACGGACGCAAGCTTCTGCATGGTCGCGCCGAGCACATTGTCCTGGAAATACACGTGAGGCCTAGACTCGAACGGCGTGAATTCCGCCTGCAATTCCTCGTACATCGCTGATGGATTAAAACAGATCACCGTAAAGGCGTTCATCCGATCGGCGGGTTTCGCCCAGCCGGTGATCTCAATTCCGTCTGGGACAAATGTCATCTGGTCGCGTAAATCACCCCCGGCGATCGGTTTGTCGCCGAGCACCTCCATCTCCCCGTCGAGCAATAGCAGGTCGTGATATGCCAGATAGTGGCACGATCCATCCCACTTGAACTCATATTCCGTCGGGAGTTTCAGGCGCGAATACTGCACGGAAAGGCCACGCCAGGAGTTTGCCGCATGGGTTTCCACGGGCGGTTCTGGATTCCGAAATTCAAGCTCAAGTTCGGCAAGTTTATCCATGGGTGTCGCTGGCACTCTGTGGAGGAGGGAGAATCCTCACGTTGGCTGTAGTCGAATGATTCACTGGCGAAGAGCAAGAAATGAAAAAAAAGCGCAAAAAAAGCGGAGGTGCATTCGAATCTTCACATATCTTAAATTCATGAACCTGAGAATTAGCACCATTGGATGTGAGGCTTGTCTGAGGCTTTCCGGAAAGACTGGAAGCTCAAATACGCCGATTTGGGGGGGGTATGAAATGTTCGGGTTCGGTAGTTCTGACGCCAAGGCGGTCATGAATGCGATGAGCAAGTCGCAAGCAGTCATCGAATTTCAGCTTGATGGTACGATCATCACGGCCAACGAGAATTTCTGCAAAGCGCTGGGATATCAGCTTTCAGAGATCGTGGGAAAGCATCACCGTCTCTTCGTCGACCCCATTGAAGCTAGCGGTCAGGAATACCGCGATTTCTGGGCCGGACTTGCCGAGGGGAAGTTTGATCGGCGTCAGTACAGGCGAGTGACTAAAGACCGCAGCGAGATCTGGATCGAGGCTTCCTACAATCCGATATTCAAGAGCGGCAAACCGTTCAAGATCGTGAAGTTTGCAACTGATATCACGGAGCACAAACTTAGGGCGGTCGAGGAACGCGGCAAGCTGGATGCGATCTCGCGTGCGCAGGCCGTAATCGAGTTCACGCCAACTGGCGAGATCCTGACCGCGAACGATAACTTCCTGAAGACACTGGGTTACCACCTGTCCGAGGTTCAAGGGAAACATCATTCGATGTTTTGCGAGTCAGCCTATGTTGGCAGCGACGAATACCGCCAGTTCTGGCAGAAGCTTGCCGGCGGCGAGTTTCAGGCCGACGAATTCAAACGCATCGGCAAGGGCGGCAAGCCCGTTTACATCCAGGCCTCCTACAATCCGATTTTCGACTTGAACGGCAAGGTCTTCAAAGTGGTGAAATTCGCCACTGATGTTTCCGAACGCGTTCGAAACGTCGAACAACTGGCAGAGGCCCTGCAAGCCATGTCTGCGGGAGACCTGACGCAGGAACTCCGCTCCCCGTTTATGCCGGCGCTTGAAAAACTCCGTCTAGACTTCAACGAGACATCGTCGAAACTTCGCACCACACTGCAGACGATCTCCCAGAACGCCGGCGCCATTGCAGCCGCTTCTCAGGAGATTCAGTCAGCGTCCAACGACTTGTCAAAGCGCACGGAACAACAAGCAGCCTCCGTTGAGGAGACGGCTGCGGCTCTCGAACAGATCACGACGACCGTTGGCGATTCCAGCCATCGCGCTCAGGAAGCTGGATCGTTGGTCCGCCGCACGAAGGAGAATGCCGAAAACTCCGGTAGGGTTGTCAGCCAAGCAGTTGATGCGATGGGTAAGATCGAGCAGTCGGCCGGGGAGATCGGCAACATTATCGGCGTGATCGATGAAATCGCCTTTCAGACTAACCTTCTCGCGCTGAATGCGGGCGTAGAGGCGGCACGTGCCGGTGAGGCCGGCAAGGGCTTTGCGGTCGTCGCCCAGGAGGTGCGCGAACTTGCTCAACGTTCGGCGAAAGCTGCAAAGGAGATCAAGGAGCTGATCAATACCTCCAACGAACACGTCAGGAGTGGCGTTGCCCTAGTTGGCAACACGGGGAAGGCGCTGCAAGAGATCGTCAGCCAGGTTGTTCAGGTTGATAGCAATGTCGTAGCGATCGTCGAGGCTTCGAAAGAGCAGGCCACGGGATTGAAGGAGATCAACACTGCGGTCAGCACGATGGACCAAGGTACCCAGCAGAACGCGGCCATGGTCGAGGAAACGACGGCGGCGGCCCATAGTCTGGCGCGGGAAGCCGAACAGTTGTTTGCTCTGCTTGGCCAGTTCAATATTGGTAGCGCCGCCGCGTCACCTCGCTCTGTGCAGGCAAGCGTCAGCACAGGCTCAAGGCCTGTTCCGCTCAAAATGGCTAAGAGCGCCGCCAAGGTCATCCATACAAGCCATGGCAATGCTGCGCTGAAGTCGGGCGACCATTGGGAAGAATTCTAATGCTGGCGGGACAGTCTTGGTCGGCACTGGAGCAACAGACAGTGTTCGTTGATGATGCGCCATGGCGGCCAACCATGGACAACAAAGAAGACCGATATGGCCCAAGTCATTGATTTCCGTCCATCTCGGATCTCTGGCAATCTAAACAATGCAGCACATACGACTACGGTCCCTGCTGAATTCCTTGTGTTGCTTCAGTCGATGCAGGCAATCGATCACGCGCTATTAGTCCTAAGGCGACATTTGATGGATGAGACTAAATGCACGTCAGACCCGGATAGCGACGCCTAGTGACGATGAGAGCTGTCTGTTTAAGTTGCCTGAGCAACATGCGTAGCCTGTGTTCCGGTTGCCCCGCTATACAAGCGTGAGTTTTCCACGTTCTCCCTGTGGCCAATGGTGGCCATAGGAGAACTGAAATGGGTATCTCGCAATATGATCCGGGCGCACTGGGTCGACCGGCCTGGAACGCAAGCAAGCAAGTTGGCGTCAAGAAGCCTCTGAAACAGCGCCAAATCTGGGCAGTCCGCTTCTTCCTCGACCGTGAAGGAAGGATACGAGATCGGGCGCTTTTCGATCTTGCCATCGACAGCAAGCTCCGCGGCTGCGATCTGGTAAGACTGAAAATCGGAACCCTCGTCACCGGCCACGACATTCGAACTCGGGCGATGGTCGTTCAGCAGAAGACTGGACGACTCGTGCAGTTCGAAATTACGACGGAGGTCAGAGCTAGTGTGCTTGCCTGGCTTCAACGAAGGGGAGGAACAGTCGATGACTATGCCTTTCCCAGTCGTGTCGACCACGCTGATCATCTCAGCACTCGGCAGTACGCCCGACTGGTCGATGAGTGGGGGACTGCGATTGGGCTGCGACGGGAGGATTACGGTACGCATTCCCTGCGGCGAACAAAGGCTGCCATAATCTACAAAGCCACTGGCAATCTTCGAGCGAGCCAGATCCTGCTTGGCCATACCAAGATCGAGAACACAGTCAGGTACCTCGGCGTGGACATTGAGGACGCACTGGAATTAGCAGAGCGGACTGAAATCTAAACGCGGGCCGGCCCCGCACCTCGTGGGGCCGTTCCTTTCCTCGGAGAGCCTTCACAAGGGTTCAATCCGCTTCGCGCCGTCATTAAAGTCGTTCGGCTTGTTCTAGCCTCACCCAAAAGCTGACAGCCACAGGATGGATCTTTGGTGTTGCCGCGAAGTCAAACCTGCAGAGAAAGCGTTTCATAGATCATCGAGAGATAGCCGGGCTGCTCCCATGCGCTCGCGTGGACTTGTATGAAGCGGGCGCGTGCACTTCCAATTGGGCATGTTTCACTCAGACAGAGCTAAGCTTAGCGTAAGTGCCCACATCGCTTGCTGCTGTGCCGGACTAGATGACTTACATGCGAAATTTTATGCATTCGATTTCCCTGAAATTAAGTAGGCGGGAATAAGCTGGGTCACCTATTGCCTGTGAGTTTACGAATGCACCGAATGTTTCGCCGAAAGCCGTTCCTTGTCTTGGGGCTACCCCTAGCGGTCGCCACCCTCACAGTCGGCCTTTTGTTCGGGGCCCTGTTTCTCTCTGCTGCAACATCAGATGAGGCCGCGAACCAGCGTCAGCAGGACCTTCTGAAGCTTGTGGTGACCAAACTCGAAGCGGAAGTCGCACACAACCAGGAGAGCGCAACTGTTTGGGACGATGCAGTCGTCGAAGTACGTCAGCGAAACAAGGATTGGATAGCGTCCAACCTTGGCGAATGGATGCACAGCTATTTCCAGCACGATGTGGCTCTCGTCCTCGATAGCACTGGCAACCCCATTTACGAGTTTGTCGCTGAACCGTCAGCATCAGTTTCTGGCACAAACATCGCCAAAATCGCCGCCCCCTTGGTCTCTAAGCTACAGAAGAGACTTGCTGCGGGTGAAATGTCGGCCGGTACCACCATTCTCTCGATTGGTGAAAGCGACCTTCTCGACCTCAATGGGCGGGCAGCCATCTTCAGCATAAAGCCCATCATTTCCGATAGCGGAGAGATCGAGCAGGAGCCCGGTGCCGAAAATCTCCATGTGGCGGTGCGCTATCTGGACGGAGTTCTGCTGTCGAAATTGGCGCAGGACTACCAGTTTCAAGACCTTACCTTCGTCCGCCAACCGACAGATGGTACGGATAAATCCAGCGTCGCATTGCTTTCTGCATCTGGGCACACGATTGGTTACTTTCAGTGGCAACCATTTAGCCCGGGAGCCAGCGTGATACAGGCGGTCTCTCCTGTGATCATCGCGGTGGGCCTCTCGGCCTTCCTTCTGATGAGCTTTCTCGGGCATGCCATTTGGCGTCGCTCTACAAGCCTTGCCGAGAGCCAGCAGGAACTCAGGCACCTTGCTATGCACGATCCCCTGACGGGTCTTGCAAACCGAACGACATTCCAACGCACTCTTGTCCAAAACCTTGACAGCGCCACCGCCGAAACGGGCATCGCGGTGATGTTCCTGGACCTTGATCACTTCAAGGAAGTAAACGATAGCTTCGGGCACCCGGTCGGAGACTCCCTGATCAAGGAGGTCGCAAACCGCCTGAGGGAGATCGCCCCGTCGGCGCTCGTATCCCGGGTCGGGGGAGATGAGTTCACGCTGCTTCTCCCTGCAGAGGATCTCAAGACTATTGACCGGCTCGCCGAGGAGATTATCGAGAGACTACGTATGCCCTTCCAGATTGAGGGTAGCCTCATCACGGTTGGAGCGAGCATCGGAATTTCGCTGTTCTCGCCGGGTGTGGAAGCGACGGAAATGACCAGACGCGCGGACATCGCGCTTTATCATGCCAAAGCGGCTGGCCGAAATACCTTCGCCGTCTTTGGAAGTCACATGGAAGAAGTCTTAAGGCGTCGTCGAGCGCTGGAGAGCGATCTGGCGATAGCTCTTGAAACCGGGACGCAACTCGCCGTTCATTTTCAACCCGTTTACGCGGCGATGGACGGACGTATATCGTCGATGGAAGCTCTATGCCGCTGGATGCATCCAACATTTGGTGCAATATCGCCTGATGTTTTTGTGCCAATTGCCGAGGAATGCGGGCTGATACAGAAACTCGGACTTTATGTTCTGGAAGAAGCCTGCAGTCTGCTAGCCGAGGTGCCGGAATCCGATATTGGAATCTCTGTCAACGCGTCGGCGATCGAGCTCATGGCGCCAGGTTACGCGTTTCGTGTCCTGACAATGCTATCAAAGTTCAGTCTTGCCCCATCTCGCCTCGAGATCGAGATTACCGAGAGGGTCGCGACAGACACGAAAGGCAAGGCCGCTGCTTCGATCAGGTCATTGCGGGATGCAGGCGTCAGATTCGCCATCGATGACTTCGGAATGGGCACTTCCTCGTTCGGGCAGCTCCTCAATCTGAATGTCGATCGCATCAAGATAGACAAAATGTTCGTTGACCAGCTTCATGAAAATGGAGGTGCGCCGCTGGTCGAAGCCATTGTGCAAATGGCGCGGCACAAGGGTTTGAAGACCACAGCAGAAGGCGTCGAAACTGCTGATCAACGCTTAACACTCACTTCACTTGGCTGTGACAACCTTCAGGGCTTCCAACTCTCCAAGCCTCTGAACAGGCCGAACACGATTAGGTTGCTCTCCCAACAGGAGCAGACAAGGGTATCTGCAGTTTTGTGAGCGTGTTGCTTGTCGAAGGAGAGCGCGGTCAAAGGCTGAAATCTATGCTTCTAGCATGGAAACAATCTGTTACTTTCCCGACACAAATTGCATCGCGTCCCTCTGCTACATCCGGAGGGCTGAGCGATGGACGGACTTGCGGAGAGAACACACTTGGATGCCTCAGCCGAAATCCTGATCGTTGACGATGACGGTCAGATCTTGATCCTTGTGGCAAAGTTCCTGAGGGCAAACGGCTTTCGCGTTCACACGGCGCGAAACGGCGTGGAGATGGCCGAGACCCTAAAGCGCTTGTCGGTCGATCTCATCGTGCTGGATCTCATGCTGCCGGGGAAGAACGGGCTGGAGATCTGTCGCGAACTGCGCCGCACTTCTTCCGTCCCGATCATCATGCTGACGGCCAAGGGCGACGAGACGGATCGCATTATCGGTCTTGAGGTCGGGGCAGACGACTATCTGCCCAAACCCTTCAATCCTCGCGAATTGCTAGCACGCATCGGCGCGGTGCTAAGGCGGACTCGCACGGCTGGCAACCCGACGACTGAGCGTGCCGGGCGGAGCTTCAGCTTTGCTGGGTGGTCGCTCGATACGATGAAGCGAGAACTGACCGCACCGAGTGGTGTGGTCGTGGATCTTTCAACAGGGGAATACGACCTGCTGCTCGCGTTCCTCGAAGCGCCACAACGCGTTCTCAGCCGTGAGTTCCTCTTGGACGCGGCCCGCAATCGCGCAATCGAAGGCTACGATCGGTCGATCGATGTCCAAGTCAGCCGTCTGCGTCGTAAGCTCGACGGCCGTGAGGATCTCATCAAAACGGTGCGCGGCGCGGGTTATCTCTTTGCGACGGATGTCGTCCGTGCCTGATGTTCGTTTCGAAACACGGTTACAAGGCTGGTGGCGGTCGATAGACAGCCTGAGACTGCGGACAGCCCTCGTCGTGCTGTTTGGTATCTCTCTCGTCCATTTTGGCAGTCTCTTCACTTACCACCAGAGCCTGGAAAAAGAACTGGACCTCGCAAACGAAGTCCGGCTTGC
Organism: Rhizobium sp. K33; assembly: GCF_056501445.1. Classification (NCBI taxonomy): domain Bacteria; kingdom Pseudomonadati; phylum Pseudomonadota; class Alphaproteobacteria; order Hyphomicrobiales; family Rhizobiaceae; genus Rhizobium; species Rhizobium sp. K33. The sequence continues at coordinate 342,164 of NZ_CP096478.1, forward strand.
AGACCAGCTTCTGACGATCAAACGATCCGTCATGCGTGCGCCAGTCGATGAACGGGAGGATGTCGCGCACGACTTCTCCGGGGGTTCGATAGACGCCCATTGGGGTTCCACTCCGTACGCGGTTGAGGGCGATACCGCTGGTCAGAACTGGGAGCCACTTCGTCGCAACCTTCGAGCACTTGCTCCAGAGATTGCCGAGGACGGTCTCATTATCGGGCCGGATAACCAGGCAGGTGATGATCCGCATCTGGCAGTCGTGTCGATCAAGCTCCCCGATGCATCTTGGATCAACGTCAATCTCGTCTCCTGGGATCGCAAAGTGCCGCCGCCGGGAGGAATGCTGGTTTCGACAACCTTGATGGCTCTCGGGGCAGTCGTAGTCTCCATGCTTCTGGTGCGCTGGTTCACTCGTCCTCTGACTGCTGTCGCTACTGCTGCCAAGGATTTCTATCGAGGCAAGACTGTCGTTCCCGTTCCGGAAACCGGGCCAAGAGAGGTGGTTGAACTCGCTGTCGCCTTCAATGATATGCAACGGCGCATCGAGCGATTGATCGAAGACCGCACTCAAGCGCTCGCAGCCGTTTCGCATGATCTGAAGACTCCGATCACACGGCTGCGGTTCAGAGCCGAGGATCTGGCCGATGGTGTCACGCGCGATGCAATGGCCGAGGATTTGACTGAGATGGAGCGGATGCTCGATCAGACACTATCCTTCCTGCGTGGCGATCGCAGCGACGAAGAACTGAAGCCGATCGACATCGTCGCGATCCTCGGAACGCTGGTCGACGATGCGGCCGATCGTGGCGCATCCATCAGGCTTTCCGGCGCCACTCATGCAATTATCACAGGGCGTCGGCTGGCGCTCAAGCGAGCCTTCTCCAATCTCATCGAAAACGCACTCAAATATGGCGAAAGGGCGAGGGTCCAGGTCGACGATCGGCAGTCCGACGTCCTCGTTGCAATCAGTGATGACGGCCCCGGCATCGCGGCGCAGGACGTCGAGCGGGCCCTTTCGCCCTTTGTTCGGCTTGAGCCATCCAGGAGCCTTGAAACAGGCGGTTTTGGGCTCGGACTCCCGATTGCCCAGGCGATCATTGACGGGCATTCCGGTTCGCTTCGCCTGGAGAAGGGTGAAACGGGAGGGCTGGTCGTTAGTGTCATCCTCCCGAAGGACGTGGCAAAACCAACCTGAAACATTCTGTAACAATCGGGACATCGACGGACAAAGAGGCGCAGCTACACCGGAGCAAATCAACTTTTGCTCAGGGTTACGATGGTCGACCGATTCGCCTCTGTTCTCGCTGGAATCTGCCTTTCTGCCATAGGACTTGCTGCAACCTCCGCTGCGGCCCATGAGGGCCATGATCACGGCGCGCCGCCTCCGCCTGTCTCCACCACGATCGCACCGCGGGCCGACGCATCGACGGCCGACCTCGAGCTGGTCGCCGTGGCACGCGGAGAGCGGCTTGAAATCTTCCTCGACAGCTTCAAGGGCAATGAACCGATCAGCGGAGCGATGCTCGAAATCGATAGTCCTTCAGGAACTCTGACGGCCGAAGCTTCGGGCGAGGGAACCTATGTGGCGACGGCACCATGGCTGACAAAGCCCGGTTCATACGATCTTGCCATCACCGTGATGGCCGGTGACCTCTTCGACGTCCTGACAGTTACAATGGTAATCCCCGAGATGACGGCCAGCCCTGTTCCGGTGGCTGCCGCGGATGGTTTCCTTATCAGTTCGGCTTTTGCGCAGGACGTGGGCGCGCGGCTGCAGCGCCAAGACATGACACTGTGGGCTGTCGGTGGTGGCGGTATCGTGGTCGGGCTTCTACTTGCTGCACTCTTCCGCCGCCGTAAGCCTGCCGCATCTGTCGTTGCGATCGCGGCAGCCCTCTTGCTTGCCGGGGCACCGCAGTCGGATGCCGCTGGTCCTGCAGCACCGATCGCGCAAGCGGCCGAGCGGGATGTCGCCCAGCGTTTTGCCGATGGCTCTATCTTTGTCCCGAAGACAACCCAGCGGATCCTTGCAATCCGCACGATCTTCACCGAACAGGCCGCGCATGCTGGTACCGTGGAGTTGCCGGCACGCATTATTCCCGATCCGACGACTTCCGGTTATGTCCAGGCATCCGTGTCAGGAAGGCTTCTACCTCCGCCCGGCGGCTTCCCCCAACTCGGCACGCGTGTCGCCGCTGGCGATGTACTGGCGCTGGTCCAGCCCTCACTCAGTGCCGCTGATCTGACGAGCCAGCAGCAGCAGGCCCGAGAGCTCGACCAAGAGATCATGCTTGTCGAACGCAAGCTGCAGCGTTTCGAGCGGCTACAGTCGGTGGTGGCGCGCGCCGAGATCGAGGATGCAACACTTGAGCTCCAGGGCCTCAAGGCGCGGCGCGCCAATCTGGAGCAGGCGCCGACGGCGGCTGAAAAGCTGACCGCACCTGTATCTGGCGTTATCGCTGCGGCCCAGGCCGTTGCCGGACAGATTGCCGAGCCCAATACTGTGATCTTCCAGATCATCGATCCAAGCCGTTACTGGGTAGAAGCACTGAGCTTCGACGCGCATTCCGTCACCGGAGCCGCGCGCGGCAAGTTCATGGATGGCAGAACCGCCTCTCTCTCCTATCGGGGCAGCGGGCTTGCTGATCGCAATCAGGCCATTCCGATCCATTTCAGCGTCGAGGGCCAGGCAGAAGGTATCCGTGCCGGGCAGTTGCTGACGGTACTCTCTTCCACCACGGATGAGCGCACAGGCATTGCCGTGCCACGCACCAGTGTTCTGCGTGCCTCCAATGGGCAGTCACTTGTCTATGAACATACCAATGCAGAACGTTTCGTGCCGAGGGAAGTCCGTACCGAGCCGCTGGATGGTGACCGTCTTCTCATCGTCTCCGGGATCGAAGCCGGAAAGCGCATCGTCACACAGGGTGCCGAACTCCTGAACCAGATCCGCTGAGGCTCCGATGTTCAACTTTCTCGTTACCCAGTCGCTGCGGAACCGCCTGTTCGTCCTGGCGATTGCCGCAGTCCTGATGATCTACGGGGCGTTTACGGTCACCCGTCTGCCCGTTGACGTCTTCCCCGATCTCAACCGACCGACCGTCACCATCATGACGGAAGCCGAAGGACTGGCACCGGAAGAGGTCGAGCAGCTCGTTACCTATCCGCTCGAATCCCAGATGAACGGCCTTCCCGGTGTGAGCCGCGTTCGCTCCACCTCCGGCGTGGGACTTTCGATCATCTATGTCGAGTTCGACTGGGACACGGATATCTATCGCAACCGCCAGCAGATCGCCGAGAGGCTGTCGCTTGTACAGCCGCAACTGCCGGCGAATGTCGTGCCGCAGATGGGGCCAATCAATTCGATCATGGGCCAGGTCATGCTGATAGCCGTGACCGGGCCGGACAATGTCTCGGCCATGGAGTTGCGCGAGCTCGCTGATTTCACCGTCCGACCGCGGATCCTGAGCATCCCCGGCGTTGCGCAGGTCATTCCGATCGGGGGCGAGGTACGCCAGTATCGCGTTTCTCCGAACTCTGCCGCCATGCGGGCACTCGGCGTGTCCTTCGAACAGATCGAACAGGCTCTGGCGCAGTTCGGCTCAAACACAGGGGGCGGCTTCACCGACCAGTACAGCCGTGAGTTCCTGATCCGAAATGTCGGCCGCACTCAGAACATTGAAGATCTAGCAAGTGTCGTCGTGGCCAGCGTCGATGGCCAACCGGTTCTCCTGCGACAGGTCGCCGAAGTCGGCTTCGCGCCGCGCCTGAAGCGCGGGGATGCCGGTTATCAGGGACAGTCTGCCGTGATCGTCTCGGTAGAAAAGCAGCCTGATATCGACACTGTCAAATTGACCCGCGAGGTCGAGGCCGCCCTCAGCGAAATCAGCGCAACGTTGCCCGCGGGCGTGAAAGCCGATCAGGTCCTTTTCCGCCAAGCCAACTTCATCGAAACTTCGATCGGCAACGTCCAGAAGGTCCTTCTGGAGGCAATCGTTGTCGTTGCCATCATCCTCTTCGTGTTCCTCCTGAATACCAGGACCACCCTGATCTCGTTGACGGCGATTCCTGTGTCTATTCTGGTCACCGCGATCGTCTTTCATCTGTTGGGGTTGTCGATCAACACCATGACGCTTGGCGGCCTGGCGATTGCCATCGGTGAACTGGTCGACGATGCCGTCGTCGACGTCGAGAACATCTTCCGGCGGCTGCGGGAAAACCGGGAAAAGGGCAATCCGCGCTCGGTCTTCGATGTCGTCGTATCGGCCAGTCAGGAAGTTCGCTCCGGCATCGTTTATGCAACGATGATTATTGTTCTGGTCTTCGTGCCGCTGTTTGCCCTCTCCGGTATCGAGGGACGGCTCTTCGCGCCGCTGGGTCAAGCGTACATCATCTCAATCCTCGCTTCGCTTGTGGTCTCGATCACGCTGACGCCCGTCATGGCCTATTACATGCTGCCGGGCCTGAAACGCCTCGACGAGCATGAGGGCGTGGTCGTGCGTGTCCTGAAACGGGCGAACCGTCGGCTGCTCGACTGGTCCTTCGGCCATCCTAAAATCTTGATGTCGACCGTGGTCGCCGGCGTCGTGGCAGCGGTTTTGTTTGCCACCCAATTGCCGCGATCGTTCCTGCCGCCCTTCAATGAAGGCACGCTGACGATCAGCATGCTCTTCAACCCCGGCATCTCGCTTGCCGAGAGCCATCGGGTCGGTCTGATTGCTGAGCGGTTGATCATGGAAGTGCCGGAGGTCGAGCAGGTCGGTCGTCGCACGGGACGCGCCGAGCTCGACGAACACGCAGAGGGCGTCCACTCGTCCGAAATCGAAGTGGCGCTCGCTGCAGACGGTCGGTCCAAGGACGAGATCATTGCCGATATCCGCTCGCGGCTCTCGGTTCTGCCCGTTGCCACCAATGTCGGCCAGCCGATCTCGCATCGCCTCGATCATATGTTGTCAGGCGTGCGCGCCCAGATCGCGCTGAAGATCTTCGGCGAGGATCTCGACAGCATTCGGGGCTTTGCCGAGGAGTTTCGCGGCGAGCTAGCTGAGATCCCGGGGATCGTCGACCTTCAGGTGGAAAAGCAGGTCCGGATCCCGCATCTCGAAGTGATCGTCGATTACCGCCGGGCTGCCCTTTACGGCATCCAGCCGGCGGCCGTCACCGAGCAACTTGAGCGACTGTCGAACGGGACGATCGTGTCCCGCATCGTCGACGGCAATAAGCGGTTCGACGTCGTGTTGCGACTCGAGGATGATATCCGCAGCACCAAGGGGCTCTCGGATCTCCTCATCGAGACGCCGGCGGGCTGGATCCCCGTCAGCCAGATCGCAGAGGTCCGCGAGACGGATGGTCCCAACCAGATCCTGCGTGAAAACGGCAAGCGTCGCGTCGTCGTTCTCGCCAACACCGACGGCGAAGCCGACATGGCAACGGTCATCGCCGAGATCCGAAAGGTGATCGCGACCTCGACGCTTCCGCCCGGTTTCTTCGTCAGCCTGGAAGGCACCTTCCAGGCGCAGGAGGAATCGATGAGAACCATCGGCCTCCTCTCCATCATCTCGCTGACGATGGTGTTTGCGATCCTTTATTCGCGTTATCGCTCGGTGCTCTTCGTCTCAATCATCATGGCGAGCGTGCCGCTGGCCTTGATCGGCTCGGTAACCGCGCTTTGGATAGCCGGCCAGCCGCTTTCCGTGGCCTCGATGATCGGCTTCATCACGCTCACAGGCATTTCGACCCGAAACGGTATCCTGAAGATCAGCCATTACATCAACCTGGCGATCCAGGAAGACCTGCCGTTCGGCAAGGAGCTCGTCGTGCGGGGCTCACTGGAACGTCTGACCCCGGTCTTGATGACGGCCCTGTCTGCGGGAGTCGCCCTGATCCCGCTGATGATCGATGCGACCGCACCTGGCAAGGAAATCCTCCACCCGGTCGCGATCACGATCTTCGGGGGATTGGTGACAGCGACCGTACTCGACACGCTTCTCACACCAACGCTGTTCCTGAAATACGGCCGCAAGCCACTGGTGCGCCTCGTCGAGCAGGCTCGCACCCAGGTGAGGGAAGCGGTGCAACCCGCCGGAACGTCCACACAAACCATTGAAGCCTTTTAAGTCCTACTAGGAGAACTCCATGCGCCGCAGTCTGCTCGCCCTTTCCCTCGTCTTTGTCATGACAGCTCTGCCCGCGTATGCACACGCGCCACGCCCTGGGCCGAACGGCGGGCTGAAGGTTGACGCAGGCGCAAACCACCATGTCGAACTCGTGGCGACAGGAACGACTGAAGTGACGGTCTACCTGTTCGATGCGGCCGACCAGCCCGTCTCTGCGGCCGGACACACAGGCAATGCAATCCTTTTGGTGGACGGCGCTGTTCGTCGGTTTGCGCTGTCTGCTGCTGATGGCAACCGCCTCACGGGAATTTCGCCCGTTCCGGTCAATCCGGGTGTCAAAGGTGCGATCCAGGTGATCACCCCAGACGGGACCACCGCGCAGGGAAAGTTCTGATCTGGAAAGCTTGCAAGGGAGGGATGGGCAGGATCCTTGACTTGCGGCAATGTTGTAATGCCATCACTTTCCAAGATTAGGTCATCGACTTGCGGGAGGCCTTCTGAGCATCTCCCGTCTATGTTCGGGGGGCTAACCGAAGTTCGCAGGAGAGAGAGAATGAGACGCAGAAATTTCTTGGCTTTGGCCGCCACCGTCGCTCTGACACCCTCCACGGGCTTCGCCGCAGTGCCATCGGTCATCCTGCATAAGGATCCCAATTGTGGCTGCTGCTCGTCATGGGGCGCCGCCTTCGCCAAGGTAGGCTTCTCAGTTCGCACTGTCGAAGAACCGGACATGGATCAGGTCAAGGAACGCCTCAAGGTGCCGACGTCGGTTCGAGCCTGCCACACTGCAGAGGTCGACGGCTATTTCCTGGAGGGACATGTGCCGATCGATGCCGTGAAAAGGCTGCTCGGTGAGCGTCCGCCCCTAGCCGGGCTCGCAGTCGCAGGAATGCCATTGGGTTCGCTCGGCATGGGCGGGTCGCCGGAACCCTACGACGTCATCGCAATTCCGCGCGATGACGGTGACATGTATGTCTATCTGTCATTCAAGCCCGACTGACAGGAACGGCTGCCTTTACAAGCTACAGTCCAAACGACTGGAGGATAGGGCAGGGGCCGCTTTTGCCGGATGAGCATTCCGAAACCAGGCGTTCTAGCGCCTCGCGGGTGCGGTTGAGTTCGGTGATCTGCGTCTCCAGCGCGATCAGCCGCGCCTTTGCAGCCTCTCGTGCCCGCTCCCTGTCATCTCCGGCATCGAGTTCGAGCAGTTCTCGTATCTCCTCCAGCGTAAAACCAGCGGTCTGGGCCTGCCGGATGAACTGCAGACGCCTCAGATCCTCAGTTCCATAGCGCCTGCCACCCTCAAGGCGCTTTGGGGTCTTCAGGAGACCCTTGCGCTGGTAGAACCTGACGGTCTCCACGCCGACGCCACCGGCTGATGCAAATTTTCCAATTGTCATGTCCATGGGTATTGACTCCGTACCATGGTACGGAACGTATGGTCTCGCCAACTGTTTCACAAGTCAAAGGAGACATGAAATGTTGGACAGAACCAGCCCCTCGACCTCAGCGAAGAAAGCCGTCCTCTACCGGATGGTCACTGCAGAGCATACATGCCCTTATGGCCTCAAAGCCAAGGATCTGCTCAAGCGGTCTGGATATGAGGTGGATGACCGCCACCTGATAACCCGCGCCCAAACGGATACGTTCAAGGAAGAGCACGGTGTGAAGACGACACCGCAGGTGTTCATCGACGGCGTCCGTGTCGGCGGCTATGACGATCTGCGGCGCTACTTTGGAAAGCCTGTGGCCGATCCGAAGGCGGCCACCTATCGCCCCGTCATCGTGCTGTTTGCGATGACTGCACTGATGGCAATGGGTGTCAGCTACGCTGTCTTTGGCACGCCCTTCACCATCAGGGCCTTGGAGTGGTTCATCGCTTTCTCGATGGTGGTCCTGGCCATGCTCAAGCTTCAGAATGTCGAAACCTTCGCGACGATGTTCCTGAACTATGATCTGCTCGCGAAGCGGTGGGTGCCATACAGCTACATCTACCCCTACGCCGAAGGACTTGCAGGCGTTCTGATGGTGGCAGGCGTTGCGAACTGGCTGTCTGTTCCCGTGGCTCTGTTCATTGGTGGCATTGGCGCAGCTTCGGTTTTCAAGGCCGTCTACATCGACAAGCGTGAGCTGAAATGTGCCTGCGTCGGGGGATCGAGCAACGTACCGCTCGGGTTCATCTCACTCACCGAGAACCTGATGATGATCGCGATGGCGGTGTGGATGGCATTGGCCTACTCCGGGATCATGCCAGGACACCAAATGTGATAACCTAGCCATCAAACGAAACGAGGATGCCGGCGGATCGATCCGCCGGCATATGACATCTCACATCACCCGCTTGATGTCGCTATAGGCGCCGTCGGTCTTGAGCGTCACCGTCACGGGATCGCCGGTCCGGTTTCGCCAGAACCAGCCGTGATTGCCGTCGAAGGCAGCTTCCAGAACGCCAGAATCCTCGGCGACGCCGCGACCTTTCTCGTAGCTGATGCTTTCGCCGCCACCGTCACCATGGGTGTCGAAGTTCACCTTGGAGCCATTGGCCGTCCAGGCATAGTTCGCCTTTGCGCCCTTGAGCATGACGAGCTTGACCTCTGCGCCTTCACCGGGTTGCAGCGTGATCGAAACCTCGTCCTGACGTATTGCATCCTGGGCATAGGCCGCGGAGATGCCGAACTCTCGAATGATCTGCTCCAGAAGGTTTGATCCTTCCTGCGGAGCGGTGGCGGGTGCCGCTTGTGGGGCAATCAGGCTTTCGCCTGCGCTCTGATCCTTCTGGCGGTCAAGTTCCGCCTCTTCGGCAAGCTGCGCCTTGATCTCGCCCATCTCGGTCAGGCCCATGGCGGAGCCGAGGCCCGTCGGATCGATCGCATATTCCGAGGGCATCACCACGGTGACCAGGAGAACGCCTGCGGCGATGACGGAGATGATTGTCGACTTGACGAGCTGTGCCGAGGACGGGAGGTCGTCGGGATTGGGAGCTTGAGAATTGAACATGGTTTATTCCTCTGAGGTTCAGGAAACGAAGTAGCCGGTCATCTGCATGCCAAACAGCAGCCAGCCGGCAGTCATCATCAGGACATTGGCGGTATAGGCATGGCGCAGGAAACCCGAGGTCTTGCGCCAGTAGCTCATGGCAATCAGGATGATGGCGAGCGCGACAAGCTGGCCGATCTCGACGCCGACATTGAAGGCAAGCAGGTTGGGGATCAGCCCGTCCTCGGCAATGTCGTATTCGAGGATCTTGGTCGCGAGACCGAGCCCGTGGAACAGGCCAAAGATGAGAGTCGCCACCTTGGTATTCGGCTGGAAGCCGAGCCAGCGCTGGAAGGCGCCGAGATTGTCGAGCGCCTTGTAGACGACCGAAAGCCCGATGATCGCATCGATGAGGTAGGCGCTGACATTCCAGCCATAGTAGACGCCGAGCAGCATCGTGGTCGAATGGCCGACGGCAAACAGGCTGACATAGAGGGCGATGTGCTTCAGCCTGTAGAGGAAGAAGATCACACCGAAGAGGAAGAGCAGATGGTCATAGCCGGTGACCATGTGCTTTGCGCCCAGATAGATGAAGGGGATGATGTGGACCCCCGAGATCTCCTGGATATAGCCCTTGTCGCCTTCGGCAACGGCATGCGCGGCGGCCTCATGGGCAAAGAGCAGCAAAGAGAGGCTGGCAAGCAGCAGGGTGGCGACGATGTGGCGGGTATAATCCCTTTGCCACACGCCTCCGAGAAGCAGTGTTTTCATGTTTGATGTCCGTGAACGGTTGAACCGGCCGCACAAGCGGCGTGGATCAGACGACGTTCACGAAGCGTGGCGGGCGGTCGATGCCGTAAAGGCGACCGTCATCTCGCGTCGTATCGATCAAGATGAAGGCCGAGTGCCGACCATCGGGTCGCTTGGGCCGGGATGCGGACACGAGACCGGCTTTTTCATGCGTATGGTCAGCATGATGATGGTCCGTATCAGCCGTGTCGACGCTAAAATCCAGATCATCGTCGTGCGAGTGATCGCCATGCTCATGTCCATGGGCGTGGTCAAGCACGGCCTGAGCCGAGCCGTGTTCGATCAGCGGATGACTACCCTGTGGGACGAACGAAAACACCAGCGTGGCGAGGATGGCCAGCGTGGTCATCAATAGAGATCCGAATCGTCGTCCACCCCGAAACTTCATGGCCGACGAGATAGCCCTGATTGATGGCGGAAACAAGAAAGCGGATTGAAATATCCCCTCCGGGGGGATAGGAATTCTTCATGAGCGAGCATCGACACGAAACGCATCCCGATATTATCAAGCGCCTCAAGCGTGCCGAAGGCCATCTGAGGAGTGTCAGCGCCATGATCGAGGCAGGAAAGCCTTGCCTCGACATCGCGCAACAACTGGATGCCGTCGAAAAGGCAGTTCGCAACGCCAAGCGCACGCTGATCCAGGACCATCTCGACCATTGCCTGGAGGAAACGGTGGGCGCGCTGGATCTCTCCCAGCGAAAAACGATCGACGACTTCAAGACCATCACGAAGTACCTCTGAAAGAGGCGACAGATGCTGGATGTTCTGCGCAATCGAACCTACCGGCATCTGTTTCTGGCTCAGGTCATCGCGCTCGTCGGAACGGGCCTTGCCACCGTCGCACTTGGCCTGCTTGCCTTCGATCTCGCAGGCGAGCAGGCCGGAGCGGTGCTGGGTACCGCGCTGGCGATCAAGATGATCGCCTATGTGGCTGTCGCCCCGATCGCCGGAGCTTTCGCTGAAGTGCTGCCGCGTCGGGCGATGCTGGTGACGCTCGATCTCGTCAGGGCCGCAGTCGCCCTCTGTCTGCCCTTCGTTTCGGAGATCTGGCAGGTCTATGTCCTGATCTTCGTTCTTCAATCTGCGTCTGCCGCCTTCACCCCGGCATTCCAGGCGACCATTCCTGATGTCCTGCCGGAAGAAAAGGACTATACCCGGGCGCTTTCTCTCTCCAGGCTCGCCTATGATCTGGAAAGTCTTGTCAGCCCGATGCTGGCGGCTGCCCTGCTGACGGTCATCTCCTTCCACTCGCTCTTTGCCGGAACCGTATTCGGATTTCTGGCCTCGGCGGCACTCGTCGTTTCAGTAGTGTTGCCCGATCATCCCGCAAAAGAGCGCCGGAGCATCTACGAGCGCACGACACGCGGTTTGACGATCTATCTCGCGACACCGCGACTTCGCGGGCTGCTCGCGCTCTGCCTCACAGTGTCTGCCGCAGGCGCCATGGTGATCGTCAATACCGTCGTCTTCGTGCAGGCAAAGTTCGAACTGACTGCCTCCGACACGGCGATTGCGCTCGCGGCATTCGGGTCGGGCTCGATGCTCGCGGCGCTCGTGCTGCCCAGGCTTCTCGACCGAGTTTCAGACAGGTTCGTCATGCTCTACGGCGCTGCACTTCTCAGTGCAGGCCTGATCGCGACTGCATTCATCGAGACCTACAGTCTGCTGCTGGCGCTTTGGTTTCTGCTCGGCATTGGCTACTCCGTCGTTCAGACACCATCCGGCCGTCTGCTGCGGCGGTCAGCTCATCCGGAGGATCGGCCGGCGCTCTTCGCCCCCCATTTCGCCCTGTCTCACGCCTGCTGGCTGATAACCTATCCGCTTGCCGGGTGGCTCGGCGTCGCAATTGGTCTTCCTGGGACCGCCTTGGTCATGGCGGGAATGGGCGCCGCGGGTCTTGTTACAGCATTGTCACTGTGGGAAATGGCGGATGAAGCCGAGGTGGAACACAGTCACGATGACCTTGCAGATGATGACCCGCATCTGCGCGAGGGGCACCATCGCCAAGGTCGTCGGCACAGTCATGCCTTCATGATCGATCGGCTACATCCGGATTGGCCACGTGAGCACTAATGTCTGCTTACGCCAGGCAGCCCTACATTTGCGGACTTTCCGCTTACGGCCCCACTGCAGAAATAGCTTCCGCTATAGAGCTCCACATTACCGGTCAGGCCTTTCGGCTTCCGGAGGCTCGCGTTGCAGGTCTTCACTCTAATGTACTCGTCTCCTCTCTCGATGGCGAGTTTGCCACACTAAAATTGCGCGGCCGCGCATGGAGAGAGTACCGCAGTTCCTTCCGCCGAGGCTGTCGGCAAATTATCCAAGTTGGACCACTTGCTCTGCATTTCGCGAATACGTGACATAGAACCCTTTTATCGCCCGGTGCTCCTGCAGGAGATATCCCAAAGAGAAACCCTCGGTTTTTGATCGGTGGCCGATCATCTGTGCCTTCCTATGATCCGAACAATGAAGGGTCAGTGAAAGTCGGCTGCCGCGTTGGCAGTGAATGAAGGCTGCTGGAATGCGTGGCCGCCAGTAGAAGATGTTTCCACGGCGGATAAGATTTTCGACCCCGTGGCGGACTGCCATGACGAAGACACCCTGTATCAGGCCCGAAGGTCACCCCATGCCGATTTCAGCTTGGGCATCACCTTTGGGCATCAGGTCGCCGATGACGCCAAAACGGGATCCGGCACGACGGAAAAACGTAGGAATCATGGGTTTTTGGGAGAATTGGCTGGGGAACCTGGATTCGAACCAAGATTAACGGAGTCAGAGTCCGCCGTTCTACCATTGAACTATTCCCCAACGAAGGGCGTGGCGCCCCGTCGGTGAGCGGGCTTATAGCCAAAACATCTGCCATTGCAAAGACCGAATTTCAAAAAAATGACAGGGGAGCCAAAAGAGCAGCGGAGCGTGGTGAAGCCCGGTATCGGCTGGAGCATTTCCCGTTTTCGCAGGCGGCGCCGGCTGCGGTTCTGAGCGAAATGAAAAACCGTTTGGCGCACAGGGCAGGCGCTGGTATGCTTCGCCCAACGAAACGAATGTGACACCTGCGGCATGCGTCGGTTCTGGCGCCTTGCGCGGTGCAGTGGATAACTTCAGTGACAGACCCCAACGGCGGCGGACAGCCGAACAGCGAGGGGGCGTCGACAGGCAAGCGCAAGGGCGGTTCCAACCGTCGGCGCGGCAAGGGCAAGAAGGCGGGACCGGTCAGGAACGGTCACGACGCTTCTGCCTCGGCAGGATCGGCGGACGGGCCGGTCGCCGAGCGACGTTCCGAATCAGTCTTCGCGGATGGCCCCATCCGCAAGCGCAAGCGCCGTCGGCGCGGCAAGGGCGGCGGCCAGCCCGCACCTCCCACCCTTAACAGCCAGAACGGCCGGGCGAACCCGTCGACACCGGGCGCAAGCGCGTCTTCGGCTGCGGTGAGCGCTATGCTGGTGCTGTCCGAGCCGGGAGCGGCACCGTCGAATGGCGCAACCCCCGGGTCTCGACAGCAGGCGCGGAACGGCGATGGCGGTCCCGCGACACTGAGTGATCCCGCACCCTCCCGCAGTGGCCGCAAGCGCAAGCGTCATCGCAATCGCCACGCCGCCGTGCAGAAACCGGGGCAGGTGCGCCCCCTGGCCGGGTCGGAGCCGCCGTCCGCTGCGGCGGCAAAGCTGCGCGGCGCAGAGCCGCAGCCGAGCCCCGCCGTGCCGCCGCGGGCCAATCCGCAATCCGTCCCGGTGCAGACGACTGCACGCTGGCGCATGGCCCAGGAGGGCGCGCCCGACGATCTCTATGCGGCCCTCGATCTAGGTACGAACAATTGCCGCCTCTTGATCGCCCAGCCGACGAGGCCGGGTCAGTTCCGCGTCGTCGATGCCTTCTCGCGCATCGTCCGTCTCGGCGAGGGGCTCGCCGCCACCGGTCGCCTGTCGCAGGATGCCATGGACCGCGCCGTCGAAGCGCTGCGCGTCTGCGCCTCCAAACTCTCGGGCAGAGACATCCGGCGCATGCGCCTGATTGCGACCGAGGCCTGCCGTGCCGCCGAAAACGGCGAGCTCTTCCTAGAGCGGGTGACGGCCGAAACCGGGCTGCAGCTCGAGATCATCAATCGGGAAACGGAAGCGCGGCTCGCCGTGTCCGGCTGCTCTTCGCTGGTCGGTCGCGAGGCGCGCTCGGTCGTGCTCTTCGATATCGGTGGTGGGTCCTCGGAGATCGCCGTGATCAAGATCGGCGACAACCGCTCCAGCCGCCTCGCCAATCACATCACCCATTGGACCTCGCTGCCGGTCGGCGTGGTGACGCTGTCCGAGCGCCATGGCGGGCGTGATGTAACCCCTGACATCTTCGAGGCAATGACCCGGGAGGTCGAAGGCATGCTGGCGCGCTTCGATTGCCCGGCTCTGCCGGCCGGTCCGGATGGTTTCCCGGAGGATTTCCACCTGATCGGCACCTCGGGCACGGTGACCACCCTTGCCGGCGTTCATCTCGATCTGCCGCGTTACGATCGCCGCAAAGTTGATGGCCTCTGGCTTTCCGATGCCGAGGTGACGGCGATGCAGGCCAAGCTGTTGTCGTGGGATTATGCCGGCCGTGCCGGCAATCCCTGCATCGGGCCTGACCGCGCCGACCTCGTGCTTGCCGGCTGTGCCATTCTCGAAGCTATCCGCCGCCGCTGGCCGGCCAGCCGCATGCGCGTGGCCGATCGCGGACTGCGCGAGGGATTGTTGACTGATATGATGGCCGATGATGGCGTGTGGCGACGTGGCCGCAGCCGCCGGCCCCACACGATGAGGGAACGCTGACCATGGCAAAGCCACCCATCGGCGGCAACAGGACCGGCCGCAAGCTCGGCCAGAGGGTGAAGAAGGGCAAGCTCAAGGCGTCGTCGCGGCGCTGGATCGAGCGCCACATCAACGACCCTTACGTCCAGCGCGCCAAGCTCGAAGGCTACCGCGCCCGCGCCGCCTTCAAGCTGCTCGAAATCGACGAGAAGCATCAGATCCTGAAGGGCGCCACGCGCATCATCGACCTGGGGGCTGCGCCCGGCAGCTGGTCGCAGATCGCCGCCAAGGTGACGGATTCGACCGACGAGGACATCCGCGTCGCCGCGATCGACTTCCTTGAGATGGCCCCGATCCCGGGCGTGAAGATCCTGCAACTGGACTTCCTCGATCCGGATGCCCCGCGCCAGCTCATCGAAGGCGTCGGCGGCACGCCGAACCTCGTCATCTCCGACATGGCGGCACCCACCACCGGTCACCAGAAAACGGACCATATCCGCACCATGCATCTCTGCGAGGTCGCGGCACACTTTGCCGTCGAAGTTCTGGCCGAGGGCGGGCACTTCCTCGCCAAGACCTTCCAGGGCGGCACGGAAAAGGACCTGCTCACCATGTTGAAGCAGAATTTCCGCCAGGTGCTGCACATCAAGCCGGCCTCTTCGCGTCAGGAATCGGTCGAGATGTTCCTGCTCGCCAAGGGCTTCAAGGGTCGCAAGGGCGCGAGCAGTCTTGATGTCGACGAGCAGGGTTTCCCGCGCGATCCACGCGAGGATATCCCGGCCGAAGAGGACCTGGACTGAAAAACGATTGAGACGGGGGCAGGGCCGGCATGTTCACCTACATCACCATCGGCATCAACGATCTGCCGCGTGCCGTGAGGTTTTACGATCCGGTGCTGGCGACGCTCGGTTTCGAGCGCCGCCAGATGGATGATCAGGAAGCCGGCTATGCGGCCGCAGGCGACAGCCGCTGCCGGTTCTGGATCACCCATCCCTTCGACGGCAAGCCGGCGACGATCGGCAACGGCTCGATGCCGGCCTTCGAAGCCCCGTCGCGCCGCGCGGTTGATGCCTTCCATGCCGCAGCGCTTCAGCACGGCGGCACCGACGAGGGTGCACCGGGACTGCGCCATTTCCACCCGAATTTCTATGCCTGCTATGTCCGCGATCCTGATGGCAACAAGCTGTCGGCGCTCTGTGAGCGGCCGGAATGATCACTTGACCGGAAGCGTCTCCTCCGGCGCCGTGCGTCGGTAGCCTGAGACCGCCGACCCGACATCGCGCGGCAGCCCGAAGAAGGGCAGGATTGCGAAGACCGACAAGCCGGCAACCATGGCGAAGGCGAGATGGAAGTCGCCGAGCGACAGCGTCTCGCCGGTTATCCGCGTGCTGGCCTCCAGGATGGAGGCGGCAACAGCGACACCAAGCGCAAGGCTCACCTGCTGCAGCACGGAGGTGAGAGAGGTCGCCTGGGAGGCGGCCGCGTCCTCGATCTCCGCATAACCCAGCGTGTTCACCCCGGTGAAGAAGAAGGATCGGCAGAAGCCGCCGATCAAAAGCACCGCTATGATCAGCAGGATGGGTGTCGCCGGCGTGAAGAAGGCATTCGCCCCGGTCGTGATCGCCCCGAAGAGACCGGCGAAGATCAGCACATTGCGGAAACCGGCAGCGGCAAAGGCGCGCCGCGCGATGAACTTGGTTGAGATCGCACCGACGGCGGCGATGAAGGTGGTCATGCCAGACTCGAAGGCGGTCATGCCGAAACCGAGCTGCAGCATCAGCGGCAGCAGGAAGGGCGTGGCCCCGGCTGCGATGCGAAACAGCGTGCCGCCGATGATCGAGGCGCGAAAGCTCCTGTTGGCAAAGAGCGTAAGGTTGAGCAGCGGCGCGGGATGCCGCCTTGCATGGAGGATGTAGAGGATCATCGAGATGGCCCCGGCCACGGTCGCTGCCGCGCCCACCCAGACGGGCAGGGCCGGCAGGCTCATGACGGAGAGACCGAAGACGAGGCCGGATGCCGCGACCGCGCTCAGCGCAAAGCCTGTCCAGTCGATCCGACCGGTGTCGATCGGCGCGATCTCGGGCAGGTAGATGCTGGAGAGCCAGAGACCGATGAGGCCGATCGGGATGTTGATCAGGAAGATCCAGTGCCAGCTGAAGAAGGTCGTGATGAAGCCGCCGACCGGCGGCCCGGTGATCGGCCCGAGCAGGGCAGGGATGGTCAGGAGGGCCATCGCCGAGACCAGCTCGCTTTTCTTCGTCGTGCGCAGAAGCACAAGGCGCCCGACCGGCGTCATCATGGCGCCGCCCATGCCCTGCAAAAAGCGCGCGGCGACGAAGGAGAGCAGCGAGCCGGAGATGGCGCAAAGCAGCGAACCCAGCATGAAGACAACGATGGCCGCGCGAAACACCCGCTTCGCCCCGTATCGGTCCGCCATCCAGCCGCTCACCGGAATGAAGATCGCAAGCGCCACCATATAGGAGGTGAGCGCCAGCTTCAGCGTGATCGGTCCGACGCCGAGATCGGTGGCGATCGTCGGCAGCGCCGTGGCGATCACGGTGGAATCCATCTGCTCCATGAAGAGCGCGACGGCAAGGATCAGGGGTGTGATGCGGTTCATGGGTATTCCGGGCGGACCGCAGAGGCGGCTGGGAAGGGTCTCTTAGCGCAAACGCACAGCGGGAGAAACAGCTGGCATCGACGATCGGAAAGGGGAAGCCCGCGACCCCGGTTCCCACCAGTGCCGAGCATCGGCATCACGATGGTGTGAGCCCGCTACTCGCAGTCCATCTCTCCCCTATGTCGAGGTCAGCCCATGCAGGGGTGAGGTGTTTTGATTGAGGAGATTTCGATGGTTTCGATGAAAAGACGTATGCTTCTGGGTAGCGCCGGTGTAGCCCTGGCCGCACCCATGATCATGACCCGGGCTGCTGTCGCGCAGCAGACGGGTGCGGAGACTTCGATGGATATCGACCACGCCATGCCGCCCGAAACCCATCGCTTCAATGTCGGCAGCTTCGAGGTCCTGGTCGTCAAGGATGGCGCGCGCCCCTCCGATAACCCGCAGGAGACCTTCGGCACCAATCAGTCGCCGGAAACCGTCGGCGCGCTGTTGGAAGCGAACTTCCTGCCGGCCGACAAGTTCGTCAACAGCTTCGCGCCGGTCCTCGTCAACACCGGATCCGATGTCATCCTCTTCGATACGGGACTTGGTGAGGGCGGTCGCGCAAATGGCCTCGGTCGCCTGGCCGAAGGCCTCACGGCTGCTGGCTACAAGCGCGAAGACGTCACCACCGTCGTCATCACCCACATGCATGGCGACCATATCGGTGGCTTGATGGAAGGCGGCCAGCCGACCTTCCCGAATGCGCGTTATGTCACCGGACAGGCCGAATATGATTTCTGGGTCGATCCGGCGCGTGTCGGCACGCCGGCCGAAAACGGCCACAAGGGCGTTCTCGCGAACGTGCAGCCGCTGGCCGAGAAGATGACCTTCATCGGCGATGGTGGTGAAGTTGTCTCGGGCGTCACCGGCATGGCGGCCTTCGGCCACTCGCCGGGCCACATGATCTATCGCCTGGAATCGGAAGGCCGTCAGCTTGTACTGACCGCCGACACCGCCAACCATTTTGTACTGTCCCTGCAGCGCCCGGATTGGGAAGTGCGCTTCGACATGGACAAGGCCGCGGCCGCTGCAACGCGCACCAAGGTCTTCGACATGCTCGCGACCGACAAACTCGCTTTCCTCGGCTATCACATGCCGTTCCCGGCCGTCGGTTTCGTCGAGAAGATCGACCAGGGCTATCGCTTCGTGCCCAAGGCCTACCAGTTCGAGATCTGATGATCAGCGGGGCCGCGCTTGATGTGCGGCCCCCTTTTTCTCACTGGCCTGCGTAGATTTCTTCCGTGGCCTGTTCGACGAAGTGATGCATGCGGCTGTCGATATCAGCCTCGCTCACTTCGACACCTGCCTTCGAAAAGTCCTGGCGCAGCTGTTCGAGCAGGCGATGCGGCTCGACGACCTGCTTCACAGCCACGCTGCGCGCATAGGCCTCGACGTCGTCGAGACCCATCGTATAGGCGGCCCAGCGGCCGATCATCTTGCTGCCGCGCACCTGTGCCTTGAACTGGATTTCTGCCTGGCGGGCAAACTGGTTTTCGAGTGCCTGCGCACGCTTCTTCAATGCGGTCATGATGGATCCCCCAGATCACTGTGACTTCTTGTTCTTCTTGTGTGCCCCCAGCCCCTGAGAGCGTGTCTCTTATAGATGAGAAGGAACTGATAGGCGGTATAAGTGCTACCTAAAATTCGAATGAATCTGCATTTTTCTGTGGGGTGACACAACGGCACGGCGAAGCCCCGTGCCATGGATCGTTTTGCTATTCCCTTCCTGTCATGAACGTGTTACCAGCCCTCGCCAACTTCCAAGCATTTCTTGCAGAAGCGACCGAACGGGATGTCTCGTTTCCGGGCGGATTCTGCCTATTCAAACGAAGGAATTGGCAATGGCACGCATCGTAATGTCGGCAACTGGCGCAGAAGCGCTCACCTTTGACGACGTCCTCCTGCAGCCGGGGCACTCCGAAGTGATGCCGGGGCAGACCAACATCGCAACCCGCATTGCCCGCGATATCGATCTTTCGCTGCCGATCCTTTCCTCCGCCATGGATACCGTCACCGAAAGCCGGCTTGCCATCGCCATGGCCCAGGCGGGCGGCATGGGCGTCGTTCACCGCAACCTGACCCCGATCGAGCAGGCCGAAGAGGTCCGGCAGGTGAAGAAATTCGAAAGCGGCATGGTCGTCAATCCGGTGACCATCGGCCCGGACGCAACGCTTGCCGAAGCCAAGGCCCTGATGGGTGCGCACGGCATCTCGGGCATCCCGGTCGTTGAAGGCACAAGCCGTCCTGGCCGTCTTGTCGGCATCCTGACGAACCGCGACGTGCGCTTCGCCTCGGATCCGAACCAGAAGATCTACGAGCTGATGACCCGCGAAAACCTCGTGACGGTCAAGGACGGTGTCGACCAGCAGGAAGCCAAGCGCCTCCTGCATGCGCATCGCATCGAGAAGCTTCTGGTCATCGACAATGAAGGCCGCTGCGTCGGCCTGATCACCGTCAAGGATATCGAGAAGTCGCAGCTCAACCCGCATGCCGCCAAGGATGCCCAGGGTCGCCTGCGCGTCGCCGCCGCCATCTCGACCGGGGACGACGGTGTCGAGCGCGCCGAGCGCCTGATCGACGCCGGCTGCGACGTGATCGTCGTCGACACGGCTCATGGCCACAGCCAGAAGGTTCTGGATGCCGTCGCCCATGTGAAGAAGATGTCGAACGCCATCCGCATCATCGCCGGCAACGTGGCGACCGGCGAAGGCACCAAGGCGCTGATCGACGCCGGCGCGGACTGCGTCAAGGTCGGCATCGGCCCTGGTTCTATCTGCACCACCCGCGTTGTCGCTGGCGTGGGCGTGCCGCAGCTCGCAGCCGTCATGGCCGCCGTCGAGGAAGCCAACAAGCACGATATCCCTGTGATCGCCGATGGTGGCCTGAAGTTCTCGGGCGACGTTGCGAAGGCGATTGCCGCAGGTGCATCCGCCGTCATGGTCGGCTCGCTGCTCGCCGGCACGGATGAAAGCCCGGGCGAGGTCTATCTCTACCAGGGTCGCTCCTTCAAGGCCTATCGCGGCATGGGCTCTGTCGGCGCCATGGCTCGCGGCTCGGCCGACCGTTATTTCCAGGCAGAAGTGCGCGATACGCTGAAGCTCGTGCCTGAGGGGATCGAAGGCCAGGTGCCGTACAAGGGTCCGGTCTCGGCCGTCCTGCACCAGCTCGCCGGCGGTTTGAAGGCTGCCATGGGTTATGTCGGCGGCAAGGACATCAAGGACTTCCAGGAGAAGGCGACCTTCGTCCGCATCTCCGGCGCCGGCCTGCGCGAAAGCCATCCGCATGGCGTGACGATCACCCGCGAAAGCCCGAACTACCCGGGCGCGGCATGACCCTGGGGCGTTTGCCCGGTCCACGTCAGGCGCCGCTGCTCTGGGCAAGCGGCGCCTTGTCCGCCGCCTTGCTCGGCTGGATGAACCTGAGCTTCGCCTTGCCCTTCGCCGGCTTGACCGGCGGACGGGCACTTCCCGATCTCGATATCGAGAGCACGGGGCAGGGGCTGCTTGCCCTGAGATCGCTTCTGGAAACGAGGCCGGAAGCAGCCGACCTTCTCCGCGCCATGCATCTCGGACCGGACCTCCTTCTGCCCGCAATCCTCGGCCTCTTCCTCGTCCTGTTGATGCGAAGGGTCGCGATCGGCGCTGGCCTTTATGGCCGTCCGGCGGAGCGCCTCCTGCCGTTTCTGCTGGCGCTGCCGATCGGCTATATCCTTGTCGACTACCTCGAGAACTTGGCGAGCCTCATGCTTTTTCCGCCAGCCTCGCCGGCACCGGGAACGGCGACCCTTCTTGCCGAAGCGCTGTCCTGGCTCACGCGTCTGAAGTTTGCCGCGCTCGTCATTTCAGGCATCCTCATTCTGCGGCTGGCCTTTGGCCCCAGGCCGTCAACCGATGCCTGATCCTTCTGCTCAACCGATTTTTAAGGACGTGATTCCCAATGACCGGTTTCGAGATGTTCTGGCCACTGGTGGCCCATGCCTTCCTCGTGTTTTGTCTCTACGCTCTGCTGGTTGTCCGGCGCGCCGCCGTCGTGCGCTCCGGCAAGGTCGAGCGCATCGCCTTCCGTGAGAACCTCGCCGAGCCCGAGGAGAGCCGCGTGGTCAACCGGGCAATCGCTAACCAGTTCGAGCTGCCTGTCCTCTTCTATGCTCTCTCGGTGCTGCTTTACATCACCGAGGCCGACAACATCGTGGCCGTGGTGCTCGCCTGGATCTTCGTCGCGGCACGCTATGTTCAGGCCGCCATGCAACTGACCGGCAATCTGCCGCTGCGCCGCCTCTTCTTCATGATCGGGTTCGTGACGCTCTTCCTGATGTGGCTGTGGCTGGTCGTCTGGATGGCCACCAGCTGAAGCCTTCACGGCAACGTGTCTGGGCGCGGCGTAGCTCGGCCCTATTTTGGCGTGGCATCCAATCCCATCCCCCGAGGAGAGTGTCATGTCGAAGCCCGAAATCACGCAGGCCATGATCGATGCCTATGACGAATACACCCATCTGACCCTCGACCGTCGCGGCTTCATGCAGAAGCTGACGACGCTCGCTGGCTCCGGTGCCGCGGCCGCCGCCATCATGCCCATGCTCACGGCCAACCAGGCGAATGCCGCCATGGTCGAAGAAGGCGACGCCCGCCTCGATGTCGCAGACATCACCTATCCCGGCGCGTCCGGCGAGATGAAGGGCTATCTCGCGATCCCCAAGGATGCGGCGGAGAAATTGCCCGCCGTCATCGTCATCCACGAAAACCGTGGCCTCAATCCGCATATCCGCGATGTTGCCCGCCGCATGGCGCTTGAGGGCTTCGTGGCGCTGGCGCCCGACTTCCTCTCCCCGAACGGCGGTACGCCCGCCAATGAGGACGAAGCGCGTGCCATGTTCCAGTCGCTCGACATGGCCAATGCGACGGCCAATGGCGAGGCGACCCGCGCTTTCCTCGCCGGTCATGAGAAGACCAATGGCAAGGTCGGCGCGATCGGCTTTTGCTGGGGCGGCGGCATGGTGAACCGCATGGCTGTGGCTTCGCCCGAGCTCGGCGCCGGTGTAGCCTACTATGGTTCGCAGGCGCCAGCCGACCAGGTGCCAGCCATCCAGGCACCGCTGATGCTGCACTACGCCGGTCTCGACGAGCGCATCAATGCCGGCATCGACGCCTACAAGGCCGCCCTCGACGCCAATGGCAAGACCTACGAGCTGCACATGTATGAGGGCGTCAACCACGCCTTCAACAATGACACCTCATCGGCGCGCTACGACAAGGCAGCCGCCGACCTTGCCTGGTCGCGGACCATCGAGTTCCTCAAGAAGAACCTGGCCTGATCGAGCTGCGGGGAGTGGGATCGCTCCCCGCATCCATGACATTTCGATGAAATCTCCCAGCCTTTGACACCGATCAAACCGCGGCACGCCTCCCGCGCATAGCTTTCCCTCAAGCCGCCGGCACACGCGCCGCGCGCAATGAAGCGAGGGAGATTGACATGGCATCGATGATGAAGGCTGCGGTGGTCCGCGAATTCGGCAAGCCGCTGGTGATCGAGGAAATGGCGATACCGGATCCCGGTCCCGGCCAAATCCTGGTGAAATACGAGGCGACAGGCGTCTGCCACACCGACCTGCATGCCGCCAATGGCGACTGGCCGGTCAAGCCCAATCCGCCCTTCATCCCTGGTCACGAAGGCGTGGGCTATGTCGCCAAGCTCGGTGCCGGCGTCACCCGCATCAAGGAAGGCGATCGCGTCGGCGTGCCGTGGCTGCACACGGCCTGCGGCTGCTGCTCGCCCTGCCGCACCGGCTGGGAAACGCTCTGCGGCAGCCAGCAGAACACCGGTTATTCGGTCAACGGCACCTTCGCGCAATACGGCCTCGCCGATCCCGATTTCGTCGGCCGTCTGCCGGACAATCTCGATTTCGGTCCGGCCGCTCCGGTGCTCTGCGCCGGCGTGACTGTCTACAAGGGGCTGAAGGAAGCGGAAGTGAAGCCGGGCGAATGGGTGGTCATCTCCGGCATCGGCGGCCTTGGCCACATGGCCGTGCAATATGCCAAGGCCATGGGCATGCATGTCGTCGCCGCCGACATTTTCGATGACAAGCTGAAGCTTGCCAAGGATCTCGGCGCCGATGTCGTGGTCAACGGCAAGGACAAGGATGCAATCGAGCAGGTGCAGAAGGCAACGGGTGGCGTGCACGGTGCGCTTGTCACGGCCGTCTCGCCCAAGGCCATGGAGCAGGCCTATGGCTTCCTGCGCTCCAAGGGCACCATGTCGCTGGTCGGGCTGCCGCCGGGCTTCATCTCGCTGCCGGTCTTCGAGACCGTCCTGAAGCGCATCACGGTGCGCGGCTCGATCGTCGGCACGCGCCAGGATCTGGAGGAAAGCCTGCAGTTCGCCGGCGAAGGCAAGGTCGCCTCGCATTTCAGCTGGGACAAGCTGGAAAACATCAACGACATCTTCCATCGCATGGAAGAAGGCAAGATCGACGGCCGCATCGTCCTCGATCTCGCAGCCTGAATTTGTTTGATCAACGGGGGCGGCACGCTTTTGCCGCCCTGCACCCGTCGCAGACGCCGGACGTCTGATCTTATTCGCCAGACTGGATCGTCATGATCCGCGGCGTTGCGGTCGAACAGGCATTGTCGTCACAGATGCCGGTGATCCAGACCTCGCCATTGCCGATCATCACGCCCTCCGAATTGACGAAGAGATCGCCATACTCCTGGTTCGCGACCGCTTCCAGAATGGCGTCGGTGAAGACATCGTCATACCCGTCGCGCAACTCCTCCTCGGACGCATAGGTCTCCTCATTACCGTCGATCCGGACGGTGATCGGATAATTGACCAGGCTCACCACGATATCCGGCTTGCCCTCTTCGAGAGCGACCTTGAAGGCATAGAAGAGCTCTTTGTAGTCGCCAGCCGGTCCGAGCAGCGTCTCGATCTGCTCGTCCACCGAAGCCTCATCGGCCCAGCTCGCGGGAGACCCGGCAAGGATGACAGAGAATGCGACAAGCAGCAGGCGAAGGAGACGGTTCATGAGGCTTCCTCGAGAGAGTGTTCTTCCCTTCCATAGTCCGGAAGCGCAGCGGCGCCTCGAATTTCTTTTGGGATGATCCTGAAGGAAACGCTGCAAAAGTGAACACTGAGTGAAGCCTGACACACTGGCAGGCTTCGCGAGACGGCCTATCTATTGCACTGCAGCAAAGAATGGACAGGCCCATGGCAGAGACTGGCACCGAGACAGGAACGAACGCAGCCACCGATCGCATCTTCGTCTTCCAGGGAGGCGGCGCGCTTGGAGCTTATCAGGCCGGTGCCTACGAAGCCCTGCATGAAAACGAGGTGGAGCCCGACTGGCTCGCCGGCATCTCCATCGGCGCCATCAATGCGGCCATCATTGCGGGCAGCCCGCGGGAGAAGCGGATCGCCAATCTTCGGGACTTCTGGAATACGGTCTCTTCAAGCCTGAACTTCGGCTGGACGGCGCAGGACAACACGCTCCGGCGCATCCAGAACGACGCTGCAGCCATGGCCGCCACCGCCTTCGGCATTCCGGGCTTCTTTTCGCCGCGCCTGGCGACGCCCCACCAGCTGCTGACCAATCCGGATCTGCGGGTGAGCGCCTATGACACCGAGCCCCTAATGCGCACGCTGGAACGGCTCGTTGACTTCGATCTCCTCAATGATTGCCAGACCAGGCTCAGCCTGGGGGCGGTCGACATCCGCTCCGGCAATTTCGCCTATTTCGACAATCGCAAGACCCGGCTCGACGCCCGCCATGTCGCCGCCTCCGGCGCTCTGCCGCCCGGTTTCCCGCCGATCGAGATCGACGGTCGCCATTACTGGGACGGAGGCCTCGTCTCCAACACGCCACTACAGCATGTGCTGAACGTCAACGACGCCTCGCGGGATCTGGAGATCTTCCAGGTCGACCTCTTCAATGCCCGTGGCGACATGCCGCGTGACCAGTTCGAGGTCGAAAGCCGCATCAAGGAAATCCGCTATTCCAGCCGCACGCGCATGAACACCGACGATTTCGCCCGCCGCCAGATCGTCCGCCGTGCCGCCAAGCGTCTGCTTGAAAAGCTGCCGCCCGAGTTCCGTGATGACGAGGATGCGCAGATCCTCCGCTCCATCGGCCATGAATATGACGTGACGATCGTCCACCTCATCCACCGCCGCGCATCCCACGCGACCCATGCCATGGACGCTGAGTTCTCCCGCAGTGCCATCCAGGAGCACTGGAAAGCCGGCTATGACGACGCGACCTACACGCTAAAACATCCGAAGTGGCGGCATCGCGGTCGGCCTAAGGACGGCATCCAGATCTTCGATCTGGCGCGGGAGCGTCATCTGCACGTGGACGGGTGACGCGTAGAAGCGACCTTTTTTGTGTGAAAACGCACAATTTTCCTCTCGCACGGCGCCGTTAACGCTTTTGCGAGGCCGCTGACCTATTCCGGTAACGAATATTAAGCAGCCATGAAGGCTGTCTCATCGGAGAATGCAATGAGCGATCAGGTGGTCGAGGGGCGGCTGGAGCTGCGCAAGAAGCCGCAACAGGAGAGAAGCATCCAGCGGCTGGAGGCGATCCTGGAGGCCGCGATCGAGCTTTTCTTAGAGAAAGGTGTTGCCGAAACGACCATGAGCGAGATCGCGCAGCGCGCGGGCATCTCGATTGGCTCCCTGTACCAGTTTTTCCCGCAGAAGGCGGCGGTCATCAAGGCGCTGCACGAGCGCTTCTCCGCACAGCTGGAAGGCTTCATCCGGCAGATATTTGCAGACGTCGAGACTTTGGACGAGGCGGCAGAGCGCGCGTCGGAAAGTCTCATCGAACTCTATGGCATGTTCCGCGCCCAGCGCATCTACATGACACTGTGGCAGGCAATCGTTGTCGACAAGGACCTCTCCCAGTTGTCGAACGATTTTCACGAACAGATCATCGCCAGCTTCTACCGCGATCTGGCTCATCTGGTGCCGCAAAGCGAGTTCGAGCGCTTTCGCGTCAATATCAAGCTGATGATCCTCGCCACCGGCGAGGTCATCCGCTTCACGACCCAGCAGCCGGATGAGGTCGCGGAAGCCCATCTGGCGCAGTGGCGCCGCGTCATTCGCGGCAGCATCTTTGCCTTCTGATCTGGCCTACCAGCCGGGGATCATGTTCCCGGCGCGCAGCCGCGGATAGTAACGCGAGATCGTCTTCGGCTCGCCATCCATGTCGTCCTCCACCTGCGCCGGCGTGATGTTGTCGAGGCAGGCGGTGATGTGGTCGGTAATCGCGTTGACGAGTGACGTCGAAAGCCCCGGGCGCTTCATCAGGCCGATCTGAACGGGTGGAAGGGGCGGGAAGCCGTCATTGGCCGTCAACACCTTCATGCCCGTCCGAAGTGCGGATTCCGGCAGGATCGAAACCGCCATGCCGGCGAGAACCGCTGCCGCGACGACGGTCGAGGACCAGCTCGTGAACAGGATCTGGTAATCGCGGCCGTCGGCATCGAGCGCCGAGCAGGCAAGCTGCCGCCACTGGCAGTCCCGGCGACCCACCGCGAGCGGCACCGGTGCGTCTTCCTTCAACGGATGGTTGGCGGAGCCCACCCAGCAAAGCGGCTCGGTGCGCACCACATCAGATTGCCGGAGCAGCGGATTGTGCGTCACCAGCGCGATGTCGAGTTCGCCTTTCGCCATCTTGTCGGCAAGGTCCATCGAGGGTTCGCAGACGATATAGAGTTCTACATTCGGATGGGTCTTGGCGAAGCGCCCGATGATCTCGGGCATGTAGCGGTCCGCATAATCATCCGGCGTACCGATCCTCAGCGTGCCCTCGAGCCTGTTGTCGTCGAAGGCGGCGATCGCCTCGGAATTCAGTCGGATGATCCGCCGGGCATAGTTGAGCAGCTTGTCACCATCAGCAGTCAGGCGGTTGCCCCGACCATCCTTGATGAACAGCTGTTTGCCGACACGTTCCTCCAGCCGGCGCATCTGCATGGAAACGGCGGACTGGGTCTTGAAGACGCGCCCTGCAGCCTTGGTAAAGCTGCCGGTGTCGACGATGGCGATGAAGGTCTGCAACTGATCGATATCGAGGGGAGCCGACATGGGAAGTCATCCATCAGAAGGGTTGATGACTACCATTAGAAACATTCGTTGGACTGATCAATATCCTTTCGGCATCTTCGCAATCGTAATCCTCACCGACCGGTCTCCGGCCATTCATCCACCTCGAACCTCGTCACCTGTCTGCGCCCGCAGACGGGTTCGTCTTCTCGTGCCTGCTGAAAGGAAGATGGCCATGCGCACGAACGATCGGATCTTCGATTTTGACCTCGACCTCGCCACCGAACGGCCCAACCGGACGCTTGCCGCGCGTCTTTATCAGCTGGCTGGATGGCTCGGATCCCTTCGTGTGGCGCTTCGCAATCGCCTCGCAGCGAACAGTCTCGCCGATCTCGACGAGCGCCTTCTGAACGACCTCGGTCTGAGCCGCGGAGACGTTCGGGACGTGTTGCGTCGACACGGCCTGACTGACGATCCTTCGCTGCAACTGGCCCGTCTCGCGCGCCGCCGCGCAGAGCGATCCATACGCGGTCAGAAGACAGACTGAGCCTCCTCCCATCCCCGCAGGGTGACAGCCAATAGCCCTGCCTCTTGCCCGGCCACAGCTCCTGTGGGCCGGGCTTTTTTCATAAACGCTAAAATAACGATCTCTATTGTGAAATATGAAGGGAAAAGCCTCGGGAAGTAACCTGTTGCTAACGAGCGTATGTCAGCGATGAACTCGCCTGACGTGCTACCTGCTTCGGAGACCCTTCATGCGCATATCGACAAAGCTGCCGCTGGCGGCCACGCTGTTCGCCCTCGTGATCCTGAGCGCCTCCGTGGCGATCGGCTTGGTCCAGCAGAGCCGGGTTCTCGACGAACAGGTCTACCAGAAACTGGAGGCAACCGCGGATGGTCGCCGCAACGAGACACGGCGCTTCCTCGAAGCCATCCGTCTCGATGCCCGTGGCACCGCCGCCGACATGATGACGCAACAGGCCCTGTTCGGCATCACCGGCGCCTGGCCCAAGCTGGGAGACGACCCGGCGACAGAATTGCACAAGCGCTATATCGACGAGAACCCGAATCCGATCGGCGAGAAGTACAATCTCGAAAGCGCCAAGAAGGACAGCTACGACCGCGCCCACCGCCAGGGCCATGTCACCTTCCTGAAACATCTGAAAGCACAGGGCTATTACGACATCTTCCTGATCGATGCCGATGGCAACGTCGTCTACACCGTCATGAAGGAGCGCGACTTCGGCACCAACCTGATCTCCGGCCCCTACAAGGATACGGGCCTCGCGCAGGTCTTCCGCAAGGTCATCGCAAGCGATGATCCCGATGCCTTCGCGAATTCCGACTTCGAGGCCTATGCGCCGTCCAATGGCGCTCCGGCAGCCTTTGTTGCCGTGCCGATCATCATGAACGAGCGCAAGCTCGGCGTGCTGGCTTACCAGCTGCCGAACGATCAGTTGAACACCATCTTCACCAACACGCGCGGCCTCGGCGAGACGGGCGAAACGCTGCTGGTCGACAAGGCCGGTATGCTGGTCTCCGACAGCGTGCGCAGGCCGGATTTCGACAGCCTGAAAGTCGCCATCAACGCGCCGCTGCTCGCGGACACCTTGAGCGGCCAGGACGTTAACGGCAATATCGAGGGCTACCGCGGTATCACCAGCTATGCGGCCGCCGTGCCGCTCGATTTCGGCGATGTCCGCTGGTCGGTTGTCGCCCTGATCGGCGAAGAAGAGGTCATGGCGCAGCTGGTCTCCGCCGGTCTCAAGTCGGCCGGCATCGGTGCCTTCCTGGTTCTGATCGGCTCGCTGGTCGGCTTCGTCTTCTCGCGCAGCTTCACCCGCCCGATCTCGGAACTCGTCAGCTCCATGGGCCAGCTTGCCGATGGCAATACCGACATCGACCTCAAGGGTGTCGATCGCTCCGACGAAATTGGTGACATGGTCCGTTCTGTGGCGGTCTTCCGTCAGGCCGAAATCGACAAGCGTGAACTGGAGGCGGAAAACGAGAGCCGCCGCTCCGCCACCGAAAGCGAGCGCCACCAGCGCGAAGCCGAGCGTGCCGCCGCCCAGGCCGAATTGACCGAGGCCATCGAAGTCCTCGGCACCGGTCTTCAGCGCCTCGCCAATGGTGACCTGACCGGCACCATCCGCAAGCCGCTCGCCGGCAATCTCGATCGTCTGCGTCTCGACTTCAACGCCTCGCTCGAGCGCCTCTCCGGCACGGTGTCCGCCGTCCATGGCAATGTTGCCGAGATCAACCGCAAGAGCGGCACGGTCAGCTCCGCCACCGCCGACCTCAGCCATCGCACCGAACAGCAGGCGGCAGCCCTGGTTGAAACCTCGACGGCGATCCGCCAGATCATGGAGGCGATCCGCCATTCCTCGGAGCGCGCCGAGAACGCCTCGCGTCTCGCCCGTGAAGCCCGCGCCAATTCCGATCGATCCGGCGAAATCGTCGGTGGCGCCATCGACGCCATGCAGAGGATCGAGAACGCGTCCAGCGAGATCTCCAAGATTATCAATGTCATCGACGAGATCGCCTTCCAGACGAACCTCCTGGCGCTCAATGCCGGCGTCGAAGCCGCCCGCGCGGGTGAAGCCGGCAAGGGTTTTGCCGTCGTGGCCCAGGAAGTCCGCGAGCTTGCCCAGCGGTCCGCAACGGCCGCCAAGGACATCAAGGCCCTGATCACCAAGTCTGGCGAAGAAGTCTCGAGCGGTGTCGGTCTGGTCCGCGAAACAGGGACGGTGCTCTCGTCGATCGCCGGCCAGGTCGTGCAGATCGGCGACCACATCCACTCGATCGCCTCGACGTCAAAGCAGCAGTCTGCGAGCCTGAACGAGATCAACGACGCCGTCGCGCGCATGGAAAACGTCACCCAGCAGAACGCGCGTGCGGCCGAACAAACCAATGCCGAGATGTCGGGCCTGACCCGCGATGCGGAAATGCTCTCCAGTCTCGTCGGCCAGTTCACGCTGGAAGCCAATGCTTCCACGGTCCAGAACCGATTCGCCGATCAGCGTGACACGGGCGTCAATCGCCCGGTCCAGCCCGCAGCACCATCGCAGCCCGCACCATCAGCGGCCAAGCCGGCCTCGCGCTCCTTCCTCAAGCCGAAGGTGGCTCCGGCGGAAGCCGGAAATCGTGCGGTCGCCTCTCCCGCCCGGTCGCTGATGGACAAGATCTCCATCGGCCTCGGCGCCAAGCTGACCCAGGCCAAGGACAACAAGTCTGACGGCGAGTGGGAAGAGTTCTGAGGCCACACCACTTCTCAAGTGAAAACGGCGCGGGAGACCGCGCCGTTTTTCATTTCAGGAAAGGAAGCAAAGATCAGGACTTCTTCGGCTCGGGCGCCGGCTCGTCAGCTGCGGACGCATCATTGCGCGAGGCAGAGAGATAGGTCTCGAAGATCTGCTCCATGCTCTTCTGATAGCTCTTCTGCACTTCCAGTCCGCTGTCGAACATCGTGTTCATCATCGCGGAGAAGCTCTCCTGCGCTTCCTTCTCCGGCGTCTTCTCGGGCTCCGGTGCTGGCTTCGGCGCTTCGGCCGGCTTGCCCGTCATCTGCGCCGTATAGGCCGCAGCCATGTCCTGGAACGCCTTGGTGAAGGGATTGTCGAGGAAAGGATTGGCCGGCGCCTGGGGTTCGGGCTTCTTCTGCGTCGCGCCCATCATTTCCTGGAAGGCGCGGGTGAAGGGGTTGTCGAACATGGTGGCCGCCTGCGGCTGCGGCTTGGGTTGCAGACCGGTGCTCTCCAGCCATTGCTGCATCATTGCTGCCATCGGCGTGCCGGCAAAGGCGTTGGCGCCGGAAAACTGTCCGGTGCTCTGCTTGAAGAGGCCGCCCATCAGCGTGTCGGCCATGACGGGCATCATCTGCTTCAGGATGTCCTGTCCGATGCCGGTCAGTTGCGCGGCCTGTGCAGCAATCGCGCGCGAGACTTCCTTGGAGCCGAAGAGCTGCTGCAGCACCTGATTGCCGTCGGCAATCCCCTGTGGCGTGAAAGCCGAGCTCATATCCTCGAAATATTTGGCATAATTGCCCGATGCCATCGCCTGAAACAGGGCCGAGAAATCGTAAGGGTTGGTGGTGTTGCGCTTGAAGCCCGAGGCAAAGGCCGGCATCAGCGCCGCGACTGCCTTGGCCGCCTGTTCCTGTGCCAGGCCGTATTGCTTGGCCATGGCGTCCATCGCCATGCCGTTTTGCGCCTGCAGCATCATGTCGAACAGTGGCAGCATGGCATTTCTCCCCGGATGCGTGCAGATGATTCCGCACTATATCCGGAAAGGTCCCTCAGCAAACCGCTTTTTGCCACCGTGCTTAAATGCATGCGGTGGCAAGAGCGAAGGCTCAGTACTGGTAGTCCACGAAAACCGGATCTACCGAACCGTTCCAGCGGCCGTGATAGAGCGCCAGCATATCGTCCGCGAGCGTCGTCCGCTTGGCGAGAACCTCGTCCAGCGTGTTGAGGAAGACGCTCTCGTCCTGGCCTTCGGAATTGAGCTGCGCCCGGGCCTTGAGGCCAGTGCGGGAGATCTCGACGACCTCGCGCGCAACCTCCATCAGCGGCCGTCCGGCGACCGAGGCTTTCAGCCCCTGCGCCGGAACGGCGTCGCGCATGGCCACCACATCCTCGACCGTCCAGCCGGCGGTCATTTCGTCCGCGGCTGCCAGGGCCGCATCGTCGTAGAGCAGACCGACCCAAAGCGCCGGCAGCGCACAGATGCGCCGCCAGGGGCCACCGTCGGCGCCGCGCATTTCGAGGAAGCGCTTCAGGCGAACGTCCGGGAAAAGGGTGGACAGGTGATTGGTCCAGTCGCCGAGTTGCGGTTCCCAGTCGGCGATCTCGCCCTTGAGTGCGCCATTCATGAACTGGCGGAAGGTGATGTGCGTGCAGTCGTGATACTTTCCGTCGCGGACCACGAAGTACATCGGCGCATCGATCGCCCAGTTCACGTAGTCGCCGAAGGAGAAGTCCTTGGAGAAGGTGAAGGGGAGCACGCCGGCGCGCCGGTTGTCGGTGTCGCGCCAGATGTCGCCGCGCCAGGACAGAAGCCCGTTGGGCTTGCCTTCGGTGAAGGGCGAGGAGGCAAAGAGCGCCGTCGCCAGCGACTGCAGCTTCATCGACACCCGCATCTTCTGGCGCATGTCGGCTTCCGAGGAGAAGTCGAGGTTAACCTGGATCGTACAGGTCCGGTACATCATGTCGAGACCCTGGCTGCCGACCTTCGGCATGTAGCGGGTCATGATCTCGTAGCGGGATTTCGGCATGCGCGGCGTCTCGGCCAGCGACCATTTCGGGCTGCCGCCGATGCCGAGGAAACGGATGCCCATGGGTTCTGCGACATCACGCAGCACGGCGAGGTGCTGGTTGGATTCCTTGCAGGTCTGGTGCAGCGTCTCGAGCGGCGCACCCGAAAGCTCGAACTGGCCGCCGGGCTCGATCGAGATCGCGCCCATGCCGTGCTGTTCGCCAAGCCCGATGATATTCTCGCCGTCCATGATCGGCTCCCAGCCGAGCTTGGCCTGCATGCCGGTCAACAGGGCCGAGATGCTGGCTTCGCCGAAATAGGGAACGGGGCTGTTGTCGGCGCGGAAGAAGGCGAACTTCTCGTGCTCGGTGCCGATCCGGAACTTCTCCTTCGGCTTGGCCCCGGCTGCCATGTAGGCCGCCATGTCGTCGAGTGTGCCGAGAGGGGTCTGGTCGGTCGTATCACGGGCCATGAAAGCTACCTTGCTGGGCGTCGCAGGTGGGCACGAGCAGGCCCATCACTGTGGCTGATTGAACCGGATTTATGTGCCGTGCAAGTGAAATTCTCTCAAGCACGACTCAAAAAACTGGAACGAGGTGAAGCGGAAATGGAGGCTAGCGCCAGTCGCCGATGGCGGCCTGCACCACGGCCATGGCGGCCACGGCGGCGGTATCGGCACGCAGGATGCGCGGACCGAGCGGAATGGCCGTCACGAAGGGCAGGGAGCGCAAGAGGGTGCGCTCGTCTTCCGAAAAGCCACCCTCCGGCCCGACCAGCAACGCGAAGGACTTTTCCTCGATCTTCGAGAGAGCGGGCAGGGGATTTTGCGTGGCGCTGTCTTCATCGCAATAGATGATCCGGCGATCGACCGGCCAGCGGTCGAGCAGGTCCCTGAGCTTCAGCGGTTCCCGGACCTGCGGGATCGCCAGGATGCCACATTGCTCGGCGGCTTCGACGGTATTGGCCTGCAGGCGATCGATGCTGCCGATCTTGCCCTGCACATGCTGCGTCATCACCGGCTGCAGGATGCCGGCGCCCATCTCAACCGCCTTCTGAACGAGATAATCCATGCGCCCGACCTTGAGCGGCGCGAAGAGAAACTGCAGATCGCAATCTTCGGGCTGCGGGCGTGTTTCTTCGATCGGCGTGATCAGGATCTTCTTGCGCGTCGGAAAATGCACGGCCGCTTTCCACTCGCCATGCCGTCCGTTGAACACCAGAAGTTCCGCCCCTTCTTCGAAGCGCAACACGTTGGCGAGGTAGTTGAACTGTTCCGCCGTCGCCTCGAAGGCCTGGTTCAAGCTGAGGTCGGCGGTCACATAGAGCCGCTGCATCCGGTAATTGGCACGCATGATGGTCTCGTCTCCGGGATCAAAGAGCGAGCTGAGACATAACCCAATACAGGAAGGCTGCAAGTGCGGCGGAGGCCGGAACCGTGATGATCCACGCAGCAACGATCGTCATGAAATGCGAACGGCGCACCAGATAGCGGCGGCGGATCTCTTCCGGATTGCGCTCCGGCTTCGGCTCGATCACGAAGCGCTCCGCCTTGTTGCGCATGTATTCCATGCGCCGCTTGGAGTTGCGGGTATACCACTCGCGGAAGAAGCCGACACCGAAGACGGCACCAACGGCAATGTGGGTGGAGCTGACGGGCAGGCCGAGCGCCGAGGCGACGATCACCGTGATCGCTGCCGACAGCGAAACGCAGAAGGCGCGCATCGGGTTGAGCTTGGTGATCTGCTCGCCGACGAGGCGGATGAGGCGCGGCCCGAAGAGCAGAAGCCCGAGCGAAATGCCGGCGGCACCGATCACCATGACCCAGAGCGGCACCGTGACCTGTCCGGAAATCTCGTGGTCCTGCGCTGCATGCACGATGGCCGAGAGCGGTCCGATCGCATTGGCCACATCATTGGCGCCATGGGCGAAGGAGAGCAGGGCAGCCGCGAAGATCAGCGGCAGCTGGAAGAGCTTGCGGAGCGACTGGTTGCGGTTCTCGAGCCCGCGCGACTGCCGCCGGATCAGGGGAACGCTCAGCCACCACGAGAGAACACCGAAGCCGAGACCGATCAGGCAGGCCTGCACGAGGCTGACGGCGATCAGCTTGTTGAGGCCTTTCAGTGCGAGATAGGCGATGAAGGATCCCGTCATGATGCCGATCAGCACCGGCACCCAGCGCTGGGCAGCCTCGATCTTTTCCTCGCGGTAGATGATGAATTCCTTGATGAAGGCGAGGAACAGGGCAGCGATGATGCCGCCGAGCACGGGTGAAATTACCCAGCTCGCGGCAATGCCGCCCATGACGCCCCAATCGACCGCCGACATCCCGGCTGCCGCCACGCCTGCGCCGAGGACGCCGCCGACCACCGCATGGGTCGTCGAAACCGGCGCGCCGATCCAGGTCGCCAGATTGACCCACAGCGCCGACGATAGCAGGGACGCCATCATTGCCCAGATGAAGACATCCGCATTCGGCATCTTGGACGGATCAACGATGCCGCGCGAAATGGTCGAGACCACATCGCCGCCGGCGATCATCGCGCCCGCCGTCTCGAAGACGACGGCAATCGCCAGTGCCACGCCCATGGTCATGGCCCGAGAGCCGACGGCCGGCCCGACATTGTTGGTGACGTCATTGGCGCCGATATTCATCGCCATGTAGGCGCCGATCGCTGCTGCGGCAACGATGACCATAGCACCGGGGCGGTCCATGACGACCGCGGCAGCCACCACCGCCACGACGACGAGGAAGATCAGCCCGATCCCGAGTGGCGCGAATCCGCGCGACACGTGGTGCGCCGCTTCCTCCACATGAGCGATCTTGTCGAGATCCTTGTCCAGTGTTGGCTTGACGAGTTTCGGCTTGGTCTTGCCCATGCGAGATGTCTCCGGACGAGGCTACCTGTCCGGTTCCTCATTCTCTTTCTAGCGGCGGATGATGAAACCTGATCCGCGATCTATTGGCCTGTGCGGAAAATCCCATCTGATGGCAGAAGCCCCTAGCGATAAAGGGCCGCTGCCGCAATATGACAGTTTTGTGACAGTTGATTTCAGGCCGTTTGTGCAGCTTTTTTTGCCACGGGGACTGCCGATTGTGACATTTTGGCAAAGTCACCGAACAGCATCTTCAGTTCCGGTTCGTCCACGCGGGAGGCGGCCTCGTCACAGGAAACCCATTCCAGGCGACGGACGCCCTTTTCCGGAAACTCCTTCACGGCGCCTTTGACTTCCAGGGCATGGACCTGCACCCGGGTCGGCACTTTGTGGCCGCCGCGCATCTTCTTCATATAGGTGTAGAAGCCGATCGGCTCGACTGTTGCCTTGCCCTTGATGCCGGCCTCCTCGAAGGCTTCACGTTCGGCAATGGCATATGGCTGCTTGCCGGGCATGTGCCAGCCCTTCGGAATGACCCATCGGCCGGTGTCACGGCTTGTGATCAGCAGCACCTCCAACTCACCCGTCTTCTTCTTGCGGCGATGGCAGATCGCAGCAAATTGCTGCCGCGGCGGACGCTGCAGCATGAGCTTGATGTCGGATGTGATGCGGCCGATGATTCCCAAGGAATTGTCACCTCGATTCGTTGTTTAAGGATACGCCTGTCAGCCGCAGCTTTGCGGCCAATGTTGCGGGAAGCTCAAGTTTTTCACGCAATAGTTAGCGCTGCTTATCAGGTGTGAGCGCCAGGCGTTCAATTCAATGCGACATTCGGTGCCCGAAAGTCGCATTTTCCGACATTCAAGTCGGTTCCGGCGTCGCAAACACGCCGAATTGGGTCAGCCCTTCGATCACGCCACGAGCAGCTTTGCCGACGGTCGTGATCATGCCGTCTCTGGCCTGTGCGAGGCTGACGAGCTCCGGGAGAGCATTGCCGGGCAGGATCCCGCGGACACCCTCCAGTTCGAACATGCCGCGGTCATTGCCCGTGTCGCCGGCAACCACCACCTCGTCCATCGAGATTTCAAGCTCCCGGCAAAGCCAGATCAGGGCCTGCCCCTTGTCGGCAATCTCCGGCAGCACGTCGAGATCGCGCGCGCTCGAATAAACGATCCGCGCTCGGTGGCCCGAACTGGCGAGCATCTGTTCCAGTTCCAGAATTTCTTCGGCACTGGCATCGTGCAGATACCAGCTGGACTTGTAGTCGTGCTGATACTGCGCCGGCTGCCGCGTCAGCCGCTCCATCATCACAAGCTCGGCCTCGATCAGGTCAACGTCGTAACCATCGGCAATGACGGCCGTATAGGCCTCGGCGAGATGCGGATGGTTTTCGGAATGCACCATGGTGCCGACCCCGCCGATCAGGAAATCTGCCTTCGGCAGACCTTCCTCCGCCGTAAACTCGAGGATGTCCTCGATCAGCCGCCCGCTGTTATAGACGAGGAGCGGGCGCTCGTTGTCCGGCAGCGCCTGCCAAAGTCGCGCGAACTCGATGGACGCGTCGCGGTCTCCCGCGAGCGTGCCATCGAGATCCGATGAGAATAAACGGACCGGTATCAATCCCCGTCGTTCCATGGTTCGCCCCAGTCGCTTTCTTCAAGAGCTTGCGCCACCGGGCGGCCTTCCACAAGGGCGACGAGCTGCTGCGCGATGCCGGTCCAGGTGAAGAGGCTGCGGGCCTTGTGCGCACCCATGCGCGACAGCCGACCGTAAAGCCGCGGATGCTTCAGCGGCTTCATCATGGTGATGCCGAGGTCATACTTGTCGAAGGTATCGGCAAAGAGCGCATGGCGGCCGTAGCTGATGGCACGGAAGAGACCGCCGTGGATGGTGACGATCGTCGGCGTCCCGCTCGCCATCGCCTCGATCGCGGTCATGCCGAACGGCTCGTACCGGCTGGACAAGACGAAGAGGTCGGCTGCACGATACATGTCCGGCAGATCCTCGTCGGCAATGAAGCCCGAGAAATCGACCTTGTCTGCGATCCCGAGATCCACGACCTGCTGCTTGAGCTGGGCGAGGATGGTTTCTTCCTGCGGATCCATGTTTTCGCCGCCGACCGCAAGCCTCAGCCGGGCCTCAGGCACACGTTCGACAAGAACCGAGAAAGCATCGATCAGGAGATCGTAGCCCTTGTTCGTTGCCAGCCGGCCGAGCGCGAGAATGGTCGTGCCTTCGAAGCCGAGGCGCTGCCGCACCATTTTCCGCGAGGCTTCAGAGACAGGGTAGAAGCGGTTGTCGTCATAACCCGGCGGGATCATGTGCACGCGGTTGCGCGCCAGTCCGTAGTCCTCGGTCAGCATGTCGAGCTGGATCGGCGTGGTGGCAATCACCAGCTGGCAGCTGCGATAGACGATCAGCTCGTGCTGGATGCGTTCCTTGAAGTTGAACTCCTGCTCGAACTTGTCGGCCTGCTCCGGATAGTCCGTCTCCATCTGCCGCTTCTTCCACAGGCCGAGCGAATGCGGCGTATGGATGTGCGGGACGCGCTGAGCCTCCGAGAGCCGCTGCCCGGCAACCCCGGCATCCCAGTAGTGGCTGTTGATGAAGAGGTAGGTGAGCCCTTCGCGCTTGATCCAGCGCAGCGCTTTTTCATTCCACTCGTTGAGATGCCGGTGCAGATATTCCTTCGGGATGAAATCCGGGCCGCCGCAGGGAATGCGCACGACCCGCACATGTTCATCGACCTCATCGATCTCAGGCTGATCCTCGAAGCGGCGGGTAAAGATATCGACCTTGTGGCCGAGTTGGGCGAGTTTCTTCGCCAGTTCAAGCACATAAACAACTTGGCCGCCGGTGTCGGCGGCCCCGAGAGGCGGCTGTGCAGCCACGTAGCCATGCGTGGAAACGAGCGCAATGCGCGGCGTCTCATGCGGATCCGTTGGTAAAGCCATAATCCCCACTCTTGAAAATTCGTTCTTAAGAAGCGGGAAAAATAACACATGAAACGGCAAAAGGTTTCAAACTCAGAACGAAATTTCTGCGCAATTGCAGTTTTGTCGCATTTGAAACCGTCTGTGGACGGCGTGCCGGTCGTTACCGGCTGCGGCCGCCGCGTCCGCCATCGCGCCGGATCAGCCGCAGCTTGGCAATACGGCCCCACTCGTTCGCACGGGCGCTTTCGTCGGCCGCGCGCATGACAAAGTCGATATGCGCTTGGGCTGCGGCCTTCGCGCTCGCAGGATCACCCGCCAGAATGGCGTCATGGATCGCCACATGCTGCTCCAGCAGTTGCTCCCGGGCATTCGGCAGCGAGAAGACGGCCTTGCGGTTGAAGAAGATGCCTTCCGACAGGAGCCGGTAGCAGGCCCGCATGGTATGCAGCAGGATGATGTTGTGGGCCGCCTCGCCCACGGCATTGTGGAAGTCCACATCGGCGGAGAGTTCAACCTCGGGCTGGCTCTCGTCATGGGCGCGCCGCATGTCCGCGATGATGCGCGAAAGCAGCGCCTTGTCGGTCGCCGTCGCCCGCTGTGCCGCAAGCTCTGCTGTCAGCCCTTCGAGTTCGCGCCTGTATTCGAGATAGTCCCGGGTGGCGCGGGCATGTCGCGAAATCAGATCGGTGATCGGCTGGGAAAAGACCTGGCCGATG
Source organism: Rhizobium sp. K33 (assembly GCF_056501445.1). NCBI lineage: Bacteria > Pseudomonadati > Pseudomonadota > Alphaproteobacteria > Hyphomicrobiales > Rhizobiaceae > Rhizobium > Rhizobium sp. K33. The sequence goes on from NZ_CP096478.1 coordinate 381,323, forward strand.
ATGTCGGCCACGAAGGTCCCGCCGCCATGATGACTGACCAGAAGACCCCGGTTCTCCAGTTCCTTCAGCGCATCGCGCAGGATCGGGCGGGAGACTTCCAGCGATTGGGCAAGCTCCCGTTCCCCGGGCAGGCGGTCGCCGTCACGCAGCACGCCGTCGAGGATCAGCAGCTCGATCTGCTGCACCACCTCGTCGGCGGTCCGGCTGTGGCTCACGCCAGAAAACAAGGTTTCGTCGCTCTCGTCCATCGCGGCCTCCACTCCGCTCACTTAGCAAGCGAAGCGAAGACTGGTCAAATAATCTGCCCACTTCGAAAAGGAGCAGTATCCTCATCCGCTGTGACAAATGCGTCTTTGCGGTTCGCAGTACTCGCTGCTAGCTTTGGATCAGGGCAAGGGAGACGGTCGGCGTGGCAAAGGGTGATTTTGCATTTCCAATGGCGCCGGAGCGGGCGCTGGCACTCGGCGAGATACACGCCCGGCCTTATGCGCTGGTGAAGTCCGGCCGTGTGATCTTCCAGCTCGCCTTCATGATGGACGGCGGCTCGGCGGTCCACCATGCCGCAATCTCCGAACTGTCGCGGGCAAGGGGTGTCGCGCCGCCTGAGAAGAACGGACGTTACCACGCACTACCCTGGGGGCAGGGGACGCTGCGCTGGGAGCGCCACACCGAATTCTCCACCTGGTTCTGGGACGGACCGCTGCCGGAGAAGTTCGGCGGCGAAGTGCCCGTGCATCCGTTCGGCGATGGCTTCACCGCACCCGGGCCACTGATTTCAGGCATCCGCCTCGAGCTGCGCCCCGAAGGCCCCGAAACGGCCGAGGCGCGCGCCGTCTTCGATCCCGCGAGCCTCTGCTACAGCGAGCTGAAAAACGGCCAGGCGGCCGTACTCACAGACTTCCGCCAGGATGGCCACGGCCTCACCCACATCCTCGTTGTCGACCGCGGCATGACGGAAGCGGGACGTGGCGCCGTCGTCCAACGCCTGCTCGACATCGAGACCTATCGCACGATGGCCATGCTCGGCCTGCCGCTCGCCCAGACGCTGTCGCCCGAGATGCGCCGCATCGAAGACGGTCTGACGGCCGTCACGCAGCGGATGAAAGCCCATGCCCGCGACGAGTCCGACGAAATGCTCTCGGAACTGACACGCCTTGCAGCCGAGCTTGAAGCCAATGCGGCCTTGAGCCTCTACCGTTTCGGCGCCAGCCGTGCCTATGACGGCATCGTGCGCGAGCGCATCAAGACGCTCGATGAAACACCGGTCCCGGGCCACGAAACCCTGGGCGCCTTCCTCGAGCGGCGTCTGGCGCCGGCCATGCGCACCTGCCAGTCGATCGAGGAACGCCAGGCGAACCTCTCGCGAAAACTCTCGCGCGCCACAGCCCTTGTCCGCTCCTGGATCGATGTCGAGCTGGAACGGCAGAACTCCGATCTGCTGACCGCCATGAACAGCCGCGCCGAAATGCAGCTACGCCTGCAGCAGACAGTCGAAGGCCTCTCGGTCGCGGCCATCTCCTACTATGTCGTCGGCCTCGTCGGTTATGCCGTAAAGGCCGTGCCCCACGATGTCCTGCCCTTCGACCCCTCCATCATCACCGGCCTCTCGGTGCCGCTCGCCGTGCTCGGCGTTTGGTGGGTAGTAAGGAGGATCCGTAGGAGCCACGAGCGGGACGGCTGATCAGCGCTCCGCGGCCTCGGCAATGACGTCGGCGATCCACTCGTTTAGGCTCTTGTCTTCGGCGCGCGCCGCGATGACGGCCGCTTCGTGCAGCTTCGGATCGAGCCGCAGGTTGAATTTGCCGGAGAACTGCCGGTAGGGCTCGACGCCTTTCTCAGCACACATCTCCAGAAAGACGAATAGCGAAGTCGCACCCTCCTTGCGCAGTGTCTCGATGCTTTCGCCATAGAAATCTGCGCCACCATTCAGCCCCAGAAACTCTCCGCGCAGAAGACCGAGTTCCGGATCGAGCGATACAACCGCCTTGTGACCTTCGATGTCGATGACATTGTTCATGGCGTCACTCCATTTTCTTCCAGCCATTTGCGGATGCTGGCCACCGCGCCCTTGTCGGTCTCCGGTGTCGGATGCGGCCGATGAAAAACCCTGACCTGACCGAAGAGGAACACGCCAACGCGTGAACCCTCGCGCTCGCTGATCTCCGCGCCGAGAGCCGCAAACAGCGCTTCTATGTCCGGCCAGCGGATCGTGCCGCTGACCGGCCGGGCGAAGATCTGCTCCAGCGTCGCTCGATGCTTCTTTTTCATCGAGCAATGATACCACGAACCGGTACTACATCAAGTCCGCCTTGAGGTGACATCGTGTGCGCAGCGCATTTGTCCTTGCCGAGCGTCAGCGTCCGTTCGATATAAAGCCAGCAGAAGTGGATGAAGGCAGAATGGCAAGACAGACCAAGGCAAAACTCGACAAGAAGGGGCTGACCGGCCTTGGGATCGAGAAACTGGTCGATATCCTTCTGGAGGAGTCCGCTGCGAACAAGGCGCTGAAGGCCCGGCTGCAGACGGCGCTCGCGGGCGAGACCGGGCCCGACGAGATGGCCCGGCTGATCGATAAGCGGCTCGATGCATTCGATCAGGCAACGACCCGCATCAACCGGGCCCGCGCGCGCGATCTTGGCGGCGAGTTCGCAGCCTTGGCCCGCAACATCCTCTCCGAGCTTGGGGCTGCCGATCCTCAGGCTGCCGCCGAGCGGATCCTGCGCTTCCTCGGTCTCCGTTTCCCCGTTTCCGCCCGCATGGCGACCGACAATGCCCGCCTCTGGAAGGTCTTCGACGATACCGAGCTCGCCGCCCTTGAGCTGATCAAGACTGTCGGCGCCGAAGAGCAGCCGCTGCTCGTGCCGCATCTCGAACGCCTGCGTCTGCGCGACCGCTACGGCGAGCATACCGGTTTCCTGCGCGCGCTGACGGGTGTTGTCTCGGGGCCGGCAGCGAAGGCGTGGCGCAGGGTGCTGGCCGAAGTTCTGCCCTCCGAACCCTTAAAGCTCGGCGCGCTCGATCTCCTGCAGTCGCTGGCTCTGCATCAGGGCGACATCGACGATTTTCTCGCGCTGGAGCGCCAGAAGCCAGACAACCGCCGCGACACGCTCGCCGTGGCCAGCATGCTGCACCAGGCCGGACGCCACGAGGATGCGCTGGAATGGGTGCGCGAGCGCCCGCGCGGCGCGCGCCTCATCCCGGTCAATGGGGTGCTGGCATCGGTCGGTCCAGACTATGGTGCTCATGAGCGCCGCCTGCTGGAGGCCGAGATTCTCGAAAGGCTGAAGCGTCGCGAGGACGCCCAGGAACTGCGCTGGCGGGAATTTGCCGAAACCCTCGATCCCGAGGTCCTCAAGCTCTACCTGTCGAAGCTCGACGATTTCGCCGAATTCGACGAGCTCGACCGGGCGCTGGCGCTCGCCAAAGAGCACGAGGACATCTATCTCGCGCTCGACTTTTTCCTCGCCTGGCCACGCCTCGATCTCGCCGCCGCCCATGTCCTGCGCCACAGCCATGACTGGGAGGGCCGCCACTACGACGACCTCGCCCCCGCCGCCGAAGCATTATCGGCAAAGGAGCCGCTGGCTGCCGTCGTTCTCTACCGCGTGCTGGTCGAAGACATCCTCCGGCGCGGCATCGGTATGGCCTATCCCCATGCCGGGCGCTATGTCGGCGAACTTGCGCGTCTGATGCCGTACCTGCCCGAAGGCCACGGCCTTTCGACCCATGCCGCGTTTCTGGCGGAGCTAAAGCGCAATCATTCGAAGAAATACGGCTTCTGGAGTTCGGTGCCGGGTGGACTGTCGGCGCAGTCCTAGCGCTCCCAATATGGCACCGGCCCATACAACTCCGCCAGATAGTCGATGAACAGCCGCACTTTCGCGGGCAAAAACTGGCGGCTCGGATAGACTGCCGAGAGCGCTACGTTGCGCGAGCTTTCATACTGCGGCAGCACCTGCACGAGTTTGCCGCTCTTCAGCTCCGCCCCGACATCCCAGGTGGAGCGCAGCGCAATGCCGAGGCCGGCGATCACGGCCTCGCGAATGACCTCGCTGGAATTGGTGATCAGCATGCCCTCCGGACGCAGCGTGACAGGCCCGGTCGGCCCTTCCAGCCGCCAGGAGTCGTGGTTATGGGCCGGCAGGCAGCGGTGTTTCTTCAGGTCCTCCAGGGTCTCGGGCATTCCATGCGCGGCCAGATAGTCAGGCGCCGCACACAGCACGCGGCGCACCGGGGCGAGCCGGCGGGCGACCAGCGAGGAATCGTTGAGTTCGGCAATGCGGATTGCAAGATCGAAGCCGCCGCCGACGATGTCGGTAAACTCGTCCGACAGCACCAGATGGATCGCGAGATCCGGATGCGCGTCCATGAAGGGCTTCAGGTGCGGCGCCACATGCATGCGACCGAAGGAGGTCGACGCGGAAATCTTCAGCGTGCCGTTGACCTCCGAGGAGCGTCCTGACGCAAAGGCTTCCGCCTCTTCGAGCCCGCCCAACACCGTCAAAACCCGTTCGTAAAACCCCTGACCGGCCTCCGTCAGCGAGATCTGCCGTGTCGTGCGCTGCAGGAGCCGCGTGCCGAGCTTGTCCTCGAGCCGCTTGATGCGTTTGGACACAACGGCGGGCGACAGGCCAAGATCGCGCGCCGCCGTCGACATGCTGCCGGCAGCGATGACGCGGACGAAGACTTCGAGATCGCCAAGATTGGTCATGAGTAATCGCCACTGTTTCCGATTTCGTCATAAGTGCATAGCATTTGCCCTGCGAAAGTCCTAGTGGTAAGAAAATTAGACCAGTTGAGCGAAAGGCCTCCTGTCGCTAGGATCGGTGCATGTCGGGAGGAGACCATCATGAGTGAGGCCATCGCCTTTTTGCCGCCGAGAGCCCAGGTCCTGTCGCGCCGCGCCGAGATCCTGGCCGACCTGAAGGAACTCGTGCCCGCCGGGCGTCTCGTGGCCGAGGAAACCGCGCTGGTGCCTTTCGAAACCGATGGCTTCATCGCCTATCGCCGCCGCCCGCTCGCCGTCGTCCTGCCGGAGACGACAGCCCAGGTCGCCGCAGTGATGAAATACTGCCACCGCTACGGTATTCCCGTCGTCCCCCGCGGCGCCGGTACCTCGCTGTCGGGCGGTGCGATCCCGCAGGAAGATGCCGTCGTGCTCGGCCTCTCCGCCATGACCCGCATCATTGAGGTCGACTACGCAAATCGCTGCGCCACGGTCCAGGCAGGCGTCACCAACCTAGCCATCTCCGACGCCGTCGGCGCCGACGGCTATTTTTACGCCCCCGACCCGAGCTCGCAGCTCGCCTGCACCATCGGCGGCAATATCGCCATGAATTCCGGCGGCGCCCACTGTCTGAAATATGGCGTCACCACCAACAACCTCCTCGGGGTCAAGATGGTGCTGGTGGACGGCACGGTGATCGAACTCGGCGGCAAGCATCTGGATGCCGAGGGTTATGACCTGCTCGGCCTCGTCTGCGGCTCGGAGGGCCAGCTCGGCGTGGTCACGGAAGCCACCGTCCGCCTGCTCGCCAAGCCGGAAGGCGCGCGCCCCGTGCTCTTCGGTTTCGACAGCGCCGAGGCTGCCGGCTCCTGCGTCGCCGATGTCATCGGCGCCGGCATCATCCCCGTTGCCATCGAATTCATGGACAAGCCCGCGATCGATATCTGCGAGGCCTTCGCCAAGGCCGGCTACCCGCTCGATGTCGAGGCTCTGCTGATTGTCGAGGTCGAGGGCTCCGAAGCCGAGATGGACGCCATGCTGGCCTCGATCGTCGAGATCGCCAAGCGCCATGGCGTCAAGACCGTGCGCGAAAGCCAGACGGCAACGGAAGCGGCGCTCATCTGGAAAGGCCGCAAGTCCGCCTTCGGCGCCACCGGCCGCATCGCCGACTACATCTGCATGGACGGCACTGTGCCGCTCAGCCAGCTCGCTTACGTCTTGCGCAAGACCTCCGAGATCATCGATCGCTACGGCTTGCGCGTCGCCAATGTCTTCCACGCCGGCGACGGCAACATGCACCCGCTGATCCTCTACAACATCAACGACCCCGAAGACGCCGCCCGGGCGGAAGCCGCCGGCATGGAAATCCTCAAGCTTTGCGTCGATGCCGGCGGTTGCCTCACCGGCGAACACGGCGTCGGCATAGAGAAACGCGACCTGATGCGCCACCAGTTCTCCGACATCGACCTCGCCCAGCAGATGGCTGTGCGCTCCGCCTTCGACGAGGGCTGGATCCTCAATCCTTCCAAGGTCTTTCCGCTGGAGGGGAGGGGATGATGACCGTGTCGGTTCTCTCTGTGGTTTACCCCCCTCTGTCCTGCCGGACATCTCCCCCACAAGGGGGGAGACCGGCAACCCGCCTGCGCCCTGCGCGCGGCAAGCATTCGCCCGGTGAAGCCTCTCGCCGTTTTGCGCCTTCTCATGAGCCTGTGTCGGATCGGACCCGAAGGGCAGAGCGGCAACCCCATCCACTCTCCCCCCTCGTGGGGGAGATGCCCGGCAGGGCAGAGGGGGGCGTGCTTGCGCCAGCGCATCTGCAAGCGGCCACAAACGCGAAAGCGACGCCATGCTGACCCCCTCGACCGAAACCGAAGCGGCCGACCTCATCCGCGAGCATGCCGAGAAGAAAACCGCGCTGCACATCCGCGGTGGCGGCACCCGTGCGGGCTTCGGCAATGCCGTTAGCGCCGAGGTCACGCTCTCGTCCTCGTTGCTGACCGGCATCGTCGAATACAACCCCGCCGAAATGGTCATCACCGCCCGCGCCGGCACGCCCGTTGCCGAGATCGAGGCAGCACTGGCCGCAAACGGGCAGGGCATGGCCTTCGAGCCGATGGACCATCGCGGCGCCATGGGCACCTCGGGCACGCCCACCATCGGCGGCCTCTTTGCCGTCAACAGCTCCGGCCCGCGCCGCTTCACGGTAGGGGCTGCCCGCGACCATCTGCTCGGCGTCCGCTTCGTCAACGGGGCGGGCGATGTGGTGAAGGCCGGCGGCAAGGTGATGAAGAACGTCACGGGGCTCGATCTCGTCAAGCTGCTCGCCGGTTCCCACGGCACGCTCGGCTTCCTCACCGAAGTCACCTTCAAGGTCCTGCCGGTGCCGAAGACCTCGACCACCCTTGTCCTTTCCGGCCTCGAGGACGAGCAGGCGATGCAGGCGCTTGCCGCCGCCATGTCACTGTCCGTCGAAGTCTCAGGCGCCGCCCATCTGCCGGAAAGCGTCCGCGGTCGTTTCATCGGTGGATCCCTTCCCGAAGGTGCCGCCACCGTCATGCGCCTTGAAGGCCTGGAAGCCTCCGTTGCCGTGCGCGCCGAAAAGCTGGCGGCGACCATGGCAGGCTTCGGCGCTGTCGGTCGCCTCGACGCTGAACAATCGAAGACCCTCTGGCGCGAAATCCGCGATGTCGCACCTTATGCCGATGGCACGGCGCGTCCGCTCTGGCGTGTGTCCATGGCGCCATCGGAAGCCTGGAAGCTGGTGGCGGGGCTCAGGCTCCGCGCCGGCATCGATGCCTATTATGACTGGCAGGGCGGGCTCGTCTGGATGCGCGCCGAGGCCGATCCGGAGGCGGAGGTGCTGCGCCATGGCATCCGCACGCTTGGCGGCGGCCATGCCACGCTTCTGAGGGCCGCGCCGCAGATTCGCGCGGAAGTCGCCGCCTTCGAGCCACAGGCCTCGGCCGTCGCTTTGCTTTCCGCCCGGTTAAAGGCAAAACTCGACCCGCACGGGATCTTCAATCCCGGCCTGATGACGTGAAGGAGTTTTGTCATGACTGATCCCCATTACCAGCCGCCCACAGGCTCCGGAGGCGAAGGCTGGTTCTCGCCCGGCCGCCTGAATGTTCAGGTGGTCTATTGCCTCTATCTCGTCAGCTTCGTCGTCGGCCTCCCCGGCATCGTCGGGCTGATCATGGCCTATGTGAACCGCGGCAAGGGCGAGCCTTGGGTCGACACCCACTATACCTATGCCATCAGGACCTTCTGGATCGGCCTGCTCTATGCCTTGATCGCCGGCCTGCTGATGGTGGCCGTCATCGGTGTCATCCTGATCTTCGCCGTTGCCATCTGGATCGTCGTCCGCTGCGTCATCGGCCTGCAGAAGGCGTCTGCGGGAGAACCCATTGCCCGTCCCACCAGCTGGTGGATCTGAATTGAAGTTGAAAGAAGCGGCCATGCCGGCCGCTTCTCTGGAGGAAACGCGTGCAGACCAATTTCACCGCCGAACAGCTCGCCGATCCCCATGTCGCGGAAGCCGAAAGCATCCTGCGCAAATGCGTGCATTGCGGCTTCTGCACGGCTACCTGTCCCACCTATGTAACGCTGGGCAACGAGCTCGACAGCCCGCGCGGCCGCATCTACCTGATCAAGGACATGCTGGAAAACGGCCGCCCGGCGGATGACCAGATCGTCACCCATATCGACCGCTGTCTCTCCTGTCTCGCCTGCACCACGACCTGTCCCTCCGGCGTCGACTACATGCATCTGGTCGATCATGCCCGCATCCATATCGAAAAGACCTATCGCCGCCCGTTGATGAACCGGCTGACGCGCAACATGCTGGCCATGGTCCTGCCTTATCCCGGCCGCTTCCGACTGGCCCTGAAGCTTGCTGCCCTCGGTCGCCCCTTTGCCGGCCTCTTCGATCAGGTGAAGGCTCTCAAGCCCATGGCCGCCATGCTCAGGCTCGCACCCTCCAAGGTCGCGCCACCTTCCGACTTTGCAAAGCCTGCGACCCATGCCGCCGCGGCCACCCGCCGTGGCCGTGTCGCGATCCTCACCGGCTGCGCCCAGCCCGTCCTCGATCCCGGCATCAACGAAGCGGCGATCTCGCTTCTCACCCGCTTGGGCGTTGAAGTCGTCGTACCCCCGGGCGAAGGCTGCTGCGGCGCGCTGGTCCACCACATGGGCCGCGAGGAACAGGCACTCGACAGCGCGCGGCGCAATGTCGATGTCTGGACCCGTGCCATCGAAACGGGCGGCCTCGACGCGATCATCGTCACGACCTCGGGCTGCGGCACGACCATCAAGGATTACGGCCACATGCTGCGCCTCGACCCCGCCTACGCCGACAAGGCGGCGCGTGTCTCGTCGCTCGCGAAGGACGTCACCGAATATCTCTCGACCCTCGATCTGCCGATCGCAGAAACCAAGGGCATGACGGTCGCCTATCACTCCGCCTGCTCCCTGCAGCACGGCCAGAAGGTGACGATGGCGCCGAAACTGCTCCTGAAGTCGGCAGGCTTCACGGTCAAGGACCCGCCGGAAGGCCATCTCTGCTGCGGCTCCGCCGGCACCTACAACATCATGCAGCCCGAGATTTCAGCCAGGCTGAAGGCTCGCAAGGTCAAGAACATCGAATCGACGAGACCCGACATCATCGCCGCCGGCAATATCGGCTGCATGACCCAGATCGGGTCCGCCACCGGCATTCCCGTCGTTCATACGGTCGAGCTCTTGAACTGGGCCTATGGCGGTGAGCGTCCCAAATCGCTCGATCGACGACCCGCAGCCTGAGCGAATTGTTAAGCGATTGCTTTTACGCTTGTCCCAGGATGGAGCATCCCGGGAGGCCGTCATGGCGAAGAAAATCGTGATCGTCGCATTGCTGTTTCTCTGTCCGCTTGCCGTGCAGGCACAGGCGGCGGAGCGCATCTACTGCGCCAGCTCCGACAAGGCTGTCGACATGTCGCTCGAAAGCGGCTTCAGCAGCAGGGACCAAGAAAAGCTCGTGCATTTCCGCGGCATGGCCGGCGTCAAGGATCCGGCCGCACCACGTGAATTCCGGCGTTTCCAGATCAATTCGGAGATGCTGCGCCAGTACTGGATCGACGGACGCGACCTGCGTTTCAGCATCCAGACCTTCACGCCACCCAGCCAGCCGGTCTATCGTGTCACCATGTCCATGCGCACGGAACGCAGCGACGCCACGGCGACCCGCTTCAACGGGGACTATGAGCTGAAGGTCGAGAAGCTCAAGGGTGGCAGCACGGTGGGTGCGGACGTCCTCGTCTCCCACAGCGCCGCCATCTTCTGCGATATCAAGCGACGCTGAACCTCAGAAGCGGTAGCTGACGCCGACATTGACCGCATTGGTCAGGATATTGGTCTTCAAAGACGCGCCGGAATCGATATCCACATCGACCCAGGAATAATTGCCCTTGTATTCGACGAAGGCCGACCAGTTCTTGGTGAAGTCGTAGGCCACGCCCGCTTGCGCCTGCACGGTCGCACCACCCAGCTGGTATTCGAAGGTCCGGCCCGAGCCACGCGTGACCTCGACATGCGGAATGTTGATGCCGGCACCGGCCCCGACATAAGGTACGAATTTCGTGCCCTCGATCGGCATGCGATAGAGCGCATTCAATGTCAGCAGGTTGATGCCGTCTGAGAATTCGAAAGCCGACCAGCCGGACGCGTCGAGGGTCTTGCTGTCCGCATAGACTTTGGCATGGCTGAAATCGAGGGACAGGCCGACATTGGGCTGACCGAGATTGTCCATCCACCACGTGCCGCGGACACCGTAATAGGGCGGCATCTCGAAGGACTTGCCTTCCCAGCCTGCGCGGAAATCCGGTGCGTCCGAGACCTCGATGTCACTGTGCGGCGCGGTCTGGAAGCCGCCATAAACGGAGACACCCATTTCGGCCTGTGCCGGCAAGGTGGCGAGCGTGGTGAGGCACGCACCGGCAAGGGCGAGCGCAAGCGAGCGATTGATCATCAACAGTCCCCGAGAAAACAAAGCGTGTCAGACGCGGGGCCCCCGAGCCCCGACCTGTGCGGAGACTGCACCGCCGAGACAACAATATCATGACACGCAAAACGGCCGCGCTTAGTCAGCACGGCCGTCTATAGGAAACGAGGATATAGGCAACCTCAGCCGCCAAAAATCGTGCGCAGGATATCGACGCCCTTGTCGTCGAAGGAGACGTCGCCCTGACGGTTGCCCGGGCCGATCACGATGACCTTGGAGCCGATATCGGCGCGATCATACAGATGCTCGACATCCTTGTTCATCATGCGGATGCAGCCGGACGACATGTTGAGGCCGATCGTCCAGGGTTGGTTGGTGCCATGGATGCGGAAGATCGTGTCGCGGCCGCCCTTGTAGAGATACATGGCGCGGGCGCCGAGCGGATTGTCCGGTCCACCTTCCTGCACGACCGGCAGGATATGACCCTTGGCGGCTTCGCGGCGGCGCATCTCTGCCGGCGGACGCCATTCCGGCCATTCCGCCTTGCGACCGATCTTCACCACGCCCGACCAGCCGAAGCCTTCCCGACCGACGCCGACGCCGTAGCGCGTCGCGCGGTTGTTGCCCTCGACATAGTAGAGAAACTTGTTGTTCGTATCGATGATGATCGTGCCGGGCTTTTCATCCGTCGTCAGGCGCACGACCTTGCGCTTGTACTTCTCCGGCACTTCCTTGCGCTGCTGCGCAACGAGCGTCACGTCACTGGTCGTCTGAATGCGATTGAGGCTGATGGCAGACGCCGGCAGCGGCATGGCAAAGGTCACCGCCAGCATGGCCGCGGTGACGCTCTTCGAAATCGTCTTGAGCATATTCTGTCCCCTGAATTTGCAGGGCTCAGAGCCTAGCTCCTTCCTTTTGCAAAGCAAGGGCTAATCCACCGACTGTGATCTGTTGAGTGCCTTAGATCACAATCACCTTGGTGCCGACTTTCACTCGCTCATAGAGGTCGGTGACATCTTCGTTGCGCATGCGGATGCAGCCGGAGGACACACCGCTGCCGATCGACCAGGGCGCGTTGGTGCCATGAATGCGGTAGAGCGTCGAGCCGAGATAAAGGGCACGGGCCCCGAGCGGATTTTCCGGACCGCCGGGCATATGCGCGGGCAGGAAATGCCCCTTGGCCGCCTCGCGGGCGATCATCTCCTGCGGCGGGCGCCAATCCGGCCATTCGCGCTTGGCGGTCACCTTGTGCGTGCCGGCCCATTCGAAGCCCGGTTTACCGACGCCCACGCCATAACGCTTGGCCATGCCGTCTGCCATAACGAGATAGAGGAAGCGCTCGCGCGTATCGATGACGATCGTGCCCGGCTTCTGCTCGGTCTGATATTGCACCATCTGCGGCAGGAACTGCGGCTCGATCTGGGTGCGAACGGGTTTGTCGGGTCGCATCGCGACCGGCTGGGCCGCCGGCTGCTGCGGGAAGAGCACGCGGCGCTGCTGGACGACACGGCGCTGCTGCACCGGCTGCTGGCGAAGCACCTGCTGCGGCTGCTGGACGATACGCTGGCGGCCTGCCGGCACGGCCTGGCGCAGGCGTTGCGGCGCCGCATAGCCGCGCGTCTGTGCCGGAACGCCGCCGAGCTGCAGCACCCAGGACGCCTGCAGGTCCGGGCTCACCATGACAGGCGGGCGGCTGCGGTAACGGTCACTGGCGTTGACGGGCAGGGCAATCGACAGGCTGGCCAGCATGGCCAGAAACAGTGAGGTTTTCGACATCGGACAACTCGCTACGTGGGACCGGATGCGGCGGCACGCACTGCCACCAACTCGCGTTAAACCTGCCAGAGCGCGACCCGCCAATTGGTAAAGACCTGGTCGTGAAAATGCGATCGACGCCGTAAACCTTTCGGAAGGGTTAGCGAGCGGTTTGGAAAAATCGTGAACAAATGGTAAACGCTTCACCGCAGCGGGGGAGAATCGCATGGACATCATCGCCGAAGGTCTGATCCGGGGAGAGGACGGTCTCGACCGCTGCTTCTGGCATGGCGGTCTCGAAGACTACCGCCGCTATCATGACGAGGAATGGGGCCGGCCCGTCACGGATGATGTCAGGCTGTTCGAGAAGATCTGCCTCGAAGGTTTCCAGTCCGGCCTGTCCTGGCTGACGATCCTGCGCAAGCGCGAAAACTTCCGCGCAGCCTTCGCCGGCTTCGATTTCCATCAGGTCGCCCGCTTCGGTGACGATGACATTGCCCGATGCCTTGGCGATGCCGGCATCATCCGCCACCGTGGCAAGATCGTCTCGACCATCAACAACGCCCGCCGGGCGGTGGACCTGCAGACCGAATTCGGCTCGCTCTCGCGCTACTTCTGGAGTTATGAACCCGACGCGTCCGAGCGCCCGCCGCGCATGGATTATGCGACACTGAAGGCCAATCCGACATCGCCCACCTCGATCCGTCTGTCGAAGGACCTGAAGAAGCGCGGCTGGACCTTTGTCGGCCCGACCACCGTCTATGCCTTCATGCAGGCCATGGGCCTCGTCAACGACCACATCGAAGGCTGCTGCTGCCGCGCGCCGACGGAAGAGATGCGCACCCGGCTGGTTCGCCCCTGACCGTCAGTCGATGCTGACCGCAAGAATGCGGCTGATCTCGGTCAGCGACCGCCCGGATTGCGCACGCCATGCATTGAACGCCGCCTGAACGGCCGCCTTGTCCTTTGCCGAGGTCGGCGCCTTGTCGACGACGCCCTCGGCGATCAGCCGGTTCACCACGCTCTGCGACAGGATGAAGCTGTCGATCCCGGCAAAGCGCAGGAAGTATTGGCCGGTATTGCCGCCGAGCCGCCAACCCTTCTTCTGCAGCAGGTCGAGCAGCCCGACGTAATTCTCCGTCGGCCAGCCGGCAAAGAATGCGCCGGCCGAGCCATGCTCCCGGGCAATCCCCGAGACAAACACGGCATTCTCCTGCACTGCCCGGATCTTCGGACCATGCCGTACGATCCGCGTATCCGAGACGAGCCGCGCAAGATCCTCGTCGTGCAACATCGCACAGTGCCCGATGTCGAAACCCTCGAAGGCCGCCTCGAAGCCGGGCCACATCGCCTCCACGACCTTCCAGTTGAAGCCGGACTGGAAGATGCATTTGGTCATCAGCGCCAGAAAGCGATCATCCGGCATGGCCGCGATCTCGTCCTGCGGCTTCGGATGCTGAAGGCTCTCGAGCACACCGGCCTCACCCTTACGGGCAACCGCGAGCGCATGGATTTCGTCGAAGGAGCGCATGGGGCCTCAATGCTGCAGGTTGGCGACGAGGTCCGGCACATGGCCGAGATCCGGGATCTCACGGAAGCGCGGTGCCTCTTCGGGCTTTTCGACATGCTCCAGCACCCAGGTCAGCTCATGGGGCACGAACACGCCCCAGGCCCCCGCCGCGATCGCCGGCACGACATCCGACTTCAGCGAATTACCGATCATCATCGACCGCTCCGGTCCCTCGCCATGTTTGCCGAAGATCCGCCGATAGGTGGTTGCGGTCTTGTCCGAGACGATCTCGACCGCATCGAAATAATCGCCAAGGCCTGACTGCGCGAGTTTCCGCTCCTGGTCGAACAGGTCGCCCTTGGTGATCAGCACGAGGAAATACTTGCCGGCCAGTGCATCGAGCGCATCGCGCGCATGCGGCAGGCATTCCACCGGGTGGCTCAGGAGGTCGCGGCCGATCGCCAGGATCTCGCTGATGACGGAGGAGGGCGCTCGCCCCTCGGTAATCTCGAGCGCCGTTTCTATCATCGAGAGGGTAAAGCCTTTGATGCCGAAGCCGTAATGGGCGAGGTTGCGCTTCTCCGCCTCCAGCAGACGGTCCGAGACGTGATCTCCTTCGGCATAGTCGGCGAGCAGGCTGCGGAAGTGGCTTTCCGTCAGCTTGTAATACTGCTCGTTCTGCCAGAGCGTGTCATCGGCATCGAAGCCGATCACAGAGACAGGGCGATTGGACATGACGCCTCCTTTTCAGTCAGGGGCCAAACACTAATCCGTCTCTTCGGCAAAGCAATGGCGTCCGAAGACGCCATTACAGGTTCATGGGGAAGGCGGCTTACTGCCCGTTCTTGGCGAGCCACGCCTTCATCATGGCGATCTCGCCTTCCTGGGCCGCGATCACCTCTTCGGCAAGCTTGCGGATCTCGGGATCCTTGCCGTGTTCGAGCACGATCTTCGCCATGTCGATCGCGCCCTGGTGATGCGGGATCATGCCCTGCACGAAGTCGACATCGGCATTGCCTGTGAGCGGCACGGCCATGTCCTTGTGCATTTTGGCATTGGCCTCCTGGAATGCCTTCGACGACGGGCTGTCATCCATCTTGGAATGACCCATGGCCGACATGTCATGGCCCTGATGCATGCTGTTGTCCTGGGCAAGGGCGGCCGACGTAGAAAGGGCGGTCGAAAGCGACGCCGCAACGAGAATGGTCTTCAGCATTGAAATCTCCTGTGCTGATCTATGAAGGGGAAAGCGCGGACCGGATCGCCGCGCAGTTCATCGGATCAGACGCGGGGAGGGGGCGTCAGCGGCGCCGTCATCTGCGACACCAGCCTCGAGGAAAGGCTCGCTGCTTCGGCGGCGCGCGCCGGCTTGCCGCGTTGTGCAAGAACAGGATCGACCGGCAGTGTCAGGCAGGCTGCGCAATGCGAGGCCATCTTCAAAGGCATAGATGACTGATCGTCGTCACCGATAGAGGTGGTCTTTCCGCCCGAATGCGGGCAGTCGCTATCCGCCACGGCCTTGGCCGGCATGTAATGCGGCTGGAAAACACCGCCCTGATCCATCGCATGCATAACGGGTATTGCCATGGCCGGCATGCCGGTCATTGGCATGGCGCCATAGGCCAGTCCTGCGAGCAGCAATAGAAAACGGAAAAGCGGTCTCATGGGTTGAAGATGATGCTGGATCGCGTCGAAAGCAAGGCTGACGGTGACCGCCTCAGCGCACGATCACGCGATGCACGATCTTGTAGTCGCGGCTCTCTTCGCCAAAGGGAATGACCGACCAATCCCAGCTGTCCCGGACCGGACCCGGATCAATACCATGCATCAGGTCGACCGTTTCGTGGGTCTGGTTGTTTCGGTCGATCACCGTGTAGCCCACATCCGTGACGAGACAGGTTGCGGCCGGCACTTGCGCAAGACCGTCGAGATGGGCGTCGATTACCTGGGGGACAAGCACCTCAGCGTCCACATGCCCCTCGAGCTTGCGCGCAGCGCCAATTCCGATCTGCGACAGCAGGTTCGCCGAGACCACGAAATCGAGATAGGGCACCTGCCGGAGAAACGAGAGCGGCTCCAAAATTTCGCCGGCAAGCAGAGCATCTATCCCCGAAAGATCCCGCTCGATCAGGCGTACATTCTTCAGACCCTTGAGCTTCAGCCAGCTCCGCACGCTTGCCAGATGCACGAGATCGACCAGCACCACAGTATCGAAGAGTCGCGAAAGCTCGGCCACCGGCACATCGCGCAACAGCCCCGATCCCAGCACCACCACCGTCCGCCGCTGCCGGCAGGATTCGGCCGCGCTCAGAATGGCCGCCTTCGTCCGTCTCTCGTGCTCAGCCCACGTTGTACGACAGCGATTGGCCCGCGCCCAGAGATTGACGGAGGAGCGGATGAAAGGGCGATGCGCGGCCGAGGTTAGCGGCCAGGTCGCGGCATAATTCAGGGCTTCGAGGATCATGGATTACCGATAGACGGAGCTGCGATGGCCGATCTCGACCACGAGGACGACGAGTTTGCCGTCCTGGATATCGCAGATGATGCGTTAGTCGCCAACTGTGTAGCGCCAATAGGCACCAAGCTTGCTGCCATGAAGCGGATCGCCAAGGCTTCGCGGGTTGTCGTGGGTAGCAAGGCGTTCTTCAAGAAACTGTTTGATGCGGCGCTGGATGACGGGGTCGAGTTTCTTGATCGTTTTCTGAACGGGCTGACGATACTCAATCGTCCAGGCCACGCCAGAACTCCTCGGAACTGATGACCTTGTCCTCTCCGCTCTGGATACGCCTCATGGCTTCATCGGCGGCGGCCAGATCTTGAAGGTTTTCAAGTTCCCGCTGGATCATCTGACGCAGATAATCATCCGGCTCCGCACCCGCCTCCGACGCGTATTCGACGATCAACTGGTGCATTTCTTCCGGCATCTCGAGCGTGACGCGCTTGTTCATCGGCCCAACCTCTGGTTTCGCGCTGGAAAATACCACCGCACCGGCCCATTTTCCAGCAGAGGGCCTCCTCCCCGCCCGCCTTCGCCCTTGCCGCCAAATCCTTGATCCTCTAAGACACCGGCACCTTTTTGAAACGAGAATTCCGGTTGTCATCATGAGCGAGAAGAACAAGAAGCCGCAAAAGCTGAAGGCCCGCCTGCCGCGTGGCTTCGTCGATCGCGAGGCCGCCGATATCCGTGCTGCCAACCAGATGATGGAGACCATCCGCGAGGTCTATGAGCGCTACGGTTTCGACCCGATCGAGACCCCGCTTTTCGAATATACCGATGCACTCGGCAAGTTCCTGCCCGACTCGGACCGCCCGAATGAAGGTGTCTTCTCGCTGCAGGACGACGACGAGCAGTGGATGTCCCTCCGCTACGACCTGACCGCCCCGATGGCGCGTCATGTTGCGGAGAACTTCCAGGAAATCCAGCTGCCGTTCCGCACCTATCGCGCCGGCTACGTGTTCCGCAACGAGAAGCCGGGTCCTGGCCGCTTCCGCCAGTTCATGCAGTTCGATGCCGATACTGTCGGCGCGCCGGGCGTCCAGTCCGATGCCGAAATGTGCATGATGATGGCCGACACGCTGGAAGCGCTGGGCATCAAGCGCGGCGACTATGTGATCCGGGTCAACAACCGCAAGGTTCTGGATGGCGTGATGGAAGCCATTGGCCTCGGCGGCGAGGAGAATGCCGGACGGCGTTTGAACGTGCTGCGGGCCATCGACAAGCTCGACAAGTTTGGTCCGGAAGGCGTGCGTTTGTTGCTAGGCGAAGGCCGTAAAGATGAGTCCGGTGACTTCACCAAGGGAGCCGGATTGAGTGAAGAGCAAATCAAAATCGTCGAAGAGAAGATTGTGTTCTTCTCGACTGGTGCAAGGTTCACACGTGCCGCGTCGGGTGGCCTGGCAGACAACGTTGTGCTGGATCAGCGGCAACTAGATGATCCAGAAGCCCTTTGGCTCGATAACCTCGATCTGGCGGCAATGGTCGGTAATCGAGGGGCTGACAATGACACTGGTCGCGCAGCGGCCGACGAACTCCGTACTATGGCTGAGTTGTTCAACGCGGCCGGGTACGGAACGCGTCGGATTATGATCGACCCCTCCGTCGTCCGTGGCCTCGAATACTACACCGGCCCCGTCTACGAAGCCGAACTCACCTTCGACGTCACCAACGAAAAGGGCGAAAAGGTCGTCTTCGGCTCGGTCGGCGGCGGCGGTCGTTATGATGGCCTCGTCTCGCGCTTCATGGGCCAGCCGGTCCCGGCCACAGGCTTCTCCATCGGCGTCTCGCGCCTGATGACGGCGCTGAAGAACCTCGGCAAGCTCGGCCAGGACGACGTCCTGGGCCCGGTCCTCGTCACCGTCATGGATGGCGATGTCGAGAGTATGGGCCGCTACCAGCGCTTCACGCAGCAGCTTCGGGCCGAAGGCATTCGCGCGGAAATGTACCAGGGCAACTGGAAGAAGTTCGGCAATCAGCTGAAATATGCCGACCGCCGCGGCGCGCCGATCGCCATCATCCAGGGCGGCGACGAGCGGGCGCAAGGCGTCGTTCAGATCAAGGACCTGATCGAGGGCAAGCGCCTATCCGGCGAAATCACCGACAACGCCGAATGGCGCGAGGCCCGCGTTGCCCAGGAAGTCGTGGCCGAGGCGGACCTTGTCGCCAAGGTCAAGGAGATCCTGGCCGCCCAGGCGGAAGACCGGCGTCGGGCGAAGGGTGTTTGATGTTTGAGTTCGTGGCTTTGCCCCTCCCCAACCCTCCCCACAAGGGGGATGGCGCCGGTCGGCACAAGCCGCTGATGCTGAGAGCCCCGTTTGCGGTGTCTGATGTCAGAGCTGGCGGTTACCCCCCTCTGTCACTTCGTGACATCTCCCCCACAGGGGGGGAGAGTGGCGGCAGCGCGAGGGGCTGGCCCCAATCCGCTCTCCCCCCTTGTGGGGGAGATGCCCGGCAGGGCAGAGGGGGGTATCAACACATTCCAGGTTCAATCTCATGCCCCTGACCGACATGCCGGATTTCGCCGGCACCATCCTGCAGGAATTCACGTCACGCGGCACCACCCGCGTCGATACACCTGTGATCCAGCCGGCTGCTCCCTTCCTCGACATGGCGGGTGAAGACCTGCGTCGCCGCATATTCCTGACCGAGAACGAGCGCGGCGAAAGCCTCTGCCTGCGTCCGGAATTCACCATTCCCGTCTGCCTGCGCCATATCGAAACCGCGACCGGCACGCCGAAGCGATATGCCTATCTCGGCGAAGTCTTCCGCCAGCGTCGTGAAGGCCCGCAGGAATTCTATCAGGCCGGCATCGAGGATCTGGGCGATATCGCAACCGCCGCAGCCGACGCCCGGGCGATTGCCGATAGCGTGGCGATCCTCACGCGCCTCCTGCCGACCAAGCCGCTTTCCGTCACCCTCGGCGACCAGGCGGTGTTCGAAGCCGTGGTCAAGGCGCTTGGTCTGCCCGCCGGCTGGCAGAAGCGCCTGATCCAGGCCTTCGGCAACCCGGTCCAGATCGACCAGCTCCTGCGCACCCTGGCCACCCCGACGCCGGTGCCGGGTCTGGCGCCGGAGGTTTCGGACCTGCTGGCAAAGGGTGACCAGGACGCCCTGATCGCCCATATCGACGCGACCATGCAGGAAACCGGCTATCTCACCAATGCGAGCCGCACGCCCGCCGAGATCGCCCGCCGCCTGAAGGAAAAGCTGGAGCTTTCCGAGACCCGCCTCGATGGTGCAGCTCTTCTTCTGCTGCGCGAATTCCTCTCGCTCGAACTGCCGCTCGCCGATGCCTCGGCAGCCCTTGCCGGCTTTGCCGATGCTGCCGGCCTGAAGCTTGGTTCAGCACTCAGCCGTTTCGATGAACGCGTGGCAGCCCTTGCCAATATCGGCACCGATCTTACCCGCATCACTTACCGTGCCGCCTTTGGCCGACCGCTCGATTATTACACCGGCCTCGTCTTCGAAGTGGCCGTGGACGGTAAACCCGCTGTGCTCGCCGGCGGCGGTCGTTTCGACCGGCTGCTGACCCTGCTCGGCGCCGAAAGCCATATCCCGGCCGTCGGCTTCTCGCTCTGGCTGGATCGCATTGAGACCGAGAGGAGCGCGTCATGACCATCACCATCGGTCTGCCCTCCAAGGGCCGCATGAAGGACGATGCCTCCGCCATTTTCGAAAAGGCCGGCATGAAGATCGTCGCCGTCGGCAATGACCGCTCCTATCGCGGCCGCGTCGAAGGTTTTGAAGATGTCGAGATCGCCTATCTCTCGGCCTCCGAAATCTCGCGCGAAATCGGCAATGGCACGGTCGATTTCGGCGTCACCGGCGAAGACCTGATCCGCGAAGGTCTGGCCGAAGCAGACGCCCGCGTCGAGATCGCGGCGCGCCTCGGCTTTGGCCATGCCGATGTGGTCGTGGCAGTTCCCGAGATCTGGTACGATGTCGACACCATGGCCGATCTCGGCGACGTCGCCGCCGAATTCCGCACCCGCCATGGCCGACGCCTCGCCATCGCCACCAAATACTGGCGCCTGACGCAGCAGCATTTTTTCGGGAGCCACGGCATCCAGCTTTATCGCATTGTGGAAAGCCTGGGCGCCACCGAAGGCGCGCCCGCTGCCGGCCAGGCCGACATCATCGTCGACATCACCTCGACCGGCTCGACGCTGCGCGCCAATCACCTGAAGGTCCTTTCGGATGGTGTCATCCTGCGCTCCGAGGCCTGCCTCGTCAGGGCACGCAAGGCGGAGCATGAGGGTAATGCGATGATCGGTCGGATCATCGAGGCCGTCCGCGGCGTCCTCTGAGGCGTGAGACTTCTCGTCGTGCGGTACCCCCCTCTGCCCTGCCGGGCATCTCCCCACAAGGGGGGAGACCAATCTGCGGCCGGCGCCGCGCACTCCCTCTGCTCTCCCCCCTTGTGGGGGAGATGTCACGAAGTGACAGAGGGGGGTATGATCTGGCTCACCTTTGAATTTTCTATGCAAAAAGCCCGCCGGATCGCTCCGGCGGGTTTTTTGTTGCCTTCAAGGGGCAGGAATATCAGGCAGCGACGGCCTGGGCCGAGCCGCGGCGGGCGTCGATCGAGTAGGCGCCGGCGCCGACGATGGCAAGCGCGATGTAGCCGCCAGCCAGCGTGATGTTCTTCATCATCATGATCTGGTTCAGCGTGTTGATCCAGCCGAGAGCGCCTTCCGGCCAGCCTTCGATGGCAACGGTGCCGGAGTGGAAGACGAGGCCCGTGAAGACGCAGAAGAGCGCAACGGTCCAGGCGGTGATCTTGGTCTGGAAGCCGACGAGGATGAAGAGGCCAGCGACGAGTTCATAGAGACCAGCGGCATAGGCGAGCAGATCGGCAGCCGGGAAGCCGGCGCCGGCGATCATGCCGGCAGTGCCGGCCGGGTCGGTCAGCTTGCCGAAGCCGGACATGATGAACATGAAGGAAAGCAGGATACGAACGAGAACGAGAAGGCCGTTATTGGTGGCGGACATGGGGGATCTCCGTTGAGCGTTGACGCTGAAACCCCCATCGTTGGCGGCCTCAGTCTGTGCCGCTTAGATGCATGCTTTTTTGTCGCAGGCATAGGTTAACAGTCTTTGACTGATCGTTCACAAAAATGAAACGACATCGCCGGCCTCGTTCGGTGCTCCACTCTTCCCAAGGCGTGGCACGCTCCCTACTTTCTAAGGCATCCCCCAGCAAATGGAGCCTTAAGCATGGCAGATCTTTCCGCGTTCCCAATCACGACCAAGTGGCCAGCCGCCAATCCAGACGTCATCCAGCTCTACTCGCTGCCGACCCCGAATGGCGTCAAGGCTTCCATTGCGCTGGAAGAACTGGGCCTGGCCTATGAACCGCATCTCGTCGATTTCGGCAGCAATGCACAGAAGAGCCCGGAATTCGTCTCGCTGAACCCGAACGGCCGCATTCCCGCATTGATCGATCCCAATGGCCCCGATGGGAAGCCGATCGGTATCTTCGAGTCCGGCGCCATTCTCATCTATCTCGCGGACAAGACCGGCAAGCTTCTGCCGAAGGAAGGAGCGGCACGTTATGCCGTGCTGCAATGGCTGATGTTCCAGATGGGTGGCGTCGGGCCGATGTTCGGCCAGTATGGCCATTTCTACAAGTTTGCCGCCGACAAGGTGGAGAACAATCCTTACCCCGCCCAGCGCTATCGTGACGAAACCCGCCGTCTGCTCGGTGTGCTGGAAGCGCAACTGGAAAAGGGGCCGTGGTTGATGGGCGAGGACTATACGATCGCCGATATAGCCACTTGGCCGTGGGTGCGTGCGCTCAAGGTCTTTTATGCCGGTGAAACCGATCTCGGCCTTGCCGACTTCCCGCGCGTGCAGGACTGGTGGGCCCGTGCCGAAGCCCGGCCTGCCAGCCAGAAGGGGCTCAACATCCCGGCGCGCGGCTGATCATGTCAGGGGAGGCGTCGGTGGACGCCTTCCTTTCTCCCGGATGTCCCTCAAAGGGAAAGGGCGTCAGACGGGTGAAACGGAAACGGTTGTTGGCAGCTGAAACCGCGGAAAGATGAAAAGCCCGACCATGTTGCCGCCACTGCCTTCGAAGCCGGAGGATTCCCCGATGCAGAAGACCGGCTGGCGGTGCTGGCTGCCGGTGACGATGGTGGTGGAATAGCAGAAACGCGAGGGCTGGGTGGCAGCCTGCTCGAACAGCCTCAGAATATGGCCACGATCCGCCTGCTCATAGCAGCGCATGACAGTCAGCAGACCACATTCGTCATTGTCGAGGCCATGCAGGACCCTGGCGTTGTCCCCAAGCTTCAACAGTCCGTTGGTGAGATCGCCCGTCCAGTCTTCGGACAGGCCAAAGCGGCAGTCATGCTGCCCCAACAGGCCTTTTTCGTCCTGTTCGCTGACCCTGAAAGCGGTCGCGAGATTGGCATTTGCTATTTTGAACAAGGCTTTCCCCAAGTCGATAGCCAGAACCGGCCCACTGTCTTCCCGGCCTGCGGCAGTCCCTGCCGTAGCCACCCCTTCCGGCCGGAGCCGGCATGCCCGTCGAACAGAGCTTCGTTCCTCCGGTTTGCGCCAGTGAACACACCGACGCCACCATGCATCCTCGCCCCTGATCGAGGAAGCACAGCGTAACAGTCCATCTCAGTCAGCCTTCCGACCGACAGACCTGGACGAAGTCAATCGCCGCATATTGCTCCGGGTGCATCCATGTCGCGTTGCATGGCGGTGCATCTCGCGATCCGCCAGGCGTTCATGCTTCCCCCACAAGAAGCTTGAAGAACAACACGCTAGACACGCCGGAGTTAACGCACTGGATACCATGTTTTATTTCGACTGAAAACGGTAGATGTCTCGATTTGGCACAGAATACTCGACCAAGGTAATAAAGCTAAATATTAGGATAAAATAATATACGGCGATTATATGGCATCTGCGCGCTCGTGATGGAGCAGTGCTTGCATGTCACTTCACAGATATTGAAATATTAGAAAGTTTTTTGTCAACAGTTCAGTTGGACATCCGCCGTCGCCATCTTTGGGTGCACCAGCACGCCAAAGAAAAGGGCGACCCGAGGGCCGCCCTTCCACAAGACTGAACCGGATGGTCCAGATGATAAGACCCTGTTGGTCTTACATCATGTCCATGCCGCCCATGCCGCCCATGCCGCCCGGCATGCCGCCAGCAGCTTCCTTCTTCGGAAGTTCGGCGATCATGGCTTCGGTGGTGATGAGCAGCGAAGCAACCGAAGCTGCGTTCTGCAGAGCCGTGCGGACAACCTTGACCGGGTCGACGATACCCATGGCGATCATGTCGCCGAATTCGCCGGTCTGGGCGTTGTAGCCGAAGTTTTCTTCGTTCTTGTCGAGGATCTTGCCGACGATGATCGAAGCTTCGTCACCAGCGTTGGTGGCGATCTGGCGAACCAGAGCCTGAAGCGCGCGGCGAACGATGTTGATACCGGCTTCCTGGTCGTCGTTGACGCCCTTGGCGGTGATCTTCGTGGACGAACGCAAGAGAGCGGTTCCGCCGCCCGGTACGATGCCTTCCTGAACGGCCGCGCGGGTCGCGTTCAGAGCGTCGTCGATGCGGTCCTTGCGCTCCTTGACTTCGATTTCGGTCGAGCCGCCGACGCGGATGACGGCAACGCCACCGGCGAGCTTGGCCAGACGCTCCTGGAGCTTTTCGCGGTCGTAGTCCGAAGTGGTTTCTTCGATCTGCGCCTTGATCTGGGCAACGCGGCCTTCGATGTCCGACTTCTGGCCGTTACCATCGACGATCGTGGTGTTTTCCTTGGTGATGGAAACCTTCTTGGCGCGGCCGAGCATGTCGAGGGTGACAGACTCGAGCTTGATGCCGAGGTCTTCCGAGATCACGGTACCACCGGTCAGGATCGCGATGTCTTCCAGCATGGCCTTGCGGCGATCGCCGAAGCCCGGAGCCTTGACGGCAGCGATCTTCAGGCCGCCACGCAGCTTGTTGACGACGAGCGTAGCAAGGGCTTCGCCTTCGACGTCTTCAGCGATGATGACGAGCGGCTTGCCGGTCTGAACGACAGCTTCGAGAACCGGCAGCATGGCCTGGAGGTTCGAGAGCTTCTTCTCGTGCAGCAGGATGAACGCGTCTTCGAGGTCAGCGACCATCTTTTCCGGGTTCGTCACGAAGTAGGGGCTGAGGTAGCCGCGGTCGAACTGCATGCCTTCGACGACTTCGAGTTCGGTTTCAGCGGTCTTGGCTTCTTCGACGGTGATGACGCCTTCGTTGCCAACCTTCTGCATGGCTTCAGCGATGTCGTTACCGACCTGCGTGTCGCCGTTTGCCGAGATCGTGCCGACCTGGGCAACTTCAGCCGAGGTGGAGATCTTCTTGGCCTTGGCCTGGAGGTCCTTGACGACTTCTGCAACAGCGAGGTCGATACCGCGCTTCAGGTCCATCGGGTTCATGCCGGCAGCAACGGCCTTGGCACCTTCGCGAACGATGGCCTGGGCCAGAACGGTTGCAGTCGTGGTGCCGTCACCGGCGATGTCGTTGGTCTTCGAAGCAACTTCGCGGACCATCTGGGCGCCCATGTTCTCGAACTTGTCTTCCAGTTCGATTTCCTTGGCAACCGATACACCGTCCTTGGTGATGCGCGGAGCGCCGAAGGACTTGTCGATGATGACGTTACGACCCTTCGGGCCGAGGGTAACCTTCACGGCGTCTGCGAGGATATCGACGCCATGCAGCATCTTTTCGCGCGCGGTGCGGCCAAACTTGATTTCTTTAGCAGCCATGTTCAAACTCCCGGGCGTCTAGCCCATTGTTGACTTGGTTAAAAAGCAAGGTGGGATCAGGCTGAGATCAGCCGATGATGCCCATGATGTCGGCTTCCTTCATGATCAGCAGGTCGACGCCGTCGAGCTTGACCTCGGTGCCGGACCACTTGCCGAACAGAACGCGGTCGCCGACCTTCACGTCGAGGGCAACCTGCTTGCCGCTTTCGTCGCGGGCGCCAGGACCAACGGCGATGACTTCGCCTTCAGCCGGCTTTTCCTTGGCGGTGTCGGGAATGATGATGCCGCCCTTGGTCTTTTCTTCGGACTCGACGCGCTTGACGACAACGCGATCGTGCAGAGGACGGAAATTGGTGCTTGCCATTGTCTAATCCCTCGATCAAATGACATTCGCGATCCCGGACGGGACCACATCGGAATTTGTTAGCACTCTCCCTCAGGGAGTGCCAGCGACGCTGAGATAAGAACAGGCTCTAAACGAGTCAAGCGTCTCGTGAAAAAAGGGAAGGTGCATGCCGGCCAAAAAAACCGACATTCACGACACCCAGGTCCTGACCGACCGCCGTGCATCCCCGACATTTTCCGAGCTAACCTCCGCCTTCGCCCGGATCGGCGTCCTCTCCTTCGGCGGCCCGGCAGCGCAGATCGCGCTGATGCACAAGATCTGCGTCGAGGAAAAGCGCTGGATCGATGAAGACCGTTATCTGCATGCCTTGAACTACTGCATGCTGCTTCCGGGCCCCGAGGCGCAACAACTTGCCACCTATATCGGCTGGCTCCTGCATGGCGTGCGCGGCGGCATTGTCGCCGGCCTGCTCTTCGTTCTGCCGGGCCTGGCCGTCATCCTCGGCCTGTCTGCGCTTTACGCGCTTTATCAGGAGACAAGCCTCGTCACCGGCCTCTTCTTCGGCTTGAAGGCAGCCGTGCTGGCGATTGTCGTCGAGGCGGTCATCCGCATCGGAAAGCGGGCGCTGAAGACGGCTTTTCATCGGGGACTGGCGGCCGCAGCCTTCTTCGCGCTCTTCCTGTTCTCCGTGCCGTTCCCGCTCGTCGTGCTCGCTGCTGCGCTCATGGGCTTGCTCCACGCACGAGGCAAGGAAACGTCGGCGGCGGAGATCTCGCAAGAGATCGGCGCGCGTCCCCCCTTTGCCAGTCAGGTGGCCACGCTTCTGTTCTGGATCGCGGTCTGGCTCGCACCTTTGCCGCTGCTGTGGTGGGCGCTGCCGGAAACGGCACTTCCCGAAGTCCAAAGCTTCTTCTCGAAGATGGCGCTCGTCACCTTCGGCGGCGCCTATGCGGTGCTTGCCTATGTCGCACAGGTCGCGGTCGATCACTATGCCTGGCTGAAACCCGGCGAGATGCTCGATGGTCTCGCACTCGCCGAGACGACGCCCGGCCCGCTGGTGCTCGTGCTCTCCTATGTCGGCTTCCTGGCCGGCTTCCGTCAAAGCGGTGCGCTCGACCCGCTCGTCGGCGGGTTGCTCGGTGGCTTAATCGCCGCCTGGGCCACTTTCATTCCGAGCTTCATCTGGATCTTCGCCGGTGCCCCCTATATCGAGCGGCTGCGCGGCAACCGACTGCTCAGTGCAGCCCTTTCGGCGATCACCGCCGCCGTGGTCGGCGTCATCCTCAATCTCGCCGTCTGGTTCGCACTGCATGTCGTCTTTACCCAGGTGGAGCCGGTCGATCTCGTCAGTTTAGGTCCGCTGACGCTCTCCGTTCCGCAGCCGGTCTGGTCCTCGCTCGACTGGCAGGCCCTGGTCATCGCCGTCATCTCGGCCGTCCTCATCTTCCGCTTCCATATCGGCATCGGCAAGACGCTGCTCGCTGCAGGCGCGCTGGGGCTGGCGGCCCGTTTCCTGCTCTGACGCTAAAGGCAACGGCTGCCAATTTCGGGCCTCACGACGCTTGCCCCTTGCCTTGCCGCCCGTCCTTTGCCATGTCACCGGACACACTTCGAGCAGTCAGGACAGATGATGACCCGCAGCATTTCCACCCTCGGTGACGTAACCGACGCCTATGACGTCATTCTCTGCGATGTCTGGGGCGTGCTGCACAACGGCATTGACGCCTTCCCGCTCGCCGGCGAAGCGCTGACCGCCGCGCGGGAAAAGGGCCTGACGGTGGTGCTGATTACCAATTCGCCCCGACCCGCCATCGGCGTCATCCCGCAGCTGCGCGCCATCGGTGTTCCCGACAGCGCCTATGACCGCATTGTCACGTCGGGCGATGTCACCCGCACGCTGATCGCCGCCGGACCGAAGAAGGTCTTTCTGCTCGGCCCCGAACGCGACCTGCCGCTCTTCGACGGTCTCGACGTGGAGGTGGTCTCGAAGGAAGAGGCAGACTGCGTGGTCTGCACCGGCTTCTTCGACGACGAGGTCGAGACACCGGAAGACTACCGCGACATGCTGACGGATTTTGTCGCCCGGAAGGTGCCGCTGATCTGCGCCAATCCGGATCTGGTCGTCGAGCGCGGTCACCGCATCATCCCCTGCGCCGGCGCTGTTGCCGCATTTTACACAGCACTCGGCGGCGAGACCCGCATCGCCGGCAAGCCGCATGCACCGATCTACGCCGCAACGCTGGCGGCGGCAAAGGAAGCCCGCGGCGACTTCGACAAGGCCCGCGTGCTCGCCATCGGCGACGGCATGCCGACCGACGTCAAGGGTGCCGTCGATGCCGGCCTCGACCTTCTCTACATCTCCGGCGGCATCCACGCTGCGGATTACGCGGCAAACGGCCTGACCGACGAGGGCAAGCTGCATGTCTTCCTCGATCGCGAAAAGGTCGCGCCGCAATACTGGATGCACAGGCTGGCATGAGGCGCATGCTGAGATGACCATCTTTCACCGCAATGAAAAGAAGGAACCGCTGCCCGCAGCGCTGCGCGGCGGCGTCGTTGCCATCGGCAATTTCGACGGGGTGCATCGCGGTCATCAGGCGGTATTGAACCGTGCCTTGGAGCGCGCCGAAGCGCTCGGCGTTCCCGCGCTGGTCCTGACCTTCGAGCCCCATCCGCGCACCGTCTTCAATCCGGACAAGCCGGTCTTCCGGCTCACCCCGCCATCCTTGCGCGCCCGCATCCTTCAGGCCATGGGCTTCCATTCGGTCATCGAATATCCCTTCGATCGGGAATTCTCCCAGCGCTCGGCCGAGGATTTCGTCCAGTCGATCCTGGGCGACTGGCTCGGCGCCAAGGAGGTCGTGACCGGCTTCGATTTCCATTTCGGCAAGGGAAGGGAAGGCGGCCCCGCCTACCTCATGCAGGCCGGAAGCCGCCACGGCTTCGGCGTCAGCCTCGTCGATGCCTTCCGCGACGAAGGGGCCGAGGTCATCTCATCCAGCCGCATCCGCGGCCTGATCGCAGACGGCGATGTTGCCCAGGCAGCTGGTCTCCTCGGCTATCGCTATACGGTCGAGGCGGAGATCATGAAGGGCCAGCAGCTTGGCCGGACGCTGGGTTTTCCGACAGCCAACATGCATCTGCCGCCGGAAGCGACGCTCAAGCCCGGCATCTATGCCGTCCGCTTCCGCCGGCCCGACGGCATCATCCGCGATGGTGTCGCGAGCTTCGGCTATCGCCCGACCGTCACCAGCAATGGCAATCCCTGGCTCGAAACCTTCGTCTTCGACTTCTCCGGCGATCTCTACGGCGAGACCTGCTCCGTCTCGCTCTTCGGCTTCCTGCGCGATGAGTGGAAGTTCGACGGGCTGGATCCGCTCGTCGCCCAGATCCACAAGGATGCGGAGGAGGCGAGGGCGCTGCTCTCGGGCGTCAAGCCGCTTGGGCCGCTCGACGCTGCGATTACCTTCTGAGGTAACACTCCACCGTCGTCGATGTGAGTTGCCGAGCCGCTCAGCGTCACATATGCATGGTCATATGTAAGATCGGCCCGTGACCCGGCGGGCGACGCTGGAGACTATCTTGACCGAATTCACCCCCTTGATGTCTTTCGCCGGAGGCCTGCTGATCGGCCTCTCGGCACTCCTCCTGATGCTGACCTGGGGCCGCATCGCCGGCATGACCGCGATCATCGGCGGCATTCTGCCGCCGCTCGGCGCCGACTGGTCCTGGAAAGCCGCTTTCCTCGCCGGCGCGATCCTGGCGCCGCTCGCTCTATCGGTCGGCGGCTATGAGGTCGAATATTCGGTACCGGTCTCCACCGCCGCCCTGATCATCGGTGGCCTGATCGCCGGCATCGGCGTCACCTTCGGTTCCGGCTGCACCTCCGGCCATGGCATCTGCGGCATGGCGCGCCTCTCGCGCCGCTCGATGGCCGCAACCGCCACCTTCATGGCCTTTGCGATCGGCACCGTCTTCCTCATCCGTCATGTCTTCGAGGTCTCGATCTGATGCGTTTCCTCATCGTTTTCTTCATCGGTGCGCTCTTCGGAACCGGGATTGTCCTCTCAGGCATGGCAAACCCCGCCAAGGTCCTCAACTTCTTCGACCTCGCCGGCAGCTTCGATCCGAGCCTCGCCTTTGTCATGGCCGGTGCGCTCGCGGTGGCAGCCCCCGGCTACGCGCTCCTTTTCCGCAGCCGGCAAAAGCCGCTCTTCGATGCGACCTTCCGCCTGCCCAAGGCGAACGACATCGACGCGAAGCTGATCGGCGGCTCCGCCGTCTTCGGAATCGGCTGGGGCATTGCCGGTTTCTGCCCGGGTGCATCGATCCCCGCACTCGGCCTCGGCCATGCGTCGGCAGCGATCTTCGTTGCGGCCCTGCTCGTAGGCATCCTGATCGCCCGGCGCCTCGCCAAGGCAGATTTCTTCGCCGATGCTCGGCGTTCAGGCTGAGCACTGCCTGCTGGCAACGCCCGGCCATCATCGCTTGACGCCTTGACCGCATTATCGCCTAGTGCGGCCAGCAAATCAGTTGAGACAGCCCGAAAGGCAATCCATGGCCACGACGCCGCGCAGACCCGCCAATCCGAAGGATGCCGCCGAGGCTCTGTTCAAGCCCGCAAAAAAGCCCGCAACCCCGGTGGTCGAGCGCCGTGCGCCGCCGCAGGTGAAGGAGCTGGTCTCGATCAAGCTCGACAGCGCGATCCTCGAACACTTCCAGAAGGACGGCCCCGGCTGGCAGGACCGCATCAACGACGCCCTGCGTGCGGTCGTCGAGGCGGAAAACAGTGGGTAGGAAGCCACGCACGGCACTCCATCTTGCCCCTTCCTTTCGCAACGAAAAACCCCTAAAGAACGCGGCGACATGACGTATCTTTCGGCGGCCCGGATCATTCGAATTATTGGCCCGGCCCTCCCGGTGGCTTGAAGAGCTGCGGGAAGGTCCGGGTTTTTGGCGTTGGGTTAGAAGCCCCGCGCCCGCTTGCCGCCACTCCAAGACGCAAATTCCGCGACCCCGAGGTCGCCCCATCCGATGGCTGATCCATGACCACTACCCCTGAAAAGATCGATTACTCCAAGACCCTCTATCTGCCCGAGACCGAATTCCCGATGCGCGCCGGCCTTCCCCAGAAGGAGCCGGAAATGGCGGCGAAGTGGAAGCAGATGGATCTTTACAAGCGCCTGCGCGCCTCGGCCGCCGGCCGCGAAAAATTCGTCCTGCATGACGGCCCTCCCTATGCCAACGGCAACATCCATATCGGCCACGCGCTGAACAAGGTTTTGAAGGACGTTATCACCCGCTCCTTCCAGATGCGCGGCTTCGATTCGAACTACGTGCCCGGCTGGGACTGCCATGGCCTGCCGATCGAGTGGAAGATCGAGGAAGCCTATCGCGCCAAGGGCAAGGACAAGAACGAAGTTCCGATCAACGAATTCCGCCAGGAATGCCGCGACTTCGCGCAGGGCTGGATCAACATCCAGGCGGAAGAATTTCGCCGCCTCGGCATCGAGGGCGACTTCGACAACCCCTACACCACCATGGCCTTCCATTCGGAAGCCCGCATCGCCGGCGAACTCCTGAAGATCGCCATGTCCGGCCAGCTCTATCGCGGCTCCAAGCCGATCATGTGGTCGGTCGTCGAGCGCACGGCGCTTGCCGAAGCCGAGGTGGAATATGCCGAGGTCGAGAGCGACACGATCTGGGTGAAATTCGCAGTGGTGGAAGGCGCAGATGAATTGAAGTCTGCCTCCGTCGTCATCTGGACCACCACCCCCTGGACCATCCCGGGCAACCGTGCGATCTCCTACTCTTCGAAGATCGAATACGGTCTCTACGAGATCACCGAAGCCACCAACGACTTCGGCCCGCAGCCGGGCGAAAAGCTGATCTTCGCCAAGCGCCTCGCCGAAGACGCGGCCACCAAGGCCAAGGTGACCTTCAAGCTCGTCCGCGATGTGACCGCGGCCGAACTCGGCGCGATCACCTGCGCGCACCCGCTGGCCGACTTGGGCTACACCTTTGCCGTCCCGATGCTCGATGGCGACCACGTCACTGACGACGCCGGTACCGGTTTTGTCCACACCGCCCCGTCCCACGGTCGCGAAGACTTTGAGGCCTGGATGGCAAATGTCCGCGCGCTTGAAGCCCGTGGCATCGACGTGAAGATCCCGTTCCCGGTCGATGATGCCGGCTTCTATACCGAAGACGCTCCCGGCTTTGGCCCCTTGGCCGAAGGCGGCGCTGCCCGCGTCCTCGACGACAACGGCAAGAAGGGCGACGCCAACAAGCGCGTCATCGAGGCCCTGATCGCCGCCGACAACCTCTTCGCCCGTGGCCGCATCAAGCACGAATACCCGCATTCCTGGCGCTCGAAGAAGCCGGTCATCTTCCGCAACACGCCGCAGTGGTTTGTCTACATGGACAAGGAACTCGGCGACGGCACGACGCTGCGCACCCGTGCGCTCTCCGCCATCGACCAGACCCGCTTCGTCCCCGCCGGCGGTCAGAACCGCCTGCGCGCCATGATCGAGCAGCGCCCGGACTGGGTTCTGTCGCGTCAGCGCGCCTGGGGTGTACCTATCTGCGTCTTCGCCGATGCGGAAGGCAATGTGCTGAAGGATGAGAAGGTCAATGCCCGCATCCTTGAAGCCTTCGAGAAGGAAGGCGCCGACGCCTGGTTCGCCGAAGGCGCCAAGGAGCGTTTCCTCGGAAACGAGCATGACGGCGACAAGTGGCAGATGGTCACCGACATCCTCGACGTCTGGTTCGACAGTGGCTCGACCCATACCTTCACGCTGGAAGATCGCCCGGATCTCAAGTGGCCGGCCGATGTCTACCTGGAAGGCTCTGACCAGCATCGCGGCTGGTTCCATTCCTCGCTGCTCGAAAGCTGCGCCACCCGCGGCCGCGCGCCCTACAATGCCGTCATCACCCATGGTTTCACCATGGCCGAAGACGGCCGCAAGATGTCGAAGTCGCTCGGCAATACGGTCACGCCGCAGGACGTCATGAAGGAGTCCGGCGCGGATATCCTGCGTCTCTGGGTCATGTCGACCGACTATGCCGAAGACCAGCGCCTCGGCAAGACGATCATCCAGACCAATATCGATGCCTACCGCAAGATCCGCAACACGATCCGCTGGATGCTCGGCACGCTCGCCCATGACAAGGGCGAGGAGATCGCCTATGCCGACCTGCCGGAACTCGAAAAGCTGATGCTGCACCGTCTGGCCGAACTCGATCAGCTGGTCCGCAAGTCCTACGACGAATTCGACTTCAAGCGCATCGTCCGCGCGCTCTCGGACTTCGCGAATGTCGAACTCTCGGCCTTTTACTTCGATATCCGCAAGGACACGCTCTACTGCGACGCGCCGTCGAGCCTGAAGCGTCGTTCGGCCCTCTTCGTCATCCGCAAGCTCTTCGATTGCCTGGTCCTGTGGTTTGCGCCGATGATGCCCTTCACCACGGAAGAGGCCTGGCTGTCGCGCGATCCAAAGGCCGAGTCGGTCCATCTCGAACAGTTCCCGGTGATCCCGGCCGACTGGTCGAACGAGGCGGTCGCCGAGAAGTGGAAGGGTGTGCGTGCCGTCCGCCGCGCGGTCACCGGCGCGCTCGAGATCGAGCGCAAGGAAAAGCGCATCGGTTCTTCGCTGGAAGCCGCTCCGGTCGTCCATGTCGCCGATGCGGAGCTTCTGAAGGCTCTCGACGGTCTCGATTTCGCCGAGATCTGCATCACCTCTGACATCTCTGTTGTCGCAGGTGAAGGTCCTGATGAAGCCTTCCGTCTCGACGATGGCACGAAGGTCGCCGTCGAGCCGAAGCTCGCCGAAGGCACGAAATGCGCCCGCTCCTGGAAGATCACCAAGGATGTCGGGTCCGATCCGGACTATCCTGAGGTTTCGGCGCGTGATGCCCAGGCGCTGCGTGAACTCGCGGCACTCGGATAAGGAAATGTGACCGGATGATTTGCGCTTTTGCGGGTCATCCGGTAAAACTGCCTGAAATTGGCCGAAATCGACCGGCAGGGCTGGTCGCGAGTATTCGGCACGACTGATGTAACTGCGGCGAGGCTGGTAGGCATTCATGAATTCGGCATATCTGTTCAGAGTTGGCCTCGGTCTGGTTGGCCTTTTCGGCGTCACGGCCAGCCTGTCCGGCTGCGTCGGCAGCCCGACCTACGGCACTGACAAGACGGCAATGGAGCAGCTGGTGGATGACGTCGGCTCGGCCGTGTCGATCGCCCCGCGCGAAGCTGCCAACAAGGGCACGAAGTACAACCCGCGTCCGGATCTCGTGCTGCCGCCGGGCGGCACGCAGACGGCTGCGCTTGTTGCGCCACAGGCTTCCGTCGCAAGCCGCGAAAACAATCCGGAATGGGTGGAATCGCCGGAGGAGGCGCGTGAGCGTCTCGTCGCCGAAGCCGACGCCAATGCGGACAACCCGCGCTACCGTTCGCCGCTGCTTGCCGGCTACGGCACGGCAGGCACCATGACCGAGACCCAGAAGTGGCAGGCCTTCCGCGAGGCGCGCCAGCTGCAGAAGGGCGCCTATCTCGACCAGCGCCGTCTTCTCTCCGATCCGCCGGCCGAATATCGCCAGACCCAGGACGTCGCTCTGACCGACCTGGGCGAGCCGGAAGCCAAGAAGGAAAAGCGTCGCAAGAAGGAAGCCAAGGCTGCCCAGCAGACCAGCTCCTGGTGGATGCCTTTCCAGTAAACCTTTTATCGATATCGTGAATACCGGGGCAGGGCGGCAACGACCTGCCCTTTTGCTTGAGGTCGTCAGATGAACTTCACCATTCGCCCCGCCACGCCGGAAGATGCCGCCGTCATCCTCGGCTTCATCACCGAACTCGCCGTCTATGAAAAGGCGGGCCATGAGGTTGAGGCAACCGAGGAGACGGTCCGATCCTCGATCTTCGGCGAAGGCTCGGTGACGGATGCGGTGATCCTGGAGGCCGACGGCAAGCCGGCCGGTTTTGCCGTCTGGTTCTACAGCTATTCCACCTGGCAGGCGAAGAACGGCCTCTATCTGGAGGATCTCTACGTCTCCCCCGACTTCCGCGGCTCCGGCGCCGGAAAGCTGCTTCTCAAACATCTCGCACGTGTGGCGGTGGAAAAGGGATGCGGCCGCTTCGAGTGGAGC
This sequence comes from Rhizobium sp. K33, assembly GCF_056501445.1. Taxonomy (NCBI): domain Bacteria; kingdom Pseudomonadati; phylum Pseudomonadota; class Alphaproteobacteria; order Hyphomicrobiales; family Rhizobiaceae; genus Rhizobium; species Rhizobium sp. K33. The sequence goes on from NZ_CP096478.1 coordinate 416,037, forward strand.
GTGCTCGATTGGAACGAGCCGGCCATCCGCGTCTATGACGCCGTCGGTGCCGAGCCGCAGAACGAATGGATCCGCTACCGATTGGCCGGCCAGAAGCTCAAGGATTTCGCCGGCATCGCATGAGGCGGCTTCAAGACCGCCCTTTTACTCTTCGTTTTCCACCGTGCGGGCGACAAGCGCCATGTGCAGCGCCTGGAGCGCCGGGCCGATGAAGGAAACCCAAAGCAGCGCCATGTTGCGCTCCGCGTGGTCATGCCGAGACAGCACGAAGATCAGGCCGATGATCGTCAGCATCAGGACGGGCGTCGTCGCGATCGCGAGAAGACGAGGCGCCCGCCAGTTCACGGTGCCGTCTGCCGACCACTGCATTGGCAGGCGGTCGCTATGCGGCGCGACGTTGCGATAGGCCCAGAAGGCAATGGCAGCCATGCCGGCGATCGACAGCGTGAGCGCAACAAAGATCATCAATCCCTCCGATCCTGGAAGAAGGCCCTGAGCATTTCGGCCGCTTCGCTTTCGCGAATGCCGGAATAGACATCCGGCACGTGATGGCAGGTGGGCTGCGCGAAGAAGCGGACACCATTCTCGACCGCGCCACCTTTGACATCGCCGGCAGCATAATAGAGTCGCCTCATCCGGGCAAAGGAGATTGCCGCCGCACACATGGTGCAGGGTTCGAGCGTCACATAGAGATCGGCCTCAACGAGTCGTTCGTCGCCCACGGCAGCCGCGGCACGTCGGATGGCGAGGATCTCTGCATGGGCGGTCACGTCATTGAGCGCCCTTGTCTCGTTGCCGGCCCGACCGAGGATGCGTCCGTCGCGCACAACCACGGCGCCGATCGGAACCTCGCCACGCTCGCCGGCCGCACGCGCCTCCTCGAACGCCGCCTCCATGAAGCCGTTTGTCTTCTCCATGCCTGAACTTTCCACTTAACCAGAGCCGCGCGACCTGATACGACAGCCCAAACCACAGGCAAACAGCAAATGACATTCAAAGACAAGTCCAGGCGTCCGGGGGCGAAGTCCTCCGACCGCGGCGGCAAGCCGCAAACCCGAAAGCCGTCCGCAGCCTCAGCAGACAAGCCCGCGTCGAAGCCCGCCCGCGCGCCCCGCGCCGAGGCGCCGGCCGGCGACGAGGCCATGAAGCCCGAGCGCATCTCCAAGCTGCTCGCGCGTGCCGGCGTCGCATCCCGTCGCGACATCGAGCGCATGATCACGGAAGGCCGCGTTTCCGTGAACGGCAAGGTGCTCGAAACACCGGTGCTGAACGCAACGCTCGCCGACAAGATCGAGGTCGACGGCCAGCCGATCCGCGGCATCGAACGCACACGCCTCTGGCTCTACCACAAGCCGGCCGGTCTTGTGACGACCAATTCCGATCCGGAAGGCCGCCCGACGGTGTTCGAGAACCTGCCGGAAGAACTGCCACGGGTCATGTCGATCGGTCGCCTCGACATCAACACCGAGGGTCTGCTGCTGCTCACCAATGACGGTGGTCTTGCGCGCGTCCTGGAACTGCCGACCACCGGCTGGCTGCGGCGTTATCGCGTGCGCGCCTATGGCGATATCGACCAGCCGGCGCTTGATGCGCTGAAGGAAGGCATCGCCGTCGACGGCGTGCTCTATGGCGCGATCGACGCGACGCTCGACCGCAAGCAGGGCCACAATGCCTGGATCACGATGGGTCTGCGCGAAGGCAAGAACCGCGAGATCAAGAACGTGCTTGGCGCGCTCGGCCTCGAGGTCAACCGCCTGATCCGCATCTCCTATGGCCCGTTTCAGCTCGGCGATCTGCCGGAAGGCCAGGTGGTGGAAGTGCGCGGCCGCATGCTGCGTGACCAGCTTGGTCCCCGCCTGATCGAGGAATCCAAGGCAAATTTCGACGCACCGATCTACAGCCATGGCGCGGAGACGGACGAGGAAGACGCTGCAGCGCCGGCCAAGAAGTCCGGCCGCGAGCCGAAGGCCGACTGGGGCCGTGACGAGCGCTCTTCCGAGAAGAAGCGCTCAGGCTCGAACGATCGGGGTGACAAGGGTGACCGCCGCGAGCGGGCGCTCGGCCGTCTCGATACCCGCCGCGACGATGGCAACTCCGGCGACAAGTTTGCCGACAAGCAGAAGCGGCCCGCTGGCAACACCAAGGGCAGGACGGCAAATGTCTGGATGGCCCCGGGTGCCCGGCCGCTCGGCGAAAAGGCGGCCGCTGCCGCTGCCCGCCGCAAGCCTGATCCGCGCGGCGCAAAAAACGCCGATCGTTTCGACGACAGGCCGACCTCGACCGTCAAGATCACCCGTGCTCGCGACGAAGAGGGTGATTGGATCCGCGCCGATGGCCCGGATCAGAAATCGGGTGCACGCGAAGGCGGCCGTGGCGGAAAGCCCGGCGGTTTCGGTGCCCGTCCCGCCCGCCGGGAGGGAGAGGACCGTGCTCCCCGCCGCGACTTCGGCGACCGTGCCGAGCGCACTCCCCGTCGAGACGGCGAAGATCGCGGACCGCGTCGAGAGTTCTCCGATCGTGGTCCGAAGCGCGATTTCGGCGATCGCCCCGCACGCGGTGATCGTCCGCGCGACGACAGACCCCGCGATGACAGGCCCCGTGGCGAGCGTCCGTTCGGTGACAAACCGCGCGGTGGCAAGCCCTTTGGTGACAAGCCAGCCGGCAAGTCCTTCGGTGGAAAGCCTTCGGGCAAGCCGGGTGGAAAGTCCTTTGGTGGCAAGCCAGGCGGCAAGAGCTTCGGTGGCAAGCCGGGTGGCCGTCCTGCAGGTGGCCCGCGCTCCGGTGGTCCGGGGGCTAAGCCTTCCGGCAGCCGCGGTGGCGCGCCCAAGGGCAAGAGGTAAGCCGGCATGCGCATCGTCGGCGGAGAATTCCGTGGCCGGACGCTGGCCACGCCGAAGTCGAATGACATCCGGCCGACCATCGACCGGACGCGCGAAAGCCTGTTCAACATCCTCGCGCATGCCCATCCGGGCGTGCTCGAAGGCACCCGCATCCTCGATCTCTTCGCCGGCACCGGTGCCGTCGGCATCGAGGCTCTGTCGCGCGGCTGCAAGTCGGCGCTCTTCGTCGAAAACAGTGTCGAGGGCCGCAGCCTTCTCTGGGAAAACATCGATGCGCTCGGCCTGCATGGCCGCGCCCGCATCCTGAGGCGCGACGCGACCAATCTCGGACCGGCCAACAACATCGAGCCCTTCGAGCTTCTCTTCGCCGATCCGCCTTACGGCAAGGGCCTTGGCGAAAAGGCGTTGCTTGCGGCGCATCAGGGTGGCTGGCTGGCCAAGGATGCGCTGGTCATCCTTGAAGAACGCAGTGATGTGCAGGTCTCCGTCGATCCGGTTTTCGCCTTTGTCGAAGAGCGGACCTTCGGTGACACGAAAATGTACTTCTTTTCCTATAGGTCGTCCTGATCCCGTCAGTGGAGAAAGACTGAGTCTATGGATCTTGTCGCCGAAACCCCCATCCCCTCCAATCCCGTGAAAGCCGATCCGACGATCGGCGTGGCGCTCGGGGCAGGGGGTGCCCGCGGCTTTGCGCATATTCCGGTGCTCGAAGTCTTCGATGAACTCGGCATCAAGCCGGCGCTGATCGCCGGCTCCTCAATGGGGGCGATCCTGGGAGCCGGTTATGCCGCCGGCATGAGCGGTCGTGACATCCGGGACTACACGCTCTCCCTTGCCGACAATCGCGGCCTCGTTCTCAACCGCTTCTGGAGCCTGCGCCCCGCCAGCATCCGTGCGCTGGGCGGCTTTCGTCTCGGGCAGTTCAACCTGCCGCGCCTGTTGCGCGCCTTCCTGCCGCCGCAGATCCCCGAAACCTTTGCCGAACTCGGCCTCCCCCTGACCGTCATTGCGACTGACTATTACGGCCAGTGTGAGATGGTGCGGACCGAAGGCGATCTCTATGAAGCGCTGTCGGCCTCTGCAGCCATTCCCGCCCTGTTTGCACCCGTCACCATCGACGGTCGGTTGATGATCGACGGCGGCATCTTCAACCCGGTGCCCTACGACCATCTGGTCGGCAAGGTCGACATCATGATCGCCGTTGATGTGATCGGCGCGCCAGAGGGCGACGGCTCACTGGTTCCCAACCGCATCGACAGCCTGTTCGGCGCCTCGCAGCTGATGATGCAGTCGCATATCGCGCTGAAGATGAAGATCTGCCAGCCCGACATCTATCTGCGCCCCGACGTCAACAGCTACAAGGTGTTGGACTTCTTCAAGGCGCGGCAGATCCTGGAGATCTGCGATCGCCTCAAGGATCCGTTGAAGCGCGATATCGCCGCGCGCATGGAAGACTTCGTCCGTCGCTGAGCGATCAGGCGGCCGGAACTTCTCGTTCCTCCTCGACCGCCTGGATCGCCTTTTTCGGCTTGACCAGCGGCTCGGGCTTCACCGGGCGCTTGTGGATCAATTCGCGGCCCGCAAGGATCCCCTCCTGCGCCTGAAGCTTCAGCCGTTCCTCGTCGCGGCGGCGAATGTCTTCGCCGATCGTATAGGCCTCGTCCTCCGAGGCGCCGAGCCCTTCCAGCGTGCGCCGACCGAAGAGCAGGCCGGACTCGAAAGTCTCGCGCAGCTCGTATTCCACATCCTTGGCGCGAAGCTCCAGGCTGTGAACCCGGTCATAGGAGCGCACGAAGAGACGCACATCCGGATATTCCGAGCGAATGAGGTCGACGATCTTGTCGGTGATCTCCTTCTTGTGCGTGCAGACGGCGACGATCTTGGCCTTCTCGATCCCGGCGGCCCGCAGCATGTCGAGGCGCGTGCCATCGCCGAAATAGATCCTAAACCCGAAGGTTGCCGCCTGCCGGATACGGTCCGGGCTGTCGTCGAGGATGGTGACGTCCCGGCCGCTCGCCAGAAGGATCTGCGCGGCGATCTGGCCAAAGCGCGAGAAGCCGATCATCAGGACGTCCGAGCCCGCACCCTCGAAGTCTTCGTCCATCTCCTCCTTCTCCGTCGCGTCGCGCGACAGCAGCCGCTGGCCGATCAGCGCGGTGAGCGGCGTCAGCGCCATTGAGAGCGTCACGATCGAGATGAGCAGCGAGGACTGCGCGCCGGTGAACAGGCCGGCTGCGGCTGCGGTGGTAAAGAGTACGAAGCCGAATTCGCCACCCTGCGGCAAAAGCATGCCGATCCGGATGGCGTCATTATGCGTGGAGCCGGCGATCCGGCAGATCGCATAGATGATCAGCGCCTTCACCGCCATGAGGACGGGCACGGCGATCACGATCAGCAACAGGTTGTCGACGATGACCTGCAGCTCCATCGACAGGCCGACCGCGATGAAGAAGAGCGCCAGCAGAAGCCCGCGGAACGGCTCGATATCGGCCTCCAGTTCATGGCGATAGGAGGATTCCGCGAGCATCACGCCGGCAAGGAAGGCGCCCATGGCCATGGAGAGACCTGCCACCTGCATGAGATAGGCCGATCCCAGCACGACGAAGAGGGCAGCGGCAATCATGACTTCCCGCGCCCCCGTCCGGGCAATGATCTGGAACATGGGCGTCAGCAGATACCGGCCCGCCAGGATCATGGCGATCACCGCACCCACGGCAATCCCCACCTCCAGGATCGGCGACTGCTGTGCCTCACCGCCTTGCGAGCCGAGAACCGACACCATGGCCAGAAGGGGCACGATCGCCAGATCCTGGAAGAGCAGGATCGAAAAGGAGCGTTGGCCATAGCGGCTGTTCATGTCGCCATAGTCTTCCAGCAACTGCAGCGCAAAGGCGGTGGAGGAGAGCGCGAGGCCGAAGCCCGCAACCAGCGCCCCTCGCCAGTTGAGAAGACCTGCCGCATAAACCAGTCCCGTCAGGGCCAATCCTGTGAGCACCACCTGGCTTGTCCCGAGCCCGAAGATGTCGCGCCGCATGGTCCACAATCGGCTGGGTTTGAGCTCCAGCCCGATGATGAAGAGCAGCAGCACCACGCCGAGTTCGGCGACCGCCAGAATCTCGCCGGAGCCGCCGATCAGATGCAGCACGGGGCCGATCACGACGCCCGCGGCAAGATAGCCGAGAACGGTGCCGAGCCCCAGTTTTCGGAAGATCGGCGCTGCGATCACCGCGCCGCCGAGCAGCAACAGGGGTTGGGTGAAAAGAGCTTCGCTTGCGCCTGCCAATGCCATTCTCCTCGTCCGCCGGCATAAGCCGCGCTTGCTCGCCTGGTGCCATGCCGGGCTCGTGATCGGAAAACCCCGAACCGCCCTTGATGCACCTTGTGTTGCACAATAAATGGAGCGGGAAGGAAAGGCCAACCCATGCCCAATCAAATCGATTCCGCCAATCTCCTCGAACGCGCAGAGCAGCTTGTGGACCTCGCCATGAAGGCCGGTGCCGACAAGGCGGATGCCGTGGTCGTCCGCTCCCGGTCCAAGGGCGTTAGCGTCCGACTTGGCAAGGTCGAGTCGACCGAGGCCTCCGAAAGCGACGACTTTTCACTGCGCGTCTTCGTCGGCCGCCAGGTTGCCAGCGTCTCGGCCAATCCGGGCTTCGATCTGAAGGCACTGGCCGAGCGGGCCGTGGCCATGGCCAAGGTGTCGCCCGAAGATCCCTTTGCCGGCCTGGCCGACGAGAGTGAGCTTGCCCGCGACATTCCCGACCTACAGCTCTTCGATGACACGGATGTCTCAAGCGACGAGTTGCGCGAAAGCGCGCTCGCCATGGAGGAGGCGGCCCGGTCGGTGAACGGCGTCAGCAATTCGCTGGGTGCAGGTGCCTCCGCCGGCATGGGCGGTCTCGTGCTCGTCACCTCGCACGGTTTTTCCGGCAGCTATGCCGGCTCGCGTTTCTCCCGCTCTGTCGGCGTCATTGCCGGTGTGGGCACCAAGATGGAGCGCGACCACGACTTCGACAGCCGCCTCTATTTTGCCGAGCTCGACAGCCCCGAAGAGATCGGTCGCCGCGCCGCCGAGCGTGCGATCCGTCGCCTGAACCCGCGCCAGGTCCCGACGGCATCCAACCTGACCGTTGTCTTCGACCCCCGCGTCGCCCGCGGTTTCGTCGGTACGATCGCCGGTGCGATCAACGGGTCGTCCGTCGCCCGCAAGACGTCCTTCCTGCGCGACAAGATGGGCCAGCAGGTGTTGAAAGCCGGCCTCAGCATCACCGATGATCCGCTGAAGGTGCGCGGCTCCTCCTCACGGCCCTTTGACGGCGAAGGCGTCTCCGGCACGCCACTCACCATGATCGAGGACGGTGTGCTGAAACACTGGTTCCTCTCTTCGTCCGTTGCCCGGGAATTGGGTTTGAAGACCAATGGCCGTGGTGTGCGTGGCGGCACGTCGGTCTCGCCATCCTCTACCAATCTCGCATTGGAGCCAGGTGACATCTCGCCGGAGGAGCTGATCCGCAGCGTCGGCACAGGGCTCTATGTCACCGATATGATCGGCAGTGGCGTCGACATGATCACTGGCGAGTATAGCCGCGGCGCGAGCGGCTTCTGGATCGAAAACGGCGAGTTGACCTATCCGGTCTCCGAGATCACGCTGGCGTCCAACCTGAAGCAGATGTTCATGCGGATCACGCCGGCCAACGACATCGACCGGAAGTTCGGCGTCGCCGCGCCCACGCTTGCCATTGAGGGCATGACCCTTGCCGGACTCTGATCGACAGACACCGCCCGGTCCGCGCTTCGACTGGCAGGCGGATCTGAGGCTGATAACCGAGGCCGCGCGCGAGGCCGGCAAGGTGGCCATGGCCCATTTCGGCCAGTCGCCGGAAGTCTGGTGGAAGAACGAGGGCCGCTCGCCGGTCAGCGCGGCCGACTACGCCGCCAACCGGATCCTTGAAGAAATCCTCCGCCACGCCCGGCCGAATTACGGCTGGCTTTCGGAAGAGACGGATGACGATCCGGCGCGCCTCTCCTGCGACACTCTCTTTGTCATCGATCCGATCGACGGTACCCGTGCCTTTCTTGCCGGCAAGGATACGTGGTGCGTCTCGGTTGCCGTGGTCTACAAGGGAGCGCCGGTGGCAGGCATTCTGGTGGCGCCATCGCTCGGGGAAGAATTCACCGCAACGATCGATGGACCTGCCCGTCGCAATGGCCAGGACATTGCGGTATCCGCGGCCGGCATCGAAGACAGCCTGAAACTCGCCTCCGCCCAGGACATGGTCGCAAGCTTCAGCCCGGTCCTCAGACCCCGGATCGAGAGGGTGGAGCATATCCCCTCGCTCGCCTACCGACTGGCGCTGGTCGCCGACGGGCGCATCGATGCGACGCTCGTCAAGAAGAGCTCGCATGACTGGGATCTCGCCGCAGCCGATCTGATCCTTGCCCGCGCCGGTGGCGGGATCACAGATCTCGACGGGCAGCCCCTGGTATACAATCGGGAAGAGGTCACCCACCCGGTGCTCTGCGCAGCATCGGCCGAGCTTCTTCCGGCATTGCTCAAGAACATCTCCCGAATTCCTCGGAGTTGACCTTTGGGGCGAAATCGCGCAGATGGTTCCCCACAGACTAGGAATAAGAAAAGGCCGCGAACATGACGGAAACCAACGAAAACAAGCAGCTTCTCCATCTGGTTTTTGGCGGTGAATTGTCGAGCCTAGAAGAGGTCCAGTTTCGCGATCTGAATGCCCTCGACATCGTCGGCATCTTCCCCGATTACGCCAGCGCGCTCGTCGCCTGGAAGGCGAAGGCTCAGGCCACGGTCGACAATGCGCATATGCGTTATTTCATCGTTCACATGCACCGACTGTTGAACCCTTCGGATAAGTGAACCAGGGGTCGGCGGTGCTCCCAAAACCGCCGTTCACGACCCGCAAGGGTCACGTTTTGAACTCAGTCTTCTTGCATCTCTAGTGTGCGTAGCGCCGCCTCCGAAAAGGGCTGAATGGCATTGTCGATGAAGATGAGCAGGTTCGATCGATGGCACTGAGCGATGGCCTAGCCTCCTTCGCCTTGACATCCTACGGCTGGCTGGGCCTTGCTGCCTACCCGCTGTCTCGGCCCCTGCTTGCCTATCGTGCAGCCAAGGGCAAGGAAGACCGGGCCCGCCGTGCCGAGCGCTTCGGCCATGCAAGTCTCGCAAGACCCGTCGGACCGCTTGTCTGGATCCATGCCGCGAGCGTCGGCGAAACCACCGCCGTCATGTCGCTGATGCGGGAACTGCGCCGCCGCGACATCCATGTGCTGCTGACCACCGGCACCGTAACGTCGGCGGAAGTGGCGAAGAACCGTCTCGGCGACATGGTCCTGCACCAGTATGTGCCGCTCGACCTCCTGCCGTCGATCCGCCGCTTCCTCGATTACTGGCAGCCGGATGTCGCGATCGGTGTGGAGTCCGAGATCTGGCCGACGACGCTTGCCGAGCTGCATCGCCGGCATATCCCGCAGATCCTCGTCAATGCCCGCATGTCCGATCGTTCCTTCGATCGCTGGAAGCGGCATTCATCGATTGCAGAAACCCTGTTCGGCAAGCTCGCGCTGGTGATCGCCCAGTCCGATCTCGACGCAGAGCGCTTCCGGGATCTCGGCGCCTGGCCGGTCAGCGTCTCCGGCAATATCAAGGTCGACAGCGATGCGCCGCCCTGCGACGAGCAGGTGCTTGAGCGCTACCGCCAACAGATCGGCAATCGCAAGACCTGGGCGGCCATCTCCACCTTCGACGGTGAAGAGAAGATCGTCTCCATGGTGCATCGTGCGCTGAAGGCCCATACCGGCCTGCTCAGCGTGCTTGTCCCGCGCCACCCGGAGCGCAGCGATGAGATCGAAGCCATGCTGGTCGAAAAGGGGCTGGTCGTTGCCCGCCGTACCCGCGGGGATGTGATCACGCCGGAGACGGATGTCTTCCTGGGCGATACGATCGGCGAAATGGGTCTCTATCTCAGGCTGACGGAAGTCGCCTTTGTCGGACGTTCGCTCTCGGCCGAAGGGGGGCAGAACCCGCTGGAGCCCGCCATGCTCGGCTGTGCCGTTCTGTCCGGTCCCCAGGTCAGCAATTTCCGCGAAAGCTACCAACGTCTGGTCCGCAAGGGCTCTGCCCGCATCGTTCGCGATGCCGAAATGCTGGCCAAGGCCGTGCACTTCCTGCTGAACAATGATGTGGCACGCTCCAAGATGATCGACGCCGGGCAGGAAAGCATGCAGGAAATGCGCGGTGCGCTTACGGCAACGCTTAAGGGGCTCGAACCCTATATCAGCCCGCTCTCCGTCAAGGCCAAGCTGGAACCGCGCATCGCCGGCCAGAGCTGAGACACCAGCCAGGAATTGTTTCATGCAGCAGAAGTCCAAGATCGCCGGCATCCTGTTCGATAAGGACGGGACGCTGCTCGACTTCGATGCCAGCTGGGGACCGGTCAATCGCGAGGTCGCGCTGATGGCCGCCGATGGTGACCAGGCACTCGCCGATCGCCTGCTCCTCGTCTGCGGCATGGATCCCGCGAGCGGCGCGATCGTGCCCGACAGCCTGTTTGCGGCCGGCAACACGCTCGAGATCGCCGAAGGCATGATCAATGCTGGCTCGCCCTTCATGGTCGAAGCGCTGGTGCCGAAGATCGACGACTGCTTCGCCAAGGCTGCGGAGTTCTCAGTGCCGGTCACCGAACTTGAGCCTCTGTTTGCCCGCCTGCATGGCAAGGGCCTGCGCCTCGGCATTGCCTCCAGTGACAATGAACGCTCGATCAAGGTGGCGGCTGAGCGTTTCGGCATCCTGCCCTATATCGATTTCATTGCGGGCTATGACAGCGGCCATGGCAGCAAGCCGGAGGCCGGCATGGTTCTCGGCTTCTGCAAGGCGACGGGTCTTGCCCCGGCAGAAGTGGCCGTCGTCGGCGACAACAATCATGACCTTCACATGGGCAGGAATGCCGGTGCGGGTCTGAAGATCGGTGTCCTCTCCGGAACCGGCTCGCGCGAGACGCTGACGCTGCATTCCGACATGGTCCTCGCTGACATCACCGAGCTGGAAGCTGTCCTCGCCTGACCAAGGCGTGCCATTTCGGCACGGCCGCGCTTGACCATTCTGCGTTGCAATGGTTCTTGTTGCGCCCACAGGACGGCGTCAGAGGGGCGCCGGGGTCAGGACAGGGACGAGAATGGTATCCGAGGCACCGCCTTTCTGGTGGACCAAGACCGGTTGGCAGGCGATCTGCCTTTATCCGCTCTCCTTCGTCTATGGCCGCATCTCCGGTGCCATCCTGCAGCACCGCCGCCGGCATCCTCTGCCTGTGCCGGTAATCTGCGTCGGTAATTTCACCGTCGGCGGTGCGGGCAAGACGCCGACGGCCATCGCGATCGCGCGTGCCGCGAAGGCGAGGGGGCTCACCCCCGGTTTTCTGAGCCGTGGTTATGGCGGCTCGCTCGACGTCACCACTGTCGTTGATCCGCATCATCATCGTTCGACGGCTGTAGGCGACGAACCGCTTCTGCTCGCCCGCGAGGCACTGACCGTGATTTCCCGCCGCCGCGTGGCCGGTGCGGAAAAGCTGGTCGCCGAAGGCGCGGACCTGATCATCATGGACGATGGGTTTCAGAGCGCCCGGCTCCATGTCGACTACGCCCTGATCGTGATCGACAGCATGCGAGGCATCGGCAATGGCTGGGTCGTGCCTTCAGGGCCGGTCCGCGCGCCGATCCCGGTTCAGATGCGCCATCTGGATGCGATCCTGAAGGTGGGCAAGGGAGATGCCGCGGACCAGTTCGTCCGCCAGGCCTCCCGCAGCGGCAAACCGGTTCTGGTCGCAGACGTCATGCCTCAGTCCGGCGGAGATCTCTCCGGTCGGTCGGTGCTGGCTTACGCAGGCATCGCCGACCCGAGAAAGTTCTACCGCACCCTGGAAGAGCTTGGCGCCGTAATTGCCGACCGCCAGGATTTCCCCGATCACCATCATCTGGCCGATGACGAGATATCGGATCTGCTGGCACGGGCTGAGAAGCAAGGCTTGCAACTCGTGACCACGGCCAAGGACAGCGTCCGCCTTGCCGGCGGCCATGGTCGCGCAGCCGAGCTTCAGGAAAAATCGAAAGTGGTGGATGTCGACATGGTCTTCGATGACCCCAAGGCGCCGGACCTGATCATCGATCGCGCCATCGAAGCCTGCCGCCTGCGGCGTCTGGCCGCGAAGGCCTGATCAGCGGCGCTGGTTGGGCAGAGCGCCTGCACGCTTTTCGGCTTCCAGCGAAGCGGCGGCATCGACATAGGCTTCCTGGCGCGCGACGCTCCAGTATTTGAGCTCGTCGACCATGACGGGCCGCCCGGTGATCGCACAGGTGACGAAGGTCCCGGGCGTCAGGATCTGGAAATCGGCATCGAGATAGCGGATCTTGGCTTCGCGGTTTCCGCCGCCTTCGAAACGGTTCATCACTCTTCTCCTGCGCCGGGTGTCACGGACCTGCAATACAGCGCCCTCCCGGCGAATGAAAGATGGCTCATTTGAAAACCCGCCAAGCGAGCGCTCAACTGCGCCCGAACAGCCGTTCGATATCGGAGAGCTTCAGTTCCACATAGGTCGGCCGGCCATGATTGCACTGGCCCGAACCCGGCGTCTGCTCCATCTGCCGAAGCAGCGCATTCATTTCCTCGACCCTGAGCCGCCGGCCCGAACGCACGGAGCCATGGCAGGCCATGGTGGCGGCGACATGTTCGAGCTTCGCGGACAGCCTGTCGGCCGTATCCCATTCGGCAATCTCGTCGGCGAGATCGCGCACGAGCTGCGTCGCATCCATTTCGCCGAGCATCGCGGGTGTCTCGCGCACCGCAATCGCCCCCGGTCCGAAGCGCTCGATTGCAAGCCCAAGCTGCTCCAGGCTTTCCGCATGGGTCATCAGCCGATCGCAATCCTCTTCCGGCAGGTCGACGATCTCGGGGATGAGCAGCCCCTGCGACGGGAGCCTCCGACCTGTGAGCGCCTTTCGCATCTGCTCGAATACCAGGCGCTCATGCGCGGCATGCTGGTCGACGATGACGAGACCATCCTCCGTCTGCGCCACGATGTAATTCTCATGCACCTGCGCCCGCGCAGCACCAAGCGGGTAACTCGAGATCGCTTCGACGGTCGCGCTTTGGACCGCGGGCGAGGGCGGCGTGGTCTCGCTGCGGGCGGTCGGGACGGAGAGGCTGTCGAAGGCCGCCTGCACCGTCTCGCCAAAGCCGCGGGGAGCCGACACTGCGGCTGCCGCCAAGCCACCGCCGAAGCTCGGCGTGGCTCCGTAAAGGGGACGGGACGGGGAATTCGCCGACGACCAGGCCTGTGTCGGCTGCGGTGAAAACCCGGGACGAAACGCACGCAGCATGCCGCCGGCGCCGGTCGTTGCCGCCCGGTCGCCCTCCCGTTGAAGGGATTGCCGGATGGCACCGACGATCAGCCCGCGCACCAGGGCCGGATCCCGGAAGCGGACATCCGATTTCGCCGGATGCACGTTGACGTCGACCAGCGCCGGGTCGAGTGTCAGTGACAACACGGCGACGGGATAACGCCCCTGCGGGATCGTCTCGGCATAGGCACCCCGGATCGCCGACAGGATCTGTTTGTCCTGCACGGGACGGCCGTTGACGAAGGCGTATTGATGGGCAGAATTGCCCCTGTTGAAGGTCGGCACGCCGGCAAAGCCTGTCAGCCGCACATCCTCGCGCTCGGCGTCGAGCTCGATGGCATTGTCCTTGAAATCGGCGCCCAGCACCTGGGCGATGCGCGCGAGATGGTCGTCGCCGGTGCCGGGAAATTCGAGCGTCGAGCGGTCGGTGCCCGAGAGCACGAAGCGGATGGCCGGAAAGGCGATCGCCATGCGCTTGACGATCTCGGTGATCGCGCCTGCTTCCGCCTTTTCCGTCTTCATGAATTTCAGCCGGGCCGGCGTGGCGAAGAACAGGTCGCGCACCTCGACCGTGGTGCCCGGATTGGCGGCAGCAGGCCTGACATCGCCGACCTTGCCGCCGACCACGGCGATCTCAGAACCACTGTCTGCGCCCGGCGGGCGGCTGGTAATCGTCAGCTTGGCGACCGAACCGATCGAGGGCAGGGCCTCGCCGCGAAAGCCCAGCGACCGGATGTCGAACAGCGTCTCGTTGAGCTTCGATGTGCAATGCCGGCGGATGGCGAGCGCCAGATCCTCCGGTCCCATGCCGCAGCCATTGTCGATGACGCGCAAAAGCGTCTTGCCGCCACCGGCGGTCGCCACTTCGATGCGCGTGGCGCCCGCGTCGATCGCGTTCTCGATCAATTCCTTCGCCGCGCTGGCCGGTCGTTCGATGACCTCGCCCGCGGCGATCTGGTTGATGAGCGTTTCGGAAAGCTGCTTGATGATCATGTCGCCATTTTCCCGGATTCGGAGCTTGGACGAAAGGCGAAATCGTAAGGCGGGTACCTTCATGCCCATCATTAAGTGGCCCTTAACGGAATGTCTCTAGTTTGAACAATGGCTTGCAATGTTCCATCAGCAAGCCTGCTGACGGTGATTTGAGGATATAGGCCGGGTGTTCCTCTGAGATTTCACCGTCTGAAATGCGCTCCGGCATGTCTCCATGATGGCATCAGCCCCCTAATTCTTGCCGTGCAAGGCGGTGAGATTCCGAGAGGCAGCAGTGTGAGCGAGTTTCCACCGGCCCCCGACCAGGACAAGAGACGGCAGGGGCACGACAATCCGTCGGCCGAAGTCGGGCTCGATGCTGCCCTGCTGGATGCCGTGTCTGAAGCTTTCTCCTCGGGCTTCATCATCTATGACCGCAACGACCACCTGATCTTTGCAAGCCGCAGCGCCCGCCAGTTTCTGCCCCTGCCGGCCTCCTTCTTCGAGCCCGGCACGCGCCTGAGAGACATCCTCGGCGCCGCTTACGATCTTGGCCTGCGCCATGCCGCGAGCGGCCAGTCCGACAGCGCCTCGCTGAGCCGCGAGGAATGGCTCACCCGCCAGATTGCCGCCCACTGGAAAGAGCGGCACGAAATCCAGTCCTGCGACAACGACAAGCGTTGGACCCGCTTCTCCAAGCGCCGGCTCTCGTCCGGCTTCGGCTTCTGCGTGATGAGCGACATCACCGAGCAGAAGCGCCGGGACGAACAGTGGCGCGCCGACGTAGAGCGCGTGCAGCTGACGGAAGAGATCCTCGACAATCTCGCCCATCCGGTCTTCGTGCAGGACCGCAATCTTCAGCTTGTCGCCGTCAACAAGGTGTTCTGCTCGGCAATCTCCGTCGGCGCGGACAACGCCCTTGGCAGCACGATCACGACGCTCTTCGAGGCCCAGGTCGCCGAAAGGCTCGCGACTGCGTCCCGTCAAGTGCTCGAGACCGGCGTCACGTCTTCCCTGACCTTGCCGATGCGTCTCTACGGGGACCCGCCGCGGCCGATCCTGGTCCATGTCCAGCGTGTTGGAAAGCCGGGCCGCTATCTGGTGGTATCGAGCTTCGGCGAAGTGGGTGGTGCTGCCGATTTCGCCGCACCGCACGAGCCGCAGATCGTGGAGCCTCGCGAACCTGAACCGTCCTACGGCACGGACGACGGCCGCCTCAATGGACGCAAGGCGCTGATCGTCACCGGCGACCGCGAGTTCGAGACAAGGGCGCTCGAGATCATGCAGTTGCTGGGGCTCGACAGCTGCTGTGTCCGTGACGAGGCGGAACTCGATGCCTTCCTCTCGGTTGCCCGGTCCGTCGGCGTGAGCATCGATCTTGCAATCGTCGACGCCGACCTCGACAGCCGCTGCTTGGAACTGCTGCAGGCGGTGGATGTGGACTATATCACGATCCCGGCCTTCGATATTTCCGGCGATCTCGCCTTCAGCGTTCTCGATCGCCTGACGGCCCTCCAGGCGCCGCCTGTCCCGGCGGATGACTGGGAGATCACCACGGAAGACATTCCGCTCTCGCCGTCGATCGAAGCGGCGTCCTTTGTCGCCGCTCCCCCAGCCGCGGCAACCCCGTCGTCGCCGTCTCTCGTGCTTGTGGCCGAGGACAACGAGATCAACCAGATCGTCTTCTCGCAGATCCTCGAAGGACTGGGTTACGCCTATCGGATCTGCGCCGATGGTGAGACCGTCGTTCGGCTGCGCAGCGAGTTGAATCCGGCCATCATCCTGATGGACGTGACCTTGCCCGGTATCAATGGTTTCGAGGCCGCGCGCCGCATCCGGCAACTGCCGGAAGAGCTGGGCGCGCAGACCCCGATCATCGGCGTGCTCGCCCAGGCGTTCGATCGCGACCGCGAAGCCTGCTTCGCCTCGGGCATGGACGACGTCATCCTCAAGCCCTTGAGCCCCGATGTTATCGATCAGGCAATCCGTCGTCTGGTCCCTGAGATCGCCCGGATCGCCTCGACCGCCTGATATCCCCCGATTTTTGGGGAGGCCGGGCCGCGCTCTCATGCGGCATCGATATGATTATCTTAATGTTTTAGACCCATTCTGGCACGCGTGGAAGGAACCGTACCAGGAAGCATGAATGGGTCCCGCCGGACGACCGCCTGAGCCGCAAGGCCTGAGCGACCAGAAGACGACAGGCTATACCGATCGCTTGACCGGCCTCGGCAACCGCCACAGGCTGAACGACAAGGTGCGCCAACTCGCCGCCGACCGGGCAGCCGACCCTGCACCCTTCACCGTGGGCATCGTCAATCTCGACGGGTTTAAGCCGATCAACGATCTCTTCGGCCAAGCCTCGGGCGATGAGATCCTCTGCCAGGTGGCGCATCGCCTTAAGGCCTGCGTGCCGGATGGCGCAATCGTCACACGCCACGATGGCGACGAGTTCGCGATCGTCCTGCCACTGGTCTTCGAACGACTGGGCGCGGAGCGCGCCGGACAGTTGATCAAGGACGTGCTCTCTGCCCCTTACGACCTCGGCGACCGCAATGTGCGCCTGTCCGCCTCACTCGGCTTTGCCGTCTATCCGTTTGCCGGCGAAGATTTCGAGGAATTGATGAAGAGCGCCGAAACGGCGCTTTACCGATCCAAGCGTCGCGGTCGCGGCCAGATCACTGTTTACTCTCGCGAGATCGCGCAGGAAATGAAACAGGCAACGCAGCTCGAGCAGGCGCTGCGCAATGCCATCATCAACGACACGGTGGACGTTCACTTTCAGCCGATCGTCCGCCTGCGCGACAACCGCATCGTCGGCTTCGAGGCACTCGCCCGCTGGATCGATCCTGACCTCGGCTTTGTCTCCCCCGCCGTCTTCGTGCCGCTGGCAGAAGAACGCGGTTTCATCGACACGCTGTCCGAAACGCTGTTGCGCAAGGCCGCGGAAGCGACCCTTGCCTGGCCGCGCGACCTCTTTCTCTCGTTCAACCTGTCGTCTGTCCAGCTGATGGACCTCAGGACCTCGTTCAACACGCTGTCGATCCTCAACAGCGTCGGCTTTGACCCACGCCGCCTCGAACTTGAAATTACCGAGACGGCCGTCATGTCCTCGGCCGATACGGCGCGTCGGATCATCAAGGAGTTGAAGGATGCCGGCATCCGCATCTCGCTCGACGACTTCGGCACAGGCCAGTCGAGCCTCGGGCGCCTGCGCGAATTCGCCTTCGACAAGGTAAAGATCGACCGCGCCTTCGTCTCGGCGATCACCACGGATCGCACGTCGGAACACATCATCAAGGCGATCGTCAGCATGTGCGAAGGCCTCGACCTCGAAGTTGTGGCCGAGGGCATCGAGACCGACGCCGAGGCGCGCAAGCTGAGGGAACTCGGCTGCGGCATGGGGCAGGGCTATTATTTCGGCAAGCCGGTGGATTCGGCTGCGACGCTTCG
Source organism: Rhizobium sp. K33 (assembly GCF_056501445.1). Classification (NCBI taxonomy): domain Bacteria; kingdom Pseudomonadati; phylum Pseudomonadota; class Alphaproteobacteria; order Hyphomicrobiales; family Rhizobiaceae; genus Rhizobium; species Rhizobium sp. K33. Next base: position 433,721 of record NZ_CP096478.1, read on the forward strand.
TTATCTCGCCGAAAACCATCACGATTTCGCGCTCGTCGATCGCGCCTCGGCCTGACGAATTCCAGTCACCACGCAAAAGAAAAGGCGGCGCCGAAGCGCCGCCCGTCAGGACCTTAACACGTCCCTCGTTCCAGGATTAGTTATCCGTCGACGAGGTGGTGGTGCCGTCGGTCGCGTCATCAGCCTGGTCTTCCAGCGTGCGGAATTCCGGTGCGTTGCGCAGGCTTTCGGCCGTTTCAGTCGTCGTCAGGCGAACTTCAGCGTCAGCAACCTGCTCGACCTGGGTTTTGTCGGTGTCGGTTGCAGCCGTGGTGCCGGCGGTACCGGTCGTGCCCATGCCGGTGGCAGCCGTACCGTCGGTGGTGGCAGCGCCGTCATTGGTCATCGCCGTGTCGTCATCCATGACGCGGGTGATCGTGATGTTTTCGAACGGAACAGCGACGTTCTTTTCGCCGATGCCGAGAAAGCCGCCGACGCCGACGATAGCTGCGACGATGCCGCCATCCTTTTCGACCAGCAGGTCATTGATGTCACCGATCGACTGGTTGTCGGCGGTGTAGATCGCCTGACCCATGAAGTCGTTGACGGAAATCTGGCTTTCGGCCTGTTCGGTCAGGTACGTGCTGGAACCTGCAGCGGCGGCAGGAGCTTCGGCAGTCGTGCCCATAGCGCCGGAGGTGCCGTCGGTCGAAGCGTCAGGCGTGACCGGAGCGGGCGTAGTCGTTGCAGCGCCGTCGGTTGCAGCCGGCGGGGTGGTCGTTGCACCCGGCGTCGCATCCTGAGCGATGGCGAGCGGAGCGATTGCGGTCGAGCCGAGCAGTACGGCGGCGGCGAGCGTCTTGAAGGACTTGTTCATGGTGGACCTACCTTTCCTCTGAGATGGTCTGCGAATGACGCTGCTTGCTGGCTTGCAGTGTGGGCGGCGTCGGTTCGTGAGGAAAATGTCCAGCGGTCCTTATCGTTCCATCGTCGATGCCCGGATTATTTTCACGCTTCTACAGGAACAAAAAACCCGCAAAAGGGTTTGCGCGGCCGGTCGGCGGCCAGCAAACCCCAGAGCAGAAACAAAAGCTTAGAGCTTGAAGCGCGGTTCGGGCTTGCCCTTGACGCTGATGCCGAGATCGAAGGTGACACCGGCAAGCTTGTCTTCTGCTCTCTCGGCATCGCTGAGCCCCTCCCAGCAGGAGGTGAAGGCGAGGCGATCGAGGTTGGCGCCAAAGAAGGCGGGGCAGGTCGGCCGGCGAACGGGCACGGCGTAGCGTGCGATATGCTGGCCCTCGGGCGAGTAGCGATCGATAGCGCCGCCATCCCAGTTCGCGTTCCAGATCGTCCCCTCGAGATCGACCACCGATCCGTCAATGACGCCCTGGCGCTGGGACTGATCGATCAAGACCGTGGGCGCGCCCGTCGGCAGTCCGGTGGACGGGTCGACCGTCACCCGCATCATGTGGTTGACCTTCGAGTCGTTGAAATAGCCGACGCTGCCATCCGGAGAGAAGCAGATGCCGTTGGGGATGCTGACTGCGTCGAAGATTTTCGTCACGGTGGTGCCCGCGACATGATAGATCGCTCCGGCGCCGGTCTCTGCCTTGCGGCTCATCGTGCCGATCCACATGGCGCCGCTCGTATGCATGCGTCCGTCATTGGAACGGTTCTCCGGCTTGTCTTCGATCGTCGCATAGGGAGAGAGCTTGCCGGTCGCGCCGTCGCGCAGAAACAGTCCCTGGTCGGACGCGATCATCTGACGGCCCGCGTCGACTACAGCGATCACGCTGCCGAGGAAGGGCAGGGCGTGCTTCTTCAGCTGGCCACGCTCGACGTCGAGCTCGCAGAGGGTCTTGCCGAGGATGTCGAACCAGAAGAGTGCGCCGGAGCCCGGATCATAGGCGGGGCCTTCACCCAGCTCCATGGGCTCTTCGGTGAGTGTCCTGCCGTTGAAGCTCTGTGTGGCGATCACGCGTGTCCTCCTTTTCGATATGGTCGTCGACCTTGCCCTTCGACTAACGTCTCAGACAGGGGTTTACGGTAAAATTCATGGGGTATCTGGACCCTTGACGCTTTACAAGTCTATGCTCCGGCAACCCAAGGGTCAGATTCGCAATTGGTATCGTCCTTGGGTGTTTCTCATCATTCTCTTTGCGGGACCGGAAAGAAACGGTCTTGTGCTGGTTCGGAGTGATTGGCTGGAGCTTGAGTTTCGCCGTGACCATCCGATCCCTGGCCAATGGCAGGTGAAGTAGCAATTGACGTATACGTCTTGGACAATCTCCTCGATGATCACGGCCGGTGCCCCGGTCCGGATGGGTGTGTGATGACAAACCAGGACATGGCCACTGCGGAACGTCTCGACGGACTGATCAGCGACATCAAGAGCTTCAAGACACAGTTCGACGTCTTTCGCTTCATGAAACGCGTGACGGAGCTTTATGGTGCCCGCGCCTTCATGGTGCTCAACATGCCGGGTGCCACCGCGCAGGAACTGAGCAGCAGCTCGATCATCACCAACTGGCCGGCCGATCTGCTGACCGAATTCGATCAGGGGGCCTTGTTGTCGGGGAGCCCCGTTCTCGCGCATCTGCGCCGCGCCTCTATTCCACTGCTTTTCGACATCGACGACGTCGCGATTCAGCGCGATCCGAAATCCGGCGAGGTGTCAAAGGCCCTCTTCCATCGGTTCCGGATGAACCGCGGCGCCTATTTCCCGGTCCATGATGCGACGGGTGCCCGAGGCGCTGTTTCCTTCGCCGGGGATCGCGAACCCTTCAGCACTCTGGAAATGACACAGCTCGCTTACATCGCGGCGCATGTCTTCAACCGTCTCGCCGAGATCCGCGAGATGGACAGCCGCAACAGCGACATGTTGACCGACCGCGAACTTGACTGCCTAAACTGGACGGCGGCGGGCAAGACGAGCGTGGAAATTGCGGAAATCCTGACGCTGTCGGAGCATACGATCAACCACTATCTCAACCGCGCCACCAAGAAGCTGGACGCGGTCAACCGCACCCAGGCGGTCGCGAAGGCCTTGCGCCTCGGTTTGATCAAGTAAGCGTAAACGCTGGTGCTTTTTTGTGCTGCTGAAAGCAGCGCCGCCTGTTTTCCCGGCATCTGCTGAGCGCAAGAGCCGAGCAATCGCCCCAATTCACCGATATCTGCCGCATTCGCGTCTGGCACGCTTCCTGCATTGCTAGGGACAGTCCAGAGGGGACGTTGCACGACACCCGTGAACGGGTGCAGCCTGACAAGCCGCCGCGGGGGGTGCTCTCCGCAGGCGGCTTGTCTGTCTCTGCCGCAAAGGTCGCACCCTCGCGCCGCATTTGCGGTTGGCGAATGCCTTCGGCTCCATTATCTGATTTCGCTGAACGGTAAGACGTAAGCGGAAAGAAGAGTGCAATGGCCGAACTGTCGCGTGACCTGGTGATTGAGGCGATGAAGGGGATCCGCGGGCCGGATCTCGAAAGCAACATCGTCGATCTCGGCATGGTGTCTGATGTCTTCATTTCCGATGCCAAGGTGTACTTCTCGATCAATGTGGCGGCCGAACGCGCCCAGGAACTGGAGCCGCTGCGTCAGGCCGCAGAGCGCGTGGTCAAGGCACTGCCTGGGGTCAAGGGCGCGGTGGTCAGTCTGACGGCCGAGCGCAAGCAGGGCTCCGCGCCCCCGCCGCGGCCGCAACCGGCAGCGCCCGCGCATGGTCATTCCCATTCCCACGCCCATCCGCATTCTCACGCACCGGCAGCGGCCCAAGCTGGTACACAGCGGACGAAAGCCGGGGTGCCCGGCATCGAAGCCATCATTGCGGTCGCCTCCGGCAAGGGTGGCGTCGGCAAGTCCACCACGGCGGTGAACCTGGCGCTCGCCATGAAGGCAAACGGCCTGCGCGTCGGCATCCTGGACGCCGACGTTTACGGTCCGTCCATGCCGCGCCTTCTCGGCATCACCGGGCGGCCGCAGCAGATCGAAAACCGCATCATCGTGCCGATGGAGAACTACGGCATCAAGGTCATGTCGATGGGCTTCCTGGTCGATGAGGGCACGGCCATGATCTGGCGCGGCCCGATGGTCCAGTCGGCGCTGATGCAGATGCTGCGCGAAGTCGCCTGGGGCGATCTCGATGTGCTGGTCGTCGACATGCCGCCGGGCACCGGCGACGCCCAGCTCACGATGGCGCAGCAGGTCCCGCTCTCCGGTGCCGTGATCGTCTCCACCCCGCAGGATCTCGCCCTCATCGATGCGCGCAAGGGCTTGAACATGTTCAACAAGGTCGAGGTGCCCGTCCTCGGCATCGTCGAGAACATGAGCTATTTCATCGCGCCCGACACCGGCAATCGTTACGACATCTTCGGCCATGGCGGCGCCAAGGCGGAAGCCGAGACGATCGGCGTGCCCTTCCTCGGCGAGGTGCCGCTCACCATGTCCATCCGCGAGACCTCCGATGCAGGAACGCCGGTGGTGGTGAGTGAGCCGGAAGGCCCACAGGCAAAGGTCTATCGCGACATCGCGGCGAAGGTCTGGGAACAGGTCAAGGCCCGCGCAGGGCGTGCGGCGCCGACAATTGTTTTCGAGTGATAGAACGCGTTTTAGGTCCAACAGGGCTGAAGCTCGGGTCCGTTTGACCCGGGCTGCACATGGCAGGCGTGCATATGACGCATTGCTGTAGTGCAACAATTGCTTTGGCTTTCAGTCTGCGTCTATGATTGTGTCCGCGACTTCAATCGCGCGGCGAGCCATGAAGGTGACCAGTCCTTGATAAGGGCCTATCGAAAAGACGGAAGTGCCGAGAACATCGGCATCGAGCCGACGTCGGGCGATTTTTCCGAAGACATCATCTGGCTCGACCTGATCAAACCGAGCCGCGAAGAAGAGCATTTCGTGGAAGGTCGGATCGGCATTCAGCTGCCGACGCCGGATGAGCTCAAGGATATCGAACCCTCGAGCCGCCTCTATGTCGAGAACGAGGCGATCTACATGACCGCGTCGCTGCTCTACCGGGCAGATTCGACCTATCCGCTCCTGACCGACATCGCCTTCATTCTGTTTCGCGGGCGGCTGATCACCATCCGCTACGCCGAGCCGAAGGCGTTCGAGCTCTTCAGTGCAAGCCTCCTGCGCCTGAACGGCCAATGCGACACGGGCGCCAAGCTCCTCGGCCATCTCCTGGAGACGATCGTCGATCGCACCGCCGAGATCCTGGAAACGCTCGCCGCCCGCCTCGACGCGCTCTCGATCACCGTCTTCGTCAATCGCAAGGCGGCCAAGCGCCGTCCGCCGCGTTTCCTGGAAGACAAGCTGCTCGATATCGCCAGCCATCATCAGCTGGTGAGCAAGGTGCGTGACAGCCTTGTCTCCTTGTCCCGCCTGGTCATCTTCCTGCAGTCGCAGCCGGTGGTGCGCCGGGAGGAAGAGGCCGCCGAACTCCTTGGCCTCGTTGCCCGCGACCTCCAGTCGCTTGGCGAGCACGCGGCTTTCGTCGCCAATAACATCACCTTCATGCTCGATGCCTCGCTCGGCCTGATCAATGTCGAGCAGAATTCCATCATCAAGATCTTTTCGATCGCCTCGGTGGTCTTCCTGCCGCCGACCCTCGTCGCGTCGATCTACGGGATGAACTTCAAATTCATGCCGGAACTCGGATGGAACTTCGGATACCCCATGGCGCTTTTTGCCATGCTTCTCTCCGCCATCATCCCCTTCTTGTTTTTCCGTTGGAAAGGCTGGCTCTGAAGAGCCTGTGACCCCATGCAACAGATCGATCACCAGCACGCGGCTGGTCCGAAGGATGCACGCAGTCTTTTTCTTCTCGCACTCGGCTCCGTCGGCGTTGTCTATGGCGACATCGGCACGAGCCCGCTCTACGCCTTTCGCGAGGCCCTGAAGCCGATCGGTGTCGATGGCATCACCCGGGTCGAGATCATCGGCCTCATCTCCCTGATGATCTGGTCGCTGACCATCATCGTGACCCTGAAATACGTCCTCTTTCTTCTGCGCGCCGACAATGACGGCGAGGGCGGCACGCTGTCCTTGCTCGCCCTCCTGTCGAAGAGCGCGAACGGCCACGGGCCGATCCTGATGGTGCTCGGCCTCATTGGCGCGGCCCTCTTTCTCGGCGATTCCATGATCACCCCGGCGCTCTCGGTGCTCTCTGCCGTCGAAGGCCTGAAGCTCGTCGCGCCCAACCTGTCCGACTATATCGTCCCCATTTCGCTCGCCATTCTGATCGGCCTTTTTGCCGTCCAGTCCCGGGGCACCGGCGCGGTCGCCCGCTTCTTCGGCCCGATCACGGCAATCTGGTTCCTGGTGATGGCCGCCGGCGGCATCATCCATATCTTCGATGACATCGGCATCTTCGCAGCCTTCAATCCCTGGTATGCGGCAAGCTTCCTGATCCGCGAAGGCTTCCTCGGGATCGTCGTTCTCGGCGCCGTCTTCCTGACGGTCACGGGTGCCGAAGCCCTCTATGCCGATCTCGGCCATTTCGGCCGCAAGCCGATCCAGCTCGCCTGGTTCGCCCTGGTCTTTCCGGCCCTGGTCCTCAACTATCTGGGGCAGGGCGCCCTGGTTCTGCGAGATCCCTCCACGGCATCCGATCCCTTCTTCCTGATGTTCCCGTCCTGGGCGCTTCTGCCGATCGTCATCCTCGCGACCTTCGCCACAATCATTGCCAGCCAGGCCGTCATCACCGGCGCCTTCTCGCTGGTCCGGCAGGCGATCCATCTCGGCTTCCTGCCGCGCATGCAGATCCTCTTCACCTCGGAGACCCAGACCGGACAGATCTATCTGCCCTCGGTCAATACGCTTCTGCTCATCGGCGTTCTGTCCCTGGTCCTGCTCTTCGAAAGCTCCGAAGCGTTGGCGACCGCCTATGGCATCTCGGTCACCGGGGCCATGGTGGTGACCACGATCATGGCCTTCGAATTCATCCGCAAGAAATGGAACTGGAGCCTGCCGCTTGCAGTCGGTGTGCTAACACCGCTGCTTCTGCTCGAACTGGTCTTCCTCGGCGCCAATCTCCTCAAGATCCATGACGGCGGTTACATCCCCGTGCTCTTCGCCGCCGCCTTCACCGTTGTCATGTGGACCTGGCGGCGTGGTTCGGCGATCATCTTCCAGAAGACGCGCCGCGACGACATTCCGCTCGAAGATTTCATCGCCATGATCGAGAAGAAGGGCGAACACGGGCCGGCCTGTGTCGCCGGCACGGCGATCTTCCTGACCAGCGACCCGACCCGGGCACCGGCGGCGCTGATGCACAATCTCAAGCACAACCATGTCATCCACGAGCGCAACATCATTCTGACCATCCGCACGCTCGGACGTCCGCGCGTGGCCGAGCAGGATCGTTTCGAGGTCGAGGAAATCTCCGACCGATTCTCGCGCGTCGAGCTTCGCTTCGGTTTCATGGAAACGCAGAATGTCTCCAAGACGCTGGCGAGCCTGCGGCGTGGCGGATTGAAGTTCGACATCATGTCGACCTCCTTCTATCTCGGTCGCCGCAAGCTGGTGGCCGGCCCCGGCATGGGCATGCCGCATTGGCAGGATCGCCTCTATATCGCGCTTGCCGAGGCCTCTGCCGATCCCTCGGATTACTTCCGCCTGCCGGCAAACCGCGTCATCGAACTCGGCTCGCACGTGATTATCTGAGCCCGAAGCCGCACAAAAGGGCTGCCGAGACATGCGGCAGCTTCGTGCCACTTCCTGCCTTCACTCCCAAAGCTGTGATCTCTCGTTAACCAAGCATCAAGGTTAACGAGAGATATTTCTCTAATGTAATCCTGTAGGGTTCCGGAGCGCGGGACCTGCGTCAGTATGAGTTGGAGTGTGGCCTTGCGTCCCAAGTTTCGTCCTTCGAAGAAGGTCCTCTCCCGGCTGGAGAACTGGACCTCTCCCCTGGTCTTCGGCCTCGCGTCCTGGCTGATCTTCCCATCCGTTGCCGCCCAGGCCGACATGGCGGGCCTTCTCACCGGTCTCGACCGCGGTGCCAGCAATTGGCGTATGGTGATGACGGACGCACCGGCCGGCTCCATCCACGAGGCGAAACTTGCCTTTTCGGAAGAGGAGGCGTCGGAAGCCCTGTCCGGTGGTGCAGGCCTGATCCTGCCCGATGGTCGCCGCATCGCCTTTGACGGCGGCAAGGCGGATGCCGATGCTTTGCCGGACGAGATGCGCGTGACCCGCGACCAGAAGAAGGGCAGGGTGGTCGCCGTCGAGCCGATGTTGCCGCCGCGCGCCTTTTCCGCCGGCTCGATCCTGCAGCGCACGAGCTCGCTGATGGACCCGCACCTGAAGGCGCCCTCCGCCTTTGCCCCGGATGAGGACAAGGCCAAGCCGGTCGAGCTCGCGAGCTTCTATTTCAAGCGCGAGAAGCCGCCGGTCGATCCCTCGCTCCCGTCGATGATCGCCGATCTCGTGACCAACCCCGTACCGGATGTGCTGGCGACCGCCTATGCGCCGCCACCGCCGGATTACGCCAGCGTCTCGCCCTTCGACAGCATTCTTACCGACAAGCAGCCGGATCAGGGCCGCTTCATCCCGGATATCGACCCGAAGGATCATGCCTGGGCGGCGACCCCACTGCCGGCCGGCGTCTTCTCGGACAAGGAGCAGAAGTGCCTGGCAGAAGGCATCTACTTCGAGGCGCGCGGGGAATCGGTGAAGGGCCAGGCCGCCGTGGCCCAGGTCATCCTCAACCGCGTCCGCAATCCGCATTATCCGGACACCATCTGCGGTGTGGTCTATCAGAACGAAGACTGGCGCAATCGCTGCCAGTTCTCCTTCGCCTGCGACCGGATCCCGGACATCATCACCTCTCCGCGTCACTGGAAGATCGCCAAGGACATTGCCATGGCGGTGACGGCCGGCAAGATCTGGTTCAAGGATGTCGGCTCGGCCACGCATTATCACGCCACTTATGTGAAGCCCGCCTGGGGCCCGACGATGAAGCGCGTCGAGAAGATCGGCAAACATATCTTCTACCGCACCTATGGCGGCGGCTGGAGCTGAGCCGACTATCGCAATCGGTCGAGCCAGCCGCTCAAAAGCGGCACGACGAGGAATGAGCAGGCATAGGTCAGTGGCACGGTGACGAAGATGTAGAGCATCGGCGTCAGGTTGCCCTCAGGACCGAAGGCAAGGGCCGACTGCACGCCGACCATCCAGCCGACGACAATGCTGATCAGGATCCGCAGTAAAAAGCGCGCCATGGGCCTGTCTCGGGCAAAAAGGAAGCTGATCGTTCAATCTTCGAGCGCGGATGGCAACTTCACCGCCGCCGCAGTTGCGACCAGTCCATGACATCCTCGGCACTTCTACGTGAATGTGGCAGATTCTGGTCGCCCCTTGCGGCCATTTGACCGGATTTGGCGTCCGTCATCTGCAATGAATCCTCACATTGGACTTAAGTCTATGATTTTTCGGGGTTAATTTGTGGTGAAACTTGGTGCCCTGATGCCTTGACTATGCAGGGCCTCAAAATTATGGTGCGCCCGACTTCAAAGCGGGCCAGAAGGCTTTCTATCTCGCCGTTTCTGCATTCAAATCGGGCGCAAGAACGGCCCTTGAAACAGGCAACGGACGGAGAGAGCCATGACGGACCACCGGGAAGAAGATCTGGAAGAGCGCCGCAGACGACTGGCCAGCGAACTCGCAGAGCGGGATGGCAAGGCCAGGGATGAGGAACGCGCCGAGAGAAACGCCGACGAGACCCGCAAGGGCTACGGAATGGCGATGAAGATCTCGAGCGAATTCATCTCCGCGATCATCGTTGGCGCACTTCTGGGCTATCTTTTCGACTACTTTGTGGGTACGGGGCCGTGGGGCATGATTGTCCTGCTTCTGATCGGCTTCTGTGCCGGCGTGTTGAACGTCATGCGCGTCGTCGGGATTGTGGCCTCGCCGCATCCGGCCGATCGCAGGATGGAATTCAAAGACAAGGGCGACGGTCGCTGACGCGCCAGCCCGAATGAGAATTGTCCGCTTCGGCGGCGAAAGCGAAAGAGCAGAACGTGGCAAACGATCCTACGCATCAGTTCCTGGTCCAGAAGATTGTCCCGATCGAAATCGGCGGAATTGATTTCTCGTTCACCAATGCCTCGCTGTTCATGGTTGCGACCGTGGCCGCTGCTTCGAGCTTCCTATATTTCTCGACCTCGAACCGCGGCCTGATCCCGACCCGCATGCAGTCGGTCGCCGAAATGGCTTACGAGTTCATCGCCTCGATGCTGCGTGAAGGCGCGGGCGCCAAGGGCATGCATTTCTTCCCGATGGTCTTCTCGCTGTTCATGTTCGTGCTGACCGCAAACCTGCTCGGCATGTTCCCCTACTTCTTCACGATCACCAGCCAGATCATCGTCACCTTTGCTCTGGCCCTCTTCGTCATTCTGACGGTTCTGATCTACGGCTTCTATAAGCACGGTCTGCACTTCCTCTCGATCTTCGCGCCTTCGGGCGTGCCGGGCGCGCTTCTGCCGCTCGTATCCGCGATTGAGGTCGTGTCCTTCCTGTCCCGCCCGATCAGCCTTTCCGTCCGTCTCTTCGCCAACATGCTGGCCGGTCACATCACGCTCAAGGTCTTCGCGGGCTTCGTCGTGTCCATGAGCGCTGCCGGTGCCGTTGGCGTTGCGGGTTCGATCCTGCCCCTCATCATGACGGTCGCCATGACCGCTCTCGAATTTCTCGTTGCCTTCCTGCAGGCCTACGTCTTCGCGGTACTGACTTGCATGTACCTGAACGACGCCGTGCATGGTGGTCACTGAGAATAAAGTCGCTGGCCCCGGCCACCCGGGTGTCAAAAACAGCCGCAACAACCCATTCGAAGGAGTATCCATATGGAAGCGGAAGCAGCAAAGTACATCGGCGCGGGTCTCGCATGCCTCGGCATGGCTGGTACCTCCCTCGCTCTCGGCCGTATCTTCGGTGACTACCTGACGGGCGCTCTGCGCAACCCGTCGGCTGCCGACAGCCAGTTCGGCCGTCTGGTATTCGGCTTCGCCGTTACGGAAGCTCTGGGCATCTTCTCGCTGCTCATCGCTCTCCTTCTCCTGTTCGCCGTCTAATAACGGCTGGAGTTTGGGATCACGGCGCGCCAACAAGGCAGCCGTGATCTCGCGCATTTGAGCATACACCTGGAGGTGAGCATGTTTGTGACCCCCGCCTTTGCCCAGGAAACCCCGGCAGAAGGCCAGCTTCACACCGAGACCGGCGTGGCCCACGACGAGGCTCATGGCGGCGGCGTGTTCCCGCCGTTCGATTTCTCGACCTATCCGTCGCAGCTTCTGTGGCTGGTGATCACGTTCGGCGTGTTCTACATGCTCATGCAGAAGGTCATCGTGCCCCGCGTCGGCGGTATCCTCGAAAACCGCCACGACCGCATTGCCCAGGATCTCGACGAGGCTGCTCGTCTGAAGTCGGAGGCCGATGCCGCCATCGAAACCTACGAGCGCGAGCTGACCGCGGCCAAGGCGAAAGCCGGCCAGATCGCTTCCGCTGCCCGCGACGAAGCCAAGGCCAAGGCCGATGCTGAACGCGCCGCCATCGAAGCGGAACTGTCCGCCAAGATCGCTGCCGCCGAAAGCCGCATTGCCGACATCAAGGCTCGCGCCTTCGCCGAAGTCGATACCATCGCGATCGACACCGTCGGCACGATTGTCGAAGAACTCATCGGCACCAAGTCGACCGCGGCTGACATCAAGGCTGCCGTCTCCGGCATCGCCAAGCAGGGAGCCTGAGCACCATGGACGCTACATTCTGGGCACTCGTTGCGCTCGTTCTCTTCTTCGTCCTGATTGCCTACCTCAAGGTTCCCGGCATGATGGCCAAGGCTCTCGACGAGCGCGCGGACAAGATCCGCGACGAACTCGCCGAAGCCAAGCGCCTGCGTGAAGAGGCACAGCACCTGCTGGCCGAATACCAGCGCAAGCGCAAGGAAGCCGAAGCCGAGGCTGCAGCCATCGTTGCTGCTGCCGAACGCGAAGCAGCAGCCCTGACGGCTGAAGCCAAGCAGAAGACCGAGGAATTCGTTGCCCGCCGCAACGCCTTGTCCGAGCAGAAGATCAAGCAGGCCGAGACCGAAGCTGTGAACGCCGTTCGCGCCGCCGCCGTCGACCTTGCTGTGGCTGCTGCCGAAAAGGTTCTGGCCAAGAAGGCCGACGAAAGTGTTCAGCAGTCGCTGTTCAAGGCCTCCGTTGGCGAAGTGAAGTCGCGCCTCAACTGATTTCAGACAGCCTCTGGAAAGTTATGAATGACGCCCCGATTGGTTCGCCGATCGGGGCGTTTCCTTTTGTGCGGTGACCGTGCCGCAGCCGCATGGGAAGACGGGTCCCGCGATCGTCTTGCCTGAGCTTCAATGCGGAGGACGGCCTTCCGGCACTAGTCCTGGATGATGTCGGCTTCTTCCGGCGCTTCGGCCTTCAGGGGGCGGAAGCTCATGCGATGCAGAGGGCAGGGGCCATGGGTGACGATGGCGCTGCGGTGCCGGTCTGTGCCGTAACCGGCATGCACCTCGAAACCGTAGTCGGGATAGACGAGCCCGGCGCGAACCATCATCCGGTCGCGCATCACCTTGGCGACGATCGAGGCGGCTGCGATGGAGACCGACCGCGCATCGCCCTTCACCACGGCCTCCCCGGCGCAGATCAGACCAGGGGGAACATCGCGGCCATCGGCCAGCACATGGCATGCCTCCTGGTCGAGCCCCGCCACAGCGCGGCGCATGGCATCGAGGCTCGCCTTGCGGATGTCGATGAGGTCGATGCGCCGGGGTGACGACGAGGCAATGGAGACCGTCGCCTGCCGCAGGATAACCTGATAGAGCGCTTCCCGCTGGCTCGCCGAGAGCTTCTTCGAATCGTTCAATCCCTCAGGAATGCGCTTGGGGTCGAGGATCACGGCGGCGGCAACGACCGGTCCTGCCAGAGGCCCGCGTCCTGCCTCATCGGTTCCGGCGACCGGCCAGCTGCCGCGGCGCTTGGCGCGGCTCTCGAGCGAGAAATCTGGAACCAGCGGCAGGTCAGGGAAGAGGCCAGGAGAATCGGGTGGCGTGCGACGTTTCATGCGGCAGAAATCGCACGCGCACCCGACCTCCTGCAAGTCCCCGGTCCCGATCGCCGATCATGGCGACAGGGGCGGCTTACCAGGGACCACATCCGGTGCGAGGCGGCGGACAACAGCACCGGAATCACGAATAGAAACCCGTCAGAGCAGAGAGAGTTGAACCCCGTCGCTGTTGGGCGAGACGAACAGATCTTCCCTCAGATGCAGGCTGCGGCGCATCAGGCCGAGCCGTTTGGTTGCCATTTCGAACCGGCGGCTGATCTGCCAGGCATAGGGGCCGGCACCTTTCATCCGCTTGCCGAATTCGGCGTCATAATCCTTGCCGTCGCGCATCGAACGCACCAGCGACATCACATGCCGATAGCGGTCCGGATAGTTCTGCAAGAGCCAATCGCGAAACAGCGGGCTCACTTCGAGCGGGAGGCGCAAGAGCACATAGCTTGCCTCCGACGCGCCGGCCGCCTTGCCGCTATCGAGGATCCGCTCGATCTCGTGGTCGTTTAGAGCCGGAATGACCGGGGCCATCATCACCGCCACAGGAATGCCGGCTTCCGACAGCGCCTTGATCGCCTCCAGCCGCTTGGCCGGGGTCGAGGCGCGGGGCTCCATCGTCCGTGCCAGCTTGCGGTCAAGCGTCGTCACCGAAATTCCGACCTTCACCAGACCACGTTCGGCCATGGACTTCAGGATGTCGATGTCGCGCAGGATGAGCGCCGACTTGGTCACGATCACCACCGGGTGGTTCGCCTTGTCCAGGATCTCGAGGATCTGGCGCATGATGCGCCATTCCCGTTCGATCGGCTGATAGGGATCCGTATTGGTACCGATAGCAATCGGCTTCACCTTGTAGCCGGGCTTGGAAAGCTCCCGCTCCAGGAGGCGCGGCGCATCCGGCTTGGCAAACAGCTTGGCCTCGAAGTCGAGACCGGCCGACAGGCCCATGTAGCTGTGCGTAGGCCGCGCAAAGCAATAGATGCAGCCATGCTCGCAGCCGCGATAAGGGTTGATCGAGCGATCGAAGGGGATATCGGGAGATTCGTTGCGGGTGATGACGCTGCGCGGCTTTTCCACCTGCACCTCGGTGCGGAAGGGCGGCATGTCCTCGAGCGTCTGCCAGCCATCGTCGAAGGCCACGCGTTCCTGGCTCTCGAACCGCCCTGCGGGATTGATGCCGGCCGCACGTCCGCGCCGCCGATCGATCTCGATCCGCATGCCCGAAGCATTCATCATCGCATCGGCAATATCTGCCGTATTGCCGGGCTGGAAGGCAGCCTGGCTCACAAGAGACAGCTCGTTCATGTTTGCTCCTCGCAGGCTTTGCAGCCCCGCTCAATGACTTTATTCCTAAACGGAAAATGAGAACAATGCAAGAACAAACTTCATCCAAACTGCTTGTGGCAAAAGTTTGTGCAATGCGATAGATATAGGCAATGCTCACAGTCATCATGGAATGCCACGATCAGGAACCCGAGCTGGCACAGACCCTGTCCGTGCTGGTGGCAGGCGCTGTCGAGGGTCTTGTCAGCGATGTCATTGTCCTCGATCACGGCTCGCAAGACGGCTCCTCGCTGGTCGCCGACGCCGCCGGTTGCCGCTTTTATCAGCAATGGGACATGAAGGATCTGCTGGCGACGGCGCGGGGTCAGTGGCTGCTGCTGATCGAGCCGGGGGCGCGACTGGGGGCAGGCTGGGTCGATGAGGTGTCCGAATATGTGGCGCTGAACAAGGCCCCGGCCCGATTCTCCGAATCGCGGCTCTATCGTCTGCCATTCTACCGCCGCCTGACCCGCAGCCGGCCGCTTCTGGAAAACGGTCTGCTCATTCCCAAGCGTCAGGCGCTGGGCCTGGCCGGAGAGGGCAGGGAGCTTCTGCAGCTTGCGAAAGGCCACAAGCCACGCCGTCTGGCCTCCGAGATCATACCCTCCTGGGTCGCGCGCGAAGCACGTCGCTGATCCGGATTTCCGTGTACGAGAAGACGGCGCTCAGCCTTGGCTGCGCCTCAGGTGCTCGTCGAGCCGTGGCATGATTTCAACGAAGTTGCAGGGCATGTGCCGATAGTCGAGCTGCAGCTTGATGATGCCGTCCCAGGCGTCCTTGCAGGCGCCGGGCGAGCCGGGCAGCACGAAGATGAAGGTGGCATTGGCAACGCCGCCCGTAGCACGAGACTGGATCGTCGATGTGCCGATCTTGTCGTAGGAGATGCGGTGGAAGACCTCGGAAAAGCCGTCCATGCGCTTTTCGAACAGCGGCTCCAGCGCCTCGGGCGTCACGTCCCGGCCGGTAAAGCCCGTGCCGCCGGTGGTGATAACGACATCGATCTCCGGCTGCTTCGTCCAGTCTTCGACCTGCGCCCGGATCGCGGCCTTGTCATCTTTCACGATGGCGCGCTGGACGAGCCGATGGCCGGCCTCTTCGATACGGGCAACCAGCGTGTCGCCGGATTTGTCGTCGAAGAGGCTGCGGGTGTCGGAAACCGTGAGCACGGCAATGCCCACGGGGATGAAGGGGCGGCTCTCGTCGATGCGGCTCATCAGCTTTCTCCCGGGACGGTGCGTGTCAGAAGCACATACCAGTTCGGCCGATAGGCCGAAAGCGCAAGGGCGGCCTTCATCGCTGCAGCCTCGGTCTCGTAGAGACCGAAACAGGTAGCGCCAGAGCCGGACATGCGCACGAAACCGGCAAGGCTCTGGCGAAGCAGGTCGCAGGCTTCGGCAATCTCCGGCACCAGCGCTTCGGCCGGCGGCTGCAGGTCGTTGCGCAGCACCGAGAGCGACTTCATCCATTCCGAAACGTTGGGCGCCGCAGTCATCTCGCCGATCGGTGCATTGTCCCGCCGCGTCAGGCTGCGGAAGATCTCCGGGGTCGAGACGGGCTTCAGGGGATTGAGCAGAACCAGCGGCACGGAGGGCATCGCGGCCTTCTCGATCGCCTCGCCGATGCCTCTGGCGCGCAAGGGCGTGGAGGCGAGACACATCGGCACGTCGGCGCCCAGCTGGATTGCGATCTCCTGGAGTGTCTGAGCGGGCAGTTCGGCTTTCCAGAGCCTCAGGAGCCCCCGCAGCGTGGCAGCCGCATCCGCCGATCCGCCACCGATGCCCGAGGCGATCGGCAGGCTCTTGTCGAGCGTGATCGCGACTGGGCCATATGGCTGACCCTGGGCGTCAAGGGCCACCCGCAGCAGGTCACGGGCCTTCAGAACCAGATTGTCGTCCTGGGAAAGCTCGGTGCCGAAGCGACCGACAACGCGAAAACTGTCGCTATCTGCCGTCTCGAAGACCAGTTCATCACCGTCTTCGGCAAAGGTCACGAGACTGTCGAGCAGGTGATACCCGTCGTCACGCCGGCCTGTGACATGCAAAGCGAGGTTGATCTTGGCCGGAGCCGTCTCCACGATCCGCTCCGGCCGGCGCTCTGCAACAGGTGTCATGCGGGTCAGGTCTTCTTGTCGTCTTTCTTGGGCTCTTCGGCCGGCTTGCTCTCGACCTTGGCTGCATCTGCCTCGATCGGCGGCAGACCCTTCTCGATCTTCGCCTGGATCTTCGGAACCTCGGCTTCCTCGGGTTCGGAGGCAAGAGCCCGCTTCCACTGATACTTGGCTTCGAGCTTGCGTCCGACGCGCCAGTAGGCATCGCCAAGGTGGTCGTTGATCGTCGCATCGCCGGCGCGCAGTTCCACTGCCCGTTCGAGCTCGACGACGGCTTCCTCGAAGCGACCGAGGCGATAATAGGCCCAACCGAGCGAATCGACGATGTACCCGTCATCCGGCCGCAGTTCGACGGCCTTCTTGATCATCTCCAGGCCTTCCTGGAGATTGCGGTTCATGTCGACCCAGGAATAGCCGAGATAGTTCAGAACCTGCGGCTGGTCGGGATTGAGCTCGAGTGCCTTGTGGAAGTTCGGCTCGGCCTTGTCCCACTTCTTTAGGCGCTCATAGGCAATGCCGCGCTGGAAGAACACCGACCAGTGGTTCCGCGACGGCGTCTGGCCGATGATCTCGACCGCCTTGTCGTAATTCTCCGCCATCGCCGCATAGTCCTTGGCGTCGGAGAGCACGCTGCCATAGGCGAGATAGCTGCGGATGTCCTGCGGATCGGAGGCGATGAGCGCCAGAAGGTGCTCGCGCGCTTCCTGTACCTTGCCAGTCTCGGCCAGCGTCAGGCCCAGCTGCAGCTCGGAAATCCGCCGCATCGGCGAAGCCTCGGGCACCTGGCGATAAAAGGCGATTGCCTTTTCCGGCTGCTTCGCATTCTCGGCAATGCCGCCGAGCAGGATCAGCGTGTCGGCCGCATCCTTGTCCAGCGCATGCGAGAGCTGGAGGTAGAGCATCACGGTGTCTTCCGCGCCTTCGCGGTTCAGCGCGCCGCCGATCGAAAACAGGACGCCGGCAGCGCCCTGGGCCGCAGTTGCGACCACGGGCTTCGGCTGACGGCCGGCCTCGATCTCGTCGCGCAGTGCCTTGAAGGGCGCAAAATTGGTGATGAGCTCGCCGCCGGCAGCCAGCGCATCGAGCGCCTTCTGCTTGTTGCCCGCCTGGGCTTCGAGCGTTGCCAGAGCGATGACCGCACGGGCAAAGGTATCGGGTGCCGTCGCGCCGCCATTGCGGTCGGTTACGGTTTCGGTCAGCGCCTTGCGCGCCGTGTCCGTGTCGCCGACCATGGCCGCCATGACGCCGAGATTATAGTTCTGGAAGATGCCGTACCAGCTCGGTCCGTTGAGGTCCTGCACCAGCTTCAGCGCTTCCTTGCCTTTGCCTTCGCCGACCTTCGTCCAGGCGATCAGCAGCTGGTTCATCAGCCGGTCCAGATCATTCGGACCCTGATACTTAAAGTGATCGAGCGCCTCGGAATAGTCGCCGTCGCGGATCGCCCGGAAGCCGAGCGCCACCGAGGTCACCCGCTCCACCGCCGGATCCTTTTCCAGAACCTTGGCGAGATCGGCACCCTCGTCGAACTGGCCGTTCATGATGAGCGCGATCATCAGGCGCTGCTGCAGCTCCAGCTCGTTCGGCGTGAATTCCAGCGCCTTCTTGTAGAGCTTCACCGCATTGCCATAGTCGCGGTCGGTCTCGGCCGTTCTCGCCGCCAGAAAGGCGCCTGCGAAGGAATCGACGCTTTCGATGTCGAAGCTTTCGGTTTCCTGTGCTGGCGATGTGGCCGCAGCAACTGCCATCGGCGCCTGCGAGACGCTGAGAAGCAGCGCAAGTGCGGTGCCGGCGAGAGAGCGAAGGGCAAAGCTTTGCCGCATGAAGGAGCCTTTCCAGAACCGAAGACGAGCGCGCGTCACCCGCGCGCGGGCGAGACGCGATGATTCACGGACAGAATGGCTTTTTTGAAGCAGCCTCGCAAGGCAATCGACGGTGACGCGTCAATTGACGCGCGAAATGCAGAAGTCGATCACGTCGTTGAGCGCGCTCTTCCACGGCGTTTCCGGCAGGGGTGCCAGCGCATCGCGTGCGATCTTGCCATAATGCTGTGCCCGCTGGATCGTATCGGTCAGCGCATCATACTTGCCGATCAGACCAAGCGCCTTTTCGAGCCGCGCATCGTCGTTCTGGCCGCCCTCGATCGATTCCTTCCAGAATTCGCGCTCGGCTGCCGTGCCGCGGCGATAAGACAGGATAACCGGCAGGGTGATCTTGCCCTCACGGAAATCGTCGCCGACATTCTTGCCGGTTTCGGCAGCCTTGCCGCCATAGTCGAGCACGTCGTCGACCAGCTGGAAGGCAAGACCCAGATTCATGCCATAGGACTTCAGCGCGCTGCGGGTGGCCTTGTCCGTGCCTGCGACGATCGGACCCACTTCGGCGGCGGCGGCAAACAGGGCCGCAGTCTTGGCGCGGATGACGGCGAGATAGTCGTCTTCGGTCGTCTCCATGTTCTTGGCGACCGAAAGCTGCAGCACTTCGCCTTCGGCAATCACGCAGGCCGCCGTCGAGAGAACGTCAAGTGCATCGAGCGAGCCGACTTCGACCATCATGCGGAAGGCCTGGCCGAGCAGAAAGTCGCCGACAAGCACGCTGGCCTGGTTACCCCAGATCGTGCGGGCCGTGGACTTGCCGCGCCGTAGATCGCTTTCGTCGACCACGTCGTCGTGCAGCAGGGTTGCCGTGTGCATGAATTCGACCGAGGTCGCGAGCTTGATGTGGTGATCGCCCTCGTAGCCGAACATGGCGGCCGTCGCGAGCGTCAGCATCGGGCGCAGCCGCTTTCCACCGGAGGAAATCAGATGATTGGCGACTTCCGGGATCATCTGCACATCGGAGCCGGCCTTCGACAGGATCAGCTGGTTGACACGCTCCATGCCGCTTTTCGTCAGGTCCACCAAAGGCTTGACGGATGCCTGTTTGTTTTTGCTTTCCTCAAGCGGTATGACTACGCCCAACGCACCGGACTCCTGTTCAATTTGGAGGCCGACAATAAAAAGCCGGAGGAGCCACGGCAAGGGGCGAATTGCCTCGCTTTCGGGCTTGAACACGGTTTTGCCGTAAACAGTGAGTTCTGAAATCGATGCATGAGATCATTCGCAGTAACGACGTCGTCCTGCTCTCCTTCGCTGAAAGCCTGATGCGCGATGCCGGGATCGCCACCATGATCGCCGACCAGTCGATGAGCATTCTGGAGGGATCACTCGGCATGCTGCAGCGCCGCCTGCTGGTGGATTCCGACTGTGTCGACCAGGCTCGCCGCATTCTGACCGATGCCGGCCTGGGCGCAGAACTGCGCGACCGCGAGGACTGAGGTCGCCATGGCGGCAGGCACAGAGCCCTTGAGCGAGCAGCCCGTGCAGGAAACGGTGGACGCCTTCCATCGCGGCCGCTTCCATCTGGTTCAGCCCGTCGGTCGCGGCCACCGGGCCGGCATGGATGCCATGCTGCTTGCGTCACTTGTCGTTGATGATCGTAAGGTCCGCGTTGCCGATCTCGGCGCTGGCGCAGGAGCTGCAGGCCTTGCCGTTGCGGTCCGTCTGCCAAACGCCTCGGTCACTCTGGTCGAGCGCTCCCCCGATATGGCTGCTTACGCTCGCAAGAGCCTGGCACTCGCAGAAAACACGAACCTTGCCGGCCGCGCCGAAGTCGTTGAGGCCGATGTCACCCTGACCGGCCGCGCCCGTGTATTTGCCGGCCTCGCCGATGACAGCTTTCACCACGTTATCATGAACCCGCCTTTCAACGATCCCGGTGATCGCAAAACGCCGGATGCCTTGAAGGCGGAAGCCCATGCGATGACCGAGAACCTGTTTGAAAGCTGGATCCGGACCGCAGGCGCAATCATGATCCCGGGCGGCCAGCTCTCGCTGATTGCACGGCCCCAGTCGATCGCCGAAATCATCGCCGCCTGCGGGAAGCGTTTTGGCGGCATCGAGATCACGGCGATCCATCCGCGCGAGGGCGAAAATGCCACCCGCATCCTGGTCACCGCGATCAAGGGCTCCCGCGCCCGCCTGCAGCTGCGCGCACCGCTTCTGATGCATGACGATCCGCAAAGCCATGCCTTTGCACCCTTCGTCGACGATCTCAACAACGGGCGCGCCGGATACCCGCGGCTGCGTTGAAAACACTGATTTTTCCAGGCGCGCCATTGTGTTTGCGCCGGCGCATCTTACATCTCCTCTCGATATTGAAGATCGTGAGGAGTTGAGACGCGACCATGGCAGACTTTCTGAAACGACTGGTTCCCAAGCGCTTCCAGAAGAAGGGCACCGTCATTCCGGTCGTCCGGCTGCATGGCCCCATCATGAGCGGTGGTTCGCGCTTCCGCCCGGCGCTCAACCTCTCCTCCATCGCCGGCCAGCTGGAAAAAGCCTTCGCCATGAAGGACAGCCCGGCCGTGGCGCTGTCGATCAATTCTCCTGGCGGTTCTCCCGTCCAGTCGCGCATGATCTATGATCGCATCCGCGCGCTCGCCGAGGAGAAGAACAAGCGTGTGCTCGTCTTCGTCGAGGATGTCGCGGCCTCCGGCGGCTACATGATCGCCATTGCAGGCGACGAGATCATCGCGGACGCCACCTCCATCGTCGGCTCGATCGGCGTCGTCTCCGGCGGTTTCGGCTTTCCCGAACTCCTGAAGAAGATCGGCGTCGAACGCCGCGTCTACACCGCTGGTGAGAACAAGGTGATCCTCGATCCTTTCCAGCCGGAAAAGGAAAGCGACATCGAATATCTGAAGACCCTGCAGCTCGAGATCCACAAGATCTTCATTGACATGGTCAAGGCCCGCCGTGGCAGCCATCTCGCGGATGATCCGACACTGTTTTCCGGTCTGTTCTGGACCGGCCGCAAGGGCCTGGAGCTCGGCCTCGTCGATCGCCTCGGCGGCATGCGCGAGGAGATCAAGACTTGCTATGGCAAGGATGCCCGCCTCGAACTCATCGGCGCGCCGAAAGGCCTCTTCGGTCGCCGCGCCCCAGGCATCGGCGCATTCGGGTCGACGGATCAGATCGCCGCACAGGCGGTTGCCGGTCTTGCCGAGACGCTCGAAGAAAAGGCACTATGGGGCCGCTACGGTCTTTGACCGAGGCGGGGTGCGGGGGCTGACAGGCGAGGGGACATGGCGCAGCTGATATTTTTGACGATCCTGGTCGGTGGCGCGTGGCTGCTCTACCGCCGCTTCGTGGCCGATGCCGAAAAGCTGGCCGCCAGATCCCGTGCCGAGGAAAAAGAGCGTGAAAACCAGGCGATTGGAACCCTGATCCAGGATCCGGAGACAGGCGAATACCGCCCCCGACGTCCCGACGACGACGACTGATCAGCCCATGCTGACGGATGGGCGGCTGGGCAGGTTTTGATTGTCACGGCGCAAGAGATAACCTAAGTCATTGCAGGATCGCGAATATTGCGTTCGCAGGCATCCGAAGTTGGAGTTCCATGAGCTACACGACGCAGCTGGACGGCGTGACGGGCCAGATGGCGGAAGAGATCCGCTCTTTCGATTGGGGCAAAACATGCCTTGGGCCGATGTCTTCGTGGCCTTTGTCCCTGCTGACGACCCTGCGCCTCGTTCTGACGACACGCCAACCCATGTGCTTCTGGTGGGGCGAGGACCTGCTGCAGTTTCACAACGACAGCTATCTTCCGATCCTCGGCGGCCGCGAAACCAACGCGCTCGGTCAGCCATTCCGACAATACTGGTCGGATGTCTGGGACGGTGTTGAACCCTTCGTGAAGCGGGCGCAGGCCGGCGAAGGCACCTGGATCGAGAACCTGCCGCTGCAGATTCATCGCAATGGTGCGCCGACGGAAAGCTATTGGACCTTTTCCTACAGCCCCCTTTACGACGACAACGCGCAGATTGCCGGTCTCTTGAACGTGGTCACGGAGACAACGGCCTCCGTGATCGACCGCAGGGCTTTGGAGAAGGCCTATCTCGATGCGCAGAGACATCTCGATGAGCGTGAGCAGCATGAAGAGGAGCTGAAGCTTCTCAACCGCGAGCTGGCCCATCGCATGAAGAATACGCTGGCCATGGTCCAGTCGATCATCAGCCAAAGCCTGCGCAATGCCCCGTCCATATCGGAAGCCGCCACCACGATCGGGGCGCGGATCCAGACGCTGGCCAAGGCGCAGGACGTGTTGACCGGGATGAGCGTGACGGCTGCCGAAATCACCGCGATCGCAAAGACGGCCGTCGCTCCCCATGTCGACGGCGATGACCGCATCACGATCACGGGCCCGCAGGTCTATCTCTCCGCCCAGCAGGCGCTCGGTCTTTCGCTTGCGATCCACGAACTGGCGACCAATGCCACCAAATACGGCGCACTGTCCCGACCGGAAGGCCGTGTCGTGATGACCTGGGGCAAGCAGCCCGAGAACGGCTTCACCTTCGACTGGCGGGAAAGCGGCGGGCCCCCCGTTACCGAACCCGCGCGACGCGGCTTCGGCTCGAGACTGACGGAACGTGTCGTCTCCGATCTCTTCCAGGGCCACGCGGCGATCCGGTTCAATCCGGAAGGTGTGACCTTCTCCCTGGTCGGCAAGCTGCACAACGCCGACGACCTCGAGCACTGAGAGATCCCCGCATCCGTGATCCGCTTGCCGAGACGCTTGACCCTTCGGTCCGCTCATGGCACCAGACGGGCCGCAACATGAGCCAAGCCGATGGATAGCCCGATGAACACGCCCCTTGCCCCGCACATGGACCCGAAGCGCTCCTTCCAGGCGCTGATCCTGACGCTGCATGCCTACTGGGCGGACAAGGGCTGCGCGGTGCTGCAGCCCTACGACATGGAAGTCGGTGCCGGCACCTTCCATCCTGCAACGACACTGCGCGCGCTTGGCCCCAAGCCCTGGCGCGCCGCTTACGTCCAGCCTTCGCGCCGCCCCTCGGATGGCCGCTACGGCGAAAACCCGAACCGCCTGCAGCATTACTACCAGTATCAGGTCATCCTGAAGCCGAACCCGTCCAATCTGCAGGAACTCTATCTCGGCTCGCTGAAGGCGATCGGCCTCGACCCGTTGCTGCACGACATCCGCTTCGTCGAAGACGATTGGGAAAGCCCGACACTCGGCGCCTGGGGCCTTGGCTGGGAATGCTGGTGCGACGGGATGGAAGTCTCGCAGTTCACCTATTTCCAGGCCGTCTGCGGCATCGATTGCTCGCCGGTCTCGGGCGAACTGACCTATGGTCTTGAGCGTCTGGCCATGTATGTGCAGGGCGTCGACAACGTCTATGACCTGAACTTCAACGGCCGCGAAGGTGAAGAGAAGATCTCCTATGGCGACGTCTTCCTGCAGGCCGAGCAGGAGTATTCCCGCCACAACTTCGAATTCGCCAACACCGAGATGCTGCATCGCCATTTCATCGATGCCGAAAAGGAATGCCAGGCGCTCCTCGCCGCCGGCGCGCCTTCGGACACGGAAAACCAGCGCCTGCACAAATGCGTCTTCCCGGCCTATGACCAGTGCATCAAGGCGTCCCACATCTTCAACCTGCTCGACGCCCGCGGCGTCATCTCGGTCACCGAACGCCAGGCCTATATCGGCCGCGTCCGCGCGCTCGCCAAAAGCTGCGGCGAGGCGTTTCTGCTGACCGATGCCGGTGGAGCCAATTTCGGCCGGGCTGCCTAACGTCTGCACGCATTGCGTGAAATTGACTTTCGTGCAATTCTCTACTATATGTAGAGCGCGGTCGAGAGAGCTGCCTTTGCAGTTCACTGAAACTCTGGTTTCACTCGGCCGCCTTCATGTATCTACTCTATGTCGATGATGCGGGTTCGATACCGAACAGGAACGAAAAGCACTTCGTTCTTGCGGGCATAGCCGTATTCGAGCGGCAGGTTTATCACCTTGATCTTTTGCTGGATGAGTTGGCGCGAAACATCGTAGCTGAGGAGCCGCATAGGCTTGAGTTTCATGCCAATGAAATGCAGTCGGGCCGCAACCGCTGGCGTCGTCTGGGGAGCAGGGAAGTTCGTCGCGAATATCTTTGTGAAGCATTGAGAACCGCTGAACAGCTGAAGGGAGAGTGGGCCCTGTTTGGCATCGTTGTCGAGAAAGCGGCCATGCCGGACGAGGATGTGATGGACTATTGTTTTGAGCATCTATGCAGCCGCTTTGACCAGTTTCTGGGACGCATGCACAGACGCAGCAATACGCAGCGCGGCATCATCATCATGGACGAGTCGACCAAAGAAACTCGCCTCCAGGAACTAGCCATCAATTTTCGCCGACACGGCCATCGGTGGGGTAAACTTCGCAACCTTGTCGACGTACCATTCTTCGTCAACTCCAAGGCGACCCGCCTAGTCCAGTATGCGGACATGGTGGCTTACGCTCTATGGCGTGCCTATGAGCATGGCGATCACCAGTTCCTCGATCTGATCAAAGACAGATTTGATCGTGCCGGCGAAGTGGTTCACGGCTTGCACACCGTGCTTTTACCCAGCACCGGACAAACCTGAAAAGCCCTCCTAAAACTCCAGCCCCGCCGCCACGCGGTTCTCGATCCGCACGACCAGTCCGTGGATCTTGGCCATCAGCACATCGAAGTCGATCGGCTTGGTGAGGTAGCTTTCGGCACCGGCGCCCAGTCCCTCGATCATCTTTTCCCGGTCGGCGAGTGCGGTCAGGAAGAGGAAGGGCATATTGGCAAATTGCGGGTGGTTGATCTGCAATTCGCCGAGCATCGAGATCCCGTCCATCTCCGGCATGGTGATGTCGGAGATGACGATATCGGGCCGCTGGCTCAGGATCTTGTCGAGCCCCTCCTTGCCGTTTTCGGCTTGCAACACACGGATGCCGGCCTCTTCCAGCTCCTCGACAATTAGCTCCCGGACGTCTCTTTCGTCTTCGACGCAAAGCACTGTGATCATGTCAGTCTCCCGTTGTGGATTGCAGGATCAGGCGGCGCTCACCTCTGGCGCCGGTTGAGCGGTCTCTGGAATTGCCGGCCCCTGGATTGGCAGAACCAGGGTGAAGCAGGTGCCCTTGCCGCGCTCGCTTTCGACGAAGATGTCGCCGTCATGCAGCACGACGATCTGCTTCACGAGCGACAGGCCGATCCCGGTGCCGGCAATGCCGGTCGAGGTGCGGGCACGAAAATAGGGCTGAAACAGTTTCGGCACGTCCTCGGCGTCGATGCCGACGCCCTCGTCCCTGACGGAAAGAAACACGAAGCCGTCTTCCTCCCAGCCGCGGATGGTGATGTCGGGCGCCCGCGGCGCATATTTGACCGCGTTGGAGAGCAGGTTGGTCAGAACCTGTGAGATCGCCAGCGCGTCGCAGCGGATCACGGGCGGCAGTGCCTCGATCTCGGCGTCGAACCGATGATGTTGCGACGACAGCTTCTGCCGCTTGATCGCCTGCTCGATCAGCTTGTGCAGGGAGCAGTCGACCAGTGACAGCTCGATCTTGCCCGTGTCCATGCGGCCGGCAGACAGGAAGCTCTCCATCAGCACCACCATGCGCGCCACTGCCGAACGCACCTGCTGCGTCTTTTCGGCAAGGAAGGCGGCTTCCATTTCACCCTTCTTGCGCTGAATGCGTTGGGCGGCGCCATCGATGATGGCGAGTGGCGTACGGAACTCGTGGCTGGTCATCGCCACGAACTGCCGCTGCATGGCATTGATGTTCTTCTCCTGCTGCAGGGCTTCTTCGAGCGCTGCTGCCTGGGCGGCGATCTCTGCCGTGCGCTGGCGGACCGTCTTTTCCAGCTCGTCGCGATTGCGGATCAGCTCCTTCTCGGCCCGCTTGCGCAGCGTGATATCGGTGTAGCTCAGCACATAGCCGCCATTCGAAAGCGGCTCGGATCGCACGGCCAGCACCTTGCCGCTCTTGCGTTCACGCTCGAAGCTGTAGGGAAGACCGAGTGCTGCCTGTTCGATCCGCTCGCGCACCATGGCCTCAGGATCGCCGTCGCCCCATTCGCCACGGCTGGCATTGTAGCGCAGGATGTCCTCGAACTTGGATCCCGGCGGAAACAGCTCCGGTGGAATGTTCATGAGGTCGTAGAGCCGCCGGTTGGCCATCAACAGTCGCGAGCGATTGTCGAAGACGCCGATCCCGCCGGGAATGGCGTCGAACACCTGCTCCAGCAGCCCGAAGGCCTTGCGCTGGTCGGCGGTCGCGATGGCGACCTCGGCAAACAGGTCGGAAGAAGGCCCCCTTATACGCCAGACATGCACCTTGACCGGATAGACCGTACCGTTTCGTCGGCGCTGGATGGCGTCGAAGGTGACGCTGCGGGTACTACCCTCGACCAGAGGCATCAGTTTTGCTCGATAATCGAGCTCGGAAATGCCGACTTTCAGCGATGCGGGTGTCATCCCGGCAAGCGCTTCGGCCGAATAGCCGGTCCTGACACTGGCGGTGGCATTCGTGCGGCTGATGGTAAAGCGCAGCGGATCGAAGATGTAGATCTCATCCGTCGACAACTCTACCATATCGATGAGCGAAGCCGTGCAGCCGGTGCGCTGCTGTATGATCGGTGCAAGCTCCTGCGCCAGGAGCCGGAGCGCCATCAGGCTTTCCATGTTGATCGGCCGCTCGTTGCGGCTGAAAAAGGCGACTGTGCCAAAATCCGGATCGCCGGTGATGGAAATCGGTATCCAGTAGGGGATCAGGTCCTCGCGT
Source organism: Rhizobium sp. K33 (assembly GCF_056501445.1). Taxonomy (NCBI): domain Bacteria; kingdom Pseudomonadati; phylum Pseudomonadota; class Alphaproteobacteria; order Hyphomicrobiales; family Rhizobiaceae; genus Rhizobium; species Rhizobium sp. K33. The sequence goes on from NZ_CP096478.1 coordinate 460,833, forward strand.
TCGGCAATGCAGTCCGGCATGCGCGCGCCCAGGGGAAGATCGATGGGCAGGTCCATCTGGTCGGCGGTATTGTGGTGAAAGAGCCGCTGGCGGTCCTGACCGGCTTCGCGGATGTAGATGGCAGCCATGTCGGACAAATCGAGCTGCGGCAGAGAGGTCAGGACGGCAAGAACCTCTTTCAGCGTGTCGCTGAGACGCCTTTCAGGGATCGCCGCTCTCAGCATGTCACGGCTGGCGAGCAGGGCCCAGGGTGGCAGGGTGTTCCAGGTCAAAGCTTGCATGCGACAGCTCCGCTGCAAAAACCTATCGGAGGACCATATTAGGATGCGCGAATTAACGGAGCGGTGCCGGTTTGCCTGCAATTTGAAGCATCTGCGCAGCGAAGGGGTTCTCGGAGCGGCTAGGCGTTTCTGCCCAACTTCCATCATGACTTTCGCATGATGACCCGCTAACGTGCGGCCAATTCAGCTGGGGAGCCTGCCATCCATGTTCACGACACTTGCCATCCTCGCCGCCATCGGCGCCTATCTCGTCTTTATCTACAACGGCTTGGTGAAGGCTCGGCAGATGGCCGAGGAAGCCTGGTCGGGCATCGACGTGCAGCTGAAGCGCCGCGCCGATCTGATCCCCAACCTGATCGAGACGGTGAAGGGTTACGCTGGCCACGAAAAGGGCACGCTCGAAAGCGTTGTCGAGCTGCGCAACAAGGCCCAGGCCGTGCCGGCCGGCGACGTGACCGGCCGCGCCCAGGCGGAGGGGCTGCTCGGTGCGGCGCTGGGCAAGGTCATCGCGCTCGCCGAAGCCTATCCGGATCTCAAGGCCAATGAGAACTTCCTTGAACTGCAGAAGTCGCTGGAGACTGTCGAAGGCGAAATCCAGATGTCGCGACGTTACTACAACGGTGCGGCCCGCGATCTGAACGTCAAGGTCGAGAGCTTCCCCAACAACCTGGTTGCCGGCCAGTTCGGCTTCTCGAAGAAACCCTATTTCGAGATTGCCAACGAGGCCGACCGTGCGGTACCGACGGTCAAGTTCTGACGTCCTTCGGCGGGTGTCCCTTTAGAGACTGAGATCAATGACGACTGACAGTGTGACCATTCTTCCGCCCACCCATGCCCTGACCGGCAAGGTGAGCCCTCCGGGTTCGAAATCCATTACCAACCGCGCTCTGCTCCTGGCGGGTCTTGCCAAGGGCACCAGCCGGTTGACCGGCGCGCTGAAGAGCGACGACACCCGTTACATGGCCGAGGCGCTGCGCCAGATGGGCGTGACCGTCGAAGAGCCGGATGCGACCACCTTCGTCGTCACGAGCTCCGGTGAACTGAAGGCCCCGTCAGCCCCGCTCTTCCTCGGCAATGCCGGGACCGCGACCCGCTTCCTCACGGCCGCTCTTGCCCTCGGCCATGGTCGGTACGTCGTCGATGGCGACGAGCACATGCGCAAGCGCCCGATCAAGCCGCTGGTCGAAGCCTTGAAATCGCTTGGCGTGACGATCGAGTCCCCCACCGGCTGCCCGCCTGTCACGATCGATGCCACCGGCCGTTTCGAGAAGAACCATGTCGTGATCGATGCCGGCCTCTCCAGCCAGTATGTCTCGGCTCTCCAGATGGCAGCGGCCTGTGGTTCGGAGCCCTTCACCATCGAGCTTGCTGGTGCCGATATCGGCGCCCGGGGTTATATCGACCTGACGATGTCGGCCATGCGCGCCTTCGGCGCCAAGGTCGAGCAGCCGACGCCATCCTCCTGGGTGATCCAGCCAACCGGCTATACCGCGACCGATTTCCACATCGAGCCGGACGCCTCTGCCGCCACCTATCTCTGGGGCGCGGAAGTGCTGACCAAGGGCCAGATCGACATCGGCACGCCCTCGGATGCCTTCACCCAGCCCGATGCCAAAGCCTATGACGTGATCGCCCAGTTCCCGCATATGCCGGCCGTGATCGACGGCAGCCAGATGCAGGATGCGATCCCCACGATTGCCGTGCTCGCCGCGTTCAACGAGACGCCGGTGCGTTTCGTCGGCATCGAGAACCTGCGCGTCAAGGAATGCGACCGCATCCGCGCCGTCTCGACGGGCCTGAACAACATACGCGAAGGTTTGGCCAGGGAAGAGGGCGACGATCTGCTCGTCTTCTCCGATCCATCGCTTGCAGGCCAGTCGCTGCCGGCCTCCATCGACACCTTCGCCGATCACCGCATCGCCATGAGCTTCGCGCTGGCGGGCCTCAAGATCCGCGACATCACCATTCTCGACCCCGCCTGTGTTGGCAAAACCTATCCCGCCTACTGGGATGCACTCGCCTCCCTCGGCGTCGAACTCGTCAGGAACGATCCGAAATGACCACGCTCCTCCGCCTGTGCTCTGCCTTCCTTCTCCTCATCTGGACGGCATCCGGCGCGCAGGCCGAGGAAGTCATACTTGACTACCACGCCGATATCACCGTCCTTCCCGACGCCACGATCGAGGTGACGGAAACGATCACCGTCAATGCCGAGGGCAACGAGATCAGGCGCGGCATTTTCCGCGATTTCCCCCTTTATGCGCAGGACGCCCGCGGCTTTCGCCAGAAAGTCGACTTTGAACTGATCTCGGTCGAGCGGGACGGTCAACCGGAGGCCAATCATACGGAATCGATCACCGGCGGCATCCGGATCTATACCGGCTCGGCCGACGTCTTCCTGCGTCCCGGAGAATACACCTACACCATCACCTATCGCACCGGCCGGCAGATCCGCTATTTTGATGATCACGACGAGCTCTACTGGAACGTCACCGGCAACGGCTGGCTCTTCCCGATCGAAGAGGCGAGTGCCAGCGTCTCCCTTCCGGATGATGCGGTTCCGACCAGGACAACGGTCTACACCGGTGCCACAGGCTCGACGGCGAAGAACGCGCGTGAAATCCCAGGCTCAGATGGCCTCGAGTTTGAAACCACCGAGCCCCTCGGCCCGGGCGAAGGCCTGACCATCGTGCTCGCTTTCGACAAGGGCGTCGTTGCCGCCCCCTCGTCGGAAGACAGCGCCTGGTGGTTCATCCGCGACAACCTGAACACGATCATCGGTTTCGGCGGTCTGGCCGTGATCTTCATCTATTACCTCCGCTCTTGGATCGCCGTCGGGCGCGATCCGGCAAAGGGCGTCGTCGTGCCGCGCTGGGATCCGCCGGAAGGCATCTCGCCGGCGCTGGTCAACTACATCGACAACAAGGGCTTCTCCGGCGCCGGCTGGACGGCGCTTTCCGCCGCCGCACTTAATCTCGCAGTCGCTGGCTATGTCGAGCTCGACGATCTCGACAGCAGCATCACGATCCGGCGGACGAAAAAGTCGGTGGAGGGCAAGCTGCCATCGGGAGAAGCAGCGCTGATGGCGGAAATCCCCTCAGCCGGCAATGAACTCGTCATCGACAAGGCCAACGGCAAGAAGGTGCAGTCCGTCGGCAACCGCTTCCGCCAGGCGATCGAAAAGGAACACCGCAACAAGTATTACAAGGGCAATGCCGGCTATACCTCCCTCGGCATCGGCCTCTCGATCGCGGTCATCGCAGCCCTTTTCATTTTCGGCGACCTTACCGAAGACGTCTACGCGCTGGTCTTCGTGCCCACCTTCTTCTCGGTCTTCTTCGGCACGTTCACAGCCGGTCTCGGTCGCACCTTGCGCCGCGGGCGCTCGCTTGTGAGCAAGATCTTCGCCGTGGTGGCGCTGGCCTTCATCGGCTTCGTTGCCCTCTCGACGCTCGGCCTGATGCTGTTCTCCATGTGGATGGATCTGGAGGCAACCCACCAATTCCCGGTGCTGATTGCCGTCGGCGGCATCCTGCTGGTCAATCTGCTCTTCTTCTACATCATGGGCGCCCCGACCCCGCTTGGCCGCAAGCTGATGGACGGCATCGAGGGCCTGCGTATCTATCTGACGCTTGCCGAAAAGGACCGCATGAACATGGCCGGCGCGCCGACCATGTCGCCCAGCCATTTCGAAAAGCTGCTGCCCTATGCCGTGGCGCTGGGCGTCGAAAAGCCCTGGTCGCAAGCCTTCGAAACTTGGCTCGCCACGGCCGCCGCCGGCGCCGCGGCCGCAGCCTACAGCCCCGGCTGGTACCACGGCAGCAACTACGGCCGTTTCGGCGACCGCATCGGCGGCTTCTCCTCCTCCATGGCCTCGACGATCGCCTCCACCATCCCGGCACCGCCCCCTTCCAGCTCCTCGTCCTCCTCAGGCTTTTCCGGCGGCTCCTCCGGCGGCGGCGGTGGCGGCGGTGGCGGGGGAGGGTGGTAGGCACCCACCTCCCCCTTGAGGGGGGAGGTCGCGCGGAACGCGCGGGTGGGGGTGTTTCACCGGCGATTAAAGCTGTTGCCCCCTCAATCTCCGGAGTTGCAGGGCGGCGAGATTAGGCGTTCTATGCACAGGTTATGGTTGGGGACGCAGGAGAATGCCCAAACCTCCCACCTCCATGGATCGCTTTCGCCGCGCCAATGCAAGACGTCTGCGATCAACCAGCACGGACGCCGAACGAAAACTCTGGCGCCATCTCTGGCGCATTCCAATCGATGGCAGCCACTTCCGCCGACAGGTCCCGATCGGTCCCTACTTTGCCGATTTCGCTTGTCATCAGATCGGCCTGATCATTGAGTTGGACGGCTCCCAGCATGCGACGGATCAAGGGCTTGAACGAGACCAGGAGCGGACCGCCTTTTTGGAGGAGCAGGGATACAAAGTGATCCGCTTCTGGAACGCCGAAGTCCTGGCGGAGCTGGATGCGGTCCTCGACACAATCTATGCGGCGGCCCGTGAGCGCGAGATATTCCTTGAACTGCACCCAAATGTCCGGTCACCACGCAGAGCGGATCGTCCTCCTGCGTTTGACGCGTCCAAAGGTGATAAAAGGTTGCCGTCAGATCACCCCACCCGGGAGCTCCGCTCCGACCCTCCCCCTCAAGGGGAGGGTGGTTGAGACGCTGACGCCGCACCACCCACCTCCCCCTTGAGGGGGGAGGTCGCGCGGAACGCGCGGGTGGGGGTGATGGCGGCACGTCTGGTCCGATAACGGTGCCGATAAGGTCGAGATCGTCGATTACCACTGAGAAGGAGACATGCCATGACCATCGTCCTGCCGCCCGTCCATCCCGGTGAGATTTTGCGCGACGAGTTTCTGGAGCCCATGGGCCTGAGCGCTGGCGCCCTCGCGCGCCTCTTGAACGTACCGCGCACGCGGATCGAGCGTCTGGCCGCCGAGCAGACGTCGTTGACACCCGATACTGCGCTTCGCCTCGCTCGGTATTTCGATATGTCGCCGCAGTTCTGGATGAACCTGCAGACGAGCTATGACCTGAAGACAGAAGCGACAGCAAAAGCCGCCGAGCTGGCTGCCATTCCCGTGCGAACAGATCTGACCGCAGCCTGAACCCCCGCCATTTTGCACGCATCCATGGATGACTTTTGCCGCAGGGCTTGCTAAGTCCGCCGCAGCCTCAAGCAACATCTCGAAAAGTCAGACCCGATGCCCGATCTCCTGCTCGAACTCCGATCCGAAGAAATCCCGGCCGCGCCGCGCACCCGCAGCGCCGGAGGCGCGAGGACGCGCAATCAGGAAAACGGCATGCGGGCCTCGGAGAACACCAATGCCTGATCTTCTGCTCGAACTCCGCTCCGAGGAAATTCCGGCCCGCATGCAGCGCAAGGCGGCTGGCGATCTGAAGAAGATGGTCACCGATGCGCTTGTCGATGCAGGTCTCACCTATGAGGGCGCGCGCGAATACTGGACGCCGCGGCGCCTGACGCTCGATATCCGCGGCCTGACCGCCCGCTCGGCGGATATCAAGGAAGAGAAGAAAGGCCCGAGTGTCTCGGCCCCTCAAGGTGCCATCGACGGCTTCCTGCGCGGCGCGGGCTTGACCTCCATCGACCAGGCCATCGTCAAGACCGATCCGAAGAAGGGCGATTTCTACGTTGCCTATCTGGAAAAGCCCGGCCGTGCGGCGGAAGAGATCATCGCCGATGTCATGCCCGGCATCATCCGCACATTCCCCTGGCCGAAGTCGATGCGATCAGGTTTTGCCTCCATGCCCAAGGGCTCCGGCTATGGCGGCATCGAGGGCAAGGGCATGGAAAGCCTGCGCTGGGTCCGCCCGCTGCAGTCGGTCGTCTGCACCTTCGGCCCCGAGCATGACGAAGTCCAGGTGATCCCCTTCGAGATCGACGGCATCGTGGCTTCCAATGTCACCTATGGTCACCGCTTCCATGCGCCCGAGGCCATCACCGTCAAGCGCTTCGACGACTACGTGACAAGCCTGGAACGCGCCAAGGTCATCCTAGATGCCGAGCGCCGCAAGGACATGATCCTGCACGACGCCCGCGACATCGCCTTTGCCAATGGCCTCGAACTGGTCGAGGACGAGGGCCTGCTGGAGGAAGTCTCCGGCCTCGTCGAATGGCCGCAGGTTCTGCTCGGCACGTTCGAAGAGGACTATCTCTCGATCCCGGCAGAAATCATCCGCCTGACGATCAAGACCAACCAGAAGTGCTTCGTCGTGCGCCCGCAGGGTGAGACCGACAAGCTCTCCAATCACTTCATCCTGATCTCCAACATCCAGGCCACCGACGGCGGCCGCGAGATCATGCATGGCAACGGCAAGGTCGTGCGCGCGCGCCTGTCGGATGCGCTGCATTTCTGGAAGCGCGACCAGGGCGACCTGCCGGACCTCGATACGCTGAAGGCCTCCGCCGCCAAATTCGACCTGGATCTCAAGAAGCCGCTCGACCAGCGCATGGCCAAGCTCGATGCGCTGAACGTCACCTTCCACACCAAGCTCGGCACGCAGGGCGAGCGCGTGGCGCGCATCCGCGAACTGGCGAAGGTACTGGCGCCTGTTGTCGGCGCGGATGCTGCCCTCGTTGACCGCGCTGTGGTGCTGGCGAAAGCCGACCTGCGCACCGAAGCCGTCGGCGAGTTCCCCGAGCTCCAGGGCGCCATGGGCCGCAAATATGCGCTGCTGCAGGGCGAGAACGCCTCCGTTGCTGCCGCCATCGAAGACCACTGGAAGCCCAACGGTCCCTCCGATCGCCTGCCAGAAGACAAGGTGGGCCTCACTGTCGCCCTCGCCGACAAGCTGGATACGCTTGTGGGCTTCTGGGCGATCGACGAAAAGCCGACCGGATCGAAGGATCCCTATGCGCTGCGCCGTGCGGCGTTGGGTGTGGTGCGGATTCTCCTTGAAGAAGGGATCAAAGCGAATCTAGCCCCAATGATCCGCGCGCTGAATCTGTTGCATTATCCGATCGCCGCTAGAGCGAACGCGGATCAGCTCTTTTCTCACATTTACGCAGGGCGCGGTCCGAAGGACGAGGATGCCATTTACGAGCGCATGTCGGAAGACGATGCATTCTCCAATGGTAAGTTCACTCCAAAGCCGTCGGTTTATTCCCTGTTGTGGTTCTTCCACGACCGCCTGAAGGTCTACCTACGCGACCAGGGCGCCCGCCACGACATCATCGATGCCGTGCTGACGCCCGAAGCCGACGACCTCTTGATGGTCGCCCGCAAGGCCGAGGCGCTCACCGCCTTCATCACCTCGGAAGACGGTCTGAATCTCTTGGCCGGCACCAAGCGCGCCACCCAGCTTTTGGCTGCCGAAGAGAAGAAGGGCACCGTCGTCGCCGATGGCGTCTCGGAAGCGCTGCTGAAGCTCGACGCGGAAAAGTCCCTCTTCGCCGCCATCCAGTCTGCCTCGAAATCGGCAGCAGACGCCGTGGCGTCGGAAGATTTCCGCTCCGCCATGCAGGCGCTCTCGACGCTGCGCGGCCCGGTCGACAAGTTCTTCGAGGACGTCCTGGTCAACGACGAGGACGCCGCCATCCGCGCCAACCGCCTGGCACTATTGAAGGCGATCCGCGAGGCGACAGCCACGGTCGCGGACTTCTCCAAGATCACAGGCTGATGGATGGAGGAGGCTCAAATCCTCCTCGTTGTCGGTGGTGGCGGTGCGAGGGTACCGATCACCACCCCGGTTGGATTTGCTTTCCTGGTCTCCTTCTTGGGATTTTGGCTCGCCTTCATGACTTTCGGCTGCGTATCCATTGTTGGATTTTTTCGCTCGGGTGAGCCGTCCTTGCCGAGGTATCCAAGAGGTAAGGATGCCGCCGACAAGCGCCGTGTAGAGTACGAAGTCAGGAACAAGCGGAATCTTCAGATGCTCTCGATCTGGCAACGTTACCTGGCAACGCGCATTGGTGTCATTCACATCAACCTGATGATTATATTTTTTATCGCTACAGTTGTGTTCGGCATATGGATGTTGGCAGAGCGAAAGCAGATGAATAAGGCAAAGGATCAGGTTGTTGCGGAACTCGTCGTTGTAGGGGTTTGACTAAGTCTGGCTAGATCGCAGGTTTTGCGCCGTTGTTCGAACATGATACTGTACGGGCTGGTGTTGCGACTGGAGGCATCCCCATGCACAAGCCCGTTCAGGTCACCATTGCCGAACCCTATGACAGCTTCGTCGAGTCTCAGCTCGAAAGCGGCCAGTTCAAGTCGGCGCAAGAAGTGGTCGAGGCCGGTCTTCAGCTGCTGAAAGAAGAGCAGGCGCGTACAGAATGGCTGCGCAAGGCGCTGATCGAGGGGGAAAACAGCGGGCCGTCTGTGCCCTTCGATCCCGAAGATCTGATGGATTCTGTCCGAGAAAGATGGAAGAGCCGTGGCTGAGATCCGGCTTAGTCCCGCCGCACGCCATGATTTTCTCGACATCGGTGACTACACGCGGGATCGATGGTCTGAGGCTCAAGCCGAACGATACCTGAGGCAGATCCTTGCGATGATCGGGGAAATCGGAACCTACCCGTTTTTAGGCAGCGAGGTACCTTCATTGCGGCCTGGCTACCGCCGCAGACGTTGCGGCTCACATCTGATCTTCTATGTCATTCTGGAGGATGGCATGGTGGAAGTCGTTCGCATCATTCACGAGCGAGCCGACCATCTGGGCAAACTGGACGATTAACCTTGATGCCCCCCAAAATCTTCATCAGCGCCTGCCTGCTCGGCCGCCCCGTCCGCTATGACGGCAAGGGCAAACCGCTGATTGATCCACGGATCGAACGTTGGAAGGCCGAGGGGCGGCTCGTCGGTTACTGCCCCGAACAGGCCGGTGGCCTGCCCACGCCGCGTCCACCGGCCGAAATCGAAGGTGGCATGAATGGCGAGGATGTGCTGGCCGGCCGGGCCCGGGTTCTGGAGGTGACGGGCGGCGATGTCACCGCAGAATTCGTCGAGGGCGGAAAGAAGGCGGTCGCCTTTGCCCGCGAGCAAGGGTGCGACGTGGCGCTCCTCATCGACGGCAGCCCGTCCTGCGGTTCCGGCTTCATCTATGACGGCTCTTTCTCCGGCACCCGCCACCCCGGTTTTGGCGTCACCGCAGCCCTGATGCGTGAAGCCGGCATCGAAGTCTTCTCCGATCGCGAGCTCGATCGACTAGCCGCGCATGTCGATCGCACGGCCTGACATGCAAAAGGCCGCCGGATCGCTCCGGCGGCCTTTTAACTTGCGTCACGCGAAAGGTGATCAGCTAGCCATGCGATACTGCTGCTGGCCGCCCGCCTGGCTCGTCTTGAAGCTGCGGATCAGGTTCAGGAGGTCGCCCGTGTCGTTGGCGAGAACCTCGGCCGATGCGGTGGTCTCCTCGGCCATCGCCGCGTTCTGCTGGGTGGCCTGGTCGAGCTGGTTCATCGACGACGAGATCGAGCGCAGGGTCGTGTCCTGCTCCTGGGCGCTGTGCGAGATCTTGGAGACGATGTCGTTGGCGCTGGCGATCTGGTCCGAGATGCGTTTCAGGGCTTCGCCGGTCTGACCGACCAGCTGCACACCCTGTTCGACCTGGGCGGAAGAACGGGCGATCTGATCCTTGATCTCCTTGGCGGCGGCTGCCGAGCGCTGGGCAAGCTCGCGGACTTCCTGGGCGACGACGGCAAAGCCCTTGCCGCTTTCGCCGGCACGTGCCGCCTCAACGCCGGCATTGAGCGCGAGCAGGTTGGTCTGGAAGGCGATCTCGTCGATCACGCCGATGATCTTGGTGATCTCGGCCGACGACTGTTCGATGCCGCTCATCGCGCTGATGGCACGGGCCACGATCTCGTCGCTCTGCTTGGCTTCGCCGCTGACGGCGCTGACGCGGCTTGCGGCTTCACGAGCACCATCCGCCGTCTGGCGAACGGCGACGGTCAGTTCGTCGAGCGCCGCAGAGGTCTCTTCGAGGTTCGCAGCCTGGCGTTCGGTGCGGGTTGCAAGCTCGCCGGATGCGCGACGGATCTCTTCCTTCGAGACGGCAATGTCGTTGCCCTTCAGGTTGACGCGGGCCATGGCTTCTTCGAGACGCGCCAGCGCGTCGTTGAAGTTGTCGCGAAGTGCCGCGTATTTCGGGCCGAGATCGGCGCAGCGGACAGTCAGATCACCATGGGCGAGCTGCTCCAGCGACTGGCCGATGGTGGAGACGACATGCGCCTGCTGCCGCGCTTCGGCCAGCTGCGCTTCGGCATTCTGGCTGCGCTCGCCGTCAAGCTCGCGCTGCTGTTCTTCCTGGCGGGCCGCCAGCGCATGGCGCTCACGCACCTTGTCCTGCAGGCTCTTGGTGGCCTTCGCCATCATGCCGATTTCATTGCGCAGATCGGTATGCGGAATGGCGATATCGACATTCTCGTCTGCCACGGCTTCAAGCGAATCGTGGATCGCCTTCAAGGGCTTGGTGATGTTGCGGATCACGAAGAAGGCGGCGATCAGCGCGAGAGCGAAGATGCCGATGGACCAGCTGATCGTCTTGATGACGCTCGAGCGGATTTCAGCCTTCAGGTCATCGGTGTAAAGGCCGGTGACGATGACGACCTTCCAGGGTTCGAAGGCCTTGCCGTAGGAGGCCTTGGGATAGGAACGATCTTCGGGATCTTTCCCGGGCTTCGGACCGATGAACTCCACGAAACCGCCGCCCAGCTGGCCAAGCCGGACAAGTTCGTCACGATAGGCAAAGCCATTCGCGTCCGGCTTGCCCTTGTTGCTCTTGCCGACATCCTTCGAAGTCGGGTGGAACACCATGACGACATCATAGTCATAACCGAAGAAGTAGCCGTCCGGCTCGAAGCGCATCTTGTTCAGCATGTCGTAGGCGCGGGTCTTGGCCTCTTCAACGGTGAATTCGCCGGCAACGGCGCGGTCGTTGAAGTCCTTGAGAACGGACAATGCGCTCTCGACCTGCGTCCTCAGGAGTTCGTAGCGCTGCTGGTAGATTGTCGCAGTCGAGGATCGGACCTCGAAATAGGTGGCGGCAGCAAAGGCCACCATCAAGCCGCCGATCAGCATGATCAGCTGGAGGGAAATCTTCAGGTTTTTCATAGGCGAGCGATCTTTCGTCTGTCGAGCGGTTCGTGCGCGGTGGGAGGAGCAAGCGAACGGGATCGGCACGTCATGTGTCGACGGAGTACGACAGACTCTCGATCCGAAAGATTGAGATGCCTTTAAGCAGCTCAGAATATTGGGATACGAAAATGTACTGGTGAAATTTAGGGGGTCTCAAACGACATAACGCCCGGGACTGGGCCGGGCGTTATGTCCGTGTCGTCCACGAGGAACCGCCGCGCCCGGATCGTTTGGCGGGCGGATGGGAAAATCAGTCGAGACGCAGCTCGAAGCCCGCGAGAGCCGGGGCAGGCTTGTCGCCCGCAGCCGTATCGACCGCCGCGGTCATCGCGCCATGGTCGATGGCGGCAGGAGCGGGCAGGGTGCCGGCAACGACCATCGCGCCGTCCGTCGCCCAGCCTGCAGCCGAGCTATAGACCACGACCGGCGATCCGCCGAACCAGCGCTCCACGCGCTTCAGCTTCTTCTCACCGTCGATATCCACCACTTCGGCGGCCTGATAGCCATTGGCGATGGCGGGCACCTGGTAATGCGACTTGCTGAGCCTCGGTGCCGGCGCGGGGCAATGGGCGCAGTCGATCGAGACGATGCTCGGCTGGCTGGCGGAGAGCCCGGTTATGGTCGAGATCGAGCCTGCCATGGCAGGCATGGCCACCAGCGATGCTGCAAGGATCATGGATGTCGAAGCGAGACGGCGCATAAGGTTTTTCCCCGATTGTTGGGAAGAACGTTAGCAGCAGTTTCTTTCGATCCGGTCAGAAGCTTCTGTAAAATTTGAACGAAGTGGCGAATTCGAAGCGGAAATCGCGACAGATCCGTATGAAAATCAGGCTTTCTCGCGCGCAATTGCCCGCCAGCCGATGTCACGACGGCAAAAACCGTTCGCCCATTCGACCGCGTCGACGAGCCGGTAAGCGGCAGCCTGTGCCTCGGCAACCGTCGCACCGCGCGCCGTCGCGTTCAGCACGCGCCCGCCGGTCGCCACCAGCTGGCCCTCCTTCATCGCCGTGCCGGCATGGAAGACCTTGGCGCCGTCCCCGGCCTGGGGAAGCGAGGCAATCGGCGTCGCCTTGTCGTAAGCCCCGGGATAGCCCTTGGATGCCACCACCACGGTCAACGCCGGGTCCTCGCTCCACTCGGCCGTCACCTGATCCAGCGTGCCGGTGGCGGAGGCATAGAGGATCGGCAAAAGATCGCTCTTCAGGCGCATCATCAGCACCTGGCATTCCGGATCGCCGAAGCGCACATTGTATTCGATGAGTTCCGGACCCTTCTCGGTGATCATCAGCCCGGCGAAGAACACGCCCTGGAAGGGGTGGCCCATCTCGGCCATGCCGCGCATGGTCGGCTCGATGATCTCCTTCATCGTGCGCTCGACCATCTCTGCCGTCATGACCGGTGCCGGGGAATAGGCACCCATGCCGCCGGTATTCGGGCCGGTATCGCCGTCGCCCACGCGCTTGTGGTCCTGGGCGGTGGCAAGTGGCAACAGCGACTTGCCGTCGGAGAGGCAGAAGAAGCTTGCTTCCTCGCCATCGAGGAAGGCCTCGACCACGACTTCCGCACCGGCAGCACCGAACGCGCCCTCGAAGCAGTCGTCGATCGCGGCGAGTGCCTCATCCAGCGTCATCGCAACCGTGACACCCTTGCCGGCGGCAAGGCCGTCGGCCTTGATGACGATGGGTGCGCCCTGTTCGCGCACATAGGCCTTGGCCTTCGGCGCGTTGTTGAAACGCTGATAGGCGCCGGTCGGAATATTGAAGCGGGCGCAGACATCCTTGGTAAAGCCCTTGGAGCCCTCGAGCTGGGCAGCCGCCGCAGACGGCCCGAAGACCGCGATGCCGGCCTCGCGCAGACGGTCGGCAATGCCGGCGACCAGCGGTGCTTCAGGCCCGACGACGACGAAGTCGATCGCCTTGTCCTTGCAGAAGGCGACGACTGCAGCGTGATCATCCGTATCGAGCGAAACGAGTTCCGCCTCTTCGGCGATGCCCGGATTGCCGGGCGCGGCGTAGAGCTTGGTCAGAAGCGGCGACTGGGCGATCTTCCAGGCCAGAGCATGCTCGCGTCCACCCGAACCGATCAAAAGAACCTTCATCGCCAGCCTCCAGTGCCACAAGGGAATGCCCGGCGGTTAAGGGGAGGGAGGCCAAAGGTCAAGCCGAATTGACCTCTGATGGCCCTGCTTTCCTGTGAAGTGGGCTCCATTCCCGTTGCCTTGCCGCAATCGCCCGTTATGGTCCGCGTTCACGAAGCAGGTTCAGCAAAAGTGTCCCGCGGTTTTGCGATGAGAACCTGCGACAAGCAAAGACGCTGAGCGGATGAATCGTTGGCTTGCCAACGAAAGTCTGCCCAGCACAAGACGGAAGACCCATGGCCGACGACATCAAGAGCATTGCCGCCCTCATCGCCACCGAGATCAACGCCCGTCCCGACCAGGTGACGGCCGCAGTTGGCCTGCTGGACGAGGGTGCGACGGTCCCCTTCATCGCCCGCTATCGCAAGGAAGTGACCGGCGGTCTCGATGATACCCAGCTGCGCAATCTCGCCGAACGGCTGATCTACCTGCGCGAGCTCGCCGCCCGCCGCAAGTCGATCTTCGAGAGCATCGATAGCCAGGGCAAGATGACGGATGAGCTTGCCCGCAAGATCGCTTCGGTGACGACCAAGGCCGAGCTCGAAGACATCTATCTGCCCTACAAGCCCAAGCGCCGCACCCGCGCCGAGATCGCCCGTGAGAAGGGGCTGCAGCCGCTCGCCGATGCGATCCTCGCCGACCGCACGAGCGACCCGCAGCAGCTCGCAGCCGATTACATCACCGAAGAGGTGCCGGACGTGAAGACGGCGCTCGAAGGCGCCCGCGACATCATTGCCGAGCAGATCTCGGAAAACGCCGATCTCATCGGCCGCCTGCGCAACGACATGAAGGATCGCGCGATCCTCTATTCGAAGCTCGTCGACGGCAAGGCCGAGGCTGGCGCCAAGTTCGCCGACTATTTCGACCATTCCGAACGCTGGGCAACCGTCCCCGGCCACCGCGCGCTTGCCATGCTGCGCGGCTGGAATGAGGAATCCCTGTCGCTGTCGATCGAAGTCGACCGCGATGACACGGCGCCTGTGAAGCCGAGCCAGCGCATGATCGCCGCCGCTTACCAGGTCGCGGCCAAGGGCCCCGCGGACCAGTGGCTGCTCGAAGTCGCCGGCTGGACCTGGCGCGTCAAGCTCTCGGTCTCTCTATCGCTCGACCTAATGCGCGAACTGCGCGAGCGGGCCGAGGAAGAGGCGATCCACGTGTTCGCCCGCAATCTGAAAGACCTGCTGCTCGCAGCCCCCGCCGGCTCACGCCCGACCATGGGCCTTGACCCCGGCATCCGCACCGGCGTCAAGGTCGCCGTCGTCGATGGCACCGGCAAGGTGGTGGAGACGACGACGGTCTATCCTTTCCCGCCGAAGAACGACATCCGCGGCACGCAGGCGGAGCTTGCTTCGCTGATCCGCAAGCACAAGGTCGAGCTGATCTCAATCGGCAATGGCACGGGCAGCCGCGAGACGGAAAAGCTGGTGGCCGACATGCTGGCGCAGTTCCCTTCAACAGCGCCGAAGCCCACCAAGGTCATCGTCTCGGAAGCCGGCGCTTCCGTCTATTCCGCCTCGGAAACGGCGGCCAAGGAATTTCCAAATCTAGACGTCTCGCTGCGTGGCGCCGTCTCGATTGCGCGGCGCCTGCAGGATCCGCTCGCCGAACTCGTCAAGATCGAGCCGAAGTCGATCGGCGTCGGCCAGTACCAGCACGATGTCGACCAGGGCAAACTCGGCCGCTCGCTGGACGCCGTCGTCGAAGATGCGGTGAATGCCGTCGGCGTCGATCTCAACACGGCTTCCGCCCCGCTGCTTGCCCGGGT
Source organism: Rhizobium sp. K33 (assembly GCF_056501445.1). Taxonomy (NCBI): domain Bacteria; kingdom Pseudomonadati; phylum Pseudomonadota; class Alphaproteobacteria; order Hyphomicrobiales; family Rhizobiaceae; genus Rhizobium; species Rhizobium sp. K33. Next base: position 476,124 of record NZ_CP096478.1, read on the forward strand.
CTCCGGTCTCGGCAAGACGACGGCGGAAGCCATCGTTGCCCATCGCGATGCCACCGGCGCCTTCGAAAGCCGCAAGGATCTCCTGAAAGTCCCGCGTCTCGGTGCCCGCACCTTCGAACAATGCGCCGGCTTCCTGCGCATACCCAATGGCAAGGAGCCGCTCGATGCCTCCTCGGTCCACCCTGAAGCCTATGGCGTGGCGAAGAAGATCGTCGCCGCTTGCGGCCGCGACCTGCGCTCCCTGATGGGCGACAGCGCCACGCTGAAAAGCCTCGATCCCAAGCGCTTCATCGACGAGCAGTTCGGTCTGCCGACGGTCAAGGACATCCTCGCCGAACTCGAAAAGCCGGGCCGTGACCCGCGTCCGTCCTTCAAGACGGCAACCTTCGCCGAAGGCGTCGAGGAGATCACCGATCTCAAGGTCGGCATGACGCTGGAAGGCACCGTCACCAATGTCGCCGCCTTCGGCGCCTTCGTCGATATAGGTGTGCACCAGGATGGCCTGGTCCACGTCTCCCAGCTGGCCGATCGGTTCGTCAAGGATCCGCATGAGGTGGTGAAAGCGGGCGATGTGGTGAAGGTCCGCGTCGTCGAGGTCGACGTCAAGCGCAAGCGCATTGCGCTCACCATGCGCAAAGACGGCGGTGAGGCGCAACAGCCCTCGATGCGCGGCGACGCCCGCGGCAATGCCAATGCGATGAAGCATTCCAACGCCCGTCCGCCGAAGCCGGAGCAGCCGGCCATGGGCGGTCTCGGCGCCGCGCTCGCCGAGGCCATGCGGAAGAAGTAAACGAGAAACAGGCCGGAGCTCATCACTCCGGCCTGCCCATCGCCCCCGAAAGGCACCTCTCAAATAGACGCTGCACAATCCTTGCAGAATGGTGTGTGCGGCACGGCCTTCAGCCGCTCCATGGAGATTGGCTCGCCGCATTTCATGCACTGACCATACCGCCCCTTGGCGATCCGGTCCAGCGCGGCATCAATGGCCCTCAGTTCTTCCTCGCCCACCTGACCGAATTCCTCCAGCACTTCGTCGTTTTCCGCCTCGGTCGCGCGTTCGGCACTGTCGGCGCTTTTCAACGTGCCGAGGTCATTGTCGATTTTCTTCAGCCGACGCTCGATCTCGTCCTTGCGGGCCAACAGGATCCGCTCGAAATGGGCTGTGTCCATGGCTTGTACGGGATTGTCCATCGTCTCACCTGTCGACCAGAACCGAAATCTTGGAATGACGAACGACCCGGTCGGCCGTCGCGCCGATGAAGTAGTTGGAGAAATCGGGCACGTGCGACCCGACGATGATCAGGTCCGCCTTGTGCTCCTCGGCCGTTGCCAGGATTTCACGGGCCGGAGCGCCGGAGCGGATCTCGATATGCGCCTTCACCTCGGCCTTTTCCTTGATCGCAACGAGCTTGGCCTTGGCGTCGTTGATCGCGCCTTCGATCAGGTCAACCGGCACGTCGATCGCGAGATAGCCGGGGATGTCCTCGATGATCGTGAGCAGCACGATCTCGCCACCTTCGTCCAGCAGGGATTTCGCCTTTGCCAGGATCTTCTCGCCGATCTCGACGGCTGCCGGATCGACCGGGACGATGATCTTCTTGTACATCTTGCTCTCCTTTGGCACCCGCCGGGTGTTTCCTCTTTATGGACAGAAGATGCGTCTCGGGAGCGGGAGCCGCATTGATCAGGATCAATTTTGGAACGGGTTGCTTCGTCAACTTTTGTCGAACGAAGTTTCGAAGAAATGCGATCTTCTGTGAACGAACGATCTGGACCATATTCTTCGAAAGCGCCGCCTCAGGCCGCAGGAGAAAACCCCATGACCGCCGCATCGAACGAACTAACATCTTTCGCCACAAGCCGCCCCGTGCATGTCGGCCGCGCCCATCTGGTCGTGCGCGATCTCGATACGATGGCTGGCTTCTACGAAAGCGCTCTCGGCATGAAGCGGCTCGAAATGAGCGAGAGTGGCGTCGAACTCGGCGCGGGCGATCGCGTGCTTCTGACGCTGACCACGCGGGGTGATGCAGCTTCCGCGCCCCGGAATGCCGCCGGCCTGTTTCACAACGCGTTTCTGATGCCGGATCGTGCTGAGCTTGCCCATTGGCTGGCACATGCGGCCAATCTCGGCCTGCAGTTCGACGGCGCGAGCGACCACCTGGTGAGTGAGGCAATCTATCTCTCCGACCCGGAAGGCAACGGCATCGAAGTCTATCGCGACCGGAAGCCCGAGGAGTGGACCTACCACGCCGATGGCACGGTCGAGATGGACACGCGCCGGCTGGATCTGCAGGCGCTTTACGACAGCGCGGCAAGGACGCCCTGGGCCGGCATGTCGCCGGACGCAGCCCTGGGCCATATCCATCTGCAGGTTGGGAACGTGCCGGAAGCGGACCGCTTCTACGAAGGTGTGCTCGGTCTGAAGAAGATGGCGAGCTATCCGGGCGCAAGCTTCTACGCCTCCGGCAGCTACCACCACCATGTGGCGGCCAACATCTGGAACAGCCGCAACGCGCCGGCTCGCACCGGTGCCATGACCGGCCTGCAGGATTACGAACTCGCCTTCAACGACAAGGCTGTTCTGGACGGTGTTCTCGCCACGCTCGAGGGCCTCGAAATCAAGGTGGGCCGCACCGCGCGGGGCTACCACCTGCGGGATCCCTGGGGCATCGGGCTGACCCTGGTCGCACCTGTGGCCTGATCACCTCCGGATCCGCTGCAAGCCGGCGCGATCCGGCGTGGAACGGATATTGTTCCCGAACGTTGAAGGACGTCGCCCAGGGGGAACAACGTCATGTCGCCAATCTGCAGCCGAGACCATTTTCTGCCGGGGAGCGCCCGGTGAACATGCAGGTCAACCATCGGCACACGCCATCCCGCAAGGTCCGTTTCAAGAAGACGGGCCTTGATTACGTCGTCTCCTGGTCTGTGATCGGGCTTTTCCTGATCTTCGCCCTAATCGCGCTGCATCTCGCGTCCTTCATCCTCATCCCGCTCACCATGGCCGTGGTCGTCGGTCTGATCCTCGGCATTGCTGCCGACCGTCTCGGCAAGCTGGGTGTTCCCCCGACGCTGACGGCAATCATTCTTTCTGGGCTCTTCCTTGTGGTGCTTCTCGTATTGATCAGCATCGTCTGGACGCCGATCGCCATGCTGATCGAGAACGGACCGGACATGGTCAACCAGGTGATCGCCTATCTCGAGCAGATCCCGTGGATGGAGCGGCCTCTGGCGATCCTGTCCCGTGGACCGGACTCGCTCGAGACCATGATGGAAAACTCCGGCACGATTCTCTCGACCATCGCAGCCGGTGTCACGCCGGCCTTGCTGCAGGTCTTCATTTTCATCGCCGGCCTGCTGCTTTTTCTTTCCTGCCGGCTAGCGCTCCGCCGCGAACTGATCCGCGCTTTCGCGGATCGCGCCCGCCGCCTGAAGGCCATTCGCCTCCTGAACGAGGTTGAGGAGGCGCTTGGCTATTATTTTGCCACCGCCGTCATCGTCTATGGCCTCTTCGGTGTGGCAGCCGGCATCGTCGCCTGGCTTGGTGGACTCGGAACACCGGCGCTCTGGGGAGTGGCAGCTTTCCTGTTGAGCTTCATCCCCTTCCTCGGCATCGCCATGGTGACGATTGCCATGGTGATCGGCGGGCTCCTGGTGCACGAAAGCCTGTTCTGGGGGCTGATGCCCGCTTTCATCTTCTTCGTGCTGGACGGCTTCCTGGAGAACCTGCTCATCCCGGCCGTCATGGGCAAAAGGCTTCAGATGAATGCCTTCATGCTGTTTGGCGCGATTGTCTTCTGGACATGGCTCTGGGGCGCTGTCGGCGCCATGCTCGCGGTTCCGCTGACCCTCATTTGCATGACCCTCTATGCCGGCATCATGCCCCAGACGAAAATACAGCCGAACCTGCCCGGCTAGTCTCGCCTGTCATCTCGTCGTCATCGACAAGTCCTAGGCACCGCTTGAAACGAGCGGTGCCCATACATGACAAACGACCTCCCCCGCCTGCGGCTCGGCATTATCGCCGATCCGCAATATGCCGATCTTGATCCAAACCCGGTTCTCGACCGCCACTTCCGCCAGTCTCTGCCGAAGCTGCGGGAGGCGGTTGCGCACTTCAACACGCAGGCGCTCGATGCCGTCGTGGTGCTGGGCGACCTCATCGACCGCGGCTGGGACAATCTCGCGCCGGTCCTGGAAATCCTCGAGGGTCTTGCGGCGCCACGCATCCTGCTTCCCGGCAATCACGACTTTCTCGTCACGCCGGATCGTCTGCCCGACGTTCACGCCGCCCTTGGCATGCCGGCCCCCTATCACGAGGTGCGGATCAGGGGCCTGCGTCTCCTAGTAACCGACGGTAACGAGATCTCGCTCTTCGCACCACCGGAAGGCGATCCCCGGGGCGACGAGGCAAAGCAGCGTCTCGCCGAGTTGAAAGCGAAGGGCGCGCCCAACGCCCATGAGTGGAATGCCGGCATCTCCAGCCGACAGATGAACTGGATCGCGGACCGGCTTTCAGCCGCGCAAGCGAGTGGAGACCAAGTCATCCTGCTCGGCCATTACCCCCTCCATCCCTTCTCGGATCATTCTTTGTGGGATGCCGAGGAACTGACCCGGCTTGTCACGGCATCGCCTGCCGCATTGTCCTATCTCTGTGGCCATCAGCACACCGGAAACTATGCCGAAAAAGACGGCGTCCACTTCGTCAATTTCAAAGGCATGGTCGATACCGAGCGCCAAAATGCCTTTGCCGTGCTCTCGGTTTTCGAGGACCGCATCGAGATATCAGGGCATGGTCGCGAGCCGGATCGGCGGCTCGATCTGGTGCGTGAGAAGCGGCGTATCGGCGTGCCTTCCTGACGGTTTGCTGACAGACGCCTGACGCGAATTCGTCATAAATATCCGAAAGTTGATCGGGGGCTGACTTATCACTCCTTTGTGACTTCAATCGGCTCTCCCAAGCCTGCAAACATGTGTTGCCCGCAAATGATCGCCGGTGCGCCGGCCGAACTCTGGAGAAAAGCTGATGAAGTTGAAAGTTGTTCTGTCCGCTGCGGCGGCGATCTGTCTTGGCGTGTCCGCAGCGATCGCTGCGGGCGAACCGCAGGTTGTCCGTCAAGAAGAGATGAAGAAGGTTGGCGGCGCCATGGGCACGCTCGGCGGTATCGCCAAGGGCGAAAAGCCCTATGATGCCGATGCCGTAAGAGCAGCCCTCACCACGCTGGTCGAGGTCAGCAAGACCTTCCCCGATCACTTCCCGGCCGGAAGCGAAACCGGCATGGACAGCGAGGCTGCCCCGGCGATCTGGCAGAACATGGATGACTTCAAGGCAAAGTCCGCCAAGCTCACCGCCGCTGCCGAAGCGCAGCTCGCTAGCTTTCCGGCCGACCAGGCAGCCGTCGGCGCGGCCATGCAGGCCATTGGCGGCACCTGTGGCGATTGCCACCAGACCTACCGTCTGAAGAAGTAAGAGCTTTGCGGCGGGCGGAGTCCGGCTGATCCGGATCGCCCGCCGATCTGCGCTCTGAAGGGCGACGCGTGGTTATGATGGAGGCCTTTGATGGCATCGACTTGGGTCAAGGGATTGGGTGCGCTCGCCGTGCTCGGGATTGCAGGTTTCGGTGGCTTCCTGGTCGTCACGGCACCTGACCGCCAGGACCCGTCCGTCTGGGCCAATCTCGGCGAGCCGGATGTCGCCCATGGCCGTGAAGTCTTCTTCGCCGGCGGTTGCACGAGCTGTCACGCGCCGGCGGGAGCCACGGGCGATGCGCGGCTGATCCTGTCAGGCGGAGCGCCGCTGAAGAGCGATTTCGGCACCTTCCACGCCCCCAACATCTCGAGCGACCCGGAAGCCGGCATCGGCGCCTGGACGCTTGCCGAGTTCGGCGATGCCATGACCCGCGGTGTGGGTCGAGAGGGCGAGCATCTCTACCCGTCCTTCCCCTACGGCTCTTATGTCCGCATGACGCCCAAGGATATCAACGACCTCTATGGGTTCATGAAGACGCTGCCCGCAAGCGACGCAGTCGCGCCGCCGCATGAACTGGGCTTCCCCTTCAATCAGCGCCTCGTGCTGGGGGGCTGGAAGTTTCTCTATTTCACCGATGCGCCTCGGGTCGAGCTCGCCGATGCCTCCGACATGGTCAAGCGCGGCCAATATCTGGTGGAAGGCCCAGGCCATTGCGGCGAGTGCCACACGCCCCGCAACGCGCTTGGCGGCTTCCTCTCCGGCCAGTGGCTGGCCGGCGGACCCAACCCAGAAGGCGAGGGCACCATCCCGAATATCACGCCGGGCTCAAAAAGCATGGGCTCCTGGGGCGAGGGCGACATCGTCACCTATCTGGAAACCGGCTTCACCCCCGACTATGACAGCGTCGGCGGCTCCATGGTCGAGGTGCAGAAGAACATGGCCGAGCTTCCCGCCTCAGACCGCGAGGCGATCGCCGCCTATCTGAAAGCCATCCCCGCGGTTCAGTAAGCTCGCATAGCCTGTTCAGCATCGCGCAAGCCTTGCCTGTCATCATCCTGTCGTCGAAATGACTTCGGAGGGGACATGAGCATCGAACGCCGGCGGATGGAGAATGCGCTCCGGTCCTTGCTCGACAACTACCCCGATCCGGCCCTGCATCGCTGGGTGGACGAAACGGTCCGGGCCTTCGAAAAGCGTCTCTCTGCCATTGTCGATCCGCGCGAACGCGACCATGCCCAGCAGGCGGCTCTTATCCTGATCAAGACAACCCTGCAGAAGTGGTCGGAAAACCCGCCCGTCAGGCACTGACGCGGCTTTTTCCTCAGCCGCGATGCTCGGCGGCAAACAATGCCAGCTCTTCCTGCGCTTCCGCGCTGTAGAGACCGAGGGCCTTCAGCACCTCGATCGTAAACGTATCGGGTGACGAACCGGCTGCCGTCACGATCTTCGCATCCAGGACCGCCTGGGGCTGGTCGAGATAATGCGCTTCGCCTCGATAGCCGGGATACTTCTTGTGCGAGGCGAGCGCATTTCCGGTATGCGCCACATCATTGAGAACACCCGTCGCTGCCAGCGCGCTCGCCGCAGCGCAGATGCCGCCCAGAACCTTCCCCTTGTTGCGAAACGCAGTCGCTAATGCCGTGAAATCATATGCCACGCCCTTTTCCCAGGCATAGCCGCCGGGAATGATCAGCGCGTCGAACCGCTCCGCATTGATCGCGTCGAAGCCGATATCCGGTGTCACCTTCAGGCCGCCCATCGACGTGACGGGCTTGCCATCCGGACTTGCGGTCACGACCTCGCAGTCGAGCCAATAGCGGGCTGCTGCCATCAGGAGCGCCGGCTCCCAGTCTGCGTAGTCGTTCTGCAGGGCAATCACGATACGGGGCATGGATAAATCCTCGCGTGCGGAGTAGAAAGTTCAGCTGAGCGCCTGCAGGTAACGCATGCCGGTGACTGGGCGCGGAATGAAATCCATGTTCTCGTAGAAACGGTGAGCGGCGAAATTGCCGGTCGCAGCCGAAACGGAGAGGAAGTCGCAACCGGAAGCCCGGGCGATCTGGCGGGCGCGATCGACGAGATGCTGGCCGATGCCGTTCCCGCGCTGGCCGTCACAGACGAAGAGATGGTGCAGCTCCATGCCGCGCTTGCCTTCCTGCGCCTTGTAGAGCGGCACGAGGATCGCGTAGCCGATCAGGCCTTCGCCGCTGTCGGCGACCAGCGCCTGGATCCAGGGCATCGGGCCGAACAGGTCGCGCTCCAGCACCTCGGGCGTCATCGCCGAAGCATCACCATGATGCATGGCGAGAGCCGCAATCATCGCGTTGAGTTCCGGCAAATCGCGCGGCTTCGCATGGCGGATCGCCACGATCGGCGGGCGGGGCAGGGTGAGGTCAGTATCTTCGGTCATGTCACTTTCCCTTGGTCTCTTCTCGTGCCGTCAGGGGGAAAGTCGTCCGGAAAACAACAAGGCCGCCTGACGGCGGCCTGTTGACAATGTGATCTTGTCGGGCCGCCGGTTACCGGTAGGCCCAAAAATACGTGCAGGTGATGTTTGCGCGAATATCGATCATGGCCGGTGTGATGCGCCAGTTTAAATCGATTGTCAACGGGTGGCGTGGGTGTTTCAGGCTTGATGATATGTTATAGGTTGAGCATGGGAGTTCGCAAACATGACGATCAGTCTGAAGCTTGACGATGATGACCGCGAAAGGATCGAACGCCAGCTTGCAAGCGGTCGGTTCGCCGATGCCTCAGCCGTGGTCAGTGCCGGGCTGGAATTGCTTGATGAGCTTGATGGTGCGAGAGATTGTTGGCTCGACGTCGAGATTCCTGCTCGTTTCGCCGATGCCGAACAAAATCCCGATCGGCTGATCTCTGGTGACGAGGTATTCGCGCGACTTGAGGCACGCCACCGCAGTCGCGTGAGTAACCGGTAAGATGACCCGGCCGCTGATTATTCATCCGGATGCGGCCGGAGAGCTCAACGACTTGTACGATTACATCGCCGAACACTCCGGTCCGGACAGGGCGTGGGGCTATGTCAGCGCCATAAAATCCTTCCTCGTTGATCTCTGCGCTTACCCCAAGCGCGGAAGTCTGCGGAGCAGCGCGGTGGACGGGCTGCGGATCATAGGCTTCCGCCGGCGACTGAGCATTGCCTTCGTCGCGCGCGACGGTGACGTCTTGGTGCTCGGCTTCTTCTATGCCGGTCGCAGTATTGATGCCGCACTGCTCGCCCAGCGGGTTAATCTGACCGAGGGTCGTTGACAATCAACGCTCCGCCCCCAACCCGGCGCTTGACCGTGAGCATTGGCTATCAATGCTCATGCTCGCAAAGCCCGTGATCGGACAGCGCCCGGATCACATAACAATCACCCACCGTATGGCAGTCGGCATGCGAGACGATCCGCGCCAGTTCCGTCTCCAGCTTCTTCAACCGAGCAATCTTCTCCTGCACCTCCTCCAGCTGCTCGCGCGCGATCTGGTCCGCCCGCTCGCAGGGCTCTTCCGGGTGCCGGCTGAGCGTCAGGAGTTCCCGGATCGCCTCGATCGGAAAGCCGAGATCGCGCGCGTGGCGGATGAAGGTCAGCCGATCGAGGTCGCTCTTTTCATAACGCCGCTGATTGCCCTCAGTCCGGTCGGGCGCCGAGATCAAGCCCATCTGTTCATAGTAGCGGATGGTCGGCACCTTCACCCCGGCGCGCCGCGAGAGATCTCCGATCGAAAACATGAAAATTACCTCTTGAACCTCTAGTGACTAGAGATCCTATCTTGGCGTCATGACCACATCAAGATGTGAAGGATCGATACGTTGAGTGCTGCCTGCGGACATGACCATGCCCCATTCGATGGCATGTCGGAAACCTACAAACGCCGCCTGTGGATGGTGATTGCCATCAATGCCGCGATGTTCGTGGTCGAGATGACGGCCGGCCAGATGGCACGTTCTCAGGCCCTGCAGGCTGACGCCTTGGACTTCTTCGCCGATGCCGTGACCTATGGCATCTCGCTGGCCGTCATCGGTGCGACGCTGAAGACCCGCAGCATGGCCGCCGCGGCCAAGGGTGTCAGCCTCTTCCTGATGGGGCTCTGGGTCTTCGGCTCCACCGTCTGGCGTGTCTTTCAGGGCGGTGTGCCGGAGGCGCCTATCATGGGCTTCATCGGTCTTCTGGCGCTGGCGGCCAATGCCGTGAGTGTACTGCTTCTGATGTCCTACAAGGATGGGGATGCCAACGTCCGCTCCGTCTGGCTCTGCTCGCGCAACGACGCGATCGGCAATGTCATCGTGATGATCGCAGCCTTAGGCGTCTGGGGCACGGCGACTGCATGGCCGGATCTGGTCGTCGCCGGCATCATGGCAGGCCTCTTCCTGAATTCCTCGATCCAGATCCTCACTCAGAGTTATCGCGAGTGGCGGGCGGGCGAGGCCATCTCCCTGTCATCCTCCTGCTGTGGACCGGCAGGCGCATCTTGCGAGGCGGGCCACGATCACGACCATGATCACGAATATGGCCACCACCACAGCCACGTCTGAGATCCGGCGGCCAAACGCAAGAAGGCCGGCCTGGCATCATGCCGGCCGGCCTCCTTGACCGCATTGTCTCATCAGAATTCCTGATAGGGCGAGGGGGGTATCTCGTATTCGCGATAAGCTGCTTCCACCATCTGCACGCGGGAATCGGCCGGCGAGCGATCGCGGTTCTGCGTGTTGCCGATATCGACGATCGCCTTGCGCGAGCCTTCCACCGTCCAGAGCGCAGACGCGAGCTGGTTCGACAGGAGCGTGCTGGAGAATGTGCTGGCTCCGGTCGCGCGGCCGGTGGGTGTCGCAGGCGTCTCGGGTGCAGCATCCTCGGTACCGACCGTGCTCGGCACGTGACGGCTTTGGTAGGAGTAGCTGCTCAGGCCGCTTTCGATCCTCATGGCAAGAACCTCGGTTGAGAAATTAACCTTTTGTTAACTTTTCAACCTTGCGCGAAGCTTGCGTCCCGCATTGCATTATGACGATTGGCCCTTGCGCAACGACGCGACTGAAAGTACGCGCCGCGAATCAGGAATGTCAGCCTTGGCTGTTTCAGGCATTGCCGAAACAATGCCCAAAACACACCCGTTATTGCTTCTAGAATGTGACCGGCGTCACCGCCTCACATCTTACCCGCCACCTTGATCGCATAGGCATATTCGAACGCGATCTCTTCCAACCGCTGGAAGCGCCCCGACTTGCCGCCATGGCCGGCGGCCATGTTGGTCTTCAAGAGGAACGGACCGGCCTCCGGGGCGGTCTCGCGCAGCTTCGCGATCCACTTGGTCGGCTCCCAATAGGTGACGCGCGGGTCGGTGAGGCCCGAAAGCGCGATGATCGGCGGGTAGGGCTTCTTCTCGACATTGTCGTAAGGGCTGTAAGCCGCGATCCAGCGATATTCCTCTTCCGACTCGATCGGGTTTCCCCATTCCGGCCATTCCGGCGGGGTGAGCGGTAGGGTGTCGTCGAGCATGGTGTTCAAGACGTCGACAAAAGGCACGGCGGCGATGATGCCGGCGAATTTCTCCGGCGCCATGTTGGCGACTGCCCCCATCAGCATGCCACCGGCCGATCCGCCTTCGGCGATGATCCGGTCGTAAGCGGTGAAGCCTTGCCTCACCAGGTGGTCGGCAGCCGAGATGAAGTCCTTGAAGGTATTGACCTTCTTTTCCATCTTGCCGTCTTCATACCAGGAAAAGCCCTTGTCCTTGCCGCCGCGGATATGGGCGATGGCATAGACGAAGCCGCGATCGGCGAGCGACAGGCAATTGGTGTTGAAGCCGGCGGGAATCGTGATGCCATAGGCGCCGTAGCCATAAAGCAGGCAGGGGGCCGAGCCGTCGAGCTCGGTATCTTTCCGGTAGAGCAGCGTGACTGGCACCTTTTCGCCGTCATGCGCTTCGGCAAAGACCCGGCGGGTCACGTAGTCCTCCGGTTTGTGGCCCGACGGCACTTCCTGGGTCTTCAGAAGCGTACGCTCGCGCGTCGCCATGTTGTAGTCGAAGAGCTGGGACGGCGTCGTCATCGACGAATAGGAGAAGCGGATAACGTCGGTCTCGTATTCCGCAGCCCCCTGCAAGCCCAGCGAATAGGCTTCCTCGGCAAAGGCGATCGAATGTTCTTCGCCGCTCTTCCGGTCGCGGATCATGATGACCGGCAGGCCCTCGCGACGCTCCAGCCAGACGAGATGGCGGGCGAAGGCCATGTGGTTGAGGATCAGCCGGCCCGGCTCATGCGGCACCACCTCTTTCCAGTTCGCCTTGCCCGGTGCCGTTACCGGCGCCTCGACGATCTTGAAGTCCTTGGCGCCGTCGGCATTGGTCAGGATGTAGAAGACGTCTCCACCTTCCGTCATCGAATATTCGACGCCTTCCTCGCGTTCGGCGACCAGAACCGGCTCGGCCATCAGGTCCTTGGTCGAGAGCAGACGGTATTCGGAAGTCTCGTGGTCATGGATGTCGATAAAGATGAAGTCGTCGAGCAGCGAGCCGCCGACGCCCATGAAGAAGCCGGGATCCTTTTCCTCGTAGACGAGTCGGTCAGACGACTGCGGCTGGCCGACGATGTGGTGGAAGACCTTGGACGGTCGGTGGTTCTCGTCCTGCAGCGTATAGAAGAAGCTCTTGCCGTCAGGCGCCCAGACCCCGCCGCCGGCAGTGTTTTCCAAGACGTCGTCCAGATCCTGCTTGGTCGCGAGATCGCGGATCCGGAGCGTGTAGTATTCCGAGCCCTTGTCGTCATAGCCCCAGATCCCGAAGGTATGATCGCTCGTATGGTCGATGCCGGACAGGCGGAAGTAATCCTTGCCCGCAGCCTCCTTGTCACCGTCGAGCAGCAACTCGCGGATCGCTTCGTCCTTCGGATTGCCGTCGCGCGGGATGCGGAAATAGCGCGGCTGTTCGCCACCGGTGACGAAGGCCGAGCCATAGGCGAAGGGGCCGTCCTTCATCGGGATCGATGAATCGTCCTCCTTGATGCGGCCCTTCATCTCGACAAAGAGCTGCTTCTGCAGCTCCTTCGTGTCCGCCATCGCCGCTTCCATGTAGCTGTTCTCGGCTTCCAGGTAGGAGCGGATTTCCGGATCGAGGATCGAGGTGTCCTTGAACATCGCCTGCCAGTTGTCGGCCCTGAGCCACGCGTAATCATCCGTGCGGGTGATCCCATGACGCGTGTCGGTGACGGGCTTCTTTGCGACAGTCGGCGGAGCGGGCAGGTTCTTGAAGACGGACAAGGGAGATCCTTCCGGAAAATGGAACAGCTGAAGATCATCGAGAGATAGAGAGGCGGCGCGGCGCGATCAAGCGCCGCGGCAATGGGGATCAGCCGTCCGTGCCAGCCGTCGACTTCGCCCAATCCATGTAAAGCTCCAGCGCCTTGCGGGTCACCGGGCCTTCCTGGAACTGCGCATTATCGAGCCGCGTCACCGGCACCACCTTGGAGTAATTGCCGGTCTGGAAGACCTCGTCGGCATTCATGAAGTCCTCGACCGACAGCGTCGCCTCGCGCACGTCGAAGCCGGCCTGGCGCAGCAGGCCCATGATGCGGGCGCGGGTGATGCCGGCGAGGAAGGTGCGGTTGGCAGCAGGCGTATAGACCACGCCGTCCTTCACCATGAAGACGTTCGAGGAGGCCGTCTCCACCACATTGCCGTTCATGTCGCGCACCAGCGCATTGTCGAAACCGCGTTTGCGGGCATCGATGATCATGCGACCGGAATTGGGATAGAGGCTGCCGGTCTTGGCGTCCGTCATGGCGCATTCCGGCGTCGGGCGGCGGAAGGGCGAGACCGTCAGCGAAGAGGGCTTGGCGGTGTGCATAGGTGCCTCGAACAGGCAGAGCGCAAACCGGGTCGATTCCGGATCGGCGGCGACCACGGAGCCTGCCTGGCCGTGCTCGGCCCAATACATCGGCTTGATATAGATCGCCGTCTTACCGTCGAACTTCGCAATGCCTTCCCAGGCAAGGCGCTCGATCTCTTCCGCCGCCATGGTCGGCTTCATGCCCATGTTTTCGGCCGAGCGGTTGACGCGCTGGCAATGCAGGTCGAGATCCGGCGCGATTCCGTCGAACCAGCGCGCCCCGTCGAACACCGTCGAACCCAGCCACATGGCATGCGAAACCGGTCCGATCAGCGGCGGGTTGCCGGCAAACCAGTCGCCGTCGACATAGGTGAAGGTGGGGGTGCGGGCGGATGTATCGACAGCCATTGCGGGTCTCCTGTTCTCGTTGCTTCGCAGCAAAGGCGCCCAGCGGCTGAAGGTCAAGGCGAAACACGTCATCGGGACACAAATCCGCAATGTTCGGTTCTTGTGCGGCGATTTCCACGCAAATTCAGCAGCTTGAGTGATCGATCGATCAATGCTGCTGATGAAGCGAGATCAGGCCAAGGTCGCAATTCGCGTGGTTAAAGAACCCGTAACGGATTCCTGAAATATTGATCGAAGTTGAGATCGCGATCTTCGGGTCTTTTGTTCTGCGTTTTCTTGGGGGTCACCATGAACAAGGTGCGTATCGTCGCCTGTCTTGCCGCGTCCGTTGCGGCCTCGTCTTCACCGGCACTTGCCGAAGGCTTCTTCTCCGGCAACTGGTATGTGACGCTCGGCGGTGCCGGCATCTCGGCTCCGACCTTCGAAGGGGCCAAGGACAACAAGTTCTTCTTCTCCCCGATCATCTCTGTCGGTCGAGGCGGTGCCCCGCGCTTTTCCTCGCGCAACGACAATCCGAGCTTTGCGATCTATGACACCGATGTGCTGCGCGCCGGTGTCGTCGGCAAGTTCGTCCGCGGTCGCGATGCCGGCGACGACAAAGCCCTGCGCGGCCTGTCGGAGGTCGATTGGGGCGGCGAACTCGGTGGCTTCGCGGATGTCTATGTCACGGACTGGCTGCGTGCCCGCGCCGAACTGCGCCAGGGTATCCGGGCCCATGACGGCCTTGTCGCCGACATCGCCGTTGACGCCTTTACCGATATCGCACCGGATCTCAGGGTTTCCGCCGGCCCGCGCATGACCTTCGCCACCAGCGGCTATACGGATGCCTATTACGGCGTGAACGCGGCGGAATCCGCCGCTTCGGGCCTCAGCCAGTATGATCCCGATGGCGGCATCACGTCTTATGGCGCAGGCGGCGCGATCACCTGGGCCGCCACCGACAAGCTTTCGATGAGCGCCTTCACCGAATACAAGCGCCTGGCAGGCCCTGTCGCCGACTCGAGCCTCGTCGAAGAGCGTGGCAGCAAGAACCAGCTGATGTTCGGCGTCTCCGCCAGCTACAAGTTCGGCGTCAGCTTCGACTGACGAAAGGCCGCAGCCGATTTTCGAGCCGGGAGGGCAGGGGGCGGTTTTCTTAGGTCTGCCCATGCTCTATCAACAGGGGCATGAGCACAGCCGATCCGAACATTGATCGCGTCATCGACGCGCCCTCCGACAATTTCGTCTATCGCGTATTGCCGCGATGGCTCTGGCCGCATGCCCAGCTTGCCCGCTGGGACCGGCCGATCGGCTGGCAGCTCCTGATGTGGCCGTGCTTCTGGTCCTCGGCGCTCGCGGCCAATGCGCTTGCCGCCGAAGGCCGGTTGAATGCAGGGCTCTTTATCTTCCACCTCGTGCTCTTCTTCATCGGCTCGGTCGCCATGCGCGGGGCCGGCTGCACCTATAACGATCTCGTCGACCACGACATCGACAACATGGTGGCCCGCACGCGCTCGCGTCCCTTGCCGTCCGGACGGATCAGCCGCCGCAATGCCAAGATCTTCATGGTCGTGCAGTCGCTGGTTGGTCTCGCCGTATTGCTCTGCTTCAACAGCTTCTCGATCGTGCTCGGCATTCTCTCGCTGGCGGTCGTTGCGATCTATCCCTTCGCCAAGCGCTTCACCGACTGGCCGCAATTCTTCCTCGGGCTTGCCTTCTCCTGGGGTGGCCTCATGGGCTGGGCCGGGCTGCACGGCAATCTCTCGCTAGCCGCGATCCTCGTTTATCTCGGCGCGGTCGCCTGGACGATCGGTTACGACACGATCTATGCCCATCAGGATCGCGAAGACGATGCCCTGGTCGGCGTGCGCTCTACGGCGCGCCTCTTCGACCGGGATACCAAGATCTGGCTCACCGGCCTTTACGGCCTGACGCTCATCCTTCTGCTTTCGGCATTTCTGGTCGGCGGTGCGGCTTTCCCCGCGATCATCGGCTTGCTTGTTGCAGCGGCGCTGTTCGCCTGGCAGATCAAGGTGCTCGACATCGACGACGGTGCCCAGTGCCTCGCGCTCTTCAAGTCGAACAACCGGGTTGGTCTCATCATTTTTCTCGGCCTTGTCGTGGCCATTCCCTTCGCCTGATCTCTCTTCAGGCTGCGCTAATACAAGGGCCAATTTCGTTTCATTTCGAAACGCCGGCGGACAATTACCCTCAAAAGCAAGAGGCCCAGAAGTTGTCTTCCGGGCCTCTTTGATGTTCGGTCCTGGGACAGGATCAGTTGCGGGCGATGATTTCCTTTCCGGAAATCTTCATGGTTACACCCAGCTTGCCGGTCGTGCGGCGCACGAGGAAACGCGGGCGGCGCTCTGCAAAATAGGAGTGGCGGCGACGCGGCTGCGTCTCCTTGGTGCGAACGTCGCCCAGATGATCTTCGAGCGGGCGGGCAACGCCATCGGCTTCGACCATCAGCATGGGAATGCGGAAGGCATCTGCCCAGCCGCGCCAGTCGGCGGCGATATCGCAGAGATCGTGGGCCACGAGCAGCGGAATGCAGAGATCCGGATCTTCGTGATGCAGTTCGAGCGTTACGGTCACCTCGCCGTCGCCATGGTCAATGGCACGCGCGGCAACGCCCTTGAAGGCGCGGGTCGGAAGAGCGAAGGAAAGCGGCAGGCCGCTGCCGGGGAGGATCTTGCGCAGGACTGCGCCGCGTTCATCGATGGTGATCGTGACGTCGCCAAGCGCGCCGCGCAGGGCATAGGTCACCTGCTGAGGGAACCGCGCAGGGTCCAGTCGCAAAGTGGCACCGGCCCATGCTGGCTTCAAAACCGTGTTCGTCATCTTCATGCTACCCTTGTTTTACCCGAGAGCGCGTCATGTGCTCGTCTGTTCGGGACTTTTCGTCCTCTGTGGGGTCAACATAGCCAGCCGCTGTTGGAGACAGCTTAAAAGACGCGGTAAAGAAAACCTTGCGCAGTCAAATGGTTAGTTTTGTCACACCGGTCACGGTTTCGAAAAAGTGAAATTCCGCTCCGATCTGTTCCACGGCGGAACGTATGCTTGCGCTGAGGCCAGGCGGCGCGGCGAAGGGCGTTGAAACTCATTTCGCTTCTTCACCATTCCATAAAGCTTGAGGCAAGGATTTCGCGCCATACTGTGATTCGCGCGCGATACGTTCTCTAAGGAATCCTGATGGTCTCGACCTATCTGAGCTACAATCTCGTCAACCGTGACATCAAGGCGAGCCTCAACCGCACCGCCTCTGATCCGGTCGTCGCGCGCCAGACGGAGTATTTCAAGGAGAACATCGGCAAGGTGAGCTCGCTCGAGGAATTCCTCGACGACTACCAGCTCTATTCCTATGCGATGAAGGCCCATGGTCTCGAAGAGATGACCTATGCCAAGGCTTTCATGAAGAAGGTGCTGGAAAGCGATCTCTCGGATGAAAACAGCTTTGCCAATCAGCTGACCGACGAGCGCTATCGCAACTTCGCTGCATCCTTCCAGTTCTCCGCCCAGACCACCGATCTCCAGACCGATGCCCAGCAGGCCGAACTCCTGGAGAAATACGAGGCGTCACTGGCGGAGGAGAGCGATACGCTCGAGGCCGAGTCCTTCTATTACGAAGCGATGATCGACAAGGTCACCAATGTCAGCGGCCTCGTCAACAACAGCCGCCTGATGACTTTCGTGCTCGACGCCTATGGCATCGACGGCACCTATTACACCAAGGATCATCTGACGCAGATCCTGACCAGCGACACCTCGGATCCGGACAGCTACGTCAACCAACTCGTCGCCAACGGGTCAGCCAATGCCGCAAGCTTCCTCAAGCTCGCAGAGGCCTTCGACTTCAATGCGGATGGATCGCTTGCGGGGGCGACGGCCCAGACAGCGGCCCAGAAGGAGCAGACCGTCTCGCTCTATGTCGACGAAGAGCAGACCTACGTCACCGACTACTACCGCCAGCGCGAGCGCGCCTATTATGAATCGAAGATCTCGACGATCACGAGCGTCGATGAGCTGACGTCCGACAGCCGCCTGTTCAACTATGTCCGCACGGCTTTCGAACTCGGCTCCGTGTCGGCCTCCACCTTCAAGTCGATCGTCACCAGCGACACCTCGGATCCGGATAGCTACGCCGCCACCAATGGCGGGGATGCCTGGGTGGCGATTGCCGGCAAGTTCAACTTCGCCAGCGATGGCACGGTCGAATCCGGCATGACCGCGCAGGGCTCCACCCAGCTCGCCTCCACGCATTCAGGCTTCTCGACCCTATACGATGACGCAGACGAAGAGCGGAAAGACGCTCTGATCGACCTCTTCAAGACCAATATTTCCGAAGCAGAGAATGTCGACGACCTCTTGTCCGACACCACGATGCGCCTGGTCCTGCAGCGCACCTTCGGTTTCGAAGCGAACGAATTCTCCAACAGCGAGTTGCGCAAGGCGCTGACCAGCGACTTCACCGACCCGAACAGCTACGCCAACAAGTCGAAAGACAGCCGCCTGATCGAGATGTCGAAGCTCTTCAACTTCGACAGCGAAGGCAATGCCGCCGTGCCGCTTCAGGCTCACAACTCGCTGACGGCGACGATGATTGCCAAGCAGTATGTGATCAACGAGGTTCGCTTCCTCGAAGACCCGGAAAAGACGGAAGTCCGCGAAGCCGCGACCAAGAAGGCCGAGGTTTATCAGGAGAAGATCCAGTCGATCGACTCGGTCAGCGAACTGCTCGCAAACCGCGAAGTAGTCGATGTGGTGATCGGCGCCTTTGGTCTGGAAGCGGACGACGTTACCGACGACTTCCTCAAGCAGATCTTCGGCTCCGACCTTTCCGACCCCAAGAGCTTCGTCAACCAGCAGACCGACAGCCGCTGGGCCGAACTCGTCGCCTCCTTCAACTTCGACGCCGAAGGCAATCTCACCCGCGAGACGATCGGCACGATCCAGCAGCGCGGCGAGACCATGGAAACGGTCAACAAGTATCTGCGCCAGACGCTGGAAGAGACCGAAGGCGAGAGCAACGAGGCTGTCCGCCTGGCGCTTTACTTCCAGCGCACGGCACCGACGATCACGGATGCCTACGGCCTCATCGCCGACGATGCGCTCATGGCGGTCTTCCGCACCACCTTCGGCTTTTCGGACGAGTTCTCCAACATGGATGTGGACCAGCAGGCGCGCATCATCGGGGAGAACCTGGAGCTTTCCGACCTGCAGGATCCGGCCAAGCTGGAACGCCTGCTGCAGCGCTATTCGGCCATGTACGACACTGAAAACGCCACCTTCAGCGATCCCGCAATCTCCATCCTGAGCGGCGGCAGTGGCAGCATTTCGGCCGATCTCCTCTTCAGCCTCGCCCAGCTGAAGGCCTGATCTTACATCATTCAACAACCCGTCGGCCTCTTGTCGACGGGTTTGTTTTTGTCTATCGATATATCCATTGGGATATATCGAAATGGAGGCCACCGTGATCCGCCTGATGAAGACAACAGCTCTCGCGCTCTCCGCACTGTTTGCCGTGACCGCCACGAGCCTTCTGGCAACAGCCGCCCACGCCGAAGAGCCCGTCACGGTCTTCGCGGCGGCGAGCCTCAAGGAAAGCGCCGAACAGGCCGCTGCCGCCTGGAAGGCTGCTGGCGGAGGCGAGGTCACCTTCTCCTTTGCGGGAAGTTCAGCACTGGCCAAGCAGATCGAGGAAGGCGCGCCGGCCGATATCTTCATTTCCGCCGACCTCAAATGGATGGAACATCTGGACAAGGCCGGCAGAGTGAAGGGCGATAGCCGCGTCAATCTGCTCGGCAATCGCATCGTGCTGGTCGCGCCGAAGGATTCCGCTGTCACGGCCACCATCGCTCAGGATTTCCCTCTCTCCGATCTGCTCGGGGATGAACGCCTCGCCATGGCCAATGTCGATGCGGTCCCCGCTGGCACCTATGGCAAGGCTGCACTCCAGAACCTTAATGTCTGGGACAGCGTGCAAGACAAGGTGGCGCAGGCAGAAAACGTCCGCGCGGCTCTACTGCTCGTCTCGCGCGGCGAGGCACCGCTCGGCATCGTCTATGAAACGGACGCCAAGGTTGATCCAGGCGTGAAGATCATCGATCGTTTCCCCGAGGCGAGCCACCCGGCAATCATCTATCCGGTCGCCTTGACGACGGATGGCAAGAACCCGCGCGCCGCCGAATTCCTGGCTTACTTGCAGGGCGCGGATGCCCATGCCATCTTCACCGCCGCGGGCTTCACCGTGCTGGCGAAGACCAACTGACCTTCGATCGACTGAAGCCGAATTCTGCAACGCATCCGGGATGTTACATTTGACGCTGACGGCCGAAGAATGGACCGCGATGCTGCTCAGCCTGAAGGTCGCGACTGTCGCCGTGGCCTTTTCGCTGCCGCTGGGCCTGCTGGTCGCCTGGCTTCTCTCGCGCAAGGAGTTCTGGGGCAAATCGCTCCTGAACGGCCTCGTGCATCTGCCGCTGATCCTGCCGCCCGTCGTCACCGGTTATCTGCTGCTGATCACCTTCGGCAGACGCGGCGCGGTCGGCGCATTCCTGGAGCAGTCGCTCGGCCTCGTCTTCTCCTTCCGCTGGACGGGGGCGGCCCTGGCCGCCGCCGTCATGGGCTTTCCGCTCCTGGTCCGCTCCATCCGCCTCTCGCTCGATGCCGTCGACCGGAGGCTCGAAGCCGCTGCCGCCACCCTTGGCGCGCCACCCCCTTATGTCTTCGTCACCGTCACCCTGCCATTGATCCTGCCCGGCATCGCCGCCGGAGCGATCCTCGCCTTTGCCAAGTCCATGGGCGAGTTCGGGGCCACGATCACCTTCGTCTCGAACATTCCCGGCGAGACGCAGACGCTGGCCGCGGCGATCTACACCTACACTCAGGTCCCAGGCGGTGATCTCGCCGCCATGCGCCTGACCCTGATCTCGATCGTTCTGTCGCTCGGTGCCCTGATTGCCTCCGAATTCCTGTCGCGGCGCATCGCCGCTCGAGTCGGAGCGGCCTGATGCTGGAGCTTGCCATCCACCACCGCCAGGGCGATTTTGAGCTGCAGGCCGACCTGACCCTGGGCGAGGGGCTGACGGCCCTCTTCGGTGCTTCCGGTTCGGGCAAGACCACACTCATCAACATCATCGCAGGCCTCATCCGTCCGGAGGAGGGTCGCATCCTCTTCAATGGCGAGACCTGGAACGAGAAGGGCACCTTCCTGCCGCCACACCGCCGACGCATCGGCTATGTCTTCCAGGAAGGCCGCCTCTTTCCCCATCTGACGGTCCTGCAGAACCTGCGTTATGGCGAGGGCCTGCTGCCGCGCGCCGAGCGCCGCGAAGACCTCGACCGCATCGCTGCACTTTTAGGGATTGCCGGCCTGCTCGGCCGCCGCCCCGCCCATCTCTCGGGTGGCGAAAAGCAGCGCGTCGCGCTTGGCCGCGCCCTGATGGCAAGCCCGAAGCTGCTCTTGATGGACGAGCCTTTGTCGGCCCTCGACACCGCGCTCAAGGCGCAGATCCTGCCCTATATCGAGCGCATCCGCGACGAGTTCGGCGTGCCGATTATCTATGTCAGTCACTCGGTGGAGGAGGTGGCGCGTCTCGCCAATGCTCTGGTGACCTTCAAGGGGGGCAGAGCGAGCGGGGTTGGCCGTCCGGACGAGGCATTGGCAACGGTCGCGCAGGCCTCGGGCGATCTGCCGGCCGGCAATTTCATCGAGGCGGAGATTACCGCTCACGACGAGACGGACGGCCTGACAGAGGCCAGCTCGGCTGCGGGCCCGCTGCTGTTACGCCGCACGCCTCTGCCGATCGGCACACGCGTCCGTGTCTTTGTCCCGGTCTCGGATATCGTTGTGGCGACGGAACATGGCCAAGGCCTTTCCGCCCTCAATCGGCTCTCGGGCCGAGTCCTTGCCGTCGATGACGGATCAGGGGCGAGCGTCACGCTCACCGTCGACTGTCAGGGCCAGACGATGATCGCCGAAGTAACGCGCCGATCCCTGCGCCAGCTGGCGCTGGCTCCGGGCAAGCCGGTCCATCTTCTCTTCAAGACGGTGTCCATCGCGTCCGAAGGCCTCTTCCGGCAGGTCCTGCCCTGAGCGAAGGCAGGCCGCTCAGCTGTCGTCTTCGTTCTTTTGCCCGGCGGGAACGAAGTCATGCGATTGCATGGCCTCCAGCCAGTCGAGATCCGACGAAAGCGCCTTACGGCTCTCGGCGTCCATCCGCCGGCAGGCCTTAAGCAGCGTCTCGCCGAACGGCGTCAATCCTGCGCCGCCGCCACTTTTTCCCCCGTGGCGGGTGAAGATCGACGGCTCCTTGAACATCCGGTTGATCTCGTCGGCGAGCAACCAGGATCGGCGATAGGACATGCCCATCGCAGCACCCGCCGCCCGGATCGAGCCGTGCTCCTCGATCAGCGCCAGGAGCTGTGCCTTGCCTGGCCCAAGCCGCGCGCCATTGGCGAGGTCGATCCGGAGCGATAGGCGAGGGGAGCCGGTCATCGGATCAGCCGATCACCTTGCCGGGGTTCATGATCCCGGCGGGGTCGAAGGCCTGCTTGATGCGCCGCATCAGCTCCGTCTCGATCGCCGGCCGGCTGGCCGCAAGCTCGTCGCGCTTCAGCTGGCCGACACCATGCTCCGCCGAAATCGAGCCCGTATGCTTGTGCACGACAGCGTGCACGACCGCATTGACCTCGCGCCAGCGGGCAATGAAGGCGGCCTTGTCGGCGCCGATGGGCTGGCTGATGTTGTAATGGATGTTGCCGTCGCCGAGATGGCCGAAGGCGCAGATGCGGGCATCCGGCATCAGCGCGTGGACGGCGGCATCTGCTTCCTTGAGGAAGGCCGGAATGCGCGAGACGGGCACCGAAACGTCATGCTTGATCGAACCGCCCTCCGGCTTCTGCGCATCCGACATGCTTTCGCGCAGGTGCCAGAAGGCATCCTGCTGTGCGATCGAACTTGCGATCGCGGCATCCGAGACGAGCCCCGCCTCGAAGGCCTCTGCCAGCAGCTCCTGCATCATGGTCTCGGCAGTTTCAGCCGAGTCCGAGGTCGAGATGTCGACCAGCGCATACCATGGGTGAATGGAAGCCAGCGGATCGCGCACGCCGGCGATATGTTTCGTCGTGAATTCGATGCCGATCCGCGGCATCAATTCGAAGCCTGTCAGTGCCGAGCCGCAGCGCTGCGAGGCCTTCTCGAAGAGCTGAAGCGCAGCTTCGGGCGAGGCGAGCCCCACATAGGCGACCTGTTTGCCACGCGGGCGCGGCACCATCTTGAGCACCGCACCGGTGATGATGCCGAGCGTGCCTTCCGCGCCGATGAAGAGATCGCGGAGATCATAGCCGCTATTGTCCTTCTTCAACCGCCTGAGCCCGTCCCAGATCTCCCCCGTCGGTAGCACCACTTCCAGCCCAAGGCAGAGCTGACGCATATTGCCATAGGCGAGCACGGCCGTGCCGCCAGCATTGGTGGCGAGATTGCCGCCAATCCGGCATGATCCTTCGGAGCCCAGCGAAAGCGGGAAAAGCCTGCCATGCTCCTCGGCTGCCTTCTGCACGTCGGCCAGGATCGCTCCGCCATCGGCGATGATCACGTCCGCAACCGGGTCCACTTCCCGGATCGTGTTCATCCGCTCCAGCGAGAGCAGCACATCCTGACCATCTTCGCGCGGCACCTGGCCGCCCACGAGGCCCGTGCGCCCGCTGACGGGCACGATCGCCGTCCCGGTCTCAGACGCAAGCTTCATGATTGCAGAGACTTCCGCCGTCGATCCAGGCTTCAGAACCAGCGGCGAGGCGCCATGATAGAGCCCGCGGTTTTCGGTGAGATAGGGCTTGATGTCGTCGAGAGAGGTCAGCGCGTTCGTCTCGCCGACGATGTCGATGAAGGCGCGCAGACGTTCGGCAAGGCTAATGGTCACGTTCATCTCTGTCATTCCTCCGTGCCACGCGGGGCTGCTGCCCGCATCAGCCGGTCGTTGATCGCCTCGCCAAGCCCCTCGTTCGGGATCGCTGCAACGGCTATGCCCTTCGCGCCGCTCGCATCCGCCCGCTTCAGGTAGTCGAAGAGATTGCTCGCGGCTTCGGCAAGGTCGCCTACGGGGCTGAGGTTGAACAGCGCTTTGGCTCCCGCTGCTCCGGATATGTCGCCGGAACCGAAGGCGATCAAGGCCTCGTCCTGCGCCACGCTCGTCGCGTTCAGCCGCACCGAGGCGTCAGGCGCATAATGCGAGGCTAGCATGCCAGGCGCTTCGATCGCGGCTGTCCCGGACGCCTTCGGCCGGCTGATTAACGTGCCGATGACAGCTTCGATCGCCTCGACCGCGATGCCACCGGGCCTCAAAAGCCGTACGTCGCCGCCCTCGACCTTCACGATGGTCGATTCCACGCCGACAGGGCAGGCGCCGCCATCGATGATCACGTCGATCTTCTGTCCGAGGTCCGCCGCCACATGCTGCGCCGTCGTCGGGCTGATCCGGCCAGAGGAATTGGCGCTGGGTGCGGCGAGCGGCCGGCCCAGATTGCGAATAAGCTCGGCGGTAAAGCCGACAGGCACACGGATGCCGACGCTATCCAACCCGGCGGTCGCCAACGGATGAATGCCGCAATTCTCCTGGAGCGGGAGAACCAGCGTCAGCGGTCCTGGCCAGAAGGCCTCTGCAAGTTTCCGCGAGAGCGGATCGAACACGGCATAGCGCTCTGCCATGGCAAGATCCGCCATATGGCAGATCAGCGGGTTGAAGCGCGGACGCCCCTTGGTTTCGTAGATGGAGGTGATCGCAGCGGGATGCGTGGCGTCGGCCGCAAGCCCGTAGACGGTCTCGGTCGGGATCGCGACAGGCCTCTGGCGCATCAACACCTCGGTGGCCGCCGTGATGGCCTCCGCCTTGTCCTTGTCCGTTGCGATCGGGATGATCCGCGCCATTTTTGAGATGCCTTCCGGTCTGCCTTTGCCCGTCCTTATCGCCTGCGCGACGAGCCGGCAAATCCCTTTTTCAGCGCGATGGACCGCAGTTTCCACCCTATTTTTTAATGGGGTGGCGAGACATCTCAAATTTTAACTACCGACGTAACCGAAAGAAAGAGAACTTCGCCTATGGTCAGGCCAAGAGACGGGAAAGCCTCACTCGGGGAAGTGGACAGATGCAGCAAGTCAAGAATCCTGCCGCCAGCATTGCGCTTCGCGTCGCCACCGCCATGCATCAGATGGGCATCGACGGTCTGCCGCGCAATTACGAACTGGTCTATGAAGCCTATTCCGGCAGCAATCCGGAACTGGTGCGTGAGTTCATCGCGCTCGGCAAGGTCAAGACCCAGGAAGCGCTCGACGAGCTCGGCCGCAAGTATCTGCCGCATCACCATGAAGACGGTCTGCTGAGCCGCCAGAACGGCCAGGTTCGCGCAGAGATGAGCAACTTCATTTCGCTCCTCAACGAGGAAAAGATCTCGCTCACCGATTACGGCCGCGTCATCGGTCATGCCTCGAAGACCATCCTGACCGAAGCCGACCTCGAAGGCACGCCGCTCGGCCAGTCGATCAAGATGCTGAAGGCCGCGACCGAGAAGCGTGCGCATCAGAACAGCAATGTCGTGCGCGCCGTGGTCGACAAGACGGCAGCGCTCGCCGATCTGCAGCGCGAGGCCGAAGAGGCCGAAGCCGCCAAGTTTGTCGATCCGGTCACCCGCCTTGCCTCGCGCCGCGCCTTCAACAAGGCCGTCGCCAAGATTTATGCAAACCCGGAAATGCCCGTCCTCTGCGGTGTCGCCATCGGCGAGATCGATGATTATGCCCGCATACAGGAGCAGATGGGCCCGGCCGTGGCCGAACGCTTCCTGATGCAGGTCGCCAAGGTTCTCGAAGCCGTCTCCGGCGGTGGCGACCTTGCCTGCCGCTTCGATGCCGGCCGCTTCGGTCTGCTGCTTTACACCTCCGATCAGGAGGAAATCAGCCGCGTGGTCGATCTCGTCCGCGCCAAGCTGAAGGCCACCAATTTCGTCGGCTCGTCGAGCGGTGCCCGCGTCGGCCAGCTCACCATGTCCTTCGGCATTTGCTTCTCCGAGCAGGCCCCGAATGCCTTCGACTTCACCAACTTCGCGGAAAAGGCGCTCGCCACCTCCAAGTCGGCCGGCGGTGATACCGTCACGGTCTATGGTGCGAACGACTATGTCTCGAAGGATTGGCTGATCTACAAGAAGAAGCCCGTCGGCGGTTTCGGCGCCTGATCGGGGACGCCAGCCTTTAAAGCTTTGCGATGATCTTCCTGAGCTCGGCGTCTCGCGCGCCGAGCATCAGCACGTTTCTGAGCGCCTCTTTCGGGTCGACCGTCTGGAACAGGAGCCCGTTGTCGCGGAAGGAACGATCGATCGTCATCGCCTTGGTTTCTGCCTCCGGCTTGATCGCCACGGCAAAATACATCCGCCCGTAATTCTGCTTGATCTGCTCGAAGAAAACTTCCTCACCGCCGATATCCGCCAGAAAGTTGGCGATGTAGAAGGCCCATTTCACATCGGCATATTGCGCGAAGTTCGTGCGCGCCGCGGTCACGTGACAGTAACCGAGATGCGGGCTGTTGTTCAGCGTGCGGTGAAAGATGATCTTGGGGAACTTGATCGAACGGTGAAAGCTGTTGATCCGGTCGTGCGTGGTTTCCGCAGCCCGTTCCAGCCGGCGTCCCGTCCGCGCCGCGACTTCCTCATAGGTCAGGTAGCGCCGTTCATCCGGCAGCCAGTCTTCACGGCTGCGCGAAATCCGTCCGGTCCTGAGGAACTCGGAATGGACGGCCTTGGCGGGCGGCGGCGCCTTCGTTTCCGCTTTGGGAGCCGCGTAGTATCTCAGTTTCTGCATCTTGACGCTCTGACGGTACCCGGACTGACTGCTGGAGCTTAGCGCAGCATGGTTAATCATGATTTGATGGTACTTTGCGCCTCGGAGGTTTCCTGAGGCTTGCCGCAGCGCAAATCTTGCAATCTGCTCTGCAATCGCCCGTTTGCGTCACGCTGTTTCGGGAGGTTTCTTGTCGAATACTGCAGTATTCGGAAATTAAAGGAGATTTTGCTCTCTCCCCTCTATTTCACGGGGCTGTGGCCATGTCGCAAACAATTTCAGCCGTGTCGTTTCGCAGTGCAGCGCATGACCCGGCCCTGTGATTAGATGCTGGCAAGCTCGAGGTGCCGCCCTGGTAGGGAAGGGCGGGAAATCGGGAAGCCGGTCAAAATCCGGCGCTGCCCCCGCAACGGTGGTGGAGAATGCGTTTTGGCAAAAGGCCACTGGGAGAAATCCTGGGAAGGCGCCGACGCGGTCCGCAAATGGACCACTCCTGAGCCCGGAAACCAGCCTTGGCAGACGGACATTTGAGGTTGCGGAGGGCGACCGGAGATAGCCATGCGCAGCGCCTGTTCAAGGCGGTGACGGGCTGCGCCCTCTTCTCCCCCGAGTTTTTGAAAACACGAGGACGACATGGACCTGCAGGCCAATGTGCTGCGTCAGTTGAAGAACCGCCGCGAGGGTTTCTCCCTCGAACAGCCCTTCTATATCGACCAGGATTACTTCAAGCTCGACATGGAGATGATCTGGTATCGCGACTGGCTGTTCATCGGCCATGACTGCGAGATACCGCGTGCCGGCAACTATTTCACCGCCCAGATCGGCGACTATCCGGTCGTCATCGTGCGCGGCAAGGATCAGGTGATCCGCGCCTTCCACAACACCTGTCGCCATCGCGGCCACCGCGTCTGCACCCAGGACAAGGGCGCCTCCGCCAAGCTCGTCTGCCCCTACCACCAGTGGACCTACGACCTTGACGGCTCGCTCGTCTTCGCCCGCCAGATGGGCGAGAATTTCGACAAGGCCGAGTTCGGCCTGAAGACCGTGCATTGCGAAAGCGTCGCGGGCTACATCTTCGTCTGCCTCGCCAACGAAGCCCCCGATTTTGCCCCTGTGCGGGCCTCGATCGAACCTTACATGGCGCCGCACCGGCTCTGGGAAGCCAAGGTCGCGCACAAGAACACGATCATCGAGAAGGGAAACTGGAAGCTCGTCTGGGAAAACAACCGCGAATGCTACCACTGCGCCGGCAACCATCCGGAGCTCTGCCGCACCTATCCGGAAGCGCCGACCGCAACCGGTGTGCAGGGGGCCGGCGACGACCCGTTCATTTCCGAACATTGGGCACGCTGTGAGGCGGCCGGTCTTCCGTCCACCTTCAAGATGGACCCGTCCGGCCAGTTCCGCACCGCCCGCATGCCGCTGATACAGGATGCCGAGAGCTACACCATGTCGGGCAAGCGCGCCGTGAAGAAGCCGCTCTCCGCCGACGTGCCGATCAGCCATATCGGCACCATGCTGCTCTTCCACTATCCGACGACCTGGAACCACATCCTCGGCGACCACGCGATTTCCTTCCGCGTCCTGCCGCTGTCGGCCGAAGAGACGGCCGTCACCACCACCTGGCTGGTGAACAAGGATGCGGTCGAAGGCGTCGATTACGACCTCGAAGAGCTGACCCATGTCTGGAACATGACCAATGACCAGGATCGCTCGATCGTCGAGGAAAACGCCTTCGGCATCCGCTCGCCGGCCTATGAACCCGGTCCCTATTCCGTCGATCACGAAGGCGGCGTCATGCAGTTCGTTGAATGGTATTCCAACTTCATGGTGAGCCGCCTTCAGGGCGACAAGGCTCGCCTCTCCGTGGTGGCCTGATCATGAACATTGCCGTCACCCAGTATCGCCATGTCGACGAGATGCGCCCCTGGTCCGACCGGGAGCATCTCCTGGAGTGTGTCGCCGTCACGCCGGAAGCCGCCGACGTGATGACCTTCACCTTCAAGCCGAACAAGCCGGGCCTCTGGTTCCGCTACATGCCGGGCCAGTTCGTGACCCTCGAGATCCCCGTCGGGCCCGAGCCGGTGATGCGCACCTACACGCTCTCCTCCAGTCCCTCGCGGCCCTACACGATCGCCGTGACGGTCAAGGCGCAGAAGGACAGTATCGGCACCCGCTGGATGTTCGACAATCTGAAGCCCGGCATGGCGCTGAAGGCTTTCGGCCCGCTCGGCGACTTCTCCTATGCCAAGTATCCGGGCAAGAAGTACCTCTTCATCTCGGCCGGCTCCGGCATCACGCCGATGATGTCCATGACCCGTGACCTGAGTGACCGTGCACCCGATAGCGACATCACCTTTCTGAACTGCGCGCGCTCGCCCGACGACATCATCTTCCGGTGGGAGCTGGAGGCGAAGGCGCGTGACATGCCGAACTTCCAGCTCGGCTTCATCATTGAGCAACTGGGCCGCGGTCAGCTCTGGTCGGGCCTGAAGGGCCGCATCGACAAGGCAAAGATCGCGCTTCTCGCCCCCGACTTCCTCGAGCGCACCGTCTTCTGCTGCGGCCCGGCGCCCTTCATGGCAACCGTGCGCGAAGCGCTCGAAGGTGCCGGCTTCGACATGAAGCAGTATCACGAGGAAGCCTTCCAGCCGGTCAAGCCGGAGCCGATGGTGGTTGTTGCCGACCATGGCGATGGCGAGCAGGCAACCAAGGTCACCTTCGCCATGTCGGGCAAGGACGGCCTCTGCGCCCCTGGGCATACGGTCCTTCAGGCAGCCCGTGCGGCCGGTGTCCGGATCGGTGCGGCCTGCGAATCCGGCCTCTGCGGCACCTGCAAGGTCATGAAGCTCTCGGGCGAAGTCGAGATGGACCACAATGGCGGCATCCTCGATGACGAGATCGAGGAAGGCTATATCCTCGCCTGCTGTTCGAGGCCGAAGGGCGATATCGAGATCGAGGCTTGAGCGGACGCTGGTCAATCAACTGTATGTGAAGAGAGGGCGGTTCCGGATAGGAAACGCCCTTTCTCTTGTCCTGGAGAGCGCCCAGGAGACACGTGCCCTTGCCGCCCGGCTCAGGCCGGATTAGCATTCTCTGATGGAGCCTCCGGCCGCCAGAAGCGGCCAAGTGTCGGCCATGATGGCGGGCGCAGAGGAAGGCAGCTCCGCACAAAAAGGGGGATCACGCATGAAGCTTGTTTCTGCTCTCGCCGCCGCCTGTCTCGCCGTCGCCGGCTTCATGATGGCCGGCACCGCTGCCAATGCCGGCGGCCTTGAAGTCCGTATCTACGAACGCCACACGAGCTATCGGCATTACCAGCGGGTCACGGTGTTCTCGCGCCATCACGGCTATCGCGCCTATGGCTATCGGCTGCATCGCCCGGGCTATGTCTATCACAGAGGCCTGTGGTTCTCGCCGCGCTCGATGCGAGCGGGTGTGATCGTCGACCGGCCGATCCCGCGCCGCCATGTGGTGCATTATGGTGGTGCTCTCGCCCAGCAACACTACAGCTGGTGCGCGGATCGCTACCGCTCCTATCATTGGCGCAGCAACACCTTCCAGCCGTATCACGGGCCGCGTCGAACCTGCGTGTCGCCCTATTCCTGAGGGCGTTTCCGGAACAAAAGCTGAGCTCCCCCGTTGACGGGCACTTGCGCGCCGGAGCGGTCGTGGAACCGCCACGCGCGGAGCGCGAGCCATGAACGGCATGTTAATTCTGAGTTCAGGCTGGCCCCGTTAACGTTCGTTTCAAGGTCGAGGCCCGGATGTTCATCCGGTTCCGACGACCGGGAAACATGCAGGGAGAAACATCATGAAGACTGCATTCAAGACGACCGCCGTCGCCGCGCTCGCCTCGATCATGGCCTTTACCGGCATGATCCCCGCCCAGGCGCAGGTCATCCGTCCCGCGGCCCCCATTGCCGCCACCACCGATGCCACCGCGGTACAGTATCGTGACCGCTATGAGCGTCGTATCGACCGCCGCATCGACCGTCGTATTGATCGCCGCATCGACCGCTACGAGCGCGCGCACTACTGGCGCGGTCACCGCGGTTACCGTGAGCGCCGTGCAGGCTATCGTTACCACAATGGCTACTGGTACCCGTTGGCAGCCTTTGCAGCCGGTGCGATCATCGGCGGCGCAATCGCCAACCCGCCGCGCGCTGCAGCACCGGTGGGCAACGTGAACCCGCGGCACTACCAGTGGTGCGAGGCGCGCTACCGGTCTTATGACGTGCGCTCCAACACGTTCCAGCCGTATAACGGCCCCCGCCAGCAGTGCCTGTCGCCCTACTATTGATCGATAGCTCCCGCTGATCCGGCTTCCTCGAGAAGCCGGAAAGGGTTAACATCAAGCCGCCCCGGTGCTAGCCGCGGGCGGTTTTTTCGTGAGCACGATCCGCCTGTTTCCTAACGGCAAAATCCCCGCGTTAACCATTTGTTAACCAAATCAGCACTACTCCTTTCATCAACGATTTGTTTACGTAGATGACCAAAGTGCTAACCGAACCACGCTCCATCCGCATCAAGGGAAGATCCTTCCTGGCCGTCGTCCTGACGCCGGATCCGCCGTTCGACGACTGGCTTGTCCGGCTCGATGACCTCGCAGCCCGTTCGGCTGGCTTCTTCCTCGGTCGCCCCGTGGTACTCGACGTTTCCGACATCGAAATCGACAAGCCCCAGCTGAAGGCCCTGATCGCCGAGCTCGCGGCGCGCAATGTTTCGATCATGGGCATCGAAGGCGGGCGCCCCTCTCTCGTAGAACCGGGCATGCCGCCGCAGCTGAAGGGCGGAAAACCCGCGGCCGACTACGAGGTGCCGCGCGAAGAGGCGGCCGAACCTTCCGATGCAAAGCCCAAGGGCAAGGCGGAGAAGAAGCCCGCCGAACAGGCGGCACCCCAGGTCACGGTGCAGCAGAGCCCCGTCTCGGCGCCATCGCTGATCGTGCGTGAGACCATCCGCTCCGGCCAGTCGGTCATCTACACCCAGGGCGACGTCACGGTCATCGGCTCGGTACAATCCGGTGCCGAAGTCATCGCCGGCGGATCCGTCCATATCTACGGCGCGCTGCGCGGCAGAGCGCTCGCCGGATGCGTTGGCAATGCCGACGCAAGGATCTTCTGTCGTAAGTTCGAATCCGAGCTGGTTGCAATCGACGGCGTCTACGCGATGACCGACGACATGGATCCAGAATTGAAAGGGCATCCAGTTCAGCTTTGGCTGGAGGGGGATGCAATCATGACAGAAAGAATGACGTGAACTTGAGCGGGGATAGACAGGAGAACCACATGGGCAAGGTGATAGTCGTGACATCCGGCAAGGGCGGGGTCGGCAAGACCACCTCGACGGCCGCTCTCGGTGCAGCGCTGGCACAGCGCAACGAAAAGGTCGTCGTCGTCGATTTCGACGTGGGCCTTCGCAATCTCGATCTGGTGATGGGTGCCGAGCGCCGCGTTGTCTACGATCTGGTCAACGTGATCCAGGGTGACGCCAAGCTGCCGCAGGCGCTCATCCGCGACAAGCGGCTGGAAACGCTCTTCCTGCTGCCCGCCTCGCAGACCCGCGACAAGGACAACCTGACCGCCGAAGGCGTCGAACAGGTCATCAACGAGCTGAAGAAGTATTTCGACTGGATCATCTGCGACAGCCCGGCCGGCATCGAACGTGGTGCAACGCTAGCCATGCGCCATGCCGACATGGCCGTCGTCGTCACCAATCCGGAAGTCTCTTCGGTGCGTGATTCGGATCGCATCATCGGCCTTCTCGATTCCAAGACGCTCAAGGCCGAGCGCGGCGAGCGCATGGAAAAGCACCTGCTGCTGACCCGCTACGACGCCAACCGCGCCCAGCGTGGCGACATGCTCAAGGTCGACGACGTCCTCGAGATCCTGTCGATCCCGCTGGTCGGCATCATCCCGGAAAGCATGGACGTGCTGCGCGCCTCCAATATCGGTGCGCCGGTCACGCTCGCTGACGCCCGCAGCGCCCCGGCCATGGCCTATTTCGATGCTGCCCGTCGTCTGGCCGGCGAAAACGTTCCGATCACCATCCCTGGCGAGAAGCGTGGTCTCCTCGACAAGATCTTCGCGCGGAGGGCCGCATGAGCATTTTCTCCCTGTTCCGCAAACAGCGTTCCGCCCCGATGGCGCGTGAACGCCTGCAGGTTCTGCTCGCCCATGAGCGCGCCTCGCTCGAAAGCGATCTGGTGGCCGTCCTGCGGGAGGAAATCCTTGCCGTGATCGCCAAGCATGTCGAATTCGACCGCGACAAGGTGCAGATCAAGATGGACCGCGACGAAGACGTCTCGATCCTCGAGATCGACGTCGAGATCCCGCGCAACGCCCAGCGCCTCGCCGCCTGATCCGGCCATCCTCTGATATGAAAAAAAGGCCGCCGCCGGAAACTCCGGTCGGCGGCCTTCTCTTGTTTTGTGAATAGGGCAGGGCGGCTGCTGCCGCCCGGCCCGTGGATGATCAGCCGATCTTGGCGTTGTCGTCCTTCTTGATCGCAACGATCGTCGAGCGCGGCAGCTTGCCTTCGCCGTCCGGGAACGGAGCGTCCGGATGCTGGATGCCGGCAAACATGGTGCGCTTGTCGGCCGACCAGGTGAGGCCGGTCACTTCCGAACCCTTCGGGCCGGTCATGAAGCGCTCGATGCGGCCTGTGACCGGGTCGCCGGCGAGCATCTGGTTGTTGCCCTGACCGGCGAAGTCGCCCTCGTTGGAGTCTTCGCCGTCGGTCTGGATCCAGACGAGACCGGTCGAATCGAACATCATGCCGTCAGGCGAGTTGAACATGTTGCCTTCGTTGATGTTGGACGAGCCGGCATAGGCGTCCTTGTGCACGACCGGGTTGCCGGCCATGGCGAACAGGTCCCACTTGAACGTGGTGCTGGTGTGGTCTTCCGCATCCGGATACCAACGGACGATCTGGCCATACTCGTTGCCGGCGCGCGGGTTGACGGCGTTGACGTCCATGACGTCGCCGCCGGCATTGGTCCGCATCTTGCCGTCTTTCATCACGGCGCGGTTCGAGTTGTTGGTCAGGCAGCAATAGGCTTCGATCGCAACCGGGTTGATGGCGACCCATTCCGGACGGTCCATGGTGGTGGCGCCAACCTTGGACGCGGCCTGACGGGTGAAGACGGCAATTTCATCGGCCTTCATTCCGGTGGTTTCCGGCGTCAGAGCCAGCCATTCGCCGGTGCCTTCGTCAGAGAACTTGGCGACATAGAGCGTGCCTTCGTCGAGCAGCTTGGACGTGTCGCCGCCCGGGACATAGATGCCGTTGGAGACGTACTTGTAGAGGAACTCGCCACGCTCGTCGTCGCCCATGTAGACGACCACGCGACCGTCGCGTGCGACGGCGACGGCGGCGTTTTCATGCTTGATGCGGCCAAGCGCCGTGCGCTTGATCGGCGTGGAAGAGGCATCCGACGGATCGATCTCGACGACGTAGCCGGCGCGGCGCGGCTCGTTCGGGTTCTTCGCAACGTCGAAACGCTCGTCGAACTTTTCATAACCGTAGCGGGTCTCGGCCACGATGCCGTAGCGCTTGTAGTCGTCGGGCAGCTTGAACTCGGCATTGGTGGTGCCGAAGTAGCCGTTGAAGTTCTCTTCGCAGGTGAGGTAGGTGCCCCACGGCGTCTTGCCGGCGCCGCAGTTGTTGAAGGTGCCAAGACAGTCGACGCCATTGGGATCTGCTGCGGTCTTGACCAGATCCGAGCCAGCGGCTGGGCCGGAAAGCTTCATCGGCGTGTTGTGGTGAATACGACGATTAAACGGGCTGTCGACAACGATCTGCCAGCCGTCGGCGCCTTCGGTCACTTCCATGACGGTCACGCCCTGCATGTTCTGCAGGATCTTCACGTCGTCGAGCGACTGCGGCATGCCTTCCGGCGCATGCGGCAGGTTGGTTTCGTTGTTGACGTATTCGTGGTTGACGGCGATGACCTGATGGTCGCCGATCACGAACATTTCCATGCCATCGGTGTTCTCACCGAAGACCTTGTCGGAGTTTTCCAGCGAAACGCCTTTCATCGGGTCGATGTCGGAGGCGGTTGAGAACAGCGGCTGGCCCCACTTGGCGAGCGGCTTCCAGCTATAGCCTTCCGGAACATGCACGGTGTTGTCGGTGGCGATCGGGATCGGCTTGAAGGCAAAGCGCGACGCTGCATCCTGCGCCTGGGCCGAGGTCGAGCTCATCAGGTTGCCGAGCGTGCCCATGGCGGCAGCAGCAGAGCCCATGGCCAGGATGCCGCCAAGGAAGCCGCGGCGGGAGACGGCGCGTTCAACGACGCGGTCGAAGTCGGTCACGGCCGGCGGCGGATTGTGCAGCTCGTCCCACTCGTCCCACGAGAGATGATTGGTGTTGGTTTCGGTCATGGCAGAGCCTCCTTTGGTTGAAGTCCACCCTCCGACTAGTCAGCCCTGATAACAGTGATGTGACGAAATCCGGGCAGAGCGCTAGTTGTGAAAAGCCTGAATTAGGAACTCGCAGCGGTCACTTCCCGCCTTGCAGATGTAAGTCCTTGGCCCGCCTAAGGCTTTGGTAAGCCGCCCCGAATATCGTTGCACCGCGGGTGTCCTGCAGTTCACACAGCTTTGTCCCGTGTCTGGCCCGATCCCTGTTCAAGCCTGGATCCGACCGTGGGGGAGGCCTTCTGCCCAATGCAAAAGATTTGACGTTTACGTAAAAATCAATTAGCCAGAAGGAGAATGAGCCGCGCCTCCTGGGTGGGAGTCTGGGCGTGGCCTTGAACCATACGCCAGTTGGAGGAGCACGTCATGTACAAGGCGCCCGTTGAAGAGATCGCGTTCACCCTGAAGCACGTCGCGGGCCTGACCAAGGCCATCGAAGACGGCAAGCTGGGCGAATTGAGCGACGACCTTGTCGATGCCATTCTCTCCGAAGCCGGACGTTTTGCCAGTGACGAAGTCGCACCGCTCGCCGAGATCGGTGACCGCCAGGGCGCACGCTTGGTCGACGGCAAGGTCATCGTGCCCGATGGCTGGGACACACTCTACCGCGCCTGGGCCGAAGGCGGCTGGAACTCCTTGACGGCATCGGAAGATTTCGGCGGGCAGGGGCTCCCCCATATGCTCAACGTGGCAGCGCTCGAAATGTGGAACTCCGGCTCCATGGGCTTTGCGCTCGGCCCGACGCTCACCATGGGTGCCGTCGATGCCTTGACGGCCCACGGCGCTGAAGAATTGAAGGCGAAGTACCTGCCGAAGATGGTCTCCGGCGAATGGACCGGCACCATGAACCTGACGGAGCCCCATGCCGGTTCCGATCTCGGGGTCATGAAATCCCGCGCCGAGCGTCGTGATGACGGCACCTACCGCATCTTCGGCCAGAAGATCTATATCACCTGGGGCGAGCACGACATCACCGAGAACATCATCCATCTCGTTCTCGCGCGCCTGCCCGATGCCCCTGCCGGCACCCGCGGCATTTCGCTCTTCCTCGTGCCGAAATATCTCGTCAACGACGATGGGTCGATCGGCGCTCGCAATGACCTCTACTGCCATTCGCTGGAGCACAAGGTCGGCATCCATGGCTCGCCGACCTGCACCATGATCTACGGCGACGGCAAGTATGGCGACGAAGCCGGCGCGATCGGCTATCTGATCGGTGAGGAAAACAAGGGCCTCGCCTGCATGTTCACCATGATGAACAATGCCCGTCTCGCGGTCGGCATGCAGGGTGTCGCCATCTGCGAGGCCGCCACCCAGAAGGCCGTGCAGTATGCGAAGGAGCGCACCCAGGGCAAGGCGCCCGGTTGGACGGGGCAGGGTATGTCGCCGATCATCGAGCATCCGGATGTCGCCCGCATGCTGGTGACGATGAAGGCGCTGACTCAAGGGTCCCGCGCGATCTGCTATGTTTGCGCCCACGCCACCGACATGAGCCATCATGCCGAAGGCGACGAGGCCCGTCACTGGGCCGAACGCGCCGCCTTGCTCACCCCGATCGCCAAGTCCTTCGCCACCGATGCCGGCGTCGATGTCGCCTCGCTCGGCATCCAGACCCATGGCGGCATGGGCTTCATCGAGGAAACCGGTGCTGCTCGCTTCTGGCGCGACAGCCGCATCGCCCCGATCTATGAGGGCACCAACGGCATCCAGGCCGCCGACCTCGTGACGCGCAAGCTGCCGCTGTCGAACGGCAACCATGTCCGCGGCTACATCACCGAGCTGAAGCAGGTGGTCAACGCCGTGCGCGCTTCCAACCTCGAGGCTTTCGGCGAAACCGCCGCCCGTCTGGATGCCAGCCTGTCTGATCTGGAAGACACCACCGAATGGCTGCTCTCCCAGCTCGCCGCCGGCAATGCCTCGGCAGCGCTCGCAGGCGCAACCCCTTACCAGCGTCTCTTCGGCCTCGCTCTGACCGGCGTTTACCTCGCAAAGGGCGCCCTTGCCGACGAGGAACAGGGCCGCGACAACCGCCTGGCGCTCTGCCGCTTCGCCGCCGAGAACCTGATCGCCGAGACCGCAGCCCTCAAGGACCGCGTCATCAACGGCGAGGCAAGCCTCAACGCAGCGAGAGCGCTGTTCGCCTGATCTCCCACCTCCCCCTCGAGGGGGGAGGTCGCCGCAAAGCGGCGGGTGGGGGTGACCCTACCAAAACCAGCATATGTCGTTGTTCACCCCACCCCGGAGCTTCGCTCCGACCCTCCCCCTCAAGGGGAGGGTGGGGACCACCCGAGGAAGCCGAGATGACCGACCACATTGAGATCACCCGCCCGGAAGCCCATCCCGGCGTGCTCGTCCTGCGCTTCAACCGGCCGGACAAGAAAAACGCCATCACACAGGCGATGTACGAGAAGCTGACCGCTGGGCTGCTCGAAGGCGAGAATGACGAAGCGATCCGCGCCATCGTCTTCCTCGGCACCGAGGGCTGCTTTTCCGCCGGCAACGACATGGCCGATTTCCTGAGCTTCGCCATGGCCGGCGCGGTCGGCGAACCGGCGGCCTTCGGCCTTCTCAAGGCGCTGACCGAAGTCACCAAGCCGTTGGTCTCTGGCGTGGACGGTCTGGCAATCGGGATCGGCACGACGCTGCACATGCATTGCGACCTGACGGTCGCCTCCGACCGCAGCCTGTTCAAGACCCCCTTCGTCGATCTGGCGCTGATCCCGGAAGCCGCCTCCAGCCTGATCGCCCCGCGCATCATGGGCCACCAGCGCGCGTTCGCCATGCTCGCCGCCAGCGAAGGTTTTTCCGCCGTTGAGGCGCGTGAGGCCGGCCTTATCTGGAAGGTCGTCTCGCCGGATCAGGTCGAGGCCGAAACCCTGAAGCTCGCCTCCTCGCTTGCATCCAAGCCCCCGGCCGCGATGAGGATCGCCCGTGCCCTGGTCAAAGGCAGCGCCGACGAAGTCCGCGCCCGCATGCAGGAAGAGCTTCAGCACTTCGTCTCCCAGCTGAAAAGCGCAGAAGCACGTGCCGCATTCGAAGCGTTCATGATGAAACGCTGAAAAAGCGATGTGTCGTATGTGAGGCCTACTTATTTTTCGGTCTTCGCTTAAGTACCCATTAAATCCTGCAGGGTATTCGTGGGGTAGCGGGATATCCACCGCTTCCTCACCATGATGGTGCCGTGATCGCACAATGCCCCATGACATCCCCGCGCCGCAGTTGCGCGGAGAGTTTTTGCAGGACCGTACCGTGAAGACCAGTTCCAACCTGATGACCAAGATCCTGGTGGTCGCCTCCCTCGTGGTGGTCGCCGCCCTGTCCGGCTTCTCCTTCTATATTGACAGCCTCCAGCGCAACGCGACGAGTGCGGCCGTCAAGAGCGAGATCGATAGCTCCGGTCTCCAGGCCTCGCAGAGTATCGCGAACTGGCTCGGCGCCCGCGTGATGCTGACCGAGCTTGCCGGCAATGCCGCGGCTAAGGCGCCCGATGCGGCTGCCATCACCGCCGCTTTCGACAACCCGGTCCTGATCCGTGAATTCATGTCGACCTATGTCGGCGACGAGCAGGGCGTGTTCACCAGCGTACCGAACCAGCCCTTGCCGGAAGGTTATGACCCCCGCAAGCGCCCGTGGTATCAGGACGCAGTCAAGGCCGACAAGATGGTCCTGACGGACCCCTATGCCGACGCCTCGACCGGCAACCTGATCATCAGCGCCGCGATCCCGGTGAAGAAGGACGGCAAGCTTTACGGTGTGGCCGCTTCCGACTTTTCGCTCACCTCGCTCGTCGACATGGTCAATTCCGTCGACATGGGCGGCAAGGGCTCCGCCTTCCTCGTCAAGCAGGACGGCACTATCCTCGTCCATCGCGATGGCAACCTCGTCACCAAGACGCTGAAGGACGCCTTCCCGACCAACACGCCATCCGTCGGCGCCGGCATCACGGAAACCACCTTCGCCGATGCCAACGTGCTGGTCTCCTTCCTGCCGATCAAGGGCCTGCCGCGCGACGACTGGTATCTCGGCGTCCAGATCAACCGCGATCTCGCCTTTGCCGCCATCGGTGAATTCCGCACGGCCGCAGCCGTCGCCACCCTTGTCGGCGTTGTCGCCATGATCGGCATTCTCGCTGCCCTGCTGTCGCGCCTCGTGGTTCGTCCGGTGGTCGAGATGACCGGCGTCATGGGTAAGCTCGCCGGCGGCGATGTCTCGGCAGAGATCCCGGGCACCGCTCGCAAGGACGAGATCGGCCAGATGGCCGCTGCCGTCGCCGTCTTCCGCGACAACATTATCGAGCGTGGCCGCCTGGCCCGCGAAGCGGATGAAACCCGCACGATGACAGAACAGGAGCGCCGTGAACGCGAAGCCGCCAAGGCGCGTGAGGCCGAGCAGGTGTCCTTCGCCGTGCATTCGCTGGCCGATGGCCTCGGCCGCCTCGCCAATGGCGACCTCGTCTCGCGCATCGAAACCCCGTTTGCCGGTGACCTCGACCGCCTGCGCGTCGACTTCAACGCCTCCGTCGAAAAGCTGCATGATGCGCTCGCCACCGTCGGCCGCAATGCCCGCGCCATCGACGGCGGTGCTGCGGAAATTCGCTCGTCCGCCGACAACCTCGCCCGCCGCACGGAGCAGCAGGCAGCCTCGGTCGAAGAGACGGCCGCAGCGCTGGAAGAGATCACCACCACCGTCAAGGACAGTGCCCGCCGTGCCGAGGAAGTCGGCCAGCTGGTGACCCGCGCCCGTGCCGGTGCGGAGAAGTCCGGCGAGATCGTCGAACGCGCTGTCGATGCCATGCAGGGCATCGAGAAGTCCTCCGGCGAGATCTCGAACATCATCGGCGTGATCGACGAGATCGCCTTCCAGACCAACTTGCTCGCGCTCAATGCCGGCGTTGAAGCCGCACGCGCCGGTGAAGCCGGCAAGGGCTTTGCCGTCGTTGCCCAGGAAGTGCGCGAACTCGCCCAGCGTTCGGCGACTGCCGCCAAGGAGATCAAGGCCCTGATCAGCGCCTCGGGCGACCAGGTCAAGCATGGCGTCGAACTCGTCAACGAGACCGGCAAGGCGCTCGACGTGATCGTCCGCGAGGTCCAGGAGATCAACGGCCACGTCAACGCCATCGTCACCGCCTCGCGCGAACAGTCGACCGGCCTGCAGGAGATCAACACCGCCGTCAACACCATGGACCAGGGCACTCAGCAGAACGCCGCCATGGTTGAAGAACAGACGGCGGCAAGCCATGGCCTGGCCCAGGAAGCGGCAGCGCTGACAGCGCTCCTCAACCAGTTCCGCATCGATGATCGGGCTGCTGGAAGCTCCGCAGGCCAGCGTCGCGCCGCCTGATCCGGCACACGAACGACCTACATGGGAACGGCGCCGCTCTGGCGCCGTTTCTGTTTTCGAGCTGGACGGTGGTTCAGCCTGTGTTCAGTCTTTGACGCTAATCTCTGCAACCATGTTGGCGCTCGGCTGTTCGGGTCTTATCCGTGGTGGCCCGAGGGTCGTCGTTTTCTTCGAAGTCCAGCTGTCAGCTGTCACCTGTTTTGCCGAGGTTTTTATGTTGCGTTTGTTCTGTGTCGCACTCAGCCTGCTCGTCATCGCCGCACCGGCTTCCGCCGAGATGGCCGTAAGCCCTTCGCTCCCGCTCGTGCTCGTCAACGACTCCAACGACGTGATCAGCGAGACGCAGAACACCCCGCGTCAGAACCGGCCGGTCCGCCCCCAGCGCTATATCTGCGTCATCGACCAGTCCGGCAGCATCGGCGGTGGCGGACAGGTGTCCTGCCCGGCAAACCCCGGTCGGGTCGGCGGTCGCTGCCGTTGCTCGAACGTCACTGGATCGGGCACGCTTCTGACCTACTGAGGCCTGCCAGCTCTCTTTCGTCGCCGTGAGCGCCTTGGCGCGGAACCGCTGCGAGCGTCACCCGTTCCCTGTTCGCAACAAGCGAAAGGTGACGCAATGCCCCGTATCAAAACCCGCGATGGTGTCGAGCTCTATGTCAAGGATTGGGGCGAGGGCCGTCCGGTTGTCCTTCTGCATGGCTGGCCTTTGACGGCAGACACCTTCGATGATCTTTCCAAGGCCATCGCCGATGCGGGCATGCGGGCGATCTCCTATGATCGCCGTGGCTTCGGCCGTTCCGAACAGCCCTTCGACGGCTACAATTACGACACGCTGTCCGACGATCTCGCCGATGTCATGAGCTGGGTCGGCGCCACGGACGCAACCCTTCTCGGCTTCTCCATGGGCGGCGGCGAGGTGGCCCGCTACATGTCGCGTCATCGCGGTGCCAATCTGCGTTCCGCCATCCTCGTGTCATCCGTGGTGCCCTACATGCTGAAGACCGAGGACAATCCGCAAGGGACCCCGCAGGAAACCTTCGATCAGATGACCGAGGGCATGGTCGAAGACCGCGCCCATTTCTTCGCAGGCTTCTTCAAGGACTTTTTCGGCGTGGCCATGTTCGACAAGGCCGTCAGCGACGAGATGCTCGAATGGGCAGAACGCCAGGCGATGATGGCAGGGCTCGAGCCGACGCTGGCCTGCGCCAAGGCCTTCGCGACGACGGACTTCCGCCCTGATCTCGCAAGCTTCAATGTCCCGACCCTGGTCATCCATGGCACGGACGACAAAACGGTGCCGATCGATGCCGCCGGTCGCGCCGCGGCCAAAGGCATCGCCCAGTCGACCCTGATCGAATATGAGGGCGCCCCCCACGGGCTGTTTGCCACCCACAAGCAGCGCTTCATCGAGGACGTGGTGAACTTCCTGCGCCGCTAAACGTCGAAGGCCTCCCCGGTTTTGCCGGGGAGGCGGAAATCAAGCCTCCCCTTTGCCATCCCCCACCGGGTTGATGTCATCGACGAATTTGACCAGGTCCGCCATGGTGAAATCACCGGGCGTGTCTCCCAGATGCGGCGTCCAGTTCGAGCGTTTTTGCATGAAAGAGTTTTGATCGCCATGGACGAGGCCGAGGAAGGTTTCGGCGATGATCGTTGACCCGACGGGACCGAGCCTCGTTCCGCTGTGCAGCTGTTCGGCTTCTTTTAGGATGTAGTACCAGAGCGGCGTTGCCTTGTGGAAACCAAGCCGCGCGGCCGTCTCGCCGTCATCCCCCATGGCCAGCTTTGCTTCGCTCAATGGTTCGAAACCCATGGCGCGCGCCACGTCCTGTCCTGACGGAAGACCTATTTGCGAACCGCGCCTTAAGTTGCGGAAAGGCAGCACAAACCGCCGTGCGGCTACGGTCGTCATGTCCGCCGGATGGTCGGGGAGCGTGTGCAGGGCGGGCACGATGAGCGGATCGATCCGGCGGGCGCGATTGAGTGTGAAATCGTCTTGAGGAGGCGTGTTAAGGTCGAAAAAGCGTCGCCAGTCGATGACCCAATTGGAGGGAAGAGCACGCAGGGGGCCGAGCGGGGAAGGAGGTGTCTCCGGTGCCAGCTCGCCCGCGATTTGCCCGGATTTGCCTGTGAAAATGAACATGAGGTCCAAAGTGCCATCCGTGAACCCGCCCGGTCGGAAAACGGCATTGTGGCTGTAGCTCTCGCGAACCATGGAATGCCCCAGCCGATAGGCGGCCGCAGCGAACTCCGCCGGCATATAGGGCCGACTGCGGAAGCGATAGAATCGTCGGCCTTCATGCTTGATCCGTCGGATCAGCCCGCGCTCGGTCAGGCGCTCGACGAAATCAAAGAGCACGATCCACTGGTAGTGCCAGGTGACGATGCGCCGAGCTTCGGTAAACAGTTCCTCGTCGGACAGGCCTTTGGTCGTCTTTTTCACATGCTCGACCACGGCATTGTGGAATTTAAGCATCAGCAGGTGAAACTGCGCCACCAGCAGGTTTTCGTCATTGCGCTCGTCGAAGATCAGCGCGCGGCCGTGGGCGTTGCGCGGCAGGTCGTTGCGCAGTTCCGGGATTGTCCCATTGAAGCCCGCGGAGGCCACGGCCTTCCCGATGAGGAATTTCGGGCCCGGTTGCTTGCGGATGTCCTCCTTGGCGTAAAGATAAGGGTGCAGGCCTGGTCCGTCGCCATAAAGCGAATCGAGATCCAGCGCTGGGGTGCGGAAGTTTTGCGTCGCGAGCGGATCGGCGCGCTGCTTGTCTAGCGGCGTCGTGTCGAGCGTGATGTCGTGATCGACGAATTGGCCAAGATAAGTGTAGCCGGCGGGCAGCTCCGGATGATCATCGGTGTCGCCCCTGGTATCGCGCATCGCCTTTGCCAGCTCAAAAAGCGCGTCGTCCTCGGCATGAAGCGACCGAAGCCGCGGAAACATTTTGCCGAACTTTCCGGGATCGCCATTGCCGGCGAGCGCCTGCAAGGATTCACGGCTCATGCCGCGAACGCCATGTCCGTGGGCTGCGACTTCAGACATCGTCATTCCCCCTCTGATGACATACTTCTCTAGCAAGCCATCAGAGATGAATATCTTGGGTGGCGCAAGAAACTTAACGCAACCCAAAGGCGCATCAATTGCTATTTCTTGCTGAGGGTGGCCACAGCCTCGACATGCGGGGACCAGAGGAACTGGTCGATCGGCGTCACCTGATCGATGCGGTAGCCGCCGGCAGTCAGGATCGCGAGATCGCGTGCCAGCGTCAGCGGATTGCAGCTGACCGCCACAATCTTCTTCACCTGGCTTTTCGCAAGCTCTGCACACTGAGCCTCGGCACCCGCCCGGGGCGGGTCGAAGACGACGGCGTCGAAGGCCTTGAATTCGGAGGTCATCAACGGACGCCGGAAAAGGTCGCGCCGCTCCACGGTCAAGGGCTTCAGGCCTTGCGTGTTGCGGGCGGCAAAGTCGAGCGACTTCACGGCCTTTTCATCCGATTCCACCGCATGCACGGCAGATGAGCGCGCCAGCCGCAGGGCAAACGTGCCGATGCCTGAGAAGAGGTCCGCGACCTTCTTCGCCTTGCCGATATGGGCAATCGCAAGGGCTGCCATGTGGTCCTCTGCCTCGCGCGTCGCCTGGGTGAAGCCGCCGGGCGGCAGCACGACGCGGGCCCCGGCAAAGTCGAGCAGCGGCTTCTGCGGCTCGATGACGATTTCGCCATTGGCCGAAACGCGGGCAATGCCCTTCAGCTTGATCACCGCATTGGTCACCGCGCGCCGCGCCTGATCGCCAAGCCCGCCCCGCAGGCCATCGAGCGAGATGTCGAGGCCGGTGGTCGTTTCGGTGACCGTGATGCGGAAGTGTTCCGCCCCGCAGGCATTGGCTATGATCTTGATCGCGTCTAGGCGGGAGATCAGCCCGTCCGATGCGATGGGACATTCCTCGACCGGCACGACATGATGGGTCTCTGCCTGCATGAAACCCATGACCAAGCCGTCACCGCGACGTCGTGCCGTGAAGACGAGGCGCCGCCGCTGATGCGGATGAGCCTCGAAGATCTCGCCCACCGGCGCCTCGATCCCCTTCGACTTCAAGGCATCGATCAGCACCTGCCGCTTGAAGGTATTGTAGGCGGGCTTGGCCATATGCTGGAGCGAACAGCCGCCGCAGACACCACCGACGCCATCGGGCCCGAAATGCTTGCAGGGCGGCTGAACCCGGTCGGGTGAGGGGCTCGCGATCGACATGATCGTGCCCTCGTTCTTCACCCGCGCGATGGAAACGGTCTCGCCCGGCAGCGAGAAGGGCACGAAGACCGGGCCATCCGAGCCATGGGCAATGCCATCGCCCTTGGCGCCGAGACTGGAAATGGTGACGGTTTCGGCGCTCATGCCTCGTCCTCTTCAGCGTCGAGATCATCGTCGTCGTTCCGGTCCCCGTCGAGCGGCTTGACGCCGGCAAGCAGGAATTCCTCGTTGCCATCGCCGCCAGCGATCGGGGAGGGGATGAGACCAAGGCTCGTCCAGCCCATGTCTTCCGTCAGCCAGCGCTCGAGTTCGGCCGCCACGAGCGGTGCCGTCTCCGGTTCTTTCAGCAGGCCCGCCTTGCTGATCGCCTCGCGACCGGCCTCGAACTGCGGCTTGACGAGCAAGAGGCAGTGCG
This sequence comes from Rhizobium sp. K33, assembly GCF_056501445.1. NCBI lineage: Bacteria > Pseudomonadati > Pseudomonadota > Alphaproteobacteria > Hyphomicrobiales > Rhizobiaceae > Rhizobium > Rhizobium sp. K33. The sequence continues at coordinate 521,054 of NZ_CP096478.1, forward strand.
CACCGGGCTCGGCCTGCTCGAGCGCAGGGGCCAGTGCCAGCTTCAGCGAGATGAAGGAGACGTCGGAGACGAGGAAGTCGAAGGGCTCCTCGTCATAATCTTCCGGCTCGAGATAACGGGCATTGAGCCCTTCGAGATTGGTCACGCGCGGATCGCTGGCCAGTCGCGGGTGCAGCTGATCATGCCCGACATCGATGGCCGTCACATGGGCAGCACCACGCTTCAACAGCACTTCGGTGAAGCCGCCGGTGGAGGCGCCGACATCGAGACAGTGGCAGCCCTCCGGCGACAGGCCGAAATGATCCAGCGCTGCAACGAGTTTGAGGGCCGCGCGCGAGACGTAATCCTGCGCAGGATCGTCGATTTCGAACTGATGGGTGGCGGCAAAGACGAGGCTGGGCTTCGACACCACCTTGCCGTCCACCTTGACTGTGCCGCGCTGGATGGCGTCACGGGAGCGGGATCGGCTGGCGAAGAGGCCGAGGGCGACCAGGAGCTGGTCGAGGCGCTGGGGTTCAGGGAGCTTTTTCATGCACCGTCAATGCGGTGAGATCCGCCGCCGCGCAAGTGTTTTTCGCCGCATCGACCCATCACCCGACCTTACGCTCACAGGAGAGTTGCGATTTTCAATCGGCCGTCCATTCAGGGTTTCATTAGCGATGCTTTAAGCAATTGGTTCTAATGTTCACAGGCCGGCGCGATGCGATCCTCCCTCCCAAGAAGCGTGCTCCGACAAAGACTGCAGGCCTCCTCCTCCTTCTGGCCCGCAGGAATAGAAGCCCCCCGGTTTCGGGCCCGGGGGGCTTCATTCGTTTTTGGGGCTATCGTTGAGAAGCGGGTGCCCAGGGGCTAGGGCACATACCGATACAGCCAGTCGCGGATGTCTTCGGGCAGCGCGACTGGTTCTGCCGTTTCGCCGTCTCGCGCCGTCCAGGTGATGTCGACTTCGGCCACGGTCTGGCCGTCCTTCTCCATCTGCACCTCGAAGCCGACTGATTTGCCGCCAATCTTGTCGACCTGCACGATCATGCGCACTTCATCTTCGACGCGCAGCGGCTGGTGCAGACGAACCTCGAACTTGGTCGGGCTGTATTGCGGCTCGTCTTCGAGCGGCGGGCGGTAGCGCCAGAAATGCCGGACCGCCTCTTCGGCGTGAACGACATAGGCCGCGGCCTGCATCTCGCCGGTCGGGCCGATATCGCGATAGGCAACGACAAGCCCGCTCACCTCCACCCGCTCGATCTCGTCCATGCCCTCTCCCGAAATCTTCTTCTGTTGCCGGCATTTAACGGCATCGCGGCCGGCTTCACAAGGGAGCGCCGTTTCGACCGCTGGGTGAGGAGCGCACGCAACTGGGTAAAACCGGGATGCGAGGTGGAAGATGACATGGCAGAGCATTATGTTCTGCCGGACCCCGGAAGGATCCCCATGGCCACCCGTCTTTACGAGAACCCGATCTTCCTCGAGCACAACACGCCCGAAGGCCACCCGGAAAGGGCCGATCGGTTGCGCTCGCTCAACATTGCGCTGGAGCATCCGAACTTCGCCCGGCTGGAGCGGATCGAGGCAAGCCAGGCGAATGAGGACCTGGTGACGCTCGCCCATCCCGAAGAGCATCTCACCGCCGTCATGCGCGAGATTCCGGAAGAAGAGGATCGCATCAACCAGCTCGAGGCAGACACCTATGCCTCGCAAAAGAGCCTGCAGGTTGCGTTGACCGCCATCGGCGGCGCGATTGCAGCTGTCGACGACGTGATGACCGGCAAGGCCGACAATGCCTTCGTCGCGGGGCGCCCACCCGGCCACCATGCCGAAAAGACCAAGGCCATGGGCTTTTGCCTGTTCAACACGGTGGCAATCGCCGCCCGCCATGTGCAGAAGACCTACGGCGTCGAGCGCGTCGCGATCGTCGACTGGGACGTGCATCATGGCAACGGCACGCAGGACATTTTCTGGGATGATCCGTCCGTGCTCTTCTGCTCGACCCACCAGATGCCGCTTTATCCCGGCACGGGCGCCAAGGATGAGACGGGTAAGCACCGCAACATCGTCAACGCGCCGCTCTCGCCCAATGTCGGCTCGGACCATTTCCGCGAGGCCTTCAAGGGCCGCGTGCTTCCTGCGCTGCAGGATTTCGCGCCCGACTTCATTCTGATCTCCGCCGGTTTCGACGCCCATCACCGCGATCCCTTGGCGCAGATCAATCTGGTCGGCGAGGATTTCGACTGGGCGACGGGCAGGCTGCTCGAAGTCGCCGACCGTTTCGCCCATAACCGGGTCGTCAGCCTGCTCGAAGGCGGCTATGATCTCGAAGGCCTCGCCGAATCGGCAGGCCTGCACATCTTGAGACTGATGAAGGGTTGAGTATGTCCGACGCCGTAACCGCCGATCTCTCCGGCTATTCCTTCGAAAAGGCCGTGGCCGAGCTCGAAAGCATCGTCGCCCGCCTCGAACGCGGCGACGTGGCGCTCGACGAATCCATCGCGATCTACGAGCGCGGCGAACTGTTGAAGAAGCATTGCGAGACGCTCTTGTCGGCCGCTGAAAACCGCATCGAAAAAATCCGCCTCGACCGCGCCGGCAAGCCGACCGGCACCGAGCCGCTCGACGGCGCCTGATCAGCGTGCGGGTTTCCGCCCGCTTTTCTCCGCTGACATCACACGCAAATGGCCCCTTTCGGGGCCATTCGTCGTTTATGGATGTCAGTTTGCGGATCACTCGGCCGGGTTCCTGACTTCGACGGTCTTGGGCTCTGCCTTAACTGCACCGGTCCCGGTCTTCCACAGCGAATAGCCGACTCCGACACCGAGGATCAGGAAGGTGATGCCGAGCGACCACTCCGGCGGGAACTTCTCCCAGCCCATGCCCCAGGCGATGAAGATCTTCGAGCCGATGAACATCAGCAGCACCGAGAGCGCATATTTGAGATAGGCGAAGCGGTGCAGGATGGCATCCAGCGCGAAATAGAGGGCGCGCAAACCCAGGATCGCGAAGATGTTCGAGGTATAGACGATGTAGGGGTCGGTCGTGATCGTGAAGACGGCCGGTACGGAGTCGACGGCGAACACCAGGTCGGCGATCTCGATCATGACCAGTGCCAGGAGGAGGGGCGTCGCAAACCGCCTGATCTTGCCCGTCACGGGATCCGGCTTCTTCACGATGAAGTCGTGGCCATGGATCTCTTCCGTCACGTTCATCCGGCGCTTCAGGAAGCGGATGAGGCCGTTCTCCTCGATCTTGTGCTCCTTGTCGGCAACGAAGAGCATCTTGATGCCCGTGAGGATCAGGAAGCCGGCGAAGAAGTAGAGAACCCAGTGATACTGGTCGACGATGGTGGCACCGAGCCCGATCATGATGCCGCGCAGCACGATCACGCCCAGAATGCCCCAGAACAGCACGCGGTGCTGGTATTCGCGCGGGATGGCGAAGAAGCTGAAGATCAGCGCGATGACGAAGATATTGTCCATCGCCAACGTCTTCTCGACGACGAAGGCGGTCAGATACTGCGCCGTCGCGGTCGTATCCATCTGCCAGTAGATGAAGCCGGAGAAGGCGAGACCCAGGGTGATATACATGGCCGAAAGCTTGAGGCTCTCGGCAATGCCGATTTCATGGTCGTTCTTGTTGAGAACGCCGAGGTCGAAGGCAAGAAGCGCCACGACCAGCAGGATGAACAGCAACCACATCCACAGTGGCTTGCCGAGAAACAGAATGAGCAGGAGTTCCAAGTGTTTGACCTCTGTTGCATTGATCCGGCTCGATGCAATGCACGCACGGGTTCGCGAAGGAGAGGTCCGGTCCGGGCATGACATCGAGCGTGCTCGATGCGGTCCGACATCACGAGGGTAATCCGTCGTCAGAGGGGCCCGGTCCGCTCGCGATAGATCGTGATACGCCTCCAGTCTTTCAAGGGTGCCGGACAATAAAATGCACAAGAAAGCCACAATTGGCTTTTGCCGATATCTCCAGCCGTCCCAGCGGATGTCGGTTGCAAAACAGACTGTTCGGGTCGTGAGCCGGGCGGCCATTCGCCCGAACTGTCAATTTGTCGATTGACGCCCCTGTCTCGCCTCACCATGATGTCGCAATTGCAAACATTGTTTGGGAGGACAATCATGCATTTTTCAAGACTTAGCACCTTGGCCGCTGCCGCTCTGGCCGCGTCTGTCGCATTTGGCACATCCGGCGCGCGCGCCGAGCAATTCGTCAACGTGCTGACCGGCGGCACCTCGGGCGTCTATTATCCGCTGGGTGTCGCACTGTCGAAGATCTACGGCGAGAAGATCCCGGATGTCCGCACCCAGGTGCAGGCGACCAAGGCGTCGGTCGAAAATCTCAATCTTCTGCAGCAGGGCAAGGGCGAAATCGGCTTCTCGCTCGGCGACAGCGTCAAGCTGGCGGCCGAGGGCAATGCCGATGCCGGCTTCAAGGCGCCGCTCGACAAGCTGCGCGGCATCGCGGCCATCTATCCGAACTATATCCAGATCGTCGCCACCAAGGATTCCGGTGTCACCTCGCTGGCCGACCTCAAGGGCAAGAGCCTGTCGGTCGGTGCGCCCAAGTCCGGCACCGAGCTCAATGCCCGCGCCATTCTCGGGGCGGCCAGCATGAGCTACGAGGATCTCGGCAAGACCGAATATCTGCCCTTTGCCGAATCCGTCGAACTGATCAAGAACCGCCAGCTCGACGCGACGCTGCAGTCCGCCGGTCTCGGCGTGGCCTCGCTGAAGGACCTGTCGACCTCGCTGCCGGTCTCGCTGGTCGCCGTTCCCGCTGAAGTCGCCAATGCGCTGGGCGCTCCCTATATCGCCGCGACCATTCCGGCCGGCACCTACGAGGGCCAGACGGAAGACGTGCCGACGGTTGCCGTCGTCAACTTCCTGGTGACCCATTCCGAGGTGTCGGATGATCTCGCCTACGAGATGACCAAGCAGCTCTTCGAGAACCTGCCGGAGATGCAGGCTGCGCATAATGCGGCCAAGGACATCAAGCTGGAGGACGCCACCAAGGGCATGCCGATCCCGCTGCATCCGGGCGCCGAGCGCTATTACAAGGAAAAGGGCATGCTGTGAGCCCGCGGGCCTCTAAAGCTTTCTGAAGGGACTGGGCGGGTGCCATGCCGCCCGGTCCTTTGCCCTCGGCTTACCTTTTCGGACGGATATCCATGAGCGCCTCGACTGCGGACCAGACCCTGTCGCATGAACCGAACACCCACGAGCAGCATTTCCCGGCCAGCGCCGAAGGCAAGCTGCTCTATGGCATTGCGGTTGCCTTTTCGCTGTTCCAGATCGCGACCGCCGCGCATCTGATCGACATGCCGAGCCAGTTGGTGCGCTCCACCCACGTTGCCTTCCTGCTGCTTCTCGGCTTTCCTCTGGTTGCTGCCAATGTCCGCAAAGGGGCCTTCTACACCGCGGGCGCCTGGGCGCTGGCGACGGCGGGTGTCGCCGTTGCCGTCTACCAATATGTCGAATACGAGCCGCTGATCCTGCGCGCCGGCGATCTCATCACCCTGGATCTCTATGTCGGCGTGGTGGCCATCGCGACCGTCTTCATCGGCGCCTGGGTGATCATGGGCCCCGCATTGCCGATCATCTCGGGCCTTTTCCTGGCCTATTGTTTCTTCGGCCAGTATCTCCCGTCGCCGCTCAATCACCGCGGCTATGACTTCGCCCAGGTCATCGACCACATGGCCTATGGCACCGAAGGCATCTACGGCGTCCCGACCTATGTGTCCTCTTCCTACATCTTCCTGTTCATCCTGTTCGGCTCCTTCCTGGAGCGCGCTGGCATGATCAAGCTCTTCACCGACATCTCGCTCGGTCTCGTCGGTCACAAGCAGGGCGGCCCGGCCAAGGTCTCGGTCATCTCGTCCGGCCTGATGGGCACGATCTCCGGCTCCGGTGTCGCCAATGTCGTGACAACAGGCCAGTTCACCATCCCGCTCATGAAGCGCTTCGGCTATCGCCCGGCCTTTGCCGGCGGCGTCGAGGCGACGTCGTCGATGGGCGGTCAGATCATGCCGCCCGTGATGGGCGCTGTCGCCTTCATCATGGCCGAGACGCTCGGCGTGGAATATGCCGAAATCGTCAAGGCAGCGCTGATCCCGGCGATCCTCTATTTCGCCTCGGTCTTCTGGATGGTCCATCTCGAAGCCGGCAAGCGGGGCTTGAGCGGTCTCGACCCCAAGGACTTGCCCTCCGCCTCCGCCGCCATCCGCCGACAGTGGTATCTGCTGCTGCCGCTCGCTGCCCTCGTCTGGCTGCTCTTCTCCGGCTACACGCCGCTCTTTGCCGGAACCGCCGGCCTCGCCCTCACCATGCTGCTTATCCTCGGCAGCTCGATCGCCATCGGTATGTCGAATACGGCCATCCGCACCATCTTCTGGATCGGTATCGGCATCGCCGGTGCCTCCTTCTTCCAGTATGGCTTCCGCGCTGTCTTGATCGCCATCCTGGTGCTGATTGCCTGGAATTTTCTGGTCAAGGGCGGCCGGCAGGCGCTGAAGCTCAGCGTCGACAGCCTCGCCGATGGTGCCAAGACCGCACTTCCCGTCGGCATCGCCTGTGCCGTCGTCGGCATCATCGTCGGCACCATGACACTGACGGGTGCGGCCAACACCTTCGGCCAGTTCGTCGTCGCGGTCGGCGAGCACAGCCTTTTCCTCTCGCTGATCCTGACCATGCTGACCTGCATCGTGCTCGGCATGGGCATTCCGACAATCCCCAACTACATCATCACCTCGTCGATCGCCGGGCCGGCACTGCTCGAGCTCGGCGTGCCGCTGATCGTCAGCCACATGTTCGTCTTCTATTTCGGCATCCTCGCCGATCTGACGCCACCGGTGGCGCTCGCCTGTTTCGCCGCCGCACCGATCGCGCGGGAATCGGGGCTCCGCATCTCCTTCGAGGCGGTGAAGGTGGCCGCTGCCGGTTTCGTCATTCCCTTCATGGCGGTCTACACGCCGGCCCTGATGCTGCAGGACGGAGGCCCGCTGGCCGAGGCTATTGGCTATCCGCTCGCCGTCCTCTACATCGTCGTCAAGGCCAGCCTGTCGATCGGTCTCTGGGGTGTGGCGGTCATCGGTTATCTCAACCGTCCGCTGCCGCTGTTGCACCGTCTGGTCGCTGCGGCCGCCGCCTTCTTCCTCGTTGCGGCCTTGCCGATTACAGACGAGATCGGCGGCGCACTGGTGCTGCTCTTCGGCCTGCTCGTATGGAAATTCCCCGGCAAGGCGCCCGCGCCGGTCGGCAACGCGCCACCCAAGATCGAGACTCCCAAGATCGAGACGTCATGAGCCTCTGCATCGCCCTTGCTGCCACCGTCCTAACGATCCCGACCACGAGCTTCACGCTGTCCTGGGTCCACTCGGTCGAAAAGGTCGAGTGGCGGGAGGAGTGGGCGGTGACGTCTGACGGGCTGCAGCTGAAGCAGGCGAGCGTCAAGGGATCGGGGGCCGGCATGGAGCCGGGGGAGGGGGCAATCCTCGAAGACGGCTGGTGGCGCTGGACGCCGCCACTGCCGCCACTTCCAGAGCTGCGGCTGGCCGCGTCTGGAAAAACGCCTGGCGGTTGGACACTTTGCCACGACGCTGGATGCATGACCTTGGGCATGAAGGCTGGCGAGGACAGCGTGATTACCGCCTGCACCCCGTCTGCCTCTCCCTGAGGTGTACCGCGTCGCAAGCAAGCTTCGCGCGGCCTCCTCAGCCACTCAACCGTCCCACGGTGTCGACAAGTTTGGCCGCTTCGAACGGCTTGACGATCCAGCCAGTTGCACCGGCCTTGCGGGCGCGCTCCCGCTTCTGAGGATCGTTTTCCGTCGTCAGCACGAGGATGGGAATGGCTCGGTAACGATCGCTGCGGCGGATACGCTCGATGAAGCCGAAACCGTCGAGCCTTGGCATGTTGATGTCGGTGATGATGAGGTCCGGAGCATTGCCTTCCAGAACTTCCAGCCCCTGAATGCCATCTTCTGCCTGCAGCGTCTCGTAGCCGGCGTTTTCAAGCGTCTGGGTCACCATGGACAGGATGGTCCTGGAATCATCAACGGCCAGAATTTTCTTCACCAAGATTGCCTCGCTTTCGTCGCGCTTCGCTGGAGCCATACTCAACCGTTCGAGAGGCTGCGACGACAATAGTTAGATATGCCTTATTTAGGATTAATTGACTTGAGTGCCGATCCAGACGCTGTAGCGCGATGGATGCCGCTGATGGGCTGAAAGTGAACGATGCGTCACCCGCGGACCGTCGATCCGTCCTATGATCCGGCCGGAGACCTGATAACCTGAGACGATCTAAAACGGAGGTTTCCCATGTCCTTCTTCCCCGGCAATGACCCGGTCCCCGGTGATGCCTTTGCCTGCGACGCGATCGAGCACCTGATCATCCCCCGTTCAAGCGACATCGGTGGTTTTGCCGTGCGCCGCGCGCTTCCCTCCGTGCGCCGCCGTTTGGTCGGTCCCTTCATCTTCTTCGATCGCATGGGGCCCGCCGTCCTGAAGGCGGACGAGGCCATGGACGTGCGTCCGCACCCGCATATCGGTCTGTCCACCGTCACCTATCTCTTCGACGGCGAGATCAAGCATCGCGACAGTCTTGGCACAGAACTCGTGATCGCACCTGGCGACATCAATCTGATGACCGCCGGCTCCGGCATCGTCCATTCCGAGCGCACGCCGGAAAATCTGCGCGGCCACCCGCTTTCCATGTCCGGTCTCCAGACCTGGATCGCGCTTCCGGATCACCTGGAGGAAATCGATCCATCCTTCGCCCATACGGCCAAGGCGGATCTGCCGACCTTCAATGATCGCGGTGCTTCGGGCCGTGTGGTGATCGGGGGATTGGGCGGCCTGCGCTCACCGGTCACGACCTTCTCCGAAACACTTTACGTGGATCTGACGCTCGAGCCCGGCGCACGCTTTCCCTTCGACGCGAGCCAGGAGGAGCGCGCGCTCTACATTCTCTCCGGCGAGATCGAGGTCGCCGGCGATCGCTTCGCGCAGGACCAGCTTCTGGTCTTCCGCCCCGGAGACGAGATCACTCTGATCGGGGGCGCCGCCGGCTGTCACGTCATGCTCTTTGGTGGCGCGGCGATGGAAACGAAGAAACATATCTGGTGGAACTTTGTTTCGTCGTCCAAGGAGCGCATCGAACAGGCCAAGGAAGAGTGGAGAACCGGCCGTTTTGATATCGTTCCCGGTGACGAAGACGAGTTCGTGCCTTTGCCGGAGGGCCGTTGACAGCTATATAAGCGCTTGATGACGTGGAATTGCCCTGATCGTCGGGGGATGGTATCGCGCATCCAAACAGACTGAAGAGGCATCAGCCCGTGACATCCCTGCCCGATACGCCGCTCCTGGACAAGGTCAAGTTTCCCAAGGACCTGAAGACCATCGAGGATCGCGACCTGCCGCAGCTGGCGCGCGAGGTCCGTGACGAGATGATCGACGCGGTGTCGAAGACGGGTGGACATCTGGGCGCCGGCCTCGGCGTCGTCGAGCTGACGATTGCCATCCACAAGGTCTTCGAGACGCCGGATGACCGGCTGATTTTCGACGTCGGTCACCAGTGCTATCCGCACAAGATCCTGACCGGCCGCCGCGAGCGCATCCGCACGCTGCGCCAGGAAGATGGCCTGTCCGGCTTCACCAAGCGCGCCGAAAGCGAATACGACCCCTTCGGTGCCGCCCATTCCTCGACCTCGATTTCCGCCGGCCTCGGCATGGCGGTCGCAGCCGAGCTTTCGAAGTCGGACCGCAAGGTGATCGCCGTCATCGGCGACGGCGCCATGTCGGCGGGCATGGCCTATGAAGCCCTGAACAACGCCGGTGCGCTCGACGCCCGCCTGATCGTCATCTTGAACGACAACGACATGTCGATCGCGCCGCCGACGGGTGCCATGAGCGCCTATCTCGCGCGCCTTGCCTCCGGCCGGACCTATATGGGCTTCCGTGAATTCGGCAAGAAACTGACCGCCTATCTCGGCAAGGGTTTTGACCGCGCGATCACCCGCGCCGTCGAGCACGCCCGCGGCTATGTCACCGGCGGCACCATGTTCGAGGAACTTGGCTTCTACCATATCGGCCCGATCGACGGTCATTCCTTCGACCATCTCCTGCCGGTGCTGCGCAATGTGCGCGATAACCAGAAGGGCCCGGTGCTGATCCATGTGGTAACGCAGAAGGGCAAGGGCTACCCGCCGGCAGAAGCCGCAGCCGACAAATATCATGGCGTCAACAAGTTCGACGTGATCACCGGCACCCAGGCCAAGGCCAAGCCGAATGCCCCGGCCTACACCTCCGTTTTCGCCGAGGCTCTCGTCGAGGAAGCCCGCCACGACGAGAAGATCGTCGGCATCACCGCGGCCATGCCCTCGGGCACCGGCCTCGACAAGTTGCAGAACCTGTTCCCTGAGCGCACCTTTGACGTCGGGATCGCCGAGCAGCATGCGGTGACCTTTGCAGCCGGGCTTGCCGCCGAAGGTTACAAGCCCTTCTGCGCGCTCTATTCGACCTTCCTGCAGCGTGGCTATGACCAGGTCGTCCACGATGTCGGCATCCAGAAGCTGCCGGTTCGTTTCCCGATCGACCGCGCCGGCTTCGTCGGCGCCGATGGCCCGACCCATGCCGGTTCCTTCGATACCGGCTTTCTCGCAGCCCTTCCGGGCTTCGTGGTCATGGCCGCCGCGGACGAAGCGGAGCTGAAGCACATGGTCCGCACCGCCGCCGCCTATGACGAGGGCCCGATCTCCTTCCGTTATCCGCGCGGCGAAGGTGTGGGCGTGCCCCTGCCGGAGCGCGGCGACATTCTCGAGATCGGCAAGGGCCGTATCGTCAAGCAAGGCTCGAAAGTCGCACTCCTCTCCTTCGGCACGCGCCTGGCCGACTGTCTGCTCGCTGCCGAAGACCTGGATGCCGCAGGCCTCTCGACCACGGTTGCCGACGCCCGCTTCGCCAAGCCCTTGGATCACGACCTCATCCGCCAGCTCGCCCGCCACCATGCAGTGGTGGTGACCGTCGAAGAAGGCGCCGTCGGCGGCTTCGGCAGTCAGGTCGTGCATTTCCTCGTCAACGAGGGCCTGCTCGACAACGGCCTAAAGGTCCGCTCGCTGGTGCTGCCGGATGTCTGGATGGACCAGGCCAAGCCCGAAGTGATGTACGCCAAGGCAGGACTGGATGCGGCGGGTATCCTGAAGACGGTGTTCGCGGCGCTGGGCCAGGACGTGCCGGGTGTCATCGCGGCGGGTTGAGGCAGGTTGACACTGCGCCGAGGACGACGGATTATACGTAAATCCGTATAAATCTCACAGGTGCGCGGTGGAACGTCTCGAATACGATAACATCTTTGACGCAATGGCAGAGAGCCCGGCGGAAGCTGCTGATCTCCAGTTTCGCGCCGATCTGATGTTGACCCTCCGCAAGTTGCTTGAGGAAAGAAAGCTGCGGCAGGCAGAGATGGCAGAGGCGCTCGGCGTGTCTCAGCCGCGCGTCAGCGAATTGATGCGCGGCAAGATCGACCTCTTCTCCGCCGACAAACTGATTGGTCTGCTTGCGCGCCTGAATGTACGGCTTCGGCCGTCTGTCGACGCGGATGGTCGAGTTGTTTGTGAGGTCGTTCAGGCGGCTTAAGGCTTTGCTCTCAGCATTTGCAGCATGAGCTTGTATCGTTCCGCAGCCGTTCTCATGGCATGTCTGTCAACGCTGTTGGTGGTCTTGGTAAAGGTGTGTAGGATGTAGACCGTCTCCGCGAACTTGGCGCAGTAGATCGTACGATAAGCATTGGGTGCATTCTCGATCAGTTCTATGGCGCCCGGGCCGACTGTCTCGGTCAGATGCTTCCAGCGTGAAAACGGCGGTTCACCCCTTTGCACTGCCTGCAGGTCGGTGCCGAACTGGCGCTGGATCTCCCTTGGCAGATCGAGAAAGGCGCGTTTGGCCGCTTCGTTGACAAAGACGAACTTCTTCATGCGTCCACCCAACCGCGCAATCCAAATAGACTTCAGGTTGCATCTCCGCATATCCGCGTAGAAACGGCAAGTCCGCCCCACTCTGGACTTCCCCCGATCCCCCCGCTAGACCGGAGCCTCATCAGCAGACCCTCATAGGGGTTCTGGAGGCTTCATGCAGACGGCTCACACCACGGATATCGCACCGGACGTCGCGCCCGACTGGGCGGCGATTGCGGTCGTGATCTTGGGCGTCACGGCCTTTGCGGTGGGGCAGGGGCTCACCTATCCGCTGATCTCGCTGATCCTCGAAAGCCGGGGCGTCTCCTCCAGCATGGCGGGCTTGAACGCCTCGGTCTTTGCGCTCGGCCTCGCCTCCTCGACGCTTCTGATCGGCAGGCTGACGCAGGTTGTGCGCGGCGACAGGCTGATCGTTGCCTCGTTGTGCGGCGTCTCCCTCTGTCTTGCCACCTTCTCCGCCTTCGACAGTCTCACCGTCTGGTTCGTCGCCCGCTTCCTGCTCGGCTTCTGCACCAGCATCATCTACACCGTCTCCGAAGCCTGGTTGAACACCGCCTGTCCGGATCGCCTGCGCGGCCGCGTATCCGGTGCCTATAGTGCCGGCATGTGCGCAGGCTTTGCCGCCGGGCCGCTTGCCATTCCGCTTGTCGGCATCGAGGACGGTTTCGCCTTCGCGATGACGGCGGCCTATGTCGCGCTCGTCGCCTTTGCTTCGGTCATGCTGGGGCGTTATGCCAAGACGAAGCCGGAAGCTTCGGAAGCCGGCGGGCTCCTGACCTTCGTCAGGCTCGCCCCGGTGCTGACGCTGATGGTCGTCGCCTTCGGCTTTTCGGATATCGCGGCGATCTCGATGATCCCGCTCTATTTCGTCGAGCGTGGCTACAGCCAGAATTTCGCAGCCTTCGTCGTCACCATGGTGGCGCTGCCGACGGCGCTCGCCCAGCCCTTCGTCGGCTGGCTCCTGGATCGCCTGTCGCGGCCCGTGATCGCCGTTTGCGGCTCGCTGGTCACGGCGGTTGCCTTCCTGGCGCTGCCCGTGATGACGTCGCAGGCAGCCCTGCTGATCACCATCTCGATCCTCGGTGCCGCGAGCTTCTCACTCTACACGGCGGCCCTCACTTTGCTCGGCGAACGCTTTCGTGGTGGCCTGCTGGTCTCAGGCGCCGCCGTCTTCGCGCTCGCTTACGCGATTGGCAGTGCCGCCGGCTCCGGCAGCACGGGCCTCACCATGGATCTCGTCTCTGTCGATGCGGGGCCTGCCTTCGTCGGCCTGCTGATGCTGGGCTTCACCGGCTTCTTCGCCCTGAACCTGATGCGCATTCGCGCCTCGAAGGGCTGAGCTCATGCTCGAGACATCGCCGCCCGAGATCTTCGATTGCCAGACCTGCGGCGCCTGCTGCGCCTATTCTGCCGACTGGCCGCGCTTTTCCATGGAAAGCGACGAGGAAATCGCCGCCATCCCCGAAGCGATGATCGCCAGGGATGAGAGCGGCATGAAGTTCGAGAACGGACGCTGCGCGGCCCTCACAGGCGGGGTTGGCAAGCATGTCGGCTGCGCCGTCTACCTCGTTCGGCCGCATGTCTGCCGCACCTGCATGCCCGGCGACGAGGAATGCAAGATCGCCCGCGCTGGATTTGGCTTTCCGATCGACGACTTGCCGGAACCGGAGGCCTACGAGGCCTGACACGTCAGGGAATGGTGATCGTCACCTGGTCGGACGGCAATTCTCCTCCGATTTCAGCCGTTTGCGTCTTCTTGTCATAGACGCAGATCGAGCTGACGACTGCACCCGCCCCGACGGCCTTGCCGGTCAGGATGGCCACGCCATAGCTCTCCGTCCCGAAGGGATCGACGACCACTTTCGGCTGCTCCATGCGGCCTTCGGCGAGCGCTGTGCATTTGGCCGCAACATCCTTAGCGAACTCCTCCCAGGCGGCATCGGAAGAGGCGAGCGCCGCAAAGCCGCTGGGCAGGCTCAGCAGGACAGAGGCAAGGACGAGGCGGGGAAAACGGGACATGGCGAACCTTTGCGTGACGGGCAGGGTGCAGGCAAGATCGGGCGCAAACCGACTGCCTTCAAGTCCAAAAACGAAAGACATTTCTTTCGCCGACAGGCCGGATTTTGGAAGGGCAACGGTTGCCTGAGCGATGTTCCGCACCTATGTTCCCGTCACCTGCCAAAACGCAATCCATTTGCCAAAAGGAGATCTCACATGGCCTTCGAATTGCCCGCCCTCCCGTACGCTTACGACTCGCTGGCACCGTTCATGTCGGCTGAAACGCTCGAGTTTCACCACGACAAGCACCACCAGGCCTATGTGACGAACGGCAACAACCTCCTGAAGGATTCCGGTCTCGAAGGCCTGTCGCTCGAAGAAGTCGTCAAGCAGTCCTATGGCAAGAATGCCGGCCTCTTCAACAATGCCGGCCAGCACTACAATCACATCCACTTCTGGAACTGGATGAAGAAGGACGGCGGCGGCACCAAGCTGCCTGGCAAGCTGCAGGCTGCCATCGACAGCGACCTCGGCGGCTATGACAAGTTCAAGGCCGATTTCGTTGCAGCCGGCACCACGCAGTTCGGCTCCGGCTGGGCCTGGCTCTCCGTCAAGGACGGCAAGCTCGAAATCTCCAAGACCCCGAACGGCGAGAACCCGCTGGTCCACGGCGCGTCCCCGATCCTCGGCGTCGACGTCTGGGAACACTCCTACTACATCGACTACCGCAATGCGCGTCCGAAGTATCTGGAAGCCTTCGTCGACAGCCTGATCAACTGGGACTACGTGCTCGAAATGTACGAAGCCGCAACGAAGTAAGCGGTATCGCCACTTCATGAGTTCGAAACGCCCGGTGCCCAGCGCCGGGCGTTTTGCTTTGCAGCAACATTTGGCCCAACGGTTCTAAGCAGTGGAACCATCGCGCGTCGCTCACGTTTCTTGGGCAAGATCCCGAAACAAGAAAAGGAGCCGACCATGGCGACGTCCAACCTGCAGGCAGAACTGCGTGAACTGCGCGAACAGATGACCGAGTTGAAGGATGTCATCGGCCGCCAGGCCTCGCGCACCGGCTATGATGCGCGCCACCGCGCAGCCGAAGCATGGCATGGTGCCGCCCGTGCGGCAGGCACTGTCGCCGATTATGCCCGTGACGGTGCAGACAGCGTGGCCGGCGTCGCCCGCCGCCATCCGGCCGCCACCTCCACGGCACTCATCACACTCGGCATCATCGGCGGTGTCATCGGTTATCTCGTTGCCACCTCGACGCCGGCACGTGACAACCGTTGGCGCTGGCACTGAGGTCGCCGCATGGTAAAGGTGACCTATCACGTTGTCGCTCACGACGAAGGCTATGCCTACCGCCTGGGTGACGTCTATTCCGAGCCCTATCCGACACATGACGAAGCGCTTGCCGCCGCAAGGCAGGCAGCCGGGGCTCAGCAACTCGCAGATGGCGATGCCGAAATCAGCTGGCAGGACGCCGAAGGTGAGTGGCATCACGAACATGCGGACGGTGCGGACCGCCCCATGACGGACGTCGTCGACGATGTCGAGGACGACCGGTAGCCTGACTGTTCTGAGTCCAGGCAAAAGGGAAAGCCCGTGGCGCGAGCCGCGGGCTTTCTCGTGTTCATATGGCAGAGAGATCTCAGGCCGCGCGGCGATAGGCGTGGCTGCTGCCGGGTAGCTTGAAGCGCTGGATCATCTCGCTCAGGGAGCCGGCTTCCGCGGCCAGCCGGTTGGCTTCACTGCTCGACTGTTCGGACACCTGGGCATTCTGCTGCGTGACGATATCGAGCGTATCCACCGCGCCACCAATATCGCGCAGATTGCTCGCCTGATCGCGTGTGAAGTCTGCGATCGCGTCCATATGCTCGTTCATTTTCTGGATCAGATCACCGATCTGCAGCAGCGTCTCGCCGGTGCCATGGACCAGCTGTACGCCATTCGCCACCTGAGCGGTCGAATTCTGGATCAGGGCCTTGATCTCCTTCGCGGCATTTGCCGAGCGCTGGGCAAGTTCACGAACTTCCTGAGCGACCACGGCAAAACCTTTGCCGGCTTCGCCCGCACGCGCGGCTTCGACGCCCGCATTCAGGGCGAGCAGGTTCGTCTGGAAGGCGATTTCGTCGATCACACCGATGATGTTGGAGATCTGCTGCGCACTCTCCTCGATCCGGTGCATGGCGTCTTCCGCTTCGGTCACGACCTTGCCGGAGGCGAGAGCGCTGTCATTGGCCTTCTTGGCAACGCTTTGCGCTTCCGCAACACGCTGATTGGCGGCCGAAACCGTCGAATTGATCTCCTTCAGGGACGCGGCGGTCTGCTCGAGCGATGCCGCCTGGCTTTCGGTCCGTCGGGCCAGTTCACGTGCGCCGTCGGCGATGGTCGCGCTACCACCGTCAATCGTGCCGGCAGTCTCGCGGATCCGGTCCATCGTCGCCGCCAGTTCGCGGACCGACGAGTTGAAGTCGTGCCGCAGCGTTTCGAAGTTCTCCGCAAAGGGCTGGTCGATCTGGAAGGCGAGGTCGCCGGAAGCGAGCCTTCTCAGACCACCGGCAAGACCTGCAGTGGCGACACGCAAACGCTCGGCGGCTTCTTCTTCGGCGCGGCGCTCGACGTCCAGCCGATGCGCCTCCGCCTTCTGCCGTGCCTGTTCGGCTTCGACTTCCAGCGACTTGTTGCGCCGCAGGTTGTCGCGGAAGACTTCGAGCGCGCGCGCCATGATGCCCAATTCGTCGCTGCGCTCGCGATTGCCGATCTCGATGTCGAGATGGCCATTGGCCAGCTTTTCCGTCGCCTGGGTCAGGTTGCGCAGCGGGTTGATGGCCGTCAGACGCAGCATGGCAACGACCAGAACGATCATGAGACCGATCGCACCGGCTCCGATACAGATGCGGGTCCAGACATTGTCCCGCCAGGCGGCGAGCTCCGGTGCGAGATCCACTTCGGCACTATAGACGCCGATCACTTCACCCGGATTGATGTTCATCTGCGCGGTATGACAGGTCGCGCATTTCTCGTCGGAGGCGCTGCCCTGACCAAGGACGACAGGGCGCGTCATCCGGAATGTCTCGCCTTCGAGGCTGTTCAGCTTCTGCAGCTTGTCGATCGTCTGCTGGTCGAGTGCGTCACGCGGGCTCTCGAACTCCGTCTCGCCCTGCGCCTTCTGGAAGTCGATGACCTTCGGCCCCATCACCAGCCAGATTTTGACGCTGCCACCGGCATTGGAGAACTGCTCCATCGTGCCATCGAGAGTCTCGATGGCGGGATCATCTTCTCCGACTTCCTTGCGGTTCAACATCGCCTGCGTGTGCACCGACTCGAGCATGTCGAGGGCCGCATCGCCGCGCTTGGCTGCCTTGTCGGTCAGGCTCAGGCGCTCGGCGGAAATTTCATAAGCCGCGGTTCCCGCCTGAATGGCGGCCACCGCGATCCCGATCCCGAGCACCATCTGCACCGAGAGCGGTATTCTCTTCAACGATTTCAACATTTGTGTCCCATCCCCACGGCTGCGGGCGCAGCCCTGTCAATGGCGCGAGAATGGGGGACATTGGTTAATTCTTTGGCTGAAAACTATTAGATTTCGCGGCTGACTTTAAGTTTTTGTTCTCACGTCGCCGGGGCTGGGATCAAAGCCGGGCATTGCTGCCCGGCCCGAGCATCAGAATTCCGTCCAGTCCTGCTTGGCTGGTTCCGCTTGCGCCGCCGATGCCATCCCGAAGGCACGGCCGAGCTTGCCGGCAAGAGCCCGGGCCGGCGAGGGAGCCGGCGCATGCCCCGCGGATGCGGCCGCCGGTTGGCGCGGTGCAGCTTTCGGTCCTGCAGTCACCCCAGCGGGCGATGCCACCCGATGAGGCTGCCCGGAAGGTGCCGGGATGGCATTCCCCTGGCCGAGGCGGAACTGGGCAAGCAGCGTGTTGAGCGAATCCGCTTCTGCGGCAAGCGTGTGCGACGCTGCCGTCTGCTCTTCGACCATGGCGGCGTTCTGCTGCGTGCCCTGATCCATCGCCGTCACCGCAAGATTGATCTCCTGCAGACCGGTGGACTGTTCGCGGGCCGCAACCACGATCGCGCCGACATGATGGCTGATCTCCTGCACGGCGCTGACGATCTTCTCGAGTTCAACGCCGGTTTCGCCGACAAGAGCCACGCCGTTGCCGACCTGTGCGGTCGACCGCGAAATGAGCGACTTGATCTCCTTGGCGGCATTTGCCGAGCGCTGCGCCAGTTCACGCACCTCCTGCGCGACGACGGCAAAGCCCTTGCCGGCCTCGCCCGCGCGAGCGGCCTCGACGCCGGCATTCAGCGCCAGAAGGTTCGTCTGGAAGGCGATATCCTCGATCACGCCGATGATGCTGGAAATCGACTGCGAGGACTGCTCGATCTCGGTCATTGCCGACACCGCATTGCGCACGACCTCGCCGGATCGCTCGGCGCCGGAACGGGTGCTTTCGACCAGCTGCCCGACATCTTCGGCGCGCTTGGCGGTATCGCGCACGGTCTTGGTCACCTGTTCGACGGCGGCTGCGGTTTCCTCGACGGAGGCCGCTTGCTGTTCGGTGCGTCGGGCAAGGTCATCGGCGGAGGCGCGAATTTCGGCAGCACCCGCATGGATGGCATGCGCGTTGGCGCCGACGGTTCTGAGAGCCGCGTGCAGCTTCTCAAGCGAGTCGTTGAAGTTGCCGCGCAGGCTGTCGAGATGGGCCGCAAACGGCTTCTCCAGCCGGAAGACCACGTCGCCATCGGAGAGTGCGGCGAGACCCTTGGCCAGTTCGGTCATGGCAAAGCGGACTTCCTCTGCCTCGCGGGCCTTCTCGGCCTCGGCCTTCTGGCGATCCGCCTCGGCCTGTTCGCGCATCGTGCGACGTTCTTCGGCCATGCGGGCGCTGTCGATCGCTGCGTCCTTGAACACCAGCACGGCCTTCGCCATGCGGCCGACTTCATCCCCACGGTCGACGGCCGGCACTTCCACGGCATGATCGCCGGCGGCGAGACGGCTCATCGCATTGGTCATGCCGGTGATCGGCGTGACAATCGAGCGGGCAAGCAACCAGATCAGGCCGACGGCAAAGACGCCCGCGACGCCAGCGCCAAGCACCAGCGCCATTTCAAGCGCAAAATGCGCGCCGTCCACGCGGGCGCGGGTCGCGGCCGTTTCGGCGGCAAGGGCAGTCTTGATGTCGGCGGCGGCAGCCCGGAAGGCATCGAGAGCGCCAGCTGCGCCAGACGCGCCAATGGTTGCGATCTCTTCGAGAGAGGTCTGGCCGGCCTTGCGGGCGGCAATCTGCGGATCCGCGACTTCGGTTGCATAGGTCTGAGCGGCCGCGCGCATGGCATCCAGGCGCGCCAGGAGCGCACTGTCATCGGCCGCCAACGTCCGGGCTTCGGTGATGGCAGCATCGAGCGCCTGCCGCTCGGTTGTGACGGCGGCAAGCGTGCTTTCGCTGCCGAACAGCAGATAGCCGCGTTCGTTGGCTGCCTGCTCGGCCATAGCGGTTTTTGCGGCGTCGACGAGAGTGACGATGCGCTGGGCGCGGTCCTGGTCGATCAATGCGGTCTTGGCCGTATAGGCCTGAACGAAGACCACGACGGAGGCCAGGAAACATCCGGCCATGATGGTGCAAAAGGTAAGGATCAGCTTCTTGCTGAGAGAAAGGTTCTTGAGAAACATGTCTGGACTTTCGGGCGCGCGAAGAGGGCAGGACAGCCGGAGAGACGGCGTCGCACTGCTGCGATGACATGATCCGTTCGGGCGTTTGCGTCTCCATCATGGAGCGCTCAGGGGGACACCGGAAGCGACCGATCGCGGTGATCCTGTCGGAAACGATTTTACAAGCCGTTACCGCGACAAGGCAGAATTGTCGCAGTCGATGATTTAGTCGCGGTTGCGACCGTCACTCGGCATCCTGCATGGCGACCTTGTTCGACACGACGAGCAGGACGTGGAGATCCTGTTCCGGGTAGTAGTCCTTGGCGCGCATCTCGAAGGTGGTCGGGCCGGTCTTCTTCACCCCTTGGCCGCAGAAGCTGACGATCGTTTCGGTGTTCAGCTTGTCGACGGTCAGGCGAAAATCACCGATCGGTCCAAACCAGTTGTTGCCGGTGGTGAGGATGTAGGAGAGCCACTGCTCGAAATAGTAGATCCCGGCATCGGGGTTCTGCCTCTTTTCGAGCTTGGTCGCGGCGTTGAGGAAAGCCTCGTCGGCGCAGTAGCGCTTCTGAACCTCTGCGAAATACTCCGTCGGCTTTCCATCCCAGACAAAGCTGAGACCGGAAATGCCGCCAACGCTTGGCTTGTATCTGTGCTCGACCGCGACATCGGCACCGGCCGGGAAGGTCGTCTCCCACCAATAGATCGATTCGAGTTCCCAGACAGGCGCGTATTCGGGCTCCACGTCGCTGCCCGACCCGGCATTGATGTCGACGATCAGGCCCTTGGCGAGCCAATCCTCGATGACATCAGGCTGAAGCGTCTTCAGCGCCTCCGTCGTTTCCCCCGCGAGCGGTTGAAGCGGGATCTCCTGGTCTTCCACCTCGGTGGTGAAATCGATGCCGCGCACCAGCACCCGCTGCTGCAGGTTCGGCTCGATCTCCTCGCCGTCCTGCGTCACGGAAAAGTCCATGAAGTTGTCGCTCTGTTCGTCCGGCACCGCCGACATGATCTCGACCGAGCCGCCGATCTTCGGCATGGGGAAGGCGACGATGGTGCTGACCGGCTTGTCGCTGGTGTTGCGATAGAGGTATTTCACCTCCACTTTTTCCGGCGAGATATAGAGATCCTCCCGCGCCATGGTGATCTCTTCGCTGCGGGTAAAGACCAGGCCGCCGGCCTCCAGCGTCGCCATCGTGTCATTGGCCAGCACGGATGTCGTGGCAAGCGCCGGCAAGGCGCAGGCGAGCAGCAGTCTCGGCAGTGTCGTCACGGTCCAAATCCCCCGGAACCTGAAACAGAAAATGCCACCTTAGCGGTGGCATTTCGATTCTTGAACGACGCTTTCTGGGTGTTATGCGCGGGCCGGCAGAAGCGGGTAGCCGGCAATCACGGCGCGGGCTGCAAGCGTGGCAATCGCCGCCTTGACTAGGTCGCCCGGAATGAAGGCGAGCGAGCCGAGAACCACCTTGTCGAAAGGCGTGCCGGCCACGACCGAAAGCCACGGCATGCCGCAGAGATAGACGACGCCGATGCCCCCGACGACGGAGGCGATGAAAAAGCCAGCCATCTGCCTGGCCGCCGACTGGCCTTCGCGCACGAGCTTTTCGGCAAGGAAGCCGGTGACGAAGGTGCCGATGATCCAGCCGAAGATGTAGCCGCCCGTTGGGCCCATCAGCACGTTGAGGCCGCCACGACCACCGGAGAGAACCGGCAGACCAACGGCGACGAGCACCACGAGCAGCGCATAGGCGGCCGCACCGCGCTTGGCGCCGATGATGCAGCCGGCAAGCATGACGCCCATGGACTGGGCGGTGATCGGGACCGGCAGCAACGGGATCGGCACGGGCGGAATGAAGCCCAGGACGATGATGATGGCAGTGAAGAGGGCGGAAAGGACGATGTCTCTGGTGGTCATGCAAGGGGTCCCCGGTAACTTTGAGGGTTTTA
Organism: Rhizobium sp. K33; assembly: GCF_056501445.1. Lineage (NCBI taxonomy): Bacteria > Pseudomonadati > Pseudomonadota > Alphaproteobacteria > Hyphomicrobiales > Rhizobiaceae > Rhizobium > Rhizobium sp. K33. Next base: position 542,622 of record NZ_CP096478.1, read on the forward strand.
GTGACCCCTAATCCCCCGCGCGTCAATCGCCTCGGCGATCCGGTCCGCATCCTTCAACGTCGAAATGATCAGCGGGCCCAGCATGCGCGACAGCCTGACCGGGATGCCGCGCGCGGCATGCGCTTCTTTCAGCGCCTCATAACGCGCGGCAATCTCGGGCACGAAACGCAAGACCAGCCCAAGCGCCAGCCCGAGATCTGAAGCCTTGATCAGCCCCAGCCGCTCCAGCGGCCGGGCGAGATCCGTGATCGCGGCCATGAAGTCGGCAATGGTGGTTGAAGCCGTAACGGCAGCCGCGAGGAAAACGATGGCAACGAGCCGCAGCGTGATCACGAGCGCCTCGAGCGGCGGCAAGAGCAGCAGATTGACGGCGGCGAGAAAGGCGATGGTAAAGAGCACCGGCTTCAGCCGCCGCAGCCCTTCGAGAAGACCGACACCCGTGGAGAGATAGAAGAGGCCGGACAGGGCGAGCGCGGCGCCCAGCACCCATGGCCGGTCGACGAAATAGAGCGCGAGCCCGAAGGCCATCAGCCCTGCAAGCTTCGGCTTCACCGAAAGACGATGCAGCGGGCTTGTACCCTCGATATGCAGGCTCGTCAGCATCCGGCGATCTCCCGGTAGCGTGTGATGGCCGCTTGGCCAGCACCATCGAAGGCGAGCGCTCCCTGATCGAAGACCAGCACCCGCTCGAAATCTGCGACGAGGTCGAGATCGTGGCTGATGACAACGGCCTGCTCGGCCAGCCCCTCGATCGCGGTCTTGACGCGGGCGCGGTTTTTCAGATCCAGCTGGTTGGTCGGTTCGTCGAAGATCACCAGCTCCGGACGGTTCACGCAGACGGCAGCGAGTGCCGCGAGCTGCAACTCGCCGCCGGAAAGCTCATGCGGCCGCCGCGCGCCAAGCGCGCGGATGCCGAACCTGTCCAGCGCCACATCCACCAGGCGCTCGACCTCGCCCGCGGCAAGTCCCCGCGACTTCGGCCCGAGTGCGATATCCTCGCGAATATTGGGCAAGATGATCTGGTTGCCCGGGTTCTGGAAAATGAACCCCGTCTTCGCCCGCGCTTCCTTTTCGTCGGCAACGGTATCCAGCCCATCCAGCGTCACCTGTCCCGACGTCGGCTTGGCGAGCCCCGCGATCAGCCGCGCAAAGCTCGTCTTGCCCGAACCGTTCAAGCCGATGACGCCGATGCGTCGCTCCACCAGCGACAGCGTCAGCGGCAAGAGGGCCACGCGGTCGCCGAAGCGCAGCTCGGTCTGGTCGAAACGGATATGCAAGGCGGATGGTCTCCGGGAGCAAGAGATGCCTCTATAGCGATGGGGACCGCGGAGGGGAATGTCCAAGGCATCCGGTTCAGCCGGAAATCAGTTCGATTTCTTGACATCTGGCCGCAGATTTCCGATATTTATGGCATAAGTTTCGAGGTGGGAACGGCCTCCCCACGCACCCGCAAGGGTCAGTAGCCGCAAGGTGAAGAGATCCGGGCTTTGGCGCCCCGGCGAGAATGGAAAGCCCCGCTTCACGCGGGGTTTTCTATGAGGTCTTGATCAGGTGCCCTTTGCGCAGACGGTTGGCGAGTTTGTTCTGGTCGATCGGATAGACCGATTTGACGAGGTAGACGCCCCGTCGGCTCGGCCTGATCAGCACTGCTACGAGAATGATGAGTTCGGATTGTCGAGCTTCCCGTATCAGCTCGAAACCCTCCGCCGCATGTTTCGGTGACTGGCCGACATGGCTGGGGTCGACAACGGCCTGAGAAACAAATGGCAGGCAGGACATGAAGGTGTCCGGGTGAGACTTGAAAGCGTGTTTCTGAGCCGGGATGGAGAAGCTGACGAGGCCGGGATTAAGGTCCAGGCCGAAACGGCGAAGTTGATGAACCGGTAGCTCTCCCAAGATCAATGGCTTGAAACGTGGCCAATGTCTCGGCTCCTTCAACGCTATCGCCTCCAGACTGAAAAAGTAATTTCTCTCATGAGTTGTATCCGGTTTTTTCGGCACGGACTAGACGGCCAGAACCCATTGAACAAATCGCGAACGTGTCCTAGCCTCATGCCATGTCGATTCCCGTCCCCAATGCTCTCGCGCGCAAAATCTTCCTCGAACGGCAGGGCCTGTCGCGCTCGCCGACCAAGGCGCTCGGGCGTGAGGGGCTCTACGACCTGATCCATGATCTGGGCTTTGTTCAGGTCGACAGCATCCAGTGGGTCGAGCGGGCGCATCACCAGATCCTCTTTTCGCGCAATCAGACCTATCGAACGAAGGATCTCCAGCATCTCCTGGAAAAGGACCGCACGCTCTTCGAACACTGGACGCATGACGCCTCCGTCATTCCTTCAGCCTTCTTTCCCTATTGGAAGCACCGCTTCGTCCGCCGCGAGGCGCGCATCCGGCAGAACTGGGCGAAGTGGCAGGGGGAGGGCTTCGATCAGGCCTTCGAGGAGACCTATGCCCGCATCCGCGACCATGGCCCCGTCATGGCCCGCGACGTGAAGGCCGAGGATCACAAGTCCGGCGGCTGGTGGAACTGGCACCCCTCGAAGACGGCGCTCGAATTCTTGTGGCATACCGGCAAGCTCTCCATTGCCCGCCGCGAGGGTTTCCAAAAGGTCTATGACCTTTCTGAGCGCGTCATCCCTGCCGAACATCACGCGGCCGAAGTCGAACACGAGAGCTTTGTCGACTGGGCCTGCCGGGCGGCTCTCACCCGTCTCGGCTTTGCGACCTCGGGCGAGATCGCCGCCTTCTTCGATATCGTCACCCCCGACGAGGCCAAGGCCTGGGTGACGTCCCATCGCGATGAACTCGAGGAGCTGCAGCTCGAAACGGTCGACGGCAAGCCACGCGCCTCCTTCGCCTTCGCCGACCGGGTCGCAAGCCTTCTCGACGCGCCCGAGCCACCGGCACGCATCCGCGTACTCTCGCCCTTCGATCCCCTGATCCGTGACCGAAACCGCACCGAACGCCTCTTCGGCTTCTTCTACCGCATCGAGGTCTTCGTGCCCGAGCCGAAGCGGCAATACGGCTATTATGTCTTCCCGCTCTTGGAAGGGGACCGGCTGATCGGCCGGATCGACATGAAGGCCGAGCGCAAGGACGGTGTGCTCGATGTCCGCCGCCTCTGGCTGGAGCCGGGCGTCAAACCCTCTGCCGGCCGCATCGAAAAGCTGGAAGCCGAATTGCAGCGCGTTGCCCGCTTCGCCGGCATGGAGGCCGTGCGCCTTCAGCCCGGCTGGCTCGCCTGATCATCAGCAACACCGACGAGAAAGTCTCCTGACGTGACCGACAACAGTGCCTACCGCATCGAACTCCGAGTGCCCGCCATAGACGATTACATGCGGCTACGCCTCGAATCCGGGCTGACACCCTTTTCCCGTGAAGCCGCCGAGAAAGGCCTGCCGAACTCGATCTTCGGCGTCAGCCTGATGCTGGGCGACGAGACCGTCGGCATGGGCCGCATCATCGGCGATGGCGGCTGCTTCTTCCAGGTGACCGACATCGCCATTCTGCCGGGTCATCAGGGCAGGGGCCTCGCAAAATGGATCATGCAGGCGCTGTCGGACTTCATCGCGACACTGCCGAAGACGGCCTATGTCAGCCTCATCGCCGATGTCCCGGCCAATCGCCTCTACAGCCAGTTCGGCTTCGACGAGACGGCACCGCGGTCCGTCGGCATGGCGCGCCGGGTTTTGTAGTCGCCTTGAAAAACACCTTCAAATGACGTATATTGTCACTGTCAACTGAAGGAACTTGATCGTGCTTCACGCTGCTGAAAATCCTCTGGTTTCGGTTCCGCGATCGGCGGGCTTTGCCGACGAAGCCGATCGCAGGCGCCTGTCGCAGACGGCGCTCAAGGCCTTTCGCCGCCTCGTCACCCACTGGGACCTCACCAGTCAGCAGTCGGCGGCTCTACTGGGCGTGTCGCTCAGCACCTGGGAGCGCTTGAAGCCGGATACTGCGACCAAGACCCTGAGCCAGGACCAGATGACCCGCATCTCCGCACTCACGGGCATCTACAAGGCGCTGCACCTGCTCTTTGCCGATGCCATGGCCGATCGCTGGCCGATGCTGGAAAACAGCGGCCCGCTCTTTGATCGCCGCACGCCCGTGGCCGCGATGATCGAGGGTGGCATCCCGCATATGCTTGAAGTCCGCCGCTATCTCGATGCGGTGCGCGGAGGTCTCTGAGTGGAGGTGTCAGGCCTCCCGGTGGTGACTGTCGCTCATCCGAGGACGGTGCGGCTTGTCTCCACGGCTCGCCTTCGCGCGCCGGTGCTCGCGCCGCTGGCCGATAGCGATGACGAACTCTCTGAACTCGCGGAGATCGAGGCGGCGACCTCCAGCCGCATGCAGGCGCAGGTGACGGGCATCTCAGGTCTGGCGGCCAATGAACTCGTCTATGACGTGCCGCACGCCCATTTCATCAATGCGAGCTTCGCCTATGCCAAGCCCCGCGAGCCGAACCGCTTCAATGGCGAGACGCGTGGTGCCTGGTATGCGGCGCTCGCCGTCGAGACCTGCCTCGCCGAAATCACCTTTCACATGACAGACTTCCTCGCCCGCACCGGTGTCTTCGAGGCGGTGGCCGAATATGCCGAGATGTTCTGCAGCGTTTCCGGCGAGTTTCTCGACCTCAGACCGATGCCTGCCCATCCGGCGCTGTCGGCGGACAAGACCCGCGGCTATCCCGAGGGCAATCGCCTCGCGCTGGAAGCAAGACGGGCCGGGCTGAACGGCATCGTCTACCCATCCGTCCGCCATCCCGGCGGCACCTGCTTTGCCATCCTGCGCCCGGCGGCGGTCCAGTCCGTGCGGCAGGGCGATGTCTGGCGGCTGACCTGGAAGGGCAGGCCGGAGCCGGTGGTGGAGGGGCCGGTCGGGTCTTGATCGTTGTCTACGTATTTGTGGGAGGCCTTTAAGCCTTTTGCCCTTCCCACAGCACCGGGTCACCCCCACCCGACGCTCCGCGTCGACCTCCCCCCTCTAGGGGGAGGTGGGAGGCCGCCGGTTGCGGCGATGACATACGTGAGGGGCGGCGGGAGCCCTGCCGCATTTTCCACCCTCCCCTTAAGGGGGAGGGTCGGACCGAAGGTCCGGGGTGGGGTGATCAGGCGGCTGCAAGCCGCCGCCACAACATCGATGGATCAAGGAAGACCCACAAAGCCTTAGACGATCTCCGTCGCCGCAATCCGAATCCCGAAGCCTTCGAGACCGACATAGTGGCGTTCGCGCGACGAAAACAGCCGGATCGAGGTAACCCCGAGATCCTTGAGGATCTGGGCACCCAAACCGATCTCCAGCCATTCGCTTTCACGCGCCTGGGCTTCCGAATGATCTTCGCGATCCTGCTTGCCGCTGCGCGCCGTGGTCGAGACACCAACGCCGACAGAGCCTTCCCGCAGATAGACGATCACGCCGCGGCCCTTGTCGGCGATCCGCTTCATGATCCCGTCGATCTGCCTGTCGGTCCCGAACACGTCCTTGCCGACATGCTCGAGATGCAGGCGCACCGGAATGTCCTCGCCATCGCGGATGTCCCCGAAGACGACGGCGAGATGCTGCATCGGATCCCAGGGCAGCGAATAGGCATAGGCCTTGGCCGGACCATAGGGCGTCTGCAGGTCGAACTTGGAGACGAGCTGGATCAGCGTCTCCTTGCGCTGGCGATAGGCGATGAGATCGGCGACCGAGACCTGCTTGAGGCCATGCTTCACCGCGAAGTCCGCCACCTGCTGGCCACGGGTCACGGTGCCTTCATCGTTGACGAGTTCGCAGATGACGCCGATCGGCGGCAGACCGGCGAGCTTGCAGAGGTCGACGGCCGCTTCCGTGTGGCCGGAACGCATGAGAACACCGCCTTCGCGCGCGACCAGCGGGAAGATGTGACCCGGGCGCACGAAATCGGAGGGGCCGACATTCGGATTGGCGAGGTTACGCACCGTCAGCGTGCGGTCGTCAGCGGAAATCCCGGTCGTCGTGCCATGCTTGAAGTCGACGGAGACCGTGAAGGCCGTCGTATGGGCACTGTCGTTTTCCGCAACCATGGCCGAAAGGTTCAGTCGCTTGGCCTCTTCCTTCGGCATCGGGGCGCAGACGATCCCCGAGGTATGGCGCACGATGAAGGCCATCTTCTCCGCCGTGCAGTGGACCGCGGCGACGATCAGGTCGCCTTCGTTCTCGCGCCCGTCATCATCGGTCACGACGACGATTTCGCCGGCTTCGAAGGCGCGGATCGCCTCGACGACGCGCTTCTGGTCATAGCTCATGGGGCAAGTCCTTATCTGGTCCGGCCGTTCTGGCCGCGGTCTCTCAGGATATGATCGAGCAGGATGCAGGCGAGCATCGCTTCGCCGACGGGCACGGCGCGGATGCCGACGCAGGGGTCGTGGCGGCCCTTGGTGCGCACATCGACCTCATTGCCGTCGGCATCGATCGAGCGCTTTTCGGTCAGGATCGAAGACGTCGGCTTGATGGCAAAGCGCGCAACGATCGGCTCGCCGGTCGAGATCCCGCCCAGCACGCCGCCGGCATGGTTGGACAGGAAGACCGGCTTGCCATCGGCGCCGATCCGCATCTCGTCCGCATTTTCCTCGCCGGTGATTTCGGCAGCCTGGAAGCCATTGCCGACTTCGACGCCCTTGACGGCGTTGATCGACATGAGACCTGCGGCGATATCCTGGTCGAGCTTGCCGTAGACGGGCGCACCGATCCCGGCCGGAACACCCTCTGCGACCACTTCGATCACCGCGCCAACGGAGGAGCCGGCCTTGCGGATGCCGTCGAGATAGTCCTCGAACACGGGCACCATCGCCGCATCAGGGCAGAAGAACGGGTTCTGGTCGACCTGCGCCCAATCCCAGTTGTCGCGATTGATCTTGTGCGTCCCGATCTGCACCAGCGCGCCGCGAATGGTCACACCAGGCATGGCAAGCCTTGCCAGCGCACCGGCCGCAACGCGGGCTGCCGTCTCGCGGGCAGACGAACGTCCGCCGCCGCGATAGTCGCGGATCCCGTACTTCAGATCATAGGTGTAATCGGCATGGCCGGGGCGATAACGCTTGGCGATCTCACCATAGTCCTTGGAGCGCTGGTCGGTGTTCTCGATGAAGAGCGACACGGGCGTGCCGGTCGTGATCATCGTCCCGTCTTCCTGCGGCATCACGCCGGACAAGACCTTCACGATGTCGTCCTCGCGCCTCTGCGTCACGAAACGCGACTGGCCGGGCTTGCGCTTGTCCATGAAGACCTGCAGGTCCTCCTGGGCGAAGCGGACGCCGGGAGGGCAGCCGTCGACGACCGCGCCGAGCGCCGGCCCATGGCTTTCGCCCCAGGTGGTGACGCGGAAGAGGTGACCGAAGGTATTGTGCGACATGCGTGAGCTACCGTTCCATTCTCGTCCACCGGAACGTCTTCCGGCGGGCCCTGCCTTGGATGGCGTCACTCATAGAGCAAATCCGCGAAGGCTGTGAAGCGCTTTTGCGCCCGTTGCCGCCGATTTGCGACAACACAGTGTCACCGCAGGCGCAATGATCCGAAGCCGGGGAGCCTTACGAGGCCTTGCGCTGCGGCAAGCGGTCGACGAAGCGGGTGAAGTCCTCGAAGGAAAGCGGCTTGGCGAAGGCATAACCCTGGAGATAGTCGCAGCCGAGCTGCCGCAGGATGCCGGCATGCTCGTGTGTTTCCACGCCTTCTGCAACCGTTTCGATGCCGAGTGACCGGGCGATCTCGACGATGTTGCGCACCAGGCTGCGCTCCTGCGGCTGCTGGGTCACCGGCATCACAAGCTGCCGATCGATCTTCAGCCGCTTTGGCTTGAGCTTCAACAGCGAGACGATCGAGGTATGGCCGGTGCCGAAATCGTCGATTTCGATGTCGATCCCGAGCGCCTTGATCTTCTCGATATTGTCGGATGCCAGCGTATCGCTCTCGTCGAGGAAGATGGATTCCACCAGCTCGAAGCAGATCGAACCGGGCGTGATCGCAAGCCCTGTCAGCTGGTCGATCAGATTGTCGTCATGCAGGCGCCTGGAGGACACGTTGACGGAAATGCGCGGCACCTGCATGCCAAGCGCTGTCCAGCGCATCTGGTCCTTCAGCGCCGTCTGCAGCACCAGTTCGTCGATGCGGGCCATGACGTTCAGGTCTTCCGCCACTTTCAGGAAGTTGCCGGAGGCGAGAATGCCGCGGTCGGGATGGCGCCAGCGGATGAGGGCTTCCGCACCGCAGAGCTGCATGCTCGAGGCGTCGAATTGTGGCTGGTAGAAAACGACGAATTCATCCCGGTCGAGCCCGGCCAGCATGTCGTCGGCCATGCGCTTCTTGGCAACGATATTAGCCTGCAGGTCCGGCGTGAAGAACTCGTAGCAGTTTCGGCCCTTTTCCTTGGCCTGATAGAGCGCGATATCGGCATTGATCAGGACCTTACGCGCATCCGGCGCGGGTCCATGCGCCTGCGCGATGCCGATCGACACGCCGCAGCGACAGTCGAATCCTTCGAAGTCGAGCGGCTGGCGCATTTCCTCGATGATCTTGTTCGACAGGGTTGCGAGTTCATCCACCGTCGTCTGGCGGCGGGCCAGAACCACGAACTCGTCGCCGCCGATACGTGCCACGAGATCACCGCGCGGTACATGCTTCATCAGGATGCGAGAGGCATGGACCAGCATCGCGTCGCCCGCGGCATGGCCCAGCGTGTCGTTGATTTCCTTGAAACGGTCGAGGTCGAGATGGAGGATCGCGAATTTGGCGGACTGACGGTCGCCGCTGCGCGCCAGCGTGTCCAGCTCGAGATCGAGCTTGCGGCGGTTTGCCAGCGAGGTGAGCGGATCGTGCAGCGCGTTGAATTCGATCCGGTTCTTGGCCAGTTCCAGTTCGATGTTGCGCATGTCGGCTTCCGCCTTGGCGGTACGCAGCTGTTCGGCAAGCAGCGCATCGGCGGTCACGTCGAAGGCAATCCCGATCAGCTTCTTCTTGCCGTCACGGCCGACATGCGGCTGCCCGACGGAGCGAATATAGCGCATCTCGCCATTTTGCAGCACCACGCGCTGGGTGGTGTTGATGACCTGGTCGAGGGTGACAGCGCGCTTGGTGGCGAGCTGGATCTCGCCCCGGTCGTCGGGATGAAGGCGCGAAAGCCACACATGTTCGGGAACGGCCTTGTCGCTGAAGGGCACGCCATAGAGCTGGTGCATGCGCTCGTCCCAGATCGCGCTGCGCGTAACCGGATCGCCTTCCCAGGTGCCGCAATTGTAGGAGCCGAGTGCGAGGTCGAGACGCTGTGACGCTTCGGCAAGCTGATGCTCGCGGCTGGAAAGCTCCTCGAGCGCGAGCTCGAGTTCGGCATTCTTGATGTCGCTGTTTTCCTTCGCCTTGCTGAGCGACTGGGTGACGAGGGTATCGGTCGTGACGTCGCAGACGATACCGGTGATGTTGCCGTCCAGCGTTCGTGCACCCACGGAGCGAAGATAGCGGAAGCTGTCGTCGGATAGGGGAACCCGATAGTGGATGTCCCACTGGTCGGCGGACGCGGCGATGACACAGTCAAAGTAAAGCTGCTCGGCGCGCCCGATATCATCCGCATGCAGCGAAGCGAACCAGTCCGCGAGCCTGTCTTCGTCTTCGGCGAGACTTTCGGGAAGACCGTGCAGTCCGGCGCTGCGGCTATCCCAGATCAGGGCATGGGTTACCGTGTCGATCTCCCAGATGCCGATATTGGAGGTTTCAAGCGCCAGCTGAAAGCGCTCCGACAATTCGAGCAGGCGCTGCTCGCGCCCCCTCAGGCGGGCAATGTTGAGATTGCGCTCGCGCAGCAGGTAAACGGCAAGAAGGACCGAGATCATCATCGCGACCACGCCGGCTAGGACCAGAAGGCGGCTCGGAAGCAGACGGTTCATTGCCGCATCCCAGCCGTCTGTGGGTACGCCGTAGATCCGGAACGGCAGTCCATCCACCGTGAAGGCCAACGATACCGGCTGCTCATCGAAAAGCGAGGCGTCACCGAAGACGATATCATTGCCGCTCGTCGACGGCAGTGTCACCGCCAGCTTCGTGTGGTCATGGTCTTCCTGGCCGGGCAAGACCTCTTCTGCGAGAAGCCGATTGGTGCCGAAAAAGCCATCTCCGTCGATGTCGACGATCAGCGAAATCCAGCTTTGCTGGCCTTGCCAAGGCAGGGGAGGCACGGGGATGTCGATCGTGAAGCCGCGTTCTGCCTGGCTGATCAGGGCCGTGAACGCCATGCGCTTGGGGTCGGTCAGGGGCGCGAAACGGATGGAGCGGAAATGGCTGTTGACCTTCAGCATCCGTTCGATCGTGCGGTTCAGCTCCGGCGGCGACATCATGCCGTCGTCCGCGATGTCATCGGCCAGCGCCAGCGCCAGATCAATGTCCCGCGCGATCTGCGTCTCGATTTCGGACTTCGCATGTTGCAGACGCTCAAGCACCGTCTGCTCCACCCGGCCGCGTTCGCTGAGCGCCGTCTGCCGGTCGATCATGAACCCTGCGGAAACGATCAGGACGCTGAGTAAAGCGCCGCCGATCAGCCAGAGCATGCCGTTGCCCCACCTGCTATCGGCCCGCGAGTCCTTCATCAATTTACGCAAGTCTAGGTATCCCCTGATCCCGTTCCCGCTAAGTCTATGGCCCGGCGGTTAATTTAGGATTTCGGGAGACGCTGGCTTTTTTCCGTCGCTCTACTTTATCGCGGGCACACCAGTTGCTTGTGGATCACGGCAAAGAAATACAATCGAGGTCTATTCACCCAAGGATAACCCGAGCGCAGCGCTTGATCCGGGGCTCCATTCGGGTCAACAATCCCATTGAAAAGTCATGATCGCGGGCGAATTCCGCCACATTCGGGAGGCTAGTTTGAAGTCGTTTTCAGCATTGATTTGGTCGAAGGTGGTTCGCATGCGTGTCGTGATATCCCTGCTTCTTGCCACGGCAAGCTTCCTCTCCCCCGTCGCCGTCCTCGCCGGCAGCGCCGATGTCGAAGCCACGATCCGTGACGTGAACATCGAAGGCATGAGCCTCGAACTCGATGACGGCAAGAGCTATGCCGTCCCGGCCGAATTCAACTTCGAGGGTCTGGAGCCGGGTCAGAAGGTCATCGTCTTCTACACGGAAGTGGACGGCAAGCGCGTCGTCGACGATCTGGAAGTCCTGCAGTGACTTGAAGCTCGGGTTGCTGATCTCCGGCAGCCCGCAGTCGCGATCAGATCCAGCCGATGCGCTTCTGGTCGCGATCGATCTTCAGAATACGGTCCTGCGGAATGTTCATCTCGCAGGCCTCGTCTTCACCGACATCGCCGATCAGCCGGAAGCAACTGCGGATGACGCCGCCATGGCTGACGCAGACGGTCGGCATCTCCACTGATTTCAGCCAGGCCCCGATCCGCCAGGACAGGATCTCGTAGCTCTCGGCATCGTCGCCGGGCGGAATGAAACCCCATTTCTGCCGTGCCCGCTCCGCCACGCGCTCCGGCGACACCTGCGCCAGTTCCGGCAGCGTTGAGCCTTCCCAGTCGCCGAAGGAGAGCTCCTTCAGCCGATCATCCATGCGGTATTGGGTGGGGTCGAGGCCCATGGCGGCACGCAGCCGCTCCATGGTGTCACGGGTCCGCCCCAGAGGCGAGCTGACAAAATCGAAATCCCCGGCGCTGTCGCCAATGATCTGTGCGAGTTTGCGGCCGTTTTCGCTCGCCTGCTGGCGGCCGATCTCGTTGAGGCCGATATCCTTCTGGCCCTGCATCCGGCCTTCGGCATTCCAGTCGGTCTGGCCGTGGCGGATCATGTAGATGAGCACGGCGCAGTCTCCGATGTCAGTCCTTGCCGAGAACGATGTCGGGCGCGTCGACCGACTTCATGCCGACGGTGTGATACCCGCAGTCGACATGATGCACCTCGCCGGAAACCCCCGTCGAAAGATCGGACAAGAGATACATGCCCGACTTGCCCACCTCGTCGGTCGTGACGTTGCGCTTGAGCGGCGAGTGATACTCGTTCCACTTGAGGATATAGCGGAAGTCGCCGATGCCGGAAGCTGCCAGCGTCTTGATCGGGCCCGCCGAGATCGCGTTGACGCGGATACCGCGACCGCCCATGTCGACGGCAAGATAGCGAACAGAGGCCTCGAGCGCGGCCTTGGCGACACCCATGACGTTGTAATGCGGCATGACCTTTTCGGCGCCGTAATAGGTCAGCGTCAAAAGCGAGCCGCCGTCGTTCATGATTTTTTCAGCGCGCGCTGCGACTGCCGTGAATGAATAGACGGAGATGTCCATGGTGCGCGCAAAGTTGTCGCGCGTCGTCTCGATGTAGCGGCCGGTCAGCTCGTCCTTGTCGGAAAATGCGATGGCATGCACGACGAAGTCGATCTTGCCCCACTTGGCCTCGATATTGTTGAAGACGGCGTCGATGCTGTCGAGATTGGTGACGTCGCAGTCTCCGGCGAGGAAGGCATCGAGTTCCTGGGCGAGCGGCTCGACACGCTTTTTCAGCGCGTCGCCTTGCCAGGTCAGAGCAATCTCTGCGCCCTGATCGCGGCAAGCCTTCGCGATGCCCCAAGCGATGGAGCGATTGTTGGCAACACCCATGATGACGCCGCGCTTGCCTGCCATAAGGCCGGAACCCTGAACCATATCGAGACCCTTTGAGACTTTCGGTGGACTTGCCTATGGCATAGGCCGTTCCGGCGTTCAAGATTGAAGCAGATCATCGAAAGGCCGACAGGGAACATTGGCTGTATACTTCAAAAATCCCTCATAAATCAGCGAGCAAGCTTCCGGCACTTGCCTGTGTCGCGTCGCAACGCTCCGCGCATTCGACGAATCTGGAACTCTCCGTCGCTCCTGCTGTTGGGGTCTCCTTGCAGGAGGGCATGAGATGAACAAGATATCGAAGGCAGGACGACAGGCGGGTTACGCGGCCATGGCGTCCGGTGCCTTGGGCTTTGCGCTTGGAGGCTTCTTCGACGGCATTCTGTTGCACCAGATCCTGCAATGGCACCATCTCCTGAGCGGCCTGCCGCAGGCGGCGGCCGACCTGCGCTTCCTGATCCTGACGGACGGGCTCTTTCATCTCGCCATGTATCTTGTTGCAGCTCTCGGGCTGTTGTGGTTGTGGCGCGGCCGGGCGGCGGTCCTTGCGCCGGCTGCCGGTCGCCTCGGCCTCGCCTGGGGGCTTATCGGCTTCGGCTCCTGGCACATCACCGATGCCCTCCTCTCCCACTGGCTTCTCGGCATTCATCGTATTCGCATGGATAGCGATATGCCGCTGGTCTGGGACCTTCTCTGGCTGTGTCTCTTCGGTCTCGCGCCGGCTCTTCTAGGTGTCTGGCTCAAACGCGGGGGCAGGGGGAGCGGTTTCCATGCAGCACCGCTCGCTCTGGCAGTGATCACCGTCGCCGCGGGCGCGGTCCAGGCCTTTCCACCGGCCTCCGAGGGCCCGGTTGTCGTTCTCTTTCGATCGGGCATGGATGAGACGGGCGTGATGGCGGCGATCGCGGCCGTTGACGGATCGCTTGCGGGCCGAGACCCCTCCGGCACGCTCTGGGCCGTCGCTTTGCCCGAAGGCGCTCCTGCAAGCAGCCTTTATGCTCATGGTGCGCTGGTGGTGAGCGGCGCCGGTTTGCCGGCGGGCTGCCTTGATTACACGCTGCCCGAAGAGGCCTGAGGCGCGCTCAGGGCGAGATCAGATGTAAAGCCCCTCGCGCATCAGGCGCATGAGGTCCGTCACCTTCTCGTCCGGCTTTTCCCACAGCATGACGCGCAACTCGACCACAAGCGCACCGCGCCCGCCTTCGCCATTGGGAAGGCCGAGTTCGTCGATGCGGATCACCTGATCGGAATTGGACCATGCCGGAACCGTCACGGGCACCATGGTGCCGTCGGGGCCTTCCACCTGGCTTTCGCAACCGAGCACGGCATTTTCGAGCGTGATCGGCAGCACGGTGCGGATGTCGAACTGGTCAACGAGGAAACGCTCCGCCTTTGCCACCTTGATGGTCACGGCAACATCGCCCCGCTGCAGACCCTGGAATTTTAGGCCCTGGTTCTTCAGGCGAACGACATGGCCGTCGGTCACCCCTTCGAGCGGCACGCGCACTTCGCGACCGTCGTTCAGCGTGATCGGCACGGATTTCTGGTCGAGCAGATCGGTAATCGCAACCACGGCCTCGGCAAAGATGTCAGGGGCCTTTTCCGGCAGCGGTGGCGGCGCGCCCCGCAGGCGACGGACAAGCGAGCTGAAGAGTTCGATCGGCGCGAGCAGCGGCGAGGCAGCAGGCTTGAGGGGCAGCCCCTCGGAAAGATCCGCCGCCTCCTGTTCGCGCCGCAGGTTCTCCGCGGCTGCAGCCGCTTCGGGGCTGTCGCCGAAGATGCGAGAGACCGTTTCCTCGGTGCCGGACGCCGTCCCTCCGACCGATGCCGTCGCCCCTTGTGAGGCGCCGGCAGAGGCGCCGCCTGCTGCCGCCTTCTGAGCGCCGGAGGCAGCGGTCGTCTCGGCGCTGTCGCTCGACGTGCTGGCCTGTGCCTGCGCTTTAGCCTTGGCCTCGGCGGCCTGATCCTTCGCGGCCTTGGCTTTTGCCGCCTGAGCGGCCTGCGCGGCATCTGCCTTGGCTTTCTCCGCCTCGGCGCGGGCGAGTTCTTCCAGCACGCGTTCGGCATTCGCCTTGGCCTGCTTCGCCTTTTCGGCTGCCTCGCGCGCTGCCTGGCGCTGCTGCATGATCGTCTGTTCGCGTTCCAAGGCTTCGACCTTCATGCGTTGTTGATCATACCGGCTGCGTTTGGCCGGATCCTTGAGCACTTCATAGGCACGGCCGATCTCGGCAAAGCGGTTATGCGCCTGCGGATCGTCCCGGTTCTGGTCCGGATGCACTGTCTTCGCCTTGGTCCGCCAGGCGGCCTTGATCTCATCTGCGCCGGCATCGCGCTTCACGCCGAGGATCGAGTAGAAATCACGCATCGAGGACACCAACACACCTCATGCGGAAGAGCCCGATCATGGCGCCCATCCGCGAAATTTTACGCCGCTCCGCGAAATTCATGCGGAGACGATTGCTACAGTTGGAAGGAGCGTCGCACGGGAGTTGCTAATCGAAGGTTACGCCGCATCAGGGCGGGGCGGGCTATTTCTTCGAGTTTGCTTAAGCAAATCTTTCGAATGCGACCGAAATCGATCCGCCGTTTACGATTGGCGGTCGAAGCTCATGAGCTGCCAGTTGCCGGTGCCGGAGGTGCAGGTCTTGCCGGAGAAATAGGCGATGCCCTCATAGGAATGGCGCGTGGTGGAGAAGTTGCGGCAGATGACGCCGTCACCCTTTTCCTCCTGGATCGCGGTGACCACGCCGGCGCTGCCGGTCGTGGCATTCGCCCAGGGCAAAGGCTTTCCGTCCGTCTTGGAAAGGTCGGCCGAAGACACCGCGCTCTGCACCGTGAGTTCGTCGGAATGACTCGTGCCATTGCCCTTCTTGGCGATAGTGGAGGTGGAAATCGAGCTGTCGACGGTATCTGAACCAAAGAGGTCCATGCTGCTGCCGAAGCACCCGCTGAGCGGAAGTGTCGCAGCGATGACGAGCAAGATCGAGCTTCTACGCATGCACCAACCCTTTGTACGCTCGACCGACTTTGCTATGTCTTTCAACGGGCCTAGGATCCAGTGCTTCGTCATCCGCGGCCAATATGCATATCGGGAGCATTTTACACAATATGTCAGATATCGGGTTAACAAGTGGTGACTTCACCGAAGAGAGCGAACCCTTTGCCCTCTTCGCGACCTGGCTAAAGGATGCCGAGGCCTCGGAGATCAACGATCCCAATGCGGTGGCGCTCGCTACCGTGGATGAGGACGGGCTTCCGAATGTACGTATGGTGCTTCTCAAGGGGTTCGATGCTAGAGGCTTTGTGTTTTACACGAATTTCGAGAGCCAGAAGGGACAGGAAATTCTCGGCCAGAAGAAGGCAGCAATGTGTTTTCATTGGAAATCACTGCGCCGCCAGATCCGCCTGAGGGGTGATGTCGAGGTGGTTTCCGACGCCGAAGCCGACGAATATTACCAGTCCCGCCCGCTCGGCAGCCGCATCGGTGCCTGGGCGTCGAAGCAGTCGCGCCCGCTGGAAGGCCGGTTCGCGCTGGAAAAGGCAGTCGCCGAATACACGGCGAAATACGCGCTCGGCAACGTGCCGCGTCCGCCCCATTGGTCGGGCTTCCGCATCATCCCGCGATCGATCGAATTCTGGCACGACCGCAAGTTCCGCCTGCACGACCGCATCGAATTCCGCCGCGACGGCGACGGCTGGTCGAAGGTCCGGATGTATCCTTGAGCAGAGGGCAGGGGCTCAGCCGCCGACGAGCTTCGACGGCAGCCCGGATGCCAGCGCCTCGACATAGCGGGGCTTCTGGTAGAGCCCGTTGAGCGAGATCCGCGGCAGAAGCTGCGGGCTCGCCATGGCAGCCGGTGTCAGCGTACCCGGCCGGGTCGTCACTGAGAGCTTGAAACCTGCCCAATCGGCGTATCCCGCCGTCCGCACCGTTGCGCTGCGCGCATCGCCGTAGGGGTAGGCGAAGGTGACGGGCCGCGTGCCGGTGATGCCGGCCACATATTCGGCGCTGTCATTGTATTCTCTGAGCAGGTCTTCGTCGTTCAAGTCGGCAAGACCGCGATGGCTGACGGTATGAGCGCCGTAGGAGACGAGCGGGTTTCGGCCAAGCGCTGCCAGTTCCTCCCGGTCCATCACCGCTTCGGAGACCAGCGCATGCGGATTGATGCCCGCGGCATTGGCTACCGCATCGAGTTGCGCCACACCCTTCGCCTCGTCTCCCGCCATCAGCAGGCGGGCAACCGCATCGAACGCCGCCGTCTTGGCCTTCAGAGAACTGCAATCGAGGTCGATCCGCCCCGCCGGCAGGCAAAGCGCCACCCGCGGCCGGGCTGCAATCAGCGCGGCAAGCGTATCCCACCACATCGTATGGCTGCGTTCGGAAAGCCCCTTGCAGACGAAGATCGTAAAGGGCACGCCATGCCGCTCGAAGACCGGCAAGGCATGGTCGCGGTTGTCGCGGAAACCGTCATCGAGCGTGAAGACGGCGAAGGGCTGAGCCCCATCCGGCTCGGCAAGGGCGGCCGGCACCTCATCCAGGCGGATGAAACGATAGCCGCGCCCGGCCAGGGTGCGGATCGCGGCATCGAGAAAGTCCGGCGTGATGGAAAGATGCCGGTTCGGCTGAAAGCTGTCGTTCGTTTCAGGATGAACGTGATGGAGCGTAAAAATCACGCCACGCCCTTGAAGACTGCGCGTGGCGCCGAGCCTGGACAGCAGGAAGGAAAACTCCAACCCAGCCGTGATCGACGCTCGCTTCAGCGCCTGTTTGAACCGTCCCGCCATGACCCCGCCTGAAACATCATTGTCCGCAATATCAGGCAGGCTACCCCTCGAGTCCTTAAGCGAGGTTCAACACATCGCCTCAATATTGTGGGGAATGCGGCAGCTCCGCAGCCAGTCGGGTGGCACGCCGGGCCAGCAGCATGGCAGGGATCGTCCACAGCACCGGAATGAGGAATGTTGCCGAGAACGCGACCCGCGACGTGTCGCTTGCCGTCGCCTCTGCCAAGCCCAGACTGTTGCCCGCCAGACCGGCAAAGGCCGCACCGATCGCAAAGCCCGCCGATTGAAGCGTCGGAATGAGCCCCGACGTCTTGTCGCGCTCGCCAGGAATGCTCGCTTCCATCAACATCTGGCTGAGAAAGGCCCAGCTTGCGCCGAAGGCCGCGCCCACGACGATCTGCCCTGCAACGAGGAGCGGCAGCGTGCTCCAGTGGAACCCTGCAGCAACGATCACCATCCCGGCAAACTGCAGCACCGGACCCGCCTCGATGGCCCGGCGGCGCGCGCCTGCGGTCCCGACATGGGCAATGAGAACCGCAACCAGGCTCCAGCTCATCGCCATGATGGCCCCAAGACCGCCGGCGGCGAGCGGACCGAAACCGAAGCCACGCTGCAGACCGAAGACGAAATAGACGCCGCTTGTGGCCTGCGCCACCGGCATCAGCAGCACCAGCCAAAGCCCGGCTCCGACCGTGGACGTCAGGCCAAACGCGGTATGCGGCATCAGGCTTGAGCGCGATCTCCGATCCTGGCGAACACTGAGGCCAAGCAGCGCGAGTCCGAAGACCACCAGCATGGCGGAAAGCCATGCTTCCTGGGCTACACCGGATGACAGGATCATGAGCAGACCCACAGCGAGCATCACCAGCGGAGCGATCGGCACCGGCGACTGCTCGCCAAGGCTTTCGCGTGTACGCGCTGTGATCAAAGCGAGCAGCAAGAAGACGAGCCCCAGGGGCAAGTTGATCAGGAAGGCGGTCCGCCAGGAAAAGCTTTCGGCAAGCCAGCCGGCCGCAAACGGTCCGCCGAACGAAGCGCAGGTCCACACGATGGCTTCGACACCGAAGACCTTGGGCACCAGGCGCGACGGATAGAGCGCCGGGATGAGCGCATAGCAGATGGCGGCAACCACCCCTTCGCCGAGCCCCTGTCCGACCCGCCCGAGGAGGACTTGCTCCATGGTTTCGGCAAGAGCGGCCGTCAGTGTTCCGCCAAGAAAGACAAGGGTCGCGACAACAAGCACGCGACGCGCACCGAAGCGCTGCTTGAGCCGGGCAGCCGTCACGCCTGCGACGATCGAGCCGATCAGATAAAGCGACACCGACCAGGCAATGAGATGACCACCGCCGATCTCGGCGATCGCACTTGGCAGTACGGTCGAGACGAAGAAGCTGTTGAAGGCGAAGAGGGCGACACCCATGCTCAACATCAGGGTCGTTGCAAGATGCGCTGGCTGAAGCAACTCGTGCCATCCGCCATTGGTGCGGATCGCTGATGGAGGCTCCGCGCTGCCGTTTTCGGAAAGGTCGACAACGGTGCCGGTGGCGGTTTCGGTCATGGAGGCTCTCTCTGCAGACTGCGATTGGACGCGATTTCGGGTCATGCTACAACCTCAACCGAAGTTGAGGTAAAGCCATGGGCACACAAAAAATGCGTCTGACCGTCGGAGACGTTGCCAGACGCACCGGTCTCGCCGTTTCGGCCATCCATTTCTACGAGCGAAAGGGCCTGATCTCGGCCGACCGGACCGGCGGAAACCAGCGTCGCTACAGCCGCGACGTGCTGCGTCGGCTCGCCCTGATCCGGGCCGGGCAGGAAGTGGGGCTACCGTTGTCGGAGGTCGCGGATGCCTTGTCGGCACTTCCGGAAGGCAGAACGCCGACAGCGGAAGACTGGCGGCAGATTGCGACGGGATGGGCGTCGAAGCTCGATGCGCGCATCCGGGTACTCGAACGGCTGCGCAATGATCTCGACGGCTGCATCGGTTGCGGCTGCTTGTCGATGCAGCGCTGCCAATTGATCAATCCCTCGGACGTACTCGCCGGGCAGGGTACCGGTGCCGTCACGCTGACGGTCCCCGACACTGTCAGCATTCGCCCAGGCGATTAACCTTCCATTCACCATGTTCGAGCGACGTTATGTGGAATGACGGTCGCATTTGATCCCGATCGGCTGATTGTCGCCCCATTCTTGCCATAGGGCCTCAACCTCAAGACGGCGGATCGATCGAATCGAGCCTGTCACAGTCATCATTGAAATCCGGGCGGCATTGGAGTTTTCATGAGCAAGTTGTTGATCGCGTTCTCGTTTTGCGTGGCGATCCTCTCCCTCTCGAGCGCAGCTCACGCAGGCAGTGCCCAACTCCTTCTCGATGCCCGCACCGGCGAAGTTCTTGCCTCCGAAAATCCCGACGTGCTCAATCATCCGGCCTCTCTCACGAAGATGATGTCGGTCTACATGGTCTTCGACGCCATCAAGGCAGGCAAGCTCAGCTGGGACAGCCCGGTTCCCTTTTCGAAACATGCCGCCTCTCGCCCGCCGACCAAGCTTTTCGTGAAGGCCGGTGACTCGATCACCGTGCGCGAGGCGGTTCTCGCCATGATCGTGAAGTCTGCCAACGATGCGGCGGCCGCCGTCGGCGAAAAGCTGGGCGGCAGCGAGGAAGGCTTTGCCGCGCTGATGACGCGCAAGGCCCGTTCGCTCGGCATGATGAATACCACCTTCTTCAATGCCTCCGGTCTGCCGCATGACCAGCAGTTCACCACGGCCCGCGACATGTCGACCCTCGGTGTCGCCCTGATGCGCGACTTTCCGAAGGAATACGAACTCTTCGCCACCAAGAGCTTCAAGTTCCGCGGCAAGACGATCAGTGGCCACAACAACCTGATGTATCGCTACAAGGGCATGGACGGCATCAAGACCGGCTATACCAATGCATCCGGTTTCAATCTCGTGAGCGCCGTGGAAAAGGATGGCCGCCGGGTGATCGGCGTGGTGATGGGCGGTCGCACTGCCGCCAGCCGCGACAAGATCATGGAGCGGCTGATCGACGCCAACATCAAGAAGGCCTCGACCGGCAGCCAGCTCCTCGTTTCCCGCTCGACGGGCGTTCAGATGGATCTCGCCCGTCTCGGCGATGAAGTGCCGGTTCCGGCGTCGCGCCAGTCGGCACTTGCCGCAGTCCAGAGCCTGGCCGGCGTCACCGGCGTCGCCGCGCCCGAAACCGCATCGGCTTATGCTCCCTCGGCGGGCACGCCTGTCCCGGCAGACCTCGTGCCCACCCCGGCAAGCCGTTTCGCCCCTGTCGATCCGCAGCACACCGCAAGCACGCTCCCGGCCTCGACCGAGCGCAAGTGGCAGATCCAGATCGCCGCCGCGACCTCCGCCCAGGCAGCGATGGATCTCCTCTCCCAGGCCCGCCAGAAGGTCGGCGGCCCGCTGCAGGACCTCGACACCTATACCGAAATGGTCACCCGCAACGGCATCACCTTCTACCGCGCCCGCTTCACCGGCTTCGACAACAAGGAAGAAGCCCGCACCGCCTGCGACAAGCTGGTCCGCCAGCGCTACGACTGCGTGTTGATGCCGGCACGGGGGTGAGTGTTCGGCCCACTCGGATCGTCATTTGACAGCTTGGTCCGATCAGCAGGTTAGTCAGGGATGTCTGCAGGCTGACCGATCTTCGTCAGCAGTGCGACCGCGTCCTTGTCGAACGAATAGAACAATTCGCCGCCTAGCCATCTGCCCTCATGAGCGATCACGCCATCGGCGAAATCGCCGCCTGCCTCCAGCATGGCCAACCCGGCCTCGACTGCCGGACGGTTCATCGCAACATTCTCCGTTTCCAGGAGATCGCGGATCGACTGCCCCACTTCGATCACAGAGAGTTTCGCACCGCGTCTGAGAACCCAGACGAATTCGCAGAGGCAGGGCAGGGAGATCGCGATCAGCGAGGCCTCGGACATGATCCTGGCTGCAGCCGCTCCCTGAACGGGGTCATCTTGCAGAACGGCGCGGATCAGGACATTCGTGTCGACCGAAATGTTCATTTCTCGCCGGCCCAGCCGGACGCTGCAATCTCATTGATCTCGTCAACAGTGAGCGGCTTCTTCATCTTGCCGGCGTGACGACCGATAAACGATGAGATGGTTCCTGCTGGACGTTCAGCTCGAACACGCAACTCACCCCCCGGCAACTTCTCCAGCGCGATCCTCTCTCCCGGCTTGATCCCGAGATGCTGCAGAAGCTCCCGCTTCAGCGTAACCTGACCCTTCATGGTGACCGTAAGCGATGTCATGGGACACTCCTTCACCCGAATTGTAATGGAAAATTACATTCCGGCAAGCTGCTCAAGGCAGGGCACGGGGTCCCATGTCCTCGAACAGCCGCAGCAAGTAGCCATCCGGATCCGCAACGACGAATTGACGGTTGCCGATTTCGTGGTCGTCGCGCCGATACCATTTCTCTTCGAGCGGCAGATAAAGCGGCACCCCTGCCGCAGCGAGGCGGGTGAGGATGTCATTTACGTTCGGCACCAGGATCTGCAGATTAAGCCCGCGCCCGAAAGGCCGTTCCAAAGGCGCCTCATCGATCTCGAACGTGCGCCCAATGCCGATCTGATCGATCATCAGCTGTGCCTCACCAAGCGTCAGGTAGCTGAAGCCTTCCTCCGGCCGCTCATAGGCGACGTCGAAGCCGATCAGATCGAGATAGAAGGCGCGGCTCGTGCGCCAGTCGCTGACGCCAAGCTCGGGAACCAGCGCATTGTCGATCAAGCCTTAGTCCCGCCAACCGTGATCTGGTCCATCCGGAGATGCGGTTGACCGACACCGACGGGCACCCACTGGCCGGCCTTGCCGCAATTGCCGATGCCCGTGTCGAGCTTCGTGTCGTTGCCGATCATGGTGATGCGCTTCATGGCGTCGGGCCCATTGCCGATCAGCATGGCGCCCTTGACCGGCGCGCCGATCTTGCCGTTTTCGATCAGATAGGCCTCGGTGCAGCCAAAGACGAACTTGCCGGAGGTGATGTCCACCTGGCCGCCGCCGAAGGAAACGGCATAGATGCCCTTCTTCACGGACGCGATGATCTCTTCCGGCGTCTTGTCGCCCGAGAGCATGTAGGTGTTGGTCATGCGGGGCATCGGCTGGTGGGCATAACCCTGGCGGCGGCCATTGCCGGTCGCCTTCATGCCCATCAGGCGGGCATTCTGCCGGTCCTGCATGTAGCCGACGAGTTTGCCGTTCTCGATCAGCACGTTATAGCCGGAGGGTGTGCCCTCGTCGTCCACGGTGATCGACCCGCGCCGATCGTTGATCGTGCCGTCGTCGACGACGGTCACGCCGGGGGCGGCCACCATCTCGCCCATCAGCCCGGCAAAGGCCGATGTCTTCTTGCGGTTGAAGTCGCCTTCCAGCCCGTGGCCGACCGCCTCGTGCAGCATGACGCCCGGCCAGCCATTGCCGAGCACGATGTCCATCGTACCAGCAGGCGCTTCCTCGGCTTCGAGATTGACCAGTGCCTGCCGCAGCGCCTCGTCGGCACCGCGACGCCAGCTCTCTTCGGTCAGGAAATCCTGAAAGCCCATGCGCCCGCCGACCCCGAAGGAGCCGCTTTCCTGGCGGTCTCCCGTACCCGTGACGACCGAAATGTTGATGCGAGTCATCGGGCGGATGTCGCGCACCCGGTGTCCGTCGGCGCGCAGGATCTCGACCACCTGCCAGCTGGCGCCGACGGTCGCCGTCACCTGCCGCACCTTGGGGTCCTTGTCGCGCAGATAGGCGTCGATCTCGGACAGGAGCTTCACCTTCTCCTCGAAGGTCGGCGAGCCGATCGGGTTGCCGTCGCCATAGAGCTTGGCGTTGGTCCGCTGCGGCGCCGTTGCATAGGAGCCGGAATAGCCATGTGTCACCGCGCCAACAGCATCGGCCGCCCGGGAGAGGGCAGAGAGCGAGAGTTCGCCAGAATGGGCATAACCCACGGCCTCATCGGCGACAGCCCGCAGGCCAAAACCCTGGTCGGTGTTGAACGAGCCACCCTTCAGGCGCCCATTGTCGAAGGTGAGCGATTCCGCCTGCGCATGCTCGACGAAGAGCTCGCCGTCGTCTGCGCCCTTGAGTGCATCGGCGACGCGGCGCGTCAGCGTGGCTTCGTCGCAATCGAAGAGGGAGAGAAGGTCCTGGGTCATGCAAGTCTCCTTGGGCGCGGGTCCCTGCATGTAGGCGCGCCACGAAAAAGGGGCAAGCCTGCCGGACTTGCCCCTGGATAGAATGTCATCACGATCCGGCGACCGGATGCGGCTTCAGGGCAGCTTGTCGTAACCTTCTCCGAAGCCCGCCAATTCGATCGGGATGCCGACGCGGTCCTGGTCAGCAGATTCGCGCAGCGCAAAGACCGCGGCCTTGCCGGCGCGCAGGATCTTCATCAGCTCCTCGTCGATCTCGACCTCGACATAGCAGCCTTCCGAGAAGCAGCGGGTGAAATAGGCGCGCCCGATATTGTTGCCGTCGACGAAGAGCTCCATCCCGTCCTTCAAGAGCACGCCGAGCGGGGCGAGAATGCGCAGGATGCGGGCCTTGCGGTCGGCCGTCTTCAACACGACGACCGAGAGACCAACCTCCGGCCGGTCTTCGGCGATGACGTTCTGCATCAGGGCGCACTGCTCTTCGGCAGCGCCCGCCGGCTTGTCGCAGATGACAGACCAGGCGCCATGATTGGAACGGATCGAGCCCGGCTGTTGTTGGGGTTGCTGGCTCTGGGCTGGTGTGGCGAGTGCAGCGATCAGCACGGCGCTCGCGGTCAGGCTGGACCAGGCAAGTCTTGGCAGACCCATGAAAACCTCTGGAAAACGAATCATTGCCGACATTCTTGTCGCCGGGGGGTGCAAATGGGAAGCCCCGATGCCTGTTTTAAGGCCGAGTGCGGCATAATTGGGACTTCGCATGTCGGGTGGAAGCGCAATCATGCGCCTCCTGCGGGTGCATCTGGGGAAAGCCTGTGCATCACGGGCGCATGTATTTGATGAAGCGCAAAAATGCCGCACCGGCTTTCGCGCGGGCGTATTGCGATTGCGGCCAATCTGTGATTTGAAACGGCGACACTAGCATGATTTTTGCGCTATGGTTTGATGTGGATCAAGCGCTTGTGGGAGACCAAACCGTGATGAAGAGAACCTATGCAGCCTTGGCCGGCTTGGCCTGTCTGCTTTTCGCTTCTGTAGGCTTCGCCGATCAGCCGAGGCCCTGGCAGATGGGTATGCAGGAACCAGCGACCTCCATCATGGAGTTCAACAGCTGGTTCGAGCAGTACACTCTGTGGTTCATCGTTCCGATCACCATCTTTGTTCTGATTCTTTTGATCCTCGTGGTCGTGAAGTTCCGCGCCGCCGCCAATCCGGTGCCGTCGAAGACGAGCCACAACACGGCGATCGAAATCGTCTGGACGGTGGCTCCTGTCCTCATTCTCTTCGCCATCGCGATCCCGTCCTTCAACCTGCTGACCTATCAGTTGAAGATGCCGGAAAATCCCGACGTCACCATCAAGGCGACCGCCACCCAGTGGCTGTGGTCCTATGAGTATGAAGGCGAGCAGGCCGTCTCCTTCGACAGCTACATGCTGAAGGACACCGACCGTGCAGCCATCGGCAAGGAAGACGTCGCTCGCTATCCGCGTCTCCTGGCTGTGGACAACGAAGTCGTCGTACCCGTCGGCAAGACGGTTCGCCTCCTCGTGACCGCTGCCCCGACAGACGTTATCCACGCCTTTGCGATGCCGGCTTTCGGTATCAAGATCGACGCCATCCCGGGCCGTCTGAACGAGACCTGGTTCCGCGCCGATCGCGAAGGCCTCTACTACGGCCAGTGTTCGGAGCTGTGCGGCAAGGACCATGCGTTCATGCCTATCGCCATCCGCGTGGTCTCCGACGAGCAGTATGCGACCTGGCTCCAGGCCGCGACCTCGGATCTCTCCGGCGCCAACCGCGCTCTTATGGCTGCTGTCGATGGCGCTCCCGCCGCCGTCCAGACGGCTGAAAACATCACGAACTGAGAGGAGTGAGGTCAATGGCTGGCTCTGTTGCCCACGACGAACACGCGCACGGCGCACATCACGACCATAAGCCGAGCTTCTTTGCTCGCTGGTTCCTGTCGACCAACCACAAGGACATCGGTACCCTCTATCTGATCTTCGCGATCATGGCGGGTATCGTCGGTGCCGCTCTCTCGGTTGCCATGCGCATGGAGCTGCAGGATCCGGGCATCCAGATCTTCCACGGTCTGGCGTCCATGGTCTACGGCTTCGAAGGTGACGCTGCCATCGATGGCGGCAAGCACATGTACAACGTCTTCACGACGGCGCACGCCCTGATCATGATCTTCTTCATGGTCATGCCGGCGCTGATCGGCGGCTTTGCCAACTGGATGATCCCGATCATGATCGGCGCTCCGGACATGGCTTTCCCGCGCCTCAACAACATCTCCTTCTGGCTGATCGTCCCGGCCTTCCTGCTGCTTGTGCTTTCGATGTTCGTCGAAGGTCCGGCAGGCGCCTATGGCGTCGGCGGTGGCTGGACGCTCTATCCGCCTCTTGCGACCTCGGGCCAGCCCGGGCCGGCCGTTGACCTTGCGATCTTTGCGCTCCACGTCTCCGGTGCGTCCTCGATCCTCGGTGCGATCAACTTCATCACCACGATCCTGAACATGCGCGCTCCGGGCATGACGCTGCACAAGATGCCGCTCTTCGCCTGGGCTGTTCTGGTCACTGCCTTCCTTCTGCTGCTGTCGCTCCCGGTTCTCGCCGGCGGCATCACCATGCTCCTGACCGACCGCAACTTCGGCACGACCTTCTTCTCTCCTGAAGGCGGTGGTGACCCGGTTCTCTACCAGCACCTGTTCTGGTTCTTCGGTCACCCGGAAGTCTACATCCTGATCCTCCCCGGCTTCGGCATCGTCAGCCACATCGTCTCGACCTTCTCGAAGAAGCCGGTCTTCGGCTACCTCGGCATGGCCTATGCCATGGTCGGCATCGGCGCCGTCGGCTTCGTCGTCTGGGCCCACCACATGTATACGGTTGGCCTGTCGCTTGCCGCCCAGCGCTACTTCCTCTTCGCAACCATGGTCATCGCGGTGCCGACCGGCATCAAGATCTTCTCCTGGATCGCGACGATGTGGGGTGGTTCGCTGAGCTTCAAGACCCCGATGGTCTGGGCGATCGGCTTCATCTTCCTCTTCACCGTCGGTGGCGTCACGGGCGTCCAGCTCGCCAACGCCGGTCTCGACCGCTCGCTGCATGACACCTACTACGTCGTGGCTCACTTCCACTACGTTCTGTCGCTCGGCGCCGTCTTCGCGATCTTCGCCGGCTGGTACTACTGGTTCCCGAAGATCACCGGCTACATGTACAACGAGTTCGTCGGCAAGCTGCACTTCTGGATCATGTTCATCGGCGTCAACCTGGTGTTCTTCCCGCAGCACTTCCTCGGCCTCGCCGGCATGCCGCGCCGCTACATCGACTATCCGGATGCCTATGCCGGCTGGAACTATGTCTCGTCGATCGGCTCCTACATCTCGGCCTTTGCGGTTCTCGTCTTCCTCTACGGCGTCTTCGAAGCCTTCGCCAAGAAGCGCGTCGCCGGCGACAACCCCTGGGGTGAAGGTGCGACCACGCTGGAATGGCAGCTGTCTTCGCCGCCGCCGTACCACCAGTGGGAACAGCTGCCGAAGATCAAGTAAGCAGCACCGGATCTGCCCAATGATATCGGGCGCCGCGGTCTTCAAGGATCGCGGCGCCCGCAAAACCAACGAAAGACGGAATTCGAAAGCATGACGGTCATCGACAATCGCGACGTATTCGGCATCGAAGGCGAAGTCCGCCTGTCCGAAGCCGGCCCGCGCGATTTCTTCGCGCTCCTCAAGCCGCGTGTCATGTCGCTCGTCGTCTTTACGGCGCTTGCAGGCCTTGTCCTCGCGCCGGGCGAAATCAATCCCATCATCGGCTTCATCGCCATTCTCTGCATCGCGGTCGGGGCAGGGGCCTCCGGCGCGCTCAACATGTGGTACGATGCCGATATCGATGCCGTCATGAGCCGCACGGCGACCCGCCCGGTTCCCGCAGGCCGCGTCACGCCGGAAGAGGCGCTTGCCTTCGGTCTCGTTCTCTCGGTCTTCTCGGTCGGTCTGCTTGGCCTCGCGGTCAACTGGTTCGCAGCCGGCCTGCTCGCCTTCACGATCTTCTTCTACGCCGTCGTCTACACGATGTGGCTAAAGCGCTCGACGCCGCAGAACATCGTGATCGGCGGTGCGGCCGGGGCCTTCCCGCCCATGGTCGGCTGGGCCTGCGTCACCGGCGGCGTGTCGCTCGACAGCTTCATCCTGTTCATGATCATCTTCCTCTGGACGCCGGCGCATTTCTGGGCGCTCGCGCTCTTCAAGATGAAGGACTACGGCGCGGTCGGCGTGCCGATGATGCCGAATGTCGCGGGCATCCCCTCGACCAAGCGCCAGATCGCGGTCTATGCCGTGCTGACCGCCGTCACCGGCGTATTGCCGACCTTCACCGGCCTGTCCTCGATCGGGTACGGCATTGTCGCAGCCCTTCTCGGCGCCGTCTTCATCCACTGTTCCATCGCCGTCTGGCGCATGGCCGACGGCGATGAAAAGATGGTCCCGGCCAAGAAGCTCTTTGCCTATTCGATCTTCTATCTCTTCGCGATCTTCTCGGCTCTGATGATCGACTTCTATGTCGCGCCGCTCGCGGCAAGCTTCGGAGGTGCCGCCTGATGGACACCGTGGAATTGAACGAGAAGCAGAAGAAGTCGCGCCGCGGCCGCAACATCGCGCTCGGCGTGGTCCTCGCAGCGCTGGTGGTCATCTTCTATGTCGTGACCATCATCAAGATCGGTAACGTGGGTTAACGAGGCTTCGCACCGTGACTGTACAGAACGACAACACGAAGGTTTCGAACCGCCGCAATATCGGCGTGGCGACCGCTTGCGTCGTCTTCGTCGGTGGCATGGTCGGCATGGCCTATGCGGCCGTTCCGCTCTATCAGCTCTTCTGCCAGGTCACCGGTTATGGCGGCACGACTCAGCGCGTCGAGCAGATGTCGGATGTGGTCCTGGATCGGACGATCAACGTCACCTTCGACGCCAATGCCTCTTCCGGTCTGAACTGGGATTTCAAGGCGGTCGACAAGAAGGTCACGCCAAGGATCGGCGAGACCGTCCAGATCATGTACACCGCGACCAACAATTCCTCCCACCCGGTCACGGGTGAGGCGATCTTCAACGTCACCCCCGGCGAAGCCGGTGCCTACTTTAACAAGGTCCAGTGCTTCTGCTTCACCGAGACCACGTTGCAGCCGGGCGAGACACTCGAAATGCCTGTTGTCTTCTTTGTCGATCCCGCCATTGTCGAGGCGGAGGAGACCAAGGGCATCGGCACGATTACCCTGTCCTACACCTTCTACCCGCGCGATGATCAGGAGCCGGTGGCCGCATTGTCGGTCGGGGAAGACAAGGAACAGCCGAAACTGTGAGAGGGCTCCGGTTCGCCGGAACTCGTAATGAAATTGACATTCGGGGATTGCTGAAATGGCCGAAGCGCACCAGAAGAACCACGACTACCACATCATCGACCCGAGCCCCTGGCCGCTTCTGGCCTCGATCGGTGCCTTCGTCCTTACCTTCGGTGGCGTCGGCTACATGCGCTACCTCAACGGCGGCTCGCTGAACCTGTTCGGCATCGATTTCGCCACGCCGTGGCTCTTCTTCATCGGCCTTGCCATCGTGCTCTTCACGATGTTCGCCTGGTGGGCCGACACGATCAAGGAAGCCCACGACGGGCACCACACCCGCGTCGTGTCGCTGCATCTGCGCTACGGCATGATCATGTTCATCGCTTCTGAAGTGATGTTCTTCGTTGCCTGGTTCTGGGCCTTCTTCGACGCCAGCCTCTTCGCCAACGAGGCGATCCAGGCCAGCCGCGTCGAGTTCACCGGCGGCCAGTGGCCCCCGGTTGGCATCGAAGTTGTCGATCCCTGGCACCTGCCGCTCTACAACACCGTCATCCTGCTGCTGTCGGGCACCTGCGTGACCTGGGCGCACCATGCGATGCTGCACAACGACCGCAAGGGCCTCGTTTCCGGCCTCGTGCTGACCGTTCTGCTCGGCATCCTGTTCTCGTTCGTCCAGGCCTACGAGTACATTCACTCGCCGTTCGACTTCAAGAACTCGATCTATGGCGCCACGTTCTTCATGGCGACCGGCTTCCATGGCTTCCACGTTCTGGTCGGTACGATCTTCCTGATCGTGTGCCTGTTCCGCGCCATGGCCGGCCACTTCACCCCGCAGCAGCATTTCGGCTTCGAAGCCGCTGCCTGGTACTGGCACTTCGTTGACGTCGTCTGGCTGTTCCTCTTCTTCGCCATCTACATCTGGGGCGATTGGGGTGCACCGCTCGCCCATTGATCCGGGTGATGAAAGTCTTGGAAGGGCGGCGAAAGCCGCCCTTCATGCGTTAAGGCCTGCGACGATCCGGCGCTCGCCGGGAACCCCGGCTTCCTCTAAGGGTTGGCCGGGGACGAGAAGCAGCATGAAGGAGAGGTCTGATGACCGAAGACAACGCGAAATTTCCGCCGGTAGATCCGGTCAAGGCGGCGCTGACGGCGTCCTGCCCGCGCTGCGGCAATGGCAAGCTCTTTGACGGTTTCACCAAGCCGAAGGCTCGCTGCAATTCCTGCGGCCTTGACCTCTCCTGGGTGGATGCGGGCGACGGCCCAGCGATCTTCGTCATTCTGCTCGCCGACCTGCTTGTCGTCGGATTCGCCGTCTGGGTGGAGCTCACCTACCAGCCCTCCGTCTGGCTCCACATCCTGGTCTTCGCGCCACTCGGTGTGGCGCTCACGCTCTGGCTCATGCGTTTCCTCAAGGCGTTGCTCATTGCCCTGCAATACAAGCACAACGCCTCCCAAGGGGTAATCGACCGTGGCTGACACGCGGCTGACCGGGGAAAAGGGTGCCGAGAACCGCCGCACCTGGCGCTTCTGGGCAGGCTTGGTGCTTGTGCCCATTGCCCTCGTGATCCTGTTGTCGCTCGGCACCTGGCAGGTCAACCGGCTGCACTGGAAGGAAACCCTGCTCACGGACATCCAGCAGCGCAGCACGGCTGCTCCGGTGGATGTCGCCGAGCTGGAACGCCTGATCGCAGCAGGAGAGCCCATCGACTACCGCCATGCCACGGCAAGCGGTGAGTACCTGCACGACAAGGAGCGCCACTTCCTCGCGACCTTCAAAGGCCAATCAGGCTTCTATCTTTACACGCCGCTGCAGCTTGCCGACGGCCGCTACCTCTTCGTCAACCGCGGCTTCGTGCCCTATGACCGCAAGGATCCCGCCAGTCGTCCGGAAAGCCTGGTGGCGGGCGAGCAGACCGTTACAGGTCTCGCGCGGGCGGAACTTCAGGAAAAGCCTTCGTCCCTGGTGCCCGACAATGACGAGCGGGCCAACATCTTCTACTGGAAGGACCGCGCCCGAATGGCAGCCTCCGTCGACCTGCCGGAGGGCCGCGTGCTGCCCTTCTTCCTGGATGCGGACGCAAGTCCGGTCGCAGGTGGTCTGCCGAAGGGCGGAGTGACGCAGATCGACCTGCCGAACAACCATCTGCAATATGCGATCACCTGGTACGGCCTTGCCGTCGCGCTGGTCGCGGTCACCATCGCGGGCCTTGTTAAGCGCAGAAGCTGATGGTCGCTCGCGAGCTTTTCCGCTAGAGACATCGGACAGACCGCCGGAATCGCAGGCGGGCAGGGGGAACTGCATGTCCTATATCGCATCGACACTGGTCGCGCTCGTCGCGCTCGAACACATCTACATCCTCGTCCTCGAGATGTTTCTCTGGACGACCCCGACCGGCCGCCGCGCCTTTGGCCTGAAGCCGGAACAGGCAGAGGCCACCAAGGTGATGGCTGCGAACCAAGGTCTCTACAACGGCTTCCTCGCCGCCGGCCTGATCTGGGGCCTGCTGCATCCCGATCTGGCCTTCGGCTATCAAATCCAGTTGTTTTTCCTTGGCTGTGTGCTGGTCGCGGGCCTATATGGGGGTGCAACGGCCTCGCGGAAGATCTTCGTCATCCAGGCGCTTCCGGCGGCCATCGCCATCCTTGCTGTCCTGATTGCCGGCTGACCACATGAACATGCACATGAACCGCCCCCCTCTGACGATCAGGCTTTGCGGCCCGCGCGGCTTCTGCGCCGGCGTCGACCGCGCCATCCAGATCGTCGTTTTGGCTTTGAAGCGCTACGGAGCGCCGGTTTATGTGCGTCACGAGATCGTCCACAACAGGTATGTCGTGGAGGGGCTTGAGGCCAAGGGCGCAATTTTTGTCGAGGAGCTCGATGAGATCCCCGCCGAGCACCGGGAGCAGCCGGTCGTCTTCTCGGCGCATGGCGTTCCGAAATCGGTTCCCGAAGATGCGGCGAGCCGGAACCTCTTTTACCTCGACGCCACTTGTCCTCTGGTCTCCAAGGTGCACAAGCAGGCCATGCGGCACCAGCGCCTCGGCCGTCACGTGATCCTGATCGGCCATGCCGGTCATCCGGAAGTGATCGGCACCATGGGCCAGCTGCCGGAAGGTACCGTCTCGCTGGTCGAAACCGTCGAGGATGCCGCTGCCTATCAGCCCGCCGATCCTGACAATCTCGGTTACGTCACGCAGACCACGCTTTCCGTCGACGACACCGCCGGTGTCATCGCCAAGCTGTCGGAGCGTTTCCCCAATCTCACGGCCCCCTCGGCCGACAGCATCTGCTACGCCACCACCAATCGCCAGGAAGCGGTGAAGCACGCGGCTCCAGGCTGCGACCTCTTCATCGTCGTCGGTGCGCCGAATTCTTCGAATTCCAAGCGTCTCGTCGAGGTGGCCTTGCGGGCCGGAGCCACCCGCTCGCTCCTCGTGCAGCGCGCCTCGGAAATCGATTGGGCCGAGATCGGCGAGATCAAGACGCTCGGCATCTCCGCCGGCGCCTCGGCGCCGGAGGTCATCGTCGACGAAATCATCGACGCCTTCCGCGAACGCTTCGACGCCAGGGTCGAACTGGCGATCACGGCGGAAGAGAACGAGCATTTCCTCGTCAATCGCGAACTGCGCGACGTGGAGCTCACCCGCGAGGACATGGCCTGGGTAAATGGCTGAGGCATTGCGGATGGCTGTCCGCCGTCCGTGACTCTCGCAGCGACGCGTTTGCAGAATCCACACTGAGTGTGTATTATCTTCGGCATGAAGAGCGCTGATGTCATTGCGGCATTGAAGGCGGATGGATGGTTCGTGTCTCAACAAAAGGGAGCCACGTGCAGTTCAAGCATGCTCAGAAGCCCGGTCGGGTTACCGTCCCTCATCCAAAGCGGGATCTGCCGATCGGCACGCTCAAGAGTATCGAGAGACAGGCAGCTTTGAAGCTGAGGTGAACCATGCGCAGCTACATCGGATTGATTCATAAGGAGCCGGAGAGCGACTACGGCGTATCCTTTCCAGATTTTCCTGGCATCGCGACTGCCGGTACCAGTCTGGACGATGCACGCCAGATGGCAGAGGAGGCGCTCGCCTTCCATGTCGAGGGCATGGTCGAGGACGGTGAAGCAATCCCGGAGCCTTCCTCACTAGAGCAGATCATGGCCGACCCGGCCAACATGGATGCTGTTGCGGTCCTCATTCCGCTCAAGAGCCAGGCAAGAAAATCCGTCAGGCTGAATATAACGCTGCCCGAGGATGTCCTGCGGGAAATCGACGCCTATGCCGAAGCTCATGGCCTCACGCGTTCGGGCTTTCTTGCCCAGGCCGCAAAACGGCAGATGAAAGACGATGGTAATCCCGGCAATGCCAAAGGCTATGCACTTTCTGCATGAAACTGCTCTGCCGGTGACGCCCCATTTCCTGTGCCCCATGTCGTTCCAGGGCTGGCACAGTCGGCCGGCCCGTTATAGGACTCGGGACCTTATCGAAGCGGCACGGAACCTCACCTGTGGCAGTTTATACGGATATCAACGAAGTCGACCTCAAGGCCTTCCTGGCTGAGTATGATGCCGGCGAGCTCCTTTCCTACAAGGGCATCGCGGAAGGTGTCGAGAACACCAATTTCCTGCTCCACACGTCAAAGCAGCCGCTGATCCTGACGCTCTACGAAAAGCGGGTCGATCGCAATGATCTGCCCTTTTTCCTGGGGCTGATGCATCACCTCTCCGAGCGTGGGCTGTCCTGCCCGCTGCCTCTGCCGCGCAAGGATGGCGAATTGCTGGGCGAACTCTCCGGTCGCCCAGCTGCGCTCATTTCCTTCCTGGAGGGCATGTGGCTGCGCAAGCCCGAAGCCCAGCACTGCCGCGAAGTCGGCAAGGCGCTCGCCGGCATGCATGTCGCGGGCGAGGGGTTTGAACTCACCCGCCCGAATGCCCTGTCGCTTGAAGGCTGGCAGACGCTTTGGGCCAAATCCGAGGCGCGTGCCGACGAGGTGGAAACCGGGCTTGAGGAAGAAATCGGCGCCGAACTCGATTTCCTCGCCGCCCACTGGCCTGGGGATCTGCCGGCAGGCGTCATCCATGCCGATCTCTTCCCCGACAACGTCTTCTTCCTCGGCGATGATCTCTCGGGACTGATCGACTTCTATTTTGCCTGCAACGACTTCCTCGTCTACGATCTCTCGATCTGCCTCAATGCCTGGTGCTTCGAGAAGGACGGTGCCTACAACATCACCAAGGGCAAGGCGATGATCGAGGGCTACCTCTCGGTCCGCCCGCTTTCGGCCGAAGAGATCGCGGCCTTGCCCGTGCTCTGCCGTGGCTCGGCCCTCCGCTTCTTCCTCACCCGCCTCTACGACTGGCTGACGACGCCGGAAGGGGCGCTGGTGGTGAAGAAGGATCCGCTCGAATATCTGAAGAAGCTGCGCTTCCACCGCGCGGTGACCAATGCCTCCGAATACGGACTGATTTCATGAAACATGTCGAGATCTTCACCGATGGCGCCTGCTCGGGCAATCCCGGTCCCGGTGGCTGGGGCGCGGTGCTGCGTTATGGCGAGGTTGAAAAGGAACTCTCCGGCGGCGAAGCGGATACCACCAACAACCGCATGGAGCTGCTTGCCACCATCACGGCGCTCAACGCGCTGAAGGACGCTTGTGAGGTCGATCTCTACACCGACAGCAAATACGTCATGGACGGCATTTCCAAGTGGATCTTCGGCTGGAAGAAGAACGGCTGGAAAACCGCCGACAAGAAGCCGGTGAAGAATGGCGAACTCTGGCAGGCGCTCGACGCCGCCAACCAGCGTCACAAGGTCAAGTGGCACTGGGTCAAGGGCCATGCCGGCCATCCGGAGAACGAACGCGCCGATGAACTCGCCCGAAAAGGCATGGAGCCGTTCAAGAAGTCGGGCGGCTTCCCGAAGTCCCTGATGGTGAAGTGATCGAAGGGGCGGGGGAGCGCGCCACGCATCATCCCCTTGCCCTTTCCCCCGATGCCCCTATGCTCCCGTCAAAACAACATCACGGGAGACATCCATGATCCAGCACTGCGTGTTCCTGCGCTTCAAGGCCGCCGTTCAGGAAGCCGAGAAGCAGGCGATCTATGCGGCCATCGCCGACCTGAAGGATGTGGTGCCGGGCATGATCGAGGTGAAGTCAGGCTCGAATGTCTCGCCCGAGGGCCTGAGCGGCGGCTATAATGACGGCTTCATCGTCACCTTCGAGGACGAGATGGTGCGCGACTATTATCTCAAGCATCCGAAGCATGTCGAAGTGGGCGAACGCATCGTCAGCGCCACCGATGGCGGCCTTGCCGGTATCCTCGTCTTCGATCTTGCCCACTGACCTCGGTCTGAAACGAAAAGAGGCCCGGTTTCCCGAGCCTCCACAATCTGTAGCGTAAGACGGCGCCTCAGGCGCCGAGCTGCTCGATCATCGTCGCGGCAGAGGAAACGGTCGCCTGGCCCGGGTTTTCCTCGACATTCAGGCTCTTCAGCACGCCGTCTTCCACCAGCATGGAATAGCGCTTCGAGCGGACGCCGAGACCGCCTGCCGAGAGATCGGCATCGAGGCCGAGCGCCTTGGTGAAGGAGGCATCCCAGTCGGCGAGGAAGTGGATCTTGCCCATGCCGCCCGAATGCTGGGCCCAGGCGCCCATCACGTGCCAGTCGTTGACGGCAACCACGGCAATGTCGTCCACGCCACGCGCCATCAGCGCATCACGGTTTTCGAGATAGCCGGGCAGATGGTTCAGCGTGCAGGTCGGGGTAAAGGCGCCGGGAACGGCGAAGACGACGACCTTCTTGCCGGCAAACAGCTGCTCCGTGGTGATCTCTACCGGACCGTCAGCGGTCTTTTCCTTGAAGGTGGCCTGCGGAAGCTTGTCGCCAATGGCAATGGTCATGAAACTCGTCCTCGCTTGGTTGCGCCATCCAGAACCCCTCGGGATGGATGACGCGAATATAGGAACGGGTCATTCAAAGGCAAGCGTGGTTTCCATCGCCCGATCGCCGCTGACCACCAGAATGCCCCATGTCTTCCCGGCGATCCTGTACTTCTTCGGCAGCTTGCCGATCGGCAGTGTCAGAAGCGTTTCACCGTCCGCGTCTTGGGACGCGGCGGCGTCGATGAAAACATGGCCGCTCGGCCCGCTGACAAAGGCCTTCGGAGTGGCTGCGCCCTTGGGCATCTTGAGCCGCACCAGCAATTCCTTCTGGTCGCTACTCAGCCGATGGTCGACGACATGGAAGTCGGCTGACGGCCCAGGCGGCACCTGCGCCTCGGCCGAGCGCACGAGCGCGGCCTCGACGGGATTGGCCACCCCCGCAGCATCCGGCGCTACGCTGAGATCGGCCTGGAACGGGATGCAGATATTCTGGCAGACACCGACAAAGGCGCTCAAGGTCACCGCTTCACCGTTCGGCGCTCCCTTGAGTGTCAGCGGCAGCGTGACCGGGTGATCGTAGCCGACATCCATCATGTCGCCGCTCATGAGCACCTTGGGCACGGGGAAACCCAAGCTCTGGACGGTATACTGCGCCCCCGGCGCAGGGGTGATGGCCGGCGGAATGCCGACATCGCCGGGCTCCTTCCAATAGGTGATCCAGCCCGGCTTCGGCTCGACGACCAGCGCACCGTGCCTCAGACCATCGCCGTCTTCCGGCAGCAGGATCAGCCGCATCCGGCCGCCTTCGTTCACGGCCCAGTCGCTGCTCGCAGCCACAGCCGGATCGGTGGGCAACAGCGAGACGAGAGCAACGGCCGCTGACAGCGCCAACACTGTCAGGCGGGAATTCGTCCGCAACAGGGCGGAACAAGACGGTTGTTTTCGTGTTTTCAAGCTCATGCTTTCGGCTCTAGAAGATCGCCGTGACCTTGGCCAGTCACGCTTGCTTCATGGTCATCATTTTGGGTTGATCGGAACCTGCTTCTGCCCCATCTTGAATAAGAGACCACATCTGAACCACGCATGAAGCCGATTGCCCACGAGGCAAACCAGGGAGGCAGGCATGGCATTGTCGTCGAAAACCGATCTGAGAGAACGCGGCTTCCTGGATGGCCAGTTGCTGATTGCCATGCCCGGCATGGCCGACGGCAACTTCGCCCGCGCGGTCGTCTATATCTGCGCCCATTCCGACGCCGGCGCCATGGGCTTCATCATCAACCGGTCGCAATCCGTGACCTTTGCCGATCTGCTGCTGCATCTGGAACTGATCGACCGAAACGACGCGATCATGCTGCCCGATCACGCCCGCCATTTCCCCATTCAGTGCGGCGGCCCCGTTGAACAGAACCGCGGCTTCGTCCTCCACTCGGACGATTATCTGTCCGACAGCTCCATCCCCGTCAGCGACGACATCTCGCTCACCGCCACCCTCGATATAGTCCGCGCGATCTCGGATGGCCGTGGCCCGCGCCACGCCACCATGCTGCTCGGCTATGCCGGCTGGGGACCCGGTCAGCTGGAAGAGGAAATTGCCCAGAACGGCTGGCTGCATTGCGCGGCCACCGAAAGCCTGATCTTCGACCGCAGCCTCGACAACAAATACGACCGTGCTCTGGCCCTGATGGGTATCAACCCGGCCATGCTGTCGATGGATGCAGGACACGCGTGAGGCTGACGGAAGAGGCGCCTGAGCGCCTCGTCACGCCCGCTTCATCAGCGGAAAGCGCTCCTTGAGCAACCTCAGAACCGACTCGGCGCCCAGTGGCGGGCCGAAGAGGTAGCTCTGGCCGTAGTCGCAGCCCATCATCGCGAGGTCTGCGGCGTCCTGGTCGCTCTGGATACCCTCGGCCACGACCTGCATGTCGAGCCCGCGCGCCATCGAGACGACGGAGCGCAGGAGAACCGAACGCTTGTCGGACTGGTCGCAGACCAGCGCCTTGTCGAGCTTGATCGTGTCGAAGGGGAAGCGGGTGAGATAGGCGAGCGACGAATAGCCGGTGCCGAAATCATCGAGCGCCAGGCTGATGCCGGTGTCCTTCAGCTTTTCCAGCATCAGGCGCGCCTGCTCCGGATTTTCCATCACGACGCTTTCCGTCAGCTCCAGCTTGATCCGCCTTGGATCGCATTGCGTCTTCACCAGCATGGCGCGGATGTCGTTGTAGATATCGCTCGAGATCAGCTGGGCCGAGGAGAGGTTCACGGAAACAAAGATCGGCAGTTCGCCGGTCTGGCGTTCCCAATCCATCAGGTCGCTCGAGGAGCGTTCCAGCGCGAACATGCCGAGCGGCTCGATCAGGTCGGACATCTCGGCAATCGGAATGAATTCCGTCGGCGAGATGTTGCCGCGCTTGGGATGATCCCAGCGCATCAGCGCCTCGAAACCGGCGATTTCGCCATTGGCGAGCTTGACGATCGGCTGATAGGCCATCGACAGCTCCTTACGCTCGATGGCGCGGCGAAGATCGGTTTCGAGCTGCAGGCGATCGGTGCTGACGGTCCGGAAGGCCGGGCGGAAGGGCTCCACGCGGTTCCCACCGGTCCGTTTTGCCCTGAACATCGCAAGCTCGGCATCCGCAAGCAGGCTCGCCGCACTTTCCTGCTGATCGACCCAGGAAACCAGCCCGATCGAAGCGGTGAGGCTGATCTCGCGATTGGCGAAGTTGAGCGGCACCATGATCGCCTTGGAGACGGCATCGGCGAAGTCGGCGATCTTGGCGGGATCCTTTTCTGACACCAGGATCAGACCGAATTCATCGCCGGAAAGCCGCGCAAGCGTATCCTGTGGCTTCAGGAGCCGGCGCAGGCGGCGCGTGATCGCGATCAGGATGTTGTCGCCGGCCGCAATCCCGAGTGCATCGTTCACCTGCTTATAGCGGTCGATATCGATCGCCAGCACCGTCGGTCGAACGCTCTCGGATGAACCGGCGAGCGAGAGGATCGCCTGGAGGCGATCGAGGAAGACCTCGCGGTTCGGCAGGCCCGTCAGATTGTCATGCATGGCGTCGACGAGGAGCCGGTCGATCGAGTTCTTCTGCTCGGTTACGTCGATGATCGTGCCGACGCAGCGGATGACTTCGCCGTTCGAACCGAGCACGGGCCGCGCGCGGATCTTCAGCCAGTGGAAGTGGCCATCCTCGGCGCGAATGCGGAATTCGTGGCTGAGCCGCCCCTTGCGATGTTCGAGAAGCACGTCGAGCGTGGCGCGAAAACGGTCGCGATCGTCAGGGTGCAGGCGCGGCAGCCAGTTGCGCGCCGGTCCATGCATCGTTCCAGGTGACAAGCCAAGCCGCAGCGACACATCGGGGCTTGTGACGACACGGTCGCGCGCCACGTCCCAGTCCCAGACGGTGTCGCCGGAGCCGGTGAGCGCCAGCGATTGACGCTCGAGATCGGAGAACAGGCCCTGCTGATAGGCGCCGCCGGCAAAGGCGTGCTGCATGACGGTAAAACCGATCAGAAGAACGATGAGAACGAGACCACCGCCCAGCGCCGGCTGGATGATGTCGTTGTCCAGCTGACCCGTCACCGTCATCCAGCCGCCGAACAGCCAGACAAGGATCAGCGCCCAGGTGGGCACCAGCAGCACCGCACGGTCATAGCGGTTGATGCCGAGATAGATGATGAGGCCGATGCCGACCACGCCCGTCAGCGCGAAGGACACGCGCGCAATGCCGGCTGCGATCGACGGATCGAAGATCGCCACCCCGAACAGCACCGAAAGCCCCAGCATCCAGGCAAGCGTCGCATAGCCCAGATGCACGTGCCATCGGTTGAGGTTGAGATAGGTGAAGAGGAAGATCACGAGCGAGGAGGCAAGCGCAACTTCAGCCCCGGCACGCCATATGCGCACATCGGACGAGGTGAGCGAGATCAGCTTTTCAAGGAAGCCGAAGTCGACGCAGATATAGGCGAGCACCGCCCAGGCCAGTGCCGCTGCCGCCGGTAGCATCGAGGTGCCCTTGACCACGAAGAGGATGGTGAGGAACACCGCCAGCAGGCCCGCAATGCCGAGCACGATGCCGCGATAAAGGGTAAAGGCGTTGACCGTATCCTTGTAGGCGTCGGGTTCCCACAGATAGATCTGCGGCAGTTCCGGCGTCGCGAGTTCGGCCACGAAGGTGATCACCGTGCCCGGGTTCAGCGTGATGCGGAAGACATCTGCATCCGGGCTCGCGACGCGATCGAGTGCAAAGCCTTCCGAGGGCGTGATCGCCATGATCCGCTGCGACCCCAGGTCCGGCCAGAACATCCGGGACCCGGAGAGGCGGAAATGCGGAGCTACGATCACGCGCTCCAGCTGCTCTTCGGAGACGTTGGCAAGCGCGAAGACGGCCCAGTCGCCCTGATGCTCCGGCGAGCTCGAGCGCACCTCGATGCGCCGGCGAATGCCGTCGGCCCCGGCGGCTGTGGAAACCTGGAAGGCCTCGCCCTGGTTCGTATAGATCTCGGTGGTCGCGGTCAGGTCCAGCGCATTGTCGTCGCGCGCAATCTTGACGGGCTCGACGGCCAGAGCCGCAGACGCGGCGAGCGAGATCGTGAGCGCAGTGAGGGCCGCGAGACAAAAGGCAGCGAGGCGTGACAGGGCGCGCCAGGAGGTTTCTGTACTGGTCATAAGGGCGTCTTGCCGTTCCGCGCCCGATGGCCGCCGATCAGGGAATAGAGCAGGTGATCGCGCCATTCCCCGTTGATTTTCAGATAATCCCGCAAAAGACCTTCCCGCTCAAATCCCGTTTTTTCGAGTAGCCTCAGGCTGTTGACGTTGTCCGGAATACAGGCTGCTTCGATACGGTGCAACTCGAGTGGCCCGAAGATGTACGGAATTGCCAGTTGAAGTGCGGCAAACATGTGGCCTTGGCCCGCATGCCGCTGCCCCATCCAGTAGCCGATCATGCAGCTTTGCGCGGCTCCACGGCGGATCAAACCGATCGTAAGCCCGCCGAGCAAGGCGCTTTCCTCCCGATCGAAGAGAAAGAAGGGCACCGCCATGCCGGAGTGAAATTCCTGTTCATTACGCAGAACGCGCTGCCGGAAGGCGCGCTCGGTCAGCTCGTCGGCGCGCCAGGTCGGCTCCCAGGGCTGGAGGAAGGCGCGGCTTTCGCGGCGCAACTGGTGCCATGGCTCGAAGTCGCGAAAACGCGGGAGGCGCAGAAGATGCCGGTCGCTGTGAAGCTCCGGCATGTCCGGCTGCCGGGACAGAAACCGAAAGACCGAGCGCGTCATCTTCAATCCCCGAGCGACAACCGGCGAGGATGCCGCCGGTAGAATTCAATGGATGCGGCGATCAGCCGACAGCCTTGCGGGCACCAGCCGGCTGATGGGTGAGGGCGCCTGCGATTTCATTCAGCGACACCAGCTGGTCGACAGGGCCGATCGCCGAAAGCGTCGGGGCCGTATCGAAGAACAGGCGTCCGGCAAGATCGGTGAGCCGCTGCGTCGTGATCCCGGCAATGCGCTCCATCATTTCCTGGTTCGGAATGGTGCGACCATAGAGCATCATCTGGCGAGCGATCTGGCCGGCGCGGGCGGCAGGGCTTTCCTGGCCCATCAGGAGCTGGGCGCGGATCTGCGCCCGCGAGCGCTCGATTTCCTGACCGTCGATATGCTCCGACGCCTTGCGCAGCTCCTCGATGATCACAGGCACGAGCTCCGGCAGGTTTTCGCCCCCGGTCGCAGCGTGAATGCCGAAGATGCCGGTATCTGAAAAGCCCCAATGAAAGGCATAGACCGAATAGCAGAGACCACGGATCTCGCGCACTTCCTGGAACAGACGCGACGACATGCCGCCGCCCAGAATGTTGGCGAGGATCTGCGAACAGTAGAAGTCCCGCATGTGATAGGCCTTGCCCTCGAAACCGAGCAGGACCTGCGTGTCCATGAGATCACGTTCGACGCGGGACTCACCGCCTGTGTAACGAGCCGCGTCCATCACCGGTGTCGAAGACGGGGTCGTCGGGAGCGAAGCGAAGCGCTGCTCGACCTGCTTGACGAAGGCGTCGTGGTCCACCTTGCCGGCGGCAACGACGAACATCCGGTCGGTCGTGTAATTGCGCGAGAGATAGTTGCGGATCTGGCCGCTGGTAAAGGACTGAACCGTTTCCGGCGTCCCGAGAATGCTGCGTCCGATCGTCTGGCCCCAATAGGCCTGCTCGGAGAAGCGGTCGAAGACGACATCGTCAGGCGTATCATCGGCCGCGCCGATTTCCTGCAGGATCACGTGTTTTTCGCGCTCCAGTTCCTCTTCGTCGAAGACGCTGTCCGTCAGGATGTCGGCGAGTATATCGACCGCGAGCGGGACGTTGTCCTTCAACACGCGGGCGTAATAGGAGGTCGTCTCGGTCGAGGTCGCGGCGTTCACTTCGCCCCCGACATTCTCGATTTCCTCGGCAATCTGTCGGGCGGTCCGCTGGTTGGTGCCCTTGAACGCCATGTGTTCGAGCAGATGCGCGATGCCATGTTCGGCTTCCGTCTCGTTGCGCGAGCCGGATTTGATCCAGGTGCCGAGTGCCACGCTTTCCAGATGCGGCATGTTCTCGGTTACGACAGTCAAACCCGATGGAAGCCGGGTGCACTCAACATTCATGGTCCGTCTTTCCGCGCTTCCTACCTGACTGCCCTCGCATGTTCACTGATAAAGCCTTCGACGGCTTTCAGTTCCGCGGGCAGGACTTCGAAGCGCTCCTCCCTGTCCATCAGATCAGCAAGCCACGCCGGAAGCGCGGGGTCAATACCGGAGGCCGATTTTACTGCCGCCGGGAATTTCGCCGGATGGGCAGTGGCGAGCACGACCATGGGGCTCTGCGGCTTCTCGAATTTCTTCGCGACATGCACGCCAACCGCGGTATGCGGGTCGAGCAGATAGCCGGTCTGGTCGAGCACGGCCCGGATCGTCTTGGCGACCTCCTTTTGCGTTGCGCGGCCGGCGCGGAAGTCCTTGCGAATGAACTTGAGTGCCTCCGGCTTGATCTCGAAGGCGCCGGACTGCTTCAGGCCCTCCATCGAGGAGCGGATGGCGGAGGCATCGCGGCCGTAGGCCTCGAACAGCAGGCGTTCGAAGTTCGAAGAGATCTGGATGTCCATCGAAGGCGAGGTGGTGGCAGACACGCCCTTCATCTCGTAGCGGCCGGTCTTCATCGTGCGCGCCAGGATGTCGTTGTCATTGGTGGCAATCACCAGCTTGTCGATCGGCAGGCCCATCTTCTTGGCGACGTAACCGGCAAAGATATCGCCGAAATTGCCGGTCGGCACGGTGAAGGAGACCTTGCGGTCCGGCGCGCCGAGCGCGACGG
Source organism: Rhizobium sp. K33 (assembly GCF_056501445.1). Lineage (NCBI taxonomy): Bacteria > Pseudomonadati > Pseudomonadota > Alphaproteobacteria > Hyphomicrobiales > Rhizobiaceae > Rhizobium > Rhizobium sp. K33. The sequence continues at coordinate 585,738 of NZ_CP096478.1, forward strand.
CAGAGGTGAAGTAATAGACCACCTGCGCCATGATGCGCGCCCAGTTAATCGAGTTGACGCCCGAAAGCCCGACGCGATCGCGGAAGGGCACGTCGTTGAACATCGCCTTCACCAGGTTCTGGCAGTCGTCGAAATTGCCCTCGACGGCAATCGCATGCACGTTTTCATCCTTGGACGAGGTCATCTGGCGCTGCTGCACCGGCGAGACTTTGCCATGCGGGAAGAGGATGAAGATGTCCGTGCGCGACCGTCCGGCAAAGGCGTCGATTGCGGCGCCGCCGGTGTCGCCCGACGTCGCGCCGACGATGGTCGCGCGCTCGCCACGCTTTTCCAGAACATGGTCCATCAGGCGGGCGAGCAACTGCATTGCCACATCCTTGAAGGCGAGCGTGGTGCCGTGGAAGAGTTCGAGCACGAAGGCGTTGGGTCCGGTCTGCACCAGCGGTGCAACGGCCGGGTGCTTGAAGGTCGCATAGGCTTCGTCGATCATCGTCCGGAAAGTGTCGGGCTCGATCTCGCCATTGGTGAAGGGCAGCAGAACCTCGAAGGCGACCTCTTCATAGGTTTTGCCGCGCAGTCCGCGGATTGCCTTCTTCGACATCTGCGGCCATTCGCGCGGCACATAAAGGCCGCCGTCACGGGCGAGACCCGCCAGAAGCGCGTCACAAAAGCCGAGGCTCGGAGCCTCGCCGCGGGTCGAGATATATTCCACGTCGCTCATCCCTATAGTTCAAGAAGTCGGAGCCGAAGCCGCCGTCAAACCTATGGCGTTTCCGATAAAGAGGTTTGCCCGTTTGCGCCAGTGCGCCGGCCAGGATTTCGCAAGCCCGGCAATTGGCTGTGGCCTCGTCGATGTCGGCCAGTGTGCCGGCTGTTGCGGAGCAATCGAATTTTGACTCAAATTGCCGGCTACCCAATCGATTTTTGTCTTGGCCGCTGGTATAGACCATCCGCGAGGGCGCTGAAAAGCCTCAAGTTTGACTGTTTTTCGGCCTCTGGCCGAGCATGCGGAAGGTGAAGTCTCGTGTCTGTAAACGTGTCGCGCGGTGTTGTCGCCGTCTCGCTGATGATGGTTCTTTCAGGTTGCAACGCCGGCGGTCTCGGCAGCGGCCTTGGCCTTTCTTCGTCTCAGCCCGCCGCGGCGACCCCGGCAGCAGCACCCGGGCAGGCGGCTTTCGTCCAGGGCTTCTGCCCGCAGATCGCATTGCGTGACGGCACCTCCTTCTACCGCAGCTATGTTCGCGGCAAGGACGGCGACGCCGAGCAGGTGATCTTCCAGGCCTCGCTCGCCGACACCACGCGCTCCTGCGCCCGCACCGAAACGACACTCACCATCAATGCGCTGGTTCAGGGCCGCCTCGTTGCCGGTCCGCAGGGCAAGGCCGGCACGATCAACCTGCCGGTGCGCGTCACCGTCATGGATGGTGATCAGGAAGTGTTCAATGAGGTCGAGCAGTATCCGGTGACGCTTGCCGATGTGAACCTGCCGACGCAGTTCATCTACAGCAAGGCCGTGAACGTCCCCGGCAACGTCTCGGGCACGACCCGCGTCACGATCGGCTTCGAACAGCCGAAGAAGAAGTAAGGTCTCAGACCAAGTCAGGCATGCGTGCCCGCCGGCGTCAGCCGAGGGAGAGCTTTCTCTCCACGGCGCTGAGCCGTGCATCCACGTCTTCTGCAATTCTAAACGCGTTTGACGCATCCTGAAGTGCGGTCAGGACCTCGTTGTACTGACCGACGACTTCGATCTGTGTTCTCTTGATGTCGCGGGAGCGCTCATCGAGAAGTGACTCGGTTTCGTCGATTCTGGAGATGATCGCTTCGAGTCGGCTGGATGTCTCGCTGTGCTGCCGAGACGAAAGCTCGTGCAGAGAGTTCATCTTTCGATTGAGCTTGGTGATCTCGGTCTCGACTGTGCTGAACTTCTCGATGGCCGCTTCGACCATGGTCAGCGTCCGCTTCTGCCCGTTGAAGAGCGCTTCGATGAGTGCGAGCAGTTTGGTCTCGTCCGAACCGGTCATGCCAAAGATCCTCAATCTCCGGCACAATATGGCATCCTCTTGGTTCAACCACAAGAATTGCTGCCTCGTTGCTGACGATCGCAGCTAAGCCCGCCGCGTCAGCGCCACCAGATAGGTCGTTGCGCGCCCGCTTTCATTGACGAAAACACAGTCGGCAGGCGCGCCGAGTTGCAGGCAGTCGCCCGCCGAGAGCCGATGGCTGCGCACTCCTTCGACGAATTCGAGTTCGCCGTCCAGCACGTAGATCTGCTGGTGCTGGAAGCTGAAGGCTGAGGCCGGATAGGGGATCCTGACGCCCGCGGGGAGCACCACTTCCAGCAGTTCCAGCTGCCCGCCATTCGCCGGCGAAAGCGTGCGTCGCGTGTAACCGGTCTCCGGATCGGTCCAGACCGGCTGCTCGAGACGTCGAGCCAGTCTCTCGCCTTCACCCTCCGCCAGAGCCAGCAAGACCGAGAGCGGCAGGCCGAAGGCACCCGACAGTCGACCGAGCACCGTCGCCGTCGGGCTTGCCTCGCAACGCTCCACCTTGCTGATCATCGCCTTCGAAACGCCGGACCGCGCCGCGAGCTCGGCAAGCGACCAGCCCCGATCCTCGCGTTCGCGCCGGATCCGATCGGCGATGGCGCGCGCCTGGCGATCCTCGTCTCGCGCATCGTGCCTGCGTGCCGTCTCTCTCATCTTAAGCCCTTGCAAAAACCAAAAGGTCCGTCTTCTATAGTGGACAGAAGAATAAGATGGATGACGGGGCGTCCACAAGCCTCGGGTCCGGCAAAACGACAAGAGGGGCTATCATCATGACGCGCGAGATCCGTTTCAACGCCTTCGACATGAACTGCGTCGGTCACATTCAGCAGGGCCTCTGGAGCCATCCCCGCGATCGCTCCATGGAGTATCGCAGTCTCGCTTATTGGACGGATTATGCCAAGCGCCTGGAAGCCGGCCTGTTCGACGGGATCTTCCTCGCCGATGTCGTCGGCATCTACGATGTGTTGAGCGGCAGTCCCGCGCCGGCACTGCGCGGCGCCGTGCAGGTGCCGGTTAACGACCCGATGATGCTGGTCCCGGCCATGGCCTCGGTCACCCAGCATCTGGCTTTCGGTGTCACCGCCAACCTGATGTATGAGCAGCCTTTCCTCTTTGCCCGCCGCATGGCAACGCTCGACCATCTGACGGGTGGCCGAATCGGCTGGAACATCGTCACCGGATACCTGGACAGTGCGGCCCGTGCGATCGGCCTCGACGGCCAGATGGCCCATGACGATCGCTACGATCTGGCCGACGAATATATGGAGGTGGTCTACAAGCTCTGGGAAGGCAGCTGGGAAGAGGGAGCCGTCGTTGCCGACAAGGCGGGCCAGATCTATGCCGATCCGGACAAGGTGCACCCCGTCCACCATCATGGACGCCAATACCGGGTGGACGCCTACCACCTTTCGGAACCGTCGCCGCAGCGCACGCCGGTTCTCTATCAGGCGGGCTCTTCCCCCCGCGGCCGCCAGTTTGCCGCCACCCATGCCGAATGCGTCTTCGTCAACGGTCAGAAGAAGGAGGGCGTGCGCGAGATCGTCACCGACATCCGCAGCCGTGCCGAAGCGATCGGCAGACGGGGCGACGATATCAAGGTCTTTCTCGGTGCCACCATTGTCACCGGCCGGACCGAGAAGGAAGCGCAGGAGAAGTTCGAGGATTACAAGCGTTACGTTAGCTCAGAGGCTGCCCTGACCCACGCTGCCGCCTCCATGGGCATCGACTTCGACAAGTTCGACATGGACGAGCCGGTCGAGACCGGCAAGAGCCAGGCGATCACCTCCAACATCAAGGCCATGGACCGGGCCGCCGGACCGCAATGGACCAAGCGCAAGTTGCTCGAGCAGATGGTGCTCGGTAGCCGCCAGCCGCCGCTCGTCGCCTCCGCCGATCAGGTGGTGGACTGGCTCAAGGACTGGGTGGAGGAAACCGGCGTCGACGGCTTCAATCTCTCGCGCACCGTCGTTCCGGAATGCTTCGACGATATCGTCGAACTGATCGTGCCACGCCTGCAGGAGCGCGGCCTCTACAAGACGGAATATCGCGAGGGACCGCTGCGCGAAAAGCTCTTCGGCGCGCCCCGCCTGAGCGAGCGCCATGTTGCATCGAGCCACCGGTGGGGACGGAGCTGACGCATAGAGATCGCCGTGCACGGGCGCGCTCCCTTGAGCGGCCTGCCTTGCCCTCCGCGCGGGCCAAGTGCTAGCGTGGCGCAAATCCGGCGATGGCGCGACAGGCGTCACGACGTCCGGGACAAAATGAGCGGGAGGCATTGCGTCGATCATGTCTCTCTCGGGGGAGGCCTGATTGAGAATTGCAGTCGTGAGAAACCCCATTGCGGGTGGCCGCGCAGGTCAGAAGCAATGGGCCCCTTTGCGTGCCGCCTTCAGCAACCGCTTCCCCGATCTGGAAATCCACGAAAGCCGCTCAAGCGGAGACGCCCGCCGGCTTGCGCGCGAGCTGGCTGCGGGCCCCTATGATCTCCTGGTGGTCGCCGGCGGCGACGGCACGATCAGCGATGTCGTCGATGGCGTCTTGATGTCGACCAACCCGGACATGCCGCTCGCCTTCCTGCCGACCGGCACAGGCTGCGATTTCATCCGCAACTTCAATCTTCCGAGCGATCCGGCAGCCCTGGCCGAACACATTGCGCAGGCACCTCTGCGCAAGATCGACGCCGGGCTGCTGATCTCCCGTGATGCCGGGGGCAACGAGCAGCGCCGTCACTTCGCTAACATCACCAGCGTCGGCATATCCGGCGAAATCGTCGAGGCCGTCAACGCGCCCGGCAGAAGGCGCATTCTCAACGGACCCATCCGTTTCCTCTTCCATTCCGTCCTCGCAATCCTGCGCTACCGGCCCTATGATTTCGAAGTGCTGATCGATGGCATGCGCGTGCATCACGGCAAGCTCGCTTTGACGGCGATCGCCAATGGTGGCTGGTTCGGCGGCGGCATGCACATTACGCCGGACGCCGATGTCGCCGACGGACGGTTCGAAATTGCCGTCATGCGCGAGGAGAAGGTTCTGGGCCTTCTGAATTTACTGGGACGCCTGCATAAGGCCGGTCATGTCGGCCATCCGCTCCTGAGCTTCCACAAGGGGCGCCGTGTCGAGCTTCGCCCGCGGGATCCTGCCCGTTTCCCGGTCGACGTCGATGGCGAGACCGCCATTCGCGGCGGCTTCATCGCCGAAATCCTGCCCGGGGTCCTGACCGTCAGGACCTGAGATCTGAGGCCTTTCGCCTCAGAATGCGCCTTCCCATTCCGCCATGGCGGCGATCACGCCCGGCAGATCGTTCATGCGCGAAATGACGGTTTCCGCGCCGGCATCCGTCAGCTTGTCGGCATGCGACGGATAGGTGTGCGAGGCGCCGGTGAAGCCGACCACGCGCATGCCCGCCTCACGCGCGGCATGAACACCATGCACGGAATCTTCCACGACGATGCATTTGCTGGGGCTGACGCCGAACTGGCTGGCGGCATGCAGGAAGATGTCCGGCTTCGGCTTCACCCTGTCAGCACCGAGATCCTTGGCCGAATAGATATGCGGCGCGAAGAACTCCTTGAGCCCGACCTTGGTGAGCATCATGTCCAGGCGATGCGCCGAAGAGTTGGAGCAGATGCAGCGCGGACCTGAGATCCGCGACAGCGCATATGGCACGCCCTCGATTGCCTTCACTTCCCGTGCGAGGCGCTGGTCGAGAAGCTGCTCGGACTTGTCGATCAGGCTCGCCGAGAGCGGAATGTCGATTTCCTTCTCGATCGAGAGCAGGATGTTCTTCCAGGTCATGCCGGCGAAACGCTCGCCCATTTCCTCGACCGAAATCGGGTAACCGGCTTCGGTCAGAAGCTTGGATTCGACCTTGGCCGCGATGATCTCGGAATCGACGAGCACGCCGTCGCAATCGAAAAGGGTGAGGTCGAAGCCGCTCATGAAAATATCCGTCGTGTCGTCCAGAAGAAGGCGGCTTCCTACACGATCGAGGTGGCGAGGACAATCGCGGCGCGCGCAGAGCTGCCGTGCCGAACGCCCAAGGACACAGGCCGCCGCGCTTCAGCTCTCTGCCATCGCCAGTAGCACTGCCTCGAAATCTTGGCCGTAGCGTTGCAGCCCGCCCGCCTTTTCCATCATGTCGGCCAGCCAGACGCCGTCGGCGGCGAGCCTGACGGCAATGAGCTTCGGGTCGCCATCCGTCTCGGCGTGCCGTGCCATGCGCCCGTCGAGCCAAGAAGACCAGAGAGCCCGCAGCGCCGGCTCCGAGACAATGGCGACCGACAGCGCCGCCCAGAGGCTGCGCTCGCCGAGCAGCCGATCGGAAAAGCAGGCGCGCACATAGGCGCGGGTGAAGCGCCCGCGCGCCATGGGATCACCGGCCATGGTGCGGTCGATCTCGCGGTCCATCTGCTCGAGCAGGTCGGAAAAGACGGCGGCCAGCAGCGCCTGCTTGCTGTCGAAGTGGTGCAGCAGCCCGCCTTTGGTCACCCCGGCGCGGTCGGCGACCGCCTGGATGGTGATCGCTTGCGCCCCCTGTTCGGCGGCGATCTGGGCGGCGCAGTCGAGAAGCGCGCGCCGCACCTGCTCCGGCTGCTTTTTGCGGTGATGGGCGGAGATCGGCGCGCCGGCCAGCGAGGAAGCCGCAGCCATCAATGCGAGACCGTGTTCGACAGCGTGTTCATCACGATTACGCCGGCGACGATCAACGCGATACCGGCGAGGGCGGCAAGGTCGAGGCTCTGCTTGAGATAGAACACGCTGATCAGCGCCGTCAGCACGATGCCGAGCCCGCCCCACATGGCATAGGCGATGCCGAGCGGCATGCCCTTCAACGCCTGGGACAGGAGATAGAAGGACGCGACATAGAACATCACCATGCCGGCCGTCGGCAGGAGCTTGGTGAACTGAGCCGACTTCTGCAACAGCGTTGTGCCGATGACTTCGAGCACGATGGCCGCGGCCAGCGCGCCATAGGCGGTGAGGGTGGGGTTCATGGGCGGAGCTCCGAAAGAGAAGCTCAAAACATACCGTACGGTCGGTTTCTTTTCAAGGCGTCCGACACCGCCTGCCGAACGCTTCAGCCGGGCAGGGGAAACCACGTCAGAAACTGCCTTTCCCCCTCGGGCGAAAAGCGAATGATCCGGCTCTCTTCGACCCGTCGGGCAAGGCCGCGTTCGAGAAAATGGGTGAGCAGAGCAGCCCCAAGGCTTCCCGCGAGATGTGTCCGCCGTTCGCTCCAGTCGAGGCAGGCGCGGCAGAGCGGACGGCGCTTGGCGCGGAGCCTGCCGATATCGAGACTCCGCGTTTCGAGCAGCGCCGCACCCTCTGTCGTCAGCGTCAGCGCCTCGTCCTCCGCCCGGATCGCCCCTTGCGCGACGAGACTGTCAAGCATCCGCACGCCATAATCGCCGGCCAGATGGTCGTAGCAGATCCGGGCTTTTCGCAGTTCCGGCTCCTTCGGCCCGGTGCGATGACGCAGATGCCCGCGCGTCGCCGAAAAACTCATCAGGCCTTCGATCATTTCGCCGACATGACCATCGGCCAGCGCGAAATAGCGGTGCCGCCCCTGCTTGCGCTGGGCAAGCAGCCCGCCCTCTTCGAGCTTCGACAGATGCGAACTCGCCGTCTGCAGCGTCACGCCCGCAGCCCCCGCCAGCTCCGTCGCCGTCAGCGCCTTGCCGCCAAGCAGCGCCAAGAGCATGTTCGAGCGCGCAGGATCGCCGATCAGCGAGGCGATGCGTGCAATGTCGGGGCCTTCCGCCATGTGATCCTCTCCGGGTTTCAACCGCAGTCTGCCTCGCCAGTGTAGCCAAAGCTTCGATCCCGGTCGAACTGTCAGTGGCGAGGGTGGCGAGCAAAACTTCGATCCCGATCGAAGCATCCCGTCTTTCCTTCATGGCAAACCCGCCTCGCAACCAACGAGGAGCTTCCCGTGATCACCTGCATCATCCGCTACCGCATCGATCCCTTCGGTCGCGAGGACTTCGCCACTTATGCCCGCAACTGGGGCGAGGCGATCCCCCGTTGCGGCGCCGATCTCGTCGGCTATTTCGCCCCGCATGAGGGCTCGGCCACCACGGCCTACGGCATCTACCACATCGAGAATTTGGCGGCCTACGAGGCCTACCGCGCGAAGCTCGCTGCCGATCCGCTCGGCAAGGCGAATTACGAATTCGCCAGAAATGCCCGCTTCATCCTGGAGGAGGACCGCCTCTTCCTGAAAAACGTCTCCAACCCGGTATCCTCGAAGGTCCAGCCATGATCGCCGTCATCTTCGAGGTGACGCCCTTCCTCGGCGAGCGTCACCGCTATCTCGACCTTGCCGGGGACCTGCGTGCCCATCTGGAGGCGACCGACGGCTTCATCTCCGTCGAGCGCTTCGAGAGCCTGACGACGCGCGGCAAGCTGCTCTCGCTCTCCTTCTGGCGCGATGAAGAAGCAGTTCGCCGCTGGCGCGAGACGGAAGAACACCGCGCCGCCCAATCCGCCGGCCGTGGCGGCGTCTTCGCCGCCTACCGCCTCCGCGTCGCCGAAGTGCTGCGCGACTATGGTCTGGACGACCGCGCCGAGGCGCCGGAGGACAGCCGCGCCCGGCATGGGTGAGGGGAGGGTTTTGGGGGTGAGGTCAGAAGTCCTCTCCCTCGACAAGCCATGCCCCGCTCTCTATGCATGACCGCATGCCCAAGACGCGCGACGATTCCTTGAAGGACACGGTGGCGAGCCGCATCAGCCGCGCGCTGGCGGAGCGCATCATCCATGGGGAACTCGTGCCCGGCGCGCGTCTGGCCCAGGATCATATCGCCGAGGAATTCGGAGCAAGCCACGTGCCGGTGCGCGAGGCCTTCCGCCGGCTGGAGGCGCAGGGGCTTGTGATCTCTCTGCCCCGCCGCGGTGTGCGCGTCGCAAGCTTCGACCTGAAACAGGTGCGCGAAGTCGCCGAAATGCGCGCGGCCCTCGAGGTGCTGGCCCTTCGCCACGCCGCCCCCAACCTCACGCCCGAGGTTCTGGCCGCCGCCGAGCAGGCCGCAGCCGATGCAGACGACGCCAAGGATGTCCGCACCTGGGAGGAGGCGAACCGCCGTTTCCACCGCCTGATCGTCTCCACCTGCGGCATGCCGCGGCTGCTCTCGGTCATCGACGATCTGCATGCCGTCTCCGCCCGCTTCCTCTTCGTCGCCTGGCGCGCCACCTGGGAAGCCCGCACCGACCACGACCATCGCGCCATCCTCGAAGCGCTGAAGTCCGGCGACGCGGCCGAGGCTGCCCGCATTCTCGAGCGTCACGTCCAGTGGATCGGCCGCGCGCCCCTGCCGGTGCCGGGACGTACAGAGACCGAGGGTTTCGCGATCGTCGGCTGAGTATCGCCAACGGGCTGTGCTGCACTCCACCTCCCCCTTGAGGGGGGAGGTCGCCGCAAAGCGGCGGGTGGGGGTGAACCCCGCGGACCTGTCCGACTTCCGCCACCGGCCGCTTCTTTGAATCGAAAAACCACCTCGCCATCGTCTCCGGCAAGCATCGCCGTCACCCCGCCCCGGACCTTCGGTCCGACCCTCCCCATCAAGGGGAGGGTGTTGGCGGCGCCTGCCATACGCCAGCCCTCATCCTGAGGTGCGAGCGAATACTCCCCTCGAAGGACGAGGGCGGATGTGATCTCTGTGGCCTTGCCCTTCGAGGCCTGCTGGCGCAGGCCCCTCAGGGTGAGGCTTCGAGCGCTCCGCCCGTTGAGCGCCACTTGCCTGCCGCTGGGAGAGGACCCTTGCTCCGCCCGCGGGGAAACCGAAGTCTGCCCGCGGGCAAAGCCTAAGCGCCGACGGCGCATGCCTCCCTCTCCCGCTGGTGGGGAGAGGGCAGGGGTGAGGGGCTGGTTCGTAATCCTGGTAAAAATTATAGATAAATACAAGCGCGCGCTTCGACTAAGTCGACAGTTTCCACCCCTTTCGTGGCGCTCCGCCTAAGATTCCTGATTTGCCGATCTTGGCATTCACGGATTCCATAGATAAAAGATTCTATGCCACTTAAAATTATCTATAAAACGGAGATTGCCCATGACGACCATTCTCGCACCCGCCGTCCGCGGTTTCGATCCTCTCGGCATTTCAGGCCGTTCGCTTCCCGTGCAGGCCGCTCTTCTCCTCTTCGGCACCGGCGTGCTGGCGCTTGCCTCGCAGATCTCGGTGCCCATGGTGCCGGTGCCTATCACCATGCAGACCTTCGCGGTCACCATGATCGGCGTGCTCTATGGCTGGCGCCTCGGCGCGCTGACCGTGCTCGCCTGGCTCGGCGAGGCGATGATGGGTCTGCCGGTGCTGGCTGGCGGCAGCGGTGGCCTCGCGCCCTTCGTCGGCCCGACCGCCGGCTACCTCGTCTCCTTCCCGATCATCGCGGCACTGGCCGGTTATCTCGCCGAAAAGGGCTGGACGGGAGCGCGCGTGGTCAAGAGCTTCCTCGCCCATCTCTCCGCCAACATCCTCTGCCTCGTCATCGGTGGCGCCTGGCTTGGCTATTTGATCGGTGCCGAAAAGGGCTTGGCACTCGGCGTCACACCCTTCATCCTGGGTGCCGTGCTCAAATCCGCACTCGCCGCCGCGCTGCTTTTGGCGCTGGCCCGCCGCCAGACACGCAAGCGCGACCTCTGAGACACTGACAACCGACGAAAGCAAGAATGACCGTCCGGCTCCGCGCCCACCACCTGCTCTGCATGCTGACCTATGTCGGCAAGGGCTATTCGCCCGCCTTCGTCGAGAACTACGAGGTGATTGCCTCAAGGCTTTCGGGTGGCGAGGAGATCGAGCTGGTGGCGGGGCCGGACGATATCTGCGTCCCGCTGACCGCAGACCCTGACGCCCATTGCCATGGCGCAAGCGTCATAGAGCGGGACCGGGCAGCGGCAGACGCTGTCGCCCGCCTGATCGGCAGCCCGCTTGCGCCGGGTGCCGGCATTGTCCCGAGCGCAGCCTTGCTCGCCCGCCTGAGAAAAGCGTTCGCCACCGGCCAGATCCGCACAGCCTGTTCCGGCTGCGAATGGGCAAGTCTCTGTGACGGCGTCGCCGAGGGCGGCTATCTCGGTGCACGCGTCGATCCCGTGGACCAGGATGCGCGAAAGCGGCGGGGAGGGGTGGAGATCACGGATCGATGAACTGAAGGAAATACTGTCCTTCCGCGGCGTTCCCCGCCAGGGTTTTCAGTTCCTCGGACCGTGTCGCATTGCCGAGCTTCTGCTGAATGACGCTGCGCCTTGCGAGATAGGGAGCCCAGTCCGCGGCATTCTCTGAGGCCTTTTCCAGCAGGGCGTCGGCCTCGGAAAACTTGCCGTCTGCGGCCATGAGAGCGGCCCGGCTATCGAGAACGATGGAATCCTCCGGCAACAGAGCAGAGGCGCGGTCGATGAGATCGGCCACTTCCGCCTTCGGCGCGCCAACGAGGAGCCCCAGCTGCCCCTTGAGCGCCAGCGCCTGCGCGCGCAGCTCGTTGTCCGTCCCCTCGGCCATTGTGTCCAGCAGCTGGCGCAGTCTGTCCGCCGCCTGCAGGTCACCGTCCCAGCGGGCGATCTCGATCAGCGCCAGATAGATCCCGGCCCAGCCTTCGCCGAGATCATAGCCTCTCTTCAGATGCACGGAGGCGGCGATCGGATCCACCGGCAGTCCATACTGACCGTTGAGATAGGCATAGCCGAGATCCGCGCTGCCAATTCCATCATTGCGTGACGCGGCCTCCACCAAGGCGGCGACCAAGGGCTTCGGATCGTCCCCCTCCTTGTAGAGCTCCGCCAGCGCCATGGCCTTTCGGCCGAGGGCCGATGTATGGCCGCGCGCAATCGCCTGCTCGTAAAGCTCCAGTGCCTTCTGCAGATCCTGCTCGACGCCCAAGCCGAGGCGGTAGAGATCGCCCAGATTGGACATGCCCACGGCCCAGCCGTCATCGGCTGCCTGCTTGTAAAGCTCTGCCGCCTTGTTGAGATCGGCAGGCACACCCCGGCCGACATCATAGATCAGGCCGAGTTCGACGGCGGCGAGCATGTAGCCCTTGCTGACCGCTTCTTCCAGAAGCGTCTTGGCGCGCTCATGGTTTCCCAGTTTGACTTCGGTGCGGGCGAGCTGAAACGCAAGCCGCCCCATGTCGGGGTTTTCACGATAGGCGGCCTCGCAGGCGGGCTTCGCCTTTTCGGGGTCCAGATCCTTGAATTTGATGCCCGCCCGGCCGGCCGTGGTGCCCGTGTCGTTGTTGCTGGCGGCATAGCGGTCACAGTCGAGAACCGATTGTGTCTCGGCCTGCGCTGCGGAGAACAGCAACAGAGAGAGCCCGGCAGAGCCAACAAGTCGACGGATAGAAATCTGGACCATGCGCATTCGAACCCCTTCGTCATCCCAGCCCGGTAGTGCAGCGAGATCACAGGAGAGGAGCATTCCCGTCAACCAGCGCGAGCGGCCAAAACTGGAGGTATCCTGGAGGAGAGGGTGACAAAAAAGTTATTGCGATACAGTGATTTAATTGCGCACATCGGTGTCGGCTTGGGCCACAGGCCGCGAGCCTTAAAGATCCCGCACGGCTGGCATTCGACCGCAGGAACGCACGCCGTGACAGCTCGCTCCATCCATGGCAATTTTGCCTGACGGAGGCCGCTCGATGATCACCCTCGACATGCTGCGCCAGATTATTCTCGCTCTGCCAACGACGGAGGAAACCACCTCCTGGAACGCCGTGTCCTTCAAGGTCAACGGCAAGGCCATGCTGTTCTGGAATCCGACCCACGACTGCCCGGTCTTCAAAGTCCCCTTCGAGGAGCGCGACCACCTGATCGAGATGGACCCCGACACCTTCTTCACCACGGATCACCACCGGCCTTACCCCATGGTGCTTGCCCGTCCGGACAGGCTCGATAGCGAATGGGCGCGCGAAAACCTCATCCGCGTCTGGCGGGCACAGGCGAAGAAGGCGGTGGTGAAGGCCTGGGATACGAAGCGGTAGCGGACCCGGTCGCGTCCTCCGGCGCAGTCCAGATCACAGCGCCAGCAGCGCCGACAGTGGCCCGCGCACCTCTGCCACCAGACCGGTCGGTGCATAGGTGATGCTCGCCGCGCCGTTGATATAGCCGACCAACGCCTTCTCGATCATCCGCGAGCCGAAGCCCTTGCGTTCCGGGGGCACGACCACCGGTCCACCGTGCTCTTTCCACTGGAAATGCAGCTCCGGCTCACCATCGCCCGGCTCGACGGACCATGAGATGGCGACCTTGCCCTCGGCATTCGATAGCGCGCCGTATTTCACGGCGTTCGTCATCAGTTCATGCAGTGTCAGCGCAAAGGCCAGGCTGCTTTTCGAAGACAGATGCACGTCCGGACCGCTGACCTCGACGCGGCTCGGATCTTGGATCGAGATCGCCGACTCGACCAGATGCGACAGTGTCGTCGACACCTGATTATGGCTGCTGAACAGATCCTGGGCATGGCTGAGCGCATGCAGGCGTTCCAGAAACGCCATCCGCGATGTTGTCATGTCGCTGTCGTTTCGCAGCGTCTGGTTCGCGAGTGACTGGACGAGCGCCAGGATGTTCTTGATCCGATGGGAAAGTTCGCTGCGCAGCAGTTCCTGTTCGGTCTCGAAATTCTTGATCGCGGTGATGTCGCGCGACACCGAGAGGATACTCTCGACGCTGCCGTCTTCGGCGAAGATCGGGCTCACCTTGACGTCCCAGAAACGTCTGGTTCCCTTGACCGTATCGGCATAGCCGGTGAAGCGGGAGTCGCGGCCCTCACGCGCCGCTTCGATCGCGGCGACAGCCGCCCGATTGCCCTCGTCACGCCAGAAGTCCGGCCAGGGGCAACCCTTGATGGCGTCGAAATCATCGACTTCCATCACACGCCGTCCACCATCGGTCATGTATTGCAGGCTGCCGTCCAGGCCGATGATCTTGATGCAGTCATCAGATGAAGCCAAAGCAGCCTGGACGAAACGATGATGTTGAATTTCTCTGGGAGACATAGGCATCCGGCACGCGTGACAAGGCTAGGCTGTTCGACTGAAGCTGTTGGCGACCGAATTTTTCAAACGCGCCCGACTGGCGCCTGTCCGATCCGATGTCTCCTATATAGCTCGCAACATCGTGACAGGACAGGGGCTGTTTTTAAAGGCACGGCGCGACGTGCCGCCCCTCGACAAGCTCCGTCAGATCGTCCTGATGTTGCCGAGCAGGAGGAACAGGGCCTTCGGACTTCCCATGTCCTTCATGGTCAACGGCAAGGTCTGGTATACGTAGCAACGAGGCGCCTTTCTTTTCTCAGCGATAGAAGGTGGCGCGTATCGCTGAGGAGAAACCTTTTGCGTCAGGGATGCAGGGGGTCTCAGTTCGCCAAGTTCCGGCTGACATCCTGCTTCTGATGCAGGACGCGAAGGACCTCGATCCGGTCTGGCTTGTCTCGGAAATAGATCACATGCGACCCAATCGACTGTTTCAGATAGCCTGCACGAACATCCGCCGGACGACCTCGTAAGGCGCCAGAAGCAAGCTGCACACAGGCCGTGCGGATATCATCCGTATAGGCGTCGGCTTGGTCCACGCCCCAAGTCAACGCTGTGTAATCCCAGATCTGGTCAATATCGGCTTCTGCGGCTGGCGAAAGCGCGAGCGCCTTCATTGGCCTTTGAACTCGGCTCGCTTGCGTGCCTTGAAGGCTTCGAAATCGAAGGGTCGAGGCTCGCCGGACTGCTCGCCTTCAATCAAGGCATCCTGCAGCGCCTTTACCTTGGCTTCGTGTTCTTCGAGCAGCCGAAGTCCCGCCCGCATCACCTCGCTGGCAGAGCCGTAACGCCCGGTCTCCACCTGCTCATTGATGAAACTGGTAAAATGGTCACCAAGCGTCACGGACGTATTGCGCGGCATATGCACGTCTCCTTGCTTGTACCAACATATAATACCAGGTGTGGGAAGACAAGTTTAGCGCCGTGAGTGGCTTGATAATGAGTTTGCTGAGCTTACTGCAGTTCTCAACTTCGCTGCTGTGAGCTTTGCGGCTTTCGCCTCCGCAAAGGCCCCAAATCCCACCCCCGCACAAAATCTCAGTCCCTCTTCACCCTTCGGTAACCAACTTCGGTAACCATAAGCATCGTGTTCCGTGCTGCGTCAGCGTAAGAGTGAGTAACCGATGGCTTCTGTGTTTCCGATTGCCGAACTCCGCCGTTCGTCCGACCCCTTTGCCTGGGTCGACAGCATCATCAAGGGCGATTGCGTTTCCGCCCTCGAAGCCCTTCCCGACAAATCCGTCGATGTCATCTTCGCCGATCCGCCGTACAATCTGCAGCTGGGCGGCGCTCTCCACCGTCCCGATCAGTCGCTCGTCGATGCCTGCGACGACGAATGGGACCAGTTCGCCTCCTTCGAAGCCTATGACGCCTTCACCCGCGCCTGGTTGCTCGCCTGCCGCCGCGTCCTGAAGCCGACCGGCACGATCTGGGTCATCGGCTCCTATCACAACATTTTTCGCGTCGGCGCGACGTTGCAGGATCTCAACTTCTGGATCCTCAACGACATCGTCTGGCGCAAGACCAACCCGATGCCGAACTTCAAGGGCCGTCGTTTCCAGAACGCTCATGAGACGATGATCTGGGCCTCGCCCGATCCCAAGGCCAAGGGTTACACCTTCAACTACGATGCGCTGAAGGCCTCGAACGACGACGTGCAGATGCGCTCCGACTGGCTCTTCCCGATCTGCTCGGGCGGCGAGCGGCTGAAGGGCGACGACGGCAAGAAGGTCCATCCGACCCAGAAGCCGGAAGCTTTGCTCGCCCGCGTCATCATGGCATCCACCAAGCCGGGCGACATCGTGCTCGATCCCTTCTTCGGCTCCGGCACCACAGGGGCCGTTGCAAAACGTCTCGGCCGTCATTTCGTCGGCATCGAGCGCGAGCAGGATTACATCGACGCCGCCTCCGCCCGCATCGCCGCCGTCGAGCCTTTGGGCAAGGTCGAACTGACCGTCATGACGGGCAAGAAGGCCGAGCCGCGTGTCGCTTTCAACGTGCTTCTGGAAGCAGGCCTGGTGAAGCCCGGTCAGGTCCTGACCGACGCCAAGCGCCGCCACTCCGCCATCATCCGTGCCGATGGCACCCTGACGGCAAATGGCGAGGCGGGTTCGATCCACCGCGTCGGCGCCCGCGTTCAGGGGCTGGATGCCTGCAATGGCTGGACCTTCTGGCATACAGAGGAAGAGGGCGCCCTGAAGCCGATCGACGATCTGCGCGCAATCATCCGCAGCCGCATGGGCGGCCTGGAGTGACAAAAGAGGTTTCGGCGCGCCATGTGCCGAAGCCAATTTTCTCCAATATTAGAATAACTTCACATAAAAGTGATCAGCTTCGAGCAAGTCGAAGCCGTTAATCGGGCTGCATTCGATCTTCAGGGATCGATCTGGCGCGGGCAGGGGTCCGCCAACTCCACCCGCGCCAGCATCCAACCTCAGGCAGAGACGCCCAGCGCCGCCAGATCCGCCTTCAGCTTGTCCGCTCCTGTGAAATGCACCGCCTGCCAGCCGGCAGCGCGCGCGCCTTCGACATTGGCCAGGCTGTCGTCGATGAAGACGGAATGTTCCGGCGAAAGCCCGAAGTCCTTTGCATGCCGCTCGTAGATCGCCACGTCAGGCTTGATCATGCCCACTTCGCCTGAAACGGTGACCCCGCGCGGCAGGTTGAGGAAGGGATATATCTGGCGGGCTTCCGAAAATGTGTCGGCGGCGAAATTGGTGAGCATGGTCACGTCGCGGCCCGCATCGATGAGCCCGGTCATGATGGCGACGCTGTCTTCATAGGCATAGGGCACCATCTCGGCCCAATACGTCCGGAACGCCCGGATATGCGCTTCCTTTTCCGGGAACTGCTCGATCAGCAGCGCTTCGGCATCGTGCCAGCTGCGGCCGCGATCCTGCTCCAGGTTCCAGTCATGGCTGCAGACCTTGGCGAAGAACTCCGCTCTTTCGTCGGCGTCGGGAATGATCCGGGAAAACGGGAGGTTCGGATCGTAATGGATGAGCACCTTGCCGATGTCGAAGACGATATGGCGGATTTCGGTCATGTCTTATCCCTTGAGAGTTGAAAAGGCCGTCGGAATAGCGGCTGCAATTGCCTTCTTCATGACAGTCGGCAGCGCTTCCCCATCAAGTTCGGTGACCGGCACCCAGAAACCGTGATCGCCGGCAGGACGGTCGATCGGGCCGGTGCGGAAGATCGAGAGCCTGAGCTTGAAATGCGTGAAGACATGGGAGATCGCGCCTACCGGCTGCCAGTCGGCCGGGAAAGGCGCGGCCTCGATGCCCGTTTCCCCGTCCTGCCGTGAGGTCCAGTCCGTCGTCGGCACCTCCGTCATGCCACCCAGCAGCCCGCTCTCCACCCGTTTGCGCAAGAGGAGCTGCCCGTCGCGATCGACCGCGATGAAGGCAGCCCCGAGCCGCACCGGCTTTGCCTTCTTGGCGGCCTTGACCGGAAAGCGCTCCGGCTCGTCACTCGCCAGGGCCACACAGACGTCGTTGAACGGACAGAGCGCACAGGCCGGGCGTTTAGGCGTGCAGATCGTGGCGCCGAGATCCATCATCGCCTGGGCAAAGTCGCCTGGCCGGTTGACCGGCGTGAGTTCCGCGACCTTCGCCTTCATCTGCGGCTTCGATCCAGGAAGCGGCGCTTCGATCGCGTAGAGCCGCGAGATCACGCGCTCGACATTGCCGTCCATGACAGCAGCCGGTCGGTTGAAGGCAATGGCCGCAACCGCGGCCGACGTATAGTCGCCGATGCCGGGCAGCGCGCGCAGTCCCTCTTCGGTATCGGGAAAGACGCCACCATGCTCAAAGGCCACGGCCTCCGCACATTTCTTCAGATTGCGGGCGCGGGCGTAATAGCCGAGCCCCGCCCAGGCCGCCATGACATCCTCGCTCGGCGCTCCCGCCAGATCCTTAACCGTCGGCCAGCGCGCAATGAACTTGGCAAAGTAAGCCTTCACGGCCGCAACCGTCGTCTGCTGCAGCATCACCTCGGACATCCAGATGTAATAGGGATCCGACTTCACCCCGCGTTTGGCAGCCGAGGGCGAGATCCGCCATGGCAGATCACGGTGATGCCGGTCGTACCAGGCGAGGAGATTGGCGGTGATATCTTTTATCATTGGTTGAACGGTGAACCCGATGCAGTTAGATCATCGCGTGACGATAGCACCTGGCAAATCGATGCTCCGGAGATTGAATGCAGCTACAGTCCTCTGCCTTGAGGCGCAACACGATCCTGGCACTATTTGTCATATTGAGCCTTTCGGCGCTGGACAATGCGATCTTGCATCTCACCTTCATTGCTTCTGCTGCCCTTGCGCTGATTTACTTGGCGATCGGAAGGCTGGCTCCTAGGCTCGATGGTGCGATTGGCTTGTTCGTTGCCATGTCGGCTCTCTATTTCTTCATCCACGTTGCATACTTCCTCCTGCACTACGGCACCTATTTTACCCCTGCCGGCAAAGAGTGGAGCCAGCCGCTCAAGCACATCATATTCGTTCTGCCCTTCTTCGTAGCTGCGAGGCTGGCCGTGGTGCCGGGTGAGAGCTTGCTTCGGACCATATGGATCGCTTCGGCCGCATGGGGACTCGTGACACTGCCGATCGCTCTCTATCAGGGGCTCATTCTCGGCATGCGTGTTGAAGCGGGCACCGGTAACGCAATCCCCTTCGCTGCGATGGGGGCAATCTTTTCGTCGTTGGCCCTCTTGGGATTGAATGACACCGACAAGCGCTATCGCTGGCTCGCTGTCGCAGGATTCGGCGCCGGCTTTCTGTGCGTGTTCTTTTCACAGACCAAAAGTATCATGCCGGTCCCGCTGATCGGGCTTGCTCTCTTCTGGTTGATCTTCCTTCGTGGCCGGCTGAAGATCTGGCATTTGTGTCTGATAGCTGTGGCGGCGCTGCTCTTCGCAGGTCTCGGATTTTACGTTTCCGATAGTTGGAGACGCTTTGCGGATCTCTGGTCCGTCTTGGTGGAAGGTGACAGCACTGCGCAGCTCGGCGGATCCTACACTGAGCGTCTTGCCATGTGGTCTCATGGTTTCGCTGGCGTGCTGGACGCGCCACTCTATGGGCATGGATTTCAGAACCGGCGTCATTTCATCGGTTTACTAGGTTACAATTACAATCACTGGCACAATGGCTTTATCACGGCTGCCTTTGACAACGGGATACCTGGCTTGGTGGTAATGACCCTGCTGCTTGTGGCACCCGTTTGGATCGCGTGGCGTTGTCCGCGGGATCACAACTTCTATCCACGACTGTACATCGCATTGGTCCTGGTTTTCGTTTACATTTGGGGTGGGTCCGTCAACCAGATCTTCGGCCACGCGATTTATAACGCCCTTTTCCTTTGGATCGGGCTCGTTATTGCCGTATCGGCCACGCCGAAAGTGAGTGACGATGTCGAAGGATCAGCCTAGCCGCTATGGCGCAAACCAGATCGCCGAGATTGCCAATGGCATCGTCGACCCGGTGCTGGCGCGCCGTGCCGGCATCAACACGGCCCTGCTCGGCTCCTGGGAAGACATTGTCGGCGAAAGCTTTGCCGATTGCACGCGGCCGGAGAAGATCGCCTGGCCGCGGCGCTCCGATCTGCCGGAGGAGGGGGGGCACCGTCCAGGCGTGTTGACCATTGCCTGCGAAGGTGCGCGCGCTCTCTTCCTCTCCCATGCCCAGGGCGAGCTCATTGCCCGTATCAACGGCTTCTTTGGCTATCCCGCCATCGGCCAGGTCCGCATCGTGCAAAAGCCGGTCTCGGTGGCAAGCGCAAGGCCGAAAATTCGCAAGCTCGAAGGCGAAAAGGCGCGCCGGCTCCAAGCCATGATGGATGGTATCGAGGACGAGAATCTGCGCCGCGCGGTCGAACGGCTCGGCACGGCGGTGCTGCAGGCCAGGCGCAAATGAGATCGGCGGCCCGGCGGTCTCCAACCCTTCGAAACTGAAGGGGTCTGGCACTTCCCTGCCGTCCGACGCTGTTCCGAGAGACCAAGTTTGGGCCAATCTTGGGCCTCGCGTTGCTCCTCCTCGATGCCGCGGCTACCAGTCATGCGGGGGCCTTTGCTGATCGCAGGCCTGTTGAGCAGCAGGAAAAGCCGTGAACATCCACAATCCAGCGCCAGCTCCGGATCGACAGGTCGCGACCGGGAACACCGCAAACCCGCGAAAATGGCGATACCCGGTCCCCCGCGCCGCAGCACCCTATGTCGCGCCGGTCTTGTTTGCGATCATCGCCGGCATTGACGGCCTCGGCACCAGCATCGCCTTTGCGGCACTGATCTTCGCCGGTCCGCTGGCCGCAGGTTTTAGCATGGGCGTCGGGGCCATCCTGCTCTCCAGCATCATCATCGCCTTGTGGATCGCGCTGCGCAGCCGCTATCCCTCCAGCATCGGTCAGGTGCAGGAAGCAAGCATCGCCATCCTCGCCACGGCAATTGCGGCAGCCACCGTGCAGCTGGAATTCGCACCCGGTGAAATAAAGGTTGCCACCGCCTTCGCCATGCTCGGCACCAGTGCCGTGCTGACCGGGGTGGTCTTCTGGCTGTTCGGCCTCTTCCGGTTCGGCCGTCTGGTCCGCTTCATGCCCTATCCGGTGGTGGCCGGTTTCCTCGCGGGCTCCGGCTGGCTGCTCATCCAGGGCGCCGTCATGATGATCATTGGCGAGCGCGGTTTCGTCGATCTCCTGGTCCGCCCCGAAGGCCAGCAGGCGGTCGCCAATCTCTATGTGGCGGTTGTCTTTGCCATCGTCATGGTCTTTGCCCTGCGCCGGTCGACAAGCCCGCTCACCATGCCGCTTGTCCTCCTGGGCGGCGGGCTCGCCTTCTATGCCATGCTTGCGGTCATCGGCGTCGAAACCGAGCAGGCACGAGCCCTGCAATGGCTGCCTGCTCTGCCGGCTGACGGCGGATTTGCCTTGCCGCAACCGATCGAGATCGTCACGTCGGCGGATTGGGGCGTGGTGCTCCAGGGGCTGCCGGCGATCGTTTCCGTGGCGCTGCTCGGCATGGTCGGGCTCCTCCTCAACACCAGCGGGCTCGAGGTCGCGACGCGTCAGGAGATCGATGCCGATGCGGAACTGCGCACCACCGGCATCGCCAACATCGTCGCCGGCGGCTTCGGCGGAGCGCCGGGCTTCACCGGGCTGTCGATGACCCTGCTCGCCAACCGTATGGGCGCAAAGGCCCGTTCGGTCGGCATCGCCACCGCCGTCATGCTGGCACTGATGCTGCCCTTTGCCGGAGAACTCGCCGGTGCCATGCCGACCTTCGTCGCGGCGGGTCTGATGATCGCACTCGGTGTGGAGTTGATCCACGATTGGCTTTGGCGCACCCGCACGCAGCTTCCCCGCATCGAGTGGCTTGCGGTGCTCGCCATTCCGCTCGGCATGGCGGCCTTCGGCTTCATGGGGGGCATGGCGCTTGGCCTCGCGCTTTCCATCGCCACCTTCGTCTACAATTACGCCCGTCTTTCGGTCATCCGCATCAATGCCACCCTGCGCGAGCGCAAGAGCAGCATCGACCGCCCGCCGGCCGAAAACAGCCTCATCGAACTCGAAGGCGAACAGGTCCAGGTGCTGGAGCTGCAGGAGTTTCTCTTCTTCGGCACGGCGGAACAGATTATCGAGGCCATTCGTCGCCGTCTCCTGGATCGCAGCCGTCTTTCGCTGCGCTTCGTGATCCTGGACTTCCGTCGCGTCAGCGGTATGGATGCCGCCGCGGCCGCCACCTTCGTCAAGATCCGCAACCTACTGGTCGGCAGCGAGGTCGAACTCGTCTTCAGCAGTCTGTCGCCCGAGATCGAGCAGGCTCTGACCCGAAACGGCATCGATTTTTCGTCTGATCCTTCAGTCGCCAGAGAACGCGATCTCGACCACGCCCTGGAGCGTTGCGAAGAAAAGCTGATCGCCGCGATCAGCCGTGAAGAGACCTGGCAGGACATCGAGGATTATTTCGCCCAGACGATCGGCCCCAGCGCGCGGTTGAAGGATCTCGTGGCTTCGATGGAGGAGATCCGTCTGCAGCCGGGCGACCGTTTCATCCGGGCCGGCGAACCCGGAGAAGATCTGTTCCTCCTGTGGACCGGTCGCGCCAAGGTGGAAGCCGTGCTCGCCAATGGAAAGCGCCTGCGTCTCAGAACCGTGAAGCCCGGCGTCGTTTTGGGCGAGATCGCCATCTACCGGGGCGGACCGCGCACGGCGGATGTCGTCGCCGAAGTGCCCTCGACAGTCTATCGCCTGGCGCGCCGCCAACTGCGTTATCTCGAGCAGGCCGATCCGGAGCTTGCGCTCCTCGTTCACCGTCTCTGCGCCACCACGCTGGCTGAACGGCTGACCATCGCCAATCGCGTGGTCCAGTCCTTGCACGAGTGAGGTCGGGAAGCGCTGTGACCCTCCAGGATACCTCTCTTCCGCCGAAACCGAACGTCTTGCGCGGCAGCCCGTCCACCAGCGCGTCGCCTCTTCGCCCCGCAACTTTGACTGCGCTGCTGGCGCCGCTGCTCTTCGCTGTGATTGCCGGCATCGATGGTCTTGGCACCAGCATCGCCTTCGCCGCCCTCATCTTTACAGGCTCCGTCTCGGCCGGTTTCGGTATGGGGGTCGGGGCCATCCTGATGTCGAGCATCGCGCTCACCCTGGTGATCACGCTCGGCAGCCGTTACCCCGCAAGCATTGGCCAGGTGCGCAAGCCCAACGTCGCGATCCTCGCGGCCGCAATAGCCGCAGCGCTGGCCTCGCCGGCACTCATGGATGCGCCCGATGAGGTCCGCATCATGACGGCCTTTGCCATTCTCGGAACGAGTGCCGCGGCGACCGGCCTCGTATTCCTCGTCTCCGGTGCCTTCGGCTTCGGCAAGCTCGTCCGCTTCATGCCCTTCTCGGTCATCGCCGGCTTTCTCGCCGGATCCGGCTGCCTGATGATCCAGGGGGCGGTGAAGATGCTGCTCGCGGACCATGCGCTGTCGGATCTCTTGATGGCCGCGGAGGGGCGCCAGGCGCTCGCCAATCTCCACATCGCGCTGATCTTCGCCTTCATCCTGAACTTCTCGTTGCGTCGATCGAAGAGCCCGCTCGTTGCACCCGGCATCATGCTTGCAGCCGCGCTTCTGTTTTACGCAATGCTTGCCGCGCTCGGCGTGGATGCCGAGGCTGCCCGCAGCTTTCACTGGCTTCCCGCCCTGCCGGTCGAGGCGGGCCTTGAACTGCCGTCTCCGGTCGCAGTCCTGACGCATGCCGACTGGTGGGCCGTGGCCGATGCGGCGCCCGCCATCGCCTCCGTCGTGCTGCTCAGCATGGTGGGGCTGTTGTTGAACACCAGCGGCCAGGAGGTCGCCACCCGTCGCGAGATCGACGCAGATTCCGAGCTTCGCACGACCGGCCTCGCCAATCTCCTTGCCGGTGGTTTCGGCGGCGCACCCGGCTTCAGCAGCATGAGCATGACCTTGCTTGCAACCCGCATGGGTGGCGCAAGCCGCCTGCCGGGTCTTGCAACCACTTTGGTCCTGGTCCTGATGTTGCCGTTTGCCGGGCAGCTGGCAGGCGCGATGCCGACCTTCGTCGCCGCCGGCCTGATGATCACGCTCGGCTATGACATGGCGGAGGAATGGCTGTGGAGCGCCCGCCATCAACTGCCGCGCAACGAATGGCTCGTGGTGCTGGCCATCCCCTTCGCCATGCTCGTCCTCGGCTTTCTGACCGGCATGGCGATCGGCCTCGCACTCGCCATCATCTCCTTCGTCTACAACTATGCGCGCCTCTCGGTCGTTCGCAGTGACACCTCCTTGATCGCCCGCCGCAGCAGCGTTGACCGACCACTGGTCGAAACCAGTCACCTCGAAGGCAGAGGCGATCAGGTTCAGGTGCTCGAGCTGCAGGAGTTTCTGTTTTTCGGTACGGCCGAACAGGTGGTCGCAGCGGTGCGCAACCGCCTGCAGCATCCGGAACGCACGAAGCTGCGCTTCGTCATCATCGACTTCCGCCGCGTCAGTGGCCTCGACGCTGCCGCAGCGGCAGCCTTCGTCAAGATCCGCAATCTGCTGGCTGCAGCCGGCGTCGAACTCCTGCTCAGTGGCCTGTCATCGGACAAGCGGATGACGCTCAGGCGCAACGGTCTGGATGGGCTCGGCGATGCTGCAACACGCTTCGAGCCCGATCTCGATCACGCCATCGAATATTGCGAGCAGCGACTCCTAAGCGATGCCGGCAGCGGCGAGAGCTGGCGGCGGGTCGAGGATTATCTGGCCCAGACCATCGGCCCCAGCGCCCGCCTGCAGGATCTCGTCGCTTCGATGGAGGAAATCCGTTTGCAGCCCGGCGACCGCTTCATCCGGGCGGGCGAACCGGGGGAGGATCTCTTCCTGCTCTGGGCCGGTCGCGCCAAGGTGGAAGCCGTGCTCGCCAACGGCAAGCGCCTGCGCTTGCGCACCGTGAAGCCCGGTGTGGTGCTCGGCGAAATTGCCATCTATCGCGGTGGTCCCCGCACGGCCGATGTCGTGGCGGAAGAACCCTCGATCATCTACCGGCTCGCCCGCCGCCAGCTCCGCTATCTCGAACAGGCCGATCCGGAGCTTGCGCTCCTCGTCCACCGCCTCTGCGCCACCACGCTGGCGGAACGCCTGACCATCGCCAACCGCGAGGTCAAGGCCCTGCATGAATGATCAGCTTACTTGCTGCTTGCGGTGAAGACCCCGTCCCAGCCGGACGGTGCCGTTTCCGGCAGTTCCGCCAGCCTGTCGCGGTAGAGCGCGTGGGTGCCGGAGAGCGGGTTCGGCGACCGTTTGAGCAGGCCGTCCAGGTAGAGGCGTGCAGAGGAAAAGTCGCCTTCCTGCCAGGCTGAGATAAACATGGCATGGGCGGACAGCAGATCTGCATCGGCTACGATCTTTCCCTCCTCTCCGATCAGCGCATGAAGCGTCACCGGGGCATTTCGTCCCACGACACGCACGCGGTCGACCTCTGCGAAGACGAGGCCGCTGGTTCTTGCCCGCACATCCTCTGTCACCAGGACCGAGACCTCATAGAGCTTGGTCATGCCCTCGACACGCGAGGCGAGGTTGACGCTGTCGCCGAGGCAGGAATAGCTGAAGCGCTGGTCGGATCCGAGATTGCCCACACAGGCCATGCCGGTGTTGAGCCCGATGCCGATCTTGAGGTTCAGGCCGCTGTCGCGGTTGAGCCGCTCCAGCCCGGAGACCATGTCGAGCGCGGCGAGACACGCTTTTTGCGGATGGTCGGCAATGTCGAGCGGCGCGTTCCAGAAGGCCATGATGGCGTCGCCGATATATTTGTCGATCGTCGCCTCGCGCTTGAGAAGCACGTCCGTCATGGGCGTCAGGAAGTTGTTGAGCAGGCCGGTGAGCTCGGTCGGCGACAACCGCTCGGAGAGCGTGGTGAAGCCGCGGATGTCGGAAAAGAGCACGGTCAGTTCCCGGTCCTCGCCGCCGAGCGTCAAACCTTCCGGGTTTTCCGAAAGCCGCTCGACAAGCGTCGGCGACAGATAGCGTCCAAAGCTCTCGCGCACGAACCGCTTCTCGCGGTGAGTGAGCATCAGAAGCAGGGGCAGGGCGGTCAGAAGCACTGCCGCGAGGCTCGTGAGCGGCAGCAGCGGATCAAACAGCGTCAGAGCGCGGGAAAAGGCAAACCACGAGCCACCGGTGATCAGAGCTGAGAGCACCAGGGCAACCAGAACGGACAAGGCCGGGGTGGCGGTCGCCAACACAGCAAGCAACACAAGTCCGGCGACAACGGCGGCTGCCCGCTCTGCGCCCACGATCCAGTCCGGCCGCTGCAGGAATACCCCGCTCGCGATCTGATCGATGATCTCGGCATGCACCTTCACGCCCGCCATCGCGCGATCGACCGGTGTCGCCACGATATCGCGCAGACCCACGGCACTCGTTCCGACCAGGAGAATGCGCCCCTGGATCTGCGCCATCAGCCTCGCCGCCTTGGCGGGATTGAAGAAGTCGGCTGCGGAAATGACGGGCATGTGCGGCAGGCCCGAATAATAGATCCAGATCTCGCCATCGGCGGAGAGGGGAATGTCGAGCGCGCCGACCCTCAGATCCGTCATCGCCGAACCCTCCGCCGTTCCGGCAGAGCGCAGGACAAAGGACCCGGCCTGCTGCGCGATCCTGAGCGTCTCGATCGAAAGCGCCGGATAGAGCTGGTCACCGCTTTTCGCGATGAGCGGGAAGGTGCGAATGATGTTGTCGGCCGTCGGCGGGAAGGAGAAATAGCCGAGAGCCGTTGCCCGCTTCGTCAGATCGGGCAGGTTCGACAATGCGCCGGAATAGGGGACGAGGCGTGCGCGCGGATCCGGTCCGACGAAGGAAAAGCCCGCCTTCGGCTCCGGTGCCGGCGAAGAACTCTCGTTGGTGAGCGCAATTCCAAGCGCCACAGCATTCGAGGCAACGGCCTCCGCCAGCCGCGCATCCGGATCCGGCAGGCCAGATCCCACCTCGATCGAAATCCCTTGGGCGCGCATCTCCTCGACCAGACGGCCAGGCGCTGTCCTGTCCGGCTCGGAAAACACGATGTCGAAGCCGATGGCGGCAGCCCCGAGCCCGCTTGCCCGCTCCACGATCTCCGCCACCGTGCGGCGCGACCACGGCCACTGCCCGAGCTGTCCGATCGAGGTCTCGTCAATATCGATGACGGCGACCGGCGGATCGGTCGCCTCGCGCGGCTTCAGCGTCTGATAGGTGTCAAACACCAGCGCCGTCAGCCGGAAGGCCTGGGGGGCGAAAGCGGCATGGGCTGTGAGAATGGCAAAAAGTGCAGCCGCTCCAATCAGCGAGACGCCGAGCTTGCGTCGTTGCGAGGACGACAGTCGGCGCCGAGGGGTGTGGGCTGCGGCCATCGCGCGGCTTAACGGCTGCCGGCGAAGATGCCGGACGAGGACCAGGTGCCATCGACGGCACTGAAGTTCCCCATGATGCCCTTGACCGGGTCGGTGCCGTTGGAGGCAAAGGCGCCGGTGACGGTGCCGGAGGCCACGCCGCTCGTGACGCTCCCGCTGAAGGTAGGCGTATTGCTGCCGAAGTTCACGCCGGCGCTGAAGCTCTTGCTGTCGTAGTTGGAAACGGAAACTGTCCCGGTCCGCGTCCCGAAATTCATCGTCGAACTCATCGTGCCTGTGGCGATGTATTGCGCGCCGGCATTCACGACCGTTCCGACAGCATTGCCGGTATAGGTCGCAGTGCCTGAGGTCGGAACGGCGCTGTTTTCCGGCTGATTGCCGATGATCCAGTTGCCGAGATGAACTTCGTAAAGAACCTCGCCGACGCTGTTGCGGCCCCACCAGCCCCAGGTCATGAACTCACAGGCATTGCAGATCTGGTTGGGTTGGCTGCCGCCGAACAGGTTTGACGGCGCCACTTCGGACGAGACCATGTAAGACCCTTGGTCTGAGTTCGTAGCCGCCATCAATTGGTCCGAGAGATAGGTGGAATTGGCGTCCTCGGTGTAGAAATCCGCATATTCGTCACCGCCCATCGAGGTGAAACGACCTTCGAAGGAGGCGGATGCGGCGTCTGCGGTGACGACAGCACGGCCGGTCATCAGGACGTCAGATCCGTATTGAGTGTAGACCCCCGAAATGAATCCCGTCGCCTCCTGTCCGCTCAGCGAAGTCGTTTTGCTCAATGAAACGCTGTCATCGCGTTTGGCGACGTGAACCTGTTCATAGCCATCGAATTCGGGCGCCTCATAGCTGAAGTCCATGGTCTCGATCGAACCGGACCCGATCACGAGATACTCGCCGTCAGCGCCTAGAAAGTGATCCTCGCCCGCCGTCGATCCAATGCTGCCGCCGATGCCCTGATTATGGGTCGAGGAGTAGAGGGCGTCGGTGCGGCTTGATCCGGCGGTCGATGCCACGAGACCATATCCGCCGCCGGTCAGGGATTTCACACTGCCAGTGAAGACATTGATCGCGCTGGACTGGCTGCTTCCTGAGCCGCTGATGACCAGAGATGCCTGAAGTGCACGGCCGGCCACGCCACCGGTCGTGTCGCTCACCCCGCCGATCAGCAAGTCGCTCGCAACGGCCGCCGCGCTCGCTTCGCCATTGAAGCTTCCGGTGAAGGGAATTGTCTGCCCTCCGCTGTTGACGAGTGCGGCGAGCAGATCCGGCT
This sequence comes from Rhizobium sp. K33, assembly GCF_056501445.1. Lineage (NCBI taxonomy): Bacteria > Pseudomonadati > Pseudomonadota > Alphaproteobacteria > Hyphomicrobiales > Rhizobiaceae > Rhizobium > Rhizobium sp. K33. The sequence continues at coordinate 613,938 of NZ_CP096478.1, forward strand.
CCAGCGCATAGGACAGGATCTCACCGGACGACAGCGTGTCGCGTGCATCCGCAGGCGTCCCGCCGATCACATAAAAGGCTTCCGGGTCGTCATCCTCCGCTGCCAGCATATAGGTGAAGAAGCCGCCCGAACCGGTATAAGCCGTGCCGCTCACGGCGACGCCATTGACCTCTGCGGTGACCGACTGCTCGGTGAAGACATTGGTTGCCGCAAGAGCCGGCAGCGTGAAGGCATTGCCGGCCGCGTCGGTCCCGCTCAAGGTGCCGTCGGCATTGCGAGTGAGCGTCCCAGTCGACTGGTCCAGTCTGACGCCGTCGGAACCGCCAAAATCGGGAACCTCGGGCATCTCGCCCTCGTCGCCAGACGCCTTGGGCGAGAGCACGGACACTGCGATTTCGTCGTCATCACCATCGCCGTCGCCGCCGTCATCCGGCACCTCCGGCCGCGTGCCCACATCCCGCTGAGACTCACCCGCCACCTCTTCCACCGGCGTGGTCACGATCGGACGCGGTTGCGGCACGGGGATGGCGTTTTCGGACGGGAGCTGTGCCGAATTCGTCTGGCTGACGGCGCTGCTGGCTACTGTCTGGTCGGTGGGCGTATTGCTGGCGCCACCACTCTGTCCGGGCCGGCCCGCAAGGAATTGCTGCAGCCCGCTCACCCATTGCGGCGGCGTGCGCTGGATGCGCGGCTGGCCGTCGCCGGCAACGATGGAAAAGCCCTGCTTGAACAGCCGCTGCGGCGCGCCGTTTCCGGTGAGCTGGACTTCCTTGCCATAGACCAGCGTCATATGCGGCGGCAAAGGCTGGCCATCCGGCGTCTGGCCGTTCAGGTTGATGTCGACCACGGCGCCACGAATGCCGGCGGTGCCGATCGGCGTATCGATCTTCACGTCGCCGCTTGCCTTGGAGGCCTTGCCGCCGATGAAGCGCAGCGCGCCCTTGGTCATGGTGGCCGCGAGCGAGGCCGTGTTCTTCTCGGGATCGTAGACGAAGCTGTCGATCACCACGGAGGAATTGGGGCCAACGGTGAAGGACGTGCCGTCGGCGAGCAGGATCTGCACCAGCCCCTGGCCGCTGGTCTCGATCCGGTGGTTGCGGATTACCGGGTCCCCGAGCGAGATCAGCTTCGGTTTGCCACCCGCGTCGAAGGACCGCGCATCCGGATTGACCGCAGCAGTCACCCCGGCAATGTTCCTGTCGGCCTGCGCTGGAGCGGATGTCAGCAGGAGCAGCGCAGCGGAAGCGCAGAGCAGGGCGTGACGGCTGTTCGTCTTCATCATTGTGCTCCTAGAAAGCGGCCTGGATGCCGATCGACATCGAGATGTTGTCGAAAGCCTTGATGTCGTAGTTCGACCAGACCTTGCGGTAGCCGGCCTCGGCCACGAGCGCCACCCGCTCGTTGAACGGCGTGATCTGACGCAGGTTCAGGCTGAATTCCCGGTCACGCTGGCTTTCGCTGGCGTTGATCATGGCATCCGCATCGTCGTAGCGGCGACCGGCCACGGCGGCTTCCAGCCCGATGATCCAGGCCGGTCCGTCTCCGATCAGCGCTGCGTAGCGATAGGTGCCCGAAAGCGCAGCCCCCAGTTCGGTGGAGGAGAGATAGCCCGTCTCGGCATCGCGCCGGGTCGCCAGCAGGCGGCCGGTCAGGCCCAAATCCTCGCTGACATTGTGCGACCAGGAGAGCTGCCCGTCGTACCGGTTGCCGCTCTGAAGCTCCGCGGTCTGGCGCGATTTGGTGTTGGAATAGTCCTCGTAGCGGTATTGCAGGCTGGCCGAGAGACTGTCGACCGGGGTCACCTGCCAGTCGAAATTGGTGGAGACGCCGGCCGAGGCCAGATAGCGGTCGCCCTCGATCAGCACGCCGCTGGTCAGCAGCATCACGGAGAGCGACCGATCGTCGAGGCCGAAGCGGCCGAGGTCGAAGACGGGCCCTGCAGAGGCCTCGACGGCGGCCGTGTTCAGCGTGTCCCGATCGCGATAACCGGCACCATAGCCCGAAATCCCGGCCTCCAGCGCAATTCCCTGCAGATCGGTGTCGTGACGATAGCGGACGGCGCCGTTGATGAAGGCGTTCAAGTCGTCGCCGGCGACACTGAGATCGTCGAGTGTGTAGGACAAGCCGTTCAGCGTGACGGTCGAATTGCTCGGGCCCGCGTTCGCGTTGCTCTGATAGCGGATCCCGGTCCGCACCATGCCCGACAGCTGCGAGGGCGCCCCGCGCTGATCGATGGCGGCGAGATATTGATCGACCTTCGCGAGAACCTCCGGCGGAACGTCACCGGCCGCCTTGGCTCCGTCGAAATACTGCCGCGCCGTTTCATAGGCACCGAGGCGATAGTAGAGCACGCCGAGTTCCAGCTGCAGCCGCGGAAGGCCGGGGGCGTAGATCAGCATGCGCTCCAGCGTCGAGATTGCCCCTTCCAGATCGCCCGCCTGCGAGGAGAGCGCTGCATATTCGAAGGCCGTGTCGAGATCGTCAGGGGCGGCCATCATACGGTCGAACAGCGCCTTCCGCTTGGCTTCGATCTCGTCAAGCGATGCGGCTCCCGTGCGCGGCGCGACATTCTGCGACTGTTGCGCCGCGGCTGGAACGGTGGAGAAGGTCAAGCCGAGCGCCAGAAATGCCAGGCTCAATGGATGTGCAGCGGAAGGGAATACTCCCGGGCTCTTTGGCAAGGGCATCTGAAAACTACTCGGACCAGAAAAGGATGAAAGTCTTTAAAGCAGGTTAAGCTTTTGTTTGAAGCGGAGAAACCGGACATCACCGGCCAAGTTTGGGTTTTTCCCCGACTTCGGTTCGCTCGGCTTTTACCGTCCACGGGCCTGCACAGATCAAGCCGTGCGCTCGGCAACGAGTCCCGGTCGTCACTGCCAGTGCTGCGATCTCCCCCTCGTTCTCGGTCTGAAATCGCGCGGGGGAGGCGGGAAAAGGTCACAGAACTTTGATTTTTCGAGGGGGTGCCTGCCTTGTTTGCCGCTCTTTGCCGTTATAACGGTGGACCCATCCAAGACCCTTGCAAGCAGGTAACTGACCCATGTCGACTTCCGAACTCTCGATCACCAAGCGCCGGCTCCTCGGCGGCATCGCCATCGCCGCCGTCTCCATGGCTCTCACCGCCTGCAGCGATGCCGAGGACAAGGCGGCGAGCGCTGAAGCCAATCCGGCCGTCAGCAACGAGACCACAGCCTCGACCACGCCGGCCGTCGAAATCCCGACCGCTGATCGCGATGTCGACATGGAAGCGGCCCTGAAGCCTGGCCCGCTCAAGGAAATGGCGCTGGGCGACCCGAACGCGCCGGTCAAGGTGATCGAATACATGTCGATGACCTGCCCGCACTGCGCCCATTTCCATGAAAACACCTTCGAGGCGATCAAGACCAAGTATGTCGACACCGGCAAGGTCTATTTCGTTCTGCGCGAATTCCCGTTCCCGCAGGACACCGCATCGCTCGCAGCCTTCATGCTGGCGCGCTGCACGACCGAAGACAAGTTCTTCCCCTTCGTCTCGATGTTCCTGAAGCAGCAGCGCACCTGGGCGGCTCCGTCCGATGGTGACGTGCGCAACGCCATGCTGCAGCTCTCCAAGCTCGGTGGTTTTACACAGGAGACCTTCGACGCCTGCTTGACGAACGCCCAGCTTGCCGGTGATGTGTCGGCAGTCCGCGATCGCGGCGCCCAGGAGTTCGGTGTCCAGTCGACGCCGACCTTCCTGATCAATGGCAAGGCCTATTCGGGGGACATGTCGGTTGACACCATGTCGGCCCTCATCGACAGCCTTCTCTGATCGACGTTCCGTTCTGACGACGGGCGCCGGGGAAACCCGTGCGCCCGTTCGTTTGTCCGGTGTTCGGATGGGTGAGGGCGGCGTTGATCGCACTTCTCCCCGCCTGCGGGGAGAAGGTGGCGGCAGCCGGATGAGGGGCAATCCTTTCAGCGTCAGCCAGTCGCTACCCCCCTCTGTCCTGCCGGACATCTCCCCCTCAAGGGGGGAGATCGGAAACCCGCAGGACTCTCGCTTCGGGGACCGATTTTCACCGAACGCACCATCTGCCCCGAACTCGACGCCAATGGCGATCGCAACGATAACCGCGCACCGCTCTCCCCCCTCGTGGGGGAGATGCCCGGCAGGGCAGAGGGGGGCGCTCTCGCGTAACGTTGGCGTCATCACCCCACCCCGGACCTGCGGTCCGACCCTCCCCCTGAAGGGGAGGGTAGAGCCATGAAATTCAACCGCCTCCGCCTCGTCGGCTTCAAGTCTTTCGTCGAACCCTCCGAATTCGTCATCGAGCGCGGCCTGACCGGCATTGTCGGGCCGAATGGCTGCGGCAAGTCGAACCTGGTCGAGGCCCTGCGCTGGGTCATGGGCGAGAACTCCTATAAGAACATGCGCGCGTCCGGCATGGACGACGTCATCTTCTCCGGCTCCGGCAACAGGCCCGCCCGCAACTCGGCGGAAGTCGGCCTCTATCTCGACAATTCCGACCGCACGGCACCTGCCGCCTTCAACGATGCCGACGAGATCCAGGTGACGCGCCGCATCGAGCGCGGAAATGGATCGGTCTATCGCATCAACGGCAAGGAAGCCCGCGCCAAGGATGTACAGCTTCTCTTCGCCGATGCATCGACCGGTGCCCGCTCGCCTTCCATGGTCGGTCAGGGCCGCATCGGCGAGCTGATCCAGGCAAAGCCCCAGGCCCGCCGGCAATTGCTGGAAGAGGCCGCCGGCATTTCCGGCCTGCATTCCCGCCGCCACGAGGCGGAACTCAGGCTGCGCGCCGCCGAAACCAATCTGGAGCGCCTCGAAGACATCACCGCCCAGCTCGAAAGCCAGATCGAGAGCCTGAAGCGCCAGGCCCGCCAGGCCAACCGCTTCAAGCAACTCTCCGCCGATATCCGCGCGCACGAGGCCATGCTCCTGCACATCCGCTGGGCGCAGGCCAAGCAGGCGGAAGGCGAGGCGGAGAGCGCACTCAACCAGGCCATGTCGATCGTCGCCGAAAAGGCGAACCACCAGATGGAGGCGGCCAAGCTTCAGGCCGTGGCGAGCCTGAAGATGCCGGAGCTGCGTGAGGAAGAGGCGAAGGCCGCCGCAGCCCTCCAGCGTCTGCAGATTGCCCGCTCGCAGCTCGACGAAGAAGCCAGCCGTATCCTGCGCCGCCGCGACGAGCTTACCCGCCGTCTCGCCCAGCTCGACGAGGACATCCGCCGCGAGGAGCGTCTGGTCTCGGAAAACGCCGAGGTCATCCAGCGGTTGGCCGAAGAAGAGGCGGAACTCGAGGAAATCCTCGCCGATGCCGGACGCTTCGGCGAAGAGGCCAAGGAAGCCTTCGATGCCGCCGCCGCCACACTCGCTGACAGCGAACGCGATTTCACCCGCCTGACCGCCGAGCGCGCCGAAGCGGCCGCCGGCCGCAACCAGCTGGAACGCGCCATCCGCGATCTCGCCGATCGCCGTGCAAGGCTGGAGCGTCAGGTCTCCGACGCCTCCCGCGAGGTCTCCGAGATCTCCGACCGCATCGCCGCTCTCCCCGATCCGGACGAAAAACGCGAAATGGTCGAGATCGCCGAACAGGCGGTGGCCGATGCCGAAAGTGCGGCCATGGAAGCCGAGGCCGCGCTGACCGAGGCCCGCCGCACGGAAAGCCATCTGCGCCAGCCGCTCGAGGCCGCGCGTGCCCGCGTCAACGGTCTGGAGACCGAAGCCCGCACCATCGCCCGCATCCTCGCCTCGACCACGACAGGCGACTTCCCGCCGGTCGCCGAAGAGCTCTCGGTTGATCGTGGTTATGAAACCGCTCTCGGTGCCGCCCTCGGCGACGATCTCGACAGCGCACTCGACCCGCAAGCGCCTGCCCACTGGCACGGCAATGGCGACGGGGCAGGGGATCCGGCCCTGCCGTCCGGCGCGAGGCCGCTCATCGCCCATGTCCGCGCCCCTGCCGCGCTCACCCGCGCGCTCCGCCAGATTGGCGTCGTCGAGGAGGCCGATGCGCTGCGCCTGATGGCCGATCTCGCCCCCGGCCAGCGCCTCGTCACCCTGAACGGTGCCGTCTATCGCTGGGATGGCCATGTCACCGGTGCCGACGCTCCGAGTGCCGCAGCGCTGCGCCTTGCCCAGAAGAACCGCCTGGCCGAGATCGAGCGCGAAACTGAGGAGGCCCGCGACCAGATGGTCGAGGCAGAAGATCGCCTGGCCGAAGCCGCAGACGCCATCCGCACCAAAGAGGCCCGCCTCACCGATGCCCGTGACCGCAGCCGCCTGACGGTCCGCGCGCTGGCCGAAGCCCGCGACGCCCTTGCCCAAGCCGAACGCGCCTCGGGCGATCTCATCCGCCGCCGCGAGGTGATCGAGGAAGCGGTGAACGGCTTGAAAGCCCAGATCGAGGAGATCGTCGAGCAGGAGGAAACCGCCCGCATCGAGATGGAGGAGACGCCCGACCTCTCCGCCCTCGACGCCCGCCTGCGGGAGGCTGAAAGTCTGGTTGCCCGCGATCGTGGCCTGCTCGCCGAGGCCCGCGCCCGCTTCGAGGGGCTCGCCCGCGAAGACGAGATGCGCCGCCGCCGCATTCTCGCAATCCGCCAGGAAAAGCAGAACTGGCAAAACCGGGCGAAATCCGCCGAGGAGCACATCGCGACGCTGCGCGAGCGCGAGGCGGAAGCCCGCGACGAGATCACCGATCTCGAAATGGCGCCCGATGAATTCGAGGACAAGCGCCGCAACCTGATGACGGCACTCGACAAGGCCGAGAAGGATCGCCGCGAGGCTGCGGACCGTCTGGTCGAGGCCGAAACCCGCCAGCGCGAGGCCGACCAGAAAGCGGCAGCGGCGCTCGCCGAACTTGCAGAAAGCCGGGAAAAGCGCGGCCGCGCCGAAGAGCGGCTCGTCTCCGCCCGCGAATGGCGCGTCGATGCCGAGGCCCGCATTGCCGAAGCCCTGAACGTCCCCCCGCATGAGGCCTTCCGGCTGACGGGCCTGAAGGATCCCTCGCAGATCGGGGATCTCCGCGAAGTCGAGCGCAATGTCGACCGGCTGAAGATGGAGCGCGAGCGCCTCGGCGCCGTCAACCTGCGCGCCGAGGAGGAGCAGAAGGAACTGTCCGACAAGCTCGCCGCCATGATCAAGGAGCGCGACGACATCATCGATGCGATCCGCAAGCTGCGCGGCGCGATCCAGAGCCTCAACCGCGAAGGCCGCGAACGCCTGATCGCCGCCTTCGATGTGGTCAACGCCCAGTTCCAGCGCCTCTTCACCCACCTCTTCAATGGCGGCACGGCCGAACTGCAGCTGATCGAAAGCGACGACCCGCTCGAAGCCGGCCTCGAAATCCTCGCCCGCCCGCCGGGCAAGAAACCGCAGACCATGACGCTGCTCTCGGGCGGCGAACAGGCGCTGACCGCCATGGCGCTGATCTTCGCGGTCTTCCTCACCAACCCCGCACCGATCTGCGTGCTCGACGAGGTGGACGCACCGCTAGACGACCACAATGTCGAGCGCTACTGCAACCTGATGGACGAAATGGCCGCCTCCACCGAGACCCGCTTCGTCATCATCACCCACAACCCCATCACCATGGCCCGCATGAACCGCCTCTTCGGCGTCACCATGGCCGAGCAAGGTGTATCCCAGCTCGTTTCCGTCGACCTGCAGACGGCGGAGGCGCTGCGCGAGAGGGAGGCGGTGTGATCAGCCATCGTCTTCTGCCGAACTCTGACACACATTTGTTTGCTCTGGTGGCGCCAAGACTCCTGCTTCACGCAACAGCCTGCCGAGCTTCATATAAAGATTCGGATGGCGACGAAGACTGTTTTCTCGATTGTTGATCGTACTGTGAAACCAGCCTGTATCAGGTGCTGCAAGGTGAATATGTTCGGTTTGTTCATCGTACCAGATCGAGAAGGTGACACTCCGAGTCTTAGTGCCAGGTTTCTCTTTAATCGAACGATCAATCATGGCTTCCTCCAGCTGGGTTGTGGAGGTAGTCTGCCCTCATCTTAGGAGGGTGCAAGTGCATGGATCGCCTTGTTCCCAAAATGGGAACGTGTTAGAGGTGCTGATGCGCGTGATCGCTCGTTCAACCTGGATCGCTTTTTGCGAGAAAATGCCGAAAGCGAGCCGCGCTTCTGCCCGTGCGGCGCTGTTGGAGTGGCACACGGTTGTAGAGACCGCGCAGTGGAATAACTTCGCCGATGTAAAGGCCACCTTCAATTCGGCTGACTACGTGTCGGACGGCAAGATCGTGTTCGATGTCGGCGGCAATAAATACAGGGTCGTAGCCCTCGTGGGATTCAGGACAAAGCGTGTCTTCATTCTGTTCGTAGGCACGCATCAGGAATACGACAAGATCGACGTGAAGAAGCTTTAAGGAGCGATCATGGACATCGGCGCAGTGAGAACTTTGGCGAATGAGGCGGAGTATCATGCCGCACTCGCAGCGATCCGCCCGTATTTTGAGGACGAGCCTGCCGAGGGCACACCTGAGGCAGCTCATTTCGATGCGTTGGCTCTGCTGATCGAAGAGTATGAGGATAGGATCTATCCGCTGCCGAAGTCGACGCCAGTGGATGTGATCAAGGCGGTCATGGCCGCAAAGAATTTCTCGCGAAGCGATCTTGTCGACGTGCTGGGATCGAAGTCTCGGGCGGCTGATCTGCTGAATGGCCGCCGCGAGATCAACCTCGATCAGATCAGAAAGATCAGCCGTGCATGGGGAATTCCTGCGGGCGCGCTGATCGGCGATTTGGCGGCCTGATGAGCGGTTTGATTTGGCTGTTCACCGTGCTCTTTCTGAGCGCCGCCCCCGTTCACGCCCAGACCGCGTCTCCGTCGCTCGCCGGCAACTACCTGCCGAGCGTGCTGGCGACGTCTCCGGCCCATCGCGACAGTCTGATGGAGATGATCAAGGGAAAGCCCGGGCTGCCCTTCTGGGTACGTGCCCTGGTGCGTCAGCCGCGCTACGTCGCTCTCGCCTCCGAAGAGGTGAAGGTCAAGGACAAGCGTATGCAGCTCTTCCGCGCCTGCGAGCCGCGCACATGCGAATCGAGCTGGATAAGGGTGCTTTATTCCGAGGATGGCAAGCGGGCACTGCTTTACGTGTCCGACGCAAAACTCGGCATCAAGATCTTCGGTGATCCGACGCCTGAGGAACTGGCTTTCCTCACCCGTTGAGGATCAGGCGACCGCCTCACGCCGTGCCGGTCCGACCGGGAGCGCACCGCTGGCAAGGATCGAGCCGAGCACCAGCGGCAGGCAGACGAGATAGGCATTGCGGATGCCGAAGGCTTCGGCGACGAAGCCGAGCAGCGGCGGTCCGAGGAAGAAGACGACGAAGGCCATCTGCGCGATCGCCGCGACATTGATGACGGCGGGCCGATCGGTGCGCTGGGCAGCCGCGGAGACGGCCATTGGATAAACGGCGCTGCAGCCGGCTCCCATCAATGCAAAGCCGAGAAGCGCCAGATAGGGGTGCGGCGCAAGCCAGGCCATGGCGATGCCAAGGGCGGCGACGGACAGCAGCACACGGCCCACCAGCCGCGCGCCGTATCGATCGACCACCGGATCGACGGTGAGGCGCGCGAGCGCCATGAAGAAGGCAAAGAGCGTGAGACCGGAGCCGGAGATGAAGGGCGAGACGTCGAAGGCCTCTTCCATGTAGATCGTCGACCAGTCGATGCCGGCGCCTTCGATCAGGAAGGCCGATGTGCCGATGATGCAAAGCGGCAGCAGCGAGAGCGTCGGCAGGGCGAAATGCGGTTGCTTGTCGGTGCTGCCCGCCTGAACGAGATGGGGTGCGTTCTTCATGCCGGCGATCGTGATCGCACCAATGACGAACATCGTGCCGAGAAGCACATGCATATGCGTCTGCATGGGGATGCCGGCCTGGCGCACCAGCGAGGCGGTCACGGCGGTGACGAAGAAGCCCAGGCTCCAGCAGCCATGGGCCCGGTTCATGATGCCGAAGCCCGCCTGCGCCTCGATCCGTCCTATCTCGACATTGAGGCAGATTTCCAGCGCGCCGGCGAGAAGCCCGATGGAAAACAGGGTGACGAAAACATAGGGCGCCGAGGGCAGGAGCGGGATCAGGCTGAGCAGCAGCATGACGCCGAGCAGGGTAATGGCAAGCGTCACCCGCGATCCGAGACGCACGATGAGCGGCGACGAGAAGGTGAGCGAGATCAGCGAACCGATGGCCATGCCGATCAGCGTCATGCCCAGTTCCGCCTTGTTGACGGAAAGCTGCATCTGCAGGTCCGGCAGGCGCGAAAACAGAGATCCGGTCGACATGGCGAACAGGAAGAAGGCGATATAGACGCGGTACTGCGGCTGAAACTGCATCGGTGAGACTCGATTTGTCTGATGACCCGTCAACGGCGTGACAGCATTCGGCGGCCAAGTCCAGTGACGCCAGACGCCGATCGGTTCGCTTACGGAAAAGACCGTCATCCTCGGCCTTGTGCCGAGGATCTGCCGAGGGTGGTCACGAATTGGGAGGGGCTCAAGGGAATGGCCATGAACGTCGAGCAAGCTGCAGCGGCAGTAGATCCTCGGCACAAGGCCGAGGATGACGACCGTCGGGGGCGCCCGCCCAAACAGAAATGCCGGAAGCAAGCTCCCGGCATCGTTCTATTGGCTTTGCCTATTCGCTATTCGCGCTCACCCAGCCTTGTTGATCTGCCGTGCAACCACGTCGTGGTTCAGCCACAGAACCGGGGTCGACGGATTGGCCATCGCGCCGAAGATCAGCGCGCCGGTCGCTTCGACGACGAGAACGCTGAGATAATCCGAGATCAGCGCCTTGGCGTCCTTGTGCATCTGGGCGATCTCCTGGGAGGTGCCGATGGTGATATCAGACTGGCCCTGGCTATTGGGCATCGGCCAGTTGTTGAAGTCGTAGAACGGCTTCATCACGTCGCTCACCTGGAAATCGGCGATCTTCTGCAGCACGTCGTCGACGGTCGCACCCTCGACCAGGAGCGCTTCGCAATCGGCCCAGATCTTCTCGGCGCGGGCGCCGGGGGTTTCCTTCTTCAGCGCCTTCAGGAGCGGCAGAAGCGGAAGCTCGATGCCGGCGAAGACGTCGGACGAATTGGTGCGGATCTCGGGGCAGTTGAACACGGTCGCCTTGATCCCCGAAGCAAAAGCCTCTTCGGCAATCGCCTCGAGCTTCATCTTGGCATAGCCCTGGGTGTAGTTCGTATAGGTCTGCCAGCGATATTCGTCGCCGATCAGAATGCCCGTGCCGTGATAGCCATAGGCCGAGTAACGCACCTGGCCGCCGCTCTTCTCGATTCGGGCGCGGATGGCAGCGCTGCCTTCGATCAGGTGGCGGAAGGTGTTGGCTGAGACTTCGTCGAAGTTCTGCAGGATCAGCTTGCCCAGATCGCTGTCGAGCAGCACCTGCGAGGACATGTGGCGTGCGCCACGGCCCTTGTAGATGCGGTTGGCGATCACGAGGAAGACCTTGGCCTTCGGAATGCCGCCGGCCATGGTATGGGCGAAATGCACATTCTTGCCGTCGGCGATCATGCCTTCGAGCTCGGCCATGATGTCGGCCACGGCCTTCTGGAAGCGGGATACGCCCACCTGACGGCACTTTTCGATATGCGCCCAGTCGAGCTTTTCCGTTTCCCAGTTTTCGAGCGTCAGCGAGGCGAGCAGGTCGGTGGGCGTTGCTTCGCCTTCCGGAGCGTCGAGATCGAAGCCGGCCATGGCGGGAATGTTGATGATCCGGCCGCCGAGATTGGCTTCCGCCTGGGCAAGCTCTTCTTCCGTCAGCGGACGCAGTCGGTTGTTCTCGTCGCGGCGGCCAACGGTGATCCCGATGATCTCCATGCCGGCCTTCTTGGCCTGGTCGAGCAGGCCCGTGACATAGCCGCGCCCGAACAATTCACCGAAGAGAACGAAAACGTCGCCCTTTTTGTAGAGGTTGTTCTGCGGGATCTCGGTCAGGGAAACCGGGCTGGTCAGGGTCATGTTTGATTCCAAATTACAATTGGCGTGCATGCCCACTAGCAAAGTGTGAGCCGCAGTGCATCATCCCGAAGCGATTTCTCCGGTCATTTTAAGTGACCGTTTATCGCAATGCGTGATGAGCTGTAACAATCGGTCCTTGCCGGGCGACGCCCAAGCGGCTGCCCCGAAGCGCAGAGCCTCCAGCCTCGGCATTCCGGTCGTTCTGACGACGTTTCACGCCGCCGTGAGCACGGACTGCCCACACTGCCGCAATTATGATGCATTGCAGCATAAACTTCGGGCGGTGGCGTTTCCAATCCGTCACAATTGCTGTAAACGGTGGAAAAACAAGCCTGTTCGGGTGGAGAGGGCAATGCGTAAATGGGTTTACACCTTCGGCGGAGGAGCGGCCGAAGGGAGTAGGGCCGAAATCGATCAGCTGGGAGGCAAGGGGGCCAATCTCGCCGAAATGGCGGCGCTTGGCCTGCCGGTGCCGCCCGGCCTCACGATCGTGTCAGACGCATGTGGCCTCTATTACAAGAATGGCAAGACGCTGTGCGAGGACTTGAAGGCCCAGGTGCTGCAGGGCATTGCTGGCATAGAAACGGCCACTGGCCGTGCCTTCGGCGACACCAGCCAGCCGCTTCTTCTTTCCGTCCGCTCCGGCTCGCGCACCTCCATGCCCGGCATGATGGACACCGTCCTCAATCTCGGCCTCAACGACCGCGCGGTCGAAGCACTCGGCCACCATTCCGGTGACGCCCGCTTCGCCTGGGACAGCTATCGCCGCTTCATCCAGATGTATGGCGATGTCGTCATGGGCCTCGATCACGAGGTCTTCGAGGAGATCCTGGAAGACGAAAAGGCCCGCCTCGGTCATGAGCTCGATACCGATCTCTCCGCAGTCGAATGGCAGTATGTGGTCAAGCTCTACAAGGAAATCCTCGAACAGGAACTGGGCGAGCCCTTCCCGCAGGATCCGCATGTCCAGCTTTGGGGCGCGATCGGGGCTGTCTTTTCGAGCTGGATGAACCCGCGGGCCCAGACCTACCGCATGCTGCATTCGATTCCCGAAGCCTGGGGCACGTCCGTCACCGTCCAGACCATGGTCTTCGGCAATCTCGGCTCCACCTCGGCCACCGGTGTCGCCTTCACCCGCAATCCCTCGACGGGCGCCAAGGAGCTCTACGGCGAGTTTCTCGTCAATGCACAGGGCGAAGACGTGGTCGCCGGCATCCGCACGCCGCAATCGATCACCGAGGCTGCCCGCATCGACAGTGGCTCCGACAAGCCATCGCTCGAAAAGCTGATGCCCGAAGCCTTCGCCGAGTTCGAGACGATCTGCGCGCGGTTGGAATCTCACTACCACGACATGCAGGACCTCGAATTCACCATCGAGCGCGGCAAGCTCTGGATGCTGCAGGCCCGCTCCGGCAAGCGCACCACCAAGGCGGCGATGAAAATCGCCGTCGACATGGTGGCCGAAGGCCTGATCTCCGAAGAAGAGGCGGTGCTGCGCATCGAACCCTCCTCTCTCGACCAGCTCCTGCATCCGACCATCGACCCGCGTGTCGAGCGCCATGTCATCGGCTCCGGCCTGCCGGCGTCCCCGGGGGCTGCGACCGGTGCCATCGTCTTCACGGCGGAAGAGGCGGTCGAGGCGGAAGCCGAAGGCCGCAAGGTCATCCTCGTCCGCGTCGAAACGAGCCCCGAAGACATTCACGGCATGCATGCCGCTCAGGGCATCCTGACGACCCGCGGCGGCATGACCAGCCATGCAGCCGTCGTCGCCCGTGGCATGGGCATCCCTTGCGTCTCCGGTGCGGGCACCATGCGCGTCGATCTCCGCAACGAAAAGCTCATCGGCATGGGTGTCACCCTCACCAAGGGCGACATCGTGACCATCGATGGCTCCTCCGGTCAGGTGCTGAAGGGCGAAGTCCCCATGCTGCAGCCGGAGCTGTCGGGCGATTTCGCGCAGCTGATGGAATGGGCGGACCGCGCCCGCCGCATGACGGTGCGCACCAATGCCGACACGCCGGGCGATGCCCGCGCCGCCCGCTCCTTCGGCGCCGAAGGCATCGGTCTCTGCCGCACCGAACACATGTTCTTCGAGGGCGACCGCATCCATGTCATGCGCGAGATGATCCTCGCCGAAGACGAGGCCGGCCGCCGCGCAGCCCTCGACAAGCTGCTCCCCATGCAGCGCTCCGATTTCACCGAGCTCTTCACCATCATGCATGGCCTGCCGGTGACGATCCGCATGCTCGATCCGCCGCTGCACGAGTTCCTGCCGAAGTCGGACGAGGAAATCGAGGAAGTGGCCAATGCCATGGGGCTGGAACCCGGCTTCATGCGCCGCCGCATCGATGCGCTGCACGAGTTCAACCCGATGCTCGGCCATCGCGGCTGCCGTCTCGCCATCTCCTATCCCGAGATCGCCGAAATGCAGGCCCGCGCCATCTTCGAGGCGGCAGTGAGCGCCGCCCGCGAAACGGGCGCTGCCGTCGTGCCGGAAATCATGGTGCCGCTGGTCGGCCTGCGCTCCGAGCTCGACTACGTCAAGGGCGTGATCGACCGCGTCGCTGCTGATGTCATGGGCGAGGCGAAGCTCGAGATCTCCTATCTCGTCGGCACGATGATCGAGCTGCCGCGCGCTGCGATCCGCGCCCATATCATCGCCGAAGCCGCGGAATTCTTCTCCTTCGGCACCAACGACCTGACCCAGACCACCTTCGGCATGTCCCGCGACGACGCCGCCCGCTTCATCCCGACCTACCAGAAGAAGGGCATCATCGTGCAGGACCCCTTCGTCTCCCTGGATTTCGACGGCGTCGGCGAACTCATCCGCATCGCCGCCGAACGTGGCCGGAAGACAAGGCCAGACATGAAACTCGGCATCTGCGGCGAACACGGCGGCGACCCCACCTCGATCCACTTCTGCGAGGATGTCGGGTTGGATTATGTCTCCTGCTCGCCGTTCCGCGTGCCGATCGCAAGGCTCTCGGCGGCCCAGGCGGCGATCAAGGCGCGGGGGGTGATGGGGCACGGTTGAGATTGTTTCTGACTACGATCCGGTGAGAGACCTCACTCCACCGGAAGCTATCGCCACGTTCGTTAACGAAGCGCTGGGGACCGATGACGCCGCATACATTGCACATGCACTCGGTGTTGTCGCAAGGGCTAAAGGGATGGCCGGACTTGCCGACGTGGCTGAACTTTGGAATGAGGGTAATCCGACTCTCAAGACGACGCTCGCGTTGATAAGGGCATTGGGGATTTCGCTGACGGCAGAGGTGATGAGCTGATTGGTTAGCCGGCCGAAATGATAAACGGCGGACGGCAGCAAGCGCATTGCCTTAGAGGGGGATATCTCACTTGAAATTTTTGAAGAATTTCGCTCAGGCATGTCTAGATTTTTTCTTGAAATGGGCTGCGGCGGGAACCCGCCGCATCACATATCGAGAACGACGAAAGATGCTTCCGCCGCTGTTCATTGTGGTCGTCGCCGCAGTAATACTTCTGCTGTTAGACCTTCTTTTGCGGACAGATTTGCGGATGTGGATCTCCACCTTTGAAGGGGTGAACGCATACGAATTCTGGGTAGGCAAAAAGAGTGTGCTAGATGTTGCTCTGGGCCTTGTTACGACTTTGATCGCCGTTGGTGCAGCATTTCTTGCTCTCCGCAGCTATCAGGTCAACCAGCGTGCTGCGGTCGCTAATCGTTATCAAAAGGGAATAGAGCTACTCGGGGCTGAAGCCGACAGCTCGAAGCTTGGCGGGGTGGAGCTTTTATCCATTGTGGCAAGAGAGGCCCCTAAAGAATATCAAGAGCCTGTGCTTAGAACGCTTCGCCATTTTATGCAGGAACGTTCCGCAGAAGTTGTGAAAGCAGCCGAAACGGCTATGGCGGAAGATAGAGAGCTGCCCGCGACTGATGCCGTTGTTATTGCTGCGCTGTCCGTTGTAACTCGCACAAACCAGAAACTTAGATGGTTAGAACAAGAGTCTGATGCAGATGGCCATACGCTTAGTGGGATTTACCTGCACAATATTTGGATTTTCAGATCGGATTTTTCGAGAGTGTCATTTAAGGATGGTGTCTTCGGAGACATACGGTTCGAGTCTTGTGAGCTCGCCGAAACTTTCATTGCTTGCAGAGTGTTTGGATCGGTAAGCTTCGATGATTGCATTATTAGAAACTCTGAAATACTCGCGTACAACATTGATGGATCGCCTGTGGAAGCTTCCCAACTGCACTTTTCAATCTCAAAGAGCTGTCACACGTCTGGATTCACAGTTAATGGCAAAAGACTGCATGCCCGAGATGATTAAGTTCGCAAATTCAGATGCCATCGAACACCTCATCTAAGTCGATAAGACTATCGGCTTCAGTCATCACGTGATCATAGGTCGGCGCCATCATGCGCACGCCTTCCGAGACCACCTCGCCTTCATGGGAACAGGCGCCCGATACCGCTCTTGAGCGGATAAGATCGAGTAGCTCGGACGGCAATGCGACCGTCACTGTCTGGCGTATGCACGTGATGGTCCCCTTGGCGCTTGGGGGCAGAATATCATGACGCGTCCAGCGCTCACAAATATCCCCACGCCATGTCACATTGACCATTCCCCGCTCGTCATGAAGTCGTACCCAACAGAAGGAAACGATGTCATGACTGCGAGACTTGATCCCTTTGCCGCCGCGCCCGCACTGATGAAGAAGTGGATGGCGGTGTCCGTCGATGTGGCCGGCAGCCTCGAGCCGAGCCTCGTCGAACTCGTCAAGATCCGTTCTTCCCAGATCAATGCCTGCGCCAATTGCCTGAACATGCACACGGCCGAAGCCCGCGTCAGGGGCGAGACGGAGCAGCGCATTAATCTCCTGGCCGCCTGGCGTGAGGCGCCCTGCTACACGGAGCGCGAGCGCGCCGCACTCGGCTGGACGGAGGCGCTGACCAGGCTTTCCGAAGGCCGCGCGCATCTCGCTGCCCGGCAGGCGCTTCAGGCGGCCTTTACCGAGGATGAGCAGGTGAAACTGACGCTGATGATCAATGTCATCAACGGCTGGAACAGGCTGGCCGTCGGCTTCGATCTCTGGATCGAAACCCCTGCGACCTCCGCGCTCAGCGCGACCGGAGTGGCCGCCTGATGCAGACCTCCGAGCAAACAGATGCGGCGGCGAGTTTCGATCCCTTGCGGCGCAAGCTGATGCGGCTCTCTTACCGCATGCTGGGCTCGGTCGCGGATGCCGAAGACATCCTCCAGGAGGCCTTCATCCGCTGGATGAGGGCCGACCGTAGCGCAATCCGCGAGCCGGAGGCCTTCCTGCGCCGCGTCGTCACAAGGCTATGCCTCGACCAGCTGAAATCGGCCCGCCATCAGCGCGAGACCTATATCGGCCCCTGGCTGCCGGAGCCTGTGGTGGAGGACGAAGACGAATCTGATGACGTCACCCTGCCGCTGATGCTGGCGCTGGAACGGCTGTCGCCGCTCGAGCGCGCGGCTCTGCTGCTGCACGATGTCTTCGGCCAGCCTTTCGAGGAAATCGCGGTGACGCTGGATCGCGACGCTGCCGCCTGCCGGCAACTGGCGGCACGGGCACGCCGAAACGTTCGCGAGGAGCGCACGCGATATGCCGTGGACCCGAGGCAGGGGCTCGAAATCGCCGAAGCCTTCTTCAAGGCGTCGCGCAGCGGCGACATGACGGCGCTTTCCGCCATGCTCGCGGCCGATGTCGGCCTGCATTCCGATGGCGGCGGCAAGCGGCCGGCTGCGATCGCCCCGATCCTCGGCCATGCCGCCGTCATGAAGGTGCACGCCTATCTCGCGGACAAGATCTGGCCGCAGGGGTCCGAACTGCTGCGCGTCGGCCTCGTCAACGGCTTGCCGGGTTTCGTGACCCGCGAGGCGGATGGCGAATTGCAGACAACGGCGCTGCAGATCGAAGACGGTGCAATTGTCGCGATCTATGTCATGCGCAACCCGGACAAGCTGAAACATCTGCATTGACGAACCGGTGATCCACGCACACCCGTCATGCTCAGCGCAGCTATTCCGCCAACTGCCCGTCCGGTCAGTAACAGGATGGCCGACGATGGCGGGCGCCGGCTATCACGCGGAGGTCAATCCGCCAGCGGTGCATCGATCGGCGGGCCAACGATCTCCATGCCGTATTCAAGTGCCAGTTGCGGGATATCCGAGGTCGGGCGGCCCTTCATCGCCGGCATGAACTGTTCGAAGCCGCCGGGGGTGAGCAGGACCACCATGCGCAGCGGCGTGACCTCGAAATTGCGAAACGCATGCGGCGTGCCGCGCGGGATGGCGGCAAAGCCGCCCGGGCCGGTGCGGAAGCGTTCGCTGCCGCAGATGAAGTCGCCGATGCCCTCGAGCACATAGAGCACTTCGTCGGCATCGTGATGGATATGCAGCGGCGGTCCCGATTGCGGGGCGACGATGATCTCCGTCAGCGAGAAGGCGCCGTTGGTGTGCTGGCTTTCAACGCGCATGGCGATCTGTTCGCCGGGCAGCGGTTGAAACCAGTCGCGGCTCTCGCCAGAGCGGAAAAGATGGGTACTCAGTCTTTTGTCGGTCATGTCGGTCATTCCTTGTCTGAACGTTCGCCCACCGGCCAGGGACCGGCGGCGGCGAGACATTAGACGGGGAGGGGATGGGCGTTCCTGCACGCATCCGGCGCGACTGGAACAAAACCGATGTAAATCAGGCTCGGTTGCGGCGCCAGCGAAATGGGCTCTCACCGGTCTGCCGCAGGAAGGTGCGGGAGAAATGGCTCTGGTCGGCGAAGCCGCAGACCTGGGCGATCTGCGAGATCGGCAGATCCGAGCGCAACAGCAGATCCTTGGCCTGCGCGATCCGCCGCGCCTGCAGCCAGGCTTGCGGCGTCTGCCCGGTCGAGGCGCGGAAGGCACGGGTGAAATGATCCGGCGAAAGGCCGAGCGCCTGCGCGATCTCACGGATAGAGGCTGGTCGCGCATCGTCCAGCATATCCAGCGCCTGGCGCTCCTGCCAGGCCGCCAGCCCGCCGCGTGCAGGCCGGTGACCTGATGTGACGCCGCCATAGCGCCGCACGAAGTGGGCACCGAGGCCGAGCAGGAGATGTTCGTTAAGGAGGCCGTTCACCTCCGCCTCCGGCATCGCAAGCGCCTCGACGAGAACCGGCGCCAGCTGGTCGACCAGCGGGTCGGTCGTGCGCCAAGGGTCGGGGGCGCGCAATCCCGCGATCGTGCCGGCATCGGTGCCGTCTACCACATGCTCGATGGCTCGCATGGGCATATGGAACATCAGCGTATCGACCGGATGCAGCAATCGCCCGCAGGCATCTCCGAGACGCAGGTCGACGATGTTGAGCGTCCCGCGCCGTGCCGCATCCGGACGCTCCAACCGCCCGTCGAGCTTGAATTCATGCGCGGGATGGTCGCGCAGCTGGTAGAGCACGACAAAGGAGTCTTCGCCGGCCATTTTCGCCACATGCTCCCGCCCGGCAACAATCTGTGGCCTGAACCGGGTGACGCTGATTGCAGCCTCTCCGGCGCGTGCCATCAGTGCCGGCTGATGTCCCGGGAAGGCCGGGCGGCGAAGCGAGGTTGCTTGTCTCATTATCTGCATGGCACATGTCCAAGATCCGGAGAGCGCCTTCCCATTCGCCCCGCCCGGTGGTCCCGCGAGGGATTGTGCATGTTTCACCGGCGGAGAAAAGTGTCATCGGACACGGGGCGCTATCTTATCGCCGCCAGGGGTCTCTGGCGGCGCCGGTCCGTTCCACCAATTGCCCCCGCCACCTCGGCGGGGTAGATTGGCCCCTAATCCACTTCGGAGTCCCACCCCATGCCCGGCTATTCCGCCCGTCCACCCGCGATTCCGACCGTCGTCCTCGACGATGCCGTCACCCGCATCACCCGCTGGGATTTCGAACCCGGTGCCGCGACCGGGCATCATACCCACGGCCTCGGCTATGTCGTCGTGCCGATGACCGATTGCCACTTCCTGATCGAGGATGCCGCGGGTGAACGCCGCGTCATGAGCAAAGCCGGCGAGGCCTATCGCCGCGATGCCGGCGTCGAGCACAATGTCATCAATGGCGGCGACCAGCCGATGAGTTTTGTCGAGATCGAGTACAAATGAGCGACGACCAGGCATTGCCGCGTTTCGTCACCACCTTCGAACCGCATCGTGGTATCGCGGTCCCGGTG
The DNA here is from genome assembly GCF_056501445.1 of Rhizobium sp. K33. NCBI lineage: Bacteria > Pseudomonadati > Pseudomonadota > Alphaproteobacteria > Hyphomicrobiales > Rhizobiaceae > Rhizobium > Rhizobium sp. K33. Next base: position 634,104 of record NZ_CP096478.1, read on the forward strand.
GCAGATGGCGTCCAGCGCCTGACGGCACCCAATCCAAGCCCGTTCACCTTCCACGGCACCAACACCTATATCGTGGGTCAAAAATCCGTCTGCGTCATCGATCCCGGCCCTGACAATGACGCGCATTTCGAAGCCCTGATGAAAGCGCTGAAGGGCAGGGAAGTCACCCATATCGCCGTCAGCCACACCCATCGCGATCATTCCCCGCTTGCCCGCCGGCTGAAGGACAAGACTGGCGCCGTCGTCGTCGCCGAAGGCCCCCATCGCCCGGCCCGCCCACTGTTCGAGGGCGAGGTGAACCCCTTTGCCGAGAGTTCGGACACGGACTTCGTGCCCGACCGCGAGCTCGCCGATGGCGAAACGGTCGAGGGCGATGGCTGGCGCTTAAGCGCCGTGCACACGCCGGGTCATACGGCGAACCACGCAGCCTTCGCGCTTGAGGACACCGGCATCCTTTTATCCGCCGATCACGTCATGGCCTGGGCCACCTCGATCGTCGCGCCGCCCGATGGCGCTATGAGCGATTACATGGCCTCGCTCGATAGGCTGCTGGAAAGGCAGGACACCCTCTATCTCCCCGGCCATGGCGGGCCGGTCGAGGATCCCCAGGCCTTCGTGCGCGCGCTCCGCACCCACCGCCTGATGCGTGAAGAGGCGATCCTTGCGCGCATCCGCTCGGGCGACCGGTCGATCGCGGACATGGTCAAGGTCATCTACGCCTCAACCGATCCCCGCCTGCACGGCGCCGCCGCCTTGTCGGTGCTCGCCCATATCGAGGATCTCGTAGAGAGGGGTGAGGTCGTCACGGAGGGCGCGCCGAGACTGTTGGGAGACTATCGGCCGGGTTAGATGGACCTGCAGGCCTCTGGCCTGCCTCGTTCGCCGCATCACCTGGCTCACCCCCCTCTGTCGGCTTCGCCGACATCTCCCCCACAGGTGGGGAGAGCGGCCACCCCGCCAGCCTTTTGCCCTATTGATGAGGTAAGGTGGTCCGTTAGACGCGACGCTCCGCCATCCCCCTTGTGGGGGAGATGTCACGCAGTGACAGAGGGGGGTAGCACACGGCAGCAAGCCAGACGTCTTCGATGGGCCCACCTCAGTTCCCTGCGATCCCCAGAAGCTCCGCATCCAGTGCATGCAGGAAACCCTCGGCGATCTGGTCGCTGATCCCGAGATCGTGCGGGCCGTAACGCGCGGCAACGCGCATGTCGACAAGCGTCATCTCCGCCTCTTCGCGAAGCCGCACCACGGCATCGAAGGGCAGGCCGAGCACCAGCGTACGGGTAGAAAACTGCAGTCGCGCAACGCCCTCCGGTTCGCCGTCGGAAAGCGGCACCATCAGCCCCGGCTCCGGACGGGCGGTGGGCAGCGGCCCGCTTTCCGGCAAGGCTTCGTCCTGCGGCGCGGGGTTCGCCCCCGCGGCGGGATCGACGGGCTCGAGCGGCGTCTCCGTCGTCGGACGAAGCTCCAGCGCCGGCAACCCATATTCCTCGCCGCGGCTTGCCGTCAGCACCAGCCGGTTTTCGCCCGCCACCTTGCGCACCGCCTCATAGACGCGGTCGATCGCCCCTTCATAGCGCCGCCCGTTGAGCCCGGGATAGGCGGCGGTCTGGGCATCGGCGGCGTTAGGGGGGAGTTCAGGGCGCGGCAGGAGATGCTGCTCCGCCGCCGGTTCCGATACCCAGGCGGGTCGGTCGGAAAGATCGGTCGCCACCTCGGTCAGCGGCGGCTTGGTCATGTAAAGATAGTAGCCATAACCGGGCAGCGCGATCGGCAGTGCCGCATAGATCAGCGCCCAGGCCGAGGCGATGCCGCCGAGCGCGCCGATCTGCCAGAGCCGCGCGAGCCCAAGCAGGGCAAGCGGCACGGCAAGCAGCGCCGGCACGGCCGCGGCGAGAACCAGCATCACGAAATCGGGTGTCTTCAAAGGGCCGAAACGATGCGCCAGCACCACGATGACAAGCATGACCAGCGAAAACAGCGCCAGCCGCCGTGCAAAAAAGGCGGAGCGGGACACCGGACGGTCATAGCGGATATGCATGCGGATCTACCGGAATCAGGAATTTGCACCAGATGTAACGGCTCGCAGGAAGGCCGTCGATATCAAAGCGGACTGTTCTTGGCTCAGGGCTCGGTCTCGCCCCTGCCGCCCAGAAGCGGATTGTCTCCCAGCACCGGCCCTGGAATGCTGCCACCGTCGGGCGTCGTGCCGAAGTCGTCGGGCGCTGGCACGAGCCCCTCTTCGACGCCGGGATCAAGCGGCGGCAGCGCCGGCGCGTCGAGCGTGGCACCGCCATCGGGCAGGCTCGGATCGGGCAGCGGCGGGGCATCGGGCGTCAGCGGCACATAAAGCGAGACGGTGACGATGACGGCAATCACCATCAGCCAGGAGCCGATGATGCGGGCAGGGATGACGAGCCAGCCCCCCTGGAAGGGCCTCAGCATCAGGCCCGGTACCAGGAGGATCCACAGCGCGCCGAGCACGGCGGAAAAGGCAAACTCCTTGATGCCGATCCCGAAATCATCGAGCCCAATGAAGAGCGAGAAGGAAAAGCCGACGACAGCGGCTGCCACCGGCGCCACGACACGCCGGATCCGGGCAGGTAACCACAGGACCACGCCCGACAGCATCACCGCGATCGGCGCAATCAGAAAGAGTTCATGCCCGAGCGGGCTTTGCAGGATGGCACTGAAGATCGGGTCGAAAAACAAGAGCATCGGCGCGATGATGCCGAGAAAGGCAAGCGTGATCGAAAAGACCTCGCTGCGGCGCTCGGCAAGGCCGATGGCGACGGAGAGCCCGAGCATGGCCAGCACTAGATCATAGATCGACAGCGTGAAGAGATAGCCGAGCTCGAAGAAGGCAAATTCATGGGGAATGGCAAGCGAGGCTGCGACGATCGACACGCCGCCGAGAAAGAAGGCGAAGGCAATGCGAAACGCAGGACTGCGCAGACCGTCCTGCAGGCGCAGACGGGCAGCTCCGGCTTTGCCGACCTCGGATGAAACCGAGCGCTCGACCGGACCGCCAACCTCCGCCGCAGCGTGGGCCTCAGCCTTGGCGCGGCCGGAGCCGGACCCGGAACGCCCCGTCTTCTTCTGTGGCTGCTTCTGCTTCTTCATGTCCTCGACCTGGTCCCGCGCCGCAAGCTGCGTGTTCATGCCTATTCCACAGCCCACTTGATTTGTCACCGCTGAGGACTGCAGAGTGTCGCGAGTGCGAGGGGTCCGATCATGGCCATTGTCATGCTGTCAGCCGTCACGCGCATCGAGCGCAAGACGGCAACGAGCTTCGTCTTCGACATCGTCAACCGGCTGGGCGGCTGGATCGACGACGTGCACATGTATTCGAACCTCATGAACACCATCCGTTTCACGCTACCAGCCGGCGCCTACGCGGATCTGGTCGCCGCTCTGGAGGCCGAGGCTATCCTCGTTGAACCGCCCGCCGGCCTCGGAGACCTGCGTGATCCCGCCGCCGAACGCATGGGCACGCTTCAACTGACCTTCATTCATGACGAACCGGATCTGAAGCGGGAGGTGCCGTCGGTGCCGGGCTAGCTTTGAGCTCGGTGATCGCAGAGGGGCGTGACGCGAAAAACCCGGCAGTTGCCTGCCGGGTTTTGGTAGCTTGGGTGAAGTGTAGGAGACCTCAGGCCGCGCGACGGTCGTGGCGGCCTTCCTCGACCTCTTCCACGATCTTCGCCACGAAGGCATCAAGGTCGCCAGGATTGCGCGAGGTGATGATCGCCTGGTCGGTGACCACGGCCTCATCGCGCCAGTCGGCACCGGCATTGATCAGGTCCGTCTTGATCGACGAATAGGAGGTTGCCTTGCGGCCCTTCAGGCCACCGGCTTCGACCAGAAGCCACGGACCGTGACAGACGGCTGCGACCGGCTTGCCGGAATTGAGGAAGGTCTTCACCAGCTCGACGGCCTTGTCTTCCTTGCGCAGCAGGTCCGGATTGATCTGGCCGCCGGGAATGACAAGCGCGTCGAAGTCCTCAAGCTTCACTTCGTCGAGCGTCAGGTCGACATCGACGGTGTCGCCCCAATTGTCTTCGTCCCAGCTCTTGATCGGTGCCTTTTCGAGCGAGGCGATCTTGACCTTGGCACCCTTGGCCGAGAGCTGATCGAGCGGCACGCGCAGCTCCGAGCGCTCATAGCCATGGGTGGCAAGGATGAGGATGCGGGCGGATGTGATGGAAGGCATGAGATTATCCTTGTCGTTGGGTTTCGTCGTGGGGGATGCGAGGGAAACGGCCTCGCCGCCGCATCGTTCCGGGAAAATCGCATGACACCCCATCGGAAGGTGTTGCCGCCCGCCTTCCGCTTTGCTAATCAGGCCGCGATTTGCAGCGCCGACCGCGGCCTCGCAATTCAGTTGGGGCGTCGCCAAGCGGTAAGGCACCGGTTTTTGGTACCGGCATTCCCAGGTTCGAATCCTGGCGCCCCAGCCACGTTTTCCCTAAGCGGCACCAAGCCTTGTCATCGTCTCGATCTCAATCCATCCATGGCAGCGTGCCTTTTGGCAGGCGGCGGCCGGCGAGGGTGGCGATGGCGACGAGAGCCAGCACCATCAATGTCGACAGCACGGCAACGGCGGCGGCGGACGTGGAATTGCCCTCGTATTGCAGGGCAAACACCATCACCCCGATGGTCTCGTGACCGGATGACCAAAGCAGGGCCGAGAGGGTGAGCTCGTTGAGAGCCGTCATCACGACGAGGATCGCGCCGGCGGTTGCGGCCGGCAAGATGCCGGGCAGGAAAATAGAAAGGATGCGGCGCACAAGACCGGCCCCGGCCACGCGCGCGGCCTCGTCGAGGGATGGATCGGTCGAATGGGCCGCCGCAGCCACCGGTCTGAGCACCAAGGGCAGGAAGCGGGCGAGATAGGCGATGACGAGGATGGCCGAGGTCCCGTAAATCGACACACCGATCAGCGGCAGCGGCTTCAGGAAGGCGAGGATCATCCCGAGCGCCACGACGGTACCCGGAACGACCCAGGGCGCTTCGATGACCATGTCGAGCAGTCGCAGCAGCCGGTTTTTGCGGCGCACGCCGAGAAAGGCGAGCGGAACTGCCACCAGCACGCAGATCGCGGCCGTCATTGTCGCCAGCATCAGGGAATTGCCAAATGCCCGCCGCACGGTCTGATTGTCGAGCACGGCGCGGAACTGGTCGAGGTTGGCCGTGTCGGGTCCGAAGGCGACACCGATCGCCGGCAGGAGCGCTGTCATCGTCAGCGCTGCAAGCGGAACCAGCGAGAGGACCAGCACGACCAGCCAGAGCAGGGCCTCTATCAAAGGCGCGGATCGTCGGGGCACAAATGGCGCGCCCGCCGGCAATGGCACCGCGATGCGGGTGGTCACCAGATTGCGGGCCAGGATTGCAAGTGCGGCCATCAGCGCGAGCACGAGCGCCAACGTGGCGACCTGCCCTGCCGCAGCCGGGCCGAAGCCATTGAGCCGCTGATAGATCAGCGTCGTCAGCACCGAGATGCGGCCCGGAATGCCGAGCAGCGCCGGCACGCCGAAATTGCCGATCGCCGCCGTGAAGGCAATCAGGCTTCCGGCGAGCACCGAGGGCATGACGATTGGCAACACGATGCCGCGTCCAATCCGGGCAGGCGGTATGCCGAGAATGCGCGCCGCCTCCACGAGGTCGGCGGGCAGCGCACGCAAGGCAGCGCGCACGGCAATGAAGACCAGCGGCATGTGCTCGATGCCCATGACGAACGCGATCCCTCCCATCGAGTAAAGCGGATTGGTCGTGCCGGGTGGTGGTGCAAGTCCCAGTGGTTTCAGGATCGGTGACTGAGCGCCGGTGAGCTCGATCCACGCGAGCGCCATGGTCTGCGAAGGGATGATCAGCGGCATCAGGATGAGGAAGGTCAGCGCTGCCCGCGTGCGCAGCTTGAGCAGGCTGACGGCGAAGGCGAGTGCAACACCGAGAACTGTCGAGACCGCGACGGACAGCAGCGAAGTCTGCAGCGTGCCGGAAAGCGCGCGCAGTGTCGAGCGGCTTGAAAGCGTGGAAAGCATCAGCCCGAGTGCCGCGCCGTCTTCCCCTGGCTGAAAGGCGCTGGCGAAGAGCCGGACGAGCGGCCAGAGCGTGGTGATTGCGACATAGAGAACGAGAAGGGAGACGAGCAGATGCTCGCCTCCCGAAGCACGCGGCTGGCGCATGATGAGATCAGCCGCCGAACAGCTCGGCGAACTTCTCCTTGTTCTCGGTGTCGGCCTTCAGCATGGCGTCGCTGTCGGCAGGCAGGATCTTCAGCGTCGAGAGAGCCGGATAGCCGTCCGGCTGGGTGACGCCGGGCAGGATCGGGAAATAGCCCTGGGCGGTCGCCTGTTCCTGAGCGGCCTTCGACAGCTGCCAGGCGACGAAGGTCTTGGCAGCCTCGACGGCATCCGAGCCCTTCAGCACGGCGACCGGCTGGGTGATCGAGCTGACACCCTCCTGCGGGAAGACGAAATCGACCGGCGAGCCCTTCTTCTTGGCGTTCAGCGCCATGTATTCGATGATGATGCCATAGGCTTTCTCGCCGCGGGCCACGGCCTCGATGACCGTGCCATTGCCCTGACCGGCGACTGCGCCGGCCTCGGCCAGTTTCTCGTAATAGGCCCAGCCGAATTCCGGCTGCTGGGTCATCGTGCCGACATGGATGACGGCCGCACCCGAATAGAGCGGGCTCGGCATGATCAGGCTTTTCGCCGCATCGGCTTCAAGCAGGTCGTTCCAGCTTGTCGGCGCAGTCTTCACCAGATCGGTATTGTAGACGATGCCCGTCGTGATCACCTTGGTGCCGAAGAAGGTCTTGTCGGGGTCGATAAAGGCGGGGTCGATGCCTTCGACGGGCGCTTCGGCAAAGGAAAGCAGGCGGTCGTCATTCTTGAGCTGGGTCATCGCCACGGTGTCGGCGATCAGGATGACGTCGGCCGGGCTGTTGCCGGCGGCATATTCGGCCTGGAGCTTGGCCATGACTTCGGTCGTGCCGGAGCGGAAAAGCTCGACCTTGATCTCGGGATGGTCGGCATTGAAGGCTTCGATGACCTGGGTCATCTGGTCCTGCGGCTGCGAAGTGTAGACCGTGATCGTATCCTCGGCATGCGCGGAGAGGGCAAGACCGGCAAGGATGGTGGTGGCGACGAGAGTGCGAATGGACATGGGATCCTCGTTGAATGGGCGGGGCGCAAATCGTCTCCGGCCCGGACGATGGGGGACACCCGCCGGGGCGGCGGGCAGGCGTAGTCGCCTAGCGCAGCGAGATGACGGCCGGACGACAGGCCGATGATGTTCCCGTGACATTGGCGGCCTGGCGGCTGGCATTGCCATCGCTGATCACCCACCCGCCTGTGAAGGCGAGTTCGATTGGCGTGCCGGGCGAAAGCCGCTCGGAAAGCGGCAGGCTCACCACGTCCCCGTCGACCTCGGTCGGCAGGCAATGGCTGAGAAAAGTGCCGTTCTGAAAGACTTGCCCGACCAGTTCGGTTTTCAACTGGCCGCCCTCTGTCACGTGTCTCAGATCCGAGGCGTGGAAGCAGAGCCAGCCATATCCAACGGGCGCGTCTCCGGGCAGGTCGAGAAGCTCTCGTCCCAGCATGACCAGATTGCGACCGCCTTCCGACTTGATCACCTTCACCGGGAGGGTTCGGCCCCGGCCGATGAAGCGGGCGACCATCGGCGAGGCCGGTTTCCGATAAAGCTCTTCGGGTGTGCCGACCTGCTCCAGTCGCCCCCTGTCCATGACCGCGACATGCGTGGCAACCGCCATGGCCTCGTCCTGGTCATGCGTGACGAATACGAAGGTGGCGCCGGTCAGGCTATGGATGCGGCGAAACTCGGACAGCATGGTCTCACGCAGATGGGCGTCGAGATTGGCAAGCGGCTCGTCAAGCAGGATCAGCCGGGGCCGCGTGGCCAGTGAGCGGGCGAGCGCCACCCTCTGGCGCTGGCCGCCCGACAGTTCATGCGGGCGCCTGTCGCCAAGCCCTTGAAGGCCGACAACCTCAAGCACCTCTTCAATGCGCGCTGCACGCTCCACAGCATTCAGGCCGGCAACCCTGAGCCCGAATTCGATATTGCCGCGCACCGTCATGGTCGGCCACAGCGCGTAGGACTGGAAGACCATGCCGATCCGCCGTTTCTCAGGCGGAACGAAAGCCACCTCGCTTGCAACCGCCTCGTCGTCGAAGTGGATCGCGCCGCCATCGGGCATTTCCAGTCCCGCGATCAGCCGCAACAGCGTGGTCTTGCCGCAGCCGGAGGGGCCGAGCAGGGCGAGAAAGGCACCGTCGGGGATGGCAAGCGACACAGCATCGAGTGCGAGATAGGTGTCGAAGCGCTTCGATACGGCTTGCAGCGTCAGTCGGGGCACGGGGTCTTTCTCCTGATTTCGAGGCACCCTTGCCACCGGGAAATGACATCAGCATGAAGCTGCGAAGCTGCGGAAACGCACCGCCGGTGTCCGGCTGTGCGTGCTGGCGATCATCAGGCAAAATAGTTGACTATTTTGGTTATGTATTGCATGACGACAGCCACGATCAATCCGCGGCCCGCAAGCCTGGCTGCCATCTTCACCCGCATCGAGCCATTCCCGGCGGTGTCTCATGGCCTTTCGCCCTCGCATGCAGACGCAGACGCGTCACTATCGCACCATTGAGCCGTTGCGCGTCCGAACCTGGCCGGGCGTGGTGGCCGATGTCTGGCATGTCCAGGGCGCTCAAGGGGCCGGGGGCTTTTACCTGTCACCGGATCCGCGCCTTGTCGTCTTTCTCGGGACGCCGCCACGCAGCCTCTCCTTGAGAACGAGCGAGACCGGTCATCCGATATCGGATGTCGCCATGCTCTATGTGCCGGCCGGCCAGCCGCTGTGGAGCGCCATGGATGGCGAAGAGACATTCGCGCATCTCGATTTTCATCTGGAAGCGGGGCCGCTGCAGCAAAGACTGGCGGGTCTCATACCCTCCGGCAAGCTGTCGGAGACGGTGATGCTGGCCGATGCGGCAGACGTGAAGGGAACGCAGAGCCTGGCGCGCATGGTGGCCGACGAGATCGAGCGCCCTTCGCGCCCGGCCATGATGCTCGATGGTCTGCTATCGGCAATCCTGGCAGAGGTTCTGAACCTGCCGCACGAACCGATGGAGCACACGGGCGGCCTGTCTCCGCGACAGATCTCTGCCATCAGGCGCCACGTATCCGAAGCTCTGCCGAGGCGCACCAGCGTGGCGGAACTGGCAGATCTCTGCGGCCTGTCTGAAAGCTGGTTCAGCCGGGCCTTTCGCCAGAGCACCGGGGAGACGCCGCAACGCTGGCTCACCCGCCAAAGGCTCGAGACCGCCATGGAAATGATGCTGTCGACAGACCGTGGCCTGGCGGAGATCGCGGACGCCACCGGGTTTGCCGATCAGGCCCATCTCACTCGCGTCTTTCGCGCATCCCAGGGCCTGCCGCCGTCGCAGTGGCGACGCATGCGGGCCGGTTGCGACTGAGGAAAACAAGGCGAAATTGCGAAAATTGAGCAGATCCAGTCAAATCGCGGAGCTTTCGTTCAAGCGTCGTCCGAAAACAAGACTTATTCAGTCATGAATTCCCTTCGTCTTGTTGGATGGACCATGAACACCAGGATAGCCCTTTTCGCCGGAGCCAGTCTCCTTGCCCTTCATGCCGCTGCAGTCGCCCAGGAGGCCGCAACAACGGAATTGAACGAGATCGTCGTCTCTGGGCAGGGCGATCCGACCGCGCCGACGGAAGGCTATGTTGCAAAGAGCGCAGCCTCGGGCACCAAGACCGGCGCGCCGGTCCTTGAAACCCAGCGCTCGGTGTCGGTCGTCACCCGGGACGAAATCGAGGATCGCGGTGCGCAGACGCTCGGCCAGGCCTTGTCGACCACCGCTGGTGTCGTTGGCGAACCCTTCGGTGCCGATCCGCGCTTCGACAGCCCTGTGCTCCGTGGTTTCGACATGCGCAACGCGCAGTATCTGAACGGCCTGCGGCTGATGCGGTCCCAAGGCGCGCCGTCCTACGACATCTATGGTCTGGAAAGGGTCGAAGTGTTGAAGGGCCCGGCCTCCAGCCTCTATGGCTCCGGCACGCCGGCAGGCGTGATCAACATGGTCCAGAAACATGCCCAGTTCAAAGATGCCTATGAGGCAGGAACGGGCCTTTCAGTTGATGGCGATGCGGAAGTCTTTTTCGATGCCAACAAGGCCTTGACCGACGCGTTTGCGGCAAGGGTGACTGGCAAGCTTGCCAAAACCGAGGAAGACATCGACGAGCTGACCAACAAGCGCGGCTATCTCGGTCTCGCCACCCGCTGGTCGCCCTCGGATGCGACCACCATCGATTTCCTCGGATCCTATCAGAAGGATTCGCCCATCACCCCGGCCGGCATTCCCTTCGCTCTGACGGGGCAGGGCAATGACGAAGACCTGCGCGACCTTTACGCGGGTGACCCGTCGGTCGACGACTCCGATCGCCGGATGACGAATCTCGGCTATGAGTTGCACCATGAGTTCGACAGCGGCTGGGCGCTCGACCAGTCGGCGCGCTACCAGAAGTTCGATTGGGACTATACGGGCTTTTATGTCTCATCCCTGACGGCACCCTCGACGATCAATCGTGGCGTGATCTTTCAGGATGAAGACACCTGGACGGCCAACCTCGATACCCGCGTCTCCGGCGACTTGCAGACGGGCGTGCTTGATCACAAGCTGCTCTTCGGCCTGGATCTACGCAAATATGGTGACAACACCACGACCGAATTTGCCTCCTCTTCGGCGCTCGATTTGACGAACCCGGCATCCGCGACTGTCGGCGCGCCCTGGTACATCAAGACCGACGACCTGACGCTCGAACAGGCCGGCATCTATGCCCAGGATGAGCTGTCTTACGACAAGTGGCGCGCGACACTCGGGATCCGGCACGACTGGACCGACCAGCAGGGTACATCGACCAACAACTTCTCCGGCGCGACGATCATCGACCAGCAGGACAGCGCCACGACCAGCAATGTCGGTCTGTCCTATGTCTTCGACAGCGGTTTTGCACCCTATGTCAGTTATGCAACCTCATTCGATCCCGAAATCGGCACCGATATCGACGGCAACCAACTGAACCCGACGACTGGTGAACAGTGGGAAATCGGCGTGAAATACCAGCCGACCTCGTTCGAGGGTCTCTTCTCTGTCGCCCTCTACGATCTGACGCAGGACAATGTGAGTGTGACGGTCAGCGAGGGCGGCCTGAGCGGCATTCGCCAGATCGGTCAGGTCAAGTCGCGCGGTCTCGAGATCGAGGGAGCCGCCGAAATCGCCATGGGCTGGAGCGTCAAGGCGGCCTACAGCTACAATGATGCCGAGCAGGTGGGTACGAATGACGGCAAGATGCCGGCCAACATGCCGCGCCACACCGGCAGCCTCTGGCTGGCTTACGACTTTGCCGAGGATACGGCTCTGGAAGGGCTGACCCTTGCCGGCGGCATCCGCTACATCGGCGAGCGCTTCGGCGACAATGCCAACACCTATGAACTCGATCCCGTAACGCTGGTCGATCTAGCCGCCAAGTACAAGGTGACGGAAAAGGCCACGCTTGCGGTGAACGTGAACAACCTGACAGACGAAACCTATGTCGCCAATTGCGGCTCCTTCGGTTGCTATTACGGCTCCGGCCGCTCCGTCATGGGAACCCTGACCGTCCGGTGGTAAAGCTCGATCGATCCTATCGCCGGCGCGCCTTCCTGCAGCTCCTTGCTGCCACGGGGTTCGCCGGCCTCTCGTCTCCGCTTCACGCGAGCTCTGCGGCGTCTTCAGGCGCCGCAGACCTGCGTCTGGCAGCCATCGACTGGGCCATGCTGGAAACCGCCTGGGCGCTGGGGCATAAGCCGGTCGCGGCCTGCGAACTGATCCGCTTCCGCGTCGAAAGTCCGGCAGTTCCGCTGCCGCAAGAGACGCTCGATCTTGGCCTGCGCGGCGCTCCCAATTTCGAGCAGTTGCGGTTTGCTGCACCCGACCTGATCCTCTCCTCCCCATTCTACACTCGGCACGAAGCAGCTCTTTCGGCGATCGCACCCGTCTTCAGCCTGCCATTCTTTGTCCGCGGCGAAGCCTCGCTGCCGCATGCGCTCAACGCCCTGGAGGGGCTCGCCGACCGACTGGGCGATCGACAAGCGGGAGAGCGGGTACGACAGGCGGCGGAAGACCAATTCGACCGCATCGCGAACCGTCTCAAACCGCAGGCCGGCCGGCCCGTCATGCTGATCGATTTCGGCGATTCCCGTCATTTCCGCGCCTTTGGGTTCGACAGCCTCTACGGCTCGACGCTGACACGGCTCGGCCTCGTCAACGCCTGGCAGGATGGGACGCAATTCTCCTTTGCAGCCCCCGTGCCCATCGACCGCCTGGCGGAGATGTCCGACGCCAGTTTCGTGATCGTCAGCCCTATCCCGATCGAGGCGCAGGCGCAGTTGCAGCGTTCCGTGCTGTGGAATGCGCTTTCCCCCGTCAAGGCAGGCCGCGTTCACCAACTGGCCGCCACCAATGCCTTCGGCGGCGTGCCCTCTGGCCTCGCCTTTGCCGAAGGCCTCGCAGACGCACTGGCCATCGCATGAAATTGCTGCCCCTTCTTCTCCTGGCTGCAGGCGCGTTGCTGTGGTTTGTCGCCGCAAACGCCCTGCTGCCGCTCGCTGCCTGGCCCGAGGCGCTTGTGCCGGCCGGCGATCGCAGCGTCGCCGAGATCCGCCTCGTCTTCGGCCTTATGCCGCGCGCGGTGGTCGCGCTGCTGGTCGGAGCGGCACTCGGTCTTGCCGGCGCCCTGCTGCAGCGTGTGCTGCGCAATCCGCTCGCCGATCCGACCGTGCTCGGTGTCTCCGCCGGAGCGCAACTGGCTCTCGTTTGCGCCACGCTCTTCGCGCCGGCACTTCTCGCGCAAGGCCGGTTGCCGGTGGCTCTGGCCGGCGCCGCCGCGTCTGCAGCCCTCGTTTTCATCATCGGGCAGAGGCGGGGCTTCGAGCCGGCCCGCATGGTCGTGGGCGGCATGCTTGTCGGCCTGATGGCCTCGAGCCTTGCCACGGCACTGACCCTTGCCCATGGCCAATACCTGCTGTCGCTGGTGATCTGGAACGGCGGATCTCTGGTCCAGCAGGATTGGTCCGCCGTCATCCGTCTCGCTTTCGCGCTGGGCGTCTGCCTTGTCCTGGCCCTCGGTCTGATCAGGCCGATGCAGCTTCTGGCGATTGGCGCGGAAACGGCCGGTGCCCTCGGCCTGCGCGTCGGTCTCATTCGCTTGGTCGTCATTGCCGTCGCCGTTCTCCTGACCGCCATTGTCTCGGCCGAAGTCGGGCTGATCGGCTTCATCGGTCTGGCTGCGCCGACGATCGTGCGCACGCTCGGGCTGCGGACCGAAACCACAAGGCTTCTCGCCTGCATGGCCGCCGGCGCTGGCCTTCTTCTCCTCTGCGACAGCGGCGTGCTGCTGATCGATCACGCCGTCGGCGAGATGTTCCCCGTGGGCGCCGTCACGGGCCTGATCGGCGGGCCGCTGATGCTCTGGCTCCTGCCGCGGCTGTCCGGCCGGACCCCACCCGCCTCGGCAGAGGCGACAGCGACGCCGCAGAGCGGTTCGGCCTGGCGGCCGCTTGCGGTCCTGGCGGTTCTGCTGGTCGCCGGATCGCTGATCGGGCTCGCGCTTGGCCGCGGACCCGGCGGCTGGAGCTTCCTCCAGGCCGCGGACATTGCCGCCTTCCTGCCGCTGCGCCTGCCACGCCTTGTGGCTGCGATCGCTGCCGGCGCGCTGCTGGCCGGTGCCGGTGCCATTCTGCAGAAAACGACATCCAACCCGCTCGCCTCGCCCGAGGTCATGGGCGTTTCCGCCGGTGCGGCCCTCGGCTTCGGCCTGGCGGTCTTTTTCGTGCCCATGCCCCAGCCCTGGATGTTCCTGATTGCCACAGCACTGGGTGGCGCAGTGGTCTTGCTGATCGTCGCGCGCGCGGCGATGAAGGCGGGCCTGCCTTCCGAACGCATCCTGCTGATGGGGCTGGCGCTCAGCGCGCTGGCATCGGCCGTCCTCTCGGCCATGATGGCAGGCGGTGACGCCCGTGCCTGGATCATCCTGACCTGGCTTGCCGGCTCCACCTCGGCGATCGGCATGGTCGAGGCGGTGATCCTGGTGGCGCTTGCCGTGCTCCTCATGATCTTCTCTCTGCTCGCGGCGCGGTGGCTGACTGTCCTGCCGCTCGGTGCCGAAATCGCCTCCGCGCTGGGGCTCTCGCGCTTTGCCCGTGTCAGCCTCTTCCTGGTCGCCGGGGTCGCCACCGGCACGGCGACCGTTCTGGTCGGGCCCGTCAGCTTCGTGGGGCTGATGGCGCCGCACATCGCCCGCAGGATCGGGCTCAACTCGGCCGCCGCCTTCACCGCCGGCGCCATGCTGATCGGCGGCTTCCTGATGATGCTGGCCGATGCCGGCGCGCGCCTCGCCGCCTTTCCTTACGAACTCCCGCTTGGGCTGTTTGCGACCCTGATCGGGACGCCCTGGCTCCTGCTCACCATGACGAGACAGACGCGATGACCTGCCTGTTTGAAATCCGCGATCTCACCATCGACCTCGGCGGAGGCCGCACGCCGCGCCGGGTGATCGACGGCCTCGACCTCGATATTCCCGCAGGCCGCACCGTCGCGCTGATCGGGCACAATGGCTCGGGCAAGTCGACGCTCCTGAAGGCCCTGGCGCGCCAGATCGAAATCACCGCAGGCGAAATCCGCACCATGGGGCGGCCGCAACGGGACTGGTCGCCCCGCGACCACGCCCGCGCGCTCGCCTATCTGCCGCAATACACGCCGCCGGCCGAAGGCATGACGGTTCGCCAGCTCGTGGCGCTCGGCCGTTATCCCTGGCACGGCGCGCTCGGTCGTCCGAGTTCAGAGGATCGGGCAGCCGTCGAGGCCGCAATCGCCGAATGCGGTCTTGCAGACTATGAAGGTCGCCTGGTCGATACGCTCTCGGGTGGTGAACGCCAGCGCGCCTGGCTTGCCATGCTGCTTGCTCAAGGGGCGAATGCGCTGCTCCTGGATGAACCGATTTCGGCGCTCGACATCGCCCACCAGATCGAGGTCATGAATCTCGTCCACCGTCTGTCGGAAGCCGGTCGTTCGGTGGTCGTCGTGCTGCACGACGTCAACCTCGCGGCCCGCTTTTCCGACCACATCGTCGCGCTGAAGGGTGGAAAGGTTGTGCTGAACGGATCGCCTGATGATCTGATGCAACCGGAAGCCTTGTCACGGGTCTACGGTCTTGCCATGGATGTGGTGACACGTCCCGGCCGCTCCCCGCTCGCCAGCGCCCTTTGAGGGTGCAGAGGACCATTGCAGGATATCGCATGCTGAAACAATTTTTTGCCTATTACCGCCCCTGGAAGGGCCTGTTCTGGCTGGATTTCTCCTGCGCGGTCGCTTCCGGCCTCTTGGAACTTGCCTTTCCGCTCGCTGTCACCGCCTTCATCGACAGGCTGCTGCCGACCGGCAACTGGACGCTGACGCTGATTGCGGCAGCGGGCCTGCTCGCGATCTATCTCGTCAACGCCGCCCTGATGGCGATCGTGATCTATTGGGGCCACAAGCTCGGCATCAACATCGAAACCGCCATGCGCGCCAAGGCCTTCGAGCATCTGACGACGCTCTCCTGGCGCTGGTATGACACGGCCCGGACCGGCAAGCTGGTCGCCCGTGTCACGCGGGATCTGGAAGAAGTGGGCGAGGTCGCCCATCACGGGCCGGAAGACCTGTTCATCGCCATCATGACCTTTGTCGGCGCCTTCATCCTGATGCTCAACCTGCATGTGGAGCTCGCCCTGGTCACCGCCCTCATCGTGCCGGGCACGGTCGCCATCGTCTCGATCTATGGTGGCCGCATGACGCGCACCTGGCAGGAGATCTACGGCCGCATCGGTGCCTTCAACGTGCGGCTGGAAGAGACCATCGGTGGCATTCGCGTCGTCCAGGCCTATGCCAATGAAGAACACGAGCGCAAGTTGTTCGCCAAGGACAATGCCCGATACCGCAAGACAAAGCTCGACGCCTACCGGGTGATGGCTGCCTCGTCCTCGCTGCATTACATGGGCATGCGCTTCGTCCAGGTGGTGATCATGGTCATCGGCTCGTCCTATGTGCTCTCAGGTGCCATGTCGACGGGCAGTTTCGTGGGCTTCCTGCTTCTGGTCGGCGTCTTCTTCCGTCCGCTCGACAAGATCAGCGCCGTCATCGAGACCTATCCGCGCGGCATTGCCGGTTTCCGTCGTTATCTCGATCTGCTGGCGACCGAACCCGAAATCACCGACAGCCCTGATGCGCGGCCGGTTTCCAATCTCCGCGGCGAGATCGTCTTCTCCGACCTCTGTTTCGCCTTCACCCCGGGTCGCCCCGTGCTGCATGACATTTCCTTGCATGTGCAGCCGGGGGAGACGATCGCCTTTGTCGGCGAGTCCGGTGCCGGCAAATCGACGCTTTTGTCGCTCCTGCCACGCTTCTACGAGCCGACCTCCGGCACGATCACCATCGACGGCATGGCGCTGCCTGCAATGACCGTCGAAAGCCTGCGCCGCCAGATCGGCCTCGTTTCGCAGGATGTCTTCCTGTTCGGCGGCACGCTGCGCGAAAACATCGTCTATGGCCGGATCGGCGCAAGCGACGACGAGGTTCTGGAGGCCTGTCGGCGCGCGCAGCTCTCGACCATGTTGGAGAACCTGCCCGAGGGGCTGGACACGATTGTCGGCGAGCGCGGCATCATGCTCTCCGGCGGTCAGAAGCAGCGCGTCGCGATCGCCCGCGCCTTCCTGAAGGATCCACCGATCCTGCTGCTCGACGAAGCGACATCGGCCCTCGACAGCACGACGGAGCGGGAAATCCAGTCTGCGCTGGAGGAATTGTCCAAGGGCCGCACGACGCTCGTCGTTGCCCACCGGCTCGGAACGATCCGCAATGCCGACCGCATCGTCGTCATGCAGCAGGGCCGGATCGTCGAGGTCGGCAATCATGCCGAACTGATGAAGCGGGAAGGGGCCTACGCCAAGCTCGCCGCCTGACGGGGGGCGAGAGGCCAGACCTCTGCGCCCCGCCGCTCAACTCCAATAAGCCGCAGCCGTGAACCGGTTCTTCGCCAGACCGAGGCCTGACAGATGGCTCCGCGCCTCCCTGGCACGCTCGGCATCGGCTGCAAACCAGACGTAAGTGTCATCCGAGACCGCAGCGGATTTCAGTGCTTGGACCAGGTCGTCGGTTCGCGCCACCCTCTCGTCGGCTGCGAGATGGCCGAGGTTTTCCCTCGTGCTGGTAAGGACGGCCGTCACCGTCCCTTCGGCGAGCGACAGCATCCGAGCGATGGCTGGCTGGGCTGTCTCGTCGCCGAACAAAAGCAGGTTCGGCGCGGCCGGGCACCAGCCGCCGCCAGGTCCCATGACCCCCACCGTCTCTCCAACGGGCTTCCGGCCGATCCAGTCGCAAGTGGGGCTGCCTGCGTGGTGGAAGATGTCGAAGTCGAGCCAGTCCTCGTCCTGCGCCGCCACCGTGTAGACAGGCTTGTGGATCTTCTGCTCCGGCCAGACGGTGCGCCCCGTGCGCGCGATCCGTGGCCATTCCGGCGCGTCGGGATCGGCAGACAAAAGGAGGCGGAAATGCAGGCTGCCGGTCGCAAAGCGCGGCGCATCATCGCCTCTCAGACGCACACGGCTGAAGCCGGGCGAAACGCGGATGATTGACTCGACCTGCATCAGGGAAAGCCCGGGGGCCAGCGCCCCTTCGTTGACCTGTTCCCATTCGATGGTCATGCCGCGCTCATCGAACACTTCGGCAAGATTGCCCTGCAATGTCAGCAGCAGGCGCTGCTCTGGGCTCTCAAGTTCAACGACGCAATCGCCATCGAGCCGACGAAACACGGCCGTGCTGCTCCAGATCGAAAACCGTCGTTCCTCGTCTGTGCCCGTCAAGGCAACGTCAAGACGCGAGGCATGCGCTTCAAGCAATTCAAGAGCCTGGCTATGCTGCCCCTTGATCGTCCCGGCCAACCGGTGCGTCATGTTTCACCCTCACGCTAGTGGATCTTCTCCGTCTATAAACATGAGCGGCAATGTCAACTATAATCGCCCGTTCGCGCGATAGGGCCGTGTGACCCAATTCACCCCGAAACAAGCCAAAATCCGCCTTATCCTGCTCGTTTCGCGGCGAAACATGCCGCTTTTGCCAAAGCGAATCGTTTGAAATCGCGCTAAACAATCCGTCCATGGGGAATTCTCTGTGGGGACTGCATGGCACATCTTGCCGAGGGTGAGATCGCACTACCGCGCATTGCGCGCATCGAATGGCCGACCGTCGCATTGGCCGCTCTGATATACGGAGGCTTTGGTTGCCTCACTTATTTCTGGCGCGACATTCCAATCTGGATTCTGGTCCCACTCGGGGCCTGGCTCATCGCCTGGCACGGCTCGCTGCAGCATGAGGTCATCCACAATCACCCGACCCGCCATGTCTGGCTCAACGATGCGATCGGCGTGCCGCCGATCTCGCTCTGGCTTCCCTATCATGTCTACAAGGAAAGCCATCTCGCCCATCATCGCGACGAGCATCTGACCGATCCGATCGAGGATCCGGAATCCTATTATTTCACAGCCAAAGACTGGGACCGCTTCGGCTGGTTCGGCCGGACGCTGCGCGAATTCAACCTGACGCTTGCCGGCCGCCTGACCGTCGGCCCGGCCATCATCCTCGGCTCCTTCCTCTGGCATGAGGCGATCAAGGTCATCCGCGGCGAGGGTGACAGCCGGCGTCTCTGGGCGGGCCATGCCATCGGGGTCGCTGCCGTCCTCTGGTGGGTGCTGGTCATCTGCGAGATGCCCTTCCTGCTCTTCTTCTTCGGCTTCGTTTATTGTGGCACGGCGCTGTCGCGCCTGCGTTCCTATGCCGAGCATCGTTTTGCCGACAATCACGAGGAGCGTACGGCCATCGTCGAGCGCAGCCCGCTCTTCGGCCTGCTCTTCCTCTACAACAACCTGCATGTGCTGCATCACCGCGTGCCGGGCCTGCCCTGGTACATGCTGCCCCGCTTCTACGAGCGCCACCGCGATTTCCTAGTGCGGCTCAATGGCGGTCTCGTCTATCGCGGCTATGTGGATGTGGCCCGTCGCTTCCTCTTCCGCAAACACGATCGCCCGACCCATCCGAGGCACTCCTGACCGGGGCGGGGGAGACGAGGCTCGCCAGCCTCGCAATGTATGTCGCACCGCAGGTGGTGGTGGAGGCGCAGCACGCGCTCTGGGCCTTCGTGCGCGATTACTTGCGTGGGGCAGGCATGACCGGCGTTCCCGAGGCCCTGGAAGAGCAGGTCGCCCATCACGACGCTTGGCTCTATCCGCGCCTCATCCTCGCCCAGACCTGCGGCTTCCCCTTTGTCAAACGCCTGCGCGGCCGGGTGCGTCTCGTCGCGACCCCGGTTTATGATGCCCCGGGCTGCGAGGGCTCGAATATGTACAGCGTCATCGTGACGCGCAAAGCAGGTGCGCCGGCAAACCTTGCCGCCTGCGCCGGCTTGGCGGTGGCGATCAATGAGCGCGGTAGCAATTCCGGCTACAATCTCCTGCGCGCCGCCATCGCCCCGCATGCCGCAGGCAAGCCCTTCTTTTCACGCGTCGTCGAGACCGGCGGGCATATTGCGAGCATGGCGGCCGTGCAGACCGGCGCCGCCGACGTCGCCGCCATCGATTGCATCACCTTCGACCTCCTGCGCCGGCACAGCCCCGAGCGACTGGAGGGCCTCGTCGTTCTCGACAAGACCCCCTCCGGCCCCAATCTCCCCTTCATCACCCGCCTGTCGGCAACCGACCAAGAACTGACCGCCTTGCGGTCTGCCCTGAAGGCCGCAATGGCCGCCCCCGAGCTTGCAGAAGCCCGCGCCGTGCTCGGCCTGAAGGATGTGGTGGTGCTGGACGAGACGGCCTACGACATCCTGCTGCAGCACGAGCAGGCGGCAATCAGGGTAGGCTATTCGGATCTCCCTTGAGACCGGCTTCGACCAGTTACAGCTTCACCTTCACCGGGCGCCAGACGATGGTCTCGGGCGTGCGGTCATAGGGATTGTCCATCAGCGTGATCTTGCTGTTGCGCGTGTCGCAATGGGTACAGCGGAATTTGAGCGAATGGGGGTCGCGGCCCTGCCCGTAGAAGGTCGCGAGGTCCTTGGCCAGGAACCGCCCCTGGCGCTGGCAGTCGCGACAGGTCGCGACCACGAGCATGTTGTGGCGGATGGCTTTTCCAAGAGTATCGATCACGCGGGTCATGAATGGTGATCTTGAACAAAACAAGAACATCGTCAAGTGCTGAGATAAGGCGGGCATACTGGAGCGCCTGATTTTCAAGGCTTTCCACAGCCTCGCAGAGCTTGCGGCAGCGTCTCGACAAGAACTGCTAGGTCACTGAAAATTAACCATAAACCTCACGGCCCGTAAGTCATCTGTTAACCTTGATCTCTCTATATAGAAGGCGCTTCCACCAAGGTAATGCGTCGCGAAGCGCTCGGTTTCTGTATTGCGTATCGGGGGAGGGCGTCATCCACGGCGCTCTCCCAATTTCGCATCAACCGGGCGTTCCCTTTGGGGCATGAGGCCCTCGCGACGAGAAGCATGGCCCGATTAGCGGGCATGGCAGAATTTGCGTTTCACGACATGAAAAAGCCTCCGTGCCAGATCGGCCGGAGGCTTTTGACTTTGCCGTCGGTGTAAGGTCAGTCGGCCGTCAGGAACTCGGCGCAATAGCTCTTGCCGCCATTGGTGCCGGGGCGATCGACAACGGTGCGCACGCCGCGGATGACATAATCGGAGGAGACCGTGAGCTGGACTTCGCAGCGCAGATATTCGGTGCGCGCGCGGGTCAACAATTTGCCCTTCTTGCCGTCGCCGAGATCTTCATAGGTTGCCGGAACGGTGCGGGTGTTGAAGCCGCCGCGCCAAGTATAGAGCGTCGAGGCACCGGAGGCGGCATCCGAGACGGGCGGGCCGAACTTGGCGAAGAAGGCGCCCGCCTGCTGGCCGTTCCACCGCGTCTCGATCTCATTTTTCGGAAGTCCCCCCGTCGTCGTGCAGCCCGCGGCAGCAAGGCAGGCTGTCGCGATCAATCCGGATGTCATGCTCTTCAGCAAATTCATGTGAGTGTCCTTTGAACCCCTGTAAGGCCGGTCCCACAGTCGTCCGCGACGCACCGTCGGCCACAACCGGCCCATGACTGCTTTACTGCGAAACCATCAGGCGCGAAATGGATGGATGCGACCGATACTTGAAATTTCCGACCGGTGACTTCTTGGCAACGGCACCCGTCTTGTCGAGCGGCGCAACAGCTCTTTGGCCACTATCAGCCGCACCTTTGTCCTGTCTGATCGGTCGCGCAGACCCAAGAATATCAGGGCGATACGCGGGCCTGTCACGAATGTTTCAACTTTCTCGCGGCTTTTTGCGATTCCCTGCTTGTGCAACGAAAATCGCTGGTCTATAGAGGCGCCGCTGGTCACGGAGTGTAGCGCAGTCTGGTAGCGCACCACGTTCGGGACGTGGGGGTCGAGTGTTCGAATCACTCCACTCCGACCAGCTGATCTTCCCGAAAATCCCGACTTCCTCAAAATCATCCCCAAGACGCGCTGACGCCCGTTGGGGCATTGTTTTGGCCGTTCCGGCCGCTCTGGGGTCAGGTTGTATTCTTTACAAACAGTGGTGGTGAATATCTATCCCGGCTTCACTTGAGAGTTGGGGGTATCCCCTGCAAGCCGTTGCTGAGGCATGTAGATTAGGCTATCTTGAATTGTATTTGAGAGCCTGTGCCCTGATGGCGGCATATCGGCGACTGCTACCAATGATTGCAAAGAAACGGTCTGGTGAGCATGACTTCAGGTTCAAGGAAACGTCGCCAGCGCCAGGACAAGATCACGTTGTCCGATGTGGCCCACCAGGCCGGGGTCAGCGCAATCACGGTCTCCCGCGCCTTGCGCGAACCGGAGAAGGTCTCGCCGCCCTTGCGCGAAGCGATCCTGAAGGTCGTGGAACAGATGGGCTATGTGCCCGATCTCGCCGCCAGAGCACTGGCCAGCAAGAACAGCGGCCTCGTCGGCGTCATGTCTCCCGGCCTGACCAGCCACGCGTTCCTGGCGCTTATCCGGGGCATCGAGGATCGGGTGCGCTCTTCCGATCTCCGGATTCAGTATGCAAGTGCCGAGACGGACACCGAGGACCAGCTTCGTCAGTTGCGTTTCTTTCTCTCGCAGAACCCGGCAGGCCTCATCCACGTCGGCCAGATTGGCGATCCGGCAATTGACGATCTCCTGCGACATGCCCCTTGCCCGGTGGTCGAGATCATGGACGTCAGTCGCGAACCGTCGGATATGGCGATCGGCATCGACCATCGGCAGGCTGCCGAGACCGCCACGCGTCATCTGCTGGAGAAAGGCTATCGCCGCATTGCCATGCTCGGCGGCGCCTGGGATTTCCGCGCCCGCCGTCGTCTGGAGGGCTTTCAGGCCGTGCTGGAGGAGGCTGGCCTCTTCGATTCCGCGCTCGTGCTCTCCATCGATGGCAGCACCAGCGTCGGCTTAGGCTGTCATCTTCTCGACCGGTTGAAAAGCGAGGCGCCCGATGCCGAGGCCGCCTTCTGTCACAATGACGATATCGCGCTCGGCGTGCTCTTCGAATGCCAGCGGCGAGGACTGGCTGTGCCTCAGGATTTCGGCATCTGCGGCTTCAACGATCTGGACTATGCCGGCTTTGCCTTCCCAGCCATCACCTCGGTCCGTGTCCCGCGCTATGAGATCGGCTATCGCGCCGTCGACATGATCATCAGGGCGGCGGGATCCGACACCTCGCCGGCAAAGCGGGTCGATCTCGGCTATCAACTGGTCCAGCGCGGCTCGACAGCCCGAAAGGGGTGACACGGCACCCCGGCCGGACCTTATGCATGAGCATGACGGTCAGGCGGCGCGCGCCTGGCGGTGCATCGCGCTCCCGCCGTGATTGCCGAGATTGAACTGACCGATCATGCCCTGCAGCTTCTGGGTTTCGTTGGAAAGGGTTGCGGCCGCCGCACTGCTTTCCTCGACCATGGCCGCATTCTGCTGGGTCATCTGGTCCATGCCGTTGACGGCGCTGTTGACCTCGACCAGACCGGACGACTGTTCGCGTGCGGCGGTCGAGATGGCGACGACATGGTCGTTGATCTCGACGATGAGCTGGCTGATCGACTTCAGCGCCCCACCGGTGTCGCTGACCAGCTTCACGCCGGACGCGACCTCCGTGGCGGAATTCTGAATGAGATCCTTGATCTCCTTGGCGGCCTTCGCCGAGCGCTGCGCCAGTTCGCGCACTTCCTGGGCAACGACAGCAAAGCCACGGCCGGCTTCACCGGCACGGGCTGCCTCGACGCCAGCATTCAGCGCAAGCAGGTTGGTCTGGAACGCGATCTCGTCGATCACGCCGATGATGTTGGAGATCTTCGACGACGAGTCTTCGATGCGGCTCATCGCATCCACTGCATGGGCCACCACATCGCCGGATTTTTCGGCGCTGGACTTGGCAGAGCCGGCCACCGTGCGGGCTTCCTGGGCACGCTGGGCAGACGAGCCGACATTGGCGGTGATTTCTTCGAGCGCTGCGGCCGTCTCTTCGAGATTGGCCGCCTGACTTTCCGTGCGCCGCGAGAGGTCGCCGACGCCCTGGGTGATTTCCCGTGTGCCTTGGCTGATCAGATCCACGCTGGTGGAAATCTCCTGGAAGGTATCGCGCAGCTGCGAGACCGAGCGGTTGAGATCGTGGCGCAGGAACTCGAATTCAGCCGAGAAGGGCTCCGTCAGCTGGAAGCCGAAGTCGCCGGAACAGAGACGTTTGAGGGCCTCGCCGAGCGAACTGACGGTCCGCACGCGGGCGGTGACGTCGGTCGCGAACTTCACGACCTTCACCACCTTGCCATGGATATCGAGGATCGGGTTGTAGGAGGCCGAGATGATGACTTCCTTGCCCGTCTTTGTGACGCGCTTGAACTCCGAGCTCTGATAGCGACCTTCGCGCAGGGCCTGCCAGAAGGCCTTGTAGTCATTCGACGTGGCATAGTCCCGCTCGACGAACATGCTGTGATTCTTGCCAATCAGCTCCGGCAGCGAGTAGCCCATCAGGTTCAGGAAGTTCTCGTTGGCCCCCATGATCGCGCCATCGACGGTGAATTCGATGATCGCTTGGGACCGCGAGATGGCGGCGATTTGGGCAGCATAGTCGACATTCAGCAGGCGTGCCTTGGCGTCGGCCCATTCCACGACGAAGCCGACGGTCTTGGCGCCCTGTTTCAGTGGCGTCACGAGCAGGTCGAACACACGGTTGCCAACCGTGATGGTGGCGCTGTGGCGGTTTTTCAGCGCGGCCAGCATGTTGCGCTGATGCGACGGGTTCTTGTGGAAGACGTCAATATTGCTGCCGATGAGAGAGGCGACGCTGAACTTCGGCAATTCCTTCTTCAGGTCCGATTCCGCTTCTTTCAGCAGCTCCATGACCGCCGGGTTCATGTAGGTGATGTTCAGATTGGCATCGGCCACCATCACGTTGGCCTGCAGCGCGTCCAGCGCCAGCGTCTTGGCAACAGTCTTGGCATTCGCAAACCCCGGCAGTCCCATCATTTCCTCCGATCGACCAGCAGCCCCTGCGCTGGCTCTGAGAACATTAGCTGGAGAGAAAATGCATACAAAAAATAAATGAAGAGCTAAAATATGAACGGCTTGTCTATCTTTCATGCGAAATTTTGTAGTGCCTGGCCCTGGCTCTGACACGTCGATCTCGAACGGAAGCGCCTTCCGCGACAGGACGGCGCGAAGCATGCAATGGAAGTGTAGGGGCCGGAGGAGGGCGCTCAGCCTGTCGCGCGGAGATGTGACGCCGAACGGTCGAGCGCTTCCAGGAAGACCTCGAGATCGGCCATGTATGTGACGCCGTGAAGGGTCGAGACCGGCCGATAGGCGGCTCCGCCGATCCAGATCGCGATATCTGCAGAGAGCGCAGTGCGCAGCTCCTTGAGGTGTCGCTCAAGGGCCGCTTTCCGTCCGGTCAGGGCACTGAGGCAGACGCAGGAAACATCCCGCCGATGCGCGGCGTCGGCGATCTCGGCGGCGGGAAGATTGGCGCCGAGGAACAGGGCGTTCCACCCCCTCAGCCGGGCAAGGAGGGCCGCAACCAGCGCGCCGATGTCGTGCTCTTCCCGTTCCGGGGTGGTGGCAATGAGACGCGGCGCATCGCCTGCCGGCTGAGGACACTGGTCGAAAAAGCCGCCTAGGATACGCTTGATCTGGGCGGTGGTCATGTGCTCGGCCGCAATCGTCGCATCACCCTTGGCCCACAAGGATCCGATTTCCCGCATCAGCGGAAGCGCGCTCGTTCGGATGAATTGTTCCGGCGTGTCCCGCCCAGCCCGCGCCTGCAACAGCCTCTGCAGCCGGTCGCTGTCCATCGCCTTGACGGCCTCGAAAACCTCCGACAGATCCGCGCGGGCCTGCAATTCCGCCTCGAGCCGCGAGAGGGCATCGGTCGGCAGTGATACGAGATTGCCGATCCGGTGGCCGCCATCGCTGCAGGACTTGAGCAGTCTCAGGCGTTCAACCTGCTCCCGCGTATAGAAGCGGCGTCCCGTCGGGCTGCGTTCGGCCGGCTCGATTCCATAACGCCGTTCCCAGGCATGCAGCAGCAGTTTTGGAACCCCGCTCGTGGTGAGCGTCTCGGCGAGACCGATCAGCGCTTCCCCTTTGTCCTGCCGTTTTCGATGCATGCCAGCTCCGGTTCGTCCGGAGTATATTAGCCAATCATTCCAAAATGGAAAGCTGCCGAAGGCATGCCCTCGGATGCAAACGAAACGGCCCGCGCGAGGCGGGCCGTTTGCGGGATGCTTAAAGGTGGCTCAGCCGTCGATATCGTCGAGCAACTGCCGTGCTGCGCTGGTGGTGACGCGGCGCGTCTCGACCTCGTCCCGCCGGCTTGCCAGCAGTTCGGTGGCCAGAAGCTGTTCGGCAAGATCAGCCGGCAGCGAAAGAATGACCCGGCCTTCATGCGCGTTCAGCCCGCCGAGCTCCGTCCGCTTGGCGGTGATCATGCCGCCGGCCACCGTGTTGTTGGTGTCGGGATCGATCAGGATGAATGCGCCGGTGCCGCGGTTCAGCTCGTAAGGATCGAAGATCGCCGTCTCGTCGAAGGACAGATGCACCTTGCCGATGGCATTCATCTGCAGCATTTCGGCTGCCTGCCACTTGCCGGACTTGAGATCGAGCTGCTGCACCGGCTGCACCTGTACGCGCTGGCGACGCGAGCCGGCCTTCAGCCAGTAGCGCTTGCCGGGCACGATACCGTCCGGCTGCAGCGCGACGAGCTGCGCATCGAAGGCAAGGCCTGTCTGCGGCTGGGCATCGAGCGAGACGATCATGTCGCCGCGCGCCACGTCCACCTGGCGGTCGAGCACCAGCGTGATCGCGTCACCGGCGACGGCGGCGTTGCGCACCAGGTCAAAGGTGACGATCTGCTTGACGTTCGCCACCTGACCGGAGGGCAGGATGGCAACACTGTCACCGGGCTTGACCGCACCGCCGGCAACCGTGCCCTGATAGCCGCGGAAGCTTTCGCCCGGACGCGAGACGCGCTGGACGGGCAGGCGGAAACCGGTCGACTGGCCGGAGCGGAGCGTAGCGAGCTCCAGCGTTTCGACCAGCGTCGGGCCCTCATACCACGGAATGACGGCACGGGCGGAATAGACGACGTTCTCGCCCTTCAGCGCTGACATCGGGATCGCGGTCACCTGGCGCACGCCAAGCGTCAGCGCGAGTGCCTTGAACTCGGTGCTGATCTGGTCGAACACGGCCTTGTCGTAGGAAACGAGGTCGAACTTGTTCACTGCCAGAACGAACTGCTTGATGCCCATCAGCGAGGCGATGGTGGCGTGGCGGCGGGTCTGTTCCAGAAGGCCGGCGCGCGCATCGACCAGCAGCACGGCGAGATCCGCCGTCGAGGCGCCGGTTGCCATGTTGCGGGTATACTGCTCATGGCCGGGCGTGTCGGCAACGATGAAGGAGCGGCGGTCGGTGGCGAAATAGCGATAGGCGACATCAATGGTGATGCCCTGTTCGCGTTCGGCCTGCAGACCGTCGAGCAGCAGCGCGAAATCGGGCAGGCCGAGATCGTTCTGGCTTCCGGAGTCACGCTTCAGGCTGGCGGCCTGGTCTTCCTTGACGGCCTTGGTGTCCCAGAGCAGCCGACCAATCAGCGTCGACTTCCCGTCATCGACGGAACCGCAGGTGATGAGACGCAGTGGACGCGAGTCGCGGATGACGGGAGCGGCGTCTGCATTGGGAGCCTCGGAAACGAGGGCGGTATTGGCAGCTGCGGTCATTTCAGAAATATCCTTCGCGCTTCTTCTTTTCCATCGAGCCGGCTTGGTCGCGGTCGATGGCGCGGCCCTGGCGTTCGGAGACGGTGGCGATTTCGAGTTCGGCGATCACCTCGTCGAGGGTGGTCGCATGGGAGCGGATGCCGCCGGTCAGCGGCCAGCAGCCGAGTGTGCGGAAGCGCAGCATGCCTTCCTGGATCTGCTCGCCCGGAAGCGGCTCGAAGCGCGGATCTTCTGCCCACATCAGCATTCCGTCACGCTCCACATATTTCTGCTTCTTCGCATAGTAGAGCGGCGGCAATTCGATGTTTTCGGCCTGGATGTAGCGCCAGATGTCGACTTCGGTCCAGTTCGACAGCGGGAAGGCGCGCACGCTCTCGCCGCGGCGGATCATGCCGTTATAGATGTTCCAGAGCTCCGGACGCTGGTTGCGCGGATCCCATTTGTGGTCGGGCGTGCGGAAGGAATAGATGCGTTCCTTGGCGCGGGAGGCTTCCTCGTCGCGCCGCGCGCCGCCGAAGGCCGCATCATACTTGCCGGCGTCGAGCGCCTGGCGCAGCGCTTCCGTCTTCATCACATCGGTATGATAGGCCGAGCCATGGGTGAAGGGGCCAATGCCCTCTTCCTTGCCGCGCGGATTGGTGTGCACGATCAGGTCGAGATCGAACTTTTCCGCCGTGGCATCGCGAAACGCGATCATCTCCGGGAATTTCCAGCCGGTGTCGATGTGCAGCAGCGGGAAGGGCACGCGGCCGGGGAAGAAGGCTTTGCGCGCCAGATGCAGGAGAACGGACGAATCCTTGCCGATCGAATAGAGCATCACCGGCTTTTCAAACTCGGCTGCCACTTCGCGGAAGATATAGATGGCTTCGTTCTCGAGCGCCTTCAGATGCGGATCGAGCGGCGGCTTGGTCTGCGCGTCCCGCGAATGCGGATCGAATTCGGATGTGTGTACGTGCATGGTCTTCTTTTTCTTTCCCTGGGCTCTCGCCCTCTATCTTCGGTCGCTTTGCCCCTCATCCCCCTGCCGGGACCTTCTCCCCGCAGGCGGGGAGAAGGGGCAGAACGGTAACCGCGTTGCCCTTCTCCCCGTTCACGGGGAGAAGGTGGCGGCAGCCGGATGAGGGGCAGCTACCTAAGCGAAATCAATTCAAGCCGGCGTCGGCACCAGAGACGTCGCCGCCTCCGGCACGTGCAAACCGCATTCGCGCTTCTCGTCATTCTCCCACCACCAGCGACCGGCGCGCTCCGGCTCGCCCGGCTTGATCGCGCGTGTGCAGGGCTCGCAGCCGATCGAGGGGTAGCCTCTGCTGTGCAGCGGATTGGTCGGCACGCTCTCGGCCTCGACATAGGTATTGATGTCCTCGATCGACCAGTCGGCCAGCGGGTTCACCTTGATCAGGTCGCGCTCGGCATCGTATTCGGCAAAGGGCGTGGCCGCGCGGTTGCCGGACTGGGAGCGGCGCAAACCGGTGATCCAGAAGCGGGCGCCCGAAAGCGCCTCCGCCAGCGGCACCAGCTTGCGCACATGACAGCAGGCATGGCGGGCTTCGACGCTTTCATAAAAACCGTTCAGACCATACTTCGCCGCGTAGGCATCGATATCGTCCTGGCGCGGATGAAAGCGCTTGATGGTGATGCCGAAACGCTCTTCGGTCTCGTCGATGAGGTCGACCGTCTCCTTGAAGAGGCGTCCGGTCTCCAGCGTCGAGACATCGATCGGCAGGCTCGCAAGCCCGATCGCAGCCGTGATCACCTGGTCTTCGATGCCAAGCGACGTCGTGAAGACGGCGCGACCATCAAGGCCGGCGACGATGCGCAGGCGCTCGGTGAGGTTTGCGGAGGCGAGTTGCTGGTCCAGTGCTCTGGCCAGATCTGCGGCGGTGGTGACAGTCATCATCAAATCCCTGCTCAGTGGCGCCATTATCCGGCAAGAGCAGGGAAACGGACAGAAATCGACGTTCGCCCTGTCGCGGTCAAAGAGCAAATATCTCTCTTGCACGCGCGGATCGCGGCAATTCGTCCCCTGAGCGCTGAAATCACCCGTGGAACCCGGCGGTAAATTGCGCTATGGCCGGATCCCAAGAATATGGGGCCGTTTCTGGCGGACGTTGACGATCGATGATCACACAGAAAGCCAAATATGCGCTGCGGGCGCTGACACTTCTTGCCCGCGCCGAGCCGGGCGAGCCGATCCAGATCCCCGACATTGCCGATCAGCAGAAGATCCCGAAGAAATTCCTCGAGCAGATCATGCTCGATCTGAAGCGCGGCGGCATGGTGGAAAGCCGGCGGGGCAAGCAGGGCGGATATCTTCTGCTCCGGCCGGCAAGCGAGATCACCTATGGTGAGGTCCTGCGGCTGATCGACGGTCCGGTGGCGCCGCTTCCCTGTCTCTCGCTCACGGCCTATCGCCGCTGCGAAGATTGCGACGGCGAGACGGATTGTGAGATCCGCCGAGTCTTTGCCCGCGTTGCCGATGAGACCCGGGCCGTGCTGCTGACGACCAGCCTGGCGGATGCCGCGGCCGATGCCAGCGACGCGCCCCACTGAGCGCGGATCGAGGCGAAGAGATCACCTGAAACACGCGCACAAAAAAAGGCCCCGGGGCCGAAGCCCCGAGGCCCATCACGCACCCTTGGATCAGGAAGCGTTGGAGATGGTGCGGTTGACGAGGGTCACCGACTTGTCGGCATTGACCTTGTAGACCTCGCGAACGTCGCGGCCGTCACCGTTTGCGAAAGTGTGGAAGAAGGTCGAACCGGCAGGTGCCTTTTCCAGCTGGACATTGGCGTTGTCATAGGTGATCGAGCCCGGGATCGGTTCAACGGCGGCGAAAGCGGCCGAGCCGGCAGCAAGCGAGATGAGGGCTGCAGAGATGATGGTCTTCATGGTCTTGTTCCTTTCAAAGATTGGGGTTGGCGGCGGCCCGGTTGGGGGAAGGGGGAGAGGGGAACCGAGCCGGCCGCCGAAGGATGCGTCTTCAAGAGGCGCGTTGATTAAGAAGCGTTCGAGATCGTGCGGTTGACCAGGGTCACCGACTTGTCGGCATTGACCTTGTAGACTTCGCGTACGTCGCGGCCGTCACCGTTGGCAAAGGTGTGGAAGAAGGTCGAACCGGCAGGTGCCTTTTCCAGCTGAACATTGGCGTTGTCATAGGTGATCGAGCCCGGGATCGGTTCAACGGCTGCAAAAGCGGCCGAACCGGCTGCGAGGGAGATGAGGGCTGCAGAGATGATGGTCTTCATGATCGTATTCCTTTGTGCGTTGTGTGTGGCGGCGGCTCGGGGCGGTGGAGAGGGGCCGAGCCTGCCGCTGGAGGTCTTCTGTGCGTCTTGGGAGGCGCGTTGGTTCAGGCGCTTCGGATTAGGAAGCGTTCGAGATCGTGCGGTTGACGAGGGTCACCGACTTGTCGGCATTGACCTTGTAGACTTCGCGA
Source organism: Rhizobium sp. K33 (assembly GCF_056501445.1). Lineage (NCBI taxonomy): Bacteria > Pseudomonadati > Pseudomonadota > Alphaproteobacteria > Hyphomicrobiales > Rhizobiaceae > Rhizobium > Rhizobium sp. K33. Next base: position 664,968 of record NZ_CP096478.1, read on the forward strand.
ACGTCACGGCCGTCACCGTTTGCGAAGGTGTGGAAGAAGGTCGAACCGGCAGGTGCCTTTTCCAGCTGGACGTTGGCGTTGTCATAGGTGATCGAGCCCGGGATCGGCTGGACGGCGGCGAAAGCGGCCGAACCGGCTGCAAGCGAGATGAGGGCTGCAGAGAGGATGGTCTTCATGGTCGTATTCCTTATCTTTGGTAGAGCAACACCGGATGTGTTCAGCTCATGATTGTGGATATGGGTAGGGTTCTACCCGGGATCTCAGATCGTCTGGCGCGTCAGTCGTTCGCTACGGAACGGGAAACGAGGGAGACGGTCCGGTCTGCGTTCACCTGATAGATCTCGTGGACTTCGGATCCATTGGCGTAGAAGGTATGGAAGAAGTTCGAACCGGCGGGCGCCTGTTCGAGCCTCGGCTGCGCACCGCCATAGGTGATGGAGCCCGGGATTGGCTCGATCGCGAAAGCGGCCGAAGCGGCTGCGATGGTGGTCAGGAGTGCTGCTGCGATGGTCTTCATTTTGGTGTACCTTTAGAACCTTGCGGATCGAACTGCTTGGTTCGATGAGTTGTATTTGGCGCAGGATGATTGGGTTTGCAATACCCCTTTGCGCACAATCGAACTGATTGGTTCGGTGAAAGTACCCGGTATCAGGTTTGGCACTTGAAATTATGGTTGAATGAAAACAGCGGGTTAGGCTGTCTTTTTGCCGTCATTTAACTATGACATACAACGATTATTTTTTATTTCTTTCACCCTTTTGTGACTGCCGTTTGAGGGCAGGAGGGGGTGGAAGAGGGGGGCGGGGGGAGGCCTGCTCCGGTCCCGCCGTGCCGCAAGACCGAGACCCTTCGCCACATAGACTGCTCCTCATCGCGGCTCGGACGACCGTCGAAGCGTTTCGCCGAAATCGCTCCTGATGAAAAACTTCGGCCACTTCCCCGTCTCAAGGCAGAACGACCATCGCGTCGACCACCCGTGGCAGGGAAACGCTTTTGCGAACTTCTCACCCCGCGTTGACTAAGACGACCTGTTCGGTAGTCTTAAATCGTTAACGCCAGAGAGGAGGCACAGACATGACGTGCATTGGGAAAAATCTTGCGGCGTTTCTCGTCGGATTGAGCCTGTCCACCGGCCTCGTGCTGCCGGCAGGGGCGGCGGAGCTCTTGAACGTCTCCTATGATCCGACCCGCGAGTTCTATCAGGACTACAACGCAGCCTTTGCCAAACACTGGCAGCAGGAGACCGGTGAGACCGTCACCATCGACCAGTCCCATGGCGGCTCCGGGCGCCAGGCCCGCGCGGTGATGGAAGGTCTGGAGGCCGATGTCGTAACCCTTGCTTTGCAGAGCGACATCGACATCATTGCCGAGCGGGCGAAGCTACTCGCCCCGGACTGGCGCAACCGCCTGCCGAACAATTCGTCCCCCTATACCTCGACCATCGTCTTCCTGGTGCGCAAGGGCAATCCCAAGGGCATCCAGGACTGGGGCGATCTGGTAAAGGGCGACGTGCAGATCGTCACGCCCAACCCGAAGACCTCGGGCGGCGCCCGCTGGAACTATCTCGCCGCCTGGGCCTGGGCCAACAAGGAATTCGGCGGTGACCAGCAGAAGATCCGCGATTACATCGCCGAGATCTACCGCCACGCCCCCGTGCTCGACACCGGCGCACGCGGCGCGCTGACAAGCTTCGCCCAGCGCGAGATCGGCGACGTGCTGATCTCCTGGGAAAACGAGGCCTATCTCGCTGGCAAGGAATTCGGTGCCGACCAGTTCGACATCGTGACCCCGTCGCTGTCGATCCTTGCCGAACCGCCGGTCGCCGTCGTCGATGTCAATGTCGAGAAGAAGGGCACCCGCAAGGAGGCCGAGGCCTATCTCGACTACCTCTATTCGCCGGAAGGCCAGACTCTCGCGGCCAAGCACTTCTACCGCCCCTCGCGCCCCGACCTCGTGCCGGCAGGTTCCGGCCCGGAATTGCCGAAGCTCGATCTCGTCACCATCGACGATCCGCTCTTCGGTGGCTGGGCCAAGGCGCAGCCCGAGCATTTCGGCGAAGGCGGCGTCTTCGACCAGATCTACCGCCCCTGATGGGCGGCTCCTCCCGAGAGAAGAAGGCGGCTCCGCAAGGGCCGCCTTCTTTGCTTTTGGCCGCAGAGGGAAGGGCAGCGCGCGGGCCTGTGGCCTTCCCGGTGTTGCCCTGCAGCAGGCTTTCGGCTAAACGAGAGCCATCCACAAGGACCCGGTGAAACTCCGGGTGGCTCTTCTGGCCGCCGATCCGCCAGACAACACAGCAACGCAACCATCCTCTTTTCCTGGCCCGAGACCCGCTCGGACCGTTGCAACAACTGTGAAAAATCAACAATGCAAAGCTTTACCAATTACCGCCGCGAGTGGTTCTCCAACATCCGTGGCGACATCCTCTCGGGCATCGTCGTCGCACTTGCCCTGATCCCGGAAGCCATCGGCTTTTCCGTCATCGCCGGTGTCGATCCCAAGGTCGGCCTCTACGCCTCTTTCGCGATTGCCTGCGTCACCGCCTTTGTCGGCGGTCGTCCCGGCATGATCTCGGCCGCCACCGCTGCCACCGCCGTCATCATGGTGACGCTGGTCAAGGAACACGGCCTGCAATATCTCTTCGCCGCCACCATCCTGATGGGCGTGATCCAGATCCTCGCGGGCTATCTGAAGCTCGGCCGCGTCATGCGCTTCGTCTCCCGCTCGGTCATCACCGGCTTCGTCAACGCGCTCGCCATCCTGATTTTCATGGCTCAGCTGCCGGAGCTGATCGGCGTGCCGGGCTTGACCTATGCCATGATCGCCGGTGGCCTCGCGATCATCTACCTCTTCCCCTATGTCACCAGGCTCATCCCGTCGCCGCTGGTTGCCATCATCGTCTTGACGACGCTTGCCTGGTGGACGGGCATGGACCTGCGCACGGTTGCCGATCTCGGCGAACTGCCCTCGACACTGCCCGTCTTCCTCCTGCCGGACGTGCCCCTCAATCTCGAGACGCTGCAGATCATCCTGCCTTACTCCGTGACCCTTGCCGCGGTCGGCCTCTTGGAATCTCTGCTGACGGCCCAGATCGTCGACGACATGACGGACACGCCGAGCAACAAGAGCCAGGAATGCATCGGCCAGGGCACGGGCAACATCGCCTCGGCGCTGATCGGCGGCATGGGCGGCTGCGCCATGATCGGCCAGTCGGTCATCAACGTCACCTCGGGTGGCCGCGGCCGCCTGTCTGCCTTCGTTGCTGGCGCCTTCCTGCTCTTCCTGATCGTGGTGCTCGATGATCTCGTCCGCATCATTCCGATGGCAGCGCTGGTTGCCATCATGATCATGGTCTCGATCGGCACCTTCTCCTGGCGCTCGATCCTCGATATCAGGCGCAATCCCTGGCAGTCTTCGGTGGTCATGCTGGCAACCGTCGTCACGGTGGTCGCGACCCACGACCTCGCCAAGGGCGTCATCGTCGGCGTGCTGCTCTCCGGTATCTTCTTCGCCGGCAAGGTGGCCAAGCTCTTCCGGGTCACCCGCCACGCCGACGAGATCACGGGCGCGGTTACCTACCGTGTCACCGGCCAGATCTTCTTCGCCTCGGCCGAGAGCTTCATCCATGCCTTCGACTTCTCCGATGAAGCCCGCAAGGTGATCATCGACGTCAGTGCTGCCCATCTCTGGGACATTACCGCTGTCGGCGCGCTCGACAAGATCGTGCTCAAATACCGCAAGGCCGGCGTCGAGGTCGAGGTTCTCGGCTTCAACGAGGCAAGCGCTGACATGGTCGATCGCTTCGCCCTGCACGACAAGGACGAGCGGCTCGCCGCCAGCGCTGCCTTGCACTGAGCTGTCTTGCACTGAGATCAAGGGCAGGGGGCGCCGTTCGAATTGGCGCTCCCGGTCATCTCACCGCGCGATCAAGCAAAGGTGACGTCGAAAAGCCGGGCGGGCGCACTACTCTTGCAGGTGTGTCCCAACCCGGAGAATGATCATGAACCGCGCAGTCTCCCCCGCAGTGCCCGCACTTGCCGCCCTTGCCGCCGCCGCCCTGTTCGCCGGCGCTGCCATGGCTCATCACGGCTGGTCCTGGGCCGAAGCAGACCAGATCGACCTGACGGGCAAGATCACCGCGATCTCCTTTGCCCCGCCGCATCCGACACTGGAACTCGACACCGCCGACGGCGCCTGGCGCATCGAACTCGGCAATCCCAACCAGACCCAGCGTTCCGGCTTCGTCGAAGGCGTCGTTGCCGTCGGTGACGAGGTCACCGTGCGCGGCAATCGCTCGCTCGATCCGGAGGAGAAGCGCTTGAAGGCCGTGCGGGTGATCGTGGCGGGCAAGAACTACGACATCTATCCCAGCCGCATCGTCACCAACTGACCGGCATGGAGTGGCTGGCAATCCTCACGGCACCCGTGGGCCAGGCGCTCATCCGCTGGCCCACCCTCTATATCTTTGCCAATGCCAGCCACATCCTCTCGCTCGCCATGCTGATCGGCGCGAGCGTCCTCCTCGACCTGCGCCTGCTCGGCGGCCTTGCCCGCCTGCCGCTCGCAGAGACGGCGGTCACCCTGTCGCGCGTGGCAGCCCTGGCCTTGGGCGCAACCATCCTCACCGGCGCGCTTCTCTTTTCCGTGCGACCGCTCGAATACGTCGAAAACACCGCCTTCCTGATCAAGATCGGCCTGGTGTTCCTCGGTACGATAAACGCGCTCGCCGTTCGGGCCTCAGGGCCTTGGGCAGCCCTGATCGCCGGCGCCAGCCCGGCGCCGGCGCTGCGGCTTGCGGCATCCGCATCGCTCGTCCTCTGGCCCGCTGCGCTCCTGGCTGGGCGCTGGATCGGGTTTCTCTGAGGTTCGCCGCTTAGCAAGCTGTGCCCAAATCTTCCCGAAAACGACGATTGTCAGCCGATTGCGCCTGGCTGAACCAGTGTTATCCTGCGGGCTTGTTGTATCGGGGGATTTCAACATGCCACAATTATCTGTCTGGTATTTCCGCACGGCCATCCTGTTCTTGATCGCCGGCATCTGTCTCGGGCTTTACATGTCGATCACGCACCAGTTCGAAGCGACCGGTGCCCATGCGCACATCAACCTGCTCGGCTGGGTGACGATGGCGATCTTCGGCATCTATTACGCGCTGAACCCGATCCAGGCCGCAAGCCGCGTCGCCAAGGTGCAGTACATGCTCTACACGGCAGGCATCCTCGTCATGGGCCCGTCGCTCTTCCTGATGCTGAGCGGCAACCAGGCGCTGGAACCGATCGTCGCCGTGTCCTCGCTGGTCACCTTCGCCGGGGTGCTGCTCTTTGCCGTGATCCTGTTTACGCGTCGGGCTTAAGGGGCAGGGGCGCTTCCGTCCACCGCGAAAGCGCCTCGAGACCCACAGGCGTCAGACCATAGACGCCCCGCTCCACGCGCTCGAACCAACCATAGACATTGCCCTGCAGGATCTTGGCAGCGTCCGGCACATGATCGCGGATCTCCCGCACCTTGAGGGGACCGGCCTTGAGTGCCGCTGCACAGCCCAGCGCCTGCTGGCGATAGGCGGTCATCAGAGGCGTGCGTGTGCTGCCACCGACGGCGGGGTCACCCTTGCGCTTCTGGTGTTCGCGCATCAGCCGCGACCGCCGTTTCGGATTGGTGCGCGGCATGGGCGTGACCGAGCCGACGATGACGCTGACCGAACCATTGTCGGCGACGCCGAGCATGCCGATCCCGAGCCGCCGGCAGAGGTCGCGGTAGCGTTTGTCGCTCTCGCGGCCCCGGCCCTTGGCCGAGACACGGGCGGCGATCCAGACCTCGTCGGCGATCGAAGCGCGATCGACCGCCTGCAGGATGAGTTCGAGATTGAAGCTGAGCTTCAGTTCGCACACGACGAGGAGCGTCGGATCCCCGTCGCTCACCCCCACCACATCGCAGCCGCCGACTTCACCCTTCACGGTATAGCCGGCGCCTTCGAGGAAGGCTTTGACGGGTTGGTAGAGTGAAGTTTCCATGCCGTTCCAGGATTCGGGTTGCGGATCGGTCCGACACCTACCGCGCTTCGTCCCCGCGCGTCACCTCTAAAGCGTCCGTGATGCCCGCAGGAAACGGGTGGCTCGTCCCCCTTCATCGGGTGCATGCTGACGCTCAAGCTGCAAGGAGACCCCAGCATGAACCCCGATCCGACCGAAGACCCTCGATGGCAGGCCATCGCACGCCGTGATGCAGCCATGAACGGCCGCTTCGTCTATGGCGTTTTCTCGACCCGCATCTTTTGCCGTCCGTCCTGCCCCTCGCGTCCGGCGCGGCCGCAGAGCCTCACCTTCTTCGAAACGGCAAAAGCCGCCCGTGAGGGCGGCTTCAGGGCCTGTCTGCGCTGCTGTCCCGACGAGCCGGACAGCGCCCCGGTCGATGACCCCGCCTAGACGAGGAAGATCGAGATAATCGGAAAGGCCGTCAGCAGAATGATGCGGAAGACGTCTGCGGTGATGAAGGGGATGATCCCCTTGTAGGTCTCACGGATTGGCACGTCGCGCGCCATCGCCGATATGATGAAGAGATTGAGCCCCACGGGTGGCGTGATCATCCCGATCTCGGCGACCATCAGCACCAGGATGCCGAACCAGATGGCGAAATGCTCCGGGCTCATGCCGAAATCCATGGCCGTCACGATCGGGAAGAAGATCGGGATCGTGAGCACGATCATGGAGAGCGAATCCATGATGCAGCCGAAGATGATGTAGAGAAGCAGGATGATGATCAGCACCGTCATCGGCGCAAAGCCCTGCGCCGTCACCCATTCCGCGCCCACCTGCGGCAGACGGGAGAAGGCGAGGAAGGAGTTGAACACCGAGGCACCGAGAATGATGAAGAAGATCATGCCGGTCGAAACTGCCGTCTCCTTGAAGCAGTCGAACAGCGACTTGCGATCCAGCCCGCCATTGACGAAGGCGACAAGCCCGGCGCCGGCCGCACCCACGGCCGCCGCCTGTGTCGGCGTAAACCAGCCGAGATAGATGCCACCCACGACGGCAAAGAAGATCGCGACCACAGGCCAGACGGCGATCAGCGCCGGCACGCGATCCTTCCACGGGATGCGCGCGGCATGCCCCGCCGATTCCGGCTTCAGACGGACATAGATGGCGATGACAACGAGATAGGAGATCGCCGCGATAATGCCCGGCACGAAGGCGGCGAGGAAGAGCTTGGCGATGTTCTGCTCGGCAAGGATCGCGTAGATCACCAGCACCACCGAGGGCGGGATCAGGATCCCGAGCGTACCGCCGGCGGCAAGCGAGGCCGTGGCAAGCCCGCCGGCATAGCCGTTGCGCTTCAGTTCCGGCAGCGCCACCTGCGCCATGGTCGCAGCTGTTGCGAGCGACGAGCCGCAGATCGAGCCGAAGCCGGCGCTCGCGCCAACGGCTGCCATGGCAACGCCACCCTTGCGATGCCCGAGAAAGGCAGCTGCCGCATTGAACAGCGCCTGGCTCATGCCGCCGCGCGCCGCAAACTGGCCCATCAGCAGGAAGAGCGGAATGATCGACAGCGAGTAGTTCGCATTCGTGTTCCAGGCGAGCACCTTCATCTGCGCCAGAACGGGCGTCCATCGGTCGAGCACCAGATAGGTGCCGACAACGCCGGTGGCGAGCATGGCCGCCCCGATCGGCACCCGCAGGAAGATGAGCAGAATGAGGACGGGGAAGGACCAGAGTCCGATTTCAATGCTGCTCATCAATGGGCTCCCATCGCAGCGACAATGGTCTTGCCGCGGCGCATGTCACGGATATCGGCAGCGATCACGAAGAGGCAGACGATCACATTCACAACGAGAAGGGCAAGCGCGACCGCAAAGCCCCACCACACCGGCATCAGGAGCAGCGGCGTGGTTTCACCATTGCCGATCTTGTCCATCGTCCCGACGGCATGGCGCCAGGTGACGAGCCCGATCAGCACGGCGATCACGATGTCGCCGATCAGCTGGGTCCAGTTCATCGCTTTCGGGCCGAAGGCGGAGATCAGGATGTCGACGCCCACATGGCCGCGCTTCAGCTGGCAATAGGGCAGGAAGGCGAAGACGGCGAGGCCGCACAGCGCTTCGACCAGCTCGATCTCGCCGGGCAGGGGACGCAGGGTCAGCCCGCCGAGGATCGAGGCCACGGTCAGCCCGCAGGCGACGACGAGACAGAGGCCGCCGAACAGGACCAGGCTCGCGGCAAGCCCATGGCAAGCCCGCTCCAGTCTGTCGAAGCCGGTGGAAGAGGCAGTCGCCATCAAGAAGTCCTCTGGTAGGCTCAAAAGGTCCGGGCGCCTTCCGACAAGCGCCCGGACAAGTCGGGGAGGTTATTGCGTGTTCGCCTGGATCAGGGCCAGCGCGTCGTTGTAGAGCATGGTGCCATCGAGGCCCTTGCTGTCCATCTCCGCGATCCAGGCCTTGGTCACGGCCTCGCCGGCGGCCTTCCAGCGCGCGGTCTCGGCTTCGTCCAGCGTGATGATCGTGTTGCCGGCCTTGTCGGCAATGTCCTTGCCGCGCACATCGCCCTCATCCATGGCCTTGCCGAAGAGACGGGCGAGTTCCTTGCCGGAATTGTCGTCGATCACCTTCTTCAGGTCGTCGGGCAGAGCATCGTAGCTGTCCTTGTTCATCGCAAAGACGAACGTGCCGGTGTAAAGGCCGGTGGATCCGGAAAAGCCGGTATGGTTTGGCGCAAGCTCGGCGATCTTGATCGCCGGCGTCACTTCCCACGGAACGACGGAGCCGTCGATGACGCTCTTCGACAGGCTTTCCGGCACGGCGGTGACCGGCATGCCGACGGCAGAAGCGCCCATGGCTTCGAGCATCTGGTTGACCACCTTCGACGTGCCGCGCAGCTTCAGGCCCTGCATGTCTTCAAGCTTCTGCACGGGCTTGGAGGCGATGGTGTGAATGAGGCCCGGACCATGGGTGTGGACTGCCAGGACATGGTAGTCGGTGAGCTCGTCCGTCAGATGCTTTTCGGCATATTCCTGGAAGGCGACCGAGGTTGCTTCCGCCGTGGTCACCATGAAGGGCAGTTCGAAGGCTTCCGACTTCGGGAAGCGGCCGGGCGTGTAGCCGAACAGGGTCCAGGTGAGATCGACGACGCCGTCCTTGACCTGGTCGACGAGGTCGGACGGTTTTCCGCCGAGCTGCATGGCCGGGTAGAGTTCGACGGCGATGCGGCCTCCGGAATCGGCCTGGATCTTCTCGGCCCAGGGGGCCAGCACCTTGGCAGGGATGGTCGCCTGCGGCGGCAGCATCTGGTGCAGCTTGAGAGTGACATCCGCAGCGAAGGCTGCGGCTCCGGTCAGGCAAAGTGCAGCACCGGACAGTCCGGCGATCAGAAATTGGCGCAACATGAATTCCTCCTCCCATGTTTTGTCAGCTTGGAAAGTCCCCGGCTCGAGGCGTCGAAGCGATCACAATCATGACCTGGAGTCATGTAAAGTTCGCGTCACCCGGCTCCTCACTCCCACCCGGCAGACCTTTCCTTGTCAGTTATGATTACAGAAGGGGTGCAGGCAGGCAAATAATTATGTAGCCGGAAACCATAACCAAATCTGTATGGATCGCCGCCCTCAAGCGTCGGCCCGATGATGCCGGTCACCAGCTCTTCACCGGCACATCCCAAGCCTGTCATGCCGTCGGGCCTTGGCGGCACTTTCATCAGCGGTTATAGCTCGCGCTTTCCGCCCGGTCATGAAGGCACGGGCGAGCTTGTGTCGATCTGCAAGGATGATCCTGAATGCGTTTTCCGACCGTTGGCCTATCTCAGACGTCGCGTCAGCTGCTTGTGGCCTTCAGCCTGGTGTCGGCTGTCGGCCTGACATCCTGCGCCGGGCGTCCGGGCCCGGAAACGCTCGGCACCGTCGCCCTGAACGACTACCAGCCGAGCCGGGTCGAAACGCTCTACAGCGTCACCACGCGCGATCGCGCCGAGCCGGCCAAGAATGTCTTCACCACGACCCGGACGCGCGAACCGAACTACGCCAGTTTCGACATCTCCATCCCGCCGAACCACAAGCCCGCCAATATCGAATGGCCGAAGCCTGGCCGCAAACCCGATCCGAAGACGGATTTCGCCGTGGTCTCGCAGTCGGTGCTGGATCGCGCGGCCCTGCTGCAGGCCGTGCGGACGCAGGACAAGGCGCCACCCGTCGTCTTCGTCCATGGCTACAACTACAATTTCCAGGAATCGCTCTTCCGCCTCGCGCAGCTGAAGACGGACAGCAACCTCGACGGCACGCCCGTGCTCTTCTCCTGGCCCTCGCTCGCCGCCCTGCCGGCCTATGTCGCCGACAAGGAATCCGCCACCTATTCCCGTGATGCGCTCGCCAATCTCCTGAGCGATATGACCCGTGCCCGCAACGGTCAGGTCGACGTCTTCGCCCACTCCATGGGCGGCTGGCTCACGATGGAGGCGCTGCGCCAGCTCAGGCTGGAGGGCAAAGGCGACGTGCTGAACCGGCTGCGGGTGATCATGGCCGCGCCCGACATCGACGAGGGCGTCTTTACCGCCCAGCTCGATGTTATCGGGCGGATGCGCACACCCATCACCGTTCTCGTGGCGCCCGATGATCGCGCGCTGCAGGTCTCGAGTTTCCTCGGTGCGGGCAACCGCGTGGGCGCGCTCGATGCGCGCAATCCGGAAGTGGCCGAAGCGGCCAAGCGCAATGGCGTGGCGATCGTCGACATCTCCTCGCTGGAGCCGACGGATGTCACCAACCACAACCGCTTCTTCGACGTGAAGCAACTGGCCACGACCCTGAGCAAGCCCGCCGCCGCAGCCACGATCGGTGATGCCGGCGCCTTTGTCCTGGATGCCGCGGCACAAACCGTCTCGAGCCCGTTCTCTCTCGCCGCGCGGGTTCTCCGCCGCTAGACCTCGGACCGAATCTTCCATCTCGGCATGTTCCCGCCTTGCAAGGCTGGCTTGCATTTCCTCGGCTTGACCGTGATCGAATTTGCGTGTCTTGCGCAATTTATGCGCTGGTTTACCGACTCGTTTACTCCTTGGTGTCACAAGCTTCGGTCCATGCATGGGCGCTAATAAGCGTTCGGTCCCCTTCAGTTCGTGGTCCGGTTCATGGCTTCTTCTCTGTCCGATGCCGAAGCGGCTGCGCCTGCGCTCGCCGCAGCTCGCGCCAAGCCTCTTTCGATCGTTGCTCTATCCCTCGTTCCGAAGCTCGTATTGCGTGCCCCGCGCACGGGATTGGTGCTGACGGCGCTCGCCATCCTGGCATTGCTCGGCCCTGTTCTGGCGGAGGAAAGCCTGCTGAAGTTCGGCTGGGGCCTCGTGCTCGCCCGCCACGGCATCGATGCGACCGAAGGCACGCTCGGCCTGTCCATGGTGCTCGGCGTCATCGCCTCGCGCGGCCTCGTCCGCTTCCCCCGCCGCAGACGGGAAACGGAAGACGAGACGGCCGATGATCTCGCGCGCGCCATCGCGCTCTTGCCGCAGCAAGAAAACGCGAGCGCCGGCCTCGTGCGTCTCGGCGACAAGCGCATCCTCTTCTCCGATTGCGGCCAGGGATTCATCATGTATGCCCGCCAGGGCCGCTCGCTGGTCGCGCTCTTCGATCCCGTCGGACCGGGACATCTCTGGGCGCCGCTAGTCGAAAAATTCGTCGCGGAAGCACGCCGCAGCCGCAGCCGCCCGGTCTTCTACCAGGTCTCCGCCGATTTCCTGCCGGTGGCCGTCGACATGCGCCTGCAGGCGCTGAAACTCGGCGAACAGGCCGTCGTCGATCTTGCCCGCTTCTCGCTGGCCGGCGGCGATTGGGTGAAGCTCCGCCGCTCGATCAACCGCGCCGAACGCGATGGTCTCTGCTTCGAGCTCGTGTCCGCAGACGCCGTGCCCCCAATGCTGGACCAACTGCAGGCGGTATCAGACGCCTGGCTCTTGGCCCATCAGGCTGCCGAAAAAGGCTTCTCGCTCGGCACTTTCGAGCGCGCTTATGTTGCGTCCGGTCCTGTCGCTGTCATTCGCCTCGAGGGCCGCATCGTCGCCTTCGCCAGCCTGATGACGGCTTCCTCTGAGGGCGATGCCTTTATCGATCTGATGCGCCATGTGCCGGGTGTGCACCGGGGCATGATGGATCTGCTATTCGTGAAGATCATGGAGACGTTGAAGGCGGAAGGGTTCCGCACGCTCAACCTCGGCATGGCGCCGCTGGCCGGGCTTTCCGATCACAGCCGCGCCCCGGCCTGGAACCACGTCGCCCGCCAGATCTTCGACCACGGCGAGAGTTTCTACAATTTCCGCGGTGTGCGCGCCTTCAAGGAGAAGTTCGATCCCAATTGGCAGCCCCGCTATCTCGCGGTCGCGGGCCAGGGCCTGCCGATCCTCTCGCTGATCGATGTGACGCTGCTGATCGGCGGCGGGCTGAAGGGCCTGATGCGCAAATGAGCGGCGCGATCGCCAAGACGCGCCGGAGCCACCTGCACAGGCTCGCTGCCGCATGGGCCCTGGCGCTGCCGCTCGTGACGGGCGTCGCAGCCGCATCGAGCGCCGACGGCATCGTCAGCCTGCCGCAGGATCGTATCGTCGCTCCGGATGACGGCAATATGGCGGGCGTCGTCGTCATCATCTCCGACGCCAATGGCTGGGATGGCGCAGAGCAGGCCGCGCTGGAGACGGTCGTTCACGCCGGCGCAGTCGGTGTCGGCGTCGATCTGACGACGTGGCGCGCCGCCCTCTCGCGTGAGACCGACCGCGACTGCCTCTTCCTGCCGGCCGATATCGAACGCCTGACGCGCCGGCTGCACCGCAGCCACAAGGCCGATTTCTATAGTCCGCCGCGCATTCTCGGCTTCGGCGAGGGAGGGGCACTCGCGCTGGCCATGGCGGCCCAGACCCCGAACGGGAGTTTCGCGGAGACGATTGGAGAAACGGTCGCCGTCGATCCGACCGAGGCGATCGCGCTGCCGAAGCCGCTTTGCACGCCGGCCCCGCGCCGCGAAACGCCCGAGGGAACGTCCTACGGCCTGTCGCCGGGCAGCCTGCCCAATCCGTTGCGTGTGGTCTTCTCCTCGGCCGCCAATGAAGCGGCACGAGACCATGCGCAAGAACTGAAATCGAGCCATCCGGATGTGGTGCTCGCGGAGGGGGAGGGCGGTGCCGCGCGCATCCTCTCCGCCGAAGCGTCCGACCTCGTCGCCCGGCTGACCCCGGCTGATGAGGCGCTGGATCTTCCCCTGGTCGAAGACATCGTCGAGCCTGAACACGATACCGTCGCGATCTTCTATTCCGGCGATGGCGGCTGGCGCGACATCGATCAACGGGTCTCGGCCCGACTGAACGAGAAGGGCCTGCCCGTCATCGGCGTCGACGCCCTGCGCTACTTCTGGAGCGAGAAAAGCCCCGAGACCACCGCCGCCGACCTGAGCGCGATGATTGCGCACTACCGCAAACGCCTCAGCGTCTCCAAAGTCGTTCTGATCGGCTATTCCTTCGGCGCCAACATCCTGCCCAAGGTCTATGGCCTCCTGCCCGAGACGGACCGCAAGTCCGTCACGCTCCTTTCGCTGCTCGCTCTGTCCCACCAGGCCGATTTCGAGATCGTGCTGGGAAGCTGGGTGGGTGTGACCGGCCCCGCCAAACACGGCGATCCCGTCGACCATCTGGCCGAGGTTGAGGCCTCCAAGGTGCAATGCGTCTACGGTCTGGAAGAAGAAGACAGCGGCTGCCCCGCGCTGGAGCCACGCGCAAAGCAAGGCCTCCAACTCATCCCCCGCCCGGGCGGTCACCATTTCGACGAGAACTACGAACTGGTGGCGGATCGGATACTCGAGCGGATCGTCGGACGGTGACAGTGCGGCGGTCAGTCCCGACTGCTCCGGTCAGGTGTCTCCTGGCAAGACGCAGGAGACTCAGTCGATCAACACCGCCGTAGCCTCGTTCGGATACATCTCGACATCGGGATTGCCGATCAGCGTACTGTCGTCCGTGATCAGCTTCTCCCAGACAGCGGCCGGCGCCGCCACGATCAACTGCGGGGTGCCGTTCAACTCGTTTATGATCCGCAGTCCATCGGAGCTGTAGTCGGTCAGGGTATCGATGATCGGCTGCTTGACCTCTTGATAGAGGCCGAAGAGCAAAGACTTCCGTTCGCGGGCGGTTGCGGCTTCGCGTGCCTTTTCGACCTTCTCGTCAGCGACTTTGACTGAAACGAGGACGGAAAGGTCTTCAGTCGGGTCCAGTTGACGGACCGATGCTTTCATCTGTGCACTCATCATGTCCTTGTCCCTTTGGGTAGACGATCGCGTGCCACATCAGATATTCGCAAGATGAAGCCGTCCTCGGCCACCTCGCGGAGATTTATCATGCGGCGCGGGCGGTAAAGTTGCCGTTAACTTGAGAAGACGCTCAATCAAGCCTACCGGTTCCCCGCGCAGCGACTCATCCTGTTCGATCACCAGTGCTGCAGCGCCGGCAACGATCGGGCACGCCATCGACGTGCCCGACATTAATCCATAGCGACCACCGGGTAAAGCGCTGCTCACCTGGACCCCAGGCGCAACCAGATCGGGCTTGTAGACCGGCGGCTGTGAAGCCGGCATCGCCGGACCCCAATCGCTGAACTCTGCGATTTCGTGATGACGATCGACGGCACCGACAGCGAGAACACAGTCGTACATGCCCGGAGCACTATGATTGCCTTGTCCAAGGCGGCCGTTGTTGCCAATGGCAGCGACGATCAGGATACCGCCATCGATATAGCCCCTGGTTACCTTGTACTCCTCCCGATCGAAGGTCTGGCCAAGCGACGCATTCACGATGTCGACGCCTTCGCCCGCTCCAAGGGCTTCGACCGCGAGCCAGTTCAGGCCGGCGGCGACCTGGTTGCGGTACCCGATCAGCCTCTGATTTGCATCCCGTGTAGTCAGCACCGATGCCATCGCAATCTGAGCGTCAGGCGCCACACCTTTGGTGCGTCCTGCACTGAGCGCCGCGACATGCGTTCCATGCCTGCCGTAGTCCTTTGGCTCTCTCTTCTTCTTGGAGCCATCTGGAGCGAAATCCTGAAAGATGACCTGTCTTCCGACGAATTCGGGATGGTTTGCATCGATGCCGGTGTCCACGAAGCCGATGGTGACGCCGCGACCGGTCAATCCCTTCTGGCGGGCAGCGCTGATTCCGATGGCGTCGAGATGCCAATCATCCCTCAGGCCACCGGCACCTTCTTCTTCTGTCGGTGCAATGTGCATCACGACTTCATTTTCCAACACCACGGCGCCTGCGTCCTTGAGATTGGCAATCGTTTCGTCGGGAAGAGCCGGCAATATCATGGCGTCCAATGCGGAGAGATAAATGCCCCGCAATTGTGTAAAGGCCCCGAACTGCGCCTCTGCGACAGCCGGTATGGCCCCACCCGCGCTATTGGCAGCGTTCAGCAGGTCGACACTCATGTGATCGGATGTTGTCTCGTACAGAAGCGCCTTGGCGGCCTTCCGTCCCACTGGGCCGTTCGTCCGTTCCCGCGTCGGCATCAGCACCAGCAAGGCCCGTTCGGCATCCGGCTTGAGCCACAGATCTCTCATGCTGTGGGCTCTGGCGACTTCGGGCAGGCGGGTCATGCCCGTCTTGCGCTTGTAGTCGCGTATCCACCGTCGTCTCAGATCGCGGGCGTGGCGCTTGGCACCCTTATGTCCGGTCGCCCGACGTTTCCACGTATACATCTGACGGTCCAGCTTTTGCAGAAATGCACCGACGTCCCCGTAGTCTCGTGACTTGCCCATGAATCAGTTGCCCCCAAACCTGACCGGGAGCAAGACTAGCAAAAATATCCTAGGTTGCAAGATCGTGAGATGAATACAACCGGAAGCCCATCACCGGTCGCTGGTTTCCCAGCGCGGGTTGATCCAGGGCTCCTGGTTGGACCGGGGGAGCGGCGTCTTGCCCAGGATGTGATCGGCAGCCTTCTCGCCGGTCATGATCGAGGGGCCGTTCAGGTTGCCATAGGTCAGCCGCGGGAAGATGGAGGAATCGACGACACGCAGGCCGTCGACGCCGATCACCCGGCATTCCGGATCGACGACGGCCATCGGATCGTCCTTGGCGCCCATCTTCGATGTGCCGCAAGGGTGGTAGGCGCTTTCCAGATGTTCGCGCAGGAAGGCGTCGATCTGATCATCCGTCTGCACGGTTTCGCCCGGCTGGATTTCCGGTCCCCGGAAGGGATCGAAGGCCTTCTGGCCGAAGATCTCGCGGGTGAGCCGCACGCAATGGCGGAACTTCACCCAGTCTTCCTCGTGGCTCATATAGTTGAACTGGATCACCGGATCGGCCATCGGATCGGGCGAGCGCAGCGTGACGGCGCCGCGCGACTTCGAGTGATTATAGCCCACATGCACCTGGAAGCCGTGGCTCTTCGCGGCCGCCTTGCCGTCATAGGAGATGGCGACCGGCAGGAAGTGGAACTGGATGTCGGGCTGCTTGACCCCGGGGGCGGAGCGCACGAAGGCGCAGCTCTCGAACTGGTTCGAGCCGCCGAGCCCGGTGCCGGTGAACAGCCATTGCGCCCCCGCGACGCCCTGCCAGAACCAGGGCAGCCAGGAATAGAGTGAAACGGGTTTGGTCGAGACCTGCTGGAAGTAGAATTCCATGTGGTCCATGAGATTGGCGCCGACCCCCGGCCGATCGACCTTCACCTCGATGCCCATGTCCTTCAGATGCTGCGCCGGACCGATGCCGGAGAGCATCAAGAGTTTCGGCGAGTTGAAGGTCGAGGCGGAAACGATGACCTCGCGATTGGCCTTCACCACCTCGATTTTGCCGTTGCGCTCGATCTCGACGCCGGTGGCCCGGCCGTTTTCGAGGACGATTCTCCGGGCAAAGCAGCGCACCAGCTCGACATTGCCCCGCTTCATGGCGGGCTTCAGATAGGCATTGGCAGCAGACCAGCGACGCGAACGCCAGATGGTCTGCTCCATCAGGCCGAAGCCTTCCTGCTTCTCGCCGTTATAGTCTTCGGTCGTTTCGAACCCAGCCTGCTTGCCCGCTTCGACAAAGGCGCGCACCAGCGGGTTCTTCGCCGGGCCACGCTGGACATGCAGCGGCCCGTCGGTGCCACGCCAGCCCTCCTGGCCGCCATGCGAATTCTCCATCCGCTTGAAGTAGGGAAGCACATCTGCATAGCCCCAGCCCTTGGCGCCACTCTCTTCCCAGCGATCGAAATCATCGGCCGAACCGCGCACATAGACCATGCCGTTGATCGAGGACGACCCACCGATCACCTTGCCACGAGGTGCTGTGATCCGCCGATTGTTGAGGTTCGGCTCGGGCTCGGAGAGATAACCCCAGTTGTAGCGCTTCATGCTCATCGGCCAGGCCAAGGCCGCCGGCATCTGGATGAACGGCCCGACATCCGATCCGCCATATTCCAGCACCATGACGCTGTGCTTGCCGTCTTCCGACAGTCGATAAGCCAGCGCCGAACCGGCCGAGCCGGAGCCAATGATGATGAAGTCTGCGTTCTGCATGGTGTCAGGTCCGAGTGGTTGAAGAATTATAGCTATTTGCTATAATCCGGCGATGAAGAGGGTTGAGTATTCCAAGGCCGCGACCAAGGTTTTGGGCCGGATGCAGCCCCGTCGACGGGAAGCGATCCGGTCGAAAGTTGATGCCTTCGCGCGCGGAGACCGCGTCGATCTGAAGAAATTGAAGGGCAGTACCCTTCTCAGAATTCGTGTCGGCGATGACCGGGTCATCATCGATGAGCAGACGATGCTGGTCATCGTCGTCGAGGTCGGGCCGCGCGGCGGCATCTACAAGGAGTGAATGATGGGCGAGCTGCGCAAGACCGTTATCGATGGCGAGACCTACGTCCTCGTTCCCGAGGACGAATACGAAGACCTGATGGATAGCGTTGCGGCTGAGAAGATCATGGCGCGCATCCGGGCCGGTGAGGAGACCTGGCCGGCTGAGCTTGTCTACGAACTCTGGGAAACCGATAGCCGCATCCGCACCTACCGCAATTACCGAAAGATGTCCGTCTCCGACCTCGCCGCCGCCGCCGGCATCTCGCAGCCCTATCTCTCCGAGATCGAAAGCGGCAAGAAGACCGGCTCCGTCGATGTGCTGAAGCGTATTGCGGCAGCGCTCAAGGTCGATCTCGACGATATTGTGGTGTGACGGGCAAACGTCGGAGCAGTGGCACCCCCCTCTGCCCTGCCGGGCATCTCCCCTACAAGGGGGGAGAGCGAAGCGCGGCTGACCGCTCGACCGCCTTGCGAAGCTCGCTAATCGCATTCCAGAACGTTTACTGGGCAAGGCGCGCGCGGCCACTCTCCCCCCTTGTGGGGGAGATGTCGGTGAAGCCGACAGAGGGGGGTATCCTCGCGCGACGGCCGATCTCATCTCAATACGGCGCCTCGCACTTGCCCATGCCGACATAAACCGTCTTCAGCTCGGAATAATGTTCCAGCGCCGCTGCCGAGTTCTCGCGACCGAAGCCCGACTGTTTCGAGCCGCCGAAGGGGATCTCGACCGGGCAGAGATTATAGGTGTTGATCCAGAGCGTGCCGGCTTCCAGCTGATCGACCACGCGGTGCGCGCGGGAAAAGTCGGCTGTGAAGACGCCGGCCGACAGGCCGAATTCGGTGGCATTCGCCCGCGCGATCACCTCTGCCTCATCCTCGAAATCGAGCACGCACATCACCGGCCCGAAAATCTCTTCGCGCGCGATGGTCATGTCGTCGGTGACATCGGCAAACACCGTCGGCTGGATGTAGAAACCTTCGCCGGTGACGCTGTTGGGAATACCGCCGCCGGTCACAAGCCTTGCGCCCTCGGCCTTGCCCTTGTCGATGTAGGACAGGACCTGCTCGCGCTGCGCGAGCGAGACCATCGGCCCCATCTGGGTTGCCTCGTCCTGCGGATCACCGATGACGATGGCTTCCGTGCGGGCCTTCAGGCGGGTGAGGAAGGTCTCCTTGATCGCCTTGTGCACGAAAACGCGCGTGCCGTTCGAGCAGACCTGGCCGGTCGAATAGAAATTGCCCAGCATCGCGCCCGAGATCGCGCTGTCGACATCGGCATCGTCAAACACGACGAGCGGCGACTTGCCGCCGAGTTCCATCGTCACATGCTTGAGCTGGCCGGCTGCGGCCCCGGCCACCTTGCGGCCCGTCGGCACGGAGCCGGTGAGCGACACCTTGGCGACATCGGGATGGCTGACGAGCAGCGGCCCGGTCTCGCGATCCCCCTGGATGACGTTGTAGACACCCTTCGGCGCACCGGCCTCGATCAGGATCTCGGCGATCTTGAGTGCACCGAGCGGCGTCACTTCCGATGGCTTGAAAACCATGGCATTGCCGGCGGCGAGCGCCGGTGCGCCCTTCCAGCAGGCGATCTGCTGCGGATAGTTCCAGGCGCCGATGCCGACGACGACGCCGAGCGGCACGCGTTTCGTATAGGCCCAGTCGCCACCCAGCGGGATCTGGCTACCGTTCATCGCGGTTGCGATGATGCCGCCGAAGAATTCGAAGCTGTCGGCACCCGACGTCGGGTCGGCAACGATCGTCTCCTGGATCGGCTTGCCGGTGTCAAGCGTCTCGAGCTCGGAGAGCTCGCGGTTGCGCTCGCGCATGATCTCGGCGGCCTTCTTCAACACGCGACCACGTGCGGCGGGGCTCCAGGATGCCCATTCCTTCTGAGCCCGCTTGGCCGATGCAATCGCCTTGTCGATGATCTGAGGCGTTGCCGCATGCAGCCTGGCGATCACCTCGCCGGTCGCCGGATAGATGCTCTCGATGACGGTGCCGGCGGTATCCTCGACATACTCCCCGTCGATGAAGTGGGAGGCTTGCGGTTGGGCTTTCATGTCCTGTCTCCAGACGGGTGTTCGAATTTGCATCTTGCTATTAAGGGCCCCTCATCCGCCCTTCGGGCACCTTCTCCCCGCAGGCGGGGAGAAGGATACTCCGGCGCTAGCGGTTGCCTCTCCCTCTCCCCGCTTGCGGGGAGAGGGTAGGGTGAGGGGCTATTGTTTCGGCGGTCACGGCTTGCAGCTGCCCCGTCACATAGTCCTCGACCAATGCGACAGAGGCATCAAAGGAAAGCGGGGCGGCTTTCAGAGATTGCCGGATATAGAGCCCGTCGATCATGGCGGCAGCGCCATCGGCGATCCGGCTCGCTTCGGCTGAACCACACAGCGGCTTCAGGCCTGACATCAGGTTGGAATGCAGCCGCCGCGCGTAAAGCGCCAAGAGCCGGCGCACCTCCTCCGACCGCTGCGCCTCTGAATAGAAGGCGAGCCATGCGGCAACGACCTGGCTGTCGAACTGGTCGGCCTGGAACGAGATGCTGATGACCGCGGAAATCCGCTCGCGAGGCGTCGCCGCGGCCGAAAGGGCTGCTCCCGCATCGGCGCGCAATTGCCGCAGCAGCGAACGGATCGTCTCGATCAGCAGCCGGTCCTTGGAGCCGAAATAATGATGCGCCAGCGCCGCCGAAACACCGGCCTCGCGGGCGATCTCCGACATGGTCACGGTCAGCGAGCCATGATGGCCGATCGTCTTCAACGCGGCATCGACAAGCGCCTTCCGGCGCACTGGCTCCATTCCAACCTTCGGCATGCATCCTCTCCAATCTTGACCCATGATAATTTTGATTGACTGATCAATCAATAAAAAACTGCAGCATATCCTGCTGTTCTGGCGCTTGGCGTTTAACCGTAAACCGGAAGCAGCACGCGTTCGACGTTGCCGTCAAATCTGCCGGAGCTTTGCGACGCAGGCCCACTCGAAGCCCTTGCGGCGCAGGGTTTTTCGCTCAATCGGACAAGCGCGTCTCATGCCAAACCCGAGATGGTTGCGACATGAAACTTTCATCCAGCTGTCACACTACGGAAAGCCTTTGTTGACGATTGCTCCGCCACATTTCTGCCCATAAAAACAAATGCATACTGGAGTATCGCGTATGGGTGCGGGGGTGGCGGAAGATTTGGGCGCGCTGCGGCGCTTTGCCAGCGATCAGCTGGTGACGCTGGCGAAACTCGTCGTCGAAAATGCCTTCCAGCCCATCGTCGAGGTCGGCACCGGGGTCGTCTTCGGTCACGAAAGCCTGATGCGCGGCCATGATCGCATCGGTTTTCAAAGCCCCCTCGATCTCCTCGACCAGGCTGCCGAGACCGGCCAGCTCCTACCCCTCGAACAGATGGTCGCCACCCGGGCGCTCGCCAAATTCGCCACGCTGCCCGATTGCGCCGGCGCCACGCTCTTTCTCAATCTCGATGTCCGCCTGATTCCGGAAGGCAATGCGCTGGTCGACACCCTGCTCGACCAGCTGCGCAAGGCCCATGTGCCGCCGTCCTCCGTCTGTTTCGAGCTCTCGGAGCGTTTCGACAATACCCGCGTTCCGGAATTTGCCGCCCTTGTCGAGCGCCTCCGCCGCTCCGGCTTCAAGCTCGCGATCGATGACTTCGGTGTCGGCCATGGCGAGATGAAGCTGCTCTGCGACTATCCGGTCGACTATGTGAAGATCGACCGCCACTTCATCGCCGGCCTCGACAGCAATCCGCGCAAGCGCCACCTCGTCAAGAACATCGTCAATTTCTGCCACGTGCTGGGCGTGCGCGTCATTGCCGAGGGCATCGAGACGGAAAGCGAATTCCTCGCCTGCCGCGAATTCGGCGTCGATCTCGTTCAGGGCTGGTATATCGCCCGCCCCAGCACGATCGTTTCGGAGCTGAAGAGCGCATTCCCGCATCTCCAGGATGTCGGCAAGGCCCGCCGCACCAGCCAGTCCCTCGACGAGATCCTGATCCGCAAGCAGATCGAGACGCTGCCCACCGTCTACGAGCACGAGAACATCGACCACGTCTTCGATCTCTTCCGCCGCAATCCGGGCCAGTCCTTCTTCCCCGTGCTGAACGCCAATGGCGAGCCGCGCGGCATCATCAACGAGCGGCATCTCAAGGAATACATCTACCAGCCCTTCGGCCGCGATCTCCTGAAGAACAAGCTCTACGAGCGTTCGATCTCGCATTTCGTCGACCGCGCCCCGATTGTCGGGCTCGATGCCGAAGCCGAGCGACTGATGACGATCTTCGCCAACATGGAAGGCTCCGACTGCGTCATCCTGACGGAGAACATGCGCTACGCCGGCGTCGTCTCGGCCGGCTCGCTGATCCGCATCATGAGCGAAAAGCAGCTGAAGACCGCCCAGGACCAGAACCCGCTGACGGGTCTGCCCGGCAACCGCGCCATCCGCGATTTCATGCGCACGGCAGCCCTCGATGGCGATGGCCCGCGCTTCTTCTGCTACTGCGACTTCGACCACTTCAAGCCGTTCAACGACCACTATGGCTTCCACCAGGGCGACCACGCGATCTCGCTCTTCGCCGCCTTGCTCCGCCGCTATTTCTTCTCCGAAGGCGATTTCCTCGGCCATGTCGGCGGCGACGATTTCTTCATCGGCGTCACCGACTGGACCCGCGAGGAACTGACCGAGATCCTCGACCGCCTGCTGTCCGATTTCCACGACGACGTCATCGACCTCTATTCCGAAGCCGACCGCCAGACCGGCCATATCAAGGGCCTCGACCGCCAGGGCCGCGAGCGCGAATTCCCGCTGATGCGCTGCTCGATCGGCGTGCTCGAACTCCCAGCCGGCCTCGTCATCGACGACGTCAACCGCATCAGCGGCGAGATCGCCGACCTGAAGAAGCAGGCCAAGGAGAACGAAGGCGGGCTGTCCTTCGGGCTGATCGATCTCTGATCAATAGGCCGGGCTGGCAACTCCGGAAATAGATGCGAGATCCCTTCGGTCTCGCTTGATTGCCCGTCAAAGATGCGCAAGATTGCGATGCACTCCAGACGGGATTCTCCAATGAAAAAATCGATTTCTTTCCTCGGCGGCCTGCTTCTGCTCGCCAGCTGCCAGACAGACGTGCCGCAGTCCGTGGCCGACTCGCAGGTTCCCCCGTCACCGCAGGTCAAGCGGGAGCTTGTCCGCGTGCTCAAGGAAACCGATGGCACGATCGGAGATTTCATCGACCCGCAGATTTCGAGTGTCGTGCTGCTCGAACCTGAGACGAAGACCTATGCCTTCTGCATCCGGGCCTGGCACACCCAGCGTAAGCAACAGCCCGATGTCATCGGTTTCTCGTTCCGGGGCAACATGCTGCTGGGCGGTACCAACAACGAGCCGCGCTGCCGCGACAAGCGCCTGCGCTACTACCCCTATCCCGAACTCAGGGCCGTGCGCGGCCTGCGCTGATGACCTCCGAGCCATACGGGGCTTTCGTCGGATCTGTGTCGGTCGGGATTTAGCCTGCCGACCAGCCCGACATGCAGCGCCTCCTGGATCTT
The DNA here is from genome assembly GCF_056501445.1 of Rhizobium sp. K33. Lineage (NCBI taxonomy): Bacteria > Pseudomonadati > Pseudomonadota > Alphaproteobacteria > Hyphomicrobiales > Rhizobiaceae > Rhizobium > Rhizobium sp. K33. The sequence continues at coordinate 688,291 of NZ_CP096478.1, forward strand.
TCCGACGCCGTCGCCACAAAGCTATACCCTGGCGCCTTCCGCCAGCCGCTGAATGCCGCCACCCTCCAGAGCCCGGATGTCACCCTTTTTTTGTCGCCCGCGATGAAGCGGGCCATGCTCTTGGTTGTGTCGCCTTGCTCGACCAGGGGGATTTAACTGCCGAACTCAAGCGCATGATCGTCGACCCTGACCATGCCGGCCGGGGCGTCGGCCGCAACCTTCTGTTGACAATCCTTCAGGCGGCCAGAGATCGCGGCCTCCGGTCCGTGCTGCTCGAAGTCGGCATCCGCAATGTCGAAGCGCGCCGGCTCTATCAAAGCGTCGGCTTCCGCGACCGAGGCCCCTTCGGCCGCTACCAGCAGACGGAGATTGCCACCTTCATGGAATTCCAGCTTTAGGGAGGATTGCTCCCTCCCGATACCATTTGCCACGTCGGACAAAGGGCCTCCTTTTCATCGCATTTCAGAGGCTCTATGCCTGACCTCAAGCATTCGATCCAAGGAGCTTCCCATGTCACTGCCTGCCACCATGCGCCATGTCGATCTGTCCGGACATGGCGGCCCTGAGGTCATGCGCTTTGTTGAGGGGCCGCTTCCGGTTCCCCGGCCGGGCGAGATCCTGGTGAAGGTCGAGGCGGCAGGCGTGAACCGGCCGGATGTTGCCCAGCGTCAGGGCGCCTATCCGCCGCCGAAGGATGCAAGCCCCATCCTCGGGCTAGAGATCGCTGGCGAAATCGTCGGGCTCGGCACCGGCGTCACGGATTTTCAGATCGGCGATCGGGTCTGCGCGCTGGCCAATGGCGGCGGTTATGCCGAATACTGCGCCGTGCCGGCCAGCCAGGCCCTGCCGTTCCCCAAGGGCTATGATGCGGTGAAGGCCGCGGCAGTGCCCGAAACCTTCTTTACCGTCTGGGCCAATCTCTTCCAGATGGCGGGTCTGACCGAAGGCGAGACCGTGCTCATCCATGGTGGCTCGTCCGGCATCGGCACGACGGCGATCCAGCTCGCGAAAGCCTTTGGCGCCACGGTCTTCACGACCGCCGGCTCGGCCGAGAAATGCGCCGCCTGCATGGATCTCGGAGCCACCAGGGCGATCAACTACAAGGCCGAGGATTTCGTCGAGATCGTCAAGGAAGAGACCGGCGGCAAGGGTGTGGATGTCGTGCTCGACATGATCGGTGCGGCCTATTTCGATCGCAATCTGCAGGCTCTCGCGAAAGACGGCTGTCTCTCGATCATCGCCTTTCTCGGCGGCTCCACCGTCGAAAAGGCGAGCCTTGCGCCGATCATGGTGAAGCGCCTCACCGTCACCGGCTCCACCATGCGTCCGCGCACGGCTGAAGAAAAGCGCGCCATCCGCGATGACCTCGCCACCGAAGTCTGGCCCCGCCTGGAACGCGGCGAAGTTGCGCCGGTCATCCATCAGGTCATGCCGTTCGAGGACGTGGTCGAGGCCCATCGGCTGATGGAAAGCTCGGCGCATATCGGCAAGATCGTGCTGAAGTTGGTATAACGGCTAGCGAGGCGAGGGCGCTCGTGCGGTCTCTTGGGAGCGGACCTCCGCTCCCTCAAGATGGCCTCGGCTCTTACCGCCCCGGCAGCGATCGCGCCGTGAGCTTGTTGCCGTCGGGGTCCCGCAGATAGGCGACGAACGAGCCATCGGGCCGCGCGCAGGGCGGCGTCTCGATCGAGGTGCCTCCATGCGCCACGCCGTCATCGTGCCAGGCCTGAACCTGATCCGGATTGTCGGCAAGCAGGCCGATCGTGCCGCCATTGGCAGCCGTTGCCGGCTTGCCGTCGATCGGTGCGGTGATCATCAGCCGCCCGCCCTTGTGCTGGTAGACGAGCCTGCCGCGCGGGTCCGTCTCGCCGGGCGTCCCGCCCAGAGCCTGAAAGGTGGCGTCATAGAACTGTTTCGACCGTGCAAGGTCGTTGCTGCCGATCATGATATGCGTGAACATCACGTCTCCAGATAAATGCTTCAATATACCGGTCGGTCCTGCCCGCCAGTTTGGTGAGACCTGCTCGATCCCTGGTCAGATCCCCGAGCCGTCTAGCTCGGCCTCGTCTTCGCCCTCCCAGGCGGGCGGCCGCACCATCGCGTCCATATTGACCCCGGGCAGCGGCATCCAGCATTTGAGTTCCGGCTCGGCATATTGAACGATCAGTCCCGGCGTCGAATCCGACGAGCGCCAGCCGTCGGCCCCGAACCGGTCGCCCTTCGACCAGTAGACGAGATCGACCGCACCCGGTCCCTGTTCGGAGGCGCGGATGGTCACGAGAATGCGGCTGCCGTCGCGCGGTGCAGTGCGCATGTTCCGCCAGCGGATGGATTCGTTCATGGTGATGTCCTCCCGTTTTGAAGCGGAGTGTCGCTGTGGGAGGAGGGGCGGTCAATAAGAATTGCCGGAAGTGCGTCAGATGACGCGGGCAGTGTTTTCTCAGTTGGCGGGAGCGGGACTTTACTTCTGAGTCAATGATGGCAGCTTGCGTAGTGAGTTTGAAGGTGTTGCTGGGACTTGCACGAGATGAGCGAGCGACTGACGACCGCGGTCAAGATGGGCATCAGTGCCCGTCAGATTCTGAACAAGGCGCGGACGTTTCCGGATGCCAATGTCAAAAACCCATTCGGTTTAGATGGGTCCCATATCGGTGTCGAACCCATGCTACTCGCTCTATCAATGGAATTGGCGCTGAAGGCTTGGTACGTTTTTGACTACGACAAGACGAGGAAACGCTGGTACCACGATCTCGACAGGATTTTTGACAGCCTGACCGAAGGAAGCCGGCAGAAACTGGACACCGCCTTCAAAGCGACTGTGGCGCCGCTCCACCCTAGCTTCTTCTGCATTGATTATGGGATCCGAGACGTGCTTTTCCAGCACAGAGATGCATTAGTTAGGTGGCGTTATCTCCACGAAAGGGGAGAGCCCATGATGTTTGAGCGATCGGTTTTTGAAGCAACGCTTGAGATGGTTATCGTGGAATTTGAGAAGCGTTATCGCACGGAGCAGATAGGTGTGCCGGCGCTTTCTAGGAGGCTCTAGATCAGAGCCCATCACAGCCCTATCGGTTTCGTGTGACCGTCACTCCAACTCTCCACCCAAGCCAGTACCGCCTCGCCGTCATGGCCGATTTCGCGGTCGACATCCGCCAGGGCGTGCTCCATGTCCGCGTGCCACCGGTTCAGGCCCTCGACATGGGTCTCGATGGCGCGCTGAACGATGTGCTCCCGTGTCTGCCCGGTCTCACGGGCCAGGCTGTCGATGGCCCCGCTCGCCGCCTCGGGGAACATTATTTCGAGCTTCGTCATATTTCGTGCCTTGCCGGATCCACTCGACGCTCCTACCTTACTCTCATCGGCAACGTAACGAAAGGAAGGTGATCCAATGTCTAATGAGATTTCGGTCTGCGTACGTGACTTTGGAAAGGGTGCGGTTTTGACGGGGCAGCCCTCGGCCTGATCCAGCCTTCCTTCGGGTGGTCTTCCACCCGGGTCCGGACAAAGGACTAAAGCTCATGGGAGCCACCCTCAGGGTGGCTCTTTTGATTCCAAGCCCATACTGCATGTGAAGGACGCCTACAGCCCGACCGTGCCGAAGCCCGGTACCTTGATACCCGGCCGCGCGAAATCCACACCCGCCACAAGCCCGAGGAAATTCACCTCCAGACCGCTGCGCACACCGACCGAAAGCCCGGCCAGACCGCCGAGGCTCAAATGCAGGTCGCGCCCATCCTTGTCGAGATGATAGAAGGCGCCGCCGGGCAGATAGTCGCGGCCGACCGCATCGGCCGGCAGGACGGCTCCGAGTTCCGGCACCTCGCGCAGCACATGCGCGACGAAGGTGTTCGAGTTCGGCCCCGGATAGATCCGGTAGCCGTCGGGCTTTCCATAGGCATAGCCGGCGATCGCCGCCTCCACCATCGGGATCAGGCGCTTGGCCTCTTCGCCCTTGATCTCCACCACCAGCCTTGGCGGGTTGGAATACCAATAGGCGTCGGGCGCCCGGTGGTTGCGGCGGATCGGCGAGCCCCAGCCGACCTTGTCATAGCGCTGGTATTCGCCGTTTTCTTCCTTGGTGACGATCCAGGCATGGCTGGCGATTGCGCCTTTCAACCCGCCGGTCATGGCGGAAAAGACATAGATCGCAGCCTCCGGGCTTTCCGCCGCCGTCGGCAGCAGTCCGGAAGAGCTCCACCGCGCCGAACTCCAGCCATCCGGGTGGTCGCGTGTCGCCCAGAGACCGGCCGAAACCAGCGTCGGCAACACGAAGACGAGCAGGATGACGGAGACGATGCGCAGCAGAAATTTCAATCCGGACCTCGAACAGCGGGACAATGCATGCTTTAACAAGCATCAGACAATATTGGCATTTTGAGGCAGGTCATGGAAAATCCGATCACGGTAGAGGTCACGCGCGGTCAACTCGTCGAGAGCCGCCATCGAGGCCTGGCCGTCGTGGTCGATGCCGAAGGCAAGATCCTCTTCTCCGCCGGCGATGTCGAAGCCGGTGTCTTCCCGCGTTCTGCCTGCAAGGCGATGCAGGCTTTGCCGCTGGTCGAAAGTGGCGCGGCAGACGCCTATGGCTTCGGCAACCGGGAGCTGGCACTCGCCTGCGCCTCCCATTCAGGCGAACCGGAACACGTGGCCACCGCCGCCGCAATGCTGAAGGCTGCGGGGCTCGATGAGAGCGTGCTCGAATGCGGCGCCCATTGGTCCTCGCATCAGTCTGTCCTCATCGATCAGGCCCGCACGCTCGACAAGCCGACGGCGCTTCACAACAATTGCTCGGGCAAACATTCGGGCTTCGTCTGCACCTGCAGCCACACCGGCGAGGAGCCGCGCGGCTATGCCGGCTTCGACCATCCGCTGCAGCAGGCAATCCGCGCCATCATGGCGGATCTCACCGGCGCCGTGCTGTCGCGCGACAATTGCGGCACGGACGGCTGCTCGATCCCGACCTATGCCGTGCCGCTCACCGGCCTTGCCCGCGGCTTCGGCAAGCTCGTCACGGGCAAGGGCCTGGAGCCGTTGCGCGCCGCCGCCGCCCGCCGGCTGATCAATGCCTGCATGGCCGAACCCTTCTACGTCGCCGGCACGAAGCGCTTCTGCACCAGACTGATGCAGGTCGCGCCTGGCCGCATCTTTGCCAAGACCGGGGCCGAAGGCGTCTTCTGCGCGCTGCTGCCGGACAAGGGTCTCTCCTTCGCCGTCAAGGCGGAAGATGGCGCCACCCGCGCCGCAGAAGCGATGATCGCCGCCCTGCTTGCACGCCACTTCGACGAGGACAGCGAAGAACGGGCCGCCCTGATGCGCCTTGCCAATCACGGCATGACCAACTGGAACGGCCTGGCCGTCGGCTCGGTCCGCGTGACCGATGTTCTCTTCGCCTGAGCCTCGGTCCCTGAATCGTCCCACGCCCGCGATCGCGCCGGTTGCGCCGGCCAGATCCTGCCTCAAGGGAGGTTTAACCCTTCACGGCTAGACTGGCGGCCCGACAGATCATGCGCAACCGATGAGGCCGCATTCATGGATGTTTCGAGCCGAGGGATGAACCGGACCTCCGGCAGCAATGCCGGTCGTCGCTGGACCCTGCCGATCGCGCAGAACGGCCGCCGGCTCGAGCTCGAATGCCTGGAAACGCTGGATGAGCTCGTCGCCCTCAAGGAGGAGTGGCAGGCGCTGGAGCAGCGCACGCCCGAGCCCTTCACCTATTTCCAGAGCTTTGACTGGTGCATCAGCTGGTGCCGGGCCTTCCTAGACGGGGAGGCGGCAGCCGATCAGCGACCTTCGGTCTACGTGCTCTGGGACGGCGGCGAATGCCTGATGATCTGGCCGCTGATGACGCGTCGTGTTGCCGGCACGGTTCGGGCGGTCGTGCCCCTCTCGGCGCCGATGAACCAATATGCCGCGCTGCTCTACGATCCCGCCCGTTTCGACCTCACGCTTGGCAAGCGTGTCTTCGACGGCATCTGCGGCCGCGGCGAGGGCGATGCGATCTGCCTCGATCACGTGCCGCAGACGGCGTTGCTGGCGCGCATTATCGGCGGCCGGGGCGTCTCGCCCCTCACAGAACAGCAATCCTCGATCCTCGATCTCACCGACATCGCCGATTGGGAAAGCCACCACCGCGCACTTCCAAAGAAGCAGCGCCTGCAGCGCAACAGCCGGCGCAACCGGCTTGAGAAGCTCGGCCGGCTCGACTACCGGGTGCTGACCCCGGCCGATGCCGAGTATGCCGATCACGTCACCCGCTGCATCGCGATGAAGCAGGACTGGCTGAAAGGCACCGGCCGCCTGGGCCGCGATCTCTTCGACCCGCGCTTTGCCGCCTTCCTGCGCGGGCTCGGCCAGGATGCCGGCCCGGATGAAGGTTGCGTCTACCTCCATGCACTGACGCTCGATGGCGTCCCGATCGCCATGGAACTCGGCATGCGCTTCCGCAAGGATTACTACTGCTTCCTCGGCGCGATCGATCTTGCCTATCAGCAATATTCGCCCGGCAAGGTGCAGATGGAAAGCGCCCAGCGCTGGGCGATCGAGAGCGGCATCCACCGCTTCGATTTCCTCAACGATACCTCCGCCTACAAGTCAAGCTGGACCAATACCAGCGAGCCGCTCACCGCGCTCTACGTGCCGCTCACCGCTCTCGGACAAGTCTATTGCCGCCAGTGGATGGCAGGCCTACGGCCGCGTCTGCGTGCGCTCTATCACGGTCTGGGGCCGGCCTGGCGGGGACGCTTCCGCCATGTGCTGGACAGGCTGCAAGCCCTCGTCGGCCGCGCCGGCGGCAGCATGAGCCTCGTCTTGTGCTGCATGCCATGATCGCAAGGCTGAGGCAAAAGGCCGTCCATGCCGTGCGCGATCCGGGCCTGCGCGGCGCGCTCGTCAGCATCACCGTGCGCATCGCCGCAGCCTTCGTCGGCCTAGGCCTGCAGATCCTGCTCGCCCGCCTGATGGCGCTGGAAGACTACGGTGTCTATGTCATCCTCTGGACCTGGGTCAGCGTCGTCGGCCAGATCGGCGTTCTCGGCTTCTACGATTCCGCCGCCCGCTTCATTCCCCGCTATGGACGCAGGGAAAAACAGGCCCATCTCGCCGGCTTCCTCGCAACGGGCTTCAAGGCCGTCATCGCAGGCTCCGGTGTGATCGCGGCCCTGGCGCTGGTCTTCCTGTTGGCGCTGCCAGGCCTTGTCGATGAGGCCTTCCTGCTGCCGCTCGCCGTCCTTGCGCTCGGCTTTCCGGTGCTCTCGCTCGAGACCTATCTGACCGGCGTCTTCAGAGGCTTCGGCTGGTATGCGCTTTCCACCATTCCAGGCTTCATCTTCCGCCCCGTGCTGATCATGCTCGGTGTCGGCATCGCTCGTCTCGCCGGTCTGCCGCTGGATGCCGTAACGGTGCTCGTCATCGTCGTGCTTTCCTCCGTCGTCGTGCTGGTTGCCCAGGCGCTGCTGTTGCGCGCCCGCCTGCCGAAGCGCGAGAAGCCTGTGACCAGCCATGAGCGCCGCCGCTTCTGGCTGCTCGCCTCCGTCCTGATGATGCCGGCCATGACGGCGGAGGAGCTGTTCGTCTGGATCGATGTGCTGATCCTCGGCTTCCTCGTGTCACCCGACCAGGCCTCGCTCTATTTCGCCGCCCAGCGCTCCCTCTCGCTCGCAGCCTTCGTGCAATATGGCTTCATGCTGGTCGCCGCCCGCGGCTTCTCGCTGTCGCTGGCCTCGGCCGACCGGACAGGCCTGCAGGCCCGCATCACCCGCTCCACCAATGCCACCTTCTGGCTCACCATTCCCTCGGTGGCGCTGACGCTGGTCGCCGGCTATCCCTTGCTCCACCTCTTCGGCGAGGCCTTCGTCCAGGCCTATCCCTGCCTCGTGCTGCTCGGGCTCGCCTATGTCATCCGCGCAGCAACCGGCCAGGCGGCCGAACTCCTGGTCGTCCAGGGGCGCTACCGCCTGAGCCTCGTGATCGTCTCGATCTCGGTCTTTGCCTGCGTCCTGCTGATGCTGCTGCTGGTGCCGCACTGGGGCATCACCGGAGCCGCCGTCGCCATGGTCCTCGTGCAGACGCTGCGCCTCGTAGTGGTCACGGCACTTGTGCATCGGCACACCGGCTATTGGGTCCTGGTCCGGCCGTTTGCGCGGGCAACGGCGAGTTCATAAGCGCGATTGAAAAACCCAACTTCATGGGTTATTTTGCGAGATGGTCACTGTCCTGCGAAGCCATGGCATGCGTTTTGTGATCTATACGGCGGATCACGAGCCTCCGCATGTGCATGTCTATGGGATGGCGAAGCCCGGATCGACATCGTGACGTTGAAGGTCATGACACAAGGCGGACTTTCCGATCGCGACGTTCGCAGAGCGGTCGAAGAAATCAAGGCGCAACAGGCGCTCTTTCTCAAGACGTGGAGACGCTATCATGGGTGATGTCAGCGACGCTGATCTGCAGGCAGCCAAGGCACGCTGGGCCGAGGAACGCGCCGGCCGGCCGATCCCGGTGGCCGTCCGGTTCGATCGGGCGACCGAGCGCATCGTCGTTGATTTCGTCAATGGGGCAACCTTTCTGGTTCCCGCGCGTGCGCTCGAAGGGCTCGAAAACGCAACAATCGACGAACTCGCCGAGGTCGAACTGCTCGGCGAGACTGGCCTTCATTGGGAAAGCCTCGACGTCGACTATACCATCCAGGGACTGATGGCCGGCATCTTCGGTTCGCGCATGTTCATGGACGCCCAGCGCCGGGGAGGGCAGTCGCGCTCCCCGGCCAAGGTGGCTGCCAGCCGCGCCAATGGCGCGAAGGGCGGGCGACCGAGAAAATCAGAGGCCTGAAACCGCAAGCGCTGCGGTCACTCCACCTCGGCCAGCCGCTTTTCCCACATGGCCTTGAAGGCGGGGCGGGACTGGATGCGGGAAAGCCAGGCGGCTGTCTTTGGATGGGCATCGAACAGCGGCTGGTAGGCCTGGGCGTAGCGCACGATTTCGCCGAGATTGATGTCCGCGACGGTAAAGCGGTCACCGAGAGCGTAGTCATGCGCCGCAAAATGCTTTTCCAGCACGCCGAAGGGCCGCGACAGGATGCGGGCGAGGGCCTTGGCCTCCTGCTGGCCGGCCTCGGTCGCGAGCCGACCTTCGGCGTTCGCCATGGAGATCTTCAGGGCGTCCGTCTCGATCGAGGTTGCCGCAAACAGCGTCCATTGCAGCGTCAGGGCCTCCTCGGCTGCATCCTTCGGCGCAAGCGGTCCGCCATGCTTCTTCGCCACATGGATGGTTTGTGCGAGTGACTCGTTCAGAACCAGCCCGTCATCCTCGATGGTCGGGATGCTGCCCATCGGGTTGATCGCAAGAAACGCAGGCGAACGGGTGTTGAGCCGCGCATCGGCCGCCGACGGATCCTGCAGCTTGTAGGCCTGCAGGACAGGCACCAGTTCGAAAGGTGCGCCGAGTTCTTCCATCAGCCAGAGAATGCGCGTCGCGCGGGATTTGTAGACGCCGTAGATCTTGAGCATGTGCGACTCCGTTGAAGATTGGCCGGAGGCTATCTCGCGTCAGCCGCCCGGAAAAGCGCTTCGGGCTGATGCGACCGATGAAATTTGCTGATTGTTCGCGCAATTGACAGCGCATGCCCGTCGCGCGTATTTCTGCGCTTCCAGGGTCTGCAGTCCACCCAGGCGTCACCGCCCCGGCAAGGGGAGCTAAACCTGCCTTTCTTCTGATCGACGAAGCTCGTTTTTCCGTGCCCCGTCGGAAGTCGGTGACCACCGGCCATGTTGGCTGCTCGAGGCAGCCGGGCACGACCAGGAGAAATGAGATGTCGAGGACGTCACACGCCTATTCCGCGCCCGATCTGTCGGCGCTGGCCAAGACCCTGAAGCGCGAACTCGAAGCGCGGGCGCAAGTGCCCGGCCATGTCGAGCTTTTGAACATGCTGACGCGCGCCGTCGGCTATCGCAACTACCAGCATTTCAAGGCAAGCCGCGCCGCGGAAGATCGACTGGCCAACCCGCCGACGATCGAGGCCGAGCCGGCGGTCGATTTCCGCCGCGTGGAGCTCACCGCCCGCTGCTTTGCCGGCACCGACGTTCTCATGCGCTGGCCGGGCAAGCTCAACCAGCAGCAACTGGCGCTCTGGGTGCTCTGGTCCTTCCTGTCCGCAGGGGAGGAGATGCCGGAAAAGACGGTCAATGAGGTACTCTCGCGCCACAATGGCTTTTCGGATCACGTGCTGATCCGCCGCGAGCTGGTCAACATGGGGCTTTTGAGCCGCACGCGCGATTGCCGGCTCTATCGTCGAATGGAAAAGCGCCCGCCGCCGGAGGCACGCGAACTGATCCGTCTCGTCACGGGCCGGCGCCGCAGCGCCTGATCTCAAGAGGCCAATTGGCGCTGGGGCGCGATAGCGTGCAGATGTCGCGTCTCAGCCGGCCTTGTTGAACAAGAGCCGGTTTCTGTCGCTGACAAAGCGCGACCATTCCGGGTGGAAATTGCTGACCTCCAGCGTTTCCCGCACGCTGTCGCGATCGACCGGATGGGAGAAGTAGTAGCCCTGGCCGGCCTTGCAGTCGAGCGAGAGCAGATGCTCGGCCTGTGCCTGTTCCTCGATGCCTTCGGCAACGACCCAGATGCCGAGGCCACGCGCGATATCCAGAAGCCCCTTGGTGATGACCCCGCCACCACCGGCATCCGACAGGCGGCGCACGAAACATTTGTCGATCTTGATGATGTCGACCGGCACGGTCAGGAGGTGAGTGAGCGAGGCAAAACCCGTCCCGAAATCGTCGAGCGCCACTTTGATGCCGGCTTCGCGCAGCGCATGGATCTCTTCGGCAACGACATTGTCCTTCTGCGCAAGATAGACTGACTCCGTCACCTCCGCTGTGATGGTCATCGGCTCGAGCCCTGCGCCTGCCAGGGCATCGACGATCCGGCGCGTCAGTCCGCCGCGATGAAAATCGGCAGCAGACAGGTTCAGGCCGATACGGGAGAAGAGAAGATCCTCGCGCTTCCACTCGCTGGCCGCCGCGGCAATCCGCTCCAGCATGCGCTCGGTGATCTCGATCGCCACATGGGCGTCCTTCATCGCCTCGTGAAAATGGGCTGCCGCCACCAGACGCCCGTCCGGCATGGTCATGCGGCAGAGCGATTCAAACCCCATGATGCGGCCCGTCGCGAGCTCTATCACCGGCTGGAAATGCGCATCGATCCTGTTGTCGCGCAGCGCCTGATCGACCTCCTGCACCGAGCGGAAGCGCTTGGCGATCGAGGTGCCGAGACCTGCCTGATATTCGAGGTAGCGGCCGCGCGCCCGTTCCTTGGCGTGGTAGAGCGCGTAGTCGGCATTCTGCCGCACCTGCTGCGGGCTGCGTTCCGCCCCGGCCTTGGCGCCGCCCAGCGTCGCTGCGGGATAGATCAGGTGCCCGCCGCAATCCGCCGGCTCCTTGATCCGCGAGATCAGCGTCTCGGCAAGCGCTGCAGGCTCCGTCGTCGCAATACAGGGAACGATCACGGCAAATTCGTCGCCGCCGAGGCGAAACGCCATGCCGGCCGGCGCTTCCTGCTTCATGCGTTCGGCAACGATCCGGATGAGATCGTCACCGGCACCATGGCCGAAGGTGTCGTTGACCATCTTCAGATTGTCGAGATCGATCAGCATCAGGGCCCAGTCGGGCTCGCGCCGCGAGACTTCGGCAATCACCTCGTTGAACCGGCTGCGGTTCGGCAGACCCGTCAGGCCATCGGTATCGGCCAGACGCCGCCGCTCCGCCATGCGCTGGTCACGCTCAATGGCGATAGCGCAAAGATGCACGCAGGCCTTGACGATCTGCCGCTCCTGCTCGGAGGGGCCTCTGATGTTGCGGTAGTAGAAGGCGAAGGTGCCGAGCACCCTTCCCGATCCGATGATCGGCGTCGACCAGCAGGCCTTCAGACCAAGCGGCAGGGCAAGCTGCTTGTAAGGCTGCCAATATTCATGGCTGTCAATGTCCTCGACCAGCACCGGCTCGCCGTAATAGGCCGCTGTCCCGCAGGATCCGACGCCATGACCGATCGCAACGCCGTCGATGGCAGAGGTGTATTCCAGGGGAAGGGAGGGGCCGGCCAGATGCCGCAGCCGCCGATCCTCGTCAAGCAGCAATACCGAGCAGACGATGTCGTCGGTCATCGTCTCGACTTCGCGGCACAGATAATCCACGGTCTCGGCCAGTGACTGCCCGGTCGCGATCTTCTCGAGGATTATGTTCTGCAGAGGTAGAAGCATGTGACCCACGACAGGTTAACTGCCGCAAGTAAATCAGAGTTAGCTTAAACAGAAATTACGACAGTTCGAAAGGTCGCATATTGGTTTCCGCGCGGTTAACAAAACGCCTTGCTCGAGCCGCTCATCCGCCGGCGAAGACGTTCCCGCGCAATGTGAGATGCGCATGGGTCGTGTCGCCATCGGAAAGCGCGCCACCCACCCGATCGTTCCAGCGATAGCCGACGACCGCGCCCTGCTGCGCCCCGTCCACGACATTGCCGCTGATCAGCGTCTGGCCCGAACCCTCGACCACGCTCACCCGCATGCCCTCGGGGCTGCCGCGCAGGATGTTGTCGCTCACGATGACATTGCGCAGATAGGGCCCCCAGCCGATCGCAAGTGCTGCCGTCTCCGCACCCTCGACGAGATTGCCGGTCACCAGCGTGTCCGCCTCGACCGAGATGCCAAAACCGAAGCCGCTGACCGTCGGCTCGTAAGGTCCCTTGTTGACGATCCCGCGCACGACGTTGTCGCTCACCGTCGAGAGCCGCCCGCCATGATCGAAATTGGCAACCGAGATCCCGATGGCCGCCCCGTCGATGACATTGCCGGTTATCAGGGCGCCCTCGAATTCGAACTCGGCATAGATGGCCGTCTCCCCCGAACCGAAGGCCTGGTTGCCGCTGATCGTGATGTTGGAGGCGGAATTCGCCCGGATGGCGGAAAAGGCGCAATCGGAAACGTGGTTGCCCGAGACCAGCACATTGTCGGCCCTGAAGACATTGATCCCGTTGCCGTATTGACCGGTGCCGCCATTGGTGGCGCCGATCCGCGCCACCCGGTTCCCCGTGATCACGGTGCCGTCCTCGCCCTTCGTCCAGCGATGCACCAGGATGCCGCCATTGCCGCAGTCGAAGACTTCGTTTTCCCGGATCGTGAAGGCTCTGCCTTCGATCGCCCAGATCCCGGCTTCTGCCGCACCCGACACGCGCGAGCCTTCGATGCGCCCGCCAGACCGCGCGACATAGATCCCGCATTTGCGGCTGCCGACGATCTCGCAACCGTCGATGGAGACCTCGTCGACACTGCGGAAGGAGAGAAGCCCCTCGGTGTAATCCGCAAGCCAGCGATTGGCACCGTCGAAGGTGATGCCCGAGAGGCTGACGCGCCTGATGTCCTGGGCGGCGATCAGATGCCCGTCACCACGATAGACGAGCCGGGTCAGGCCGGGCACACCGGTCAGGCGGGTGCCATCGCGCAGTTCCAGATTGGCGACCTCATAAGTCCCGGCCGGCAGGAAGACCGGCTGGCCCACGGCTGCCGCCCGGTCGATCAGATCTTGCAGCCGGCGGCTCTGGTCGTCTTCCGTGCCTGGCAGGATGCCGGCCTCGGCCGCATCGAACCCGCCGCGCAGCTCCGCCATGGCCAGCGTCTGGGCTTGCGCCACGGGCCTGCGCCCGGGCAGGCCCGCCGTCGCGAGCAGCCCGCCAAGGCCGATCATGACTTGACGTCGAGAAGGCATGGCCTGTCGGTTCCCTGTGGAATCGTGATGTCCGGGACCTTGGAGGAAGCGGGCAGGGGCGGCAACAACAGGCTTAAAACAATGTTAACGGCGAGACTGAACGACTGCGCCTTTGGTCTAAGCATTTCCTGTCAAGGATTTGAGCCAGATCAAGGAAAAAGTTGCCGCTCATCTTATGGTGAAGCTCGATAGACATGAACGCGAAGGGAGTTTCGTCATGCTTCGTCTGGCCGCAGTTCTCTACATCCTCGTCGCAAGCGCCGTCGGCGGTGCTTCGGTGATCGCGGTCCTGTCGCTCGACATGCGGGAAGGCTGGCAGATAGCGGCGGCCTTTGCGGCCGGTCTGGTGATCTCCATTCCGATCGCCGCCGTACTGGGGAAGAAGATCTACAACGCTCTTCAGGGCCCCAAGCCCGTCTGATCCATGCCATTCGGCGTGGGACACAAACCCTTTCTGTCCTGGCGGAGCGGCAAGGGGTGGTGGATAACCGGTCCCATGACGACCGGCCGGCGTTTTCTCGGGGGAGGGAATGCCGGCCGGGTCTATGTCCGCAGGGATGTGCGGCTAGCGACCTTCGTCCTGTTCGAAGCGATCAAACTGCGCTTCCAGCCCCTCGGTAAACCGCATGTAGAGGCGCCCGAAGGTCTCGACCTCTTCGTCCGACCATCCGGCCGTTGCTTCCATGATTGTCTCCCGCTTGATCGCCTCGATGTCGTCAAGCACCTTGCGACCGGCCTCCGTCACCCGCACCAGGCTCCGGCGTCCGTCCTCCTGCGAGGCGGCGCGCTCCAGAAGCCCCTGTTTCACCAGATCGGCCACGATCCGGCTGCCGCGCGACGGATCGATGCGGAGCTGCTCTGCAATCGTCCCGACCGTTACTTCCTGCTGGCTGCCGATCCGCTTGATCACGCCGATTGCGTCGAGGTCGGAGAGCTCGAGCCCCGTGCCGATCCGTCTCAGCGCCATGCGCCCGATGAAGCGGCGCCCGATCAGGAGCCGCATGCGCGTCATGGCGTGACCGATGGCGGCCAGCGGCGGGGCGCCGACAGGCGAGGGGCCATCGGTGTCGGGCAGATCTTCAAGGACCGTGGGTCTGGAATGCGAAGCAGATGTCATGAGCGGACCATAGCAGAGCCTGACGGCAGCGAAAAGCAAAATAGATGCGATCAGCAAATATGTGCTATTGACATATAATTGCGAGAGGCACATTTTGCGGTCAGACAGGAGCGCCCGATCCATGACCAAGTCCAGCACAGCCGCGCCAGCCGGCCCGGAACCCCGCTTTGAACCCCACCCGACGCCGCGTTCGGCAGCAGGCATGACCGCGCCCGCCGAGGGCCCGCTGGTCACGGATCCGAGGCTCCGCCTTTTCGTCTATCTCCTCTTGATGTCGGCCATGTTCATGGCGACCCTCGACAACCAGATCGTCTCCACCGCTTTGCCGACCATCGTCGGCGAGTTCGGAGAGCTGGAACGCTTCGGCTGGGTCGGTTCGGCCTACCTGCTGACCACCAGCGCCGTCATGCCACTCTACGGCAAGCTCGGCGATCTCTTCGGCCGCAAATACGTGATCATGGCGGCGATTGCGATCTTCACGCTCGGCTCGCTCGTCTGCGGCCTTGCCGTCTCCATGGACACGCTGATCGCCGCCCGTGTTCTCCAGGCGCTCGGTGGCGGCGGCATCATGGTCTCGATTTTCTCGATCAATGCCGATCTCTTCGAGCCGCGTGAACGCGCCCGCTACCAGAGCTATTCGAGCCTCGTGCTGATGGCGTCCGGCGCACTCGGTCCTGTCATCGGCGGCACGCTGTCCGATCTCTTTGGCTGGCGTTCGATCTTCCTCGTCAACCTGCCGATCGGCATCGCCGTTCTGATCGGCCTTGCCTTCCTGCTGCCCTATCGCAAGCCGAACCGCAAACCGAAGATCGACTATGCCGGTGCGATCCTGCTGGCCGGTGCCGTCGCTTCCGTCGTCTTCTGGGCCGATAGCGGCCAGATCTTCGGCTCGCTGATTGCCTGGCAAAGCCTTGCCGTTGTCGCCTTCGGTGCGCTCTGCGCGATCGGCTGGGTCATGGTCGAGCGTCGCGCGCCGGAACCCGTGGTACCGCTCTCGCTCTTCTCCAAGCCCACGATCAATCTGCTCTTGGTCATCTCGCTCGTTTCGGGCGCCATCGGCATCGGCTCGGTCAACTATATCGCCCTTTACCTGCAGACCACGACTGGCCTCTCGCCCTCGATGGCCGGCCTGCTCTTCGTCGCGACCACGGGCGGCATCGCCTTCGGCTCCATCGCCGCCGGTCGCCTGATCGCCCGCACCGGCCGCTACAAGCCCTTCTCCATCGCGTCTACAGCGCTTGGCGTCATCAGCCTCGGCATCTTCTCCTTCCTGCATGCGGGAACGCCGCTGATCTTCATAGCGCTCGTCATGCTCCTGCAGGGCTTCGGCGTCGGCATCGGCCAGCAGGTCCCCGTCATCGGCGTGCAGAACGCTGCCTCGCGCGCTGACGTCGGCGCTGCCACCGGCACGGTGACTCTCACCCGCATGGGCGGCGCGGCCATCGCCATCTCCATCTACGGCGCCATCGTCAGCTCCGGCCTCACCCATGTGCAGATCGCGCTGCCCGGCGGCGTCGACTTCCGCAACCTCACACCCGAGGGCCTGGCTGCCCTGCCGGACGCCGCCCGCGCGCTCGTCGCCAATGCCTATTCCGAGGCCTTTGTCCCGCTCTTCCTGACGGCGTCGGGCATGATGGTTATCGGCCTGATCTGCGCGCTTCTGCTGCCCAACATCCGCCTGCCGCGCGAAGGCGAGGGGAAGGCGCCGGCGCCCGCCAGCGAGTAACGACTTCGCCGAAACGCAAAGACCCCGGCTCGCGATGAGCCGGGGTCTTTTTGTGTCGCGATGACGGATGCGCGGATCAGGCGGCGTAGCGCTGTGCCCCGCCGTCCCGCTGCACCTTGAAGCGGGCGACCAGCGCCCGCAGATGCGCGGTCTCTTCCGCGAGCTTCGCTGTGCTGGCGGCGGCCTCTTCCACCATCGCCGCGTTCTGCTGGGTCATCTGGTCCATCTGGTTGACGGCCATGTTGACCTCCGAGAGACCGGTCGACTGTTCCTGAGCAGCCGTTGCGATCGAGGTGACCTGGCTTGCAATGCCCACCACCTTGGCCTGGATGTCGCTCAGCGCCTGACCCGTCGAGCTGACGAGCTGAACGCCGGTCTGGACCTCGTGCGACGACTTGGTGATCAGCGTCTTGATGTCCTTGGCGGCCGTTGCCGAGCGTTGCGCGAGTTCCCGCACTTCCTGGGCTACGACGGCAAAACCCTTGCCGGCTTCACCCGCACGCGCCGCTTCGACGCCGGCATTCAGGGCCAGAAGGTTTGTCTGGAAGGCGATCTCGTCGATCACATTGATGATCTGGGTGATCTCGTTCGACGCCTGTTCGATCCGGCTCATCGCCGAAGTCGCTTCACCGACGACGCCTGACGAGGCCTCGGCGAACTGGCGGGCTTCCGTCACCATCTTGCTGGAATCCTGTGCGCGTTCGGTGGAGGTCTTCACGGCGACCGTGATTTCCTCGAGCGCCGAGGAGGTTTCTTCCAGCGAGGCGGCCTGGGTTTCCGTGCGGCGCGACAGGTCGTTGGAGGCCTGACGGATCTCGTCCGCACCGCCATTGATCGCATCCGCCGACTGACGAACCTCCTGCATCAGGGTGCGCAGGCTCGACATCGTCTCGTTCACATTGGCCTGCAGGTCGGCAAAGACGCCCTGGTAATGGCCTTCCATGCTTTCCGTCAGGTCGCCCTTGGCAAGCGCCGAGATGACGCGGCCGGTCTCGGCAATGCCGGTATCGACGGACTGGACCAGCGTGTTCACATTGGCCGCAAAGCGGTCGAGGTCCGGATTGTCATAGGTCTTGGTGATCCGGCGGGTGAAGTCGCCGGCAACAGCCGCATCAACCACGGTCGCGATGTTCGACTGCAGGTCAGCATTCTTCTCCTGCAGCGCTGCTTCCTGGGCCGCCAGATCGCGGATCTTGATGGCGTTCTGCTTGAAGACGTCGACGGCCTTGGCCATCAGACCGATTTCGCTTTGGTGGTCGAGCCCCGGAATGACGGTGTCGAGCTTGTTGTCGGCAAGCGAACCCATCGCGCTGGTGATCTGGCCGACCGGGACAGTGATGCTGCGGGCAATGAAGAAGGCGATGAAGCCGGCCATGACAAGGCCGACCGCGGCCAGCGTGCTGCCGATCATGACGGCAGTCTCCATCGTCGACTGGATCTGTGGCCCCAGCGTATCCTGCGTCTTCTTCAGGTCCAGTTTCAACTGTTCGACCGATGTCGACAGCTGGTCGCCGGCGACATTCATCGACCCGTTGATTATCTCGTTTCGGCTCTTGATCACCTCATACACCGACTTGATGGCGGTCTCATATGTCGCCAGTTCCGTTGCCAGCGTGTCCAGCGTGCCGGTCACGGCGGCATCGGTCGAGCTCGCCTTAATTTCTGCGACTTCCTCACGCGCCTTTTCGGCAAACGTCTTGGCGTTCTCGAATGCGCCATCGGTGTTGTTCAGCAGAAACTTGTTGGTTCCGAGCCGCAGACTGCTGATGTCATACTTCAATCGCTCGAGCGTTGCGGCCGCCTCGACGTTCCCGGAGGTCGCAACGGACTCGCTTATCGTCTCCAGTTCCCCGGCCATCTTCGGCCCGAGTGTGTCGAGCGTCCCGTCGACAAGCTCTTCGCGCTGGCTCTGCAGCATCACGACCTTGTCGAAGTCCTGCGCATAGGTGTCGATGATGGCGTGGAAGCCGGAAACGGTCGTCCTTGCCGAATCGGTCAGCTCATAGGTCAGCATGGTGTCGACCGATGCCTTCGTCGTCGCAAGCCGGGTCGTCACCTCCTGCTTCAGCTCATCCGTGGGTTCGGCGCGGAACTTGCGAAAGGCGAGGCGCGCTTCCAGCATGTTGGCCTGGATACGGCCCGCCTCGTTCGTCTTTCTGGCGCTCTCCCGGTATTCCGCGAAAGAGGCCTCGTTGGTGAGGTTCGAATAGATGCCAGCGCCGGCGATGACGCCAAGCACGACCAGCACCGACCCAAAGCCCAGATAGATCTTGCTGCCAATTTTCATGTTGTGAAGCACGTGGATTCGCCCCTGCCCAGATGTGAAATGCTCAACGGATCGTGATCGAAACGCCTTAAAGAGTTATGAAACACTAATATCTGCAATACTAAAAATCGTAGATATGCGCCGCTCTGACGGTGAAATACGACTTCCGGTACAAGTCTATCCGAAGCAATTCCCCACATGCGGGCACCACAACGTCGCAGCTCTAATTCGTGGGGCCAACATGACGACGAGTGCAAATCACCCCCGGCCATAAGCTTCGCGCCAGCCGCGCCTGACAGGATGCAGATAACGCTGTCAGTATGATCAGGTACCGCATGTCCAAGCTCTCGCCCTCCGGTCAGGCCGCTACGGCCTCCCTCCTGTCGAAGCGCCTCCTGTCGCTGGGGTTTGGCACGGCGCTCGTCGGCTCGCTGTCGGGCTGCATCCTTGTGACAGACACCAGCCGGATGAACATCGACGTCTTTCAGGATGAAGTCGCCCCCGTCTGGTGTGATCCGGCGCGCACGCCGCCGGCTGCCGATCAGACCGCGCCGCAAAAGCGCAATCTCTACCAGACGCAGTTCCACCAGACCTATGGTTTGCCGGTGACCAATCCGCTGCATCGGACAATGTATGGTCTTGTGGTGGATGACGGCCACACGCTGTCGCCGATCCCGCTCGATCGGGTGCGCGCCGACATGCTGCGTCAGGAAGTGGTCTATCAGACCGTCGAAGCTCCAGGCACCATCGTCGTCGACACCAAGGCGCACTACCTCTATCTCGTCCAGCCGGGCGGCAAGGCGATCCGCTATGGCGTCGGCCTTGGTCGCGACGGCTATGCCTGGTCGGGCAGGGGCGTGATCCAGCGCAAGGCCAAATGGCCGCACTGGACCCCGACGGACGACATGGTGGAGAACAATCCGAACCTGCGCTCTGTGTCTGCCGAACGGGGCGGTCTCGTCGCCGGCCGCAACAATCCGCTCGGCGCCCGCGCGCTCTACATCTACCAGAACGGCAAGGACACGCTTTACCGCGTCCACGGCACGCCCGACTGGCAGTCGGTCGGCAAGGCAACCTCATCCGGCTGCGTGCGCATGTTTAACCAGGATGTCATCGATCTCTTCGACCGGGTGCCGGACAACACCCCGATTGTTGTCATTTAGCGACACTCTTTTGCGACCTTCCCCCTCTCTCCAAAACGTGAAAGGGGGGCGGCGTTGCTTTAATTGAACCTTTCCTGTTTGCATCGGATCATCGCGGAACAAAGCGCACCTCCCAGCGTCTTCATCCGCAGAACTGCTACAGGAAACTCATACCTTCATGTCCTCAACATCGAATCTGACCCGCCGTTCGCTTCTGTCCTTGACAGGTCTCGGCGCGGCGTCCCTGCTTGCAAGCTGCACCACATCGCGTCCTATGCCGCCGGGCACCCGGCTGGAAGGTCCCGTCGTGCCGGCTGCCCCGAAGGGCCGCACCCCCGAACTCGACGCCATGTATGGCGAAGTCTATGACGGCGGCTATGTCATTCCGGCTGTTCCCTACTGGCGCATCCCGGAGCGCTTCTACCGCCAGCAGGTCATCGATCCGACCGGCGAGGCCCCCGGCACCGTGGTTGTCGATACGCCCAACCGCTTCCTCTATCTCGTCGAGCGCGGCGGCACTGCCATGCGTTACGGCGTCGGCATTGGCCGTGATGGGTTTGCCTGGGGTGGCCAGGGCGTCATCCAGTGGCGCCAGAAGTGGCCGAAATGGACCCCGCCGGACGAGATGATCGCCCGCCAGCCGGAACTCGAGATCTATTCCGTCCGCAACGGCGGCAAGCCCGGCGGCCTCGACAATCCGCTCGGCGCCCGCGCGCTCTACATCTTCCAGAACGGTCAGGACACGCTCTACCGCCTGCACGGCTCGCCGGAATGGAATTCCATCGGCAAGGCCGTGTCCTCGGGCTGCGTCCGCCTGATGAACCAGGACATCATCGACCTCTACGAGCGCGTGCCGACCAAGGCAAAGATCCTCGTTCGCCAGTAACGGAAGGCGATCGCCTCTAAAAACTGCCAGACACAGAAAGGCCCCGCCGATAACGACGGGGCCTTCTTGTTTGGTGCTGTTGATCGTGTTTCGGGATCAGGCCGCCTCAAGCGCCTTTTCAATCTCCGGCACCGAGTGGCCGGTGAGATCCTTGTCCAGTTCGCCGACCAGCACGGCCGAAAGCTGCTTGTGATAGCCTTTGCGCATTTCGCCGAGCGTTCGCGGCGCCGCAACGATCACCAGGTCCTTGATCTTGCCGTCGAGGACCTGGCGGTTGAGCATGTCGGTCACGCCACCGCTGAAGCCGTCCTCTTCCTGCTGGTCGTCATCCGGGTTGGCAGCGCTGCTGGGATGACGTCCGCCGGAAGCGATCTTCGAGCTGTCGATCTCCTCCGCCGGAATGGCCCGGAGCTTGATGTTCAGCGCATTGCCTTCGTTCTGGAACAGGCTCAGCTTCTCGCCATCAGCGACGGCAATCACGGCGTTCTGGGGCACTTGCATGGGCATTCTCCTTCATGGTCCGCGCGGCAGCCACGCAACGTGGTTGCCGCCATTGACCTGGAGTTAACCCCTTGAAAGAAGATGAGTTCCTTGTTCCATGCCGTGTCCAAGACAGCGCAATGCGGACACTCATCCGCGGCATCTAAAGGGGCTGAACGAGCTCGCAGCCCCGGCATTCATGGTGGCAATCGTCAGCCCGTTGGCGATCTCGATCTCCGCCTCGCTCTCCGGACAGGCATCGACATCGGCAAGGCAGCCGCTGTCGATGAAAGCCTGGTTCTGGGCGAGGAAGTGCTCGGATACATCCTCTCGGCCCACATGGTCGAGGATCTCGGCCAGCGCCTTGGCATAGACATCGCACTTCTTCGTCTGCCAGTCCGAGCGCTCCCCGGCCACCGTGCCCGCCTCCTGATCGGCCGCCGCCGCCTCGGCGGCGATCATCGTGCTGCCGGCGACAACCAGGGAGAAAGCGAGGCCGAAGGAAAGGCTGAGGCGGGCTGTCATCGGTCTCATCGCTGATAGCTCTCGAATATCGCCGCGCCGATCTCCGCAATCGCCGCATCCCGGACCTTCAGCGGATGTTTCGTCCCGTCCATGTAAATGGCAATGACGAGCGGCGCCCCCTCAGGCGGGCGGACAAGGGCGACGACCCCGCGCGTGCCATGGCCGCCGGCCCCGCTGCGGTCGGCAATCAGCCAGCCCTTAGGCAGCCTGGAGCGCAACAGCCCGCCGGCCACTTCATTGGCCGCCATCCACTCTTCCAGCTGGTGACGCGCTTCAGGGTCCAACGCATCCTGAAGCAACAGCCGCCGCAACGTCCCAGCGATCGCCTGCGGTGTCGTCGTGTCGCGCGGATCGCCCGGCTTGGCTTCATTGAGTTCCGGCTCGTATCGGTCGAGCCGCGTCGTTTCATCGCCGATTTGCCGCAGGAATCCTGTCACTTCCGCCGGCCCGCCCAGCGCCTTCAGGATCGCATTGGCGGCGGCATTGTCGCTGGTGCGCAGCGTCATTTCGCAAAGCGCGCGGGTGCTGATGCTCGTGCCGACACGCTTTTCCGTGACCGGAGAATGCGGACGGAGATCCGCCTGTCGGATCGTCGTCTTCTTGGCCAAAACCGCCTCGCCACGCGACAGCGCGGCCGCGCAAGCAAGCGCCTTGAAGGTGCTGGCCATGGCAAACCGCTCGTTCTGCCGGTAACCGGTGACGGTGCCATCGCCGGTATCGATGACGGTGAAACCCACCCGCATGTCGAGCTTCTGTTCGACGCGCTTGGCCGACGCCACGATCTCCTCCGGACCGGCCTCCGCGAAAGAGGGCAGGGCAGCGAGAACGATCAAGGGCAAAAGGAGGATGCGGATCCCGGTTGCGATCCGGTGGGGCGAATGAAGTGGTACTGAAATCATGCAAGTCTCCTGTTCGCCCTGCATCGAGGGCAAACAGGGCGGCAGCAAGGCGCGGCCGGACCTTTCCCGTCTCGGCTTCAGGTCGGCATGCGGGCGCGGTCTCAGACTTCGTCGATCGCCTCGAGCTGCGTCTTCAGCCGCTTCAGGCTGTCCCGCAGGCTTTCGATCTCGCCGATGTCGCAGCCGAGCTGGCTGCCGATCGACTGGAAGACTTCCAGCGCGCGCGCCTTCAGCTGCCGGCCTTCTTCGGTCAGCGTGATGAAGACGACGCGTTCGTCGGCCGCATCGCGGCGCCGCGCGACATAGTTGATCTGTTCGAGCCGCTTCAGGAGCGGAGAGAGCGTACCGGAATCAAGCCCCACCTTCTCGCCAAGCGCCTTGACCGAGATGTCGTCCTCCTCCCACAGGGCCATCATCACCACATATTGCGGATAGGTGAGGCCAAGCGGCGAGAGCAGCGGCTTGTAGGCACGGGTGAAGGCATGCGCGGCGCCGTAAAGCGCGAAGCACAGCTGCCTGTCCAGCTTCAGTTCCTTTTCCAGCGTTTCCTTGTCCATAGCCCTTGATGAACCCCCATCGGCTTCTATTGTTTCCACAGTGACCAAAACGGCCGTGGATTTCAATGTGCAAAAAACAATTGCACACAATTCAATTGTGCCCTATATAGAAGCTCACCAACCCGAAAACAAGGAGAACACCTAATGGCTATTCTTTACACCGCACATGGACATGCCACCGGCGGCCGCTCCGGCCACGGCGCCTCTGATAACGGCGTTCTCGATGTGACGCTGACCACCCCGAAGGAACTCGGCGGCGACGGCGCGACCGGCACCAATCCCGAACAGCTTTTCGCCGTTGGCTACTCCGCCTGCTTCCTCGGCGCGCTGAAGGCCGTCGCCGGCAAGGAAAAGGTGAAGATCCCGGAAAATGCCAAGGTCTCCGCCGACGTCGGCATCGGCCCGCGCGAAGACGGCACCGGCTTTGGCATCGAGGTGAAGCTCTCGGTCGAAATCCCCGGCATGGAGCGCGAACTGGCAGAGCGTCTGGTCGCCGCTGCCCATATCGTATGCCCCTACAGCCACGCCATGCGCACCTCGACCGAAGTGCCGGTCTCGGTCGTCTGATCGATCGCAGTCGAGATTATCCACCGCCCGAAGGCCGGCCTCGTGCCGGCCTTTTTGCGTTCAGGGCAGGGGGCGGGAACACTTGGCCGCGATTTCGGTTCGCTCTTGAGCCCACAAAACTCGAGGACAACCCCATGCACACGACCACGGCCAATGAAATCCATGAAGATGCCCGCCTGGCGCCGGATGCTCCGGTCGATGAGAGCACCCGCCACCAGATCCGCCACCGTTATCCCGCCGCCGCCTTTCGTGGCCCGCTTTTCGAGGGGCGTGACCGGATTGCGCTCGCCATGGCGACCCTGATGTTGCTCGGCCCGCTGGCGGCCATGCCGCTCGGCCTGGCGGGCTAAGGGCTTTACGCGCTGATTTCGAGCAGCCCCTGACGCAGCATCGCCGGATCGCTTGCGATCCCGGCCTCGATCTCGGCATGCACCTCTTTCCAGATCGGCACGGCACTGGCGAGTGCCGCCGCCCCCTCGGCTGAGAGCTTCAGCCGCTTGCCGCGCTTGTCCTTCGGATCCGGCTCGATCGTCACCCATCCGCGGTTAGAAAGCGGTTTCAGCGCCGCCGTCAGTGTCGTGCGATCCATGGCCAGAAGTCTGGCAACAGGTCCCATCGGCGGCGGCTCCGGCCGGTTCAAGGCCATCATCAGAGAAAACTGCTGGTTTGTCAGCCCCGTCGGCTTCAAGGCGAGATCGAAGCGTCGGGCAAGCGCCCGGGCTGCCCGCTGCGCATGCAGGCACAGACAGGTATCGCGCACATGAATGGTGGTGGAATAGGGAATCAGGGGCATGTTTGACATGGGCTAAATATGTTGATATCAACGTAAATGTCAAGAGGAGGATCAGAACAATGGAATATGCCGCTAAACTGGAGCCGGAGGTCGATCCGGCCTCGCGTGTCGTCTCGCGCGTGGAATGGCTTGAGGCCCGCAAGGCCCTGCTGCAGCAGGAAAAGGAGCTCACCCGTCAGCGTGACCGGGTCAATGCCGCCCGTCTGGCGCTGCCATGGGTGAAGGTGGAGAAGGACTACCGCTTCCAGACGTCGTCAGGCGAAAAGACGCTGTCGGATCTTTTCGACGGCCGCAGCCAGCTGATGATCGACCATTTCATGTTTCATCCCGACTGGGATGCTGGCTGCGAGGGCTGCTCCTTCTTCGCCGACCACATCGACGGCATGCTGCCCCACCTCAACAATCACGATGTGACCCTCGTGGCCGTGTCACGCGCGCCGATCGAGAAGATCGAAGCCTATAAGCGCCGCATGAACTGGCATTTTCCCTGGGTCTCGTCCTTCGGCAGCGACTTCAACTACGACTTCCACGTCTCTTTCACCAAGGAGGAGCTCGCCTCCGGATCGGTGAACTATAACTTCCGCCAGACCCCGAGCGAGCAGGCCTTTGACGAACTCCCCGGCCTCTCCGCCTTCTACAAGAACGAGAAGGGCGAGATCTTCCATACCTATTCGCAATATGCGCGCGGCGGCGAAGAGGCGCTCGGCGCGCTGATGATCCTCGATCATGCCCCGCTTGGCCGAAACGAGACGGGCACGCTGAGTTTCGTCAAGCGCAAGGACGAGTATGTCGCAAAGCCGGCCGCATCGTCCGGTTGCTGCCACTGAGGGAGGAAAGGTCATGGAATTTCCCAAACCGAGCGAGCACCACAAGGTGCTCGACCGCCTCGTCGGCGACTGGCTCTATGTCACCTCCAGCGCGGTGGAGGGCTATGATCCGGAAGATCCCTTGAAACGCTGGACCGAGAAGGTCCGCTCCATCGGCGGCCGCTGGGTCGTGGCCGAAGGGCAGGGCGGCATGGGTGACGATACCGCCACCATGATCATGACCCTCGGCTATGATCCGCGCAGCGGCCACTATGTCGGCAGCTGGATCGGCTCGATGATGGACACGTTCTGGGTCTACAGGGGCTGGCTCGAGGACGAGGGACAGACGCTGGTGCTGGAGGCAGAAGGCCCGAGCATGCAGGACCCTGAGCGCACCGAGCTTTATCGCGACGTCATCCACTTCATCGATGATGACACGCGCAGCTTCTCCGGCAGCGTTCGCCAGCCGGACGGCAGTTTCAAGACCTTCATGACCAGCCAGGCAAAACGCATCGGCTGAAGCCGGGCATCACAAGAGAGGGACAACGCATGCATGGCACATTCATCTGGCATGAACTGATGACCCCCGACCCGGCCGCAGCCAAGGCCTTTTACGGCCCGCTCCTCGGATGGGAGCCGACCGATATGCAAATGGACGGCTTCACCTATACCTCGTTTGCGGTGCCTGGTTTCCCCTTCGGTGTCGCCGGCATGATGGCGCTGACGGACGAGATGAAGGGGCAGGGCATCCCGCCCAACTGGACCGGTTACATCGCCGTCGATGATGTCGACCAGACGGCGGCCGACTATGCAGCGAACGGCGGCACGATATGCCGCCCCGCCGAAGATATCCCCGGCGTTGGCCGATTCGCAGTGGTCGCCGACCCGCAGGGTGCCGTGCTTTGCATCATGACCCCGATGATGGAAGACAGAAGCACCGGCAACTGGCCAACCCCCGGCAGCACCGGCACCGTCGGCTGGAACGAATTGATGGCCGGCGACTGGGAAAAGGTCTGGGACTTCTACGCCGCCCGTTTCGGCTGGGAAAAGGACATGGCCGTCGACATGGACGCCATGGGCATCTACCAGACCTTCAAGCTCGGCGATCGCGGCATCGGCGGCATGATGACCAAGCGTCCGGAAATGCCCATGCCCTATTGGGGCTTCTACTTCATCGTCCCGGCCATCGATGCTGCGATCGAGAAGATGCAGTCGCTCGGCGGTGAGCTATTGATGGGCCCGCATCAGGTCCCCGGCGGCTCCTGGATTGCTGCCTGCGTCGACCCCCAGGGCGCCTATTTCAACCTGACGGCCGCGCAAAAGTGACAAACAAAAGGCCGGAGCACGTATCGCGCTCCGGCCTTTGAACTGGTCTGCTGAAGGATGTCTCGAGCGCCGGCCTCAGCCGCGCTTCACGGCCTTCTTGCCGGCGCGCTTCTTCGGCGCGGGCGCCTGTTCGGCCTCGAGTGCCTCGCGCTCCAGACGCAGCGCCTTCAGCGCTTCGGTCTTGCGTTCGCGCGCGGTTGCTTCCTGAGCGATCAGGGAGCGGGCGACACTGTCGGTGGTCGCGGCCTTGTCCTGCGGCGAAATCTTCTCGGGCTTGAAGAATGTCTCTTTGGTAGCGGTCATGTCCGGGTCCTTCCTGCAGCCTGGCTGCCTGTCGCGGCATGGGTGGAGGGGGATGGCTTCAGTCCAGGGGACCGGAACCGGGTGACGGAGGAAGGCGGCTCGCTTTCCTCGGGCAGACATCCGCGCGCCCGAAGGCGCACGGAGGGTGTCGGCATCAGCGCGCGCGCACAGCCTTCTTCGGCGACGGCAGCAGGCCTTCGCGCTGCATCTTCTTGCGCGCGAGCTTGCGCTGGCGGCGAACGGCTTCAGCCTTTTCGCGAACGCGCTTTTCAGACGGCTTTTCGAAGGCGCTGCGGGCCTTCATTTCGCGAAACAGGCCTTCGCGCTGCATCTTCTTCTTCAGCACGCGGAGTGCCTGGTCGACATTGTTGTCACGAACGAGAACTTGCACGGTCGTTTCCTTTCCGGGCTTTGGGCCCGATTGATCTGGAGTTGCGAAAAGGGGATACGCTAGGCTAACGCGCCAGGCCCCGGCGGAGATCCCGAACAGGTCGGGAAAGATGGCAAGCGAAACGCAGGAAGCGTTCGAAGCAAACAAAAAAGGCCGGGCGAAACCCGACCTTCCCTCGCCACTCAGCCCCCCTCTGCCAGTACTTCCGTGGTCAGCGGGGCGAGCGACAAAATATTAAGCGGCGCGCAGGTTGTCGGCCGAGCTCTTGCCCGAGCGCTTGTCCTGGACGATGTCGTACGAGATCTTCTGGCCTTCGACCAGATCACGCATGCCGGCACGCTGAACGGCGGAGATGTGGACGAACACGTCGGCAGAGCCTTCATCCGGCTGGATGAAACCAAAACCCTTGGTGCTGTTGAACCACTTAACGGTACCTGTGTTCATAACGATTTCCTTTCAATCGTTGGAGATGCCGGCGAGACATTCGCACGGCGGGTATATCGACGTTGAAGGAAATCTGGCGTGCGCCGGAGGCGCGTAGACAAAGTCGCTCGCAATCTTCGATAGCGTCAATATAGGGGCTCAAAGCCCCTGACACAAGCTTAAATGGCCAAAGCCGCCTGTAGGCCCCCGCCACGACCGCGGTCGAAGCGGCCCAACGACCTGATTTGATTGGCACAATCACGGTCGGTCGCCTCACTGAAAAATGAATCCGGAGGCGAGATCCAAGAGCCGGTTTGGCGATTTTTATCCATATCGGAAAATTGCGATGATTTTGTTCGCCGGAAGCGCGGTTCCCACAAAAACAGTACGAGAATTTTCACACGCGATTGTTAGGAACAGGCCGGTCGGCGCTGCGCTTCAGTATGTTGCGCCGGCCTGTCCTCACTCATCCACGGGCTCATCCGATGAACAAGTTTCTCGCCGCCACCGCCATTCTCCTGATCACCGCCACGACCTCCGTCGCCGGCACTTTCTCCTTCCCGTCCGACGATCCGGCCGCTTCGGTCGAAATCCCCGACGATTGGCAGCCGACCGAGACCGACTACGGTGTCGAAGGCAATTCGCCCGACGCCGGCACCTATATCTCCTTCGATGTCGCCGGTGACGAGGACATGGACCAGGTCATGACCGACGTCTTCGCCTTCCTCGAAGAAAACGGCGTCGTGCCCGATCCGGCAAGCCAGCACGAATCGAAGGATCAGCTGAACGGCATGCCGTTCCAGACCATCGACTGGAAGGGCACCGACAAGGACGGCCCCGTCTCGATCGGCGTCGGCATCATCGGCCTCTCCGAAGAAAAGATCGCCATCGTCACCTATTGGGCATCGACGGAAACCGAAGCGGAGAACATGCCC
Source organism: Rhizobium sp. K33 (assembly GCF_056501445.1). Taxonomy (NCBI): domain Bacteria; kingdom Pseudomonadati; phylum Pseudomonadota; class Alphaproteobacteria; order Hyphomicrobiales; family Rhizobiaceae; genus Rhizobium; species Rhizobium sp. K33. The sequence goes on from NZ_CP096478.1 coordinate 717,184, forward strand.
GAAGTCGGCAAGATCCTCGCCACGCTGAAGCCGGTGAACTGAGCCAGCGGCTGCCTGCCTTCCGAAGCCAACACCATGACACCCCGCATGTTCAGCGCGGGGTGTTTTGCATCTACGCTCGCATCGATTTGACAGGTGCGGTGAAAGCATAGCCCCGCCCGTAGATCATCTTGACCGGGAGCGGCCGTCCGCAATGGCCCTGCACCTTGCGTCGCAGCCGGCTGACGACGGAGTCGAGATGGCGGCTATCCCAATGGGGAATTGGCCGCGCAATCTGGCGGACAAGATCATCGCGCGAGATCGGCTCGCCTGCGCGCTCCAGCACCAGGGCGAGGAAGGCGAACTCCGTCGCGGTCAGTCGGGTGACGCAGCCGTCTGGCGCGGTCAACTGCCAGCCCTCGCGGTCGAGTGACCACGCATCCCGGGCGCCCACCGATTCGGAGCCTTGCCCCGCGCGGGCCGACAATCGACGCGCAAGGCTCAGAACTGCGGCTTCGATCTCGCGCAGTGTCGCCTGCTTCATCAGGTAGATGTCGGCCCCCGCCTCGAAGCCCCGAATGCGATCTTCAGGTTCGGCAAGTGCCGTCAGCATGATGATGCCGAAGTCCGCAGTTCGGCGGATCTCTTCGGCCAATTCAAAGCCATCCGCGTCCGGTAGCCCGACATCGAGAATGACGATCTGGGGAGCATCTGCCGCAACGGCGTCCCGGAAGCTGGCGCCATTGCCAACGCCGCGGGCATTCAGTCCCTTGAGTGTGAGATAATCGACGAGATCGGCGCGGAGGGACGGCTCGTCTTCGACGACGAGAACAGAAATCATGACGGGTCCTGAATTGATCTAGGCCGGGCGGCGAGCGGTAGGCGGACCTCGGCGATCGTGCCGCCGCCTTCGCGGTCAGAAAGCGAAATTGTACCCGCGTGATAATCGATCAGCTTGCGGGCGCTGTAGAGGCCGATACCAACCCCGGCCGTATCGGTAGTATTGGCGCCGCGATAGAATCGCTGGCCGATCTTGCGGCTGTCCGTTTCAACGATGCCGATTCCTTTGTCGGCAACGCGAAAGACAAGCTTTCCGTCAAGAACGCTGACGCTCAGGCTGACGGTCTCGTCGGCGCGCGAGTATTTGAGCCCGTTGTCGATGAGGTTGGTCAGAACCGTCACCATCATCGCCCGATCAAATGGAGCTGCAATTGCCGCATGATCACGCGATATCTTTAGGCGGCCATCCTGCTGAACGGCGGCAAAGTGTTGCCGGACATCTTCAAGAAGAGCGTCAATCGCCGTCATCTCGATCTCGGGCCCGATGATCTGGTGGCGTTCCGTAATGAGGAAGCGATCAATCAGGCCGAAAAGGCCCGCTGCCGCTGAGCCGATCTTTGCCAGCCGGTCGCGAATGGATGGGGCTGGTTCCTCGAGCGTCAGCGCGATCATTTCGGTGGAGCGGCTGATTACGGCAAGCGGCGTGCGCAACTCGTGACTGACGAGCCGCACGAATTGATACTGCTCCTCGCGCAGCGTCGTCTCCGCCGCCAGGCGCTCGGAAAGCTCCTCCTGCAGCCGCCGCCGTTCCGCCACTTCGGCTTCGAGCGCTTCGACCGAGGTGGTCAGCGAATGCGCATACTGCATGACGAGCGTCACCAGCATGAAGAGATTGAGCAGGCTGAAGAACAGGCCCCACTCGAGGAACATCCAGGCCTGTACTGGGTCGTCTAGCAACTGTGCCTGAGGCGGTGCCTTGAAGAATTGCGCGCCGCTGCGGACAAACAGGACCAGTACATGCAGGGCCATGACGATCAGGATCGTCACCCGTAGCAGTTTCGGTTGGAGCATGTCCTCTGCCACCGCACGCGAAATGACGATCAGCACGATCAGCGCCACGAGATTGACCGTATGCACTCGGAGGGCAACATTCTCGGGCGTCGTGTCGAAACCATAGGCGAAGCCGGCAATGGTGATCCCGATGCAGGCTGCAAGAACCCGGAAGCTGAAGCGTTTGCGCATCAGCTCCAGATAGCCTGCCACAAGCAGAAGGATGCCCGTCATGACGAGCGTGTTGTCCGTCAGAAGATAGAGCGCACTGGGATCCGGCCCCCGCATTCCGATCCGCCAGAAGCCAAGAGCGCCGCAGAGCGACCCGAAGACGATGAGCTTCGGCCCGGCAAGCCGCGGGCGCAGCATGGCCAGGATGATCCAGATGATCGCGTTGAGGACCTTTCCTGCGACGACGCTTGTCAGTGCGGTCACCGGATCGAGGGCGGGCAGCATCTTGAGCCAAGTAATGTAAATTTTCGTGAAAGTATTGCTTCACGATCACTAGCTTCGTCGCGGAAGAGTTTCTGTGTCGTCCGTCACAGATGCTTGCGCAAAGAGCCTGTCGACAGAATTGGACAGAATTGATCCGAATTCGTTCGTGGCGAGCCGAGCAACCTTCCTCCAAAAACCGGTCGACGGCGCGGAAAGCGCCAGAAGAACTGCTTGAGAGGATCATTATGAAACCCTTTACGCCAGCCCATGGCACGACGCCGCGCCGCCGGATCCGCACCGGCCTCTTGCTCGCCTCGACGGCCATGACGTTCGTCGTTGCTGGTCCGGCGGCGGCCAACGACGTCAACGGCACCGTGATCTGGAACGCCGATTTCAACTATGGAGGCCACATTCTGGTGGGCAACGGCACCACGGGCTCGATGATCGTCGAGGATGGCGCCGAGGTTCTCAATACATCTGCCTTTGTCGGGGCGAGCAGCAGCATGACTTCGCCGAATGGCGAGGTGATCGTCCGAGGCGCCGGCTCGTCCTGGCTGAGTTCCAGTGACGTATATGTCGGTTACGGGAGCGATGGGCTGTTGCAGGTGCTCGACGGCGGTTATGTCGCCGTCACGGGCTCTATGCACGTGGGTGCCTCGTCGGGGCGAGGCGATGTCATCATCGATCGGGGCTCGCGCTTGGAGATCGTCGGCGGCGATCTGATCCTCGGCGGCAATAGTTATGGTACGGTCACGGTCTTTGGCGGCTCGACCCTTGCCGTGGGTGGCGGAACTGGCGATATCGTCCTGGGTAGTTCATCCTCGGCTGCTGAGCTCAACATAGGCGCGGGTGGCGGCACAGTCAGTGCAGGTGCCGTTCAGTTCTCGAACTCGACGTCCTCATTGGTCTTTGATCATGGTCTTTCGTCGTTCACATTCGATACGAAACTTGAGGGCGGTGGGCAGATATTCAATGACAGCGGCACCACGCTCCTCAGCAGTGATGTCCAAGACTTCGCCGGAACGGTGTATGTTCGGGGAGGAGCGCTCATTCTAGACAATCTCGCGATCAGCGGCGCGGGGGTTGTTTTCGGCGGCGCTCTCGGTGGAACCGGTTCGCTCTCGGGCGTGATGTACGTCCAGAACGGCGCGACGCTAGCGCCAGGCAGCAGTGCGGGGATCGGTCAGCTCGACGTCGGCGGCAACGTGAACTTATTCACCGGCTCGAACTACGAGGTGCATGTCGACAGCGCCGGCAATGCCGACAAGGTCGTCAGCGGCGGCGGCGTCTATATTGATCCTGGCGTCACGCTCAACGTCCTGGCGCAGAACGGTACGGACACCGGGTCAACCTACAATCCGTCCACGACCTATACCATTCTCGAGGCCGCTTCCAGCCTGTCGGGCACCTTCGACACCGTCAATGAGAACTTCGCCTATCTCGATGCCAATGTCACTTACGACGCGACCAAGGCCTACCTGACACTCACTCGCTGTGTCAGCTGCGGCACCTTCGCTTCGCTGGCCAATACGCCAAACCAGTCGGCGGTTGCCGGTGCCATCGAAAGTCAGGGATCAGGCGCCCTCTACAACGCCATCCTCGCCTTGCCTGTCGGCGAGCCCGGTGCGGCCTTCGAACAGCTCTCCGGTGCCGCACACGCCTCCGTCGAGACTGGCTATCTCGACCGGAGCCGCCTGACCCGAGACGTCATCTCCAACCGCCTCCGCGATGCCTTCGAAGGCGTCGGCGCACCTGCCAAGGGAGAGCACATCGCTGGCTATGACAAGGCGCCGCAGCAGCTTCTGCCGCGGGACAACCAGCCGAACGGCGTCTGGATGAGTGGCTTTGGCGCCTGGGGCCGGTATGACGGTGAAGGCACCGGCTCGAACTTCGATGTCGATGGCGGCGGCGTGCTCTTCGGTGGCGATCGCGAGCTCGAAAACGGCTGGCGTCTCGGCGTTGCCGGCGGCTATTCGCGCGAGAGCTTCGGCGCTGACGGCGTCTCGGCCAGTGGCTCCGCCGACAGCTACCATCTCGCCGCCTATGCGGGCCGTCGGGCCGGGCCGCTCGGCCTGAAATTCGGCGCCGCCTATGGCTGGTCGGCAATCGAGACCGAGCGCAATGTCGCTTTCACCGGCTTCTCGGACACCTTGACCGCCGATTACAACGCCCGCACCGCCCAGGTCTTCGCCGAAACCTCCTGGCGCTTCGACCGCGACCTCTGGCATTTCGAGCCCTTTGCCGGCCTCGCCTATGTCCATGTCGACCGCGACGGCTTCACCGAGCAGGGCGGTGTCGCGGCGCTGACCGCCGATGCCCATTCGGCCGGCCAGTGGCAATCGACGCTCGGCGTGAAGGTCGATCGCGACATCGCGGTCAATGGCGCACTCGGCAAGGTGAAGGGCTCGCTCGGCTGGCGCCACGCCTTCGGCGACACGGCGACGGAGGCAAGCTACGGCTTCGCCACCGGCGACATCTTCTCCGTCGCGTCCGCCGCCATGGCGCGTGATACGGCCCTCGTCGGCGCCGGTGTCGAGTTCGAGCTCGGCAAGGCCTCGACCGTCTCCTTGTCCTATACCGGCCAGTTTGGCGAGGAAGGTTCCGAGCATCTGGTTTCTGCCAATCTCGGTCTGCGCTTCTGAGTCTATGACCGTTGAGCTCACCTCGGCCTTCGGGCCGGGGTTGGGGGTCGCCAATCACCCCGGCGGCCCCCTTTGTCGTCACCGGGCTGCGCACACGCGCCGCTCATTCGCGCCTCGACGAAATGCCGCAGGTTGCTTGAGGCCGATGTTCCATGGCGACAAGGCGGCGCTGATCTGTTAGGAGACCCACGCCCGCTGAGGAGTGGCGGGCGATTTTCAAGCCACGAAAGCCAGCCTGTCATGACCATTGCTGAGGGCCTCTCCTTCGGATGCCCCCTGTCGCGCGCCCCGATCCTGGGCGCATCCAGCGTCTTCGCTGCCTTCTCCCCTCGCATCCATCCGTCGGAGGTCCGCCTGTGAGTGCTGCATTCGACTATCGTGACGAACAGATGGCCGAGGAGACGACACCCGATGCCAAGACCTGGCTGAAGATCGTCAATGCCTATCGCAAGCCCAACCTGACGCGCTCGAGCTTCGAGCTCGGCGTAACACTTGTGCCTTTCATCCTGCTCTGGCTCGGCGCCTGGGCAAGCTTCGAATTTTCCTTCTGGCCGGGCCTCGTGCTCGTCGTGCCGGCCGCGGCCTTCCTGCTGCGCCTCTTCATCATCCAGCACGACTGCGGCCACGGCGCCTTCTTCGCCCGCCGCTCGGTCGATGACTGGACCGGCCGCCTGCTCGGTGTCCTGACCTTCACGCCCTACGACTACTGGCGCCGGGCGCATGCCGAACACCATGCCACCGCCGGCAATCTCGAAGAACGCGGCGTCGGCGACATCACCACGCTGACCGTCTCCGAATACCGCGCCCTGCCGCGCTGGAAGAAGCTCGGCTACCGCCTCTATCGCAACCCTGTCGTGCTCTTCGGCATCGGCCCGATCTGGGTCTTCCTCCTGAAACAGCGTCTGCCCTTCGGCATGATGAAGGACGGTGCTTTGCCCTGGGTCTCGACCATGGCCACCAATGCCGGCATGGTCGTTATGGCCGCGCTGATGATCTGGCTCGCCGGTCTCGATACCTTCCTGATCGTGCATCTGCCGATCGTTCTGCTCGCAGGAGCCCTTGGCATCTGGCTCTTCTATGTCCAGCACCAGTTCGAAGACACCCACTGGTCGGCCCCGCCGGAATGGCAGTTCCAGCATGCGGCCCTCCACGGCGCCTCGCATTACGACCTGCCCTGGGGCCTGCGCTGGCTGACCGGCCATATCGGCGTGCACCATGTGCATCACCTGTCGAGCAAGATCCCCTTCTACCGCCTGCCGGAAGTCCTGCGCGACCATCCCGAACTGAAGACCATCAGCCGCATCACGCTGAAGGAAAGCTTCGCCTGCGTGAAACTCGTCCTCTGGGATGAAAAGCTCGGGCGGCTCGTGTCCTTCCGGGAAGCGCGGCGGATGGGGGTCGCCGTCTGATCTCCGAGGTACAATCTGAAAATCGGGACGCCCGTTGCTCAGCCGAGCAGCGGGCGTTTTCTTTTCAACGATGGCAAATGAGACCGCCGTTCAGCTTTTCGTGCCTGTGTCCCACCCCGCGACCCACAGCTTGCGCAGCCTGTCGCCCTCGCGGCGAAAATGCGCCCCCGTCGCCCGGCAGTCTTTGATCCTGTCGACCCTAAAATTGCGGATCCCCTCGCGCAACTCGCACCAGCCGACGATCACAGCCGCCTCGGCATAATGAATGACGGCGATCGGCTTGATCGTCCGTGTGGTCGCCTGCTGCTGTTCGTTGACATAGTCGATCTCGAGCTTCTCCTCGTCGCGGATCGCCCGGCGGATCATCGCAAAGTCGATGGCCTCGGGCGCTTCCGCCACGCGCCCCCAGGCATAAAGCGTGCGCGAGATCATGGCCTCGCGCAAAGGATCGGGCAGCGCCGCGGCGATCTTGTCCAGCACCCGCGCCGAGGCTTCGCGCAGCTCGGGATCTGCGGTCCGCTTCGTCAGCGCCATGCCAAGCACGATCGCCTCCGTCTCCTCCGGCGTGAACATCAACGGCGGCAAGTGAAAGCCGGGGCGCAGGATGTAACCGATGCCGCGCTCCCCCTCGATCGGCACGCGCATCGCCTGGAGCGCGGCAATGTCGCGATAGATCGACCGCTGCGTGACCTCGAGCTTCTCCGCGATCTGCTGCGCAGTAATCGGGTGGTCCGCCAGGCGCAATATCTGGATGATGTCGAACAGTCGGGAAGCCTTGCGCATGCGATGTCCTCGTCACAACTGACACAGCTCTGTCAGTTGGCTCTTTGTATAGCATGGCGCAACAGGCTGAAAACAGGTGGGAAACTGGTTCGGTCATCCATTGAAACGCACAGGCAACTGACATGACCTACACGGAAAATCTCTGGCTCTTCACCCTTCTGCTGGCCGGCATCATCGTCGTTCCCGGCATGGACATGATCTTCGTCATCGCCAATGGCCTGACCGGCGGTCGCCGCGCAGGCGTTGCCGCCACCTCCGGCATCATGCTCGGCGGCGCCTTCCATACCCTCTTCGGCACGGTCGCCGTCACCGTCCTCTCGACGCTGGTGCCTCAGTTGGCCGGCCCGATGCTGGTGATTGGCTCCGCCTACATGATCTGGATCGGCTACAAACTCGCGAGGAGCGCCATCGTCATCGACGACATAGAGGCCTCGAAGTTGCACCGGACGGTGCGCATCTTCATCCAGGGCCTCATCACCTGCCTGCTCAACCCGAAAGCTTGGCTCTTCATCCTCGCGGTCTATCCCCAATTCATGCGCCCCGAATACGGCCCCTTCTGGCGCCAGGCGCTGATCATGGGTGCTCTGACCTTAATCCTGCAGGCAACCGTCTATGGCGGACTGGCCATCGCGGCGGCCAAGGGGAGGGATGCGCTCACCGCGAAACCTGAAGTCACGATCTGGATCGGCCGCGCCGCCGGCTGGCTGCTGGTGGCTGTGGCGGCGCTGATGCTGGTGGAAGGGTGGCGAAGTTGGTGACGGTTCGGGAAGGCAGTCGGCGCCCTACAGTCCCACCGCCTTGCGCAAGGCCTCGTTCATCCGCGACTGCCAGCCATCGCCGGTCGCCTTGAACCGGTCGATGACCTCCTGGTCGAGCCTCAGGCTGATCGCCTTCTTCGGCGTTTCGGCCTTGGGGCGCCCAAGCTTGCGATCGATCGAGGCGGCAAGTTCGGGAAACACTTCGCGGAAGGGACGCAGTTCCTTCAACTCCTCCTCGGTCATCTCGGGATTGTCAGGATCAGACGCAATCATCGCCTGGATCTCTGCCTCTTCCGCATCCGTAAGTGGCCGGGTCGATGAGAATTTGCCCTTCATATCTCGCTCCTTTCCTTCCGGCTGGCCGGTCGCATGGAGATAATGGAGATCGCCTCGCGTCCCATTGGCAGAAAGACGACCGCGACGATGATGCGCCCTTGAAACTCACCGATCGCGATGGCCCGACCGGTCTTTGCTACCCGGATCGAAGCGCTCAGGAAGAACGACACGTCTAGATCCGCGAAGTCCAAGCCGTGCTTCGCCAGATTCTGCTGCCGCTTCGGTTCATCCCAGACGATCACCATAGTTTATGTATATACGGAAATTCCGCAAGCCGGCATCCTGGCTTTTGAGGGGAAACCGCTCAGCCTCTGGAAGGCAAGAGGATCACCGCAGCACCCACAAGGCAGATCGCAGCGCCCGTGAGATCGAACCGATCCGGCCTTTGCCCCTCGATCACCCAGAGCCAGATCAGCGACGCGGCGATATAGACGCCGCCATAGGCCGCATAGGCGCGACCCGCCGCCTCAGATGGCACGAGCGTCAAGAGCCAGGCAAACAAGGCGAGCGAGACGAGACCGGGTAGTAGCCAGAGCGGCGAGCGGTCGAGTTTCAGCCAGGCCCAGAAGGCAAAACAACCGGCAATCTCGGCAAGCGCTGCGAGGGGATAGATGAGGAAGGTCATGCCGGCGATCCTGCCATGTCGCGCCACGGCGGGAAAGGGCAGGGGCAAGATCAGCCGGAGCGGCCCTGCAGATTGAGCACGTGGCAGACGCGCGGCACGAGCTCCGCCTCCTTCGGCACGCAGACGAAGAAGCCCTGCACGCTGTCGAAACCGAGCTGCACCGCCGTTTCCATCTGGTCTTCGCTCTCCACGCCCGCCGCCGTCACGATCATGCCGAGATCATGGCCGAGCGCGATCACATGGCGCACGATCGCCTTGTCGACGGGATTGCTAAGCGCGCTGCGCATCAGCGCATGGTCGATCTTCAGGCGGCGAAAGCGATGGTTGCGCAGCGCCGAAAGCCCAGCATGGGTGGCGCCGAAATTGTCCATCGCAAGCGAGAAGCCGCAATAATGCAATGCCTCGAGCGCCAGCCCCACGGCCTTGGAGAGCGGACCGTAAAAGGCGGGCTCGGCCACCTCGATCTCGAACATCTCGGGCGTCAGGCCGAAATCCTGCACCATGTCGGTCAGCCTGAGGGCGAAGTCTCCCGCGCAAAGGTCGAAGGGCGTGGCATTGATGCTGATTCGCCCGAGATCGTGGCCCTCGGCCCGCCAGCGCGCCGCCTGGCGCAGCGTGGTCGACAGAACGAAATCGCGAATCGAGAGCGACAGCATCGGGTCGCGAAAGACGGAGCGGAAATCCTGCGCGACAGCCAGCCGGCCCGGGGACAGACGCCAGCGCAACAGCGTTTCCACGCTGTCCACTTCGCGATGATCGACGGAATAGATGGGCTGATAGGTCAGCTCGAAGCGACCGCGTTCAAGCGCGCGCTTCGCGTTGTTGATCAGAACGATGTGATCCAGACTGCTGTCCACGCTCAACCCCATGTAACCCCCGCGCGCTTTAGCGGGAATTGTGGCGACGCCGAGTATATATCAGGGATGGTTGCGGGGAGGTGAACAAAATCTGGGGACGATGCCGAGCTTTCGTCACTCAGTTCTTGTGTTTTGTCGCAAAATTGAAACCTCAGCGCCGGAGGCTGCCGAGGATCCCCCGCACCAGCGCCCGGCCCACCGAAGTCGCGACCGAACGCGCTGCGCTCTTCATCGCCGCCTCGATCACCGTTTCGCGCTGGTAACCGGAGCTGCGCTTCGTCGTCCGCGTGCTCGTCGTTTCCGCGGGCTCGTCGCCAAAGCCGGGCAATGTCCAGCGGCCGGCCGCGCTGTCGTCACCGGCGGCCTTCTCCTCGGCCGCGCGCTTCGCCGCTTCCGCCTCCGCCGCCTTCTTTGCACGCGCCGTCAGGATCTCGTAGGCCGATTCCGAATCGAGATCGATGTCGTATTGGCCGGCAACGGGGCTCAGACCCATCACCTTCTGCCGTTCGGCGTCACTAAGCGGCCCGACGCGACCGGAAGGCGGGCGGATCAGCGTGCGTTCGACCATGGAGGGGATACCCTTGGCCTCCAGCGTCGAGACCAGCGCCTCGCCGATGCCAAGCTGGGTAATCGCCGTGGCGCAGTCAAAGGCCGGGTTGGGGCGGAAGGTATCGGCCGCCGTCTTCACCGCCTTCTGCTCGCGCGGGGTATAGGCTCTGAGCGCATGCTGCACGCGGTTGCCGAGCTGGGCGAGCACGGTCTCCGGCACGTCCAGCGGGTTCTGCGTGACGAAATAGACGCCGACCCCCTTGGAGCGGATAAGCCGCACCACCTGCTCGACGCGCTCGATCAGCACCTTCGGCGCGTCGTTGAACAGGAGATGCGCCTCGTCGAAGAAGAAGACGAGCTTCGGCTTGTCGAGATCGCCCACTTCCGGCAGCTCCTCGAACAGCTCCGACAAGAGCCACAGCAGGAAGGTCGCGTAAAGACGCGGGTTCATCATCAGCTTGTCGGCGGCGAGGATCGAGATCGCCCCGCGCCCGTCATGGGTGGTGCGCATGATGTCGGTCACGGCCAGCGCCGGCTCGCCGAAGAAATTCTGCGCGCCCTGCTGCTCGAGGATCAGCAGACCCCGCTGCAGCGTGGCGATCGAGGCCTTGGAGATCAGGCCGAACTGGCTGGAAAGCTCGGTCGCATGTTCGGCCATGTAGGTCAAAAGCGCCTGCAGATCCTTCAGGTCCATCAGCGGCAAGCCGCCCTGATCGGCAATCTTGAAGGCGATGTTGAGTGCGCCTTCCTGCGCCTCCGAGGCATTCATCAGGCGTGAGAGCAGCAGCGGGCCCTTCTCGGCCACCGTGGTGCGCACCCGGTGGCCCTTTTCGCCATAGATGTCCCAGAAGATGACGGGGAATTCCGCCGGTGCATAATCGGTAAAGCCGATCTGCGCCGCCCGCTGGGTGATCCAGTCCTTCGGCTCGCCCATGGCCGCAATGCCGGAGAGATCGCCCTTGATGTCGGCGGCAAAGACGGGAACGCCGGCCTCGGAAAAACTCTCGGCCAGCACCTGCAGCGTCACGGTCTTGCCGGTGCCGGTCGCGCCGGTCACGATGCCGTGGCGGTTGCCATATTTCAGCGCCAGATATTCCGCCTTGTTCAGGCTGTCGTCCGGATTGCGGCTGGTGCCGAGATAGAGCGAACCTTCTTGCGGCATGCGGACCTGTCTCCCATTCGTCATCAGGACTTCAGCTTGTTCTTATAGGAGGAGTGTGAGACATCGACAACGGTCGGATGAGCCGCCATGATGCGGCTGAATTCGTGGGGCGCATCGAAGGACGGAAAGCACCTTTCGTCCCCGCAATTTTCGCGGGCTTGAGGCCACCGGCGCTTGAGTTCGGAAACAACATCCATTACGTTGACGTTAACGTCAAAAATCGCCTCAGGAGGACTCTGTAGATGAGCGAAATCGTCACCCGCATCGCCGATAACGTCGGTATTTCCCCGGACAAGGCCGAAACGGCCCTCGGCATGATGCTCGGCTTCCTGCAGCGCGAAGCAGCTGATGGTCCGGTCGCCCGCATGATCGAAGCGATCCCCGGTGCAGCCGAACTCGTTGCCAAGCACAATGGCGAAGGCGCCGGCGGCGGCGGTCTCCTCGGCGGCCTGATGAGCGCCATCGGCGGTGGCGGCATCATGGGCCTCGGCCAGCAGCTGATGTCCCAGGGCCTCGGCATGGGTGAGATCTCGACGCTCGCCAAGGAAACCATGGCGGTCGCCCGCGAATACGCCGGCGCCGATGTGGTGGACGAGGTTGTGGCCTCCGTCCCGGGCCTGAGCCAGTTCGTCTGAGACGTCCAGCTACAGCAAAACCTTTGATCAACCGCCGGGTGCAGATCCGGCGGTTTTTATTTTCCAGTCTCCATGCCGCGCTTGTTCCATCCCTGCAACCACGGGACACGTGACGAACACCATGGCTCGACACTGTTCGAGAGGCGAAATTCGGCCTCCTCAAAAATGGGGTAGGCCCTGTCTCGCAGGGGCATCGGCTATTTTTGAATTCAACCCATTTTGCAGGAAAACGGCATTTTTCCCGTTTGACGATTGTTATTTTTGCCAAACGGCCAAGTCGCTTTAGCAGTCGTTAACACAACGCAGGCTTGATGAAGGCATTGTCTTGTGCCGAGGGGCTCTCATGCTGTCGAACTACCTGAACGCGAATAAACTTGCCGATGACATGAAAGCGATTTCGACGGCCCAGGCCATGATTTCCTTCAGTCCGGATGGCACCATTCTTCATGCCAACGAGAACTTCCTGAAGACGCTCGGCTATACGCTCGACGAGATCGTCGGCAAGCATCACCGGATGTTTTGCGACGAGGCGATCCGCACCTCGCCGGATTATCAGCGCTTCTGGTCGGATCTCGCCGCCGGCAGGTTCCAGAGCGGCCAGTTCCGCCGCTTGAGCAAGGCCGGCGACGATGTCTGGATCGAGGCGACCTACAATCCGGTCTTCAGCGGCGGCCGCGTGGTCCGTATCCTGAAGATTGCGTCCGACATCACCGCAAGCAAGATCGCCTCGCTGCATGACGGCAACCGCTTGAGGGCGATCGACCAGTCCCAGGCGATCATCGAATTCGAAACCGATGGCACGATCGTCGAAGCCAATGAGAATTTCCTGAAAGCCATGGGCTATGAGCGGGCCGAGATCATCGGCAAGCACCACCGCATGTTCTGCGACCCCTCTTATATCGAGACCTCCGAATATGCAGGCTTCTGGGAGCGGCTGCGCGGCGGCGAATTCATCTCGTCCAACTTCGTCCGCTACGGCAAGGGTGGGCGTGAGGTCTGGATCCAGGCCGCCTACACGCCGGTCTTCAATTCCCGCGGCAAGGTCTACAAGGTGATCAAGGTCGCAACCGACATCAGCCCGCGCATGCGGGCGGTGAAGATCATCGGCCAGGCGATCAAGCGCCTCGCCGAGGGTGATCTCACCCTGCGCCTCACCGAAGTTCTCGACCCGGTGCTCGAAAACACCCGGCTCGACGTCAACACCGCCGCCCAGGCGCTGGACGAAACCATGGCCGGCATCGTGCGCGCCGCCCAGGCGCTGTCGGAAAATGCCGCCGTGATCAGCGACGTCTCCAACAGCATCGCCGCAAACGGCGAACGCCAGGCCGCAACCGTCGAGGAAACGGCAGCAGCGCTTGAAGAGATCAACCGGACCGTCAAGGACACGAGCAGCCGCACCCATGCGACCACGCGCCTCGTCAGCGAGACCCGCGCCAATGCGGAAGCCTCCGGTACGGTTGTCACCCAGGCGACATCAGCCATGGACGAAATCGCCGGCTCCTCGCGCGAGATCGAAAACATCATCGGCGTCATCGATGAGATCGCCTTCCAGACCAATCTCCTGGCGCTCAATGCCGGTGTCGAGGCGGCCCGTGCGGGCGAAGCCGGCAAGGGTTTTGCGGTCGTGGCCCAGGAGGTGCGCGAACTTGCGCAGCGGTCGGCCAGTGCTGCCAAGGACATCAAGGGGCTGATCGCGAAATCTGCGGATGCCGTGCGCCATGGCGTCACCCTGGTCGACAAGACGGGCCACGCCCTGCAGTCGATCGTCAACCAGGTGCAGGAGATCGACACCAATGTCGACGCGATCTCGAGCGCCGCGCGCGATCAGGCGCAGGGCATTGGCGAGATCAACAGCTCGATCAACATGCTGGACAAGGTAACGCAGCAGAGTGCTGCGACCGTCGAGGAAGCGAGCGCTGCCGCAACCTCGCTCGCCGAAGGCGCCCGCGATCTCTACGCGCTGGTCTCCCGCTTCCAGACAACCGTCTGCAAGAACGGCGCCGTCCCGCATCCGGTGAACCGGGCGGCGTAAGGGGCGCGCCTCAGGCGCAACCGCCCGTCACAGCTTGAAGCGGATCACGTATCGCGTTCCGCCTTCGACTTCCCGGCGCATCTCGCCGCCCACCTGGGCGACGAAGGCGTCGACCAGACTGGTGCCGGAGCGCCGGGTCGTGTCGTCGGGAATGCCGATCCCGTCATCATCGACGGTGAGCTGCGCTTCTTCATCGCCGAGCCGCACCAGGGTCAGCTGGATCGTGCCGCCCTGACGTTCGGCAAAGGCATGTTTTACGGCATTGGTGATCAGTTCGAGCGTCGCGAGCGCGAGCGGCGAGGCGCGGTCGGCCGAGATCAGGATGCCTTCGGTCAGTGACGCCACGAGCGTGATGCCGCGATCCTCCGGAACGAGGGTCGCCGGATCACAGGCGCGGGCCAGGAGATCGCCGAGATCGATGTTTTCGCCTTGGTTCGAGCGGTAGAGCAGATCATGCACCTCCGACAGCGCCCGCACGCGGCTCTGCAGATCCTTGGCGTCGAAGCTGCCGCGGCGCGCCTGAATGCTGATCAGGCTGGTCACCAGCGCCAGATTGTTCTTCACTCGGTGGTTCATCTCGCGCACCAGCTCCGCTCGCTGCTGCGCCAGGCTTTCCGCCTCGGCAAGTTTCAGCGCCCGGATATCGGCCTCCCGCTGAACGAGCATGCTGCGCCGGGCAAGAAAGGTTGCAGCCAGGGTGAAGCCGCCCATGGCGAGCATCAGCAGCCAGACGGGAAAGGCGCTGCGGATCGTCGCGGAAAGCACTTCCCCCGTCGGCACGCCGAAATTGGCCACCAGCGGAACCCCGCCCAGCCGGCTGAAGGCATAGATGCGGCGGATGCCGTCGGAGACGGCGAGCGCTTCGTAAACCCCTTCATTGGCTGCGGCCATGTGCTGCCGCGCGGGCGTGTCGGCTGGCAGGACGATGGCGTCGCCCGGCTCCTGCCGCACGAGAAGCTTGCCGTCATTGCGCATCAGCGATGCCGCCTCGCCGTTGCGCGCCGCCACCGAGCGCAGGAAGGTACGGGCCGTATCGGTTGCGATCGAGGAGACGATCATGCCGCGAAAATCGTTCGTCACGAAGGGGCTTGTGACGATCAGCGCATCTTCCCCGCCGGGCTCGAGCTTTATGCGGTCGACAAAGAGGTCCGCTCCGCCCGTGATGGCATCGATATAGTCGCGCTGGTCCATGTCCATGTTGACGGGGAAGCGGCGGCTGGAGGCGACCATGCGCCCCTCATTGCTCACCACCACCATGCCGAAATTGTCGGGCATCCGCCCATCGAGCCCCGCCAGGAAGCTGTGAAAGGCCTCCGACTGAAGGAACTCCGCCGTCTCGCCATTGGCACGGCTGCGCGCCGCGCCGTGTTTGATAAGTTCGGTGTCGAACATCCGCTGCGAATATTGCCGCACCAGCGTCACCGTATCGACGGCATGGTCGGTGGCGATCGCCTGCTGGTCCTGGAATGCGATGCCGCCCCAGATCAGGCAGCCCAGCACCGGCAGCAAGATGCCCCCGATCTGGATCGTCCGAAACCAGCGCAAGACAATATCGGGACCCCAGACAGTCAAGCCACGTGTCCTTTTGTAGATGCGTTCAATTGTTCAAGACTGTTCGTTTAGAGCAGGTTGAAGCCGCCTTGGCAACACGCGGAGCGATACTGGACGCCACTTCTCGTTCAGCTTTTCGGAACGATCTGCCTGGACATGCCGTTGGGGAGGGGAGACCCAAGCAAGACCGGAGAATGACGATGACAGAGAGTGCCATGAACCACCGCGAAAACGGCGTGCGCAAGCTGAGTGACGGCAAGGGCCGGGAGCGCGTCGATGAAACGCTCGAGGCATCCGTCGATTCCACGCGCCAGGATGCCGTGCGCGAGGCAAGCCGCCTCGGCGCCTCCGACACCTATCTGGTCGACCAGGACATGGAAGACATCGACCAGCGCCAGGGCGAAGACGGCCTGGACGGTCGCCCGTCGCCAATGGCCAATGCCGACAATCCGGAGCGCTAAGCTCGAAAGCAATCCAGGCCGCCGATGAGGCGGCCTTCATGCATGAGGGGTGGATAAGATGGATTGGCAGAACATGCTGTTCCAGGGATGGCCGGGCATTGCACGGACCCTGCTCGTCGGCACGCTCGCTTACGTCACACTTGTCCTGTTCCTGCGCATTTCGGGCAAGCGAACCCTGTCGAAGCTCAACGCCTTCGACCTCGTGGTCACCGTTGCGCTGGGCTCGACGCTTTCGGCCATCCTGCTGCAGGAATCGATCGCGCTTGCAGAAGGCGCGACAGCCCTCGGTCTTCTCATTCTGCTCCAGTATCTCGTCACCTTCGCCTCGGTGCGATCGAACAGCGTCGCCAAGCTCATTCGCTCGGAGCCGACCCTTCTCGTGCGCAGCGGCAGCTTCTGCCACGATGCCATGATGCGCCAGCGCATCGCCGAAGACGAGATCATGAGCGCCGTGCGCTCCAATGGCAGCCAGGGTCTGGATGAGGTCGAGGCCGTCGTTCTCGAAAGCGATGGCACGCTGAGCATCATCAAGGGCTAGCAACGCGAGGCTTCGGGCGCTCTGCACCGCCGGCGAAGCGGGCAAGCCTCAAACGACACTCTCGTCCGCCGACGGACCCGTCTTGCTGCGGTTCACCGACTCTTCGCCGCGCTTGCCCTGCCAGGGCCAGCGGCCGGAAATCTCCACCTCCAGCGACAGGCTGAGGAAGGTTCGGATCAGAACGATTACGCCCAGCACCAGCACCGAATTCAGGCTCGGCTCCACCGCCACGGTGTTGATGATATCGCCGGCCACCATCAGCTCGAGGCCGAGAAGGATCGCCCGGCCCATGTCGGCCCGCAGGTTGCCATAGGAGGACAAACTGCGCGGCGCCGTCAGGTAGCGCCAGCCGGCAATCGCAATCCCGATGACGATCACCGCCACACCGACGGCTTCGATCAACCGGGTGATGACATGCATGATGCTGGCAAATTCCATGGGGGCCCCTCCTTGTCTCAAAGGGGGCAACGTGTGCCGCCGCGATCGGTTGCAAGGAAGATTTCTAAGCGACGGCACCTTTCGTCCACTCGCGCGTTGAAGCTGCGAACACTCCTCTCACGAAAAATCAGGGAGACCGACATGCAGGATTTCGATCTGAGCGCCATGACCGAAGACGAACTGGATCGGCTGATCGCCGATGCGAAGCGCGAGCGCAGCACCCGCAGCGACCCGAGCGAACGGGCGGCTGACGCAGACGGCGTGCGCGGTCAGGACGTCAACGATCCGAACCACGGCGCCATCACCACGCCGGCCCCGCATCAGGTGCGCGAGCATGGGCCGGAAGGCCTCGAACCCGGCGCCCGCGTTGAAGGGAGCCGCGTGATCGATGCGGATGAGGCGGAAGAAAGCGACCGCATCGAACAGGCCGCCCGCCGCGTCGTCTGACATTCCATAAGCTTCGATGGCCGCCCCCCGGGCCATCCGCGGCCGCCATGCATCGTCCCCCGGATGCATGGCGGCCTTTTTGATGCATGATCCGCAGGGCTGGACGTCCCGCCCGGCATGCCATCGGCGAACGCGCCGCATTGCCTGTGATCGGGTCTCGCGCTAGATCGCCTGCGTGATCACCGCTCTTGCCGCCTATCTCGCCTTGTTTCTGGCTGCCTTCCTCGCCGCGACCATTGTCCCGGCGCAGTCGGAAGCCGTGCTGGTCGGCCTGATCCTGGCGGACAATCAGCCACTGCTTTTGCTGCTCCTCGTCGCCACCGCCGGCAATGTCCTGGGGTCGGTGGTCAACTGGCTGCTCGGCCGCTTCATCGAGCATTTCCGCGATCGACCCTGGTTTCCCGTCTCGCCGGAAAAGCTCTCCCGCGCCGAAGCCTGGTATCGCCGCTTCGGCGTCTGGTCGCTGCTCCTGTCCTGGGTCCCGATCATCGGCGACCCGCTGACGGTCGTCGCCGGCGTGCTGAAGACGCCCTTCCTCACCTTCCTCGCCCTGGTCACCCTGGCCAAAGCCGGCCGCTACATCGCGCTGGCGGTCGTCACGCTGGGGGTGATCGGTTGATACAATCTGCACCTGCGTGTCATGGCGAGAGAATCTGCTAAAATTCGAATGGACGTGTTGACGCGATCGTCACCCCTGCCTGCGAGACTTCCCACTGAAGACCGCTCGACCCGAGCATCTCTGACCGGTCTGGAGGAACATCATGCAGATTTCGAACCTGGCCGCGCTGGCCACGCTGACCCTTGCACTCACGGCGGCTCCCATAGCACCGCTCCCGGATGACGCAGGGTTCGGCGCGCCGGTTGCCCTCGCCAAGGATAAAGGCGGCGGGGGAGGCGGCGGAAACGGCGGTGGTAATGGAGGGGGTAACGGCGGTGGCAATGGTGGTGGCAAGGGCGGCGGCAAGGATCGCGGCTCTGAAACCCGGGAGGCCAAGGCTGCAGACCGGGGCCGGTCCAGCACCACGGGTAAGGAAAAAGGCCGTCGGGGCAATTTTCTGACCGAGACATTTGCCGTCATCACCGGCAAGGCCCAGCGGCCCGGCAAGACGCAGCTTTCGGAAAAGCGGACGATGCGCCCCGGCAAAAAGCAGCCGCTCGCTGCGCCGGTTGAGCCTGTGACGACGCTTGCATCTGTTCCAAAGGTCAAGCCGGACATCCGCCCGCTGAAAGCTGACCTGGCAGGCCTCAACTCGCTCAATCGCAACTACCACGCATATCTGAATTCGGCAGATCCGCGTATGAGCGCGATCCGGGACTATGCGGTCACCTATGCGACATACGAGCTTGCAAGCGGCATCGACACGCTGCCCACAGATGTGACCTTGGGAGATGAGGCGTTGCGGGCAGCGCTCGAGGCGGCGGCCAAGCCGGGAGCCGTTATCGACGATGATACGCTTGCCTGGGCGAAAGATGTTC
Source organism: Rhizobium sp. K33 (assembly GCF_056501445.1). NCBI lineage: Bacteria > Pseudomonadati > Pseudomonadota > Alphaproteobacteria > Hyphomicrobiales > Rhizobiaceae > Rhizobium > Rhizobium sp. K33. Next base: position 736,127 of record NZ_CP096478.1, read on the forward strand.
TCGGCGTTGGTCCAGCCGTCGGCAAGATCGACGAAATCCGTGAGGATCTCGCCGCGGCCGAGCCGGTCGAACCGCCGCTCGATCCGATCACTGATCCCGTAACGGATACGGTCACCGATCCCGTGGTCGATCCGGGCACAGATGTAGTCGAAGAGCCGGTGCCGGTGGGCGAGCCTGTAGACGAAGCGGCTCTTCTCCCATCAGCCTCGGCGGTTACGCCGAGCGAAACGCAATAATGCGAGCCGACCTCGATTAAGGTGGAATGGCGGTCAGGCGGTGAACTTCACCCCGGCCTCCATGGCCGCCGAGATCAGGGCCTTGCGGCCATCCTCTTCCTTGGCCTTGCCTTGCGCCACGGCAGCAAGCACGAGAAGCGCCTTGTCCAGCTGCTCGCCGTCTTCCTCCGGCCAATCCTCGATCAGCGCCCAGGATGCGCCGAGCGAGCTGTCGACCACCACATCCTCCCCCTCTTCGCCGATCCCGTGCAGGATCACAGGCTTGCTCCAGGTCTTGCTCATTGTCTTGCATCCTCGTCTCGTCCCGGAAGGCACGAAAGCCCAGGGGTCACATCTGGCGGTCTCCCTAGCCGAGAATGCCGGCAACTACCACCGATTCCGGTGACCCTTCTAAAGAGACCGTTGAGCGCGCCCAAAGGCAGCAGAAAGGCCTCTCACGTCTCCACCACCTCGAGCGCCGGTCTCCCGTCGATCTCGAGCCTGACGCGCCCGCGCTCGGTGCTGACAAGGCGGATCGGCCCTGCCTTTTCCGAGAGGCGCCGGCGCAGCAGGATCAGCCGCGTTTCCAGATTGTCCTTGATGTCAGGCAGCATCAGGCTGCCCTCCCGCCGGATCTCGCGGTTCAAGAACTCCTGCTTTCCGCTCTTCAGATATTCGTCGATCAGATATTTCAGCAACCGCCCCGGCACGCCGCGGATCAGGTAGTCGTCGTCGAGGAAGAGCGAGCCGTCGCGCGGATAAAAACGCAGCCGGAAGATCCTGGCTGACATTGCGGCCGCCTGCGGTGCCGCGGCTGTGGTCGGTCGTGGCGCGGGGCGCTCCCGTTCCTGCTCGGCAAGCAGCAGGGCATGCGCAAGCTGCCCTGCGATGATCTCGAAGGCCTGTTCCTGGCCGTGGCGAAAGGCAAAGCGCGCTTCGGATTCGGCAAACAGCAGTCCGACGAGCCGTCCATGCGCCACCAGCGGCACGGCGATCTGGCTGTAGGGCATGGAAAGCGCGGGCAGGGGAATGCTGTCGGCATGCGACAGCCCTGCCATAGAGCGCACCGCCTCCGCATAGCGTCGCCCGCGGCTGAGATCCGTGATGCGCACGGTCTGCCGGGTCGCCGCGGACACGCCGATGATGCCTTCGCCGATCGGAACCTCCGCCCCGAAGCCGAAGCGGTCATAGCCATGGCTGCCGATGGTGATCATCCGCCGCGCGCTTTCGTCGGGCACCAGCACCATTGCATGTCCGACACCGAAGAGGTGAGCGAGACCGTCGAGCGTCGTGTCGAGCAGGCTTTCCGTGTCGCCCGCCTGGCTGAGCAGCCGCGAGAGCTTCGACGTCGCAGCCATGAGGTCGGGCGGATCGCTCTCAGGCGCGACCTCCAGCGGATGCGGCGCGGGCACCTCCCGGCAATCGGTCACCCGATAGATGTCGGCCGCCTTCAGCCGCATGACGCTCGCCATGCCCTGTTCGAGGATCGCAAGATGCGCCGACAGCTTGTCGAAGAGTTCGCCATCGGTCTCGGAACGGTCGAAGACGAGGTCGAGCATGTGCTGAACGCCGGTCAGCCCATTCACCACCATGACCGTGGCAAGCCCGTTCTTCGCAACATTGTGGGCCGTCTTGGAGAAGAACTGGTTGGACAGCGCCACGTGGTGATCGTCGACGTAATGCACATGGCTGAGATAGGAGACATTCGGCATGCCGTCCGCATCGGTCGTGGCGATGACGGACGGGATGACGCCTTCAAAACTGTCGCGGATGCGGCTGAGCGGGATCATGCAGGGTCTCGCGCAAGCGAAAGATCGCCGAGCCGTCGCCCGGCACCGGGCCCCGGCGTCTGGTCGAAGACGTCTGTCGGCCGGAAGGCGATGTGAAAGAGATCCCGGTCGGACAGCGTGCTGGAAAGCTGCAGCCGGGTGACGCCGAGGCTCGTCATCAGCGCGAGTTGCGCGCGCACATAATGCTGCCCCCAGGCCGTCGCGGCCTCGTCCGCCGGCCCGCATGCGGCAATGATCCCCTTGATCTGGCAGGAGCGGTAATTGTCGGCCTGGACGAAGGTGGTGGAGACGGGCCGGCCCGGTCTGGCTTCGGCCGCCGCCCGTGGCCACTGGCTCTGCGACACCAGCACATGCACGAGCCCGGTGCCGCGGTCGTGGCGTGCGCCGGATCCGCGCCCGATCATCGGGCGGTGCGTGTCGTCGCGCGTCGCCACCAGGATCATCACCTGGCCCTCGATGAACTGTGCCACCTCGGATTCAAGCACGTTTCGCCCTCCGGAAAGGCCGCAGATTATGCGCTTAGGATAGTCTTAGCAATCGCGCCTACGCCTTAGGATTGTTTTAGGAAGCCCCTTTTTTGGGACTGATCTATGCCCCTCGTCATTCTCGCCGGGCCAGGGGGCAGGCGAAAGAAACCTGAGGGAAAGACCATGACACATCAGCATCATTCCATCACAGCCGTTCCTGATCTGAACGGCCGTTACGATCTCTATGGCGCCGTCCACAAGGGGCTGCGCAAGGCGGGCTGCGACCTGCTGGTCCGGCTCGGTGCAACCGATTTCGATGACGCCGGAGAAACCGAAGAGGTGCTCGGCCTGCTGCGCACCTATCTGATGCTTGCCGCCGCCCATGTCGGCCATGAGGATGATCACATCCATTCGGCACTCGCCGCGCGCGGCGTGGCAACCGACACCGTCGATCACCAGCACGACGATCACCGGGAGGCCTTCGAAGACCTCGAGAAGCTCGCCCGCGGCGTCGAGACATCCTGGCCGATGCATCGGCGCGCCAATGGCCGCCGTCTCTATCTCGCTTTCGCGGCCTATCTCGCGGAAGACCTCGGCCACATGCATGAGGAGGAAACGGTGACGGCACCGGCCCTCTGGCGCCAGTTCACCGATGAGGAACTGCTTGCCATCGAGCTCAGGATCGTTTCGTCGCTGTCGCCGGACAAGAACATGGCCTTCATGCGCATCATGATCCCGGCCATGAACCCGCAGGAGCGCGCCGCCATGCTGGGCGCCATGCAGAAGGGCGCGCCGCCGGAAGTCTTCGATGCCGTCATCGAGTTTGCCGTCCGGCCGGCGCTCAACGCCAGGGCGTTCGGCGATCTCGCCGGCCGCCTGCAGATCGCAGCCTGAGGAGCACGACCATGCATCGCATCGCACTCGCTTTTTTTCTGCTCGCCCCGGTTCCGGTTGTTCTGGCAGCACCCGCCGACACTGCGCCGACCGGGGTTTATGTCACGGACCCTGCCCATACGAGCCTCATCTGGAAGATCAGCCATTTCGGCCTCTCCAACTACACGGCGCGCTTCACCGGGATGGAGGCGCGGCTCGACTGGAACGCCGAGAAGCCGGAAGCCTCGACAATGACGGTCAGCGTCGATCCGCTCTCGGTGAGGACTGACTTTCCCCATCCCGAGGTCGAGGATTTTGATGGCAAGATCGGCGGCAATGCCGATTTCCTCGCGGCAAAGCCGATCAGCTTCAAGACCCGCTCGATCACCATGACCGGGGAGGGGACGGCGACGGTTCTGGGTGACCTGACCTTCCGCGGCGAGACCCATCCGGCAAGCCTCGACGTGCGGTTCAATGGGGCGGTCGCCGAACACCCGATGGACAAGAAGCCGAGACTCGGCTTTTCCGCTACTGGTGTCATCCACCGCACCGATTGGGGCCTCGGCTTTGCCGTGCCCGCACTCGGCGAAGACGTCGACGTGATGATCGAGGCGGAGTTCGTGCCGGCCGAAGGCTGAGCGGAAACCCGTCCCGAATACGACCTCCGCAGGATCCGACGGTCCTGCGGAGGCCTTTATGCGCGAACAGCCATCAGGAAGAGACGGGGAAAGGCAAGCAGCCGACGCCCGTCGGCCATCGGCGGATAGGCAGCGTCGATGCGGGCAAGATAGGCGCGGCGAAACGCATCGCGCAGCCCCGGTTCGACCGCCGCCAGATAGGGGCGCAAACCCGTGCCCTCGACCCAGTCGACGATCGCCTGCGCATGCGCCATCGGATGATAATAGACCGTGTGCCAGACCTCGACTGTGCTCGAGAGGGGCTGGAGACGTTCGAGATAGGTGGCAGGGCTCGGCAGCGGCCGGCGCCGCACCCGGCCATCGGCAAACGCTTGCGCCCAGGGCCCGTCCGCCGCCGTTTCCTCCATCGCCCTGTGGTTCGGCTCCCCGAGATTGTCGGGCATCTGCACCGCGAGCACGCCGCCCGGCGCCAGTGTCTGTATCAGATCGGCGAGCACATCGAGATGGCCCGGCACCCATTGGAAGACCGCATTGGCAAAGAGCAGGTTCGCCGGCGCGTCAGGCCGCCAGGTGGAAAGATCGGCCTTGAGGAAGGATGTGAACGGCAGCCGCGCACGCGCCTTCTCCAGCATGTCATCATCGCTGTCGAGGCCGCTCACGGCGCCGAGGCCGAAGCGCTCGACGAGCAGCTCCGTCGAATTGCCCGGCCCGCAGCCGAGATCGATGACCCGTTCGGCGGTCTCAATCGGCACCCGCGCGAGCAGATCCCGAGCCGGCCGCGTCCGTTCGTCTTCAAATTTCAGGTAGTCTTGCGCATTCCAGGCCAAATCCGTCTCCTCCGGCATCGGATGCCGAGCGATGTCATCACGCCGTGCGGCCACCGTCGGCGAACGCGCGCCGCGCACGCTCGATCTCGTCCCGATGCTCTTCGGCCCAGAGCCAGACGCCACAAAAGGCCTCGCCGAGGCTCTGCCCGAGCGGGGTGAGTTCATAGTCGACACGCGGCGGGATCACCGGATGCACCGTACGCTTCACCAGCCCGTCTTCCTCCATGCGGCGAACGGTCTGGGTCAGCATCTTCTGGCTGATGCCGCCGACGGTCCGCCCAAGCTGGGTAAAGCGCAGCGTGCCATGCTCCTCCAGCGCCTCCAGGATCAGCATGGTCCACTTGTCCGCCACCTTGCCGATGATGTCGCGCACCAGCGCTTCCACCGCCGGATCGACGGGCGGATAGGCGGAACCGACCGGGTCAGGCTTGCGTTCCGCCGCGGCGATTGCCTTGCTCATCAGTCACTCTCCATTCGGTAAGTATAATTCTTTTGGGTGCCTACTTCGTTCTGGAGAGTATGGCGCCTAGTTTAGGTGGGCACAACAGCAATGAGGTTTTCCCATGCAAATGACAGGCAACACCATCCTCATCACCGGCGGCGGCTCGGGCATTGGCGCAGCGCTCGCGCATCGCTTCCATGATCTCGGCAACACCGTGATCATCGCGGGCCGTCGGCGCGAAGCCCTGGAGGAAGCGATCGGCGACCGGGCAAACATGCACGCTCTGGTGCTGGACATCGAGGATCCGGCTGCCATCAAGCGCTTCGCCGCAGACCTCGTCACCCGCTTCCCCGAAACCAATGTGCTGATCAACAATGCCGGCATCATGCGCTTCGAGGTGCTCGACAAATCCCGCGACCTCGGTGACGCGGAAGCGACGATCACCACCAACCTTCTCGGCCCGATCCGACTGACGGATGCTCTGGTCGAGCATCTCTCGGCGCGTCAGAACGCCGCCATCGTCAATGTCTCCTCGGGGCTTGCCTTCGTGCCGTTGGTGGACACACCCACCTATTCGGCCACCAAGGCCGCGATCCACAGCTATACGCAGAGCCTGCGGGCCGCGCTCGACGGCACAATCGAGGTCATTGAACTCGCACCGCCCGCCGTCCAGACCGAGCTCACCCCCGGTCAGTCCAACCGCGAAGGCTATCTGCCGCTCGATGCCTTCATCGACGAGGTCATGTCCCTTTTTGCCAAGGACCCCACGCCAGCCGAAATCCTTGTCGAGCGCGTCGGTTTCCTGCGCAAGGCAGAAGCCGAAAACCGCTTCGACCAGACCTTCGCGGCGATCAACGACTTCGCCCGCAAGGCGCGCGAAGAAAAAGCCTGAGCAGCCAGCCGGTTCGTCAAAGAGGGCCGCACCGCTGCCGGTGCGGCCTCCGCTCACGCAGACCCGACCAGTCCATCGAGTGACGCAAGCACCTTGTCCGGCGCAAACGCCGCATATTCTTCCGGCGCATTGCTGCGATTGATCCAGTGACAGGTGAAGCCGAAGGCCTTGGCGCCGGCAATGTCCCAGCGGTTGGAGGACTGGAAGGCGATATCGGGCGCGGCAAGCCGGTAGGTCGAGGTGACAAGCGCGTAGGCCGCCGGCGCCGTCTTGTAGATCTTCAGCGCATCGACAGAGAAGATGTCGTCGAGCAGATGCCCGATGCCGGCAGCCTCGACGGCCTCGTCGAGCATTCGCGGCGTGCCATTGGAGAGGATCGCGATCTTGGCGCCACTCTCGCGCAGTGCAGAAAGCACGGCCGGCACTTCGGGAAAACAATCGAGCTTTCGATAGGCATCGAGAAGGTCGCCCCGCAGCCCCTTGTGCACCCCGGGAAACCGGCCGAAACAGAAGTCCAGCGCATCCTCGGTCAGCGCCTGGAAATCGCGGTATTGCCCCATCAGGCTTGTCACCCACGTATATTCGAGCTGCTTCACCCGCCAGAGATCGGAAAAAGCCTGTGCATCCGGCCCCAGTGCTGGCGCGTGACGCCGCACAGCAGCATGCACATCGAACAGCGTGCCATAGGCGTCGAAGACATAAGCCCTGGCCTCGCTGGCGCCAGTTTCTTTGGATACGGACTCGTCTGTCATGAAAGCTCCTCCTCAAGGGAGGGTAGGGCGCAGTCACCACAGGTTCAAGCGCGGGAGTGACCGGCGTCGGCACCCCTTGGTGCGCCGATCAGCTCCGCCGCGCCGCCAGTCGGCCCCGGTCGTGCTCGACCATCGAAAAGCCGCGCTGCGTCAGCCGGAACTGCCGCTTCTGAAACTCGCCGCGCACCTCGACCAGCCCCTGTTCCTGCGCCTCGAAAAGCGTCTTCAGGCTCGTCCCCTTCGGCGGCGTCTGCCACTCCCGGCCTTCAGCCGCATGCAGCAATACCATGATCTTGATCATCGGGTCTTTCCAAGCTCTCGTCTAAGGTGCTGACCGTGCCCGCAGAAGGGTCGTCAGGATCAGGCGCTTCTATGCATGAGCTTACTTTGAAGGTCGACCGGAAATCTAAAGGCGTCATAGGGTCGCGCACACGACTCACCCACCCAGATCCTGATCGATCTCCGTTAGCGCCCGGTCGACATGCCCCTCGAAGACCAGCGTCTCCTCCTCGGTGATGATCAGGATCTCCGGCGCGCCGCGCACGCGCACATGCTGCGATTGCGCCAATCCCTCGTCCAGCCCGCGGGTCAAGAGATCCATGAAGCGCGTGCCCGGACCGGTGATCGCGATCGGCATCGTCTCTTCCGCCAGGCTCAGCATGCGCGACAATCCCTGACCGAGCGCAAGTCCCGCCTGGCGGAAGGCGTATTCGGACGCCCGGTGGCCCTGGCGGGCACGGCTTGCGATCTTCTCCATTTCGAGAAGCGGCACGAATTTCGCCGGGATCGTGTCCGGCGGCACCTCGAAGGCCATGCGCAGGATGCCGTAGAAGCCGGCGGAGGCCTCGATGCAGCCGATCGCGCCACAGCGGCAGCGCTTGCCGTCATCGGCATGCAGCATATGGCCGAAATTTGGCGCCCGGAATTCGAGGTCGCCATGCTGGTCGCGATAGGCAATCCCGAGCCCGATCGAATGGCCGAGGGACAGCGTGGCGAGCGAGATGAGCGGCGCGCCCCGGTTCTTTTCCAGCCGCAGCGCCAGCGCGTGGGTCACAAGCAGGCTCTCGTTGAAGAGGTGGACCCGGCTGCCGGAAAAATCCGCCAGCGCCGATTGGAAGTCGAGCTCCTCATAGCCGAAGACCGGCGACCAGAGCAGTCTGGCGCCGTCGCGGTCGACCAGACCCTTGCTCGAAATCGAGATCGTCGAGATGGCGGCAGCCGGCAGGCGCGAGCGCTGGATCAGCCGTTCGATGGCAGCACGGAACCCCTGCAGAAAGCGCCGCGGCGATTCCGGCCCCTGTTCGCGCGCCTCCTCGAATCGGTCGATCATCGTGCCGCGATAGTCGGCCAGGGAATACTGAACGGCATGCGAAGAGATGCGAACCGCAATTACATGCGCGGCGTCTCTTTTGCGGGCAAAGAGCGCCCGCGGACGCCCGCGCTGGCCGGCATTGGCGACTTCGCGCCGTTCGAGCAAACCATTTTTCTCGAGATGCGAGGTAATTGCCGAAACGGTCGCGGACGAGAGCCCCGTCGCTGCGGAAAGATCGGTATGCGCCAGCGGCCCCTCCCGCCGCAACGCCTTGAGCACCAGCCCGTTGTTCTGATGGCGAACGGCCTCCGTGCTCGCCCTCGGACTGGCAGTCATGATGGGTCTGTCGCCCGCTCTTGTATGGTCCACCGCATGCTCCTCCCAAAGCATTTGGTCACTGTCTTTGCAAGCCTCCTCCGGCCTGTGTTGACAGGGTGGGAATCTTCTGCCAGTTATTTTCTCGACTGTCGAGAAAAACCATTGGACGGGGGTCCATGGGGTAAGGGCAGTTTCGCAGCGGGTCGTAGGTTGGGAGGTCTTCCGACGGTCCGCTATCACCTTGGGAGGTTTAAAATGAAATCCGTTATGAAGCTGATGGCAGCCACTGCCGTCATCGTGAGCCTGCATTCTGTCGCCAACGCCGAAGGCCTGACGGTCGGCGTTTCCTGGTCGAACTTCCAGGAAGAGCGTTGGAAGACCGACGAAGCCGCGATCAAGGCAGCACTTGAAGCCGCTGGCAACAAGTACATCTCCGCCGACGCTCAGACGTCTGCCGCCAAGCAGCTGACCGACATCGAAAGCCTGATCGCACAGGGCGCCAACGCTCTGATCGTTCTGGCCCAGGATTCCGAAGCCATCGGCCCGGCCATCGAAAAGGCCACCGCTGAAGGCATCCCGGTCGTCGGCTACGACCGCCTGATCGAAAACCCGGATGCCTACTACATCACCTTCGACAACAAGGAAGTCGGCCGCATGCAGGCCCGCGAAGTGTTCAAGGTGAAGCCGGAAGGCAACTACGTCTTCATCAAGGGCGCCTCGACCGACCCGAACTCGGACTTCCTCTACTCCGGTCAGATGGAAGTGCTGAAGGAAGCCATTGACTCGGGCAAGATCAAGAACGTCGGCGAAGCCTATACCGACGGCTGGAAGCCGGAAGCTGCCCAGAAGAACATGGAGCAGTTCCTGACCGCCAACAACAACGCCGTTGACGCTGTTGTTTCGTCGAACGACGGCATGGCCGGTGGTGTTGTCGCCGCTCTCGAAGCCCAGGGTCTCGCTGGTTCCGTTCCGGTCTCCGGTCAGGACGGCGACAAGGCCGCTCTGAACCGCGTCGCACTCGGCACGCAGACCGTGTCTGTCTGGAAGGACAGCCGCGAACTTGGCAAGAAGGCCGCCGAAATCGCCAACGAACTCGCCGCTGGCAAGTCGATGGACGAGATCGAAGGCACCGTGAAGTTCTCCGGCGGCCCGAAGGGCACCGAAATGAACTCTTACTTCATCGCTCCGCTGCCGATCACCAAGGAAAACCTCAACGTCGTCATCGACGCTGGCTGGATCTCCAAGGAAGAAGCATGCCAGGGCGTTGCCGCCGGCTCGGTTGCCGCCTGCAACTGATCGCGTGACTGACCTTTAGAGCTTGAGCCGGGACGCCGCAGCCTTTTGCGCTGCGGCGTTTCGACTGATCGGGAGCATCGCGGCAGGAGCGCGGCAGTCGGCTTTAAGGGGCCAGCCTTCGCATCCTCCATAGCCGCCGAAGAACGAGAGATGCCTCGATCCGCATGGCGGGCACGATGCCCGCAAGCCGCACGCCGGATGCGTGCCCTTCGCAAGCCGACAAACGACTGGGGAGAATTATTCGTATGGCGGATCACAGCCTAGCCACACCCGCGCATGGTGCCCGGGCATCCAATGTTTCAGCGCTCAAGCGCTTCTTCCAGGCCACCGAGATCGACACGCGCCTGCTCGGCATGGTCATCGCGCTCGGCCTGATCTGGGTCGGCTTCGACATCCTGTCGAACGGCCTGTTCCTGACCTCGCGCAACCTCTGGAACCTCTCGGTTCAGGCGGCCTCCGTGTCGGTCATGGCAACCGGCATGGTCCTGGTTATCGTCACCCGCAACATCGACCTGTCGGTCGGCTCGATCCTCGGTTTCGTCGGCATGATCATGGCCGTGCTGCAGGCGCGCATCCTGCCGCCGATCATCGGCTTCGAACATCCGATGATGTGGATCATCGCGCTGTCGGCCGGCATCCTCGTCGGCACCTGCATCGGTGCGCTGCATGGCGCCATCATCGCCTTCCTCGGCGTTCCCGCCTTCATCGTCACGCTCGGCGGCCTGCTCGTCTGGCGCGGCGCGGCCTGGATGGTCACCTCGGGCGCGACCGTTGCCCCGATGGACACCACCTACCGTCTGATGGGCGGTGGCGCGGATGGTTCGATCGGCGTGACCGCCAGCTGGATCGTCGGCATCGTCGCCTGCTTGATGATCGTGCTGTCGATCCTCAACACCCGCCGCCAGCGCCGTCGCTTCGGCTTCCCGCTGCGTCCGATCTGGGCGGAGTATTTCCTCGTGGCCTCCGGCTGCGTTGCCGTGCTCAGCGCCGTCTGGGTCGCCAACAGCTATTACATGCCGGTCAACCTCGCGCGCCGCTATGCCGAAGAAAACGGCATCGCCTGGCCGGAAGGTGGCCTGCAGATCGGTCTCGGCATCGCCGTCCCGGTTCTGATCGCCATCGGCATCGCCATGGTCATGGCCTTCATCACCAACCGCACCCGCTTTGGCCGCTATGTCTTCGCGATCGGCGGCAACCCTGAAGCCGCTGAACTCGCCGGCATCAAGGTGAAGTGGGTCACCGTCAAGCTCTTCGCTCTGATGGGCGCACTCTGCGCCATCGCCGCCGCCATCTCGACCGCCCGTCTGAATGCTGCGACGAATGCCCAGGGCACGCTCGACGAGCTCTACACCATCGCCGCAGCCGTCATCGGCGGCACCTCGCTTGCCGGCGGCGTGGGCACCATCGCCGGCGCCATGCTCGGCGCCATCGTCATGCAATCACTGAATTCGGGCATGGTCCTGCTCGGTCTCGACACACCGCTCCAGAGCATCGTCATCGGTATCGTGCTCGTCGTCGCGGTCTGGCTCGACACCGTCTACCGCGCTCGTGCGAAGTAAGGGGAGTTGAACTCATGTCTGAAAATCGCACCCCCCTCGTGGAAATGCGCAACGTTTCCATCTCCTTCGGCGGTATCCACGCCGTGGACGACGCCACGATCGACCTCTTCCCGGGTGAAGTCGTGGCCCTGCTCGGCCACAACGGTGCCGGCAAGTCGACCCTGATCAAGATCCTGTCGGGCGCCTACAAGCGCGACAACGGCGACATCCTGATCAAGGGCGAATTCGCCGACATCAACAACCCGCGCGACGCCAAGAAGTATGGCATCGAGACGATCTACCAGACGCTCGCCGTCGCCGATAACGTCGATGCCGCCGCCAACCTCTATCTCGGCCGCGAGCTGCGCACCGCCTGGGGCACGCTCGACGATGTCGCGATGGAAGCCAAGGCGCGTGAAGTCATGGGGCGCCTCAACCCCAACTTCCAGCGCTTCAAGGAGCCGGTCAAGGCTCTGTCCGGTGGTCAGCGCCAGTCGGTGGCGATTGCGCGTGCAATCCTCTTCGACGCCCAGATCCTGATCATGGACGAACCGACGGCCGCCTTGGGTCCGCAGGAAACCGCTCAGGTCGGCGATCTCATCCAGCAGCTGAAGAAGGACGGCCTCGGCATCTTCCTGATCAGCCACGACATCCACGACGTCTTCGACCTCGCCGACCGCGTCTTCGTCATGAAGAACGGCCGCGTCGTGGGCCATGCCCGCACCGAGGATGTCACCAAGGACGAAGTGCTCGGCATGATCATCCTCGGCAAATGCCCCCCCGGCGCCGTTCCCGGCCCGGGTGCCATGCAGACGGCGTGAGCTGAGAGACAGTGAACTGAGACAGGCGAGGGGGCGTAAGCCCCCTCGTTTTCGTTTGGGGATTGGCATCGAGTGTTTGCTGAGGTCAAAAGCCAGGATCTTCGCGCCTTACCTAGGTCCGCCGCACTGTCGATGAGGTTTGCCAAAACTAAACTGAGATACAGCTCTCGTAGCCCAGCATCCCTGTAGGTGGGTGGCGAAACCAAAATTCTGAACTGCAAAAGTATGCACCTTTTAAGGAAAGAAAACTCAGGGTAGAAATTTAGTGGTTCGTTTACGGGCATCTCAATAATCTACCCCGCAAGCATGAAGCTTCCCCACGGCGGGGTGTCCATGTTGGACGATCACCGTTTTCGCACAGGAAGCTGTCCAATGATTTCCAGCATTAACAACATTTCTAGTAACTCGATTGCTCTTCTCTTCGGCACCACTCCCGCAAAGCCGGGTGCAGACACCAATTCGTCAGGAACCGGCACACTAGGGCAGACCACTGGCAATACGGACGACGTTTTCAAGGCCGGCAACGCCATCGGCAAAATCATCGAAATTGTGGCTGGCATGAAATCGGACGATGCCAATCGTTCCATCGGCGTTTTCACTATGGACGACGCCACGCGCGTTGACGGAGAAAATGGCGAGTATAGCCTAACGAAGACAGGCACCGGCACGGTTGTCAGCGACGAGCAAATGAGAGAATTCGCCTTAGAAATTAAACAAAAGCAGGCTGCGGGTACCGGGCCACGTGCCGAAGAAGCAAGGGCTTACCTTAAGGCAGCGGCCGAAGGCACCATTGAGGAGATAGATCTCTCGGCTCATGGGGTATCCGCAACCATGACACAGACCAATTACTATTACGCAGACGGCACCGATAAGGGTGAATCGGGTAGCACCACCGTCGAAGGATTGGACGAGTTCCTCGCTGCACATACCTATAGAGCCGAAGATGGGACGCGTCGCGATAAAGCCACTGGAAAGTATGCTGGCTTCAACGCGAACGGAACCGCTTACAGTTACATCCTATTCTAATGGCCGGTATAAGTCAGGATGCAAGGAGCCAGCTTTGTGTGGCTCCACTATGGGGTATCCTGCCGCGGCGCCACTGCGCTGCTGGGTCCGCTACCTGGACATATTCCGGGAACGCTTTACCGCCACAGGACCTTTCATCATAATCTGCTACGACGCGTTCCAACTCCGCACTTTTGCGGTTCGTCCTGATTGCAGGCCCGGGCGCCATGGAGGTGGCGTGAGCGTCACGAGCGTAAAGTTGAATTGAGACAGGCGAGGCGGCGAAAGCTCCCTCGTTTGTTTGAGGGGCGCGCAGTAGCCCGGAGGTCAGGTTACCCGTGATGCTTTTCGACGTGCTCCAGCGCCGCCGCAATATGCGAAATCGGCCGCAACAGTCGAAACGGATCGTCCTTCGACGGCAAAAAACCACGCCGCGTCCAGAACAGCCGCGCCTCCTCATCAATTGCATTGACGATCAGCGCCCGCCCACCCACAAGCGCTGCGCCCTGCACGCAGCGGGTAAGCGCATGCTTGATGAGACCTGTCCCGATCCCATGCCCGGCATAGGACTGATCGACGGCAAGCTGCCCGAGCAGCAGGCATGGCACGGGGTTGGGCGGCTGGGCGGTGCGGACGGAGCGGGGCAGGGACGCCGGTAGTACCGCCGTCGGAGAGAGGCCATAATAGCCGACGACACGTCCTGCATCATGCACCACAATGACGACGGTAAAGCCGTTCTCCTGGTTGGCCCGTGCCCGCGTCTTCAGCCAGTTGTCGAGTGCCGGCTTGCCGCAGGAAAAGCCGCTCAGGTCGTGGCCGTCATGCAGCGGCTCGGGAGCGGAAAGCGCCATGCTCAGTCCTTCGCCCGGTAACCCGCCTCCCAGGGGGCAGGGCGGCGCAGCACCTCAACCAGTTCGGGCACAACCTCCACCGGCGCCGCCATCAGCGCCATGAAATCGGCAAATCCGTCTTCTGTCATGCGGATCAGCTGTTGCTCCATGACGGCTTCTTCAGCGGCCCTAACGGCAGCATCCCGGACGAAATCGGTCCGCGACCTGCCTTTAAGAGCCGCCGCACGGTCGATCATTGCCACATCGGTCTCCGGCAAGCGCATGGATATCGGATAGTCCTTGCGATCGGGAATAGCCATTAACGTAGCTCCTAAAGTGAGATCGCTCTGAATGTAATGCAAAGTGCAATACATTGCCAGAGCTAGGCGCGCTTCCGCCGACCAGCCGTTCAGCGCCCCGCTCCATGGAACAACACCCCAAGCCCCGCGGTTGGCACCATCAGCCGGTCCGTCCGCAACGCTGCCCGGCGCCTCGATCTGATCCCGGAGCCTGCCCGATGTCCTATTCCCGTTTCGCCGCGATGATCGCCACGTCGACGGTCGTGATGTTCGCGCTGATGTATTTGAACACCTACGCCCTCGACCATGTCACCTACAGTCAGACACGCACCTGGATGGCGCTCCTGATGGGGGCCGTCATGGCGATGATCATGATGGGTTTCATGGCGTCGATGTATAAGAACCAGCGCTGGAATGCCGTGATCATCGCCGGCAGCGTCGTCGTCTTTGCCTTTTCGCTGTGGCTCGTGCGCAGCCAGGAAACAGTCGGCGACGTGAGCTACATGAAGGCGATGATCCCGCATCATTCGATAGCGATTATGACCAGCGAGCGGGCCCATATTCGCGATCCGCGCGTGCGGGAACTCGCCGACGAAATCATCGAGGCGCAGGTGCGCGAGATCGCAGAGATGAAGAGGCTGGTCGCCGAACTCGAAGCTAATCCGCCGGCGGATGATGCCCCGGATCTCGCCCCGTCGCCACAGACGACGCCGCAGCCGTGAGGAACGCGCCGGGGGGGCGATCAGACGCCCTTGATCAGCGCCCCGATCGTCCCGCCGACGAGCAGCACGATGCCGATCAGGAAGGTGAGCGCCGCCCCGGGGCCGCGGGTCTTGGCATCGGCGTAGTATTCTGCCGCATAAAGCGCCCGCGCCGCCGTCCAGCCGAGACCCAGCAGCCCGGCCAGCATGTCGGAGACGTAAAAGCCGAAGATCCAGAGCGACGGCAGGAAGAGCACCAGCTGCTCGACCGTGTTCTGCTGGACGCGAAAGATCCGCTCGAAATCCGCATTTCCGGTGGTCCTGGGTGCCTCCACCCCGAACTTGCGGCGGGCCTGACCGACTTTTAGCAGGAACCAGCAATAGGTGAGCAGGGCGGCAAAGGTGGAAAGTATGGTGAAGCGCATGATTTTTCTCGGCAACACATGTCGATCGTAACCATTGATTGGTAGGCGGCGTGTCATGATTAGGCAAGCAAGGAAGGTTACGATCACAGTGCGTTTGTGAAGAGCGCGGCGCTTGTGAGATGATACCGTTTCCGCCATCATCAAGGGCAATGCTTCGCAAGCGCAAGCTGCAGCCCGTGTGACAAGACGAAGAGACGTGATGAGTACCGATCCATTCAAGTTTGGCCGCGCCTACGACCTGCATGAGCTGGTCGCCGACGGGATCATCCATGGCATCGGTGTCGTCTTCGCGCTGGTCGGCGCCACCGCGCTGATCTTCTATGCCACCGTCTATTCCGACTATGCCAATATCGCCGCGAGCTGGATCTATGGCCTCGGGCTGATCATCGCGCTCGGCGTCTCCTTCACCTACAACATGTGGCCGCATTCGCGCGTGAAGTGGATCCTGCGCCGCTTCGATCACTCCGCGATCTTCATCCTGATCGCTTCTACCTACACGCCCTTCCTCGTGCAGGGCGCCGATCGCCCGCTGATCCTCGCACTCCTCATCGGCATCTGGATCACGGCCTTTACCGGCATCTGGCTGAAGTTCCGCTTCCCCGGCCGCTATGACCGGCTCGCCATCCTGCTCTACCTCGCCATGGGCTGGAGCGGCGCCTTCGCCATGGGGCCGCTTTCCGAAATCATCCCGGGCGTGACGCTGACCCTCATCATCGTCGGCGGCTGCATCTATTCCGCCGGCGTCGTCTTCCATGTCTGGGAACGCCTGCGCTTCCAGAATGCCATCTGGCATGCTTTCGTGGTGACGGCCGCCATCGTCCATTACTCGGCCGTCTTCACGGCGATCAGCCTCGGCTGAGGCTGCTCAGACCCCTGAAGGCACGTCATCCTCGGTCCTGTCCCGAGGATCTACCGACGCCTGCCTCACACTTGACGCCTGCGTCCTTGCCCAGCCCGTCACCACAGGTCCCAGAGCCCCCGTCACCACTCAATGTCTGACGACCGAAACCAGCGCCCCCTCAGATCCCCGTCACCTCGGCCTGCTTGGCAATCTGCTTGGCGGTCGCCGAAGCACCGATGCGAAAACCCGCGAGCGTCATGGGAAAGCTCAGCGCCAGCGAAACGCCTGCCAGCACCAGCGTCGCCGTCAGCGGCATCATGCCCATCTGGGCCGCAAGCAGCTGCAGTTCCGCGCTGGTGATGCCGTTCACCCAGACGATCGCGAGCAGGATCAGCGACCCGAGCAGCACCGCCACCACGGCAAGCAGCGCCGAAAGTTTCAGGCTCAGGCCCCAGCCGGGCCGCGCCTTCCGCCGCTGCGTCACATAGCTGCCTGCCGAGGAGCCTGCCGCCATCAGCACGGCCACATTGCCGGCAGACGACATGCTGTCGCCCCAGCCGAAGGCATCGAGCGCCAGCACCAGGAGATAGATGGCAAGCTGCGCCGCGATGAAGACGAGCGTGTAGCGAAGCAGGAGGCCGGGAAGCATGGAGGTCATGAAATCTGTTTTCCGTCTAGGGTGGTCTTGCCTTTAAGCCTTTGTTGCCCGATGTGTCGACGCGGCGAAGTAACGCCCGTCACATCACCGTCTCGCGCGGCGCATTTTCCACCGCAAATTGCAGAAGCCCCATCATGACCACGTCCCTCATCCTCCGCGACGCAACCGAAGCCGATCTGCCCGCAATCCTCGCCATCTACAATCACGCAGTGGCCGAGACGACGGCGATCTGGAACGAGACCCTGGTCGATCTCGACAATCGCAAGGCCTGGTATGATCTCCGTCAGGCGAGGGGCTTTCCCATCCTTGTCGCCGAAGTCGAGGGCCGCATCGCCGGCTACGCCTCCTATGGCGACTGGCGCCCCTTCGATGGCTTTCGCCAGTCGGTCGAGCATTCGGTCTATGTCGAGAAGGACCATTATGGCCGCGGTCTCGGTAAGGCCTTGATGTCAGCCCTGATCGAGCGGGCAAGGGCGGGCAACATCCATGTCATGGTCGCCGCCATCGAGGCCGGCAACACCGGCTCCATCGCCCTCCACAAAAGCCTCGGCTTCCGCCTCGTCGGCACCCATCATGAAGTCGGCAAGAAGTTCGGCCGCTGGCTGGACCTCACCATGATGGAGCTGAAGCTCGACTAACGGTCTCTCTCGGCAATCCATAGGGGAGGGGCCGTGTGTCAGGCCCGCTCCATGCCGCGCCAGCGCACGCCGGAGATGATGAAGCCGTCCGTCGGTCCCGTCGGCACGGTGGTCAGCGAGACCGACAGATCCTGTTCCGGCACATCGTAGTCGATGACGCCCGCCAGCAGCCGCGCCGCCTCCTTCAGGATCTCGACGGTCGCCATCTCGCCCGGACAGCGATGTCCGCGCGCGGTCGATCCTGCCCCTTGCGGAATGAAGCTGTAATCGGCCTCGTCGCGACGCACCCCGCGCCCGGGTCGGAATTCGTCCGGTGCGCGAAACGCCTCTCCGGCATGGCAGCTGCCATAAAGGTCGAGCATCAGCCACTGGCCGCGCCGAATGCGATAACCCTTCCAGTCGAAGGAGGCCCGGGCCACCGCACCGACAAAGGGAAAGAAGGGCGAAATCCGCCGCACTTCCTCGGCAAAATCCGTCAGCCGCTCGGCATCGGGTTCGGCCAGGATCTCCTTCCATTGCGGATGCCGCTCGAGCCGCAGCGCGGCAAAGACGATGTAGCGGCCGATCGCAACCAGCGGGCGGATCAGGTTGATCAACTCGACAGCCGCGACCGTCGGCGAGAGCAACTGGCCATGCACGTCGCGATAGCCCGCAAGCATGGCCATCGGTGAGCCCGGCATTGGCGTGAGCTTGCCGCGCCGGATCTCGCGGAACGCCGCGCGAAACCGCCGTTCGAGAAGCGAGCGGCGAAACAGCGTGCCGAAGGTCCGAGGCCCGACATGGCCGGCATTCTCGATCATGTCGGCAACCAGCGCGGCATCGTCTTCGAGCAGGTCAACATCCACCGGCGCCTGCGTCCAGGAAAGGGCCGTGCGGAAGAGGATGAGGTCGAGCTCCTTGCCGAGCGCCACGGCTCCCATCCGCGACCAGTCCGGCACCCGCTCCAGGAACTGCCGCCGGAAGGTCGCGACCAGGCGGTCGAGCGATCCCTTGTCCTCCATCAGGATCCGCACGAAGAGCGCCTTGCGATGGCGATGCGCCGCTCCATCCAGCTGCTGCACGCTGCCCTTGTCCTGCAAGAGCCGCAGCACGGTCTGCGGCATGGCGCCGACGCGCGTCAGTCGGGCATCGTCGTAAATCAGCCGCGCCGCGATCGGCCCGGTCATGCAGATCACGTCGCGCAGCATCAGCCGGGTGCGGAAGATCGGCGTATCGAGATCGGCAAAGCGCCGCGGCAGGAAGCCATAGCCTTCGCGCATCAGGGAAAGCGTTTCGTCGAAGGCGGGACTGCGCGGGATCTTCGGCGGCCAGATCCGGCCGCCTCCGCCGCGGTGATCGACCACGCGATCTGGCGTCCCGGTCGCCTCCAGCTGCACCGGTCTAGTGTCCTGCACGATCATCTCAAGTCTCCCCAAGCCGAGGCACCCCACGCACCTCGCTTGCGGGCGAACATCGCGGCGGGCCATTTGTTCCGCGCGTTTCTGGAAAATGGCGAAAAAAAGGCGGGAACGAAGCTCGCGGCCGCCGGTTGGCTCTCTGCCGACGCTCGGAAGTCGGCAAAGAACGAGGAAAAACAACAGGAGACACGGCCATGGGCAGCGGCACAGGCGACAGCAAACACTTCGGCAAAGGCAGCCAGGGCAAGGGCGATGGTTCAGGCGGCATGACCAACCTGCAGGAAGGCATGCTGGAGGAAAACCAGGTCCTTTCCAACCGCGACAAGGCGCAGCATCCTGAGACACGCGGTCTCGACAGCAAGAATGTCCAGACGGAGCAGTATCAGGATCACTCGGCCAATCGCCGATCGAGATAATGATCGGCCGGCCCGGGATTGCTCCCCGTTCGGTCCGGGCGGGGCATAAGGCGCAAGCGACGCGGCCCAAAGGTTTGCCCGGCATCTTTACAAACCGCTGGCCTTGAGGATTTATCCTGTTCTTTGGCAGGAGACTCCTATGACCTTCGAAACCTGGCTTGCCTTCGCCGCCGCCTCTGCGGTTCTCTTGATCATTCCCGGGCCGACCATTCTTCTGGTCGTCTCGTACGCGCTGGGGCAGGGCTGGCGCAGCGCGCTGCCCGTGGCAACCGGCGTGGCGCTTGGCGATTTCACCGCCATGACGCTCTCCATGCTCGGCGTCGGCGCGATCCTTGCCACCTCGGCCACCATTTTCACGGCGCTGAAATGGCTGGGTGCGGCCTATCTCGTCTATCTCGGCATCAAGCTCTTCCGCGCTGGCGGCACCCTTGATGTTAAGCCGCAGACGGACCGGGCAACGACCATGAAAATGGTGGGTCACGCCTGGGTCGTCACTGCCTTGAACCCGAAGAGCATCACCTTCTTCGTGGCCTTCCTGCCGCAGTTCCTCGACAAGCATGGCGACTTCTTCACCCAGATGGTGATCTTCGAGACCACCTTCCTTGTCCTCGCCTTCCTGAATGCCGCCGGCTATGCCCTGATCGCCTCCCGCGCACGAAACCTCGTCCGCAGCCCGCGCGCCATCGGCCTGTTCAACAAGACGGGCGGGACGCTGCTCATCGGGGCGGGTGTCGCAACCGCCACACTCCGTTCCGCGCCCTGATGGCGTAAAACGGGCGGGGCCTTGCCGCCCCGCCCGTCCAGTTGGAAAAGATCAGAGCAGTTTCAGAAGTGCCTTGGCGGCCTCTTCCGAAGACGCCGGGTTCTGACCTGTGACCAGTTTGCCATCGGTCACGACATGCACGCCCCAGTCGGCACCCTTCTCGTAAAGCCCGCCGCGCTCCTGCAGCATGTCCTCGACCAGGAAGGGCACGACCTTGGTCAGGCCGACGGCCTCTTCCTCGGAATTCGTGAAGCCCGTTACCTTGCGGCCCGAGACCAGCGGCTGGCCGTCCTTGCTCTTCACATGACGCAGCACGCCCGGCGCATGGCAGACCGCGCCGACCGGCCGATCCTTGGCGGCAAAGGCTTCGATCAGAGCGATGCTGTCCTTGTCTTCGGCAAGGTCCCAGAGCGGGCCATGGCCGCCAGGATAGAAGACCGCGTCGAAGTCGGAAGGATCGATCTGCGAGAGCGGCGTGGTCGAGGCGAGCAACTGCTGCGCCGTCTGATCCGCCTTGAAGCGATCCGTCGCCTCGGTCTGTGCATCCGGCTCGTCACTCTTCGGGTCGAGCGGCGGCTGGCCGCCCTTCGGCGAGGCAAGCGTGATCTCGGCGCCGGCATCCTTCAGCACGTAATAGGGCGCGGCAAACTCTTCTAGCCAGAAGCCGGTCTTCTTGCCGGTGTCGCCGAGTTTGTCATGGGAGGTGAGAACCATCAGGATTTTCATGGGTGGTTTCCTTTGTAAGGTGTTGATCGTGTTTTCATGCTGGCAGCAGGAGCCTCACCCTTCGAGGTCCGGCTGCGCCGGACACCTGAGGTGAGGGGAGATCTTGGTGTTTAGGGCGGTAGACGCCCTCCTCCTGAGGTGCCCTCGCAGTGCGAGGGCCTCGGAGGATCAGCCACGCAAATCAGTCATCCGGCCCGACGCGGATCACCCGCTTGCCGAAGGCCTCGCCGCGCAACAAGCCGATGAAGGCGCGCGGTGCCTCTTCCAGCCCGTCGATCATCTCTTCGCGGTAGGTGATCTTGCCGGCCTCGACCCAGCCGCCCATTTCCTTGGCAAAATCGGGATAGAGATGACCGAAATCGTCGAAGACGATGAAGCCGCGCACGGTGATGCGCTTCTTCAGGAACATGCCCATCAGCCAGCCCAGGCGGTCCGGGCCGTCGGGCAGGGAGGTCGCATTGTATTGCGAGATCAGTCCGCAGAGCGGAATGCGCGCGCCGGTATTCAGTTGCGGTGCCACGGCATCGAAGACCTTGCCGCCGACATTTTCGAAATAGATGTCGATGCCCTCGGGCGTTGCAGCTTTCAGCTTTTCGGCAAAGCCATCCGCCTTGTAGTCGACGCAAGCGTCGAAGCCGAGCGTATCGACCGCATGACCGCATTTCTCCGGCCCGCCGGCAATGCCGACGACCTTGAGGCCCAGGATCTTGCCGATCTGTCCGACGGTCGACCCCACAGGTCCGGTGGCACCCGCAACCACCAGCGTCTCGCCGGCCTTGGGCTTGCCGATTTCCTTCAGTCCCGACCAGGCCGTGAAGCCCGGCATGCCGGTCACGCCCAGCGCCCAGGACGGATGGCTGGGATTGGCACTCAGCGGCGTCACGCCCTTTCCGTCCGATAGCGCGTAGTCCTGCCAGCCGGTAAAGCCGACCACCCAGTCGCCTTCCTTGAAGCCCTCAAGCTTCGAGGTGACCACGCGTGATACCGTGGCACCCACCATGGTCTGGCCGATCTCGACCGGCGCCGCATAGGACGGCGCATCGCTCATCCGCCCGCGCATATAGGGATCGAGCGAGAGAAACACGGTGCGCAGCAGCATCTGCCCCTCGGCCGGCTCGGGGATGTCGACGGTCTCGAGCCTGAGCGTCTGATCGGTCGGTTCGCCCTTGGGGCGCTCGGCCAGAACGAAGCGGCGATTGCTCGTGGTCGATTGCGGCATGGAATGTCTCCTTGTCTGGCGGGCCCTGCCAATGAGGCAAGGCCCTCTGGAAAGGGCACCGCCACCCGCGGCCTTGGGAGGCAGGCACGGGTGGCGGCGTTCATGAGCCGGTCAACGGGTCTCTTCTATCGTTGTTCCATGACATTCTGTCGCGGCCATGGCAGGCCGCCCACCTCCCCTTGAGGGGGGAGGTCGCCGCAAAGCGGCGGGTGGGGGTGAAGAACGCTGGCTTTCTCCGTGTCCTTACCTCAATCGATCCGCACCCGCGCCATCTCGCCACGAATGCGGATATCCGGTTTTGCGCCCGTCGTGTTCGGAAGCGCGCTATCGACATAGGAGGCGATGGCGTCGACGCCGTAGGAAACCGGCGTCGGCACCAGGAAATGCAGCGAGGCATCGAGCATCTTGCCGGAAATGCGGATCTCCTCGGTGTTCAGCACGCGCTCGAAGGCAAGCCGTGCTCTCAGCGCTGCTCCGCTTGCAGCGACGCTCGCCGCATGGCCGGTGAAGAAGAAGTCGCCCGCGTCGCTGTCGACATCGATTGTCGCAAAATCCCCGTCGAGCCGCATGCGCGCGGCCTTCTGCCGGATCGAGATCCGGGCCTCCGGCGCAAGCCGCGCGTCGAGCGTCAGCGTGCAATCGTCCCAGTCACCCCAGCCGAAGAAGCCGCTGCGCTCGCCCATATGGACGCGAAGCGTGTCGCCATCCCGTGCCATCCGCGCCGCACCGGCGCAGTCGCCGCCGAACCAGCCCGAACGCCAGATCGCGCCCCAGCCGTGGCGGGTGCCGGAAAGAACGGCCTCCCGCGCGCCGTCGCCGCGGGTCGAGATCCTGATATCGCTGGCGGCACCGGTGACCGAAAGCTGTGTAACGCCGGCAAGATCCACCGGGCCGGAGATTGCATCGCTCGCACGGATCACCTGCATGCCGCCATCGATGACGGCGAGGCAGACGAGACCACCGAGGATAGAGAGGATGACAGTTCTTTTGCGCATCAGGGGCACTCCTGTTCTTGGCGCGCCGCTCGGCAGCGGCCGGTTTCGATGCCGTCATCTGCTGCCTCGTGAGCCTGATCCGCGACCTCGATCGCGATCCGGGTCGACCGGGATCGCGCTTTCGGTCATGGTCACCGAACACTCCGATCCGTCATCACCGAAATATCCGCATGCTTCTTGTCCCGCTCTCCTTCCTCGTCGCCCTGTTCCTCGCCGTTTTTCTCGTTCGCCTGCTCGGCGAGGGGCGGGAGACCTGGCGCCACAACGGCCTCTTCCTCGCCTTGCTGGCACTCTACGTGGTGCAGAGCCTGCTTGTCGGCCTGCGCTGGGGCTATGGCGTGATGGCGGTCCTGCCGCTGTTGCCGGTCATGGCAAGTCTCGTCCCCGCTCTGTCCTATCTCGCCTTCCGCGATCTGACGCGCGAGACACCGGGGCTTGACCTCAGCGACTGGCCCCATCTCCTGCCGACTTTGGCCACGCTGCTCCTGCTCGTGATCGGCCGGGCGCCGGTCGATCTTGTCATCATCGCCAACTTCCTGGGGTATGGCCTGGCCGTGCTCTGGCTCGCCCGCCTCGGTCCGGATGGACTGGTTGCCGCCCGCCTCGACGGTTCGCTGCGCTCCTATCGCGCTCTGCTCCTGACCGGCATCGCGCTTGTGGCATCTGCGCTCACGGATGTGGCGATCAGCCTCGACATGCTCTGGTCCGGAGGTCGCTATTCCCCGATGGTCGTCTCGGCCGCCACCACCCTCATCCTGCTCCTCCTCGGTATCGGCGCCGTGACGGCAGGTGCCGAGGAGGCGGGCGAGGGGCGCCTCGCCGATCACGAAGGATCAGCAGGAGAGAGCGACGACAGGAACCCGCGAACCACGCTGCCCACGCCGAGCCCACAAGCGGATCAACCCGCTTCCAACGAAGGCGTGGCTGCCTCCACGCCATCGGCCAAGACCGCCAGCGACGAGCACCGCCGCCTCGCTGCTGATCTCGACCGCCTGATGACGGAAAAGCGCCTCTGGGCCGACCCGGACCTCAGCCTCGCCCGGCTCGCCCGCCGCCTCGGATCTCCCGCCCGCGCCGTCTCCGAAACGGTCAACCGCGTCCATGGCATCAGTGTCTCGCACTACGTCAACAATCACCGCATCGAGGAAGCCTGCCGCCTGCTGTCCCAAACGGACATGCCGGTAACCCGCATCCTCTTCGAAGCCGGCTTCGTCACCAAGTCAAACTTCAACCGGGAATTTTTGCGCGTCACCGGCCAGAACCCCAGCGACTGGCGACGGCGAGCACTCCCACCTCCCCCTTGAGGGGGGGAGGTCGCCGCGAAGCGGCGGGTGGGGTGGATCCATGCAAGAGAGCTGAGGTTCGGTTCCCCGACGCGCATGAAGTCCCTTGCTGGCACTCAATCGCAATCGAGGATATATTGCGGCCCTAGAAAGGATATGCCGCCATGCCGCTCTACATCAAGGACCCTGAAGTCGACAGGCTCGCGACCGAGTTGATCGGGCTGACGAACAC
Source organism: Rhizobium sp. K33 (assembly GCF_056501445.1). Classification (NCBI taxonomy): domain Bacteria; kingdom Pseudomonadati; phylum Pseudomonadota; class Alphaproteobacteria; order Hyphomicrobiales; family Rhizobiaceae; genus Rhizobium; species Rhizobium sp. K33. The sequence continues at coordinate 760,736 of NZ_CP096478.1, forward strand.
GAGCAAGGTCGATGCGGTCCGGGATGCCCTGAAGGGCGCCATCGCGAGCCACAAGGCGAAACTCCCCGTGCGCGAACGCCTCGCCAGGCCCCTCGCCATGGCCGAGGCCGCCGGCCCGTTTCACCCCGGTGATCACAGAAAAGAAACCGATGAGATGTGGGGCGAGACCGACGGATGATTTTCATCGATGCGTCCGTCGCGGTTGCGATCATCACGCGAGAAGATGACGCCGCCGATCTGATGGAGCAACTGGACTAGGCAGGCGGCCCCTTTTGCGTCTCCGGCGTCATGCGGATGGAAGCGACGCTCTCGGTCGCGCGGCGGCTGGCCGAGAGGGACAGTCCGGCAGCGCCGGACATGGTGGCAACGGCACGAAGGCTCGTCGACCAGTTCATTGTCGATTTGGATGCGGTTGAACTTCCAATCACGACTGAAGTCACCGCAAAGGCTTTGGGCGCGGCCCAGCAATATGGCAAGATCGTCAATCATCCAGCGAGACTGAACCTCGGCGATTGCTTCAGCTATGCCTGCGCCGCCATTTCCGGAGCGAAAGTCGCCTTCAAGGGCGACGATTTCGTCCACACCGATCTGGGTTGGTAAACACATCGCCCCCTTGAGGAGAGGGCTCACTTTCACCGCGAATAGGCGGTGATCACCTCAAGAAACGCATCCCCATACCGCTCCAGCTTCGACTGGCCGATGCCGGAAATGCCGAGCATCTCGTCCTCGTCCATCGGACGCTCCGTGGCGAGCGCAATCAGCGTCGTATCGGGGAAAATGACGTAGGGCGGCACGGATTGTTCGCGTGCCAGCTCCATGCGCCTCGCCCTCAATGCCTCGAACAGCTCCTGATCCGCCTGGTCGAGGCCGGCCTTGGCATTGGCGGTCCGCGACGACTGTCCGCGCGCCGCCTTGCCGGTCGTTGGCCGATCCTTGCGGAACCGCACCTCCACCTCGCGCTTGAAGACCGCGCGGGCGCTTTCCTCCAGCGTCAGCGCGCCATAGGCGGTGTGGTCGACGCGGATATAGCCGGCCGCCAGCAGCTGGCGATAGACTGACTGCCAGGTCTTGGAGGGCAGATCCTTGCCCGCGCCAAAAACCGGCATATCGCAATGGCCGAAGCGCTGCGTCTTCTCGTTTTCGTTGCCGAGGAGCACATCGATCAGATGGCCGGTGCCGAAGCGCTCACCGGTGCGATAGATGGCGGCAAGCGCCTTGATCGCCGCGTCCAGCCCGTCCCAGGTCTCGACAGGTTTCAGGCAGGTGTCGCAATTCCCGCAACCGCCGGAATGCGCTTCGCCGAAATGCTTGAGGATCGCCTGACGCCGGCAGCCCGGCGTCTCGCAGATGGCGAGAAGCGCATTGAGCTTGGCCCGCTCGACCCGCTTCACCTCGTCGGAAGCGCCACCCTCGTCGATCATCCGCCCGCGCTGGATGACATCCGCCATGCCATAGGCCATCCAGACTTCGGACGGCAGGCCGTCACGCCCCGCGCGACCCGTCTCCTGGTAATAGGCCTCGACCGAACCTGGCAGGTCGAGATGCGCGACATAGCGCACGTTGGGCTTGTCGATCCCCATCCCGAAGGCGACGGTGGCGACCAGACACAGCTCTTCCTCCTTCAGAAACGCATCCTGATTGGCATCGCGGAGCGCCCGGTCCATGCCGGCATGATAGGGCAGCGCCCTTATCCCCTGATCGTCGAGCCAGTTCGCGATCTCCTCCACCTTCGCGCGGGAGAGACAATAGACGATGCCGCTCGAGCCCTTGTGGCGCGAGAGGAAGCGCAACAGTTGTTGCCGCGGCTGGTCCCGCTCGACGATCTCGTAGGCGATGTTCGGCCGGTCGAAGGAGGTGGTGAAGACGGCTGCGTTCTGAAGCTCCAGCCGCTCGATAATGTCTTCCCGCGTATGCGGATCGGCGGTCGCCGTCAGCGCCATGCGCGGCACGCCGGGAAAGAGATCGGCGAGCTTTCCGAGTTCGCGATATTCCGGCCGGAAATCATGCCCCCATTGCGACACGCAATGGGCCTCGTCGATGGCAAAGAGCGCGATCTCCACGCCCTGCATCATCTCGAGGAAACCGGGCGTCACCGTCCGCTCCGGCGTCACATAAAGAAAGTCGAGCTCGCCGCGATCGAGCGCCCGCCGGATCTCGACATATTCCTCGCGCGACAGCGTCGAATTGAGCGCCGCGGCTCGCACACCGAGCCCTTTCAGCGCCTCCACCTGATCACGCATCAGCGCAATCAGCGGCGACACGACAACGCCAACGCCGGCCCGGCAGAGCGCGGGCACCTGGAAGCAGAGCGATTTGCCCGCACCCGTCGGAAAGAGCACCACCGCATCCCCACCCGACACGACATGGGAAACCACCTCCGCCTGCCGCCCGCGAAAGGCCGGATAGCCATAGACGCGCTTCAAGACGGAAAGCGGGCTCTCCTGGGGCTGGTCAAAGAGCGGATCGGTGAGGGAATGAGTCGGCATGGGGGATGGTGTAGCCGACGGGGGAGGGGATGGCGATAGGGGAACTTGTCCTGCCTGCTGTTTCGGTTTAATATCGGATCAATAGGTTTGATATTAAACCGTATCAAGGCTGATGAACGGACGGCGCGATCATGGCGAGACTGCAGCTTCGAAGTGCCTTACGCAACCCGCTGAACGCCATATTCGGGGTCGATGCCAATGTCGCGGTGCTGCGGGAACTGGTGCGGCATGGGGGTGCGCTGACCAGTGGTGAGATCGTGGAGCGGTCTGGCGCGTCGAAAAGCAGTGTCCGTCTCGGGCTGATCGCACTGGAAACATTCGGGCTGGTGACGTCGGAGGGAACACGCACCACGCGTCTACACCGCTTCAACCGCCAAAATTGTCTCGCTCCCGCTATAGAAACTGTGTTCCAAGCTGAGGCACAGCGTTTTTCGCTGATCATTGAGACGATCCGGGAAGCACCTGCCGAGCATGCCCCCGAAGTCTTGAGCCTCTGCCTCTACGGCAGCGCGGCAGCGGGCCGTGATCGCCTCGACAGTGACCTCGACATTCTCGTTGTTTCAAGTCGGACCGATATCGAGGGCGTTTTGCAGGCCATGCGGGAAAATCTGCGTGAACCGGCAGAGCGCCTGGGCTTCGTGCCCAATGTCGTGGGCCTCACCGGCGCTGATCTTGAAAGGCTCAAGCGGGAGCGTGATCCCTGGTGGCAGGGTCTTCAGGATACTGTCATCGTGCTCTCTGGACGGCATCCGAATGATCTGACCCGGACGAAGGCGGGATAAAGCTATGGTCAGGACAGGGCCATCGAAGAAGAAGGATGCAGCTTACGCGTCTGCACGATTGAAGATCGCCAGAGGCTTTCTGAAGGAGGCGCGCAACAGTGTGGCTTTCGCTGATCCCGGCGATTTCGATAACGCGACCATGTCGACTGTGATCAACGGTGCCATCGCCTATGCCGACGCCCTGACGGCAAAATTCAAGGGTGAAATCAATCAGGGGGACCATCAGGCCGTGGTGAAGCTCTTGCGCGCCACCTTCGGCAAGGAGCTGCCAGCACGGCAGGAGGCCAATCTGAGGACGATCCTCGAGCAGAAGGACGACGTGCAATATGGCGCACGTCTCATGCTGCGCTCGGATGCAGAGCGCTCTCTGGTGCGACTGGAAGAGTTCGCCGCTTGGGCCGAAGAGATGTTTGCCCGCTGATCGGCGTAGGCGTCATCCGCTTGCGCCGCCATTTACGCCCCCCAAACCCTGTGCACGACAAGGATCGGCCCTTGCCAGTCCCTCGGTCGACTGCTCCTGATCGGTGCTCCTCCCAATGTTCCGGATCCTCCTCCCATGCCATCCGCATCCCTCAAGCTCTATCTCGCCGGCCCCGAAGTCTTCCTGCCCGATGCCCGCGCCATCCTCGACGCCAAGGCCGATCTCACCCGCGCTTACGGTTTCGAGCCGATCTGCCCCGGCGATCTCGCCATCCCGCCGGCCCCGACCAAGCATCAGTTCGGCCTGAACATTTCGGAGATCGACGAGAGTTTCATGAACCGGGCCGATGGCATCATCGCCAACCTGACGCCCTTTCGCGGCATCGCCGCCGATCCCGGCACGGTCTTCGAACTCGGCTACATGTGCGGCGCCGGCAAGCTGGTCGCCTGCTACACCAATGTCGCCGACAGCCACTTCAAGCGCAGCGCGGATTTCTATGCCGGCGCGGTTCACCTCGCAGAAGATGGGCGCAAACGGGCGCCGGATGGCACCATGCTCGAGGATTTCGAGATGATCGAAAACCTGATGCTGCACGGCGGCGTCGAGCGCCGCGGCGGCCCGGTCTGCGTCCACGCCGCAGAGCCTGACAGGCTCTGGACCGATTTCACCGCCTTCGAGCAGTGCTTGAAGGTGCTCGCGGCGAAGGGATGATCTGACCGTTTGGCTCGGGGCTCAGAAGTCCCAGGGGTTGACGAGCTCGACCCCGCAATCGCGAAAGTCATCGATGTTGCGTGTCGCAAGGGCCCCCGCTTTGGTCCGGGCGACCGCCGCAATCATGCCATCCGGCGCGGACATCGGCTGCCCCCGACGTTTCGCCTCGGCCATGATGGTGCCATAGGTTAGGGCCGCCTCTTCGTCGAAACCGTAAATGCGGCCGACGAAGCGGCTCCTCCAGTCCTTGAGTGAGAGTTCGAGCCGTGGTGCGCGCTCCTCATCGCGTATCTTCGCAATCCCATACGCGATCTCGCCAATGACGATGCTGGAGAGTGCCAGCTCCGCATCATGGCGTATGAGCCAGGCAATCACGGCCTCGTTCGGCACCTTGCGGAAGGTTTCGGAGACGACATTGGTGTCGAGAAAAATCAAAGCTCCGGCCCCTCATGGCCCATGCTGTCGGCGCGGATGGAAGCATCCAGATCGATGTCGAGCGCCGACTGTGCGCTGATCCGGCGATAAAAGTCCGCAGCGGCTTCGCGACCCGTTTGCTGCGTCTCATAGGCTTCCAGCGCCCGTTCGACGATATCGGCGATCGAGCGGTTCTCTCGACGCGCCAGGCGATGCGCCAGATCACGGGCACGAGCGCTGCGGACGGAAAGCTGTGGTTCGGCCATGGGAAGTCTCCTTGGAGGAGAAATTTAGTATGATTATGGCGTGCCATCAAGATGGCAGCAGATGGCTAGCCATCCGATTACGCCGTGCGGGGGCGACAGAGGTTCCCCTTAAACCCAGGGCTTGCGAGCCGCCCATGCCGGTGCAAGGCTGCGGCTCCTACCGGAGAGTTCCCCCGTGAATCAGCATGTACCGCCGAAGCCGCCGCTCGGCCCCAGTTTCCATCGGCTTTTGGCCTCGAGCGGGTTGGCCAACCTCGCCGATGGCATCGGCATCGTCGCCTGGCCCTGGCTTGCCTCGCTGATCACCCGCGATCCCCTGCCGATCGCGCTGGTCGGCGTCGCGCAGAAACTGCCCTGGTTTCTCTTCGCCTTGCCGTCGGGCGTGATCACCGATCGCTTCGATCGCCGCTGGCTGGTCATCGCAATGGACGCCCTGCGCTTCCTCGTCTTGATCATGCTCTCGGCGGCCATGCTGATGCCCGGCATGCTTCCGGAGGTCCCGGTCGATGAATTTCCGGCGACGCTGCTTTACGGCCTGTTGCTGATCTCGGCACTCGTGGTCGGTTTCGCCGAAGTGCTGCGCGACAATTCCGCCGTCACGCTCCTGCCGGCAATCGTTCCCCATGCGAGGCTTGAAACGGCCAATGGCCGCATGGGCAGCGTGGAAACCGTGATGAACATGATGATCGGCCCGCCGCTTGCGGGACTGGTGATCGGCCTCGCCTTACCCTTGGCCTTCGGGCTCTACGGTCTCGCCTTTGCCTTTGCCGGCCTGCTCGTCCTGTCGATCCCCGGCAGGTTCTGCACCGAGCGGCCGGAAGCGCGCCACTGGATCTCGGAGATCCGCGAAGGCACCGCTTATCTCTTCGCCCGGCCGTTGCTGCGCGACCTTGCGATCGGCCTCGGCGGTCTCAATGCCATCGAAGTCATGCTGCTTACCGGCCAGCTGCTTTATGCACAGGAGGTCATGGGCCTCAGTTCGGCGGGCTACGGCGTGTTGCTGACGGGTCTTGCCGCGGGCGGCCTTGTCGGCGGTCTTCTCGGCGAGAGCATCATCCGCCGGTTCGGCGCGTCCGTTTGTCTGAGGGCGACCATCGTCGGCTGCCTCGTCTGGGCTCTGGTCGCCCTGATCATGCCGCGGTCGGTCCTCGTCTGGGCTGCCCTGATGCTATCCAGTCTCACCGGAATGGTGTGGAACATCATCACGGTGTCGCTGCGCCAGCGCCTCATTCCCCCGCATCTGCTCGGCCGCGTCAACAGCGTCTACCGCTTCTTCGGGCTTGGCACCATGCCGCTCGGCATGCTGATGGCGGGCGCGAGCGTCAGCCTCACCGAGGCTTTCCTCCCGCGCACCCAGGCGCTCGCCGTGCCCTTCGTGCTCGGCGCGGTACTCTCCCTCCTGCTGCTCGCCAGCATCTGGACCCGCGTTTCGCCGAAGGCACTCGCCGCATTCCAGGCGGGGTGAGCAGAGCTTTACCTCCCCCTTGAGGGGGGAGGTCGCCGCGAAGCGGCGGGTGGGGGTGATGCTTTACCGTCGGCCGTAGCCCGTCACCCCACCCCGGAGCTGCGCTCCGACCCTCCCCCTCGAGGGGAGGGTGGTAATCACTTGATCGGCTCAAACACCATCGAGTGCCCGTTGATGCAATAACGCAAACCCGTAGGCTTCGGGCCGTCGGGGAAGACGTGGCCGAGATGGCCGCCGCAATTGGCGCAGCGGATTTCGGTGCGCACCATGCCGAAGGACATGTCGCGATGCTCGGTCACGGCATCAGGCTTCACCGGCTCAAAATAGCTCGGCCAGCCGCAGCCGGCATCGAACTTCGTGTCGGAGACGAAGAGCGGCTCGTCACAGGCGGCGCAGCGATAGAGGCCCTTTTCGAAATTGTCCCAGTAGGGGCCGGTAAAGGCGCGCTCGGTGCCGTGTTCGCGCAGGATCCGATACTGCTCCGGCGTCAGCTGTTCGCGCCATTCGGCATCCGACTTGACGACCTTCGGGGCGGTGGTGGAAGCGGTCATGATCTTCTCCTTGTCGAGGCCGGGTGCACGGCAAGCATTGCCGGCCCGGCGTTGCACTATAGATAGGGTGCGCCATGTCGAGCGGCAATTGTCCCTCTCGCCTCTTTGGTCGTTGAACCCCTCTCGTCCTTTCACGCAAAGCTGAATGACTTGGCCCCGATCTCACCGAATCGTGGGTTGACGCGTCCGTGAAGGGGACGTGTTCCGTTTTTGCTTGAGACGAAGGTTGGCTTGTCCTAACACGGTCGCACCTTGTATCGACTGACACTGAAGACCCAATCCGATCCGATGCCCACGGGGAGATGGAATGCCTGAGATGACGAGCGACCTGACCTGGGTCGCCATGCTCTTGCCCTTCGCGGCAGCCGTTGTAGCGCCCTGGCTCACGGCCCGAACAGGCGCCGCCGCTGCCTGGTTTCTGGCGCTCGCACCAGCGCTTGCTTTCGCCCATTTCGCCGGCTTTCTGCCGGAGGTCGCCGCCGGCGAGCGCGTGACCGGCGGCTATGCCTGGGTGCCGAGCCTGAACCTCTCCTTCTCCTGGTTCATCGACGGCCTGTCGCTCACCTTCGCGCTGCTGATCACCGGTATTGGAGCCCTGATCGTGCTCTACGCCGGCGGCTACATGAAGGGCCATCCGCAGCAAGGGCGCTTCATCGGCTTCATCCTGCTCTTCATGGGCGCCATGCTGGGTCTGGTGGTGTCCGACAGCTTCCTGATGCTCTTCGTCTTCTGGGAGCTGACATCCATCACCTCCTTCCTGCTGATCGGCTTCGATCACAGCCGCGAGGCCTCGCGCCGCGCGGCTCTGCAGGCGCTGGTCGTGACCGGCGGCGGCGGTCTGATCCTGCTGGCCGGCATGATCTTCATCTGGAACATCACCGGCGTCAGCCAGCTCTCGCTGCTCCTGTCGACGGGGGACGCGCTGCGCGAAAGCCCCTTCTATCTCGCAGCCCTGCTTCTCGTCCTCGGCGGCGCCTTCACCAAGTCGGCCCAGTTCCCGTTCCATTTCTGGCTGCCCAATGCCATGGAAGCGCCGACGCCAGTCTCGGCCTATCTCCACTCGGCCACCATGGTGAAGGCCGGCGTCTATCTCCTGATGCGCCTCAACCCGGTCATGGGCGAAACGCCGGCCTGGGAAATCCTGCTGCCCTTCTTCGGCGGTATCACCCTTCTGGTTGGCTCGATCCTCGCCGTGCGCCAGACCGATCTGAAGCTGATGCTCGCCTATACGACGGTCGCCTCGCTCGGCCTGCTCGTCATGCTGACGGGCTTCGATACCGAACATGCGGTCGAAGCGGCGGTGCTCTATCTTGTCGCCCACTCGCTCTTCAAGGGCGCGCTCTTCATGGTCGCCGGTGCCATCGATCACGAGTCCGGCACGCGTGACATCCGCAGGCTCGGCGGCCTCGGCAAGCTGATGCCGATCACCTTTGCCGCGGCCCTTCTCGCCGGTATTTCCATGGCCGGCCTGCCGCCGCTCTTCGGCTTCCTCGCCAAGGAAGAGATCTATTACGCGCTCGCCGGCACCAGCCCGCGCGCCATCCTCTTCACAGCCGTTGCTGTCATCGGCAATGCGCTGATGTTCGTCATCGCCTTTGCCGTCGGCCTGAAACCCTTCATCGGTCCGGAAGGCGATACGCCGAAGCATGCCCATGAAGGGCCCGTTATGCTCTGGATCGGACCGCTGACGCTTTCGGTTCTGGCGCTGCTTGGCGCGCTCTTCTCCGGCATCGCCCACCGCTTTGTCACCTCGCCCATGGCAAGTGCTGTGGATGGCGAACTGCAGACCGTCACCATCGGCCTCATCCCGTCCCTGGGCGCCGCCCTTGCGCTCTCGGTCGTCACCGTCATTCTCGGCGTGATCCTCTACATGGGGCTCGAGCGCCTGCGTGCGGCTGTCGACCGCGTGGTCACCGGCCTTGGCCTGAGCCCGGACAGAGGCTTCGACCATTTCATCTCCGGTCTGGTGCGCTTCTCGACATCGGTCACCCGATACGTCCAGAACGGTCGCCTCGAGACCTATATTACCGCCTCCTTCGTCTTCGTCGCCATCGCGCTCCTCGTCACCCCCTTCGTCTATGGGGAGTTGCCGACGGTGCTCAATCTGCCAACGGAGTTCGACCTGCACGAGATGGCGATCCTGGTGATCGCGGTCATCGGCGTGATCGCGGTGCTGACGGCCAACGACCGCCTGACCGCCATTGTCTGCCTCGGTATCCAGGGCTTTGCGGTCGCCGTCATCTTCCTGCTTTACGGCGCACCGGATCTGTCCTTCACCCAGTTCATGGTCGAGACGCTGTCGGTCGTCATCCTGGCGCTGGTCATGACCCGCCTGAAGCTGTCGCCGTCCGATCACCGCCCGGCGCTCGCCCGCCTGATGGATGGAACGCTCGCCATTGCCTGCGGCCTCGGTTTCGGCCTCATGCTGGTCGCCGCCACGTCCGGCCCGTTCGATGGCTCTCTCTCGGCCTTCTTCGCCGAATATTCCAAGATCATCGCCCATGGCGCCAATGTCGTGAACGTCATCATCGTCGACTTCCGCGGCGTCGATACGCTGGGCGAAATCGGCGTCGTCATGATCACCGGCCTCTCCATCCTCGCCCTGATCCGCATCCGGGTGGGCGGTGCGCCGGCAGCGCCGGTTCTCGCCGAGCCCGTGCCCTCGGACGTCGCGCCCCATCCGGCACCGCCGAAAAAGAAGCGGGGGACGGCCAAATGAGCATGATGTCTAGAAGCCTTTCCGCAATGGAGGCCCAGCGATGAACACACTGATCTTCCGCACCTTCGCACCCTTTCTCACGGTGCTGATGCTGGTCTTCTCCATCTTCGTGCTGCTGCGCGGCCACAACGAGCCCGGCGGCGGCTTCATCGGCGGCCTGATCGGGGCTGCAGCCTTCGCCATGTATGGCATCGCCTTCGGCGTCCAGGCCGTGCGCCGCGCCATGGTCTTCCACCCGATGTCGGTCGCCGGCTGCGGCCTTCTGGTGTCGACGCTATCGGGCGTCATCTCCGCGCCGCTCGGCTATCCCTTCATGACCGGTGTCTGGGTCTATCCCAGCCTCTTCGGCGTCGAAGTGCCACTGGCAACGGTCATCTCCTTCGACATCGGCGTCTATCTCGTCGTGGTCGGCACCTTCACATCGATCGCCCTTGCGCTCGAAGAAAGGGATGACGGCTGATGGAAGTCATCTTCTCCCTCGTCGTCGGCATTTTCTTCGCCGCCGCCGTCTATCTCATGCTGTCGAAGAAGATCGTGCGCATCCTGCTGGGCATCGTCCTGCTCGGCAATGCCGTCAACATGCTGATCTTCACGGCTGGTCGCTTGACGCCGTCCATTCCGCCGATCATTCCCGGCGGCGTGGACGTGCTGCCCGCCGGAACCGCAAACCCGCTGCCGCAGGCCCTCATCCTGACGGCGATCGTTATCTCCTTTTCCTTCTTCTGCTTCCTGCTGGTGCTGACCTACCGCGCCTATCAGGACCTCGGCACCGACGACACCGATGAGATGCGCGTGGCCGAACCGAAGGACGAGCCGCTGCCGCCCACCGGCTACTGAGCAGGAGATTGAAGGACACCATGGCTGCCCCATCCACCACGCCCGTCGATTTCGCCGCCGCCTATGTCATGGAGCCGATGACGGCTGCCCACTGGCTGGCCGTCACGCCGATCGCGCTCTGCATCACCGTCGGCGCTGCGCTGATGATGATCCGCCACCGCACGCACTGGCATTCGGCCGTGGCTCTCGTCGGGCTCGGCCTGCTGGTCTTCGTCGATGTGCTTCTTCTGCTCAAGGTCATGGCAGACGGCCCGCTCACCATGATGATGGGCCGCTGGCTGCCGCCTTTCGGCATCGCGATCACCGTCGACCTCACCGGCGCGCTTCTGGCGCTCGCTGCCGCCATCGTCGCCTTTTGTGGCGCGCTCTATGCCCATGTGGAGATCGACAACAGCGGCCGCCGCTACGGTTTCTATCCGCTGCTGATGATGCTGATGGCCGGCGTCTCCGGCGCCTTTCTGACCGGCGACCTGTTCAACCTCTATGTCTGGTTCGAAGTCCTGCTGATCTCTTCCTTCGGCCTGTTGATCCTCGGTTCCGAGCGCGAGCAGATCGACGGCGCGCTGAAATATGCCGTCCTCAACCTGATGGCGACGACGCTCTTCCTGATCTCGGTCGGCTATCTCTATGCGATCTTCGGCACGCTCAACATGGCCGACATCGCGCTGAAGGTGCCTGAATATGCCGACACTGCGCCGCTGATGACGCTGTCGGCGCTCTTCATCCTTGCCTTCTCGATGAAGGCGGCAGCATTCCCGGTCAATTTCTGGCTGCCGGCCTCCTATCACACCCCGCGCGTCGTCGTGTCGGCCCTCTTCGCCGGCCTTTTGACCAAGGTCGGCGTCTACGCCCTGCTGCGCGTCACGGTCATGCTGATGCCGGTCGAGCGCGAAGCCTTGAGCCTCGTCATCGCGGTCGTCGCAGCCCTCACCATGATCTTCGGCGCGCTCGGTGCACTGGCCCAAAGCGACATCCGCCGCTTCCTCGGTTTTGTCGTCGTGGCCGGCATCGGCAACATGCTGGCGGGCGCGGCAATCGGCGGTGATCTCGCCGTCGGTGCGGCGATCTTCTATGCGCTGCATTCCATCCTGCTGATGACCGCGCTTTACCTCGTGGCCGGCGAAATCGGGCGTCTGGGCGGCAGCTTCCGTCTCGATCGCGTTGCAGGTCTCTGGACCGCAGCACCCGCCTTTGCGGCCATCTCGCTCGCCCTCTTCTTCGCCGCAAGTGGCCTGCCGCCGTTCTCGGGCTTCTGGCCCAAGGCACTTCTGGTCAAGGCCTCGATCGATATCGGCGCCTGGTGGCTCGCAGCCTCGGTCCTGGTCTCCGGTTTCCTCACCACCATCGCCTTCGGCCGCGTCTTTCTCTTCACCTTCTGGCGTCCGGTGTTTCAGCCGGCGGATGGCTCGGCTGCAGCAACGGTTCCACTGCCGTCTCCCGGCCGCTCCGCAGTCCGCTGGCGCATGGCGCCGATTGTCCTGCTCACCGCCTTCACGGTCTGGTTCGGCCTCTTCCCCGACAGCCTCATCGTGCTGACGCAGCAGGCCGCGGGAGGTCTTTCCGATCCGACAGCCTATATCCGTTCGGTCTTCCCTGAAGGAGGTGTGCGATGAGCCTTTATGCGATCAGCATCCTGATGGCGGTGATCTGGGCCACCGTTTCCGGCAGCTTCACGCTCCTCAACCTGATCTTCGGCTTCGTCCTGTCGCTGCTGACACTCTACCTCCTGCGCGAGCGTTTTGTCGGGCGTGACTATACCAGCCGCACGCGCCGCGTCCTGTCGCTTGTCATGCTCTTCCTCGTCGAGCTCGCTAAGTCCGCCTGGCGCGTGGCGACACTCGTCCTCAGCCCGAAGATGGACCTGAAGCCCGGCGTCTTCGCCTATCCGCTGACGGTGAAAAGCGACTGGGAGATCTCCTTGCTTGCAAATCTCATCACGTTGACCCCGGGCACGCTCTCGGTTGACGTATCCGAGGATCGCCAGACGCTCTACGTCCATGCGCTCGACTGCTCGGACATCGAAGCCGCTCGCCGCGATATCGCCGATGGCTTCGAAAAGAAGATCATGGAGGCCTTTGCCTGATGACCCCTGACCTCATCGTCGAATATGCCGCCATCTTTGCCATCGTGATCCTGGTGATCGCGCTGCTCTTGACCGTCTACCGCGCCGTAGTCGGCCCGACCCTGCCTGACCGCGTCATCGCGCTCGACATGCTGGTCGGCATCGTCATCGGCTTCATCGCCGTCATTGCGCTGAGGACCGGCTACACGCTCTATATCGACATCGCGATTGCGCTCGGCCTCGTCGGCTTCCTCGCGACTGTCGCCTTTGCCCGCTTCATCCTCGCCCGTGGCTGTGTCGGCGAAGGGGAGGGCGTGGAGACGGCACAGCCAGCGGCGTCGAACACGGCGAAGGCGGTGGCCGCCGGCGCCGCAAAGCCCGCGGCAGCCAGGGCCCCTAAGAAACCCAAGGCAGTCAAGCCGGCCGCACCGGTCGGCAGCAAGGAGGCCAAATGATCTCGCTTCTCGCAGCCTTGGGCGTTGCCGCCCTCATGATCGTCGGCGCACTCTTCTCGCTGATCGCCGCGATCGGCCTCAACCGCCTGCCGGACCTCTACACCCGCATGCATGCGGCCTCCAAGGCCGGCACCGTCGGCTCCGGCCTCCTGCTCTTGGCCGTAGGCCTGCACGCGGCGGATGTCGCGACCTTCGGCCGTGCGGTCGCGGGGATCGTCTTCTTCGTCCTGACGGCACCCGTTTCGGCTCATCTTCTCGCCCGCGCCGCGCACAAGGTGGGCTATCCGCTTTGGTCCAAATCGGTTCGTGACGATATGATCAGATAATCATTCTGACGTATTACTGGTTGCGCGCACGTGTTCTTTGAAATCGGAAACATGTGATACCAGTGAACAACGTGTCACATTCAGAATAGAAAAAGATTTATACCCGTCAAATCTAGTAGAAATCTGCAGTGGACATTTACGCTCGGAATGTTAATTCACGTTCGAGAGCGCTGACCTGTTGCGTTTCCGGTCTGTAAGCGAAGTTGAGTTTCAGGTGCGACTGCACCGCAAGGCCTGATCTTCGCCATAGTCGGCGTACAGAAAAACCGAACGGTTTGGGGACCGTGTCGGACGTTTGGTGATCTTTGTGGGGTTGAAAATGATCTGCCGGATTGCACTGCGTGCAGTCTGGCTGGCGTGTCGAATATTGTCTGCGAGCTTCGGCGGATGCTCGTGGGAGATGAACAGGAGAAGTGAATGAGTGAAGAACAACAGGGTCCGAACCAGCAATTGCTGGTGGAACTGACAGCCGACATCGTCTCGGCCTATGTCAGCAACCACGTGGTCCCGGTCACCGATTTGACCAATCTGATTGCCGACGTCCATCAGGCCTTGAACAACACAGCCTCGCCGACCCCGGCTCCGGCTGTCGTCGAAAAGCCGAAGCCCCCGGTTCCGATCCGCAAGTCGATCGAAGACGATTACCTGATCTGCCTCGAGGACGGTCAGAAGTTCAAGTCGCTGAAGCGGCACCTGATGACCCACTACAACATGACCCCGGAAGAGTATCGCGAGAAGTGGGGCCTGCCGGCCGACTATCCGATGGTCGCTCCCGCCTATGCAGAGGCCCGTTCGCGCCTTGCCAAGGAAATGGGTCTCGGCCAGCGCCGCAAGCGCGGCAAGTAAGATACCGCCACCATCAGGATGGCGACACGAACAGGGGCCGGTCATTCGACCGGCCTTTTTTGCGTCAGGCATGAGGAATATTTTCCGTATCCTGCAGCAGTCATGCCAGGCCGAACGCGGCACAAATGCATCTTCTACGATCTACCCCTAAAATCACGGGGTTCACAGACGTCGGATCTCTGCTAGCTTGAATAGGAAGAAAATCCTATTGCGAGACGGTCCATGGCCGATGACCCTGCACCCGTCCCACAGGCACTCCTTTCCTCTGCCCAAGGCGTCGAATGGAAGCCGACCGGCGAACCCATGGAGACAGACGAAGCCGACCAGGCGAGACCGATCACCGCGGAACGCCGGCTTCTTTGCATGATCGTGCGGCAGCTGACCGAGGAATTGCTGCGCGCCACCGGCCTTGAAAACGATAGTGACCCCGGCCGCCGCGCGACGAGCCATGTGCGGCAGGTGGCAATGTATGTCTGCCACGTCGCCTATTCCATGCCGATGGGCGAGGTGGCCCAGGCTTTCGGCCGTGACCGCTCCACCGTCGGCCACGCCTGCCGCATGGTCGAAGATCGCCGCGACGACCGCGCCTACGACACCTTCGTCGCCATTGTCGAGCGCATGGCAAGTGCCGTCCATCTTCTGGCCGGCCATCGCATCTGAAAGGGGAGGAAAGCATGACCCGGAAGAACCACCAAGCGGAGAGCGCTCGCAGGGTAGGAGGGGAGGCACCCCCTCCGGGCAGAACGGGCAGTTTCACGAAAACCCTGTCCCGGAGCGAGCGCAAGCACATCCGCCAGCTGCTGCGGCGGTCGCTCGCCGGCCCGATCAGGCTCGAAGCGGCATCCACCACGTCGAGCACCGACGCCGCAGCGGGCGAGCCATCCGCCGCTCTCGTCGCGCGTCTGGTGTCAGCAGGGCTGCTGACGCCTTCACCGGAAGGCTACCGCGCAACCCCAGAGACGGCCGCCTGGCTCCGCCGCGATCTCTGCGATCTGCCGGAGGAGGCGCATCAGAGCCAGCATCGGGTCGTCGAGGTCCAGACGCTGGCCATGCCGGAGGGCCGCCAGTCCGTCCGGCGCAATCTTCAGGAATCGCCGCTCTTTCCGCTGCTTCGCCTGAAGGAGAAGGATGGCCGTTGCTTCCTGCCGCAGGAAGCGGTGGCCGCCGGCGAGCGACTGGCCGCCGATTTCGACTTTGCCGGCCTGCAGCCCCGCATCACCGCCAGCTGGGAGCCGCGTCTTTCGAGCCGAAGCGCGGGTGCGGCTCCGCCCGCGATCGAACTCGCCGACAGCACACTGGCCGCCAGACGCCGCGTGACCCGCGCGGTCGAAGCCATGGGGCCGGAACTCGCAGGCGTGGCGCTCGATGTCTGCTGCTTCGGCAAGGGGCTGGAAACGGTGGAACGCGAACGCCAATGGCCCGCCCGCTCCGCCAAGCTGATGCTGCGCGCGGCTCTCCTCACGCTCGCCCGCCACTACACCCCGCCACCGCCCCGCCCGAAACCACGCCACTGGGGCGAGGAGGGTTTCCGGCCGGAGATCGGCTAGGGGAAGTACGCGTCGGCAACCCGCTTAAACCATCCGTCGGGCGGCCTCTTCGCGGATCCGCTGGATCATCGACCGCAAGCCGTTGGCCCGCTGGGCGGTCAGGTGTTCCAGAAGACCGAGCTGCTTGAAGAGATCGAGCGCATCGAAGGCGACCACCTCGGAGGCTCGTTTGCCCGAATAGGCTTCGAGCACGATCGCGACCAGCCCGCGCACGATGAAGGCATCGCTGTCGCCGCGAAATGTCATGACGGGATCCGCCCCGTCGCCGGATGTCACCGACAGCCAGACCTGGCTCGCGCAGCCCTGAACCTTGTTCTCCGCCGTCTTTTCCGTATGCGGCAGATCCGGCAGCGCCTTGCCGAGCTCGATGACATAACGCATCCGGTCCTCCCAGTCGTCCAGGAAGCCGAAGTCGTCGATCATCTCGTTCAAAGTTGCCATGCTGCCCACCCTGCGTTTCGTCGGACCGATATAGTTGAGACATCGCCGCTTTTGAACCGGCTGCGGCAAGGAAACCTGTCGATGGCTCAACTCACGCCAGTCGTGGGTTCAGGTGGGGTCGGATGGGCCAGGCTCATCGATCTCTGGCAGGATTATTTGCATGCGTCCATGCCGGATCGTGGCGATTTCAACGCCAGCATCTGCGACACGATAGTCGATAAGGAAGTCCCCGACGACAAGCGTCCGGAAGCCGGCGATCTGCAGGCCATGCTGGGTGTTCCCCGCATCCGGAAAATCCTGCAGCAGCTGGCGTGCCCGTTTCATGACCTGCAAGAAGCCGCGCGCGGCAGCCGGACTGTGATCCTTCAGATAGGCGCTCTCACGGCGAACAAATGCTGCAGCCTTCCGAGAGAGCCGGATCGATCTCATGCCACCTTACCGGCGATCATGCGGTCCATCTCCGCGAGAACCGCGTCAAAGTCCTCGTGCTCCCCCGCATTCAGCTCTGCTCGTCCCTCGATGGTCGCGATGATATCAGCGCCTTCGTTGAGCAGATAAGTCTTCAGCGCGCGCAGGACGATGTAACTGCGGGAGCGCTCCGTGCTTTCGGCAATTCGGTCGATGTCGGCAAGAATGTCCGACGGAATGCGCACCGTGACGGAATCGGTCTGCTTGGGCGAGGCCATGTCCTGCTCCTTCTTCCCCGTAAGACATAGTAAGACAAGTGGCCTGGTTTCTCAACGCTCGGCCGGTCCGATCGGCAGACCAGAAGAAAAAAGCCGCGCAGCTTGCGCTACGCGGCCCGGCAAATGCCGAAGTCAGTCAGGGACAGGCAGACAGGCATCCGGTCCATGGCAGGGCCGGCTGCAAGCGGGAAAGGGGCGGGCATCCGCCCCGGAATTCTTGGAAAGGATTGCGGGAGCAATCGAGGGGAGCGCTGAAAGCCTCAGGGCTTCGGCGGCTGGTAGGGTTTGGGCAGGTGCTTCGGGCGTTCCGTCGGTGTGACCGTGCCGGTGATGACCGGCGCCTCGATCTCGACATTGGCGAGCTGCGGCGTCTCCACCTCCGGCTTGACGATGTCGACCGCGCCGCGCTTCGGCAATGGGTTTTCGTCGGCCACGGCGGTTGCGCCATCCTCGGTGAACTGCTTGTCGAGCAGCTGATAGGCGACAAGCGCACCTTCGCGGGCTCGCTGTCCGAGCGCCTGGAAGGTCGCGGCACCCTTTTCGCAGACCTCCGGCTTCTCGACGCAAAGCGAGGTCACATAGTCATAGGCGCCGCTTGCGGCGGTGATGGCGGCACCCATGTCGAAGCCCGCGCCGTCCTTCTCCTCGGCGGGCGGTGCCGCCAGGAAGGACAGGGCGACGAGCGTCGCGGTGCAATAGAAAGTTCCCTTGATCAGAAACCACATGGTCTTCACCAATTCCCTGTTGCCCGGTCTTTGCCGGAACGGTCCGGGTTTCTTCCCGAACTCATGGACGCCACCCTAGGTTTGATTCGCCAAAATCGCTTTTCGAAACCCGCTCGGCTTTGAGACGAATTCGAGTAAAATTTGAACGATCGCTTGGTTCCCGGCCCCTTGTCTTGAAGTTTATCGGTCGGCGTTAAGCATAAATGTGGCAGGCGCCCGGCAATCCACCGCTTCTCGGCGCGCGCACTGACCACAAGCGTTAACGCCATTTCTAAAAACTGAATGATTTCAGCGCTTACGCTCCGTTAACCATGTTTGGGAAAGCCTCCGTCGGCTGTCCTGTTTCGGGTCAGAACGGCCGTTCCTGGCCGTTCGCAGGCCTCTGCCTTATCTATTCCTTAAGCGCGTCCGGCCTATCCTTGGGCGGTAAATCAGAGGAAGCGGTCGCGGATTTCTGGCGTGGTTGTATTGCGTAAAATGTCGGATGGACTGACGATGTCGATGGACGGGCTGCTGGCCCGGCTCCTCTCGCGTCACGCCGCCGGCCGCCCGGTCGATCGGGCAGAGATCGCAGCGCTCCGCAAGCTGACCTTTGCGCTCTCGCCCACCTTTTTTGCCGTGCCGGTCGTACTGACCTTCCTGTTCGGTGCCGCAACCGGCCTGCCGATCGGCTTTGCTCTGGCAACGGCCCTCTATCTCCTGGCCGCTGTGGCACTGGTTGCCGGCCGCCGCCTGGGCGCGGACGGCATCGAAGCCACCCCTCGTGGTGCAGAGACATCAGCCGCCGACCCTTACGAATTCTGCCCCGGCCTCTTCTTGACTCTGGACGCCTCCGGCGTGGTGCGTTCAGCCGGTGGCCGCGACCGCCAGATGTTCCTGTCCTTCCTGCGCGAGCCCCTGTCGCGGCCCTTCGTCGATCAGGTGCATGTCTCCGACCGCCTGGCTTTCGTCCAGTCGCTCGACGAGCTGCGCCTCGGCGCCGATGTCGTCGTCACCGACCTGCGCCTCGATCGCCCTGTCATCGGTCTCGACCAGGCCCAGTTCCTCAACGTCCGCCTCGACATGACCGCCGTGCGCGCCGAAGACGGGTCGCTCACCTCTGTCCGTGCCCAGATGCTCGATATCGAGGGCGAAATGCAGATGCGCGCCGCCGTCGCCCGCAAGGAAGAAGAGGCAAGTGCTGCCCACGAGATCAAGAGCCGCTTCCTGGCTGCGGTCAGCCACGAGATGCGCACGCCGCTCAACGCCATCCTCGGCTTCTCCGACATCCTGATCGGCGAATATTTCGGCAAGCTCGAAAACGACCGCCAGCGCGAATATGTGCAGCTGATCCGCCAGTCGGGCGCACATCTGCTGTCGGTCGTCAACACCATGCTCGACATGTCGAAGATCGAAGCCGGCCGCTACGAACTGCTGCTCGAGGAATTCGATCTCGCCGCGTCGCTCACCGAATGCGAGCGCATGCTCTCGCTCCAGGCCCAGACCAAGGGCGTGAAGCTGACGAGCCGCCTGCCGAGAGGCCTGGGCGAGGTCACCGCCGATGGCCGTGCCCTGCGTCAGATCGTCATCAATCTGGTCGGAAACGCCATCAAGTTCACCGACGCCGGCGGCGCGGTCATCATCGATGCCGCGCGCCACGGCAACGAGGTCGTCATCAGCGTCAGCGATACCGGCATTGGAATTCAGCCGGAAAAGATGGCCCTGATCGGTCGACCCTTCACACAAGTGCAGAACGATCTCAATCGCAACTACGAGGGTTCCGGCCTGGGGCTTTCGCTGGTAAAGGGATTGACGGCCCTCCATGGCGGCACCTTCCGGATCGAAAGCCGGCCGGGCGAGGGCACCGTGGTCATGGTCACCCTGCCGGCAGACGGCTCGGGTGCGCAGGCCGCAGGCGAAACCAATATGGTCGAGTTCCCGCCGCGTCTAGCTGAAGCGGGATCCGAGGCTAAGAAGGGTGGGAAAGCACCGGAGCATGACGAAGCGGAAGCGAAAATCGCCTGAGAAGAAGAAGGCGGGCGGAACGGCCCTTCTCCTTCTGTCCAAGGGCGCAGGCGCAGTCGTGCGTCTGGCCGGGCGACATCCGCGCGCCGTCGGCGGTGCCTTCTGTTTCACCCTCGTTTTCGGCACGATCGCCGCCAACGCCCTCTGGTACCAGCCCGGCCAGCATCCGTCGCCCTTCCTGCGCACGCGCAATGCCGAGGACTTCACCGCCCTTGCCGGCGTACCGCGCGCGCCGCTCCTGAGCGAGCAGGATCCTGAGACCGTAACCACCTTCCGCATCGAACGCGAGAAGCCCGGCGCGACCGAAGCGCCTGCGGCAGACGCGTCGACGACAACGCCCGCAGCGCCGGCGGCCGGAGGCCAGACCCTCGCCACGCTGCCGGCAAGCCTTCCGGCCAATGCCGAGGAAACGGCAAAGCTCATTCGCGAGGTCCAGGCCGAACTCCTGCGTCGCGGCCTCTATGACGGCGAAGCCGATGGTGTCATCGGTCCGCGCACAGAGACCGCGATCTCCCTCTTTCAGAAGACCGTCGGCATGGAGGCGAATGGCCTGGTGACCCCGGAGCTTCTGGCCGCCTTGACGCTCGACCGAGGCGTCACCGCCGCAGTGCCCGCCCAGCGCCCTGTCATGGATGTGAAGGCAGACGCAGAAGATCCCGTCGCCGCAGCGATCCGCAGCGCCGAAACCCAGGTCGTCACCGCGCCGCGCCGCCCGGTCGTTCCGGTCCAGGCCCTGCCACCCAAATCCGTGGAACGCAATGCGCCGCCCCCGGTCCAGCAGGCCAATTTCGACCCGGGCCTCGTCATGGAGATCCAGCGCGGCCTCAGCAACATGGCCTATCGCAACGTCACCATCGACGGCGTCGCCGGCGAAGACACCCGCGCCGCCATCCGCCGCTTCGAGCGCCACTACCAGCTGCCGGAAACAGGCGAGCCAAGTGCCGCCGTCCTGAAAAAGCTGAAGGATATCGGGGCGCTTTAATCCCTTTGTCTAGGTGAATTTTCATAGTCCCTAAAGTAATCCCTCATTAATCATACGATTGGTATTCTTCTTCGATTGGAGGAGGACAATCCATGATTGCTGCGATGAACGCGCGCTTTGAGGACGATCACCAGGCGGCGGTGCCGGAGGCCCCGCAAACTGCAGAAGTCGATGCCGCCACCCTGCGGGGCATCGTCCAGCGCCTGGCGGAAGAGGCATCCACGCTCGGGGTCGACCTGGTCGATATTGCCGGCGCAATCCAGGATGTCGCCGGCATTTCCAAGCGTCATGCCGTCACCTTCGATGGCATCACCCGGACAGCGCTGTCCATCGCCGAAACCAACCGCGAGGTGGCCGCCTCGCTGCGTGAAACGGATCAGACCGCCGGTGAAGCCCGCCGCATGCTGACGGACTCTGCAACCCGCCTGACCGGAGCGGTCGGCAAGATCGACCACATGGTCGAGACATCGGAGGAGATCGGCACCGAGATCGGCAGCTTCTCCCAGTCGCTGACGGAAGTCGACAAGGTGGCCGAAGAGATCGGTACGATCGCCCGTCAGACCAATCTGCTCGCGCTGAATGCCGCGATCGAAGCTGCGAGAGCGGGCGAGGCCGGCAAGGGCTTTGCCGTTGTCGCCGCCGAAGTCCGTGCCCTCGCGCTCCAGACCTCCCAGGCGACCGGCGCGATCCAGGAAACGCTGAACCAGATCCGCCAGAAGATCGTCCGCCTGACCGAAGCGGGCCATGGTGCGACCGCAAGCGCCCGCGACGTGCGCGAGACCTCGCAGGCCATGAACAACTCCTTCTCCGCCATGGAGCAGGTCATCACCCGTATTCTCGACGGTTCCTCCGCCATGGCCCAGACGACGGACCAGGTGGATCGTCAGTGCTCCGAATTCGTCGCGACGCTCAGCGACATGTCGGCCGAAGTCCGCCAGTCCGACCACCACCTGCAGCAGACGGCCGGTCGCGTCGACAAGGTCGTGGCGCTCTCGGAAACATTGATCCAGTTGACGGCCAGTGCCGGCATCCGCACGGCAGACAGCGACTGGATCGACACCGCCGTCGATGTCGCCGCCCGCATATCTGAGGTCTTCCAGCAGGCGGTCGATAGCGGCCGCATCCGGACAAGTGACCTCTTTGACCGCAATTACCGCCCGATCCCCGGCACCGATCCGGTGCAGATGATGACCGGCTTTACGGAATTCACCGATCAGGTCCTGCCCGCCATCATCGAGCCCGTCGCCGGCTCCTCGGAGCGCATCGGCTTCTGTGCCGCCGTGGACGAGAACGGCTACCTGCCGACCCACAACAAGAAGTTCTCCGCCCCGCAGCGCCCGGGCGACACCGTCTGGAACACCGCCAACTGCCGCAACCGCCGCATCTTCAACGACCGTGTTGGCCTGGCCGCCGGCCGTTCGACTGCACCTTTCCTCGTCCAGACCTACCGCCGCGACATGGGCGGCGGCAACTTCGTCCTGATGAAGGACATCTCCGCCCCGATTTTCGTCGCAGGGCGTCACTGGGGCGGGCTGAGGCTGGCGGTGAAGGTGTAGCTCGCTCAAGGAACCAGCCCGAGCAAATCTCTTGCCGAGGCAATGCGATTGCATTACCTTGAAGGCAGACGCACGGATCGGTTTCAAACATGGCTGCAAGACCCGATGAGATATCCAAGCTGACCGATCGGTACCAGACTACGGTGCCGAGCGGCGTACGCAAGCAGCTGCGCCTTCGTAAGGGTGACCAGATCCGCTATCGGACGGATGCCACGGGGCGGGTTTACATCGAAGCCGTGTCTGATGAGCCAGACCCGGCTTTGACAGCATTTCTGGCCCTGTTGGAACGTGACTTGGCCGCTCATCCCGAACGTCTGAAGCCCTTGGATCCGTCTGTGCTCGCCCGGGTCAACGCTCTGGTGAGCGATGTCGATGTCGATCTCGACGCTCCATTGATGCCCGATGACGAATGACGCTGGCACCCCCATCGTCGCCAATGGCTGGGCACTTTTCGCCCATCCGCTCTTCCTCGATCAGTTGAACAGCCTGATAGCCGAAGTGGAGGACCGTAGGCGGCGCGATCCTGACACTTGGCAGAAGAAAAACGTGACGAAGCGCCTTGCCGCGATAATGAAACTGGTCGCGAACGATATTCCTGCTGATCCGGCATCGCCGCAATTCCGCCAGGGAGACACGCTGGGCAGCCATCGCAAGCATTGGTTCCGCGCAAAGTTCTTCCAGCAGTATCGCCTGTTCTTTCGCTTTGACAGCAGCCGGAAGATCATTGTCTTCGTCTGGGTCAATGATGATGAGACGCTTCGGGCGTACGGCAGCCGATCCGATGCTTACGCGACGTTCAAGAGCATGTTGGAGAGCGGCCATCCGCCCGACGATTTCGATGCTATCTTGCAACAGGCGAAACGTGCCGCCGAGGCGTTCGCGAAGGCAGTCGCCCCAAGGGATGAAGCCTGACCCTCCACGCCCACCCTCGACGCCGACCCCGCAATCCCCTAAACCCATGCCCCATGCGCATCCGCTCCGACATCTTCGTCTCCGCCTTGACCCGCCGCGTCTTTTCCGATGGCGGTTATGCGGCCGTCGTCGCCAAGGGGTCGGAGGCCTCCGGCGCCATCTTCGTGCGCCAGCGATTCCGTGACGGCCTGGAGACGCTCTTCGGTCCGGCACCGCAGGCGATGATCGGGGAGGGGGAGCGCGATGACAGGATCTTTGAAGCGCGCCTCACACGCGCCGAGCCGGAGGCCGTTGAAGCCTTAATCGCGCGCGAGCAGAAATTCGACAGCGATCTCTGGCTGGTCGAGATCGAGGTCGACGATCTCGGCACCTATCTCAGCCTGACAGATCAGAAGGGTTGACGGCAGGATAAGTCATAGCTGCCACTCTCCCCTTGAGGGGGGAGGGTCGGCGCAAAGCGCCGTGGTGGGGTGACCACCGCGCCGACAGCGGCCAAGGTCGACCACCATCGCTCAAATGCCCAAAGCCTAAGCCTTACCGCTTGCGTGCCCGCAGCACCTGCCGCCCGTGCTCGTCGCCGACCGGCTGGCGTTTCGCCGATCCCTGGTTCGCGGCCTTGAGGCTTGTCGCTCCCGTGGCAGGGACCTCGCGCGGTTCGGTTTCGCGGGCCACCACCGGCAAATCCTCCCCGGCGAAGGTGTAGCGATCGGCGCGGATCCAGCTGTCGATGCGCGCTTCCGCCTGGTCCGGATCCATGCCGAAGAGCAGGGTCTCTGCCCGGCTCGCGCCGTTCTCGCGCCGCGCGAGATGCGGGTAGATGTGCTCGAGGATGAAGACCGCGTCACGATCTTCCATCGCAACGCCTGCCAGCGTCGTGGCCAGCTGCCGGCCGGAAATGTCGAGCAGGATGCGCTCGGCAAGCCACCGGCTGGAGGACAGCATGTCGGCCAGGGTCGTTGCGAAGAAGCCGCCGTCATGGGCACGTGCGAACCGCACCAGAAGCGCCGTCTGCACCGGCGTTGCCTGCCGGCGACCGAGCCGATCCTCGCGGGGCGGCCGCTGCTGATAGGCCATGCGCTTGATGGTCTGGCGCAGCGCCTCTTCCCGCGCCACAGGCTCTGGCACGATCTTTTGCGGTGCAACCGCGCCAGACAGATCGCTCATCTCGAGATCCGCCATCACCTTGTCGAAGCTCGACGGGGCGGTCTTTTGCGGTGGCTCGACCTTGGTTTCTTCCACCTTCGCCTTATCGGGGCGCGGCGGCAGCGCGTGGCGCAGGGAAACCAGCGCGTCGATCACGGTGGGCGACAGCCGCTCGCGCTTGACGATGGCGCGGGCATGGTCGGCCCCTTGGGTGCGGGCAATCATGATCAGCATGTCGTCGGAAAGGGCCGGGGACGACGCGAGGAAGGGTGCCGCAATCGAGATCGGCTGGCTGGCAATGAAGGCCGCGACCGACAGGGGCAGGTTCGGGCTTCTTGACAAGGCCGCCACCGCCTCGCGGCGGGCTTCCATGGATGACCCTGCAAACAGCGGCTGGAACAGTTCGGCAAATTGTCGGAGTTCGGATTTGCCGGGGAAGGAGAGCGCCTGGAAACTCGTGACCGTGGCCATCAGAACGACATCCTTGTTCCGCGCGCCGGCCGGCTTCTCAAGCTCCCTGAACTGTTCGCTCACCACAAACCACTCCAACGCAATACAGATGTGATCGAGATTAGAACAAATTTGTTAGCAAGCTGTTAACTAAGCTATGGCTTCCTGTGGACAGGTGGATGGTCAAGGCAGGCGATTCACCGCATGTTTCCGATATTAGGCATATGCGTACCCCGTTTCGTGGGGTGAACCGCGACACAGGGGAACGCGTCGGAGAAAGGCGCAGATGACCCCGGTGCGTGTAAGACATTCCGCAACATGAACCGGATTGTGCCGGCCCTCGTAATGGGAGGGCAGGGCGAGATGACCCTCTCGACCCTCTCGATCTTTCTTCTCGAAAGGAGACGAGCATGGCGGACATCATCAGGATTTCGGATCGGCTGAACCCTTCGCGCCGCTCTCCCCGCACGGGTGAGCATAAGGCAGAGATCCTTTTCTTCACCGGCATTCGCTACGAGCGGCTGGACCCCAATGCCATATGGCCGCGGGTGGAACTGCCGACCTTGCCGGCCTTGCCCGCGCCTCAAGGCCCTGCCTTCGGCCCCGGACGCCGCCCCTACTGATCTGTCTCTGAGCCGATGCACGCGCTAACGCTTGCCTTGCGCGGCATAATCCAGCGTCGTCACGACCGGCAGCACCGCGTTGAGGGAAGGACGTGTGCCGCTCCGCGATCACAACTTCGTGCAACCCGTCGACAACTGTGACGCGCGTTACTGGTTTCATTACTTTTACAATATAATATAAAATTAGAAATCGCGGTATATTGCTGCAATGCCTGCAGGTGTGACGTCCTCGCCTGCAAAAAGCGGAGACCTGGTGCCAATTCATGCTGGTGAAGATTGCCAAGGACCGTATCCGCAAAGGCATGTTCGTCGAAAGCGTTGCCTGCCCCAGTCGGGAATTCGCCCGACGCCGTTTCCTGGTCAAGAGCGATGCCGAACTGGCCGCCATCCGCGCAACATCGGCCCAGGAAGTCTCCATCAACATCCAGCTCGGCCTTGATGCCGAGGGTCGCGCGCCGCAGGCAGACAAGGGCCGGCAAGCCCTCGACCGCGCGCAGATCGCTGCAGTGCGCAGTGACGTCTCGCAGTCGGCCAAGGCCCTACGCACCAGCCTGAACGGCCTCGTCGAAGGCGGCGCGCTGGATATGGACAATCTCTCCCAGGCGGCCGATGAAAACGCCTCTCGCTGGTCCGACAGCACGGTCGTCGCGCTGGAAGTGACCCGGTTGAAGAGCAAGGACGAGACGACCTACGTGCATTCTCTTGCCGTGAGCGGCATGATGACGCTTCTCGCCCGCTCGCTTGAGATGGAAGAGGATACAGTGCGCATCCTCGGCGTCGCCGGCATGCTGCACGACATCGGCAAGCTGCTCATACCCAACGAAATCCTGACCAAGCCCGGCAAGCTCACGGATGAGGAGCGCCATGTCATCCGCAACCATCCCGAGGGTGGTTACCGCCTGCTGCAGACCTATCCGGAATTGCCGCAGGTCGTGCTCGATATCTGCCGCCTGCATCACGAAGCGCTGGATGGCTCCGGCTATCCGCTGGGCCTGAAGCAGAAGGAGCTGAGCCTGCCGGTGCGGCTTAGCACCGTCTGTGACGTCTTCGAAGCATTGACCTCCGTCCGGCCCTACAAGCGCCCCTGGACCTCGACCCAGGCACTCGACTGGATGTTTGCAAGGCCGCAATTCTTCGATCGCAAGCTGGTCATCCGGCTCGGCAGCGTGCTGGCCGACGCGCCGCAGCCCTGATCGGATCTCAGCGCCCGGTAAACGGCAGGCATTCGGCGTTGGCAAGGAAGGCCCGGGCCTCCGGTTCATAACTTGCCTGCGGGGCAAGCACGCGCAACACCACATAGCCTTCGGTGCCCGGATGTTCGACGAGGATCGTCTCGGCGAGTGCTGCGATCGGCGTCTTTCTGAGCTGCGCCACCTGCACCGGCGTTGCCACCAGCACATCGAGATCGCCGGCCACCGAAGTGCGGTCATTCATCGAAAAGACTTCGTTTGCGTCGCGGTCGTAGAGCGCGACCGACCAAAAATCCACGCCTTCCCCCAAAGCAACGAGCGAGAGCGGCTGGCGCTCGATGTCGAAATGGCAGACCGCGACCCTGAGATAAGGATCAAGGCTCGCGAGCCCCACAGCATCGGGCCGTGCCGAAAGCGGGTGGAAGACGAAGGGCGCCCCTTCCGAGGTCACGCGCGTATAGGCGTCGCGACCCGTGAAATGCGGCACGCCCAGGATGATGATGATGTGCAGGAGAGCGGCACCGATGATACCGGTGATGATGGCGTAGAGAAACTTGCTCATTGGCCGCATCCGATCTGCTCGATGACCGGCATGGAGAGACCCGATAGGCCGGTGGAGGCGGCCGCCGGTGTGTCGAGCAGCGTCAGCACCAGCTGAAATGCGCCCGTATCGGGAATGGCGAGCCAGTTGCCGGATTTCGCCGTACGCGAAATAACAATGTCGAAGGACCCGTCGCGGCGCCTGAGCACGGTTTGGGAATTCTTCGCCGTCGGGCGCTCCGCGCCGGCATCCAGCGGATTGCCGTCGGCATCGGCGGCATAAAGCGTCCAGAGCCGCGTCGTCGGCGTGCGTCCGCTCATCCGGTAGGAGCAGGTTCCGGTCAGCGTCAGCCCATCCTTGTCGCGCGCGGCGGTAAACTGCAGCCCCTCCGCCGACCCGTAGAGCAAGCGCCCGCCCTTGGCCCGATGCGCCTTGGCATAGGGATCGGCAGAGGCCGTCTGCGCCGTCGGAAAGGCCCGCCATCCGGCCACCTCGATCGCCCCGAAACCGACGGAGGCATTCAGCATCGAAAGCGCCGACAGGATCCCGCCGGCAAAGGCGATGATCAGCGCAGTGGCGACAATGAAGGGAACACGAAACACGGGCGGGTTGAGACCTCGAGGCAACGGCGGCAAGGCCGCTCTGGCAGTGCCCGAGGCGTATCACTGATTCGGGGGTGAGGGAAGTTTGGGAAGAGGAGGATGCTCGCAAGGCTCTCGCCGACTACCCGGCTTTGCGTGGCCGACCGCCTTTGGCACCGTTCGCGCGCGCAGCCGCAGCTTTAGCCTCCGACTTTGCCTGCCCGGCTAGGCGAGCAAACTCCCGCGTCATCCAGGCCTTTGTCCCGAACACCCCAGCAATCAGAGCCGGCACGAACAAATCGACATCCAGCTCAGGCCAATGAAGGTTGAAGCCGAGCCCGTCGATTTCAACAGCGGCCAGGGCTTCGGGCGAGGCCGACTGCAGATCCTGAACCAGGGCCGTGGGAAACGCATAGACGCATCCGTTGGCCAAATCGATCACAAGGCGGCCGGTCTTTTTGTCGTATCGCGCGGCAACGGCGCGGGGCTCTGTGTTAAACATCGCGCGGCCTTGCGCTTCTGCAGCGTCAAGTTGCTTTTCGTCCAGATCAGCCATGAATCCGCTCCCATTCTTTCAACAACCGACCCTGCACGGCGGCAACTTCGGTCAT
This sequence comes from Rhizobium sp. K33, assembly GCF_056501445.1. Lineage (NCBI taxonomy): Bacteria > Pseudomonadati > Pseudomonadota > Alphaproteobacteria > Hyphomicrobiales > Rhizobiaceae > Rhizobium > Rhizobium sp. K33. The sequence continues at coordinate 789,069 of NZ_CP096478.1, forward strand.
GATACGTCTAAGGTCCGCGCGCGTGATACCGATGCTATAAATCAGTTCCGGCTTGCCATTTTCGCCACGAAGATTGATTTTTGCCTGTCCTGGCCCGGTGACGTGAATATGTGCGGGTTCGTGATCCTGCGTGTAGATCACGAAGCGAAAACCGAACGCGCGATGGACGACGACCATACCCTAGAATAACCCATCCGTTGGGTTCGTCAAGAATGGTGGAGGCTACCGTAAGACCCCCGCCGCCAAGGCCCGCTGAATGCCGCGCACATCCGTGCCCTTCTTCAAGGTCTTCGTCACCGGCTCATGGGCACCCGACACCCAGATCTTCAGCTCGCTGTCGAGATCGAAGGTGCCGGCCGTCTCGACCGAGAAGTGGGTAATCGCCCGGTACGGCACGGACATGTAGTCGACCTTCGAGCCGGTAATCCCCTGCACGTCGATCAGGATCAGCCGCTTGTCGGTGAAGACGAAGACATCGCGGATGACCTTGAAGGCTAGCGAGACCTGCTCGCCGTCGATCAGCACGCCGTCCAGGCGCTTGGCAAGATCTGAGGGGTCGACGCTCGATCCGTGGCCCAGCAATCCGTCGAACAGTCCCATGGTGATCCTCCTGCGATGTTAAAAAGGGAGATGGGGAGGGGGCGCGAAGCCGTCAAGACCGGTTCGGCCCCATGACCATCACAGCTTTTCGCAAAAGGCGATGCGGTTGCTGAACGGATCGGTCACCGTCATCTGCAGGCCCCAGGGCGCATTCTCCAGGCCCGGCTTCAGATAGCGGTAGTCTTTCGTGGTCAGTTCGGCGTGAAAGGTCTTGATGCCGCGCATCCAGGAGAAGGCCTTGGCGCCGGGCGAGGCGTCGCCGGCATGTTCGGAGAGATGCAAGACGCAAGTCCCGCGCGACACCTGGCAGTATAGCGGAAAATTCTCGCCGAAGCGGTGCTCGAAATCGACGGAGAAGCCCAGGAAGTCACGGTAGAACTCCATCGCCTTGTCGACATCGAAGATGCGGAAGATCGGAATCGGGGCTTCGATTGCGATATCGGCTTGCGGGTGCTCATTGGCCGCGATTCGGGCCGCGAGAATGTTCCAATGCTCGAAGCCCATTTGCCTGGCCACCAGTTCCAGTGCCCGGGAATGAGTAATCTCAAGATTGGCTTTGGCCAGTTCCGCCTTCAGCGTCCTTGCCATCAGTTTGGCATCGCGAAAATCGCGCATGGTCTTTCCTTCCTCGGTGGCAACAGGTCACATCAGTGTCCGCGTTTGCTGATCCGTCGCCATCTTCCGGAGAGGGAAAGGATGAGGAGGTGTTCTTTGATGCATTCACCATCGCGTTCCAAGGAACGCCGCGGAGCGGCAGGCTGCATCGGCCTGCCAGAGAGGCTAGCAGACCCCTTCGCCAAGGCAAGATGGGTAAGGCGCCTTTCTGCGTTCCTGTCGCTTCCGACGGCCCCGTCTCACCCCACCTTTTCGTAAAACGCCTCGATCGTCGCCACTTCCAGGCCGAGCTTGGTGAGCGATGCATGCACGCTCATGTGCCGCTCGTCATGCAGGATGAACCAGTCGTCGAAGCCGAAACGCGTCTTCGAGCCGTCGGCATCCGGCACGTCGCGGGAATACTGCCAGCGGAAGGAGCAGCCGGCCTGTTCGCCGTCCGCCGTGCCATCGATCAGCGTTTCCCGGCCCTCGTAGCGGTTTTCGCCGCGCTTCAGGATCGTCCAGGACAGCGTGTCGGAATGGCCGTCGTCGAAGAAATAGTCTTCCGTCAGCGAGAGCACGTTGGCCGAGGCGTCGAAGCGTCCGCGGGCATCGATCGTGAACCGGTTCTGGAAGCCGCCGAGCCGACCGATCGTCATGCCGTAGCCACGCAGGGTGCCGGAGAAGAATTCCTCCAGGATGAACTTTGGCTCTCTGTCTGCAAAATCCTGAAGCTTCACGGCGTCTCTCCTGGGTTGCCGGTGGGACCGGAGAAACACGGGGAGGGCGGCCCGGGTTCCCTGAGCCGTCAACGGGCCTTTGCCCCCTTACTCTTTTGCCGATGCCGCGCTATCTGGTGATCCGACAACCCAATCCCAAGAGGAGGATCACCATGGGCAAGAGGATCGTGTTTACCGGCGGCAGCGGCAAGGCGGGGCGCCATGTCGTGCCCTATCTTCTGGACCAGGGCCACAAGGTGCTGAATGTCGACCGCGCCGTGCTCGATCATCCCGGCGTGCACACCCTTCTGACGGATGTCACCAATGCCGGTGAGGTCTTCAACGCGCTGTCCTGCCATTTCGGCTATGACGGTTACGAAGAAGAGGGCGGCCCGAAGCCGGTCGATGCGGTCGTGCATTTCGCAGCCGTGCCCCGCATCCTGATGCATCCCGACAACAAGACCTTCGCGGAAAACACCGTCTCGACCTACAACATCCTCGAATCCGCCGCCAAGCTCGGCATCAAGAAGGTCATCATCGCCTCTTCAGAAACCACCTATGGCGTCTGCTTTGCCGAGGGCGACAAGGACTACAAGGAGTTCCCCCTGACGGAGGACTATGACACCGACCCGATGGACAGCTACGGCCTGTCCAAGGTGGTCAACGAAAAGACCGCCCGCGCCTTTGCCATGCGCTTCGGCATCGATGTCTATGCGCTGCGCATCGGCAATGTAATCTCGCCCGAAGACTACGCTGCCTTCCCGGGCTATCTGGCCGATCCGCCGGTGCGCAAGCGCAATGCCTGGTCCTATATCGATGCCCGCGATCTCGGCCAGATCGTCGATCTCTGCGTGAAGAAGGACGGTCTCGGCTTCCAGGTCTTCAATGCCGTCAACGACACGATCACGGCGACCATCCCGACGCGGGAATTCCTCGCCAAATATGCGCCGAATACGCCGATCACCCGCGAGATCGAGGGCTTCGAAGCGCCGCTGTCCAACCGCAAGATCCGCGAAGTTTTAGGCTTCAAGGAAGCGCATGACTGGCGCAAATATGTGAAGGTCTGAGCGGACTTTCCGAAGTCGATCCACCCGCCCGGACAGTGTTTCGGGCGGCGTGACCGGCTAACAACCTGCGCTTTAGCGGGCGAAGCACCAATCCCTGCAATTTTGCTGGGCATAATCCCAAAAAGACACACCAAACCCGGCTCTCCTCGTATATGAGAAAAGTAGAAACCCCTACAATGGCGGGGTCGGGAAGGTGGAGCCTTGACCGAAAAGCGCATCGCGATTGCCAACCTCGCGCAAAGCGAGATCAAGGGACGCAATTTCGTCACCTTCGACGTGGCGATGAACGGCCATGTCATCGCGACCGTGGACGCACCGCTGATGTCGGGCCGCATCCTGTGGACCCATGCGGCCTTTCACGGCTTCAGCGATTTCAATTCCGGCGAAAAGGTCCTGCTCGAAGCCGAGGTCGACCGGGCGCTTTCGCCACCCGCAACCGAGGGGCAGACGTCCTCCTGGCGTCATCATTGATCGTGGCGCCGTCAGCCGTTCCAGCGCGGCAACTGCGTCGCGAGCACAAAGGCGATGGAAAGCGATAGGATCATCGCGAGCACGAAGGCGAGCAGGAAGAGCCCGAAGGCTTTGACGAGCCCGAGCCCCAGATCCTGCATGAACCAGCGGATCTGCGCCTGCCCGTACCACAGGAGGGCGGCGGCGAAGATCAGCATGGCCGCCATGATCCCGCCTCTGCCCGGCACCGCGATGAAGTCCACCGAAAGTCCGATCAGCATGACGAAGGGCGCGGCCACATAGCACTGGCTGAAGAAGGGCGGCCGAAGGGTCGAGCGGGTGAGCGCCATACGCTTGAGCTTGATGAGGGTGACGGCCATGGCCATCGGAAAGATCCCGAAAATCACGCCGCGCGCGATCAAGAGGTTGGAGGTCGATCGGGTCAGAGCCTCGATGTCGGCAGCACTCGCCCCGAGTGGCGTCGGAAAGGCGGCGGACAGTGCCTGTGACAGAAGAAGTGTGATCAGGAGAAAGAGCGGCGGGCTCACCGTATCGTCATACTGGTCCTCGGGCCGATCGCTGAGCTCGATATCGGCATATTCCATCATGCTGAGCGGCCGCGTCAGCGCCCGCCAGAAGGTGAGGGGATAAAAGACCAGCCAGGATACCAGCTCGTAAAGCAGCTCCTCCAGCGACTTCAGCAACCTCATGAAATCCATGGCCAACTCCACCCGACCGAATGCGGCCCAACCCTCTTCGCCGGCCACACCCGACGATGCCAGTAGGGAGGAGAGGGCGCAAGGGAGGCATGACAAAGCCGCCGCGGCTCCACCCACCTCCCCCTTGAGGGGGGAGGTCGCCGCGAAGCGGCGGGTGGGGGTGTGACCACATCTGCGGTATGCTCAAAGTTCACCCCACCCCGGAGCTCCGCTCCGACCCTCCCCCTCAAGGGGAGGGTGGATGCCCGCCGCCGCCAGTCAGCCCTTGTCCCGAGGCACAGGTCATCCCAACCCACCTCCCCCTTGAGGGGGGAGGTCGCCGCGAAGCGGCGGGTGGGGGTGACCACATCTGCGGCAGGCTCAAGGTTCACCCCACCCCGGAGCTCCGCTCCGACCCTCCCCTCAAGGGGAGGGTGGATGCCCGCCGCCGCCAGTCAGCCCTTGTCCCGAGGCACAGGTCATCCCAACCCACCTCCCCCTTGAGGGGGGAGGTCGCCGCGAAGCGGCGGGTGGGGGTGACCACGTCTCCGGCAGCCTCAAGGTTCACCCCACTCCGGAGCCTCTCGCCAGCCCTTCTCCTCAGGGGACGGGCCGATAGCCCTTGAGAATCGCCCCACCCCCTGCCAGTGTCGCGGCCATTGTCAGCACCGGAGATGGAATGCTCGTACTCTTCCGCAAGACGCCGATCCTCGGCGCGCTTCTGGCCCAGGTCGTGGCCCTGCCGGTGGTGGCGGCCGTCACGGCGCCGCTTGCCAGCTCGGTCGAGCGGCTGCCGCTGATTGCGATCGCACTCCTTCTTCAAGGGGCGCTTGCGGCGCTGATCTGCGGCCTTCTCAAGCTGCCGCGCTGGTGGCTGCTGATTGCCTTTCTCTTCCCGCTTGCCATGGGCTCGGCGCTGCTGGTCGGCAATCTGCCCGCCTGGCCCTTCGGGCTGGCCTTCCTCGTGCTGGCGCTCGTCTTTTCGAACACCACCCGCGGCCGCGTGCCGCTTTATCTCACCAATGCCGAGACCGCCTCGGTGCTCAAGGATCTGATGCGCGATCGAAGCGCCACGCGGGTGCTTGATCTCGGCTGCGGGCTTGGCGGCGTCGTGCGCGCCCTCGATGGCGAAGGCCGGAAGGCAAGCGGCGTGGAAAACGCCCCCGCCGTCTATCTCGCCGCCCGGTTCCTGTCGGCCGTCACCGGCCGAGGCGAAATCCGCCGCGGCGATCTCTGGAAGACGGATGTATCCCAGGAAGACGTGGTCTACGCCTTCCTCTCACCCGCCCCGATGGCCGCGCTCTGGCAAAAACTCTCCACCGAAATGAAACCCGGCAGCCTCTTCGTCTCCAACAGTTTTGCCGTGCCGGATGTCGACCCCGACGAGATCTGGGAGCTGTCGGACAGCCGCAAGACGCGGTTGTTTTTGTATCCGATCGGGAAGGCGGAGTGAGGCGTTATCTTCTCCCACGCGTGCGGCAAAACGGTGCACAACGGCCGATGGCCCGCAAGGACCGTCGCGTGCCACAACCGCACGGGCAAGCGGTGCGACGGTGTGGGATCCATCTCCAGGCTACTTTCGGGGCCGCAGGTGGCGACAGCTTTGCGCCATGAGCGGACATTCGCTTCGATCAAGGCACGGTTAGCCCAAGGTCACGAGGCTGACGCTGAAATGAGTGAGCAGACATTGAGCGCCACACTGCGGCTGCCCGACACTAGGAAATCCCCCTGCTTTGGGACCTCCAAGAATAGTAAAAATTTCTGATACGCAATATTACGCTGAGAAGGAATACGGATGCCAGTACAAGGCCTATAAAGTCCTTTGCGAACACATAATTGTAAGAAACAAGCCAGATAGAGTTTGAGCACTTCCGATCAGAGCAAGCAAAGCCCCGGTCGCCTATCAATGCTACACTCATCGTCACGAGAAAACTGATCACGATAAGTGCAAATAGAATTTTCAGGCCATCCGCTTTGGGTAGGGGAAAAGGCTCCGAGTGCGAGCCGCTAAACAAAATGACTGGCAAACTGGCAAGAACGAAGCTGGCCACCGTACTTATCCCCACCGACGCTGCGCCAGATGAATAAGTTGCCCAAGTATCATGATTGAGCCACTGCAGAATCGTAGCTACAAAATAAGAGGGAATAACCGTTGAAGTAAACCAAATGGTCTCGGAAAATGGACGGCCGTCCCTCAATTGCTTGGCGTACAAGGCCAACCCGACTAGAAACGCAAACAGAGCTAAAAACACAGTAAATCCCTAATGAATCCAGTATTCTAAGCAGATAGGTGTGCGCCGAGAGCATCCATGACGTATCCTTTTGTTTAGCATTGCTGGCTTTGCGTGCGTGGTCAATGTCGGTGGGATGGGGAGTACTGGCAATGAAATGTCCGCTTCGGGCCGAATCCGGACAAGCGCTCGAAGCGGCAGGCTTCACCTCGCTCCCACACCCTCACGCCACGCCGCGCTCGGTCTCTTCGTTGAGGCTGACCCGCCAGCTGTTGCGGCCGTCGGCCTTCGCGGCGTAGAGCGCGCGGTCGGCGAGGTCGAGCAGGCGGTCGAAATCGCCTTCGTGCTGGATCGTGCCGCAGGCGGCGCCGACGCTGATTGTCACATGCTGGTTGCGGTCGCCGGTATGGGCATGCGCGATGCCGAGCTGGCGCACGGCGCGCCGCAGGCTTTCGGCAAGCGCTGCTGCCATGTCCTGATCCGCATCCGCCAGGATCGCGACGAATTCCTCGCCGCCATGGCGGGCGAGATGCGCCTCGATCGGCAGCGCCCGGCGCATGGCACGCGCCACGCGTTTCAGGCAGTCGTCGCCGGCACCATGGCCATAGGCATCGTTATAGGCCTTGAAGTGATCGACATCGGCGACAAGAAGCACGACGCGCGAGGCCGCATCCGGGCTTTCGCCCGTCAGCCTTGAAAGCTCCATCTCCGTGCCCCGGCGATTGGAGAGGCGGGTGAGCGGATCGGTGACGGAGAGACGGGCGAGATCCTTGTTCTGACGCGACAATTCCCGCTTCAGCGCCTCGTTTTCCTCCATCTGCAGATGGCTGGTGAGCGCCTCGACCTCGAGCTGGTAGGAGACGAGCAAGGTCATGATCACGGTCGGCATGTAGACCGCCAGATGCTGGATCACATAAGACGGCGTGACGCCTTCCAGGAACCAGATCGCCGAATAGTTCAGACAGAAGGTGAAGATGCTGGCGCGCAGCGCCGGGCGGAAGGGGGAGGCGGCCGCAATAGTGATCGCCATCTGGAAGCTGGTCGCCGCATAGAAATAGGTCAGAACCCCCGGGCTCGAACTCGACACCAGGATGATGCACCAGCAGACATTGGCGAGAAGCGCCACGAGGATCGCGGCGATCTCCTTCTTTTCGATCGGGTGGTTGCCGGCGATATAGGCGAAGAGGCCGATGGTGATCGGCACGATCACGGCAAAGCGCAAAACGGCGGAAAGCACCGTGACATCGCCCAGCAACCAGAGATCGAAGAGAAAGCAGCTGAGATAGAAGGTGAGGACGCAGAACACGGCGGCTCGGAGCATGCGGCTGCGGAGAGGAGCCCGGTATTCCAGAAAGGCCGCATATTGCTCCGCTGAAAGCCGCGGTCGTGCGGGAAGTCCGAGCCATCTCATCATGGATGTCCAATCACCGATTGAAAAACTGGTCCTTAGAAAACGAGAGGAAGCTAGGGCAGGCCCCCTTAATTTGGGGTGAAGCTTGTGTCCCAATACGAGAAATCAGGGATGAACAAAGAGGCTATGGTAAAGGAAGAGTCAATGCGATTAAGGCAGATTGGTGCTCCATGCACAACCCTGTTTCAATTCAGGATGGTATCGGCCGGCAGGTCGTGGGATCGATCGTAGACAGACTGCAGTTTGGCCGAATCAGGCCGGCGGATGTCGCGCGGGAAAGACGGCATCGTAACCGCGCCGTAAACCTGCAATTGTCTTAACGTGTGGTTGCGCCGGTCGTTTCCGGCTCGATGGCCGCCTGGGCCGTGCCGGTGGCGGGCGTTGCAAGCGCCTGCGCGGCCTTCAGGCGCGCGGCGAGATCGCGGATCAACCGAGTCGACTGCGCCGAGAGCGAGCGCGGGCGTAACATCGGCGGTAGTGCATCCGGATTGGCGGCATCCGCGACCTGAGGCTTTTCTTCCCGCTCCGGCATGGGCTGGTCGATGCCGAAGATCGGCTTCAGGTCGATGCCCTGGTGGGCATAATCCATCAGCTTCTTGAAGGTCATCGCCGGCAGCGAGCCGCCGGTCATGTTGTTGGTCGAGGTATAGTCGTCATTGCCGAACCAGACGGCGGCCGTGTAGTTGCCGGTGTAACCAACGAACCAGGCGTCGCGATAGGCCTGGGTCGTGCCGGTCTTGCCGCCGGTCAAGACCCCGTCGACGGCGGCGCGCCGCGCCGTGCCGATATAGGGGATCTTGGTCATCATCTCGTTCATGTAGATCGCGGCCTGCTCGGTCAGGATCTGGGCCGGTGCCGGGGCATCGCGCTCGAAATCATAGAGCACGTCGCCGGCATAATTGCTGATCTGGGCAATGCCATGCCGGCGCGAGGCCTTGCCGCCGGCCGGCAAGACGGCATAGGCGGTCGCCTGGTCCATGACGGTCACTTCGGCGGTACCCAGCGGGATGGTCACATCCTTTTTGATCGGCGTCTCCACACCCATGGCCTTGGTGGTCTGGATGATCGCGTCGATGCCGAACTTTTCCTTGGCAAGACGCACGGGAACCGTGTTGATCGATTTCGCCAGCGCCGTTTCCATGGTCACCCGGCCGGCATAGCTGCGGCCGTAATTCTGCGGGCTCCAATTGCCCCAGGAGACGGGACCGTCGGTCACCACGGTCTGCGGCGTGTAGCCGTTTTCCATGGCGAGCGCATAGGTGTACATCTTGAAGGACGAACCCGGCTGACGCAGCGCCCGCGTTGCGCGGTTGAACTGGCTTTCGCCATAGTCGCGCCCGCCGACCATGGCGCGCACGGCGCCGCCATTCTCGATCATGACAAGCGCGCCCTGGCGCACATTGTAGCTCTCGCCATATTCGCGCAGCGACGAGGCGACCGCTTCCTCCGCCGCCTGCTGCAGGCCGAGATCGATGGTCGTGCGCACGACGAGCGTGTGATCCTTGAACTTGGCGGCGATCCTCTGCACTTCCTCGAATGCCCAGTCGAGGAAGAAGTCGGGTGCATCCTTCTCGTCGCGATCGATGACGGAAGCCGGGTTGCGCCGTGCCGCCACGACCTGACCCTCGGTCATCAACCCGCTCTGCACCATGTTGGTCAAGACGTCATTGGCGCGCGCACGCGCCGCCGGCAGGTTCACATGCGGGGCATATTTCGCCGGCGCCTTGAAGAGGCCGGCCAGCATCGCCGCTTCCGCCAGCGTCACCTCGGTGATGTTCTTGCCGAAATAAAATTGCGAAGCCGCTGCCGCCCCGAAGGTGCCGCCGCCCATATAGGCGCGGTCGAGATAGAGCGAGAGGATCTCTTTCTTCGAGAGGTTCGCCTCGAGCCAGAGGGCCAGATAGGCTTCCTTGATCTTGCGCTCGATCGAGCGTTCATTGGTGAGGAAGAGGTTTTTCGCCAGCTGCTGCGTCAGCGTCGAGCCGCCCTGCACCACGGTGCCGGCCTTGGCGTTTTCGGTCATGGCGCGGGCGAGGCCCATGAAGTCGATGCCGAAATGCTCGAAGAAGCGCCGGTCTTCGGTCGCCAGCACCGCCTTCACCAGATGGTCGGGCAGCTCGTCCACCGGTACGGAATTCTCGTGAATGATGCCGCGATGACCGATCGTGTTGCCGTAACGGTCGAGGAAGGTGACGGCGAAATTGTCGTGGTTGCGCCAGTCTTTCTTCGTTTCCTCGAAGGCCGGTTGGGCAAGCGCCAGAAGCACCACGGAACCGGCGGTGCCAAGCGTCATCGCCTCGCCGGCAAGCTCGAAGCCGAGCTTCTTCAATCGGCGCACCCGAAAGCGGCGGAAGAAGATGGTGATCTCTTCCCAGGCCTCGGTGAGTTCGTAGCCGGCATTCCACAGGGTGGAATCGAGCCAGCTGTCGATCTTCAGAAAGATGTGGCGCTTCAGTCGTGGCGGTTTCCCGGGCCTGCCTTCGGTCGGGCCGGAGGCCAGTCGATCGTCCGCACCGGCAGCGTCCACACGCTCCATCGGCTCCAGATCGTCAGGCTTGTCCTTGTCGGCCACCGTGGCTTTTCCCGAAAACTTGTTGTCTGCGCCCTTGACGCGCCCGCCGATAAGGATCAGGACCCGGAGGAACCGTAAAGCAGGCCGTCGTCCTCGAAGTGATGGGCGATTTGCCGACAAAGGACAAGCGCTTTCGCTGACCATGGTGAACCCGGCCGCGGCGGATGCGTGCTTTTGCCGATGAGCGTTGCACCCCTGCACCGGACGAGGCTGTCGACCATCAGCCAGGCGCCGATGACCGCGATGCCTTGCACAGCAAGAGCCAGTTGAACGAGACCATGACCGACCAACCCTTCTGGAAAACCAAGACGCTCGCCGAGATGAGCAATGCGGAGTGGGAAAGCCTCTGCGATGGCTGCGGCCTCTGTTGTCTCAACAAGCTCGAGGACTGGGACACCGGCGAGGTGGTCTTCACCTCGGTCGCCTGCAAGCTGCTCGACGGCGACAGCTGTCGCTGCTCCGACTACGAGAACCGCCAGCAGACCGTGCCCGACTGCATCCAGCTGACGCTTCAGGGCCTGCGCGAAATCAAATGGCTGCCGCCGACCTGCGGCTATCGCCTGATCGACGAGGGACACGACCTCTACTGGTGGCACCATCTGGTCTCCGGCGACCCCGAAACCGTCCACGAAGCCGGCGTCTCGGCCCGCGGCCGCACGATCTCGGAAGAGGGGTTGGATGTCGAAGACCTTGAGGACTACGTCGTCGACTGGCCGCTGAAGGTGGGCGCGGAACGGGGGTAGGGGCTCGCGAGGGGGCTGCGTTGATGCTATTCTGCGGTTCAAGGAGATTGTCGCGATGCTCGCCATTTCGCTGCCCCAAGACCTGGAAGACCGTTTGGATGCCCTTGCGCGTACGACCGGCCAGAGCAAGGCCGCGCTTGTTGAAGAGGCGATTGCAGCGCAGATCGAAGATCTGGAGCATGCCGCGCGAGATAGGATGTCGCTCGAGGACTGGCTGAAGACCGCTGGCGTTGAAGCCTATGATCGCCTCAAGGCTGATCCGGACAGAGCGCTGAGCTTGCAGGAGGTGCAGGCACGGCTGAGCGAGCGGCGCGCGGAGCGTTCCCCGCGTTGAGCCACGATCCGCGCTTCACCCCCGAAGCCCTGGATCAACTGCAAGCGCTTGAAGAATACATTGCCGAGGCATCATCCGCTCGCCGCGCAACTGACTATGTCGAAGCGATTCTCGATTTCTGTGGGCGGCTCCGGACCTATCCTTTGCGTGGAACAATCCGAGACGATTTGCGAGCGGGACTGCGGACCATCGGTTTCCGCCGACGTGTGACAATCCTCTTCGATGTCACCGATAACATCGTCACCATCATCGGGATTTACTACGGTGGTCGGCAAGTCGAGCTCCCATCGCAGAATGAAGATCAAGGCGGCGATCTGTGATGCGGATTGCCGCCGCCCATATGGTCACCCCACCCCGGAGCTGCGCTCCGACCCTCCCCCTCGAGGGGAGGGCGTTTTGCGAGTGATTGTTGTCGTCATTCAACTGAAGTACAGTGGCGTCAGGAGACCGCCATGACCAACGCCCTTGTCCAGACACGTATCGATCCCGAAATCCGCGACCGAGCGGCCGCCGTGCTGGAGGGCATGGGGCTGACCGTGTCGGATGCCGTGCGCATTTTGCTGACCCGCACCGCCAATGAAGGCGCTTTGCCGATCGAGCTCCTGTCGGACCCTGCCGTTCACGATGCCTGGTTTCGCGCCAAGGTGCGAGAGGCGCTGGAGGATGCGCGCGACGATGTCGAGGATAATGCTGTGGCGGAGATCTTTGCGCAACGCAGAGCGGCAGCCGTCGCCAAGGAGACGGGGCGGTGAGGCTTACCTGGTCAGCACTGGCAACTGCTGACCGTTTGGCGATCTTCGACTTCATCGAGCAAGAAAATCCGGCCGCTGCCGTTCGCATCGACACGAAAATTGAGCTGGGTATCCGTCAACTTTTCCAGTTTCCCGAGAGCGGACGCACTGGGCGGGTAACGGGGACGCGGGAACTGGTGATCACCGGAACGCCCTACATTGCCGCCTATGCCGTCCTTCCAGATCGCATTCGCGTTCTGCGTATCCTGCACGGGGCGCAGGTCTGGCCGGACGCGCTTTAGTCGCGTCCTTCCAAGAAATCCTCACGCCACCCCTTGACCCTCCCATGATGGGAAGGTCCATGTATCATGGCGGAGGTGACCGCTATGAACATGCAGTCCAGGCCTGATGGGGCCAAGAAGACATTGGAACCGATCCTTCTGCCCGTCGAGGGCATGACCTGCGCCTCCTGTGTGCGCCGGGTCGAAAAGGCCGTGGCCGCCGTGCCGGGCGTGGAAGAGAGTGCTGTGAATTTCGCGACCGAGACGCTGTCGGTGACGCCGGGTGCGGGCTTCTCCGCCGAGGCCTTGCTCGAAGCGATCGACAAGGCCGGTTATGAGGCGAGGGCCGAGACGCTGGTGCTCGAGGTCGAGGACATGACCTGCGCCTCCTGTGTTTCGCGGGTCGAAAAGGCGCTGAAGACGGTGCCGGCGGTCGAGACGGCCAGCGTCAATCTGGCGACCGGCGAGGCGGTGGTGAAGGTGCTGGGCGGGGTCTCGGCCCTGCCGGCACTTGCCGCAGCCGTGGCCAAGGCGGGTTATGCCGTCAGGCTGTCCGGTGGTGACGGCGGTGCGCAGGCGAGCGGGCAGGGGGGCGGTGGCCATGCCGGAGCCGATGACGTGACGTCTACGCATTCGACGTCCTCCGCAGGCCAGGCTGTCGATGGTCGCGAGATCCGGCGCGAGAAAGAGATCTCGGCTCTGAAGCGGGATTTCCTCGTCGCGCTGGTGCTGACCCTGCCGCTCTTCGTGATGGAAATGGGCGGGCATCTCTATCCGCCGCTGCATCATCAACTGATGCAGGTTTTCCCTGGCAACACGCTGTATTATCTGCAGTTTGCACTGGCGACTGCGGTGCTGGCTGGTCCCGGAAGGCGCTTCTATCTGAAGGGCATCCCGGCACTCGTGCGGCTCGCGCCCGACATGAACGCGCTGGTCGCGATCGGCACCGGTGCCGCCTATCTCTATTCCGTCGTGACGACCTTTGCACCCGGTCTGCTGCCGGAGACCGCGCGCCATGTCTATTACGAAGCTGCGACCGTCATCGTCTCGCTGATCCTGCTCGGACGGCTGCTCGAAGCCCGGGCCAAGGGCCGGACGGGAGCGGCGATCCGCAAGCTTGCGGGCCTGCAGGCGAAGACCGCGCGCGTCGAGCGCGACGGGCAGACGCGCGACGTGCCGCTCTCCGAGGTAAAGCTCGGCGATGTCGTCGTGGTGCGTCCGGGCGAGCGCATTCCGGTCGATGGCCGGGTGATCGATGGGGCGAGTGCCGTCGACGAGGCGATGATCTCGGGCGAGCCGATCCCGGTTGAAAAGGGCGTTGGCGCCACCGTCATCGGCGGCACGGTCAACGGCTCCGGCTCCTTCCGCTTCGAGGCGACCGGTGTTGGGTCAGACATGATGCTCTCACGCATCATTCGCATGGTGCAGGAGGCACAAGGGGCGAAGCTGCCGATCCAGAAGCTCGTGGATGAGGTGACCGCCTGGTTTGTGCCCGCGGTCATCGGCGTCGCCGTCTTCACCTTCCTGGTCTGGCTGATCTTCGGGCCGGAGCCGGCCTATACCCATGGCCTGGTGGCGGCGGTCGCCGTTTTGATCATCGCCTGCCCCTGCGCCATGGGGCTGGCCACGCCGACCTCGATCATGGTCGGCACGGGAAGGGCGGCCGAACTCGGCGTGCTCTTCCGCAAGGGCGAGGCCCTGCAGAGCCTGAGCCAGATCGACTGGGTGGTGATGGACAAGACCGGCACGATCACCGCCGGCCGTCCGGACGTGACGGAGATCGTGACCGCTAAAGGTTTCGACGAGGCGGAGGTGCTGCGTCTGACCGCAAGCCTCGAGGCGCGCTCGGAGCATCCGCTGGCGGATGCGATCGTGCGGGCGGCCGAGGCGCGGGGCATCACGTTGGCGTCGGTGGATCAGGTCGAGGCGGTGGCAGGCTTTGGCGTGACCGGCATGGTGGATGGCAGGCGGGTGGCCGCTGGTGCGGATCGGTTCATGGTAAAACTTGGCGTCATGCAAGAACCCCTCCCCAACCCCTCCCCACTGGGGGGAGGGGCTTTCTCCGCCGACGCTCGGCCACACGGTCTCTCCCCCCTTGTGGGGGAGATGCCCGGCAGGGCAGAGGGGGACTTGTCTTTCTCCAACCTCACCGCTGCCGTGACCCGTCTTGCCGATGAAGGGGCAAGCCCGCTTTACGTGGCCATTGATGGCAAACTGGCAGCCGCGATTGCGGTGGCGGATCCGATCAAGGAGACGAGTGCGGCGGCCATCGCGGCGCTCAAAACCCGCGGGCTGAAGCTGATGATGGTGACCGGCGACAACAGGCGCACGGCCGAGGCTGTGGCGAAGAATGCCGGCATCGATGCCGTGGTGGCGGAAGTGCTGCCCGAGGGAAAGGTGAGCGCGATCAAGGCGCTGCAGGCGAAAGGTGAGACGGTTGCCTTTGTCGGCGACGGCATCAATGATGCGCCGGCGCTGGCCACGGCAGACGCCGGGATCGCGATCGGCACCGGCACGGATGTGGCGATCGAGAGCGCCGATGTGGTGCTGGTCGGCGGCGACCTGATGGGCGCACTGCATGCCATCGAACTCTCGGACCGTGTCATCGGCAATATCCGCCAGAACCTCTTCTGGGCCTTCGGCTACAATGTCGCGCTGATCCCGGTGGCGGCGGGGCTGCTCTATCCGTTCTTTGGGCTGACCTTCTCGCCGATGCTGGGGGCGGCTGCGATGGGGCTGTCGAGCGTGTTTGTGTTGACCAATGCGCTCAGGCTGCGGACGGCGAAGGTGACGGGTTAATGACCTCCCCTTGTGGGGGAGGTCGCGCGGAACGCGCGGGTGGGGTTATGTTGGTCTGCGCCGCCTGTTCACCCCACCCCGGAGCTTCGCTCCGACCCTCCCCCTCAAGGGGTGGGTGGAGTGCGCGGAGCCCGGTGTTTCCGCCTCTCCCCTTGTGGGAGAGGATACAAAATCGAAGCTTTAGGCGAGCGCAAGCCGCCTAAACTTCAGATTTTGTTGGTGAGGGGACAGGTGTTGCGGGCATGCCGGAACGCACACCCTCACTCGATTTTGCTTTCGCCCCCAAGGCGGAGACTGTCTCGCAACAGAGGGGTAAGGTGCGGACATATCCGATCCCCTCACCAACAAAATCTGAGGTTTAGCCCTGATCGGGCTAAGCCCTCGATTTTGTAACCTCTCCCACAAGGGGAGAGGCGACGATAGGAGAAACGACATGACGATGAACATCGGGGAAGCCTCGTCCGCCTCGGGCGTGTCGGCGAAGATGATCCGCTATTACGAGGAGATCGGGCTGATTGCGCCGGCGGGGCGCACGGCTTCGAATTATCGGTTTTATGATGCCGACAGCGTCAACCGGCTGCGCTTCGTGCGGCGGGCGCGAAGCCTCGGCTTCTCGCTCGAGGAAACCGAGCGGCTTTTGAAACTCTGGGACGACAAGGCACGGGCGAGCGCCGAGGTGAAGGCGCTGGCGTTGTCCCATGTCGAGGAGCTCGACCGCAAGATCGCCGAGATGCAGGCGATGCGCGACACGCTCTCCCATCTTGCCGAGCGCTGCCACGGCGACGACAGGCCGAACTGCCCGATCCTGGCCGATCTCGAAGGCCGGCCGCTGCGGCAAAAGACCGCCGCGAAAGAGGCCGGTGGAGGCTGTTGCGGGGATTGACCTTGCCCCCGTGGGAAGGTGCAGAAAGGAAGCCGAAGCTGCGGCTGACGGCCGCCGGCAATACGGAAGGATAACACCATGATCGGACAGACGGTTTTCAAGATCGAGGACATGACCTGCGGCCATTGCGAAAAGACCGTGGTCAAGGCGCTTGCCGAGGTTCTGCCGGGCAAGGCGGTCACCATCGATCTCGCCGCCCGCAAGGCCTTCGTCGAGGGCGATGCGGCTCTCGCCGAACAGGCGATCCGCGAGGCGGGGTACACGCCGGTGCGGGAAGTGTGAGGGAGTAGGCAGTAGCCAATAGCCAATAGCCAGTAGGGAGTAGGGTTGGTCCGCAGCAGAATCCAAGCACTGCGCGGGGTTGCCACGTGCCTCCGGAACCATTCCAATCTCTCTGCCTACTGCCTACTGCCTACTGCCTACTGCCTACTGCCTACTGCCTACTGCCTACGGCCTACTGCCTCTGCCAGCCTTGCAATCCCCGCGAGCCTCAATATATATGAAGTATCGTATATATTTTTTGGAGGCAGAGCCGTGAGCAAGGACTACATCGCCATCACCAAGGAAATCTCAAGCGGAATCAAGATCCTGCGCAAGGACATTCCGGACGTGATGCAGGGTTTCTCCGCCATGGCGGGGGCGGCGACCAAGGACGGCGCGTTGTCGAAGAAGGTGAAGGAACTGGTGGCGCTCGGCATTGCCATCTCCACCCGCTGCGACGGCTGCATCGGGTTTCACACCGAAGCCCTGATCAAGCTCGGAACCACCAAGGCGGAATTCGAGGAGACGCTCGGGCTTGCCGTCTATATGGGCGGTGGCCCCTCGTTGATGTATGCCGGCCATGCCATGGCAGCCTGGGAGCAGTTCGGCGGGCCGGACGCCTGACAAGGACATAGAGCGGTGCTGCCCTGACGCCCGCCCCCGGGGCCTCCGGTCGGCGCCGCCGGCCCTGCGATTTGCCCCTTAAAATGTGCTGACTATGCGCATTTGCGCGACCTAAATTAGCGAAATATTTGTAAGCCTGACCGATGATTGTTCCCTAAAGCTGCTGTGGGGGCGGCCGGACAGGGAATGACAGGAATTGAGTAACGCGGATGTGGGCGCCGGACCCTCGGGGGCAAGGGGCCGGATGAACTGGCTGTTGCGCATGCCGCCCGAGGTGGAGCGCGCCGAGGAGCGGGATTTCGGCGCCGAGCGCGTCCGGCATTTGCGCCATGCCATCATCGTCGGCCTGATCGTCTACAATATCTACAATCTGACCAGCCTGCACCTGATGGCGGATATCCAGCCCTTCACGGTGGCGATGCGCCTGCTCGTGCTGGTACCGGGCTCGCTGGCGATCTTCTATCTCGTGCCGCGCGTGCCGCCGGCCTTGCGCGAACTGCTTTTGCTCGGCGGCATGTTCGTCGCAAGTCTGCTGCCGCTCTACCTCCTCTACATCTCGCAATCGGCCTATGCGAGCTATACGCTGGGCGAGCTGCCGCTCGTGCTTCTCTTCGGCAACATGTTGCTTGTATTGCGTTTTCGCCTTGCGCTGATCTTCACCAGCGTCACCTCTCTCGCCGCCCTCTGGGTGATCCACTACAAGCCGGATTTCGACCCGAACCTCGTCTTTCCCCTGACCGTGCAGGTGGTGACCGGCCTCTTCTTCACGCTCTACGGCAACTGGCATGTCGAGAGACAGCGCTGTCTCACCTATCTCGCCCGTTATGATGCGCAAAACCGCGCCGACCGGGCCGAACGCCGGGGCGACGCGCTGCGCGACCTGACGCTGACCGACATGCTGACCGGCATCCCCAACCGCCGGCATCTCGATGAGACGCTGCATGCCTGGCTGGAGAGGGACGGCGAGGTTCTGCTGATGATGGTCGATGTCGACCACTTCAAGGCCTTCAACGACCGTTTCGGCCATGTTGCGGGCGACGATTGCCTGCGCCGGATCGCCGAAGCCCTCTCGACCTTCGCCGCCCGCCATGACGGCTTTGCCGCCCGCTACGGCGGCGAGGAATTCACGCTTCTGTTCGGAAGCGAAGCCGCCGCCGGCGGCCCCTTCATCGCCGACCGGCTGGTGCGCAGCATCCGCGATCTCGCCATCCCCCATCCCGCCCGTAACGACGGCCTGACCCATGTCACCGTCTCCGCCGGCTACGCCGCCACGGGCGAGGGCGGCGTGCGGGAGGCGCGCGATCTGGTGACCCGGGCGGATCTCGCGCTGTATGAGGCGAAGAGTGCTGGGCGGAACAGGTCGAAGGCGGGGTGAGGTCTTTGGGTGGCCTCGCAAATACCTCTTTACGTACTTTTCAATAATCGGCGAAACTGTGTCAGTGATGTCGGGTACATTCCAAGGGCAAAGCGTCTGGATTTTGAAGGGACGAGTGGTTCAAATTGACACAAGTTGATGTGCGCCCAGTGCCCGAGGAGATTATGCCGCATTTGTTCTCGTGCGTAGGTATGATTATCGTAAGTTGGACGTTCCTCGAAAACACCATCGATGCGATAGTCGCCATTGCGTTCCACGATCATGGTGGCGACGCTGTCTCAACAAAACTGCCCAAGCAGTTTTCGACAAAAACTGCATTCTTGAAAAGATGCTGCGAGGAGCTGCAAAGCCTATCAGAGTTCAAACCTGAGATACTCTATTTGGTTGAAAAGGCTGAGGAACTAGCACGAACTAGACATTACGTTGCACATGGCGTTCTCACCGAATTCGACCCTGCCGATGCTTCATTCGTTTTCCTTAAAATCGACACTACCGCGGACAAAAGGCAACACTTCATCGGCCATATGCGCATATTGGGGACTGCGCTGGTTAAGGCTGGAACAGATGTCAAAGACCTTGCAAAGCAAGGGCAAAGCCTCACTCAACGTTTGCTCGGCGAAAAGGCATAGCAACGAAATTCTCTAGTTGAAGAATTAAGATAGGAAAATAATCCTTGACACCGCGACGGTCATTCGCTAGGGTTTTGACATGATCGGAAAGCTGTGGCCGCAAGGGCTGAGGTGCTTCCGGTGAAGGTTTGGAGAGGGTCCGCTGTGCGGGCCCTTCTTTCGTTTCGGAGGGCGGCATGCTGGGCGAGGATCGACAGGGGGATCTGGACGAGGCGCTGCCTGATGTGATCGAGGTGAAGGCGGCCGGTGCTGGCGATCTGGAGCGGTTGCTGCAGGAATTCACCGCCGAGATGCGCGCCCAGTTCGACCTGTTTCGCCGCTTGCGGGCCGGTGCCGAGAGCCTGATCGACGGGGCCGACGAGGGGCTGGCGAAACTGGCACGCGCTGACATCAAGGCGGCAACCGATGCGATTGCGCTGATCGTGCGCACGCTGGAAAAGATCGATGCACTCTTGCGCCAGCTGGAGCGCGACCGCCTGGACGCCGAAGAGCGGCTGATGGAGACGCGCGATCCGGAGGTCTTGCGCGGCGAGGTCGAGGCCCTGATTGCGGCGCGGGTCGAGGCGGAACTGGCCGGACGGCTGGAGGCGGCGGTGGCCGTGCGCCTGGCGGAGGTTTCCGGATTGGCCGAGGGAAGGGGGCCGCCACCATCCCCTTGAGGGGGAGGGTCGGAGCGCAGCTCCGGGGTGGGGTGTTGGGGGCAGATTTGCCCCTGTTTGAGGGGAAGGACTCGCAGCCCGGGTCACCCCCACCCGCCGCTTCGCGGCGACCTCCCCCCTCAAGGGGGAGGTGGAATCCGCGGTTAGGGCATCGTCCCCTGCATCGTCCCCTGTCCCCTTTGTGGCATGGGCTTCCGGGGATAGATGCGATGAGGGGGAATCTGAGTTGATCGTTTCTCGCTAGATTTTGTTGATGGATTGCCAACTGAACGGATCCCCTCACTTGCGAAATCTGAAGTTTAGGCGGCTTGCGCTCGCCTAAGCCTTCGATTTCGCTTTCTCCCCCACAATGGGGGGAGAGGGAGCGCGGGGCTGGCGGCATCGTCCCCTCTCCCCTTGTGGGAGAGGTTACAAAATCGAGGGCTTAGCCCGATCAGGGCTAAACCTCAGATTTTGTTGGTGAGGGGATCGGTTACACAGGCACCGGACCAAACGGATGCTTACAGGCCCGTTCGCGCTGGCACCTCAGCATGAGGGCGGAGTGAGACCTTACGTTGTTTTGCATGACCGCCCAAGGAGACTGCCGATGACGCCGAAATCCCTGGGCGGCGGATGAGGGATCGGGTGGCCGAGACGGAACGGGCTGCGGCCGTGGTGATCGGCGAGACGGCGGTGGAAGCCGAGGCGCTGGCCGGGAATGGCAGGAGGACTACGGCCGCTTTCGAGACTGTTTCCACGACGATCGCGCCCGAAACCTGGGCGGCGGCGGGGCTTGATGCTCCGGATGCTGAGAGACGGCATCGGGCGCGGGATATGAGGATGGCGGCAGGGGCGGTTGGGGATGGGGCAGGGGTCGCCGTCCGCCCAGATGGACCGCTCGACCTCGCAACGCTCACCCCCGCCGATCTCGCCTTTCTCGCCCGCGACTGGAAGCTTCTGGCGCGGCCCGAGCAATGGCCGCCGGAGGGAGACTGGCGAAGCTGGCTGATCCTCGGCGGGCGCGGATCGGGCAAGACGCGGGCCGGTGCGGAATGGGTGCAGGCGCAGGTGCTGGCGGCGGGCAAAAGGACGGATCTGCGCATTGCGCTGGTGGCGGAGACGCTCGGCGATGCGCGCGAGGTGATGATCGACGGGGCCTCGGGGCTTTCGCGGATTGCACGGCGCATGCGGCCGGAAGTGGAGATTTCGCGGCGGCGGCTGGTCTGGCCGAACGGGGCGATCGCGCAGATCTTTTCGTCCGAGGATCCGGAAAGCCTGCGCGGGCCGCAGTTTCATCTCGCCTGGTGCGACGAGCTGGCGAAATGGAAGCACGCCGAGGAGACCTTCGACATGCTGCAGTTTGCACTGCGTCTGGGCGAGGATCCGCGCCAGGTGGTGACGACGACGCCAAGGCCGGTGCCGCTGTTGAAGCGGCTGATGGCGGATGAGGCGACGCGGCTGACGCGGATGGCAACGGCGGCCAACGCGGCGCATCTGGCGCCGGGGTTTCTGGACGCGCTCGCCGCCCGCTATGGCGGGACAAGGCTCGGGCGGCAGGAGCTCGACGGCGAGCTGATCGAGGACCGGCCGGGCGCTTTGTGGAAGCGCGCGCGGCTCGATGAGATCGTGGTGAAGCTGGCCGAACCCTTGCGGCGCATCGTCGTGGCGGTCGATCCGCCGGCGGGTGGGGTGAGCGCCTGCTGCGGCATCGTCGTTGCCGGGCTGAAGGAGAATGGCCAGGCGGTGGTTCTGGCGGATTGTTCGGTTGAGGGAATGGCCCCGGCCGGCTGGGCCCGGGCGGTGGTTTCCGCCTACAGGCGGTTCGAGGCCGACCGGGTGGTGGCCGAGGTCAATCAGGGCGGCGACATGGTGCGCGCGGTGCTGGAAGGCATCGAGGCGCGGCTGCCGGTGACGACGGTCCGGGCGACACGCGGCAAGTTTTTACGCGCCGAGCCGGTCGCGGCCTTGTACGAGCAGGGGCGCGTTCTGCATGCGGGGCGGTTTGTCGAGCTGGAGGACCAGATGTGTGATTTCGGGCCGGAGGGGCTCACGAACGGGCGCTCGCCGGACCGGCTCGATGCGCTGGTCTGGGCGCTGACGGCGCTGATGCTGGAGGGCGGCGGCGAGCCAAGGATCCGGGGGGTGTGAGACCCCTCATGCTGAGGTGTTCGCACGCAGTGCGGACCTCGAAGCATCCGGCCCGCGTGAGGTTGGCCTCGACCCTTCGAGTCCCTCGCAGAGCGAGGGCTCCTCAGGGTGAGGGGCGAAAGAGCATGCGGCCTTCGCCCCTCATCCCCCTGCCGGGACCTTCTCCCCGTGAACGGGGAGAAGGCGGATCCGGCCGCCGGCTGCGCCTCCTTCTCCCCGCTTGCGGGGAGAAGGTGCCCGAAGGGCGGATGAGGGGCATTGGCCAGCAAACAAAAACCGGCGCCCTCTCAGGCGCCGGTTGATCATGCGATGCGGTGGATCGGTTTACTTGACCGACGGGGTCGGCTGGGATGGCTGGCGGACCTGGCGCCATTCGTTTTCGAGGCGCTGCAGGACATGGGCCGGGATCGTGGCCGGGGCGGCGGTCTTGGGCGAAGTGGTGGTCGTCGTCTGCATGTCTTCCCTCCTCATGCTGGAAGTGTCGGCTTCCAGAACGTCTGCGTGGGCGGAAAGTTCCACACTGTTAAAGCTTTGTAAATGTGAACGGAACGCGCTCTAAACGATTGAAATTTCTTCAATCGTTTTAGTTTTCAACTTTTTTTCCTGGAAGCTCTCCAGTGCCTGGCGGCCAAGGGCGGCCACCGTCTCCAAACGAGGATCTGATCATGCGGATCGACCGGCGAATCGTCTTCGCGGGGCTGCGCCATGCCGTCTTCGGCGGGCGGTTGACCCAGGGGCAGGTGGAGGGGATCGAGGCGGTGCTGACGCGCTTTTGCGCCCGCGGCTGGGCCGATCCGCGCTGGCTGGCCTATATGCTGGCAACCGCACATCACGAGACGGCCGGCACCATGCAGGCGGTGCGCGAGACGCTGGCTGCGACCGACGAGGAGGCCGTGAACCGGCTGGAGCGGGCCTGGCGCGGTGGCAAGCTGCCGACGGTGAAGACACCCTATTGGCGGCGGGATGCCAAGGGGCAGAGCTATTATGGGCGCGGCCTGGTGCAGATCACCCATCGCGAGAATTACGCCAAGATGAGCCGGGTGACCGGGCTCGACCTCGTGGCCGAGCCGGATCTGGCGCTGAGGTTGGACGTCTCCGCAACCATTCTGGTGGTCGGCATGACCGAGGGGCTGTTTTCGGGCGCAAAGCTCTCCGATTACTTTTCGGGCATAAAAGCCGATTGGACAGGCGCGCGAAAAATCGTCAACGGCACCGATCGGGCAAAGAAGATCGCTGTCACGGCGAGGAGCTTCGACGCGGCCATCCGCGCCGGGCTGGTGGTGTGAGCGGGCGCATTGAGCGGTGGCGCCGGCGGTGCTATCGGCTGGTGCGCTGCAACAGCTCTTGAAGGTGCCCCATGATCCGCCACATCGTCTTCTTCACCGTGAAGCCGGAGAATCTCGAGGCTGTCCGGGCGGGGCTGTCGATCCTGACGGAGATCCCGAGTGCTGCGCGGCTGGAGATTGGCACCAATGTGAAGACCGACGGCTTTCACCGCAGCATCGACCTCGTGGTTTACGGCGAATTCGAGGATGAGAGAGCCCTTGCCGCCTACAAGGCGCATCCGCTCTATGAGGAGAGCATCCGCCGGGTGAAGCCGCTGCGCGAGGAGCGGTTTGCGGCGGATTATGTGGTGGAGGATGCGGTGCGAGGGCGGGTGTGAGGCCTCAGCGGCTCTGGCGTCGACGCAGCAGCAGGTAAAGTCCGGCGAGGATCGAGACGCCGAGCAGGAACAGGCCGGCCTGGTTGAAGAAACCGTTGGTGGCGGTGATGTCCATCATGACGCTTCCTCAAGATCCGCGAGAAATGTTCATGCCGGTAAGTGCGCGGCGCAGTTTTGCACGGGAACCGTCTGCTGACAAACGGTCCCGCTGCGGCACGCGAGATGAACCGCAGCGGGACCACCACTCTTAAGCTTGCTTCAGCGCGACCTCACCGAGATCCGAAGCATGGGCCTCAAGGGCCGCCATTGCTTCCGGCCAGCTGGCCGCGTCGATGGCAAGCGCGGTTCTCAGCCAGGCAAGGGTCATGCGTTGGGTGACGGCCAGGCGTTCGGGATCTTCGTCGTCGGTTTCCCTGGCGTCGTAACCGGCGATGCCGCCGAGGCCGTGTTTGCCTCTGAAGAGGGTCAGCAGCGCTTCGGCGCCCGGGGCGTGGCGATAGGGATCGACATGCCAGTCAGCGCCGCGGGGTGTCAGATGCGGATTGTCGTCGGCATCACCGGCAACAACCAGGGTGCGGGTCGTGAGCGTCGAGAAATCCGGGTTGAGCGTGGTGTAGTTCTGGCGGGCGTGATCGCTGAGGCTGTCGCCGCCGAGGCCGGGGGCGGCGAGAAGCACGCCGGCCTTGATGCGCGGTTCCGGGCGGCGAACACGGGTCACGGCCGGGTCGGCGGTGTCGGTTAGGCCGGCGCCGAGCAGCATGCCGACGGTCTGGCCGCCGAGGGAATGGCCGATCGCCGCGATGCGGTCATGATCGAGCCGGCCAGCGAGGATGGGCGATACTTCTTCGATGGCGGCTAAACTGTCGAGGATCAACCTCATGTCGTCGAGCCGCGACTGCCAGAAGAAGGGGTAGCCGGGCGCAGTCTGGCCAAGGCCCGCGACCTTGGAATTGGCATGGGTCGGCTGGATGACGACGAAGCCATGAGCGGCGTAGAAATCGACGAGCGGGCCATAGCCATCCTTCGAAGGGATATAGAGCGAGGGGCCGTGTCCATGCGAGAGCAGGATGATCGGGAGATCGTTTCCGCTCATGGGGGCGGTGACGCGCAGCTCCAGGGGGCGGCCGCGGTCTGGCGCGGGCAGGGTGATCGGGTTGATGGTGAGGGTGGTTTGCGGCGCGGGCGTGGAAATGGCGCGGGCCTTGGCGACGAGATCGTTCATGGGAAGCCTCCGGGGCTGGATTTAAGCGTGCGATCGGGCTAGGGATTAATCGGAACGACGTTCCGAATGCTGGATGGATATACGGAACAGCGTTCCGTTTAGCAAGGGCTGCGCGAATTTTTGGCGTGCGGCAGGAGAATGCGCATGAGTGATGAGGCCGAAAACCACGAGGAAGGCGAACAGCAGGCGGTTCTGCCGCGGGTGCGCGCCGATGCGCGGCGCAACGAGGATGCGCTGCTGGAGGCGGCCAAGGCGATCTTTTCGGAAAGCGGCGTCGATGCTCCGGCGCGCGAGATTGCAAGCCGCGCCGGCGTCGGCGTCGGCACGCTCTATCGCCGCTTCCCGAGCCGCGCGGATCTGGTGATCGCGGTGTTCAAGCGCGAGGTCGACACTTGCACGGCGGAGGCGGCCGCGCTGGCCGAAAACCACCCAGCCGGCGAGGCGCTCACCCTGTGGCTGCGCCGCTATACGAAGTTCATTGCGACGAAGCGCGGGCTGGCCCAGGCTCTGCATTCCGGCGATCCGGCCTTTCAGGGTCTGCCCGACTATTTCCGTCAGAATTTCGAGCCGGCACTGACACGGCTTCTGGACGCCGCCGTTGAGGCGGGTGTGGTTCGGCCCGGAATCGAGCCGTATGAACTGCTGCGCGCCATCGGCAACCTGGCCTCGATCAAGACTGCGGCCCCGGACGGGGAGACGCCCGTGATGGTCGAGCTTCTGATCGACGGTTTACGGTCTGGCGCTGGCAAGGACATGGCTGGCTGAAGCAGCCAGATGAAACTGAGAATGTGCGCAGACGAGGCCCGGGCCGACCTCTGAAGGTCGTCTGATCCGTTTCTTTTCCTGTCGAGGACATCCCCATGAAACTTCCCTTCCGTCTGCCCTGGGCTGAAGCCCGGGATCGAACCGCCATGCCTGAGGAGAAGGCGCTCACTCCCCGCCCCGGGACGGCGCTGGCGCTGATTGCGGGGGAGGGCGAGGCGCGGTGGACGGGCAGATCCTATGCGGCGCTGGCGCGCGAGGGCTTCATGAAGAACCCGGTGGCGCATCGCTGCGTGCGGCTGGTGTCGGAGGCGGCCGCGAGTATCGCCTTCCTTGCTTATCAGCGGGAGACGGAGCGGCCGGAGCATCCGGCGCTGACGCTTCTCGCCAGGCCGAACGGAGCGATGACGGGGGCGGATTTTCTGGAAACGCTCTACGGGCAGCTGCTGCTTTCGGGCAATGCCTATGTGGAGGCAGTGGCGGCCGGTGGGCGCGGTTCGGAGCGGGCGGCGGAGCTGCATCTGCTGCGGCCGGATCGGGTGAGCGTGGTGACAGGCGCCGATGGCTGGCCGTCGGCCTATGACTATCGCGCCGGCACCAGGGCCAGGCGGATTGCGCTCGACAGGCTCTTGCATCTCAAACTCTTTCACCCGCTCGACGACCACGAGGGGTTCGCGCCGCTCGCGGCAGCGCAAGTGGCGCTCGATCTGCACAATGCGGCAGGGCGCTGGAACAAGGCGCTCTTGGACAATTCGGCAAGACCTTCCGGCGCGCTGGTCTATCAGCCGAAGGAGGGCGGCAATCTCTCCGCCGACCAGTATCAGCGGCTGAAGACCGAGCTCGACGAGGGCTATTCCGGCCCGATGCGGGCGGGGCGGCCGCTTTTGCTCGAGGGCGGGCTCGACTGGAAGTCGATGGGGCTGTCGCCCAAGGACATGGATTTCGTCGAGGCTAAGAATGGGGCAGCGCGCGACATTGCGCTCGCCTTCGGCGTGCCGCCCATGCTGCTCGGCATTCCCGGCGACAACACCTATGCCAATTACCAGGAGGCGAACCGCGCCTTCTATCGGCTGACCGTGCTGCCGCTGGTGACGCGCACCGGGGCGTCGCTTTCGGTGTTCCTGGGCGATCTGACCGGCGAGGCGCTGCGCCTGGTGCCGGATCTTGATACGGTGGCGGGGTTGGCGACGGAGCGGGATGCGCTCTGGACGCGGGTCGGGGCGGCGGCGTTCTTGACGGACGAGGAAAAGCGGGAGGCGGTTGGGTATTGAGGGGCTCTTTACCTCTCCCCCCCTGTGGGAGAGGTTACAAAATCGAGGGCTTGAGAGCGATCAGGGCTAAACTTCAGATTTTGTTGGTGAGGGGACCGGTGAAGATGGCACCTGGGTTGGGGCGCGCGCGCCACTCTGCTGGACGGAAGGGTGGGGTGTCACGGGCGCAGTGGCAACTGAACGGATCCCCTCACCAACAAAATCTGAAGTTTAGGCGGCTTGCGCTCGCCTAAGCCTTCGATTTCGCTTTCTCCCCCACCATGGGGGGAGAGGGAGCGGGCCGCACAGCACTGCGCCTATTGCTGCTTAACGAGTTTAGATCCTTCAGCCCTTGTCGTTTTCGCCCGTTGACGGCGCCGGCGAGAGCAACAGTGGCGCGACAGAAAGCCGGCGGCTGATCATAGCGATCACGGTACGACGCAGGGCATGCAGGCGGTGGCCGAGCGCGGTCATCTCGGCTTCGAGCTTGATGTCGCAGGCTTGAGCACCCTTGCGGCCGTAGAAGACATAGGCGAGCGCGATGGACAGCATGGCCATGAGGCCGGCGGCGATCAGCACGTCGGAGAGGAAATGCGCGCCGAAAGCAATGCGGTTGAGGGCGGTCAAGGCGGCGAACAGGCTGAGCAGCACGAAGACGCAGCGGCGCCAAACAACAGGCACAAAGAAGGCGAGCGGGATGAGGCAGACGACGACGGCGGCCTCGCCGGAGACGAAGGAACGGTCGTCGAAGAAATCGCCGCCGAAGGCCCAGGCATGCACGAAGAGATCGTCACCGCCGAATTCAGTGGTGCTGCGCGGGCGCGGACGGTCGAAGATCGGCTTGAAGATGCCGTTTACCAGAAGCGCGGGGCCAAGCAGGAAGAGGCTGGCGAAATAGAGCGTGAAGCGTGGCGGGAAAAGCGACGGCCGCGAGGGATAGATGAGTTTCAGCACCAGGCCGAAGACGAGCACGATGGTGAGCGTCAGCGGGAAATACTGGCCGAAGGCGCGGAAGGTGTTGAGCGCGGTCGTCTTGCTCGCCGGAAAGCCACGGCCTTCGACATAGAACAACCGGCTGACAGCGATGTCGATCTGCGGGAAGGTGACGAAGATTGCCGACAAGGTCAGCGTGACGAGCAGCGCGATGAGAAGCGGTTTTTCCTGGAAGGTGCCGCGCGGCGCGCGCACATCCTGCGTGACATAGACCATGACCATCCCCCGATGTCCTTGAACCCATGCCTTTGATCGCCCGGCAGGATGAAAGCCGTATGACGATTGCATTGTGGTTTTGTGGCAAAGGGCGGGACGACCGGCCACTTCCAGTTCTGCTTGAAGGGGCTGAATCGGTCTGTGAAGGCCCGGCGCCAAGCGATTCAAGCGACTCGACAATCGGGTGACGCGGGCAGGGCCTCGCAGACGACGGACGATGGGAAAAGAGACGCCGGCCGCAGCCTTTTCGGGCGGGATCGTACCGGCCGGCGCCGATCCAGAAGCTAACCGCGAAAGATGAACAAATGACTGATCTCGGCCATGACGGCGGAGTGACTTCCGCACGTCTGATCGGTGCTGTCGCGGGCTCCGCGATTTCGCTGGTCTACCTGCTTCCCAAGCATCGCCGCGAGGCGGCGGTGCGCTTCCTGACCGGGGTCGCCTGCGGGCTGATCTTTGGCGGCCCGACGGGTGTCTGGGGCGCGACGCGGCTTGGTCTGGAGGGTCGGCTGTCGCCTTCGGAGGTGATGCTGGCAGGCGCCACGCTTGCCTCCTTCACCGCCTGGTGGGGGCTGGGTCTTCTGGTGCGGCTGACCGGCCGGGCGGGGGAGAAGGTGCGATGACATGGGCGGCTTCCGTATGGAGAACAGCCCCTCATCCGGCTGCCGCCACCTTCTCCCCGCAGGCGGGGAGAAGGGCATCGGGGCCGGCGTCTTGCCTCCTTCTCCCCGTTCACGGGGAGAAGGTCCCGGCAGGGGGATGAGGGGCAATCCCAGGGGCATCTTTCTTCCAAACGGGATCACCCCCACCCGCCGCGTTGCGGCGACCTCCCCCCTCAAGGGGGAGGTGGGTGCCAGCACAATCAACATCACGAGGAGACGGGCCCATGCAGGCTTTGGAAACGGAGGGTAGGCCGCGGTTTTGTTATGCCGGGCTGACGCTGAAGGGCGTGGCAGGCGACGGGCGGTTTTCGGGCTATGCGAGCCTGTTCGGCGAGGTGGATCTCGGCCGTGATGCGATCGAGCCGGGCGCCTTTGCAGCCTCGCTTGCAAAGCGCGGGGCAGGCGGCGTGCGCATGCTCTACCAGCATGATCCGGCCGAGGTGATCGGCCGCTGGACTGATATCCGCGAGGATGAGCGGGGGCTTTATGTCGAGGGCAAGCTTGCCACCGATGTGGCCCGGGCCCGCGAGGTGCATGCGCTGATGAAGGCGGGTGCGCTCGATGGTCTCTCGATCGGCTTTCGGGCGGTCAAGACGAGGAGCGACCGCAAGACCGGGGTGCGGCGCATCCTGGAGGCCGATCTTTGGGAGATCTCGGTGGTGACCTTTCCCATGCTGCCGACGGCGAGGGTCTCCAACGTCAAGCACAGGCGGTTTTACCGCGACAGGGAAACCGAGCTCGTTCGGCTGATGCGCCGGGCGGCTCGCGCGATGGCAAAAAATCACTTCACGAAAGGATGAGCGACATGGAAGAGGCGATGACGGCAGGCGAAGGCATGATGGGAGCGGCGGGCAAAGACGCCGCCGCTGCGGGCGGGGCAGGCGGCAGGCGCGGCAAAGGCGGACCGGCCAGCCTGGCACCGGAGGTCAAGGCGGCGCCCGATACGGTGACGGCGGCCTTTGCCGAATTCATGACGGCCTTCGAGGCGTTCAAGGAGGCCAATGACGAGCGGCTGGGCGAGATCGAGGAGAAGCTGTCGAGCGATGTCGTGACCCGCGACAAGGTCGACCGCATCAACAAGGCGATCGATGAACAAAGCCGGCTGCTCGACGAACTGGTGCTGAAGAAACGCCGTCCGGCGCTGGAGCGGCCCGGCCGCGACGAGGCGGGGCTTGCCGAACACAAGGCGGCCTTCGAGACCTATGTGCGGCGTGGCGACGACCAGGCGCTGCGCGATCTCGACCAGAAGGCGCTGTCGGCAGGGGTTTCCGGCGATGGCGGCTATCTGGTGCCGCCGCAGGTGGACGAGGAGATTGGCCGGAGGCTGAGGGTGATCTCGCCGATCAGGTCGCTCGCGACCGTGCGGCAGGTCTCGGGTTCCGTGCTGAAGAAGCCGTTTGCGGCAAGCGGCTTTGCGAGCGGCTGGGTGGCCGAGACGGCGGCGCGCACGCAGACCGGCACGCCGGAACTCTCCGAGCTCGCCTTCCCGACCATGGAGCTCTATGCCATGCCGGCGGCAACGCAGGCGCTGCTCGACGATGCCGCCGTCGACATCGAGGCCTGGATTGCCGCCGAAGTCGACATTGCCTTTGCCGAACAGGAGGGCGAGGCCTTCGTCTCGGGCGACGGTGTGCTGAAGCCGAAGGGGTTCCTCGCCTATGACCAGGTCGACGACGCCGCCTGGGAATGGGGCAAGATCGGCACGGTTGCGACCGGCGCGGCCGGGGCCTTTGCGGCAAGCGGAGCCTCCGACGTTTTGATCAACGTGGTCTATGCGCTGAAGGCGGGGCATCGTCAGAACGGCAGCTTCGTGATGAGCCGCAGGACGCAAGGGGCGGTGCGCAAGCTGAAGGATGCCGATGGCAACTATCTCTGGGCACCGCCGGCGCGCGCCGGTGACCCCGCCTCGCTGATGGGCTTCCCGGTGGCGGAATCCGAGGACATGCCTGATATCGCGGCCAATGCGACGGCAATCGCCTTCGGTGATTTCCGGGCGGGGTATCTCGTGGTGGATCGGGTGGGGGTGCGGGTGTTGCGCGATCCCTATTCGGCCAAGCCCTATGTGCTTTTCTACACGACAAAACGTGTCGGTGGCGGCGTGCAGAACTTCGAGGCGATCAAGCTGGTGAAGTTTGGGCTGTGAGCGTTTGACCCTCCCCTCGAGGGGGAGGGTCGGAGCGTAGCTCCGGGGTGGGGTGAAACCGCGCCGGACTGGGGCCCGGTCACCCCCACCCGCCGCTTTGCGGCGACCTCCCCCCTCAAGGGGGAGGTGAGGTGGTGGCCGCCCTTGCTTTGCCATGTCGCCCCTCATCCGCCTGCCGGCACCTTCTCCCCGCAGGCGGGGAGAAGAGCGAATGCGGCTGGCGGCGGCGCCTCCTTCTCCCCGTTCACGGGGAGAAGGTGCCCGAAGGGCGGATGAGGGGCAGTCACCTAGGACATCAGCGCATTCTCAAACTGTAGGACACCCTCATGACCATCATCGAACTCACCCCTCCGACTGCCGAGCCGCTGACGCTTGTCGAGATCAGGGCGCATCTGAGGCTCGAGACGGAGGAGGAGGACGCGCTGCTTGCAGCACTCGCCATCGTCGCGCGCGAGCATATGGAGCGCGAGACCGGGCTGGTTCTGGCGGCGCGGGATTTCAGGCTGTGTCTCGACGACTGGCCGGCGGACGGGATCGTGACGATCCCGCGTGGGCCGGTGCGGACGGTCGCTTCGGTGACGGTTTACGATGGCGACGGTGAGCCGCAGGCGGTGGATCTCGACGGGCATCTGCTCGATGGCGAGGCCCGTCCGGCAAGGCTTTGGCTGCGCGCGGTGCCGGAGCCGGGACGGGCGATGAACGGGATCGAGATCGAGTTTTCCGCCGGCTTCGGCGAGAGCGGGGCGGATGTGCCGGAGACGCTGAAGCGGGCGATGTTGCTGCATGTCGCGGCGATGTTTGCGACCCGCGGCGTGGTTGCGGCCGAGGCCCAGCCGGCGGTGGTGCCGCCGGGCTATGACCGGCTGATTGCGCCCTTCTGCCGAAGGAGACTCTGACCATGGCGCTTCTGGATATCGATGCCGGCCGGCTGACGGCGCGGCTGGTGCTGGAACGGCCGGAGGCGGTCGAGGACGGCCAGGGCGGGGCGGTGGCGGGGTTCGTTGAAGTCGCTCGCGTTTGGGCGCTCGTCGAGCCGAAGGTCTTTGGCGAGGCGGAGAAGGGGCCGGGGCTCGTGTCGGAGGTGACGCATCATGTGACGATCAGGGCACGGAGCGATCTCGTCGCCGGCCAGCGGTTCCGCAAGGGCGCGCGTCTGTTCGACATCCTGGCCATGCGCGATCCGGATGAGACGGGGCGGTTTCAGGTCGCGCTCTGCCGCGAGGTGACCGGATGACCGGGGCGCGGGAGAGGACGGCGCTGGAGGAGACGGGGATGCGGCTCGGCGACTTGCTGCGACGCGCGCTGCGGAAGCGGCTGGCGCGACGGCCGGAGCAGGGTGGGGCCGCGGAAAACCGTCTACCGTCTGTTGAACGGGACCCCACAGGGCGCGGTGATGCAGAGAGCGGACAAGTTGTTTCGGATCGCTGAGCGACGGTGCAGGCAACGGGGCTTTGTCACTCTGTGCGGCCCCTGAAGCGCGGGCAGTAGAACGCCATTCAAGACGGGAAGTGTGAAACATGACCAATGCAGTCAATGCCTTGCTGGCGGCGCTTCAACAGGCGGTGAAGGCGGATGCGGCGCTGATGGCGGCGCTGGGACCGCAGGGGATCAGTGACCGCACGGTTCGGCCGCAGCGCTTTCCGGCCGTCATTGTCGGCTTGGTCGAGGCGCGGGATTTTTCCACCGGCGAGGCGGACGGGGCGGAGATCCTGCTGACGCTCGAGGCCTGGAGCGCGGTGTCGCGCCGCGAGGCCGAAGCGCTGGTTGCTGACGTCAGGCGGGTGGCGCACGGTTTGCCGGAGACGATGGACGGGTTCCGGCTGGTCACCTTTCGCCACCGGCGCACGGTCAGTCGACGCGAGGTGAAGGCCGGACTGTTCGTCGCGGAGGCAAGCTTTCGGGCGGTGGTGGAGTGAGGGCTCCACGCGTCGACACCTCATCCTGAGGTGCCCGCGCAGCGCGCGGGCCTCGAAGGATCCTGTCGTGGTTTCTCAGTGGCCTTGATCCTTCGAGGCCGGACTACGCCCGGCACCTCAGGATGAGGGACCGATGATGGTCGAGCCGGCGCCTTCCACCCGCCCCCTTTTTGCAATCACCGCCAGCGCCAGGATCGCCGCGAAACCCGTGGCGGCAAGCAGAGTGGCGAGGACGAGGCCGGCATGGATGCCGGCGCGGTCGATGACGGCGGTCATCAGCACGGGGGCGGTGGCGTTGGCGAGGTTTTGCGGAAGGGAGAGGCGGGCCGACTGGCGGGCGAAGCGGCTGGCCGAGAAGAAGGCGAGCGGCATCGTGGCCCGTGCCAGCGCGCTGACGCCGGAGCCGAATCCGTAGAGCGCGGTGAAGATCAAAAGGCTCGACGGCGTGCCGGAAAAGAAGATCAGCAGGAGCGTCGAGGCGGTCAGCATGGCGCCGCCGGCAAGCCCGGTGGTGACGGGCGAAGAGCGCTTGCCGAGCACCAGATCGAAGGCGCGGGCGGAAATGCCGAAGACGGCGCGCAGCGACCCCAGCTGGAGCGCGAGCGCCGGCGTGGCGCCGGAGAGTTCGAGGATATGCAGGAGCTGTGGCGAGAGCCCGAAGGTCATCAGGCTGGAGAGCGAGCTCGACAGGGCGATCAGCAGGAAGGCGGCAAGCGCCATGCGGTGGCTCAGGGCGAGCGGCTCGATCGCATCGGCGGCGCGGTCTTCCTCCGAGCGGGTGATGGCGATGCGTCCGACGGCGAGATGCACGGGCAATGCGATGAAGACCTGCGCGGCGGCGGCGGCGAGAAGTGCACCGCGCCAGCCGAAAGCTTCGCCCGCGAGCGTCAGCAGCGGCCAGCAGACGGCCGAGGAAAGGCCGGTGAAGATCATTAGGATGCCGATCGCGCGGCGGGCCCCGTGACCTTCGCGTTCGACGACGGCGGCGAAGGCCGGCACGGTGAGCGCGAAGGAGCCGCCGGCCCCGAGGATGAGCCAGGCGATGGCATAGGTGACGAGGCCAGTGGAGAGCGAAAGGGCGATGAGGCCCGCGGCCATCAGGACGGACCCCATGGCGAGCACGCGGGACGCCCCGTGGCGGCCGATCATCCGGCCGGTCCAGGGCCCGAGAAAGGCCATGGTCAGCATCATCACGGTGAGCCCGGCAAAGGCCATCTCATTGGCGAGCCCGAGCTCGGCGGCCATGGCACGCCCGAAGACCGCCGGCATTTCATAGGTCGTGCCCCAGCCGAGGATCTGCGAGACCGCGAGCGCGGCGACAAGGAGAGTACGGGAGAGGTTCATGCGGAGACTCGAGACGGGGAGAGGCGAAGCGGCGGGTGGCTTCTTCTAGGCCGGTTGCCGGGTGGGCGATAGGGCGAAATCTTGTGGGGGCAGCACCTCTGCCTGGACCTCATGCTGAGGTGCCCGCGTGAAGCGCGGGCCTCGAAGCATCCATCTGTTTTAATGCACTGGTGGCCTCGACCCTTCGAGGCCCGCTTCTGCGGGCACCTCAGGGTGAGGGGATATGCAGGCAATTGCCTCGACCCTTCCCCTCAAGGGGGAGGTGGGTGGCGGCCCCGAGCGTCTCGTCCCAGCAGCAGTCAACATTCACATCATCAAGGAGAGACGCCATGGGCGCGCAGAAGGGCAAGGATCTCTTGCTGAAGGTCGAGGATGGGGCAGGCTTCGTGACGGTGGCGGGATTGCGGGCGAGGCGGCTCGCGTTCAATGCGCAATCCGTCGATGTGACCGACAGCGAAAGTGTCGGGCGCTGGCGGGAGCTGTTGGAAGGAGCCGGTGTCCGGCGGGCGGGGCTGACCGGGTCCGGTCTGTTCAAGGACGAGGCGTCCGATGCGCTTATCCGGGCGGCCTTCTTTGGCGGGTCGATCCTGACCTACCAGGTGTTGATCCCGGATTTTGGCACGGTGACGGCGCCGTTCCAGGTGACCGCGCTCGACTATGCCGGCAATCACGACGGCGAGGTGACCTTCGAGATCGCGCTGGAATCGGCCGGTGCCGTTTCCTTCGCGGCGCTGTGAGGCGGTCATGCGGGGATATGGCGCAGAGGAACGGGCGGAGCCGATGACGGTGAGCCGCGCCAACCGCCATCGCGGCGAGGTCGAGGCGGTAATCGATGGCGAGCGGCGGATCCTGTGCCTGACGCTCGGCGCACTGGCCGAGCTGGAAACGGCCTTCGGGGCGGAGAGCCTGACCGATCTTGCCGCACGCTTTGCCGGCGGCAGGCTAAGAAGCGCGGATCTCACGCGCATTCTGGCCTGCGGCTTGCGTGGCGGCGGAAACCGGCTGTCGGATGCCGATGTGGCCGAGATGGCGGTCGAGGGCGGGGTGGCGGGTGCGGCCAAGGTGGTCGGCGAGTTGCTCGCGGTCACCTTCGGCGCGCCGTTGGTCGAGGCCGGCCTGGACACGTCGAGACCGGGCGAGGGCCGCACCTCCCCTTGAGGGCCGCAGGCGGGCAAGAGATCAGGCACGACGTGCGGCCCTTCCCTTGGGACATGGCCATGACGCTCGGGCTCTCCCGCCTGCGGCTTTCACCCGAAGTGTTCTGGCGCCTGAGCCTGCCCGAATTGGCGGCGATGGCGGGGGCGTTTGCTGACCAGAGCGGGTTGACGCGGCGCGAGGTCGAGACGTTGATGCGGAGGTTTCCGGATTGAACGTGGGCGTGGGTAACGTCAGGAATGAACCTTGGCGCCCCTGTTGGACCGGCGGCTCACGGCGATGGTTCAACCCACCCGCGCGTTTCGCGCGACCTCCCCCTCAAGGGGGAGGTGGGTGGCACGAGCACCGGGGTCGCCTCGGGGTTAGGAGGACTGAGCGGCGAGCAGATCGTGCAATGCAGTCAGTCGTTGAACGAAGGCCGGATAGGCACGCTGGAGCCGCTGCACGTTGTCGACGACCTTCTCGGGCTTGAGGTCGAAGCCGTATTTGTGACGGACGAGGTGACGAAAGCCCTTGAGCTCGGTCAGATCGATATGCAGATCTGGCGGCAACAGCGCTGGCCTGCGGCCTGAAATCTCCGAGGCCATCTGGTCGAGGACATCCTGGTGAACTGTCGGCCCTGAGGGGGCAGATCCGTCGAGATCACGGGCAAGGCTCATGAGGATGTCCTCGATCCCGTTATAGACATTGTGCACGCCGAGCGAAGCCGCCGAGACGGCACCCCAATCCCCATCATCAACATCCTGGCGGTGGCGATCGAAGAAGTCTGCGAGCTGACCGAGTTCGCGTTCGCATCGCTCGAGCCTCGGCGACAGCCTGGAGAATTCAGCCAGCGTGAACGGCGTCATGCAGGAGCTCTTCTACCCGGGCAGGGTCAAGATCGGTTTCGAAGATGAGGTCATAGTCGATGTCGGCTCCCCGCAAATGGGATGCGACGAGCTGTTCGGCGCGCAGACGGCGCACAGGGTCGAGCCTTCCACGCACCAAGAGGTCCACATCCGAATGGAGCCGGAATTCGCCGCGCGCGAGGGACCCGACGGGGGTGATCTCGAAGTCTTGCCTAGCTGCGTCGAGCACAATCTCGTTGACCAGACGCTGCGCAAGCGCGCGTCGAGGTTCGAGCCTTTCGGCAATCAGCCTTTGCATGCGGTTCATCGGTCGTTCTCCTAGCATCACCCTAGCGCAAGCAAGACCGTGCCGGAAGTCGCCTTCGTTTCTCCAGTCTCCTCGATGCTGGAGAGCCGCCTTCCACCTTCATGAAAGGAAGATCCCATGACCGATGACGACACGCTCGACCTGTCTGTCGATCTCGATGCGGGCGCGGCGCTGGCCGTGCTGGAGGACCTCGAAAGCCGGTCCGCGAGTTTTGGCCGGACGCTGACGTCCGCCTTGCGCGGGGCGACCACGGGCGGCAAGGGGCTGGAGGAGGTCTTGCGCCGCGTCGGCATGCGGCTGACCGATATTGCCCTCTCGGCGGGTTTGAAGCCGCTGGAAGGGCTGTTGGGTGACGCCGCCGAAAGCGTGATCGGTAGCCTGAGTGCCGGTTTCGACCGGATGTCGGGCGCCGGCGTGACGGCCTATGCGGCGGGCGGCGTGCCGGGGCGGGTCATGGCTTTTGCCGCTGGCGGCGTGGTTGCGGCGCCGACCTATTTTCCGATGTCGGGCGGAATGGGCCTGATGGGCGAGGCAGGCGCCGAGGCGATCCTGCCTCTGAAGCGGGGTGCCGACGGGGCACTCGGCGTGGCGGCGGAAGGCGGCAGTGGGACCACGGTTATCCATTTCCAGGTGATGGCGAGCGATGCCGCGAGTTTTGCGAGAAGCGAAGGCCAGATTACCGCCATGCTGGCGCGCTCGGTCGGGCGCGGGCGGCGGGGACTTTGAGGTTGGCGGTAGGTGGTAGGCAGTAGGCTGTAGGGAGTAGGGAAGGGGCAGCTAATCCTCCGAGGCCCGCGCGGGGCGCGGGCGCCTCAGGATGAGGGCAGTTACGGCGGATGGGTGGTCACAGGTGTTCGGTCCTGGACCCGGCAAGGTAACCAGCCAACTTATGAGACGACCTGTCTCAGGCGACGACCTCCAGATCCGTCTGACAAAACTCGTCGGCTGTGGCGAGGATCGGGACACCGTGAAATTTGGCGCAGGCATAATGCAGGCAGTCGCCGAGGTTCAGGCCATGCCGGCCGCTGCGGTAGCGATCGGCGGCCAGCAGAGCGAGCCTCGTCGTCTCGGCGGCGGGTGGCAGATCACGGACGTCGATGCCGCGTGCATCGAGAAACTCGCGCACCAGATTTTCAACGGTCGGGATCGGCAGGTTGAACTTGTCAGGGCGGGCGAGGCCGAGCACGGTTTCAAGAACGGCCACCGGTGAGGTGAAGGGATCACTGGCTCCGGCCAGCGCCTGTGATACGCGGTCGGCTTCCGGCTCGTTCGACAGAAGCCCAATGATGGCGCATGCATCGACGAACATCAGCCATTATCCCACAGGGTATTGAAGGCCTGGCGGGGAAGCGGCTTCTGTGCTTGCTCGTCGAGCACCACCTGATGCTTGGCGCGGAGGCGGGCAGCCGTCTCGAGCGGCGTTTCGGCAAGGCTGCGCCGCTCGATCGCTTCGCGCATGGCGATGACGATGGCGTCGGTGATGCCGACGCCGGCCATCTGCGCGAACTGCCGTGTCAGCGCATCGGCCTCCGGATTGTTGACGTTGATGGCCATTTTGAGCTCCATGTAGATTTTCTCGTCTCACAATGTAGATCAGGCTGGCCGTTTTTCCAAGGTTGTCCCGCCGGACGCTCGCGGGTTCCGGCGCCTATGCAGGCGGTTCTCCGACAAAATCCATCAAATGGAGGAAGGCATGGCCTTTCATGAACAGCGTTTTCCGCTGCGCCTGTCGCTGACATCGAGCGGCGGGCCGGGGCGGCAGACGGATATTGTGTCGCTGTCGAACGGGCGCGAGGCGCGCAATCGGCGCTGGCGGTTTTCGAGGCGTCGCTACGATGTCGGGACGGCGGTGCGGTCGGTGGCCGATCTCTATGCTGTCTTGGAATTCTTCGAGGCGCGCGGCGGGCAGCTGCATGGCTTTCGGTTCCGCGATCCCGTGGACGGTTCCTCCGCGCGGCCGGGCGAGGCGGTGACGGCGCTCGACCAGTGGATCGGCACGGGCGACGGCGAGACCTCGGTCTTTCAGCTGGTGAAGGCCTATGGCGATGGCGCGGCGGTGGAGCGGCGGCCGGTGGTGAAGCCGGTGGCGGGATCGGTGCGGATCGCGCTCGATGGCGTTGAACTGACCGAGGGGTTCACCTGCGATGCGGCGACCGGGATCCTGACATTCGCGGCCGGGCATGTGCCGGCGGTGGGCACGGAGATCCGGGCGGGCTTCGACTATGACGTGCCGGTGCGGTTCGATACCGACCGGATCGAGATCGATCTCGAGGCCTTTCGGGCCGGGCGCATTCCCTCCATTCCGCTGATCGAGGTGATCCCATGAAGCGACTTCCGCAAGCGCTGGCCGCGCATGTGGCGACGGGCGAAACGACGCTGTGTCGTGCCTGGAGGGTGACCTGCCGCGATGGCTTCAGGCTGGGCTTGACCGAGCACGACCAGCGGCTTGTCTTTGACGGCACGGTGTTCGAGCCGGGCACGGGGTTTGCCGCGACCGAGGCAAGCAGCGCCAGCGGGCTCGCCGCTCCCGGCGCCGAGGTGCGCGGCGGGTTTTCGAGCGAGTCGATCACGGAAGCCGATCTGGCGGCCGGACGTTATGACGGGGCGCGGGTCGAGCTTTTTCTCGTCAACTGGCAGGCGCCGGAGGACCAGCATGTGCTGGTTACGGTGCAGGAGATCGGCGAGGTGAGCCGGGCGGGGCCGGGCTTTTCGGCGGAGCTCCGGAGTTATGCCCATCGCCTGCAGCAGCCGGAGGGGCGGATCTACAACCGGCGTTGTGACGCCGATCTCGGCGATAGCAGATGCCGGGTGAACATGGCGGTCGCGAACCGCCGCGTTTCGTCTGTGGTTGCGCAAGTGCTCGCGGCAGACCACGTGGCGGTGTCGGGGCTGCCGGATCTGGTCGAGGGGCATTTCCGGCTGGGCCATCTCCGCTTCGATGCCGGCCTGCTTGCCGGGCGGCGGGTGGCGATCGAGGAGAGCGGGGCGGCGGAAGGCGGGCTGGTGTTGCTGAGGTTGTGGCTGCCACTGGAGGCGCGACCGGCAGCCGGCGATGCCGTGACGCTGACCGTTGGCTGCGACAAGAGTTTTGCAACCTGTCGAGAGAAGTTCGGCAACCAGCTGAATTTTCGCGGGTTTCCGCATATGCCCGGCAGCGACTTTGCCTATTCCTATGTCGGCGGCGACAGCACCCATGATGGCGGTGTGCTTTATCGGTGACTGCCTAAAAACCCTCCCCTTGAGGGGGAGGGTCGGACCGGAGGTCCGGGGTGGGGTGAGCCTGGCTTGCTCCTCTTCGGGTAACCCCCACCCGCTGCTTTGCGTCGACCTCCCCCCTCAAGGGGGAGATACGGGCGCTGGCGCCCGGCCCATCTTCCCCCAGCATGAAAGGACTGCATCATGAAGATCATCTGCCCCGACGGAGACGGTTACGCCTACTATGTCCAGGCGGTCGACGAGACCCGGTATGCGCGGGTGAACGGCGTCGAGACGTTTCTGGTGAAGGCCGGCGACTACTGGAACGGGCCTGACGGCAGCGACGCGCAGAACTATCGCGAGCGCTGCGAGGCACGGGTGACGACGGAGGATGCGGTCGGCTCCACTTGGCGCTATGCCTTTCACCTGAAGATCCCGGAGGACTATCCGGAATTCAGCCCGAAGCAGACGCTCGGGCAATGGCATAACGGCTCCTATGACAGCGTCTTCAACCGTTACGAGGAAGGTGTCTTCACCATCTGCCTCAACAACAAGGAGACGGGCGTGTTCGACGAGACCGAGGTCACCGTCACCAAGGGTGTCTGGAACACCTTCAGCTATACCTTCACCTGGCACTCGACGGCCGGTGCCGTGGCAGCGTCGGTCAACGGGCGTACCGTGTTGCGGCGAAGCGGGTTTGCGCTTCTGCCGGCGGCGACGACCTCGGTCTATTTCAAGTATGGCATCTATCGCAACATGACCGCGGGGCTCACTGGGCCGGATCAGCAGGTGAGTTATCGCCGGGTAAGCCGGGCGGCGGTGTGAGGGGGTAGTGACTTGGTAACACCCTCCCCTCGAGGGGGAGGGTCGGACCGGAGGTCCGGGGTGGGGTGACGACCGCCTGCTCCTCAAGTTCACCCCCACCCGCCGCTTCGCGGCGACCTCCCCCCTCAAGGGGGAGGTGGGTGGCTGCAGGCGGTCCGCCCTCATCCTGAGCTGCCCCGCGCGAGCAGGGGCCTCGAAGGACCCTGTTATGGGCCTCGACCCTTCGAGGCCCTCGCGCAGCGAGGGCACCTCAGGGTGAGGGGAAATCTTGGCGAGTGTCGGGGCAATGCCGCGCTTCGCCTCAATCTTATGGATCTGCGTCCATCGGCAGATCCGGAGGCCGCATGCGGCCGTGGCGGATCGTCACGAGGATGATCCGGTCTGCCTCGATCCTGTAGTCGATCAGATAGTCGCCGGTCACCAAGGTGCGGGCACCTGGGACGGGGAGGCTGCGGGCAACCGGGCCGGCCTCGGGATGGGCCGTGAGAAGAAGCTTCGCATCAGAGATCCGCGTGGCGAAAGCTTTCGCTGCCGCTGGATTGCGTTGCTGCAGATAGTGCATTTCCGTCCGAAGCCAGCGCGCCGCCGATTTCGAAAGGATGACGCGCATCAGGCGACCTTATCGGATGCGATGCGCTTCAGGTCCTTGAGGACCTCGTCCAAATCTTCCACGTCGCCTGCTGCGACCTCGGCGAGGCCCTGTTGATAGGCAAGAATATCTGCGCCTTCCTGTTGAAGATAGGCTTTCAGTGCCCGGACCATGACCCAGCTGCGTGAGCGTTCGGTCGCCCGTGCGATTGTCTCGATATCGGCGAGCACGTCCGCGGGTATGCGGAGCGTAATCGGATCAGACAGTGTGGGCTTGGTCATCGGAGCCTCCATGGCGATGGTAATACATTGTAATACGGCGCTCTGGAGAGGTGAAGCGCTATCAGGAGGGAATTGAACTCTGCTTCTCCTGCACCATCGCCAGCTTCCGGAGATGCTTCTCAATCTCAATGAGAATCGCCAGGAAGCCGCAGATGATGGCTGCTAGGACTGTACCGCCGATCAGGCCAAGCACCGCCATGGGGACATTCTCGCCGCGCCCCATCGGCGACAGAAAGCCGGCCAAGGTACAGCCGATGATGATGATGAAGGCCAGCAGATTGTTGATGGTATCGAGTGCGCCAATCAAAGTTCTGTTCATGTCTTACCCCTCTTTTTTGCGTAAACTCAATCAGAAGTAGGCATTTTTGTCTGCTGCGCTCTTGTTTTGGTCTCGGCCAAAATTGGGCGGTACATCGCTTCAGTGACGTACTTGCCCCTATTATACTTCCAAAACTCCGGAGCCTCCCATGTCCATCAATGCACAAGTCCTGGCGGTGGCCGGGACGTGGATCGGCACGCCCTATCGGCATCAGGGGGCGGTGAAGGGGGTGGGGTGTGATTGTCTGGGGCTTATTCGCGGGATCTGGCGGGAGCTTTATGGGCAAGAGCCGGAAGCGGTGCCGGCCTATGCGCCCGACTGGGCAGAGCGGGGCGGCGAGGAGCGGCTGATGGCGGCGGCGGCGCGGCATTTTTTGAGCGTGCCGTCCTTTGCGGAGAGCCGGCCGGGAGATCTGGTGCTGTTTCGCTTTCGACCCCATCTGGCGGCGAAACATGCGGGGATTTTGGCGCGGCTGCCAGACGAGTGTAGCGGCACGGACGGCGCTGCCTGCCTTGAGAGAGCCGGCGCCGTGCCCATCCTCGATGCCTTCATCCACGCTTACGAGCAATCGGCGGTGACGCTGTCGGCGCTGGTGCCGGGGTGGCGGCGCAAGATTGCCGGCATCTATCGCTTTCCTGAGAGGATCTGACGATGGCGACCATTCTTCTGCAGGCGGCGGGGGCGGCCCTTGGTTCGGTTTTCGGCCCTGTCGGTGCGATCATCGGGCGGGCGGCGGGGGCGCTGGCGGGCAGCGTGATCGATCGCAGCCTGCTGGGCGGAACGCGGGAGGTGAATGGCGCGCGGCTCTCGTCGGCAAGGCTCGCCGGCGCGAGCGAGGGAACGGCGATCCCGCGGCTCTATGGCACGGCAAGGCTTGGCGGCACGCTGATCTGGGCGACGCGCTTCGAGGAGGAGACGGTGACCGAGCGGACCGGCGGCAAGTCCTCCGGAGGCACGCGCACGACGACCTATCGCTACTATGCCAATCTGGCGCTCGGGCTTTGTGAGGGACCGATCGCCGGCGTGCGGCGGGTCTGGGCAGACGGGGGCGAACTCGATACGACCGAGATCGAGATGCGGGTCTATCGCGGCACGGAAAGCCAGCCGGCCGATCCGCTGATTGCGGCCAAGCAGGGCAGCGGCCGGGCGCCAGCCTATCGCGGGCTGGCATACGTTGTCTTCGAGCGGCTGCCGCTGGATGATTTCGGCAATCGCATTCCGCTTCTTCAGTTCGAGGTGATCCGGCCCGTGGGGACGCTGGAGGAGAAGATCAAGGCAGTCACGATCATTCCCGGTGCGACCGAGCATGGTTATGCGACCTCACGGGTTTCGGATGCGCCGCGCGAGGGCGAGAAACGCTGGCTGAACCGCAACACGCTGGTTGCGTCGACCGACTGGCAGGCCTCGCTGGATGAGTTGCAGGCGCTTTGCCCCAGTCTCGAAAGTGTGGCCTTGGTGGTCGCCTGGTTCGGCACGGATCTGCGCGCCGGGAACTGCCGGGTGCTGCCGGGTGTCGAGGTCGGCTATCGCCGCGAGGAGAGCCGGGCCTGGAGCGTGGCGGGTTTGTCGCGCGATGAGGCTTACGTGGTGTCGCGCCATGCCGGTGGCCCCGCCTATGGCGGCTCGCCGAGCGATGAGAGCCTCATCGAAGCAATCCGTGACCTGAAGGCGCGCGGCTTGAAGGTGACGCTCTATCCATTTGTTTTGATGGACATTCCCGCAGGAAACGGTCTGCCCGATCCCTATGGCGGAACCGAGCAGGCGGCCTATCCCTGGCGGGGGCGGATCACGGCCTATCCGGCGAGCGCCGACAAGACGGCGGCGGCGCGGGCACAGGTTTCGACATTCGTGACACGCAGCGAGGGCTACCGGCGGTTCGTGCGGCACTATGCGACGCTCGCGGCCTCGGCCGGCGGGGTGGATGGGTTTCTGCTGGGCTCGGAACTGAAGGGGCTGACGACGCTGCGCGATGAGGCAAATGCCTTTCCGTTTGTCGAGGCGTTGGTGTCGCTGGCCGGCGAGGTGCGCGGCATTCTGGGTGGGGCGACAGCGATTTCCTATGGGGCGGACTGGAGCGAATATTTCGGTCATCAGCCGGCGGACGGGTCGGGCGACGTCTTCTTCCATCTCGATCCGCTCTGGGCGAGCCCCGATGTGTCGGCTGTCGGCATCGACAACTACATGCCGGTGGCCGACTGGCGCGATGACGATCTGGAAGAGGCGAGCCCGGACGGTTTTGCGGGCGCTGAGGATGCGGAGGCTTTCGCCCGCATGCTGACGGCCGGCGAGGGCTATGACTGGTTCTATGCCAGCGCGGCGGACCGGCAGGCGCGGGTGAGGACGCCGATCAGTGATGGTGCCTATGGCAAGCCGTGGGTGTTCAGGTTCAAGGATCTCGAAAGCTGGTGGGGCAACCGCCATCATAACCGGATCGGCGGGGTGGAGCAGGCAAGCCCAACGGCGTGGATGCCTGAGATGAAACCCTTCTGGTTCACCGAACTCGGCTGCGGCGCGGTGGACAAGGGGGCGAACCAGCCGAATGTCTTTGTCGACGCGAAATCGGTGGAGAGCGGCAGGCCGTATTTCTCCGCAGGTCAGCGCAGCGACAGCCAGCAGCGGCGGTTTCTGGAGGCCCATCTCGACCACTGGCAAGGCAGCGTCGCGCCGGAGGGTCTGGTCGATCCCGAGGGCATCTATGTCTGGACCTGGGATGCACGGCCTTTTCCCGCCTTTCCGCAGAATAGCGGGCTTTGGGCCGACGGGTTGAACTGGCGCACTGGGCATTGGCTAAACGGGCGGTTGGGCACGGCGACGCTTGCCGACACCATTGCTGCGATTCTCAGGGATCACGGCTTTGATGATTTCGACGTGTCGGAAGTGGCGGGCGATCTCGGTGGTTACGTGAAGGGGGATCTCACTTCGGCGCGCGATCTGATCGAGCCGTTGATCGAGCTCTTCCAGATCGACGTGATCGAAGAGGGCGGGCGCTTGAAGTTTCGCACGCGGCCGACGGCGAGCCTGCCAGCGCGGGAGATCACCGTGCTGGCCGACCTTGCCGACCAGCCACTCTGGAGCGAGACGCGCGGTCATGACAGCGACTTTGCCTCGGAAGCGCTGGTGACCTTCTACGATCCGGCGGCCGATTATGCTGAGGCGAGCATGCGCTCGC
Source organism: Rhizobium sp. K33 (assembly GCF_056501445.1). NCBI lineage: Bacteria > Pseudomonadati > Pseudomonadota > Alphaproteobacteria > Hyphomicrobiales > Rhizobiaceae > Rhizobium > Rhizobium sp. K33. The sequence goes on from NZ_CP096478.1 coordinate 833,716, forward strand.
GCAAGGTGGAGGCGGCGACCGAGCGACAGCTTGTCCGCGACCTGCCGGCGGCGATCCCCGAAGAAACGGCGCTCGCCGCTGCCGAAGGCTGGCTGCGCGACAACCGGCTGGCGCGGCGGACGCTGCAACTGACGCTGGGGCCGGGGGAGGTGGCGGTCGAGCCGGGGGATGTGCTGCGCTTGCCCGACGGCCCCGAGGGACGTTTCCTAGTTCAGACGATCGAGGACGGTTTCGAACGGCGGCTGACGCTGAGGGCCTTTGCGGGAAAGGTGTCTGCACCGGTTGCCGTTGTGGATCCTGATCGTTTGCCGGATGGTGGCGGTGCGCTGGGTTTTGCGCCGGTGGTGGCATTCCTCGATCTGCCGAGGCTGGAGAGCGCAAGCCATGCCGGCGATGCCAGCGTCGCGGCTTTCGCGCGCCCCTGGCGACGGCTTGCTGTGTCGAGTTCGCCAGAGGCGGAGGCATACCGGCTGAGGCTGACGCTGGATCGTCCGGCAACGATCGGGCGGTTGGTCGAGGCGTTGGGGCCGGGGCCCGTCGGACGCTTCGACCCGGGAAATGCAGTCCTTGTCGATCTCGTCAGCGGGGCCTTTGCCTCGGCGAGCCGCTTGGCTGTGCTTTCGGGCGCGAACCGGCTGGCGGTCCGCGCGGCACCTGGTGGCCGGGAGGTCTTGGGCTTTGCCGAGGCCGAGGAGGTGGCGACGGGTCGCTTCCGGTTGACGGGTTTGCTGCGCGGGCTGGGCGGCACGGAGGATGCGACCGCTGCCGGGGCGGGGGTCGGAGCCGAGGTCGTGCTGCTCGACGAGGCGGTGCGATCGCTGGGGCTTGTGAATGCCGAACGCGGCGCGGCGCAGAACTGGATCCTGGAGCCGATGGGGCTGGTGACGGAGCTGTCGGGACCCTTTGTCTTCGACGGCGGCCTGCGGGCCGAGACGCCACTGTCGCCGGTGCATGCGCGGGTGGTGCGGCTGGTGTCGGGCGATCTGCATGTCTCCTGGATCCGTCGCAGCCGCATTGAGGCCGATGCCTGGGCTGAAGGGGAGGTGCCGCTCGACGAGGCGGAGGAGCGCTACCGGCTGGACATCATAAATGGCAGCGCCGTGGTCCGCACTGTGGAGGTCGGCGAGTCGGAGTTCAGCTATGCGGCTGCCGATGAGCTGGCCGATTTCGGAATGCCGCAGACGGTGCTTGGCTTGCGCCTGCGCCAGCTGGGGCGGCTTTCCGCCGGTCTGCCGCTGGAGGCGGTGGTCGCAGTTCGATGATGATCAACGAAGAGGAGAAGGACATGCTGGAGATGAAACCCTGGTATCAGTCGAAGACCGTCTGGGGCGCCTTGATCGCGATGGCGGCGCCATTGTTCGGTCGCGCCGGGCTCGAGGTGGGCGGCGCCGAGCAGGCGGAAATCGCCGACGCGCTGACCACACTCGCCGGCACGCTTGGTGGGCTTCTGGCGCTTTACGGGCGGCTGACAGCGACGAAGGGCGTGGGCGGTTGAGTTGGATTCTGCCCGCTTCACCCACAAGATTACGAGGCATTCATTTGCCATTCAGACGCCTTGCGGTACATAATTTGCCGAAGTGGACGTCATCCAAGAAGTAGCAGCAATGGCATCTTTCATGAAATACACGGGCCTGGCACTGGCCTTGACCGTGGCGGCTTTGCCGGCGGGCGGGAGCGATGCCGTGGCGGCGGACTGCAGGGCGGCGGCGGCGCGCGTCGTGGCAGAAGTGGGCGGACAGTTGCTTTCCGTGCGCGAATCGGGCGGTGAATGCGTGATTGTCGTGCTCGTTCCGGGCAGTGGCAGCGAGCGGCCGCGTAAGGTCACCATGCGTGTCGCACAGTGACCGTGGCCGCGTGACTGTGCCGAAAGCCTGACTCTCCGCCGATCAAGGGGTGAACCGCATGCGCATTCTCGTCGTCGAAGACGATGTCAACCTGAACCGCCAGCTCGTCGAAGCCCTGCAGGAAGCAGGCTATGTGGTCGACAAGGCATTCGATGGCGAGGAAGGTCATTTCCTCGGCGACACAGAACCCTATGACGCCGTTATCCTCGATATTGGCCTGCCGGAAATGGACGGCATTACCGTTCTGGAGAAGTGGCGTGCGGCAAGCCGGGTCATGCCGGTCCTGATCCTGACGGCGCGTGACCGCTGGTCGGACAAGGTGGCCGGCATCGACGCCGGGGCCGACGACTATGTGACCAAGCCCTTCCATGTCGAGGAAGTGCTCGCCCGCATCCGGGCGCTGATCCGCCGCGCGGCGGGACATGCCTCCTCGGAAATCGTCTGCGGCCCCGTCCGGCTCGACACCAAGAGCTCCAAGGCGAGCGTCGAGGGCGTGACGCTGAAGCTCACCTCGCATGAATATCGCCTGCTCTCCTATCTCATGCATCACATGGGCGAGGTCGTCTCGCGCACCGAACTGGTCGAGCATCTCTACGACCAGGATTTTGACCGGGATTCCAATACGATCGAGGTCTTTGTCGGCCGTCTGCGCAAGAAGCTCGGCGTCGACATGATCGAGACCGTCCGCGGCCTGGGCTACCGCATCCAAGCGCCGGCGAAATGAAGATCCGCTCGCTCACCGCGCGCGTCCTGCTGCTTGCCACCCTCTGGTCGGCACTCGGTCTGGTGACGATCGCGGTGGCGATATCGGCCCTTTATCGCCAGGGCGTCGAACGCGGCTTCAACAATCTGCTGCGCGCCCAGCTCTACAATGTCGTCAATTCCGTTTCGATCGGGGACGGCGAGAGCCTGACCGGCTCTCCGGCGCTGGGCGATCTTCGCTTTTCCCAGCCTGCCACGGGGTGGTATTGGCTCGTCGAGCCGCTCGGCAATTATGCGACGGCGCCGCTCGCCTCTGCCTCGCTTGGGGTTGCCAATCTGGCGGTGCCCGATGTGGAGGTGACGCCCTTCGACCAGAATTACGAGCGCTTCTACGAAATGACCGACGAAGCCGGAAACGCGATCCGCGTCGCCGAGACCGAGGTCGTGCTCGATGACCAGGGACGGGCGGCGCGCTTCCGCGTCTCCGGCAATCTGCAGGTCATCGAGGACGAGATCGCCTTCTTCACCAGCAGGCTTTATGCCGCGCTTGCCGTCGTCGGCATCGGCGGCTTGATCGTCAATGGTCTCGCCATTCTCTACGGCCTGAAGCCGCTCGACCGGGCCCGTCGGGCGCTGGAGCGCATCCGCCGGGGCGAGGCCGAGAGGATCGAAGGGGACTTCCCGAGCGAAGTCCAGCCACTCGCCAACGAGATCAACGCGCTGATCGACAGCAACCGGCGCATCGTCGAGCGCGCCCGCATGCAGGTCGGCAATCTTGCGCATTCGCTGAAGACGCCGATTGCCGTTCTCGTCAACGAGGCCCGAACCCTCGAAAGGCAGCAGGCCGAGGTGATCTCCACCCAGGCCGAAGCCATGCAGGCGCAGGTGACGACCTATCTGAACCGCGCCCGCATCGCCGCCCAGCGCGACAGCGTTCTGGCGCGAACGGAAGCCCAGCCCGTGCTGGAGCGGCTTGTTAGGGTGATGCGCAAGCTGAACACGGAGGTTTCCTTCGAGCTCGACATGGCGCCGGATCTGACCTTCGCCATGGAGCAGCAGGATGTGGAGGAAGTGGTCGGCAATCTCCTGGAGAACGCCTCGCGCTTCGCCCGCTCCAGGGTGGTCACGCGCATGACGGTGACGACCCGCGATGACGACGTGACCGATGGCCGGCGGGGATGGATCGAAGTGCTGGTCGAGGACGACGGTCCCGGACTCGCGCCGGAGCAGATCGGCGAAGCGCTGAAACGCGGCCGCAGGCTCGACGAGAGCAAGCCGGGCACCGGCCTTGGCCTCTCCATCGTCAAGGAGATTTCCGGGGAATATCAAGGCGCCTTCGGACTTTCGCGGGCCGCGATCGGCGGTCTTCGCGCACAGTTGATCCTACCGGCTGTGACAAAGGACACTGCGTGATTGATTTTCCTGTGAAATTACATAGGTGTATAGGACCGGTTCCGGCGGGCTGACCTTCGTCTCCTCCGAATACGGGACATTCGCCTTCGGGCAGCAACGATCGACGGGATTTGGAACGGCCTGATGGGTGTGAAGCGCTTCGGAATTCTGACAGCCACCGTTCTGGTGTCTCTCGCGCTTGCGGGCTGCACGACCTCGGGCGGCGGACGCACTGTCGCTGCCAATTCCGCAGTCTATATCGCAGCCCTTCAGGGCGGCATCGTTGCCAGCACCGGCGTGAAGCTCTCTCGCAGCGAAACCCAGCGGGCGCTCGAAGCCGAATATCGCGCACTGGAAGCCGCCCCCGGCGGCCAGCCCGTCACCTGGGCCGGCGGCGATGTGCGCGGCGAGGTCGTCGCGGCCGCACCCTATCAGGTCGGTCAGCAGAATTGCCGCCAGTTCACCCACAAGGTGGTCAGCGGCGGTCGCGAACTGCAGGCGCGCGGCGCGGCCTGCCGCAACCCGAACGGCACCTGGACGCCGCTGAGCTGAGGCTAAGGCCCGATTTTTTTCGATAAAGCTGACATGTTGAGCTGTCACGCCCACTTGACTTAGGTCAAGGCTGGGCGGGTTATGACAGCTTAACGAATTCTTGCGGCCAAACGCCTCAACTTTGCGTCAAGGGAGGTTTGGCTGTTGGAATGCACCCGTCCTTGCCGTAATTGAGTTTCATGTTGTTCTGGATCATCTCCGCCCTGCTGACGGTCGTTGTTGCCGTCCTTTTGTTGTCCCCGCTGATGCGGGCTTCGGCCCGCGCGACGCGTTATGACGAAGGGGAGGCGGCCGTCTATCGCGATCAGCTGCGGGAGCTGGAACGGGACAAGGCCGAAGGTCTGATTTCGGCCGAGGATGCCGATTATGCCCGCGCCGAAATCGGCCGGCGCCTGCTTGCCATCGCGGGTCGCGAGAAGGCCGGTGAGGAGGGGGCCGAGGTCGCTGCCGAAGCGCCCGCGCCACGCCGCCGCTATACGCTGTCCCAGGCCTTCATCCTGCTCTGTCTTCCTGTCATCGGGCTCGCGGGCTATCTCGAAATCGGGAGCCCGGGAACGCCGGATGCGCCGCTTGAGGCGCGCATCGAAAATCCCGGCGAAGATGTCGATCTGCTCGTTGCCAAGGTCGAGCGGCATCTGGCGACCAGCCCGGACGACGGTACCGGCTGGAATGTGCTGGCGCCCGTCTATTTCCGCATCGGGCGCTATGCCGATGCCGAGCTCGCTTATAGAAACGCGATCCGTATTCTCGGACCTGATGCCGAGCGCATGAACGGACTGGGCGAGACACTTGTGCTGCGCAATGACGGGATCGTCACCGACGATGCCCAGATGGCCTTCCAGGCGGCGCTGAAGCTTGAGCCGAACAATCCGCGCGCCGATTTCTATCTGGCGCTGGCCCTCGAACAGTCCGGCCGCCGCGCCGAGGCGCTCGCCGCCTTCCAGGATATCGCCAAGGCCTCACCCCCGACAGCGCCCTGGATGCCGCTGGTCAACCAGCACATCGCAGCCAATAGCGCGGGGATGCCGCTCGCGAACCCGCCGGCTGAGACGGCCGCCGCCGGCACCACGCCGGCCAATCCCGCAGCACCCGGCAATCCCTCGGCAGAAGACATTGCCAATGCTCAAGCCATGTCGGAGGCCGATCGCGGCGAGATGATCCGTGGCATGGTGGCAAGCCTTGATGCGCGGCTGAAGGAAGATCCCAACAATTTCGAAGGCTGGATGCGGCTTGTCCGCTCCTATGCCATGCTGAAAGACAAGGAAAAGGCGGAAGCCGCGCTGCAGGATGGCCTGAAGGCCTTCCCGGCCGCAGGCGCCGAGGGCCAGCAATTGCTCGCGATGGCGAGGGAGCTTGGCCTTGATGTCGAGGAGGTGAGCCAGTGACTCGCAAACAGAAACGTCTGGCCGTGATTGCAGGCGGCATGGGCTTCATCCTGACCGCCGTGCTCCTGGTGATGTTCGCCTTCGGCCAGTCGATCGCCTATTTCTACGTGCCCAATGATCTCGCGCAATCCGATGTCCAGCCAGGCACCCGGATCCGCCTCGGCGGACTGGTCGAGGCAGGCTCCGTGGTGCGCGGCGAAGGCTCGACCGTGACCTTCACCGTGACCGACACGCTGAGCCAGCTGCCGGTGACCTATACCGGCATCCTGCCGGATCTCTTCCGCGAGGGGCAGGGCGTTGTGGCCGAGGGCCGTTTCGAGGGCATGGACAAGGTCTTCGTGGCCGATACCGTGCTCGCCAAGCATGACGAGACTTACATGCCAAAGGACGTGGCCGACCGTCTGAAGGCGCAAGGGGTGGAACTCAGCGGCAAGGAAGAGATCCAATGATCATCGAGCTTGGCCATTATGCCCTGGTGCTGGCGCTTGCGACCAGTCTGATCATCTCCGTCCTGCCGGTGATCGGCGCAAGGCGGGGCGACGCCGCGATGATGGCGGTGGGGACGACCGGCACCTATGCGCTCTTCCTGCTCGTCGCCTTTTCCTTCGCCGTGCTCACCTATGGCTATGTCGTCTCCGACTTCTCGGTCCAGAACGTCTACCAGAACTCCCACTCCTTGAAGCCGATGATCTACAAGATCTCCGGCGTCTGGGGGAACCATGAGGGTTCTATGCTGCTCTGGGTGCTGATCCTTGCCTTCTTCAGCGCCATGGTCGCCTTTTTCGGCACCAACCTGCCGGACCGGTTGCGGGCGAATGTTCTGGCCGTTCAGGCCTGGATCACGACGGCCTTCACGCTCTTCATTCTCCTGACCTCGAACCCCTTCATCCGTCTCTCGCCGATCCCGGCGGAGGGCCAGGATCTCAATCCGGTCCTTCAGGACATCGGTCTCGCGATCCATCCGCCGCTGCTCTATCTCGGCTATGTCGGCTTTTCCGTGTGCTTCTCCTTTGCGATTGCCGCCCTGATGGACGGCCGCATCGATGCGGCCTGGGCCCGCTGGGTGCGGCCCTGGACGCTGGCCGCCTGGGTGTTCCTCACCGCCGGCATCTCCATGGGCTCCTACTGGGCCTATTACGAGCTCGGCTGGGGTGGCTGGTGGTTCTGGGACCCGGTCGAAAACGCCTCCTTCATGCCCTGGCTTGCCGGCACGGCGCTGCTGCATTCGGCGCTTGTCATGGAAAAGCGCGATGCCCTCAAGATCTGGACCGTGCTGCTCGCGATCATCGCCTTTTCGCTGTCGCTGCTCGGCACCTTCCTGGTCCGCTCGGGCGTGCTGACCTCCGTACATGCCTTCGCGACCGACCCGACGCGCGGTGTCTTCATTCTCGGCATTCTCGTCATCTTCATCGGCGGGGCCTTCACACTCTTTGCGCTGCGCGCGCCGATGCTGAAGGCCGGTGGTCTTTTCCAGCCGATTTCGCGCGAGGGTGCGCTTGTCCTCAACAATCTGGTCCTCACCGTCTCGACCGCCTCTGTCCTGATCGGCACGCTCTACCCGCTGCTCCTGGAAACGCTGACGGGTGAGAAGATCTCGGTCGGTCCGCCCTTCTTCAACATCACCTTCGGATTGCTGATGATCCCCCTGCTGGTGGCGGTGCCTTTCGGGCCGTTCCTCGCCTGGAAGCGTGGCGATCTGCTGGGCGCGCTGCAGCGGCTTTATGTGGCAGCCGCACTCTCGCTCGTGCTGGGCCTTGGCCTCTGGTATGTACAAAATGGCGGTCCTGTCATGGCCGTTGCCGGCCTGGCGCTCGCCTTCTTCGTCATGGGCGGGGCGATTGCCGATCTCTGGTATCGCGCCGGTTTTGGCAAACATCCGCTCTCGACCGCCTGGAGCCGCTTCAACGGCCTGCCGCGCTCGGCCTTCGGCACGGCGCTGGCGCATTTCGGCCTCGGCGTGACCGTGCTCGGCGTCGTCGCCGTCACCACCTTCGAGACGGAAACCGTCGTGGAGATGAAGCCGGGAATGACGGCGGAGGCCGGAGGCTATGTCGTGACCTTCGACGGCATCCGCGCCGCGACCGGTCCGAACTACACCGAGGACCAGGGGCACTTCACCATCCGCGAAAGTGGCGTTGAAGTGGCAGACGTCTGGTCGTCGAAGCGGCTCTATACGGCGCGGCAGATGCCGACTACGGAAGCCGGCATTGTGACCTTCGGTTTGAGCCAGCTCTATGTGTCGCTGGGAGATCCGATGGCCGATGGCGGCATTGTCGTGCGCATCTGGTGGAAGCCGTGGATCCTCTGCATCTGGTACGGCACGCTTGTCATGATGGCGGGCGGGATCGTCTCGCTGTCGGATCGCCGACTGCGCGTCGGCGCGCCGAAGCGGGCCAGGGTGGCGGCAAAGCCGACCCTGGAGGCTGCGGAGTGAATAAGATGAAGAACCCCTCCCCAACCCCTCCCCACAAGGGGGAGGGGCTTTGGCGCCGCGTGCTGCCTTTGGCGGCGAAACCAGCGGCGTCCGCACCTATTCTCCCCCCTTGTGGGGGAGATGGCCGGCAGGCCAGAGGGGGAATTCGGGCCGCGTTTCTGATGCTGGTCCTTCTTTTCACCCCCATTCATGCCTTCGCCGTGAACCCCGACGAGGTGCTTGCCGATCCCGCGCTCGAACAGCGGGCGCGGGCGCTGTCGGCGGAATTGCGCTGCATGGTCTGCCAGAACCAGTCGATCGACGATTCGAACGCCGAGCTGGCCCGCGATCTTCGCATCGTGGTGCGCGAGCGGCTGGTGGATGGCGATACCGACGAGCAGGTGCTCGACTATGTCGTGTCGCGCTATGGGGAATTCGTGCTCTTGAAGCCGCGGCTCAGCGTCCGCACGATCGCGCTCTGGGGCGCGCCGGCAGCGCTCGCGATCATCGGGCTGATCGTGGCTGTGGTCTATACCCGCAGGCGCGCCGTGCAGCCTGTGGCAAAGCTTTCGCCGGAGGAAGAGGCGCGGTTGCGAAGAGTGCTGGACGCGGAGTGATGGCGCTAGTCTTGAGCGCTCATAGAGCCACGATGAAGCGATCCAGGTGCGTCAGGAAGGCGGCTTCCGTAGTCTCTCGCCTGATGATTCTTGTCATCTCCTCCCCGATGAGTTGGTTCGCCTCGATGGACGGAAGCACTATGTCGTAGCCATTGATGTTCAGGAACATCACGCCTGAAAGCCATGCGGTGCGCTTGTTTCCCTGTATTAAAGCGTGGGCGCGGCTAAGGGCTACGATAAGCCTGCAGGCGAGAACACTGACGTCGTCTTCGCTCTCGTACCTGAAAAAAGGTTTCGCGGGCTCATGACAGCGCTTTCGAGCGCGCCCGGATTAATCAGCAAGTGCTGCTCTCGGGTGATGATGACGGCGCCCTTGTTCAAGGCAATGACCTCGGACAGTTCGATCCATCCGGGTTCAGTCATCACTTGGCGAGCAGATCCATCAGGTGTTTGTGGCGTTCATGTTCAAGCCTGACGACGTCGTCACTTTTCGGTCTCGGCTTGCCGACGTGAGCGGGCTTCCGCGCAGGACGCTTCACCGGCGAAGATGTTGTGGCTTCCGACAGAGTTGTTTCTGTGCTTGGTTTGTCCATCACGTCACATCAACAGCAATATAGCCTCGGAAGAGTGTCTATTCCAGAGACGCTTCCAAGTCTCTGGAGAGGCTTGTATTTTCGGCAGAAATTCGCATTTGCAGTGAGTCCAGATATCCCCTTCAGGGCGTCTTGCAGACGGCGACCATCAAAGATTACGAAGAATTCATCTGCCGTACAGTTCGTCGTAACGTGACCCTCTCTATATCTCACCTCATCCACCGCTTCCCAACCGCCGGGTTGTCCGGCGGCTCCAGTCAGAAGAACAGATGAAGGTAGATTCCATGTCTGAACATAACGATCGCTCCCTCAAGACGATCCTGAAGACCTCCACCGCTGCCGGCCTTGCTGCCGTCATGCTGGTGACGGCCGCTCCCTTCGCCGCAGTTCCGGCGCTTGCTGCCCCCGTCGAAGTCGATGCACCGCAGGTTCCGAGCTTCGGCGACGTCGTCGAGGCCGTCCTCCCGGCCGTTGTATCCGTTCGCGTCCAGTCGAACGTCCAGCCGGCGTCCAGCGACGAAAGCAACTTCTCCTTCAATTTCGGTGGCCGCAGCTTCGAAGACCTGCCGGATGACCACCCGCTGAAGCGCTTCTTCCGCGAATTCGGTGGCCCGGGCATGGAAGGCCCGCGTGACCGTGGTCCGCGTGCGGAGCGTGGCCCCGGCCGCCTGCGTCCGACCGCCCAGGGCTCCGGCTTCTTCATCTCCGAAGACGGCTATATCGTCACCAACAACCACGTCATCGATGACGGCCAGGCCTTCACCATCGTGATGAACGACGGCAAGGAATATGACGCCAAGCTCGTCGGCAAGGACAGCCGCACCGACCTCGCGCTGCTGAAGGTCGACTCGCCCAATACCAAGTTCACCTATGTGAAGTTCGCCGACGACGAGAAGGTTCGCGTCGGTGACTGGGTCGTGGCCGTCGGCAACCCCTTCGGTCTCGGCGGTACGGTGACGGCCGGGATCATCTCGGCCCGCGGCCGCAACATCGGCTCCGGCCCTTACGACGACTACCTGCAGATCGATGCCGCTGTGAACCGCGGTAACTCCGGTGGCCCCGGCTTCAACCTGAACGGCGAAGTCGTCGGCATCAACACCGCGATCTTCTCGCCTTCGGGCGGCAACGTGGGTATCGCGTTTGCCATCCCGGCCTCGGTTGCGACCGACGTCATCGCCAAGCTCAAGGAAACCGGCACGGTTTCGCGCGGCTGGCTCGGCGTCCAGATCCAGCCGGTGACGGAAGACATCGCCGACAGCCTTGGTCTCGCAGAAGACTCTGGTGCGCTCGTCGTGGCACCGCAGGCAGGCTCTCCGGGTGAAGAGGCCGGCATCCGTCAGGGTGACGTCGTGACCGCCGTCAATGGCGATCCGGTCAAGGATCCGCGGGACCTCGCCCGCCGTATCGCAGCCTTTGCGCCGGACACCACGGTCGATGTGACCCTGTGGCGTGATGGCAAGGCGACTGAAGTGAAGGTCAAGCTCGGCGAACTGCCGGCCGACCAGGCTGCAAGCGCCGAAACCGAGAACAATGCCGCCCCGGCTCCGGAAGCCGAGCAGGAACTCTCGGGCCTTGGTCTCTCGGTTCGCCCCGCGGATGGTGGCAAGGGTCTCGCGATCGTCGACGTCGATCCCGAAAGCGAAGCCGCCGACAAGGGGCTGAAGTCCGGCGAGACGATCACCTCGGTGAACAACCAGGAAGTCTCGTCCACATCCGACGTCCAGAAGGTTCTGGACCAGGCGAAGAAGGACGGCCGCACCCGGGCGCTCTTCCAGGTCGAATCGGAAAACGGCAGCCGCTTCGTGGCTCTCCCGATCAGCCAGGGCTGATTGTGATCTGACAAGGGGCGCCGGCGGTCTTGGACCGGCGGCGCCCTTTGTCGTTTCTGGCGGTCGGTGACCGTCACAAGTCAGGAAAGGACGAAGCATGGGGATCGCGGAACACGGACAGCCGAAGTCCGGCGAAACCGGCTATACGGTGGCGGAAGCCGACGCTAATGTCGCCCGTATGAAGATACTTGTCATCGAAGACGACCTGGAAGCCGCAGCTTACATGACCAAGGCCTTCCGTGAGGCCGGAATTGTCGCCGATCACGCAAGCGATGGTGAAAGCGGCCTCTTCATGGGCACCGAAAACACCTATGACGTCATGGTGGTCGACCGCATGCTGCCGCGCCGGGATGGCATCTCCGTCATCAGCGAGCTGCGCAAGCGCGGTATCGACACGCCCGTCCTGATCCTCTCGGCACTCGGCCAGGTGGACGACCGCGTGACCGGCCTGCGCGCCGGCGGCGACGACTATCTGCCGAAGCCCTACGCCTTTTCCGAATTGCTCGCCCGCGTCGAGGTGCTTGGCCGCCGCAAGGGCAAGCCCGAACAGGACATGGTCTATCGTGTCGGCGATCTCGAGCTCGACCGGCTCTCCCACGAGGTGAAGCGCGCGGGCAAGGAAATCCTGCTGCAACCGCGTGAGTTCCGTCTGCTCGAATATCTGATGAAGAATGCCGGCCAGGTTGTGACGCGCACCATGCTGCTCGAAAACGTCTGGGATTATCACTTCGACCCGCAGACCAATGTCATCGACGTGCATGTCTCGCGGCTGCGGTCGAAGATCGAGAAGGATTTCGACCGGCCGCTTCTGAAGACCGTGCGTGGCGCAGGCTACATGATCAAGGACGAAGGCTGACATGCGGCTGAAGTCCCGTCTCGGGGTGCTGGCCAAGTCCACGGCCGTCCGGCTCTCCGCTCTCTACATCCTGCTATTCGCGCTGTGCGCGGCCTTCCTCGTATTCTACGTCACCGGTCTCGCCGAGCGTATCCTGAGCAACCAGACGCGCGAGTCGCTGAAGCAGGAGGTGACCGAGATCCAGGGCGCCTTCGAGCGCGGCGGGATCAACCAGCTGCTGCGCACCATGGAGCGCCGTGCCCGCCAGCCGGGGGCCAACCTCTATGTGATCGCAAGCCCGAATGGTGAGATCCTCGCAGGCAATGTCGCCTCCCTGCAGCCCGGCGTCTTCGATGAGGAGGGCTGGACCAATTTCCCCTTCCGCTACCAGCGTTATACCGACAGCGGCGGCGTCAAGCGTCACCTGGCCACTGGCCATGTCTTCGTTCTGGAGAACGGGATCCGCGTGCTTGTCGGCCGTGACCTCGGTGAGCCAGGCAAACTGCGACAACTGGTGCGCCAGGCCCTGATGGTGGCGCTGCTGATCATGGGTGTCGGCGCCGTGGTCATCTGGTTTGCCATCGGCCGCAATGCCTTGAAGCGCATCGACCGCGTCTCGGCCGCCAGCCAGAAGATCATTTCCGGCGACCTTTCGCAGCGACTGCCGGTCTCCGGCTCGGGTGACGAATTCGATCGCCTCTCGTCTTCACTGAACGGCATGCTGGGGCGGATCGAGCAGTTGAACGAGGGCCTGAAACAGGTCTCCGACAACATCGCCCACGACCTCAAGACGCCGCTGACGCGTCTGCGCAACAAGGCCGCCGATGCGCTGAACGAAGACGATGCGCTGGCGAAGAGGGCAGCGCTCGAGACCATCATCGCCGAATCCGACCAGCTGATCCGCACCTTCAACGCGCTTCTGATGATCTCCCGCGTCGAAGCCGGTTCGATTGCCGCCGAACTCTCGGAGATCGATGTTTCCGCGATCGCCGCCGACAGCGCCGAACTCTACGAGCCGGTGGCGGAAGAGGCAGGGCAGGTGATGATCTGCGAGATTGCGCCGGGCCTCTCGGTCCGCGGCAATCGCGAACTGGTGGGACAGGCGATCTCCAACCTGATCGACAACGCCATCAAATATGGCAGCCAGGGCGAGACCGGCTCCGAGATCCGGGTGCGAGTATCCAGCGGCCCGCAAGGCGTCGAGATCGCGGTCTCCGACCAGGGCCCTGGCGTGCCGGAGGACAAGCGCGCCGAGGTGGTGAAGCGCTTCGTTCGTCTCGACAAGAGCCGCTCGAAGCCTGGTACGGGCCTCGGCCTGTCACTGGTCGAAGCGATCATGGCGCTGCATGGCGGACGGTTGGTTCTGTCCGATACGCGATCGGATCCGGACAACCCCGGTCTGACGGTGACCATGGTGTTCCCAGGCATGAAGCCTTGAGCGGAACCACGCTCATTCGGCGGCATGCGTTCTCATCGCAGATCTTTGGTGTAACCTGACCCGGTTTGAGATTCGCAAGAAATCTCGACCGGGAGAGGAGACACTGATGGGGAACGGCAGGACGAGCAGATTGTCCGAGGTGGCCGACGGCGTGATCCGTCCGCTGAACCAGACGGAGCTGAAGGCGGCAACCGCGCTCCTCAAGGACCTCGTCAAGCAGGAGCCGGGCCTTGCGGACCATCTGGCTGCCGATGGGCCGCTGCGCAGCTTCATTCTATCAGCGTTCACGCTCTCACCCTATCTGCGCGACATTGCCAATCTGAAGCCCTCACTTCTGCTGGACGCCGTGGCCTTGCCGCTGGAGCCGCAGATCCTCGATGCGGTCGAAGATGCCCGCCGGGCCTGGATGCCGGATGAAGCCGGTGCCGTGCCCGGGGAGGCCGAGGTGATGACCCGGCTGAGACACGCCAAGCGCAAGGTGGCCTTTCTGACGGCACTTGCCGATCTCGCCCGCGTCTTCATGGCGCGCGACACGACGGCCTGGCTGACGGCGGTTGCCGACGCGGCGGTGGCGGCCGCAATCGATCATCTGCTGCTCGCCGGCCACGAGAGCGGCAAGCTGACGCTGAAGAACCGCGAGAACCCGGCAGAAGGCAGCGGACTCGTCGTCCTCGGCATGGGCAAACACGGCGCCCGCGAGCTCAATTACTCCTCCGATATCGACCTCGTCATCTTCTACGACCCCGACACCGGCATCCTGAAGGAGCCGGACGATGCCATGGAAACCTATGGCCGCATGATGCGCCGTCTGGTGCGCATCCTGCAGGAGCGGACGGCCGATGGCTATGTCTTCCGCACCGACCTGCGTCTCAGACCCGATCCAGGCTCGACGCCGCTCGCGGTACCAGTCGAGGCGGCACTGATCTATTATGAGGGTAGAGGGCAGAACTGGGAGCGCGCCGCCTTCATCAAGGCGCGGCCGGTGGCCGGCGACCTGAAGGCAGGCGAGGGCTTTCTGCGCGAACTCGTGCCCTTCGTCTTCCGCAAATATCTCGACTATGCGGCGATTGCCGACATCCATTCGATCAAGCGCCAGATCCATGCGCACAAGGGCCATGGCGCCATTGCGGTGAAGGGCCATAACGTGAAGCTCGGCCGCGGCGGCATCCGCGAGATCGAGTTCTTCGCCCAGACGCAGCAGCTGATCGCCGGTGGCCGCATGCCGGACCTGCGCTGCCGTCCGACGGAGGAGGCGCTGAAGGCGCTGGCCGCGGCGCGGTGGATCGACGAGCAGACGGCCGATGAGCTGATCGATTGCTACTGGTTCCTGCGCGATATCGAGCACCGTATCCAGATGGTGCATGACGAGCAGACCCATGTGTTGCCTGAAACAGAGGCAGAGCTGAAGCGCATCGCCTTCATGCTGGGCTTCATCGACACGACGGCCTTCTCCCGTGCGCTTGAGACAACGCTGCGAACGGTGGAGAGACGATATGCCCGCCTCTTCGAGAAGGAAGAGGGCCTGTCGAGCGCCACGGGCAATCTCGTCTTCACCGGTCAGCAGGACGATCCGGATACGCTAAAGACGCTGAAGGCTCTCGGCTTCGAGCGGCCCGAAGCGATCTCTGGCGTGATCCGCACCTGGCATTATGGCCGCTACCGCGCCACCCAATCCGTCGAGGCGCGCGAGCGGCTGACGGCGATGACGCCGGATCTCTTGAAGGCCTTCGGCGAGAGCCGGCGGGCCGACGACGCGCTGCTGCGCTTCGACAACTTTCTCTCAGGACTGCCGGCGGGCATCCAGCTCTTTTCGCTGCTCGGCAACAATCCCGCCCTTCTCGACCTGATGGTCAACATCATGGCGGCCGCCCCACGGCTTGCCGAGATCATCGCCGAACGTCCGCATGTCTTCGACGGCATGCTGGACCCGAGCCTGCTGGTCGAGCTTCCCACGCGTGACTATCTCGGCAAGCGGCTGAAAAGTTTCCTGTCCAGCGCAAGACATTACGAGGAAATCCTCGACCGTCTGCGCATCTTTGCCGCCGAACAGCGCTTCCTGATCGGCATTCGCCTACTGACCGGTTCGATCGGCGGCGCCCAGGCGGGACATGCCTTCACCGATCTCGCCGGCCTCGTCATCGACGAGGCGCTGAAAGCGGTGATCGCCGAAATGGAAGCGGCCCATGGCAGGATCCCCGGCGGCCGCGTGGCGCTGGCCGGCATGGGCAAGCTCGGCTCCTACGAGCTGACGGCAGGGTCGGATGTCGACCTCATCCTGCTTTACGAGCATGACGACGACGCGTCGGAATCCGATGGCACAAAGCCGCTCGATCCCGTGCGCTATTTCACCCGGCTTACCCAGCGACTGATGGCGGCCCTTTCGGCGCCGACGGCCGAAGGCGTGCTCTACGAAGTCGACATGCGGCTTCGCCCCTCCGGCAACAAGGGACCGGTGGCCACCCGGCTGCGCTCGTTTGCCCGCTATCAGCGTGAGGAGGCCTGGACCTGGGAGCATATGGCGCTCTCAAGAGCGCGCATGATTTCAGGTGATCAAAGCCTGATCGAAGAGGCCGAGCGCATCATCGAAGAGGTGCTGGCTGCCCCGCGGGATCAGGCGAAGACTGTCAAGGACGTGGCCGAGATGCGCGCGCTGATCGAAAAGGAGAAGCCGCCGAAGGACATCTGGGACCTGAAGCTCATCCCCGGCGGCCTGATCGACATTGAATTCATCGCGCAGTATCTCGCCCTTATCGCCCCCGGCAAGGGGCATCGGGTCCGCACGAACGAGCTCTCCACCGCCGATGCGCTGAAGGCACTGGGCGCGCTCATCGATCCGAACGACCTCGACACCTGCCTGATAGCGCTGAAGCTTTACACCGATCTCTCGCAGGTCATCCGCCTTTGCATCGACGGTCCCTTCGAGCCGGGCAATGTCCCGGCAGGTCTGACCGACCGGGTGGCGCGCGCCGCCGAAAGCCCTGATTTGAAAACCGCTGAGGCCGAGGTGAAGCGGCTGTCGAAGGCGGTGCGCAAGGTGTTTTCAAGGGTGATGGCGCGGTCTTGAGGGACGCAGCTGCCGGCAAGGTCAGGCCGGGCGGTTGGCGATCAATCTCAAGGGCTTCATCGCAAAACCGACCAGCAGGTTGAAGGTCGGGCGGTCGAGGAGGAAGACCAGGAGCGCCACGATCGGCCAGACGGCGCAGGCGAGGATGAAGGCGGTGAGCCAGTCGTCGACGGTCAGATGCGCCAAGGTTGCCGCGGCAAGCAGCGCGAAGGGCAGGGCAAGCGGTCCGGCGACGCGTCGCAGGATGCCGCTCAGCGTCAGGTGACCGCCGAAATCGAAGAGCGAGCGCAGGGCTGCCGCGCAGGCCGCGCCGACAATGCCGAACTGCATGGTGAGCAGCACGAGCACGCCGGCGAAGGGCAAGAGCAGCCCCAGATGCAGCTTGGCGATGAGGTCAGGCCGGTGCTGGCTGTGGATCAGCCAATAGGGCGCAAAGATCAGCGAATTGAGCCAGATCGAGGTGACGAGGATCGTCGCGGGCAGACGCGCCCGCTCGGCAAAGGCCTCGCCGAGCCAGAGCGTCAAGAGCGGATCCATCAGCAGGATCGTCGAGGCGCAGATGCCGCCATAGAGCAGGGCGGTGACGATCAGCACGCGCGCGGTCAGGGCCTTCGCCTCTTCCGATTCCGAACTCGCAAGCCGCGGGAAGATGGCCCGGGAAATGGCACCGGGAATGATCTGGCTGCGCGAGATGAGGTTCAGCGGCACTGCATAATAGGTCACGGCGGCCACACCGAAGAAGCGGCCGATCATCAACTGGTCGAGCGAGCCGAGGATCGGCGTGAGCACCGAGGAAATCGTGACCCAGCCGCCATAGGAGAGAAGCCGGCGGGCCCGGTCCCGGTCGAAATCGCGGAAACGCAGCGGCCCTTCGATGTGGTTGATGGCGATGAAGATCGCGAGCATCAAGAGCACGCGGGCGAGCACGGCACCTGGAATGACCGTGCCCAGATCCGGAGAGACGAAGACGGCAAAGGCGAGCGGCAGGATCTGGGCGAAGATCGCGCCGGAGACCTGCAGCACATTGGCGAGCGCGAAATTCTCCCGCGCCTCGATCGCGTCGATCCCGGCGCCGTTCAGGATGACGAGCGGCAGAAGGAGTGCGATCCACGGCATGGCCGCCTTGACCTCGCCTTCGATCTCGGCAGGCACCTGCACCACGCCGCCGACGATATAGGAGCCTAGCAGATAAAGCAGGAATGCGCCGAAACAGGTCATCGACGCGTTGATGGTGAAGGAGGTGACGATGACCCGCGCGCGTTCTCGCTGATCGGAACGGTCGAGGCGGGCGAGCGCATTGATCGTGGCGGGCGCCAGACCAAGCTCGAGAAAGCCGAGATAGGCGATCATCACCCAGATCAGCGAAATCACGCCGTAGCGGGCATCGCCGACATAATCGATGTAGACGGGAACCGTCAGGATCATCACCGGAATCGGCAAGAGGGCGCCGATCAGGTTGATGATGAAATTGACGTAAAGCCGATTGCGCGGCTTGCCTTCGCTGGCCATTGCGGTCCCTGTCTGTCCCTCCGGTTTCCACCGGATTGTCCCGACCCTGTCATGGACCGGGGACCCTTACGGATGGGTAAGTCCTGCCGCGCAATCGGCAGGAAGGGTTAAGGGCGGGTAAATGGGGAAAAAGTCACGCGCTGCGCTTCAGGCCCTGGGCGACGACGACATCCGGGATGCGCAGCGATACGACGGTGCCCTGGCCTTCGCGGGAGCGGATCTTCAGCGAGCCGCCATGAAGGGCGACGAGGGAGCGGGAGATGGCGAGGCCCAGGCCGGAGCCGCCCTTGGACTTGGCATACTGGCTCTGTACCTGTTCGAAGGGATTGCCGATCTTGCCGAGCGCGCTCTTCGGGATGCCGATGCCGGTATCGACGATGGACACGAGGACGGCGCCTTCGACCTTGCGGGCGCGGAGCGCAATCCGTCCGCCCTCATCGGTGAACTTCACCGCATTCGAGAGAATGTTGAGCAGGATCTGCTTGATCGCGCGGCGGTCGGCGACGAGCGAGAGGCCGCAATCGACGCGTTGCTCGACGGTGATGTTCTTTTCTTCGGCCGGGATCGCGGTGAGACGCATGCTCTCCTCGATCAGCGGGCAGAGGTCGATGGTCTCGCAGCGGATCTTCATCTGGCCAGCCTCGATCTTCGACATGTCCAGGATGTCGTTGATGACATTCAGCAGATGTTTGCCGCTCTCGTGGATGTCCTTGGCATATTCCTCGTATTTCGGTGAACCGACAGGGCCGAACATGCGGGCCAGCAGGATCTCCGAGAAGCCGAGAATGGCGTTGAGCGGGGTCCGGAGCTCGTGGCTCATATTGGCGAGGAATTCCGATTTGGCCTTGTTGGCAGCTTCGGCGCGCTGCTTCTCGGCCAAGTACTTTTCATTGGCGTCGGAGAGTTCGGTCTTCTGGCGCTCGAGGATCTTCTGCGAGGCGGAGAGATCGCCGATGGTGGCCATCAGGCGGCGTTCCTGCTCACGCAGCCGCTCCTGGTGGCGCTTCAGAAGCGTGATGTCGGTGCCGACCGAGACGAGACCGCCGTCACGGGTGCGGCGCTCGTTAATCTGCAGCCAGCGCTCATCCGCAAGCTGCACTTCCGAGGTGCGGGAATTGGTGCCGTCATCGGCATCGGCGATGCGGCGCTGGATGATCGGCTTGCCGGCGGCCGCGAGCACCAGGGAGCGTTCCTTGCCGGGCACGAGCACGTCGTCAGGCAGGCCATAGACTTTCTGGAAGTGGCCGTTCCAGGCGACGAGCTTGTCGTTCTTGTCCCAGAGCACGAAGGCTTCCGAGGTGCATTCGATGGCGTCGGCGAGACGCTGGTCGGCTTCGGCATAGCGCTGGGCGAGGCGATGCTGCTCGGTCACGTCCATGGCAATGCCGATGACATGCAGGTCGCCGTTGCTGGAGGAAATGATCTGGGCGCGGGCGCGCATCCAGACATAGTGGCCCTGGGCATGGCGCATGCGGAAGATCTGGTCGATATGGCGGGAGCTGCCACGACCGACGGAGCGGGCGAGCGCGTAGAGATTGCCGTCGTCGGGATGCATCAGGCGGGCGGCATCAGCGAAGGCGAGCGGCTCGGTCGAGGGGGCAAGGCCCAGCATCTCGTACATCGAGCGCGACCAGACGAGCTTGCGGCTTTCGAGATCGAAGTCCCAGAGACCGCAGCGGCCGCGCGCCAGAGCGGTTTCGACACGCAGATTGGATTCGAGGAAGGTGTCATCCGCTTCGCGGGCCCGCTTCACTTGGTAGAAATAGGCGTAGAGGATGACGAAGAGAATGACGGTGATGCAGGTGAAGAGGGTGACATTGAGCGACAATTCGCGACGCCAGAAATCTTCCACCGCCTGCAGCGAATGAGCCGCGACGATCATCGCGCCGTCGGTGCCAACCGGGGTGAAGATCGCGTGATGCGGGATGCCGTTGAGATCCGTTTCGATCGCGCCGGTCCGGTTGCCGGATTTGCGTATGGTCATCACTTCCGGCAGGAGGCTCGACAGCATCAGGCCGACCTGGGCGGCGGCCTCGGGCGAGGAGCCGAAGACGCGGCCGGCCGGATCGACCAGCAGAACGAAGGCGCCATTGGCGAAGTGCTCGCGGTCGAGGAAGGTCGAAAGCCGCTTCTCGGCTTCGGCGCGGTTGCGGGTTTCGAAGAGAGCCTGGTGCTCGCCAAGGGCCGCATTGACGGTGGCGGCGATCAGCGCCGTCGACTGGCGAACCGCACTTTCCATGCGCTGATGTTCGCTCATGATCCCGATCGTGCGGGCAAGCGCCACGACGGCGAGAAATGCGAGAATGAGGATCGGGATGGCGCGCCGCAAGGCCGTCTCGATGCGCCTTGAGCGGGCCGTGGCCTGGCTCTGTCCCGAATGAGACGCTCCGAACAGGGACCGTCCCAGCCTTGCGAAGAATTCACCCATGTCCGAAAATTTGATGCGCAGCCGCTCATCGGCTGCGGTGACCCGCCGCGCGTCCAACATCGTCCCTGCCTCTGTCCCTCGTGTGATTCGCAGCGCCGCTTGCCCGAATCTGACGCCAAGGAATCATGACCGATTCGCCTTGTCCAGACCGGGTGCGTAAAGAAAATATTAACCCATTGCTCCGACTCCGCTTTTTTATTGGCGTATCGGCAAGAGGCTGAATCTGATGGAGAATCCGGGCGTGGTCAGAGGCTGATACTGGTCCGCAGAACGAAAGAAGGCGCCGATTTGACCGGCGCCTTTTCGTCTGATTTGCGGCTTCGTCAGCCCTTGAGAATGCGCTCGACGATGTCGCGGACGTCGGTCGACAGCGAGGCCGAAGCTTCGATGGTTGCAAGGGCAGCACGGGCCTTGTCGGCGCGCCCGGATTCGAGCAGGCGCCAGGAGCGCATCGCGGTCAGAAGTCGGGCGGCAAGCTGCGGATTGCGCGGGTCGATCGCGAGGATCTGTTCGGCAAAGAACTGGTAGGCCGCACCATCCGCACGGTTGAAGCCGGTCGCATTGCCGAAGGCGAAGGTGCCGACGAGCGAGCGGACGCGGTTCGGATTGGTCGGCTGGAAATGCGGGCTCGTCATCAGCGCCTTGACTCGTTCGAGGCTGGCAGCCCCCGGGATCGTGGCCTGGATGGTGAACCACTTGTCGAGCACCAGCGCATTGGAGGCGAAGCGGGCTTCGAAGGCGGCGAGTGCCTCCTTCGTTTCCGCCGCATCCGGGAAGCGGTGGGCGAGAATGGTGAGCGCCTGCGACAGATCCGTCATGTTGTCGGCGCGGCCGAAGGCGTCAGCGGCCAGTGCCGGCGCGTTTTCGGCGATGGACAGGAAGGAGAGGGCGATGTTCTTCAGCGCCCGCTTGCCGGCACCTGCGGCATCCGGGGAGAAGGGGCCGGAGGCCGAGTGGGCGGCGTGCAGCTTGCGGAAGACCTCCGCACCCGCCGTCGCGATCGCCGAGAGCACGGCCTGCCGGCCGGCATGGATGGCATCCGGATCGTTGTTGCCGCCGAGTTCGCGTGCGATGTCGGCTTCGCTTGGAAGTGTCAGTGCCTGGGCGCGGAAGGCCGGTTCCAGTGCCTCATCGGCAGCGACCGCGAGCAGGACGTCGACGAAGGCGGAGTTTGCGGCGACGGAACCGCCGTCACGCGTGGTCTTGGCCGCGTCCGTCAGGACCGGCAGCGCGAGATCGGTGATCGCCTGCCAGCGCGCGAAGAGATCGCTGTCGTGCCGGGCGATGTGGCCGAGATCCTCGGCGCTCTGGGCGAAATGCAGGGTGACCGGGGCCGAGAAGCCGCGGTTGAGCGACACGACCGGGCGGCTGCCGATACCGGAGAAGGAGAAGGTCTGGGCGCGCTGAGTGAGATGCAGCACGTCGCCGGTGACATCACCGCCCGCAATGGCGGAAGCCGAGGCTTCCGAGCCGTTTTCGGAAATGAGCGCGAAGCGCAGCGGAATGTGCATCGGCTCCTTGCTGCTCTGGCCGGGGGTGGCCGGGATCATCTGCTCCAGTGACAGCGTCAGCGTCTTGGCGCTCGCGTCATAGGTGGACGAGACGGTGATCTGCGGCGTACCGGCCTGATGGTACCAGAGCGAGAACTGGGTCAGATCCTTACCGCTTGCGTCTTCGAAGCACTTGACGAAGTCTTCGACGGTCGCGGCATCGCCATCATGGCGCTCGAAATAGAGATCCATGCCCTTCTTGAAATCGTCGCGGCCGAGAATGGTCGCGATCATCCGGGTGACTTCCGAGCCCTTCTCGTAGACGGTCGTGGTGTAGAAGTTGTTGATCTCGCGATACTTGGTCGGGCGCACCGGATGGGCGAGGGGGCCCGCATCTTCCGGGAACTGCTCCGAGCGCAGATGGCGGACTTCCGCGATGCGCTTCACCGAGCGCGAGCGCATATCGGCCGAGAATTCGTGGTCGCGATAAACGGTGAGGCCTTCTTTCAGGCAGAGCTGGAACCAGTCGCGGCAGGTGATGCGGTTGCCGGTCCAGTTGTGGAAGTATTCATGCGCGATGATCGCTTCGATATTCGCATAGTCCTGATCGGTCGCGGTCTCGGGATCGGCCAGGACATACTTGTCGTTGAAGATGTTGAGGCCCTTGTTCTCCATGGCGCCCATGTTGAAGTCGGAAACGGCGACGATCATGAAGATGTCGAGATCATATTCCCGGCCAAAGACCTCTTCGTCCCATTTCATCGAGCGCTTCAGCGCGTCCATCGCATAGGCCGCGCGCGGCTCCTTGCCGTGCTCGACATAGATCTTCAGTGCGACTTCGCGGCCGGACATGGTGGTGAAGGTGTCTTCGACCACGCCAAGGTCGCCCGCGACGAGCGCGAAGAGATAGGACGGCTTCGGATGCGGGTCGAACCAGGCAGCGAAATGCTTGTCCGGGCCGAAGCCGGCGCCACCGAGGAAGTTGCCGTTGGAGAGCAGGAGCGGGTTGGCAGCTTTGTCGGCGATGATGTTGATCGTGTAGACGGCGAGCACATCCGGACGATCGGGGAAATAGGTGATGCGGCGGAAGCCTTCCGCCTCGCACTGGGTGCAGTAGATGCCGTTCGAACGGTAGAGGCCCATCAGCTGGGTGTTGGCCTCAGGGTTGATCATCGTCACGACCGTGATCTCGAAGGGCGTGGATTCCGGCAGATCGCGGATCGTGAGGCTCTCGGGCGTCGCGGTGTAGCGCGCCGGATCCATCTCGATCTGGTCGAAGAGCAGGCTCGTCATGGTGAGGTCGTCACCATCGAGCACTAGCGGCGCAGTCGCATCGACACCTTCGCGGCGATGGAAGATCAGGCGAGCTTCCACCTTGGTCTCGGTCGGATCCAGTTCGAAGGTCAGATCAACCCGTTCCAGAACGAAGTCGGTGGGGCGGTAGTCTGCCAGATGAACGATCCGGCCCGTATCTGTGCGCATAATATGTCCTGGTCGCTGCGGGGTTGGCCACCACGGCGCAGGCTTGAAGATGCCTGTAGCCGAATGGGGTCAAGTTGCGGGCGATGATTGCAGCAATTTCTGAACGATTGTTAAAACACGAGTTATTTTTACGATGCTCTGGTCGCAAGAAGCGGATTTCATCGCTCGAACTGCGTCAATCGCGCGCGAAGTCCAAGAATAGTCGGACAATTGATCTTGCGAAATCTCTTGCGCGGCTGTGACGCGGCTCACTTCAGCCGCAGCTGCTGTCGCAACTCGTCGTCGCTGTCCATGCCCTGGATGATCACGCCCGACCAGCCGAGGCCGTCGTAATCCTCATATCCGAGCGTCTTGGCGAAGGCGACGATGGCGCCGCTCTGATCATAATAGCTGCCCTTGGCAAGCTGCTGCGGATTGTTGAGCGCGAAATGGGTGTAGATCCGCTCCGGACGCGATGAAGCAATCACCATGTTGCTGCCGTCGAGCAGCAGAACCTCTGTCTTCTCTGCAACTTGTGGCGGCAGGTTGGCTTCCTTCTCGACGATTGCCTGACCCTGAGCCTGCCAGTCGAAATAGACGCCGAGCGTGCCGAGAAGCGCGCCATCGCTGCGGCCGCCCGCGCGAATGCCGGTGGCATAGACGAGGACGTAGCGATTGTCGTGCAGTGGGCTGCGCTTGACGGTGTCGACGATGTAGTCGTCGCCGCTCTGGCAGCCGCGCGCAGCTTGGAACCAGGCGTCGCTCGAGAGGTCCCGGTCCTTCAGGCTGCGGTGGTAGCGGGGATTGGCGGAAGCGATGACCTTGCCCTTCGTGTCCGTCATCACGAGATCCAGATAGACGGTGTAGAAGCGGTTGATCACGCCGAGGCGGGCGGCGGCATGCTGGGCGCGGTCGGCGGACGGCTGTTCAAGAGCTTCCCACAGCGCGCTGTCGGTCGCCCACCAGCGCACATCGGCCGTGCGCTCGAAAAGATTGCGCACGATGAACTGGACGAGCGTCTGCGCGAGATCGATGAGCCGGACGCCCTCCATCTGCTCGACGAGATCGTCTGCCATGCTGCGGCTCTGCCGGATGCGCCCAAGCACGTTCTGCTGGAACCGTACTGCCGTCTCGTTGGCACCCTGCGCGAGGCGCTGGACCTCGTTGGCGACCACAGCGAAACCCTTGCCGGCCTCACCGGCGCGCGCGGCCTCGATCAGGGCGTTGATGGCCAGGAGCCGGATCTGCCGGACGATATGGGCGTTGTCGGCGCTGAAGACTTCGAGGTCGGATCCGATGCTCTCCGTGACGAGGCGCATGGACCGGGGCGTGGCAAGAATCTCTGAAATCGGATTGGTCTGATAATCGGCCTGCGGCATGGCGCCAAACCCCGGTTTGAAAAAGACGAACCTGAAAAGTCGGCAGCACGCTGCCGGATAAATATGACTTATTAAGAGGAAATATATTTTCCCGCATTGAACGAGCCGTTAACGCTTCATGGCGGGAATCCCGGGGTTTTCAGGCCATTTCTGGGGCCAATACCGCGAAAATCCGCACTTGCACCCACCGGGCACCCATGCAACCTAGGTCCGGTCGATTCAGATGCTTCGACCTCATCCCGAGGCGCTTGTCCGCGCCGGCCCGCATTCAAGACAGTCGTGACCATGGCCTTTGCCGATCCCAATCCCTTGCGCGGCATCGTGCTGAAAGTCTGTTCGGTCACGGTCTTCGTTGCCATGCAGACCTGCATCAAGCTTGCCGGCAACGGTATCCCGCCGGGCCAGATCAGCTTTCACCGGTCCGCTTTCGCGATCCTGCCGATCGTTGCCTATCTCGCCTGGCGTGGGGAGCTCAGGGTCGCTATGCAGACCGACAACCCGTTCGGGCACGTGAAGCGCGGCCTGCTTGGGGTCTGCGCCATGGGGGCGGGCTTCTACGGTCTTGTGCACCTGCCGCTGCCGGACGCGATCGCCATCGGCTATGCCATGCCGCTGATTGCCGTCGTTTTCGCCGCGATCTTCCTGAAGGAGACGGTGCGGCTCTATCGCTGGACGGCCGTTGTCATCGGGCTCGTCGGTGTATTGATCATCTCGCTGCCGAAGCTGACCCTGTTCGGGGAAGACGGCATGGGCTCGGAAGCTGCCATCGGGGCGGTCGCAGTGCTGATCTCGGCAACGCTTGGGGCGGGCGCCATGCTGCAGGTCCGCCAGCTCGTGCGGGAGGAAAAGACCGCGACCATCGTCCTGTTCTTTTCCCTGACGGCAGCCTTGCTGTCCGCGCTGAGCTGGTTCTTCGGCTGGGCGGATCTGTCCTGGCAGGCGCTGGGCCTTCTGGCACTCGCCGGCTTCTTCGGCGGGCTCGGGCAGATCTTCCTGACGGAAAGCTATCGCTTCGCCGACGTCTCGACGATTGCGCCCTTCGAATACTGTTCGATCATCCTGGGCTCGATTGCCGCCTATGCGCTGTTTTCAGAAGTGCCCACCGCAACGACCCTGATCGGCGCGGCCATTGTCGTTTCTGCCGGCATCTTCATCATCTACCGCGAACACCAGCTCGGCCTCGAACGGCGGGCGGCCCGCAAGGCGTCGACGCCGCAGGGCTGACGCTCAGCGACCGGGCTCGATTCCAAGCTCCAGCTGCTCTTCCGGATCGGGCTCAGGCTCGGGGAGGGGGGAGGCGTTGTCCGCACCCTGCATCGGCAGGATGGTGGCCTGGAAGTCGGCCTTTTCCTCCGGCGTGACAGCGTCGGGACGCCGCGTGATGCGATAGGCCGCATAGCCGGCGTAAAGGGCGAAGGCCAGTCCGAGGAAACCGATCAGCGCATTCGGCCCAAGCCACTCCATCAGCGTGCCGGCCATGATCGGGCCCGTCACCGTGCCCATGCCGTAGAGGATCATGATGGCACTAGAGAGGGTGACATATTCATGAGGCTCGGCCAGATCGTTCGCATGGGCGACGTTCAGCGAATAGACCGGGTAAAGCACCGTGCCGACGAAGAAGCCGGCGACATAGAGCGCTGTCGGTTCTTCGGCGCCAAAGCCGATCATCAAGCCGCAGGCGCCGACGCCGAAAAGGCCGGAGGCGATCATCACGAGGCGGCGGTCCATGCGGTCGGAGATGCGTCCGATCGGCACCTGGGAAAGTGCGCCGCCGGCAAGGAAGGCGGCAAGCAGAGTGGCACCCTGCGCGGTGGTCATGCCGATCGTCTGCGAATAGACGCCGCCGAGGCTGCCCCAGGTGCCGGAGAGCGCACCCGACAGAAGCGAGCCGAAGAAGGCGATCGGCGAGCGGCGATAGAGACGCTTCAGATCGAAGCGCGCTTCGGCGATCGGGCTGGGGGATTGGGCGGTGGACAGTGCCACCGGGAATAGAGCGAGCGAGAAGATCAGCGCGCAGATCATGAAGAGTTCCGGCCCGTTCACATCGCCCAGCGGCACGATGTATTGCCCGCCGATCGAGCCCACCAGGCAGGTGACCATATAGACGGAGAAGAGCGCGCCGCGATTGTCGTTGGTGACGCGCTCGTTGAGCCAGCTTTCGATCAACAGATAGGCGCCGGCAATCGCAAAGCCGGACAGGCCGCGGAAGATCATCCAGGCCCACCACTCGACGACCAGCGCGCAGAGCAGGATCGAGACGGTGAGGATCGTGATGAGGGCGCCGAAGACGCGCACATGCCCCACCCGACGCACGAGGATGGGCGTGACGACGCAGGAGACCGTAAAGCCGAAGGTGTAGCCCGTGGCGATGACCGAGATGATGAAGGTCGACCAGCCCTCGTTCAGCGACCGGATCGGCAGCATGTAGCCCATTAGGCCGAAGCCGGCCATCATCATCAGGGTCGACAGCATCAGGGTGGCGATCGAGGCGAGACTGGACAGCATTGGGCCTCCCGGAAGCAGTCTGGACAAGAATAGTGCCAGCATCGCCAGCCGTTTGAAATGTCGAATACGACGCGACGGGGCGCAATGCGAATGCAATCTGCGACTTGAGCAGGGGTAGCGTAATAAATTATTGAAACATCGCGAGGAATTCGTTTACCTTGACAACTGTCACAAGATGAGAGGCCTCGGACGAAGGGACGGGGTCCGCCAAAGGGATCGAATGGAGCCGACACGGGCGACGACACGGCAGACCGCTTGCAGGCCAGAGCGCCTGCGCGTGCCGTTTGTTTCCGCCGTCGCAGATAGCGCAATCAAGTCCGGGAGCGTGTCATGACGCTGTCTGTCTCGGAGATCGTCGGCCATCCCCAATTCGTTCCGGCCCTGCGCGCCTATGCGGCCAAGCTGCGCGGCCAGTTCGACCAGAGCCCGCGCCTGTCGCGCATGCTGGCTTCGCATCAACGTTGGCTTCTGAGCCAGGCGGCCTTTGCCTTGCAGCTCGAATACGACCCCTCGCAGCCGGGAAGCGGGCTCACCACCACCAATCTCCGCGAGATCATCACCTCCAACAATGCGGCCAGCCGCAACACGGTGCTGAACTTTCTCGATCAGCTGCTGAGCTACAAATTCGTGCGCATCGTGGGCGATCCCAATCGGCGTCCAAAGCGCTACGAGGCGACGGAGCTGCCGACCCAGGCCATGTATCAGTGGCTGATGACCAATTTCGAGCTTCTCGATCACCTCGATGGCGGCGACCGGGCCGCCACGCTTGCCGCGCAGCCGGAGCTGTTCAAGCTGATCCAGCCGCATGTTGCCCGGCGCGCCTGCCTCAATCCAAGCTGGCTGGAACCGCCGCCGCGGGTCGCGCTGTTTCTCTGGACGGAAGCCGGCGGTCTTGTCATGGACGAACTGGTGCGCCGGGCCATGGAGCTCTCTCCGGATGGCGAGGGCTACAATATCGGCCGCATCGATGCGCGCGTGATGGCCGAGCATTTCATGATCTCGCGCACCCATCTGCAGCGTCTCTTCCGCCGTGCGGTGGAAACGGGCTGTCTGCATTGGCCGGACGGCGACCGCAATCACTGCATCCTGCGGCGGGATTTCCTCGACGAATATTGCAAGTGGCAGGCGATCAAGTTCTCGATCATCGATTTTGCCCATGAGAAGATCTGCGGGCCTGTCCGCCTGGGAAAGCATGATCCGCGCCTCGGCGTGGCACGGGAAGCCTGAACCTCGAAGAGGGGCGAGGTAGGCGAGCTTCCGTTGTCTTCCAGCGCCATCAAAAAAAACGAAAAGGCCCGCAGCGATGCGGGCCTTTTCGTATCTGACAGGTGTCGGGGGGATCAGAAGCCGAGCGGCTGCAAAGCCCGCTGCTCGCCGCGATCCTGCGCCTGCTGGCGCTTGCGGGCTGCCTGGGAGAGTTCGGCCGATGCGTTGACCGCTTCGCCGATGTGATGCACGGCCTGACGCAGGCTGCGGACGGGATGAAATGAAATCATGGTCGTGTCCTCTGCTTTTGACGCATGGCAAATTCGATGACCGTATTAGTTCATCAATGAACCGATGTTGCAATGCACAATGCGGAAGGGCTGCTATGCAGGCGAAGCAGAACGGCGCGCAGATTGCTCCGCGCAGGCCGGATCAGAGGCGGCCTTCGGTAAAGCTGGCGGCCGGGCGGGCGATGCGGCCGGCATGACCTGCGAATCGGGCGCTGAGCTGCTCGACAGCAACGGAGGGGCTGGAGCGATTATAGGGCGTGCCGGTACGGCCATGATCGCCAGCGAGACGCAGGGTCTCGAACTTGCAGTGGATGGGGCGGGTCCGAAGGCTCACGACGGTATTCCTTGTAAAGTGTACCTCCCACTTTGCCCCTCGAATATCGCAGTGCAGCATAGATTCGGCAAGCAGCCCGACTGCGGGCCTGCCATGCGTCAATCGCATGGCAGATTTCATAATTCGTTTACATTGCCTGAAATTTAGCCGTTGGGCGGTGTCTGGAGCCGCTCGGAGAAGGCGAGCAGGTCCATCCAGGCGAGCGCCTTGCTGGCCGGTGCGGCGAGCAGTTCCTGGGGGTGCAGGGTCGCGAGTGCCGGAACCGTATGGCCGCCCGCGCCGATGTCGCGCCATTTGCCACGCAAGGCGTGAATGGTGCCTGTCTCTCCGAAGAAGAAGCGGGCGGCGAAATTGCCGAGCACGAGCACGAGGCGTGGCTCCACCAGTGCAATCTGCCGCTCGATGAAGGGTCGGCAGATGGCGGTCTCCGGCCCTGATGGCATGCGGTCGCCCGGCGGACGCCAGGGGATGACGGTGGAGATCACCACGCTCTCACGCGTTTGGCCGATCGCCGACAGCATGCGATCGAGCAGCAGACCGGCGCGTCCGGAAAAGGCCATGCCTTCGCGGTCGTCGTCTGCGTTCGGCATGGGGCCGATCACCATGATGCCGGACGTGCCTGCGCCCTGGGCGGTGATCGTGGACCGGGCCGACGTCTTCAGGTTACAGCTCGTGAAGCCTTCGATGGCGGTCTTGAGTTCGGCGAGCGATCGCGCGCTTTCGGCCGCGAACCGCGCCTCGGCAATCGCGTTCTCGTCCGGGATGGCCGGCAGGGCGGAGCCTTGTGCGGGCTGGGCACGCGCCGGCTGGCGTTCGCTCTGCGGCGCGCCGCGTGCGGCAAGCGTGCGGGCCGGGAGATTGCCCGAGGACGCGTCGGCCGCCGGCCGTGCCACCTGGCGGGCAGCCTTTTCCGCCGCAAAGGCTGCAATGCGATCGACCGGATCGTCCTCCACGAGCCAATCGACACCCGCTTCCGCATGAAATGCGAGAAGCGCGGCGAGCTCTGCTGGCGTCATGTCGCGGGCCTGGATCATGAGGCTGTTCTAGTGTGTTTGGCCCGGTCAAGGCAAATGGAAAGCGGGGAGGTGCACTGCCGTTTAGCCCCTCGTGTTCACGCGACGCTGGCCGCCCCTCATCCGCCCTTCGGGCACCTTCTCCCCGCGAGCGGGGAGAAGGCCATGACGGCCACCGCTGGCGCTCCCTCTCCGCGCTTGCGGGGAGAGGGCAGGGTGAGGGGCCGTGGCAGGACCGACGGGGCGGTGATCATCTACGGCGCCCTCAACAAGGCGAGTTCACGCCACCCACTGCTCGATGTCGTCGCGCTCGCCGATCAGGGACAGGCCGTGGGCGATCGAGACCAGTTCGCCGCCGGTTTCGATGCGGCTTGAGTCGAAGCGGCGGTGGAAGATGTCGCGCACGGCCGGCACGAAGGAGGTGCCGCCGGTAAGGAAGACCTTGTCGATGCTGTCGGCTTGGGTGTTGCTCGTCGTCAATACCTCGTCCAGCGCCTGTTCCATGCGCGTGAGATCGTCCGCGATCCAGCTTTCGAAATCGCGCCGTGTCACCCGCTTTTCGCCGGCCTTGCCGAGCGGGGAAAAGCGGAACTCGGCCTCCTCTGCGGAGGAGAGCGCCATCTTGGTCGCGGAGACGGCCTGATACAGCGGATAGCCTTCGTCATGGTCGATGAGGTCGATGAAGAGCTCGAGCTTTTCCGGCTCTTCCGCCTGACGCACCAGGGACTTGAGATCGGTGAATTCCTTCATCGTCTTGAACACCGACAACTGGTTCCAGCGCGAGAAGGCGAGATAGTAGTTGCTCGGCACGTCGAGGAGCTTGCCGAAGCTCTTGAACTGGCTGCCCTTGCCGATCTCGGGCGCCACCAGCTGGTCGATGATGCGGGCATCGAACTGGTCGCCGGCGATGCCGACACCGGAATGGCCGATTGGGGTGGCGCTGAGCTTGCCGCCTTCGGTGGAAAAGCGGATCAGCGAGAAGTCGGTCGTGCCGCCGCCGAAGTCGGCAACCAGAACGGTCGCATCGCGCTTCAGCGTGCGGGCAAAATAGAAGGCCGCCGCGACCGGCTCATAGACATAGTGGATTTCCGGAAAGCCGAGACGGGTCAGCGCCTCGTTGTAGCGCGTGACGGCGAGTTGAGGATCGGGGCTTGCGCCGGCAAAATGCACCGGCCGACCGACCACCAGCCGTTTCGTCTCGTCAGGCCAGCCATCGCCGGCATAGGCCTGCAGGCGCTTCAGGAAGACTTCCATCAGATCCTCGAACTGGAAGCGCCGCGCATGCACCAGCGTGCCCTGGAACAGGGCCGAGGCCGCAAAGGTCTTGATCGACTGCAGGAAGCGGCAATCGCCGGGATTGTCGATGAAGGCACGAATGGCGGCCTGGCCCGCCTCGACCTTCAGGGCACCGGCGCCAAGCTGCGGATCCTTGAGGAAGGAGAGCGCCGTGCGCATGCTGTCGGTGGTGCCGGCGGGAGAGGTGAAGGAGACGGACCGGGTGTCGTCTCCGCTTTCCGCGACGGCGATCACGGTATTGGTCGTGCCGAAATCGAGCCCCAGCGCCTGAGCCATGGCCATCGCTCCTTTGATCTGAATGATTGTCTGTGGGAACCGGGATGCCGGCTGTCGTCGGCGTAGCCGAGAACGAAAGAGGGCGCCTGATGCCACAGGGACCGGGCAAGGGCAAGCGACCATTTTGTGACATATGCGGAGGATGGCGCTCCGCTGCGTTCTGTCATCCCGCGCGGCCGCACCCTCTGCCCGGCTTGATGCGGGCACCATCAGGCGGTAGGGGGATGGTGCAAAGCGATCACCGGAGCCGGAAAGATGTCACGCACCGACTATCAGACGGCAGTAGGCCAGCTCGGCATCATTGAAACCCTTGCGGCCTATGATCCGCACATTGCCGGTACCCCGCCGCTCGGCATCCACACCGAAACGAGCGACATCGATATTCTCTGCCATGCGCCGGACCAGGCGACGTTCGTAGCAGACATCTGGCGCGCCTATGCACAGATGCCAGGCTTCCGCCTCTGGCAGTGGAGGGCAAAAGACCGGCCGGTCATCGCGACATTCCATGCCTTCGACTGGGAGTTCGAGCTCTTCGCGAGCCCCAGGCCCGTGGCCCGGCAATCCGGATGGCGCCACTTCACGGTCGAAAGACGGCTGCTGTCCCTCGGTGGCGATGGCTTCAAGCGCGCCATCCAGCTTTTGCGGCAGCAAGGCCTGAAGACCGAGCCGGCATTCTGGTCAGCGCTGAAGCAAGAGGGCGATGGCTATCTTGGACTGCTGTCTATCGAGCAAGCGACAGACGCGGAACTCTGCGTTCTCCTGGACGCTGCGGGGTTCGGCCAAAGCCGGTCCGGGTGAGCTGCTGCGTGTAGGCGAGCATCAGACGTCGAGATAGGGCCGAGCCGCGAGGATCGGCGTATCGGGCGTATCGAACTCGTCGTCATAGGATTCGAGCTTGGTCAGGAAGTGATCGATGATCCGACCATAGCTTGCGTGGCGAGAGCGCGGAACACGCACGCGCTCTTCGACGATGGTCTGTTCGGTTTCGGTCGCGAAAGCGGCAGGGTCGAGCGCCTGCAGCATCCGGTCTTCATGTCCGGCATCGGTCATCACGGGAACTCTCATCTCCCAGGTTTCTCGCTTTGGAGTAAACGCAAGAGATTTCCAAGCCGTTCAGCCGATTACTCTCATTTTAGGCAATGCGAATTTGAGGGCGGATCTCAGCCCCCTCAGATCGATTTTGCCGCCCCGCCATCGACCCTCAGCATCGTGCCGGTGATGTAGCTCGCAGGCTCCGAGCAGAGAAAGGCCGCGGCGGCTGCGAATTCCTCGACGCGTCCGAGCCGCTGCGCGGGGATCGACTTGACCGACGCCGCGCGCACCTCGTCGATTGATTTGCCCTGCTTCTTGGCATTGGCGCCGTCGAGTTCGTCGATGCGGTCGGTATGGATGCGGCCCGGCAGGATCATGTTGGCCGTGACGCCATAGGAGGCAAGCTCGGCCGACAGCGTCTTGTTCCAGCCGACCAGCGCGCCACGCAAGGTGTTGGAAAGCGCGAGATTGGGGATCGGCTCGAAGACGCCCGAGGAGGCGACGGTCAGGATACGGCCGAACCCTTGGGTCTTCATCAGCGGCGCGAGCGCATTGGTGAGCGTGATGACGCGCACCACCATCGACTGGAAGAAGGTGTAGAGCTTCTCCGCATCCATCTCCTCGGCCGTCCCCGGCGTCGGGCCGCCGGTGTTGTTGACGAGAATGTCGATGCCGCCGAGCTTGTCATGCACGGCATGCAGCATCTGATCGACGAAATGCGCATCCGCGAGGTCGGCCACCACGTAATCGGCCTTGCCGCCCGCTGCCTGAATCGCTTCGACATTGGCCTTCAGCTTTTCCTCGGTGCGGCCGCAGATCAGCACGTGAACACCTTCTGCGGCAAGCGCCTTAGCGATGCCGAGGCCGAGGCCGCGAGAGGCGGCGAGCACGAGCGCGCGTTTGCCGGAAATGCCGAGATCCATGGGATGTCCTTTCGTGATGCGATATGAGCGCGTCAACCTATCAATGCATCCCGGCAAGGGGAAGCTTGGAAGATCGAAGGTCGTCGGTGTGGAGTTCAGCGAGAGCGCAAGATGCGCTCGGGCAGGCGGCCACTTTTCAGAGGCGCGGCCTTTCCATGCAGCCAGCCTTGGAAACGCTGCGCGCCGGCAATCCTGGCGCATTCCTGCTGCGTCTGCGTTTCAACGCCTTCCGCGACCATCACGATATCGAGCGATTTCGCAATCTCACCCACAGCGGAGACGAAGACCTGAGCAATCCTGTCGTTCTCCAAACGCTGGATGAAGCTCTTGTCGATCTTGACGATGTCGATCGGCAAATCGCGCAGGAGGGTGAAGGAGCTGTTACCGGTGCCGAAATCATCGAGTGCGATCCTAAAGCCGAGTGCCCGCAGATCGCCCAACAGGCGGAAGACCTTCTGGTCGGCGTTGATCAGAACCGTTTCGGTCAATTCAAGAATGAAGCTGGAGGCGCTGCGGTTGGTTTCCCGCAGTACCCGAACGAGCATGGGAAGCAGACCGTCGTGACGGAGCTGAGCGCCTGAGATGTTCACCGAGATCAGATCAACGTCGAGGAGGTCGAGATCCTCGCAGGCCTTGCGGAAGACCCATTCGCCGAGGCGGTCGATGAGCTCCGATCTCTCTGCAACCTGGATGAAGGTATCAGGCGGTATCGAACGGCCTGTCTGGTCGGTCCACCGCAACAGTGCCTCCACTGCCACTCCACGTCTGTCGACGTCGACGATCGGCTGATAGTGAAGGTCAAGTTGGTTGAGGATGATCGCAGCATGCAAGTCGCGGGAGATCTGGCGATCCGCGGCTTGCTTCCGCTGCATGTCGCCATGATAAAATGTGACTTGTCCGCGCCCGGAGCGCTTGCCGACATAAAGTGCCATGTCGGCCTTCTTCAGCAGGTCTGACCCTTGATCCGCGTCGGCGGGTGCCGAGGCGACCCCGATCGAGATGCCGTGAAAAGCGCGCGTCTCGCTGTTGGCGTGCAACTCCTCCCCGAGACGCTCGAGGAAACGCCGCGCGTCATGGGCGATCGCCCGGTGGTCGTTTCCGGGGACGATGACTGCGAATTCATCGCCTCCGAGTCGCCCGACGACCCAGTCGGCTTCCTGTTGGGCGCGCCGACCGAGCGTTTCTAGCACGGCGTCGCCGGCGTGATGACCAAAGCCGTCGTTCAACAGCTTGAAATGGTCGACATCCAGCAGCATCAGGGTGAAGTCGTCATAGGGCAGGCCGTTAATCTGCCGACGGCGTATTTCCGCCAGCCTGCCATTGAGCACCTCCAGAAATCGGCGCCGCGTCAGGCAGCCGGTCAGGTCGTCGCGGGAGTAGTCCTCGCTGACCCGTTCTGTTGTAAGTGCACCGGCTTCGACAGCCGTGCGCATCCGCGGGCGGCTTGCCATAAGGGTGAAGGCGATAAGGCTGCAGCCGACTGCGACCGTGGAGAAAAGAGAGGGCAACGGGGCGGTGCCGGGGAATGTGGCTGCCGCGAAGGCGCTCCCGGACGCGACACAACAGACCGCAAGGCACATCGCCTCCGATTGAGCGAGATCTCTCAATCTCTTCAAGGGGCCGACCTTCATCACAAATTCGTCGCTCTAGGAGAGATGATGCGCCGCATGACGACAGGTTTCCCGCTCGATCAAGATTGCACCCAGTTTTGGCACATAGCGATTGAAGGTCGGTTAATTCTGATCAGAACGGCACCTTACCGGGGTTGAAAATCCTCTCAGGGTCGAGCAGGTTCTTGATCTCTCGGGCGAGTGCCTGCTTCACCGGGTCGACATGGGAGAGATAGGCCGAGCGCTTGTCGAGGCCGACGCCGTGTTCGGCGGAGAAGCTTCCACCGGATGCCAGGATGCCGGCATAGACGGCGTCTTCAACCTGTGCCTTCAGATCCGGGGGCAGGGTGCCGGGGGCGGCAAGCGCGATATGCAGGTTCCCGTCGGCGATATGGCCGTAGACATAGGCCTCGTAGCCGTCGCCGATGGCCGATAGGCGCTCGGTCAGATCTGCGACATAGCGATCGAGCAGGGAAGGCGGCATGGAGACATCGAAGGAGGGCGCGTCGGGAAAGGCTGTGAAATAGAAGCCGGAATCCTCGCGCAGATCCCAAAAGCGGCGCGCCTGGTCCGACGACTGCGCAACGAGCCCGCCCTTCAGATCGGCCTCTTCCCAGATGTCCGCGAGCGCTTCCTCGAGATGCGTGACGGCCGCTTCGGCGCTCTGACCGGAGACCTCGACCAGCAGCATCGCGCTCTCGCCTTCGAGCCAGGAGAGGTCGAAGCCCTTGAGCACTGCATGATCGCGCACGTAGCGCGGCCACATCATCTCGGCGGCTTCGAGCATGAGGGCAGGATGGCGACGCAGCCGCGCGGCAACGAGAAGCGCCCGGGCGGCATCCGCGACGCCGAGGAGGGCAACGGCGCGGTGCTGCCGGATCGACTCGAGTTTCATCACCACACGCGTGACGAAGCCGAAGGCGCCTTCACCGCCGATCAGAAGCTGCTTTAGGTCCGGCCCGGCGGAGACCTTTACCACCCGGGTCATGTCAGAGAATATTTCGCCCGAAGGCAGCACGGCTTCAAGCCCGAGGATCTGGTGGCGCATCACCCCATTGCGGAAGGCGAGGATGCCGCCGGCATTGGTCGAGACCATCCCGCCAATGGTCGCCGAGCCGCGCGAACCGAGATCGATGCCGGTGGTGAGACCATGCGGTGCAAGTGCCGACTGCAGTGCCTCGAGCGTGACGCCCGCTTCGACCTCGACGGTTTCTTCGTCGGCATGGATGGCCAGAATGCGATTGAGCCGGTTGCTGGACAACAGGACCTGGCCTGCAAGGCTCGTGCCGCCGCCGACAAGACCGCTCAAGCCACCCTGCGGCACAATGGCGACATGGTTTGCCCGGCACCAGGAGATCAGCGCCGCGGCCGCCTCCGTCGAAGCAGGCTGCACCATGACACCAGCGTTGAGGTTCGCTGGGTCTTCACCGGGATGCCGGCCGGCAAGGGCCTCCGGGCCGAGGATGCGGAGCTCCGGATGCAGCCCTTCGAGCGCACGGGCAAGGTCATGGGGCGAAAAGGTCGGGTGCGAAGACATGGGGGCGCCTGATCTGTTTGCCGCTTCTTCGCCGGAAACGCCGGTCGCTGCAAGCCGCCCGGCAGCCTTTCCCGCCCTGTCGGCTCGCCTCAAAGTTCGGCGGGGAAGCCGGGCGCTCTGAGATCCGTGCCGACAGCGTCTTCCAGCAGCTTCACCACCTGCGACGACCAGGCGTCGCCGCCATAGGCCGACCGGGCGCGAATGAAGGTCTGCATTGCATGGGAGGCCAGGTCGAGCGGTACGCCGAATTCGCGACCGAAACCGAGCGCAAAGCCGAGATCCTTCACCGCGAGATCCATGGTGAAGTTGATGTTGTAGCTGCCGTTCAGGATCACCTGGCCCTCGGTCTCGTGCACGAAGCTGTTGCCCGAGGAGGCCTTGATGATGTTGAAGGCGTCGGTGAGGTCGATGCCGCCCTTCTTTGCCAGCATCAGCGCCTCGCCGGTGGCGATCAGGTGGATGAAGGCGAGCATGTTGGTGATGACCTTGATCACAGCCGCCTTGCCGAGCGGCCCGGCGCGGAAGATCTGCTTGCCCATGGCCTGGAAGGCCGGAAGGTGCAGGTCGTAGAGATCGCTGTCGCCGCCGATGATCACGGTGATCTCGCCGGAGGCGGCCAGATGCACGCCGCCGGTCACAGGCGATTCCAGCATGCGGATGCCGGCAGCGGCTGCGATCTTGCCGAGCCGCAGGACTTCCTGCTCGTCGAGCGTGCTCATCTCGATCCAGGTGCTCCCCGGTTTCAGCCCCTTGAGGATGCCGCGTTCGCCGGTCAGAACCCGTTCACTGACCTTGGGCGAGGGCAGGCAGGTGATGACGGCATCGGCGGCTTCGGCCACGGCCTGCGGATCGGCGGCGAATGTGGCGCCGGCGGCAATAAGGTCTTCCGCATTGTTCGGATCGAGGTCGTTGACGACGACGGTAAAGCCTGCCCTGACCAGACTGCCGGCGAGGTGGCGGCCAAGATGACCGAGCCCGATGAAACCATATGTGAGTGCCATGTCGCGTTCCCCTGCTGGCGTTTTGGCAGAGACTGCGACAAAGCGGGAAAGGGTTCAAAGACAGATTTTGGCCTGCGACGGGTTTTGGCGCAGGCGGAACAGGACGCGGCGATTTTCGTTGCGGGTGAGGATGCGCGGCCCTCGAGAGAAGCCATTGCAACAGCGAATTCGTCGCATTGACCCTTACGTTCACGTAAGATATTCTCGCGCTTCACACCGCCCTGCCGGAATTTGCGCCTCTGCGCGTCGCGCTTCGGCTCGACAATCCGGTTGGGTTTTGTCAAGGAGGATGG
The DNA here is from genome assembly GCF_056501445.1 of Rhizobium sp. K33. Lineage (NCBI taxonomy): Bacteria > Pseudomonadati > Pseudomonadota > Alphaproteobacteria > Hyphomicrobiales > Rhizobiaceae > Rhizobium > Rhizobium sp. K33. The sequence continues at coordinate 871,963 of NZ_CP096478.1, forward strand.
CGGAAAGCACCGCCTGGCGAGGAATGATTGATGAGCACCGAGATGGAACTGCCTGAACGCGAAAGCATGGAATTCGACGTCGTGATCGTGGGCGCTGGTCCCGCAGGTCTCTCGGCGGCGATCCGGCTGAAACAGGTCAATCCCGATCTCACCGTCGTCGTGCTCGAAAAGGGTGCGGAAGTCGGCGCGCATATTCTGTCCGGTGCCGTGGTCGATCCGATCGGCATTGACCGGCTGATCCCGGGCTGGCGCGAAGAGGCCGATCATCCCTTCAAGACCCCCGTCACCGACGACCAGTTCCTCTTCCTCGGCCCTGCCGGCTCGGTTCGCCTGCCGAACGCCCTGATGCCGCCGCTGATGAACAATCACGGCAACTACATCGTCTCGCTCGGCAATGTCTGTCGCTGGCTGGGCGCCCATGCCGAAGCGCTCGGCGTCGAGATCTATCCGGGCTTTGCCGCTTCCGAAGTGCTCTACAATGACGAGGGTGCTGTCGTCGGCGTGGCGACCGGCGACATGGGCATCGAGAAGAACGGCGAGCCCGGCCCGAACTACACCCGCGGCATGGCGCTGCTCGGCAAATATGTGCTGATCTCGGAAGGTGTTCGTGGCTCGCTCGCCAAGCAGCTGATCGCCAAGTTCGATCTCTCCCGCGAAAGCGATGTGCAGAAATACGGCATCGGCCTCAAGGAACTCTGGCAGGTCAAGCCCGAGCATCACAAGCCGGGCCTGGTGCAGCACTCCTTCGGCTGGCCGCTCGGCATGAAGACCGGTGGCGGCTCCTTCCTCTACCATCTCGAAGACAACATGGTCGCCGTCGGCTTCGTCGTGCACCTGAACTACAAGAACCCCTATCTCTATCCCTTCGAGGAGTTCCAGCGCTTCAAGACCCATCCGGCGATCGCCCAGACCTTCGAAGGCGGCAAGCGTTTGTCCTACGGTGCCCGCGCCATCACCGAAGGTGGCTACCAGTCGGTACCGAAGCTCTCCTTCCCCGGCGGCGCGCTGATCGGCTGTTCCGCCGGTCTCGTCAACGTTCCCCGTATCAAGGGCTCTCACAACGCCGTGCTCTCCGGCATGCTGGCGGCCGAGAAGATTGCCGACGCGATCGCGGCCGGCCGCGCCAATGACGAGCCGATCGAGATCGAGAACGAATGGCGCAAGACCGATATCGGCAAGGATCTGAAGCGCGTGCGCAACGTCAAGCCGCTCTGGTCCAAGCTCGGCACGGCGCTCGGTGTTGGCCTCGGCGGCATCGACATGTGGATGAACCAGCTGCTCGGCTTCTCCTTCTTCGGCACGCTGAAGCACGGCAAGACGGATGCAGAATCCCTGGAGCCGGCGGCACAGCACAAGCCGATCGCCTATCCGAAGCCCGATGGCGTCCTGACCTTCGACCGTCTCTCCTCGGTGTTTCTCTCGAACACCAACCACGAGGAAGACCAGCCGGTCCATCTCAAGGTCAAGGATATGGACCTGCAAAAACGCTCCGAACTCGGCGTCTATGCCGGTCCGTCGACCCGCTACTGTCCGGCCGGTGTCTATGAATGGGTGGAAAAGGACGGCGAGGAAACCTTCGTCATCAACGCCCAGAACTGCGTGCACTGCAAGACCTGCGACATCAAGGACCCGAACCAGAACATCACCTGGGTGCCGCCGCAGGGCGGCGAGGGGCCGGTCTATCCGAACATGTAAATGTATGGGAGGCAGGCCCGCACGGACCGCCGTCGGGAACTTGGCGGCGAGGGGCCAGTCTATCCGACATGGGATTTTCTTGAAGGGCGGCCGCAAGGCCGCTCTTTTTGCATCTGATGCCTGGAGCGAGCATGGCTGCCGGCTGCCCCATCTTCGCCATCTCTCTTAACGCGCACCCTGAGATTTAACCCGCCATTAACCATAAATTCCTAGGCTCCTGGGCAACGAATCGTATCCCAAGGACCTCTGAATCATGACCATTTCCCGCCGCGGTCTCCTGTTCGGTCTGCCGCTTTTCCTGGCCGGCTGCCAGTCCGTTCCCAATCAGCAGGCGATGTATGGCGACGTGCCGGACGAGCCGCATCCGCTGAAGAAGGTGCCGCTGGAAAAGATCAAGCCGGAACTGCGCCGTCAGGAAGTGGCCTATGAAACGAAGCATCCGGCCGGCACCATCGTGGTCGATACGCCCGAGCGCCGGCTCTATTACGTCATGGGCGGCGGACGCGCTATGCGCTACGGCATCGGCGTCGGCCGTGCCGGTCTTGCGCTTTCCGGCAATGCCTATGTCGGCCGCAAGGCGGAATGGCCGACCTGGACGCCGACACCGAACATGATCCGCCGTGATCCGGAAAAGAACCTGAAATATGCCGGCGGTCTCCCGGGCGGCCCGAACAACCCGCTCGGCGCCCGCGCCATGTATCTCTACCGTGGCGGCAATGACACCATGTTCCGCATCCACGGCACCAACCAGCCCTGGTCGATCGGTCAGGCCATGTCGTCCGGCTGCGTGCGCATGATGAACCATGACGTGATCGATCTCTATGCCCGCGTTGATGTCGGCAGCAAGGTCGTGGTCATCCAGGCCTAGAGGTCTCCTTCTCCTGGATATTAAGGGCGCTGGTCTGTCGACCGGCGCTTTTGCGTTTGGTCGTGCCTGTGGGCAGACAGTCACGCGCGGTCACGACTGCGAAATCGGTCTTTCCGCCTCGCGACTTCGCCCCAATCTTCAACCAGTGAAACTTTACGCCGTGCTTCGGCGTCCTATGACCTGTTGACGATGTGTCGACCAATGCCGACCGCTTTGAGCCTTTCCGCTCAAGCCGGTCAGGACTAAGTGGGAACGGATTTCCGGCCTTCGGGCCGCATCGATGATTCGAGAAGGGAGATTGAATGACACAGGACACCAAGGCGGCAATGTCGGATCTCGGCGGTTGCCAGATCGAGGCGACCCTTCAGCTTCTCGACGGCAAATGGAAGGGCGTCATCCTCCATCACCTTCTGAAGGACGAGGTTCTCCGCTTCAACGAGATCGTCAAGCGGCTGCCGTCGATCACGCACCGCATGTTGTCGAAGCAATTGAGAGAGATGGAAGTGGCCGGCCTTGTCGCGCGCACCGTCTATCCCGTCGTCCCGCCGCGGGTCGACTATTCGCTGACGCCACTCGGACGCAGCCTTGAGCCGGTGATCCAGGCCCTGGGCCGCTGGGGACAGGAAAACCTCGTGGCCGTGGAAGGTGCTGCCCTGAAGCCGAGCGAGAGCCCGACCGGCAGCGCCGCCATCATGCGCTCCGCGGCGTAGTCCAAGGTATTTCAGGAAACGACCTGCCGGCGGGAGAGCAGTCCCGTCGACAAAAGCACGCCGAGCCCCGTGACGAGAGCCGCAGCAAGCGTCGAGACACCCAGAGGCTCTGCGAGCAAGACAGCGCCACCGATGGCCGCGGCCACAGGCGTGATCGCCGTATAGGCGGCAGCCTGGGTTCCGCCGAGAGCCCGAACCGCCGTTCCGTAGAGCAATGTGGCAACGAGGCCGGACAGAAGCCCCTGCGTGACGGATTGCAACGCGATCTCTCGCCATGGTGCCGTCGGGAACTGTGTGCCGACGAACGGCAGGGCGCCGATATTGAGGATCGTCGACCAGACGCAGATCAGCGCGGCACCTTCGAAGGCATCGAGGCCGCTGCGGCGGAAGGCATGGGTGTAGACTGCCCAGAGCGTGGCGCCGATCGGCAGGATGGTGAAGCTGATCCAGCTCAAGCCCTCGTCTCCCAGATTGCCGAACAGCAGCACCGCGCCACCTGCCAGGATCGCCAGCATCCCGAGCTTGCGCCACCTGTCGGGCCGCTCCCCGAGAAAAACCATGCCGATGACGGCGACGGCGAGCGGCATCAGACCCGGAAGCAGGACACCGGCTGCCGAGGCCGGCGTGTGGCGCATGCCGAAGGCCACTATCTGGAAGAAGGGCGCGCCGGAGCCGAGAACCATCATCGCGAGCGGGCCCATGGCACCCTTGGGAAAAAGGCCGGTTCGCCACCAGACGGGTGCGAGCACGAGCGCGGGGATCCCGTAGCGCAGAAGGCTGAGGTCGAGCGGCCCGAGCCCGGCGCCGACGCTTTGGCGAGTGGAGACCAGCCACGAGGCCCAGATCAGCACGACCGACAGGGCCGACAAGGCGCCGAGAGCCGATCGGCCGGAGCCGGGAAGGGGGGTGGTGCCGATGGCGGACATGGGAGCTCCGGGATAATCTGTTCGGGCGCTATCTTAAGGCCACCGCTCCGATGTGTCCTTGCGAAGTTTGCGTCGCAAGACTACGAATTTGGCAGAATCTGCCAATTCGAGCCATCTGAGTGAGACATGCTGCCAAAACTCGACAAGTTCGATCACGCGATCCTGAAGATCCTCCAGGATGATGCTCGCACCACCAATGTCGAGATCGCCGACAAGGTCGGCCTGTCGCAATCGCCCTGCCTCAGGCGTATTCGCCTGATGGAGGAGAGCGGCGTCATCCGTGGTTACCGTGCCGATCTCGATCGACGCATGCTGGGGCTGGAGCTCACCGTCTTCGTTGCTTTCAAGGTTGCGCGCCACACGCGCGAGAATGCCGATGCGCTGCACGAAGCCCTTCTCGACATTCCCGAGGTGGTTGCCTGCTACATGATTTCGGGTGAGTCCGATTTCCTCGCCGAGGTCGTGGTCGAAAACCTCTCCGCCTATGAGACGCTGCTGACGGAGAAGCTGCTGGTCCTGCCGAACGTCACCGACATCCGGTCGAATTTCGCGATCAGGAGCGTCAAGACCGGCGCGCCGCTGAAGCTTCCGGTCAGACTCTGACGGATGACGTTTCGGCCGCTGCGAGGCAGCGGCCGACGGTCAACGGCCAGCACTCACCGGCTCAGCCCGGAAAGCCTTCCAGCACGATCTTGCCACGCGCCCGGTTGCTCTCGATGATCCGATGAGCTTCCCGCAGGTTCGTCGCCGTGATCGGGCCGAGCACGGTGTCGAGCGTCGTGCGGATCTTGCCGGCGTCGATGAGTTCGGCGACATGCGTCAAGAGCTTGTGCTGCTCGATCAGGTCGGGCGTCTGGAAGAGGGGTCGCGAGAACATGAACTCCCAGTGCAGCGACACCACCTTCTGCTTGAAGGCGAGGATGTCGAAGCCTTCCGGGAAGTCGTCGATCAGGCAGATCCGCCCCATCGGCGCGATGATCTCGGCCATGGCGAGACGATGCTGGCTGCTATGCGTCACCGAGAAGATGAAGCCGGGAGCGCCAATGCCGAGCGCAGCGTATTCTTCGGCAAGCGGCTTGCTGTGGTCGATCACGTAGTCGGCGCCAAGCGATTTTGCCCACTCGGCCGTCTCCGGGCGGGAGGCGGTCGCGATGACGGTGAGATCGGTGAGCTGCTTCGCGAGCTGGATGGCAATGGAGCCCACGCCGCCGGCACCGCCGGTGATCAGGATCGCATTCTCTGCGCCGAGCACGGCGTCCTTCACCTTCAGCCGGTCGAAGAGTGCTTCGTAAGCGGTGATCGCCGTCAGCGGCAGGGCGGCAGCCTCTGCAAACGAGAGGGTCGCTGGCTTGCGGCCGACGATGCGCTCGTCGACGAGATGATATTCGGCATTGGTACCCGGCCGGTTGATGGCGCCGGCATAATAGACCTCGTCTCCCGGCTGGAAGAGGGTTACCTCAGGGCCGACGGCCTTGACCACGCCGGCCGCGTCGTAGCCGAGGATGCGCGCCTCGCCGGCGGCCGGCGTGAAGTTGCGGCGGACCTTGGTGTCGACGGGATTGACCGAGATCGCCTTGATCTCGACCAGCAGGTCGTGGCCTTCCGCCGTCGGCGTGGGCAGATCGAGATCGACCAGCGCCGTCTCCGAGGTGATGGGCTGGGGGTGATGGAAACCGATGGCTCGCATGGAAAAACTCCTGTCTTGCGTTTGCACGCCGCCCATTAAGAACATAGATTGCCCGGGCGCAAGAATGCACATTTTGTGTTTGTAGGCACAAAATCAGACCTCGGTACACAAAAGGATACTGTCGATGTCGCGACCCCGCGCCAAGATGACCAACAACTTCCCCGGCTGCCCGGTGGAGACCACCTTGAGCTTTCTCGACGGCAAGTGGAAAGGGGTCATCCTCTATCACCTGCTCGTCGACGGCACACTGCGCTTCAGCGAACTGCGCAGACGCCTGCAGGCGGTGACGCAACGCATGCTGACGAAACAGCTGCGCGAACTGGAAGAGCAGGGGCTGGTCGTGCGAACCGTTTATCCGGTTGTACCGCCGCGCGTCGATTACGCGCTGACCCCGCTTGGCCAGAGCCTGCGGCCGGTCATCATGGTCCTCGAGCAATGGGGCAGCCGTCACGTCCGCTGTGAGGATGGCCAGCGGCTCCTCGTCACGCCGGACGCGATCGAAAACGAGGCCTCAGCCGCGTGACGGCTTCTTTTCGAGCGCGATGGAGATGAGGAAGATCACGAGGCCGAGCGCCGAGAGGACGGAGCCGACATAGCCGGTGGCGCCGTAGCCATAGCCGGCCGCGATCACGAGGCCGCCAAGCCAGGCGCCGATGGCATTGGCAATGTTGAAGGCGGAGTGGTTGGTCGCAGCCGCAAGCGTCTGGGCATCGGCGGCGACATCCATGAGCCGGGTCTGCACGGCCGGGCAGGCGGCAAAGCCACAGCCGGTCAGGAAGACGCAGATGCAGAGCATGACCGGGTTATGCGCGGTCAGCGAGAACACGGCCATCAGCGCGATGTTGAAGGCGAGCATGCCGCCGATCGTGCCCTTCAGCGAATAATCGGCCATCCGGCTGCCGACGATATTGCCGACATTCATGCCGATGCCGAAAAGCGCCAGCACGACCGCGACCATGCTGGCCGGCAGTGTCCGTCACCGTCTTGGCGATATAGCTGAAGATGGCGAACATGCCGCCGAAGCCGACGGCTGCGACACCGAAGGAAAGCCAGACCTGCAGCCGTGTGAAGGCCGACAGTTCGCGGCGGATGCTCGCACCTTCCGCCACTTCATCTTTCGGCAGGTAGAGCGCGATGAGCGCAACCGTGATCGCCCCGATCGCGGCCACCATCAGGAAGGCAGCGCGCCAGCTCATCAACTGACCGAGGAAGGTGGCGATCGGCGTACCAACCAGGGTTGCTATGGTGAGGCCCAGCATCACACGCCCGACCGCGCGCACGCGCCGGTTCGGCGGCGCCATGGAGGCGGCGACCAGGGCCGCAACGCCGAAATAGGCGCCATGCGGCAGACCGGTGACGAAGCGAAGGGCCGTGAATGCGGAAAACTGGGTGGCAAGGGCGCTGGCGAAATTGCCAAGTGCAAACAGGCCCATGAGCAGCAGAAGCAGCGTCTTGCGCGGAAGTTTTGCGGCAAGCGCCGCAATGATCGGTGCGCCGATGACGACGCCCAGTGCATAGGCACTGATGACATGGCCCGCCTGGGGCACGGTCACGCCATAGGTCTGCGCGACTTCCGGCAAAAGACCCATGATCACGAACTCGCCGGTGCCGATGCCGAAGCCGCCGGCCGCGAGTGCCACCTCGATGAGACGGATGGTGCTGGGCGTGAGGGACGGTACGTCCCGGACGTCGGCATCAAGCGAGGGCGTGAGGCTCGGGCAATCGGTCATGAAATCACCATGGGCCCGCACGAGGCTGTGGGGCGCAAATACGCTTCCGGGGAAGCCGGGATGAGAAAGAAAAGCCCTCAGGCCGCTTGGAAAGGAGAATTGTTGTTTATCATATCCGTGTGCACTGCGGCAAAGGCTTTTGCTCGCCATCTTGAAATTTGCCCGCGCACTCTCGATCTGCAGGCGCGTGTCGAAACTTTTGAAGCATCAGCACGTTGTGCGGTTTGGCCTTCCCAAGGCCGCAAGAGGGCGAAATGAAAATCAAGGCTGTACTCAATCGTGACGGTGGCACCTTCAAGACCACCGACATGCAGACCTACTGCGAAAGCGCGACCCGTGCCTTTGCCGCAAAGGGACACGAGCTTGTCTGCGATGTGGTGCCCGGCGCAGAGATTGTCGAGGCGCTGGAATCCGCAAGCGGTGAGGCCGGTCTCGACGCGCTTCTGGCGGGCGGCGGTGACGGCACGATCTCCACGGCCGCCGGCATCGCCTGGAAGGCAGGCCTGCCCCTCGGCGTCATTCCCGCCGGTACGATGAACCTCTTTGCCCGTTCGCTGAAGCTGCCGCTCGACATCTGGAAGGTGCTCGATCTGCTCGCAGGCGCCAAGGTGGCGAACGTGGACATCGCGACTGCCAACGGACGCCCCTTCGTCCACCAGTTTTCCGCAGGCCTCCATGCGCGCATGGTGCGCATGCGCAACCAGATGGACTTCGCCTCGCGCATCGGCAAGATCCGGGCGAGCACCAGCGCCGCCTTCGGCGTCATGCTCGATCCGCCGCGCTTCGAGGTCGTCTTCGACATCGACGGCGATGGCCGCAGCGACGAGCGACCGATCTCGGCGATTTCAGTGTCGAACAATCCGCTGGGCAACAATTCGCTGTTCTTCGCCGACCGGGTCGACACCGGCAAGCTCGGCGTCTATCTCGCCGAACCCCTCGAGCCGACGGGTGTCGGCAAGCTCGCCTTCGATATTTTGCGCGGCAAGTTCAAGGAAAACGAGGCTGTCACGGCCTCCACGGCCGAGCGGGTGCACCTGCATTTCCCGAAATACCGCAAGGGGGCGGCCTGTGTGCTCGACGGCGAGCTCTTGCGCATGCCGCCCGATGTCGAGATCAAGATCCATGCCGGCGAGCTCAAGGTGCTCGTGGCGCCCGAACAGCCGACAGCCTGACAAGGAAACGCCCGGCTGAAGACCGGGCGTTTTGGATTTTAGTGGCTGAAGGCCGCCGCGATCAGGTCGCGGGTATAGGCCTCCTGCGGATGGTCGAAGATCGCCTCCGTCTCGCCCTGCTCGACGATCTTGCCGTTCTTCATCACCACCACATGGTCTGACATGGCGCGGATGACCGAGAGGTCATGGCTGATGAAGACATAAGACAGGCCGTGTTTGTCCTGCAGATCTCTCAAAAGCTCGATGACCTGACGCTGGACGGAACGGTCGAGCGCGGACGTCGGCTCGTCAAGGATGACCACCTTCGGCTTCAGGATCATCGAGCGGGCAATCGCAATACGCTGGCGCTGGCCGCCCGAGAACTCGTGCGGATAACGGTTGCGCGCGGCCGGGTCGAGGCCGACCTCCTTGAGTGCCGCAATCGCCCGGGCGTCCCGCTCGGCCCGGCTGAGCTGCGGCTCGTGCACGTAGAGGCCTTCCGTGATGATCTCGCCGACCGTCTGGCGCGGCGAGAGCGATCCATAGGGATCCTGGAAGACAAGCTGCAGCTGGCGGCGGAAGGGCCGCATGCCGGCCCGGTCGAGGCTCGAAATGTCCGCCGTCTCGAAGCGGAAGGCACCATCCGCCTGCAGGAGCTTCAGAAGCGCCCGGCCGAGGGTGGACTTGCCCGAGCCGGACTCGCCAACGACGCCGATCGTCTGACCCTGCTTCAGCCGGATGGAGACCTGGTCCACCGCCCGGAAGGTACGGTTCGGACGCAGGAAACCACCGCTGCCGATGTCGAAATCGACGGTGACATTGCGGCCTTCCAGAACGACAGGCGCATCGTCTGCCGGTGGCGGCTTGGTGCCCGTCGGTTCGGCGGCGAGCAGCATCTTCGTGTAGTCGTGCTGAGCATTGCCGAAGATCGCGTCGCGGCTGCCCGTTTCGACGATCTCGCCCTTGCGCATGACCGCGACGCGGTCGGCGACATGTTTGACGACGCCGAGGTCATGGGTGATCAACACGATCGCCATGCCGAAGCGCTTCTGCAGATCCGCAAGAAGCGTCAGGATCTGCGCCTGGATGGTGACGTCCAGCGCGGTGGTCGGCTCGTCGGCGATCAGCACGTCAGGCTCGTTGGCCAAGGCCATCGCGATCATCACGCGCTGGCGCTGGCCGCCGGACATTTCGTGCGGATAGCTGTCGATACGCCGCTCGGGGTCGGGGATGCCGACCAGCTTCAAGAGTTCCAGCACGCGGGCGCGTGCCGCACTCTTGCTCAGGCCTCGGTGGTGAATGAGTGGTTCGGCAATCTGCTTGCCGATCCTGTAAAGCGGGTCGAGCGAGGTCATCGGCTCCTGGAAGATCATGGTGATCTTTGCGCCGCGCACCTTGTTCAATTCGCCGACCGGCAGGCCGACGATGTTTCGTCCGCCATAGACGGCCTCGCCGGTGACATCGCCGTTCTTCGCCAGCAGGCCCATGATGCCCATCATGGTCTGGCTCTTACCCGAGCCGCTTTCGCCGACGATGGCCAGCGTTTCGCCTTTTTTCACCGAGAAGCTGATGCCCTTCACCGCTTCCACTGGGCCGTCGGGTGTTGCGAAGGTCACCTTCAGGTTGGAAACGTCGAGCACGGTTTCGTTGTGTGTCTTGTCGTCCATGCTCATCGGTCCTTCGGATCCAGTGCATCCCGCAGGCCGTCGCCCACGAAATTCAGCGAAAACAGGGTCGTCACGAAGAAGATCGCCGGGAAGATCAGAAGCCATGGGGCATTCTGCATGCTGGCCGCACCTTCCGAGATCAGCGTTCCCCAGCTGGCAAGCGGCGCCTGGACGCCAAGGCCGAGGAAGGAAAGGAAGCTCTCGAGCAGGATGACCTTCGGCACGATGACGGTGACGAAGACGATGACCGGGCCGATCGTGTTCGGGATGATGTGACGGCGGATGATCTGCCAGTCGGTCAGGCCCAGCGCTTCTGCGGCTCCGACGAATTCGCGGCGCTTGAGCGACAGCGTCTGGCCGCGCACGATACGGGCCATTTCCAGCCACTCCACCGCACCGATGACCAGGAAGATCAGCACCACTGATCGCCCGAAGAAGACGACGAGCACGACGACGAGGAAGACGAAGGGCAGCGAATAGAGGATCTCGACGAGACGCATCATGACGTTGTCGACGCGGCCACCGAGATAGCCCGATGTGGCGCCATAGACGACGCCGATGCCGAGCGAGACCAGGCTGGCCGCCAGGCCGACCGCAAGTGAGATCTGCCCGCCGAGCATGACGCGGACGAGCAGGTCACGGCCGTTCGAATCCGTGCCGAAGGGGAAGGTGACCTGATCCACGGTTCCGGACACGGTAAGGCTCCGACCGTCCGCGGCCTGTTCCACGACTTCCGAATTCTTGAATTCGTTGTTGCGGTCGAAATAGCGGATCGTCCGGGGATCGATTTCCTCATCCGAGCTGACCACGGCCGTAAAGCGGCCACTCTCGACCGTGAAGCTGTCGAGGGTCACTCTTGCCCGCTGGGCGACACTTTCGGCGACTTCCTGGAGTGTCTCAGGATCAGGCCGTGGCGAGAGGCTCGGCGGCACGCTGACATAGGAGGAGAAGACCTGGTCGTAGCTGTGGGCCACGAAGAAGGGACCCGCAAAGGAAAACAGCGTGATGAAGACGAGGAGCACGCAGCCGGTAATCGCGGCCTTGTTGCGCCGGAAGCGCATCATGGCGAGCTGTGCCAGGCTGCGTCCGGCGATCTCGGGCTGAGGGAGAAGGGTGGTATCAGTCATTGCGAACCCTCGGATCGAGCAGGCCATAGGCGATGTCGACCAACAGGTTGAAGACGATCACGAACACGGCGACGAGGATGACAGTGCCCATGACGAGGGGATAGTCGCGGTTGAGCGCGCCGAGCACGAAGTAGCGACCGACACCGGGGATGGTGAAGATCGTCTCCACCACGGCAGAGCCGGTCAGCAGGGCGGCAGCGCAAGGTGCGAGATAGGAGACGATCGGCAGCATCGCGCCGCGCATCGCATGCGTGACGACGACCACGCGCGATGGCAGGCCGTAGGCGCGTGCCGTGCGAATATGGTCGGTATGCAGGGCCTCGATCATCGCGCCGCGGGTGAGACGGGCGAATACGGCAAGTTGAGGCAGGGCAAGTGCCGTCACCGGCAGGATCAGGTAACGCAGCGATCCATCACCCCAGCTGCCCGCGGGCAGCCAGTTGAGGATCACGGCAAACAGGAGCGTGAGCACTGGACCCACGACGAAATTGGGGATCGTCACGCCGATTGTCGCAAAGGACATGACGGCGAAATCGATCGTGCTGTTTTGCCTGAGTGCTGCGACCGTGCCGAGCAGGACGCCGCCGATAAGCGCGACAAGGATCGCAATCCCGCCAAGCTGGATCGAATAGGGCAGGGCCTTGCCGATCAGTTCGGAGACGGTGTTGTCCTTGTAGATGAAGCTCGGACCGAGATCGCCGGTGACGGCATTGCCGATATAGCTCAGATACTGGCTGATCAGCGGCTGGTCGAGTTTGTAGGTGGCCATGATGTTGGCCATCGTCTGAGGCGGAAGCGGGCGCTCGAGATTGAAGGGGCCGCCCGGCGCAAACCGCATCAGAAAGAATGAGATGGTGACGACAATGAAGATCGTCGGGACGGCGCTCATCAGCCGCCGCAGCACGAAGGATGTCATGTCCTGCTCCTGAGTGGACGACGCGCGGCTTGAACCGTGCGTCGTCCGGTCACGTGACGAGATTATTCAGCGACGCGAAGGAAGCGGCTGAGATGCTCGTTGGCAGCATTGTCCTGCCAGCCGCTGACGCGGTCGGAGACCAGCCACAGGTTCGCCGTGCTCATCAGCGGAGCGATCGGCTGATCACGCATCAGGATGACTTCGGCATCATGCAGAATCTTCTTGCGGGCGTCGGCATCGCCTTCGGTGTAGGACTTTGCCATCAGCGCGTCGAACTCCGGATTGTTGTACCTGCCGTAGTTGAACGAGGTGTTGGTCGAAACGTTCAGCGCCAGGAAGTTTTCCGCATCGGCGTAGTCGGCAACCCAGCCGGCACGTGCGACGTTGAAGGCGCCGCCTTCCTGCAGGTAGGCATAGTGCGAGGCCACGTCGAGGTTGGTCATGGTAACATTCGCGCCGAAGGTGTTCTTCCACATGTCGGCAACAGCCGTCGCCACGCGCTCGTGGTTCGGGTTGGTGTTGTAGCGGATCTCGATGTTGAGCGGCTTGCCGCCTTCACCGTACCCGGCTTCCTTCATCAGTTCGATTGCCTTGTCTTCGCGGTCGAGCTGCGACATCTCGGCGAAGTCGGCCTTGGCTGCAGCATAGCCACCGAGACCATCTGGAACGAGGGAGTAGGTCGGCAGCTGTGCACCGGAGTAGATCTCCTCGGCCAGGAAGTCGCGATCGACGGCCATAGACAGGGCCTGGCGGACGCGCACGTCGCTATAGGGCTCCTGACGGGTGTCGAAGACGTAGTAATAGGTCGAAGCCGACGGCGAAACGCGGACCTGTTCGCCATAGCTTTCCTTCAGGCGGTCGATCTGGTCGGCCGAGAAGTTGTAGACGAGGTCCATTTCCTTGGCTTCGAAACGACGGACCGAAGCGGCCTGATCGTCGATCGGGTAGAAGACGACCTTGTCGATCTGGGTGTTGGCGGCATCCCAGTGGTTCTCGTTCTTCACGACGACGAGGTTGTCGTTCGGTACATGGCTTTCGAGTTTGTAGGCGCCGTTCGAGACCATCACGCCGGGCTTCACGAAGTCCTTGCCGTTCTTTTCGACGCTTGTCTTGGAGACGGGAAGGGCGGTCTGGTGGGCCAGCAGTTCGAGGAAGAAGGGGGTCGGGCGCTCAAGCGTGATCTCGAGCGTCTTGGCGTCAACGGCTTTCGCGCCGATTTCTTCCAGCTTCGCTTCACCCTTGTTGGCCTTTTCGGCGTTCTTGATCGGGTAAAGGATGTTGGCGTATTTGGCAGCGGTTTCCGGGTTCTGGACGCGCTGGATCGAGTAGACGAAGTCTTCAGCCGTTACCGGCGAGCCGTCTGACCACTTGGCGTTTTCGCGGATCTTGAAGGTGTAGACCGTGCCGTCGTCAGAAATGGTCCAGCTTTCGGCCGCACCCGGGACAATCTCGCCCTTGGCATCATAGATGGTCAGACCCTCGTAGAGATCCTTCAGAATGAAGGCCTCGATATCAATCGAGGTATTGGCCTGATCGAGCGTCTGCGGCTCGCCGGAATTGCCGCGATGAAGCACGACTTCAGCCAGCGCCTGGCTCGCGCCAAACATCAAGGAGGTGAGGAGAAGAGAGGTGCCGAGCAGCCGGCGCGTCTGGATAGACATTCGTTTGGAACTCCCAGTTCACGTTAACGGAAGGGACAGAAGAGTATTCCTGATGGCGTGACAACCCGCATTTTTTACGGCTACCCCATTTTTGAGGTGGAAATTTGGGGGCTGGCCTGTGACTTGGCACGAAGATTTCGCATGACCGTTTTATGACGAAATAAAATTATCGCGCCCAATTCTGTGCAAAATGCGACAGGGACGGCTGAAGCGCCGTCCCTGCAGGGGCTCTCGTCATAACGGGGTCCAGAAGCGGCGTCAGATCCGCGGCAGATAGGTCTGGTAATCGAAGCTCGACACGGTACGCAGATAGGCCATGGCCTCCTTGCGCTTGGTGTCCCCATAGATCCGCTGATACTCAGCCCCGAAGATGTCCTTGATGAAAGCCGAGGCGCGGAAGCGCTCGACGGCGGTCAGGAAGTCGTAGGTCAGCATGTCAGGGTTTTCAGGCGCGCTGTCCGGCGTCGTCACCGGACCTGGATCGAGATCCTCGTCGAGGCCAAGCAGGATGCCCCCGAGGATGGCGGCGAGCAGCAGATGCGGATTGGCGTCCGCACCGGCCACACGGTGTTCGATACGGGCGGCGGGGCCGTCCTTGTCGGGGATACGGACAGCCGTACCACGATTGCCGAAACCCCAATCGATCTTGTCGGGCGCAAAGGAGCCCGGCTGGAAACGGCGATAGGAATTGGCAAAGGGCGCGAAGATCAGCTGCGCATCCTGCATGCTCTTCAGCATGCCGGCAGTGATCGACTTCAGCTTTACCGGATCGCCGCCCTTGGCGTCGAGGATGTTCTTCCCGTCCTTGTCGATGATCGAGGCATGCACATGAAGCCCGGAACCGGCGTGGTCGCCATAGGGCTTGGCCATGCAGGTCGCCTTGAAGCCGTGGCGGCGGGCAGCGAAATCAACGACGCGCTTCAGATAGATGCAGTCGTCGGCAGCGGCCATCGCATCCGGCTTGTGCAGCAGGTTGACCTCGAACTGGCCGGGGCCGAATTCGGCGGTCGTCGCATCCGCCGGCAGACCCATGTGGTCGCAGTATTCGCGGACGGTCGCGAGGAAGTCTTCCATCGCAGCCGTCGCGCGCATGTCGTAGAGCTGGTAGCCCTCGACCTCGCCGTTCATGACCAGCGCCTTCGGCGGCATCGGCACGCCGGTGTCGCGGAAATCCGGCTCCATCACGTAGAATTCGAGCTCGGTCGCCACGACAGGCGTCAGGCCCTTTTCTTCGAAGCGCTTCATCACACGGGCGAGGATGGCCCGCGGGCAGACGTAATGCGGCTCTCCATCAAGCGTATGCATGGTGGCAAGCACCTGCTTGGAGCCGGCAGGTCCCCAAGGAAGCGTCGTCAGCGAATTCTTGTCCGGCGTGCAGATGCCATCGGGATCGCCCAGCGTCAGCGAGATCTTCGTGATGTCGTCATTGTCATCGCCCCAGATGTCGAGAGACTGGGTCGAGGCCGGCAGACGCACCGTGTTCTTCCAGACCTTGTCCTCGGCTTTCAGCGGGATCATCTTCCCGCGCAGGTCGCCATTCATGCCGACAAGCAGCACCTCGATGCGTGCGGAAGGGTCGGCTGCGGTCTGATCGGCGGCCTCGGTCGATGCTGTCATGGAGAAACTCTCGTTGGCTTTCAGGGCGGATTTGGCCGGAGGAACGCGGCAATCGGTGCCTTGCCAAACGCGTTTTGGACGGTCATGTTCGTAGCCGATAATGTTCCGCCTTTCAATGCGGGGCAAGACCGTCACACGGACCATGTTTGGCCGTGAAACCAACGGCTTCCGCCCCGATCGAGGATCCGACCCATGAACAAGCCAGTAACCGCCGTCTCCAACCTCGGTGCCATCGACGCTGCCCATCATCTTCACCCCTTCTCGGACATGAAGAAGCTGAACGCGGCCGGCACCAAGATCATCACCCGGGCGGAAGGCGTGCATATCTGGGATGCGACGGGCAAGCAGTATCTCGATGCTTTTGCGGGACTCTGGTGCGTCAATGTCGGCTATGGCCGTAAATCGATTGCCGATGTCGTGCATGCCCAGATGCTGGAACTGCCCTATTACAACACCTTCTTCGGCACCACGACGCCGCCGACCACGCTGCTTGCCCAGAAGATCGCCGAAAAGACCGGGCCGAAGCTCAACCGCGTCTTCTTCTCCAATTCCGGCTCGGAAGCCTCAGACACCTGGTTCCGCATGGCGCGCGTCTATTGGAAGGCGCTGGGTCACGAGACCAAGACGCAGGTGATCGCCCGCAAGAACGCCTATCATGGCTCCACCGTCGCCGGCGCCTCGCTCGGTGGCATGAAATGGATGCATGAGCAGGGCAACCTGCCGATCGAAGGCATTCACCACATCAACCAGCCCTACTGGTATGCCGAGGGCGGCGATCTCTCGCCGGAGGATTTCGGCATCAAGGTCGCTCGAGAACTCGAGGAGAAGATCCTCGAACTCGGCGAGGAAAATGTCGCAGCCTTCGTCGCGGAGCCGATCCAGGGGGCAGGCGGCGTGATCGTGCCGCCGTCCACCTACTGGCCGGAAATCAAGCGCATCTGCGCCAAGTACCAGATCCTGCTCGTTGCCGACGAGGTGATTTCCGGCTTCGGCCGTCTCGGCTCGTGGTTCGGCCATCAGCACTACGATTTCGAGCCGGATCTCGCGCCGATCGCCAAGGGGCTGTCGTCCGGCTACCTGCCGATCGGCGGCGTGCTGGTGTCTGACCGGGTGGCCGAGGTCATGGTCAACGAGCTCGGCGACTTCTACCACGGCTACACCTATTCCGGTCACCCGGTGGCAGCCGCCGCTGCACTCGAGAACATCCGCATCATCGAGGAAGAAGGCCTGGTCGAGCGCGTCCGCGATGACACCGGTCCCTATCTCGCCCAGGCACTGGCCTCGCTCAGCGATCATGAGCTTGTCGGCGAAGCCGTCAGCGTCGGTCTGATGGGCGCCGTCCAGATCACCGCCGACAAGGCGACCCGCCGCCGCTTCAAGAAGCCTGACGATACCGGCACTGCCGTGCGCAACCAGTGTGTCAACGCCGGCGTGGTGCTGCGCGCCACCGGCGACCGTATGCTCTTCTCCCCGCCGCTGATCATCGAACGGTCGCAGATCGACCAGGCGGTGGATACACTGCGCAATGGCCTGGACTGGCTGAAGGACAATCGCGGCGAGGGTTGAGGGCATGTCTGGTGCCCTCCACCGTATGGTGATATATACGCGTGATATCACTCGGAGGATGGCATGCGCACATTGGTGAACATCCCAGATGCTGACATTGAAGCCTTGGACAGGATCGCTGCCGAAAAGCAGGTATCGCGTGCTTCATTAATCAGGGAAGCCGTGGGTGACCTGCTGGACCGACACAAGGACGATGTTGTCCTGAACGGTTTCGGACTGTGGGCTGGATCTGAGGCCAAAGACGGCTTGGTCATTCAGCGTAAACTTCGTGCCGAATGGTGAAGGTGCTTTTCGACACGAATATCGTGATCGACATGCTGAAGGGCGTTCCAGCCGCACGGGACGTGCTGAGCAATTATCCACAGCGGGCAGTCAGCATCATCACCTGGATGGAAGTCATGGTCGGCACGCCCGCCGCCCTCACTAACGCTACCCAAGATTTTCTGAAAGGATTTGAACTCATCGGCCTTGACGAAAACGTTGCCGAGCAGGCCGTTGTCATACGGAAGGCCCATAGACTCAAATTACCTGACGCGGTGGTCTGGGCTACCGCTAAGGTGAACGGCCTTAGCTTGCTGACGCGCGACACCAAAGGCTTTCCGCGTCAGCATCCCGATATCATCGTACCTTATGTACTTTGATACGCCGCCGGCCCAAAGCCCTCACGGCATGAACTGCCCACCATTCACGTCGATCGTCTGGCCGGTGATGTAGCCCGACAGCATGGGCGAGGCGAGGAAAAGGTATGCGCCGACGCAATCGGCTGGCGTGCCTGTACGCTTCAGCGGCACGCTGCCGGCAACCTGATCGAGCTGGCCGGGGAGCGCATATTTGTCCTGGAACGGCGTGGTGATGACGCCGGGCGCCACCGCATTGACGCGGATGTTGTGCTTGCCGAATTCCAGCGCCATGCCCTTGGTCACCGCGCCGACAAAGGCCTTCGATGAGCCATAGACGCCCGAACCCGCCGTGCCGCCCGTCCGGGCGGCAACGGACGTCGTGTTGATGATGAAGCCGCCTTGCGCTTTCAGATGCGCGACTGCCGCCTGGCTGGTGGCAAGCACGGAGCGGGCGTTCACATCCATCACCTTGTCATAATGGGCATCGGTCATCTCTTCGTAGAGGACGCGCGCGATCATGCTGCCGGCATTGTTGATGACGCCATCGAGGCGCCCGAAGGTCTTGGCCATATGGTTGACCGCCTCGGCCATCGCCTCTGACGATGTGGCATCGGCCTTGACCAGAACAACGCTGCCGCCCGCCGCCTCGATATCGCGGGCGATCGCGTGAGCGGCTTCGGCGTTGGAATTGTAGTGCAGACCGACAAGCGCACCCTGGGCTGCGAAGGCCCGGGCGAGTGCCTCGCCAATGCCGCTTGATGCGCCGGTGATCAGCACGGCCTTTCCGGCAAGATCGGGGATGGTGAGTGTTGTCATGGCCTGGTCCTCCTGTTGTCAGACAAGCTTAGAGCGGCCTTAGCGGCATTTGGCAAGGCCGCTCCTGGCCTGTGAGATCTAACTGGGGCCGATCAGGCCGATTTCCAGTCGAAGGGAAGCGGGGCCTCGCGGAAGGCAAAGCGGTCGAGATGGCTCGAAACCACGCCCTTCATCCGCTCCAGCACCTCGTCTGACTGAGCCTCGATTTCGACGGTGAGGGCATGGCCCTCCGAGGTCATCACGGCCGTCGCCTCGGCGAATTTCACGACGCCCTTCTGGTCGGTGAGTTCCACCTCAAGCTTGTGCGCCCAATGCTTGCAGAGCTGCTGCAGATATTTCCAGCCGCTGTCGGTCGGGACGACCGCGATTGTTTTTGCCATGGTCAGAGCCTTTCGATCTTGCCGACCGCTTCGTCGAGGATGCGGGCGACTTCCAGTTGGGTCTCGCGGGTGGCACCCTCGCGGGACAGACAGTCGTGCAGTGCCTGCTTCAGGTTGCCCATGGCGCGGCGGACCGGCGCTGCGTCCGTGCGTTCGCTGACCTTGGCAAGAGCCGTCAGGCGGCCGACCGCGATGGCGACCTCGTCGGCGCGCTCGGCCAGATGCTGGCGCCCGGCTTCGGTGATCGACATCAGCTTGCGCGGACCTGCGCTATCGACCTCTTCCGCGAGCCCCATGTCGAGCAGCAGCGTCATGGTCGGATAGACCACACCGGGCGAGGGGGCATAGGCCCCACCCGAAAGGCTCTCGATCTCGCGGATGAGGTCATAGCCGTGCCGCGGCTGGTCCTCGATGAGCTTCAGCAGCACGAGCCGCAGCTCGCCGCCTTCGAACATGCGCCGGCGCTCGCCGCGGCGTCCGCGCGGGCCGCCCTGCATCGGCCCGCCAAAGGCGCCGCGGTGGCGCATGGCATGCATGGCTTCACGAAAGGCGAAGAAGGGATTGCCGCGCTCGCCGCGGCTCTGATGGCAGTGTCTCATGGAAATGATCTCCGTTGGAATTGCATCTAAGATATATCGTAGAATTATCATCGCAAGAGCCGGATCGGAAAAATTCGCAGGTCGACGCGCTTTGCGCCTTCGTGTCGGCCACCTATGATAATGGCGGATTCGTCAGGATGAGGGGCAGCGCCGATGGGCGAGAAGCGGCATGAATACCGGGTGACCGTCACATGGCAGGGAAATGCCGGAACAGGGACCTCTGGCTACCGCGATTACGGCCGCGACCACATCATATCGGCCGACGGCAAGCCGGACATTCTCGCGTCTTCCGATCCGGCCTTTCGCGGCGACCCGGCGCGCTGGAACCCGGAAGACCTCTTCCTTGCGTCCCTCTCGGCCTGTCACAAGCTCTGGTACCTGCATTTCTGTGCCGTCTCCGGCGTCATCGTGACGGCCTACGAGGATCACGCGGAGGGCGTCATGGAGATGGACGCAGACGGCACGGGCCGCTTCATCGACGTGCTGCTGAAGCCCCGTGTCACGATCAAGCGCGGAACCTTCCCGGAGCTCGCTCTCGAACTGCATGGCGACGCGCATGAAAAATGCTTCATCGCCAATTCCGTGAATTTCCCAGTGCGCTGCCAGGCGGAGATTGTCGAGGCCTGATCCTCAGGTCATCGCTTGATCAGGATGTAGTGGAAGGGCGGTGCCTGCTTGTCCGGGTGTCCCAGAAAAGGCAGCGTAATCTCTTTCGTCGGCGCAGTGGAGACGTCAGCGCCGACAGTAGATCTCGCCCAATCCACCAGAACCTGGGGCGGCGACCCTGATTGGCCGCGCCAGATCAGCGCCACTGGATTTGCCGCGGATAGATCGTTCGAGCTTTGCAGATTGAGAAACTGGGTGGAAATCACGACGGCATCCGGCCAACGCATCTTCAGATTTCCGGCTGCAGTCCAATCCGGCGTGGCGATCACGGCAGGCGCGACTTGCTCTCGCTCGAGGAAGGCATCGTGGAAGGCGCCGTATGGCTGCTGGTAATGGGAGGTCGATCGCGACCCGGCGATGAACGTTGCGATAGGCAAAAGAACGATGATGCCAAGTGCCACCGGCATCAACCGCCGGAGCGCGGCATCTGGGTCAAGTCCTTGGGCTTCGAGCTTGAGGACGAGATAGAGCGGGAGCAACTGCAGCAGCGGCAGCATCCAGCGATCGCGGATGGTGGTGAAGGTGACTGCCACGATTAGAAGGATGAGTATCCCCAGGACTGCCAGCAGAAAGCTGCCGATGAACCGGCTTTCGACGGTGCCAGTCTTCCACGACCGTGGGGCAGTCCTGCCGAAGGCTAGACCCAGAGCCGCGACCGCCGGCAGGGCGATGACGACTGTGATGGCTGCAAGATTGCCAAGACCGATGAGGATCTCGCCGACCCGGCTGGTGCTGCCTGCTTCCTCGCCCATGCGTGCAATGGTGACGGAAGACGCGACCTTGAGGTTATCGATGAACCAGAGGGCATGCGGCAGGATGATCATTGCAGCTACGACCGCGGCCGCGAGAAGACGCCAGTCGAATATGCGGGCGCGCCCCTCCGGATGAAGCAGTACAGCGACGCCAAGAGCGGGGAGAAAGAGCGCGAAATTGTACTTGGTCAACATCCCGAGACCAATGGCCGCCCCGAGCAGCAGGTAGTTTCGCAAGCTGGGCGACTTCAAGACGAGGATGGCCGCAATCATCATCAGGTTTAGCACCAGCATGGTCGCGGTCGTATGCGTCAGGTCACGCTGCGCCTGCCAGAACATTTGTGGAATGAGAAACAAGCCCAGCGTCGCGAGAGCCGCGGAGGATTCCTTCTTCGCCAGCAACCGGCCAAGAAAGTAATAGGTTGTGAGGATCGCGAACAGCACAACGGACTTCAATACGGCAAGTCCGACCAGATAATTTCCGACCAATAAGAAAGTCAGTTGCTGGATCCAATTGTAGAGGGGTGGCTGCGCGTCATAGCCCGCCGCCAGCCATTGCGACAGGAAGACCTGCTGGGCTTCGTCGATACGCAGGCCATCCGGCAGGACGAGCCGGACGATGAACTGGGCAATGTAATAAATGGCGAAGATCCCGAGGATGGAAGATCCCAGCCGCAGTCCGCGCTCAATCCAACCCGTCAGCATTACACTGCTTTCCGAAACACCGTCCGCACGATGTAGTTGGGCTGGGCATCATCGCGGTAATAGGTCCGAGCGATCATCTCGGCGAGGATGCCGGTGGTGATCAGCTGGACGGACGACAGGAAGAGCATGAAGCCGAGGATCAGCAGCGGTCGGCCGCCGATGTCCTCGCCGAAGATGACCTTTTCGATGAAGAGCCAGGCGAGGATCAGCGCGCTCAAGAAGCCGGTGCCGAGGCCGAGAGAGCCGAAGAAGTGCCCCGGCCGCGCCTTGTAGCGCATGAAGAACATGACCGAGAGCAGATCGAGGATCACGCGGAATGTGCGGGAGATGCCATATTTCGATGTCCCGTGCTGGCGGGCATGATGGGTCACTTCCATCTCGCCGATGCGTGAGCTTGGCACGACGCTCGCGACCCAGGCGGGGATGAAGCGGTGCATCTCGCCCATCAGCTTGACCTGCTTGATGACCGAGGCGCGGTAGATCTTCAGGCTGCAGCCATAGTCGTGCAGTTTGACGCCCGTGATGCGGCCGATCAGATAGTTGGCACACCAGGACGGGACCTTGCGCAGGACGAGACCGTCCTTGCGGTTCTTGCGCCAGCCGACGAGCAGGTCGAGCTCGCGCTCTTCCAGCGCCTGGACCATTGTCGGGATGTCCTTCGGGTCGTTCTGCAGATCGCCGTCGAGTGTGGCGATCAAGCGGCCGCGAGCCGTGTCGATGCCCGCCTGCATGGCAGCCGTCTGGCCGAAATTCCGCTGCAGTTCGACGATCTTGAGATCGAGGCCCGGGCGGCTGAGATAGCCGCGAGCGGTCAGAAGGGTCCGGTCGGCGCTACCGTCATCCACCAGTACCAGTTCCCAGGCGCCAGGATAGGCCGCCATGGCGTCCATGACCCGCTCGATCAGCGGGCCGACGCTTTCTTCTTCATTGAAGATCGGCACCACGAGGGAGAGCTCTGGAGCTTCTATCCCTGGGACGGTTTCCAGGCCCGTTTCGATCACAGCACTCACGCATAAACTCCATGTCGACCCGATGGTCCCGCCTTGGCAATTCGTGCTAAGGCGGCCGGGACCAAGTGTGGGTGCACGACTATATGAAATCGAATCAGGATGCCAGCCAGGAGCGGTGGTTCCACCGCAATCGCATGTGGCTCGTGACCGCCGCGACACTGATCGCCTATGTGGCCTTTCTTCAGATCGCCTTCGGCATGCGCGCCCTGGCCTCCGAGCTGTCTGCGATCGGGATCGCGCCGCTCTTGACTGCCCTGATCCTGCTGGTCGCGACCTATGTCGTTCGCTGCTGGCGCGTCGCGGATTATTTTCCGCGCGAAACTGAAGGCCAGTTCCGTCGCCTGCTGAGGCTGACGCTCGTTCACAACCTTCTCAACATCATGCTGCCGCTGCGCTCGGGCGAGGCCAGCTTTCCGCTTCTGATGCGCTCGGAATTCGGCATGCCGCTTGCGCGCGCAACGGCGGCCCTGCTGGTCATGCGCCTACTGGACCTGCATGCGCTGCTGGCCGCCGCCGGCATCGGTCTCGTCATCGGCAAAGACTGGGCCCTCCCAGCGCTCCTTCTCTGGCTCGCCTTCCTGCTGGCGCCGATCCCGCTTTTCGCGCTGAAAACTCCGATCCTGAAGCTCTCGAGCCGCCTGCCAAAACGTCTGCAGACCATGGTCGATGAAATCGAAAACGGACTGCCGGCAAGCCCTGTCGCCTTCCTGCGTGCCTGGGGCGCGACGCTTCTCAACTGGGGTGTGAAAGTCGTGGTGCTGGCCTGGGTGCTGCGCCTGATGGACGTGGCGCCGATCGCCGCAAGCTTCGGTGGGGCGCTCGGCGGCGAACTCTCTTCCGTGCTGCCGGTGCATGCGCCGGGCGGCGTGGGCACCTATCCCGCCGGCATTGTCGCCGGGGCCCTGTCCTTCGGCGCCGATGCTTCTTCTGCGACCCTGGCTCAGATCGGCAAGGCGGCCGTCAACGCCCACCTTCTGATCCTGATATCGGCCTTCGTGGGGACCGGGCTCGCGGTCCTGATTGCGCCGTCGAAAAAGTTATGACCGTGAATTCCAAGTTGTAACCTCGCATTCGAGTACGCTTCGTGTTCTCGATCACTCTCGCAATGCCGATATCAGCGCGCGCAGCGCCGGCGGAGATTGGCGTCGGCTGGGGTGGTAAAGATGGAGACCTGGAAAGGGCACGCACCATCGATCCAGCACCTGGATCAGGCGACCATCGGCGATCTCCTCAACGACTTCCTCTTCCATCATATAGCCGAGTGCCGCACCGGCGCGGACGGCCGCGGCCATCAGAGAACCGTCATTGGCGACGAACTGGACGGTCGGTCGGATCTGAAATTCGCGGCCGGCTTCCTCCAGATCCCAGGGCATAATGGCGCCGGATTTCAACCGAAAACCAACGCAGACATGATCATGCAGATCTGACGGCACGCGCGGCTGCGGGTACCGGTCGAAATAACTCGGCGTGCCCACGATGACAGCTCTCAAGGCGGGGCCGACGGGGATGGCGATCATGTCCTTATCGACTGACATGTGAAATCTGATGCCCGCATCGAAGCCCGCCGCCACGATGTCGGTGAGACCGTCTTCGACATTTATCTCGACATGCACATCCGGATGAGCCAGCAGGAATGCCGGAAGCTTGCGGAGTAGGATCGTCTGCGCCGCATAGGTGGAGGCGGTGATCTTCACCTTTCCGGAGACACGTTCGCGCCAATGCGCGAGAGCCGCCAGGCCCTCATCGATCTGGGCGATCGCAGGAGAGACCGTATCCAGTAATCGCGCACCGGCTTCGGTGGGCGCGACGCTGCGCGTGGTCCGGGCCAGCAGTCGCACATCGAGGCGCGCCTCGAGATTGCGCATGGCGTGGCTGAGCGCGGAGGCCGAAATGCCGAGCTTCGCAGCGGCGCGCGTGAAGCTGCGTTCCTGGGCCACCGTGGCGAAGGCGAGCAGATCGTTGAGGTCGTTGCGTTCCATTCCTGAACTTTGCTCACAAGCCCGTACGGTCGGCAAGCGGTAATCCTCACGGGGATGCCGGTTTATCTCTTGGTGAACGCAAACCATGGAGCTTCAACATGAACCTTAGAGATTATCGCACGCTGGGTCGTTCGGGCCTGATCGTTAGTCCGCTGGCACTGGGGACCATGACCTTCGGCGCCGAGCGTTGGGGTGCAGGGGAGAAGGTATCGAGAGAGCTGTTCGATACCTATGTCGCGGCCGGAGGTAATTTTCTCGATACAGCCGACATCTATTCCGGAGGGCAGAGCGAAGAAATGCTGGGTCGGTTCGTTGCCGACAGCGGTCTGCGCGACCGTCTGGTCATTGCAACCAAATCCGGGTTTCCCCGTGGCCAGGGCACGCCGCTCTGGGGCGGCAACGGAGCCAAAAATATCCGGCTGGGCATCGAGGGCTCGTTGTCACGGCTCCAGACCGATTACATCGACATGTACTGGATGCATGTCTGGGATCAGGTGACGCCGGCGGAAGACGTTCTGGAAACGCTCACCCGGGCCGTGCGCGCCGGCAAGATCCTGCATTATGGCTTCTCCAACACGCCGGCCTGGTATGTCGCGAAGGTGGCGACGCTCGCGGCCGCCCATGGACTACCGGTCCCGATCGGTCTGCAATACGGCCATTCGCTGATCGAGCGCGGCGTCGACTTGGAAATCTTGCCGGCGGCAGCCGAATTCGGCATGGGCCTCGTGCCTTGGAGCCCCCTGGCTTTCGGTCTGCTTACCGGCAAATACGACCGCCGTATGCTGGAGCACGCAAACCGGCCAACAGAACTGCCCGACAGCGGTGCGAAGAGCGCCGAGAGCGAAAGTGACGGCCGGCTGAACGGGGATAATCCCTATGGCGGCATGCTGTTCACCGAGCGCAATTTCGCGATCGTTGATGTCGTGAAGGAGGTGGCCGCTGAACTCGGCCGGTCTCCGGCAGAAGTCGCGCTTGCCTGGGTCACCGGACGCAAGGGGGTCTCATCGGTACTTGTGGGTGCCAGCCGCGTCGAGCAATTGACCCAGAACATGGCCGCGCTCGACATCACCTTCAACGAGGATCAACTGCGCAGGCTCGATGAGGTGAGCGCGCTGCCGCTGCTCAATCCCTACTTCATCTTCAAGATGCCCTCCGAAGCTCGCTTCGGTGGTACAAGCGTGTCGGCCTGGCAAAGAGCCTGAACGAAAGCGGGCGGCTTGTGAGCCGCCCGCTTGATCTTGTCACTGAAACGCCGTCTCGAAGAAGCTTCGAAGCTTGCGCGAATGCAGCGCCTCGGTCGGCATGGCGCCGAGCTTTTCCAGCGCCCGGATGCCGATCTGCAGATGCTGGCTGACCTGGGTTTTGTAGAAGGCCGTCGCCATGCCGGGCAGCTTCAATTCGCCATGCAGCGGCTTGTCGGAGACGCAGAGCAGAGTTCCGTAGGGCACACGGAAGCGGAAGCCGTTGGCGGCGATCGTGGCCGATTCCATGTCGAGTGCGATGGCGCGGGCCTGGGAAAGCCGCTTCACCGGGCCGCGCTGGTCGCGCAGTTCCCAGTTGCGGTTGTCGATGGTCGCGACCGTGCCGGTGCGCATAATGCGCTTGAGCTCGAAGCCCTCGTAACCGGTGATTTCCTCGACCGCGTCTTCAAGCGCCAGCTGCACTTCCGAGAGCGCCGGGATCGGCACCCAGACGGGCAGGTCGTCATCGAGAACATGGTCTTCGCGCATATAGGCGTGTGCGAGCACGTAATCGCCGAGTCGCTGGCTGTTTCGCAGCCCGGCGCAATGGCCGAGCATCAGCCAGGCATGCGGGCGCAGCACCGCGATGTGGTCGGTAATTGTCTTGGCATTTGACGGTCCGACGCCGATATTGACCATGGTGATGCCGCCATGGCCCTTCTTCTTCAGATGATAGGCCGGCATTTGCGGCAGGCGCCCGAGCGCCACGCCTTCGGTCGGTTCCGAATGGCCCGACGGTGTCAGGATATTGCCGGGCTCGACGAAGGCCGTGTAGTCGCTGCCGCCTTCGGCCATCAGCTTGCGGGCATAGGCGCAGAACTCGTCGACGTAGAACTGGTAGTTCGTGAACAGCACGAAGTTCTGGAAATGATTGGCGCCCGTTGCCGTGTAGTGCGACAGGCGCGCCAGCGAATAGTCGATGCGCTGCGCCGTGAACGGGGCGAGCGGATGCGGTTCGCCGGGCAGGGGCTCGTATTCGCCATTGGCAATCTCGTCATCCGTGACCGTGAGGTCAGGCGTATCGAAGATGTCGCGCAGCTGCATGTCGACGAGGCCGCCGGCCGAGGCTTCCACATGGGCGCCTTCCCCGAAGGCGAAATGCAGCGGGATCGGGGTCGAGGATTCGGAAACCGTGATCGGCACCTGGTGATTGCGCATCAGAAGCGCGAGCTGTTCCTTCAGATAATGGCGGAAGAGCTGCGGCCGGGTGATCGTCGTGGTGTAGATGCCGGGCGAGGTGACGTGGCCGTAGGAGAGGCGGCTGTCGACGTGACCGAAGCTCGTCGTTTCGATGCTCACCTGCGGATAGAAGGCGCGGTACCGCCCTTCGATCGCACCGCCCTTGGCGAGCGCCGAAAAGGCGTCGATCAGGAAAGTGGTGTTGCGATCATAAAGCTCGGTCAGAGCGTCAACCGCGGCTGTGGCGTCGGTAAACACCTGAGGCTGGAAAGGCTCGGGGCTGATGGAGTTCTGCGGTGCTGGGGACAAGATTCGTGTGTTCATGACGCATTATAGGAAACGAAACTTGACAAGCAAACGACGTCGGCGGTCGAGCGACAAGATTTCTCGAGGGGTCCTATAGGCTGCCCTGCGTCAGCGGAAACTCAGAAGGTCGGACGGCAGCTGTTGAGGCCGGTTGGCGCGCAGCTCGCAACGAGGCCCGAAGAGAGGTGCCGGACGGTTGGCTGGTTGTTGACGACGAGTTGGGCAAACATGAAGGCAAAGAGCGCCATGCTCAGGGAGATGATGGTGAAACGCCGTGCCAGCTTGGCCATGTCCTTGCTCCTTTCCAGTCCGATGAAAGGGTTTTAGCGCGGCGGCGCTGAACGTGATCTGAGACCTCAGTTCATCTGGCATTCAGAAGGGTTAACCGCTGCGAGCCAAACCCACGCCTCTCCTTGTTTCTTCGAGCGGGGTCGGGATAAGATCTCCTTGGCGGGCACCGTCTCGCCAGTCTTTCCCGCCGGGCTTATTCGCGACTGCTGCACCGTCAGCGTCGGAAGGGCAGTGCCGGCGACTGGTGTTTTCCCATGACTGATACAAATGAAGTTCGGCTCCGGTTTGGCGCGTATCGCGGCGACCTTGCCGGTGAAGGATATCGAACGCGCCAAGGCGTTCTACGTGGATCTGCTCGGTTTCAAACCGGTGTTCGAAAACGGCGATCCCGTCGGCTTCGTCATTCTGGAGCGCGACTCGGCCGAACTTCACCTGACGCTTCAAAAGAACCACAAGGCGGCCGACTTCAACATCGCCCACATGATGGTCGAGGGCATCGACCAGCTTCATGCGCTCGTGCAACAGCGCGGCCTAAAGGTCGTCAAGCGCTTGCAGGACAAGGACTACGGTCTGCGCGCCTTCGTGTTCGAGGATTCGGACGGCAATCGCATCGACGTCGGTCAGCGTCTTTGATCGCAGCTTCGAAACAAAAAGGGGGCGCCGGTGTCAGCCGGCGCCCCTTCCTGTCTTGATGTCTCGCGGTCTTAGAGGCGCGTCCAGGTCTGGCTCTTGCAGAGCACGGCCATGACGCAGCCCTTCATCTTCAGCGAATTGCCGGAAACGGAGCCGGAGCCGGCATAGGTCTTGTCAGTTTCCGGATCGGTGATCTCGCCCTTGTAGCTGTCGCCCGAGCCGGACATCTTGCCGATCTGCTTGCCATTGTGCTTGCCGCTCTTCAGCGTCACGCAGAAGGCGCCGCCGCAGGGAGCGATCTGGGCCGTGGCGCCGGACGCGGTCTTCCAGTTGCCTTCGATGGGCTCGGCGGCCTGGGCCGTCATGGCCGAAAGTGCAAGCGCTGCCGCAATGATGATGGAACGCATGGTCTGATCTCTCCTCCCGAGATGATGGTTCGCTCCCGTGGCCGGAGACGGTCCTCTCCGCAGCCGGTCCAACGGTTAAGAATTATCTTACGCACACGTAAAGGTAAAAAGCAATGCGCCCCGAAAACGGAGGCGTGGAAAGCTGCCATTCGCTGGAAATCCAGCACTTTTCCAAAATCGCTTCGGAAAACGTGGTGAGGATTCCGTTAATTTGCCAGCGTGAAGCTTTCGTAAATTTTGAGCGGAATGCCTTGGGTTGCAGGGGATGTGATACTTAACGGAATCCGAAGTTTACGAAGCTTTTGTACTTTGTTTTCAGCAAATTAAGGATGCATTTTAAGCGACTTTCAAAAGCCCTTTGGCATAGTGGACCCATCAAACGAGCAGGGAAAAACCCCGCCAAACCCGACCCAAGCGAGAATGACCGGACAAAGAGCCGGCGCCGCTTCGGAAGGGCCCGCAAGGGAAAACAGGGACGACCGAGAAACTAGGCAAACAGGGACAAAACCAATGGCACGCTTTGAAATGCACAATTCCGAAAATGCCACGATGGGTGGCGAAACCCGGGCTGACGTCTTCCGCGACATGGGCCTGATGTATGCAACCGGCCGCGGTTGCCCGGTCGATCTCGTCTCGGCCCACAAATGGCTGAACATCGCTGCGATCAAGGGCTGTGACCGCGCTGCCGAACTGCGCGCCGATCTCGCCCAGACCATGAGCAAGGTGCAACTCGCCGAGGCGCTTCGTGCCGCCCGCGAATGGATGACCATGCACTAATCAATTCCGGCCGCGACCGCGGCAGGAGCCTTCAACAAGAATAACCCGAGTGGGGAACGTGGCGGGGACCTTTGGACGGGGCCAGGGCCAACACTTCATCAAGACCGCGACCGGCAGGAACAAGGCCGGCGCGGTCTTTTTCATTGTGCCACGGTCAGCCGATCGCCTTCAGCACCTTCGGCAGCGCCTCTTCGAAGAGGTCGAGATCCGCGGGCAGACCGGTGGAGACGCGGATGCAACGGTTGAGCGGAGCGACGCCCGGCATGCGGATGAAGACGCCATGCTCCATCAGACCGTCGACGATCGCACGGGCATAGACGCCGTCTCGCCCGGCATCGATGGCGACGAAATTGGTGGCCGAGGGCAGGGGTGTGAGCCCGTTTGCCTTGGCGATGCCCGCAATCCGCTCGCGCGCAGCCTTGATCCGCCCGACGACCTCCACGAGGTAGGCCTGATCGGCAAGCGCAGCCAATGCCGCTTCGGTGGACAGGCGGGGCATGCCGAAATGGTTGCGGATCTTGTCGAAGGCCGAAACGGTCCCGGGCGTGCCGATTCCATAGCCGACACGCGCACCGGCCAGGCCATAGGCCTTGGAAAAGGTCCGGGTGCGGATCACGTTCGGCAGATCGATCAACGCATCGGCAGCGGGGATCGAACCTTTAGGTGCCGTTTCGCTATAGGCTTCGTCAAGGACGAGAAGCGTGGTCGGGGGCAGGGCGCGGGCGAAGGCGATGACGTCTTGCGCATCCCACCAGCTGCCCATCGGATTGTCGGGATTGGCGAAATAGACGAGTGGCGCGTCCTCCTGCTTTACGAGCTTGAGAAGCGCATCCAGATCCTCCCGGTCGTCCCGATACGGTGCCGTGACGAGGCGTCCACCGAAACCGTTCACATGGAAGTTGAAGGTCGGATAGGCGCCCAGCGAGGTGACGACCGGCATGCCCGGCTCGATGACGAGGCGGACGATCAGGCCGAGCAGATCGTCGATGCCTTCGCCGATGACAAAGTTCGAAGGCTGCAGCCCGAGATGCGCGGCAAGCGCCACCTTCAGGGCATGATTTTCGGGATCATTGTATTTCCAGATCTCACCGGCCTTTTCGGCGATCGCAACGAGCACGGCGGGCGAGGGTCCGAAGCCGCTCTCATTGGCGCCGATGCGGGCGCTGACGGCAAGAGCGCGCTGCCTTTCAATGGCTTCTGGCCCTACGAAGGGGACGGTGGCGGGCAGGGAGGCGGCAAGCGGCGTGAAACGGGAAAAAGCGGTCATTGCGAGGCGGCATCCGACATATCGATCAAGATCCGCTCACAATAGGTGGCCTTGGCTCCGGCGCAAGGCCGGATCCGCCGCGAACAGATCGGTGATGATCGATTGTCTCAGCGGCCGAGCCGGGCCCCGTTACCGTTCTGGAAGGGCCTGATCGGTGCCTTGATCTCATCGCCCAGGAGGAAGTCGGCGCGAACGATCCTGTGCAGCATGTGTTCGGAGATCGGCGCGATGAATTTCACACCGACGCGATTGCCGTTGCGATAGGCCTCCGCACAGCCGATCCTGTCGGCCAGACCGACGATCTGCAGATAATAATGGGAGGAAAGGCCGATTGCGGTCGTCAATTCGAGCGCCGCACCGCCTTGCGAGATGTCGACCACTTCGCAGCTGCGTATCGTGATGCCCGTCAGGCCGGGCCTGACCGACATGACCTTGGCCGGCCGGCGGACATAGAAGCGTTCCCACTTCCGTTCGTACATCTCCGAACGAACCCCGGCCAGATGCGTCGCATTTTCCATCGCCATGTCCGTCACCCCCACTTCCTGTTAGTCGCACTGTGGAGGTGATTATTTGCATTAGCATCAAGAACTTCGATCAAGTTTTAACGATGCCGAATATTACGTTTCAATCTGATGGCTGTGCGGGGGAAGGGCTGACGCGCACGCGGCTGCGACGGAAAGAGTGGTCCAAGGCCGGCGCTCTCGGTCGGCGCGATGCCCTCAGTGGCTGGTCTCGAAGGACAGCCGGACGACATGATGGAGAAACTCGGGGTCGATCAGCATGTTGAAGCCGATCGTGAGCTTCTCGGCTTCGCGCCGGATGAGGGTGCAGCCGATGTGATCGCGGATCCCGAGGATTTCCAGGAAGAAATTTGCGGGAACGATGACATGCGGCGAGACTTCGAGTTCGGCGCCATAAAGCGAGATGGTGCGGATCAGGCAGCGCTGGGTTTTCGCCATGCTGAGATGATGGCCGACAAAGACGATCTTGCCGGGGCGATCGATCTTGAATTTCTCGAACATCTGATCCCGAGGGATGTCCGATCTTGCGTCCGGTATTCTTTGCAAGGGCATGTCACCCTCCCACCGTGTCACATTGTAAGAAGAGGTTACGGCAAGGTCGTTACCGGATGGTGCAGAAAGTGGCTCGATTGCAAGCGATGTGAAATTTTCCCCATGGAGACAAACGCTTCCCGACTTTGCCGCTGTCTCATTTCGACAAGTGATGAGGAGCCTGGGCGGGAAAGCAGGCTGAGTGCCGCGGGTCCTGAAGGCGCGTCTGTTCCACTTTGTCCCAGCGGGCCAAACTTGACCGAAAATCGCCACAAGGCTAGGCCTTCCTGCATGGCATCGCCGCCGGTCCGGCCGACGCGATTCTAAATGGTGGCATTCGGGAGTGCGGCGCGTGACGGGACGACTGGTGATTGTCGGGGCAGGGCAGGCAGGTTTTGCGCTTGCTGCAAAGCTGAGAGCTCTGAAAGACGACAGACCGATCACCATCCTCGGCAGCGAGCCGGTGCTGCCCTATCAACGCCCGCCGCTATCGAAAAAGTATCTGCTCGGCGAAATGAGCTTCGACCGGCTGCTGTTTCGGCCGGAAGCCTGGTACGGCGAGAACGACGTCGAAATCCGCCTCTCCACACCTGTCGAGGCGATCGACCGTCCTAACCATCTGGTGCGTCTCTTCGATGGCAGCGAAATTGCCTATGAGACGCTCGTGATCGCAACCGGCGCAACCCCGCGAAAACTGCCGGCAGCGATCGGCGGTGCGCTCGATGGCGTCTTCACCGTGCGGGACAAGGCCGATGCCGATCGGCTGGCGACCGAGATGAAGCCCGGGCACCGGCTGCTCATTGTCGGCGGCGGTTATATCGGGCTTGAGGCTGCCGCGGTGGCGCGCAAGCTGGGACTTGAGGTCACGCTGATCGAAATGGCAGACCGGATCCTCGCCCGCGTTGCCGCCCATGAAACCGCCGATGCGATCCGGAAAATTCATGAAGGCGAGGGTGTCGTGATCCTCGAGGGGACAGGGCTCACCCGTCTGATTGGCGACGAGGGCCGGGTGAAGGCCGCAGAACTTTCTAACGGTCGTGTGATCGACGCGGACATGGTGATTGTCGGGATCGGCGTCACGCCGAACGACCAGCTCGCCGCCGATGCCGGGCTTGAGGTTCAAAACGGCATCGTCGTGGATGGTTTCGGCCGCACAACTGATCCACAGATCTATGCTGCCGGCGATTGTGTCGTGCAGGATTGGAAGGGCCAGTCCGTCAGGCTTGAATCCGTGCAGAATGCCGTGGATCAGGCAGAGGCGATTGCGGCCGTATTGGCCGGCGGGTCCGCACCCTATGATCCGAAACCCTGGTTCTGGTCGGATCAGTATGACGTGAAGCTCCAGATCGCGGGCTTCAATCTGGGTTACGACCGGACCGTCGTTCGCCCGGGCGCCCGCGAGGGAAGCCTCTCCATCTGGTATTTTAAGGGAAGCGACTTCATCGCGGTCGACGCGATCAACGATGCCAAGGCCTATGTGACCGGCAAGAAGCTGCTGGAGCTCGGCAAGCCCGTCGATCCCGATCTGATTTCCGATCCGGAACTGGATCTGAAAAGCCTTCTGGCCTGACAGAGCCCATTTGCCGATCTCGCGGCGGGGCAGGGGAGCATTCGCGGAAAAGGAAAGGGCCGGTCAAAGCCGGCCCTTGAGACTGAAAACTGGTGCGTCACTCAAACGGTGGCAGCGCGCTCCAGGATGGGAACGCACATGTCGAGATCATGTGACGCCAGATGCGCATAGCGCATGGTCATGGTCAGGGTCTGGTGACCGAGCCACATCTGCACGCGACGGATATCGATCCCGCCCTGCACGAGACGCGATGCGCAGGTGTGGCGCAGCACGTGAGGCACCACATCCTTGTCATCGGCAAAGCCGACGGCATCCTTGGCATTGTGCCAGGCAATGCGGAAACGCTGTTGGTCGATTTCCGCGAACGGGCCGGAGTAACGCCTATCCGAGGCTTCGATGGCCGCGAAGGCTCGCTGCGTGAGCGGAACCGAACGCGACCGGCCCGATTTCGTCACCCAGAAGGTCACGCGATCCTTGTGTATGTCGCCCCAACGCAGGTTCAGACCTTCGCTGAGACGCGCGCCGCTATCCACCAGGAAGAGGCAGAACCGGTAGTAAAGTTCAGAATGCGCCCGGATTTCGGAAAACAGGAGGTCTTCCTCATCCCTGTCGAGAAAGCGGATTCGCCCTGCCTTCTCTTTCTGACGCTTGAATTCCGGCAGACTGTGAACGTCTCCCATCTTGTACGCCTTTCGCAGCAGTTTGCTTAAGGCCGCCATCTTTCGATTGATGGTGGCGTTGCTGTTACCGCGTTTGCGCAATTTGCCGATCAATTGGTCGAGCATCTCCTGGGAAAAAGTCGAGAAACTCGGAAAATCAAGGAGATCGTGAAGCTCTCCGATAAAATTGGTTACGTTATATTTGTGGCTGCCATTCATCCACAACAGGTCGCCATATTTGCCGAACAGTTCGCGTAAATTGGTATCGCGCACCTCGTGCAGGATCGTTCCCTGACTGTACTGATAATGAACCGAATAATCGGGCACGCCTTTAAAGACGTCAAAACCCTTCACGGCCGGCATTTCCACCTGCATGTATCCCCCAAATTTCCCTTTGGCGAGCACGCGGACGAGCTCACCGCCCGTCCCCACGGGCGTACATATCGTTATATCTTATAAAAAGTATAGTGCAGAACGGCACAAACTTTTTCGGAGTGGCTCGCTTCGAGCCGTCTGAATGCTGTCGATTAATGTCCTTTCGTTCAGATCTTGCGGGCAGACGCCCGGCTCAAGCCATTGAATTTCCGACAGAAGACGAATTGATCTCCGGATGGCCGAAAGGGGTCCGGCCTTTGACAAGCCGAACCCCACACTTTTTCGTTAATCCGCTGTGGATTAGAACGAACGGGTCAGGCGAACGAAGCCATCCCAGTTGCTGTCGCCGTCTTCGAGGTCGCGATAACGAACATCGGCCGAAGCAGTCAGGCCAGCAGCCATCTTGTATTCGACGAAGAGGTCAGCGCCCCAGGCATCAGAACCGGTGAAGTCATAGTCACCCCAGTAAACAACCTGCGGCGTGATGAAGAACTTCTCGGTAGCCTGGAAGGTGTAAGCAGCGCCAACCGTCCACTCGGACGTGAAGTCGTAGCCAACCGACTGACCAGAAGCCCAAGCAGCGGCAAGAGCGAACGTGCCCGGACCGACGTCAGCAGCGAGAACGCCAGCGATTGCGCCCTCTTCGGAACCGAAGTCATAAACGCCGTTGACCGTTACAGTTGCCATGCCGAGCGAAGCCGAAACAACGCCTTCCAGACCAACTTCATTGTCGGCGAACTCGTCCGACAGATCGTCTACGCCGAGACCGACCGTGAAGGCGTCAGAAGAGTAGGTGTAGGTAGCAGTGTTGAACTTGGCATTGCCGAAGAACGAGTCAGACTCGCCGGCGAGACCCCAGTCATCAGCCCAGGTCAGAGAACGACCGACCTTGAAACCACCAACAGTGATGTAGGCCTGATCAAGCGTAACGCCGACGTCTGTCGTAGAAGCGCCCTGGCTGTCAGCCTGAATGCGGATATAGGAGCCGATCGTGCCGATTTCGGAGTCGTTCTTGGCTTCGAAGGCGAGACGAGCGCGAACTGCGCTGTCGAAGTCGTCATTTGCAGGCGTGCCGAACGGCGCGTTGTTCTCGTTAGCCGAGAGGGTCACGCGAACTTCGCCGCCGATCTTGAGGCAGGTTTCGGTGCCGGGGATGTAGAAGTAGCCGGTGCCAAAGGCGTCGCAAACGCGAACGTATTCCATGGGCTCGGGCTCAGCAGCGACGATTGCGTCAGCAGCCTGAGCGCCGGAAACTACTGCGAGAGCAGCAGCGGAGCCGAGAAGAAGGCTCTTGATGTTCATTATTGACCTCCAGTCAAGTTTCGTATGGGTCTGGGTTATTTGGCTGAAGGACAGCATTCCCTGCCCCATCCCCGTCGGTTTCAGAAGACGGACGATCCACCGCCTCGCTTCCGAGGTTGAAAATACAAAACCCCGTCGGTCATGCAATCACCAAAGAGTGGAATGGTGGAAAAGCTGCCACCCTTCCGGCTGCGCTGTTGCTCAAACGCCACAAAGTCACCCACGCACCCCTCCATTCATTTAGGTTTCGTTAAGAAAAGCCAGCCAAAACCGGCGCTTATCGAGGGTTTTCGACGGCCGTTCGTAGTGGCGGCCCTACGCTCGCTTTCCCGTTTTGAGACAGAATTCGGCGAAAAGTTGCACTTAAAACCATCATCGCTCGCGCCAGGGTCGCAGCCGCGATCGCTCCTTTATAACGTGATGACACACAAAATCGGCTGAAGCAGGTCTGCGCGGCGGCAGAATCATGTCGCGAGTCACGGACGATTCGTCTTGCCGAGCAAAAACGCGCGGTCGCATCGCCTTCGCTAAAATGTTGAGAGCGGAGAAAAGGCCTTGCAATCGCTGATTCAAGCAAATAATCAGGCGGCACCGGAGAGGTGGCCGAGTGGTCGAAGGCGCTCCCCTGCTAAGGGAGTATACGTCAAAAGCGTATCGAGGGTTCGAATCCCTTCCTCTCCGCCATCAGATCTTTTCCCTCACAAAATCTCCCTGAGCCTCGCACGCGGCTGCCGCGTGCCTTGTTCCGGCAGCTTGCCTGAGCGCCAGGAGCTGCGCTGACGGGCGTTTAATCAGCACCAGTTCTGTACCCAACGGCCGGCTCGCTGCGAGCGGTGCCTCGCTGGAAACAACCAAGCCATTGAAAAAAAGGTGATTATTCCTTCAGGGCGGCGCCTTCGCCGCTATAATTGACTGGAGGTCAATAATGAACATCAAGAGCCTTCTTCTCGGCTCCGCTGCTGCTCTCGCAGTAGTTTCCGGCGCTCAGGCTGCTGACGCAATCGTCGCTGCTGAGCCCGAGCCCATGGAATACGTTCGCGTTTGCGACGCCTTCGGCACCGGCTACTTCTACATCCCCGGCACCGAAACCTGCCTCAAGATCTCTGGCGAAGTTCGCGTCGG
Source organism: Rhizobium sp. K33 (assembly GCF_056501445.1). Taxonomy (NCBI): domain Bacteria; kingdom Pseudomonadati; phylum Pseudomonadota; class Alphaproteobacteria; order Hyphomicrobiales; family Rhizobiaceae; genus Rhizobium; species Rhizobium sp. K33. The sequence continues at coordinate 908,992 of NZ_CP096478.1, forward strand.
CGTAAGCTTCAGCGATAACCAGAACGACGAAGGCGACGACTGGGAATCTGGCGTCCGTGCACGCGTTGCATTCGAAGCCAAGAACGACTCGGAAATCGGCACCATCGGTTCCTACATCCGCTTCGAAGGCTACGGCGAAGACGACTCGGACAACACCGCAGGTAACGCAGCTCTCGACTCTGCCTACATCACCGTTGGCGGCTTCAAGGTCGGTTACTTCTACACCTATCTTGATGACGTAGGCCTTGCTGGCGAAACCGATGGCTTCATTTCGAACGCCAAGTTCAATGCTGCCAGCTACACCTACTCGTCCGACGCGTTCACCGTCGGCCTCGGTATCGATGACCTCAGCTCGGCTGACGTCAACGAAGCGGTCACAGGCGTAGCGCGTGCCGGCGTTGGCATTCAGGGTTACGCTTCTGCCACGCTCGGCGTAGCAACCCTCTCGATGTGGGCTGCCTACGATTTCGAAGCTGAAGAAGGACTCGTCGTCGGCGAAGTCTCGGCCGACATCGGTCCGGGCACCTTCGAGCTGTATGCCGGTTACGCTTCTGATGCTTCGACCTACGCTGCTGTTGCTGAATGGACCGTTGGCGCTGCTTACGGCTTCAACGCAACCGACAAGCTGAAGATTACTCCTTCGGTTTCCTACTGGAGCGACGTTGACTTCGTCGATGGCAACGAAGCTTGGGGTGCTGGCCTGCTTGCTGAATACAAGCTTGCAAGCGGTCTCACTGCATCTGCCACGGTTGACTATTACGACGAAGACGCAGCTGCTGACGGCGAATGGTCTGGCTTCGTTCGCCTGACCCGTTCGTTCTAATTCGATCTCCAGATCGGATAAGGGAAGCCCGGCGCTGTGCCGGGCTTTTCTTTTTCAATAAGCGACAGCACTTCCAGACGCTCCTATCCGCTCGGCTGCCGCGCCTCACCGCGCCAGAAACGCTGCGATCATCTCCGCCAGTCCATCCAGATGCAACATCGGCGCATGGCCCTGGCCTCCGGCCTCGACGGCGACGAGCCCTGGGTGGCGGCGCCGCATTTCCTCCACTGTCTCGCGCGACAGCAGCCGCGAGAACGCGCCCCGAACCACCATCACGCGCTTGTCGACAAGCAAGCCGAATTGCGGCCAGAGGTCCGGCAGCCCCTGGGCGAGATCGGCGGCGCGGAACTGCTCGGCAATCGGGGGGTCGAAATCTGCCACCAATTTGCCCTCGATCTCTCGATAGAGCGCTCGCGCCATGCCGGCCCAGTCTTCGGCGCCGAGCGCTGGAAACTCCGCGCCATGCGTCGCTTGCAAGATCTCCGCGGCCTCGCTGAAGGTAGTCGGAGCCCGCCGGCTGCCGAGATAGCCCTGGATCTGCTTTAAACCCTCTACCTCCAGCACCGGACCGATATCGTTCAGCACGATGCGCTCGATCCGCTCGAGATGTGCCATCGCCAGCACATGCAGGATGAGGCCGCCGCGGGAGGTGCCGATAAAGTCTGCCGTTTCAATGCCCAACTGGTCGAGCACGCTGATCACATCGCCGGCCTCGACCGGGATCGTATAGTGCTCCGGCTGCGGGTCCCGGTCCGACAAGCCGCGGCCGCGGGATGCGATAGCGATCACCCTGCGATGATAGGGCGCTGCCGCCAGAATTCGGGCGAGATCCTCGAAATCGAGCACATTGCGGGTTAGGCCCGGCAGGCAGGCGACCGGTATGCCGCCATTGCCCTCGCCATGGATGCGCACATGCAGCCTGAGGCCGTCGGGAACGGTTACGAAGTGGTCGATGCTCTCGCTCATGGGCTCTCCCCGCATAAAGAAACTGACGGGAGCCTAGCGGAGGTAATGCCTCCGGTCATCCACCAATCAGGGGAGGCGGGGGCGCTATCGCCCGAAGCGCAGGTCGTGCACGATGTCGGTCTTCTGGCCGAGCCGGCTCTTGTATACCTGGTAATTCTCCATGACCCGCATGACGTAGTTGCGCGTCTCCGGGAAGGGGATGCGCTCGATCCAGTCGACGACCTCGTCGATCGACTTGCCGCGCGGATCGCCATAGCGGTCGATCCATTCCGGCACTTTGCGCGGACCGGCATTATAGGCGATGAAGGTCAGGATATAGGAGCCGCCGAAGGCGTCGATCTGCTCGCCGAGATAATGCGCGCCAAGCGTGGCGTTGAAGCCGGCATCCCGCGTCAGCTTTTCCGGGGCATAGGCAATGCCATGCCGCGCCGCCACCCCCTTGGCCGTCGAGGGCAGAAGCTGCAACAGTCCGCGCGCATCGGCCGGGGAGACGGCGGCCGGGTTGAAGGCGCTTTCCTGGCGGGCGATGGCGTAAGCCAGCGCCTTGCCGGAACCTGCAATATTGGCCGACGACGGGATGACGCCGACGGGGAAGGCGAGGGCCGGCACATTGATCCCCCGTGCATAGGCCGTCTTGCCGATCTGCAGCGACAATTGATGCCCACCCTCGGATTTCTCGGCGCGTGCGCTCAAGAGGGCCAGTTCTCCGGGGCTGTCCAGCTGATCGGCGAGCGCCCGGTAGAGGCTCTGCGCCCGCCAGCCATGGCCGGCGGCCTCGTAGCGGGCGATGGCCTGGATCGCTTCGCGGCCCTCGAAGCGGGCGCGGTCGGCGCTGCTCGGGCGCGGATAGGGGATCTCAATTCCACCGCGATCGATGCGGGCGGCGGCGAGCTGACCGTAAAACGTGCTGGAATGCTGTGCGGCGCGGGCGAAATAGTCGCGCGCCTTGCCGTCCTTGGCAACTTCCGACGCGCGGCCCAGCCAATACCAGGCGCGGCTTGCCGAAAGCGGCCGGTTGGAGACCTCGAGGATGCGGCCGAAATGCCGGCTTGCGGTCTTCGGATCGTTCAGCGCCCGCAGCGCATACCAGCCGGCGTGGAATTCGGCGTCCGCCACGTCAGTCGCCTCGGTCGCCACGTGGCGTGAGACGATCCGGTAGGCCTCGCGATATTGGCCGAGATCGGCAAGCCCGCGGGCGACGATGCGCTGCTCGTCCCACCAGGCGCCGCCATTGATCAGCACCTTGGGGTCGCGCGGCATCTGCTCGATCAGCTTGGCGGCGGCTTCGAATTCCTGTTTGCGCCGCAGGTTTTCAAGCCGGATGAAGAGATAGGCCGGGTCCTTCGCCCAGGACTTGTCGACCGCGGAGATCAGTGCATCGACATTGCGGGCGCGTGCAATCAGCCCGGCCCAGGCCTTGTAGAGCGACTGCGCCTCGCCGAGCGTCGAGAACCGTTTCGCCTGGCTCGCCCGCTCGCGATACATCAGATAATCCATGCGCGCGCGGTGGTCTGCGGTCGTCAGCAGACCGGAAAACTCGGCCATGATCTTGTCTTCCGCCGCTTCATCCAGCGCTTCCGTGCGCCAGAGATTGCGGATCAGGCTTAGGGCCTTGGCCTTGTCACCCTCTGCGAGGTGGGCGCGGGCAAGCAGTATCGTGCCTTCGGTCGTCTCGGGCGCCGTGTCTCCAAACGCGGCCAGAACGGCGGAAGGTGCTGGGTTTTCGCGGAAGAGGGCCTTTTCGGAATTGGCGCGGAAGGCTTTCAAGCCCGGCCAGCCGGTAAGCTGCCGCTGGGCGGCGGCGATTTCCACCGCCGGCACGTCGCGCAGGCCAGACATCGCGATCGACCAGGTCAGCATCTGCCGGTCGAGGCTGTTGGGCATGCGGTTGCGAATGGCGATCGCCTCTGCGCCGTCGCGGTCGGAAAGCGCGTCAAGACCGGCTTTCAGCTGCGGATTGACGGCGGCAAGCCGCTCTCCGCGCGGAATGGCGCCTGTGGTCTCGAAGGAAGGGGGTGTCGCCCTGGTCGGTGCAAAGCCGAGCGGCTTGACAGCGGGCACGGGCACGGAAGCGGGTTGCTGGCCATGCGCCGGCAGCGACGACACGGCAAGGCCGAGGCCGAGAACGGAAGCTCTGAGAAAGGTCGTTTTCATCCACACACCGCAATCATAGCACCACGCGGGAAGTAGGCCGAGAACGGGGTTAACAAAGCCTTGACGTGATCGATCACATTCTCTCGAACGAAGCCCCGGAAAACCGTCACAAATCTCCCTTGCATGCGCTTGTCGCACCCGAAGGTGCGAAGTAATGTGCCCCCGATTTAGTTTCAGAATGCGGCCGAAGCGTGAATCTCGGCCCCGGGGAGTTCATTGCATGTATCAGGGATCCATTCCCGCACTCGTCACGCCCTTCACGAGCGAGGGCGCGGTCGACGAGCAAGCCTTTGCCGCCCATGTGGAATGGCAGATTTCCGAGGGATCCTCCGGTCTCGTGCCGGTCGGCACCACGGGGGAATCGCCGACGCTCTCCCATGACGAGCACAAGCGGGTGGTCGAGCTCTGCGTGGAAGTCGCCGCCAAGCGCGTGCCGGTCATTGCCGGCGCCGGCTCCAACAACACGGTGGAAGCGATCGAGCTTGCCCAGCATGCCGAAGCCGTCGGCGCCGATGCGCTGCTGGTCGTCACCCCCTATTACAACAAGCCGACCCAGAAGGGCCTGATCGCCCATTACAAGGCGATCGCCGAAGCCGTCTCGCTGCCGATCATCATCTACAACATTCCCGGCCGCTCGGTCATCGACATGTCGCCGGAGACGATGGGGGCGCTCGCCAAGGCGCACAAGAACATCGTCGGCGTAAAGGATGCGACCGGCAAGATCGAGCGCGTCTCCGAACAGCGCATCACCTGTGGCCCGGATTTCGTCCAGCTCTCGGGCGAGGACGCCACGGCCCTCGGCTTCAACGCCCATGGCGGCGTCGGCTGCATTTCCGTCACCGCCAATGTAGCCCCGCGCCTCTGTGCCGAATTCCAGGCAGCAACGCTGGCTGGCGATTATGCCAAGGCACTCACCTATCAGGACCGCCTGATGCCGCTGCACAAGGCGATCTTCCTCGAGCCCGGCCTCTGCGGCGCGAAATATGCGCTGAACCGCACCCGCGGCATGAACCGCACCGTCCGCCTGCCGCTGATGGCAACGCTGGAGGCCTCGACGGAAGGGGCGATCGATGCGGCACTGAAGCATGCAGGGCTGATGAACTGAGCAAATGACCTCAAGGCCGGCGGAGACGCCGGCCTTTTAGTTTCAAGGGCCTGCCGTCGTCGCGATCCCCGGCCGAGGCGCCCTCTTGATTTTCACGAAGCGCTTGGGCGAGCCGCGCTTCCGATCCAGCACAAACGGGCCGTCCGCCAGAAAACATGTTCCCTGATGGGAACGACACGGCCCCCGCAGGCGTATAGCCGGGCGGGCTTTGCGCCGTGGCGGGTTTTTTTCCGCCGTCGCGAAGCCCAGCGGACGAGACATCGAAGAGGAGTGCCAGATGACTGTCGTGCTTGCCACCGTGTGCAAAGATGGCGTGGTGCTGGGATCGGATTCCCAGATCACCGACAAGGGGCGGGGCATGACCTATCCGGCCGAAAAGCTGCATCCGCTCGGCAAGGATGCCGCCTGGGGCGGCAGCGGCGCGCGCTCGGTGCTGACCGATGTCGCCCGGCTCTTCACCGAAAACAGCGCCGCGATCCTGGAAGCCCCCGATATCGGCCGCGCCCTGCAGGCTCAGGTCCTGCCGATTCTGCGCCACCACTACGAGACCTTCATTCCCGATGTGCCGGGCGAGGAGGGCGACGGCACGCCCTCGGCCTATGTCATGGCCGCCGGCTGGCGGGATGGCGAGCCCTGGATCATCGAGATCACGCCGTCGGGCATGATCGGCCACTATGCCGATATCGGTTTCCACGCGATCGGCAGCGGCGCGCCCATGGCCCAGCAGGCAGGCGCGCTTCTCTCCCACTTCCATCTGACGGAACGCTCCACCCGCTTCGGCTGCGCCGCCGTCCTGCGCGTGCTGCAGGCGCTCGACCTCACCTCGGCCAGCGTCGGCAAACCCTTCAGCCTCTGCCGCATCGACGCCGACGGCGCCCATCATCTGAGCGACAAGGAGATCGAGGAGGTCGCGACCCTCGTGCGCAAATGGGAAAAGGCCGAGCAGAAGGTGATCGGGGATGTGTTTGATTGAGGGGGGGGCGGATAATGTGCCGCTGGTCTGCCGCTGATGGCGACGCTGGAGGCCGAGCCGGAGCGTGCAGGGCTGATGAACTGACTGAATTACTCAAGGCAGGCGGAGACGCCGGCATTTGATTGAGGGGCAAGTTCTACGGCTGACAATGCGTTAAGGTGCAGTCTGTGCCGTTACAACTTCAAGATTCAAAGCGAGTAATCGCATCACGGTCAGTCAAAGTAGCTATTGCTTTGAGCACGTAACTCTCGCGCGCAAGCTTACCGTGGCGGAGCACTCGCTTTACGGCCAGTCGAGCCGTTGCTTCAACTCCGACAAGTTCCCTATTCCATGTGACTAGGTCAGTCGCTGTCCAATTCGGGTCGATTTTTCCCTTTAGAGGGTCTCCGCCTTCAGTGCGGAACTCGAACTGATGCGCACTTGGAAGGACGCCGGCTAGCTGCCCCTGTACGTATTTCTCGTCTTCCTCGATCAATGTTCCACTCGCGCGCTCAAACCCACGTGCGACCGCCTCGGACCCGAACTGGAATTCGTTTTCTCCTGCTACCATTCGAAGTGTAGCCCCGTGCTGACGCATCAGATCGAAGAAGTCGCGCGCTGTTCCAAGGATTCGCTGATCTACTTCAACAACAGTGGTCTGAAAACGCTCTTCGTCGGCTGCGCCGAAGACATCCAGTAGTTTCGTAGCCTCTTCGACTGCATTCTTGAGGCTGGTGTCAATCAACTGGGCCTGGTCTTGAACTTCCTCCAAAAGAAATCCGAACGAACCCCGCACAATGTTGGTGATATGCATGGAGGCGGCAGACTTGTTGGCGATCGGCCCCTTTATTCCCAATCCGGAAGTGTTTTTAGCTAGGACCTTAGATACGAGGTCTTGGAAGGTCGCGACGGCGCCTGTTCCGAATTCTGCTTCGATACCGCGAGAACCAATTACAGGACGACCGCCAAAAAAGAGCGCTGCGGATGCGTTCGTTTCCTCGGGCTCAAGATCTTGCGCCTCAATTTGAGTGTTGAGCTCCGCAAGCCTAGCTTCAAGACCAAGTCGCGTTAACGGATCAGAGTCCCTCATGCGATTAAGCAAACCCAATACGGCCGCCCGATCCGCCTTTGCATAATCCCGTTCAAGCTTCCTAATTGAGCTCATGGTGTCACAGCTCCTCCAACTGACGGGGCGGCTCCCAGAATCGCCAATGCCTCTGCGTCATCCTGTGCATTCTCTAACCGAACGTTTAACATGCCCTTCCACAGATCGTCGCCTCTGCGGTGAGAGAACAATCCCATGTAATATCTAGTCACGTCCACGATGGTCTCGGGGTGACCATGTAGATCGATGAACAGATTATCCAGGCGAAATTGTTGCCTTAGCGACCCTCGATCGAAAAGAGAAAAGTTTCCGTGGATGAAGGCATTCCAATCCTCTAATTGGACGGCGATCGCTGGGCGATAAATGAAAGACACTGTGTCCAGATCATTCGGCTCCTTTTGCTCTAAGAAGCTACCGTCAAGCCATTGAAAGCCTTCTGTAATGCCCGCATCGCGCAGCTGACTTCGGTAGTTGAGCCATTTTCGGAGAATATCACGACGGTTCTCGGTGTTTCCAAGCGTGATGACAACTTCGACCGCTGAAACTTCGTATGGACTGAGATCCTCAAATGAGCCGCCCGGCCCATTTGGGCCAACATAAGGCGGCAGCACCCCGTCGATTGTAAACGAAGGTATCGGCATCGTTCCCCCCCCCCCCCATGAAGCTAGACCTTTATGACTTCATGCACATTGCTCATGATGTCGGACGCAAAAAAAGGTCCCAGTTGCTTCCATCGTGCAATTTATCCGGTTTAGAGATGTGGCCTTCAACTTTAAGAAAATATTCCGACAGTTCAACTGCACGCTGGGGCTAAATGCGGGGCTTCCATTCGCGAGCCCCACTCCCCACCTTTATTTCCCCCCCATCCTCCATTACATACCTGTCATACCCGCCACGCCCCGCCCGGGCGCTAGGCGGCACACGACAAAATCACGGGCGAAACGGAAGATCAGGCCATGGCCCCCAAAGGCTCACAGCGCGTCGTCAACAAGATCGTTGCGGAAAACCGCAAGGCGCGCTTCAATTATGAGATCGTCGACACCTACGAGGCCGGTCTGGTTCTGACCGGCACGGAGGTCAAGTCGCTGCGCGAGGGCAAGGCCAATATTGCCGAATCCTATGCCTCCGACGAGGGCGAGGAGATCTGGCTGATCAATTCCCATCTGCCGGAATATCTGCAGGCGAACCGCTTCAATCACGAGCCGCGTCGTCGTCGCAAACTGCTGCTCTCCAAGCGCGAGATCAACCGCCTGCGCGCCTCGATCAATCGCGAGGGCATGACGCTGGTGCCGCTCAAGATCTATTTCAACGAAAAGGGCAGGGCGAAGCTGGAGCTCGCGCTCGCCAAGGGCAAGAAGCTGCACGACAAGCGCGAGACCGAGAAGGAACGCGACTGGAACCGCCAGAAATCCCGCCTGTTGAAGACGGGCTGATCATGGCGCTCTCGCATCTGAAGGTCACCGTCGGCCCCTTCGTCTTCGAGGCGAGGCTCGAGCGCGAGAAGGCGCCCGAGACCTGCCGCATCTTCGAAAGCTTCCTGCCGTTCCGCAACCAGGCGATCCATTCCCGCTGGTCAGGCGAGGCGGTCTGGGTGCCGCTCGGTGATTTCCAGTTCGGTGCCGGTTTCGAAAACCACACGGCCCACCCCTCCCGCGGCGACATCCTGCTTTATCCCGGCGGTTTCAGCGAAACCGAACTGCTCTTCGCCTATGGCTCCTCGCAGTTTGCGAGCAAGATGGGCGTGCTGGCGGGCAATCATTTCCTGACGGTGACGAAGGGTCAGGAGCAGCTGGAGGCCATGGGCAGACAAGTGCTCTGGCAGGGCGCGCAGGATATTGCCTTCGAGGCGATGTGAGTTTTTCTCGAGAGGTTTGAAGAAAGTCCCCTCCCAAACTCTCCCCACAAGGGGGAGGGCTTAACCTGGTCGCGCGCTCCCCACCTCCCCTCGAGGGGGAGGTCGCCGCAAAGCGGCGGGTGGGGTGATCCCTGCTTCGAGTTCGGCGTTTTCACGATCTCTGTAAACTTTGGGCCGTCACCCCACCCCGGAGCTTCGCTCCGACCCTCCCCCTCAAGGGGAGGGTGTGGCCGCATCGCAGCCACGCCCCACTCTCCCCCCTTGTGGGGGAGATGTCACGAAGTGACAGAGGGGGGTAACGTGCGGCTAAGCAATAATCGTGGGGCAGGGTGCCCCAAAATCCCTCAGTGCTCGTCTTCGCTCGCCGTGGCCGGCTCCGGTGCCCGGGGCATGCCGCGTTCGGAGGGATCGCGGCCGATTTCGGCTTTCAGCGTCATCAGGTCGATGAAGTGGTCCGACTGGCGGCGGAGATCGTCGGCGATCATTGGCGGTTGCGTCGCCATGGTGGAGACGACCGAGACCTTGCGACCCTTGCGCTGCAACGCTTCGACCAGCGTGGTGAAGTCGCCGTCGCCGGAGAAAAGCACGAGATGGTCGACGGTTTCCGACTGTTCCATCGCGTCGATGGCTAGCTCGATATCCATGTTGCCCTTGACCTTGCGGCGGCCCATGGAGTCGGTGAATTCCTTTGCCGGCTTGGTCACGACCTTGTAGCCGTTATAATCCAGCCAGTCGATCAGCGGGCGGATCGAGGAATATTCCTGGTCCTCGATGAGGGCGGTGTAGTAGTAGGCGCGCAGCAGATAGCCGCGCTTCTGAAAAGCCTTCAGAAGCTTGCGATAATCGATATCGAAGCCGAGGCTCTTGGAGGCAGCATAGAGATTGGCGCCGTCGATAAAGAGTGCAATTTTCTCGCGGGGGTCGAACATCTCGATATCCTTACGTCAAAAAATGATCAGTCTCGGCAATTGGCAATCAAAACAATACCTTGCCCCTCCACATATGACCACAGCTTTACATTATGAAATGATCATATAAAAATCTATCTAGGGCATCGCATGGCGCAATCCAAGCAGCTTGCGGTTGAAATGTGGTGTAAAGAGGGTCTTTTCCGGCCTTCATTTTTGGGCTTGGCGGGGCGACGGCACGAAAAACTTGAATTTGCCGTCCATTGCCTGTATCGCACCGGTCAATCCCACGCATTCAAGATCGCAAAGGACAGGCAATGGCCCGTGTCACCGTTGAAGATTGCATCGACAAAGTCGAAAACCGCTTCGAGCTCGTTCTGCTCGCGAGCCACCGCGCCCGCCAGATCTCCCAGGGCGCGCCGATCACCATCGATCGCGACAAGGACAAGAACCCGGTTGTGGCGCTGCGCGAAATCGCCGACGAGACGCTTTCGCCCGACGACCTGAAGGAAGATCTGATTCATTCGCTGCAGAAGCACGTCGAAGTCGACGAGCCGGAGCAGGAGCCGAGCTCGATGCTCGCCAACACCGGCACCGCCGGCAAGGGCGAGGAAGAGGACGAGCTGCCGGAAACGCTCACCTTCGACCAGATGTCGGAAGAAGAGCTGCTTGCCGGTATCGAAGGTCTGGTTCCGCCGGAAAAGAGCGACGATTACTAATCGTCAACCTGTCGGAAATTAGTCTGCTTCGGACTGTAGGATAAGCGTGCGCCAGTCGTCTCGACTGGCGCGCTTTTTCGTTTCTAGGAGACGCGTGGAATGATGCGGCAATACGAGCTCGTGGAGCGGGTGCAGAAATACAAGCCCGATGCCAACGAAGCTCTGCTCAACAAGGCCTATGTCTATGCCATGCAGAAGCACGGCAAGCAGACACGCGCCAGCGGGGACCCCTATATCTCTCACCCGCTCGAAGTTGCCGCCATCCTAACCGACATGCATCTCGACGAATCGACGATTGCAGTCGCGCTCCTGCACGACACCATCGAGGACACGTCCGCCACCCGCGCAGAGATCGATGAACTCTTCGGTGAGGATATCGGCCGCCTCGTCGAGGGCCTGACCAAGATCAAGAAGCTCGACCTCGTTACCAAGAAGGCCAAGCAGGCTGAAAACCTGCGCAAGCTCCTGCTCGCCATTTCCGACGATGTGCGCGTGCTGCTCGTCAAGCTCGCCGACCGCCTGCACAACATGCGCACGCTCGAGCACATGCGCGACGACAAGCGCGCCCGCATTTCCGAAGAGACGATGGAAATCTATGCGCCGCTCGCCGGCCGCATGGGTATGCAGGACATGCGCGACGAGCTGGAGGACTTGTCCTTCCGCTACATGAACCCGGAAGCCTATGAGACGGTCACCAACCGTCTCGCCGAACTCTCGACCCGCAACGAGGGCCTGATCACCAAGATCGAGGACGAGCTGCGCGAGCTTCTGGTGGCAAACGGCCTGTTGAACACGTCCGTCAAAGGCCGCCAGAAGAAGCCTTACTCCGTCTTCCGCAAGATGCAGTCGAAGTCGCTCTCCTTCGAGCAGCTTTCCGACGTCTATGGCTTCCGCATCCTGGTCGACGACATTCCCGGCTGCTACCGCGCGCTCGGCATCGTGCACACCCGCTGGCGTGTCGTGCCCGGCCGCTTCAAGGACTATATCTCGACGCCCAAGCAGAACGATTACCGCTCGATCCACACCACCATCGTCGGCCCGTCGCGCCAGCGTATCGAGCTGCAGATCCGCACGCGGCGCATGCATGACATCGCCGAATTCGGCATCGCGGCCCACAGCCTCTACAAGGATGGCGAAAACGGCGATGCGAGCGAGCCGCTGCAGCGCGAAAGCAATGCCTATTCCTGGCTGCGCCACACGATCGAGGCTTTGGCCGAAGGCGACAATCCGGAAGAGTTCCTGGAGCATACCAAGCTCGAACTCTTCCAGGACCAGGTCTTCTGCTTCACGCCGAAGGGCAAGCTGATCGCGCTGCCGCGGGGTGCCACCCCGATCGACTTTGCCTACGCCGTCCACACCAATGTCGGCGATACCTGTGTCGGCGCCAAGATCAACGGCTCGATCATGCCGCTCGTCACGCGCCTGTCGAATGGCGATGAAGTCGAGATCATCCGCTCCGGCGTCCAGGTGCCGCCGGCGGCCTGGGAAGAAATCGTCGTCACCGGCAAGGCGCGCGCTGCCATCCGCCGTGCAACCCGTATGGCCATCCGCAAGCAATATGCGGGTCTCGGCCAGCGCATCCTCGAGCGCACCTTCGAGCGCGCCGGCAAGGTCTTTTCCAAGGACACCCTGCGTCCGGCGCTGCATCGTCTCGGCCAGCGCGACGTGGAAGACGCGATCGCCTCCGTCGGCCGCGGCGAGACCTCCTCGCTCGACGTGCTTCGCGCCGTCTTCCCGGACTATCAGGACGAACGCGTCACCGTAAAACCATCCTCCGACGAGGGCTGGTTCGCGATGAACAGCGCCAATGGCATGGTCTTCAAGATCCCGGGTCCGGCCCATCCCAAGGGCGATGTGCCGACAGCCGGCGATGGCCCGGATCCGCTGCCGATTCGCGGTCTGTCGGGCAATGCCGAGGTGCATTTCTCGCCTGCCGGAGCCGTTCCCGGCGACCGCATTGTCGGCATTATGGAAGACGACAAGGGCATCACGATCTACCCGATCCAGGCATCCGCCCTGCAGCGTTTCGAAAACGAACCGGAGCGCTGGATCGATGTGCGCTGGGATCTCGATGAGGCCAACAAGTCGCGCTTTGTTGCCCGCATCCTGATCAATGCTCTGAACGAGCCGGGGACCTTGGCAACAGTCGCGCAATGCGTCGCGCGCCTCGACGTCAACATCCGGGTGCTCAACATGATCCGCATCGCCACCGACTTTACCGAGATGGCGATCGATCTCGAGGTCTGGGATCTGCGCCAGCTGAGCCAGCTGCTCGGCGAGCTGAAGGAGCTCGACTGCATCTCGACCGTCAAGCGGGTCTACGACTGACGCGAGAGCACGCGGCTTACAGAAGGGGCGGGTGGTGATCACCCGCCGCTCGCCTGCTTATCAGCCGTTTGCCTCCGATTTCATCACAATCCTGCCCAATTGGTAAACCTCAAAGGCTCCGCCATGCATCTGGTGCATGGCTGTCTTCAATTCTTGTCTCTGGTGCTTTGTGCGCCGCAACATTATCTTCGGGACAACAAATGAAGAGAACGAACCGAGGATAAAACGATGTTTACTCCGATCCGCAAAATCGCCCGCGCCCTTCGCGTCCCGACTGCTGCTGAGCGCGAAATGAACTACCTGAACGGCGCCCGTGACCTGGTCGACCTGGAATACCGCCAGCGCGAAATCGACCGTGGCATGTTCCGCCGCGGCTGATTGCCTTCGGCCTGACACAAAGCCGATCTAAGCCTTGCTGTGACGCCGGTTTCCGCCGGCGTCTTTTGCTTTTTGGTCACGGTGTCAGCCGCTTTTCCTTGCCGAGACCGTCGAGGATCAACTACATATCCCGCATGCTGTTTCGACGCCGGCAACCGATCTCAAGACTGACAAAGCTGCGTGAGCTTTTCTGGCCGCGTCGAGGCTTCATCCGGTCGTTTCACTATCTCACCAAGCGCGTCTTGCGCCTGTCGGCCACGCCGCATGCCATCGCCGCCGGCGTGGTAGCGGGGGTTGCATCCTCCTGGACGCCGTTCATCGGCCTGCATTTCGTGCTCGCCTTTGCCATCGCCTACCTGATTGCAGGCAACATGGTCGCCGCCGCGATCGGCACGGCCTTCGGCAACCCCCTGACTTTTCCCTTCATCTGGGCGGCAACCTGGGAGGTCGGGCACCGGCTGATCGGCAAGGGCAATCCGGCTGCGCAAAGTGTCGATCTGGAAAAGCGCTTCTCCCTGTCCGCGATCGAGAGCATGTGGCAGCCGATCCTGAAGCCGATGTTGATCGGGGCGATCCCCCTTGCGATCGTCAGCGGCATCATCATCTATTGCATCATCTATTTCACCGTGGCGAAGTTCCAGGCGCGGCGCCGGGAGCGGCTTGCCGAACGGGCGCGCGCCCGCCTTGCGGAAGCCCTCCAGGGATCGAGCATCTGACATGATCATCGGCATTGGCAGCGACCTCGTTGATATCAGGAGGATCGAGAAGTCGATCACCCGCTTCGGCGAAAAATTCACCGCCCGCTGCTTCACCGAGGAAGAGCAGGCGCGTGCCAACGGCCGCAAGGACAGTGCCGCATCCTATGCCAAGCGCTTTGCCGCCAAGGAGGCCATGGCCAAGGCCCTGGGCACGGGCATTGCCGAAGGTGTCTTCTGGAAAGAGATGGGCGTCGTCAATCTTCCGAACGGCAAGCCCGGTCTCGAACTGACCGGCGGTGCGGCCAGATGCCTCGAACGTCTTCTGCCGCCGGGCCATGTCGCCCAGATCCACCTGACCATCACCGACGAATTTCCCTATGCCCAGGCATTCGTCATCGTTGAAGCCCTGCCGGAAAGTCGCTGAGTTATCTGGTCGCGCTGATCGACAGGGCTTCGCGGTTGCCGCGCTCGCCCGAACCGACTAGAGAGAGCAGGATTTTCGCAAGAAGGAACCGACCCGCGTGAGCGAAGAAAAGAAGCAAAGTGCCCTCTGGGAAAACGTCAAGGTCATCATCCAGGCCTTGCTCCTGGCCATGGTGATCCGGACCGTGTTCTTTCAGCCCTTCACGATCCCGTCCGGCTCGATGATGCCGACGCTGCTCGTCGGCGACTACATCTTCGTCAACAAGTTCTCCTACGGCTATTCGAAATACTCGCTGCCCTTCTCGCCCGACCTCTTCGAAGGCCGCATCTTTGCGAGCGAACCGGAGCGCGGCGATATCGCCGTCTTCCGTTTCCCGCCGAACCCGAGCATCGACTACATCAAGCGCGTCGTCGGCCTGCCGGGCGACCGGATCCAGGTCATCGGTGGTGTTCTGAACGTCAACGGCACGCCGGTTCCCAAGGTTGAAGATGGCGTCTTTACCTCCGACTACCGCCTCGATCCCGGCACCGACGTGCCGGTCTTCCGCGAAACGCTTGATAACGGCGTGAGCTATGACACGCTCGACCAGGCCCAGGGCACCCGTGGTGACGACACCCGCGAATTCATCGTGCCGGAAGGCCATTACTTCATGATGGGCGACAACCGCGACAACTCGCTGGACAGCCGCTTTGACGTCGGCTTCGTGCCGGCCGAGAACCTGATCGGCAAGGCGTCGCTGATCTTCTTCTCGCTCGGCAACGACACCTCGTTCCGCGAAGTCTGGAAGTGGCCGGCCAACATGCGTTGGGATCGCCTGTTCAAGGTGGTCGAATGACGGACAAGAAAGTGGTCGGCGAAAAGGATTGGGAGCAGCTTCAAGCTGCGATCGGCCACAAGTTCGCCGACCGCCACCGCCTGATGCGGGCGCTGACGCATGCCAGCGCTCAGGTCTCGCGGGGGAAGAAGGGCGACTACGAGCGGCTGGAATTTCTCGGCGACCGTGTTCTCGGCCTGTGTGTCGCCGAATTGCTTTTCAAGACCTTCAGGGAAGCCACCGAAGGCGAGCTTTCGGTGCGCTTCAACCAGTTGGTCAGCGCCGAAGCCTGCGCCTCGGTTGCAGACGAGATGGAGCTGCACCGCTTCATCCGCACCGGCTCCGACGTGAAGAAGATCACGGCGAAGAACATGCTGAATGTCCGCGCCGACGTGGTGGAAAGCCTGATTGCGGCCATCTACCTTGAGGCAGGATTGGAGGCCGCCCGCGGCTTCATCCTGAAATACTGGACCAGTCGTGCTGCCCGCGCCGATGGCGCCCGCCGCGACGCCAAGACCGAATTGCAGGAATGGACGCATGCCAAGTTTGGCAAGCCGCCCATCTACAAGGTTGCCGATCGCTCCGGACCGGATCATGATCCCCGCTTCACGGTGATCGTCGAAATCCCGGGCCTGAAGTCCGAGGTCGGCATCGAACGATCCAAGCGCGCCGCCGAGCAGGTGGCCGCAACGAAGATTCTCGAACGCGAAGGCGTCTGGGCGAAGGCCTCCGACGCGAACTGATTGGAAGATATGAGCGAGACCGAACCCCATGACGGTGGCGAAGCCACCGGCAACACCCCGACCCGATCCGGCTTCGTCGCCCTGATCGGCCCCACCAATGCCGGCAAGTCGACGCTGGTCAACCGCTTCGTCGGCGCCAAGGTGTCGATCGTCAGCCACAAGGTGCAGACGACGCGCGCCGTGATGCGCGGCATCGCGATCCACAAGAACGCGCAGATCGTCTTCATGGACACGCCCGGCATCTTCAAGCCGCGGCGCAAGCTCGACCGCGCCATGGTGACCTCGGCCTGGGGCGGCGCCAAGGATGCCGACCTGATCCTGCTGCTGATCGACAGCGAGCGCGGCCTCCGTGGCGACGCCGAGGCAATCCTCGAGGCGCTGAAGGATGTGCCGCAGCCGAAGATCCTCGTCTTGAACAAGATCGACCGCGTTCGCCACGAAGATCTCTTCAAGCTTGCCGAGACTGCCAACGAGGCCGTCAAGTTCGACCGCACCTTCATGATCTCGGCCACGACCGGCTCCGGCTGCGACGATGTCATGGACTACCTCGCGGAAACCTTCCCGGAAGGCCCGTGGTATTACCCCGAGGACCAGATCTCCGATCTGCCGATGCGCCAGCTCGCCGCCGAGATCACCCGCGAAAAGCTCTTCCTGCGCCTGCATCAGGAGCTTCCCTATTCCTCGCATGTCGAGACGGAAAAGTGGGAAGAGCGCAAGGATGGCTCGGTTCGCATCGAGCAGGTGATCTATGTCGAGCGCGACAGCCAGAAGAAGATCGTGCTCGGCAAGAACGGCGACGCCATCAAGTCGATCTCGACCGCATCCCGCAAGGAACTCTCCGAGATCCTCGAGCAGCCGGTGCACCTCTTCCTGTTCGTCAAGGTGCGCGAAAACTGGGGCAACGATCCCGAGCGCTTCCGCGAAATGGGCCTGGAATTCCCGCGTGACTAGTTGAGACGAAGCGAAGGGCTGTCAGCCCTTCGCCACCCGCCTGGCGACAAAGTCCGAGATTGGCGGTCCGATCAGGATGATCAGGATCAGCCGCATAGTCTGCAGCGCCATGATGAAGGACATGTCGACCGGCGTGGTCGCGGCGATGATCGCAATCGAATCGAGCCCGCCGGGGCTCGTCGCGAGATAGGCGGTCAGCGGGTCGATGTCATGCAGCGACCAGAGCAGGAAGGCCATTCCGCCGCAAAAGGCCATCAAGACCAGGATGGATCCGACGATCTGGGGCAGGGCGCCTGCGGCGTGCCGCAATATGCGGCGCGTGAAGGACAAGCCGATTCGCCAGCCGATCACGCCATATCCGAGGGCGAGCAACCATTCCGGCAGCTGCAGCGTGATGTAGCCCATCACATGCAGGGTCGTGGTGACGATGAGCGGCAGAAGCATCGTGCCGGCCGGGATGCGGAAACGGGCGGCGACGGACGCGGCCGCAAGCGCTGCCGCCAGTGTCAAAGCGAGATCCCGCCAGTCTGTTTCGGGAAACCAGATGACGGCCTTGGTCGCACCGCCTTCGGCGTTGAAGACGAAAGCGGCGACCAGCGATGCCCCGGTCGCAACGAAGGCGACGCGCAGATACTGCATGAATGCGACCAGCCGCGGATCACCCCCATGCGCCTCCGCCATCAGCACCATGGCAGAGGCCGCCCCGGCAGAGGTTCCCCAGATGGCGGTCGTGCCGGGCAGCACATCGGCTTTGGCCATCAGATAACCGAACAGGCTGCTTGCCCCGATGATCGACAGCACGATCGCCAGGAAGATCACCCAGTCGTCTGCGACCGTCGCAAGCGTGCCGAGATCGATCGAGCGGGCGATGATGCAGCCGATCAGCGAATGGGCGAAGATGTAAGGGTAGCGATGCACCGAAAGCCGCGCGCCATTGGTGGCAACCAGGATTGCCGCGACCATGGGCCCGAGCAGCAGGGCGCCTGGGATATGGGCGAAGAACAGACCGCCCGCGATGGTAAAGGACAAGATGAAGAGGATGACCCAGCGCAGGAAGACCGGAAGCGGCGTGAGCAGGCCGGGTGCTGGCAGTGCGCTCGCGCCGGCTTCGGAAACCGTTGCGGCGTCCGCGCCCTTCGCCTCGGGCTGCGGTCGATCCTCGTTGTTGCTGTCCGAAGGCATGGCCATCTCCGTCCTTCGTCTGAGGCCTCATCCCGGGAAAGGGCTGGACGAAAGCGCAATTTCATAAAATAAATGAGGCGTACCTCACAAACGAGTTTTATGAGAATGACCTCGCAAAAGTCAAGTTCGGCGACGACAGAGGCCGCACAGCAGGCGCCCTCTATGCCGACGGCGAAGGAGCCCAAGCGTAAGCGGGGGATCGCACGTGTCGCGAAACTCCTGGACGCCGGTGCCGCCGTCTTCGCCGAGCAGGGCTACAAGGCCGCCACCATGACGGAGATTGCCGCCCGTGCCGGCGCGCCGATCGGGTCACTTTATCAGTTCTTTCCCAACAAGGATGTGCTCGCCGACGCTCTGGTCGCGCGCTATGCCGAGCATGTCGAGGCGGCGCTCGACCGGATCAGGGCGCAGGTCGCCGATCTCGACGGCACCCAGCTCGCCGATCGGCTGCTCGATGTTCTCGTGGCCCATGCCGCGGAACGGAGCCTGGCGCTCAGCCTGCTCGATGCCCGCTGGGAGCAACCCGGCGTGCGACCCGGTGTCTTGCGGGAAAGCTTGCGCCGGCGGATCGCGGAGATCCTCACGCTCTGGCGTCCCGAGCTCGCCGAGGATCAGGCGCAGGCCATGTCGGTGGTCCTCTTCCAAGCCATGAAGTCACTCGTGCAACTGCATGAAGAGAAACGCTATCCCGGCAAGTCCGAAGCGATCGCGCATTGGCGCGGCTGGGTCCAGCGCTACCTCGCTGAAATCTGAACACGCCGTCGAAAAGCCTCGCTCCGGATGCCGCTCTGCGGTAAAACCCGATCATGCAATGGACAGATGAGGCGATCCTTCTCGGGGTGCGGCGGCATGGCGAAACGAGCGTCATTGCCGAGATGATGACGCGCAGCCGCGGTCGGCATCTGGGCATGGTGCGTTCCGGTCGTTCGCGGGCCATGCAGCCCGTGCTTCAGCCGGGCAATCGTCTGGAAGTGACCTGGCGGGCCCGCCTGGACGAACATCTCGGCGAATACCGCATCGAGCCGCTGGTCCTGCGGGCCGGGCGGCTGATGGAGAGCGCAACAGCGGTTTATGGTGTCCAGGCTTTGGCGGCCTTGCTCAGGCTCCTGCCGGAGCGCGATCCGCATCCGCATCTCTTCGAGGCGCTCGATGTCATTCTCGATCATCTGGAGGAGCCGGCAACGGCGGGCGAACTCTTCGTCCGCTTTGAGCTTGCGCTGCTCAATGATCTCGGTTTTGGCCTGGATCTCGAAGAATGTGCGGCGACCGGCGCCCGTTTCGACCTCGCCTATGTCTCGCCGAAGTCGGGCAGGGCGGTCAGTCGCGAAGCGGGTGCGCCCTGGGCCGACAAGATGCTGACACTACCGGATTTCCTGACACCCGGCACAAACCGGGCGGCAGATCCCGACAGTCTGGCAGCAGCCTTTCGGCTCACGTCCTATTTTCTGGATCGACACGTCTACGTGCCGCGCGGGTTGGAGCCGGGCGCGGCACGCGAGGGTTTCTGTCAGGCCGCGTTGAAGACCTTGCGCTCGCTCGATGCCACGGGCGCATTGGCCGCGCCCAAGAACACGGCCTGATCTTCCGGCGCGGATTTGGCCATGTGCTCGTGAATGGCGGCCTGCAATTCGCTGATATTGCGATAGCTACCGCCGTCGAGGTCGATGACCGGATATTTGACGGCGATGAACTTGACCCTATCGCCGTCGGGAATGGTGATGCCAACCGGGATCCCGGCATATTCGATGACTTGCTTCTTCATAACGAAATTCCCCGCTCGTGCACTGAAGGCACGGCGCTGTTTCAATAGTCGTTTGTGGATGTCAGGCTTAGGTCTGCGTCACATTCGACAGGAGCAGGCGTGATGACGTTCCACCATCACGAGGCACGGGGTCGTCTGCCAGGATCGGATGGCACCATGAAACACAACTTGCATTTCGCTGACCTCCTTACTTTGGCTGCGGCCTCCAATGCGGAGGCCAAGCATGGTTCGTCGTCAGTGTCCGAACCAGCAGGCACAAGGTAGGTGCTGGCTCGGAATCCGTCAACGGCAGGCCCGCAAAAAATAAAATAATTTTCTGTGACAGTCGCTGTCAGCTGAAAACACAGGAATTTTGATCCGGCATGCAGGAAATGCCGAAAAATGATCTCACTTTGGGCGAAATTATGCCATGCCAAGCGCGGGCCGCTCGACAGCCTTTTCGCGGATCGGCCAATGCACCACAGCCGCGAAGATGCCGAGGCCCACACCCAACCACCAGACCTGGTCATAAGTTCCGAAGTGGTCGTAAAGATAACCGCCCATCCAAACGCCGAGGAACGAGCCGATCTGGTGGGACAGGAAGACCAGGCCACCGAGCAGGCCCAGATGACGCGTGCCGAACATGATGGCGACCAGGCCATTGGTCGGCGGCACGGTGGAAAGCCAGAGAAGCCCCATGACGGCGGCGAAGATCACCACCGAGAGCGGCGTCTGCGGCAGAAGCAGGAAGAGCGTCACCGTGATCGACCGGCCGATATAGATGAAGGCGAGGAAATACGGCTTCGAATAACGCTGCCCGATCCAGCCGGCGGCGAGCGACCCGATGATGTTGAAGAAGCCGATAAGCGCCATGGCGATGACCGCATAGCTGGCCTCGATGCCGATATCGCCGAGATAGGCCGGAAAATGCGCGGTGATGAAGGCCACCTGGAAGCCGCAGACGAAGAAGCCGGTGGTCAGCAGCAGATAGCTCTTATGCGCAAAGGCCTCCTTCAGCGCTTCGGCGATCGTCTGTTGATACTGGTTGCCGGATTGCGTGCCCGATTGCGCATTGCCGCGGAGTGGGAAGGCGAGGAGCGGCACGACCAGCATCATGACGGCGATGATGACGAGACTGTCCGACCAGCCGAAGGCCGAGATGAAGCCCTGGCTCAGCGGCGCAAACAGGAACATGCCGGCAGACCCCGCTGCCGTGCCGATGCCAAACGCCATCGACCGCTGCTCAGGCGTCACGTTGCGGGCAAAGGCCGAAAGGATGACGCTGAAGGAGCCAGCGCCGATCGCAAGCCCGATCAGCACGCCGCCGCCGATATGCAGCCAGATGGGTGCTGTGGCATTGGCCATCATCACGAGGCCTGCGGCATAGAGCACGCCGGAGGAAATCAGCACGCGGCCGGTGCCGTATTTGTCGGCAAGCGCCCCGAAGAAGGGCTGGCTGATGCCCCAGAACAGGTTCTGGAAGGCCATGGCAAGGCCGAAGGTGGAGCGGTCCCAGCCCCGATCGGCGAGCATCGGCAACTGGAAGAACCCCATGGCCGATCGCGGCCCGAAGGTCATCACCGCGATCAGCGATCCGGCGAGAATGATGAGCCAGGGCATGGCGGGTCGGCTTGCAGTGTTCATGCGGATACTCCTCTGTCGATCACACATTAGTGCAGTCGATTGATGAGCAGAAACGCCTTTTGATGAACTGGCCATCAGGGGATTTGATGGATGTCAGGTGGGCGAGGGCGATGCGTACCACCTCTCCCCTTGTGGGAGAGGTTGCAAAAATCGAAGGCTTAGGCCAGCGCAAGCGGCCTAAACTTCAGATTTTGCTGGTGAGGGGATTGGTTATGTGGGCGCAGACTGACGGACCCCCTCACTTGCGATTTCAGATGTTTAGCCGTGGCTTGCGCCACGACTAACTCATCGAAATCGCTTTCTCCCCCACCAAGGGGGAGATGGGCGCCGCACGCTCTGCTGACGCCGTAACCTCACCGCTGCTTGATCGCCCAAGCCTCACGGCTGCCGAGCACAGTCACCGCATCGCCAACCCGCACCACTCCCTCGCCGCGTGGTACGGCGTTCCAGCCGAACAGGACCCCGGGCACGCGGCGGTCGGCGGACATGCGGATGCGGCCCATGGCGGGCATCGGGTTGGCGCCGTTGCGTGAGCCGGTCGCCTGGTCCTGGGTGGTCATGATGCAGCGCGGGCAGGGTTTGACGAAATCGAAGCGGAGGCCGCCGATCTCGATCCCAGTCCATGTGTCCTCGGCCCAGGGCTCATCGCAGTCGACCACGATGTTCGGGCGGAAGCGGTCCATGTCGACCGAGCCTTCGCCATGGCGCGCCATGTCTTCATTGAGTGCCCTGAGCGAACCCGTTGTGGTGACGAGGATCTGGTAGCCATCGGCAAAGCCCATCGGCGAGCCTTCGCCCGCCCATTCCGGACTGGCGTCGCGGCGGCTATCGCCATCGATGAAGACCAGTTTCACTGGCCGGCCGAACAGGTCGGAGAGCTTGTCGTTGACGCTGTCATGGGCGACGGCGGCGCTGACGATCGAGCGCCAGATCGCCACATCCATGCGATTGTCCGGCTGCGGCGGGGCGACCATCATCTCGGGCCCGTCATCGAAGCGAAGAGTGAGATAGGCCGCGCCGGGAAGGGCCGAAAGCCGCGCCAGCTCCGGCAGTTCACGCTGGGTGATGAAATGCCCCGAAGGATCGACCAGCATCATCCGCCGGTCGCCGGCAAGGCCCATAGCCTCGATCCGCGCCTGAGGCAGCGCAATGCCGCGAGCACTCTTGAAGGGATAGATGAAAAGCCCGGAGATCTGCATAGTGCTGTTGCCTTAGATTTCGTCGCGGAAGAGGGTGAGGAAAAGCGTCAGCCGCTCATGCCGCTCCTTGGCGAGCTTGGCGCCCGTCGCGGTCTGGAAGCCCTCGGAGAGTTTCAGGAGCTTTGCCGGGAAATGATCGATCGCATAGGAACGGTCGTCGAGCGGGCGATGCTCGGCTCCGGGGTCGGCGGGATGGTAGAGACCGGACCCCATGCGTCCGGCAATATAGAAGCAGCGCGCGACGCCGACCATGCCGATCGCATCCAGCCGGTCGGCATCCTGCAGCATCTTGGCTTCGAGCGTTTCCGGCGGGATATTGGCGGAAAAGCTGTGGGTCAGGATCGCATGCGCGACCGCTGCGATCTTGGCTTCAGACCAGCCGAACCCTGCCAGAATGCCGCTCGCCTTTTCCGCCGCCAGGCGCGAGGCCTGCGAGCGGAGCGGCGAGCTCTTCTCGACGGCCACGCAATCATGCAGCAGCACGGCGGCCGCGAGAATGTCCGCATCGCCACCTTCGCCGACCTGGATCTTCATCGCATTCTTGAAGACGCGGTGGATATGGGCAAGATCATGCGAACCATCGTCGCCCTCTGTCGCATGGGCGAGGAGCTGGGCGGCGAGGGCCTCGTGCGGATGAAAATCGGCGGCGGTGAGAAGGGCGGTCAAGCGATGGGTTCCCGTTTCAGCTGGCCGCATCTAGCCTTGCGGACGCTCCGTGTTCAACCGCCCATGATCAGATCCCTGTCGGTGCCTCGTCCTCGTCCATCGCGGCCGGCCGGGCGGTCTTGCCGGTCAGGATCTTCTGATAGAAGAGCCCGATGCCGATCAGGACGAAGCCGAGACCGATGAAGGACAAGGCGCGAAGCACGCCCTCGAGGTTCGCCATGTCGATCAGGAAGACCTTGGCGACGGTCAGGATGACGATGACGGCCGAGGCGATGCGCAGGCTTCTGGCATCGAAGCGCGAGCCGAGCGCCAGGAGCCCGACACCGATCGCCAGCCAGGCGACGGAATAGGTGTAGGTCTCCGCCTGCTCGAACCCTTTCCAGTAGGGAATGAACTCGCCCTGCCAAAAGCGGCGGACGGAGAGCGTCACCCAGGCAAAGCCGAGCACGGCGCCCGAGAGCGCCAGCAGGATGACATAGGGCAGGGGCCGCTTGTCACGGGCGTAATAGGCAAGGCCCGCATAGCCGAGGCCCGGCAGAAGGTAGCCGATCAGAAGCAGGTTGATCAGCGGCCAGCTGCCGGTGCTCTCGCCGGTGAAATAGGGATTGAGCGCGCCAAGATGCAGGCTCACCGTCTGGAAAATGGCAATGCCGCCGGCCAGCATGGAGCCGTAACGGAAGACGGGACTCGGCGATTTCAGATCGAGCGTCATGAGGATGCCCGAAAGGCCAACGACCAGCAGCGTGTAGATCGATTGCTCGCCAAGCGTCGGCACGCTGGAATCCAGGACACCGCCATTCATGGCATGGCGCACCAGAATGGCGATGGTGAGCAGGCCGAGAAGGCTCGCAAGCCCCTGAAGGGCATTGCGAACCCTTGCGCCCGGCCAGTTGCGCAGTTCATAGGCCGAGAGCAGGGCCAGCAGCGCCGGGATGCCATAACCCGGTAGCAACTGGTTGAGGAAGGGAGTCCGCGACAGCGCCTCAGCCCCAACGAGCGTCGGGTCCCAGGCGATGCGGACCAGCACGCAGGCGAGGGCTGCGACCATCACCCAGGGCAGACCGCTCCAGCGCCGCTTGCAGGTCGCCATCAGATAGGCAAAGCCGAGAAGCGCGAGCAGGATGGTGGTGATGATGCCATCGGTCAGAGCATGAAGCGCCAGCGCAAAGGCGGCGAAACTGCCGACCAGCAGCAGATCTATCCCGCGGCGGAAGACGGGCAAGGCTCCCTGACGAGAGAGGAGTTCTGCGCCGGCGATCAGCACCGCGCCGAGGGCAATGGCGAAGAGGGCATGGCTCCAGTCCCGCGCGTAGACGCCGTAGAACACGAAGCTGATGGTCGCGAGCAGGACCGGCAGGATCGCCACGATCACTGCCCAGACGGTTGAGAACAAGGGATCCTGGGCAAAGCGGCGGCGGATCTGGGCCAGTCCGAGCAGGACGAAGATGGCGGCAAGCCCGAGCAGGATGAGCATGACCGGTCCGCCAAGGGCCGTGACGGCGGTCTCGTCCCATCCGAAGCCGAAGAGCAGAATCTGGGCCTGCAGGATGAGGCCTGACTTCACGACTGCGCCCAGCAGGGCGCCGACGGACGCAAGGATCGTCGGCCAGAAAGCGCCATGCCGGGCGCTGCCGGCCGCGGCCAGTGCTGCGATAAGCGCGGCAAAGCCGAAGAGCGGCAGCGAAACGGTCGGTCCGCGGTCGAGCATGACAAGGGCGGGCAGCAGCACGGCGAGCGACAGCGTGATGTCGAGCCCGAGCGGGCCGGAGGCCATGCGGCGCCCGAGAGCGTCCAGAGAGAGTGGCGAAGCCGCAACCGCCGGGTCATCCTTCGTGGCGCCAGGCCAAATCAGCAACCAGGCGGCAATCATGGCGATCAGGGACAGGGGGATCGGCGTGATGTCGGTCATGTCGATGAGCGCGACCAAAGCCCAGAGGCCGAGCAGCGCCTGCGCGATGGCCGGCACGACAAGCCAGCCCTTGAGCCGTGCGGCAAACGACGTCGCAACCTGCGCAACCGTCAGGTAGATGAAAAGCGTCCAGAGGTTCGGCGCCGTC
Source organism: Rhizobium sp. K33 (assembly GCF_056501445.1). NCBI lineage: Bacteria > Pseudomonadati > Pseudomonadota > Alphaproteobacteria > Hyphomicrobiales > Rhizobiaceae > Rhizobium > Rhizobium sp. K33. Next base: position 934,404 of record NZ_CP096478.1, read on the forward strand.
GTGGAGATCAGGAGCGGCGTCAGCATGGAGCCTGCAAGACCCAAGCCGGCAAGTGCCTGACCATGCAGCAAGGAGAGGCCGAGCACGCCGAAAGCGGTCAGCGCCAACAGGATGAAGGCGAGCGTCGGGCCGATGAATTCGTAGATCCCATGGGCGGCGTAAATGGCGCCGAACAGGGAGACGGCACCGGCTGCCGTCAGGATGCCGGGCACCATGGCATTGGCATAAAGCGCGTCTGCCTTGGGCAGCGCCTTGCGGCGGACCAGCTCGCCCGCAGCGATCAGGACGAGGCCGAACAGGGCGGCAAGCGTCAACCGCACGCTGGGGCCGAGCAGCCCGCTCTCGATGGAGTAGCGGACGAGGAAGACGCCACCGAGAGCCAGGGCAAGGCCGCCGGCCCAGACCGCCCAACGGGCGCCAAGCAGGTTTTCGAGGCTGTCAGCCGGAGCGGCCGGCGCAGGCGGGGTGCGTGCTGCGACGGGCATGGTGTCGTCATCCGTCAGCGATGCGGGCTCGCTCTGTTGGGGTGCAGGGGCTGGGGCCGGGGATGGCTCTTCCGCCTCGGGTGCCGTCGCGACGTGCTCGGAAATCTCTGTCCGCTCTTCTCCCTCGGGCTGAGCGATAACTGTTTCCGCGTCCGCGCTGCCCGTCGTGTTCAGTCGAAGCAGCCGTTCGCGGACATCGCCCAGTTCCTTTTCCAGCCGGTCGATCCGTTTGGTCGCGCCCCGGTTGATGACAAAGAGAACGCCGATCAGGATCAGCGGCAGCAGTTCGAACATTTGGCCTCGCAGCACTTGCGGTCTGAGGCCTCAAACTAATCCATTTCCCGGGAAGGGAAAGCGTAGTGTGTCACGTGGCGATCCCGAGGTTCGCGGCATGACTGTCCTTCGATGTGCAGCCCTTGCAATCCCGCCCGAAACTTTCTAAATCGGCACTACCGGCGATCGCCGGTTTTCTTTGGTGTCAATTATGCTCAAGATGAGCATAAATAATGCAGGAGATGGTCATGGAAGCGAGAAACCTGTCGCACGCCAACCGCACGCCCCGCACGGCCGCAGAACGTTTCGGCGTCTGGGAGCGTCCGGACCTGACCTATTCGCCTGCTGTCGCCAAGGAAACGGAGCATCTCTACGAGCGCGTGCGCGATTTCATCCCCGCGATCGAATGGCCGGTCTTTGCGCCCTATATCCATGCCATCAACCGGCTGAAGAAGGAGCGCGGCGCCGTCATCCTGGCGCACAATTACCAGACGCCGGAGATCTTCCACTGCGTCGCCGACATCAAGGGCGATTCGCTGCAGCTCGCCCGCGATGCCGTCAGCGTCGATGCCGAAATCATCGTCCAATGCGGCGTGCATTTCATGGCCGAGACCTCGAAGCTGCTCAATCCGGAAAAGACGGTGCTGATCCCCGATGGTCGCGCCGGCTGCTCGCTGTCGGAATCGATCACCGGCGCCGATGTCCGCCTGCTGCGCGAGCGCTATCCCGGCGTGCCCGTCGTCACCTATGTCAACACGTCTGCCGACGTGAAGGCCGAGACCGACATCTGCTGCACCTCGGCGAACGCCGTCGACGTGGTCAACAGCTTCGACAGTGACACCGTGCTCTGCATCCCGGACGAATATCTGGCGATGAATGTGGCCAACCAGACGACAAAGAAGATCCTCACCTGGAAGGGCCATTGCGAAGTGCATGAGCGCTTCACGGCGGACGAACTCCTGGAATACAAGAAGGCCGATCCGCGCATCGAGATCGTCGCCCATCCGGAATGCCATCCGAGCGTGCTCGCGGTCTCCGATTTTGCCGGCTCGACCAAGGGCATGATCGACTACGTCAAGAACAAGCGCCCCGCCCGCGTGCTGCTCGTCACCGAATGCTCGATGGCCTCCAATATCCAGGCCGAGGTCCGCGATGTCGATTTCGTCAAGCCGTGCAATCTCTGTCCGCACATGAAGCGCATCACCCTGCCGAAGATCCTCGACAGCCTGCTCTTCATGACGGAGGAAGTGACGGTCGATCCGACTATCGCGGGGCGCGCCAAGCTTGCCGTCGAGCGGATGATCAATCTGAAGAACTGACATACCGGCCGGCCGGGGAGGGCTGAATGCCAACCAATCTAGACTCCATGCGGCCACAATCCTGGCAGGGCATCGACGATATCGTCATCGTCGGTGGCGGCCTGGCCGGGCTCTTCTGTGCGCTGAAGCTCGCACCACGTCCCGTCACGATCCTGGCCGCCGCCCCGATCGGGCAGGGCGCGTCTTCGGCTTGGGCACAAGGCGGCATTGCCGCCGCCATGAGCCCCGGCGACAGTTTCGACAAGCATCTGGCCGACACGGTTGTGGCCGGTGCCGGGCTGGTCGAGGAGAAGATGGCGCGGCTGATGATCTCCGAAGGGCCGGACCGCGTGGATGACCTGCTCGCCTATGGCGTGCCCTTCGACCGCGATCTCGAGGGCCATCTCCTGCTGTCGCGCGAGGCCGCCCATTCCGAACGCCGCATTGTGCGTGTCGCTGGCGACCGTGCCGGTGGTGCGATCATGGAGGCGCTGATCTCGGCTGTGCGCCGCACCCCCTCGATCCGAGTGATGGAAGGCTATGTCGTCGAGGAACTGATCGCCGAGGGCCGCTTCGTCTCCGGCGTCGTGGCAAGGCCCGATGCCGGCCAGTCGAAGAAACGCGTCGCCTTTCCGGCCCGCGCTGTCGTGCTCTGCTCCGGCGGCGTCGGCCATCTCTATCAGGTGACCACCAACCCGACGGAAGCGCGCGGGACCGGTGTCGGCATGGCCGCCAAGGCCGGTGCCATGATTGCCGACCCGGAATTCGTCCAGTTTCATCCGACGGCGATCGACATCGGCCAGGATCCGGCGCCGCTTGCGACCGAGGCCCTGCGTGGCGATGGTGCCGTGCTCGTCAACCGCGCCGGCCACCGCTTCATGACCGACCTGCATGTCGATGCGGAACTGGCCCCGCGCGATATCGTCGCCCGCGGCGTCTTCGCCGAAGTGGCCGCAGGCCGCGGCGCCTTCCTTGATTGCACGAGCGCGATCGGCAAGGATTTCGCCAAGCGCTTCCCGACGGTCCACGCCTCCTGCATTGCAGCCGGCATCGATCCCGTCACGCAAGCCATCCCGGTCGTGCCGGCGGTGCATTACCACATGGGCGGCGTGCTCGTGGATGCCGATGGCCGGACCTCGCTCGACGGTCTCTGGGCTGCCGGCGAGGTGACCTCCAGTGGCGTGCACGGCGCAAACCGTCTGGCCTCCAACTCGCTGCTCGAAGCCGTCGTCTTTGCCGGGCGTATTGCCGATTCGATCAAGGGTATGCTGCCGGAATCGGCCCTTTACGAATGGCCGCAGACCGCCGGGGAAAACGATGACCTCGTGACCGTGGAGGATAGCCCCGAACTGAAGGATCTCCGCGCCCTGATGAGCCGCCATGCCGGCGTGATCCGCGAGGAGGCGGGCCTGAAAATGCTGATCCGCGAATTGGTGGAATTGGAGCGCAAGCGCCCCCGCGTCCGCTTCTCCAATATCGTTTCCACCGCCAAGCTGATTGCTGTCGGCGCCTATCTGCGCACGGAAAGCCGCGGCGCCCATATGCGCGCGGATCACCCCGGACCGCAGGAGGCGCTGCGCCAGCGTACCTATCTGACGCTCAAGGATGCAAACCGCATCGCCGCTGAACTGGCTGGATGAGGAGAACACGCCAATGACCCCGAGCCTGCGCCCGCAGCTTTCGCCTCTGATGATCGAGGATCTTGTCCGCAATGCTCTGCTGGAGGATCTGGGCCGAGCCGGCGATATCACCACCTATGCTACGATCGGTCCGGAAAAGACCGCGACGGCGGGCCTCAACAGTCGGGAGGCAGGTGTCGTCGCGGGGTTGCCATTGGCGGAGAGCGCCTTTCGCCTGATCGATCCCTCGGTTCGCTTCGAGGCGCTGGTCGCGGATGGAGATCGGGTCACGCCAGGTCAGCCGATCGCCCGCGTCTCAGGCCCGGCGCGGTCGGTCCTGTCGGCCGAGCGGGTGGCCCTGAACTTCCTGATGCATCTTTCGGGCGTCGCCAGCTACACCGCCCGTTTCGCCGCCGAGATCGCCCATACATCGGCGCGCGTCACCTGCACCCGCAAGACGCTGCCGGGCTTGAGAGCTGTCGGGAAATACGCCGTGCGCCTCGGTGGCGGCTCCAACCACCGATTCGGCCTCGACGATGCGATCCTCATCAAGGACAACCACATCGCGGTGGCGGGCGGCGTGGCATCGGCCATCACCGCTGCTCGCGCCTATGCCGGCCATCTGGTCAAGATCGAAGTGGAGGTCGATGGGCTCGACCAGATGCGGGAGGCGCTGACGGCGCGGCCTGATGTGATCCTGCTCGACAACATGGGGCCGGATCTCTTGCGTCAGGCAGTCGCGATCAACCGCGAGCATCATGGTCTGAGCGCCGAGGCCTATGCCGCCGACGTCCGCCGCGTTGTCCTGGAGGCATCCGGCAACGTCAACATCGACACGATCCGGGCCATCGGCGAAACCGGCGTCGACTACATCTCGACATCCAAGATCACCATGGCGGCGCCGACCCTTGATATCGGGCTGGACATCGTCCTCACCTGAATTCACGACAAAGTTTGCGTGCAATTTTGCGATGCGGCAGACGCATCTCACCAATCCATTCGGAAAAAGCGATAAGCTTCAACGCCTTGCTGATATATCAGCAAATGCTTCGCTAGTTCTCACCCGTGATTCCTGGTTTTTGACCCCCGAAATAGAATCTCCTAGCCCTCAAGCATGCATGCAAATTGTATTGCGGGCTGGGATACAGACGGAGTTACCTCTGTAACGTGTGGGGCAAAGTATGACGACGACTATCGTGAGGCCTGATAGCGCTACCGCAGGCACAGTGATCCGAAACAATGCTTCGGACATGGCGTCTTCTACTGCAATTGAGCTGCTGGTCGGTCAAGCAGAGCAACGGCTGGCCGAGCCGCTGTCCAGCGCGCATGCTTCGGGAAGCGTGCTTCCAGAGGCAAACACCGGAATGACCGAAGACGATACTGTCAGCGTTCTTGAAGTCCTGGCCGAGATGCAGCGCATCATCGACAGACATATCGAGAAAACGGAAAAGCAGCAGGGCGATCGCTGATCTCCCTGCTACTCTTTAAGCTTTGCGATCCTGAGCCTCGGCCGTGGCGGCGGTTGTCGCTCAGGCTTCCTTCGACCGGGCGTCGACGAAGCGCTCTGGCAGTGCGACCACTTGCGGCGAGCCGTGATAGGTCACCTGCGGGAACGGGATGGAAATTCCGTTCTCGTCGAAGGACTTCTTCACTTTCTTGATCATCTCACGCGACGTCGGCCAGAAGTCCGAGGCAGCCGTCCAATACCAGAGCGTAATGACAACGGCGCTGTCGCCCAACTGATCGACATGGGTCGAAATGGCAGGATCCTTCAGCACGCGTGAGTCCGCCTCGGCATGTTCCCGCATGATCTTTTCGGCGAGATCGATATCGTCGTTGTAGTCGATCCCGACCTTCAGCTCGAAACGGCGCGTCGGCAGGCGGCTGAAATTGGTGATCGGCACGTTCCACAGCGTCGAGTTCGGCGCCAGCCGGTACAGGCCATCCGGCGTCTTCAACTCCGTTGCGAAGAGACCGATCTCGACGATGATGCCGGAAATGGATCCGGTGTCGATATATTCACCGACCCGGAAGGGGCGCAGCACCAGAAGCATGATGCCGGCCGCGATGTTCTGCAACGTGCCCTGCAAGGCAAGACCGATGGCAAGACCGGCGGCACCGAGAGCCGCGATGATTGAGGCGGTCTGCACGCCGAACTGGCCGAGCACGGTGACGAAGACGAGGATGAGGGCGCCATAGCGCACGACATTGGCAAAGAAGCGGGCGAGCGTCTCGTCGATGCCTCGCACCTGCAAAAGGCCCGCATGGGTCCAGCGGCTGAGCAGCGATGACAGCCACCAGCCGATGAAAAGCAGAAGCAGGGCCCCGACGATCGAGAAGGAATACTCGACAGCCAGCCGGCTCGCCTGAGCCAATGCCGCCTGTGTCGCGAGAAGTGCTTCGTTGGCCTGTGTTTCCATGCGGTCATGCTCCCTGGCTGTTGCTGTCCAAGGGGCTAGATGGTGCAGGGGATAGCGAGGTCAACCATTTGCTCGGGAACCGAGTTTCAGCCCAGGTGCCGGCCGCTCCTCCAGAACCTGGCGACGGAAGCGGAAAAGGGCAGCCGGCCGGCCACCCGTGGCGGCTTCGGTGGAGCCCGTCGGCTCGACCAGTTCGGCGCCTTCCACGAGGCGGCGGAAGTTCTGCTTGTGCACATGATGCCCGGCAATCGCCTCGACCGTGCCCTGCAGATCGGTGAGCGTGAATTCCGGCGGCATCAGTTCGAAGATGACAGGCCGGTACTTGATCTTGCTCCTGAGCCTCGCAAGCGCCGTGGCCGCAATCCGCCGGTGATCGTGCCGCATGGCTCGTCCAAGCGAAGTGCCGACCCGACGCTGCTCGATCCGCCCGTCCTGTACGGCCTCTTCCATGAGCCCGGCCTCGTAGAGCAGTTCATAGCGCTCGAGCACGCGCTCTTCATCGAAGGGGAAATCATCAAGGCCGAAGGCAAGCTTCAGCCGGGATCGTCTCGACGACGGAGCCGCTTCTTCCGCCCAGGCTGTGAGGGCTGGCAGGATGACGCTGTCGAGCACGACCGGCCGTCCCTGCCGCCAATCTTCCCAAGGCAGATAGCCATACCAGTCCCGCCATTGAGCGCCGGAAAGTTCAAGGCGTGCGTCCCGGTCGATGTCGAGCCGGGTCAAGGCGAGATAGCCGACGGACACGACATGCGGACCCTGATCGCCGGGCATCTTGTGACGGCCGCGATCCCCGAAGGTGTAGAGTTGCTCGATATAGCCGAGCTCCAGCGCCGTCTGCGCCTCGACGGTATGCCGCAGCGACATTTCCATCGTCCGGTGCCGGTTGGGATCGAAGGGACCGAAGGGCAGGGAATCGAGCCTCTCGCCGTCCTCTCCGACCACCAGCAGGCGAGGGGTGCGAGCGCTGATCGCGACGATCGCGGCGTTGAGGCCGATCTCGATCTCCGCCGGTGCCGTCATGGGAGAGCAGGCTCGCGGAACGGCAAGGGCAGGGTGAAGGGCGTGTTGCCGTCGGCATCCGCACCGCGTCCGATGGCCTTCACTGCCTTGACGAACCGTCCACCGCGCCCCAGCAGGGCATCGCCGATCTCGACCAAACGCATGTTCGGCGTGGCAAAGGGCGAGGCTTCGCGCAGCCGCCGCGCCAGGGCATCTTCATCGTCATCCGGTGCGACCGCAAGGCTTGCGATCATCGCAGCTGCGGGCGAGCGCGAAACCCCCATCCAGCAATGCACCACCAGCGGCGAGGCCTGGTCCCATGCCCGGGCGAAGGTGATGATCTCGGCCACATGCATTTCCTGCGGCGCGATCAGGTCGCCGGTCCCGGCGAAGCTGATGTCGTTCATCGAAAGCTTCAGATGTCGCGCGGCCTGGATGACCGCCGGTCTGTGAAAATCCTGGTTGGCGGCGAGCAGGCTGATCATCTCGCGCGCCTTGTGGCGGACGGCCATTTCCGCGATGCGTGAAAGCGGGGAAACGACGATCAGGCTCATGCTCTGGCCCAGGTGGTCGATTGCCGGTCGGCCTCGATTTCCTCGAAACGCTCGAGAAACTTCGCCTGCGCCTGATAGGCGGGCAGGGGATCGATCAGGATCGTATCGCGGGTGAAGCCCTTGGGCTGGCCGAAGAACTTGCGTGCCTCGGCCTCGGCAAAACCGGCAAGAACCGTCGCCTCGAAGAAGGCGGAGATCATGTCGGCCTTCTTGATCAGGTCCTTGAGTGCGGCCTTGGGATGGGCGGGCAAGCCGAAGCGGAGATGGATCGCGGCCTCGAGCCGTTTCTCCACCACCTTGTAACCGCCCCCGACGACGGCCTTGAACGGCGAGATCATGTCTCCGATCACGTATTCAGGCGCATCATGCAGCAGCGCGACCATCAGATCGTCGGCCGTCGCCTTCGGATTCGAGCGACGAAAGATGTCTTCGACGATGAGACTGTGCTGCGCCACAGAGAAGGCGTGGTCGCCGGAGGTCTGACCGTTCCATCGCGCCACGCGTGCGAGGCCATGGGCGATGTCGGTAATCTCGACGTCGAGCGGCGAGGGGTCCAGCAGGTCGAGCCGACGCCCGGAGAGCATGCGCTGCCAGGCGCGGCTGGAGGGGAGAGGAACGGCCGAGCCCATGTCAGATCTCCTCCGCAGCAGACGGGAAGGTGAGCCCGCTCCAGCCCGGAAGGGTAACGGTGACGGGTACGTCGCCTGCAAGGATAGGCTCCCTGGCCGCCATGGCCTCACCGGCCTTGTCGATGCGGATGATGGCAAGCGCCCGTTCGCCAGCGACGGTGCCGAGCGTGCCGATCGTCTTGCCGCCGATGGTCAGATCGGTCCCCGCAACAGGAAGGGACGCGTCCGCCGAGACGATGACCGCGCGTCGTCGCGCCGTCGAGCGGTGCTGCATGCGCGACACCACCTCCTGTCCGACATAGCAGCCCTTGCGGAAGGAGACGCCTCCGGATTTGTCGAACAGGACGTCATGCGGAAAGGCATCCTGCAGCGCGTAGTCGGCACCCGATTCGGGAACGCCATGCAGGATGCGCAGCGCATCATAGCCATCGCGTCCAACGGCTTCGCCATGCTGACCAGGCTTGCGGCGAACCTCGGTGCCGGCCAGTGCGAACCGATGGTCCGCCACGCCGTCACCGGCTTCACCCCAGGTCACCGTTGCACCCGTCTCCGGCAGCGTCTCGATCGTCACGGCTGCCCTGAGCTTGTACATGGTCATGCGCTTGACGAAGGCTTCCAGCTGGTCTGCTCTGATGTCGATCCGGAAGCCGTCACCGTCCCGCGAGATGAGGAAGTCGAACAGGATCTTGCCCTGCGGTGTCAGCAGCGCGCCGGGCCGTGCTTCCTCTGCCCCGAACCCACCGAGATCGGTGGTGATGAGGTTCTGCAGGAAGTGTTCCGCATCCGCCCCCGTGATTCGGACAAAGGCGCGATCGGGCAGGAAGGCTGAAGGCATGGAGATCACCGGACTGTTGCTTTGCCATTGAGTTAGGCGCTGCCAGTCTAGACGACAAGAAGCCCGGATCACAGCCCACAGATAGGATGGCGATCAGTCGCCGACGTTCAGGAATTTCCAGCGGCCGTCCGGCGTAATGCCAACGCGGAAGAAATTGTAGTTGCCGTATTCCTGCATCTCCGCGACGTCGCCTGCGGTGACTATGCGCAGCAGTTCGACCTTCTCCTGTGGTGTCAGCAGCGCGAGCGACTTTCCGGCGAAATAGGGCCAGACATAGGCCTCGTCGGCCGTTCCCTTGTCGAGCTGGACGAACCCCGTCGAAAAGATATCGAGAAGAATTGCCAAAACCTCGATCCCGTCGCTGTCACCGGAGATCGCCTTCAGTGCCTCGATGGGATCCTGATCGGGCGTCTGCAGCGGCACCACGGTCTGGTCGGGACCCGGGTTCATCAGCGGTCGGAGCTTCGAGATGTCGCCGGTCGTGGCGGCACCGATGATCAGCTGCCGCATACGGCGAACCGGTTCTGGTGCCTTCTCGACGTCGTAAATGACTTTCGCCGCCGGTTCGGGCGGCTCGACGGTCTCCACCGCCTCCGGTTCGTCCCGCTTGATGAGCGGATCCGGATCCGGAATGACGGGGATCGAATCTTCGATGACGTCCTCTTCGTCGCTCGCCAGAGGCTGGGCCTCGTCAGATGACGTGTCAGCTGCAGGCGGCGTGATGTCCTTGATGTCGGACAGGGCAAGGGCCGGCAGCGTCGGTGCCGTAGAAGCAAGCATGAGCGTCAGCGCGCTCGTCAAGCGAAACAGCCTGACCCGCGACGAGATCATCGTTCTGTTCCTCGATTTGTAACTTACTGGAGCTGGCGCTCGGGCGAGAATTCGCCGGCGAGCAGCCGGGTCTTCAGTGCGTCGAGGATCGCCTCGGCACCGTGTTCGCCATGAATGCGGATGGTCTCGCGCATGGCAAGCGCGAAGGCAGCATCCGCGATGATCTCGGGCTCGATGCCGTCTGCCATGCCGTCGGCCCAGGCTTCGTTCTGGTATTCCAGCGCAGCCTGCATCTTTTCATGAACGATCATGTCGTCGATTTCGTTGCGGCGCGGTTCCATGGGCATTCCTCGAAGCACTTACTCAGTCCTTAACGACCCTATCAGCCTTTTGCCAAAACGACACGGGGGCAGACCAAAAGAGGTGAATTAATCGTTAATTTCCGAAACGTGCGGTAATTTCTGTGGCGAGTGTTGCGCCTTCGTTACGGTAATTCTGCTCTGCACGAACTGCGGCCGCTGTGCAAGAGGTATAGACTGAGGCGAAGGACCGATAGCCCCGGTTGTAGGCGGCTGTCAGGCGCGCGCGGCGCTTCGGCTCCGTCCTCGTTTCCGCATCCAGCAGCGCCTGCAGCGACTGGCGCCATTCCGGTTCGCCATCGGCGCTGCAGAGATTGCGCAGATAATGCACGGCGCCGATGATCTCCGAGAGACGCGCGAGGCGGTCGTCGTAAGGCGTTGCCTTCTCCGTCTCCACCGGCGGCGGGAGCGTGATCACGTTGCTCTCCTGTGCGCGGGCCGGCTGATGGAGCATGGAAACGGCAAGCAGTGCGGCCGCGCCGCTGATCATCCTGATCCCGGTCATGCGGCACCTCCTGCGCAAAGGCCGGGCGTGAGGCGCATCACGCAGGCCAGGACGCTTTCAGGCGTCGGAAGATGGAGAATTTCTTCGGGCAGGAACCACCCGGCCTCCAATGCATCGCTCTGGGCGATGGCCGGTGCCGTCTCATCCGCATCCACCTGAAAAACGGAAAGCATGAAATGGCTGCCGCTGACGCCCGCCTCTGGCAGAAGCTCCACCGTTTCGAACAGGCGCGGATTGCGCCCGACCAGCCCCGTCTCCTCGAAGAGCTCCCGCAGCGCCGTTTCTTCCGGCGTTTCACCCGGTTCGGAGCGGCCGCCGGGAAAGGCATAGAGATCGGCAGCCGGCGGATTGCCACGGCGAACGAGGAGAAAGCGCCCGGCCCGTTCAACGATGGCGGAAGAGGCGAGGCGGGGCATGCTCATGGAAAGAAGAACTCCGGTCGAAGACGGCCCCGCTTCGGCGAAGCAGCGCATCGGGATTATCGCGGGCTTTGCGCGAGCCTGCAAGCAGCCCGTCACCTTGACCGGTGACAGGCGGACTGCCATCTGTGGGGGATGTGTGGACGTTTTGCCCTGACTGCCAGCCCGGAAGAGGTTGCCGAGCTCCTGAACGTGATGGAGCTCGAAGGCTTTCCGCCGCGCTACAACATCGCGCCGACGCAGCCGATTCTGGTGGCCGTCGCGTCACCACCCGCCGATCCCGGCTCCAACCGGCCGGACCGCATGGCCGTGCTCGTCCGCTGGGGCCTCATTCCCTCCTGGGTCAAGGATCCAAAGGAATTCACCCTCCTGATCAATGCCCGCTCCGAGACGGCGATCGAGAAAGCGTCGTTTCGCGCAGCCATGCGCCACAGGCGCATTCTCGTGCCCGCATCCGGTTTCTACGAATGGCACCGGCCGCCGAAAGAAAGTGGCGAGAAGCTTCAAGCTTACTGGATCCGCCCGAAGAAGGGCGGCATCGTCTGCTTCGGCGGCCTGATGGAAACCTACATGTCGAAGGATGGCTCCGAGCTCGATACCGGCTGCATCCTGACCGTCGGTGCCAACAACACGATCGGCAAGATCCATGACCGGATGCCGGTCGTGATCGAGCCGCAGGATTTCAGCCGCTGGCTGGACTGCCGCCAGGGCGAGCCCCGCGATATCGTCGACCTGATGCGGCAGGCCGATGAAGATTACTTCGAGGCGATCCCGGTTTCCGATCTTGTCAACAAGGTCGCCAATGTCGGCCCTGAGTTGCAGGTCCCCGTGACCCCGCAGCCCAGAAAGCAAAAACCCGCCGCAGACAAGGCTGACGACGGGCAGATGAATCTCTTCTAGATCGGGGCTCTCAGGCCACCTTGGCAGCCGGCTTCGGCTTCAGCATCAGGGCTGCGGCCAGCACGGCCTTGAGGCCGAGCGGGCGGTACTTGGAATCCAGGTTCTCGTTTGCCGGCTTCTGCTGCTCGGCTTCAGTCTGCGTCGTCATCGTCATGTTCCTCGGGAGTGTTTCCTGACCGGTGTTTTTGTTCGCGGCTCTCTCTGCGGAGATCATGACAAAAGCGTGACCGAGGCTGTGACTCAAATCAAATTTGAAGAAAAAGAGTAGAAATGGAGAGCCCCGCGCAGGCTTTCGGGTCTGGCGGGGCTCAAAACTGCGAAATCTTGGAGATAAATCGGCTCAAACGCCGCGATCCATCTCCGAAAGTCCCTTTTCGGCTGATTCTTCGCCGATGGTCAGCGTCCCGTAGCGGCGATGCCAGTTGCGTGCGCCGAAGGGCAGGGAGCAGAGATAAAGCAGCACGGTCACGACAAGCACTTCCCAGGTGAAGCTCATCAGCAGTGCGACGTAAAGCACGACGCCGAGAATCATCGGCAGCACCAGATCCCGGCGCACATGGCTCGTCTCCGACTTGCCGGACCAGACCGGCAGGCGGCTGACGAGCAGGTAGGCGATGACAATCGTATAGGCGGTGCTCGCATAGGCGAAGATGCCGACAGGCGCCACGCCGAGGAAACCGAGATAGACAGGCAGCAGGACGAGTGCAGCACCCGCGGGTGCAGGAACGCCAACAAAGAATTCCGACTGCCAGGGTGCCTTGGTCTCGCGTTCGTCCATGACGTTGAAGCGCGCAAGCCTGAGACCGGCGGCGATCGCGTAGATCAAGGCCGCAATCCAGCCCAGCGAACGGGCCTGGTCGAGCACGAAGACATAAAGGACGAGGGCAGGGGCGACGCCGAAATTGATGATGTCGGCAAGCGAATCCATCTGTGCGCCGAACTTCGAGGTCGCCTTCATCATCCGCGCGATGCGACCATCGATGCCGTCGAGGAAGGCGGCCGCGAGCACCATGGCAACGGCCAGCTCATAACGGTTCTCGAAGGCGAGACGAATGCCCGTCAGGCCTGCGCAGATCGCGAGCACGGTGATCAGGTTCGGAATGATCAGCCGCAGCGGTATTTCCCGCAGCCGGGGCCCGCGAGCCCCGCCATCTGCGGCGCCTGCGGTTCGCACGTCGTTCGAAGGCGTCTGATCGTCCATCGGAAACCTCCTCAGCTGCGGCGGCTGATCACCGGACCCTTGGCCGAGCCGAACTCGGCAATCACGGTCTCGCCGGCAATGGCGGTCTGGCCAAGCGAGACGCGCGGTTCGGCACCCGCCGGCAGGAAGACGTCGAGGCGCGAACCGAAGCGGATGAGGCCGAAGCGTTCACCGGCATCGAGCGGCTCGTTGGGATTGGTCCAGCAGATGATGCGGCGGGCAACGAGGCCCGCGATCTGAACCACGCCCACCTGGCCATGCTTGCTTTCGATCACAAGGCCATTGCGTTCGTTGTCGGTCGAGGCCTTGTCGAGCTCGGCATTGAGGAACTGGCCTTCCTTGTAGGCGATCGTCGTCACCCGGCCGCGTACCGGTGCACGGTTCACATGGCAGTTGAAGACATTCATGAAGATGGTGATGCGCAGCATCGGCTCGTGACCGAGATTGAGTTCTTCCGGGGGAACGGACATCTGCACCGACGAGACGCGGCCATCGGCCGGGCTGATCACCAGATCATCGTCCTGCGGCGTCACGCGCTCGGGATCACGGAAGAAATAGGCGCACCACAGGGTGAGGATGAGGCCGATCCAGAACAGCGGATCCCAGATCCAGCCGAGCACCAGCGACGCAACGAAGAAGGCCGCGACAAAGGGATAACCTTCCTTGTGCACGGGAACGATCGTCTTGCGGATGGTTTCGAACAGGTCCATTGGGTCCTCGGTCTTTTGAATTGTGTCGCCCGTGACTACTCTGAAAGCCGCAGATGGGCAATGCCGACGGTCAAATCAAGGCAGCTTAAAGAACCTGTGACAAACCATCGCTAGCCCAAAAAAGGATCGACTTGTTGAGACCTCGGCGAGATTTCGTAAATAACTGCACCCTAAAAAAGGGGTAGTGAAAATCATAAGAGATCCGGGCCGGCACTGCCAGAATGCCAGCTCGGGCAAGGACTGACTGTTGCAGCTCGCCAGGAAAATCGAACAGTTTCCGGATAAGTCACCGCTTGTGACCCTCTCCTGGTATTCGCCGACCGGCGCGCCTCCACCAGCCGGCATCGGATCGCTGAAACCGGCCCGCATCACCGATTATCGGGACCTGCATTATACCTCCGTATGCTTCCTGGATTGCGCCGACAGAGGGGCGAGCAGGGAGGTTACCCGTCTCCGGCAGGCCTATGGTCCGGCCCTTTACCTGGTGGCGGCGACGGAAGGTGCAGGCGCAGCGTTCCAGTCCGAACTCTTCGATACAGGCGTGGATGACATCCTGCTGCAGGACGGGCCGGAGCATCTGCTTCGTTGCCTCCTGCGCGCCAAGCGTCACCTGACGCTGCTGCAACAGCAGGAACGGCGGCTGGACGATCTGCAGGAACAGCTCGATCGCTGGCAGGACGGGCTCGACCACCTGCCGACGCCGATCTACCTGAAGGACGTCGACGGACGCTATCTCGGCTGCAACACCGCGTTCAGCCAGTTCGTCGGCACGACCCGCAGTGGCGTGATCGGCCAGACGCTCGCGGATTTCCTGCCGCAGGAGGTCGCGGATGCCCATCGGGAATCCGATCTTGAAGTGATGCGCAAGGGTGGCGTGCTCCGGGTCGAGACGGATGTCTGCGTGCCGGAGACGGGCATGCGCCACGTCATGCTGCACAAGGCGTCGATCGAGTCGGCGGACGGACATTTGCGCGGCATTGCCGGCGTCATGATCGACATCACCGAGCGCAAGGAGCTGGAAGCGCGCCTGACCGCAGCGGCCGAGCGCGATCCGCTGACCAACGCGTATAACCGGCGCAAGTTCTTCGAGGTCGCCGCCTCGGCGATCGAACACCGTCCGGACGGCGGTTCAGCCTTCGCCGTTGCCGTCATCGACATCGACCACTTCAAGTCGATCAATGATGAGCTGGGCCACGGGGAGGGGGACCTCACCCTCTGCTCGATCGTCGATACCCTACGGAGCCATGAAGACCAGGGTGTCGTGGTCGCACGCGCGGGCGGCGAAGAGTTCTTTGCCTTCTTCGCCGGCGAAAATGCCGAACGCGCCGCGGAGATCCTCGAGCAGATGCGCGGTGACGTTGCCCGATACTGCCAAGTGACGACCGTTGCCGGTGCTGCTGGCACGATCAGTATCGGTCTCGCCGCGTTCGATCCAGAACAGGAGACGGTGGATCAGGCGCTGCGCCGCGCCGATCTTGCGCTCTACCGTGCGAAGCGTGACGGCAGAAACCGCCTCTGCCTCGCACCGTGACCGGCAGAGCGCCGGTCACTCTCAATAGATCTGAGGATCAGTTGGCCGGCGGACGGCGAACGACCACGCCCAGTTCGTCGCTTTCGCGCACCTGCCGCAGCATCTCTTCGGCCTGCGTGGCCTCCCGCTGGCGGTTCCACATTGAGGCATAGAGCCCGTTCTGCGCCAAGAGTTCGGTATGGCTGCCTCGCTCGGCGATCTCGCCGCCCTTCAAGACGATGATCTCGTCGGCACTGACGACCGTCGAGAGACGGTGGGCAATGACGAGCGTCGTGCGGTTCTTGGAGACAATATCGAGGGCAGACTGGATTTCGTGTTCAGTCGTCGTGTCCAGCGCCGAGGTCGCCTCGTCCAAGATCAAGATCGGCGGTGCCTTGAGCACGGTCCGGGCAATCGCGACGCGCTGCTTTTCACCGCCGGAGAGCTTCAATCCGCGTTCGCCGACCTTGGTGTCAAAGCCTTCCGGCAGATCCTTGATGAAATGCGAGATCTGCGCGACCTCGGCCGCCTGCTGGATTTCGGCATCGGAAGCGCCGGGTCGGCCATAACGGATGTTGTAGGCGATGGTGTCGTTGAACAGCACGGTGTCCTGCGGCACCATGCCGATCGCAGCGCGCAGGGACTTCTGCGTGACGTCCCGGACATCCTGACCGTCAATGGTGATGGAGCCCTGCTGCACGTCGTAGAAGCGGTAGAGCAGGCGGGAAATCGTCGACTTGCCCGCCCCCGACGGACCGACCACGGCGACCGTCTTGCCGGCCGGAACTTCGAAAGACACGCCCTTCAGGATCGGGCGATCCGGATCGTAGTGGAAATGGACGTCCTTGAACGCGATTGCGCCCTGCGCAATGGCAAGCGGCTTCGCGCCGGGACAGTCGACAACCTCGGCCTGCACCTCGAGCAGATCGAACATCTGTTCGATATCGGTCAGGCCCTGGCGGATTTCGCGGTAAACGAAGCCGATGAAGTTGAGCGGGATCGACAGCTGCATTAGCATGGCATTGACGAAGACGAAGTCGCCGATCGTCTGTTCGCCGCGCTGAACGGCAAGCGCCGACATCACCATGATGATCGCGGTGCCGATGCCGAAGATCAGGCCCTGGCCGAAGTTCAGCCAGCCGAGCGATGTCCAGACCTGCGTCGCCGACTTTTCGTAACGTGCCATGGAGGCGTCGAAGCGCTTGGCCTCCATCTCCTCGTTGCCGAAATATTTGACGGTCTCGAAGTTGAGGAGCGAGTCGATCGCCTTGGTATTGGCATCCGTGTCGCTGTCGTTCATCGCGCGACGGATGCCGATGCGCCAGTCGGAGGCGCGGATCGTGAACCAGATATAGGCCCAGACCGTGAAGGCGGTAACGCCGAGATAGGAGAAGCCGTAGGTCCACCAGAAGATTGCGGCCGTCAGCAGGAATTCGATCAGGGTCGGCACGGAGTTGAGGATCGTGAAGCGCACGATCGTTTCGATGCCCTTTGTCCCGCGCTCGATGATGCGCGACAGACCACCGGTCTTGCGCTCCAGGTGGAAGCGCAGCGACAGCTGGTGCATGTGCACGAATGTCTTGTAGGCAAGCTGGCGCACCGCGTGCTGGCCGACGCTCGCAAACAGCGCGTCGCGCAGCTGGTTCAGGCCAACCTGGGCAATTCGGGTGACGTTGTAGAAGATCACGAGTGCGACGGCACCGAGAAGGAAGGTCGGCAGCAGGCCTGCCATATCCAGGCGGCCGTCGAGCGCATCTGTGGCCCATTTGAAGAAATAGGGCACGAGGATCAGGACGAATTTCGAGATGATCAGGAAGATCGTCGCCCAGACGACCCGCATCTTGAGGTCGAAGCGATCCGCCGGCCACATATAGGGCCAGAGGTTTACCAGGGTCTGCATCGGATTGCCGTCGTCGGCCGATACCGTCTTCTTCTGTGCCTCAGCCATCCCCGACCCTCTCTCGTGTATGCAGATCAAAAAGCGGCGATCCCTTGGGAGGATCGCCGCCGTCATTCAATTAGGTTCTCGCTTGCGCGAATACAATAACGGATCTGTGAAAGCTCAGTTCACCGCCTCGCCGCGCAGACGCTTGCGGTGGATTTCCTCCGCATTCGGCAGGGCATCGCGCGGAACCGTAAAGATCTGGCCGGGCTCGATTCGGTCCGGATTGTTGATCTGGTTCTCGTTGGCGAGATAGATCGTGGTGTAGCGCACACCCTGGCCGTAGACGCGGCGCGAGATCTGCCAGAGCGTGTCGCCACGGCGGATGATCACGCTGCTGTCACTCTGGGCAAGCGGCGCCTGCTGGATCGTCTTCGGCTCGGCGGAAGCCGTTTCAGCCGGCGCGGCCGGAGCTGCCGCATCCTGGGTCGTTGTGGCCGCAATTGCTGCCGGCGTCGGCTCGTTCAGGAGATCACGGATCAATGCCACAAGCTTCGGCAGCGTAGCGCCGAGGGCGTCGACATTGCCGTTCGGAACCGACTGCAGCAGCGCCAGCGCTTCCTTCGCCTTGGCGGCATGGGATTCGATGGCCGATGCAAAGGCCGGATCGCCGTTTGCCCCCGGACGGAAACCTGCGATCGACTGCAGGCCGATCTCGGTCGCCGAACGGGCGGCGGCCGCCTGCTCAAGTGCCGGCTTCTGGCCATTGGCATAGAGGTTTTCGAGGATCGTCATCGCCTTGGTGAGGGCGATCCGCAGCCGTTCGAAATCAGCCTCTTCCGGGCTTGCAGCCGCAGCAGATGCCGGCGCCGTCTGAGCGACGACGGAGACCTGCTCGCCGGCCGGGCGCTCGAACGGAACGGAGGCACGCACGACGACCTTGCCGGTCGCGTCGAGCAGTTCGACCTCGATGATGTGATTGCCTACCTCGAGCTTCATCTCGCCTTCGATGACGAAATTGCCGCTCGGATCGCTCTTGGCTTCACCGATCGCTGCCTTGTCGGCAAAGCCGCGCACGGTTGCGCCGGCGGGCGCCTTGCCCGCGACGAAAATGCGGTCACCCTCGATTTCGACGGCAGTCACCTGCACCTCGGTGGCGCCGGGAAGCGATGCCGGGGCGTCGCTCGACGATGCGCCGGCGGGTACGGCCGCCGTCTCGGCGCTGCCCGGCATGATCGGTGCCGAATTGGCGATTTCGTTCGAGGCAGCCGGCAGATCCGGCATCACCGCACCGCCGGCGGCTGCCGGCTCCGACGTTTGCGCTGTCGCCGCATCCGCATTCGCAGTTCCTGCAGCCTGCGAGGCGCCGGCGTCGGCGTCGGCGGTACCTGGAAGGGTGATCATGCGGCTGGCTTCGCCGGGCTTGGAGACCATCGCGAGAAGCTCGCCCTTGCCGCTTTCCGGAACGGAGATCGTTGCGACTTCTTCCGAGGTCACGACCTTGCCATCCGGCGCAGTGGCGCGGATCTGGAGCGAATGATCGCCCGGCGCAAGCGGTTCGTCGAGCACGGCGGCGAAATCCCCGGTGCCGTCGACAGTCTGCGAGGAAATGACGTCGCCGCCATTGAGGATCTCGACCTTGGCACCCGGAACGGCGTTGCCGGCAATCACGGTCGACCCGTCGGGCTCGACGCGGAGAATGTCGAAGCGTGGCGCGACATCCGTCGGGGCTTCCGCGACCGGTGCCGGGGCGACCGGATTGCCGAGCAGCGCGTCCTTGATGGCGGCGATCATGCTGGCGGCCTTGGCCGGATCGGAGGGCAGGTCCTGCACCATGGCGAGTGCCCGGGCCGCATCGGCCTGAACCGCCTTGATGCGATCCATGACCGTGGCTTCCAGGCCTTCGGGGATTTCGATTGTGGAGAGAGCCTGCAGCGCGCCCTGGGCAAGCGTCTTTGCCGCCGTATAGGCTTCGATGCTCGGCGTGCGGCCATCGGCGAACAGCGCGGAAATCCCGTCCACGGCCTTCACGGCTTCACCCTTGAGGCGATCCATCTTCTCGGCCGCTGCGGCTGCAACATCGGCAACGGCTTCCTCGGCCGTGGCCTTGGCCTCATCGGCTGCAGACTTTGCGGCGTCCGCCGCGGCGTTCACGGTCGGCAGATCGCCCGTCGGCGGATTGAGCCGCGGCATGATGACAAAGACCATCAGCAGGCTGACGATGGCAAGGACGATCAGGACCACCCACAGGGCACGGTTCTTCATTTCACAAGTCTCCCGGCGGAAAAGCCGCCATTCCCTTGGAATTGCTAGCGTCAACCCGATGAATCGACAAGCGGCGATGGATCAATCCACCCTGCTGCAGAAGGGTTTTCAGCCAATTTTGTTGACCTTAGTGAGCACAGACTGTTTTTTGCCTCGCATGAGCGAACAGAAAACCCCGATTCGATCCGTCTGCGTCTATTGCGGCTCCCAGCCCGGACGCGATCCCGCCTTCATGGAAGCGGGCCGTGCCTTCGGCCGTGCGCTGGCCGAAAACAACCTCCGCCTGGTCTATGGCGGCGGCACCAAAGGCATCATGGGGGCGGTTGCCTCAGGCGTTCTGTCTGCCGGCGGTCACGTCACGGGCATCATACCCGAATTCCTGGTCGACATGGAAGCGACGCGCCATTCGCTCGGCCAGTTGAACGAACTGATCATCACCAAGGACATGCATGAGCGCAAGCATGCGATGTTCGAGCGCTCGGATGCCTTCGTCACCTTACCCGGCGGCATCGGCACGCTGGAAGAGATCGTCGAGATCATGACCTGGGGCCAGCTCGGCCGTCATGCCAAGCCGATGGTCTTTGCCAATGTAAACGACTTCTGGAAGCCGATGCTGGAACTCGTCGACCACATGTCGGCCTCCGGCTTCATCCACACGGCGCATCTCGTGCGCCCGCTGGTCATCGACCGGATCGAGGACATCGTGCCGGCCATCCAGGCGCGTTGGGCCGAGACCGGAGCGCCCGAAGGTGACCCGGCGACCATTTCCAAGCTTTGAGCGTAATCAGCGCTGCCGAAGCATCGGCAGCGTGTAGATGACGAGCGCTGCCCAGATCAGCGGAAATGCGATGGCCTTGGCCGTGCTGAAGGGCTCGTGAAAGACGAAGACGGCGGTGATGAAGATCATCGACGGCGCGATATACTGCATGATGCCGATCGTCGACAGCCGGAGCAGCTTGGCGCCGTTGGCATAGAGGATCAGTGGCACCGCGGTCACAAGGCCGGCGGATGCAAGCAGGATCGTATCGGTCGTGTTGCCCATCAGGAAATGACCGCCGCCCTGCAGGTTGAGATAAACAAGATAGGCGAAGGCGAAGGGGGTCAGCAGTAGGACCTCCAGGAGAAAGCCCTGGTTCGGCCCGATCGGCAGCGTCTTGCGGAAGAAGGCGTAGAAGCCCCAGGAGAAGGTCAGTGCAAGCGCCACCACGGGCAGGCGCCCGGCCTCGACGGTAAGGATGACCACCGCGACGACGACGAGCGCAAGTGCTGCGATCTGCGTCCGCTTCAGCTTCTCCTTGAGGAGCACCGCACCGAGCAGGATCGAGAACAGCGGATTGATGAAATAGCCGAGTGCCGTGTCGAGCGCATGGCCCGCACCAATGGCCCAGACATAGATACCCCAGTTGACGCTGATCAGAGTCGCGGTGACGGCTGCCATGCCGAGCATGCGCGGATTGCGCATGGCCTTCTTCAATTCGTCGGTGCGCTTAAGGATGATCAGCAGCAGGCCCGCGACCGGCACCGACCAGAGAATGCGATGCGCGATCACCTCGGCCGGCGAGATATGCGCCAGCGCCTTCATGTAGAGCGGCAGGAAGCCCCACAGGAGATAGGCAGAGAGCGCGAAGAGGAAGCCGTTCAGGCTGTCCCGGTTCTCCGCGGGAGCGGTGACGTCGGCCATGGTGTTTCCTGACTTTTGTTATGCTTGGAAACGGAATTACGCCTCAAGGGTTGCAGGCGCCAATTCATTTCTGTGAAGCATCGTTCAGGCAGACCGATCATTGGCGCGTCGTTCTCACTCCGCCGCGATCTTGCCTGCCAGCTGCCGGTTCTTCATCAGCTTGTAGACGATACTGTCCATCAGGGCCTGGAAGGACGCGTCGATAATGTTTTCGGAAACGCCGACCGTCCACCAGCGCGCGCCCGATGCGTCCGTGGATTCGATCAGGACGCGGGTGATGGCTTCCGTACCGCCATTGAGGATACGGACCTTATAATCGGCCAGTTCGAGATCGAGGATCTCCGACTGGTACTTGCCGAGGTCCTTGCGCAGCGCGATGTCGAGCGCGTTGACCGGTCCATCGCCTTCCGCCACCGACATCACCATCTCGCCATCGACGAGCACCTTTACGACCGCTTCCGAGACAGTCTTCAGTTTGCCATGGCTGTCGAAGCGGCGCTCGACCATCACGCGGAAACTTTCCACCGCGAAGAAGTCCGGCACGGTGCCGAGCGTCTTCAGCGCGAGCAGTTCGAAGCTCGCATCCGCGCCTTCATAGGCATAGCCCGAGGCTTCGCGCT
This sequence comes from Rhizobium sp. K33, assembly GCF_056501445.1. Classification (NCBI taxonomy): domain Bacteria; kingdom Pseudomonadati; phylum Pseudomonadota; class Alphaproteobacteria; order Hyphomicrobiales; family Rhizobiaceae; genus Rhizobium; species Rhizobium sp. K33. Next base: position 956,339 of record NZ_CP096478.1, read on the forward strand.
CCTTGACGACCGAGATCAGCGTGTCGAGCTTCGGATCGTCCTTGGCGACCGTGATGCCGCGGCGCTTCAACTCGTTCAAAAAATTCGCCTTGCCGCCCTGGTCGGAAACCATGACCTTGCGGAAATTGCCCACACTTTCCGGCTCGACATGCTCGTAGGTCTTCGGATCTTTCAGAAGCGCCGAGGCATGGATGCCGGCCTTGGTGGCAAAGGCCGAGCCGCCGACATAAGGCGACTGGTGGTTTGGAGATCGGTTGAGCAACTCATCGAAAGCGCGCGACAGGCGGGTGAGGCCGACGAGCTTTTCCCGGTCGATCGAGGTCTCGAAGCGGGACGAATACGTCTCCTTCAGACAGAGCGTCGGGATGATCGTGACGAGATCGGCATTGCCACAGCGTTCGCCGATCCCGTTCAGCGTCCCCTGGATCTGCCGCACGCCGGCTTCGACGGCGGCGAGCGAATTGGCGACCGCCTGGCCGGTATCGTTATGGGCGTGGATGCCGAGCGAGGAGCCGGGGATACCAGAGGCGATGACGGCCGAGACGATCTCGCGGATCTCCGGCGGCTGTGTGCCGCCATTGGTGTCGCAGAGCACCACCCAGCGCGCGCCGGCGTCGTAGGCTTGCCTGGCGCAGGCGATGGCATAGTCCGGGTTGGCCTTGTAGCCGTCGAAGAAGTGCTCGCAATCGACCATGGACAGCTTGCCGGCAGCCACCACGGCCTTGACGCTGTCGCGGATGCTTTCGAGGTTTTCCTCGTTGGTGCAGCCGAGCGCCACCTTCACGTGATAATCCCAGCTTTTGGCCACCAGGCAGATCGCATCCGCCTTGGCCTGCAGAAGCTGGGTCAGCCCCGGATCGTTGGAGGCGGAGACTCCCGCGCGCTTGGTCATGCCGAAGGCGACGAAACCGGCCTGTTTCGTCCGCTTCCTAGAAAAGAACGTTGTGTCCGTCGGGTTCGCCCCGGGATAGCCGCCTTCGATGAAGTCGATGCCGAATTCGTCCAGCATGGCCGCAATGGCGATCTTGTCCTCGACCGAAAAATCAATCCCCGGCGTCTGCTGGCCGTCGCGGAGCGTCGTATCGAACAGGGTGATCTTGTCGCGTGTCATGCTGTTGTCCTCAGGCAACTCGGTGATGTCAGCCCCTCATCCGCCCTTCGGGCACCTTCTCCCCGCAAGCGGGGAGAAGGCCTCGCCGCCTGCCAAGCGTTCCTCCCTCTCCCCGCCTGCGGGGAGAGGGTAGGGTGAGGGGCAATTCTCATATTCAACTCTTCCCCGCAAACCGATCCGTGGCGCGGATCAGCTGGTCGAGAATGCCAGGCTCGAGATAGGCGTGGCCCGCCCCCTCGATCAGATGGAAATCTGCCTTCGGCCAGGCCTTGTGCAAAGCCCAAGCATACTTCGCCGGGCAGGGCATGTCGTAGCGGCCATGGATGATCACGCCCGGGATATCCTTCAGCTTGTAGGCATCGCGCAACAGCTGACCTTCCTCGAGCCAGCCGGCATGGACGAAGAAGTGGTTTTCGATGCGGGCAAAGGCGAGCGCGAATTCCGGATCATAGAAGTGGTCGGAATAGTCAGGGTTCGGCAGGAGCGTGATGGTCTCGCCTTCCCAGGAACTCCAGGCCACCGCACAGCGCAGCTGCTCCTCGCGGTCGGTGCCGGTCAGACGGCGGCGATAGGCCGCCATCATTTCGTGGCGTTCGTTTTCCGGGATCGGTGCGCAAAAGCGCTCCCACTTGTCCGGGAACATCTCGGAGACGCCGAACTGGTAATACCAGTCGAGTTCGGCCTTGGTCAGCGTGTAGATGCCGCGCAGCACGAGTTCGGACACCCGCTCGGGATGCGTCTCGGCATAGGCGAGCGCCAGCGTCGAGCCCCAGGAGCCGCCGAAGACGAGCCATGTCTCGACGCCCATCAGTTCTCGCAGCCGCTCGATATCAGCGACCAGATGCCAGGTGGTGTTGGCCTCGATCGAGGCGTGCGGCGTGGATTTGCCACAACCGCGCTGGTCGAACAGGATCACGTCATAAAGTGCCGGATCGAAGAGGCGGCGATGCGACGGGCTGGTGGCACCGCCCGGGCCGCCATGCAGGAAGACGGCGGGCTTGGCGCCTTTGGCGCCGAAGCGCTCCCAATAGATCTCGTGCCCGTCGCCGACATCGAGCATGCCCGTCTCGAAGGGTTCGATTTCGGGGTAGAAGCCGCGCAATTCAGTCGTCATGTCATGTCCTTTTCGGTGGCCAGGCCACCGTATCGTGATCGGGATGCTGCCGCGAGGTAGCGGCTATCCCGGCATTTCCCTCGGGGAGGTCCGACCGGTCCGTCGGGTTTTGGGGAAGAGAAAAGAGCTTGTCGAAATAGCTGACGCGGCTTTCCACGCCGTCCTGCGAGACGGGTTCGGCGAGCTCCGGCTTGTCGAGGCTGCCGATCGTCACGCTGATATAGGGCGAACCCTTGGTGCGGAAGAAGAGCGGCGTGCCGCAGTCCTTGCAGAAGCCGCGCCCGCACGGGTCCGACGACTGAAACCAGCCCGGCTCGCCGCGCATAAGGAGAAAATCCTCCTGACGGGAGCCTGCGAGCGCTATGAAGAAGTTGCCGCTCGCCTTCTGGCACATGCGGCAGTGACAGATATGCGGATAGCCGAGCTCGCCCGCGATCTTGTAGCGGATCGCGCCGCACTGGCAGCCGCCCGAATGCACCTGACGGGTCATTGATCATCCTCCGGCGGCCACTGGGCCGTGTCGTGGTCCGGGTGCTGGAAGCTCTCGACCGAAGCGAAGAATTCTTCCATGGCCGGAGTGGTAAAGGCGGGCTTCTCGAACAGCTGATCGATCCAGGGCAGGCGCTGGTGATGGTTGACCTGGATTTGCGGCTCGAAATGCTCCGGATGGTCGAAGGCGCCGATGGCGAGTTCCACGCCGTTCGGATGCTGATAGGTCAGCGGCGTACCGCACTTGCCGCAGAAGCCGCGCTTCACCTTGGCCGAGGAGCGGAAGAGCATCGGCTGCCCGCGCGTCCAGGTCAGATGCGCCTGGTCGGCGGTGACGAAGGCGCCGAAGAAGGAACCGAACTGCTTCTGGCACATCCGGCAATGGCAGATCGATGGGCGCCCAAGCTTCGACGCCTGGAACCGGACCGCGCCACACTGGCAGCCACCGCTATGGATCTCGCTCATCTCTTATTCCTCATCGTATCGTCATGAAAATCGTCACGCCGATGATGACAACGGCAATCAGCAAGCCCTTGGCGATCAGCCCGTAAAGCAGCCATTTCGGCATCTTGGTATTGGGGTTCGGCTGCGTCACGACTTCGCCTCCGGCCACTGCTCCGTGTCCCGGTCCGGATGCTGGTAGGACACGACCTCGGTGAGGAAAGGCGCATCCTCAAGATCATCAAGCGTCGCGCGCTCTGGCAGAGTTGGGATGGCGTCGACAAAGGCGAATTTGCATTCCACCCCGAACTGGATGGTCGGCGGCAGCTGGGACGGATCATCGAAGGCGCCCGCAGCGAGCGACAGCCCGTCCGGTGCTTCATAGCTGAGCGGCGTGCCGCAATCGCCGCAGAAGCCGCGTTTCACGAAGTTCGACGAGGCAAAACGCTTCGGCGCCCCGCGTGTCCAGCTGACCGCGGCATCGCCGACGGCAACGAGCGGCGCATAGTAAGCCCCGAAGGCCTTCTGGCACATCCGGCAATGGCAGACGGAAACGTCTTTCGGCTGGCCTTCCATGCGGAACCGCACGGCGCCGCACTGGCAGCCGCCGGTGTGGGTGAGGGCGGAGGTCATGGGGTTGGCCTCCTTGGATGGTGGGTGCGGCTACCCCCCTCTGCCCTGCCGGGCATCTCCCCCACAGGGGGGGAGAGTGGGACCCCGCTGGCGTTGCCCATGACGTCAAACATCTGAGAGTTTGATTGCCGCAGCGCGTGCGTCCCCACTCTCCCCCCTTGTGGGGGAGATGTCACGAAGTGACAGAGGGGGGTAAACCGCACCGCAGCCGATACTGCCATCATCACGCCCCCTTGCCCGCAACGATCACGATATGCTGGCAGACATTGTCGATATCCCGCAGCACATCGTCGTTCCAGAAGCGCAGCACGGTCCAGCCGTCTTGCTCCAGCCGCCGCGTGCGGGCCGCATCATATGAAATGTCATCATCGTTCCCGTGCTGAGAACCATCCACTACGACAACAAGTTTATGATCGGGGCACGCAAAGTCGACAATAAAGCCGGCGATTGGCACCTGTCTTCTAAAACCAAGTCCCATCAGGCGATGGGCGCGCAGGCATCCCCAAAGCTTCCGCTCCGCATCCGTCATCTCCTGGCGCATGCGCTTCGCATGGGCGCGCCGTTGCGGTGGAACGGGTGCATGCGGCATGACGGCTTCCATCACCGGTTTTGACTGGTGGGAAGACTGCGGCTGGTTGCGTGATCTGGCAAGAGGTGTGTTTGGGGTTGCGCGTGTGTTACCCCCCTCTGCCCTGCCGGGCATCTCCCCCACAAGGGGGGAGAACGGGGCCCCGCCGGCGTTGCCCATGACGTCAAGCATCTGAGAGTTTGATTGCCGCAGTGCATGCGTACCCACTCTCCCCCCGCGTGGGGGAGATGTCACGAAGTGACAGAGGGGGGTAAACCGCACCGCAGCCGAAACCATGTTACCGCTTGACCTCCCAGGTCGTCACCCGCTCGCCCGTCTCCTTGTCCTTGCCGTCCTTGAGCTGGATGCCCTTGGCAGCGAGATCGTCGCGGATCTTGTCGGCTTCTGCGAAGTTTTTCGCCTTCAGCATCTCGAGCCGCATGTCGACGAGCGCCTGGACGGCGGCGGAGAGGTCGTCGCTCACCTCCGCCTTCTGTACCGCCACCCCAAGGAATTCCAACGAGCCCTTCAGCAAAGCAACGGCCTGTTCCATGGTCGGATTATCAGATGCTGTCTCGCCACCCCGCTCGTAGGCAATTGTTCCCTTTGCGTAATTGGCTAGCACCGACAGCCTCATCAACGCTTCGGGCGAGTTCAAATCATCAGCAAGTCGACCGAGAAATTTCTCATCGATCTGAGCCTGGATATCTCCCGCCGCATCGATAATTCTGAGCCAGCCAGCCAATCGCGCTTCTGCCTCCTCCAAGCGCTTCACCGAAAAGTCGATCGGCTCGCGGTAATGCGTCATCAGCATCGCCAGCCGCAGAACTTCGCCCGGCCACGTCCGCCTGCCGAATTTCTCCGTCGCAAGCAGCTCGTTGATCGTGACGAAATTGCCCTCCGACTTCGACATCTTGCGACCTTCGACCTGCAGGAAGCCGTTGTGCATCCAGACGGTGGCCATCAGGTCGTTGTCGAAGGCGCAGCAGGACTGGGCGATCTCGTTTTCGTGGTGCGGGAAGATCAGGTCCAGCCCGCCGCCATGGATATCGAACTGATGCGGTTTTGCCTTGGCCGCCGGGGAGAGGCGATCCTTGATCTCTTCCCAGAGATAACGGTCGGACATGGCGGAGCATTCGATATGCCAGCCGGGGCGGCCGAAGATCGCATGCGCCTTGCCCTCGAAGGTGAAATGCGCCGGCCATCCCGGCTCGGTGTCGGCGGACTGCTTCCACAGCACGAAATCGGCCGGGTTCATCTTGTGGCTTTCGACCGCCACGCGCGCACCTGCCTGCTGGTCCTCAAGCTTGCGCTTCGACAGCATGCCATAATCGGCCATCGAGGCGGTCGAAAACAGCACTTCATGCCCTTCGGAGCCGGTGGCGACATAGGCATGACCCATGTCGAGCAGCCGCTGGATGATCACGATCATCTGCGGAATGTTGTCGGTCGCGCGCGGCTCGACGGTCGGCTTGAGGCAGCCGAGGGATGCCACATCCTCGTGGAACTGGCTCTCCGTCTTGCCGGTCACGGCGCGTATGGCGTCGTTGAGGCTCATCGAGCCATCGGCGATCTGGCTGCCGAAGTCGCGCAAGGCGCGTGCGTTGATCTTGTCATCGACGTCGGTGATGTTGCGCACATAGGTCACCTTGTCGGCGCCGTAGGTGTGACGCAGCAGCCGGTAGAGCACGTCGAAGACGATGACGGGGCGCGCATTGCCGATATGGGCGAAGTCATAGACGGTCGGGCCGCAGACATACAGGCGCACATTGTCGGGGTCGATCGGCTCGAAGTCGACCTTCTCGCGTGTGAGCGTGTTGTAAAGCTTGAGGCCGCCGGCCATGTGAAACTCCCAGAATGATGTACCCGGCTGGACCGGGTCGTTTGTCATCTGGGGCTATGCAGGAGACGAAAACGGCCAGGCCAGCGCATGCGCTAGCGAATAATGATCCCGCAAATGATGCAGAGGCTCGTTTTCATGGCCGCTGTTATGGCGCGCGTCGCTGTTTTGGTCAAGGGCGCTTGCGGTGTCTTGAAGCAGGTCATCTCCGTGCCGTAGGCTGTGGATAGTCGCCCTTCGGCTTAAGTCTTTTTCAAGATAACTACCCCAAATCTAGTGTGGCTTTCCCCCGCCTACGGAGATGATCTTCGGCATGGACCAAACCCTGCATCTGCCTACCATCATGATCGTCCATGCCCTGATCACCCTGATCTCGACGATCGTGACGATTTACATGTGGCTGAGAAACCGGGACAGCCGGATCCTGCCGCTGCTGGTTGCCGCCGGACTGGCAGCCTGCGCGGCCATGCTCCTGCATTCGGCCCGCAGCACGCTGCCGCTTGTCCTGTCGTCAGGTTTGGGGCTTGGGCTGGGCGTTCTTGCGGTCGGCATCTATTGGCAGGCGGTTGTCGCCTTCGAAGGCGGAAAAGTCTCCCTCACCAAAGCTTCGCTTGGGATCGTGCTATGGGCTGCCCTCTGGCTGACGCCCGTCTTTCATCAATCCATGGCAGCGCGCACCACCATTCTCGGGCTGCTGGTTGCCGGCTATTGCTTCCTGACAGCGCGCGAGATCATGCGGCGCGCCAGGATTGAACCCTTGCCCTCCCGGTCGATCGCAGCACTCGCCAACGTCATCCGCGGCGCAATCTGGCTGGCACCGATGCCGCTGTCGATCTTCGTCGCCCCGGCCTATGCCGCAGACGGGACCACGGCACCCTGGTTTGCCTTCGTCGTTCTTGCCAATTCCATGATGATCGTGCTGTCCTTGGTCGCCCTGCTGATGCTGGGCAAGGAGCGCGACGAGCTCAGATATCGCCTTGCGTCCGAGCGCGACCCGCTGACCAATCTCGCCAACCGCCGTACCTTTGTGGCGGCTGCGAACAAGGTGCTGACGTCAGAGGAGGGCGGCGCAAGCCTGCTTCTGCTCGACATCGATAACTTCAAGGTCGTCAACGATACCCATGGCCACGCGGCCGGAGACCAGGTCCTGCTCGCCTTCTCGCGGGCCATCGAGCAGCGCATGCCGAGCGGCTGGCTGTTTGCCCGAATCGGCGGTGAAGAATTCGCCTGTCTGATGCCCCGCATGAGCGCGCAGAAGGCGGTGGCGGTAGCCGAGAACCTGCGTCTCGCCGTGGCCGACATGCTGATACCGGCGCCGTCTTTCCTGCGGGTCACCGTCAGCATCGGCGTCAGCGAAGTGAAGGGGCGGGGTGGAGACCTCGATGGACTTCTCGCCACGGCGGATGCCGCCCTCTATCGCGCCAAGGCCGATGGTCGAAACTGTGTCAGGCTGTATGAACCGGCGGTCCTGCTCGCCGAGACCGGCAATGCGCTGGCCCTTGCCGTCGAAGAGCCGCGCCGCCGGTTGACGCGCATGCGGCGCCGCGCGGGCTGATCACGCCGCCGGGCGCGGCAGCCTGAGGATCCCCAGCACCAGAGCGCATCCGAGAACAATGACGGCTCCGCCGCAAAGCTGCAGCGCCGTCAGTGGTTCGTCGAGCACGAAGGCACCGACCAGCACGGCAACCACCGTGACCACGAATTCGACGCTGATCGCAGCCGTCGCGCCGATGCTTTTGACCAGCCCGAAATAGAGGACATAGGTCAAGGCGCTCATCAAGGCGGCGAGGGCGATGAGATAGACATAATCGATGGTGGCCGGCGTTCCCGGAACGGGCACGAACCAAAGGAGCGGCAGTGTCAGGATGCCGCCCGCGATGAACGATCCGATCGTGACTTCCCACGGGCCGGTGCCGCTCAGATGTCGGCTTGCATAATTGCTGCCGAAGGCGGCGGAGAAGGTCGAGCCCACCATGGCAAGGCAGCCGAGCAGGAAGGCGCTGGTTACGGGGACGGCGGGAAAACCCACCAGCATGATGATGCCGATCGTGCCAAGCGCGAGGCCGAGCACGCGCGCCGGCGTGATCCGCTCCAGTCCCCAGAGCTGGGCGATGACCATCGAAAACAGCGGGATAGAGGCAACGAAGATGGCGGCCATGGCCGTGCCGATCAGCGGCGTGGCGTAGGAAAGGCCGATAAGCTGCCCGGCGACCGTCGTTGCGCCGACGGCCGCGAACGGCAGCCATCCGGCACTGAAATCAAGCCTGCGCCGCATGATCCGCGCGATGGCAAAGAGGAGCGCGCCTGCGATGAAGCAGCGAAAGGTCACCGCCCCGATCCAGCCGAAGGCATCGACCACATGCAGGAGCAGCAGAAAGGAAAGTCCCCACGCCAGCGACAGATAGGCATAGGCGGCAAAATCTCTGGGGGACATGAAATGGTCCTGAAAATCGCCGGTCGGCAGCTCCCTGAAGAGACGGGCGAAACTGCTATTCCGGCATCCGATAATCGACGATCTTGCCTTCGCGCAGCTGGTAGAGCTTGCCGGTTTCCGTCTGGTCCGGGCCGACCAGCGCCATCAGCTTGGCCGCCACTTCGGACGGATGCGGCACCGTCTGCGGATCTTCACCCGGCATGGCCTGGGCGCGCATGGCCGTGCGCGTCGGGCCCGGGTCGACGGACAGGACCCTCAAGGGCAGGCGTTGCGTCTCGGCAGCCCAGGTGCGGGCGAGCGCTTCTACGGCGGCCTTGGAGGCGGAATAGGGGCCCCAGAAGGGCTTGCACTTGTGAGCGGCACTCGACGACAGGATCAGCGCGCGGCCCTGATCCGACTTGACCAGCAACGGCTCCAGCGAGCGGATCAGGCGCCACGTCGCCGTCACATTGATCGTCATGACCTTGTCGAAGACCTTGGCTTCGACATGGCCGATCGGCGAGATGACCCCGAGAACGCCGGCATTCAGCACCGCGATATCGAGCTTGCCCCAGCGTTCGAAGATGTGGCCGCCGAGCTGGTCGATCGCTGCCATGTCGGAAAGGTCGAAGGGCACCAGCGTCGCCGTGCCGCCGACCGCCTTGATCGCGTCGTCGAGCTCTTCCAGCCCGCCGACGGTTCGAGCACAGGCGATGACATGCGCGCCGGCCTTTGCCAGTTCGATCGCGGTGAAATAGCCGATGCCACGCGAGGCGCCGGTGACGAGCGCGAGACGGCCCTTGAGGTCGATGGTCATGGTCTGTCCTATGTCCCTAGAGCATGTCCGGCCTAAGCTGATCACATGCTCTATCTCCTTGTTTTGACGCAGTCCGGACGCAAAACCGCTGGCGCACTTTTGCTGGACTTGCTCTGGAGCTCAGCCGTTGGCGGCGAGCATGCTTTCCTTGCGGCCCGGCTTTTCGCTCTCCTTGTCGAGGAGGCGGGTCGGGTAGTCGCCGGTGAAGTAGTGATCGGTGAACTCCGGATTGTTCGGATCGCGCGGCTTGCCGCCGACGGCCATATAGAGCCCGTCGATCGACAGGAAGGCGAGGGAGTCGGCGCCGATATATTTCGCCATATCCGCCTCATGGGCATACTGGTTCGCAAGCAGCTTGTCCCGGTCCGGCGTGTCGATGCCGTAGAAATCGGGATGGAAGATCATCGGCGATGCGACGCGGATATGCACTTCCTTGGCCCCGGCATCGCGGATCATCTGCACGATCTTCAGCGAGGTCGTGCCACGCACGATGGAATCGTCGACCAGCACGACGCGCTTGCCCTCGATCATCGCCCTGTTGGCGGAATGCTTGAGCTTGACGCCGAAGGCACGGATCTGTTGGGTCGGCTCGATGAAGGTACGCCCGACATAGTGGTTGCGGATGATGCCGTATTCGAACGGGATGCCGCTCTGCTGGGCATAGCCGAGCGCTGCCGGTGTGCCGCCATCCGGCACGGGGACGACGACATCGGCTTCAACAGGCGCTTCCTTGGCCAGATTGATCCCGGCATTCTTGCGGGTCGTGTAAACGTTACGGCCGGCGACGACGGAGTCGGGACGGGCGAAATAGACATATTCGAACATGCAGACGCGTTCCGGCTGCGGCCGGGCCGGCATGCGGGATTCGATCGTCACCGAACCATCCGCCTGGGTTTCGCAGATCACCACTTCGCCATTCTTCACGTCACGGACGAACTTGGCGCCGATGATGTCAAGCGCGCAGGTTTCCGAACAGAAGATCGGCTTGCCGTCGAGTTCGCCCATGACCAGAGGCCGGATGCCGATCGGGTCGCGCGCGGCAATCAGCTTGGTGCGGGTGAGCGCGATCATCGCATAGCCGCCTTCCATCTGGCGGATGGCGTCGATGAAGCGGTCGGTCGTCGAGGCATGACGCGAGCGGGCAATCAGATGCAGCACCACTTCGGTGTCCGAGGTCGACTGGCAGATGGCACCGGTCGCGATGATCTGGCGGCGCAGCGTCAGTCCGTTGGTGAAGTTGCCGTTATGGGCAATCGCGATGCCGCCTTCTTCGAGTTCGGCGAAGAGTGGCTGCACGTTGCGCAGCGCCACTTCGCCCGTCGTCGAGTAGCGCGTGTGGCCGATCGCCTGCGGGCCCGGCAGCTTCGCCAGCGTCGCCGGATTGGTGTAGTGGTCGCCAACGAGGCCCATATGCTTTTCGGTGTAGAACTGCCGGCCGTCGAAGGAGACGATGCCGGCCGCTTCCTGGCCGCGATGCTGAAGCGCGTGCAGGCCGAGCGCGGTCAGCGTCGCTGCATCCGGATGCCCGAGAATGCCGAAAACGCCGCATTCTTCGTGAAACTTGTCGTCATGGCTGCCGTAGACGACATGGGAGGGGCTGGACTGCTTCATGGCGAGGGCCTTTGCTCCGGGAACAGATGCGAGTGCAACGCTTTGAACAGGGAAGCCGCCGGTCTGTCCCGATCCGGCGGCGTCTGTCTTGTCTCAAGTCGCGCGGCTTTCGAGCCGCGAGAGGATCAGTTGTTCTGGGCCGGAGCCTGGTCGGCAGGGGCCTGTTCGGCCGGTGCCTGATCGGCAGGGGCCTGCTCGCCGGCTTCGGTCTCTTCGCGGCCGAGGATCCGTTCGCGGATCTGCGGTTCGATATCTTGCGGCAGAACGGCTTCGAGCTTCAGCACCAGCGAATCGAGGAAAGGCTTCGACTTGGATTCGTTGACCCAGTCCGGGCGCTGGCGAACGTCGATCAGCCAGTTCCAGAAGGCGACGGCGACGACGAGAAGCAAAAGGCCGCGAGCCGCACCGAAGAGGAAGCCCAGGGTACGATCGAGCGCTCCGATGCGGCTGTCGATGATGAAATCGGCAATGCGCGAGGTGATGAAGGAAATCACGATCAGCGCGATCAGGAATATGATGCCGGCAGAACCGGCCATCGCGATCCTGGGATCGTCGGTATAGCTCATCAGATAGGGCACGAGCAGGGGATAGAGATAGTAGGCGGCGGCGACAGAGCCCGCCCAGCTCGCGATGGACAGCACTTCGCGCGAAAACCCGCGCACCATCGCCAGCACCGCTGAAAACAGAACGACGCCGATGACGATACCGTCGAAAATTGTGATGGGCATAAATTCCAACTCCAGGGCCACCGGCAAGACCGGCATTGATGTCACCGCGATACCGCCGGAACGCGTGAAATCACGCGTCGGACCGGATCAACCGTCCTCCTGATCCCTTGGGGCCTTCAGCCGGGAACCGGCGATGCGCGCCACGAGATCGGGAAGGCTGTCCACTTCCCTCCATTTGCCCTTCGAACCCTTCGGCAGGTCCGGCGAGGCAGCCGGCAAGACCGCGGCGGAGAAACCAAGCTTTTCCGCCTCTTTCAGCCTCTGGGCAGTGTGGGCTACGGGCCTCACCGCCCCCGACAGGCTGACTTCGCCGAAATAGACGCAATCGGCCGGAAGGGCAAGACCGGCCAGCGACGAAACCAAAGCCGAAGCGATTGCCATATCGGCTGCCGGTTCGCTGATCCGGTAACCGCCGGCAACGTTCAGATAGACGTCGTGCTGACCGAGCCGCACACCGCAATGCGCTTCCAATACCGCCAAAATCATGGCGAGGCGTGAGGAATCCCATCCCACGACGGCGCGGCGTGGTGTTCCAAGCGATGTTGCCGCCACCAGCGCCTGCACTTCGACCAGCACCGGGCGCGTGCCCTCCATGCCGGCGAAGACGGCCGCACCCGGGGCTTTCTCGTTGCGTTCGCCGAGGAAAAGCTCGGAGGGGTTGGCCACTTCGCGCAGGCCCTTGTCGGACATTTCGAAGACGCCGATCTCGTCGGTCGGTCCGAAGCGGTTCTTGACCGTGCGCAGGATGCGGTAGTGATGGCCCCGGTCACCTTCGAAGTAGAGGACGGCATCCACCATATGCTCGACCACGCGCGGGCCGGCGATCTGGCCTTCCTTCGTGACATGCCCGACCAGAACCATGGTGGCCCCGGTCTGCTTGGCAAAGCGGATCATCGCCTGCACACCGGTCCTGACCTGCGTGACTGTGCCCGGTGCGCTGTCGGCGGTGTCGCTCCACAGCGTCTGGATCGAATCGATGATGACGAGGTCCGGCCGCTTGCCTTCGGAAATCGTCGCCAGAATGTCCTCGACATTGGTTTCGGCTGCGAGCAGCACATCCGTGTCGGCCGCGCCCAGACGCTGCGCACGCAGCCTGACCTGCGCGACGGCTTCTTCGCCCGAGACATAGATGATGCGATGGCCCCGCCGCGACAGGGCCGCTGCCGCCTGCATCAGGAGCGTCGACTTGCCGATGCCTGGATCGCCGCCGATCAAGACCGCCGAACCACGCACGAAGCCGCCGCCCGTTGCGCGATCGAGTTCACCCATGCCGGTCGGAATGCGCGGCGCCTCCTCGATCTCGCCGGACAGTGAGGTGAGCGTGACGGGGCGGCCCTTCTTTGGCACCTTGCCTGGTCCGGAGCCGATCCCGCCCATCGGGTCTTCTTCAACAATGGTGTTCCATTCGCCGCAGCCATCGCATTTCCCCGCCCAGCGGGAATGCACCGTGCCGCAGTTCTGGCAGACGAATTGAGTTCTGGCTTTGGCCATGAATTAAAGGTCGCTTTCGGGGAAGTCGTCGGTGGAGATGTTCTGGCGGCCGTGCACGACGCGCAGCACTGTGACCGCCTCATCAGAGATCGTGAAATAGATGCATCGGCTCTTGAAGGGAAAGGCTCTTAGTCCGGGGATGAATGAGCGAGGAGCACCAGTTATGCCCAGCTCGGCTATCCACTCCATCTTTCTGTTGATTTCGTGCAGGAGACGTTTTGCGGCGACGGGGTCGAATTCGAAGATGTAGTCATAATGCGCGCGAAGATCGCGAAGTGCCCTTCTGGTTAGCACCAGACGACGTGGTTCCATCCTCCCGTTCCTCCGCCATCCCCATGATGTAGGCTGTCAGTTCCTCTGCGCTATCGAAGCTCATGACGCGCCCTGCCTCAACGTCATCGATCCCTTCCTGAATAAGCTTGCGGAGGGTGGCGTCGTCCTGCTCACGTAGCAAAGCAAGGCTAGCCGTGATGACAGCGTCCGCGCTTTCGTAAAGCCCGGAATTGACCTGCTCCGCGACAAATTCGGCATCTTGCTTGCTCAACTGAATGTTCCGCACGATGAACTCCCATTCGGTGAGAAGAATTTGAACTTTCTGGAACAATAGCAGAACAAAGCCGCTGGCGCCAGACCTCAGTCGTCCCCTTCGAGATACATCCGCTCGCAGCGCAGTCCGAGGCCCGTCAGCATCTCGTAGCCGATCGTGCCGGCAGCGCGCGCGACCTCGTCGAGCGGCATGTAGGGGCCGAGGAGCTCGATATAGTCGCCGGCGCGCACAGCATTGTCGGGCAGATCGGTGACGTCGAAGATGGTCAGGTCCATGGTGACCCGGCCGACGACCGGCACGCGCTTGCCACCGATGACGCCCTCTGCGCCTGGAAGTCCGGTGTCGCGCAGCGGGATGCCCGAGCCGGAGAGATTGCGCAGATAGCCATCAGCGTAACCGACACTTGCCACGGCAAGCCGGCTGTCGCGTGTGAGCACCTGGGTCGCGCCATAGCTTACGCTCTCGCCGGCCTTGGCATTGCGAACCTGCAGGATACGCGCCTCGGCCTTGATCACCGGCTGCATCGGGTTTTTTGCGCCGCTGACCGCCTCGCCCCCGTAAAGCGCGATGCCGGGACGGGTGAGGTCGAAGTGATAATCGGCGCCGAGGAAGATGCCGGCTGAGGCGGAGAGACTGGAATCAACACCTTCGAAAGCGGTGCTAACCCTCTGGAATTTCTCGAGTTGCTGGCGGTTCATCGGTGACGAAGGATCATCGCCGCAGGCGAGGTGGCTCATGACCAGCACCGGATCGAGGCTTGCCGGCCGCGAGACATCGTCGACCAGCGCGATCGCCTCGTCCATGGGCAGGCCGAGCCGATTGAAGCCGGTATCGACATGCAGCGCGCAAGGATAGGGGCCGCGTTCTGTCAACACCGCCATCCAGAAGGCGAGTTGCTCTTCCGAGGCAATAACCGGGACGAGATCGTTCTCGAAGAAGATCTCCTCCTGGCCGTGCCAGATGCCCGAGAGCACGAAGATCCGGGCTTCCGGCGCGTAGGGACGGAGCGTCGCCCCCTCCGCCGGCACGGCAACGAAGAAGTCTCGGGCGCCGGCGCGGTAGAGCGTCTGTCCGACGTCCTCGATCCCCAGACCATAGGCATCCGCCTTGACGACCGCGGCGGCCCGAGCCTTGCCGGATCTGCGCGCCATTTCTCGCCAGTTATCGGCAATCGCCGAGAGATCCACGGTCAGGCGCAGCGGTGCCGACTGAAATTCTTCCGGCGCATCGATGAGGGTAAAACGGTCTGTCATGAAGGCTTCGGGTCTATTGATCGGTTCGGGGACCCTAGCACTTTTCTTCAAGACGAAAATGCGGCGGCCGGATATTATGCTGCTATGCACAGTGTTTCGCAGCAAGAGGCAGCCGAAGCCAATCCGGTGTCGCGGCAGGAGCAGACCCGCTTCTGGCGGGATGGGCGCTTCCGCGACATGGAATGCCTGTCCGCCTCCTTCATCACCCATGAATTCTCGCCGCATTCGCACGACACCTTTTCGATCGGCGCGATCGAAGTCGGCTGCCAGGTCGCAAGCATCCGCGGCATGCGCGAACACACCGGCCCTGGCACGCTCTATCTCATCAATCCCGGCGAAATCCACGACGGCCAGCCCGGTACGCCGGGAGGCTATCGCTACCGGATGATCTACCCGGAAGTAGCGCTTCTGACCGATATCATCGAGGATGTGACCGGCCGCGCCTTCAACGGCACGCCGAGCTTCGGCCAGCAACTGCTGACGGATCCGGATCTCGCCCGCGCCTTCAATCTCGCCCATCGCCGGATCGAAAGCGGGGAGGTGGCGGGACTCGAGGGCGAGGAGAGCATGTATTGCGTGCTCGCCACCATGTTTGCCCGCCACGGCAGCGACATCATCCGCGCTCCCGATCACCGGGAGCCCCTCGCCATGCGCCGCGTGCGTGATTACATCACCACCCATTTCGATGAAGAGATCGGGCTGGAGGCGCTGGCAAAGGTGGCGGGCCTCAGCCGCGCCCATATGATCCGCGCCTTCCGCAAGCAGTATTTCATCACGCCCCATGCCTTCCAGACGGACATGCGGATCCGCCATGCCCGTCATATGCTGAGATCCGGTGCCACGCCCTCCGACACGGCCTTGGCCTGTGGCTTTGCCGATCAGGCCCACATGACCCGGCAGTTCAAGGCCCGGACGGGCCTGACGCCCGCGGTCTTCCGGGCCGGCTGATCACTTTCGTTCAAGACCTCGGAGAAAAGCAGGCCTATCCCGGCCCGGTAACGCGCAAGGGAATACGCATGCCATCCAACACGACCCTCGAAATCCGACAGGGTTTCAGATCCATTCTTCCGTTGACCGTGGCCGTGGTGCCCATCGGTCTCGTCTTCGGCGCTGTTGCCGCCACGAAAGGTCTCTCGGCGCTTGATGCCGCGCTGATGAGCGCCCTGGTCTTTGCCGGCGGCTCGCAGTTCGTCGCCATGGATCTGTGGAGCCATCCCGCCAGCATCGCAGCGCTCGGCATGGCGGCCTTGCTGATCAATGTCAGGCATGTGCTGATGGGCGCCTCAATCTCGCGCCACATGGCCGCCTTCTCGAGCCGGCAGAAGATCCTATCGATGTTCTTCCTGGCAGACGAGATCTGGGCCGTTGCCGAGTTTCGCGCCCGCGATCACCGCCTCACGCCGGCCTGGTTCTTCGGTGCCGCCTTGCCCTTCTACGCGGCTTGGGTTCTCTCCGGCCTTACCGGGGCCTTGCTCGGCAGCCTCGTCGGCGATCCCTCGGTGATCGCCATGGATTTCGTCTTTCCGGCGGTCTTCGTCATCCTTATCGCCGGCTTCTGGCGCGGTGCGCGCACCGGGCTGATCCTTGTCGGAAGCGGGGCCTGCGCGCTGCTTGTCCATCACCTGGTACCGGGCGTCTGGTATATTCTCGCCGGAGCCTTGGGTGGTGTCTCGGTCGCCGCCGCACTCTCGATGCGTAAGCGGGAGGCCGGCGCATGACGATCGACCTCAACACCATGCTGGCGATCCTCGCCATGGCAGTCGCAACGATCGCTACCCGCCAGGCCGGTCTGCTGGTCGGTCGTCTGCTCCGACTGTCGCCGCAGGCTGAGGACATTCTGGCAGCCATCCCGCCGTCCGTGCTGATGGCTGTCGTTGCGCCAACGGCTTTTGCCACCGGCTGGGCCGAGACGGCGGGCTGTGCGGTTGTTGCGCTGGCAGCGACAAGGCTGCCGCTTCTCCCGGCTGCTGCAGCCGGCGTGCTCACGGTCGCGCTGCTGAGGGCTTACGGGCTCTGAGCTGCAAAAGGGAAGGGCGCCTCTCGGGCGCCCTTCGATCTCAGGGTTCTTCGTACTGGATGAAGCTCGGCTCGGCCAGATCCGCAAAGCGGGTGAATTCCGACTGGAAGGCGAGCTTGACGGTGCCGGTCGGTCCGTGACGCTGCTTGGCGATGATGACGTCGGCCGTGCCCTTGACCTTCTCCATATGCGCTTCCCATTCCGGATACTTCGGATCGGCGGGATCACGCGGCTCCAGGTTCTTCACGTAGTATTCCTCACGGAACACGAAGAGCACGACGTCGGCGTCCTGTTCGATCGAGCCCGATTCACGAAGGTCGGAAAGCTGAGGGCGCTTGTCGTCGCGGTTTTCCACCTGACGCGAGAGCTGCGACAGCGCCACGATCGGCACGTTCAGCTCCTTGCCGAGCGACTTCAGGCCCGTGGTGATCTGGGTGATTTCCTGCACGCGGTTTTCGCCCGATTTGCCGGAGCCGGTCATCAGCTGGATATAGTCGATGACCAGGAAGTCGAGGCCGCGCTGGCGCTTCAGACGGCGGGCACGGGCCGCGAGCTGCGCAATCGAGATGCCACCGGTCTGGTCGATGAACAGCGGCACCTTCTGCATGGTCTGGGAAAAGCCGACAAGCTTTTCGAATTCATGCTCGGTGATGTCACCGCGGCGGATCTTCGAGGACGAGACTTCCGTCTGCTCGGACATGATACGGGTCGCGAGCTGTTCGGCCGACATTTCGAGCGAGTAGAAGCCAACGACGCCGCCATTCTTCGCCTTGAAGGAGCCGTCCGGCAGAACTTCCGGCTCGTAGGCTGCTGCAATGTTCCAGGCGATGTTGGTGGCAAGCGAGGTCTTACCCATACCCGGACGACCGGCGAGCACGATCAAGTCGGAGCGCTGCAAGCCACCCATCTTGGCGTCGAGCGACATGATGCCGGTGGAGATACCCGACAGATTGCCGTCGCGTTCGAAGGCAGCCCCCGCCATGTCGACGGCCTGGGCAACGGCATCGGAGAAGGACTGGAAACCGCCGTCGTAGCGGCCGTTTTCGGCCAGCGCGAAGAGGCGGCGCTCGGTGTCTTCGATCTGCGCCTGGGGCGGCATGTCGAGCGGCGCGTCGTAGGCGATGTTGACGACGTCCTCGCCGATCTGGATCAGCGAGCGGCGCAGCGCGAGGTCATAGATAGCGCGACCGTAGTCCTCCGCATTGATGATGGTGACGGCTTCGGAAGCCAGACGCGCGAGATACTGCGCGACCGTCAGATCGCCGACCTTCTGGTCCGCCGGGAGGAAGGTCTTGATCGTGACGGGGTTTGCCGTCTTGCCCATGCGGATGATCTCGGAGGCGACCTCGAAGATCTTCCGGTGCAGCGGCTCATAGAGATGCTCGGGCTTCAAGAAGTCCGACACGCGATAGAAGGCGTCGTTGTTGACCAGGATCGCGCCGAGCAGCGCCTGTTCGGCTTCGATGTTGTTTGGAGCTTCCCGGTAAAGGGGCTCGGCCGGCTGGACCGGGCTCAATTTGCGCGCAGCATCATTCATTCGTTCGAATCCGTTCAGTGTGTCGGCGGTGGCTGCACCATAGCGAGAACGTGGGGCAGCGAAATGGCTCGCTCGCCAACCCACATTGATTCACAGGCGCCTCTTTGCGACTTCAGAAAAAGCCGAGGATTCCGATCTTTTCGGTTGACTGTGACATTCAACGAATCGGCCTCAGAAGCCTCAAGTCTAGCAGAGGCGAGGCGCGGATGGCGTCGAAAAAGCGATGCAGCATCCATGAGTCAGAACATCCCGCCCATGCCGACCGCGCATGGCTGCCATCGCAGGATCACGCTTGATTTGTGCCGTCCAACAATTAATTAGGAGCAATATAGATAGCAACCTAATTAATAGGAGGCGCGCCAGTGTCCCGACAAACGCAGAACGAACAGCTCTTCGACGAGATGTCGGCTTTCAACCGGAAGCTTCGCGCCTTCTTCGACGCCGCCGTGCGTGAGGAGGGGCTGACGCTGGCGCGTGCCCGGGCCCTTTTCGCGATCTCGCGCCGCGGACCGCTCACCCAGAAGGAACTGGCCGAAGAGCTGGAAATCGAGACGCCGACGCTGGTGCGCGTGCTGGACGGCATGGCGCGCCAGAACCTGATCGTCAGGACCGAGGACGAGAATGATCGCCGTGCCAAGCGCATCGCGATGACCGAAGCGGGCAGGGCCGCCTATGACAGGATGCATGTGCTTGCCACGGACCTGCGCGCACAGATCGCGGCGGAAATTTCGTCCGATGATATCGAAATCGCGCTGTCGGTCGTCCGGCGCCTCACCCGCAACCTCCAGAGCCTCGACCAGCCAAAGGTGCGGTCATGAGCGCCGTCAGCGAAACAGCAGCAACGGCTGTGTCAGATCCTGCCAAGGTGACGACGCCAGCACAGGATGGGCCGCCCGCCGCACCTGTTGCGCCGCCGGCAAAGCCCCTCTGGCTGGCTGCGATCTATGTCGTGTCCGGCCTGATGCTGTTCATCACCCAGGGCCTGGGCATGAACATCGTCAATGCCAACCTTTACCAGCTGCAGGGTGAGTTTTCGGCAACTGTGGTCGAGGCGGCCTGGCTGTCGGCGGCCTATATGGCCCCCTATGCGACGCTCTCGATCGCGCTCTTCAAGATCCGCACGCAATACGGCCTGCGCCCCTTTGCGCAGTGGAGCATCCTGATCTTCGTGCTCGCGTCCTCGCTGAACCTCCTGGTCGACGATCTGCACTCCGCGCTCGTCGTCCGCTTCATCAGCGGTTGTGCGGCGGCCCCCATTTCGTCGCTGGGCTTTCTCTATGTGCTCGAGGCCTTCCCCCTGCAGCGCAAGCTGAACCAGGGCCTGAACGTCGCGCTGCTCGGCACGCTGCTCGCAGCCCCCATCGCCCGCATGATCTCTCCGTCCCTCCTGCAGATCGACGGCTGGCACGCGCTCTACACGCTGGAAGTCGGCCTGGCCCTCATCTCGATGGTCGTCATCTTTGCGCTTCCCGTGACACCGCCGCCGCGCGCCAAGGTGATCGAGCGGCTGGATATCCTGTCCTATCTGCTGATGGCGATCGGCATCGGCTGCCTCGCCGTGTTCCTCACGCTCGGACGTCTCTACTGGTGGTTCGAGACCTGGTGGCTCGGTGCGTTGCTTGCTGCGGCAATCGCCTTCATCGCCATGACCGCGCTGATCGAATCCCATCGGCAAAATCCGATGCTCGACTTCCGCTGGATCTTTTCCCGCAGCAATCTGCACATGGCAGCCGTGCTCCTGGTCTTCCGTGCGGTGTCATCCGAACAGTCGTCGACCGCCGTCAGCTTCTTCCAGCAGATCGGCCTCCTGAACGACCAGCAATTCACCCTCTGGGCACTGGTTCTCGTCGCCTCCGTCGGTGGCGCCCTCTTGTGCATGGCCCTGATGTCCTCGCGCTATGTCGAGACGGCGCATGTGATCGCGCTCGCGCTGATTGCTGTCGGCGCCTATCTCGACAGCCAGGCAAGCAACCTGACGCGCCCCGAACAGATGTATCTGAGCCAGGGCATGATCGCCATCGGTGCCGCGATGTTCCTGCCGCCTGTTATGGCGAAGGGGTTCGCAGGCGCCCTGCAGAAGGGGCCGGCCTATATCGTCAACTTCATCGTGATCTTCCTCTTCACGCAGATCACAGGTGCCCTTTTGACGACCGCCTTCCTCGGAAGCTTCGTCACCATCCGGGAGAAGTTTCATTCGAGCATTCTGGTCGAGAACATTCTCTTGACCCGTCCTGAAGTCGCTCAGCGTGTCGGCCAGCTCTCTGCCGCCTATCGCAAGGTCATCACCGATCCGAGCATTCTCAATGCGGAAGGCCTGACGCTGCTCGCACAGCAGGTCACGCGTGAGGCCTATGTGCTCGCCTACAACGACACCTTCCTGCTGATCTCCGCCGTCGCGACCATCGCGCTCGCCACACTCCTCCTGCATCTCGCCTGGAACTGGCTCCGGACCCTCCGAGCCGCACCGGTCGATGAAGCCACCCAATCCTGATGTTTTGAAAAAGAGTCCGCCGCCATGTTGAAGAAACTGTTCACCCCCGTCACCATCCTGATCATCCTCGGTGCCCTGATCGGCACGTCGCTGGTCCTCTACGCCTGGCGCCTGCCACCATTCACCAGCTCGGTCGAGATGACCGACAATGCCTATGTCCGGGGCTATGTCACCACACTCAGCCCCCAGGTCAGCGGCTATGTGGTCGAGGTCCCGGTTCAGGATTACCAGTCCGTTGAAAAGGGCAAGCTCCTCGCCCGCATTGACGACCGCATCTATCGCCAGAAGCTCGCCCAGGCCGAGGCAGCGCTTGCCACGCAGAAGGCGGCACTCGACAATTCGCACCAGCAGGAGGTGGCCGCCCAGGCGCGGATCGCATCCAGCGAAGCCGCCGTCGATTCGGCAGCAGCCGATCTGCAGCAGGCCGAGAGCCAGTCGGAGCGGCAGAACAGCCTGACGCGCAGCGGTGTCGTCGCCACGAGCGCGCAGGAGCAGGCCCAGGCAGCGCTCGACCGTGCGCGTGCCGGCATGGCCCAGGCCAAGGCGGCCGTCGAAGTATCCCGCCAGGACCTGCAGACCATCATCGTCAACCGGGGATCGCTCGAGGCCGCCGTCGCCAATGCCGAGGCCCAGGTGGAGCTCGCCAAGATCGATTTGTCCAACACCGAGATCCGCGCCCCGCGCGACGGCAAGCTCGGCGAAGTGGGTGCCCGTGTCGGCCAGTATGTGGCCGCAGGCACGCAGCTGATGGCCGTGGTGCCGGACGATGTCTGGATCATCGCCAACTTCAAGGAAACGCAGCTTGCCGGCATGGAAGTCGGTCAGCCGGTCGAAATCACGGTCGACGCTCTGAACCGGAGCGTTCTGAAAGGAAAAGTCGAGCGCTTCTCGCCCGCGACCGGCTCGGAATTCTCGGTGATCAGGGCCGACAATGCGAGCGGCAACTTCGTCAAGATCGCCCAGCGTATGGGTGTGCGGATTGCACTCGACCAGACGCAAGGTGCAGCCTCGCTATTGACGCCCGGCATGTCGGTCGTGGTCCGCATCGACAAGAGCGCCGATCCGTCCTGACCGGCGCTACCATCGGACATGAAAAAGCCCGACCTTGCGTATGCAGGGCCGGGCTTTTTTGTAACGCTACACCCGAAGGTGCGAGCGATTAGCGGTCTTCGTCACCGTCCATGTCGGCGTCCGGATCGAAGAAGTCTTCCGGACGAAGCGCGTCTTCGTCAACGCCGTAGATGGCGTCGGCCGAGGTGAGGCTTTCGCCCTTGGCCTGACGCTCGGCTTCTTCAGCCGAACGGGCAACGTTGAGCTCAACGGTCAGTTCGACTTCCGAATGCAGGTGCAGGGTGACCTGGTGGATGCCGATAGCCTTGATCGGGGTATTCAGCTCGACCTGGTTACGGCCGATGTTGAAGCCTTCGGCAGCCAGGATTTCAACGACGTCACGAGCAGCGACAGAACCGTAGAGCTGGCCGGTTTCGCCAGCCGAGCGGACGACGATGAAGGACTTGCCACCGAGAGCGTCGGCAACCTTCTGGGCTTCGGACTTGCGCTCGAGGTTACGAGCTTCGAGCGTGGCGCGCTCGGCTTCGAAACGCTTCTTGTTGGCTTCGTTGGCGCGCAGCGCCTTGCCCTGCGGCAGCAGGAAGTTACGGGCGAAGCCGTCGCGAACCTTTACGGTTTCGCCCATCTGGCCGAGCTTGGCGATGCGTTCGAGGAGAATGACCTGCATTGTCGTGTTCCTTTCAGTGTCAATCAGTTTCGGGTGTGTCGGTGTCGGCCTTGCGGGCCGGGGTCAGGGCAACGGTCCGTCTGGTATCCGACAGGCCGATGATCAGCGGGATCATGAGCGGGAGCAGCATGATCGTGGAGAGATAGGCAAGAACGAGCGCCGGAAGGCGCCAGTCCCGGCCACGGGTCTTGAGATGCAGCCAGGCAAAGCCCGACATCAGGAAGCCGGCGCCGAAGGTGCCGCAGACGGTGGCGCCGATCATGGCCGGCACGCCGCCGATGAAGCAGGCAATGATGCCCGCAAGGAAGATGAAGACCGTGTTGCGGTTCATCCGAAGCGCCGACGGAAAGTCTTCGCGCGGACGCTTGTTGCGGCCAGACGCGGTGACGATCCGGATGGCGATGTAATACATCATGGTCAGGAGGAGCACCCAGGTGCCGCCCTGGATGATCGGCAAAAGCACGACCATGCTGCTCTTTAGCTGTTCGAGCGCGAGCGCATCGGGCGCCATGGCCGGATCCTGCGCATTCATCGCCTGGACCATGGCGTCCACCAGCTGTCCGGTGAATTCTGGGCCAAATCCGATGATGACGCCGAGCACGACGACGGCGATCGTGACGAAGCTGCAAAGCTGAAGAAGAATGTCGGACAGCGGATACCAGGCCATCAGATGGTCGGGACCACCAATCTCGGAAGCGGGACGCGCAAGGCTCGACAGATGCGCCAGCCAGCCGGCCGGTGCGAGCGTGAAGATTGCCATGCCGAAGGCAAACATCGGCGATACGCTGACTGTGCCGAGGAGAGCTGCGGTCACAATCGCCGTGATTGCGGCGGCATTGCCCCAGCCGAGACCGACGATGAGAACGGGAAGCGCGGAAGCCGCGTAGAGAATGGAGGCGAGCGTTGGCTGCGCCGCAGCACCCAGCACCAGCAGGGCGGCGGTAATGCCGGCAACAAAGCCGGTCGTCAGCGATTTCGCATCCAGGTTCTTCACTGTCGCTGTCCTGCTGTCTAGCAGTTAGGGGAGGGGCCAGAGCGATCTCGCAAGAGGCATCCCCAACATGGGATTTCCAAATGTCGCGGCAACGCGCCATCGGGTGGTGGTTCCGATCCGCGCCCAACGCGGAAGGGATGAAGCCCGCCGATCGATGATCGGCAGGCTCCGTATCAGATTACGCTACGACGTAGGGCAGCAGGCCGAGGAAACGGGCGCGCTTGATGGCCTGGGCCAGTTCGCGCTGCTTCTTCTGGGAAACTGCGGTGATACGCGAAGGAACGATCTTGCCGCGCTCGGAAATATAGCGCTGCAGGAGGCGAACGTCCTTGTAGTCGATGCGCGGAGCGTTTGCGCCCGAGAAGGGGCAGGTCTTGCGACGACGATGGAACGGGCGGCGTGCCGGAGCAGAGGATGCATCAGCCATTGTGTTTTCTCCTTGTGCTCGAAATTACGCGCGGTCTTCGCGCGGACGACGCTCGAAACCGCCTTCGCGGGGAGCGCGCGGACCACGGTCGCCGAAGTCACGGCGCGGGCCACGGTCGTCGCCGTCACGACGCGGACGGTCGTCACGGTCGCGCTTCTGCATCATGGCAGACGGGCCTTCTTCGTGGGCTTCCACAGCGATGGTCATGTAACGAAGAACGTCTTCGTTGATGCGCATCTGGCGCTCCATTTCATGGACGGCAGCTGCCGGAGCATCGATGTCCATGAGGGCGTAGTGAGCCTTGCGGTTCTTCTTGATGCGGTAGGTGAGGGACTTGAGGCCCCAGTTTTCTACGCGCCCGACCTTGCCGCCGTGAGCTTCGAGGACACCCTTGTACTGTTCGACGAGGGCATCAACCTGCTGAGCGGACATATCCTGCCGGGCAAGGAATACGTGTTCGTAAAGAGCCATGTAAGCTTTGCCTTTTCTTGCGGTTGTCGTCACCCGGATCCGGCGCTAAGCCTCACAGACTGCTCCTGAGCGGCAAATTCCGCGGCAAGAAAAGTAGTGTGTTCGAGACGGTCGAGAGCGGAGACACGGGAGGCCGGAAACCCTTAATGGTTCCTGCTGCAAGCATGATCGCCTGCCAGCCCTCCGTTCAGCCACCAGCCAGAGGACCGGGTGTTGTGAACGGCGCGCTTATACGCGGATTGGCCACAAAAGCAAGGGCCGCACGGCATTTTCTGCCGGCGGCCCGTATCTCGTGTTGATAAGAGCGGGTGGCTCAGACCTGAACCAATGCCAGGGTGTAGCCGACATAGGCGACGAGCATTGCGCCCGCCGTCAGGCGGCGAACGCCGAGATGCGCGAGAAGCAGGAAGGAGAAGCCGAGCGTAATGGCGAGCATCACGGGCACGTCGAAGCTACCGAATCGTGGATCGACCGAGATCGGCTGAAGGACGGAAGTCACGCCCAGGATGAACAGAATGTTGAAGATGTTCGATCCGACGATATTGCCGATCATGATGTCGGAATGCTTGCGCAGCGCCGACATGATGCCGGTGGCGAGTTCCGGCAGCGAGGTGCCGACGGCAACGACAGTGAGGCCGATCACGGCTTCCGAGACACCGAAATCGCGGGCGAGGTTGGTGGCACCCCGAACGAGCAATTCTGCGCCGACAAACAGCGTGGCAAGGCCGCCTGCGATGAGCAGCGCCATGAAACCCGTCCCAAGCGTCTCGTGCTTGACCTCTTCATCGGCGAGCTCTTCCATCGATTCCTTGCCCTGGACATAGGCGTAGACGATGTAGGCGATTAGGCCGACGACCATGAGGAGGCCCGCGATTCGCCCAATGGCCTCAAATTGGACGAGGCCCAGCAGCAGAACGGCTGCGGCGATCATCACATAGGTGTCGCGTTTCACGCCCTTGTCCCAATGGGTGATCGGGAAGATGAGCGCGCAGGCGCCGACAATCAGAAGAATGTTCGCGGTGTTCGAGCCGACCACATTGCCGAGCGCAATGTCGGAGGAGCCGGTGAGGGCTGCACGGACAGAGAC
Organism: Rhizobium sp. K33; assembly: GCF_056501445.1. Taxonomy (NCBI): domain Bacteria; kingdom Pseudomonadati; phylum Pseudomonadota; class Alphaproteobacteria; order Hyphomicrobiales; family Rhizobiaceae; genus Rhizobium; species Rhizobium sp. K33. The sequence goes on from NZ_CP096478.1 coordinate 982,157, forward strand.
CAGGAGTTCCGGCATTGAGGTGCCGAAGCCGACGATGACGAGTGACACGATGAGCGTCGGAATGGCGAGTTTCTGGGCAACGGCGATCGCGCCGCGCAAAAGCCATTCGGCTCCGAAGTAAAGTCCGACAAGGCCGGCGGCCACGAACAGATAATCCAAGTCAATCCCCCATGGATGAAGGGCCGAAAGCCCGTGTTTGATCGTCGCCGGAAGTGGTGATGCACTGCAGCGATGTGTAGGTCACGGCCGTTCACGTTTTTGTTGGGTGAGCGGCCGCAGTTGATGTCGGGCGTCAGATCGGCATCGGATATTGACGATGGATCTTGGCGATCTCCTGCAGCACCTCGTCGGAAAGCTTGAGATCGGCCGCGCCGATATTCACTTTCAGCTGGTCCATGGTGGTGGCGCCAATGATGACCGAGGCCATGAAGGGTCGCGTCAGGCAGAAGGCGAGCGCCATAGCCGAGGGGTCGAGGCCGTTGCCTTTTGCGAGTTCGACATAGGCGCGGGTGGCAGCCTCCTGCTGGGGCACCAGGCGGCCGCCGATGTCGCCATTGATCGAGCCGCGTGAACCGGCCGGCTTCTTCCCGTCGAGATACTTGCCCGAGAGAATGCCGCCCGCGAGCGGTGAATAGGCGAGCAGCCCGACATCCTCGTGATGCGAGAGTTCGGCGAGGTCGAGGTCATAATGCCGGTAGAGAAGATTGTATTCGTTCTGGATGGTCGCGACGCGCGGCAGCCCCTTGGCCTCTGCGAGCGTCAGATACTTCTGCGTACCCCAGGTGGTCTCGTTGGAAAGACCGATCGCTTTCAGCTTGCCGGCCTTCACGCAATCGCCGAGCGCCTCCAGGATCTCCGCGATGTCGGCAGATGCTTTCGACCGATCCTGCTTGAAAGGATTGTAGCTCCACGCACCGCGGAAGTGGAAATGGCCACGGTTCGGCCAATGGATCTGGTAGAGATCGATGTAGTCGGTCTTCAACCGCTTGAGGCTCGCATCGACGGCCTCCCTGACCACGGCGCCCGCGATCGGCTTGCCCTCGCGGATATAGGGACGGCCCGGGCCCGCAACCTTCGTTGCCAGAACCACCTTGTCGCGCTTGCCGGTCTTCTCGAACCAGTCGCCGATCAGGCGTTCGGTATCCGCATAGGTTTCCGCAGAGAGCGGCGTCGTCGGATAGAGTTCGGCCGTGTCGAAGAAGTTCACGCCATGGTCGAGCGCGTAATCCATCTGCTCATACGCTTCCTCGCGCGTGTTCTGCGAGCCCCAGGTCATGGTGCCAAGGCAGATTTCGGAAACAAGGATATCGGTTCGGCCGAGCCGGTTCATCTTCATGGGGAAGCCTCATTTGTGGAGAAGTTTGCCTTGGGAGGCGGAGGGCGGTCCGCGACAATTTAGGCAGAAATTGATGTACCGCAAGATGCCGATAGCTGTGGAACAGCCCTGTCGAAGTGGTGGTTCGAGGGGGCGGCGGGAGGGTGCAAGGCTTGACTTATAAGGCCCATCTGTGAATTGACAGGAAAAAACCAAGGGAGAAACGCCCATGTCAGTCGCATTCACCTTCCCGGGCCAGGGCAGCCAGGCCGTCGGAATGGGCAAGGACCTTGCCGACAATTTTGCCGAAGCCCGCGCGGTCTTCGAAGAAGTCGACGAAGCGCTCGGCCAGAAGCTGTCCGACATCATATGGAACGGTCCGGAAGAGACTCTGACCCTGACCGCCAACGCCCAGCCGGCGCTGATGGCCGTGTCGATGGCCGTCATCCGCGTGCTGGAAGCCAAGGGCCTGGATCTGAAGTCGAAGGTCTCCTACGTCGCCGGCCATTCGCTCGGCGAATATTCCGCACTCTGCGCAGCCGGCACATTCTCGATCGCCGACACCGCGCGTCTCCTGCGCATCCGCGGCAATGCCATGCAGGCGGCCGTCCCGGTGGGCGAGGGCGCCATGGCCGCCATCATCGGCCTTGAGCACGGCGACGTGCAGGCGATCTGCGCGGAAGCCTCCGCTGTCGGTCCCTGCCAGATCGCCAATGACAATGGCGGTGGCCAGCTCGTCATCTCCGGCGCCAAGGGCGCGGTCGAGAAGGCCGCAGCGCTCGCCTCCGAAAAGGGCGCCAAGCGCGCCATCATGTTGCCGGTTTCAGCACCCTTCCATTCAGCTCTGATGGGGCCGGCGGCCGACGCCATGCGCGAGGCCCTGTCCAAGGTCGAGAAGAAAGACCCCATCGTGCCGCTGATCGCCAATGTGCGCGCCGCTCCTGTCACGTCGGCAGCCGAGATCGCCGATCTGCTCGTCGAGCAGGTCACCGGCCAGGTCCGCTGGCGCGAGACGGTGGAGTGGTTCGGTGCCAATGGCGTCACCACACTTTATGAAGTGGGCGCCGGCAAGGTCCTGACGGGTCTTGCCCGCCGCATCGACAAGAACATCAACGGCGTGGCTGTCAATGGCCCGGCCGATATCGACGCAGTGATCGCCGCCCTCAACGGCTAAGATGAACGGCTGATCGCCTTAACGAACAACAAGGAACCCGACCATGTTCGATCTGACCGGCCGCAAGGCCCTCGTGACTGGCGCCACCGGTGGCATCGGCGAAGAAATTGCACGCCAGCTGCATGCCCAGGGCGCGATTGTCGGCCTGCACGGCACGCGCGTTGAAAAGCTGGAAGCGCTGGCCGCCGAACTCGGTGACCGCGTCAAGATCTTCCCGGCCAACCTCTCCGATCGCGACGAGGTCAAGGCGCTTGGCGAAAAGGCCGAAGCCGAACTCGAAGGCGTCGACATCCTCGTCAACAATGCCGGCATCACCAAGGACGGCCTGTTCGTGCGCATGTCGGATGCCGACTGGGATGCGGTTCTCGAGGTCAACCTGACCGCCGTCTTCCGTCTGACCCGTGAGCTGACCCATCCGATGATGCGCCGCCGTTTCGGCCGCATCATCAACATCACCTCCGTCGTCGGCGTCACCGGCAATCCGGGCCAGGCCAATTACTGCGCCTCCAAGGCCGGCATGATCGGCTTCACCAAGTCGCTCGGCCAGGAAATCGCGACCCGCAACGTGACGGTGAACTGCGTTGCTCCGGGCTTCATCGAAAGCGCCATGACCGGCAAGTTGAACGACAAGCAGAAGGAAGCGATCATGGGTGCCATTCCCATGAAGCGCATGGGCACCGGTGCCGAAGTCGCCTCTGCCGTCGTCTACCTCGCTTCCAACGAGGCGGCCTACATGACCGGGCAGACGCTGCACGTGAATGGCGGGATGGCGATGATCTGATCGAATTGCCGGAAATTGCCCCTTTGCAATAGGATGTTGACCAAGGCAAAGGGGCGAATTTCTGGCTTTGCGGCGCGCTTAAACCGTGTTAAGCGCTCCATGACTGTGAGCAGTCGCTCCGTCTCATGAGCCGAAGTTTATGCTTTTGTTTGCATAAACCGCTCTGGGTCAGGGCCGAAGGGTTTGCTGGTGGGGACGAAAGCGATCACCGGCTGAATGCAGGGTAGGGACGCCATTATGGCTCCCTCTGAATTTTAGAAGGTCGAGGATACCGACATGAGCGATATCGCAGAACGCGTGAAGAAAATTGTAGTTGATCATCTCGGCGTAGACGCTGACAAGGTCGTCGAAGGCGCGAGCTTCATCGACGATCTGGGCGCTGACTCGCTCGACACCGTCGAACTCGTCATGGCCTTCGAAGAAGAATTCGGCGTCGAGATCCCGGACGACGCAGCTGACTCGATCCTCACGGTCGGTGACGCCGTGAAGTTCATCGAGAAGGCCCAGGCCTGATCGATAAGACTGCTGCGGAAGGCGGGCGCGAGCCCGTCCTGTCCGCTTGGGCCCGCGATGAGCGGGCCTTGTTGTATCTGGACCTTTGTTTACAGTGACTTCGGTCAACGAATTTAGGGTGGGCTTCGCACGATGAGACGTGTCGTCATCACCGGTACCGGCATGGTATCGCCTCTGGGAGTGGGTACGGAACTGACCTGGCAGCGGCTTCTTGCCGGCCAGAGCGGCGCGCGTCTGGTGACGGAGTTCGAGGTCGAAGATCTCCCCGCAAAGATCGCCTGCCGTATTCCGACCGAAGGCGAGGGTGCCTGGAATCCTGATGACTGGATGGAGCCCAAGGAACAGCGCAAGGTCGACCACTTCATCATCTACGCCGTTGCTGCCGCCGACATGGCGTTGAAGGACGCCGGCTGGGAGCCGCAGACCGATGACGACCAATGCGCCACCGGCGTGCTGATCGGCTCCGGTATCGGTGGCATCGAAGGTATCGTTGAGGCAGGCCATATCCTGCGTGACAAGGGGCCGCGCCGTCTGTCGCCCTTCTTTATTCCCGGCCGTCTGATCAACCTCGCTTCCGGCCAGGTCTCGATCCGCCACAAGCTGCGCGGCCCGAACCACTCCGTAGTCACCGCCTGCTCGACCGGCGCGCATGCGATCGGTGACGCGGCCCGTCTCGTGGCACTGGGCGATGCCGATGTCATGGTGGCCGGCGGTACGGAATCTCCGATCAGCCGCATCTCGCTCGCCGGCTTTGCCGCCTGCAAGGCGCTGTCCACCGCCCGCAACGACGATCCGACTGCCGCTTCGCGCCCCTATGACAAGGATCGTGACGGCTTCGTCATGGGCGAGGGTGCCGGCATCGTGGTTCTCGAAGAGCTGGAACATGCCAAGGCCCGCGGCGCCAAGATCTATGCCGAAGTCGTCGGCTACGGTCTGTCGGGTGACGCCTTCCACATCACGGCCCCTTCGGAAGACGGTGACGGTGCCTTCCGCTGCATGACCATGGCGCTGAAGCGTGCCGGTCTGAAGCCGTCGGACATCGACTACATCAACGCCCACGGCACCTCGACCATGGCCGATACGATCGAACTCGGTGCCGTCGAACGCCTGCTCGGCGATCACGCGGCCAATGTCTCGATGTCCTCGACCAAGTCTGCGATCGGCCACCTGCTGGGTGCGGCCGGTGCGGTCGAAGCGATCTTCTCGACGCTTGCCATCCGTGACAACGTCGCACCGCCGACGCTGAACCTCGATAACCCGGATGTCGAGACCAAGATCGACCTCGTGCCGCACAAGGCTAGGCAGCGCGAGATCAATGTCGCCCTGTCGAATTCCTTCGGCTTTGGCGGCACGAATGCCTCGCTGGTGCTGAAGCGCTACGAGGCCTGATCGAGCGACGGCCGGCGGATGTCGATCAACCGGCCGTGATAGCTCTGGATGACGGCGGCGCGCTCTTGCCCGCCGCCACTTTCTGCGGATAGAAATCATCCCAACGCCCGGCGCAGCTGCGCCGGACGACGACCCGGATTTTGCCGCATTGCTGGAAGAAACAGCCGCGAGTGCGAAACAAAGAAGGATTGCCGGTGACCGACAACAGCCAGAACGGCGGTAGCCAGAACAACGGTGTCTCCTTCGGCCGCGATGCCGAGCCCCAGCAGGGCAAGGGACCCTTCATTCCGAAGTCGCCGAACGAGGCGCTGCGCCCCGAACGCGTGCCGCAGCCGCCGCGCCGGTCGCGCAAGGCCCGCAGCCAGCTTGTCATCTTCCTGAATTTCCTGATGACCATGGTGGTCTTCGTCAGCGTGGTCGCCGTGGCCGGCTTCTTCTACGTGATGGACGCCTACCAGAAGCCCGGTCCGCTCTCGGCAAACACCAATTTCGTCGTGCGCAGCGGCGCTGGCCTCGCCGAGATCGCCAACAATCTCGAGCGCAATGGCATCGTCTCTGACGCTCGCATCTACCGCTATGTCACGACCACCTATCTCCAGGACGGTCAGACCCTGAAGGCCGGCGAATATGAGATCAAGGCGGGCTCCTCGATGAAGGAGGTCACCGCACTGCTCGAATCCGGCAAGTCGATCCTCTACTCGGTGTCTCTGCCGGAAGGCCTGACGGTCAAGCAGATGTTCCAGCGGCTTGCCGCCGATCCGGTGCTCGAAGGCGATCTGCCGACCGAACTGCCGCCGGAGGGCAGCCTGCGCCCTGATACCTACAAGTTCACCCGCGGCACCAACCGCGCCGAGATCGTCACCCAGATGCGCACCGCTCAGGAGCGCCTGATCGACCAGATCTGGGAGAAGCGCGATCCGGATCTGCCGATCGAGACCAAGGAAGAGTTCGTCACGCTGGCCTCCATCGTCGAGAAGGAAACCGGCAAGGACGACGAGCGCGCGCATGTCGCCTCCGTCTTCATCAACCGCCTGAACAAGGGCATGCGCCTGCAGTCCGACCCGACGATCATCTACGGTCTCTTCGGCGGCGATGGCAAACCGGCGGATCGTCCGATTTTCCAGTCCGACATCCGCAAGGAAACGCCCTACAACACCTATGTGATCAAGGGGCTGCCGCCAGGCCCGATCGCCAACCCCGGCCGCGCCGCTCTGGAAGCCGTCGCGCATCCTTGGAAGACGGAAGACCTCTACTTCGTCGCAGACGGCTCGGGTGGCCATGCCTTTGCCGCGACGCTGGAAGAGCACAATGCCAATGTGCGCCGCTGGCGCAAGATCGAGGCCGAACGCGCCCAGACGCCGCCGGCAACGCTGGATGTCGAGCCGGAAGCGGATCCGACGGCGAACAACTGACACCGGGCTTGAGGGGCGGGGACATGACACTGCAATCCATGACGGGCTTCGCCCGGGTCGAAGGCTCGTCCGGTCGCTACCGGTGGGCCTGGGAACTGCGCTCGGTCAACGGCAAGGGGCTGGATCTTCGCACGCGTCTGCCCCAGGGGCACGAAGGTTTGGAAGCCGATATCCGCCGTCTGGCCGGCGAGCGCCTGACCCGCGGCAACATCCAGATCGGCCTCTCCGTCACTGTCAGTGAAAACAAGGTGGAAGCGGTGCTGAACCGCGACGCGCTGGCCGCGGTGCTGGCGCTGCGCGACGAACTGGGGCCGGAGGTTCTCGATCCGGCACCTTTGAAGCTCGACACGCTCCTGTCGATCCGCGGCCTCGTCGACATGCGGGAAGCCACCGATGATGCCGATGCGATCGCGGCGCGGGATGCCGATATCCTTGGCGGTCTCGAGCGTGCGATCGCGGCGCTCGCCGACATGCGCACGACGGAAGGTGCGGCACTGCGCCGGATCCTCGAAGACCACATCCTGCGCATCGAGGATCTCGCCCTGCAGATCGAGGCCGATCCCTCGCGCTCTCCGGAAGAAATCGCCCGCCGGCTGGAGGCGCAGCTTGCTGGCCTGATGGACACAACGTCAGGCCTCGACCGCGACCGCCTGCATCAGGAAATCGCGCTGATTGCCACCAAGGCCGATCTGCGTGAGGAAATCGACCGGTTGAAGGCGCATGTGACGGCGGCACGCGAACTCCTCGCAACCGGCGGTCCCGTCGGCCGCAAGCTCGATTTCCTGGCGCAGGAATTTAACAGAGAATCAAATACTATCTGTTCCAAATCCAATGCCGTCGCGGTCACCGCCGCCGGCATCGAATTGAAGGTCGTCATCGACCAGTTCCGCGAACAGGTTCAGAATCTGGAGTAGTCCATGGCCGCTGCCGCCTCAACACCCGTCAAGATCGCAAGGCGCGGCCTGATGCTGGTCATTTCTTCGCCCTCGGGTGCCGGGAAGTCCACGATCGCCAGAACCCTGATGGACCGTGACCAGCAGATCAGCCTGTCGGTGAGCGTGACCACACGCCAGCGCCGCCAGAGCGAGATCGAGGGTGTGCACTACCACTTCGTCTCCCAGCGTGAATTTGAACGCCTGCGCGACAGCGACAGCCTTCTGGAATGGGCGCAGGTTCACGGCAACTACTACGGCACGCCGCGTGAGGCCGTCGAGACCGCGATGGGAGAAGGCCGCGACATGCTTTTCGACATCGACTGGCAGGGCGCCCAGCAGCTGCAGGAAAAGATGTCGGCCGATGTCGTGTCGATCTTCATCCTGCCGCCGACCATGGCCGAGCTGCAGTCGCGCCTGCATCGCCGCGCGGAAGACACGGAAGAGGTGATCCAGACCCGTCTGAACAACTCGCGCGCCGAGATTAAGCATTGGCGGGAATATGACTATGTCATCGTCAATGACGACCTGAACTCGGCCTTTGATGCCGTCCAATCGATCGTCAAGGCAGAGCGCCTGCGCCGCGACCGCCGCCATGGGCTCTTCGACTTTGTCGAGGGCTTGATCGCCTGAGGCATCAGGACTTTGAATTGAAAAGGGCGGCGCGAATATCTCGGCCGCCCTTTTTGTTTGTCTATTCGCCGCGCGGGAAGCGCTGGCTTTCCTCGAGGATGTTCAGATCCATGTGGTTGCGCATGTAGCGCTCCGAGGCCTTCTGCAGCGGCTGGTAATCCCAGGGAAAATAGGCACCGTTGCGGAGCGCCGTATAGACGATATGCCGACGCGCCTGGCTTTCCCGAACCGCCGCATCGAAGCGGGAGAGATCCCAGCGACGGGATGCCTCTTCGCTGAGTGCAGCGAAGATGTCGGCCGCGCCGGGGTCGTCTGCGAGATTGGTGAGCTCGTAAGGATCCGCTTCGAGATCGGTCAGAAGCGGCGGATCGGCCTCGCAGAGCGTCAGCTTGTAGCGTGCGTTGCGCAGCCCCACCATCGGGCTGACGGTGCCTTCCGCGGCATATTCCATCGGCACGATGCTGCGTCCGCCGGTGCCTGTCGCGAGCGGCATCAGGTCCTCGCCGTCCGTCCAGTCGGCGATCGTCGAGATGTCGATGCCCGCGAGACCGGCAAGCGTCGGGGTGACGTCCAATGTCGAGACCGGGGTCGTGACCAGCCGTCCCTCGACACCGGGCACCGTCAGCATCATCGGAACGCGCGCAGAGCCCTCGAAGAAGTTCATCTTGAACCAGAGGCCCCGTTCGCCGAGCATGTCGCCATGGTCGGAAACGAAGAGGATCACGGTATTCTCCGCCATCCTGGTCCGCTCCAGCACATCGAGGATTTCGCCGATCTTGTCGTCCACATAGGAGATGTTGGCAAAATAGCCCTGCCGGGCCCGCGCCACGTTCTCGTCGGTGATGTCGAAGGCCTGATGGTCGCAGGCGTCCATCAGGCGTTTCGAATGCGGATCCTGCTCGTCATAGGGGATCGCCGGAACGCTGGGCTGCAGGGCATCGCAACCCTCATAAAGGTCCCAGTACTTGCGGCGCGCCACATAGGGGTCATGCGGATGCGTGAAGCTGACGGTCAGGCACCAGGGCCGCTCATCGTGGCCGCGCGAGAGATCATAGAGCCGGCGGGTGGCGTTGTAGGCCACCTCGTCATCATATTCCATCTGGTTGGTGATCTCGGCCACGCCAGCACCCGTGACGGATCCGAGATTGTGATACCACCAATCGATCCGCTCACCCGGCTTGCGATAATCGGGCGTCCAGCCAAAATCGGCGGGATAGATGTCGGTCGTCAACCGCTCTTCAAAGCCATGCAGCTGGTCAGGCCCGACGAAATGCATCTTGCCGGAGAGGCTCGTCTGGTAACCGGCCGCGCGCAGGTGATGGGCGAATGTCGGGATGTCGGAAGCGAACTCCGCGGCATTGTCGTAGACCCGCGTCCGGCTCGGCAACTGCCCCGACATGAAGGAGGCGCGTGCCGGCGCGCAGAGCGGGCTTGCGGTATAGGTGTTGGCGAAGCGCACGGAGCGCTTCGCCAGGGCTTTCAGATGTGGAGCATGCAGGAAGTCTGCGGGACCATCCGGAAAGAAGGTCCCGTTGAACTGATCCACCATCAGGATCAGGATGTTCGGACGTGAATGCACGGATTTCAAACCTCAAAGACCGAGGGCCGACTTGACCGCCGCGTCACCCGGCTGGCCATCCAGAGTCGTAACACCCTTCAGCCAGGTGTCGAGCACGGCCGGATTGGCCTTCAGCCACTCGGTTGCCGCCTCCTTGGACTCCTTGCCACCAAGGATCTCGCCCATCAGCACGTTTTCCATCGAGACGTCGAAGGTCATCTGTTTGAAGAGCATCGCGGCATTCGGGCAGCTTTCGCTCCAGCCGGTGCGTCCAAGCGTGTAGACTTCCGCACCGCCGTAGTTCGGGCCGAAATAGGCATCGCCTCCGGAAAGATAGGTGATGTCGAAGCGCTCGTTCATCGGATGCGGCGCCCAGGCGAGGAAGACGACGCCCTTGCCTTCCTTCGTAGCCCGCTCGACCTGCGCCAGCATGGCCTGCTCGCCGGATTCGACCAGTTCCCAGCCCTTGAGGCCGAATTCACCGGCATCGATCATCTTCTGGATATTGCCGTTGGCCGGCGCGCCCGGTTCGATGCCGTAGATCTTGCTTTCGAACTCGCCGGGGTTCTTGCCGAGATCGGCGAAGTCCTTGATGCCCTTTTCTGCTGTTGCCGTCGGCACCGCCAGCGTGAACTTTGCCCCTTCGAGGTTCTTCGCCAGAACCTCGATCGCCTTGGCGCTGTTGAGGTCATCGATGAAGGCCTGCTGCGCGGGCATCCAGTTGCCGAGGAAAACGTCGATCTCGCCGTTCTTCATCGACTGATAGCCGATCGGAACGGACAGGGTCTTGACGTCGGGTTCATAGCCGAGGGCGTCGAGAACGACGGAAGCAACGCCGTTGGTCGCGGTGATGTCGGTCCAGCCCGGATCCGACAGGCGAACCACCTTGCAGCTCTCCGAATCTGCGGCGGAGGCTGTCGAGGTGAGGAGCATCAGTGCAAGCGCGGCCAAACCGCCGAGCCCCGTGCGATTGTCGAGTGTCATGCGCATAGTGGTTCCCTCTTTTTGTGATATTGTATGGGCTTATTGAACGGGCGAGAGCCGCGCCTGTGAAGCGGGAGATTTTTGATGTTTCACATAAGTGAGATTTATGTCTGATCCGGTAATCGATCTGGCCTGGATGCGGCTTCTCGTCGAGGTCGGACGGAAGGGCTCTCTCTCGGCCGCTGCAGACGCGCTGGGCTTGTCGCAGCCGGCGGTCAGTTACCAGATCCGCTTGCTCGAGCAGCGCTTCGGGCTGCCTATCCTGCAAAGGCTGCACCGCGGGGTCCGCTTCACCGAGGAGGGGCAGCGCCTTCTGGCGATTGCCGAGCGCACCGTGACGGAGGTGGACGCACTCCAGCGGAGCCTACGTGCGGCCCGCCGTCGCCCGACGGTGCGGCTGGCCACGGACTACGCATTCTCAAGCCTCTGGCTAATCCCGCGCATGCATGCCTTCCGCCAAAGTCACCCGGAGATAGATCTGCAGATCGTCGCAACCCAGCGCCTCGGCCAGCACTGGCGGGAAGATGCCGATCTTGCCGTGGCATTTGGGGCACGAAGCGAGTTCGGCCCTGGCGCTACATTGTTGATGCCGGAGCGGGTTGTGCCTGTCTGCACACCTGCCTTCTCTCACCGGCTTACCGCCGCCGCTGCATCGCCCATCGAGCAGGGCCCCTTGATCCACCTGGAAGCCGAAAGTGTCTCCCCCTGGCTCGATTGGCCGACCTATCTGTCTTCGCGACAACTGTCCGGTAGCCCTCAAGGGAGCCCCGGAGACCTGCGCTTCAACACCTATGCCCTGGTCGTGCAGGCGGCCATGGCAGGACAGGGGATCGCCCTGGGTTGGCTGGGGATTATCGATCACCTGCTGGATGCCAATCTGCTCGTCATGACAGGTGAACTCGTGACGGTTGCCGAGCGCGGCTATTGGCTCGTGCCAGGAAGTACGAGCGAGGCGGTCCAACTGCTCGCGGGTTGGTTGGTCGAGGAGACTTCGACTTCAACTCTGGAGCGAATCCCAGGCTGAGCGGCGAAAGATATCGCCGGGTCGTTCAATTTGCCAAATTCAAGTATGACTAATGTTTAACCATTGTATTGCATTCTGCTCCTGACGCTATGGTTGCGGAATCTTTGGTTCCGCTAATGGACTGCTGGGGACAACTATGCGATTGACGGATGTTTCAGTGACTTGGCGACTTGCCGTGGCTCTTGCCATTCCGCTCGTTGCCATGGCCGGACTGGCCTATATGGAAGTGAACACCACCTTCACCGCTTATCAGCACGCGCGCCACCTTGGCGTGGTCAGCACCGACCTCGGAGTGATCGGCGACCTCGTGCACGCGCTGCAGGGCGAACGGGCCGAGGCGGTCGGGCTTCTCGCATCGAAAGGCAAAGAGCACCGCAACGAACTTGATGGCATGCGGGCAAAGGCAGCACCGGCTCTGAGCCAGATGGATCACGTGCTTGAAGACATGAAGGCGGAAGGCGATCCCACGCTGATGCGCCACGAAGAGGAATTGGCTGTCGTTCTGGCCAAGCTTCCGGAGATACGGGCAGCGACTGACCAGCTTTCGATCGCGCCAACCGAGGCGTTCGTCTACTACACGGATCTTGTCCACCGTCTCATGAACGTGTCGCGCGAGTTCTCGCTTGTAGCAGGTGCCAGGGGCGTCGTCGGCAAGATGATGGCTTACAGTCTGCTGATGAACGCCAAAGAAGTGGCGGGCCAGGAGCAAAACCTCGGACATACCTTCATCTCGCAGGGCAAGTTCGACGAAAATCACTATCTGGACTTCATCGGCATGTTCGGCTCGCAGACCTCTCTGATCGGTCAATATCTCGAACTCCTGCCGGATGAAGAGCGGGAGCATTATCGCCAGTCTCTGCACACGCCGGATGCGGACGCCGTCGAGGCCATTCGTGCGCAGATGATGCTGGGTGGGCTTTCCGCCGATCTGAGCGCCATCGACAGCGCCGAATGGCTTGAGCGCTCGGCTCACCGCATCGAGCGTCTGAAAGAGCTGGAGAACGAGACACTCGCGACCATCGTGGTCCAGGCGCAGGCGATGGCTGACGATGAATACCAGCACCTTTTGCGCGTGGCCGGCACCACCGGAACGGTGCTGACCTTTGCCTGCTTCTTCGCGATTTCGCTGTCCATGACCGTGGTGCGCCCGCTTCGTCGTCTGACGCGGACGATGAACGATCTCGCCAAGGGGCAGGTCGAAGGTGACGTCATCCAGTCGGACAGCAAGGACGAGATCGGTCAGATGGGCCGCGCCGTGACCGAATATGTCGAACTCGCCAAGGCGCGCATGCTGCGGGAGCGCGAAGAGCAGGAAGAGGCCGAACGCATCAAGCGGGCAGCCGAGCTGGAAGCGGAGCGTGAACGTGCCGAGCGCGCTGCAGAGATCGCCTTCGCCGTCGAGCAGCTGGCAAGCGGTCTTGATGCCTTGTCCTCAGGCGAGATCGGCTTCCGGCTGTCCGATCCCTTTGCTCCGTCGCTCGATCCGCTGCGGACGAGTTTCAACGGATCGATGGAGCGGTTGTGCGGCGTGATGTCGACCATCCGCCTCAGCACGGGCCAGCTGCATGGCGGTTCGCAGGAACTGCAGCTTGCCGCGGATGATCTTGCACGCCGCACCGAACGCCAGGCTGCCGCGCTCGAGGAAGCATCCGCATCCATCAGCCAGATCACCACGGCGATGGCCAGCTCCACCCAGCAGGCCCAGGAAGCCGGACATCTCGTCCGCGAGGCGACGGTGACGGCCCAGAAATCCGGCACGGTGGTCGCCGATACGGTCAGGGCCATGCAGCACATCGAGCAGTCGTCCGGCCAGATCAGCCAGATCATCAGCGTCATCGACGAGATCGCCTTCCAGACCAACCTTCTGGCGCTGAATGCAGGTGTCGAGGCAGCACGTGCAGGCGAGGCCGGCAAGGGCTTCGCCGTCGTGGCCCAGGAGGTTCGTGAACTTGCCCAGCGCTCTGCCAATGCCGCACGCGAAATCAAGTCCCTGATCAATCGCTCGGCCCAGGAGGTCGAAGCAGGTGTGCGTCTGGTCAACGAGACGGGCGAAACGCTGAAGGGAATCGAAGAGCACGTGATGAAGATCAACGAGCGCGTTGCAGCCATCGTCTCGGCGGCACAGGAGCAGTCCGGCGCGCTGAACGAGATCAGCCAGGCCGTGAGCCAGATGGATCAGGTGACCCAGCAGAATGCAGCGATGGTCGAGGAGGCAAGTGCTGCAACATCGAGTGTGGCGGCAGAAGCGGATCGGCTCAACGCGCAGATCGCCCTCTTCAAGCTGCCCGGCAACCAGAACCGTCAGCGCGGCCGCGAGGCCGCCTGACGCTGTTGAAAGGGATCAGAGCAGGTTGGCGATCCGGCAAAGCTCCTCTACGCTGAGCGTTTCCGCCCGGCGTTGAGGGTCGATATCTGCGCGCGCGAGAAGCGCTTCCCCGCCGATCGGCTTCAGGCTCTGTCGCAGCATCTTGCGCCGCTGCCCAAAGGCCGCATGTGTCACTTTCTCCAGCCTGTCCGGTTCGCAGGGCAGGGGCATTTCGATCGGCTCGAGATGCACGACGGTGGAGGTCACCTTGGGTGGCGGCGTGAAGGCCTGGGGCGGAATGTCGAAGGCCATATGGGCCTGGGTGCGCCAGCCGCAGAGCACGCCGAGACGCCCATAGTGATTGTCGTCCTCGCGCGCCACGATCCGCTGCCCCACTTCCTTCTGGAACATCAGTGTGAGCGACTGCCAGAACGGCGGCCAGGCGCGTGGCAGTAGCCAGTTGACCAGAAGCTGCGTTCCAACATTGTAAGGCAGGTTCGCGATGATCTTGACGGGCTCGCCTTGGGCAAGGCTCTCGAAGTCTGTCTTCAGCGCGTCACCCTCGATCACCTCCAGGCGACCGGGATAGTGATCGGCGATTTCCTGAAGCGCCGGCAGGCAACGCGGATCGCGCTCAATGGCGATGACCTTCTTGGCGCCAAGCGCGAGAATGGCGCGGGTCAGGCCACCCGGTCCGGGACCGACCTCGATCACGGTAACGCCTTCCAATGAGCCTGCGGTCCGCGCCACCTTCTGGGTGAGGTTCAGATCGAGCAGGAAGTTCTGCCCAAGCGCCTTCTTGGCATCGAGCCCGTGACGCGCAATGACATCGCGCAGCGGCGGCAATCCATCGAGCGCAGCCATCAGCGAGCCATCTCCGTCGTGGTGCTCATGCGATCGGCCATCTGCAGCGCTGCCACGAGGCTCGTCTCCTTGGCAAAACCGGAACCCGCCAGACCGAAGGCGGTGCCATGGTCGGGCGAGGTGCGAATGAAGGGCAGGCCGAGCGTGACATTGACGCTGTCGTCGAAGCCGAGCGCCTTGGCCGGTATCAGGGCCTGATCGTGATACATGCAGATTGCCACAGCATAGCGGGAGCGAGCGTCGTCGTGGAACATGGTGTCCGCCGGAAGCGGGCCAAAGGCATCGATACCCTCATCGCGCAAATGCCGGATCGCCGGATGAATGATGTCGTCATCCTCCTGTCCGATGGCACCGTTCTCGCCCGCATGCGGGTTGAGCCCGGCAACAGCCAGACGAGGGGAGGCGAGCCCGAAGCGGGCGGTGAGATCCCGCGCGACGATGCGGCAGGTGTCAACGATCAAGGCCTCGGTGAGGGCACCCGGCACGTCTTTCAGGGGAATATGGATCGTAACGGGCACAGCCTTCAGCTTGGGGCCGGCCAGCATCATGACCGGCATCACGCTGTTGCCGGTTGCCTTTGCTGCAAGATCGGCAAGGAATTCCGTGTGGCCGGGGAAACCGAAACCCGCCTCGTAGAGGACCGATTTTGCAATCGGATTGGTGACGACAGCTCTGACATCACCGGCAAGACACATCGAAACCGCAGTCTCGATGGCTCCGATCGTGGCACGCGCATTGGCGACATGTGGTTTGCCGGCGAGCACATCGGTGCCTGTCGGGATCGAGAGCACCGGAAGGGCACTGTCAAACAGCTCGGACGCCTGCTTGGCGTCCGTCTCGATGATGGCGACATCCAGCCCGAGAAGGCGTGCACGCACTTGCAGTACGGCCGGGTCCCCGAGGTAGAGGAAAGGCGGCAGACCGTATTCGCGGCGTTTGAGCCAGGCCTGCAGGGCGATATCAGGGCCTATGCCGGCCGGATCACCCTGGGTGAGCGCGAGCGGAAGCACGCCATCGGTCATGGATCGGCCTTTCGCCGCTTACTGCATTACGATCTGAGCCTTGGAGCGCAGTTCCTCGAGATACTTCTCGGAATTCGGGTTCTCGCCCTGCTGTTCCTTGCCGATATCCTCGGCGCGGAACACCACCTCAGCCGCAACGTCGTCGGAAACCTCACGCTGGTTGCAGATCGCGAGGTATTCGACGCCACGCTCCGTGACGCGCGTCCCCGTGGTGCCGCCCTTGGCCTTCTCGACCAGCGGCTTCCATTCCGGCGGCATTTCCGGTTCCAGGACGCGGCCGAGATTGCGGATCGAGACGTCGAGATAGTTCTTGGCGAATTCCATCGCCTGATCGCAGCCCGGGAAGGACGCACGCGACTTCTCGGCCTCCGCCTTCCGCTTGCCAACGATGCCCTTCTTCGACGCCGGGACGACGAAGATGACCTGCTTCAGGAAGTATTCGGTCGTCACCGGCTTCTGCTTGTTTTCCAGAAGACGCGTGACCAGGTCCTGATTGGACAAACGGCCGCGCGAGCCGGCGCCATAGCGCGCGTTGACGAGGCGAGGCCAGCTCATCGATACGGCGATGAAGGCCTTGAAATGGGCCGCGCCCACACCGGCCTGATCAAGCACGGAATTCAGCTGCGCGAGCGTCATCTTGTTGGACGAAGCGAAGCGGGCGAAAGAGGCATCGACATCCGCCGTGCTGACCGACATGCCGACGCGCGCGATTTCCTCGCGCTTCAGCGCTTCCTCGACCAGTTCCTCCTTGGCGATCTTCTGAAGATTGCCGCTGCGACGCTGCAGTCTGAGGAAAGCGGCGCGGCGAGCCACGTCGCCGCTGGTGATCGCAGTCTTGTTGACAACGGCCACCACGGAGGTCGCAGCCTGCACCGGCGCAACCATCGGAGTTGGGCTCACGCTCAGGGACAGCGCGATGACGCCGGCAAGCAGCAGACTGGTGCCCTTTTTCCCATTAGCCATCTGTCATCCTTTCTCCGGAAGATAGGTGATCGTCCAGATCTATCTCTATTTGAGGGATTTTAGAACTGCCGCACGGATTGCACAATCCGTGCGGCGAAACAATGACCTCCGCCGAAGCGGAGCGGAAATCGCTCAGAACGAGTTGTCGCTGAGATTGATCTCGCCAAGGGTGCGGAACACCAATTTGCCGCCAATCGTCCAGTCGTTCGCCGTCTCATCATTCGGGTCATACTTGTCCGAATAGGCGATCGAGAAGACCGTGCATTCGTCGGCATAGGAAATCCCGACGCTACGGCGATTGAAGGTATTCGCATCGATGTCGTAGTTGACCGAGCCGAACACCGACCAGTTCTGGTTGACCTTCACGGTCGACGAGCTCGTCAACGTCTGATTGTCGTTGGTGAACGAGTATTCCGGACGGGCATCGACCTGAGTGAAGGTCAGGCTCGTTTCGAAACGATCCTGCGCATAGGTGGCGTTGAGGTCGGTCCGGCGCACGTCGAGCGTCTTCTCGTCGAGGCGGACGCCAGCGCTCAGCGACAGACCGATCGGCAGCTCGAAGCCGGCAGAGGCGACGAAGTCCGAGACATCTGTTTCGAGACCGGAATCGGTGCCTACCGCCAGCAGGTCATCCGTTGCATAGGAGTTCAGGCCCGCCAGATGGTAGGACTGACCGACCACCGCACGCACGCCGATGCCGTTGTCGAAGCTGCCGGTATAGCGCATGCCGACATTCGCACGCGTTCCACCCTCAACGCGGTCGAAGCCCGAGAACTTGTTGCGCGAGAAGAGGTTGCTGGCGTCGAAGACCAGGCTCTGCGAATCTTCGTTCGGCAACTGCCCTGCGAAATCCTCGTCGTTGCGCGCGTAGATCTGCGCGATCGGCTCGATGATGTGGGAGCTGTTTGCCGTCGTGATCAGCCAGGGATAGCGCAGTTCGACACCGGCGGTGAACAGAGCGCGGGCTGGCGCATCATTGGACGTGTAGCCGCCGGTATAATCCGCCGGATTGTCCATCGCGAGACCAAAGACGTCACCGCGTGCGGCGAGCAGTGGGGTGATCTGGAGACCGCCCGGACCGTCGAAGGTTCGCTCCCATTCGAGTTCGCCCGACAGACGGTTCATATTGCCCTTAAGGCCACGATAGAGGTCGTCGCGCCCATCGCCGTTCGTGTCCGCCGCCTCGCTGGAGAAGCGCGACAGCGAGGTGAAGTTCAGCGTGCCCGACAGCTGGCCGCCAGCGACCAGTTCCGGCGCATAGTAGCTGTAGTCGATGACCGGCAGGACGGTCGCCTGCTTCTTCTCGGCGGTGTCGTCCAGATCTGCGTCCTGAACGTCGAAATAATAGCCGCGCATGTCGAAGAAATTACGCTCACCGACACCCGTCAGGTAGACCGTGTTGGTGTTCGTCGAACTGTTCAGTCCCTCGACGCCGTAGGTACGGGCAAAGTTGTTGTCGGTCTGGAACATGACGTCCCAGCCGAAGGACCAGCGAGGATTGATCTTGAAGTCGCCCTTCGAGGCGACGAGACCACGGA
This sequence comes from Rhizobium sp. K33, assembly GCF_056501445.1. Classification (NCBI taxonomy): domain Bacteria; kingdom Pseudomonadati; phylum Pseudomonadota; class Alphaproteobacteria; order Hyphomicrobiales; family Rhizobiaceae; genus Rhizobium; species Rhizobium sp. K33. The sequence continues at coordinate 1,000,564 of NZ_CP096478.1, forward strand.
AGTCACGTTCGGCGTCGCTCGTGCCGGCCGCGAACTCGTCGGTATTCATCTGGCTGATGCCGGCCAGCCGAAGGTTCGCCTGCCCCTTCTCGAACCGCTGCCGCAGCTCTGCTTCCAGAAGCACGCCCTGGGTGCTGAAACCTGTCGTCGTGATCGTCGCATCACGATCCGGCGCGATGGCGATGTAGTAGGGGACCGAAATGCCGAAGCCGACATTTTCGCCCGAACGGAATTCGGGGAACAGGAAGCCCGTCTTTCGCTTCACGGTGTTATCAGGCACCACGATGAAGGGCAGGGTGGCGATCGAGTGACCGAAGAGCTCGAACCGGGCCTTCTCGAGGCGCACGGTCTGCTTCTTGCCATCCTGAACGACGCGCTCTGCCTTCACCTGCCAGATCGGCGGGCGACCGGGATTTTCGGCGCAGGGCAAACAGGCGGTGTAGACGCCCTTGTGCAGGATCATCTGGTTGCCGCCGACGCGCTCCGCACTTTCGGCGACCAGGCGCGTGTTGTCGGTGGTCTCGACGCGCAGCGCTCTCAGGAAGCCGTCGGAGAAATTGTCGGTAACGTCGAGCGAGTCCGCATAGATGCGGTTACCGGTCGGCTCGACCAGCTCGATATTGCCGGCCGCGGTGACGCGGCCTGTCTTCTGATCATAGACGACCTGCCGAGCGACCATCTGGTAGCCGGCATAATTGATCTGCACCGCACCGTTGGCGACAACGCGCTCTGCATCACGGTCATAAACGAGTTCATTGGCTGCAAGGAGCAGCTTCGCGTCATCAGGGAGTTCACTCGCCGCCGACGGTGAGTCGGTCAGGCTCTGCGCATGCACGAGAGGCGCGGTGAGCGGCAAAGCGCACACAGCGACACTGGTCAGCAGGGCTACTGAAAGCCTCCTGATATTCCCGCGGTCTTTTACCGCCACTAACCATCCTCCTTGTGAAGCAGAATCGTTGCCCCCAGTGCCATCGCTACGACAACTGGGACCCAGGCCGCAACATATGGCGGCATGACGCCGCTGCTTCCGAATGCTCTGACGAGCACTGTGACAACATAAAGCACGAAGCCTGACAATATTCCACCGAGAATCACCGTGCGCGATTGGTTGATACGGCTGAATTTCAGCGAAACGGTTGCCGCGATCAACGTCATGGCGATCATCAGGAATGGCAGCGACAGAAGCGAATGAAGTTGCGTCTCCAGCGCATGCGGCGCGATCCCGAATGAGCGGGCAACTTCAATTTTCTGAAAAAGATCATAAAAAGCAACGCTCTCCGGGTTTGCCAGCCTTTGCTGTACAAACTCCTCGTTGAGGTTCGTCGCAACACGCGCCTCCGCAAGACGGGTCTGGATCTCCCCGGGACGTGTCTCCAGCACGTCGGTAAGCATCCAGTAACCATCTTTCAATTTCGCTGTGCGTGCATCCTGACGCAGGATGATGCGGCCGTCGGAATCGAAATGCAGCAGAACGGCATCGACGAGTAGCGTTCCGTCCTCAAGGACCGCGCGCGCGCCAAGCGCCACATCATTCTCCCCGCTTGATTGACGGAGCCACGGGATCGGCGCGGGTTTGGCGCTGCCTGCAGCTTCGCGCCATTGTGTCTCGATTTCCGTACCCTGTCGCTTGCCCCAGGCTGCGAGCGGATTGATGACCAATGTGGTTGTAAGCCCGATCAGCACGGCACCGATCAGGAAGGGTGCCATGAACTGCCAAACGGAAATGCCGGCGGCACGCGCAACCACCAGTTCCGACTTGCGATTCAGGGCGATCAGCGTCGCCATTCCTACAAATAGCCCGATGAAGGGGACGGTCTGCTGAAGGATCAACGGCAATCTCAGCGCTGTGAGATAGAGGACCCCTGGTACCGAATAGCCAGGAAGACTGTCATATCGTCCCGACGTTTCGGTAAAGTCGATGAGATAGGTGATCGAGACGACACCGAGGAAGAACCAGAGTGTCGTCATCATGTAGCGGCGGAAGAAATAGAGGCCCAGCGTCCAGATCATGAGGCGCCCCCGGTTCCATTGCCGAGACGCTTCTCAGTCGCCGACATAGCCCTCTGCACTAGTGCTGAAAAGGCACGCGGCAGCTTCGGGCGTCGGTTGGTTGCAAGGAAGAATATGGCAGCCGCCCCGCTGCCGAGCGGGATCAGGTACTGTAAAGGAATGTAGGCGCCGGACGTCTCCGCCAGCGAAGTGACGTAATTCGAGGCCCAGAAAATCGCCAGGGACAGGAGAAGCGCCGATGCCATGGGGTGAAGATGCGCTTCACGGTGCGATCTCGCGTCGCCGCACATCATGAGGCTCACGAAAGCGAAGACCAGTGGAAAAAAGGATGCACTAACTCGGCGGTGTAACTCTGCACGATAATCGTTCGGATCCTTAAGATACCGCTCATCCAGCGGATCCGGGTCCATCAGGTAGAAGAGGTCGCGGTCCTTCGCACCGAAGCGGGCCTGGCCGCGCTCCTCCGACAGATCGGACAGGTCAAAGGCATAGCGGTCGAAGCGGATAACCGTCACATCGCCATTCGGTGCCTTTCGCTGCACTTCACCGTCCTGCATGACCAGCGACTTGCCGCTCTCGTCGACCGCGCCTTCGCGAGCGTAGTAGATGAGCTCCGAAGACGGATCACGGGAATCGGCAACCAGCAGGCCCTTCATGGCGCGGCCGGACTGGCGTTCCGAAATCTGGACGAAAAGCCCCGGCTCGATCTGCCGGAAAGTCTTCTCCTCGATCACGGAGGACAAGAGATCCGCATAGGCCGTGGCGATCATGGTCCGGACATTGACGCGCATGGCAGGCTCGATGAAGCCCATCATCACGAAGGAGAACAGGCTGAGCCCTGCTGCAAGCAAGATGAGCGGACGCTGAATGATCCCTCTCGGCGCTCCGGCCGCATCGATGACGGCGAGTTCCGAATCGTTGTTCATCGTCGTCAGCGTATGGGTGATGCCGATGACCAGCGCAAACGGCAGAACCGTCGCCACGATGGTGGGCAGGATCATGGTGGCGAGCACCATGAAGGAGCCGACCGATTGTCCGCTGTCCGTGACGAGGTTGATACGCTGCAACACCTGCGTGGTCCAGATGATCGCCAGCACCGGAAGCAGTGCTGTCGTAAACATCAGGACGACCCGCCGCAGAATGTATTGTTCGAGTATCTTCATAGGGTTCCCTTGCAGGCGCGACACGCAGACGTCGCGCCGAGGATGGGCTTTCTCTACGACGCTTGCGGCGATTTGGCGACCGCCCGAAGGTATTTTCCCCGGCTTGATGAGGCTGTTTTTTGTCCCACCGCGATAAATCGGACACGCTCCGAGGTGGCGCTCGCAATCGGGGGATTGAGACAGGAATATCCGGTCAAACTCTTGCCATCGTTTGCGAAAAGACCATGATCCAGCACGAACTCCCCGAAATGCCAACAAGGTGCCCTTCATGTCGTTGAAACTCGCTGTCTCCTTCGCTCCGACCCATTCTGCAACGGGAGGTCTCGCTATCCTGTTGACGACGTCGGGCGCAGAGATGCCGGCTGGAGCGTCCGAAGCAGATCCGGCAGGCGTTTATGCGCGCGCTGCCAAGGCTGCGAAATTCACCGGAAAGGCGCTTGCCACCCTCGACATCGTCGCGCCACATGGTTCGCCGCTCGATCGCATGGTCGTCATCGGTCTCGGCAAGGGCGATGCCTTGACCGGCCATGATTGGCTGAAGGCCGGCGGTGTTGCGACGGCGGCCCTGAAGGGCGCCGAGAAGGTTGCCATCTACATGGACGTCCCCGGCGTGGAGGTCTCGCCCAAGGCTGCCGCCGATTTCGCCCTCGGCATGCTGCTGCGCGCCTACAAGTTCGACACCTACAAGACCAAGAAGAAGGCGGAGGACGACGAGGAGAAGGGTGACAAGACGGTCAAGGTGACGATCGTCACTGCCCAGGCCGCGGCCGCCAAGAAAGCCTTCGCGGAAACCCAAGCCATTGCAGATGGCGTGACCCTTGCGCGTGATCTCGTCAATGAACCGGCCAATGTTCTCGGTCCGCTCGAATTCGCCGCCAAGGCCAAGGAACTGGAAAAGCTCGGGGTCGAGGTGGAGATCCTGACCGAGAAGGAAATGAAGAAGCTCGGAATGGGCGCGCTGCTCGGCGTGGCACAGGGATCCGTGCGTCCCCCGCGCCTTGTCGTCATGCAGTGGAAAGGCGGAAAGTCGAAGGACAAGCCGATCGCCTTTGTCGGCAAGGGCGTAGTCTTCGATACCGGCGGCATTTCCATCAAGCCTGCTGGTGGCATGGAGGACATGAAGGGTGACATGGGCGGTGCCGCCGCAGTGACCGGTCTCATGCATGTGCTTGCCGCCCGAAAGGCCAAGGTGAACGCGATCGGCATCCTCGGTCTGGTCGAGAACATGCCCGACGGCAACGCCCAGCGTCCGGGGGACATCGTCACCTCCATGTCGGGCCAGACGATCGAAGTGATCAACACCGATGCGGAAGGCCGCCTCGTTCTGTGCGATGCCCTCTGGTATTGCAACGACCGCTTCGAGCCGGCTTTCATGATCAATCTGGCGACGCTGACCGGCGCCATCACGGTCGCGCTTGGCAGCCTGCATGCCGGGCTTTTCTCCAACGACGACGATCTCTCGGAGAAGCTGCTCGCGGCCGGCCTAACAACCAATGAGCGTCTGTGGCGCATGCCGCTCGGCAAGGACTACGACAAGCTGATCGACTCGAAATTCGCCGATATGAAGAACACCGGCGGGCGTCAGGCGGGCTCGATCACAGCTGCCCAGTTCCTGAAGCGCTTCGTCAAGGACACCCCTTGGGCGCATCTAGACATCGCCGGCACCGCCATGGGTTCGCCAAATGACGAGATCAACCAGTCCTGGGGTTCGGGCTATGGTGTGCGACTTCTGGATGAACTGGTACGGGCGAACTACGAATCGTAAGTCTGGAGACGGCGCGCCCGATGGCCGAAGTCCTGTTCTACCATTTGACGGAATCGAAGCTTGAGGACGCGCTCCCGCCGCTCCTGGAAAAGAGCGTCGAACGAGGCTGGAAGGTCGCGGTGCAAACCCGCGACGCGGAGCGGCGTGACGCGCTCGACGCGCATCTGTGGACCTATCGCGAGGAGAGCTTTCTGCCGCACGGGACAGACGAGGGAGCCTCGCCAGACCGGCAGCCGGTCCTGCTCACCGTCGAGCAGGACAATCAGAACAGCGCCAGCGTGCGTTTCCTCGTCGATGGTGCCGAGCCGCCTGCGGATCTCGCTTACGACCGGATCGTCTTCGTCTTCGATGGCTATGACACCGAGCAGGTCGAGGGCGCACGCGCGCAGTGGAAGCGCCTCAAGGGCGAGGGGCACAGCCTGACCTATTGGCAGCAGACACCCGAAGGCCGGTGGGAAAAGAAAGCCTGATCCACGACGCCTACTACTGCGCTCGGGATAAAAGCGTCAGGGCGTAATGATCGTCTTGCGCAAAAAACTGTAGCCCATGGCCGTGCGCCGTGCCATCTCGGCTGAGTTGCCGGCGCCGCCATGTCCGCCCGATCCGTGTTCGTGAAACAGGGGTGTATGCCCTGCTTCTTCCAGCCGGAGCGCGAAGCGTCTGGCATGGGAGGGATGAACCCGGTCGTCATTGCTCGAGCTTTCGATGTAGATCGGCGGGTAGGCTTGCTCCGACGCCGGCTTGACTTGGTGGAGTGGCGAGTAGCTGAGCAGATAGGCGCGGTCTGCCTCATCGTCCGGATTGCCGTATTCGTCCATCCACGCTCGTCCTGCCGGAAACTTATGGAACCGCGTCATGTCGAGCACGGGCACGCGGCACCAGACGGCGCCGAAGTCGTCTGGGTAACGCGTCAGCATGACGCCGGTCAGCAAGCCGCCATTGCTGCCGCCCGTGCAGGCGATCCGCGTGGGTTTCGAATAGCCGCGTTTCACGAGGTCGCGGGCGATGGCGACGAAGTCCTCGTAGGCCTTGTGACGACCGTGTCGCTTCACCGGTGTATGCCATTGCGGCCCGAGCTCAGAGCCACCGCGGATATAGGCCTGAACATAAGCGCCACCCTGTTCGAGGAAGCGACCCGTGGTGCCGGAATAGTGCGGAGCAAGCGAGGCGGCAAAACCGCCGTACCCGTAGATCAGCACGGGCAATTCGCCCTCCGTCCAGGTTTTCGGCAGCACGAGATGGTAGGGCACCTTGGTGCCGTCTTCTGATGTGGCTTCCAGCAGAAGGCTCGTCATCCCCTCTGCATCGAAAAAGGCAGGTGAAGTGTCTTCTGCCACAAGAACGGGCGGCGTAGACACGGGCCGCCGCGCCTCGTCGGACAGCGAGAGGGTGTAGCGCGTCGGGGGCTTGAGAAAACCGGAGCCGATGACGGAGAGCGTATCGTCGCCCAGATGCAGGTCGGCATAGAGCGGCGTGAAGTAGAGTGCTTCAATCCCGTCCGGCAGGGAAATCCGCTGCGGCTCAGCGTCGGCCTTGGTCAGATCGAGCACGTAAAGCGATGGCGAAAGGCGGTCGTCCACCGAGTAGACCGCAAAATTCCGCAGGAGCGAGAAATGATGCACGGCTCGCCCCGGTGCCGGCTCCACGAGAATGCGCCGCTCGGTCCCCAGCGGTTGATCGCCGAAAGGTGTCAGCGCCTGAAGCACAAGGCTGCCGGACGGAACCTGTTCGTCTGTCTTGGCAAGCCAGAGAATATGGCTGTGATTGATGTCGAAGCCGATTTCCCGCGGCAAAGGCAGGCGGCGCGGAATGCCATCCCCATTCTCGATGTTGAGGCTGAGCTTGCCGATCTCGTGGTTCTCCATGAAGACACGGAACTGCTGCGTCTCCGGGCCCTCGTGGCCGCCGAGCGCCGGATCGATGACGAAGCCGTAGCCGGTGACATCGGTCGAGGCTGCTTCGAACAAGATGTCCGCTTTTGCCGGCTCCTCGCCGCGCCGCAGTCGCCGTCCGACCCTTGGCCAACCAGACTGGGTGGCTGAAAAGGTGTCGATGGAGCCAAAGTAGAGGATCTCGTCACGGCTGAGCCAGGACGCCTGTGCTCGCACCGCCGGCGTATCGAAGCCGCCATCGACCACCTGTTTTGCTTCCAGATCGAATTCGAGAAAGCGGGTGAGGTCGGATCCGCCGTCAGACAGGCGCAGCAGGACCCGCGTCGGCTCGAAGGGGCAGGTGACGGAGCCGCCGAAGATCCAGCGTTTTCCGTCTCGCGCACAGAAGGCGTCGAGATCGAAGACCGTCTCCCAGGGAGCATCGGGACGTGGGGTATGTGTTGCGGGCAGCCGGCGCAGAACCCCGAGCGGGTTCTCGCGCGAACGGTTGAAGTCGAACAGCCAGTTTCCGCGACGTGTCGGCACGATCAGCCTGTCCTGGCGCTCCATCATGGCCTGCAGCGCTTCGGCATCGGCCTGCATTTCGGGCGTCGCGAGGCTCTCTTCGGAAAGGCGGTTTCGCTCTGAGACAAAGGCCAGGGTGCGCGGATCGTCATCCTTTTCGAGAAAGAGATCCATGCTGCTACTCCTGTTGTGTCTTACAATTGCGATCAGGCGAGGTCGGTGCGGCTGAAATCGGTGCCCACATAGAGAAGGGCCGCCCCGGATGCCTTGGCCCCTGCATAGGAAAAGCAGTCGCCGAAATTGAGGCGAGCGGGGTGACGAACCTTGCCATAACGCGAGAAGGCATCGAGCGCGGCCAATGCGGTGTCGCGGGTGGCCGGGATGACCTCGGCGTTGAGTTCGGTGAGGAACTCCATGATGAGGCTCGTCGCCTCATCCACAGCAATCTGACGCCTGCCAGCCAATACGGTGGTCGCTTCAAAGATCACAGTCGGCGAAACGAAGAATTGTGTACCCGAATTGGACAGGCAGGCAGCGATCCGTTCGTATTCCGGTCCTTCGAGAAAATATTCGATGATAGCCGAGGCATCGAGGAACATCAGGTATCGCCCCACATCTCGTCGAGAAACGCCTCTTGATCGAAGTCGGGATCGTCGCTCCCCATGGCTTGGTAGCGCTGTTTGATCTTCTCCAGGCGCTCGGCGAGCGGGGGGCGCTGCTCGTCCGCTTCCACGACGCGCTCGAGCGCCTGGCGGATCGCATCCGTCTTGGTCGGGGCTTTCAAGATCTTCTGCGCCTGTTCGGCGAGTTGGTTCACTCGTTCATCACGCACATATGGTGGCATGGCGTCACCTCGTGAATATACGCTGTCAAGATAGTGTATATCCAGAGGTTCAACAAGGAAGGCCGGCTTCAGCCGGCCATGCCCTCTTCATATTCGGCGGAAAGCTCCAGCCACTGCTCTTCCGCAGCCGAAAGCTTGGCCGCCGCTTCGCCGCGCTGCTTGGCCTTTTCCGCCGCCTTGGCCGGCGCCTTCTCGTAGAGCGCAGGGTCGGCGAGCTCCTTATCCAGAGCCTGAATCAAAGTCTCCAGCTTCTTCGTCAAGGCCTCGACTTCATTGATCTTTTTCTTCAGCGGCGCAAGGCTCGCCCGCTTGTCGGCAGCCGCCTTGCGCTGTTCGGCCTTGTTGACGGTATCGGAGCCGCCATCGCCCTTGTCCTTCTCCGCCGGCTTCTTGCCAGAGGCAATGATGAGCGAGCGGTACTCTTCCATGTCGCCGTCAAAGCTGGTCACGGTGCCGTTGTTGACGAGCCACAGGCGGTCGACAGTCGCCTCTATCAGGTGGCGATCGTGGGAAATCAGGATGACTGCGCCTTCGTAGTCGTTCAGCGCCTCGATCAGTGCCTTGCGGCTGTCGATGTCGAGATGGTTGGTCGGCTCGTCGAGAATCAGAAGGTTCGGCGCATGGAAGGCGGCAAGCCCCATGAGCAGGCGCGCCTTCTCGCCGCCGGAGAGATCCTTCGCGGCCGTCTCCATCTTCTCCGTCGCCAGTCCCATCTGCGCGACCCGGGCGCGCACCTTGGCTTCCGGCTCCAGCGGCATCAGCCGGCGCACATGGGCGACCGGGCTCTCATTGGGGACCAGGTCATCGAGCTGGTGCTGGGCGAAAAAGCCGATCTTCAGGCTCGGCGCGGTCTTCAGCTGTCCGCCCTGCGCCTCCAGACGCCCCGAAATGAACTTGGCGAAGGTGGACTTGCCGTTGCCGTTCGAACCAAGCAGCGCGATCCGATCGTCGTTGTCGATGCGCAGGTTGAGGTTCTTCAGGATCGGCTTGCCCGGCTCATAGCCGACCACGCCACCGGAAATCGCAACGATGGGGGAGGCGGGCTGCTTCTCCGGTTTGGGGAAGGTGATCGGATGGACATGGTCCTCGATGACGGCAGCAACCGTTCCCATGCGCTCGAGCGCCTTGATGCGGCTTTGCGCCTGCTTGGCCTTGGTCGCCTTGGCGCGGAAGCGGTCGATGAAGCTCTGCAGATGTTTGCGTGCGGCGTCGTTCTTCGCCTTCGCCTTCATCTGCAATTCGTCGTTTTCGGCCTTCTGACGCTCGAAACTGTCATAGCCGCCGCGATAGAAGGTCAGCTTCTTCTGGTCGAGGTGGATGATCGAGTTGACCGCAGTGTTCAGGAGGTCGCGGTCATGGCTGATGATGATGACCGTGTGCGGATAGCGGCGCACATAGTCTTCCAGCCACAGCGTGCCTTCGAGGTCGAGATAGTTGGTCGGTTCGTCGAGCAGCAGCAGGTCCGGCTCGGCAAACAGCACCGAAGCCAGCGCCACGCGCATGCGCCAGCCGCCGGAAAAGGACGAGGCAGGGCGCAGCTGCGCCTCGTGGTCGAAACCGAGACCAGACAGGATCGTCGCCGCGCGCGCTTCCGCCGAATGCGCTCCGATGTCGGCAAGCCGCGTCTGGATTTCAGCGATGCGATGGGGATCGGTCGCCGTCTCTGCTTCCGCAAGCAGGGCTGCCCGCTCCTTGTCGGCGGCAAGCACGATCGAGATCAGCGAGTCTTCCGTTCCCGGCGCCTCCTGTGCGACCTGGCCGATGCGCGCATTCTTCGGGATCGAGACCGAGCCGCTTTCGGATCCGAGATCGCCGGTGATGATGCGAAACAGGGTGGACTTGCCCGCCCCGTTCTTGCCGACGAGGCCGGCCTTGGTGCCGGCCGGCAGCGAGACGCTGGCATGGTCGATGAGCAGGCGTCCGGCGACGCGGGCGGAGATGTCGGTGATCGTGATCATGGCACTGGCTTTTGGCCGATGTCACGACCAAAGGCAAGCGGCCGGCCGGAGGGGAAGCGCTTAGGCGACCTGTCGCGGTCCGGGCTTGTAGCCGATGATCGGCTGGCGCGGATTCTGTCGGGCGAGCATGGTTGCCGTCTTGGCGATCGCGAGCCATGCGGTGGGATCTGCCGCCTCATGCGCCATGGCATGACCGATGGCGAGCGGCAGGCCGCCGACCTCATGGGATGTCTCTGAAGCAAAGACGAGATTGTTTTCTGCCGTCGTGAACAGCCGTTCGGCGATGATATGCGCTTCGTCGGCATTGATGCCTTCGAAGACGAAGGCGAAGGTATCCGCCTCGATCCGGGCGATGACATCATTCTTCTTGATTGCCTTGCGGAAGATCCCGGCGAGCCCTTTCACGAGCTTGCTGACGGCTTCGTCACCATACTGGTGCTGCAGACCGGGCAGATCGATGATCTCGATCAGGACGAGGGCTGCCGGATGCGCGGGCGACGCTTCGGCATGCAGGTCGTCGAGCGTCTGGAAGAGACTGATGCGGTTGGGGAGCCCGGTCAGCCGATCCTTAGTCATCATCGCCTGGGCGGCACGAAGGGCGCGGTCCGCGCGTTCGAGATCCTCCAGGCCCTCCTTCACGCTTGTGGTGAGTTCGGTCTCCGAGCGCACCATGGCGCTGCCGATCGAGGCGAGCATTTCGAGCTCACCCAGCAGCTGGTCGACGCCGATGGTCATGTCGTCGCGGATGGAGCGGATGACGGCTTCGACGGAATTGGTGAAAGCACGCTTCTGGCTGAGCCCGAGGGAAAGCTGATCACTGACCCGCGACAGCGTCTTGACCGTCTCCGCCTGGAGATGCGTCGCCGTCATCCCGCAATGACCGGGGAGGCGATACCTGAGTCCGAGCTGGTCGAGTGCGGACTGTGAGGGGCGCGCACCAAGTGCAGAAAGGTCCCGGGCGAGATCCGGACTGCCGCCGGTCATGGCCTCGTACACCAGCTCGAAGTTTCGCGGCAGACCCGCGATCTGATGCTTCAGCATGAAGACCGAGATCTTCTGAAGGTCGTCACCCGCTCCCGTCTGATGTGTGTTTTGCATGCCCGATCCCGTCCCCATGGCGTTTGGCCGGCAGTCTTGCGGAGACGGTTGCAAATTTCGTTAAACTCGCCCCGAACTCCGGACGCGTGGTTAGCCGGTGGTGAACGGGCAGAGCGTTTCCGTCATAGCCATTGCTTCCCTTCGCTGCGCACGAAGTAAATCAGATCCAGGCTGAGGCTCGATTTGCCCATGCCGGTCAGCCCCGCATGAATTTGTCCGCGGTGATGGGTCTGGTGGTTGAAGAAATGGGTGAGGGCAGGCCAGAGTTTGTGGGAAACGAGCTCCGGTGACGTCACCGGTGTGTAGCTGAAGCTCGCCTCGAGCTGATCGGGCGTGAGGCTGTCGATAAAGTCGATGATCCGCGCATCTTCCTGAACGCGCGCGGCATGCAGCTCCGGCAACGTCGCGTAAGGCTTCTCGTCGAGCGTCTTCGGCTTGGGTCCTTCGCCAGTGAAGCGGTTTAGCCAGACGCGGTCGGCAACCAGGATATGGCTGAGGGTGGCGAAGACCGAGCCGAAGAAGGCGCCGGTATCGCGGTGCAACTCGTCTTCGGAGAGCTCGGTGACGGCGGCATAAAGCAGTCTGTTGGCCCAGGCATTGTAGGCGGCGAGCATCTGGTAGTTCTGCATGGCGAAGCTCCTGATGGTGGTTCCCGGCCACTCTAGCGGCCTTTGACCCCAATGTGGGTTATCGGTTCCATGAAAAATGCTGATTTGCATCTTGCGCAAGGATCGGTTTGTCTGTCGCGAACCAGGAGAAACCGATGACGATTACGCTTTATTCGCTGTGCGGCGCCGATGCGGCCCGTCCCTTTTCGCCACACTGCTGGAAAGTGGTGATGGCGCTGCATCACAAGGGGCTGGCTTTTGAAGAGCGTCCGCTGGCCTTCACGGCCATTCCAACCACCGAGAACGGCTTCTCGAAGACGGTGCCCTTCATCCGGGACGGACAGGAACTCATCTCGGACAGCTTCCGCATCGCGCAGTATCTGGACGAGCACTATCCGGACGAACCGAGCCTGTTTGGCGGGCAGGGCGGTGTTGCCGCCGCGCGTTTCGTCGAGGGCTATTCGCAGCAGGTCGTCCACGGCGTGGTATCGCGGATCGCGCTCTCCGATATCCATGCCATGCTCGCCCCGACCGATCAGGACTATTTCCGCAAGAGCCGAGAAGAAAGGCTCGGGCGCACCCTGGAGGAAGTCGCTGCCGGCCGCGATGCAGCCATCGCCGCTCTGCCTGCCGCCCTCCAGCCATTGCGCCACATGCTGGGCCACCAGCCCTTCATCGGCGGAGCCACACCGCTTTTTGCCGACTACATCGTCTTCGGCGCGCTGCAGTGGCTGAAGATCACCACAGGCTCGATCCATCTTCCGGCGGATGACCCCGTCACCCGCTGGTTCGATCGCTGCCTCGATCTCTACGAAGGCGTGGGGCGAGCAGTCGCCTGAGCCCTCGAATTCGGTCGATTGTGACGTCGTCGTGAAATTGTCGAACCCCTCTTGTCTTCGTGATTCGGGGCGGGTAGATACCGCCCACTTTCCCTGACAGACAAAAGGATGAGACTGATGGCGATTGAACGCACCTTCTCGATGATCAAGCCCGATGCCACCAAGCGCAACCTGACCGGCGCCATCACCAAGGTCTTCGAAGACAACGGCCTGCGTGTCGTCGCTTCCAAGCGCGTATGGATGTCGAAGCGCGAAGCCGAAGGCTTCTACGCCGTTCACAAGGAACGCCCCTTCTTCGGCGAACTGGTTGAAGGCATGACCTCGGGCCCGACCGTCGTTCAGGTTCTCGAAGGCGAAAACGCCATCCTCAAGAACCGCGAGATCATGGGCGCCACCAACCCGGCCAATGCCGATGAAGGCACCATCCGCAAGATGTTCGCTCTCTCGATCGGCGAAAACTCGGTTCACGGTTCGGATGCTCCGGAAACCGCTGCCCAGGAAATCAAGTACTGGTTCGCCGACACCGAGATCGTCGGCTGAATCAAGTCCTGAGGCTTCTGCCTCAAGGCGTTGAATGAGTTGAAGAACCGGAGCTGAAAGGCTCCGGTTTTTTCTTGCGATCTGCTCCGTCTGCCCGTCCGGATCAGACGCCGGGGCAGGTCTTGTCCTTCGCGTAATCCACCGCGCTATCGGTACGATAGACCTCCGGGTTCGGGGTGTAGACTGGGCCGACGACAAGCGCTTTGCCGGGCATGATCGTCTGGTCGAGGCTCGAGGTCAGCGTCGTCTCGATGGTCTGCAGGACCTTGTCGCGGCCATCGAGGATCCGGATCGAGATCGCATAAGGTCGGCCCTTCACCACGCAGTGCACCGGCGGGCTTTCGAGCGAGACCTTGTCCCAGAAGGAAAAGATCTTGCTTCGGGTCACCAGCGGCGGCCCACCGGCAGGGTTTTCGAATGTCGTCTCGACGAAGCTCGGTTCGGGCAGAGGTCCATTGCGGGCAAGCGTCACGACATAGGTCGCCTCCGCCACGCGGTAGTTGAAGATGAAGACCTTGCCCGAAAGCTTGAGCGGCTCGTCGAGATCCTCCCTTTGGCAGCCGGTCATGCCGAAAAGCCCGATAACAAGGGCAGCACCGATCGAGATCGCCTTCATGGCGAGGCCTCCTTCTTCCTGCGATGATAGTGACGGTTCGCCTTGACCCGGTTGCCGCAGACGGCCATGTCGCACCACGTACGACTGCGGTTCTTGCTGCGATCCATGAAGAGCCAGCCGCAATTGCCGCAGATCTTCATGCGCTCGGGCTGCGGTTCGCAGATCAGGCCCAGGGCGGACTTGGCCGTAGCAGCCTCCAAGCTGTCGTCGTCGGGGGCGGCTCGGAGTGCCATGGCGGTCGCCTCCAGAAGGTCCGCCAACTGTGTGCGGCTTTCTTGGCCAAGCACCCGATCTCGGAAATAGCCGTCGATCGCCTCCCGCAGATGCAGGAAGAGCGCCTCATTGCCGCGGCCAACCGGCCTCAGTGCGCCAAACCGTGTCCGCTCCGCAGACAACCGGCTCGCGGCCTCGGGAAAGGCGGCGAGTTGCTCCGGCACGGCGAACCGGTCGCGCCGCCCGTCCGGCGAGTGCCGCAGGATCACGCTGTTGGCCACATCAAGGGCCAGGGCGCCACCGGCGAAGCGGTGAGGGGTCCATGTAAAGGTCATGGCTCAATATAACTGGTAAAAAGCATTTTGACAGTTATAAATACGGTCGGAGGACGCCATGGCCTACCTGCTGCAACAGCTTCTGAACGCCCTGCCCATGGCGAGCCTCTATGCCTGCCTTGCCTTCGGCTATTCGCTGGCTTTCGGGGTGACGAAGCGCCCGGATATCACCTTCGGGGCACTGGTCGCCTTTGCCGGTCAAATCTGCCTGCTGTTCACCGATTTCGGCTGGAATGGTCTGTACCTGGTCCTGCCGGCGGCTGTCGGTCTCGGTCTCGCGGCAGGCTTCGCCTATGCCTTACTGGCGGGCTACTGGAATGCCCGAACAATCATGCTGCCCTTGCACAGGAGGTCACCGAATGCGGTGATCGTCGCCTCGCTCGGCGTTGTGCTGCTGCTTTCAGAGGGCGCGCGTCTCGCGCTCGACACGCGGAGCCTGTGGTTGCCGCCCCTGGGGCAACACTTCGTGACGATCTTGAGGATCGAAGACACAGCACTCGGCCTCACACGGCTTCAGATGCTGCATAGCGTGCTCATGCTAGCCGTTGTCGTCGTCGGCTACCTGCTTCTGACGTTCAGCCGGGCAGGGCGCTTGTGGCAGGCGGTCTGTCAGGATCCACTTGCCGCCCGCCTTGTCGGGATCAATGCCGACAAGGTCTTCGTAATCTCCCTGACCGCCGCCGCCTCGGTGGCGGCTTCTGGCGGACTGTCGGCCACGGTGCTCTACGGCACCATGGATTTCGGCGCGGGTCTGATGTTCGGATTGAAAGTGGTTCTGATCGCAGCGGTCGGCGGTTACTCGCGCCCACTTCACTCATCTCTTGGCGCCGCGGCCATCGCGTTTGCCGAGCAGCTCTGGGCTGCCTATGGCCCGATGATATGGCGTGACGCTGTGATCATCTCGGTGCTGGTCTGGCTCCTTGTCGTGAGCCGCCGCGAACGCATCATTCCGTGAGCCAGCGATCCCGCGCGCTGTCGTCGGCGTCCTTGGCCGCGACCCAGTCTCCGGTTTCTCCATCCTGCCCATGCTCCTTCTTCCAGAAGGGGGCTGATGTTTTCAGGAAGTCCATGACGAAATTGGCACCGTCGAAGGCGGCCTGGCGGTGTGGTGCGGCGGCAATGACGAGCACGATCTGTTCGCCGGCCTCGATGCGCCCGAAGCGGTGGATGGCGGTCAGGCCGAGCAGGGAAAAACGGTTGATCGCGAGATCGCAGATCCGCTGCATCTCGGTCTCGGCCATGCCGGGATAGTGCTCGAGCTCAAGTGCCGAAAGCGTTCCGGCTTCGTCACGGCAGAGGCCGACGAAGGAAACAAGCGCGCCGATATCCTTGCGCCCTTCGGTCAGGCGACGGGCTTCTGAGGCCGCATCGAAATCCTCGCGCTGGACGCGGATGATGGCAGATGGCGTTTCCGTCACGGTTTCAACTCCGGCGGGAGGCACTCAGCCTCCGGTCATCGGCGGAAAGATGCCGATCTCGCGGGCACCTGCGATCGATTCGTGGTGCTCGACATGCTCCTGATTGACGGCAACGCGGATCGCCTTGGGAAAGCGCAGGGCCTCCTCATAGCCGTCTCCAAGCGTCGCGAGCCAGGTCACCAGTTCGCCGGCTGTCTGGACGCCAGCTGGGATCTCGAGCTCTTCTTCACCCTTGCCGATGCGCTCGCGCACCCAGGCAAAATAGACCAGCTTCACCATCTCAATCCACCATATGCTTTGCGCCGGCGCGGAAGTAGTCGTAACCGGTATAGATGGTCAGGATCGCCGCGATCCAGAGCAGGGTGATGCCGGCTTCGGTCGTGTAGGGCAGAACCTTGTCGCCGGCAGGGCCGGCCAGCAGGAAGGCCAGCGCAAACATCTGCGCCGTCGTCTTCCATTTGGCGATCCGCGTAACCGGCACCGAAACCTTGAGCGCCGCGAGATATTCGCGCAGGCCGGAGACAAGGATCTCGCGGCAGAGAATGGTAATCGCCGCCCAGAGCGACCAGCCGGCAATGGTGCCGTCCGCTGCCATCAGAAGCAGCACCGAGGCGATTAGGAGCTTGTCGGCGATCGGGTCGAGCATTTTTCCGATATTGGAGGTCTGGTTCCAGATCCGCGCCAGATAGCCGTCGAGATAGTCGGTGATCGAGGCGGCGATGAACAGCGCCAGAGCCGACCAGCGTGCGAAATCGGAACTCTGCAGACGACCTTCGAGGAAGAAGCACAGGACGATGAGCGGCACGGCGAGGATGCGGGCGTAGGTCAGGAGATTGGGGATATTGTATGCGCGCGAAGCCATGATGCCCTGTCTTTGAATACTGCTAGGTGATGTGATGTGATGGTTTTCGGTCGGGGCCGTCAACACAAGAATTCTGAATGGTCCTTATCGTCCTCTTGTCCCCGGATGCGTCGTTTCCGTGTCAATCACCGCTGTTTTCGTGAAAATGGTTGTAGATCAGCCGCGCCACGGCCTCCGAAATGCCCTCGACCGCCATCAGATCGCTGACGGCAGCGCGTGACACGGCTTTGGCCGTGCCGAAATGCTGCAACAGCGCCCGCTTGCGGGTCGGGCCGATGCCGGAGATCTCGTCGAGCGGGTTCTTGACCATCTCCTTCTTGCGGCGGGCCCGGTGTGAGCCGATCGCGAAACGGTGCGCTTCGTCGCGCATGCGCTGGATGAAGTAGAGCACCGGATCGCGAGGCGGGAGCGTGAAGTCCGGCTTGCCCTGGACGAAGAAGCGTTCGCGGCCGGCATCGCGGTCGACACCCTTGGCGACCCCGATCGCGATTACGCTGTCGGTGATGTCGAGTTCGTCGAGAATCTTGCGCACTGCCGTCATCTGGCCCTGACCGCCATCGATCAGGATGACATCGGGCCAGGCGGGGAAAGCCGCATCGCCGCTGTCATCGGGCGCGGCACTGCGATCCGGCTTGCCTTCTTCCTTGAGCAGCCGCGAGAAGCGCCGGGTCATCACCTCGCGCATCATGCCGAAGTCGTCGCCGGGCGTGATCTCGGTCGATTTGATGTTGAACTTGCGATACTGGCCCTTCACGAAGCCTTCCGGCCCCGCGACCACCATGCCGCCGACGGCATTGGTGCCCATGATGTGCGAGTTGTCGTAGATCTCGATGCGCCGCGGCACGTAGGGCAGCTGGAAAGTCTCGGCGAGACCAGCCAAGAGCCGCGACTGCGACGCGGTTTCGGCAAGCTTGCGGCCGTGGGCCTCGCGGGCATTGGCGCTCACATGGCCAACGAGATCCTTCTTTTCACCCCGCTGCGGCACGCTGATCGAAACCTTGTGGCCCGCCTTTTCGGAAAGTGCTGTCGCCAGGAGGTCCTGCTCCTCGACCTCTTCGGAAAGAAGGATCAGCCGCGGCACAGGCTTGTCGTCATAGAACTGCGCGAGGAAGGAATTGAGGACCTCGGCTGCGCTGAGCTGAGGATCCGCCTTCGGGAAATAGGCCTGATTTCCCCAGTTCTGGCTGGCACGGAAGAAGAAGACCTGGAGGCAGGACAGCCCCCCCTCGTGGTGGATGGCGAAGACGTCAGCCTCTTCTACCCCGGCCGGGTTAATGCCCTGATGGCTCTGGACATGGGACAGGCCGGCTAGACGATCGCGGAACACGGCGGCACGCTCGAAGTCGAGGTCTTCCGCTGCCTCGTTCATGGCGCGCGCCATGGCTTCCTTGACGTTCTGGCTCTTGCCCGAGAGGAAGTCCTTCGCTTCGCGCACGAGACCGGCATAATCCGGATCGCTGATCTCGTGGGTACAGGGACCCGAACAGCGCTTGATTTGATAGAGCAGGCAAGGCCGGGTGCGGCTTTCGAAGACGCTGTCGGTGCAGGTGCGCAGGAGAAAGGCGCGCTGCAGGGAATTGATCGTGCGGCCGACGGCGCTGGCGGAGGCAAACGGGCCGAAATAGTCACCCTTGCGGGCGCGCGCACCACGATGCTTGTAGATGGCGGGCGAACGGCTGTCGCCGGTGATCAGGATATAGGGAAAGCTCTTGTCGTCGCGCAGCAGGACATTATAGCGCGGCCGCAGGCGCTTGATCAGGTTTGCTTCGAGGAGCAGCGCCTCGACCTCGGTGCGGGTCGTGACAAATTCCATGTGTACGGTCTCGCGCACCATGCGCGACAGGCGGTTCGAATGGACCCGGCCTTGGGCATAATTGCTGACGCGCTTCTTCAGGCTCTTCGCCTTGCCGACATACATGACGTCGCCGTCCTTGTTCAGCATGCGGTAGACGCCGGGCGCATTAGGAAGCCGCTTGACGAATTCGCCGATCAGATCGGCACCGGTCAGGCCGGTCTCGTCCAGCCCGTCGACATGCCAGTCGATCTCGATGCCGGCGCGCGTCGTCTCGGGCTCGACCACGACGTCATCGTCATCTTCTTCCGTGCCATCATAGAGAACGCCGCCATCGGGCAGCTTTCCTCCATTCATTCATTGATCTCCGTGCCGTGCCAAATCAGATGCTGGCCCCCATCCAAGGCGATCATTTGGCCGGTGATCGACGGCGTGTCAAAAAGAAAGCGGATTGTTTGTCCGAATTCCGTGAGCGACGGGCCGCGCTTGAGCGGCAGACTGTCGACCTGCGCCTGAAAATCCTCGGGCCGCTGCCGCTCTGAAATCAGGGTGGGACCCGGGCCGATCGCGTTCACCCGCACCCGGGGGGCGAAGGCCTGGGCCATGGTGCGGGTCGCCGTCCACAGGGTGGACTTGGAAAGCGTGTAGGAAAAGAAGGTCGGCTTCAGGGCCAGCACCCGCTGGTCGATGATGTTGACGATCAGGCCGGAGCAATCCTCCGGCAGCGCCTTGACCATGGCACCGCTTAAGATCGACGGCGCGCGGACATGCAGATTGAAATGCCGGTCGAACGTCTCCGGATCGAAATCGGCAGCGGTATCGTCTTCGAAGATCGAGGCATTGTTGACGAGAAGGCCGACCGGCCCGAATTCGGCTTGCGTGCGCGCAATGAGGGACGAGGTCGCGGAAATGTTACCGAGATCGGCTTGAAGCGCGATCGCTTGTTTGCCGCTCTCCCTGAGCGCCGCGGCGACTGCCTCGGCTTCCGCCAGCGAGCCGTTTGCATGCAAAGCCACGGCAAACCCGTTCTGTGCCAAGTCTTCCGCAATGGCCCGGCCAAGTCTTTTGGCCGAGCCTGTGACCAATGCCACCTTCGAGATGCCGTTTTGCATCGCTTTTACCTTGTTCTGGATCTTTGGTTGCGCTGCATATATGGCGCCAACGCGATATTTAAACAGCCGCAAACCGATTTCATCCGGCAATTGATCTTCGGACGCCGTCAGTACAATTGCAGTATATATTTATGTAAATCGCCGACTGCGGCGTAAACTATTTGTTATGGTTAACGAATCGTTTGTGTCTTTTAAGCAACGTCCCGATTTGGTCACTGCTGTGCCACAATGAATTCACATTTCGGCTCTTTCAATTCCTCAATTGCCATCCATTTCTACAGTCGGAACGGGCAGGGAATACCCATTAACGTTCAGGCCGCCGTTGGTTCTTAGTGAAGTGCGGCTCGGAACTGAAAGGAGACTAACATGCGTACCCTCAAGATCATGCTTCTGGCTTCGGCCACCACCGTCGTCGCTTTCGCCGCCCAGGCAGCTGACGCCATCTATCAGGCTCCGGAAGCTCCGGCCGCAACCGAATCCTACTCCGAGCCGGCCGGCAACTGGTCGGGCGCTTATGTCGGTGGTGGCATCACCTATGACATGGGCAAGTTCACCGGCTCGAACGACGGTCGTGATGCTGATGGCATCGGCGGCACCGTCTACGGCGGTTACAACATGCAGAGCGGCTCGATCGTCTACGGTGCAGAAGCTGACCTCAGCTACGCCGGTGAAGATGGTTCGGCTGGCACGGATGCTGGCGTGCCCGGCAACCTCAAGGGCACCCAGGGCGTCAACGGCTCGGTTCGTGGCCGCGTCGGTTACGACCTCAACCCCTTCCTCGTTTATGGTACGGCTGGTGTGGCTGTTGCCAACCACGAGCTTGAAGGCGGTGGCAACAACGACGAGAAGCTGGCAGCCGGTTACACGGTCGGTGCCGGTGTTGAAACCTTCGTCACCGACAACATCACCGCTCGCGTCGAATATCGCTACAGCGACTACCAGAAGCGCGACTTCGATCTCGGTGGCACCACCGTATCGCGCGGCTTCGACGACCACTCGGTCAAGGTCGGCATGGGCGTGAAGTTCTGATCCACGCGATCCGCGAACACAGAAAAAGCCGGGCATCGTCCCGGCTTTTTTGTTGCGCAATCGGATGTCAGGAGCTCAGGCCTTCGGGCGAAGCGCAGGATAAGGCTCGAAATGCTTGGCGAATTTCGACGGCCATTCCGTCAGGGCGGCGCGGCCATTCTCCCACTCGCCGGGAAAGCGCAGCATGAGATAGCCGAGCGTCGCCGCCAGCGCGAAGTGGCCCCCATGCAGCTTCTTCGCCGTCTTCGGCAGATGCTTGTCGAGATAGTCCAGGCTGCGATTGATCTTGGCCCACTGGCGGTCGATCGCGTCCTGGCTGACCAGTTCGGGTGACCGGTAGCGCTTCTCGTAGACGATGGCGAGCAGGCAGTCGCTGATGCCGTCGGCCAGCGCTTCCAGCACCTCGGCCTCGGTCCGCTTCTCGTCCTTCTTCGGATAGAGCCGCTTGTCGCCGATCCGGTGCAGGTAGTGCATGATGGCGCGGCTGTCGAAGATCGCCGTGCCGTCGTCGGTGATCAGCGTCGGGATCTTTCCGAGCGGATTGGTGTCGACGAGTTCAGGCGGGTTTTCCGCCGTGTTCACGCGCTCTTCCTCAAGCTCTATGCCGAGATGACGGGCGGCCATGCGGACCTTGGAGGAGTAGGGCGAGGCGGGCGCGAAGAGCAGCTTCATGACGGGTTCCTGTGGCTCTCGTGGCGGGTTCAGCGCAGGGGCGGAATGGTGATGTCGGATCGGCGGCAGGATCGGCTGTCGACCTCCGGGCATGCACGGAAGCCAAGCGACCGGTCGAGGCAGATCCTGACTTCGTCGACTCTCTCCCTATCACAGGTGACGGCCACTGCCGAGCGGCCGAGCCCCGGATTGCTGCGGATGAAGGCAGCCTCGATCGCCTCGGGCGAGGTGCGGCTCTGGCGGTCGACCTCGGCAAGCTCGTCGGGAATGCGAATTCTATCATGGGCTTGGCGCACGAGCTTGAAGTAGTCGCTCATCGAGAGACCGGAGCAGGAGCCATGCTTGCGCCACTGGTGGCCGATCAGGCCCATGCTCGGCATGATGTCCATCACTGTCCGGCCGATGCGGTCCGGGACACGGCTTCCCTTCGGTGTCGGGCAGTTCTCCGGCCAGCCTTGCTCGTTCTGCGGCCAGAGACCGTGGACGACCCAGCCGAAATTCTTGTCTGCGCCGCATTGCTCACGATTGCGGCCTGCCGCCTCGCTGTCGCAGAAGGTCGGAGACCAGGACAGGGCCAGCACATAGAAATCGAAGCCACTTCCTTCCGGGAGGTCGGCAGCCGGCGTGGTCGCAGATCGTGCCGGGTCTGCCGACTGCTGTGCGTTGGGCGGAGGGGAGGCTGTCGAGGTGGTGCGATCACCAGCCGTTTCAACAGGCAGAAAGCTGTAGACGGCCGCAGCCGCAAGCATCAGGCCGAAGGCGATGAAGCCTGTATAGCGTCCCATCGCGCCCTCCGCTCACTCTTCCCCGCGCAGCCAGAAGCAGCGATGCGAGGCATAGCGATCCTGTGCCATAAGTCGCTTCAGCTCGGGAAGTGCCAGATGCATCTCGTCCTTCAGCGTGTAAGGCGGATTGACGATGACGAGGCCGGTGCCGGAGAGACCCGTCTGGTCGCGATCGCTCTTCACATGCAGTTCGGCGCAGAGCATCTTCGGAATTTCCAGCGCCTGCAGCGCTTCATGGAATTCCTTGATCGGTGCACCCTTCTTGATCGGATACCAGAGGCAGTAGACGCCGTTGGCGAAGCGGCGATGGGCCTTGGCAAGCCCGTCCACCAGCCGCTCGTATTCGCCTTCCTTCTCGAAGGGCGGATCGACCAGGACGATACCGCGCTTTTCCTTCGGCGGCAGATGCGCATTCAAGGTAAGCCAGCCGTCGAGTTCGGTCACCCGCACCTGAAAGTCGCCTTCGAACAGACGCGAGAGGGCGCGCGAATCCTCGGGATGCAATTCCATCGCCGAGAGGCGGTCCTGCGGGCGGAAGAGGTCGCGCGCGAGCTTCGGCGATCCGGGATATCTGGCAAGCGGGCCTCCGGCCTCGCGGCCCGGGTTGAGCGCTTTCACCGCATCGAGATAGGGCGCCATGATCTCGGCCACCTTTTCCGGCAGCTCGGCATCGATCACCTTGCCGATGCCTTCGAGCCATTCGCCCGTCTTCTGCGCTTCCTCCGACGAGAGGTCGTAGAGCCCGATCCCGGCATGGGTATCCAGCACGCGGAATGCCTTGTCCTTCTGCTGCAGGTAGACGATCAGCCGCGACAGAACGAGGTGCTTCAGGACATCGGCAAAATTGCCCGCGTGATAGATGTGGCGATAATTCATTGATGGTTCCGATGGCACTGATGATTTGTTCGAATGGGGCTTTTGAGCGTATGGGCCTTGGCCTATAACCGGCCCATGAACATCCAGAGCCCCATTCGAAACCGGTCGGTCGGTCATACGGCCTGTCCGCATGACTGTCCATCCACATGCGCCCTCGACGTCGATCTGACCGAGGACGGCCGCATCGGTCGTATGCGCGGGGCAACCGAGAACAGCTATACGGCGGGTGTCATCTGCGCCAAGGTCGCGCGTTACGCCGAGCGGCTCTACCATCCCGACCGGTTGATGAAACCGGTCCGCCGGGCCGGCGCCAAGGGTGCCGGCCAGTGGCAGGACGTCACCTGGGAAGCCGCTCTCGACGAGATCGCCGACGCCTTCGTCAAGGCCGAGCAGCGCCACGGCTCAGAAGCGGTCTGGCCTTATTTCTACGCCGGCACCATGGGCCTCGTGCAGCGCGACTCGATCGAGCGCCTGCGCCATGCGAAGAAATATTCCGGCTTCTTCGGCACGATCTGCACCAACATGGCCTGGACGGGTTATGTCATGGGCACCGGCACGCTGCGCGGCCCGGACCCGCGCGAGATGGCCGTTTCCGATTGCGTCGTCATCTGGGGCACCAATGCGGTCGCCACCCAGGTCAATGTGATGACCCATGCGGTCAAGGCCCGCAAGGATCGGGGCGCCAAGATCGTCGTCATCGACATCTACGACAATCCGACGATGAAACAGGCCGATATGGCCCTGATCCTGAAGCCCGGCACGGATGCGGCGCTCGCTTGCGCTGCCATGCATGTCGCCTTCCGCGACGGCTATGCCGATCGGGACTACATGGCGAACTTCGCCGATGATCCGGCAGGGCTCGAAGCGCACCTCAAGGACAAGACGCCGGAATGGGCAGCTGAAATCACTGGTCTCTCGGTCGAGGAGATCGAAGCCTTTGCCCGTCTCGTTGGCCAGACGAAGAAGAGCTACTTCCGCCTCGGCTACGGCTTCACCCGCAGCCGCAACGGCGCGGTCTCCATGCATGCGGCCCTGTCGCTCGCGACCGTGCTCGGGTCCTGGCAATACGAGGGCGGTGGTGCTTTCCATTCGAACAGCGACATCTTCCAGCTGAACAAGGCGGAACTGATGGGCACCGCCATGGTCGACCCCGACATCCGCATGCTCGACCAGTCGCAGATCGGCCGCGTGCTGACCGGCGACGCCGAGGCCTTGCGCCATGGCGGCCCGGTCACCGCCATGATCATCCAGAACACCAATCCGGTGAATGTCGCGCCCGAACAGCGCCTGGTGAAACAGGGTTTCCTGCGTGACGATCTCTTCGTTGCCGTGCACGAGCAGTTCATGACGGAAACGGCGGACCTCGCCGATATCGTTCTGCCCGCCACCATGTTCGTCGAACACGACGACATCTATCGCGGCGGTGGCCAAAGCCATATCTTGCTCGGGCCGAAGCTTGTCGATGCGCCGCCCTTAGTGCGCACCAATCTCTTCGTCATCGAGGAACTCGCCAAGCGTCTCGGCGTTGCGAACCGTCCGGGTTTCGGCAAGACCGAGCGCGAGCATATCGAGCGCATGCTGTATGTCAGTGGCAAGCCGGATTTCGACACGCTGATCGAGGACAAGTGGCTCGACTGCCAGCCGGCCTTCGACGACGCCCATTATCTGAACGGCTTTGCCCATCCGGACGGCAAGTTCCGTTTCAAACCGGACTGGGAGAACACCCCTGCACCAAACAAGCCGCCGGCAAAGCTCGGTTCGCTCGGCCCGGTCAAATCCCTGCCTGTTTATCCTGATCAGGTCGATCTCATCGAAATAGCCGATGCGGAGCACCCCTTCCGCCTTGCGACCTCGCCAGCCCGCAATTTCCTCAACTCCACCTTCGCCGAGACCAAGACCTCGCGTGACAAGGAAGGTCGCCCGGAGGTCATGGTGAACCCCGCCGATGCCTTGAGCCTCGGCCTCGCCGAAGGCGATGTCGTCCAACTCGGCAATGTCAGGGGCGAGCTCCGCATCCACGCCAAGATCACTGATGCGGTGAAGGCAGGCGTTCTGGTGGCCGAGGGCCTCTGGCCGAACAAGTCCCATCTCGACGGCGAGGGCATCAATGTCCTGACCGGTGCGGATCCGGCAGCCCCTCATGGCGGCGCCGCCTTCCACGACAACAAGGTCTGGATGAGAAAAGCCCTGGCATGAGCATTTTCGACAAGGCCCGGATCGCGATCCTGGAAGACAAGACGCTGTGGAAGGGCTGGAGCCACCTGCGCGGCATCACCTTCGATTTCTTCCGCGAAGGCAGGGCGCCGCACAGGCTCACCTGGGAAGTGTTCGACCGCCGCAATGCCGCAGCGATCCTGTTGCACAACACCGAACGCGACACCGTCACGCTGGTGCGCCAGCTGCGCATCGCGGCCCATCTGAGCGGCGAATATCCGTACCTGCTCGAAACGCCAGCCGGCTTCATCGATGACGGCGAGACCGCGCTGCAGGCGGCGCTTCGCGAAGCACGCGAAGAGACGGGTTACAAGATTGCCCGGGCCACCCCCGCCTTCGCCGCCTTCATGTCCCCCGGCTCTGTGACCGAAAAGCTCCACGGTTTCTATGCGGCCGTGACCGATGCCGACCGTGTCGCCGAGGGCGGCGGGCTGGACGACGAGCACGAGGACCTCGAGGTCGTCAAACTCGGCTTTTCAGAGGCGCTGGAGATGGTCGAGGCCGGCGAGATCATCGACGCCAAGACGATCATGCTCCTGCAATGGGCGGCACTTCGGCGGGATCAGCCCGCCGAGATCTAGTCGTCGAGGGCTGCGATATAGCCGCCTGTCTGTCGTGCCCAGAGACGGCTGTAGAGACCCCCGGATGTCAGCAGGTCGTCCGGCCGCCCCTCTTCGACAATTCGTCCCCGGTCGAGAACGATGATCCGGTCCATCCGGGCAATCGTCGAGAGCCGGTGGGCGATGGCGATCACCGTCTTGCCCTGCATCAGCAGGTCGAGCTTTTCCTGAATGGTCGCCTCGGCCTCGCTATCCAGCGCCGATGTCGCCTCGTCCAGAACGAGGATCGGGGCATCTTTCAACAGCACGCGAGCGATGGCGACGCGCTGGCGCTGGCCGCCGGACAAACGAACGCCGCGATCGCCGACAAAAGCCTCGCGGCCGGTCCGGCCTTCGCCATCCTTCAGATCTGCAATGAACGCATCGGCGCTGGCGTCGTGAATGGCCGCGGTAAGCTCGGCGTCGCTGGCATCCGGCCGTCCATAGAGAATGTTGTCGCCGATCGACCGGTGCAGGAGTGAGACATCCTGGGTGATATAGCCGATCTTCTGTCTGAGACTGGCCTGGGTGACGCCTGAGATGTCCTGGCGATCGATCAGGATCCGCCCGCTCTTCACATCGAAGAGCCTGAGGAGAAGGCTGACCAGCGTTGTCTTGCCGGCACCGGAGAGCCCCACCAGCCCGACCTTCTCTCCGGATCGGATATGGAGAGACAGTTGCTGGAGCACCGGCGTTTCATCGCGGTAGCCGAAGTCGACACCTTCGAATCGGATGTCGCCCTCTGTCACGACCAGTGGGCCGGCCTGAGGAGCGTCCACCACTTTCGGCGCGTTCGTCATGACAGGCATGGCGTCTCGGATCGTCCCGACCGCCTCGAAGATCTGCTGGCCCATGCTGAGGAAGCCACGGGAATTGGCCGAGAGGCGCTGTGTGAGCGTGATCGCCGCGACGAATTCGCCGATTGAAACGAATCCCTGGACCATGCCCCAGACACTGACGCCGAAGATCGAGAGAAAGAGCAGGACATTCAGTGTGATGACTGCGGCATCGGAGAGGATGCCCACGCGGCGCTCCTGATACTGTGCGCCCATTGTCCGGGAAATCGCATTGCGCAGCGCTCCGGCCTCGCTGTCTTCGGCGGCAAAGAGCTTCACGGTCTGGATATTGCTGTAGAGATCGGTCATCGAGCCGACCAGCCGGCTGCGGGCCTTGGCGGACTTGCGCGCAGTTTCTGAGAACTTCGGGATCGCCCGCCGTGCGATAAGAACATTGCCACCGATCCACAGCGCGACCGGGATCGCGAGAGGCCAGGAGAGGGTGATCATCAGTGCGAACGTACCGATGAGTTGCACGAGGAAGTGAGGGAAGGTCCAAATACCGACGGCAAGCTGCTGCTTCACGGAGGAGGCGACCTGCGCGATGCGCGTCGCCACCTGACCGGCGAAGAGATCATGGAAGAAGGCGAGATCCTGTCGCTCGACCGCCTTGTGCCCGTGCCACTGGATGAGTGCGGGGAGCGCGACACTCACAACATGCGAACCGAGCGTGTTGCAAAGGAAGCTCATGACCGGTGTGATTGGAAAGAACAGGATGAGGAACAGCACGAGCGCCGTCTGGTGCTCACGCAGATAGGGAATTGCGCCGCCAGCCGAAATGCCGTCGACGAGGTGCGAGACGCCCCAGATGACCGTCAGGTTCGACACTTCGATCGCCGCACTGAGGGTCAGGATGGCCAGCATCGGCCCCGGGGCAAAGCGGGCGAAATGGTAGAGCAGCCTAATGGGCCCGGCATCTGGCAAGGGCTGGAAGGGAATGTCGAGCGGCCGGAGCAAGCCCTCGAACGGGCGGAAAAGACGATCGGAAAAGGACATCTGAAACACTGCGCTGGCAAAGTGAAAGACCAAGAGCGGAGGCAATCACTGGCAGTAGATCATGAGTCTGTGGCATCAGGAAGTTGTTGTCCCCGCGGCCGTGATGCTGGCGCGGGGAGATTTCGTGATCCCGTTAGAAGGTCCCCTTCACGCCCGCGGTGACCATGATCGACTGGAACTCGGACGCGGCGCCGTCTTCAAAGCTGGCGCTGGCGCCGGTGACCGTATCGCGGACATGCGCATCGCCGCGGGTCTTGAAGATCTTCTGGAAATCGCCGCCGACATAGATGGAAGCCGATTGCAGAACCTGGTAGTCGGCCGTCACCGTTGCTCCAAGCATCGGAGCGGGCTCCATGGTGTCGGTGAAGCGGAGGTCTCTCAGCCAATGGTCGTCGACGCCCTTGTAGCTGATCGCCGCGCCGCCACGAAGAACGCCGGAGAGCGTCAGCGCACCGATCCGCTGCTGGGCATTGGCGCTGAGAAAGACGGTCGGAATGCGCTGCTCGTAGCTGATCCCCTTCACCCCATCCGCGAAATTGCCGACCGTGTCGTGCAGCGTGGTGTTGGTGTAGATGTAGCTGCCGCCGCGCGCCGTCCATTTGACGTCGGTATAGCCGAAACCGCCGCCGATCCCGAGGCGGGTTGCGCCGGTGTCGACGAGCGCCCGTTCGGCTTCCAGGAGAACATTGATGTAGCGGTCGAGTTCGGTGTCCGGATGCAGCGACTGATCCGTCCAACCGGAATAGGACGTGTCCAGCCAGTCGCGGTCTTCCATGAAGCCGTCGCCGCCAAGGCCGACATCGACGCGGCCCTTCAGCGTCCAGGCATAGCCGATATCGACTTCCCCGCCGATCGTGCCGGTCTTCACGCCCTTGCTCTCCCAGTCGAGCTGGCTGACCTTGTAGTCGCCGCTATAGACGTATTCGCCGGCCTTGATGTTCGCCATGCCGATGCCGGCAAAGTAGCGCACCGTCCCGGCTGACGAACTCGAATAGGCGTCCTGGCCGAAAGCTGGAGCGGTGAAGAGCAGGGTGCCGCCAAGAGCGAGAGCTGAAATAACCTGGAGATTGAACATGTCGTGACCGTGTCGATGAGATAATCGTTACGGTTGCATGTTTATGGTTAAGAGAATGCTATCAAACGGCGATCGCGCGTGCAGTCTGTCGATTTGCGTCAGCCGCTGATCAGCCGTGCGTCTGCGTCTGTCTCCGACGCCCGTCGCTCGACGCTGCCATCGGCGCGCATGGTGACGCTGCCTGATGCCACGAGCTTCAAGGCGAGCGCATAGGTCTGATGCTCGACGGTCAGCACCCGTGCTGCCAGCGTCTCTGCCGTATCGTCGATCAGCACCGGCACGACCGACTGCGCGATCACCGGCCCTTCATCCATGCCTTCGGTGACGAAATGCACGGTGCAGCCTGCGACCTTCATGCCGGCATCGAGCGCACGTTGATGCGTGTGCAGGCCGGGAAAGAGCGGCAGTAGGGACGGGTGGATGTTGAGGATCCGCCCCTCATGTGGCCGGATGAAGTCACCCGAGAGCAGGCGCATGTAACCCGCAAGGCAGATGAGGTCGGGGCCGATCTCGGCGAGTGCCGCAAGAATTGCCGCCTCGTGCTCGGCCTTGGAACCATAGCTTTTCCGCTCGAAAACGTGTGTCGGGATGCCGAGTGCTTTCGCCTTGGCAAGACCCGCGGCCTCCGGCTTGTCGGAGAATACAGCGACGATTTCCGCCGGATAGTCAGCCGCTTCGCAGGCTCTGGCCAGCGCCAGCATGTTCGACCCGCCGCCAGAGATGAAGGCGACGACGCGTTTGCGGCCGCTGCTCATAGGGCGAGCGTACCCTTGTAGGTCACGCCATGCGCCCCCTCTTCGCGGGCAATCATGCGGCCGAGACGGGCAACGGTCTCACCTTCGGCTTCCAGCACCTTGGTCACCTCGTCGACCTTGTCGGCGGGAACGACGACGATCATGCCGATGCCGCAGTTGAAGGTGCGCAGCATCTCGTTCTGGGCAACACCGCCGGTCTTGGCGAGCCAGGAGAAGACGGCGGGAACCTGGAACGAGGATAGATCGATCTCGGCAGCGAGATGCTTCGGCAGCACGCGCGGAATATTCTCCGGGAAGCCGCCGCCGGTGATGTGGGCGAGCGCTTTCAGCGCCTTGGTTTCCTTGATCGCCTTCAGGAGCGGCTTCACATAGATGCGGGTCGGCGTCAGCAGGGCAGCGCCCAGCGACTGTCCCTCGGCAAAGGGCGCCGGCGCATCCCAGGCAAGGCCCGAGACTTCGACGATCTTGCGGACCAGCGAGAAGCCGTTGGAATGCACGCCCGAGGACGAGAGGCCGAGGATCACATCGCCTTCAGCGATGTCGCCAGCCGGCAGCAGTTCGCCGCGCTCGGCAGCACCCACGGCAAAGCCCGCGAGGTCATAATCGCCCTTGGAATACATGCCCGGCATTTCGGCTGTCTCGCCGCCGATCAGCGCGCAGCCTGCCTCGCGGCAGCCGGCAGCTATGCCCTGAACGATCGCGGCACCCTGATCCGGGTCCAGCTTGCCGGTGGCGAAATAATCGAGGAAGAGCAGCGGCTCTGCGCCCTGAACCACGAGATCGTTGACGCACATGGCGACGAGGTCGATACCGACGGTGTCGTGGATATTGGCGTCGATCGCGATCTTCAGCTTGGTGCCGACGCCGTCATTGGCGGCCACCAGGATCGGGTCCTTGAAGCCGGCGGCCTTGAGGTCGAACAAGCCGCCGAAGCCGCCGATCTCGCCATCCGCCCCCGGACGGCGTGTCGACTTCACGGCCGGCTTGATCTTCTCGACCATCAGGTTGCCGGCATCGATGTCGACGCCCGCATCGCTATAGGTCAACCCGTTCTTGCCAGCCTGGCTCATGCCTGCCTCCGATCCTGCGAGAATTTCGGCTGGCCATGGCATGAAGAGGCTTCGGATGCAAGCAGCGAGCAGGGGAAGTGCACGATTTCCCGGCCATTCTAGGCCGAGATCGTATGTTGTCGCCATCTGCGAGGTGCCAGTTCTTGACCAAGGCTTTGCCGGTAACCTATCTCCTACTGCGGCACCGCAGCATGCGGAAAACGCCCGCGCCGCCCAAAGCGGACGACAAGGTTCTGAACGGAGACGGATATGGCTCGCAACATCAGTGCTATCGGCCTTCGCCGCCAGGTCTTCTTCTGGCTGGTGACGCTGGCGTTCTTCGTCGCGTTCCTGATGCTCTTCTCGTCGATCCTGCTGCCCTTCATTGCCGGCATGGCGCTCGCCTATTTTCTCGACCCGGTCGCCGACCGGCTGGAGCGCATCGGCCTCAGCCGATTGATGGCGACGGTGGTGATCCTCATCTCCTTCGTCGTCGTCTTCGTGCTGTCCCTGATGATCATCATCCCGGTCCTGGCCAGCCAGCTCAACGAATTCATTCAGCGCGTGCCCGGCTATGTCACGCAGCTGCAGACCTTCATCGCGACCTCGAATGCCTCCTGGCTGCCGGATTGGGTCGACAGCCAGATGGGCACGATCCGGGAGAACTTCTCCCGCTATCTCAGCGAAGGCGTCGGCTTCCTCGGCACTCTCGTCGAGCAGATCTGGAACTCCGGCAAGGCACTCCTCGACATCGCCTCGCTGCTCGTCGTGACGCCGGTCGTGGCCTTCTACCTGCTGCTCGACTGGGACCGCATGATCGAGAAGGTCGACAGCTGGGTGCCGCGTGCCCAGGTCGCAACGGTGCGTCAGCTGGCGACCGAACTCGACAACACGATTGCCGGCTTCGTGCGCGGGCAGGGCTCTCTCTGCCTGATCCTCGGCATCTTCTACGCCGTTGCGCTCTCGGCCGCCGGCCTCAATTTCGGCCTGCTGATCGGCTTCTTCACCGGCATGATCAGTTTCATCCCCTATGTCGGCTCCACCGTCGGCCTGCTGCTGTCGCTCGGCGTGGCGCTGGTACAGTTCTGGCCCGACTTCATCTGGATCGGCGTCATCGCCGGCATCTTCTTCCTCGGCCAGTTCATCGAGGGCAACATCCTGCAGCCCAAGCTGGTGGGCAAAAGCGTCGGCCTGCATCCGGTCTGGCTGATGTTTGCGCTCTTTGCTTTCGGCGCGCTGTTCGGCTTCGTCGGCGTCCTTGTGGCCGTGCCCGCGGCCGCAGCGGTCGGCGTCCTTGTTCGTTTCGCCATCTCGCGGTATCTTGAGAGCGATCTCTACTACGGAACCTCGGTCGTCATTGCGCCGCCTCACCAGCCCGTCGGCGAGATCGCACCCCCAAGCTCCAAAGACGTGCCCGAGGCATGAATGACTGACGCCAAGATGGCTGCCGAAAAACGCGGCGCCGCCGAACAATTGCCACTTGCCTTCGAACACGGCGCTGCGACCGGTCGCGACGACCTCTTGGTCTCCGAACGCATGGCCGCCGCCGTGTCGATCGTCGACGCCTGGCCGGACTGGCCATCCCCCGTGGTGATCCTGACAGGGCCGGAGGGCTCGGGAAAATCCCATCTCGCGCAGATCTTCAGGGACACCAGCGGCGCGAGCGATATTGTGCTTCAGCCGGGCAATGGCGCATCGCAGGCGGCCGCAGCCGGTCCGGTTCTCTTCGAGGATGCCGACCGCAACGGTTTCGATGAGGTCGAACTCTTTCACGTCATCAATGCCGTGCGCCAACACGGCACGACGCTCCTCATCACGTCGCGCAGCTTCCCACCGTCCTGGAACGTGGCACTGCCGGATCTCAACTCCCGCCTGAAGGCTGCAACCGTGGTGGAGATCGGCGCGCCTGACGAAGAGCTTCTCGGTCACCTGATCACCAAGCTCTTCGCCGACCGCCAGCTTTACATCGATGACAAGATCGTCGGCTATATCGTCAGCCGCATGGAGCGTTCATTCTCGGCCGCCCAGGTGGTGGTCGATCGCATGGACAAGCTGGCGCTGGCACGCCGCGCCAAGATCAGCCGAAGCCTGGCTGCAGAGGTTCTCGAAATGCTGGAGGCGGCAGACATCAGCGAGTAGTCGTCACAGATCTGTCGTTAAACTGTTATAATCGGCACCAACGATAACCAAGGGGCGAATCATGGACAGCGCAGTACAAGGCACGGACAGCGACAGCGGCGCGGAGGCAGCACCCGCCGAAGACCTGCTGACCAGCCCGCTGCGCTTCATCAACCGCGAATTTTCCTGGCTGCAGTTCAATCGCCGCGTCCTTGAGGAAACCCTCAACACCGCCCACCCGCTGCTGGAGCGCGTGCGCTTCCTGTCGATCTCTGCCGCGAACCTGGACGAATTCTTCATGGTGCGCGTGGCTGGTCTCGAAGGCCAGGTGCGCCAGGGCATCGCGATCAAGAGCCCCGACGGTAAGACGCCGGGCGAGCAGCTCGACGACATCCTGAAGGAAATCGACAATCTGCAGATGGAGCAGCAGGCGTCGCTCGCCGTCCTGCAACAGTATCTGGCCCAGGAAGAAATCCTCATCGTCCGCCCGGCCGCCCTTTCGGACGAGGACCGGACCTGGCTCGAAACCGCGTTCCAGGAATCGATCTTCCCTGTCCTCACGCCGCTCTCGATCGACCCGGCTCACCCGTTCCCCTTCATCCCGAACCTCGGCTTTTCCATGGGCCTGCAGCTCTGCTCGAGCCGCAACGGCGAGCCGATGACGGCGCTCTTGCGCCTGCCGCCGACGCTCGATCGCTTCATCCGCCTGCCGGACGAAGGCGTGACGATCCGCTACATCACGCTGGAAGACGTGGTCGGCCTGTTCATCAACCGGCTTTATCCGGGATATGAGGTCAAGGGCTACGGCACGTTCCGCATCATCCGCGACAGCGATATCGAAGTCGAAGAAGAGGCCGAAGACCTCGTGCGCTTCTTCGAGACCGCCCTGAAGCGCCGTCGCCGCGGCTCGGTGATCCGCATCGAGGTGGACAGCGAGATGCCGGTCGGCCTGCGCCAGTTCGTGGTGCATGAACTCGGCGTGCCGGATAACCGCGTCGCGGTCTTGCCGGGGCTGCTTGCGCTCAACACCATTTCTGAAATCACCAAGGCCCCGCGCGACGATCTGCGCTTCGAGCCCTACAATGCCCGTTTCCCTGAGCGCGTGCGCGAGCATGCCGGCGACTGCCTGGCCGCCATCCGCGAAAAGGACATGGTGGTTCACCACCCCTATGAGAGCTTCGACGTCGTGGTGCAGTTCCTGCTGCAGGCAGCGCGCGATCCAGACGTTCTCGCCATCAAGCAGACGCTTTACCGCACCTCGAACGACAGCCCGATCGTCCGCGCCCTGATCGACGCTGCGGAAATGGGCAAGTCGGTGACGGCGCTTGTCGAACTCAAGGCGCGCTTCGACGAAGAGGCGAACATTCGCTGGGCCCGCGACCTCGAACGTGCCGGTGTGCAGGTCGTCTTCGGCTTCATCGAGCTCAAGACCCACGCCAAGATGTCGATGGTCGTGCGCCGCGAAGACGGCAAGCTCAGGACCTACTGCCATCTCGGCACCGGCAACTACCATCCGGTCACGGCGAAGATCTATACGGACCTGTCCTTCTTCACCTGCAATCCGAAGATCGCCCATGACATGGCGAATGTCTTCAACTTCATCACCGGCTATGGCGAGCCGGAAGAGGGTATGAAGCTTGCCGTTTCGCCCTACACGCTGCGCCCGCGCATCCTGAAGCACGTCCGCGAAGAGATTGAACACGCCAAGGCCGGCCGCCCGGCCGCGATCTGGATGAAGATGAATTCGCTGGTCGATCCCGAGATCATCGATGCGCTTTACGAGGCGAGTGGTGCGGGCGTCGAGGTGGATCTCGTCATTCGCGGCATCTGCTGCCTGCGTCCGCAAGTGCCGGGTCTGTCGGACAACATCCGCGTCAAGTCGATCGTCGGCCGCTTCCTAGAGCACAGCCGCATCTTCTGCTTCGGCAATGGCCATGGACTGCCGTCGGAAAAGGCGCTCGTCTACATCGGCTCGGCCGACATGATGCCGCGCAATCTCGACCGGCGCGTCGAGACATTGGTGCCGCTGATCAACCCGACGGTGCATGAGCAGGTCCTGTCCCAGATCATGCTGGGCAACCTGATTGACAACCAGCAGAGCTACGAGATATTGCCCGACGGCACGTCTCGCCGCATTGAAGTGCGGCAGGGTGAGGAACCTTTCAACGCGCAGCAGTATTTCATGACCAATCCGAGCCTGTCGGGTCGCGGAGAAGCATTGAAATCGAGCGCACCGAAACTGATCGCCGGCCTCATTTCCGGCAGGAAAAGATAACACTGGTACCTCATGACAAGATCTGAAGCGCAGGGGCGCCTTCCCGGTATCGCCCCTGTCTCCGTTGTCGACATCGGCTCCAACTCGATCCGTCTGGTGATCTATGAGGGCCTGTCCCGCGCACCGACGGTTCTCTTCAACGAGAAGGTTCTCTGCGGCCTCGGCAGGGGCGTTGCGACGACCGGCCGTATGGACGAGGATGGCGTCGAGCGCGCTCTGGCCGCCTTGCGCCGCTTTCGCGCGCTGTCCAACCAGGCCAAGGCCACGCGAATGTACGTGCTCGCGACCGCTGCGGCGCGTGAAGCGTCGAACGGGCCAGACTTCATCGCGCGGGCTGAAGAGATCCTCGGCCATGAGATTCTTGTCCTGACGGGTGAGGAAGAAGCGAAGTTCTCGGCACTCGGCGTGGTCAGCGGCTTCCACGACGCCGACGGCATCGCGGGCGACCTCGGCGGCGGCTCGCTTGAACTCATCGACATCAAGGGCAAGAGCTTCGGCAAGGGCATCACGCTGCCGCTCGGTGGCCTGCGCCTCTCCGAGACGGTCGAGGGATCGCTCCCTAAGGGCCGCGCGCTGGCGAAGAAGCTCATCGGCGATGCGGAACTGCTCAAGAAGGGGCAGGGGCGCACCTTCTATGCCGTCGGCGGCACCTGGCGCAACATCGCCAAGCTGCACATGGAAATCCGCAAATACCCGCTGCACATGATGCAGGGTTATGAGCTGCCCTATGACGAGATCGCCTTCTTCCTGGAAGAGATCATCTCCGGCGCCAATGCCCGCGACCCGGCCTGGTCGACGATCTCCAAGAGCCGCCGCAACCTCATTCCCTTCGGCGCCGTTGCCATGCGCGAGGTGATCGAGGTCATGCAGCCGAAGAGCGTCTGTTTCTCTGCCCAGGGCGTTCGTGAAGGCTATCTCTATTCGCAGCTTCTGGACGAAGAACAGGCACTCGATCCGCTGATCGAGGCTGCTGATGAGCTGGCAATCCTGCGTGCGCGTTCGCCCGAACATGCGCGCGAGCTCGCCGACTGGACCGGCCGGATGATGCCGTTCTTCGATATCGAAGAAACGGAAGAGGAAAGCCGCTATCGCCAGGCGGCCTGCCTGCTCGCCGATATCAGCTGGCGCGCCCATCCGGATTATCGCGGCCTGCAGGCGCTGAACGTGATTGCCCACTCTTCCTTCGTCGGCATCACCCATCCGGGCCGCGCCTTCATCGCACTCACCAACTATTACCGCTTCGAAGGCCTGCACGACGACGGCCAGACCGGGCCGTTGGCGGCCATTGCCACCGAGCGTCTGCTCGACCGCGCCAAGCTCGTCGGCGGCATGCTGCGCGTCGTCTACCTCTTCTCGGCCTCCATGCCCGGCGTGGTGAACAACCTGACCTTCCGGCGCTCGGACAATCCCGAACTCGACCTCGAATTCGTGGTCCCCAAAGCCTATGAGGATTTCTCCGGGGAACGGCTTGACGGCCGCCTGACCCAGCTGTCGAAGCTGACCGGCAAGCGGCTTGCCTTCCTCTACGAATAACCGGGGATTGCCCGCAGCCAGGATATCGATAATCCTTTGATCGGAACCGCGCCTTGGGCGCGGCCCTGACGGCTTACGCCGTGCTGTGGTCCAACTCCGGAGTGGTGGCGATATGGTGTTCGGCTGGCTTGGTAGAGGTCGCAATCGTCTGGCGCACGAGGTGGTCTCCGTGACCGCCGTGGCAGTGCCCGTATTCTTGGCCACGGCAGCTTTGGTGCCGGCCGAGGATGCCGGCAAGTGGATGGGCGACAGCCAGGAGAACATTGCCACGCTGATCTATGGTGTGCCGCAGAGCGACGACGCGCCGATTGCCTTCCGATGCGAGCTGCCGGCCCGCGACTTCTTCGTCACTCTGGCCATGGACCCGAACTTCGAGCCGAAGGCAGGGACGGTTCCACTGACGCTAACCGCGCCACCATCGACGGAGCAGCTGGCGCTCGAGGCGGACATCCTGTTCATCGAGGACATGGAGGTCACATTCCTGGAGGCCAAGCCAGCTTTCGATGTGCCGATTGCGCGCATGTTGAAGCAGGGCAGTGAGCTGCGCTTCACGCTCGGAGAAAAGACCTTCGTTTATCCCCTGGCGGGGGCTGCGGACGCCATGAGCCCGGTCGAAGCCGCCTGCGCCAAGCCCACCTAACACCGGGTTGCTCGGCCTACCAAAATGAGCAAGGCGCAGGACCACTGGCCCCGCGCCTTGACGTGATGCGACCGGATCGGGCGACGCCTGCCGCCCGACCCATGCACGAATGACTGCCGCTTACTTCGCGGCGAGGAAGTCGCCGACTTCGAGCAGAACGAACTCGTTGTCATCGGCCTTGTCCAGCGCACGGCCGGCCGAGAAGGGCAGGTTGTTGTCGTTGCCGACGATGATGTGGGTCGGATCGACCACATCGACATTCTCGATGGTCACGAAAGGCATGTCATAGAAGCCTTCGCCGCCGCCCTGGCGCTTCTTGTTGTCGGGGTCTTCGATCTTCATCAGGTCGATATAGCCGATCTTCCGAACGGCCTTGCCGGCATTCTCGTCCGTCATCTCGATCTTGTAGATGCGCTTGTGCTTGGCCGGAACGGCGAAGCAGTCGGCAGCGGGTGCCTTCGGATCGGCGCAAGCCTTGTCGGCAACGCCAGCACCATTGTCGCGCTCGATGACGAGGGCCGTCGTCTCGTCGATCATGTTGAAGTCGCCGATCGCTTCGCCGCCTTCCGACAGCGGATAGAGCCAGGTCTTGCCGGTCCAGGCCTTGGAGGCGGCATCGAGCTCGATGATGCGCAGCGCGGTTAGGCCATCAGCCTTCTCGACCGAGCCGTCTTCAAGATAGAGCGGACCTTCAAGCAGGCCGTAGAGCTTCGTGCCGTCCTTCGACATGGCGAGGCCCTCATAGCCGCCGGAGCGCTTGAGGTTGAAGACGGGCATCTTGGCGGCCGGATTGGCCGGAACGACGAGCGTCGGATTGTCGGGCGACTTCACCTCGATCTCGCCAGCCTTGGTGGCGATGACGTCGGTCAGCACGCCCTCGGACGAGAACCTCAGCATGTAGGGGCCGAGCTCTTCGCCGACCCAGAAGCCGTCAGCCACCGGCTGGATGGATTCAACGTCGAAATCGGCGCCGGTGAGGTAGCGCTTGTCAGAGCCTTCCATGGCAATCGGAAAGGGGGCTTTCTTGTCCGGATCCGAGAGGAAGAGCGTCTTTTCGACATTCACGGTGCCGGCATCCCAGTCGAAGGTCAGGTGATGCAGCATCAGCATGGCGTCGGTCGAGTTGCTCTTCGAGCCAAAACCGTTGTCGGAGAGGCTCCAGAAGCTGCCGTCTTCCATGGCCTTGATGCCGGAGAAGCCCTGCAGCGGCTGACCATCGAAGGGGAGCGAGAGGCCGGTCAGACGTACGCCATCCTTGCCGGGCACGGTGCCGAGTTCGTCGGCGCGCTTGCGATCCGCCGTCGTGAACTTGCCGGATGTCTTGAGATAGGCGGGTGCATCCGCAGGGGCGGCGATGATGGTGTTGGCCGGCAGGATCGCGTGACTGACGAGCTTGGCCGGGAAGACCTTCTCCTCGGCCGAGGCCTGGGAGACGAAGAGAACGAAGAGGGCGGCGGAAGTCAAAAGGGCTTTGGTCATAGCGTCACCTTGTTGGAAGGGAGGAAACGCCGCAGTCCATAAGCAGGCTTCATGTCGCACCGATTGCGATCAGGTGAAGTTTCGGTGACGTCAGCGGTTACCCACAGCCGGCGCGAGCCAGGCCGGCAAGGAGCCGCGATCCTTGCCGGTGACGGCGGCGTCCACACAGGCGGCAAGACCGCCGAAACGCATGGTCCGCCCGGTGAGGCCGGGACCGTAATGGGCGTATTTGCCGGAATTGGTCATGATGATCTCTGCATCGATGGGAATGATCGGCTCGGTCACCATGCACCAGCAGGTGTCGTTGACGAGCGTGACGCCGAAAGCTGCGAGAACCTCAAGGTCGCCTGCGGCCTCGGCTTTGGCCATTTCCGCCCGGCCGCAAGTGACGACGAGCGGCACGCTCGCATGCCGCCTCTTGCCGTGACAGAGATCGGCAAGTGCTGCGAGTTCGGTCGCGGAGAAATGCGGATTGCCCAGCGACACCAGCTGTACATGGCCGGGGTCTGCACCGTTCAATTCGTGCCAGGCCCGCTGAAGGTCGTCGTGGGTGAGTGCAATGGTCGGCAGATCCAGTGCGGCGAAGGCATCCGGGCTCTGCGCTTCCGGAGTGACATCAGCGATATGAAACATCGGTGCCGCCGAGGTGGTGGCGAAGGCTGCCCCGAAGGCCTTTAGCGCGTCAGTGTCAGGGCGGTGCGCGGACACCCCTTCGACAAGCGGAATGGCATCGGGCGAAACTGTTCCGATCAGATAGCCGATGAGCGGCCAGAGACTGTCATCCACGCTCTCAAGCGGTGGCACGGTGACCCGGACTTGCGGCGCGCGCTCCTCGGGCAGATGACAGCCTGCTTTGGGTGCCCGTCCCGTCAGCGCGATCGCGATGTCGAGATAGTCAGGATATTTCATCGTCCGGGCGCCAAGCACGCTGTTGGCATAGACGACGGCATTCGATTCCGCCCAGACGATCTGCTCGTCGCGCGCGGGCCGGTCGTCGAGCAGATAGGGTGCGCAGGTAAAGGTCGGTTGCGCCCCCATCGCCACATAGGCATCGGCCACAGCAGCTGCCGGACGCCCAAGCGCTTCCGCAACACCCTGTGCCTGCCAGCGGCGATGATCGACCGAAATCGCGTTCAGCGTCGTCGGCACCACGACGCGGCCGCCGAGATCCCTAAGCTTTTCGGCAAAGGCGAGGCCGCCGGGACCGGTATAGATGCAGCCGTCGATATGGGCGCGGGTGATGTCGATGAGTTCTGTCGCGCCTTCGAGCGCCGCCATCCGCAGCACGATCCGCATGGCAACGGCAGCCGCTTCGCCCTGCTCGCCTGCGAGAATGGCCTGGTCCGCATCCGTGAGCGCGATGTCAGAGCCAATCTCGGCGATTGCATCGCTGATCCGGATGCGTTTCGCGGTCCGCAGCCCTGCAAATGCCTCTTTCCCGACCGCGACGACCGGGATCGACCGCCCGAACACTTCTTCCGCGACGATGACGCCGAGCGTGATGATTGCCTCGGGATGTTCGAGCACGATCGCGGCCGGACCTTGTCCGTTGAGGATCAGTTCAAGGATGACGCCGCTGCCGGTGCAGGAGCCGCGGCTGGTAGGCAGGACGAGCACGCGGCCTGTCAGTCGTTCGCCGCTCAACGGGTGATGCCGGTCGATGATCTCGCCGGTTACGGCGTCCGCACCGCCCCAGAAGCTGAGCGCCGTATCGGTGAACAACACTTCGCCTTCGGCGGAACCTGAGACGAGCACGCGGCCCTTGATGTCGAGGGTGTCATGGAGGCTGCTCATCATTCCGTCTCCGTAAGCGCCAGGACCGCAAAACTCGCCAGCCAGTGTTCACCCATATAGTCACCAGCCACATGCGCGATCCCGGCTTGGAGATGTCCATGCGCGGCCTCGATCATCACAGGTCGGCGCGGGTCCGTGTCGGGCAAGGTGCCCGCAAGAGAGGCCCAGCACCAGGCGCGGCTGAGGCTCAGGCCATCGAGATGGGCAATCTTGCCATCCGAGCGGTCGGAGACGGAGGCGGGCGCAAACAGCGTGCGCGGCTCACCGGCTGCGATGTCAGGCAGGAAAGCGTCGAACCAGCGGGCGAATTCGGCAGCGGGCAGGAGCCGGCGCATGCATTCCGCCTCGATCAGCGCTGGCGACAGGAAGTCGTCGCCTGATGGTTCGCCCCAGGCGGGGCAGGCGGTATCGGCGTCATACCAGCGCAGAGCCGTGGCCCGCAGCAGAGCGAGTAGGGCCTCGTCTTCAACGGTGTCGGCATAGTCGGCGGCGAGCCTCAGCGCAAAGGCGGTGTTGTAATGCGTGCCCACCCGCACCGGATAGGTGGCAAGCGGCAGAAAGTCCCGGAACCGCTGGGCGATCCGCAGGGTCAGCGGCGACAACGCCTTGGCCCAGGCTGCATTCTCGTGGCCGTGCAACTCGGCGGCAAGCTTCAGCAACCAGCCCCAGCCATAGGGTCGCTCGTAACCGCGCGCCATGGGCCGGTCGAAATAGCCGCATTCGCCGGCGATTTTGTCGGGCACCAGCATCGTGGCGAAGAGATCGCGGATCGCCTGCGCTTCCGGCATCTCGGGATGGAGGCGCGAGAGACGCGCCAGCATCCAGTAGCCATGCACGCAGGAATGCCAGTCGTAGCTGCCGTAGAAGACCGGATGCAGTTCGGATGGCGTCTTCGCATCCTCAGGCCCTTCGAGCCCATGCAGGATGTGATTGGGATATTCGCGGGTGACATGGCCGAGCGCGATCGCCGCAAAGCGTGAGGCAAGCTCGGATGTCAGGCGCGTCGTCATCCCTTGTCCCCCAAGTCCAGCCGGTCGCCCCAGTCGGCCCGGCGGATCTCCTTGAAGGCGTCGCCGTCGCGTTTGCTGAGCATCAGTTCGGCAGCCGTGCCGCCGGTGCGACAGAGCTTGACCCGCCCGACACCGCCATTGACGCGGGGCGGAGCAAGCACCCGGTCGCCGCTGATCGTGACAGGCTCGCGCGAAGCGGCGATGAAGATGTATTTCTCGTCTTCCCACGGCACCTCAGCGCCCTTGGCCATCCGGTGCACCCGCGAACGCGCCACGCGGCGGGAGAAGTGGCACCAGTCGGGTGCCACGATCGGACAGTTTTCCGCATGCATGCAGGGCGCCACCAGATGCGCCCCGAGGGATCGCAGTCTGTCACGGACGGCGAGAATGCGCTGCCATCCGGCCGGTGTGCCCGGCTCGATGATGACGAGCATGCCCTTTGTCAGATCCCAGAGCTTCTCCGTAACGGCTGCGAGGGTCGTCGGCGGCAACTCGTCCAGAACATAAGCGAGCGTTACGAGGTCAGCCGCAGCGAGCGCCGGGAACTTCCCCGTCACGTCACCCGCCTGCCAGTGGCTTTTCACGCTACCGGAGGCGGCGAGCATTTCGCCGACGCTCCGGATCGCGCCGCTCGCTTCCACCATCTCGGCGGATGTCAGGCTGTTCCACGTATCCGCCGCTGCCCAGAGTGCTGTGCCGGGGCCGCAGCCGAGATCGATCAGCGTCTCCGGCTGAAAGTCCGGTGTCGCATCCTCGACCATGGCCAGTGCCGCGCGAACGGCGGCAAAGGTGGCGGGAAGGCGGGTCGCGAGATAGGCCTTGGCGGCCAGCGCATCATCGATATGAAACCGTCCGTCGCGCACTTCGCGGCGGTAGCGATCGGACAGGATCGCGCTTGCCTTGGCGAGCTTTTCGAGCGGTTCGCCCTGAAGCATCTGGTCGACGGCGGAGCGAAGAGGGGCGGGGAGTTCCATCCTGTCCCTCAGCCGCGCCGTGCCGCCCATTCGGGGCGGAGGATGGACATGAGAAAGAAATCCGAACGGCTGCCATCCGGCATCAGCGCTGCCTCGCGCAGCACACCCTCCTGAATGAAGCCGACCTTGTGATAGACGGTCTGCGCTCTCAAATTGCCGCTGACCACGTCGAGCCAGAGGCGATGGGCATTGGTTTCGAGAAAAGCGAAATCAACGGCACCGGTGAGCAGCGGCGTGCCCACGCCCTTTTCCGGGCTGGCGACGGCGATGCGCTTGACGCAGGCATT
This sequence comes from Rhizobium sp. K33, assembly GCF_056501445.1. NCBI lineage: Bacteria > Pseudomonadati > Pseudomonadota > Alphaproteobacteria > Hyphomicrobiales > Rhizobiaceae > Rhizobium > Rhizobium sp. K33. Next base: position 1,043,129 of record NZ_CP096478.1, read on the forward strand.
GCCGTCGCGTCGGTTGAGATCCATCAGAATGACGAAGCCAAGCGGGGTGCCTTCGGCATCCTCGCCGATCAGATAGGCGAAAGCCGGATTGGCGAGCTGCGCCAGATGCTCCTCGACGCCATAGCGACCAATAAACTGGTCATAGCCCGGCTTGCGCTCGGTTTCCATGATGAACGGGATATCGGCCTCCGTTGCACGGCGCAGGACAAGCGCCGGCACGGATCAGAACTCCACCGCTTCGACGCGCTTGTCGACGAAGCGCAGGCCGACGCCGCCGGAGATGAGCTTCAGGGCCAGATCGCCGAACAGCTCCTTGCGCCAGCCCTGCAGCGCTGCCACTTCGGCCTTCTCGCCTTCGGCCGCAATCTTCTCCAGATCGTCGCTGTTGGCGATCACCTTGGAGGCAACGCCGTGCTTTTCGGAGGTGAGACGCAGCAGCACCTTCAGGAGCTCGACGGCAGACTGCGTGCCCTCGGGCGCATGTGTGTGGCGCTGCAGATGCGGCATTTCCGACTTCGGCAGCGCGAGCGCGGCATTCACCTGCTCGAGGATCGCCGCACCCGAGCTCGACCGTTCCCAGCCCTTGGGGATGGTGCGCAGACGACCAAGCGCCTCGGTATCCTTCGGCTGCTGCTGGGCGATCTCGTAAATGGCATCGTCCTTCAGCACGCGCGAACGCGGCACGTTGCGCGAGCGGGCTTCGCGCTCCCGCCAGGCGGCGACATATTGCATGACGGCAAGTTCCGTCGGCTTGCGCAGCCGCATCTTCAGCCGCTGCCAAGCCTGTTCGGGCGGCAGGTCATAGGTCTCGCGGGATTCGAGGATGGCCATCTCTTCGGTCAGCCACTCCGCCCGCCCCTCGGCCTCCAGCTGGCCCTTGAGCTTCAGATAGACGTCGCGCAGATGGGTGACATCGGCCAACGCATAATCGAGCTGCTTTTCGGACAAGGGACGGCGGCTCCAGTCGGTGAAGCGCGAGGTCTTGTCGATATGGACGTTCTTTACCTTCTGCACGAGCTGGTCGTAGGAGACCGAGTCGCCGAAGCCGCAGACCATGGCCGCGACCTGGGTGTCGAAGATCGGATGCGGGATCAGATCGCCGAGGTGAAAGATGATTTCGATGTCCTGGCGGGCTGCATGGAAGACCTTGGTGACGGCCGAATTGGCCATCAGCTCGAAGAAGGGCTTCAGGTCCAGGCCCTTGGCCATGGGATCGACGATATACTCATGCTCCGGGCTCGCCATCTGGATGAGGCAGAGTTCCGGCCAGAAGGTCGTTTCGCGGAGAAATTCCGTGTCGATCGTGATGAAATCGGATTGGGCGAGGAGGCGGCAGGCCTCTTCGAGCGCGGCAGTGGTATCGATCATTTCGGCTCGGTCATGGAAACTACAGGATCAACCTTAGTTTCCCTTCTGGCCTTCCTTGTCAATATGAACGGCCCGGAAAGCCGGCAAGAGCGGGCCTTGCGGGCCCGATCTCCCCTTATTCGTCTGTCGGCGCGCCCTTGAGCACGGCGATATTCTGTTTATGGACCGCCTCGTAGGGCGCGAAATAGCTGAGCGTTGCCACGGCAAGTTCGGGGGCAATGAAGCTTTGCAGGCTTTCTTCCGCAAGAGCCGGATCGTCGAGACGGTCAAGCAGTCGGCTAAGGTAGTCGCGTGTCGCCGTCACCAGCGACGGTGGATAGCCGCCTGATGCGATGACCTGCTCGTCGCCGTGATTGGGCAGGATGCGGGCAAACTCGAGCGCCGCCAGCCGATCGAGTTCGGCGATGTGCCGTGCGGTGTGTTCGGGCTCGGAGATATAGGTGACGCTGTCCTCCAATGTATCGCCGGCCAGCAGCACGCCGAGATGCGGCAGCAGCAGAACGGTGCCATCAGCGCTGTGGATGTCGAACTGCATCAGCGTCACCTGGATGTCGCCGACCTCCAGCACCGTCTCGCCCTCGAAGGTCTCGGTTGGCATGACGACCGGGTTGATCGGCGGATCCTTTTCGGCAAGCACCTTGCGCTTCTCGATCAGCGTGTTTCGCGTCAACTTGTTCGACAGGATGGGGCAGTCGATGAAGCCGGCATTGCCGGCGATATGATCAGTGTGCCAGTGGCTGAGCACGACCCGGATGCGGGTGACGCCGAGGCCGGCAAGATGGCTGCGGATCGCGCGGGCATGGTCGAAGGAGATATGCGTGTCGTAAACCAGCGCCTCCGGGCCGGAGACAATCGCATAGCTCGCAACACCGAGACTGTAGGCGCCATCGTCGAGCCAGTTCGGCCTAGCCGAGTGCAAGCGCTTTCCTTCGATCCGCCCGTCATAATAGGCAAAGACGCCTGGATAGGGCTCGTGGATGCGCATCGTCCCGGCAAGGCTCATGTCATGTCACTCGGAAATAGCCGGTCATGCCGGTCTTCTGATGTTCGATGATGTGGCAATGGAAGACCCAGTCGCCCGGATTGTCGGCCACAAGCGCAAGCTGGACCTTTTCATCCGGCAGCACAAGGTAGGTATCCGAGACGAGCGGTTGGACCTCTCGCTTGTTCGAAGAGATGGCCTTGAAGTTCATGCCATGCAGATGGATCGGATGCGCATGCGGCGTGACATTTTCCACGTTGAGCAGATAGGTCCGGCCGAGCTTCAACTCCGCGATCGGTGCCGTCGGATCCGGCGTGTCGCCCGGATAAGGCACTTTGTTGATCGCCCAGAAGGAATAGCCGAGCGACCCGCAGATGGAATCGCGCGCCGCCGTTTCGGCGGTGGCGCTGAGCAGCAGCGGGATTTCGGTCGCGTCGGAGAGATCCGCGTCGACGCCGGCATTTTCCGCAAGCGACCCGAGATCGCCGAGATCGCGTTTCAGCGACGTGCCGACGGCCCTGAACCGCGCCACCACCTTCGGCGTCGAGGGCCTCACATCTTCGAGCACCATCTCCACGCCCTCGCTGTCGGTGACGCGTACGGCAAGGTCCAGCCGCTGGCCGGGTGAGACGACCGCCATGTCGAGCGCGAAGCGCTCCGGCACCGGATGCCCGTCGATGGCGATGATCTGCGCCTCCGCCCCATTGAAGCGCAGATTGTAGATGCGGGTGACATCCGCCGCGAGGATGCGGACCCGCACGAGACCGCCGGCCGGCACATCATAACGTGGTTCAGGCTGCCAGTTGGCGGTTCTGAGCGTGCCGAAGGTCCCCGTCTTGGCGGCATCGCGCGGCTTGAACTGCTCGATGAACTGGCTGTTGCCGCCCAGCCGGAAATCGCGCAGATTGAGCACCACCTCGCCATCGAAGGCGGGATCGCGCTCGTCTTCCACCACCAGCACGCCGGCAAGTCCGCGACCCATCTGCGTCAGCGTGTTGCAATGCGGGTGATACCAGAAGGTCCCGGCATCCGGCGGCGAGAAGGCATAATCGAAGCGGTCGCCGGTATAGACGTAAGGCTGGGTGACGAAGGGCACGCCGTCCTGATCGTTCGGCAAGCGGATACCGTGCCAGTGGATGGTGGTCGGCTCGTCCAGCCGGTTGGTGAGGCGCGCCTTGAAACCCTCTCCGCGTCTGGCGCGCAGGATCGGCGGGGAGGGATCGCCAGACGTCTGGCCGTTGAGCGCATAGCGCATCACGCCGCGCGTTGCCTGTTTTCCATCAAGCACCACGTCGCCGGTGAGCGCCTCGATTTCCAGCGGGTCAGAGGCTGCAAGCGCCTGGCTGATCCGCGGCATCACGGCAAGACCCGCGCCATAGGCGCCGAGCACGGCGGCGGATTTGAGGAGGGTGCGTCTGGAGATTTGGGGCACGGTCGAAACTCTCGCTGATCCGCCCGTTTTTTAAAGTTGAGATGGCCGATCAGCAATAGCATCATCGGGCCATGCTGTCGCAGGCCTGACGATGATCATCTCAGCCGCCATCCTTCTCGTTGGGCGGCGTGGCGAGCTTGCTGAAGAAGGTCGAGGTGCGCAGCAGGCTGCGGAACCGCATGCGCCGCTTTTCGGTCGGCACCGCGTCGCGGGCCCGGATGCGGGCAAGCGTATAGGCGGCAAAGAAGGTGAGCACGACGATCACATAGGCAAACAGCGCATGCGGCCCGAAGGCATCCATCAGGAAGGACGCAAAGAGGGGCCCGACAACCGCGCCGATCGACCAGAAAAACAGCGTGCCGGCCGAGACCAGCGCATGTTGACCCGGTGCCGCATGGTCGTTGGCATGGGCCGAGCACAGCGAATAGAGCGGCAGGGCAAAGGCGCCGAAGACGAAGATGCCGATGAAATTGGCCAGTTCCCCGTCACCGGCCAGGAAGGCGAGGTAAAGCGCGGCGAGCAAGGCGCCGATCGTCGAGATGAGGATGATGACGCGGCGGTCCAGCTTGTCCGAGTAATGGCCGAGCGGATATTGCAGCACGATGCCGGCGAAGATGCCGATGCTCATGAAGGTGGCGATCGCGGTGACCGACATGCCGATGCCATCCGCATAGATCGGGCCGAGCGAGCGGAAGCTGGAATTGGTGAGCCCGATCACGATGCAGCCGACGGTCGCGAGCGGCGAAACGGACCACAGAACCTTGATGTCGAACTTCACGTCCTTCGGTGGCGCCGGGCTCGACTTGTCGGCAAAGGAGATCGGCACGAGCGACAGCGAAAGCGCCATGGCGATGATGGCGAAGAGATCGAAGCCGGAGACGCCGAAGAGCGGGATCATGTATTGTGCCGCCGTCACCGATCCGAGATCGACGAACCGATAGACGGAAAGCGTGCGCGCCCGGGTGGCATTGGTGACGCGGGCGTTGAGCCAACTCTCGACCACGGCGAAAAGCCCGGCAAAACAGATGCCCTGCACAAGGCGCATCAGGAACCAGGAGATCGGGTCGATCACCAGCACCATCATGATCGAGGCGGCGGAGGCGATGGCCGCGAGCGCCGAGAAGGTCCGGATATGCCCGATCGCCCGCATGATCTTTGTGACATAGACGCAGCCGATCACGAAGCCGATGAAATAGCCGGTGCCGACCATGCCGATGACGGAGGTACTGAAGCCTTCTTCGATGCCGCGCAGCGAAATGAACGTCCCCTGCAATCCGTTGCCGCCGATCAGGATGCCGGCGGTGATGAGCAGGGGAATGAGAGGGCGGATATCATGCATGATGGGCCTGCAGGCCACGGCGAGGGGTCGGTGAGTCGGTGCCGTGTCGGGTCAGAATTCCTAGACCTGTTTGGCCAATGGCGACAGGCCAAAATCGCGGGCCCTCGCGATCCGCCCGGATTTGCCCGTCAGAGGAAGGGCTGCCCCTGGACAGCCTGCACGAAGGTGGCGATCACGACGGCAATTGAGAGCACGGCGCCGAACGCGATGCCGGACCTGGCGAAGCGGGGTGCTACGCGGTCGAAGGCAAGGCCGAGGAGGGGCAGCGCCTGCATGATATGGGTGGCGAAGAAATGCGGCACGCGCAGATCGCCGCCCGTGCGCGACCAGCCGACGAGCGGCAAGCCGCCGAGATCCGTTCTGGCGCCGCCGACCCAGTGGCCGGGGCCGCCGATCTCGCCGCTGCCGAGGGCAAAGGCCGTGATGAGGGTCGCCACGCTGCCGAGCACGAGACCCCAGCCGCCTCCGAGCCTTATGCCCGTGGGCGCAACTGGACTTGGGCGCCGCAGGATATAGAGCCCGATCACCAGGCTTGAGAGAACAAGCAAAGCCGCGCCTGCACCCATCACGCTATAGGCCATGGCCTCGAAGGGGGTCGAGTCGTTGAAATGCGAGGCACGACCGCGCGCCGCCTGCAGCGTGATGTAGAGGATTTCGCCGCTCGCCGTGATGACGGCGACGAGGCTCGCCAGCCAGACACCGCGCCCGGCCCGCGTCCGCTGCTCGATGAGCGGCAGCAGCAGAAGCAGCGTCACCAGCATCAGGGTAAGCGAAGCCTGGAATTTCAGCGGTTTCACCCAGACGCTGATGTCGTTGAGCACGCGCTCGTCGATCAAGAGGGCGATCAGGCTGGGAAGGGCGAGCGCCAGCTGCAATCCGATGCCGACGATCAGCAGGAGGCGGATCCTCTCTTCGGTGACGGCGAAATCCCGCGCCGGTGCCAGTGAAACGCTGTCGTTGAAAAGCATGGTCATGGGTCAGACCTTTCGGGCGGTGAGTGACGCGTCCGTGGCGCGGGTGATGTAGAAAAGCAGTAGGCCAACAGGGCCGAACATGAAGGTGGCGACGAGGATCGGCACCTGCAGCAGCCGGTTCCAGCCGCGCTTGTCGGCCTCGACGGCAATCCAGGTGCCGATGAAGAGATCGAAGGCGAGGTAATGCACCCAGCCCGCCACCAGCACCGGATCGCTCATGAAGAGCGCGCGTACCTCGGCAATCGAGCCGAAGCCACCGCCCTCGACGCGGAAGAAGTAGACGAAGACCAGAACGGCATAGGTCAGCGACAGCGCCCCGATGACGGCAAAGCGGATGAAGGCGATGAGTGCGCCCCAGCGCGGCGCGAGGATCAGCAGCAGCCAGCCGGCCATGGCAGTGCTGCTGGCGAGTGAAAACACGGTAGCGGCGGTCATGCTGATCTCCATCTTGGCGCTGACAAGATCAGGATGAGGTAAAACTTGTCAATGTCAAGATTGATTTTGACGGCAGGTTTTCGAGCGGTTATGAAAGGGGCATGGCAAGACAGAAATCCTACCACCACGGCGACCTGCGCCAGGCCCTGATCGAGAACGGTCTGGCCATGCTCGAGGAGCAGGGGCTGGAGGGCCTGACGCTGCGCAAACTCGCCGCCCGCGTCGGCGTCTCCCATGCGGCCCCCGAACATCATTTCCCGACCATGCGACACCTGATGACCGCCTTCGCGGTTGAGGGTTTCGGTCTCTTCGCCGCCTCCATGCGCTCAGCGATGGCGCAAGCTGCGGACGACCCGGCAGAACAGCTGCGCGCCGCCGCCCGCGGCTATCTCGCCTTTGCCAGGTCCCGCCCGCATCTCTTCCGCCTGATGTTCACGGCCAACCGCCTCGACTGGGACAATCCGGCGCTCGGCCCCCCGGCAAACGCGGCCCACGCCGTGCTCGAGGAAATCTCGTTGCCGGTGGCGAAACGCCTGAACCGCGACACGCCGGAGGGCAGGGCGGCCGTCGAGCAACTCGTCTGGTCCCAGATCCACGGCCATGCCCATCTGATGATCGACGGCAAGCTGCAGCAGGAGGACGGAACTGGCGACGGGCCGTTCGCGGCGCCGCTGGATCTGGCGAGTGTGTTGTTGCCGGGGTGAGGCGCGCGCATCATGCCTTCGTGTCGGTCGTAAGGCGTAAACTTAGCGGTCCCGCAGAAACCGACCGACCTTCAAGTCGGGGCGAGGGGTATCGGCCGTTACAATTCAATACTCGGCCGCGTAGAAGATCGCTGGCTTTACAGCTTTCTGATGGTAAGCTGATCGTCATGATAACTGAAAGTTACTACTGGAAAAAACCGCTGCTGGTTGGAGCCAAGTTCATCAAAAAAAACTTGGTAGCAACAGATATCAGCGAAGCTCAATTCGCGCGGATCGAGCGCGAGATATTCATAGGCTTCTATGCAATCCGCAAGCTATTGGAGGCTGCTGGAAAGGTCAGTGCAGAAACGCGCACCATGAAAGTAGGGCTGACTCGATACGAGAAGCGTGAAGGCCAGCCTATTGTTGATTGGTACAGCCGCAGCGAGTTTTGGGAGTTTTATAACCTAGACAAGCCAGTGCAGGAGTCTCGTGACCTGCTCTACGTGGCGCACCGAATGGTGCACAGTTTCATTTTCATGCTTTCGGGTGAGGATGACAGTTATGGTGCATTTTTCACCAGCGACAGGGACAGAGATATCCGTCTAAACTTTATATCCAAGGACGAGATCGTTCGGGTGTTTGAAACGGTCGGGCAGGACTACCCTGCCGACTTTCATGCATCGCGCGACGAGGTGACCGGTGAAATGACGTGGAGCGTTCCGGCCAAGGAGCCTGCACGCTAATGGGAACGGAAATCAATCTGACGGTCGGCGGTATCTCGCTGTCCTACTCCAAAAATCATATGGGCATCGACTTTGGACATCTGTTTCAAGAGGGCGATCGCACGCGCCGCAAAATGGAGGAGATAGACTACGACTACTATGATGAGAATCCCGACGAGATTGCTGATCTTGAACTGCGGGAGATGGTATTCGCGCGTAGGCTTGACCGAATGGTGCCGCGTCTTGAGCTTTTTAATCATTCGCTCGCCGCAGCGCGTGCGGAGTATGAAGGCGTTGTGGCTGATGCGCTCGAAATGACGTCGTTCAGGAGCCCCCCAGAGGAGCCTTCGCTTCTGTCCTTTGAAGAGTTTTGCGCCCTTGCCTGTCGATATCCGCTTGGCGACTTGAAGGATGCGTATGTCGAGTATGAAACCCCTGATCGTGATGAGGTGGCAAAAGGTCGCTTTGCGGATGATGCAGGCGAGTTCGCCCGGCTGCCCGGCTATTGTTACAACGAACAGTACTATTCGGAAAAGAGCTATCTGTCGGCGAGCCTCTGTGTATTGAGTGCTGAGTCCATGCTGCAGGTGTTTGCTCTGAATCCCGCTAACGCTGATGTCGAGGTTGTTTGGGAATTTGGGCCACTCGCGAGCAATGGCTGGGCAAGCATGGGCGATTTCCAGCCGGGCGCTAGGCGCGTTCAAAAGGTGTTGATCGCGACGGAGGGAGCATCAGACGCGCGAATAATCAAACGCGCGTTGGAGGTCCTGCGACCTGACGTGGCTGACTTCTTTAACTTCATCGACGTTGACGAGCGCCATCATTTTTGGGGTGCCGGCAATCTTGTGAGGTTCGCAGAGGGGCTCTTACGTATCGACATACAAAACAAGGTGCTTTTCGTTTTTGACAATGATGCTGAGGGAGTGGATGCTTACCGCAAGCTAGCTGCACTCAATCTGCCTGCGAACATGCGCTCGATGCTTCTGCCTGATCTTGAAGCTTTCGCCAGCTTTCCTGCGCGTGGACCAGAAGGCGTCAACTTGGCTGACATCAACGGACGCGCAGCTGCGATCGAGTGTTATCTCGATCTTGATCTGCCTGCTTTTGGCCCAGCGCAAGTGCTTTGGAGCAACTATAAAAAGGAGGTCAATGCGTGGCACGGCGCGTTGGAGTTTAAGGAGTCTTACCAGCGGCATTTCTACGATCAGCGCGATGAAGCGCTTCGCAACGGCCCATACCAATCTTCCAAGCTTTTAAGACTGCTAGACAACTTGATTGTGGAAGCGAGTTTGGTTTCATCCGCTACGTAGTGTTGGGGCTACCTAATTGTGTAGACGCTGCCTATCGAGTTCGGCTGGCGCCGACGGCAGCTACGGTATGGTGGTTACCTGAAGGAGCCGTTCCCCCGCGCGGCACAACCAACCTCACGCTTGGCCCACCACGTCCCGCCAAATCCACACTACCCAACGCCCCACACCACCCAGCCTTGACAAATCAGCCACACCATGCGCTTTTCCGCCCGATTTTTCTATCGGTCGCGCGCCTCCTCTGACGGTGCCTTTTCGACCGTCACATTCGGGATACCTGATCATGCATCGTTACCGCAGCCACACCTGTGCCGCTCTTCGCAAGTCCGACGTCGGATCGACCGTTCGCCTGTCGGGCTGGGTCCATCGCGTTCGTGACCATGGCGGCGTGCTCTTCATCGACCTGCGCGATCATTATGGCATCACCCAGGTCGTGGCCGATCCGGATAGCCCGGCCTTCAAGCTGGCCGAGACCGTGCGCGGCGAATGGGTCATCCGCATCGACGGCCTGGTCAAGGCTCGCACGGAAGACACCGTCAACAAGAACATGCCGACCGGCGAGATCGAGCTTTACGCTCAGGAAATCGAGGTTCTCTCGGCTGCCAAGGAACTGCCGCTGCCGGTCTTCGGCGAGCCGGATTATCCGGAAGACGTACGCCTGAAGTACCGCTTCCTCGATCTGCGCCGCGACACGCTGCACAAGAACATCGTCAAGCGCACCCAGATCATCTCCGCCATGCGCACCGGCATGGCCGAAGCCGGCTTTGCCGAATACACGACCCCGATCCTGACGGCCTCGTCGCCGGAAGGCGCGCGTGACTTCCTCGTGCCGAGCCGCATCCATGAAGGCAAGTTCTTTGCGCTGCCCCAGGCGCCGCAGCAGTACAAGCAGCTGTTGATGGTGGCCGGTTTCGACCGCTACTTCCAGATCGCCCCCTGCTTCCGCGATGAAGATCCGCGCGCGGACCGTCTGCCGGGCGAATTCTACCAGCTCGACGTCGAAATGAGCTTCGTCACCCAGGAAGACATTTGGGCGACGATGGAGCCGATGATGACTGATGTCTTCGAGCAGTTCGCCGAAGGCAAGCCGGTTACCAAGGAGTGGCCGCGCATCCCCTATGACGTCGCGATCCGCAAGTATGGTTCCGACAAGCCCGATCTGCGCAACCCGATCGTCATGGAAGGCGTCACCGACCACTTCCGTGATTCAGGCTTCAAGGTCTTCGCCAACATGATCGCCTCGAACCCGAAGGTCGAAGTCTGGGCCATTCCGGCCAAGACCGGTGGCTCGCGCGCCTTCTGCGACCGCATGAACGCCTGGGCGCAGTCGACCGGCCAGCCGGGCCTCGGCTACATCTTCTGGAAGGAAGAGGACGGCAAGATCGCCGGCTCCGGCCCGCTTGCCAAAAACATTGGCGAAGAGCGCACCGAAGCGATCCGCACCCAGCTCGGTCTGGAAGCGGGCGATGCCTGCTTCTTCGTCGCTGGCGACCCGGCCAAGTTCTACAAGTTTGCCGGTGAAGCCCGCACCCGCGCCGGCGAGGAGCTGAACCTCGTCGATCGCGACCGTTTCGAAATGTGCTGGATCGTCGACTTCCCGTTCTACGAATACAACGAGGACGAAAAGAAGATCGACTTCGCCCACAATCCCTTCTCGATGCCGCAGGGCGGCCTGGAGGCCCTCGAAACGCAGGATCCGCTGTCGCTCAAGGCCTATCAGTATGACGCGGTCTGCAACGGCTTCGAAATCGCCTCGGGCTCGATCCGTAACCAGTCGCCGGAACTGATGGTCAAGGCGTTCGAGCTGGTCGGCCTGTCGAAGGACGACGTCGAAGAGCGCTTCGGCGGCATGTACCGCGCCTTCCAGTACGGCGCGCCCCCGCATGGCGGCTGCGCCTTCGGCATCGACCGCGTGGTCATGCTGCTCGTCGGTGCGAAGAACCTGCGCGAGATCTCGCTCTTCCCGATGAACCAGCAGGCCCAGGACTTGCTGATGAACGCGCCGTCGCCGGCCACCCCGACGCAGCTGCGCGAACTGGCGCTCCGCGTCGTGCCGCAGCCGAAGAAGGACTGATACCGGTCTCCAAGCGCGAGATTGGAATAGGCGCCGCTTCCCAGCGGCGCCTTTTTTCATGCCTTGTTCGAACTGTGCCTGAAAGTCACCCCCAAGGTTGGGGAGAGGCGCTTCATTTCGTCAAACTGTCATCCTCGGTTCAGGTCTTGTTAAGGGCCGCGCGGCATCAACGATGCAAAGATGCAAACCCACCGGATGTGTTATGAAGTTTATCCTGCGTTTCGGCATTACACACCGCGTCTTCGTACTGGGGCTTTTGGCCCTTGTCGGCGTGACTGTGATGGCAATTCTTTCCTATGCACAGATCCAGGCAGACAAGGCTTTCAGGGCTGACGAAGCGCAGTACCAGGATTTTCGCCGCTCCGTCGATATCATCGATACCCAGATACAGCGCGCCGCAATCTCCGCTGAACGCTTTCTGGCGCAACCGTCTGCAGAGGCAGCAGGTCCGTTTCGACAAGCCGTTTTGGAAGCGTCCGAGGCTCTTGGGTCCCTTGGGCAATCTCTTGCCGACAGGGGACTGTCTGGAAATGACGAGCTCAAAGATCGGATGAACTCTTACGCCGATGCGTTCGAGGTGCTCTTCGCGGCCACCGAGCAGCTTGGCTTCACCCCGGTTACGGGGCTGAGAGGCGCAATGCAGTCAGCCGTCGACAAGGTCGAGAAGCTCACACTCGATGTCGAAAATGCCGAACTCAGAGCGAGCATGCTGACCCTGAGAAAGCACGAGAAGGATTTCATGCTCTGGCAGCAGGCAGCGACGCTCGACGCGTTTCAAAGCGAACTGCCAAACTTCAAGGCGCATCTGAAGAAGACCTATCCTCCGGGACCGCAGAGGATGAAGGTAACCGAGGCGCTCGATATGTATGTGATCGCTTTCCGCCTTTTCGCCGAGGGAAGCCTGAAGGTGGTGGAGGCGCGCCAGTCTCTGACGATCGCCGGTGCCGATGTCGAGCAAGGATTGCAGTCGCTGGTCGCGTCGATAAATGACGCCCTCACCAAAGCACAGGTGGAGAGCGAAACGGTTCGGGCCGCAAACCAGGAGGTTGCCATCATCACCGTGGCAGGTGTGGCCACATTGATCCTGTTCACAGTCTGGCTGGTTGGGCGCTCGATCAGCCGCCCGGTAAAGTCGATCACGGACGCCATGCGTAAACTCGCAGAGGGCAACACCGCCCATTCGGTCGCCCATCTCGACCAGCCAAACGAGATCGGTGCCATGGTGCGTGCCATCGAGGTGTTTCGCCGTTCGGCAATCGAGCGCTTGCAACTGGAGCGGGAGGCTGAGCAGGCGCGTACAGAAGCGGCAGCCGAGCGCATCCGCTTGCAAGAGGAAGCGGAGATCCACGCCAGAGAGCGCCTCGAACAAGCCACTGCCGGACTGGCTGAAGGGCTGCGCCGCCTGGCTGCTGGCGATCTGACAGTTCAGCTTGACGAGGTGTTCTCCGCCGAGTTCGAGGGCTTGAGGTCCGACCTTAATCGCACCGTTGCAGGTCTGCGCGAATTGATGGGCGGGATTGATTCCGTCAGCCAGGCTATCGATACCGGCAGCCGGGCGATCAATGTGGAGGCGATGCAGCTCGCAGAGCGCAGCATGAGGCAGGCGGCCACGCTCGAAGAGACTTCAGCGGCGCTCGACCAGATTGCTCAGAACGTCCAGCAATCTGCCCGACTGAGCAATGATGCACGAGACGCGGTGCGAACAGTCAGCGCAAGCATGGACAAAACGGGCAGTCTGGTGATCGATGCCGTCGAAGCGATGGCCCGGATCGAAGAATCATCCCGGAGCATTGGTAGCATCATCGGGGTGATCGATGAGATTGCGTTCCAGACCAACCTGCTGGCATTGAATGCCGGCGTTGAGGCTGCCCGAGCGGGAGAAGCAGGCAAGGGGTTTGCGGTCGTGGCGCATGAAGTTCGCGAATTGGCGCAGCGCTCGGCCAACGCGGCGAAGGAGATCAAAAGCCTCGTTGACCGATCCGGCAAGGAAGTTGCTGGTGGAGCGCATTTTGTGCGCGAAACCGGCTCGGCTCTTGTCGAGATTGAGCGGGAGGTTCAAGCGATCCAGCGGTACATGGAAAGCATCGCGTCGTCCGCAAGTGACCAGAGTGCCGGGATCAGCAACGTGAATCATGCCGTGGCAGGCATGGACCAGACGACCCAGCAGAACTCCGCTCTTGTGGAGCGCAACCAGATGGCTGTTGCCGGTCTTGAAGATCAGGCATCCCGCTTGCGTGCTCTCCTCGGCAGATTCCGGTTGTCCACTTCTAGAGAGGCTGTCCGGCCCCACCTTGGGACTGAAGAGCACCGCGCTGCTTGAGTTTCGGCTTTTTGCAAAGAGCAAGACCGCCTAAAGAGCGGTCTTGCTCATTTAGGCTTAGTCGTTCGCCGTCACCTTCAAGCCGATCAGGCCCGGAATGGTTTCCGGGGCGCCCATGGCAGCGCCCATGATCATCGGGAAGGCGACTGGATTGGCCGGTGCGGCCGCGATCGTCAGCGCCTTCGGGTCGTCGATATAGGTGTTCACGGCGGCAGAGATCTCGTTCTGGATCGCGCCGAGCTTGGCCTGTGCGAGCAGGATCGGAACCATGCCCTTGACCATCTGAGCCATCTGGGCGCCGTCCGCTCCATTGCTCTTGCCGGCAAAGTCGAGGCCGCGCTTGGTGATGCCGGCATCTTCGAAGCGGATCTGGGCGTCGACCAGCGAAAGCTGCTGCACGAGGCCGAGCATGGCAAGGCCGGCGGCCTGCTGCGCCTGCTCGTTCTGCGGCTGTGCCTGCATCATGCGGGCCTGTTCCTGCATCTGCTTGACGAGGTCGAGCGTGTAGCCGGACATCGAGAAGGCAAGCGACAGCTTGCCGACATTGGCGAAATCGATCGAATAGTCTTCGATGTCGATCGTGCCGCTTTCGACTTCCCAGCTGCCGGACATGTTCATGTTGCCGTCGAGCGTGGTAAGGCCGAGTGCTTCGATCTGTTCCTTGGCCTTCGGATCCTCGACGGTGCTGAGATCCGCCTTCACGCCGGTGACGGAGCCCTCGAAGGTGATCGTGGTCTCGTCTTCGGAGAGGCCCATGGTGCCGACGGCTTCCGCCATCGAGAAGACCTGCTTGCCGTCGACGGTCACGTTGACGTGGCCGCTATGGGCCTCTTCGTAGAACATCAGCGAATCGATGCCTTCGGCATTCGCATCGCCCGGGACATAGACGCCGGAGAGATAGAGATCCTCGACCTTGAAGGTCGACTTGTCCTCGGTGACGTTGACCTCGGGGAAGTCGACGCGTTCGATGTAATAGGCGCCGCCCTCTTCCTCGGTCACGCCTTCCAGCGTCAGTTCTTCGAGCGCGAGCGGCTTTTCGGCTGCATCGCCGTCCACGCCAAGCTTCAGGCCCCTCAAGATGACGTTAGAGCCATCCACTTCGACATTGTCGGCCGTGATGCTGGTGCCACCCGTTGCGAAAGCCGCATTGATCTTCTTCAACAAATCCTGTCCGTCCAGCGCGAGCGCCGGGCCGGAGAATGCGCAAAGCGCCGCGCCCGCGAGCAGAATTCGGGTGGAACGGTACAAGGTCATGATGAGGTCCTCTGTTGCTGTTGGCCGCCTGCAGCGTGCCCAAAAGGTCGGCAATATTTATAAGTGGGATTGGAAAAACGTCCACCGGTTTTCGCCATAGACTGGTGCAGCGCGAACGTGGCGTGATGACGGTCACAGGCTCTTAATCCACAGGCAGAACGCCCGGATTCCTTGCCGTTCCGGACCATCTCCGCTAGGCAGGGACCCATGGGGACAAATCAGCTTCCGCCCGAAGAGGGTGGCGACAACATTCTTCCGGTCGACCTGAAGGCGGCGCTCGAAGAGCGCTACCTCGCCTATGCCTTGTCGACGATCATGCATCGCGCATTGCCGGACGTCCGCGACGGGCTGAAGCCGGTGCATCGCCGCATCATCCATGCGATGAGCGAAATGGGCATCCGGCCGAACTCGGCCTTCAAGAAATGCGCCCGTATCGTCGGTGACGTCATCGGTAAGTTCCACCCGCATGGCGACCAGTCGGTCTATGATGCGCTGGTGCGTCTCGCGCAGGACTTCTCGCAGCGTTACCCGGTCGTGGACGGGCAGGGGAACTTCGGCAATATCGACGGCGACAGTGCGGCCGCCTATCGTTACACCGAAGCCCGCATGACCGATGTGGCAGCCCTGCTGCTCGAAGGTATCGATCAGGACGCCGTCGACTTCCGTCCGACCTATAACGAAGAAGACGACGAGCCGACAGTCCTGCCGGGCGCCTTCCCGAACCTGCTCGCCAACGGCGCCTCCGGCATCGCGGTCGGCATGGCGACCTCCATCCCGCCGCACAATGCCCATGAGCTCTGCGATGCGGCCCTCTATCTGATCAAGAACCCCGGCGCGCCCGTCGAGGAACTGCTGGCAGATCCCGCCCATCCGGAACGCGGCGGCATTGAGGGACCGGACTTCCCGACCGGCGGCGTGATCGTCGAAAGCCGCGCCTCGATGCTCGAGACCTACCGCACCGGTCGCGGTGGTTTCCGTGTGCGTGCCAAGTGGGAGACCGAGGATCTCGGCCGCGGCGGATATCAGATCATCGTCACCCAGATCCCCTTCCAGGTGCAGAAGTCGCGCCTGATCGAGAAGATCGCCGAACTCCTGGTCGCGCGTCGCCTGCCATTGCTCGAAGATATCAGGGACGAAAGCGCCGAAGACGTGCGCATCGTGCTGGTACCGAAGAGCCGCACGGTCGACGCGACCCTGTTGATGGAATCGCTCTTCAAGCTCACCGAGCTCGAAAGCCGTGTTCCGCTGAACATGAACGTGCTCTCGCAGGGCAAGGTGCCGAAGGTCATGGCCCTCAACGAGGTGCTAACCGAGTGGCTGGAGCACCGCAAGGACGTGCTCGTCCGTCGTTCGAAGTTCAGGCTCGCCGCGATCGACCGGCGCCTCGAAATCCTCGGCGGCCTGCTGATCGCCTATCTCAACCTCGACGAGGTGATCCGCATCATCCGCGAGGAGGACGAGCCGAAGCCGGTGATGATCGCCAAATGGGATCTGACCGACATCCAGGCGGAAGCCATTCTCAACATGCGCCTGCGCAATCTGCGCAAGCTCGAGGAATTCGAGATCCGCAAGGAGCATGAGGAACTGTCCGCCGAAAAGGCCGAGATCGAATCCCTGCTCGCCTCGCCGGAAAAGCAGTGGCAGACCGTCGCCTGGGAAATCGGCGAGGTGAAGAAGAAATACGCCAAGGCGACAGAACTTGGCCGCCGCCGCACCGTCTTCGCCGATGCGCCTGACGCCGATGTCGAGGCAATCCAGCAGGCGATGATCGAGAAGGAACCGATCACCGTCGTCATCTCCGAAAAGGGCTGGATCCGCGCGCTGAAGGGGCATATCTCCGACACCTCGTCGCTGACCTTCAAGGAAGGCGATGCGCTGAAGGTCGCTTTCCCGGCCCAGACGACCGACAAGATCCTGCTCGTGACGACGGGTGGCAAGGTCTACACACTCGGCGGTGATAAGCTGCCCGGTGGTCGTGGCCATGGCGAACCGCTGCGCATCATGGTCGACATGGAAAACGACCAGGACGTGCTGACCGCCTTCGTCCATGACGCAAGCCGCAAGCTGATCTTCGTCTCGACCGCCGGCAATGGCTTCATCGTGCCGGAGGGCGAGGTTGTCGCCAACACCCGCAAGGGCAAGCAGGTGATGAATGTCGGCATGCCGGACGAAGCCAAGCTCGTTGTGCCCGTGAGCGGCGACCATGTCGCTGTGGTCGGCGAGAACCGCAAGCTGCTCGTCTTCCCGCTCGCCCAGATCCCGGAAATGACCCGCGGCAAGGGCGTGCGCCTGCAGCGCTATAAGGATGGCGGCATCTCGGACGTGAAGTTCTTCACGCTGGCAGACGGCCTGACCTGGGCCGACAGCGCCGGCCGCACCTTCACGAAGACCAAGGAAGAACTGGTCGAATGGCAGGGTGATCGCGCCTCGGCGGGCCGCCTGGTGCCGAAGGGCTTCCCACGCAGCGGCAAATTCTCGGGCTGATCCCGAGACCCCCCAAAGAACGAAGCCGGTCGGATCGCGGCCGGCTTTTTTTCTCGTCAGCCGCGTTCCCAGATCGACCAGACGCCCATGAGCGTCGCCGCATTGCCGAGGATGAAGTGCGAAACGATCGGCCCGGCAAGGTTCCGATACTTCAGATGCAGCCAGCCCCAGACGATGCCGGAGACGAGTGCCACGACCGCAAGCGACTGGGAATAGTGGAGATGGAGCGTCGAGAAGATCAGTGACGTGATCACGATCGCCGACATCGGGCGCGTCTTGCCCGGCATCAGATCGGCAATCGCCGTCAGGAGCACGCCACGACAGATCCATTCCTGCAGGGGCGCGACGAGGATGTAGGTGTAGACCGTGATCGTCACCAGCTTCGGATCGATGATCGGCGTGCCAACAAGTTCCGGATAGAGGATCGTGCGGAAATAGGCCATCGCGGCGAGCGCGACGACGCTGATGCCGAGCCCCATACCGATCGACTGCCAGAGGTTTCCCATCCGGATACCCATGTCCTGCCGGGTGAGGCCGCAGCGCACGGTCAATCCCCAGATGACGAATGCGCCCCAGATCTCCATGACCCGCGACGTCCAGAACATCACCTGTTCTTGGTGCGAGACTTTCAGATGCGTCAGGATGATGCTGTTCACCAGGGCATAGATGTTGATCATCAGCACCATGGTGACGAAGAGGAAAGCGAGCGCATGATAGCGGCGATCGGCGTCTTCGAGTGCGACGAACTGCTGGCGGAGCTTGCCGTAGCTCGCAGAGAGTTGCGCATAGAT
Source organism: Rhizobium sp. K33 (assembly GCF_056501445.1). Lineage (NCBI taxonomy): Bacteria > Pseudomonadati > Pseudomonadota > Alphaproteobacteria > Hyphomicrobiales > Rhizobiaceae > Rhizobium > Rhizobium sp. K33. Next base: position 1,061,297 of record NZ_CP096478.1, read on the forward strand.
CTTGCGGAAGAAGAGGGTGGCAAGCTCCGGGCGGTCGCTCAGGAATTCGCGATAGTCCGACCGGTCGATCTTCCAGCCGCGAACCGGTGTGAGGGCCCGTGCCGAGGCACTGCGCGGATCGCCGCTGATCATGCCGAGTTCGCCGATCAGGCTCCCTTCACCGGAAACGGCAAGCACAGTGCCGCTGCCTTCGTCATAGACCTCAACCTCGCCACTCGCGATAAGGATCGCAAAGTCGCTCTCATCGCTCTTGCGGAAGATGACCTCGTTTTCCGCATAATGCACGGCCTCGACATGGCTGCGGAAGGCATCGAGGTAATCATCGCTGACGCGGATGCTGGTGTGCTTGAGAAGTGTTCTGGAAAAATCCTGGCCTTGAGCCAGGTCCACCGCTTCGACAGTGCTCATATGCGGATCCGCCCTTGATGATTTGGCCGGATACTACTGTTTTCGCTGCAAAATCGCAGAGGAGGGGATCGGCCAAATCTGGGGCCGATCGGAGCATTTTGCCGTCAGAGCCCGGCGACGGTTGCAAGCCGCGGGAAGGCCTTGATGCGGACCTCGTCGATCGGGACCGGCCGGCCGAGATAGTAACCCTGACCGAGCTCGATGCCGAGTTCGTGCATCAGTTCGACGTGGTCGGCCGTCTCCAGACCTTCGATCAGGATCTTCAGGCCGCGATTGCGGATGAGCCGGATGATGTCTTCTAGCATGGCGCGTCCGGCTGGGCGGCGGGCATCCTGCAGGAAGGACCGGTCGATCTTGACGGTGTCGAAGGGGAAGAGCCGGAGCCAGGAGAGGCCGGCAAAGCCGGTGCCGAAGTCGTCGAGCCAGATGCGGATGCCGAGCGCCTGCAGGTCGGTGATGCAGCGAATGACATCCGACTGGCCTTCCATGTCGATGCCTTCGGTGATCTCGAAGGCGAGCTGAGATCCGGACACGCCGGTTTCCTCGAGGATCGTCGAGACGGCAAGCGCAAAGCCACGCGATTTGAGCTGGATGGCGGAGACGTTGACGCTCGCCATCGGCGCGATGCCGGTTGCCAGCACCTCCGTGCAGGCGCGGCGGATCGCCCAGAGACCGAGATCGAGGATTGCGCCGGTGCGTTCGGCGACGGGGATGAACTGAGCCGGCGAGAGCGGCGTGCCGTCGATCATCTTCAGCCGCATCAGCGATTCGACCGCCTCGACCCGGCCGGTGCGCAGGTTCTGGATCGGCTGATAGACGAGATGCACGAGATCGTTCTTGATCGCCATGCGCAGGGTCGCGGCGATGTTCTCGTTGTCGTCGCTGGTCAGCGGATCGTTCGGGTTGAACAGCCGGATGCAGTTGCGTCCATTGGCCTTGGCCGAATAGAGCGCCCGGTCGGCCTCGTTGATGATGCGCTCGAGCTTCGGTCCGCTCTGCGGACGTGTATAGGAGGCGCCAACGCTGACCGTTACCACAGCCTGGCCATCGCGCCGCTGGTCGTGCACCAGATGCAAGCCCTCCACCGCGCTGCGGATGATTTCGCAGAGCGCCATGACCTGATCGCGGCCCGTGACGCGCGACAGCACGATGAACTCCTCGCCACCATAACGGCCGACGGAAGCATTGAGCGGCTTCAGCGTGTCATTGAGCACGCTCGCGACCAGGATCAGGCAGCGATCCCCAGCCTGATGGCCATAGAAATCGTTGTATTTCTTGAAGAAGTCGACATCGACCAGAATGGCCGCGAAGGCTTTCCCCTCACTTTGCCAGTCCGTCCAGTAATCGCGGAGACGCTTGTCGACCGCGCGACGGTTTTCGACCCCGGTCAGGTAGTCGGTGTTCGAGAGCCGCTCAAGCGCGACACCCCGTTTTTCCGCTTCACGATGCTGATGTGCAGCCTCCAGCGCATTGAGAAAAACGTTGTAGCGCTCGCCGTTCAGTTTCCAGTTCACATAAGAGGTGAAGATGAAGCAGGAAACATAGAACAGACCGAAATTGATCATGTAAACCGGGTCACTCGGGAACATGGCGACCATGCTTGCGAGAAGGACGCCCAGTACGACGATCGATGTCACGACCGAGAGAACAAACGGAAAAATGAAGAACAGGTTGGCTCCCATCATGAAGATGGTGCCGAAGATCATATAGAGCCTGATACTCTCGACGGCTGTCGTCTCAAGGGCGGGGATGAGCCAGAACAGATAGCCTGCGACGATCGAGATTGCCGAGATGCTCTCAATCCCGCGCGGACCAACCTTGGCCCAGCAGCACACTTCAATGACGACCAGTGAAAGCAAGGCAACGATGAAACGCGCCAGTATGGTCGTTGCTGCGACGTCAGGAATGAGGATCACGTCGCTCGCGGCGAACAGAAGGTAGACCAGAACAGCCACCCAGAGACCTTGCCTGGCTGCCCTTACGCGTGCAGGCCCGGTATGCGTCTCGTAGATTTGGCGCAGCGTCGCGGGAGGAGCCTGCGTTGGGCAGGACTTCCCCGTCGCCTCGAGATCGTTGAGCGCAGCGTGCGACATGATCGGTTCCATCGGTCTCCACAGCTTCGCGATCGAGTTCGGGTTCGACAGGTCCATCTGTCCGTCTGCCCCTAAACCCTCACTGCGTGCTTTCTCAAACCGCCGGGAGCGCTCTCGCAACTGCGAAAGACCCGACAGACATTGTCGCGTCCAAAGTCAAAAGCTTCAGAACCGATCCCCAAGCCCTGACAGAGTACGGGCATCGGCGCCGTTAACCAAACTCCTCAAAAGTTACCAAATCGAGTCGCGCATTCTCACAACTGCACATATGGTAACTGAAGTATTAACGAGTTTTGCGTTTTTCACGGCGGTGCGGCGTATGAGACATATTGATTTTTCCCTCGATGGCGAGAGCCTGATTACTCCAGAAGCAATTGCAGCCCATGTTGTGGCACCAGGCACAACTTGGGGCGAGCAAGAGTTTCAAACGGCACGGATGGCGCTTGGCCTTGCCCTCGGCATTGCACTGCAGCAATTCGAGCAGGGAGCGGAACCCAGGCAAATCATTCACCGGATCGCAGGCTCTCTGCATGAGCTGCGCATGCGGTACCCGGCCAGCATCTGGCAGCAACTGATCCCGATCGCTCAACAGCACCCGGTATCACGCTATTTTCTGGAAGACCCATTTACTCGCTGGTCCTTCGAAAAGCCTCGTGGCTATTCGGGCGATGCGCAGCTCCTTGACTTTATCTACGGCCATTCAAGCGTAGCGGAATGGGTCGAAAACGCATCTCCGCTGGGGAAGGCGCTTTACGACTACACGAAAGACGCATCGTCTTCGGTGGCCGTGCGCGAGCGTCGTGATCTTCTCACGCAACATGTTGATGCAATTGCTTCTTCTCGTGGCGGAGACGCAGAGGTGCTCACGATCGCCGCCGGTCATCTGCGGGAGGCAAATCGGTCTGTCGCCCTCAAGGAAGGCCGCCTCAAACGCTGGGTGGCCCTCGATCAGGATCCACTGAGCGTCGGCTCCATCAGCCGTGATTTCTCTGGGACCTGCATCGAGGCGGTTGACGGTTCTGTGCGCGGGATCCTCGGCGGTCGCCATGATTTCGGCAAGTTCGATTTCGTGTATGCGGCAGGCCTTTACGACTATCTGAATGACAAGGTGTCGATTAAGCTCACGCAGCGTTGCCTGAACATGCTGAAGCCGAACGGCGTCTTCCTTTTCGCCAACTTCGCGACCGACATCATGGTCGACGGGTACATGGAAACCTTTATGAACTGGGCGTTGTTGCTGCGGTCCGAAACGGACATGTGGCGCATCATCAATGGCAGCGTTGGTGACCTGCCAATCGAAGGCACCGTTCGTTTCGGCGAGAATCGGAACGTCGTCTACGGGATCATTCGCAAGCTGTCCTGAAATGAAACAGCCCGCTGCCCTGTTAACGGGTGGCGGGCTTTATGTACGAAAACGAGACTGGCCATAAACCAAGTTTTGCGAGTTTACCCCTCAGCATCTACTGTAAACCGCGCCCAGCCCTGGCTCATCAGATGCTCTTGCGGCTGGAAGCGGGTCTTGTAGCCCATCTTCTTCGAACCATTGACCCAGTAGCCGAGATAGACATGCGGCAGGCCGAGGGCCTTTGCGCGGCGGATATGGTCGAGCACCATCATCGTGCCGAGTGACCGCTTCTCCATTTCCGGATTGTAAAACGAGTAGACCATCGATAGCCCGTCGCTCATCAGATCGGACAGGGCAACGGCGATGAGGTCACCGCGCGGTTGGGCCGATATGCCGTCGCCGGGCGTGCGCAGCCGATATTCGATCACCCGGGTCTGCACGTGACTGTCCTCGACCATGATCGCATAATCGAGCGCTGACATGTCGGACATGCCGCCGTTCTGATGGCGGTGATCGAGATAGTGGCGGAAAAGGGAAAACTGTTCGGTCGATGGCTGGGCCGGAAAGACGGTCGAGACCACGTCGCGATTGGTGGCTTCGATGCGCTTGAAGCTGCGGCTCATCTCGAATTCGTTGACCAGAACCCGGACAGAGACGCAGGCGCGGCAGGATTCGCAGGCCGGGCGATAGGCAATGTTCTGCGACCGGCGAAATCCGCCTTGCGTCAGGAGATCGTTCATTTCGGTGGCGCGCGGCCCCACCAGATGAGTGAAGACCTTCCGCTCCATCTCTCCCGCCAGATAGGGGCACGGCGCCGGCGCCGTGAGGTAGAATTGCGGGGAGGGGGAGGTCTGCGTGTTCATCTGCCGCCGAGAGAATCCTCTAGCCTGTCCTGTTCGAAGTAGGATGGCGCAAGAATGAAAAAGGTCAACACTCCGGCTGAAAAGCCGGAGTGTGACATCTGTAGAGCGAATGTGAGGCTTAGTAGGTGCGGACAGCGGCCGTGCCGAGCAGAAGGTCATGCACCAGGCGCGACCGCTCGATGAACAGACCGGCCAGCAGGACCAGCGGCGTGAGCACCGAGTTCAGGATCCAGAACAGTGCCAGATGCGCAATCGCCGTGATGAAGTCGATCTTGCGGCCGTCGAGACGCACCATGGCGATGCCCATCATCCGCATGCCGGGCGTCGCCTGCGAAGGACCTGCCATCGACATGCCGAAATAAAGGCCGGCAACCACAAAGAAGAGGATCGGGTAGAGCAGCCAGCCGAGGCCGAGCGTCAGGACACCGAGAAAGAAGACGACCACGGCTGCCGGGATCCAGAGGAGACCGATGAACAGGTAGTCCACGAGAAAGGCGAAGACGCGCCGCGAGAGCACGCCGCTATAGGCGCGCCAATCTTCAGGTGCGGCATAGGACGGGTTGCTGTCGAGGCTCATGGCGGGCTCCTTTGAGGTTGTGCCTCAGATATGGGGAGCCCGACGCCGAATACAATAATCCGTGAACGTCAGCCCTGCTTGGCAAGCAGCCGCGCCACCTCCGGCGCGAAATAGGTGAGAATGCCATCGCAGCCGGCGCGCTTGAAACAGAGCAGCGTTTCGAGCATCGCCCGCTCTCCGTCGATCCAGCCATTGGCGGCTGCCGCCTTGATCTGGCTGTATTCGCCGGAGACCTGATAGGCAAAGACCGGCAGCCCGAAGGCCTCCTTCAGGCGCCAGCAGATGTCGAGATAGGGAAGCCCCGGCTTCACCATCAGCATGTCAGCGCCTTCTTCCACGTCGAGGGCCGCATCACGCATGGCTTCCGTGCCGTTGGCCGGGTCGATGTAATAGGTCTTTTTGTCGCCTTTCAGCAGACCGCTAGTCGAGATCGCCTCGCGATACGGCCCGTAATAGCAGGAGGCGAACTTCGTGGCATAGGACATGATGCCGACGCTCTGGTGACCGGCGGCATCGAGCCCATGGCGGATTGCGCCGATGCGGCCATCCATCATATCGGAGGGCGCGATGATGTCGGACCCGGCGTCGGCCTGGGCAACGGCAGCGCGCACCAGCTGGTCGACCGTCTCGTCATTGACGATTTCGCCGTCCCGCAAGATCCCGTCATGGCCATGGCTGGTGAAGGGATCGAGCGCCACATCGGTGATCACCCCGATGTTCGGAACCGCCTTCTTGATTGCGGCCGTCACCTGATTGAGCAGGTTGTTGCTCTTCAGGACCTCAGAGCCGGTCTGGTCGCGCAACGCCATTTCCACATTGGGAAAGGTCGCAAGCGCGGGGATCCCGAGATCGGCCGCCTCTTTGGCCGCCTCGACGGCCTTGTCGATGCTCATGCGGTGAACACCGGGCATGGCCGCGATCGGCTCCATGATGCCGGTGCCGGGCACCACGAAGATCGGCCAGATCAGGTCGTCGACAGTCAGACGGTTCTCCTGAACCATGCGGCGCTGCCAGTCGGCCTTGCGCAGGCGGCGCATGCGCCTGTGGCCGGTGACTGCGTCTACCAGATGTGTCTTGTCCGTCATGAGCGTGATCCTCGTCTGTGTCAGGCTGCTGATTAGCACGATGCCCTGAGCTTGCAAAACCTCAGCCGGCACATGGGGCCGCCTGCGTCGCCAAACCGCACCGAGCCAACCCGCGCTTCGACAAGGCGCGCTTTAACATCAGCGGGGGAGGGCGGAGCCACCAAGCTGGCGAAGATCTTGTCGCAGGCCTATCCTCGCGCCCATGGAAGCTGATTCGACCAACACGCCCATCCGGAGCCTGACTGAAACCATCTTCGTGCTGTTCCTGCGCGTCGTGGCGTTGTCCTGCCTCTGGTTCGGTCTGCAATATTGGGCGCTGCTCGTTGGCTACAGCCATGATGGCATGGGCCGCTTCGATCTCTTGTCCACACCCTGGCGCGTTGCGGCCACGGCGCTCGCCGTCGTCTTCCCCGTTGCTGCGCTCGGGCTCTGGGTCGCCGGCTCCTGGGGCCCCGTCATGTGGCTGCTGGCAGCTGGCGGGCAGATGCTGATGTTCACCGTCTGGCCGGAGATCTTCGGCCGCAACACGCTCGCGGTTGCCATGCATTCGGTGGTCTTCGTCGTCTATGCCGTTTTCCGCCTAGCGTTGTGGCTCGAAGGGAGACACAAGCAGGAGCGTATAACGGTTGATTTACCCTGATACGACAAGTGGCTTCGGTAAGCCTCTGTTAAGCCTGCGTTTTAAATAGAATTTTATGCGCATTGGATATGGTCCTCACCAAGGCGGGAGAAAAAACCAACACCGCCAAACAAAACAGTGAGGCAGACCGATATGAACACCAAGCTCAAGCCGCAGCCGGCCACTCTCGACCCGCAGGAAGAAGCGATCCGTTCGCTCTACCTCGAATCCCTCCACCTCGTCGAGCGTCTTCACCGCCGCCTTCTCGACGTCATCAAGGACGAGTTCGACCGCAAGGGTCGCTCCGACATCAACGCCGTCCAGGCGCTCCTGCTCTTCAACATCGGCAATTCGGAACTGACCGCCGGTGAACTGCGCTCGCGCGGTTACTATCTGGGCTCGAACGTCTCCTATAACGTCAAGAAGCTCGTCGACCTCGGCTTCATCAACCACCAGCGCTCGCGTGTCGACCGTCGCTCGGTCCGCATCAGCCTGACCGATGCCGGCCAGGAGATCGCCGAAACTGTCGCCAAGCTCTATGAGCGTCACATCGGCTCGATCCAGAAGGTCGGCGGCATCGGCACCGACGAATTCACCCAGATGAACAAGCTCCTGCAGCGCCTCGACCGCTTCTGGAACGACCAGATCCTCTATCGCCTCTGAGTTGCTCGAACGACGACCTCCTCAAGCGATCCACCGCTCGAAACCGGATGCTTCCTGGGAAGCGTCCGGTTTTCGCTTTTTGAAGCCTCACGACATCTGGAGAGCCCTACACAGTGTCGTGACGGAAGTCCCACCTGACACGAATTGGCCATATTGATATGGGACCGCCGGAACGAGTAGAGGGGGCCGTCTCGACAGCCTCTGGTCAACCCCGCAACGCATGTCTCAGCCAGTTTGGCGGCGCTTTGTTAACCATGGCGCGATATGCGTTTTGTTCAGGTTCAGGATGAAACGGTAGGGAATATGTCCAAGACGTCTGGAATTGTTGCTCTTTCGCGCCGCTCGCTGCTTCGCGGTGCCGCCGCTGCCGGTGCTGCGGCATTTGCCGGACAGGCCATGGCGCAGGACGCGATCAATGACCTGATCAACGCGCCCCGCCGCGGCAACTGGGACGACCAGTTCGACGCGCAGGCATCGCGCACGGCTCTGGACGTGGTCTCCAACAGCCCGATTCTGAGCGCCAACAACCTCGTCTACATGCAGCAGGCGATCTCGCAGTACCAGATGATCGTGTCGAATGGCGGCTGGCCAATGGTCAATGCACCGGCTGCGCTGCGCATCGGCGCCATGGACCCGTCCGTTCAGAGCCTGCGCCAGCGCCTGATGATCGCTGGCGACCTGCCGCGTGAAGCCGGCATCTCCAATTCCTACGATTCCTACGTCGAAGCAGCCGTCAAGCGCTTCCAGGCCCGTCACGGCCTGCCTGAAGATGGCGTTCTCGGCGAGTTCACCGTCAAGGCGCTGAATGTCGGCGCAGACGTCCGTCTGAACCAGCTCAACACCAACCTCATCCGTCTCCAGTCCATGTCGGGCGATCTCGGCCGTCGCTACGTGATGGTCAACGTTCCCGGCGCCTCGGTCGAGGCGGTCGAGAACGATCGCGTCGCGCTGCGCAACACCGCCGTCGTCGGCCGCATCGATCGCCCGACCCACATGATCAATTCGAAGATCTACGAGGTCATCCTCAATCCGTACTGGACCGCGCCGCGCTCGATCGTCGAGAAGGACATCGTGCCGCTGATGCGCAAGGATCCGACCTACCTGACCCGCAACAGCATCCGCCTGTTCGACGGCAACGGCAATGAAGTCGCGCCGGAGACGGTCGACTGGAACGCGGCCAAGGCGCCGAACCTGATGTTCCGTCAGGACCCTGGCAAGATCAACGCCATGGCCTCGACCAAGATCAACTTCCACAACCCGAACAACGAATACATGCACGACACGCCCCAGCAGGGCCTGTTCAACAAGCTGATGCGGTTTGAATCCTCGGGCTGCATCCGCGTGCAGAACGTGCGTGACCTCGTGACCTGGCTGCTGCGCGATACCCCCGGCTGGTCCCGCCAGGAAATCGAGCGCGTCATCACGACCCGCCAGAACAACCCGATCAAGCTCGCCGAGGAAGTGCCGGTATACATCGTCTACATCACGGCGTGGTCGACGAGTAACGGCATCGTCCAGTTCCGCGATGACATCTATCAGAAGGATGGCGACGCGCAGCTCGCGCTGCAGTCCAACATCGGTGTCGAACAGTTTGCCGGTTCCGTCGACGAGGATTTTGTGCCGCTGCAATAAGGCGACGCAGTTGCTCATACTCATAGAAAGCCGCGCCTCGTGCGCGGCTTTTTCATGAGAGGCTGCGGCCTTTCGCCCGAGCGCGTCAATTGATCTGCAAATGTCGCTCTTCGTATTGCTCTCAGGACTGCGGAAGTTTAAGACCCCACAGCATCAAACGCTTTTGAGGAGCCAGCGATCATGTCGAACAACGATGCCTTCTTTTCTCGTTCTCTCGCCGATACGGATCCGGAAATTTTCGGTGCGATCGAGAAGGAACTCGGTCGTCAACGTCATGAGATCGAACTGATCGCCTCCGAAAACATCGTCTCCCGCGCCGTGCTCGAAGCCCAGGGCTCGATCATGACGAACAAGTATGCGGAAGGCTATCCGGGCAAGCGCTACTATGGCGGCTGCCAGTTCGTCGATATCGCCGAAGAACTCGCAATCGAACGCGCGAAGAAGCTCTTCGGCGTGAACTTCGCCAACGTTCAGCCGAACTCGGGTTCGCAGATGAACCAGGCCGTCTTCCTCGCGCTCCTGCAGCCGGGCGACACCTTCATGGGCCTCGACCTGAACTCCGGCGGTCACCTGACCCATGGTTCGCCGGTCAACATGTCCGGCAAGTGGTTCAACGTCGTCTCCTACGGCGTTCGTGAAGACGATCACCAGCTCGACATGGATGACGTTGCCGAAAAGGCGCGCACCCACAAGCCGAAGCTGATCATTGCCGGCGGCACCGCTTACTCCCGCATCTGGGACTGGAAGCGCTTCCGCGAGATCGCTGACGAAGTGGGCGCTTACCTGATGGTCGACATGGCCCATATCGCCGGCCTCGTTGCCGGTGGCCAGCATCCGTCGCCGTTCCCGCACTGCCATGTCGCGACCTCCACGACCCACAAGTCCCTGCGTGGCCCGCGTGGCGGCATGATCCTCACCAACGACGAGGATCTGGCGAAGAAGTTCAACTCGGCCGTCTTCCCGGGCCTCCAGGGCGGTCCGCTGATGCATGTCATCGCCGCCAAGGCCGTTGCCTTCGGCGAAGCGCTGCAGCCGGAATTCAAGGACTATGCCGCGCAGGTCGTGAAGAACGCCAAGGCGCTGGCCGAGACCCTGATCAAGCAGAACCTCGACATCGTCTCCGGCGGCACCGACAACCACCTGATGCTGGTCGACCTGCGCAAGAAGAACGCCACCGGCAAGCGTGCGGAAGCCGGCCTCGGCCGCGCCTACATCACCTGCAACAAGAACGGCATCCCCTTTGACCCGGAGAAGCCCTTCGTCACCTCCGGCATCCGTCTCGGCACGCCGGCCGGTACGACCCGCGGTTTCAAGGAAGCGGAATTCACCGAAATCGGCAATCTGATCGTCGAGGTTCTCGATGGTCTAAAGGTCGCCAACTCGGATGAAGGCAATGCCGCCGTCGAAGCGGCCGTTCGGGACAAGGTCGTCGCCCTGACGGACCGTTTCCCGATGTACCCCTACATGTAAGGCTGGACGTGGATGCGCTGCCCCTTCTGCGGATCGGATGAAACCCAGGTCAAGGACTCGCGCCCGGCGGAGGATAACACCTCCATCCGCCGGCGTCGCATCTGTCCGGATTGCGGGGGGCGCTTCACCACCTTCGAACGGGTGCAGCTGCGCGAGTTGATGGTCTTGAAGAAGACCGGTCGCAAGGCGCCCTTTGATCGCGACAAGCTGGTGCGGTCCTTCCAGATCGCACTGCGCAAGCGTCCCGTCGATCCCGACCGCATCGAGCGGGCGGTCTCCGGCATCGTGCGTCGTCTGGAAAGTTCCGGCGAAACCGAGATCTCCTCGGAGGAAATCGGCCTGCAGGTGCTCGAGGCCCTGAAGACGCTCGATGACGTGGCCTTTGTTCGCTACGCCTCGGTATATCGTGACTTCAGCCACGCAGAAGACTTCGAGAATGTCATTTCCGAGATCAACGCCAAGATCTCCAGAGACAGCACGGCGGATTGACGACGTGTCGATTACGGCCCGCGACGAACGGTATATGCGGGAGGCAATCAAGCTTTCCGAAACCCATGTCGGTCGTACCGGCCCCAATCCCTCGGTCGGCTGCGTCATCGTCAAGGATGGCGAAATCGTCGGGCGCGGCGTCACCGCCTTCGGCGGTCGTCCCCATGCAGAGCCCCAGGCCATTGCCGAAGCCGGCGAGAAGGCGAGGGGAGCCACGGCCTATGTCACGCTCGAACCTTGCTCTCATCATGGAAAGACGCCGCCCTGCGCCAATGCGATCGTCACAGCGGGCATCGCCCGCGTCGTGGTTGCCGTCGCCGATCCCGATCCGCGTGTGTCGGGTCGAGGTCTGAAGATCCTGGCGGACGCCGATATCGAGGTCACGATCGGCATCCTGCAGAAGGAAGCCAGGCGCGCCATGGCCGGCTACCTGACACGGCAGACCAAGGGTCGGCCTCAGGTCACGCTGAAACTGGCCATATCCGCAGATGGAATGCTCGGAAGGCTGGGCGAAGGGCAGGTGGCCATCACCGGTCCAGAAGCTCGCACGGAAGTACATCGTCTTCGGGCGGAAAGTGATGCCATCCTCGTCGGTATCGGAACGGCTCTTGCGGATGATCCCGAGCTGACCGTGCGCTTGCCGGGGCTGGAAGACGCGTCTCCCATTCGCATCGTTCTCGATCGGCGGGCCGAACTGCCCCCGACATCGAAACTGGCGATAACCGCAAAGAGCGTACCAGTCATCGCCGCGGTCGCTGCTGGTTCGATCGGTCATCGATCGGCGCTTCAAGAACTGGGTGTGGAAGTCGTTGACGCCGGAGGAATAGAGGATCTGCTTGCGCTCCTCGCCAAACGCGGCGTTTCGTCTCTGATGGTCGAAGGCGGCGCACGCGTCGCCTCCGATCTCTTGGCTCGGGGACTGGTCGACCGGATCCACCTCTATGATTCATCCGTCACCATCGGACCCGGCGGCATCGCCTCGCCGATTACGGCTGACCACCTTCCCGCCGGTTTCGTCCGCGTGGATGAGCGGAAGGTGGGGGCGGATCGCCTGCAGATCTTCGAGCGACTGCCGGCCTCTGCCTGGGTTTAGCGCCAGAACAGCAGAATCAGGATGATGAGCGGGATCGGTACGCCGATCAGCCAGAGAAGAATGCCGCGACCCATGGGTGCCTCCAGAAGTGAGTGTTGCGAGGCGACCGCGTCGGGTGCCTATCGACTGCGAAAACACCCGTCTATGCCTAAAGGTTCCATGGCGTGAAAAAGCCCCCGTTCTGGGAGAAACGGGGGCAGAGTTGGGGACTGGGAGGAGGGGTAGGCGATATCAGCGGACGTAGAAGGTGACGCTTCCATCGGCGGCGCGCTCGGCGCCGACGATATTGGTCAGTTCGACGTTCTGCGCCTGCAGCTTCTGCGCCAGCGAATGGTTGGCGATGACCGAGGCCTGCAACTGGCGCGTTTCGGGAGAGCTCTGCGAAACGGCGGCAAAGCGTTCATGCGCGGCATCATGCGTTCTCAGCGAGTCGATCCGAACCACGTCGAAGTCGGAAGCCGGCAGCGTCTGGATGGTGCTTTCGATCTTGCTTTCGGGAGCGCCGCTGGCGGCTGGCATGGCGGCATAGCTTTCGGCGCCGAAGGCAATGGCGGAGAGTGCCGTGGCACTGAAGATGGCTGCAAAGCGATTCATGGTCCTGTTCCTTTCGAGGATGTTTGCGATGGCGGGGGATTCCGTCGCTCGCTTGAAAGACTGAAGCTGGGATTGGTTTGTGGCAAAATCCAGCCTCTAAGTGTCTGAATTCCATTAAACATTTGTCACGATATGTGCCCGATTTTCGCCTGCATTAGCGAGAGTGGAACAACAGTGTCAGGCCGGTAAACTGGGCTTTGGCAAAATGCGCGCCCGCGTCGCAGGTCTGTCCTGCCGCAAAAACACTTGCCTTCCGGGATATGGCGTGGTTTGACCGCGTTTCTGTTCGGCCAGCGGCCGCAATCACATTCAAGATCGGATCGGACCCATGGTAGATAAGTCGGCTTCGCCGCATTTGCTGATCGTCGAGGCACGCTTCTATGACGACATGTCGGACGCTCTTCTGGACGGCGCCAAGCACGCTTTGGACGAGGCTGGCGCGACATTCGACGTCATCACGGTGCCGGGTGCACTGGAAATCCCGCCGGCAATCGCCATGGCTCTGGACGCCATGGACGATGAAGGCACGCAGTATGACGGCTTCATCGCGCTCGGCATGGTCATCCGCGGCGAAACCTATCACTTCGACATCGTCGCCAACGAATCCTCCCGTGCGCTGATGGAACTTGCTGTCTCGGAATCGCTCGCGATCGGCAACGGCATCATGACCGTCGAGAACGATGAGCAGGCCTGGGCGCGCGTCAAGCGCAGCGAAAAGGACAAGGGCGGCTTTGCGGCCCGAGCGGCGCTCTCGATGATCGAACTGAAAAAGAAGCTGGGTGGCTGAGCGATGACGGGCGAAGGAAAGCATCCGGTGAAGCCGGCAAACCAGCGTGGCGCCGCGCGTCTCGCCGCCGTTCAGGCGCTGTACCAGATGGACATCGCCGGCTCCGGCGTCCTCGAGGTCGTCGCCGAATATGAAGCGCACCGTCTTGGCCAGGAAGTCGATGGCGACACCTATCTGAAGGCGGACGCCTCCTGGTTCCGCTCGATCGTGGCCGGCGTTGTCCGCGACCAGACAAAGATCGATCCGATGATCGCCAAGGCGCTGCAGGACGATTGGGCGCTTTCGCGCATCGACAGCACCGTGCGTGCTATTCTGCGTGCCGGCACCTTCGAATTGATCGAGCGCAAGGATGTGCCGATCGCCGTCATCGTAACTGAGTATGTCGAGATCGCGCAGGCCTTCTTCCCGGACGACGAGCCGAAGCTGGTCAACGCCGTTCTCGACCGTATCGCGAAACAGGTTCGCGCACCGGCGCAGAAATAGACGAGAAGCAGGATCAGGCAGATGAGCATCGCGACTGAGGCAGGGCTGGACGGACAACTCTCGACAGCCCGGCGCAACGTCGGATTGCTCGCTGTGGCTCAGGCAATCCTCGGCTCCGCCCCGCCGCTCGCTTTTGCCGTCGGCGGCCTTGCCGGCTTCCAGATGCTCGGGGCGGACAAATCGCTGGCGACGGCCCCGCTGACCGGCTTCAATGTCGGCGTTGCGGTGGGCGCGGTTGTCGTTGCCGCCGCGTCCCGCGTGCTTGGTCGCCGTGAGAGCTTCATGGTCGGCGCCCTGATGGGTGCGCTCGGCAGCGCACTTGCGGCCTTCTCGCTCATCCAGTCGAACTTCTGGCTCTTTGCCTTTTCGCTGATGCTGATGGGCATCTCCGGCGGCTTCACCCAGAAGATCCGTTTTGCTGCCGCCGACGCATCGCCGAGCTTCTACAAGGGCAAGGCGATCTCCTGGATCCTTGCCGCCGGGATCATTTCGGCAATCGCCGGTCCTCAGATCGCCATCTGGCTCAAGGACGCGCTCGCGCCCGTGACTTTCGCCGGGGCTTTCCTCGGTATGGTGCCGCTGCTCCTCTGCGCGATCGCCGTCCTCTTCTTTCTGAGGCTGCCCACCATTGCTGAGAAGAAGGCCGAGGCCGCCGGCCCGACGCGGCCGCTGAGCGAAATCGTCATGACGCAGCGGTTCCTGACCGGCATGATCTGCGGCATCAGTTCCTACGCACTGATGACCTTCATGATGACAGGTGCGCCGCTTGCCATGGTCATCGGCTGCGGCTTCTCCTCCGAACTAGCCACGCTTGGCATCCAGTGGCACGTCATCGCGATGTTCGCGCCGAGCTTCTTCACCGGCGTTCTGATCACGAAGTTCGGGGCAGAGAAGGTCGTCGCGGCGGGCCTTCTGATCCTCATGGCCTGCGCTGTCGTCGCCCATTGGGGCATCGAACTCTGGAACTTCTGGGGCGCGCTGGTCCTGCTTGGGATCGGCTGGAACTTCGGCTTCATCGGTGCGACGGCCATCGTCGCTTCGAGCTATCGTCCGGCAGAGGCCGACAAGGTCCAGGGCTTCCACGATATCATCCTGTTTTCGACCGTGGCGCTCTCGTCCTTCTCCTCCGGCAAGGTCTTCACCGCCTTCGGTTGGTCGGTGATGAACCTGATCATCTGGCCGGTGACAATCGCCTGCCTCATTCTCGTCCTTCTGCAGCTGCGCGCAGCCGCACGCAAACCGGCTTAAGTTCCCTCAGCACTGCGAAATATGCGTACTTGACGGCACGAAAAGCGCGACGCAATCTCGCCACGCGTTGACAAGGTCTCGGAGGAGGGGGCCTGAGTCTGCGAGTCACGGCCCGCGATGAGTGAGGCGCGGGCAATACGGGAGGGTATTGCGAATGACGGTTCTTCTAGGCGTAATTTTATGCGGACTTCTGTCCGTGGTCTACGCGGTCTGGGCGACACGCTCGGTGCTCGCGGCGGACCAGGGCAATGCCCGAATGCAGGAAATTGCAGGCTATATTCGCGAGGGTGCTCAGGCTTACCTCACTCGGCAATACCTGAACATCGCGATCGTCGGCGCTGTTGTTTTCGTCGCCACATGGTTTCTTCTCTCCGGCTCCGCAGCCATCGGCTTCCTGATCGGTGCCGTGCTGTCGGGGGCTGCCGGCTTTATCGGCATGCACGTCTCTGTCCGCGCCAATGTGCGCACGGCCCAGGCGGCATCGCACAGCCTCGCAGCCGGTCTCGACATCGCCTTCAAGTCGGGCGCCATCACTGGCATGCTCGTCGCAGGCCTCGCCCTGCTCGGCGTCTCCATCTACTTCTACATCCTGACTGCTATACTGGGGCACGAAAGCGGCTCGCGTGAAGTCATTGACGCGCTCGTGGCGCTGGGCTTCGGTGCTTCGCTGATCTCGATCTTCGCCCGTCTCGGCGGCGGTATCTTCACCAAGGGCGCCGACGTTGGTGGGGACCTCGTCGGCAAGGTGGAAGCTGGCATTCCGGAAGACGATCCGCGCAATCCGGCGACGATCGCCGACAACGTCGGCGACAATGTCGGTGACTGCGCAGGCATGGCCGCCGACCTTTTCGAGACCTATGCCGTCTCGGTGGTCGCCACCATGGTTCTGGCCGCAATCTTCTTTGCCGGCTCGGCCGCACTCGACATCGCGATGATCTACCCGCTCGCCATTTGCGGCGCCTGCATCATCACCTCGATCATCGGCACCTTCTTCGTCAAGCTCGGCACGAATGGCTCGATCATGGGCGCGCTCTACAAGGGTCTGATCGTCACCGGCCTTCTGTCCGTGGCCGGCCTGGCATTTGCCACCTCGCTCACCATTGGCTGGGGCACGATCGGCACGGTCGCCGGCATGGAGATCACGGGCGTCAACCTCTTCATCTGCGGTATTCTCGGTCTCGTCGTCACGGCTTTGATCGTCGTGATCACCGAATACTACACGGGCACCAACAAGCGCCCGGTCAATTCAATCGCCCAGGCATCGGTCACCGGCCACGGCACCAACGTAATCCAGGGTCTCGCGGTATCGCTGGAATCGACGGCGCTGCCGGCCATCGTCATCGTCGGTGGCATCATCGCAACCTTCCAGCTCGCCGGTCTCTTCGGCACGGCGATCGCCGTCACCACCATGCTCGGTCTCGCCGGCATGATCGTGGCCCTCGATGCCTTCGGCCCTGTGACCGACAATGCCGGCGGTATCGCCGAAATGTCGCATCTGCCGCCGGAAGTGCGCAAGTCCACCGACGCGCTCGACGCCGTCGGCAATACCACGAAGGCCGTGACCAAGGGCTACGCGATCGGTTCGGCCGGTCTCGGTGCACTGGTCCTTTTCGCGGCCTATGCCAACGACCTGCAGTATTTTGCCGCCAACAGCGACAAGTATCCCTACTTCGCCGGCATCGGCGACATCTCCTTCAGCCTGGCCAACCCTTACGTTGTGGCGGGCCTGATCTTCGGCGGCCTGATCCCCTACCTTTTCGGCGGTATCGCGATGACGGCGGTCGGCCGTGCAGCGGGTTCGATCGTCGAGGAGGTCCGTCGGCAGTTCCGCGAGAAGCCGGGCATCATGCAGGGCACCGACAAGCCGGACTATGGCCGCGCCGTCGACATCCTGACACGCGCCGCCATCAAGGAGATGGTTATTCCGTCCCTGTTGCCGGTGCTGGCCCCGCTCGTCGTCTATTTCGGCGTGCTTCTGATCTCCGGCTCCAAGGCCTCCGCCTTTGCCGCCCTCGGCGCCTCGCTGCTCGGCGTCATCGTCAACGGCCTCTTTGTCGCCATTTCCATGACCTCCGGCGGTGGTGCCTGGGACAATGCGAAGAAGAGCTTTGAAGACGGGTTCATCGACAAGGATGGCGTCAAGCACCTGAAGGGTTCGGATGCCCACAAGGCTTCCGTCACCGGCGACACGGTCGGTGACCCCTACAAGGATACGGCTGGCCCAGCCGTCAATCCGGCGATCAAGATCACCAATATCGTCGCGCTCCTGCTGCTCGCCGTTCTCGCAGGCTGAGCAGGCACGCAAAAGGAAAAGACCGCGGAAGGCGACTTCCGCGGTCTTTTCGTGTCTGCACTCGGGGAACCGGAAGGTCCCGCCTGTAAAAGTGGCGGCCTTACTGGCCGCCGAGGATGTTGCGGACGCTGTTGGCTGCACCGCCGCCGCCAGCCAGAAGCTGCTGCAGGAAGGTGAGGTCGCGACCACCGGTCGGGGTCGTGCGAGAAATCGTGTCGAACACCTTGCCGTCCTGCAGGGTGTAGTTGGCGCGCTGGGTCACGACGCCGTCCTTGTCGAAGTAGATCGCCAGGATCTGCTGGTCGACGAGGCGCTGCTTCATGAAGGCAACCGGACGGGTACGCTTCTGGGAGATGTAGTAGAACACCTCGCCGTCGAAGGTCGCCGTGGTCGACGGTGTGCCGAGCGACAGCAGCACCTGCTCGCGGCTCGAGCCGACCGGCACGAGATCAAGCGCCGCCTGGTCAACGACGTAGCCGTTGTGGAAGACTTCGGATGTCTGGCAGGCGGAGAGGCCAAGTATGACGGCAAGAGCAAGTGCGGTCGTGCTCAGGAGCTTCCTGTCCGACTTGAAAATCCTGATATCCACGCAAACGTCTCCCATGACTGTCGATGGCGCCTGCCAGCGCCGGAATGCTTCTGCGCATAGCATTGTGGCCTTTCCGGGGAAAGCTGCCGCAAAGCCCGCACTGCCGATTTGCCAAGCATTCTGCCGCAGGATGCGGCATCGCTGCCGGACATCGGCATTGCAATTCACGCCTGCTTCGGTAAACCAGCTTTCGCAATCATGCAACACGACCACGTCCGGGCTCACCACTTCGGTCGGCTCTTTTTGGTGGAATTGGATGGTATTCGGCTTCTTTCGACAGAAAAGAAACAATCAGGTGATCGTTGAGCGGCAATATGGCGCGCTGACGGCGGCTGCCCGCACGCCTGCCTTCTATCTCGACATGAACGTGCCCGACACGGTGATCGGTCGCTTCGAGATGCTGACGATCATGCTGATTCTCTATTTCCGCCGCACGGCAAAGTCCCCGCGCAGTGGCCAGGAGATCGCCCAGAACATCATCGACGCCTTTTTCGAAGACGTCGATCATTCGATCCGCGAGCTGGGCGTCGGCGATCCCGGCGTTCCCAAGCGCATGAAGAAGCTGGCCGGCATGTATTACGGGCGCCTGGAGTCTTATGCCGCCGCGCTCGACAAGAACGACCACCAGGAACTGGCCGCCGCCCTGAAGCGCAACATCCATCCGGAAGAAGGCGACGCTGCCCCGTCCATGCAGGCGCTGGCCGACTGGATGTTCGAGGCCGAGCGGGCGCTTTCGGCCCTGGACGAGAACGAAATCGAGACGGGCATGGCCCGCATTGCGGTTCCGGGAGCCTGAACGCCGACGGGCGCCGAAAAGGTGCCGGGGCGTGAACAGGGCCGGACGCAGCCGAAAGGAACGAAGATCATGACAAGCAGCAATATGAAGGACGGCAACGAGTTCAGCTATCTCGTGAAGGTCGGTCACGTCTCGGCCAATCCGGTTCAGGTGCATGTCGAGGCCGATGAGCGCGAACGGGCGGGGCTTGCCGAATTGTGGAAGGTCGAGGGCGTGAACCGCCTGGCCGCCGATTTGCAGATTGCCCGCTGGAAGAAAGACGGTGTCCGCATCAAGGGCCATGTCTCTGGCGAAGTGGTGCAGGCCTGTGTCGTGACGCTGGAGCCTGTCGTCACGACCATCGAGCAGGAAATCGACCAGATCTTCGTGCCGGAAGGCTCAAAGCTCGCCCGCATCGTGCTCGATGGTGCCGGCGAGATGGTGCTCGATCCTGACGGCCCTGATCTTCCCGAGCAGTTCACCGGCGATACCATCGATGCGGGCGCGCTCGTTGCAGAATTCGCTGCTCTGGACATCGATCCCTATCCCAAGAAGGCGGGTGTGACCTTCAAGGAGCACATCGAAAGCAGGGACGAAGCGGAAAAGAAGCCATCTCCCTTTGCGGTCCTGAAGGACTGGAAAAAGGATTGATCATCCCCCATCTGCACCTGCGGGTGGGTTGTGTGCCGAGTGAAAAGCGCTATTTTGGCCGAAAATATCGCTGACCAGCGATGAAGAAGGGTCAGGTCTAAGTGATCAGAATTTCTGTCGACGTGATGGGTGGAGACTTCGGTCCCGAGGTCGTCATCCCCGGTGCTGCCAAGGCACTCGAGCGCCATCCCGATGTCACCTTCCTTCTCTTCGGCCAGCAGGAACGCTGCATGCCTATCCTGGCGCAGTTCCCGAAGCTGAAGGAGAAGTCGACCTTTCATCACTGTGACGTCTCCGTCACCATGGATGAAAAGCCGAGCCAGGCCCTGCGCCGCGGCCGCTACGTGTCCAGCATGTGGCGTTCGATCGAGGCCGTGAAGACGGGCCAGGCCGATGTTGTCGTGTCCGCCGGCAACACCGGCGCGCTGATGGCCATGGCGAAGTTCTGCCTGCGCACGATGGCGACCATCGAGCGCCCGGCAATCGCGGCCATCTGGCCGACGCTGTCGGGCGAAAGCATCGTGCTCGACGTCGGTGCCGGCATTGGCGCCGATGCCCAGCAATTGCTCGATTTCGCCGTTATGGGTGGCGCCATGGCGCGCGCCCTGTTTGAAATCGAAAAGCCCATGGTCGGCCTGCTGAATGTCGGCGTGGAAGAGATCAAGGGCCAGGAAGAAGTCAAGGAAGCCGGTCGCCTGATCCGCGAAGCCGGTCTCGACACGATCGACTATTACGGCTTCGTCGAAGGCGACGACCTCGGCAAGGGCACGGTCGACGTGGTCGTCACCGAAGGCTTCACCGGGAATATCGCGCTGAAGACCGCCGAAGGCACGGCCAAGCAGATCGCAGAATATCTGCGCTCCGCCATGTCGCGCACCTGGATGGCCAAGCTCGGCTACATCCTCGCCAAGGGTGCCTTCGACCGGCTGCGCGAGAAGATGGACCCGCGCAAGGTCAATGGCGGCGTCTTCCTCGGCCTGAACGGCATCGTCATCAAGAGCCATGGCGGCACGGATGCCGAGGGCTTTGCGGCGGCTCTCGACGTGGGCTATGACATGGCCCGAAACGGTCTCACCCAGAAGATCGAAAACGACTTGAAAAAATATCACGCGCGGCACCCGTCTCCGGCCGGCCCCGAAGCGGCGTGAAAGGTAGGAAACTCCAATGATCCGTTCTGTAGTTCGCGGTTTCGGAGCAGCGCTCCCGAAACGGGTTGTGACCAATCGCGATCTCGAAAGCATGGTTGAAACCTCGGACGAGTGGATCGTCCAGCGAACCGGCATCAAGCAGCGTTACATCGCAGGCGAAGGCGAAACCACGGCCTCGCTGGGTGCCGCCGCAGCGCAGGAAGCGCTGGACCGCGCGGGCCTGACGGCTGCCGATATCGACCTCGTCATCTGTGCGACCTCGACGCCCGATAACACCTTCCCCGCAACTGCGGTCAACATCCAGAACCGTCTCGGCATGCATCACGGCTTCGGCTTCGACGTCCAGGCCGTCTGTTCCGGCTTCGTCTATGCCATGGCGACGGCGGATCTCTATATCCGTGGCGGCATGGCGAAGCGCGTCCTGGTCATCGGTGCGGAAACCTTCTCCCGCATCCTCGACTGGACAGATCGCACCACCTGCGTGCTCTTCGGTGACGGCGCAGGCGCCCTCGTGCTCGAAGCCGCCGAAGGCGAGGGCACGGTCGCCGATCGCGGTGTTCTGACCTCGAACCTGCGCTCGGACGGGGCTCATCGCGAAAAGCTCTATGTTGACGGCGGCCCGTCGACCACGGGCACGGTCGGGCATCTGCGCATGGAAGGCCGCGAAGTCTTCAAGCATGCCGTGGGCATGATCACCGACGTGATCGAGGGCGCGTTCAATGCAACGGGCACGACCGCCGACGACATCGACTGGCTGGTCCCGCATCAGGCGAACAAGCGCATCATCGACGGTTCGGCCAAGAAGCTCGGCATCCCCGACGAGAAGGTCGTGATCACCGTCGACAAGCACGGCAACACCTCGGCTGCCTCCATTCCGCTGGCGCTCGCCACGGCTGCCGGCGACGGCCGCATCAAGAAGGGCGACCTCGTCATGCTGGAAGCAATGGGCGGTGGCTTCACCTGGGGCGCAGTGCTGGTTCGCTGGTAGCATTTGAAACCCTAAAAATTGCGCATCGACAAGGACTTGACCGTTGCGGCCAAGGGCAATAGTCTCTGCCCAATTCAACAAGATCATTGATTTAGGCGGGCGAGAACAATGGCCGGAAAGACAGTGACGCGTGCGGATCTGGCAGAATCAGTCTTTCGCAAGGTCGGTCTTTCCAGAACGGAATCTGCCGAGCTGGTCGAGACCGTGATCGACGAGATCTGCAACGCCATCGTGCGCGGCGAATCCGTCAAGCTCTCCTCCTTCGCCACCTTCCAGGTTCGCAGCAAGAACGAGCGCATCGGCCGCAATCCGAAAACTGGCGAAGAAGTGCCGATCTCCCCGCGCCGCGTCATGACCTTCAAGGCGTCGAACGTCCTGAAGCAGCGCATTCTCCGTGCCCATATCGCGCGAAAGGCCAAGCAGAAGCCTGCCAACCCGGCGGCCTGATATCGGCCAAAACCGGTGGAGCATTTCTTCGCCGGTCACCAAGCGCTTGAAAAGCGATCCTCAACCCGTTGAAATGTGATCCGAGTCGTGCGGCCGTGCGACAGTCGAGGAGCGCCGTGATGCAGTTGGACAAGAGCCCGGATGCTTTCCGGACCATCAGTGAGGTGGCGGATGATCTTGATCTGCCCCAACATGTCCTGCGTTTCTGGGAAACGCGTTTCCCGCAGATCAAGCCGCTGAAGCGCGGCGGCGGACGCCGCTACTATCGCCCCGACGATGTGGAACTCCTGAAGGGCATCCGCCATCTGCTCTACGATCAGGGCTATACGATCAAGGGCGTGCAGAAGCTCCTGAAGACCAACGGCAACAAGTTCGTCATGGCCGTTGCCACGGGTGATGTCGCGACCATGGAAGCCCTCGTGGCCGCCAATGCGTCGAAGGCCGATGATCCCAAGGTCAATCTCGACGAGGATCAGGTTGTCGGCCGCCCGAAGGTCCGCACCAGCGGTCGCTTTTTCGGCTTCGGTGGCGGAGCGAACGACGACGCGCCGGAAATCTCCGTGGGCAAGGGGTCCGTCGGCAAGGAAGACCGCGCGCTGCTTCAGGAGGCCCTGTTCGACCTTCTGGAATGCAAGCGCCTGCTCGATCAGGTGCGCTAATCCTCAAGCCTTTCTACAAGATGGAACACCGCTCGCGCCTCGGGCGTTGAGGGACCGACACGCAACACGCGCGAGGCCCCATGAAACGCCATCTCTTGACTATCCCGCTTCTTTCCCTGCTTGCCGTCGCACCGGCGCATGCCCAGCAAAGCTCGACCGGCTCCGCAACCACCGAGGCGCGGCCGACCACCGTCGAAGATGCCTGCATCTTCGTGGCGAAGAGCATGCTGATGGTGAAGGACTTGAAGATCGGCGTGGTCCAGGCTTTCCCCGAGCTCGATCCGCCCGGCGCACGCCTGACCTACTCGACCCGGATGGATTCCGAGCCGCAGGACATCACCGACGAGATCGAATGCCAGTTCGAACGCGGTGCCGAGCCGCTCCAGGTCACACGCTTCTGCATGGATGTCACCTGCTATGCGGCCAACAGCGAGGAACCCGAAGAGCGTCGCCGCTTCGAGGAGGTCCGTGCCCTGATGCAGCGGCTGAAGTGATCATCCTCTCATTTTTTCGGTCGCCCTGGAGTTTCCCCTTGCGCGGAAATGACTGACTGTCTAAAGGGAACTGGCTGTCGAGCGGGTCAAATCGCACGACAAGCCGGTGACGGAATGTAGCGCAGCCCGGTAGCGCACTTGACTGGGGGTCAAGGGGTCGCGGGTTCGAATCCCGCCATTCCGACCATTTTCGTAGACACGTCAACCTTTTTGACGACGTCGAACGATTTCGAGGACCGGGTGTCGCAAGACATCCGGTCTTTGTTTTTGGTCCCGGCTCGACCGTTTCCTCGAATTCATCCTCGACGACCGCTTTTCTCAATCCATGTCCTATGATTGCTGCAATGCAGCATTATATTAGGAGAAGGTTCGAAGGGAGCCGGTTTTCCATGCGCTTCAAGTTCTCGATGTCACCGCTGTCTGCCTTTCTCAAGGGACAGAGACGCCTGCAGCGCCGGCTGGAAAAGGCGTTGCCGAAGATGCGCCATCCGGATCCGCCGAAGGCGGCAAAGCCGCGCAACCCGCGCTCGGGCCTCGTGCAGGTGCATGCCTTCGGCAGCAATCCCGGGCGCTTGCGCATGATGGAATATGCGCCGCCGACGCGGCGTGAGCCCCAGACACTGGTGGTCGTTCTCCACGGTTGTCTGCAGACGGCGGTGCAGTTCGACCGGGGCAGCGGCTGGAGCCGCATGGCGCGGGAAAAGGGTTTCGTGCTGCTCTATCCGGAGCAGACCAAGGCGAACAATCACAATCTCTGCTTCAACTGGTTCCGCCCCAGCATGGTGGCGCGCGACCGCGGAGAACTGATGTCGATCCGCCAGATGATCGAACATGCCATCGACCGGCATGGGATCGATCGGAGCCGGGTCTTCATCCAGGGACTGTCCGCCGGCGGCGCGATGGCGAACGCGCTGCTGGTGACCTATCCTGAGCTCTTCGCAGCAGGACAGGTCGTCGGGGCCTTGCCATATGGTGCAGCCCGCGACGCGATGACGGCCCTGCAGGTCATGAAGTCGGGAAGCCGCCGGAGCCGCAAGGATTGGGGTGATCTGGCGCGCGCTGCCGCCAGTGGGGAGGGGGGCGAAAAGCCTGCGGTCTCCATCTGGCAGGGAAGGGCTGACCGGGTGGTCGCGCCGGCCAATGGCGAAGCGCTTCTGGCGCAATGGCTTGATCTGCACGGACTGGACGAGAATGCCGGGGAACGGGAAAACCGGCTCGAGGGGCCGGTGGTCGTCTGGCGCGGTGGAGATGGCAAAGTGCTGGTCGAGTACCGTCTTCTCGAGACCCTCGAGCACGGCCTCCCGGTGATCGCCCGCCGTGCCGGTGCGGAGCGCCAGCCTTACATGCTTGAGGGCGCCATCGGCGCCCCCCAGCAATTCTATCAGGCCTTCATCAAGCGTCGCTGACGCGGCCGAGAAGCCTCAATGGCTCAGTTTTCCTCGATCGAGACGCCGTTCTCGCCGATCTTCAGCTCGACGCCGCTCGGCTCCTGCTCTTCCTGATAGACGTAGATGCCAAGCCCGATGACGGCAACGACGAGGGCGCCAATGATGAGGTAGAGGCCATTGTTTCGGCTCATGAAAATCTCCTGTCTGACTGTGTCGGACAGGAAAAGCCGCAGCCGCGACTATTGTTCCATCGCCATATTGGAAAAACTCAATCGTCGTTGGCGGCAGTCAGTTCTTCCGGTCGCAGCCCGTCGTCGCTGACCCTCGCAACAAGCCGAAGACCTTCACCCCCATTGCCGCCTTCGCCGGCATCCAGGAACGCCACGCCCATGCGTTCCAGCGTCAGCTTGAGCGCCGCATAATGTTGTGGGGTGGCATCATAACCATGTCCTGACTCGATCTGCAGGATCAGCAGGGCTGCAACCCCGCTTTCTTGCGACAGCTTGTCGATGGTGATGTCGAGCATCGCGCGTGCGGCGCGGATCTGAGCGGGTGTGATCATATGAAAAGTATGGGGCGCGGCGGCTGAAGATCAACCCCTTGAGATCAGCGCACGGCGAACGGGTGTTCGTCACCCCTGGCGACGGGCGCGCTGGTAGCGCCACTCGGCCGCGCCGCAACCCCAGACGATCCCGAGCACCAGATAGAAATGCCGCCAGTGATCGGTGTCGATGACGGCGCCGATCAGCATGTGCCCGACAAGCACGATCCAGGCAATCATCAGATAGGGCTGCCATGGTCTCTCCCGCAGCAGATAGCGGAAGCCCATCGACACGGTCCAGACGATCATCGCGAGGTAGGAGAGGAAGCCGATCCAGCCATAGCTCATCAGCGACTTGAGATAGATGTTGTGCTCGTCCTCGGGGAAGATCTTGCCGAACATCATCGGACCGATGCCGAGCGGCTTTTCCATGGCCATCTCGAAGCCGAGCTTGTGGCGGGCGAAGCGTCCGAGATGGCCGCCATCATATTCCTGCACGAGCTGCGTGCGGGTCTCGAACAGCCCGCGAACCTTCTCGAACTGCAACGCGACCAGAAGCGCCAGCACCATGGCAATGACGGCCGTCAGCGACAGGACGAGGATCTTGAGGCGAAAGGCGTTGGTGCGCTCCTTGAGCAGCATGACGAAGACCAGCGCGACCGCGCAGAAGAGAAAGAGCCCCCAGGCGGCGCGGGAGAATGACAGGAAGACCGCAAAGGAGAGGATCAGGATGCCGAGGATGCGCAGGGGCGATTCGAGCAGCCGGCCCTTCAGCAAACCGTGCAGCAGGTAGAGCATCGGCGCGACCAGGAAGGGACCGAACACGTTCGGATCCTGGAATGCGCCCATGGCGCGGTCGTAGCGCGTGAAGACCTCCGAGCCGGGAAAGGCGTGGAAATAGCCGAGAATGCCCAGCATGCCGGTGATGATGGCGGCTGCCACCCAGGCCTGGAAGATCAGTTTGAGCCGCTGCGGCCTGTCTTCGATGACTGCGGCATAGAAGACGGCGGTGAGCGCCAGAAAGAGCGAGACCGCGACATAAAGCACCTGCTCGGTCAGGATGATCGGCATCACCGTCAGCGCCAGAAGCCCGCCGACATTGAAGATAAGGAGCAAAGCGAGAAGCGGCGCGACCGCGCGCGAGATCTTCAGCCCGAACAGGAACCACAGGGCCACCTGGCCCACCATCAGCAGTTCATAAGGCGCAGGTTCTGAGATGACGAAACCGGACAGGAAGACGCCGAAGGCCATGATCCAGGAGACCATCAGCTGGACGGCGGCCGCCTGCGGATTGAACGGCCGGATCTGGGCGTCGACCGCGCTCAATAGGCGTTTTCCGTGTTAAGGAGCTTGATCGGCGTCAGGAACAGGATCTTCAGATCGAACCAGAGCGACCAGTTCTCGATGTAATAGAGGTCGTAGGCCGTGCGGAACTTGATCTTGTCGTCGGTGTCGATCTCGCCGCGCCAGCCATTGATCTGGGCCCAGCCGGTGACGCCGGGCTTCACGCGGTGGCGGGCGAAGTAGCCCTCGACGATCTCGCCGAAGGTCTTGTCGCGCGTCTGGCCGAGCACGGCATGCGGGCGCGGACCCACAAGCGAGAGGTCGCCACGCAGCACGTTGAAGATCTGCGGCAGTTCGTCGATCGACGTCTTGCGGATGAAGCGGCCGACCTTCGTCACGCGCGGGTCGTTCTTGGTAACCGCGTTCTTCGCCGTCGGATCGCTCATCTCCGTATACATCGAACGAAATTTCAGGACGTTGATGACCTCGTTGTTGAAGCCATGGCGCTTCTGAACGAAGAAAACCGGACCCTTGGACGTCGTCTTCACGGCGATCGCAGTGGCGATGAAGACGGGCCAGAGCAGGACGAGCGCAAGAACGCTGAAGAAGATGTCGAAGGCGCGTTTGGCCACCGAATCCCAGTCGCGGATCGGCTTGTCGAGAATGTCGAGGAGCGGCACGGCGCCGACATGCGAATAGGCACGCGGGCGGAAGCGCAGATTGTTGGAATGGGCGGCGAGACGGATGTCGACCGGCAGAACCCAGAGCATCTTGAGAAGCTGCATGATGCGCGCCTCGGCGCTCAAGGGCAGCGAGATGATCAGCATATCGATATGGGCAAGACGGGCGAACTCGACGAGTTCGGCAACATTGCCAAGCTTCGGGTATCCGGCAACGACATCCGGCGAGCGCGCGGCGCTGCGATCGTCGAAGATGCCGCAGATGCGGAT
Organism: Rhizobium sp. K33; assembly: GCF_056501445.1. Lineage (NCBI taxonomy): Bacteria > Pseudomonadati > Pseudomonadota > Alphaproteobacteria > Hyphomicrobiales > Rhizobiaceae > Rhizobium > Rhizobium sp. K33. Next base: position 1,088,953 of record NZ_CP096478.1, read on the forward strand.
ATCGTTTTCCGGCTGCTGTTCAAGCGCGCGGATGAGATCCTTGGCAGGCTTGCCGCCCCCCACGATCACGGCGCGCCGCTCCATCACGCCATTGCGGCCCCAGCGGCGAATGCCGAAGCCGATCAGATTGCGCTCCACCAGGAGATAGAGCGCGCCGAATGCGAACCATGCGGCCAACACGCTCCGATATTGCGGATCGTGATCGACGAAGAGCAGGTTGACGAGCGCGACAAGCCCGACCGAGGCCATCCAGCTTCCGAGCACCCGTGCCATGGATCCCATGGGGGACCTGAGGATCGAGACGTGATAGCAGTCGCTCGCCTGCATGAAGAGCAGGGCCAGAACCGCCCCGGCAAAACCGCTGACGCCGGTATCCAGGAGGTGCTCGCCAGGGTTCTGGGCAATGAAATAGTTGGTCGCGAGCGCGATCCCGAGCAGGCTGAAGAATTCGAGGAAGCGCAGCTGGCCGATCACGATCGACGGCGAATAATTGGCCATGGCGTATTGGCCGGCAATCTGCCGCGCGAGCGCGCTGATCTCGGCCTTGCGCTCGCCGCCCACCTGTTCGGTTGAAGGGCCAGCCGTCTGACCGCGACGCAAGGCGTCAAGATCGAATGCCTCGGGTTTGTCGACCTTGTTCATGGCAAATCTCGCAGAAGAATGGGCGAAGACTAGTGCCAAGGTCCTAAGAAACGCTTTAGGAACCCCTCAGAAACAGGGTGCGACTGGCTCAATCCGGGACATTCCGCCTCAAATCCGTGCGAGTTGGGTCCGGTAGAGCGCTTCCGCCTCCCTTGCCATCACGACCGCCGAAAAACGCGAGCGGAAGGCGTCCGCCGTCGGCATGGTGCGCTTCGACCAGGATGGATCGGTCAGCGCCTGCGCCATGACCGCGCCGAAGAGATCGGCCCGTCCGGCTTCCACAAGCGCTTCGCTGTCGCTGCCCAGGATTTCGGGAATGCCGCCGACCCGCGATGCGATCACTGTCTTCTCGGCAGCCAGCGCTTCGAGCACGATGTAAGGCATGGCTTCGGCACGCGATGGCACGACGACGATGTCCGAGAGCGCAAAGGCCTGCGCGATCGGCATGGCCGGGCGAAAACCGATGCGGCGGCCCAGTCCCTTCTGCTCGACCATCCGCTGGTAACGCTCGAGATCGGGTCCGTCACCGATGATCAGGCCGCTCAAGGGGCGTCCGACGCGCCGTTCGGCTTCTGCAAAGGCGTTGATGAAGACGTCCGGGCCCTTCAGGTCGCGCAACATGCCGATATAGGCGAAGTCGACGCCGTCTTCCGTGACCGGAATGCGTCCGAAATCCCGCTCGCTGATACCATTGTAGATCCGCGTCGCCGCACAATGCGGTTTTCCTATCTTGGTCTCGTAGGTCGTGCGCTCGTAGTCGCAGACGAAGGAGATCGACTCCGTCATCCGCTCCAGAATGCGCTCGGCCATGAACACGCCCTGGCCGGACAGGGACCTGCGCGAAAAGTGCAGGCTGCCGCCATGCGGCGAATAAAGGCGGGCGACGCGATACCTTCGAACCCGCAGCAGTGAGCCGATCAACCGCGCGATCACGCCGCCCTTGGCGCCATGACCATGCAGGATATCCGGCTGCAATTCCTTGATGAGTTTGTAACTTTCGGCAAGTGCCGCCATGTCCTTCAGGCCGACGGATCGGCCGATCGGAAAGCGCGTCACGCCGAGCTTCAGAAACGGCATGATCTGGTCGAACAGCCGGTCCTCATGTGCGCCGCCCGTCGAACTGTCGCAGAGAATGCCCACTTCGTGACCGGCGGCGCTGTGCAGTTCGGCCAGATCGCGCACATGGCGGAATATTCCGCCGATGGGCGATCGGAAGCAATGCAAGATCCTCAGGGTTTGGGCGTCTGCCATCGATCAGAACAGCCGCTCGCGAACATAAACGGTGTCGCCGGCGAGAATCGGATCGGTAATCGGCACCCGGCCCGTGATGATCTGTCCGTTGATCTTGCGGGTCACGTCGACATCGCGCTGGTTGGCGCGGCCATTGAAGCCGCCGGAGACGGCGATGGCGTTGAGGATCGTCATGCCCGGCACATAGGCATACTGGCCTGGCTGGCCGACCTGACCCATGACAAAGATCGAGCGGTAGCGGTCGACTTCGATGGAGACATCCGGATCCCTGAGGAAGCCCTGCTTCAGTTTCTGGGCAAGCGCGCCTTCGAGCTGGGTGAGGGTGGCGCCGCGCGCGGCGACCTGGCCCACCAGCGGGAAGGCGATGTAGCCGGCCTGGTCGACGGTATAGGTGTTGGTCAGGCTCGGCTGCTCGAACACGGTGATGCGCAACCGGTCACCGCTGTCGAGCCGGTAAGGCTGGATCGTCGCCTCGTGAAAGACCTTCGGGGCAGGGCGGTAGCTTGCGCATCCGGAGAGCCCGAGCGACAGGACCGCACTCGCGACCAGAACCATCGCCTGTTTTCCGACCATCGACATGCGCCGCTGCGCTCCCAATAAATTCGTAATCCTTGCCCCTGTTATCGAATGGTTAGGGTTAATGCCGGGTAAACGACCGCTTGGCTCTTGGCTTTTGCTGCGGGCAAAACCGGGCGGATCAGGATTAACCCTTGAGTTACCATGATCCTTTACCTTCTCGGGCGAGATGTACCGGGAGTCTGTAATGTCGAGTGTGGACCGCGATCAACATGATGTCGATATCGACCTGGCCCAGCTCTTTCGCGCTGTCTGGCAGCGGAAGGGGAGGATCCTTGCGGCGACCGCGCTCGTTGGCGTCCTGGCTTTCGTTGGCGCCAATGCCATTTCCCCGAGCTACAAGAGCGACGCCAAACTGCTGATCGAGCCGCGCGAGCCCAATTTCTCGGCGTCCGGCACAGGTTCTGCGGCCGCTGAACCCTTGCCCGACGAGCTCAATATCGCGAGCCAGGTTCAGCTTCTCCAGTCCGTCGACCTCATCAAGCAGGTCGCCCGCGACCTGAAACTGCATGAGCGCACCGAATTCGACCCGGACTCCAGCCCCTCGGCCATAACGGATTTCCTGGTTCTCTTCGGCTTGAAGAGCAATCCGCTGGAACTGCCGCCGGAAGAGCGCGTCATCAATGCCTTCAAGGAAAAGCTCAGCGTCTATCAGGTCGACAAGTCGCGGGTGATTGGCATCGAGTTCACCTCGAAGGATCCGAAGCTTGCGGCAGCGGTGCCGAATGCGATGATGGACGTCTATCGCTCGCTCCAGAGCGGCGCCAAGCTGGACAGCAATTCCGATGCTGTGCGCTGGCTGGAGACGGAAATCGCAAACCTGCGCGAAAAGGTGCGGGATGCCGAGCAGAAGGTCGCCGAATATCGCTCATCTGCGGGGCTGATGTCGCTCGGTTCGGACCAGAGCTCCTTTTCCGGCAAGCAACTCTCCGACATCTCGACCGAACTCGCACGCGTCCGCGGCGAACGCGCCAACGCCGAAGCGACGGCGGAAAACCTGCGCGCCAGTATCAAGGCCGGCAAATCGACCGACACGCTCGACGCCATCGCACGATCGGAATCGATCCAGCGCCTGAAGGCGACGGAATCGCAGATCCGCGCGCAGATCTCCGACCTTTCGACGCGCCTGCTGGATGGTCACCCCCAGATGAAGGCGCTGCGCGCCCAGCTCGCCGGCATCCGCGAGCAGGTGCAGTCCGAATCGCTGCGGGTCGCCGCCAGCCTCGACAACCAGGCCGCCGTTGCGCGCGAGCGCGAAACACAGCTCCTGGCCCAGTTGAACACGCTGAAGGCCGACACGGCGCGGGCCGGAGAAGACGAAGTCGGGTTGAAGTCCCTGGAACGCGAGGCGACGGCGCAGCGCCAGCTGCTGGAAACCTATCTCGCCCGCTATCGCGAGGCGTCCTCCCGGCTCGACAAGGATGCAAGCCCTGCCGATGCACGTGTGATTTCGACGGCCATCGAGCCGCAGGAGCCGAGCTTCCCCAAGGTCGTGCCGATCACCATCGTTGCCACACTTGCGACGCTGATCCTGTCTGCCGTCGCGGTGATGCTGGCCGAACTCTTCAGCGGCCGCGCCCTGCGACCGACTGGTGCGGTGGCGCCGGTTGCAGCACGTCGGGAAGACGCTGAACCGGAAGATACAGTCACGACGATCGAGGCGTCGCGTGCGCGTCCCGCGCAGGATGTGCCGGCGAGCCTCCTCGACGTCGCACCCGATGCCGATCTGGTCGAGGAGATGGAGCAGGCCGTCGCCGAAGATGTGCCAGTCTCTGAGCCGGTCGAGGAGCCGGACGAATTCTCCGTCGCCTCCGTGGCCGATTACCTTGTCGAGCAGCAGACGCGAATTGCCTTTGCCATCTCGCCCTCGGGTGACGATGGCTCGGCCGGCACCGTCGCGCTGGCCCGTGAACTCGCCGATCGCGGTGCCCGAACGGTACTCGTCGACATGACCGGCTCCGCCTGCCCGACGAGGCTCATGGCATCCTGGCGCGATCTCCCGGGGATCACCGACCTGTTGACCGGCGAGGCAGCCTTTGCCGACTGCATCCATCCGGACCGCCTGTCCGCCGCCGATATCGTGCCGCAGGGCAATGCCGATATCCGTCAGGCCATGCGCGGTGCCGACCGTCTCTCGATGATCGTCGACGCGCTCTCCGACGTCTATGATCTGGTGCTGGTGGAATGCGGTCCGGCAAATGCTGAAGGCGTGGCGCGACTGAGCCGCAACGATCGCCACGAGATCATCCTCTCTGCTCCCGAGCCGGAAACAAAGGAACTGGCGGAAATCATGATCGCGTTCGAGGATGCAGGCTACAACGACCTGATCCTTCTCTCTATGAAGACACCGCCGGCGCGAAACACCCTGAACGCCGCCTGAGGCTCTCGAAAACGGTCCGGGCTAGGGTTCAGTCTTCCGGCTTCGCGGCTGCCGTCGCGCCCCCTTGGGCGCGCAGCCGCTGGATCAGCGCATAAAGATGCGGGTTGCCCTTGATCAGGGTCTTGGTCCGGGTAAGGCCCCGATGCGTCATCGCCGCGAGATGCCCCGCAGGCCGCAGCGGCAGAAGGATGTCGTGATGGGCGGTTTCGATCGTGCACCAGCGGCGCTTGTAGTCCTGATCCCCGATCCCGAAGTCGAAGAGCGTGGCACCGTTTAGCGCGCTGCGTTCGATCACCAGCCAGAACAAGAGCTCCCCGGGGCTCGCTTCGGCCATCAGGCTGTCGTCGATCGAGCCGAACTGGCAGATGACGTGATCGCCCTTGCGCGACAGGCCTGTGATGGCCGCGATCTTTCCTTCGTGCTCGCCCTTCAGCCGGATCGCATGCAGTTCCAAAGGAACGTCATCCGCGCCCCGGTCATGTTCGAGAAGCATGTGGAAGAAGGCCTGGGTCTCCGCCGCCTGGAAGACGTTGGGCAGGCCGCCGGCTGCGAACCGGGCGGCTTTCTGGCGGAAGAAACATTCGAGCAGTGCCTTCTGCTCGGAAAGAGAAACCGGTCGGATGTGCTCGAAGCCGCCGGCGGCTTCCAGCTTCCGGACTTGGGCGCGATATTTCTTGCGGCGGCTTTTTGCGTTGAGGGGTGCGATCGTCTCTTCCATGGTCGGGGCAAGCAGCAGCTGGAAGGAGGCGTTCTGGTTTCGGATGCTGGGCAGGCCGCCCAGCGGGTGACGCTCACCTCGCCAGTCGAAGGGAACGTTGGTCAGGCTGAGCAGATCGGCATGATCGCCCAAGGCCGTCGCCAAAAGCAGTTCAAACTCTCTGCCCGGGATGTCCGCTGCGATCTGACGGAAGGCGGCGCTGAAGAGGCCGCTGTTGAAATTGGTGAAGGCAGAGGCGATGAACTGGGCGCTCCGCACCAGGAAGTGACGCTCGATCTCCAGCGGAAGAAGGAAGGCGATCTCGCCATTTAGCCGGCCTTCGACGATGGCCAGGGGATTGCCGTGGGTTTCGACCCAGGCTCGGCACCACTCGTAACCTTGATGCAGCGAGTTCCACGGATCGGCTTCGAGCTTGCGCCAAGCCCGTTCGGCCGGCGCCATGCGCGTGTGCACGGTCAGGTCGAGCCGTCCGGCCGCAATATCGAGTGAGGCGCGACGGGTGCTGAGGTCGGCACCGCTATCTGGCAGCTTCTCGGCATATGCCATTGCATCATGGCGCAGATGGGTCCGCATTACCCTGTCCCGGCTGGTTTCAGACACGTGCGGAAGCTTAAACCGTCCCTTCCAACAAACGGTTATCGTTCAAATTTTCGCTTGTTCCGATCGATACCAGGGTAAAGGCGGAGTTAATCCGCGTCCTTCTTCTTCAACGGCCCGGCCATCCATTTTATGACCAGCATCGCGGGCACGACCCAGAGCAGGCCGGTCAGCAGGAAGTAGAGGAGGTGGGCCCACCAGGGAGCGGTGGCGAGCGTCGCCGTGGCGATCGTGGTCGCGAGCAGGGCATAGATCGATACGATCAGGATGATCAGGATCGTTCCGACAAAGGATCTCAGCTTCGGGCGCTTGGTCATGCCTTTTTCCTACTCGACGTCGCTGCATCCTGCGACGCGACCGCTTGCCGCAAACCGGCGGGCTTGTTTTGCACGGCTGACTGATGCAAATCAACGGGCGAATAGAGGATTGACTGATGACAGCTGTGTTGACCGGAACCGAGTTGCAGGTGCGCAAGGACATTGCCCGTGTGGATGCCGACCGAAAGGCGATCCGCATCTGGCTCGGCGTGGTGATCTTTGCGCTCTTCTGTCTCGTGCTGGTCGGAGGTGCCACGCGCCTGACCGATTCCGGTCTGTCGATCACCCAGTGGAAGCCGATCCACGGCGTGATCCCGCCGCTCACCACCGAAGAGTGGGAGCAGGAGCTCGAGCTTTATCGCCAGATCCCCGAATACCAGCAGATCAACAAGGGCATGAGCCTCGACGAGTTCAAGTTCATCTTCTGGTGGGAATGGGCCCACCGTCTGCTCGCCCGCATGATCGGCCTGATCTTCGCCCTGCCGCTCGCTTACTTCTGGATCCGTGGCAAGGTCGAACCCAGCCTGCGCGCGCCGCTGGTGGGACTACTGGCGCTGGGTGGTCTGCAGGGCTTCATCGGCTGGTGGATGGTCTCCTCGGGCCTCAGCGAACGTGTCGATGTCAGCCAGTACCGGCTGGCCGTGCATCTGATGATGGCCTGCTTCATCTTCGCAAGCTGCGTGTGGATCTTCCGCAGCCTTCATCCCCACACGGACGACGCCGCCCCAACGGACAAGAGCCGTCTGTTCGCGGGCATCCTGCTGGTCATGACCTTCGTGCAGATCTATCTCGGCGCCCTCGTCGCAGGCCTCGATGCTGGCTTCAGCTACAACACCTGGCCGTTGATGGATGGCGCGCTCGTGCCGCAGGGACTCTTCGTTCAGGCGCCCGCCTGGATCAATGTCTTTGAGAACCCGAAGACCGTGCAGTTCATCCACCGCATCGGCGCCTACATTCTGTTTGCCGCAGCCCTTGCCCACATGATCCAGTGTCTGCGGGCGGCCCCCCAGACCACCCATGCGCGCCGCAGCGTGGTGCTCTTTGGCCTGATCAGCCTTCAGGCTGTCACCGGTATCGTGACGCTGGTCACGCAGGTGCCGCTGCATGCCGGCGTCACCCATCAGGGCATGGCGCTGGTGGTGTTGGCCTTTGCCGTTGCCCATCTGCGCGGCTTCTACGGCGAGCGTCCCAAGCCGGTTCTGGTCGAAGTCAGGGACTGATCTAGCCGAAGCGATAGGAGGAATAGGGCTTTCCGAGGAACTCACCCCGGAAGACCTGCCGTCCGGCATCAGAGCCTGCCGCCCCCGACGCGACGAAAAGCGGCACGAGATGGTCATGGTCCGGCACATGGCAGGCCAGCGCATCCGGATTCTGGTCCCAGGTTGAAAGCACCTTGGCCCGCAGGTCGCTGTCCGGATCGGCGACCGCCTTGCTCAGCCAGTCGTCGAAGCGGACCGCCTGCTGCACATGGCTGGGCTCCGCCTGCCGGAACATCCGCATGTTGTGGTAGCTCATGCCAGACGCAATGATCAGCACGTCTTCGTCGCGCAGCGGCGCCAGCGCCTTGCCGATCTCGACATGGCTTGCGACATCGAGCGTATTCTTCAGCGAAATCATGGTGACCGGCACATCCGCCTGCGGATAGACCAGCATCAGCGGGATGAAGACGCCGTGGTCGAAGCCGCGTGTATCATCTTCGGCGCTCTCGATCCCGGCCTCCGCCAGCAGCGTCCGCGCGCGGGCCGCAAGGTCCGGAGAGCCCGGGGCAGGGTAGGAAAGCTCGTAGGTGTGCGGCGGGAAATTGTAGTAGTCGAAAAGCATGCCAGGCTTCGCAGCCGTGCTCACAGTCGGTACAGGCTCCTTTTCCCAATGGCCGGAAACCACCAATACGGCCTTCGGTCGACGTCCGATCTCGGCGTCGAGGCCTTCGAGGAAGGCGCGCAGATCGTCCCACGGCGCCTTGCCTTCGGCATCGCGCGGAAATTCCATGAACGGCCAGGGGCCGCCGCCATGCGGAATGAAGTAGACGGGGAAACGCTTGCTCATGGTGTGCCTCACTTTCGCGAAGCACCCTAGCACTACCGATCGTCATCCATAATCTGCCACATGATCGACATTTCGTTCGGCAATTGTGAACGACAGAGAGGCGAGGTCAGACACGCCGACCTCGCTTGGCATCATGGTGACTGCTTACGCCGACAACATAAGGTCCATGTTCTGCACGGCAGCGCCCGATGCGCCCTTGCCGAGATTGTCGAGCAGGGCCACCAGGTTCACATGCGCGCCACCGGGCGTGCCGAAGACGAAGAGCTTCATCGTGTCCTTGCCGACAAGTTCCTCGGCGTCGACGCGCGGCAGCTTCGCGCTTTCAGCAAGCGGAACCACGCTGACGATATCCTGGTCGGCGTAATGCGCAACGAGTGCCTCGTGGATGCTCTCGACCGTCGTGCCTTCAGCGAGATCGTCCAGGAACAGCGGTACCTGCACGATCATGCCCTGGGCGAAGCGGCCGACGGAAGGGGCAAAGAGCGGCGGGCGGTCGAGCAGGCCATGGGTCTGCATCTCCGGCACATGCTTGTGCTTGAGCGTCAGGCCGTAAAGGAAGTTGTTGGCGGCAAGATGCTCGGGATGATCAGCGTCTTCCATCTGCGCAATCAGCTGCTTGCCACCGCCGGTATAGCCTGAGACGGCGTTGACCGAGACCGGATAGCCGTCCGGCAGGATGCCGGCAGCGCGCAGCGGCCGGATGAGGCCGATCGCACCGGTCGGATAGCAGCCGGGATTGGAGACGTAGCGCGCGCTCTGGATCTTCGCCTTCTGCGCCTTGTCCATCTCGGCAAAGCCATAGGCCCAGTCCGGATGCACCCGGAATGCCGTGGAGGCATCGAGCAGGCGGACATTGTTGTTGGCAGCCGTCATCTCATAGGCCTGCTTCGATGCATCATCAGGCAGGCAGAGGATCGCGATATCGGCGCTGTTGAGCATATCCTCACGCATCTTCTCGTTCCGCCGCTCGGCTTCCGGGATCGAGAGCAGTTCGAGATCGCGGCGATCGGCCAGGCGCGTGCGGATCTGCAGACCCGTTGTGCCGTGTTCGCCGTCGATGAAGATCTTCGCTGCCATTTGTCTAATCCCGTCAGAGGTTTGGATGAGAATGCGGACTCTGTTTGTGAGTGTGTTGAATCAATGTGTCAGGCGCGTGTCGCAAGCTTCTCGGCGCGCAGGCCCAGCATATACATGGCAACCGTCGCACCGGCAATTGCGGTAATATCGGCATGGTCATAGGCCGGCGCCACTTCGACGATGTCGGAGCCGCGGATGTCGAGAGGCCCGAGTTTGCGCAGCACCGACAGCATCTTGGCGGAGGATGGGCCACCGGCGACCGGCGTGCCAGTGCCAGGCGCATAAGCCGGATCGAGGCAGTCGATGTCGAAGGTCAGGTAGGCCGGCGCCTGGCCGACATGGGCGAGGATGGCATTCGCGATCGCCTGCGCACCCATGTCCTCGACCTCGTAACCCGGGATGATCCTGATGCCGAAATCCTCCGGTGCCTCGGTGCGGATGCCGATCTGGATTGACTTCGTCGGGTCTATCACGCCTTCGCGCACTGCACGGCAGACGAAGGAACCGTGGTCGATCCGCTGGCCATCGTCATCCCAGGTATCCTGATGCGCATCGAAATGCACGAGCGCGAGCGGGCCATGCTTGGCCGCATGGGCCTTGAGGAGCGGCCAGGTCACGAAGTGATCGCCACCGAGGCCGAGCAGATAGGCGCCCGACGAGATGATCCTGGCTGCTTCCTGTTCGATCAGGGCAGGGGTCTTCTGATGATTGCCGTAGTCGAGCAGCACATCGCCGTAGTCGATGACGGCCATCTCCTCGAAAAGGTCTCTCGCGAACGGATATTGCGGGTCGTTGTCGAAGATGGCGGATGCGCGCCGGATCGCCTGAGGCCCGAAACGGGCGCCCGGCCGGTTCGAGACGGCAGCGTCGAAGGGAATGCCGAGTACGACCGCGTCAACGTCGGAGAGATCTTTCGAGTGTTTCCGACGCATGAAGGAGAGCACGCCGGCATAGGTCGGGTCCGTCGCCGCCCCGCGCACGGCCTTGGCGGTGAAGGCGTTGTCGATCGTCTTGCTGGCCATGATGCTCTCCGTTGAAATTTGATCAAATTATCGGCTGGGCTGCTGCGGTCAAGCTGCGGTGTGGAGCCGCGAAACGAAAAAAGGCGGAGCCGAAGCCCCGCCTTGCTTTCCGTTTCCGGTCGTCCAGCGATTAACGCTTGGAGAACTGGAACGAACGACGGGCCTTAGCCTTGCCGTACTTCTTACGCTCGACGACGCGGCTGTCGCGGGTCAGGAAGCCGCCCTTCTTCAGAACGGAGCGCAGGCCCGGTTCGAAGTAGGTGAGGGCCTTCGAGAGACCGTGACGAACTGCACCGGCCTGGCCGGAGAGGCCGCCGCCGTGGACGGTCGCGACGATGTCGAACTGGCCGTCACGGGCAGCTGCGACGATCGGCTGCTGCAGGATCATCTGCAGGACCGGACGGGCGAAGTAGGTGCGGAATTCGCGGCCGTTGATGGTGATCTTGCCGGTGCCCGGCTTGACCCACACGCGGGCAACAGCGTTCTTGCGCTTGCCGGTGGCGTAGGAGCGACCCAGAGAGTCGACCTTGCGGACGTGAGCCGGAGCTGCGTCCTGTGCCGGGGCAAGGTCCTTCAGGGAAGAAAGATCGGCCATACTTAGGCGCTCCTTGTGTTCTTGGCGTTCAGCTTGGCAACGTCGAGAGCGACGGGCTGCTGAGCTTCATGCGGGTGGTTCGTGCCGGCGTAAACGCGCAGGTTCTTCATCTGGCGACGACCGAGCGGGCCGCGCGGGATCATGCGCTCGACGGCCTTCTCGAGAACGCGCTCCGGGAAGCGGCCTTCGATGATCTGGCGAGCCGTACGCTCCTTGATGCCGCCCGGATAACCGGTGTGCCAGTAGTACTTCTTGTCGGCATACTTTTTGCCGGTGAAGACGACCTTTTCGGCATTGATGACGATGACGTTGTCGCCGTCGTCAACATGGGGTGTATAGGTGGCCTTGTGCTTGCCACGCAGGTGCATGGCGATGATGGTGGCGAGGCGGCCGACAACGAGCCCTTCGGCGTCGATGAGGATCCACTTCTTCTCCACCTCTGCAGGCTTCTGAACGAAGGTAGACATTGAGGTCTCTTTCCGTGTGATCCCGCAGTCCGCTGTTGCGATAACTGCAGGCGTTTCTTGTTGCTTGTTTCACGCCGTTTTCGACGCAAAAAAGAAAGCGGTCCCGAAGGGCCGCATTCCGGGGCCGGGTATAGATCTGGCGCCTCGAAAGGTCAATATGCCCGCGCCGTGTGCCTCTGTCGAAAACGTAAGTAAAAACAATGGCGTGGGAATGGGGTAATATTTTACCGCATTACTATTGTGTTGGTGGAGCCGGAATTATCGCCCCAGACCTGCAAGATGTGGCAAAGAATAGAAATATTCCAATGTTTCGTTGAAATGGAACGGGGGTGTTGTGGCTGCACATCTCAACCTATGAGATTGCTAATATTCGCATGAACATAATGAAAACATAAACCGAACGTAATCGGCGGACATCCTCACACGGAGATCGCCATGTCGCTTGAACGTCGTATTTCGCTTGTCACTCTCGGCGTTTCCGACGTCGCCCGCAGCACCGAATTCTACGCCAGGCTCGGCTGGTCGAAGTCCTCAGCTTCCAACGACAACGTCACCTTCATCCAGCTGAAAGGCATCGCGCTCGGTCTCTTCTCCCGAGCAAGCCTGGCCGAGGACGCCCATGTCGAGGACACGCCACCCGGCTTTTCCGGCGTGACGCTTGCCTACAATGTCTCGAGCGAGATTGGCGTCGATGCCGTCGTCAAATTCGCTGTCTCCTGTGGCGCAAAGCTCGTGAAGGCGCCGGAGAAAGTCTTCTGGGGCGGCTATTCCGGCTATGTCGCCGATCCCGACGGCCACCTCTGGGAAATCGCTTTCAATCCCTTCTTCCCCCTGGACGAACATGGGCACGTGGTCTTGCCGGACTGATGATCGGCATTTGAGCGATTTGGGTGCCGGGTCGTTAAGCGGACTTTGCTAGGCTCGGCTTGGGACATGTTGGACGGGTAGACCAGAGGCCCTTGCGGGCTGGGAGGAACGTCCATGAACCATGACACCTACCTGAACAGCTATCTCGCCGACATCCTTGCGGCCGCGAAGACCGTCGCGGTTCTGGGCGCATCGCCAGACGACAAGCGTCCGAGCCACTGGATTTCCGGCTTCCTTCTGGGGAAGGGCTATCACGTCTTTCCGGTCAACCCCTCACATCGCGGCGAACGCATTCTCGGCCAGCATGTCTACGGCTCGCTCGCCGAAATCCGCGAGCCTGTCGACCTTGTCGATGTCTTCCGTCGCCCGGAGCATCTGGACGCCATCGTCGACGAGGTGCTGGCGATGACACCGCGCCCGACCGCTATCTGGTGCCAACTCGGCATACGCAACGACGCGGCCGCCGCCAGGGCGGAAGCCGCAGGCCTCAAGGTCGTGATGAACCGCGCTTTGGTCTCCGAGTACCCACTGGTCTACGAGCGCCTGCACGCGCCGTCCGTCCAGGGGCACGCAGCCTGAGCCGGCCCGCGGAAATCAGAACCGGACGATCGGCTTGCCGAAGTTGAAGCGGCGCGATTCCGGATCGTACTCTTGGCAATTGAGGACCGGGCATCGCGCGGTGTCCTTGGTCGGGACATAGGCACGCTCGGCATATTCATGCGGATCGCAAAGAGCCGTACGGGTCACGTAGCGATCGTAGAGGGTCATGTTCTTCACGCGTGTCGACGGGTAGCGCAGGATGGCCGCCCCCTCGTTGATCACCCGCTTGCGAACCTGGTCGCAGGTGAGCTGGGTGGTGTTGTAGCGGGAAATGGCGAGCGCCGGCTGGGCGAGCAGGCTGGCGGATATTGTCATGATGGCAAGCGATGTCGGGCGCATCTCGGTCCTCCTTCTGGTGGTCGCTCAACGTGGAGCGGGGCAGGGCGGTTCCGCCTTGCAGCCGGCAGATGCTACACCATCTAAGTCTCATCATAGGATGGACAAGGAGACGCAGATGGCCGATCACGATCATTACAGTGCGGAGTATCTCAAGGATATCCTCGCTTCGGTAAAGACCATCGCGCTGGTCGGGGCCTCGCCGAAGCCGGATCGCCCGAGCTTTGGCGTCATGCGCTTTCTGCTTTCCAAGGGTTACAAGGTTCATCCGGTCAATCCCGGACAGGCTGGCAAGGAAATCCTCGGTCAGACAGTCTACGCCACCATGGCCGATATTTCCGAAGCAATCGACATGGTCGACGTTTTCCGGGCCCCGGAATATCTCGGCGAAGTGGTCGCCGAGTCGCTCGCGCTCAACGATCGCCCCAAGGTGATCTGGGGCCAGTTGTCCGTTCGGGACGACGAAGCGGTGAAGCCGGCCGAGGAGGCGGGCATCAAGGTAGTCATGGACCGCTGCCCGGCAATCGAAATCCCCAGGCTCGGCCTTTGAGACCTCACGCTTCGATCAGAACATCCGGATTGGCTCTCAGCGCATTCAGCGTGTCGGCATTGCCGCAGTAGTCCATGAAGGTCTGCTCGGCCTTGCCCTGGCGCAGGTGCTGCTTGCACGTGTCCTTCGACGAACATTGTGCGCAGGTGATCTGCATGTCGCGGAAGAGCCGGCGCATGCGATACTCCACCTCGGCCGGATCGATGTTGAGCGCGCGCATCATGGCCGGCATCTCGTCGGCGGCATGGGGGCCGGCCTTTACCAGCGCCAGCAACTGATGGGCGCTGATCCCGCAGTCCTCGGCAAGCGCCTCGACTTCTGTATCAGAAAGCGCTGCCAGCATGTCGCTTTCGGTGGTGTTTTCGAAACCCTGGGCGAACCAAGAGAGAATCTGCTGCACGGTGTGACGGACCGGATCGGCAATCCTGAGTGTCATGGGGGCTCTCCTTCGACTGGCGACAAGAATGCCACCGCGCCACCCGTGCGCATTGACCTCGATCAAGCAGGAATTTCCTCAATCGGCGCTTCTCTTGGAATAATCCGGGGCTGACATCGGGCAGCGAGCCTTTATGATCCGGCCCGACGTCATCAAGGGAGGACAACACAATGTCGGAAAACAATCCGGGTTTCGCCACGCTCGCCATTCACGCCGGTGCCCAGCCGGACCCCACCACAGGCGCGCGCATCACGCCGATCTACCAGACCACGGCCTATGTCTTCAACGACAGCGACCATGCCGCAAACCTCTTTGCGCTCAAGGAGTTCGGCAATATCTACACGCGCATCATGAACCCCACCCAGGGCGTTCTGGAAGAGCGTGTGGCAGCGCTGGAAGGCGGCACGGCAGCACTCGCCGTTGCCTCGGGTCATGCAGCCCAGCTCCTGATCTTCCACGCTCTGATGCAGCCGGGCGATAACTTCGTCGCGGCGAAGAAGCTCTATGGCGGCTCGATCAACCAATTCGGCCATGCCTTCAAGAATTTCGGCTGGCAGGTGCGTTGGGCCGATCCCGCCGATCCGGAGAGCTTTGCCGCCCAGATCGACGATAAGACCAAGGCCGTCTACATCGAAAGCCTCGCCAATCCCGGCGGCACCTTCGTCGATATCGCAGCCATTGCCGAGGTGGCCCATCGTCACGGCCTGCCGCTGATCGTCGACAACACCATGGCAAGCCCCTACCTCATCCGCCCGCTGGAACACGGTGCCGACATCATCGTGCATTCCGCCACCAAGTTCCTCGGCGGCCATGGCAATTCCATGGGTGGCATCATCGTCGACGGCGGCACCTTCGACTGGTCGGCCAAGCCGGGCAAATATCCGATGCTCTCGGAGCCACGCCCGGAATACAACGGCGTCGTTCTCCACCAGACCTTCGGCAACTTTGCCTTCGCCATTGCAGCCCGCGTTCTCGGCCTGCGCGACCTTGGTCCCGCCATCGCCCCGATGAACGCCTTCCTCCTTCTGACCGGCATCGAAACCCTGCCGCTCAGAATGCAGCGCCACTGCGATAACGCCATGAAGGTGGCGACCTGGCTGAAGAGCCATCCTAAGGTCGCCTGGGTGAACTATGCGGGCCTCGCCGACGATCCGAACAATGCGCTGCAGAAGCGTTACTCGCCGAAAGGCGCCGGATCTGTCTTCACCTTCGGCATCAAGGGCGGTCTCGAAGCCGGCAAGGCGCTGGTCGGTGGCTTGAAGCTCTTCTCGCATCTCGCCAATATCGGCGACACCCGTTCGCTCATCATCCACCCGGCGTCGACGACCCATGCGCAGCTATCCGAAGAGCAGCAGATCGCAGCCGGTGCGGGACCCGATGTTGTGCGTCTGTCCATCGGCATCGAAGACGCGGAAGACATCATCGCGGATCTCGAACAGGCGCTGTCACTCGCCTGATTACGCGTGACCTCTGTTAGCCCGGTCGTGGCTCCGCGGAACCGCGGCCGGGCTTTGCTGTTGGACTTCTCTCATCCCGAAGGAAGGAGATTTCCAATGAAGCTGAAGGCCATTGCCTTGAACGCCACGCTGAAGGGCAGCACCGCCGAGCCATCCTCCACCGACCGCATGTTGAGCCTGATCGCCGCTGCCATGGGCAAGGAGGAGGTGGAGACTGAAACCGTCCGGCTTGCCGATCACGACATTCGTCCAGGCGTGACGTCAGACGAGGGCCCCGGCGACGCATGGCCTGCCATCCGCGAAAAGATCCTCGCCGCCGACATTCTCGTCGTGGGTACGCCCATCTGGCTCGGCCAGCCGTCGAGCGTCTGCAAACGCGCGCTCGAGCGGATGGATGCCTTTCTGTCCGAGACCGACGATCAGGGGCGCATGGTCTCCTATGGCAAGGTCGCTGCTGTCGCGGTCGTTGGCAACGAAGATGGCGCGCACCATGTCTCGGCCGAACTCTACCAGGCCCTGAACGATGTCGGCTTTACCATTGCCTCGAATGCGGTCGCCTACTGGGTCGGAGAAGCGATGGGCAGCACCGACTTCAAGGATCTCGATCCGGTGCCGGAAAAGGTGACGACAACCGTCGGCATGGTGGCCCGCAACACGGTGCATCTGGCCCGCCTCCTGGTAGACAACCCCTATCCGCCGCAGAAATGAGACCGGCCGCGTGGATTTTGCGCGCGGCTTGAGGCAAGACTGACGGGCCGGCATCCGAGGATGCCCGGCCCGCTGCCGCATTAGTCTTCGCTCAGGAGCCCGCCATGTCTGCCGCCCTCGCTTTCGATCCGTCGACCGTCACCCCGGAAGAGGGCGCGCCCGCACCGGACCGCCTCATCTCAGGCGACCCGCGTTTCACCACCTGGAACCTGGAAGAGGCAGAAGGCGGCGTCTATGCCGGCATCTGGCAGTCGACGCCGGGCAAGTGGCGGATCGTCTACGACGAATGGGAGTATTTCCACATTCTCGAAGGCCACTCTGTCGTGACCGAAGATGGCGGTGACCCGATCCATCTGAAGGCCGGCGACCGCCTGATCCTCAGACCCGGCTTCAAGGGAACCTGGGAAGTCCTTGAAACGACTCGCAAGGATTACGTCATCCGGCTCTAGTCTGCGGCTATCCTCGGCCTCGCATGTGCGGCAGATCACTGACTGTCCAGCACAGATCAGGCTAGGACGCCGCCTCAAGATTACAGTGCCGGATTACCTGAATGACCATTTTTCGCTTTGCCCTCATCGTCATCGTCGGGCTTTTTGTTATCGTCGGTGGCCGCTGGTACGCCTATGTCAGCAATACCAGCAGCCCCTATGACGAAGTCGGGATCGAGATCAACAGCCGTCTTCCGCATGGTCTCCGCAAATGGGGATGCGATCGGCTGCAACAGTCTTTTCCGGAGAGTGTCCCGCCCTATGGCTGCGGCGCTCCGGATAGCCGGAGTTGGATTTGAGCGATTGCGCCGGACGAGGAAGTGATCAGCCCGTTTTCAAACGCGCCGCTGCCGCCTCATGCTCGGCGACCATCATCGCATCCTCGGCCGAGACTTTCTGGATGCTCGCGCGGCTGCCGATGCGGTCCATATAGGCCTGGAAAGCAGGGCGAGCCTCGACCAGCCCGAACATCGTCGTCCAGCGCAGGGCGATGCCCCACAGGAGGTCCGCGGCTGTGAAACGCTCGCCGAGCAGATAAGGGCCCGTCTTCAGCGTCTCCTCGAGCAGATCGATGAGCGCCTCATAGCTCGCATAGGGCGTCTCGTTCATCGAACCCGGCTCGCGCTTCAGATAGCGGTCCACAACGGCCGGCTCGAAGCAGCTGCCGTAGATGAACAGCCAGCGGACATAGGCGCCACGATCCGGGTCGGTCAGCGCCGGGGCAAGACCCGCTTCGGGAAAGAGATCCGCGAGATAAAGATAGATCGCGCCCTGTTCCGTGATCAGCGTTTCGCCGACACGCACGGCCGGCACCTTGCCGAGCGGATTGATCGCGAGATAGGCCGGCTGGCGCTGCTCGCCCGTCTTCATGTTCAGCACATGCAAATCATAGGGCACGTCAAGCTCCTCCAGCAGCACCCGTGCGCCGGTGGCACGGGTCTGGGGCGAGTAGAAGAGGGTGATCGGCAGGTCCTTGGTCATCGAAGTCTCCCTTTGAAATGAGTGGCGCCTCAAGGCGATGGGGAGAGAATGCGCCACCATACCTGTCAGATTGTGTCAGGTTGGTTTAGCATGATGCGGGAAAGAGGATTTTTTCTCCATGCGTGCGAGCCGGCTGATCAACATACTGACCACCCTTCAGGCCAAGGGCCTAGTAACGGCGGAGGCTCTTGCCGATGAAAACGACGTATCGGTCAGAACGATCTATCGCGACATCGATGCGCTTTCGCTGTCCGGCATCCCCGTCTATAGCGAGCGCGGATCCGATGGCGGCTACCGGCTCTTGGACGGCTATCGGGTTCGCCTGAATGGCCTCACGCCGGCTGAGGCCGAAGCCATGTTCCTGTCGGGCATCCCCGGTGCGGCTGCCGACCTCGGCCTCGGTTCCCTCATGGCCGGCGCGCAGAAGAAGCTGACCGCGGCTTTGCCCGAGGATCTGCGGGAAAGCGCCCGGCGCATGCAGTCGAAGTTTCATCTCGATGCGCCTGCCTGGCTCGCCGAGGGTGAGCAGCCGGTCTATCTGCAGGCCATTGCCGATGCTGTCTGGAATTCGAAGCGTATCCGCATGCGCTACCGGTCTTGGAAGGCGGAGAAGAACCGGCTCGCAGACCCGCTCGGCATCGTGATGAAGGGCGGGGCCTGGTATCTCGTCGCCCGGGTCGACGGCACGCCGCGTACCTATCGCATCTCGCGCGTCCTGGACCTGATCGTGACCGAAGAGCGCTTCGACTGGCCGCGCGACTTCGACCTTGCCGCCTACTGGAGCGAGAACACCCGCCGGCTCGAGCTGGAGCTTTATCCGAACCGGGCAATGATCCGCCTCTCTCCCTGGGGCCTCAAGGAGATCGAACATATGGCGCCGCCCTATGTGCGCGCCAATCTCGAACTGCTCGGTGAGCCTGATGCTCTCGGCTGGCGCACCGCAAGCCTTCCCGTAGCGCATGAGCGCATGGCGGTGTCCGAGTTCCTGAAGCTCGGCATCGAGGTCGAGGTTCTCGATCCGCCGGAACTGAGAGAAGCCATGCGCCGGGCCGCGCACGCTCTGACGGAGCGCTACGCCGGCCCGCCGGCAGTCACCATGTAAGGTCGAGCCGCTCCAGCCCGTGGAAGTGATAGACGTCCTTCACGCGGGGCGTCTCGGCGATCTTCAGCCCCGGCAACCGCTGGAAGAGCAGGGGCAGGACGATGTTGAGCTCGAGCCGGGCGAGCGGTGCCCCGATGCAGAAGTGAATGCCGGCGCCGAAGGAAAGATTGGCGCCCTCATCACGCGAAGGCTTGAATTCGAGCGGTTCGGGAAACTTCTGCGGATCGAGATTGGCGGCCGCGAGAATGAGGCTCACCTTGTCGCCGCGCTTGAAGCTGACGCCATCGATGTCGCAGGGCTCCAGGCACCAGCGCTGGAAGATATGCACCGGCGCGCAGATGCGAAGGGTCTCCTCGACCGTCCGCTCGGTCGTCTTCTCGTCGGTGAAGAGCGTCACCGGATCGATCCCGCTATCGAGGATGACCCGCACCGAATTGCCGATCTGATGCACGGTCGCCTCGTGCCCGGCATTGAGCAGCACGATGGTCGTCGAGATCAGCTCGTCCTCGGTGAGGAACTGGCCCTTGTGCTCGGTATGGATCATGTGGCTCAGGAGATCGTCGCGCGGCTCGGCCCGACGCTCGGCAATCACCTGCCGCACGTAGTCAGCAAACTCCTTGGCCGAGCGGTCGGCGGCCTCCTCATCGGCGCGGCTGCGCTTGAACATGTACATGCCGACATAGTCGTGGCTCCATTTCAGGAGCTGCGGGCCCATCTCTTCGGGAATGCCGATCATCCGGGCGATCATCGTCACCGGGATGATGTCAGCGAAGGTCGACAGGAGCTCCGTCTTGCCGTCTTTCTCGAAGTCGTCGATCAGCCGGTTGGCCAGTTCCGTGATCTCCGGCGTCATCTTCTCGACATGGCGGGAGACGAAGGCGCGGTTGACGAGGGTGCGAAGACGCGTGTGCTCCGGCGGCTCGATTTCGAGCAGCGAGTGCTCCTCGGCCTTGTCGAAGTGGCGGGTATGCGCCGCAGGCTCCGGCATGCCGAGCTCTTCGCGCGTCGCGATATGCAGGATCTGCCGGCCGAAGCGGCGATCGCGCAGAAGCGCATTCACATGGTCATAACCGGTGAAGAACCACTGCTTCTGCTCCTCCCAGTAGAAGGTTGGACAGCTCGCATGCAAGGCAGCATATGTCTTGTTCGGATCGGTGTAGAAGGCCGGGTCGCGGGCGTCGAGACAGACGCGGCGGGTGACGGGATCGATGGAGAGGAAAGATGTCTGTGTCATGCCCTCTGTTTATCCCCTCGACACCGTTCCGCAAGGGGAGGGGCCGCATCAGTCGTGGAGATTGTTCCCGACCGCTGCGATGCGCTTGAGGATCGCCACCTGCCGATCCGCCTGGGCATCGAGATTGTCGCTCCGAGCGGGCGGAACGGTCACGACCTTGCCGTTGGCATTCACGGATGTGCGGTTGCGGCCTCCCGCCTTGGCGGCATAGAGAGCCGTGTCCGCCTGCGCCATCATGCTCTCGAGATCGGCGTTGGCCAGTGGCGCGACCGCAATGCCGACGCTGGTCGTGACGTGGATGCGCTGGGTCTCTGCATCGATCGCTCGCTCGGCAAAGGCCATCCGGACCGTTTCCGCAAAAAGCGCTGCATCCTTCGGTTCATTGACCGCAAGCACGGCGGCGAATTCTTCGCCGCCCGTTCGACCGAAGGCGGCCCGTTGCGGCAGATGCGCCTTGCAGGTCGCCGAAAATTCGAGAAGCACCCGATCGCCGACCTGATGCCCGTGCCGATCGTTGATCTGCTTGAAGTGGTCGAGATCGAATATGATCATGGCGAGCCCGGCAGAAGGCGCGGAATCGACGAGCCCTTGAAACGCATCCGAGAAACCGCGCCGGTTGAGTGCGCCGGTCAGCGGATCAGCGCGCACCAGCGCCTGGAGCCGTTCCTCCGAGCGATCCATCATCATCTTGGCGATCAGCGTCATGGCCGTGATGAAGGCAATGAGCCCAACGATGCTGACGGCGACGGCGAGGGTCATCTCGGTAAAGCTCCGCGGCATGATACGCGTGGCTATATAGGCGAAGACGAGACAGGCGCCAGCCTGCAGAAACCAGACGGTCGCGAGCATCACGCGATACCGCCGGGTCGAGAAGGTGCCCGTCAGGACGATCACCCCGAGTGCCGCTAGCCCCGCCGCTGCCGCGACATTGTAGATCGCCATCCGGTAGCCGATCTCGGCAGTGAAGGCAGGCACAGCATTGCCCGCCACCCAGATGAGGGCAGGCAGGGCGACATAGGCAGGCGCCCGACGGTCGTCGAAGGCGCAAAGCGCCTGACCCCAGCAGATGAAGCCGAGAAGCGAGAGGATGTTGCCGGCATGAATGGAGAGGACGTCGGGGATCTGGTCCCTGAGGCCGACCATGCCCAGACCTATGGCCTGCAGGCCGAACCCGAGGCCGAACCAGAGGAAATGGCGCTGGTCGCGGGCATGCAGCCATATGGCAATCAGCAGAATCGCCAGCGTTCCGGCCTGGATAACCCAGAGCAGAAACGCAGTCTTCACGTCGATCACGATCCGCAGTCCTGAAATAATGTCTAAGAATATCCCCGGGACAATGGCTGAGAGTGGTTAACCAGTCCCTAGGATGGAAGGGCCACAAACGGCCATCCAGGCCACCCTGCAATCAGAGGCATCGCGGGCCGATTACCGAAATTTCACCATGTTAGCATCATCTTGTGTATGGATGGGTGCCGCGCGACGCCCCTTGCCGAGAAATGCCCGATCTCCCCGGCCTTGGCGCTGTCCGACCCGTGTTCCGACCATTAAGGATATCCCGTCCTCGTGTCTTGAATGTCGGGGTGCGGACACTCTATGTAGGGGTTGACAGATTTTGTGTGATTCCCGCCACGGACGTGCCGGGGAGAGGCTGAAAAGGACCGACATGACAAATCCCGTTGATACCGCTCTCGCTCTGGTGCCGATGGTCGTCGAACAGACCAATCGTGGCGAGCGCTCCTACGATATCTTCTCCCGACTGCTGAAGGAGCGGATCATCTTCCTGACGGGCCCGGTCGAGGATACGATGGCCTCGCTCGTCTGCGCGCAGTTGCTCTTCCTCGAGGCGGAAAACCCGAAGAAGGAAATTGCCATCTACATCAATTCGCCGGGCGGTGTCGTCACCTCCGGCATGGCGATCTACGACACCATGCAGTTCATTCGTCCGGCCGTCTCGACGCTGTGCATCGGTCAGGCAGCCTCGATGGGCTCGCTGCTGCTCGCCGCTGGCGAAAAGGGCATGCGCTTCGCCACCCCGAACTCCCGGATCATGGTGCACCAGCCATCCGGCGGCTTCCAGGGCCAGGCTTCCGACATCGAGCGCCACGCTCGTGACATTATTAAGATGAAGCGTCGCCTGAACGAGGTCTATGTCAAGCACACGGGCCGGACCTATGACGAAGTGGAAAACACGCTGGATCGTGACCACTTCATGGAATCGAGCGAGGCAAAGGAATGGGGTCTGATCGACCGTATCCTCACCTCGCGCGCCGAGATCGAAGGCGCTGCACCATCGGCTTGATCCGGGCCGAGTTGGCCGGCATCCCCAAGATGCCGGCAGACGTGATGGGCGCCGGGGTTTAAACTCGGCGCAAAAGCGCTAATACTAGGATTAAGGCTATGTTGAATCTTTGTGACATAGTCTGCCGAGAACGGGAGTTTTCGTTGCCGCCGCTCCGACAAGGTCGGGTCGGCTAGTAGCTCCGGATCGGAAAGAGGTTTTCACCAAAGGCGGCGGTGGAAGCTTATCAGTGTGAGTGACCGCCCTGCCGTGACTGCGGTGGCGCGGCGTGCTGGAAGGATAAAGACATGAGCAAGGTCAGCGGAAGCAACGGCGGTGACTCCAAGAATACCCTTTATTGTTCCTTCTGCGGCAAGAGCCAGCACGAGGTCCGCAAGCTGATTGCCGGACCGACGGTGTTCATCTGCGATGAATGCGTCGAACTCTGCATGGACATCATCCGCGAAGAGAACAAGTCTTCGATGGTCAAGTCGCGTGACGGCGTTCCCACGCCGCAGGACATCATTAAGATCCTCGACGAATACGTGATCGGCCAGAAGCAGGCGAAGAAGATCCTGTCGGTGGCCGTACACAACCACTACAAGCGCCTGTCGCACGCCTCCAAGGGCGGCGACGTCGAACTGGCGAAGTCGAACATCATGCTCGTCGGCCCGACCGGCTGCGGCAAGACCTATCTTGCCCAGACGCTCGCCCGCATCATCGACGTTCCCTTCACCATGGCGGATGCCACGACGCTGACCGAAGCCGGTTACGTTGGTGAAGACGTCGAAAACATCATCCTGAAGCTGCTCCAGGCGGCCGACTACAATGTCGAGCGCGCCCAGCGCGGCATCGTCTACATCGACGAAGTCGACAAGATCTCCCGCAAGTCGGACAATCCCTCGATCACCCGCGACGTATCGGGCGAGGGCGTCCAGCAGGCACTGCTGAAGATCATGGAAGGCACGGTTGCTTCCGTTCCGCCGCAGGGTGGCCGCAAGCATCCGCAGCAGGAATTCCTGCAGGTCGACACGACGAACATCCTGTTCATCTGCGGCGGCGCCTTTGCCGGCCTCGACAAGATCATCTCCGCGCGTGGCGAGAAGACCTCGATCGGCTTCGGTGCGACCGTCAAGGCAGAAGACGATCGCCGCGTTGGCGAAGTCCTGCGCGAACTCGAGCCGGAAGATCTGGTCAAGTTCGGCCTCATCCCGGAATTCATCGGTCGTCTGCCGGTTCTGGCAACGCTCGAAGACCTCGATGAGGATGCGCTGATCCAGATCCTGTCGGAGCCGAAGAACGCGCTCGTCAAGCAGTACCAGCGCCTGTTCGAGATGGAAGACGTCGAACTGACCTTCCACGAGGACGCTCTGCGCGAGATCGCCCGCAAGGCCATCACCCGCAAGACCGGTGCGCGTGGCCTGCGTTCGATCATGGAAAAGATCCTGCTCGACACGATGTTCGAACTGCCGGAGCTCGAAGGCGTTCGCGAAGTCGTCATCTCCGACGACGTCGTCAACGGCAGCTCGCGTCCGCTCTACATCTATGCGGATCGCCAGGAAGAAAAGGCCAACGCCTCGGCCTGATCCTGACCGCAGAAGAAGCATTGAGAGCCCGCCCGACAAAGGCGGGCTCTTTCTTTTTGGGCTGGCTGTGGTTTTCCCCGACCAAAGCACCAGATTTACCGTATGCTCTGTTGAAAGGCCTGCTGATTGGGCTAGAACAGAAGCGAGAGTGAACGCCTGTGTGCTGCGTTGCCGTCACCGCGTATCCGCGTCCCCGATCAGATCATGCATCAACATCCGCCGGCCGGGCGACGAAGTGACGCGCATGCTTCGCATCAGGTCCGCACCCTAGTGTGAAAGCTGAGAGTGTCTGTCATGCTGATGTCACAGATTCGGGTGCGGCGCGGGCGCGAGGCTTGAATTGGCGGGAACGCCACTCCACTTGTTGGAGGAACGTAAAATATGCCTGACGCCTCTTTTGGGTCGGCATGGAGTCCCGGTTTCCGCGGGACGTTTGAAAGGAAGTGAAATGACGAATACGTCAGCTGCAAACGAGGTGAACACCTATCCGGTGCTTCCTCTGCGCGACATCGTGGTGTTTCCGCACATGATCGTCCCGCTGTTCGTCGGCCGCGAGAAGTCCATTCGCGCTCTGGAAGAGGTGATGGGCTCGGACAAGCAGATCATGCTGGCCACGCAGATCAATGCGAGCGATGACGACCCGGCTCCGGATGCCATCTACGACGTCGGCACCGTGGCCAACGTCCTGCAGCTCCTGAAGCTGCCCGATGGTACCGTGAAGGTGCTTATCGAAGGCCGCGCCCGCGCGAAGGTCGAAAGCTATACCGGCCGCGAAGATTATTACGAAGCCAAGGCCCGCGTCCTCGTCGAACCCGCAGAAGACGCCGTCGAGATTGAGGCTTTGTCTCGCTCGGTGGTCTCGGAGTTCGAGAACTACGTCAAGCTGAACAAGAAGATCTCTCCCGAGGTCGTTGGCGCCGCAAGCCAGATCGAGGACTACTCGAAGCTCGCCGATACAGTTGCCTCGCACCTCTCCATAAAGATCACCGAAAAGCAGGAAATGCTGGAAACGGTGAGCGTCAAGACGCGCCTTGAAAAGGCGCTCGGCTTCATGGAAGGCGAGATCTCGGTTCTGCAGGTCGAGAAGCGCATCCGCTCGCGCGTCAAGCGCCAGATGGAGAAGACCCAGCGCGAGTACTACCTCAACGAACAGATGAAGGCGATCCAGAAGGAACTCGGTGACGGCGAAGACGGCCGTGACGAGATGGCCGAACTGGAAGAGCGCATCGCCAAGACCAAGCTTTCCAAGGAAGCCAAGGAAAAGGCCGATGCGGAGCTGAAGAAGCTGCGTCACATGAGCCCGATGTCGGCGGAAGCCACCGTCGTGCGCAACTATCTCGACTGGCTGCTCGGTCTGCCCTGGGGCAAGAAGTCCAAGGTCAAGATCGACCTCAACGCTGCCGAGAAGGTTCTGGACGAGGATCACTTCGGTCTCGATAAGGTCAAGGAGCGCATCGTCGAATATCTCGCCGTTCAGGCGCGTGCGACGAAGCTCAAAGGTCCGATCCTTTGCCTCGTCGGCCCTCCGGGCGTCGGCAAGACTTCGCTCGCCAAGTCGATCGCCAAGGCGACCGGCCGCGAATATGTGCGCATGGCGCTCGGTGGCGTCCGTGACGAAGCCGAGATCCGCGGTCACCGCCGCACCTATATCGGCTCGATGCCCGGCAAGATCGTGCAGTCGATGAAGAAGGCCAAGAAGTCCAACCCGCTCTTCCTGCTCGACGAGATCGACAAGATGGGCATGGACTTCCGCGGCGACCCGTCTTCGGCTCTGCTCGAGGTGCTCGATCCGGAACAGAACTCGACCTTCATGGACCACTATCTCGAAGTGGAATATGACCTGTCGAACGTCATGTTCGTGACGACCGCCAACACGCTGAACATCCCGGGTCCGCTGATGGACCGCATGGAGATCATCCGGATCGCCGGCTACACCGAGGATGAAAAGCTCGAGATCGCCAAGCGGCACCTGCTGCCCAAGGCCATCAAGGAACATGCCCTGCGTCCGGAGGAGTTCTCCGTATCCGACAAGGCGATCCTGGCGGTCATCCAGCAATACACCCGCGAAGCCGGTGTTCGCTCCTTCGAACGTGAGCTGATGAAGCTCGCCCGTAAGGCCGTCACCGAGATCATCAAGGGCAAGGTCAAGTCGGTCGAAGTCACGGAGAAGAACATCTCCGACTATCTCGGCATCCCGCGCTTCCGCCATGGCGAAGCCGAGGGCGAGGACCAGGTCGGCGTTGTCACGGGTCTGGCCTGGACGGAAGTCGGTGGCGAGCTCCTGACGATCGAAGGCGTCATGATGCCCGGCAAGGGCCGCATGACGGTCACCGGTAACCTGAAGGACGTCATGAAGGAATCGATTTCGGCAGCGGCATCTTATGTCCGCTCGCGCGCCGTCGATTTCGGGGTCGAGCCCCCGCGCTTTGATAAGTCGGACATCCACGTGCACGTGCCGGAAGGCGCAACGCCCAAGGATGGCCCGTCTGCAGGTATCGCCATGGCAACCGCCATCGTATCCATCATGACCGGTATCCCGGTCTCGAAGGACATCGCGATGACAGGCGAGGTGACGCTGCGCGGTCGGGTGCTTCCGATCGGCGGTCTGAAGGAAAAGCTGCTCGCAGCGCTCCGTGGTGGCATCAAGAAGGTTCTGATCCCGGAAGAGAATGCCAAGGATCTGGCGGACATTCCGGACAACGTGAAGAACAACATGGAGATCGTGCCCGTGTCCCGCATGGGCGAGGTCATCCGCCACGCTCTGGTCCGTGTTCCCGAGCCGATCGAGTGGGACGGAACCGTTGAAACGCCGGCCATCGGCGTTGTCGAAGGGGCCGACGAAAGCGGCGCAACGGTCGCTCACTGAGGCAATTCTGCCATAAGTGAGCCATAAAGGCGCAAAACAGACGAAAAGGCTGGCATTTTTGCCAGCCTTTTTTGTGAACAGCCGCTCAAAAGGCTTGTTTTCCGGGGCTTTCGGGTGCTTTTGAGTTGCGAAGGGCAGAAGCTTTCGTATTCTCCGCCCGACTTAATCATTTGAGTCGTTTCATACCAATCAGAAAGGGTGGAAACATGAACAAGAACGAACTCGTATCCGCGGTCGCCGAGAAGGCTGGCCTCACCAAGGCTGACGCCGCCTCTGCCGTTGATGCCGTTTTTGAAACGGTCCAGGCTGAACTGAAGAACGGCGGCGACATTCGTCTCGCTGGCTTTGGCGCCTTTACCGTCGCCCGTCGCGAAGCCTCCAAGGGCCGCAACCCGTCCACCGGCGCTGAAGTCGACATTCCGGCTCGCAACGTTCCGAAGTTCACGGCCGGCAAGGGCCTGAAGGACGCTGTCAACAGCTGATCCGTCGTGACCGTCGCCACCCTTCGGTGCCGATGGTCAGCTGACACCCTGGTGAGCCCGGTCTCTGTGCCGGGCTTTCTTTTTGCCCATCTTGCGCCGCAGCAACAGCTGTCATATTTCTGCTAAGCCGGATTGTCCGGCATTCGTTCTCAGGGCGGGGTGAAATTCCCCACCGGCGGTAGAGGAGGAAACTCCAAGCCCGCGAGCGCCTGATCTCCCGAAGGGGAGGGCAGGGTCAGCAGATCCGGTGCAATTCCGGAGCCGACGGTTAAAGTCCGGATGAAAGAGAATGAGGTCAGGCTGCGCTTCCGTCCGCATTCTGCGCGGATGAAGGATGCGTTGCTGCGCAGCGCCGTATCTGTCCGGATACGGCTTTTCGTCGTCCTCATCTGTCCTGATTTGTGTTGGTCCTTTGGAAAAGGAAATATGACATGAATCAGAGCTCCGTATCTGTTCTGCGCTCCCGGGCCGTCGTCGGTGCCGGTTTCATGGTTCTCGCGGGCATTGCCTTCGCGGCTCTCAACGTCGTCACCCAGTGGCTTGCCATGACGCTTGGCTTCCCGCCGGCCTCGACTGCCTTCTGGCAATATGGCTTTGCGCTTGTCCTCTCTCTGCCGCTGCTCTTTCGCCTTGGTCTGAAGGCGATGAAGACGGCCTATCCCGTCCGCCACATCCTGCGCGTCCTGCTCGCAGCCTTCGGCGTTCAAGCCTGGGTCACGGGATTGGCCACCGTCCCGATCTGGCAGGCCATCGCGCTGGTCATGACCTCGCCCTTCTTCATCATCATCGGCGCGCGCCTTTTCCTCGGCGAGACCGTCGGCCGCGACCGTTGGCTGGCGACGCTGACGGGCTTTGTCGGTGCGATGTTAATCCTCCAGCCCTGGTCTGACACGTTCACCCTGGCGGCCCTCCTGCCGGTGCTCTCGGCGCTCCTCTGGGGCGGCTCTTCGCTGATCATGAAGAACCTCACCCATTACGAGGCACCGGAAACCGTCACCGTCTGGCTTCTCGTGCTGCTGACGCCGATCAATGCAGGACTTGCCTTCGCCGGCGGCTTTGCCGTGCCGGAGGGGTTGGCTCTGTGGCTGCTTCTCGCGGCTGGCCTGCTGACGGCCCTTGGCCAGTATCTGCTGACGCTTGCCTACAATGCGGCCGATGCAGCCTACGTGCAGCCCTTCGATGACCTGAAGCTGCCCTTGAACGTCTTTGCCGGTTGGCTCGTCTTCGGATACGCGCCAAGCGGCTACCTCTGGCTGGGGGCGCTCCTGATCCTCGGCGCATCGCTTTTCCTGATGCTGCGCGAAGCCGGCAAGGAAGTGTCGCCGACATCGTGAAGCGGTGAAAACTGGGTTCAAGCCCGCATTGTCATCCGACTGTCATCGGACTGCCCCAGAACCCTCTTGTTCCATTTTCGGATACTGGAGGTTTCCCGATGACCAATGGTCTCTCCCGCGTCGCCCTGACGGCGGCGCTCTTTGCATCCGTGGCCCTGCCGGCCGCGGCAGAACAGGTTTTCAACCGCATCGCCACATTCCCGGTCGCCGCCAATCTGCCGGCCGACAAGGAGAAGCTCACCACGACCTCTGCCGAGATCGTGACCGCCTCGGAAGACGGCAATACGCTCATCTATTCCGACAGCCCGCTCGGCGGCATCGGCTTCATCGATATCACCGACGCCAAGGCCCCCAAGGCCGCTGGCGCGGTGATGATGGATGGCGAGCCCACGTCGGTTGCCGTTGCCGGCGGCAACGTGCTGGTCGGCGTCAACACGTCCGAGAGCTTCACCGCGCCTTCGGGCAAGCTCGCCGTTGTCGATATCGCCTCCAAGGCCGTCGATTCGACCTGCGACATCGGTGGTCAGCCTGACTCGGTTGCTGTTGCCAAGGACGGCTCATTCGTTGCCATCGCGATCGAAAACGAGCGCGACGAAGACGTCAACGACGGCGCTCTGCCGCAGATGCCGGCCGGTGACCTCGTCATCGTCTCGCTGACGGACGGTGTGGCCGACTGCGGCACCATCAAGCGCGTGGCGCTGACAGGTCTCGCAGACGTCGCCCCGGAAGATCCGGAGCCCGAATTCGTGGCAATCAACAGCCTCGGTGAGATCGCCGTCACGCTGCAGGAGAACAACCACATTGCCATCGTCGACGGCAAGACGGGTGAAGTGAAGTCGCACTTCTCCGCAGGAACGGTTGACCTCGCCGGCATCGACACCAAGTCGGACGGCGCTCTGAAGTTCACCGGCACGAAGGACGGCGTTCCGCGCGAGCCGGACGCTGTAAAATGGCTGGACGACAATCGCATCGTGATCGCCAACGAAGGCGACTGGAACGGCGGTTCGCGCAGCTTCACGATCTTCGATAAGACCGGCAAGGTCGCCTACGAATCCGGCCCGTCGCTGGAGATGGCCATCGCCCAGATCGGTCACTTCCCCGACAAGCGCGCGCGCTCCAAGGGCATCGAGCCGGAAGGCCTGGAAGCCGCTGCTTTCGGTGACCAGAACTACTTCTTCGTTCTGTCCGAGCGTTCTTCGATTGTCGGCGTCTACAAGGACACTGGTGCCGAGCCTGAACTGGCCCAGCTTCTGCCGTCTGGCGTCTCGCCGGAAGGTGCCGTCGCGATCCCCTCGCGCAACCTGCTGGTCACCGCCAACGAAGTCGACCTCGGCGAAGACGGCGGTCCGCGTTCGCACGTCATGCTTTATGAGCTCGCTGAAGGCACACCGGCCTATCCGATGATCCAGTCGGCCATGGTCGATGGCGCACCGATCGGCTGGGGTGCTCTCTCCGGTCTCGTCGGCGACGCCGAGAAGGCAGGCACGCTCTACGCCGTCAATGACAGCTTCTATTCCATGCAGCCGTCGATCTTCACCATCGACGCGACGCAGAAGCCCGCTGTCATCACCTCGGCCCTGCCGATCATGCGTGGCGGTGCTGCTGCCCAGAAGCTCGATATCGAGGGCATCACGCTCGACGGCGAAGGCGGCTTCTGGCTCGCCTCGGAAGGCGATGCAGCCAAGCTCGTCGGCCACGGCCTCTACCACGTTGACGCCAAGGGCGAGATCAAGGCGGAAATCGGCTTCCCGACCGAGCTCCTCGCTGGCCAGAACCGCTTTGGTCTCGAAGGCATCACCTCCGTCGGTACCGGCGATGACATGACGCTCTGGATGGCCGTCCAGCGCGAATGGGGCGATGACGAGAAGGGTTCGGTGAAGCTCCTCTCCTACAACCCGAAGTCCAAGGAATGGGGCGCCGTGCGTTATCCGCTCGAAGCGGCTGGCGAAGGCTGGGTCGGTCTCTCCGAGATCACCGCCCATGGCGACCACGTCTACATCGTCGAGCGTGACAACCAGATCGGTGACAACGCCAAGCTCAAGAAGCTTTACCGCGTTGCCATTGCCGACCTGAAGCCCGCCAAGATCGGTGAAGAACTTCCCGTTGTCGCCAAAGAAGAAGTCCACGACTTCATCCCGGACCTGAAGGCTGCCACGAACGGCTATGTCGTCGACAAGCTCGAAGGCTTTGCCTTCGACGCCGCCGGCAAGGCCTTCGCCGTCACCGATAACGATGGCGTGGACGATAGCTCGGGTGAGACCCTGTTCTGGGAAGTGAACCTGCAGGGCACGAACTGATCGCAAGATCAGGATGCCTGAAACAAGAGAGGCCGGGTGATCGCTCACCCGGCCTCTTCATTTTGTCGATGTCGGCGCGGTTACCAGCGGTGATGAACATGCGGCGCGATCAGCCGCTCGTAGACCTCGCGGGATGCTGCCATCACGTCGGCCGAGAGCGCAGCCAAATCTGACGCCGCAGCGTTTGCCTTGGCCTGCTCGCCATTGCGGGCGCCCGGGATCACCACCGTGACGGCCGCGTGCATCAGGATCCAACGGAGCGCAAACTGCGCCATGGAGGCGCCTTCCGGCACAAGCTTGCGGACTTCCTCGACTGCTGCGAGGCCCGTTTCGAAGGGAACGCCCGCAAAGGTTTCGCCCACATCGAAGGCTTCGCCATTGCGGTTGAAATTGCGATGGTCTTCGGCGGCAAACTGTGTCGATGCCGTGATCTTGCCAGACAGCAGACCGCTTGCCAGCGGCACGCGGGCGATGACGGCGACGTTGCGGCGCTTGGCTTCCTGGAAGAATAGGCCGGCCGGGCGCTGGCGGAACATGTTGAAGATGATCTGCACCGACGTGACGCCCGGATATTCGATCGCCTTCAGCGCTTCCTCGACCTTCTCGACCGAGACACCGTAATGCTTGATCTTGCCGGCCTTGCGGATCTCTTCGAGCCCCTCGAACATCTCCTGGCGGTAATAGACGTCGGTCGGCGGGCAATGCAGCTGCACGAGATCGAGGCTGTCGACCTCGAGGTTTTTCAGGGAGCGGTCGATGAAGGCTTCGATGTTGGCCTTGGTGTAGCCGTCGGCCACATGCGGGTTGAGCCTCCGGCCGGCCTTCGAGGCCACCATCGGCCGCTTTCCGCCGCGGGCCTTCAGAACCTCCGCGATGATCTTCTCCGAGCGACCGTCGCCATAGACGTCTGCCGTGTCGATGAAGGTCATGCCAGCATCAAGTGCTGCGTTCAGCGCCGCCCGACCGTCGGCTTCCGATACTTCGCCCCAGGATCCACCGATCTGCCAGGCGCCGAAGCCGATATCGCTGACGGTGAATTCTGTCCGGCCGAAGGAATGTTCTCTCATGCTGATCTATCTCCCATGATTGCGGTTTCGAGCTAGCAAGTGGGGCAGGGGGTGGCAAGCTTCAACTGCTTGATGGATCTGCGGTGATCCGGGCGGGCCTCCGATGCGAATAGGCCACGAGAAGTGAGAGATCAAAATGCCGAAGATGATCCGCAAGGGCGATTTGCCCCAGAAGACATGTCCTGTCTGCCAAAAGCCCTTCGCCTGGCGCAAGAAGTGGGAGCGGGACTGGGAGAATGTCGTCTATTGCTCGGAGCGTTGCCGCCGGACGGGCAAAACCGCAAGCCCGGCGAAGCCGTAGAGGTCTCAGACACACCAGCGATCGGGATCCCATGACAGAGCAGGCTCCGGCGTCCACACGCCTTGCATTCTACGTACTTCCGGCGATCCCCATGGCCGCAATTGCGCTGCCCTTCTATATCGTGCTCCCCACTTTCTACGCCGATCATTTCGCCATTTCGCTGGCAACCATCGGCACCCTGCTGCTCGGCATCCGGCTGATCGATGCCGTCACCGATCCGCTGTTCGGCTGGCTTTCCGACCGTGTCCGGTCCCGCTATGGTCGGCGCCGCTTCTTCTTCGTCATCTCCACACCCTTGACCGCACTCGCAGCCTTCATGCTCTTTTGGCCGCCCGAGGATGCCGGGGTCGGTTATCTCGCCGTCTGGGGCGTGGCTCTCTCGATTGGGGCGACCTGGTCGCTTTTGCCCTACACGGCCTGGGGAGCGGAACTCGCGACTGGCTATCAGGCGCGGGTCAAGCTCTCCGCCTTTCGCGAGGGCGCGACACTTGTCGGCTCCCTGATCGCCATCACGCTGCCCTTCGTCGGCGGCCTTGATACGGCTGTTGGTTTTCACGGCCTTGCCTGGATCGCCGTCTTCATCGCCGTCATGCTGCCGGTCGCCGGCCTGCTTGCGGTCGCCATGGTGCCGGAGCCTGTCGACCTCTCGCAGCGGAAGCTCTCGTTGCGCGAAGGCTTTCAGCATCTGCGCGCCAATGGCCCCTTTCTGCGCCTTGTCTCCGCATTCCTGCTCAACAGCTTCGCCAATGCCATTCCGGCGTCGCTCTTCATCTATTTCGTCGGCCAGCGCCTCGCCGCACCGGCCATGCAGGGACCCTTGCTCTTCACCTATTTCCTCTGCGCCATCGCGGGCGTGCCGCTTGCCGTGGCCACCGCCAAACGTCTTGGCAAGCACCGTGCCTGGTGTCTGGCGATGATTCTTGCCTGTGCGGTTTTCTCGGTCGCGGGCTTCCTGGGTGAAGGCGACGTCATCGCATTCACCGTGGTCTGCGTCATCACCGGCCTGCTGCTTGGCTTCGATCTGACGCTCCCACCCGCCATCCAGGCCGATGTCATCGACAACGACACCGTGTCTTCGGGCGAGCAGCGCTCTGGCCTCTACTTTGCCGCCTGGAGTTTCATCACCAAGCTTGCCGTGGCGCTCTCCGCCGGTGTCGTCTTCCCGCTGCTCGACCTTGCGGGCTTCATCGGTGACCAGACCGCGACGCAAACACCGGAGGCGCTGACAGCGCTTGGCGCCCTCTATGCCTTCCTGCCCATTCTCCCGAAACTCGCGGCAATCGCGCTGATGTGGAATTTCTCCCTCGACGAGGCCGCCCATCGAAAGCTGCGCGAGAGCCTGGCTTCGAAAAGTTGAAGTAAGATCGCCCCTTTTTGACAGAGCCGTCATCGGCAGCTAGACCGGCACGGAACGGCTGGCTTCCTGGCACTTGGCGCTGACTTTATTCAGTTTCAGCGGCGAACAGGATGCGGGCTCACAGGTTTGTCATCTCGGCGTCATGTTTTATGTTCCAGAACCGGAACGGACGACGGCGTCGGATGCAATCATGATCAGGATAGGTGTTGAATGCGCATAGTGATGATCGGTTCGGGTTATGTCGGCCTTGTGTCGGGAGCCTGCCTCGCGGATTTCGGTCACGAGGTCATCTGTGTCGACAAGTCGACGGAGAAGGTCGAGGCCCTGGAGCGGGGCGAAGTGCCGATCTTCGAGCCGGGGCTTGAAGCCATCATCGCCCATAACCGCGCGGCCGGTCGCCTGAGCTTTTCGCTCGATCTGGCAAAGCCGGTCGCAGCCGCCGACGTCGTCTTCATCGCTGTCGGCACACCATCCCGTCGTGGTGACGGCCATGCCGACCTTTCTTACGTCTACGCTGCCGCGCGCGAGATTGCCGCGGCCGTGACCGGCTTCACCGTGGTCGTCACCAAGTCCACCGTACCCGTCGGCACCGGCGACGAAATCGAGCGCATCTTCCGCGAAGAATTCCCGGACAAGGACATTGCTGTCGTCTCCAATCCCGAATTCCTTCGCGAGGGTGCGGCCATCGCCGACTTCAAGCGCCCGGACCGCATCGTGATCGGCTCTGGCGACGAGCGCGCCACCGAATTGATGCGCGAAGTTTATCGCCCGCTCTATCTTAACGAAGCGCCGCTCTATTTCTGCGAACGCCGCACCTCCGAGCTGATTAAATACGCCGCCAACGCCTTCCTGGCGATGAAGATCACCTTCATCAACGAGATCGCCGACCTCTGCGAGCAGATCGGCGCCGACGTGCAGAAGGTTGCCAAGGGCATCGGCATGGACAAGCGCATCGGCGACAAGTTCCTGCATGCCGGCCCCGGCTATGGCGGCTCCTGCTTCCCAAAGGACACGCTGGCGCTGGTCAAGACCGCCCAGGACTTCGACAGCCCGTTGCGGCTCATCGAAACCACGGTCGCAATCAACGACAACCGCAAGCGCGCCATGGGCCGCAAGGTGATCGCTGCCTGTGAGGGCAATGTCCGCGGCAAGAAGATCGCCGTGCTCGGCCTGACCTTCAAACCGAACACCGATGACATGCGCGATGCGCCGGCCATCACCATCGTCCAGGCGCTGCTCGATGGCGGTGCCGATGTGCATGTCTTCGATCCCGAGGGCATGGACGCCGCCAAGGCCGTTCTCGGCCCCGTCACCTATGGCAAGAACCCTTACGAGATCGCAGCCGGTGCGGAGGCGATCGTCGTCGTCACTGAATGGGACGAATTCCGCGCGCTCGACTTCCGCCGTCTGAAGCAGGAGATGAAGGCGCCCGTGATCGTCGACCTGCGCAACATCTACAAGCCGGAGGAAATGGAGAAATACGGCTTCAGCCATTTCCCGATCGGCAAGCGCACGGCAAAGGCCTGAGCATGCATTACTTCATCACCGGCACCGCCGGCTTTATCGGCTTTCATCTCGCCCGCCGGCTGCTCGCCGACGGGCATCAGGTGACCGGCTTCGACGGCATGACGCCCTATTACAACGTCAAGCTCAAGCAGATGCGCCATGCGGCGCTCGCCCAGTATCCCGCCTTCAAGCCGGTCATCGCCATGCTGGAGGATCGCGCTGCGGTCGAAGACGCGATGGCCAAGGCCAAACCGGATGTGGTGATCCACCTCGCGGCCCAGGCGGGCGTGCGCTACAGCCTGGAAAACCCGCAATCCTACCTGACGTCCAACGTCACCGGCTCTTACAACATCATCGAGCTTGCCGAGCGTCACAAGGTCAGGCACCTGATGCTCGCCTCGACCTCCTCGATCTACGGTGCCAATCCGACGGTGCCGTTCCGTGAGACGGACCGCGCTGACGAGCCGCTGACCATCTATGCCGCGACGAAGAAGTCGATGGAGCTGATGGCCCATGCCCATGCCCATCTCTACAAGACGCCCACCACGGCCTTCCGCTTCTTCACCGTCTACGGCCCTTGGGGCCGGCCCGACATGGCACTCTTCAAGTTCGTCGACCTGATGCTGAACGGAGAGCCGATCGAGATCTATGGTGAAGGCCAGATGAGCCGCGACTTCACCTATATCGACGATCTCGTCGAGGCGATCGTCAGGATCTCGCATGTCATCCCGGACGAATCGAATCGCGTTGCCGACGAGAAGATCGAGACGCTCTCGCGGCAGGCACCGTTCCGCCTGGTCAATATCGGCGGCGGTCAGCCGGAAAACCTGATGGACTTCGTCGAACTGGTGGAGAAGGCGCTCGGTCAGCCGGCGATCCGCAAGATGTTGCCGATGCAGAAGGGCGACGTCCCGCGCACCTATGCCGCACCCGACCTCCTGCAGGCGCTGACCGGATATACCCCGAGCACCAGGCTCGAAGACGGCGTGAAGGCCTTCGTCGAATGGTATCTCGAGGCTCGCCGCGAGCTGCAGGGCTGAACCTCCCGACCGTTCATCAATGCCAGCCTTGACTTTCGAAGCCGTTCGCCGCTGTGCTGAACGGGAACGGACAGGATGAGAGAGCAGGCATGGACGACGTAAGCGACGCAGAGACCGAGACCGTAAAGGGCGAGGGGGCACGCACCCGCGGCTCCGGCACCGAATCGGTCTACAAGGCGCTGCGCCACGAGATCCTGACCATGGAGCGCGCGCCCGGCAGCCCGCTCGACGAAACGCGCCTGTCCGAACACTTCGGCATGTCGCGCACGCCGATCCGCGAAGCGCTGCTCCGGCTGACCTCCGAAGGTCTCGTCACCAGCCTGCCGAACCGCAACACCATCGTTGCCGTCATCGACTTCTCGAGCCTGCCCACCTATTTCGAGGCGCTCTGCCTGATGTATCGCGTGACGACCCGCGGG
This sequence comes from Rhizobium sp. K33, assembly GCF_056501445.1. Lineage (NCBI taxonomy): Bacteria > Pseudomonadati > Pseudomonadota > Alphaproteobacteria > Hyphomicrobiales > Rhizobiaceae > Rhizobium > Rhizobium sp. K33. The sequence goes on from NZ_CP096478.1 coordinate 1,125,933, forward strand.
GCCGCCCAGCGCTCCGGCGATGCCTGGATGGCGGAGATCGTCCGCCATCAGGAGAGCTTCGCAAAAGCCGTGGAGGCGCAGGACGCCTTCGCCATGATCGAGGCCAACCGCGAATTTCATGTCGCGATCGCCGAGAGGGCCGGCAATCCCTACTACACCGCCTTCTTCGCCCGCCTCCTGGACGAGGGACGCCGGATCCTCAGGCTCTACTACCAGACCTTCGACGACCGTCTGCCTCGCCGTTATGTCGAGGAGCACGAGAAGATCATCGAGGCGATCCGATTAGGGGATGTGGAGGAGGCGGACAGGCTGTCGATCGCCCATGCCGATCAGATCGTCCGCCAGATCCAGGACTACGTGGCACGCAATATCGCCGCCGCGGCCGAACTCCCCAACCTCTGACCCTGCAAAGCACCCGTTTCAGCAATCTCTGAAACACGCCTCTTGCTTTTGTCGACAAACTGTATACGGTGAACTTACCTCATCAACAGGAGCTTCCCATGACCACCGGCTGGCACGGCGTTTTCCCCGCCGCAACGACTCAATTCCATGAAGATTTGTCCGTCGACATCGACGCCACGCAGCGCGTGCTCGATGCCCTCGTCAATGACGGCGTCAATGGTCTGATTGTCATGGGCACCTGCGGCGAGAACAATTCGCTCGATCCGGAAGAAAAGCGCACCATCCTGAAGGCCGCTGTCGAAGTGGTGAATGGCCGCGTGCCGGTCGTGACGGGCGTGTCGGAATTCGACACCCGCCGCGCGAGCGCCTATGCCCGCGATGCCGAGAAGATCGGCGCGGACGGGCTTATGGTCCTGCCGGCCATGGTCTATGTGCCGAAACCCCATGAATTGGTTGCTCATTTCAAGACGGTGGCCGAGGCGACCGGCCTGCCGATCATGCTCTACAACAACCCGCCGGCCTACCGCGTCAACATCGGCGCGGAAGTCCTGGAAGCGCTCGACGGCGTGAAGAACATCAAGGCCGTCAAGGAAAGCGCGCCCGATCCGCGCCGCTTCACCGACCTGATCAACGCCTTTGGTGATCGCTACGACATCTTCGCCGGCCTTGACGATGTGGCGCTCGAAGGCCTGATGCTCGGCGCCAAGGGCTGGGTCTCCGGCCTTACCAGCGCCTTCCCGGCCGAATCGGTGGCGCTCGTCGCTGCCGCCGACCGTGGCGACTGGATGGAAGCCCGCCGAATCTACCGCTGGTTCATGCCGCTTCTGCATCTCGATGCCGAACACGACCTGGTCCAGTCGATCAAGCTTGCCGAGCAGATCATGGGCCGCGGCTCCGAGCGCGTCCGCATGCCCCGCATGCCGCTGGAAGGCGCACGCCGCGCCGAGGTCACGGCAATGGTCGAGAAGGCCGCAGCGACAAGGCCAGTTGGCGGGAAGTAAGCTGCAGAGAAAGCGATGCGAAGAAAGCCCGTCGGAGCGATCCGGCGGGCTTTTTGCCTTGTTGTCCGGCCGAGCTCGGCTGCGAGGACATGAGCAATTGGCTGCGCATTGACTGTAATTGCTATGGCGAGCGCTCGAGGGAATCAGGAATCGGTTGAAACGGTTGACGCCATTGCAGCCTTGGGTAACGTTGGGACAACCAGAGGGGGATTCACATGAGCACACTAGAAGAAAGCCTCCGCGCGATATCGGAGCGCGTGAAATCACACTCAAGCACCATGGCCACAGAAGAAGCCGTCAAAACGGCGGTCGTTCTCCCATTTCTGCGGTCGCTCGGTTACGACGTTTTCGATCCTTCGGAGGTGGTCCCCGAGTTCACTGCAGACGCTGTCGGCAAGAAGGGTGAGAAGGTCGATTACGCGATCAAAATCGACGGTGAGATCCGCATCCTGATTGAATGCAAACCAATCTCCGTCAGCCTAGAGAAAAAGCACCTCGATCAGCTTTACCGCTACTTCAGCGTGACGAATGCAAAGTTTGCCATTCTCACCAACGGCAGGACTTTCAATTTCTACACAGACCTTGATGCGCCCAACAAACTGGATAGCCGTCCGTTCTTCGTATTCGATATCGCGGACTTCAACAGCGGCATACTTTCCGAGCTGAGGAAGTTCGAGAAGGCGGCTTTCGACGTCAACGCGATTTTGGCCACAGCGGAGCGGCTCAAATACACCTCCGGGGTGAAACAAGTCATATCTAAGCTCGTGGAAGAGCCCACCGAGGAGTTCGTCAGATTGGTGTCGGCGAGCGTTTATGAGGGCAGAATGACCGCGCAAGTGAGGGAAATGTTTACGGGCGTCGTGAGGGCAGCTTTCCGCGAAGTAATCATGGACACTGTCAAAAGCCGGCTTTCCAGTGCTCTCGCAGATACAGAGGAAGTCATCGAAAAGATCGATGTACCCGTTGAAGAAGAGCCAGATGTCGTAACCACTGACGAGGAGCGTGAGGGCTACATGATCGTGAAAGCCATAGTGCGGGATACGATCGCCCCCAAACGCGTGGTGATGCGCGACCAGAAATCGTATTGCGGCATCCTGGTGGACAACAATAACCGCAAGCCCCTCGCTCGACTTTGGTTCAATCGCTCCGTGAAATATATCGGTCTTTTCGATGGTGAGAACGAAGAACGAGTCATCGTGGACACTCTCGATCAGATTTATGATTTTGCCGATCGTCTGAGAGCTACCGCCAGAAGATACGCTGAATAAGTCGTCCCGCTCCGCTACCTCTCTTCATGGCCACGGACCATCCCGAATCGCGAGAGTTCGCTAGCCGCGGTATTCAGTGACGCATCAATTCGTCGGAGCTGTTGAAGCGTGTAGCGCTGCGCCGAGCGTATCGTGCTCGTGTAAAGCGCGGCAATCGGACCCCGGACGGATTACAAAGCCGCAGAGTGTTCACAAACAAACATAATCGCGCAATCACGACGCGCACGATTGAAAACTCATACGGGAAAACCGGCAAGAAAAATGGTGGGCGATGAGAGACTCGAACTCCCGACATCTTCGGTGTAAACGAAGCGCTCTACCAACTGAGCTAATCGCCCGTGCGCTGATCGGATCATGTCCGCCGCGTCGGTGGCCGTGATCTATGCGGATCGCGGAAAATCTGCAAGAGCGTTTGTGCAGATTTTTTGTTTTTTTGTCATTCGGCTCTCCGGCGCATGTGGAAAAGTGAGCAGAATCCTTGTTTTGCGCCTGCGGCGCGTTGTCGCGAACCTGATGCCCCAAGGTGGGTCGGGGGAGGGGTCCCGGCAAAAAATCGAGTGGTCACGGTTTTGTCTTGAAACCTGCTTGACACCTCCGGATGAACCCCGTAGAGAGCCGCTCATCGAACGGCAAGCCGCTCGACGGGGATCGCCTTGAACCCCGATTTGGAAATGCGCGGGTGTAGCTCAGTCGGTTAGAGTGCCGGCCTGTCACGCCGGAGGTCGCGGGTTCGAGCCCCGTCACTCGCGCCATTCCAAGCCTTTCAGGGCAGGCTGCTCAGGCAGTCGAGACGTAGGCCAGGCCTACTTTATGCGCGGGTGTAGCTCAGTCGGTTAGAGTGCCGGCCTGTCACGCCGGAGGTCGCGGGTTCGAGCCCCGTCACTCGCGCCACTTCTCTTGTCCACATCAACATCGCTGTGTCTTTTTGCACTGCACGCGCGATTGCGCGAGACACGCATTTTACCCGCTGGTAAGGTGGCTGCGGGTATCGAGTGAAAAGGCTTTGGTTGGACTTGCGCTGGGTGGCTGCCTGCGCTAACCACGGCGCGTTGCAACTCTCTTTACGGCTTGTCGCCTCCGCCCTAGATGCCTCATGGCATGCGAGACAAGCAGGGTGATATGATGACTGATCTGCTCAGTTCTTACCTTCCGATCGCCATCTTTATCGGCATATCCTTGATCATCGGTATTGCGCTCCTGGTGGCGCCGTTTGCCGTGGCCTACAAGGCGCCCGATTCGGAGAAGCTGTCGGCCTACGAGTGCGGCTTCAACGCGTTCGATGATGCACGCATGAAGTTCGACATCCGCTTCTATCTGGTGTCGATTCTCTTCATCATCTTCGACCTCGAAGTCGCCTTCCTGTTCCCCTGGGCAGTTTCTTTCGGTGAGATCGGCTGGTTCGGCTTCTGGTCGATGATGGTTTTCCTCGGTGTTCTCACCGTCGGCTTTATCTATGAATGGAAGAAGGGGGCGCTCGAATGGGAGTGATCCAGTCCAACACCACGCTGGTGGCGCCACAGGCCAAGGGCATCATCGATCCCAACACCGGCAAGCCGATCGGCAGCGATGACGCCTTCTTCGGCGAGATCAACAACGAGTTGGCCGACAAGGGCTTCCTCGTCACCTCGACCGACGAGCTCATCAACTGGGCCCGTACCGGCTCGCTGATGTGGATGACCTTCGGTCTCGCCTGCTGCGCCGTCGAAATGATGCAGCTGTCGATGCCGCGCTACGACGCGGAGCGCTTCGGCTTTGCGCCGCGCGCTAGCCCACGCCAGTCCGACGTCATGATCGTCGCCGGCACGCTGACCAACAAGATGGCGCCCGCCCTCCGCAAGGTCTACGACCAGATGCCGGAGCCGCGTTACGTGATCTCGATGGGCTCCTGCGCCAATGGCGGCGGCTACTACCATTATTCCTATTCCGTCGTGCGCGGCTGCGATCGCGTCGTGCCGGTCGATATCTACGTGCCGGGCTGTCCCCCCACGGCAGAAGCTCTGCTTTACGGCGTGATGCTCCTGCAGAAGAAGATCCGGCGCACGGGCACGATCGAGCGGTAAGGCGAAGGGACTGATATCATGAGTGAAGCCCTGAACGAGCTCGCTTCCTACCTCGCAGAGGTGCGCGGTGCGTTGATCGCGTCGAGCGAGATCCGCTTCGGCGAACTGACGCTGACGGCGAAGTCCGAAAACCTGATCCCGCTGTTGACCTTCCTGCGCGACGACGTCCAGTGCGGCTTCGTCAACCTGATCGACATCTGCGGCGTCGACTACCCGAAGCGCGAAGACCGCTTCGACGTGGTCTACCATCTGTTGTCGCCGCGCCAGAACCTGCGCATTCGTATCAAGGTGGCAACCGGTGAGTTCAAGCCCGTGCCGTCGGCCTGCCCGGTCTTCCCCGGCGCCGACTGGTTCGAGCGCGAAGCCTGGGACATGTACGGCATCCTGTTCACCGATCACCCGGACCTGCGCCGCATCCTCACCGATTACGGCTTCGAGGGTCATCCGCTGCGCAAGGACTTCCCGACGACCGGCTTCGTCGAGGTTCGCTACGACGATAGCGCCAAGCGCGTCGTCTACGAGCCCGTCGAGCTGAAGCAGGAATTCCGCAATTTCGACTTCCTCTCGCCCTGGGAAGGCACGGACTACGTGCTGCCTGGCGATGAAAAAGCGGCCAAGTGAGCGGAAGGGCAGGGACCATGACCGAGCATAATGTTCGCAACTTCAACATCAACTTCGGCCCGCAGCACCCTGCGGCGCACGGCGTTCTCCGCCTGGTGCTTGAACTGGACGGCGAAATCGTCGAACGCGTCGATCCGCATATCGGCCTGCTCCATCGCGGCACCGAGAAGCTGATCGAGACCAAGACCTATCTGCAGGCGCTGCCCTATTTCGATCGTCTCGACTATGTCGCGCCGATGAATCAGGAACATGCCTATTCGCTGGCCGTCGAGAAGCTCCTCGATATCCAGATCCCGATTCGTGGTCAGCTGATCCGCGTTCTCTACTCGGAAATCGGCCGTATCTTGTCGCACCTCCTGAACGTCACCACGCAGGCGATGGACGTCGGTGCGCTGACGCCGCCGCTCTGGGGCTTCGAAGAACGCGAAAAGCTGATGGTGTTCTACGAGCGCGCTTCTGGCGCCCGCATGCACGCCGCCTATTTCCGCCCCGGTGGTGTCCACCAGGATCTGCCGCATCAACTGGTCGAGGATATCGGCAAGTGGTGCGACCAGTTCCCGGAAAAGCTCGACGACATCGACGACCTCCTGACCGGCAACCGTATCTTCAAGCAGCGTAACGTCGATATCGGCGTCGTCAGCCTCGATGATTGCTGGGCCTGGGGCTTCTCGGGCGTCATGGTCCGCGGGTCGGGCGCTGCCTGGGATCTGCGGAAGTCACAGCCTTACGAATGCTATGCCGATCTCGACTTCGACATCATGGTCGGCAAGAACGGCGACTGCTATGACCGCTACCTGATCCGCATGTTCGAAATGCGCGAGTCGGTGAAGATCATGAAGCAGTGCGTCAACCGCCTGCTGGGCGACGCCAAGACCGGTCCGGTCTCGTCGCTCGACGGTAAGGTCGTTCCGCCGAAGCGTGGCGAGATGAAGCGATCGATGGAAGGCCTCATCCACCACTTCAAGCTCTACACCGAAGGCTACCACGTGCCGGCCGGTGAGGTTTATGCCGCTGTCGAAGCCCCCAAGGGCGAATTCGGCGTCTTCCTCGTCTCCGATGGCACGAACAAGCCCTATCGCTGCAAGATCCGCGCCCCGGGTTATGCGCATCTGCAGGCCATGGATTTCCTGTGCCGCGGCCACCAGCTGGCCGACGTCTCGGCGATCCTCGGCTCGCTCGACATCGTGTTCGGGGAAGTAGACCGCTGATGCTGAAGACCCTCGCAGCACTGTTGATCTGTCTCGGTGCCACCCAGGCGGTGGCCCAGGACAACAACGTTGTCTCGTCGAGGGATACAGTGTCGATGGCGAAGCTGATCCGCGATGGATACGAGATCAAGAGCTCCAGCTGGACCGGCTCGAAGCTCTTCGTATTCCTTCAGAAAGACAATTCGGCCTATGCCTGCGAATTCGCCAATGTGACGAATACGCGGTGTGGTTCCATAAACTGAGACAAGGCGTGAGGAAGTATGTCCGTTCGTCGACTAGCCGAAGAGCAATTCCAGCCGGCAGGCTTTTCCTTCAACCCGGAAAATGCCACCTGGGCTGAGGCCACCATCCGCAAGTATCCGGCGGGCCGCCAGCAATCGGCAGTCATTCCGCTTCTGATGCGTGCGCAGGAACAGGAAGGCTGGGTCACCAAGGCTGCGATCGAGTATGTCGCTGAAAAGCTCGACATGCCCTATATCCGCGTCCTCGAAGTCGCGACCTTCTACACCCAGTTCCAGCTGAAGCCGGTCGGCACCCGCGCCCATATCCAGGTGTGCGGCACGACGCCTTGCATGCTGCGCGGTGCGGAAGACCTGATCCACGTCTGCAAGTCGAAGATCCATCCGGAGCCCTTCGAGCGCAATGCCGAGGGCACGCTGTCCTGGGAAGAGGTCGAGTGTCAGGGCGCCTGCGTCAATGCGCCGATGGTCATGATCTTCAAGGACGCCTATGAAGACCTGACGCCGACCCAGCTCGAGCACATCATCGATCGCTTCGCAGCCGGCAAGGGCGCCGACATCAAGCCCGGTCCGCAGGTTGACCGCATCTTCTCCGCACCGGTCGGTGGCCCGACCACCCTGACCGGCGAGATCCAGCCGATCCGCTTCAACGATGCGGCGGCTCCGGAACCGGAAGAAGTGTCCGTACCGCCGGCCAATGCCGCAAAGCCGGTCACGGATGCACCGGAAACCGACACCAAGCTCAAGACGCCGGCAACGGCCAAGAAGGCAGCTGCCGAAAACGTCAAGCAGAAGGGCGACAGCGCCGATACGGCCCGCCCGGTCGAGAAGGAAGCCGCGCCGGCTCCTGCTGCGGTCATGGACGAGAAGAACCGTCCTGCCGGCATCGACCGTCCGGAAACGCCAGACGATCTGAAGATGATTTCGGGCGTCGGTCCGAAGATCGAAGCGACGCTGAACGGCCTTGGCATCTACAAGTTCGAGCAGATCGCCAAGTGGAAGAAGGCAGAGCGCGAGTGGGTGGATACCTATCTCAAGTTCTCCGGCCGCATCGAGCGAGACGACTGGGTCAAGCAGGCCAAGGCGCTCGCCAAGGGCGGCGAAGCGGAATACATCAAGGTCTTCGGCAAGAAGCCGCGCTGAGAGGTTAGGTTATGTTGAGAGATCAGGATCGCATCTTCACCAATATTTACGGCCTCAAGGACAAGTCCCTGAAGGGCGCCATGGCGCGCGGCCACTGGGACGGTACCAAGCAGATCCTCGAAAAGGGCCGTGACTGGATCATCAACGAGATGAAGGCCTCCGGCCTTCGCGGTCGCGGCGGCGCAGGCTTCCCGACCGGTCTCAAGTGGTCCTTCATGCCGAAGGAATCGGATGGTCGCCCGCATTACCTCGTCGTCAACGCGGATGAGTCGGAGCCCGGCACCTGCAAGGACCGCGAGATCATGCGCCATGATCCGCACACCCTGATCGAAGGCTGCGTCATCGCATCCTTCGCCATGGGCGCGCATCATGCCTTCATCTATGTCCGCGGCGAGTTCATGCGCGAGCGCGAAGCCCTTCAGGCTGCGATCGACGAGTGCTATGACTACGGTCTGCTCGGCAAGAACAACAAGCTTGGCTACGACATCGACATCGTGGTCCATCACGGCGCCGGCGCTTACATCTGCGGCGAAGAAACGGCCCTGCTCGAAAGCCTCGAAGGCAAGAAGGGCCAGCCGCGTCTGAAGCCGCCGTTCCCGGCCAACATGGGTCTTTATGGCTGCCCGACCACGGTCAACAACGTCGAATCGATTGCCGTTGCCCCGACCATCCTGCGTCGCGGTGCGGCCTGGTATTCGAGCTTCGGCCGTCCGAACAATGCCGGCACCAAGCTTTTCTCGATCTCCGGTCACGTCAACAAGCCGTGCACGGTGGAAGAATCCATGTCGATCACCTTCCAGGAGCTGATCGAGAAGCATTGCGGTGGCATCCGTGGCGGCTGGGACAATCTGCTCGCCGTCATCCCGGGCGGTTCCTCGGTACCTTGCGTGCCGGGCGCCCAGATGAAGGACGCCATTATGGACTATGACGGTCTGCGCGAGCTCGGCTCCGGCCTTGGCACCGCCGCTGTCATCGTCATGGACAAGTCGACCGACATCGTGAAGGCGATCTGGCGCCTCTCGGCCTTCTACAAGCACGAGAGCTGCGGCCAGTGCACGCCGTGCCGCGAAGGCACCGGCTGGATGATGCGCGTCATGGAACGCATGGTGAAGGGCAATGCCCAGAAGCGTGAAATCGACATGCTCTTCCAGGTGACGAAGCAGGTCGAAGGCCACACGATCTGTGCGCTTGGCGATGCGGCCGCGTGGCCGATCCAGGGCCTCATCAAGCATTTCCGTCCCGAGATGGAAAAGCGCATCGACCAGTACACCCGCAACGCGATCGCCCACGGGGTGGTCATGGAAGCGGCAGAGTAAGGGCGAAAGGTATGACGAGCTCTTCGGACAAGGGCGGGAAGAAGGGGCCGGACGAACCGGCTTCCGACGCTCGTGCCTCCGAAGGCCTCGATGACCTGATGACCAACCCGGCGGCTGTCATGGCCGCCGCCACCGCGTTCGGTTTCGGCGTGGCGGCGCAAATGAGCAAGCTCTTCCTTGGCTCCATCCAGGGCGCCATGGAAGTGACCGGCCAGATCGCGCGCCAGCTTGAGGACGAGCGCAAGGCGGCAGAGGCGGAAAAGCCAGCCGAGGCAAACGTCGAGGCACCGGTCCAGACGGCAGAGCCAGCGCCAGTTGCGGCGAAGGCCAAGCCTGAAAAGCCGGCGGCAGCTAAGGTGAAGGCCAAAGCAGCCGAACCTGCCAAGGCGGTCACGGTCAAGGCTGACAAGCCAGCGCCGGCGCCAAAGGCCAAGGCAGCACCAAAGGCGAAGTCGGCCGCAACGCCGGCGGAGCCGCCGCAGGTGAAGGCGGCAGCTAAGCCCAAGGCCGCGCCGAAGTCCAAGGCGGTGCCGAAGGCGAAGGAAGAGTTTGCAGCCCCGGCTGCGAAGCCGAAAAAGGCCTCCGGCAAGGCTGACGATCTGAAGCGGATCGACGGCGTGGGCCCGAAGGTCGAACAGGTTCTGAATGGCAGGGGGATCACCCGCTTCCAGGATCTGGCTGAAATGGATGAGAAGGCGCTCGTCGCGCTGGACAAGGAATTGGGTCTCGACGGCCGTGCGCTGCGAGACGACTGGGCAGGCCAGGCGCGCCGTTTGGCGGGCAGCAAGCTTCGGTCACGAAAGTGAGATTAAGGTCCGGCCGCGCAGGGGCGATGCGCCGGGCTTGAGGGATAAAACCGGCAGTTTTCATCCGGTGCGGACGAAGGCTGTCAGTCGCGGCAGGAATGCCACGGCAGGATGCGCGGAAGCGTGAGGCAGGAAGGCGAATATGGCTAAGCTGAAGATCGACGGCAAAGAGATCGAGGTTCCGGATCATTTCACGCTGTTGCAGGCGTGTGAGGAAGCTGGCGCCGAGGTCCCGCGGTTTTGTTTCCATGAACGGCTGTCGGTCGCCGGCAATTGCCGCATGTGCCTTGTCGAGGTGAAGGGTGGCCCGCCGAAGCCGGCCGCGTCCTGCGCCATGGGCGTGCGCGACATCCGTGGCGGCCCGAACGGCGAACTGCCGGAAGTCTACACCAACACGCCCATGGTCAAGAAGGCCCGCGAAGGCGTGATGGAATTCCTGCTGATCAACCATCCGCTGGATTGCCCGATCTGCGACCAGGGCGGCGAATGCGATCTGCAGGACCAGGCTATGGCCTTCGGCATCGACAGCTCGCGCTACACCGAAAACAAGCGCGCCGTGGAAGACAAGTATATCGGCCCGCTGGTCAAGACGGTGATGAACCGCTGCATCCACTGCACGCGCTGCGTCCGCTTCACCACGGAAGTCGCCGGCATTGCCGAACTCGGCCTGATCGGCCGTGGCGAAGACGCCGAGATCACCACCTATCTCGAGCAGGCAATGACGTCTGAGCTGCAGGGCAACGTCGTCGACCTCTGCCCGGTCGGTGCGCTGACGTCGAAGCCCTTCGCCTTCACCGCTCGTCCGTGGGAACTCGGCAAGACCGAATCGATCGACGTCATGGACGCACTCGGTTCGGCCATCCGCGTCGATACCCGTGGCCGCGAAGTCATGCGCATCATGCCGCGTGTCAACGAGCAGATCAACGAAGAGTGGATCTCCGACAAGAGCCGCTTCGTCTGGGATGGCCTGAAGACGCAGCGTCTGGACCGCCCCTACGTCAAGAAGGACGGCCGCCTGCAGCCCGCGACTTGGGGCGAAGCCTTCGCCGCGATCAAGTCTGCTGTCGCGTCCACCTCTGCCGACAAGATCGGCGCCGTCGCCGGCGATCTCGCTTCCGTCGAAGAAATCTTTGCGCTGAAGTCGCTGATCAACGCGCTGGGCTCGTCGAATACCGACTGTCGCCAGGATGGGACGGCACTTGATCCGTCGCTCGGTCGCTCGACCTATCTCTTCAACGCCGGCATCGAAGGCATTGAAGCCGCTGATGCAATCCTCATCGTTGGCGCCAACCCGCGCTACGAGGCTGCGGTTCTCAACGCCCGCATCCGCAAGCGCTGGCGCCGTGGTGGCCTGCCGATCGGTGTGATCGGTGAAGGCGGCGAGCTGCGCTACCCCTATGAATATCTCGGTGCTGGCACCGAGACGCTCTCCGAACTCGTTTCCGGCAAGAACAGCTTTGCCGAGACGCTGAAGGCCGCCAAGAACCCGCTGATCATCGTCGGTCAGGGCGCACTGACCGGTGCTGACGGCAAGGCGGTTCTGGCGAATGCGGCGAAGCTCGCGGCCGATGTCGGCGCTCTCTCGGACGAGTGGAACGGCTTCGCCGTCCTCCACACTGCAGCATCGCGCGTCGGCGCGCTCGACCTCGGCTTCGTACCGGGCGAAGGCGCTGTTGCCGCCGGTCAGATGCTCTCCTCGCTCGACGTCGTCTTCCTGCTCGGCGCCGATGAACTCGACTTCTCCGCCAAGACCGCCAAGTGCGTCGTCTATATCGGCAGCCACGGCGACAACGGCGCGCACCATGCCGACGTCATCCTGCCGGGTGCGACCTACACCGAAAAGTCGGGCACCTGGGTCAACACCGAAGGCCGCGTCCAGATGGGCAACCGCGCCGGCTTCGCGCCGGGTGAAGCCCGCGAAGACTGGGCAATCCTGCGCGCTCTTTCCGACGTGCTCGGCAAGAAGCTGCCCTTCGATTCGCTCTCGCAGCTGCGCATGAAGCTCTATGAAGGCTACCCGCATTTCGCCGAGATCGACGAGATCGCGCCGGGCTCCTCGGCCGATATTGCTGCACTGGCGAAAAAACCCGGGAAGATGGGCAAGTCTCTGTTTGCGTCGCCGGTCAAAGACTTCTATTTGACGAACCCGATCGCACGCGCTTCGGCCGTCATGGCTGAGTGCTCCGCATTGGCCCGCAACAACTTCAAGGCTGCGGCAGAGTAAGGGCAGGGGACCATGGATAATTTCGTTTCCACCTATGTGTGGCCGGCGGCCATCATGATCGGGCAGTCCCTGCTTCTGCTCGTCTGCCTGCTCGTCTTCATCGCCTACATCCTTCTGGCCGACCGCAAGATCTGGGCAGCCGTCCAGCTGCGTCGTGGTCCGAACGTTGTCGGCCCCTGGGGTCTCTTCCAGTCCTTTGCCGACCTTCTGAAGTTCGTCTTCAAGGAGCCGATCATCCCGGCAGGTGCCAACAAGGGCGTCTTCCTGCTCGCGCCGCTGGTCGCCGTGACGCTGGCACTCGCGACATGGGCCGTCATCCCGGTCAATGCCGGATGGGTGATCGCCAATATCAATGTCGGCATCCTCTTCGTCTTTGCGGTCTCGTCGCTGGAAGTCTACGGCATCATCATGGGTGGCTGGGCTTCGAACTCGAAGTACCCGTTCCTCGGCGCGCTTCGCTCGGCAGCACAGATGGTGTCCTACGAAGTCTCGATGGGCTTCGTCATCGTCACCGTCCTGCTCTGCGTCGGCTCGCTGAACCTGACCGACATCGTGGTTGCCCAGAACACCGGCCTCGGCACGATGATGGGTCTGCCGGCCTCCTTCCTCGACTGGCACTGGCTGGCGCTCTTCCCGATGTTCGTGATCTTCTTCATCTCGGCATTGGCAGAAACCAACCGTCCGCCCTTCGACCTTCCGGAAGCCGAATCCGAACTCGTCGCCGGCTTCATGGTCGAATATGGTTCGACCCCGTACATGATGTTCATGCTCGGCGAATATGCCGCCATCGTACTGATGTGCTCGCTGACCACGATCCTCTTCCTCGGGGGCTGGCTGCCGCCGGTTGATATCGCGATCCTGAACTGGGTCCCGGGCATCATCTGGTTCGTGCTGAAGGCAACCATGGTCTTCTTCATGTTCGCCATGGTGAAGGCCTTCGTTCCGCGCTACCGCTATGACCAGCTGATGCGTCTCGGCTGGAAGGTCTTCCTTCCGATCTCGCTCGCCATGGTCATCATCACTGCATTCGTGCTGAAGCTGATGGGTTGGGCGTAATGCCCGGCCGCAACCTCAGCTGCATTGGAGAATAAGATGGCAATTGCACAGGCTATCAATTCGGTCTTTCTGAAGGAGTTCGTCGGCGCTTTCTTCCTGTCGATGCGCTACTTCTTCAAGCAGAAGGCGACGATCAACTACCCGTTCGAAAAGGGCCCGGTTTCCCCGCGTTTCCGCGGTGAACATGCGCTGCGCCGCTATCCGAACGGCGAAGAGCGCTGCATCGCCTGCAAGCTCTGCGAGGCGATCTGTCCTGCCCAGGCCATCACCATCGAGGCCGGCCCGCGCCGCAACGACGGCACCCGCCGTACGGTGCGTTATGACATCGACATGGTGAAGTGCATTTACTGCGGTTTCTGCCAGGAAGCCTGCCCGGTCGACGCGATCGTCGAAGGTCCGAACTTCGAGTTCGCCACCGAGACCCGCGAAGAACTCTATTTCGACAAGGCACGCCTCCTCGACAACGGCGACCGCTGGGAACGTGAAATCGCGCGCAACATCGCGATGGACGCTCCCTACCGCTGATCCCCTCGGGATCGATCGCCTCAGGCGGAGCGCGGGGCTTCGCCGGGGCACATGATGAAATTTGTAACGGGCGTGCCGATGGGGATATCGGTCACGCCTAATCGGGCGGCGGGGCAGGGCCCTCGTCCGGGGGAAGATGAAAAGGCACCAACATGGGTCTTCAGGCTCTCTTTTTCTATCTCTTCGCCTTTGTCGCGGTGGCTTCGGCCTTCATGGTGATATCGGCTCGGAACCCGGTCCATTCGGTCCTGTTCCTCATTCTGACCTTCATCAACGCTTCGGGCCTTCTGCTCCTCACAGGAGCTGAATTCCTCGCGATGATCCTCTTGGTCGTCTATGTCGGCGCGGTTGCGGTTCTCTTCCTCTTCGTCGTCATGATGCTCGACATCGACTTCACGGAGTTGAGGGCAGGGGCTGCGAAATATGCGCCCATCGGCGCCCTGATCGGATTGATCGTCGCGGTCGAGCTGGTCGTCGTCATCGGCGGCAGCACCATCAGCCCGGAAGCGCTGAACGCGATCACCCAGCCGATCCCGGCCGTGGCTGAACGTCAGAACACGCAGGCGCTCGGTGACGTGCTCTACACGGACTACGTCTTCTTCTTCCAGATTGCGGGCCTCGTCCTCTTCGTCGCCATGATCGGCGCGATCGTGCTGACGCTCCGCCACCGCACCAATGTCAAGCGCCAGGACATCTCCGCCCAGGTCGCCCGCACGCCCGAGACTGCCGTCAAGGTGGTCAAGGTCAAGCCGGGCCAGGGCGTCTGAGCCGAGCACGAGGTCAAGGAACAGAAAAATGGAAATCGGTCTTTCCCACTACCTCACGGTCAGTGCCATCCTCTTCACCCTCGGCGTCTTCGGTATCTTCCTGAACCGCAAGAACGTCATCGTCATCCTGATGTCGGTCGAGCTGATCCTGCTCGCCGTCAACATCAACATGGTGGCCTTCTCGACCTTCCTCGGCGACCTCGTCGGCCAGGTCTTCGCGCTGTTTATCCTGACGGTCGCGGCCGCTGAAGCGGCCATCGGTCTCGCGATCCTGGTGGTCTTCTACCGTAATCGCGGCTCCATCGCCGTCGAAGACGTCAACATGATGAAGGGCTGATCGGGTCATGATCTACAAGGCTATCGTCTTTCTCCCCCTGATCGGCTTCCTGATCGCCGGCCTGTTCGGTCGACAGATCGGCGCCAAGGCTTCGGAATACGTCACCACCGGTCTGATGATCATCGTCGCGGTGCTCTCCTGGATCGTCTTCTTCAACGTGGCCATGAGCCATGAGGCTCACGAGGTCATCAAGGTTCCGGTCCTGCGCTGGATCCAGTCCGGCGGCATCGACGTCGAATGGGCCTTCCGCGTCGACACGCTGACCGCCGTCATGTTCGTCGTCGTCAACTCGGTGTCGTGCCTCGTGCACCTCTACTCGATCGGCTACATGCATCACGACCCGCATCGGCCGCGCTTCTTTGCCTATCTGTCGCTCTTCACCTTCGCGATGCTCATGCTCATCACGTCGGACAACCTGCTGCAGATGTTCTTCGGCTGGGAAGGCGTGGGCCTCGCGTCCTATCTGCTGATCGGTTTCTGGTTCAAGAAGCCCTCGGCGTCGGCTGCCGCCATGAAGGCCTTCATCGTCAACCGCGTCGGTGACTTCGGCTTCATTCTCGGCATCTCCGCGATCTTCGTGATGTTCGGCTCGATCAACTTCGAGACCATCTTCGCCTCGGCCCAGTCCTATCTGCCGGCTGATCCGAATGCGGCTCCGGAAGTCGTGCTGAACCTCTTCGGCCTCGAGCTCGACCGCAGCCACGCGCTGACCGGCGCCTGCCTGCTGCTCTTCATGGGCGCGATGGGTAAGTCGGCCCAGTTCCTGCTGCACACCTGGCTGCCGGACGCCATGGAAGGCCCGACCCCGGTCTCGGCTCTCATTCACGCCGCAACCATGGTCACCGCCGGCGTCTTCCTCGTCGCCCGCATGTCGCCGATCTTCGAACTTTCGCCGGATGCGCTTACCATTGTCACCATCGTCGGTGCGATCACGGCCTTCTTCGCCGCGACCGTCGGCCTCGTGCAGAACGACATCAAGCGCGTCATCGCCTATTCGACCTGCTCGCAGCTCGGCTACATGTTCGTGGCACTCGGCGTCGGCGCCTATGGTGCAGCCGTCTTCCACCTCTTCACGCACGCCTTCTTCAAGGCGCTCCTGTTCTTGGGTGCGGGTTCCGTCATCCACGCCGTCGATGGCGAGCAGGACATGCGTTACATGGGTGGCCTGCGCAAGCACATCCCCTATACCTTCTGGGCGATGACGATCGGTACGCTGGCACTGACCGGCGTCGGTATCCCCGGCACGATCATCGGCTTTGCCGGCTTCTTCTCGAAGGACGCGATCATCGAGTCTGCCTTCGCCTCGCATTCGGCTGTCGGCGGCTTCGCCTTCACCCTGCTCGTGATCGCAGCGCTCTTCACCAGCTTCTATTCGTGGCGTCTGGCCTTCATGACCTTCTTCGGCAAGCCGCGCGCTTCCGCTGATGTCATGCACCATGTCCATGAATCGCCGATGGTCATGCTGCTGCCGCTGCTTCTGCTCGGCATTGGCGCTGTCGTTGCTGGCGTGATCTTCCACGACTACTTCTTCGGCCACCACTATGCCGAATTCTGGAAGGGCGCACTCTTCACGCTGCCGACCAACACGATCCTCGAAGAGTATCATGAAGTGCCGAAGTGGGTGAAATGGAGCCCGTTCGTCGCCATGGCGCTCGGCTTCGTCACCGCCTGGTACATGTACATCAAGAACCCGTCGGCACCGAAGAAGCTCGCAGAACAGCAGTGGATGCTCTACCAGTTCCTGCTCAACAAGTGGTACTTCGACGAGCTCTACGACTTCCTCTTCGTTCGGTCCTCCAAGGCGCTCGGCCGCTTCCTCTGGAAGAAGGGTGACGTTGCCACCATCGACGCCTATGGCCCGAACGGTGTCGCCTCGGCCGTCGGCGGCCTGACCCAGAAGGTCGTCCGCCTGCAGTCCGGCTACCTCTACCACTATGCCTTCGCGATGCTCATCGGCATTGCGGCCCTCGTTACCTGGATGATGCTCGGGAGCTCCCTCTGATGACCGATTGGCCCATTCTCTCGACGGTCACCTTCCTTCCTCTGGTCGGCGTGGCTCTGCTCCTGCTGACCCGTGGTGACACCTCTCTCGGCCGCCGCAACATCCTGAACGTCTCGCTGCTGACGACGGTCTTCACCTTCGTCGTGTCGCTCTTCATCTGGATCAACTTCGACAATTCCAATGTCGGCTTCCAGATGGTTGAGAAGCATTCCTGGCTCGGAACGGGGATCTCCTATCACGTCGGCGTCGACGGCATCTCGATGCTCTTCGTCATCCTGACGACGCTGCTCATGCCCTTCTGCATTCTCGCGAGCTGGACCTCGGTCGAGAAGCGCCTGAAGGAATACATGATCGCCTTCCTGGTGCTCGAGACCCTGATGATCGGCGTCTTCGTGTCGCTCGACATCGTGCTCTTCTACGTCTTCTTCGAAGCCGGCCTCATCCCGATGTTCATCATCATCGGCGTCTGGGGTGGCAAGGATCGCGTCTACGCGTCTTACAAGTTCTTCCTCTACACGCTGCTCGGCTCGGTGCTGATGCTGCTCGCCATCATGGCCATGTACTGGGATGCCGGCACGACCGATATCGCAGCACTTCTGCAGCATGACTTCCCGCCGCAGATGCAGACTTGGCTATGGCTTGCCTTCTTCGCGTCCTTTGCAGTGAAGATGCCGATGTGGCCTGTTCATACCTGGCTGCCGGACGCTCACGTTCAGGCACCGACGGCCGGTTCCGTCATCCTGGCGGGCATCCTCCTGAAGCTTGGCGGCTACGGCTTCCTGCGCTTCTCGCTGCCGATGTTCCCGCTGGCCTCCGACATGTTCGCGCCCTTTGTCTTCGCGCTGTCGGTCATCGCCATCATCTACACCTCGCTGGTCGCGATGATGCAGGAAGACATCAAGAAGCTGATCGCCTATTCCTCCGTCGCCCATATGGGTTACGTGACCATGGGTATCTTCGCCGCCAACCAGCAGGGCGTGCAGGGTGCGATCTTCCAGATGATCAGCCACGGCTTCGTCTCCGGCGCGCTCTTCCTCTGCGTCGGCGTGATCTATGACCGTCTCCACACCCGCGAAATCGCGGCCTATGGTGGTCTGGTCAACAACATGCCGAAATACGCGCTGGCCTTCATGGTCTTCACCATGGCCAATGTTGGCCTGCCGGGCACCTCGGGCTTCATCGGCGAGTTCCTGACCCTGATCGGCGTCTTCCGCGTCAACACCTGGGTCGCGCTCTTTGCCGCGACCGGCGTCATCCTCTCGGCAGCCTACGCGCTCTGGCTCTATCGCCGGGTGGTCTTCGGTGCGCTGGAGAAGGAAAGCCTGAAGGCGATGCTCGACCTTTCCGCTCGCGAAAAGCTGGTTCTCTACCCGCTGATCGCACTCACCATCTTCTTCGGCGTCTATCCGGCTCCCATCCTCGATGCGACCGCCGCTTCCGTCGACAATCTGGTGAACAACTACTCCGCAGCCTTGCAAGCAGCCCAGTCCCTGGCGCTGATTGCGAACTGACGACAGGATCCTTTGGACATGACCGTTGAAACTCTCATTGCTAGCCTGCATCTGGTCACGCCGGAATTGATCCTGGCCGTGGGCGCCATGGTGCTGCTCATGATCGGCGTGTTTTCGGGCGATCGGTCGAACAGTGTCGTCACGGGCCTTGCGATCGCGCTTCTGATCTTCTCCGGTGCATGGCTGCTCTTCGCCGGCAACGAAGGCGAAGCCTTCAACGGCGCCTATCTCGCCGACGGCTATGCCAAGTTCATGAAGATCCTCGCCCTCATCGGTTCGGTGACGGCGATGATCATGGCGGTCGGCCACGCCCGCTACGACCATCTCGACAAGTTCGAGTTCCCGGTCCTGCTGGTGCTCGCGACGCTTGGCGTCATGCTGATGATCTCGGCCAACGACCTGATCACGCTCTACATGGCGCTCGAACTGCAGTCGCTCGCTCTCTATGTCGTCGCTGCGATCAACCGCGACAGCCTGCGTTCGACTGAAGCTGGTCTGAAGTACTTCGTCCTCGGCGCTCTGTCGTCGGGCATGCTGCTCTACGGCATGTCGCTGGTCTATGGCTTCACCGGCAACACCGGCTTCGATGAAATTGCTGCCGTGCTCTCGACCGGCGAACCGTCGCTCGGCCTGATCTTCGGCCTCGTCTTCGTGTTGGCTGGTCTGGCATTCAAGATCTCGGCCGTGCCGTTCCACATGTGGACGCCGGATGTCTACGAGGGCGCACCGACCCCGGTCACCGCCTTCCTGGCGGCTGCCCCGAAGATCGGCGCCATGGCGATCTTCGTCCGTATCGTCATCGATGCCTTCCTGCCGATCTTCGCGGAATGGCAGCAGATCGTCGTGTTCATCGCGATCGCCTCGATGGTGCTCGGCTCTGTCGCCGCCATCGGCCAGAAGAACATCAAGCGACTGATGGCCTATTCCTCCATCGGTCACATGGGTTATGCACTGGTCGGTCTCGCCGCCGGCAATGACACCGGCGTCGCTGGCGTCCTGCTCTACATGATGATCTATCTGGTGATGACGCTCGGCACATTCGCCTGCATCATGGCCATGCGCCAGAAGGAAGGCGGCAATGTCGAGAACATCGACGATCTCGCCGGCCTTTCGACCACGCGTCCCTTCATGGCCTTCGTGCTGACCGCGCTGATGTTCTCGCTCGCCGGCATTCCGCCGCTCGCAGGCTTCTTCGCCAAGTACTTCGTCTTCGTGGCCGCCATCGAAGCCAAGCTCTATGCGCTCGCCATCATCGGTGTTCTGGCATCGGTCATCGGCGCCTACTACTACCTGCGCATCATCAAGGTCATGTGGTTCGACGAAGCCAAGGGTGAGTTCGCCCGCACGGCCGTCGAACTGCGTCTCGTCTTCGGTCTCTCCGGCCTCTTCGTGGTTGGTTATGTCCTCTTCGGCGGCCCGCTCGGTACGGCCGCGGAAGCTGCTGCAAAGACGTTGTTTAATTGACCAGCCTTGGTAAACCGGGCCGGATCTCGCTCGACGATTTCCGGCACGAAGCCTTAGACGAAGTCTCGTCCACCAATACGGAAGCATTCGCCCGCGCTCGCGCGGGCGATTCCGGTTTTCTGTGGGTCACGGCAGAGCGCCAGACCGGCGGCCGCGGCCGCCGCGGTCGGCCATGGGTGTCGGAGCGCGGCAACCTTTATTCGACACTTCTGCTGATCGACCCGGCGCCGCCAGAGGACCTTGGGTCCTTGCCGCTCGCCGTAGCATTGGCCGTCCATGCCGCCGTGCAATCGGTTATGCCGGCAGGCGGCGAGGTCGTGGAGATAAAGTGGCCCAACGACGTGTTGATCGGCCGCAAGAAGACCTCTGGCATTCTGCTCGAGGCAGAGCGTCTCTCGGACGGCCGCATGGCGCTCGCGATCGGCATCGGCATCAACATCGCCCACCGCCCGGATGTCACGCTCTACCCGGTGACCTCGCTCGCCGACCAGGGTGCGTCAATCTCGCCGCCGGAGTTCTTTGCGCATCTCTTTGCCGAAATGGCAGAGGTGCTCTCCGTCTGGGATGGGGGCAGGGGGATCGCCGAGATTGTCCGCCGCTGGCGCCGTGTCGCCTGTGGCATTGGTGAGAAAATCACGGTGAACCTGCCGGACCGCTCGATTTCCGGTATCTTTTCCGGAATCGATGATAAGGGAATTTTGTTGCTCGACCGGGGCCCCGACGGAATGATGTCGGTCGCGGCCGGAGACGTGTTTTTCGGGTAGACTGGATCGGAAGTGAGAATGGCCAATAACGACGAACTGGTTTTCCTGCCGCTGGGCGGCGTGGGTGAAATCGGCATGAACCTCGCATTGTACGGCTATGGACCGCCGTCCAATCGCCAATGGATCATGGTCGACTGCGGCGTGACCTTCGCCGGTCCCGATCTGCCGGGCGTCGATCTCGTTCTGCCGGATATCGAGTTCATCAAGAAGCAGAAGAAGAACCTCAAGGGCATCATCATCACCCATGCCCATGAAGACCATTACGGCGCTCTGAACGACCTTTGGCCGGGCCTCAACGTGCCGGTCTATGCCTCGCGCTTTACGGCCGGCATGCTGGAAGCCAAGCGCGACTACGAAGGCTCGCGCGCCGAAATCCCGATCACGCCCTTCAAGCAGGGCGACCGCATCAATGTCGGTCCCTTCGAGATCGAGGCGATCGGCGTCAACCACTCGATCCCCGAACCGATGTCGCTCGTCATCCGCACGCCGCTCGGCAATGTCGTGCATACCGGTGACTGGAAGATCGACCATAACCCCTCGCTCGGGCCGCTGACCGATGAGGCCCGTTTCCGCGCCGTCGGCGACGAAGGCGTGCTGGCACTGCTCTGCGACTCGACGAATGCCGTGCGTGACGGCGTGTCGCCCTCCGAGGAGGAAGTCTCGGCAGGCCTGCAGAAGATCATCGAAGCGGCCGAGGGCCGCGTTGCGATCACCACCTTCTCCTCCAATGTCGGCCGCATCCGCTCGATCGCCCAGGCGGCCGAAGCTGCCGGTCGAGAAGTTCTGCTGCTCGGCAGCTCGCTGAAGCGGGTGACGAATGTAGCCCAGGACATCGGCATCATGCAGGGCATCAAGCCCTTCATCGCCGAGGATGAATACGGCTTCATCCCGCGTGACAAGATCGTCGTCATCCTGACCGGCAGCCAAGGCGAGCCGCGTGCGGCACTCGCCAAGCTCTCGCGCGACGAGATGCGCAATGTGGCCCTCACCTCGGGCGACACCGTGGTGTTCTCGTCCCGCGCAATCCCGGGCAACGAGAAGGCGATCCTGGAGATCAAGAACGGTCTGATCGAGCAGGGCGTGCACATCGTCACGGACAACGAGGCGCTGGTGCATGTCTCCGGACATCCCCGCCGCAACGAGCTCCTCAAGATGTACGAGTGGGTCCGCCCACAGATCCTCGTGCCGGTGCATGGCGAAGCTGCGCATCTGGTCGCCCAGAAGGAGCTCGCGCTGCAGGCCGGCATTCCGACCGTTCCGCGCGTGCGCAATGGCGATGTGCTGCGGCTTGCCCCCGGTCCGGCCGAAGTCATCGATCAGGCGCCTTTCGGCCGCGTCTACAAGGACGGCAAGCTCGTCGGCGACATCGAGGAAATGGGCATCGCCGACCGCAAGAAGCTGGCCTATGTCGGCCATGTAGCAGTGAGCGTCCTGCTCGACAGCCGCTTCGACTTCCTCGGCGATCCCGAGGTCGTACCCTTCGGTCTGCCGGAGTATGATGACGAGGGCGAGTCGATGGAAGACACGCTCTATGATGCAGTACTCGGTGCCGTTGAAAGCATCCCGCGCAGCCGCCGGAAGGATCTGGAGACCGTACGCGAGGCGGTTCGCCGGGCAGTCCGCTCCACCGCCAACGAGGCCTGGGGCAAGAAGCCCGTGGTCACCGTCTTCCTGACGAAAGTCTGAGGGACGGCGCGGGCAGGGATGACCTAATCTTTGCCCGCAATGTCAGGAGGAAACCATGCTCGGCCGCGTCAATCACATCGCCATTGCCGTCCCGGATCTCGCTGTGGCGACCGCGAGCTATCGCGAAACGCTGGGCGCCAAGGTCTCGCAGGCGCAGGCTTTGCCTGAGCATGGGGTGACCGTCGTCTTCGTCGAACTGGAGAACACCAAGGTGGAACTCCTGGAGCCGCTCGGCGAGGCCTCCCCGATCGCCGCCTTCCTCGAAAAGAACCCGGCAGGTGGCATGCACCACATCTGCTACGAGGTGAACGACATCCTGGCCGCCCGCGACCAGCTCTCCGCATCCGGCGCCCGGGTGCTCGGCAGCGGCGAGCCGAAGATCGGTGCCCATGGCAAACCGGTGCTCTTTCTCCATCCTAAAGACTTCTTCGGCACCTTGATCGAACTCGAACAGGTCTGAAGCGCAGTCACGCAGCGATGAAGTCTTCTTGATCGCCGACAAATCCGACCTGCGACTCTTTTGTCTTTGTGCCGGATGGCATCCGCGCTTATAGGAGGCGGACGGCGCAGGTAGGGACCTGCCGCTCAAGTCTGGAGCGAGACATCATGGCGATCCTGTCGGGACTGGCGGTTTATTTCGTGATCTGGTGGCTGACGCTGTTCGCCGTCCTGCCGATTGGACTGCGCACCCAGGACGAAGAGCAGGAGGTCGTGCCGGGGACGGTCGCGAGTGCGCCCGCGCGATTCCGGGCCCTGCGCATATTCCTGACGACCACGATCGTATCGGGCCTGATCTATGGCGCCTGGTATGTGGCCGGCGCCTATTTCGGCATCGGCTTCAATGACTTGCCCGTCATCATGCCGGGCCTTGAGCCCAAAGCCTGATCTCCCACGGCAACGACGCATCTGTCGATAAGGCAAAAAAAAACAAGGTCAAAAGACCTTGTTCGAAGCTTCGCGTGATCCTTCACCATTTAAGGGGCTGCGAACGTGCGCGCCTAGATCTGATCCTCCCAAGACTTGACCGCGAGTGTGGCAAAGATTTGAACTCCCTGCCTCTTTTATGGGCTGAACCTAGCCCAATCAGTGACCGTTGTCACCCCTGAATCTTGCAGATTTGTTACAGTCACCAAAAAAAATTTCTGCAGATGTTTTTGTCGCATGAAAGTCATGGAATGGCCGGATCTGCAGGGCTTGTCGGCACGATTTCTGTACCCAGGGTGGCTCTTGGCGCTGCGAAATCGGCCCAGCTGTGGGCAGGGACCGTGAACGGCGCTTGCGGGTTTTCTTCTGAAGACCAAAAGGCTATGAACGCTTCCTGATATCCATCCTTAATCGCTGATTCCGCGCGTTTGCGCGGCATCGACAACCATCTGGAATTCGTTATGCGTCTGTCGCGCTACTTCATGCCGATCCTCAAGGAAAATCCCAAGGAAGCGGAAATCGTTTCCCACCGCCTGATGCTGCGGACGGGCATGATCCGCCAGCAAAGCCAGGGCATCTATTCCTGGCTGCCGCTCGGCAAACGCGTGCTCGACAAGGTCAACGCCATCATTCGCGAAGAGCAGAACCGTGCTGGTGCCATCGAGCTGTCGATGCCGACCCTGCAGTCGGCCGAGCTCTGGCAGGAAAGCGGTCGTTACGAGGATTACGGCAAGGAAATGCTGCGCATCCGCGACCGGCAGGACCGCCCCATGCTCTACGGCCCGACCAACGAGGAGATGATCACCGACATCTTCCGCTCGTCGGTGAAGTCCTACAAGAGCCTGCCGCTCAACCTCTACCACATCCAGCTGAAGTTCCGTGACGAGATCCGTCCGCGCTTCGGCACCATGCGCTCGCGCGAATTCCTGATGAAGGACGCCTATTCCTTCGACCTGACCCAGGCCGACGCGATACATTCCTACAACAAGATGTTCGTCGCTTACCTGCGCACCTTCGATCGTCTCGGCCTGCGCGCCATCCCGATGCGCGCCGACACCGGCCCGATTGGCGGCAATCACAGCCACGAATTCATCATCCTGGCCGATACCGGTGAATCGGAAGTCTTCTGCCACAAGAGCTTCGTCGACTTCGATATTCCTTCTGTCGATACTGATTTCGACAGTGTCGACGGTCTGCAGTCGATCTTCGACAAGTGGACCTCGGTCTATGCCGCAACCTCGGAAATGCATGATGAGGCCGCCTTCGGTGCGATCCCGGACAGCGACCGCCTCTCGGCGCGCGGCATCGAGGTTGGTCACATCTTCTATTTCGGCACGAAATATTCCGAGCCGATGGGCGCCAAGGTGCAGGGTCCCGATGGCAAGGAACACCTTGTCCACATGGGCTCCTATGGCATCGGCCCGACACGCCTTGTTCCCGCCATCATCGAAGCCTCGCATGACGAGAACGGAATCATCTGGCCGGCGTCTGTCGCGCCCTTCGATGCCGTTGTGATCAACATGAAGCCGGGTGATGAGGGCTGCGACACGACCTGTGACCGCCTCTACACCGCCCTGCAGAATGCCGGCAAGGACGTGCTCTATGACGACACGGACGATCGCGCGGGCACCAAGTTCGCGACCGCCGACCTGATCGGCGTTCCCGTCCAGGTCATCGCCGGTCCGCGTGCCGTCGCCGCTGGCGAGGTGGAGCTCAAGGACCGCAAGACCGGCGCCCGCGAGACCCTCACGATCGAGGCCGCGATCAACAAGCTGACGGCCTGAGGCTTTTCGCCTCAAGCCGAACCGAGACTGGGTGTGCGAAACCGCAATCCCGAGGCAAGGAGAGACCATGGCGACGACGGCCGCTGGCAACGAGACGGCAGACAAGGGGAAGGCGGCATCAGCGCGCGCCTTTTCCGGCTTTGAGCGCATGGTGGCCTGGCGCTATCTGCGCGCCCGCCGCAAGGAAGCCTTCATCTCCGTGATCGCCGGCTTCTCCTTCATCGGGATCATGCTGGGTGTCGCAACCCTGATCATCGTCATGGCCGTGATGAACGGCTTCCGCACCGAGCTCGTCTCGCGCATCCTTGGCATCAACGGCCATATGATCGTCCAGGCCGTCGACCAGCCGCTGAGCGATTATGCCGGGCTTGCCGAACGTTTTGCGGCAGTCCCGGGCGTCACCATGGCGCTGCCGCTGGTCGAGGGCCAGACGCTGGCCTCGGGCCGTGAAGGGGCCGGCACCGGCGCGCTCGTGCGCGGCATCCGTCCGGATGATCTGACGAAGCTCACCGTCGTGTCGTCCAACATCCGCTCCGGCGACATGGTCGGCTTTGCCACGGGGCAGGGCGTCTTGATCGGATCGCGCATGGCCGCTCAGCTTGGTCTGGCCGCTGGAGACACCATCACCCTCGTCTCGCCGGAAGGCGATGTCACGCCGCTCGGTGTCAATCCGCGCGTCAAATCCTACCCGGTCTCCGGCATCTTCGAGATCGGCATGTCCGAATATGACGCCTCGATCATCTATATGCCGCTCGAGGAGGCCCAGCTCTATTTCAACGTCGAAGGCATCGTCCAGTCGATCGAGCTCTTCATCGCCGATCCCGACGCCGTCGACGAACTTCGCCCGCAGATCGAGGAGGCCGCCGGCCGGCAGATCTTCCTCACTGACTGGCGCCAGCGCAACCAGACCTTCTTCTCCGCACTGCAGGTCGAGCGCAATGTCATGTTCATGATCCTGACGCTGATCGTTCTGGTCGCGGCTCTAAACATCATCTCCGGCCTGATCATGCTGGTGAAGGACAAGGCAAGCGACATCGCCATCCTGCGCACCATGGGCGCGACCTCGGGCGCGATCATGCGGATCTTCTTCATGACGGGTGCCGCGATCGGCACGGTTGGCACGATCGCCGGCGTTTTTCTGGGCGTGATCGTCTGTCTCAACATCGAGAGCATCCGCCAGTTCTTCTCCTGGGTCTCCGGCACCGTGCTCTTCGATCCGGAACTCTATTTCCTGAGCCAGCTGCCGGCCGACATGAACATGAGCGAGACGCTCTCCGTCGTTATCATGGCGCTCAGCCTGTCCTTCATGGCGACCATCTTCCCGGCCTGGCGGGCTTCGCGCCTGGATCCGGTTCAGGCCCTGCGTTACGAATGAGGATGCCGAAATCAATGGCAAAAGACGTGGTTCTCACGCTCACCGGCATCGATCGCCATTATGGTCAGGGCGAGACTGTCCTCTCGATCCTCAAGGGGGCGGACTTCACGCTGCGCAGCGGTGAGACGGTTGCACTGGTCGCCCCGTCAGGAACCGGCAAGTCGACGCTTCTGCATGTGGCGGGACTGCTCGAACACCCCGACGGCGGCGAAGTCACCGTGGGCGGTGTCGCCTGCCAGGAGCTCGGCGATGAGGAACGCACCGCCATCCGCCGCAAGTCGATTGGCTTCGTCTATCAGTTTCACCATCTCCTGCCGGAATTCTCCGCGCTGGAAAATGTAATGATGCCGCAGCTGATTGCGGGACTGTCCAAGCCGGAAGCCGCAGAACGCGCCAAGCAGCTTCTTGACTATATGCGCGTCGGCCACCGTGCCGACCACCGGCCTGCCGAATTGTCCGGCGGTGAGCAGCAGCGTGTCGCCATTGCCCGTGCGGTTGCCAACGCGCCGCTTGTCTTGCTCGCAGACGAGCCGACCGGCAACCTTGATCCGGAGACGGCGAGCTACGTCTTCTCGGCGCTTGAAGCGCTCGTCCGCCAGTCCGGTCTTTCGGCCATGATCGCGACCCACAATCACGACATCGCGCGCCGCATGGATCGCTGTGTGACCCTCGTCGACGGCAAGGTCGTCGAACTCGAGGTCTAAGACCCAAATCCCAGTCTGAAGCAGGCCCGTGCCTCGGTAGAATCGCTCTACCGAGGTTCACGGTTTTTTTGGGTTGACTTTGGAACAAGATAAGAACAAAATAAAAACATAAAGGGACAAGGAGACAGAAATGACCGATATTCTTCGCGACGTTGCTGCATTTGCCTCGATGGCCGTATTCGTATCCAGCATGACCCTGCTGATGATGGCTCTCTGAAATCAAGGGCGGCAAAGCTGGTGAGGAAGGCTTTGCCGCCCGACTTCCTTCTGGACTTCGCGGACGCGAAGACCGAAAATCCCGACCGATTCATGAAGCAAGGAATGAAGCGGTATGGGCGAGGGCAGCGTCGCTAAGGAAGCGTCCGGTGGGCAGGGCAATGGCCCCGGTTTTGTGCATCTGAGGGTGCATTCCGCCTATTCGCTGCTCGAAGGCGCGCTGCCGCTTAAGAAGATCCTCGGCAAGGCTGTTGCCGACGAGCAGCCGGCGATCGCAATCACAGATACCAACAATCTCTTCGTCGCGCTGGAATTCTCCCAGAAGGCGCTCGGGGACGGCATTCAGCCGATCATCGGCTGCCAGCTGTCCATCGATATGGAGGATTCCACCGGCGAAAAACGCGGTGGCAACGGGCATCTCCCGGATCTGCCTTCCGTCGTTGTTCTGGCCTCCGATGCAGACGGGTATGAACGGCTCGTCGATCTGGTGAGCCGTGCCTATCTCGGCGGCGATGCCGGGCAGCCGACGCATGTGAAGCTCTCCTGGTTCGAAGAGAGTGGCACGGAAGGGCTGATCCTGCTCACCGGCGCTGGCGGTGGTCCTGTCGACAGGATGCTGAAAGACGGGCACAAGGCTCAGGCGGAAAGCCGGCTTCTTGCGCTGAAGCAACTGTTCGGCGATCGACTCTATGTCGAACTGCAGCGGCACGGGGAATACGATCGCACGCATGAGCGGCGCATGGTGCAGCTCGCCTACCAGCATGACATCCCTCTGGTCGCCACCAACGAGGCCTTCTTTCCGGCGCGGGATGATTATGATGCCCACGATGCCTTGATGGCGGTTGCCCACAACGCCATCGTCTCCAATGACGATCGCTTCCGTCTGACCCCGGACCATTATCTGAAGAGCCGGGCTGACATGATGAAGCTCTTCGCCGATCTGCCGGAAGCGCTCGAGAATTCCGTCGAGATCGCTCGACGCTGCTCCTTCATCCTCGATACCCGCAAGCCGATCCTGCCGCGCTTCACCGGCGGCAGTGATGACCCGGAAGAGGCCGAACGCGAGGAAGCGCTCGAGCTTCGCCGCCAGGCGGTCGAGGGGCTCGACCAGCGCCTCGCAGCGCTCGGCATGGCGCCGGGCTACGAGGAAAAGGACTATCGCGAGCGGCTGGAATTCGAGCTTTCGGTCATCGAGCGCATGAAGTTTCCTGGCTACTTCCTGATCGTTTCGGACTTCATCAAATGGGCCAAGCAGCATGACATCCCGGTCGGCCCAGGCCGTGGTTCCGGTGCGGGCTCGCTGGTTGCCTACGCGCTGACGATTACCGACGTCGATCCCTTGCGCTTCTCGCTGCTCTTCGAACGCTTCCTCAATCCGGAACGCGTCTCGATGCCCGACTTCGACATCGACTTCTGCCAGGAGCGCCGCGAAGAGGTCATTCGCTACGTTCAGCGAAAATACGGCCGCGAGCAGGTGGGTCAGATCATCACCTTCGGGTCGCTGCAGGCCCGTGCGGCTCTGCGCGACGTCGGCCGCGTGCTCGAAATGCCCTACGGCCAGGTCGACAAGATCTGTAAGCTCGTGCCGAACAATCCGGCCAATCCGACGCCGCTGTCGAAGGCGATCGAGGAGGAGCCGAAGCTGCGCGAGGCGGCCGACGAGGAACCTGTCGTCGCGCGCCTCCTGGAAATCGCCCAGAAGATCGAAGGCCTCTACCGTCACGCCTCGACCCACGCCGCCGGTATCGTCATCGGCGACCGCCCGCTGTCGAAGCTGGTGCCGATGTATCGCGATCCGCGTTCCGACATGCCGGTCACCCAGTTCAACATGAAATGGGTCGAACAGGCCGGCCTCGTGAAGTTCGACTTCCTCGGCCTGAAGACGCTGACCGTTTTGAAGACGGCGGTCGATTTCGTCGAGGAACAACGCGGCATCAAGGTCGATCTGGCGGCGATCCCGCTCGATGACGTCAAGACCTATGACATGCTGTCACGCGGCGAGACTGTCGGCGTCTTCCAGGTGGAAAGCGCCGGCATGCGCAAGGCCCTGATTGGCATGCGCCCGGACTGCATCGAGGACATCATCGCGCTCGTGGCACTTTATCGCCCGGGTCCGATGGAGAACATCCCTGTCTACAACGCCCGCAAGCATGGCGAGGAGGAGGTTGCCTCCGTCCATCCGAAGATCGACTACCTGTTGAAGGAAACCCAGGGCGTTATCGTCTACCAGGAGCAGGTCATGCAGATCGCTCAGGTCCTGTCGGGCTACTCGCTCGGCGAAGCGGACCTTCTGCGCCGCGCCATGGGTAAGAAGATCAAGGAGGAAATGGACAAGCAGTCCGCCCGTTTCGTCGACGGTGCGATGAAGAATGGCGTGTCCAAGCCGCAGGCAACGAACATCTTCGAACTGCTTGCCAAGTTCGCGAACTACGGCTTCAACAAGTCGCACGCGGCAGCCTACGCCATCGTCTCCTATCAGACGGCCTACATGAAGGCGCATTACCCGGTCGAGTTCCTCGCCGCCTCGATGACGCTCGACATGTCGAACACGGAAAAGCTGGTCGACTTCCGCCAGGATGCCGGCCGTCTCGGCATCGAAGTCGTGCCGCCCTCGGTCCAGACATCCTATCGCCATTTCCAGACCGGCCCGAACCGCATCTATTACGCGCTCGCCGCCATCAAGGGCGTGGGTGAGGGGGCCGTCGACCACATCGTCGAGGTGCGCGGCGACAAGCCCTTCGACAGCATCGAGGACTTCTGCCTCCGGATCGATCCCAAGCAGATCAACCGTCGCGTCTTCGAAAGCCTGATCGCCGCCGGCGCCTTCGATTGCTTTGGCCGCGACCGCGCCGAACTCGTCGGCAGCATCGATCGCATCATGGGTTATGCCCAGCGCGCCCAGGAAAACGCCGTCAGCGGCCAGTCCGACATGTTCGGTGCAGGCGGTGCCAGCGGCCCCGAGCGCATTGCCTTTGCGCCCTATACGCCGTGGCTCTCCTCGGAAAAGCTGATGCGTGAATTTCAGGTGCTCGGCTTCTATCTCTCCGCCCACCCGCTCGACGCCTATCGCGACTTGCTTGAAAAGCTGCGCGTTCAGAATTTTGCGGATTTCTCCGTCGCGGTGAAACAGGGCGCCACCGCCGGTCGTCTCGCCGGCACGGTGATTTCGAAGCAGGAGCGCAAGACGCGCACCGGCAACAAGATGGGCATCGTCACCTTCTCGGATGCCTCAGGCCAGTACGAAGCGGTGCTGTTCTCCGAAGGGCTGAACCAGTATCGCGATCTCCTCGAGGCTGGGAAATCTCTGGTGATCACGGTTCAGGCCGAAGAGCGCCCCGAAGGCATCGGCCTGCGCATCCAGACGGCCCAGTCGCTGGAAGAGCAGTCGATCCGCATGCAGAAGGCCATGCGCGTCTATGTCCGTGATTCCGGTCCCCTGCGCGCCGTGGCCGCCCATCTCAACGCAAGGGGTGACGGTCTCGTCTCCTTCATCGTCATCAAGGACGAGGGGCAGCGCGAGATCGAGGTGGAACTCACCGAGCGCTTCCGGATTTCGCCGGAGATCGCAGCGGCGATGCGCTCGACGCCCGGCGTTCTGGATGTGGAGCTCGTCTGAGTTCAGACCCTTGGCCTGGCCCGTGTCACGGTGATGAAATCCGTGCCGTTCCCAGTCTCCTGACCGAGGCCCGTGTCGGAAATGGTGATCGACGACCCTTCGCTCAGCATGGTCTCGATGCGGGCGCGCAGCTCATCGGGCATCACAATGCGCGAAAGTGCCGCTTCAGCCGTGAAGAGTGCAGGGTCGTCTGCCAGGATCGTGATCCCAAGCCGCTTCTGGGTGGAGGCGGGCAGGTGGTCGTCGAGCGTCACGCCGCGCCAGACTGCCTTGCGCTTGAAGCGGTCGACATCGGTCGCTTCGAGGAAATGGGTGCCGAGCGCCTTTTCAGGCTCCTTGAGATCGATGGGTGCCGAGAACAGCGGCTGGAACTTCTGCCGGATCATCAACTGGCCCATGGGCGGATGGTCTTCGCCGGCTTGCGCGTAGAGGGCAGCGAGGAACGGCTTCGACAGGATTTCCGGATCCCTTGCGATGGCATTCTTGTCCTTGAAAGCCTTGATCGCCGCAATCGTCCGCGAGCCAAGCAGACCGTCCGGAACGCCGGAATCGAAGCCCAGCTGGTTCAGCAGCCGCTGCACGTCCATCGCGACATCGCGCTGGGTGCGGCGTGTGATGAGGATCCTGAGCGGTGGCGGCTCCTCGATCGTGAGCTTGGTTTCCGCACCGCTGCGCGGTGTGACGGAATTCATCGCCACTTCCACAGGCTTCAGTCCCGCCTCAACTCGGCCGGGACGCAATTCCACATCCGACAAGAGCCCGCCATCGTCGACTGGCAGCCTCGGCGTGAACAGGTTGGCGTGGACGACAGGCTTCGGCACCACCGGATCGTCGGTGATGATCACATGCGCCCCGCGTTCGGTCATCTGGAAGAGCGTCTTGGCAAAGCCATTGGGTAGGCGCACGCAACCATGCGAGGCCGGATGGTTCGGGACCTTGCCCTCATGCAGGGCGATCCCCGACCATGTCAGCCGCTGCATGAAGGGCATCGGTGCGTTCGAATAGAGATTGGACTCGTGATATTTGCGCTTTTCCAGGATCGAAAAGATGCCGGAAGGCGTCGTGTGCCCGGGTTTGCCGGTCGAAACCTTGGACGTCGCCACAACCTTGTCGCCGTCATAGACGGTGAGCGACTGATCGGCCTTCGAGACGAAGATCTGCAACGGACCCTCCGCGGCCAGTGCCGTGCTGGCCGCAAGAGATAGGCTGAAGGCGAGGGCGAAACGCTGAAACATGGTCGACCACTTGAAACGCAAAACTGAATGCCAGCAGTCTATGAGGCGATGTTTAAGAAAAGTTTTGTGAAACGGTATAGCGCGGCCTTGTCACGTCGCTGTGATCAACTGTCCACAGGTGTCACATCAAGCTTCACGATCAGGGGCCGGCAGTCGGTCGTGGTCGAAGCTGAGGCGAAGCAACCGCCAGCAGCAGCGCGGCGATCGGCAGAGAGAATGCGTGGCCGAGATGCTTGAAGCCGAGCGCCCCGACAAGTCCGCCCAGGAAAAACATGCCGATGATCGGCAGCAGAATGGAAAGTTTCCGGCCGTCCGCCACGATCGGTGGGTGGTCGAGAGCACGCGCAATGCTGCGATAGGCGAGCTTGCCGAGCTCGATGCCCATATCGGTGATCATGCCGGTGAGGTGGGTGGTGCGAATGCGTGCGCCCGATATCTTGGTGATCGTCGCGTTCTGCAGCCCCATGACGAAGCAAAGGAGCACCGCGGTGACCGGGGCGGCGGCTTCAGGGGAAACCACGGCGCCGACCCCGGCAAAGGCAATGAGAAGCCCGGATTCGAGTGCCAGCGGATAGGCATATTGCTGCCGCCGCGCATGGCGCCGTGCCCAGTTGATCAAGATGGCCGAGCAGGCAGCTCCGAGGGTGAAACTGATGAGAAGCACGACGCCTGAGCCAACAAGGCCGAAGAGCCCGAGTGCCAGGTTGTCGGCGATTGCGGAGACGATGCCGGTCATATGCGAGGTATAGTGCCCGATCGCCAGAAAGCCGCCGGCGTTCATGGCGCCGGCGACAAAGGCGAGGATCGCGCCAAGCATCAGGTCGTTGCGCCCTGTCCGTCGATGGGCTGCCGCAATCCGAAACAGCCGCAGCCGCCCGGTCTGGCTGCCGGCTCGCCGAGGCTGATCTTTGTCGATGCCGATGGCTGCATGCGTCACGGGGTGGCCTATCGTTTGGATGGAAAGGTGTAACCCGTCTGCACGGTCCCCTTGCCGAACTTGTCGCGTAATTTGTCCATGGCCGCCTCTGCCGCCGCCCGCCGGGATGCCTGTGCATCCACGAGATCGGGCGGATCGGCCAGGGTCGGATCCTGCAGATCGCTGACGCCGATGCCGATCAGGCGAAACTTCGTGCCGTCGGTTTCCTTCTCCAGGAGCGACATGCCGATCCGGAAAATGCGGTCGGCAAGCTGCGTCGGATCGTCCAGACGCCGGTTGCGCGTGCGCAGCTTGAAGTCCGACGTCTTGAGCTTCAGAACGACCGTCTGACCGGCAATCGCATGCCGCTTCAGCCGCCAGGCCACTTTCTCCGAGAGTGCGCGCAGATGCACCACGAGATCATCGAGACGGTGGATGTCCTCGAAGAATGTCGTTTCCGCCGACACGCTCTTGGCCGGGTCATTGGGATGTACGGTGCGATCGTCGATACCGCGTGCCAGGCGCGCCAGACGCTGCCCCATCGTGCCGTAGCGCCGCATCAGGTCGGTTTCGTCCATCACCTGCAGCTGGCCGATCGTGCGGATCCCATCCGCCTGCAGCGTCGCGGCAAAGGCTTTTCCGACGCCCCAGATCATCGTCACCGGCTTGTCCGCGAGAAAGGACAGTGCCTCGGCTTCGCCGATGACCGAGAAGCCCCGCGGCTTCTGCAGGTCGGACGCCACCTTCGCCAGAAACTTGCAGTAGGACAGGCCGACGGAAACGGTGATGCCGATCTCCTGCTCGATGCGCCGGGCAAGCCGGGCGAGAACCCGCGCAGGCGGATCGTGATGCAGCAGTTCCGTACCCCTCAGATCAAGAAAGGCCTCGTCGATCGAGATCGGCTGCACCAGCGGCGTCAGCTCTTCCATCATCGCCCTGATCTCGCGGCCCACGCGCGCATACTTCTCCATGTCCGGTCTGATCACCACCGCCTGCGGGCAGGCCTCGAGCGCCTTGAACATCGGCATGGCGGAGCGCACGCCATGGATGCGGGCGACATAGCAGGCGGTCGACACCACGCCGCGCTTGCCGCCGCCGATGATCACGGGCTTGTCGATGAGCTCGGGATTGTCGCGCTTTTCCACGGACGCATAGAAAGCGTCACAGTCGATATGGGCGATCGACAGGTCGTAGAGCTCCGGGTGATAGATTAGCCGTGGGCTGCCGCAGGCGCGGCAACGGCGCACGCCTTCGGCCTGCCCGGTCAGACAGTCTCGACAGAAGCCGACATGGAGGACGGGTGCGCTAGTCATGGCAGGAACAAAGGTTGAACATCGCCACCATAAGCCGCGCGATGGCGGGAGACAAGTCCGAGCGGGCCCGGATGCGCAACTCTCTCAGGTCAGGAGGCGAAATGACTGCGGATGACCCTTGCCGCCTCCGACCAGTTGTCGACGCGCTGCACGGTTTCCGGCGGGTCCGGGGCAAATTGGAAGATCTCGAGCGGTGGCGGCAGGTAGATCAGCAGGCATTCCGGCACATGCGCGCCGACCGAATGGAGATTGTGGACCATGTCATCGATGAAGGCGAGGGGCAGGGGCCTTGTCGCATGAAGGGCTGCCACCATCGGTCCTTTCGCCTCTTCGGTGGCGATCATCGGAAAGTCGAGCGTCAGCTGGTCGAGCAGCCTGCGCCGCACCTCGGCATGGCGCGGCGGCATGGCGGTCAGGAAGACGAGATCGCTATCTGCGCCAAGCGCGTGAAGGCTCTCCACCGCATCGGCAAAAGGCGTCTGCCAGCGCTCCTGCTCGGTGAAGAAGTCGTCGATCAAGGCTTTCACGGCAGGCGCCTCGACGACGCTCTCGTCGCTTCCATTGACGATGTTTCCAGTCAGCTTGAAGGAGCGCGGCAGCAGCCGATGTCCCCGCGTCTGCAGGAAGGATTCGAACGGTGTCGCAAACTGCAACACCACGTCATCGACGTCGCAGACGATCAGCGGCCGGTCGCGGAGCCGGATGTGTTGAAGGTCGGTCAGCATCAGAAATCGGCGCTGTCGAAGCTCGGACCCGCATAGCGGTGATAGGCCTCGACCACCGATTCGGGTTTGGTCTCGGTTGCCGCGCAAAAGGCCATGAGCGTCGGCTCGTGCTGCATCAGGAATTCCAGCATGCCGGCAAGGAAGGCCGGGTCATTCACCGCCTGGCGCAACTGCCCCGGCTGCACACCGGACAGCGCCAGAAAACGCGACAGCATATCCGGTTCATTGGCCAGCCAACCTAGCACGGCAACCGCAGTCGCCTCGGCATCGGCCGGTATATCTCTGTTTTTCATAAAGTCTTTTCCTGTTGCTCTGGCAAATTACCGATTTCGAAACCAAATTGCACTAGCATGCTTGATGACGGAAGAAGCAACTCGCGCCGGGAATCCACGTCCCGGAGGCCCATCGGCGCGGGACAAGGGACCGGGTGAATGCCGAAAAAGGTTATGATTGTCGAAGACAACGAGCTGAATATGAAGCTCTTCCGCGATCTGATCGAGGCATCCGGCTATGAGACGGTGCAGACCCGCAACGGCATGGAAGCCATGGATCTCGCCCGGCGCCATCATCCCGATCTCATTCTGATGGATATTCAGTTGCCCGAGGTCTCAGGTCTCGAAGTGACCAAGTGGCTGAAGGACGATCCCGAACTGCACGTCATCCCGGTCATCGCCGTCACGGCCTTTGCCATGAAGGGTGATGAGGAGCGCATCCGCCAGGGGGGCTGCGAGGCCTATGTCTCCAAGCCGATCTCGGTGCCGAAGTTCATCGAGACGATCAAGACCTATCTCGGAGATGCGTGAGGACCGACAGCCATGACTGCCCGCATCCTGGTCGTTGACGATATTCCCGCCAATGTGAAGCTGCTCGAAGCGCGGCTGATGGCGGAGTATTTCGACGTCCTGACCGCAAGCAATGGCCGCGACGCCCTCGATATCTGCGACCGGACCCAGGTCGACGTCATCCTGCTAGACATCATGATGCCGGAAATGGACGGGTTCGAGGTTTGCGAGCGGCTGAAGTCCAATCCGCGCACCGCCCATATCCCCGTCGTCATGGTCACCGCGCTCGACCAGCCTTCCGATCGCGTCCGCGGCTTGAAAGCCGGTGCCGATGACTTTCTGACCAAGCCGGTCAACGATCTGCAGCTCATTTCCCGCGTGAAGAGCCTGGTGCGCCTCAAGACGCTCACGGATGAATTGCGCATTCGCCACGACTCGACCCGCCAGGCCGGTCTCGACGATATGCTGCGCCTGCAGGATGGCCGCCTGGAAGAACAGGCGCATGTTCTCCTCGTCGACAGCCGCGGCGCCTCACAGGAGCGCATCATCAAGGCGCTGAAGCCGATTGCCGAGGTGTCCGCCATGTCGGATCCGCAGGCGGCGGTCTTCGAGGCGGCGGAGAACAGTTTCGACCTCGTGATCGTCAATGGCAATCTGGAAGACTACGATCCCCTGCGGCTCTGCTCGCAGATCCGCTCGCTGGAGCGCACGCGTTTCATTCCGATCCTGTTGATCACCGAACAGGGCGACGAGCAGATGATCATCCGGGCGCTCGATCTGGGCGTCAACGACTACATCGTCCGTCCGCTCGACCCCAACGAACTGATTGCCCGCTCGCTGACCCAGGTGCGCCGCAAGCGCTATAACGACCGCTTGCGCAACAGCGTACGCCAGACGATCGAACTCGCCGTCACCGACGCTCTGACGGGCCTGCACAATCGTCGCTACCTCGATACCCATCTGCGCACGCTCTTTGCCCGCGCCAAGGTCCGCGGTCGTCCTCTGACGATCTGCATCACCGACATCGACCGCTTCAAGCAGGTCAATGATGTCTACGGTCATGATGCCGGGGACGAGGTGCTGAAGGAGTTTGCCGGGCGCATCCGCTCCACCGTGCGCGGCGCCGATCTTGCCTGCCGCTTCGGCGGTGAAGAGTTTGTCGTCGTCATGCCCGACACGCCGGCGGAAGCGGCAGCCGCCGTCGCTGAGCGTCTCCGTGGCATGATCGAGGCGCGGCCCTTCCAGCTGCGTTCGGGCGAGACGCCGCTGATGCTCACGGCCTCCATGGGGATCGCGACCCTGATGCCCGGGATCGATACACCCGAGCAGCTCCTGAAGCAGGCTGACCGCGCGCTTTACGAAGCCAAGAATTCCGGCCGCAACAGAGTCGTCGCCGCCGCTGCTTGAGCGCTTTGTGTCAGGAATTCCCTGCTCTGCTCGATTTTGATCCTAACCCGGCAAGATGTTCACAGCTTTATTGATGCTGGTCGCCTGTGCATGGGCACAAAATCCTGCTGCGTTTTTGAGCAGTTACAAAGGCACATATCTATTATTTCCGGAATAGTCCTGCACGAGCCTGAGGCTCATCGCGTCAACCAAAGCTGACATGTGCTTAGTGATCTTTGTATTTAATTGAATATTAGATTGCGCTTTGGCGGGTGAGACCTGCTCGCCTTTCGCGAGGGCATGCAGCGTGGAGAAACTAGACTTGGGACTTTGCCAAATGAACTGAGGGTATTCTAAAAGATTAATGTGTGTAGAACTGACTATCACCTTCCAAGCGCAAGATCATCCGCGGCTAATTTAACCATATTGGAGCGATGATCCGCGCCTCAGTTAATAAACTGTTGATTTTTTTCTCTACTTGAGAGAACTTGCACCCATCAGACAAGACCTCTGCGGAGGTTGTGAATACCCCATGATGCTCAGGTCCGCCGCATCTCCTGGGTCGTGGGGTCGGTCGGTTGGTATGTGACGTCAAAACGGTTCCTCGTGCCGTGTCCCATGCCGACCGACCCCCTAATCGAAAAACACCGGTTTCCGCAAGGAAGCCGGTGTTTTTCGTTTTGGACACCCGTGACGTCAGGCAGGACTGCAAAAGAAAAAGGCGCGCCGCAGAACGGCACGCCTTTTTGAGAAGCCTTCGATCAAGTCTTACTTGATCTTGGTTTCCTTGAACTCGACATGCTTCTTAGCAACCGGGTCGTACTTGGTCTTCGTCATCTTGTCCGTCATGGTACGGCTGTTCTTCGTGGTCACGTAAAAGAAACCCGTGTCAGCCGTCGACAGAAGCTTGATCTTGATGGTTGTAGCCTTGGCCATGGTCGTCCTGCCTCTAATAAACGAAGCCGTGGACGACCGAACGAGGCCCACGGCAAATCTGGCGCGAAACTACAAATCGCGCCTGAAAAGTCAAGTGCGTTTCGGCTTAAAAAGCAGGCGTCCCAGGGAAAGCACCACATAGAGGGCGAAGAAGCCGGCAATTGCCCATGCAAAGCCGTCATTGCCGGTGATGTCAATGGCGGCTCCGATCGCCTGCGGGCCGGCGACAGTGCCGACGGCATAGCAGAAGATGAAGGCTGCGTTTGCGGCAGCAAGATCGGCCCCGGTGAGTCGCGAGCCGAGATGGCTCAAGCCCACGGTGTAGAGACCGGACACGCAACCGCCCCAGAACAGAAGCACGATGGCCATCAGGTGCCAGTGGTCGGAAAGCCAGGGGAGGGCGAGCGATCCCGCAAGCCCGATGACGGCGAGTGCAGAGAGAAGCTTGCGGCGATCGCGCATTCGGTCGGAGAGGAGCCCCAGCGGGATCTGGAAGACCATGTTGCCGATGCCCATGACGGTGAGCAGGAGCGCTGCCTGTGTCTCGGTGAAGCCGCTGCGGGTGGCATAGATCGGAAAGAGCGACAACCCGCCCGCCTCGACCGCCCCGAAGACGAAGACCGCCACGGTCGCCGTCGGCACGAGGAAGATATAGCGGAAGAAATGCATCTCCGGCTTTTCGCCCAGCACAGGGCTTTCGTGGCGAGCGATATAGATCGGGATGGCAGCCGCCAGGATTGCCACGGCACCCACGGCAAAGGGTAGCAGTCCGTCACTGCCGATCACCGAGAAGAGCAGGGGACCGCAGGCAAAGCCGACCGCCAGCATCGTGGCATAGATGCCCATGACCAAACCGCGCTTGCGCGACGGTGCTGCGGCATTGATCCAGAACTCCGAGAGAATGAAGAGGGTGGTGGTCGCGCCATGGAAGACGATGCGCAGCGGAAACCACATCCAGAACTGCGTGGCGTAGTAGAAACCGACCGCACTGATCGCCGACAGCAGGACCGCCCAGAGCATGGTCGGCACGACGCCGAACTTGTGGGCGAGCTTGGTCGTCACCGGTGCCGCGGCCATCGCGGCAATGCCGGCCATGGCGGAGTTGAGGCCGATCAGCGTGGAGGAAATGCCGCGCTTTTCGAGAATGATGCTGAGCAGTGGCAAGCCGAGGCCGATGGCAATGCCGACAGCGGAGATCGAAGCAATCGCCGCCACGAGAGAGGGCCAGTGGATCTCTTCACGATGGCCGTTCAGGCCCTGTTTCGTCTCAGACATCGGACACCCGGTCGTTGATGTCAGGTCCCAGCCTGCGATCGAGGCGCAGGCAAGCGGGTGTCGAAATCTGTGATGGCATCGGCGCGTATTAGCTCCCGGGCGTCGTCGATCGGCGCGGCATGTTCAGACCGGAAATCGCGCACCTGTCAAGCGCTTCTGATCTCTCGCGGCGAATCAAGCCGGCGACTTTTTTGGACCTTTAACGATAAACCGCCACAGCCACGTGACGGTTGGGTGACTTAGTCGCGTCCCTCGACGAAGGCTTCCGGCTCGTCTTCCTTGCCGCCAAAGCCGTGCATGCGCAATGCCCATTGCAGGCCCACGACGCCACCCTTGATCGGCTGCAGGCACAGAAGCGAGGTCACCACGCCGATCGGAGCCCAGATCGCGAAATGCACCCAGGCCGGCAGCACGAAGACCAGATCGGTTGCCATGAACCCGCCGACCAGCACATGGCCGAGGATCAGGATCACCAGATAGGCCGGCAGGTCGTCTGCCCGATGATGATGATAGTCCTCTCCACAGGCGGCACAGTTGTCGACCACCTTGAGGTAGCTGCGGAACAGCTTGCCGGATCCGCAGGCGGGGCACTGGTTCAGCATGCCGCGCTTGATCGAGCGCCCGAGCGGGCGGTCGGTCTTGTCGCTGGCGCCATATTGCATGGTCACTGGGGTCTGATTGGCGGTCATGTCCTGCCTCCGGGGCAAAAGGGTCAACGTCGCGAGCGTGGCGGACGCGTCCCGGGCTGCTTGCGCCCGTTCCGCCGTCCGGCCTTGTGAAAGGAACGCGTCGCCACCGGCATCTTGCGTCCCTCGCTCAGCATCTCGAAGCGCAGCGCACCGGCGAGCGGCACAGCCTCCACCAGACGAACCTCGACGGTATCGCCGAGCTGATAACCGAGCCCGGACTTCTCACCCGTCAGGGCCTGATGCGCTTCGTCGTAGATATAGTAGTCGCGACCCAGTGTTGAAACCGGGATGAAGCCATCTGCGCCAAATTGCGGCAGGCTGATGAAGAGGCCGGACTTCGTCACACCACCGACCTGACCCTCGAATTCGTCGCCGATGCGACCGGCCAGGTGATGCGCGATCAATCGGTTGATCGTGTCACGCTCGGCCGCCATCGCCCGCCGCTCGAAGGTCGAGATCTCGGCCGCGATATCCTCGAGGCTTGCTTCCTCGTCCGGCGTGATGCCGCCTTCGCCGAGGCCGAGGGATCCGACCAGCGCCCGATGCACGATCAGGTCGGCGTAGCGCCGGATCGGCGAGGTGAAGTGCGCATACTTCATCAGATTAAGGCCGAAATGGCCGATATTGTCGGGGCTGTAGATGGCCTGGCTCTGGCTGCGCAGCACCATCTCGTTGACCATGGTCTGGTGCGGCGTGCCTTCAGCCTTGGCAAGGATGCCGTTGAACGAGTTGGACCGCATGTTGCCGCCCTTGACCAGCGACATGCCAAGCGTCGCCAGAAACTCGCGCAACACTTCCTGCTTGGCGAGCGTCGGCGCATCATGGATGCGGTAGATCAGCGGCTGGCGCTTCTTCTCCAGCGTCTCGGCAGCCGAGACGTTGGCCTGGATCATCATCTCCTCGATCAGCTTATGCGCATCGAGGCGCTCCGGCACATGCACGCGATCGACCGTGCCGTCTTCCTTAAGGATGATCTTGCGCTCGGGCATGTCGAGCTCGAGCGGCTGGCGACGGTCACGACCGCGCTTCATCACGCCATAGGCATGCCACAGGGGTTTCAGGATCGGCTCCAGCAGCGGCCCGGTCTTGTCGTCAGGATTGCCGTCGATCGCGGCTTGCGCCTGCTGATAGGAAAGCTTGGCCGCACTCTTCATCATGATGCGATGGAAGGTGTGGCTTGCCTTGCGGCCCTCATGCGAGAAGACCATGCGCACGGCGAGAGCCGGACGGTCGACACCCTCACGCAGCGAGCAGAGATCGTTGGAAATCCGCTCCGGCAGCATGGGAACGACGCGATCGGGGAAGTAGACGGAATTGCCGCGCTTCAGAGCCTCGCGGTCGAGCGCTGATTTCGGCCGGACATAATAGGAGACATCGGCGATGGCGACGGTGACGATGACGCCGCCCTCATTATCGGGCGAGGGGTCGAGTTCGGCATAGACGGCGTCGTCATGGTCCTTGGCGTCATGTGGATCGATGGTGATCAGCGGCAGGTCGCGCCAGTCCTCGCGATGCGACATCGACGCGGGCTTGGCCGCCTCGGCTTCCGAGATCACCGACTGCGGGAAGATATGCGGGATGCCATGCGCATGGATGGCGATCATCGAGATCGCTTTCTCGGATGCGACAGAGCCGACCACCGTCAGCACCTTGGCACGTGTCAGGCCCATGCGCGCTGCACGACCGACCTCCACCTCGACCAGATCGCCGTCCTTGGCCTCGCCCAGATCGCTCGCATCGATCTGCATTTCTTCACCGCGGCGGTCGATCGGCATCAGGCGTGCGCCGCCGTCCGGCATCATCCTGACGACGCCCATGATCGATCCCACATGCCGATCGAGGATCTTGATGACCCGCGCCGTATAGGCGGGGCCGGAGCGGTCCTTGTTGGTGAAGATCTTGGCGAGCACCCGGTCGCCGAGGCCGCCAACCGGTGTCTTGCCCTTGGACCGGTCCGAGCTCGACTGGCGGATCAGCACCGCCGGTGCGGCACCGGCCTCATCGGGCCACTCGGCCGGACGGCCGATCAGCTCGCCATCCTTGTCGCGCGTCGTGATGTCGAGAACGGTCACCGGGGGGAGGGCGCCCGGCCGCGTCAGAGACTTGCGGCTCTTCTGCACCAGTCCGTCATTTTCCAGATCCTTCAGGGCCTGCTTGAGCTCCACCCGCTGCTCGCCCTTGAGGCCAAAGGCCTTGGCGATCTCACGCTTGGAGGCGCGATCCGGGTTCTCGGTGATGAACTGCATGAGCACATCGCGCGGCGGAACCTCGCCGTGGATCAGGGCAGCCGGGTTGCCGGCCTTGGCCTTGGCCGCGCCTTCCGCACGCCGGCTCTTGCGGTTGCCGGAGCCGGGGATCTCGGAGGGGTCGCGGAATTTCTTGCTCAAGTCGCACTCTTCTTCGTTGTCTTCGCCTTCGCAGCCGTCTTGGCCGGTGCCTTCTTGGCAGCGGCCGCCTTCGGCTTTGCAGCGGCCTTCTTCGGCTTTTCGGCAGCGCCGTCGGCAGACTTTGCCTTGGCAGCCTTGGCCGGAGCCTTCTTCGCCTTGGCCTTGCCGCCGCCATCCTTGGCCGCGCGCTCGGCGATCAGCACTAGCGCTTCCTCAACGGTCACGCTCTGTGGATCCTTGCCCTTTGGCAGGGTCGCATTGACCTTGCCCCAGTTGACGTAGGGACCGTAGCGCCCGTCACGAACCGTAATCGCTCCGCCGTCGGGATGTTCCCCGAGTTCCTTGAGGGCTGCGGCCGCCGTCCGGCCACGGCCGCCCGGACCCTTGCTCTGCTTCTCGGCGAGCACGGTGACGGCGCGGTTGATGCCGATGGAGAGCACATCTTCGATGCCTTCCAGATTGGCATAGGTGCCGTCATGCAGCACGAAGGGTCCGTAGCGCCCGAGACCGGCCGTGATCATCTTGCCGGTTTCGGGATGCGGACCGACGTCGCGCGGCAGCGAAAGCAGCGAAAGCGCCTTCTCGAAATCGATGTCGGCCGGCGACCAGCCCTTGGGCAGCGACGAGCGTTTGGCTTCCTTGCCGTCGCCGCGCTGGACATAGGGTCCGAAGCGACCGGTGCGCAGCGTGATTTCCTCGTCGGTCACCGGATCCTTGCCCAGCGCCCGCGGCTCGTTGCTGCCATTGGCTTCGGCCTCGGCGCCGCCTTCGGAGGTCAGCTGGCGCGTGTAATTGCATTCCGGATAGTTGGAGCAGCCGACGAAGGCGCCGTACTTGCCGAGCTTCAGCGACAGGTTACCGGTGCCGCAGACCTGGCAGATGCGCGGATCCGATCCGTCTTCGCGCTTCGGGAAGACGAGCGGCGCCAGCGCCTCGTTCAGCGCGTCCAGCACGTTCGTGACGCGCAATTCCTTGGTGTCTTCGATCTGGGCGAAGAAGTCCTGCCAGAAGTTGCGCAGCACGTCCTTCCAGTTCAGTTCGCCGGCCGAAATCTTGTCGAGCTTCTCCTCGAGATCGGCGGTGAAATCGTATTCGACATACTTCGTGAAGAAGTTCTCGAGAAACGCCGTGACCAGCCGTCCCTTGGAATGCGGGATCAGCTTGCGCTTGTCCATGATGACATATTCACGGTCGCTCAGCGTCTTCAGCGTCGCGGCATAGGTCGACGGACGGCCGATGCCGAGCTCTTCCATCTTCTTGATCAGCGAGGCTTCCGAATAGCGCGGCGGCGGCTCGGTGAAGTGCTGGCTGGCATTCACCTTCTGCTTGGCCAGTGCCTCGCGGGCATTGATCTCGGGCAGGCGGCCATCCTCGTCGTCACCATCTTCCGGTGCTTCGCCTTCTTCGCGCTGGTCCGTATAGGCGGCAATGAAGCCGTCGAAACGGATGACCGAGCCCACGGCGCGGAGACCTGCCTTGTCACCCTTGTTGTCGGCGAGGATCTCGACCGTCGTGCGCTCGATTTCCGCCGAAGCCATCTGACTCGCGATGCCGCGCTTCCAGATCAGGTCGTAAAGGCGCATCTGGTCGGCATCGAGGAAGCGCCGCAGCTTGTCCGGCGAGCGATTGAAGTCAGTCGGACGAATGGCTTCGTGCGCTTCCTGGGCGTTCTTCGCCTTGGTCGAATAAAAGCGCGGCTTCTCCGGCACGTAGCGCGGACCGAACTGATCGAGCACGGCGGCACGGGCAGCGTCGATGGCTTCCGGGGCCATCTGCACACCATCGGTACGCATATAGGTAATGAGACCGACGGTCTCGCCGCCGATATCGATACCTTCATAAAGCTTCTGAGCGACCTGCATGGTGCGCGACGCCGAGAAGCCGAGCTTTGAAGAGGCGGCCTGCTGCAACGTCGAGGTCGTGAAGGGAGGGCCCGGATTGCGCTTTACGGGCTTCGCCTCGACGCTGTCGACGGCATAGGCCGCGCCATCGAGGAGCGCCTTGATCTGGTTGGCCTGGTCGCCATTGGTCACGGAGTTGCGCTGGATGCGCTTGC
The DNA here is from genome assembly GCF_056501445.1 of Rhizobium sp. K33. Lineage (NCBI taxonomy): Bacteria > Pseudomonadati > Pseudomonadota > Alphaproteobacteria > Hyphomicrobiales > Rhizobiaceae > Rhizobium > Rhizobium sp. K33. The sequence goes on from NZ_CP096478.1 coordinate 1,170,652, forward strand.
CGAGATGCGAAACGAGCTTCGCCTCGAATTCATCGCCGCGCGGCGTCTTTAGGAGCGCGGAGATGTTCCAGTATTCTTCGGCGACAAACCGCTCGATCTCCGTCTCGCGGTCACAGACGAGGCGCAGCGCCACGGACTGGACGCGGCCGGCCGAGCGGGCACCCGGCAGCTTGCGCCAGAGAACCGGCGAAAGATTGAAGCCGACGAGATAGTCAAGCGCGCGGCGGGCGAGATAGGCATCCACCAGCGGCGTGTCGATGTCGCGCGGATTGGCCATAGCATCGAGCACGGCCTTCTTGGTGATGGCGTTGAAGACGACGCGCTTGACCGGCTTGTCGCCGATGACGCGCTTCTTCTTCAGGAGATCGAGCACGTGCCAGGAAATGGCTTCGCCTTCGCGATCCGGGTCGGTTGCGAGGAACAGTCCGTCGGACGACTTCACCGCGTCGGCGATATCCTTCATGCGCTTCTGGGACGCGCCATCCACCTCCCAGAACATCTCGAAATCCTGGTCCGGCAGAACGGAGCCATCCTTGGCTGGCAGATCGCGCACATGGCCGAACGAGGCGAGCACCTTGTATCCGGAGCCCAGATACTTGTTGATCGTCTTGGCCTTGGCCGGGGATTCTACGACTACGACGTTCATTGGATAGCTGTACCTTCAACGCATCCGATCAGTGGCACCGCACCACAGTCTTCGGAACACGGTTTTCCGACATGGAGGGCGAAACGGCTGCGGTCAAGAGGCGCGGCCTATTTTCCGACCTATGGATATATACAACCGGAGGAAGATCATAGGTAGATTGCAATCTAGGATAAATGCTCTATTGTGGTCGTGCGAGATATGGCGAGGCCAGGTTGTGGCGGCCTCTGGTGGTGACGGGCGAGAGCGATGGCACGAGACACAGGCGAAACGAATGGTCGCGCAAACCGCACGATGGAAAACATCGCCTATATCAGACAGATGCTCGCCGAGCTGCGCATGGTGGCCGAGAACGAAGGCGCCGAAATGCTGTGCTACCTGATCGAGATGGCTTATGTGGAGGCTGGCGACGTCCAGTCCGGCCGCCGCTCGCTGTCAATCAATCATGCTCAGCGAGACAAAGCCACCCGCATGCCGTTCTAACCGGCCTGCAATGTCGAGTTCCAGCAAGACGAGATAGACCGAGGATGCGGCAAGCCCCGTATGGCGGATGATATCGTCGATCTCGACCGGCGTCGGCCCGAGTGCCTCCACGATCACGAGGCGCTCATCATCATTGGGCGGCGGTGCAAGGGCGTGCTCCCGGCCATCCTCGCTATCCGGCTCGTCTGCCTCGTTCTGTGAAAAGAGATCGAGTTGCGAGATCGGCGCCAGCGCCTGCAGCACGTCCTGCGGCTTGGTCGTGACCGTCGCCCCATCCTTCAGCAGCCCGTTGGTGCCTTCGCAGCGCGGATCGAGCGGCGATCCTGGAACGGCAAACACCAGTCGGCCGAACTCGCCGGCAAGCCGAGCCGTTATCAGCGAGCCCGATCTCGCCGCAGCCTCGATGACGACAACGCCCAGGGCCACGCCTGCAATCAGCCGGTTGCGCCGGGGAAAATCCCGTGCCCGCGGCTCCCAGCCGAAAGGCATTTCAGAGATCGCAAGACCCCGTCCACTGCAGATCTGGTCGAGCAGGTCGACATTCTCGGGAGGGTAGGGCTGGTCGAGCCCGCCGGCCATCGCCGCGATTGTACCGGTGTCGAGACTGGCACGATGCGCGGCGGCATCGATCCCGCGGGCGAGACCGGAAACGACGCAGTAGCCGGCTCGGCCGATCTCGCGGGCCATCATCGCCGCAAACTTCGCGCCACTGATCGAGGCATTGCGCGATCCGACGATCCCGACGGACGGAAGGTTGGCAATGCCGAGGTCGCCTTTGGCGGCAATCAGGGGAGGGGCCGCATCGATCTGTCGCAGTGCCGGGGGATAGTCGGGTTCGCCAATGCCGATGAAGCAGGCGCCGAGACGATGCGCGGTTTCGATCTCACGCTCGGCTTCGGCGACGGTGGCAACCCGGATGCTGCGGGTCGATCCGCCCCGCCGGGAAAGCTCTGGAAGTGCGTCCAGCGCAGCTTCGGCGGAACCGAAATGGTTGATGAGATCGCGAAACGTGGCCGGTCCGACATTGTCGCTACGAATGAGCCTGAGCCAGGCGATCCTCTGGCGGTCCGTCAGCGCAATCCCTTTTCGTCTTGCGCCGTCTGACCCCATGGCTCTCCTCTAGCCCTTTTTGCCGATCTTGCTTTCGGTGCCCGCGATCAGCCGCTCGATGTTCTGCTTGTGACGCCAATAGGTGATGACGGTCATGACTGCCGTCACGAGCGCCGCCTCTTCAACCCCAAGTATCCACAATGCAACCGGAATGACAAGTGTGGCGACGAGAGCGGACAACGAAGAGTAGCGGGTGATGAAGGCGACCGAGAGCCAGGCAACCGCAAAGACGAGAACCATCAGCGGCGCCACACCGAGCAGCGTGCCGATATAGGTCGCGACACCCTTGCCGCCCTTGAAGCCGAGCCAGACCGGGAAGAGGTGGCCGATGAAGGCGGCGAAGCCGCCGAAAAGACCGGCATTGTGGCCAAACACCGCATGCGCGATCAGCGCCGCTGCCGTGGCCTTCAAGGCGTCGAGCAGAAGCGTGGCAGCCGCAAGCTTCTTGTTGCCGGTCCGCAGGACATTCGTCGCGCCGATATTGCCCGAGCCGATCGAGCGCAGGTCGCCAAGCCCGGCCATCTTGGTCAGCACCAGGCCGAAGGGGATGGAGCCCAGCAGGTAGCCGAATACGAGAACGATGGCGAGATTGCCCCAGCCGAGGGCGGAAAAGTCGATCACGGGGATCCGTCTCCTCTTGGATTCCTTAGAGTGCGTGGACGCACTGGCCGCCGACATAGGTCGCAACGGCCCGGCCCGAAAAACGAGCATCTTCGAACGGCGTGTTCTTCGAGCGCGCAAGCAGGCTGTCGCGCGAGACGAGCCAGGGTTCATCGAGATCGATGAGCGCGATATCGCCGGGCGCTCCCGGCTTCAGCGTGCCGCCCGGAAGGCCGAAGATCTCGGCTGGCCGCGTCGACATGGCATCGATCAGCCGCATCAGCGGCACCTGGCCGGCATGGTGCAGGCGAAGGGCGGCCGACAGCATGGTCTCAAGCCCGATTGCACCATCCGCTGCCTCGCCGAAGGGCAGACGCTTGGTGTCCACGTCCTGCGGATCATGCGAGGAGACGATGATGTCGATCTGTCCCTTGGCCAGGGCGTCGACCATCGCCATGCGGTCGTCTTCCGAGCGCAGCGGCGGATAGAGCTTGAAGAAGGTCCGGTACTCGCCGATGTCGTTTTCGTTGAGGCTCAGATGGTTGATCGAGATGCCGCAGGTGACCTTGGCGCCGCGCTTGCGGGCCACCTCGATCGCCTCCACCGATTCCGGCACGGAGATTTGCGAGGCGTGATATTTCGCCCGCGTCAGCGCCGCGATCCGCAGATCACGTTCCAGCGGGATGACTTCTGTCTCCTTTGGAATGCCCGAGAGACCAAGCCAGCTCGCAAGCAGCCCTTCATTCATCACGCCATTGGCCGCGAGATATTTCTCGCGCGTCTCCAGTGCGATCACCGCGCCGAATTCGCGCGCATAGGTCATGGCCCGCCGCAGCACCTGCGTGTCGTTGAGCCCATAGCGGCCGTTGGTGAAGGCAACCGCTCCAGCTTGCTGGAGCATTCCCATTTCCGTCATTTCCGCGCTGCTCAGTCCATTGGTCAGGGCCGCTGCCGGATAGACATTGACGTCGGCCGTGTCGCGCGCCGTCTTCTTGACGAATTCCACGAGTGCGATGTCGTCGATGACGGGATCGGTTTCCGGCATCATGATGAAGGATGTGATGCCACCGGCCGCTGCCGCCTTGCTGGCCGAAGCAATGGTTTCGCGGTGTTCTGCACCGGGCTCGCCCACGAAGACGCGGGCATCCACGAGGCCCGGAATCGCCGTGAGGCCTTGGCAGTCGCGGATATCGGCACCCTCGGGTGCGCCCTGGTTTTGCGCATCGGCGCCAGAAGCGAGGATCTTGCCGTCAGCGCCGACAATGATAGTGCCAACTTCGTCCAGCTTGCGGGACGGATCGAGGATGCGGAGATTTTTGAGAACGAGAGGTTTTCTCATGCGCCCATTCCCTCCGAACGCGGTCCCTGGTTCTGCGAGACGAGCAGCGTCTCCATGACGGCCATGCGCACCGCGACCCCCATTTCCACCTGGCTCTCGATCACGCTCTGCGGGCCATCTGCCACTTCGGAGGCAATTTCGACGCCGCGGTTCATTGGACCCGGATGCATCACGAGCGCATCCTCCTTGGCGGCCTTCAGCTTTTCGGCATCGAGCCCGTAGAAGTGGAAATATTCGCGCACCGACGGCACGAAGGAGCCGGACATGCGCTCGCGCTGCAGGCGCAGCATCATCACGACGTCAGCATCCTTTAGGCCTTCCTTCATGTCGTGGAAGACCTCGCAGCCCATGTCGGCGATGCCGGCGGGCAGAAGCGTGGCAGGCGCCACGACGCGCACCCGGGCGCCCATCGCGTTGAGAAGCAGGATATTGGAGCGTGCAACGCGCGAATGCAGCACGTCGCCGCAGATCGCCACGATGATGCGCGACAGCTTGCCCTTGGCGCGGCGGATGGTGAGCGCATCGAGCAGCGCCTGGGTCGGATGTTCGTGCTGTCCGTCGCCGGCATTGACCACAGCGCAGGCAACCTTTTGCGAAAGAAGGGCTGCCGCACCCGCCGAGGAATGCCGCACCACCAGCACGTCCGGCCGCATGGCATTCAGCGTCATCGCTGTGTCGATCAGGGTTTCGCCCTTCTTCACGGAGGAATTGCCGACCGACATGTTCATCACGTCGGCGCCGAGACGTTTGCCCGCAAGCTCGAAGGAGGCTTGCGTCCGCGTCGAGGCTTCGAAGAAGAGATTGATCTGGGTAAGGCCTCTCAGCGTGGAAGTCTTCTTCTCCCGCTGGCGGCTGATTTTGACGGCTTCGTCCGCCTTGTCCAACAGGAACGTAATGTCCTGCTCGGTGAGGCCCTTGATGCCGATGAGATGGCGATGGGGAAAGAAGACCATGGACGTCCTCCTGAGATGTCACGCGGTCTATAAAGTGTGGGATCGGACCCGGCAAGCACATGCTAGGTGGATTGACGCGCGGTCCCCATGTAATAGGAGCGAAGAGAAGGTAGGGAACACCGGCGTTTTTTGCGCCCTGGATGCTCCGACCAACGGAAAAATGACGAAGGCGAGGCGTTGGCGGACCAATGCATGTCTTCTTTCGAGATCGGCAGGATTGATGAACCGGACTGAAGAAAAACTCGCAGCGCTGAACCAGCCCAAGCCCTGGTCCGGCGTCAATGCCTACCGCGCCGATCCGCTGCTCGTCGATCTGACATCCTCGCTGTCGCGCCCGCTGCGCGAGGAATATGATGTCATCGGCAAATATGTGACCTCGCCGGAAGCGCAGGAACTGGCGCGCATGGCGAATGCCAGCCCGCCGCAGCTTCGCACCCACGGCGTGCGCGGCGAAAGGCTCGACGTCGTTGAATTCCATCCGGCCTGGCACGCCCTGATGCGCCGCTCGATGGCCTCTGGCCTGCATTCCTCCGTCTGGGAAAATGCGCCGGAAGCGCGCGGTCACGAACACAAGGCCCGCGCCGTCCGCTTTTTCCTCACCGCTCAGCTCGAATCGGGTCATCTCTGCCCGCTCACTATGACCAGCGCCTCGGTGGCAGCCCTCGTGGCCTCGCCGGCTGTCCAGAAGGAATGGACGCCGCGCATCCTGTCGCGCAAATACGACAGCAGCAACAAGCCGCCGATGCAGAAGAGCGCCGTCACCATCGGCATGGGCATGACCGAAAAGCAGGGCGGCACGGATGTCCGCGCCAACACCACGAGCGGAGAGCGGGTAGGCGAGGGGATCTATCGCCTGTCCGGCCACAAGTGGTTCATGTCCGCCCCGATGAGTGATGCCTTCGTCATGCTCGCCCAGACCAAGGACGGCATGGGCTGCTTCCTCGTGCCCCGGCTTTTGGAAGACGGTTCCGCCAACGGTCTCGAATTCCAGCGCCTGAAGGACAAGCTCGGCAACCGCTCGAATGCCTCGTCCGAGGTCGAGTTCTCCGAAACCTTCGGCTTCCTGCTCGGAACGCCTGGTGACGGCGTGCGCACCATTCTCGACATGGTGACGCTGACGCGCCTCGATTGCGCGCTCGCCTCCGCCGGCATCATGCGCGCCTCCATGGCGGAAGCGGTCCACCATGTCCGCGGCCGCATGGTCTTCGGCAAGACGTTGATCGACCAGCCCTTGATGACCCGTGTGCTGGCCGACATGGCGCTCGATGTCGCCGCTGCCACGGCGCTGGCCTTCCGCCTCGCCGACAGCTTTGACAAGGCGCGCGAAAGCCCTGTTGATGCAGCCTATGCCCGTGTCATGACGCCGGTCGCCAAATACTGGATCTGCAAGATCGCGCCGTCGCTGATCTATGAAGCCATGGAATGCATCGGCGGCAGCGGTTACGTGGAGGAGCGCCCGATCGCCCGTCACTATCGCGAAGCCCCTGTTAACGCGATCTGGGAAGGCTCCGGCAATGTCATGGCGCTCGACGTTCTGCGTGTCCTAAGCCGCGGCAAGGATCTCTTCGAGACCCTCTTTGCCGGCCTCGAGCGGGATCTCGGCCCCTCCGGCAAGAAGACCGTCGAAGTCTTGCGCGCAGCGACAGCGCTCGCCGAACAGGATGAGGCCGCCGGACGTCTGCTGATTGAGCAACTGGCGCTCGCAGCCGGTGCCGCAGAACTCTATCGCTTAGGCGCGGGCAAGATCGCGGATGCCTTCCTCGAATCGCGTCTGGCCGGCGGCTGGCGCCATACCTACGGCGTTCTCGATGCGCGATTCGATTCCCGTTACGTCATCGATCTGCTCTATCCGCCGGCTACCTGACCGGCGAAGTAGAGCACGACCGGGATGGTGAAGAAGGCGGCGACCGTCTGCACGGTTGCCGCTGCCGCATAAAGATCGGCGTCGCCGCCCATCTGTTTGGCCAGCACATAGCCGTTCATCGCCGTCGGCACGGCAGCGCCGAGCGCAATCATTACCACGATTTCGCCGGAGAAACCGAAGGCGAGCGCCAGCGCGACCGCCACGGTCGGGAAGACCAGGAGCTTGAAGCCAAGCGTCAGCAACACGCTGGCCTGTGGTTTCAGCGCATCGGCGATCCTCAAGCCGGCGCCGACCGTCACCAGACCGAGGCCAAGGGAGGCACTCGCGATCAGGTCGATGGCCGTCATGACGGGCGCATAGACCGTAATACCGGCGAGATTGACACCGACGCCCAGTGCGGCACCGATGATGATCGGGTTGGTGATGATGCGGACCACGAAGGTCTTCAGCCCGCGGCTTTCGCCTGAGAACCAGACCAGCACGCCGACATTGATGAGGTTCAGGGGCACGATGATGGACGCCATAATGATGGCGATCACCGCCAGACCCGTCTCCCCGGTCAGTTTCTCGGCGATCGCCAGCGCCATGAAACCGTTCCAGCGCGTCGATGTCTGGAAAACAGAAGTGTAGGTCGGGCCCGCCATGCCCTGGCGACGCAGCAGTGGCCAGATGGCGAGCACAAGCGCCGTCATCACGCAGACCGCCATCAGCGACACCAGCCCGATGCCGCCACTGTTCATCGAGGAGAAGTTGGTCGTCGACAGTGTCTCGAAGAGAAGGGCCGGGAAGAGAACGAAATAGCCGAACTGCTCCAGTCCGCTCCAGAAGCTCTCGTTGATGAGCCTCGTGCGCTTCAGCACGACCCCGAGAATCACGAGGAGGAAGATCGGCAGGATGCTTTCGAAGATGATGAGCATGACAGGTCCAGAATGGCGGGCAGGCGAGGGGTAGACCCCGCAACCCCGCCTTTCAATCGAAAATCGTGTCCGGAAGACATTTTCGCCCATGTCTCTGAAACTGCTCATCCACAGTCGCCGTTAACCTTAACAAAGGGTTTACGTTGCGCCTTGGCGCCGAAAGGGTCACCTTTTGGGCGGGACAGACGTTAAAGGGCAGAGTGGTGACGGACGCGGTTTTCGCACGGCCGGTAGCGACCATCATGATGATGGTCTTCTTTTCGGGATTGGCGCTCGATATCGCCGTTCCGGCTGCCGTGCTGACCGTGATGGCGTCACTGAAATGGCTGGTGGAAAGCTGGCCCGCGGCAAATGACTTGCCGTTCGATCGAAAGGCGGAAACGGCATGAAGACACTTCTGCTCTTGTGGGCTCTGCCCATCACGCTCCTGGGCGCCTGGTACGGTCTGTCCTACTACGACATGAGTTTCGGCATCTTCATGCTGACGCGCGATGCCCATGATCTGGTGTTCCAGATCTACGGAAATGTGCTCGGCATTCCGCCGGAAACCATTCCGCCGCTGGTCTTGCGCGCGATCATCGTCGACAGCCTGATCCTGTTTGCCATCATCGGCTTCCGCCGCCGCAAGCAGATCAAGGCCTGGTGGGTGGCGCGTCAGGAAAAGTCGGCGGAATTGTCCGAGGCACGCGCAAGTGCCGAGAGCCTGTCCAGCGCGCCCTGAAGAATGAAGCTCGCAGCGGCGGAATCGATCCGTTCGCTGCGCTTGGCCCTGGAAACATCCATTTCCAGGAGCGCCCTTTCGGCAGCGACCGTCGAAAGCCGCTCATCCCAGAAAACGAAGGGGATCTCGGTCTTCTCGGACATCGAGCGCACGAAGGCGCGCGTGGCCTGGACCCTGGGACCGGATGAGCCGTCCATGTTGACGGGAAGCCCTATGACGAAGGCGACGACCTTTTCCTTGGCGGCAAAGGCCAGGAGAACCTCGGCATCCTGGGTGAACTTCACCCGCTTGATGACGGGGCGAGGGGTGGCGAAACGCCGTCCGAGATCCGATGCCGACAGCCCGATCGTCTTCGTGCCGAGATCGAGGCCCGCAATCGCCTCGCCGGGTTTCAACCGTTCTGCCAGTTCTTCGATCGTCAGCGTCGCCATGATGGTCCGTTTCCCGTCGCTCAGCGCTTGCGCACGAATTCCGTTCTCAGCACTAGGCCTTTGATCGCATCGTGCTTGCAGTCGATGTGCTCAGGATCGTCCGTCAGGCGGATCGAGCGGATGACGGTGCCCTGCTTCAAGGTCTGGCCGGCGCCCTTCACCTTCAGGTCCTTGATCAGCACCACCGAGTCGCCGTCGGCAAGTTCGGTTCCGGAGGCGTCGCGTGCAACCGGCTTGGCCGCTGCCGCTGCCGCCATCTCGGAGGCCGGACGCCATTCGCCGGTCGCTTCGTCATACACGTAGTCGTCATCGGCCATGGTCGTTCCTTTCTTGCGCTGAGAGCGCTACGGCTGTCATGCTGGTCGCTTAAACCAGCGGGAGGGGCGAGGCAACTGGTTGTGCCCGTTGCCGAAACAAACGATCGCCATATATTCCGACAGACATTTCAAGACCGGAGACTGACATCATGAAAATCACCTGGCTCGGCCACGCCGCATTTCGTCTCGACTCGGCGAAGGCCTCGATCCTGATCGACCCGTTCCTGACGCACAATCCGGGTTTTGCAGGCCTTGACCGCAAGGACATGACCAAGGGCGTGACGCATATCCTGCTCACCCACGGCCATGGCGACCATGTCGGCGACACGGTTCAGCTGGCCAAGGAAACCGGCGCAACGGTGCTTGCCAATGCCGATCTCGCCGCCTGGCTCGGAGCCAAGGGTGTCGACAAGCTGGAAATGGGCAATACCGGCGGCACCATCCATTTCGAGGGCTTCACGGTCACCTTCACCAATGCACTGCATTCCTCCGCCCAGATCACCGAGGATGGCGTTTCACATGCGCTTGGCAATGCCAACGGCCTGATGCTCCATTTCGACGACGAAGCCTCGGTTCTGCACATGGGCGACACCGACATCTTCTCGGACATGAAGCTGATCAACGAACTGCACCAGCCGGATGTCGGCCTCGTGCCGATCGGTGACCGCTTCACCATGGGCGGTGCCGTCGCCGCACTCGCCTGCCAGCGCTTCTTCGACTTCAAGACGGCGATCCCCTGCCACTACGGCTCCTTCCCGATCATCGACCAGACGCCGGAGAAATTCGTGGCCGGCATGGACGGAACCCGCACCCGGGTCGCCACGCCTGAGGCGGGATCGGCCATCGAGGTCTGAGAAACCCCGTTGCACCTGCGCTTGACGGCCATTATAGCGAAGAAAACAGCTTATCCGGAGAATGCCATGTCTGTTGACCTCGCCACCGTCAAGCGCGTCGCCCGCCTTGCCCGCATCGCTGTCAGCGAGGAGGATGCCGCACGCATGACCGGGGAATTGAATGGCATTCTCGGTTTTGTCGAGCAGCTGAACGAAGTTGATGTCACCGGCGTCGAGCCGATGACCTCGGTGACGCCGATGGCCATGAAGAAGCGCGAAGATGCCGTTACCGACGGCAACAAGGCCGACGACATCGTCGTTAATGCGCCCGCCACCGACCGCAACTTCTTCCAGGTGCCGAAGGTCGTCGAGTAAGACGCCTCGGAATACAGAGCGCCTCCCGTTTTTCTTGGGCCCGCCGGCCCGTCGACAGTTTGAAGTGAACCTGCCATGAGCGAATTGACCAGCCTCACCATCGCGGAAGCCCGCGCGAAACTCGCCGCCAAGGAGATCAAGGCCGTTGAACTGACGGATGCCTATCTCTCTGCTATCGAGGGTGCGAACGGCGCGCTGAACGCCTATGTCGCCGTGACCCCGGATGTTGCCCGTGACATGGCCAAGGCGTCCGACGCCCGCATCGCCCAAGGCAAGGCCGGCGTGCTCGAAGGCATTCCGCTCGGCGTGAAGGACCTCTTCGCCACCCGCGACGTCCACACCCAGGCCTGCAGCCACATCCTCGATGGCTTCAAGCCGAAATACGAGTCGACCGTGACCCAGAACCTCTGGGACGCCGGTGCCGTCATGCTCGGCAAGCTCAACATGGACGAATTCGCCATGGGGTCGTCGAACGAGAGCTCCTATTACGGCCCGGCGGTCAACCCGTGGAAGGCCAAAGGCTCCGACGAGAAGCTCGTGCCCGGTGGCTCCTCCGGTGGCTCGGCTGCAGCCGTTGCCGCCCATCTCTGCGCCGGTGCGACCGCCACCGACACCGGCGGCTCGATCCGCCAGCCGGCTGCCTTTACCGGTACTGTCGGCATCAAGCCGACCTATGGCCGCTGCTCGCGTTGGGGCATCGTCTCCTACGCTTCGTCGTTGGATCAGGCCGGCCCGCTCGCCCGCGACGTGCGCGATGCCGCAATCCTTTTGAAGTCCATGGCAAGCGTCGACCCGAAGGATACGACCTCGGTCGATCTCCCGGTTCCGGACTATGAAAAGGCGATCGGCGGCTCCGTGAAGGGCATGAAGATCGGCATTCCCAAGGAGTACCGCGTCGAGGGCATGTCGGAAGAAATCGACGCGCTCTGGCAACAAGGCATCGCCTGGCTGAAGGAAGCCGGTGCCGAGATCGTCGACATCTCCCTGCCGCACACGAAGTACGCCCTTCCGGCCTATTACATCGTCGCGCCTGCTGAAGCCTCGTCCAACCTCGCCCGTTATGACGGCGTCCGCTACGGCCTGCGCGTCGACGGCAAGGACATCGTCGACATGTACGAGAAGACCCGCGCCGCCGGCTTCGGCAAGGAAGTCCAGCGCCGCATCATGATCGGCACCTACGTACTCTCGGCTGGCTACTACGACGCGTACTACCTGAAGGCCCAGAAGGTTCGCACGCTGATCAAGCGCGACTTCGAACTCGCTTTCGAAGCCGGCGTCGACGCGATCCTCGCGCCGATCACGCCATCCTCTGCCTTCGCCATCGGCGACAAGGAACTGGCTGCCGATCCGGTCAAGATGTACCTGCAGGACGTCTTCACCATCACGCTCAACATGGCCGGCCTGCCGGGCATCTCGGTTCCCGCCGGCCTCGACAAGAAGGGCCTGCCGCTCGGACTTCAGGTGATCGGTAAGCCGTTCGAGGAAGAAACCCTCTTCAAGACCGCCCATGTCATCGAACAGGCTGCCGGCAAGTTCACGCCGGCCAAGTGGTGGTAAGGGACTTCGTCATCCGTGACATGACAGCGGCCGATGCGGAAAGCGTCGGCCGCGTCGGTTTCGACGCCTGGGCCGCCAATCCGGTGCTCAATGCCTTCGGCGTCGAGATGATGGTCAAGATCCGCCTGAGCTTTCGGCGCTTCGCCGAGGAGCATTTCAGCCTGATCACGGTCGGGCAACTCGGGGACGAGATTGCCGGATGGACCGCCCGCGACGGCGCTCGCGACTATATTTCCGATCTGTGGGTGAGCCCCGCCCACCAGGGGCTCGGGATCGGCTCGGCGCTGATTTCCAACACGCTGCGCGAGATGCGCGCCGAAGGCTTGAAGCGCGCCAGGATCGATACGCATGCCGCCAACGAGGGCGCGATCCGGCTCTACAAGGATCTGGGCTTTTCGATTGTCTGGCGCGGCATGCAGCATTCGCCGTCCATGGGAATGGCGGTCGACAAGGTGAAGATGCAGCAGGTGTTTTGACCTCACCCCTCGGTCGGCGGATACAGCATCCGCTGGTGGAGAATGGTCACGATATCGATTTGGGCGGTTGAGACGATCCGGTAGATGATCGTGTAGGGAAGCCCGTGCACCGGTAATTCGCGTGTGTCGGAGACTGCGCCCGTTCGCCCCAGCAAGGGATGATGCCTCAGCGTTTCCGTGGCCTGCCTAAGGCGCGACAGAATTCGGTCGGCAGCGAGTTTGTCCTGATCGGAGATGTAGGCATGAATGGCAAGGAGATCTGCATTGGCTTGTGGTGAGAACTCAACGTTCAAAGCCAAAGCGCTCCCACACGTCAGCCGCTGGGATCATGGCGTCACGATCCTCGCACTGTCTGAGTGCCTTGTTGATCTTCTCGACTTTCCAGGCCTCATACTCCGTCGGCGACACCGCCGACGACTTCGGAGCGAAGTGTATGTCTTCTGAAGCTTCTGATTTCGGTTCAGCCATAGAAAGAGAATAGCGCAACTTATGGCTAAGGCCAATTGCCTCCTGACGGCCGGCACCGCGTTTCCGCGGCAACGGCCTTCGGCGTCACCGGTTGTCCAGTTCCGCCCTCACGAGCCGCAGGCCCCGTTCGGTGATGCGATACGGTTTGCCCTCCTTCGAGCTGATCGCCCTCAGGCGTTTCAGCCTGCGGAAAAGCTCGAGGTCGAAGCCGGGATAGAGCCAGCCGTCGCGGGAAAAGCACAAGGCCTTCTCGATCTTGCGCCGCTCGTCGCGATGGATTTCGATCCAGCCGCCCTGGGCCATGAGGTGAAGGATACGCTGGTCTGAGCGTGAAATATCCATGGTTTGATGTCCGGAGAAGCGCGCTCCAACGCGCGCATGAAAACGGGTCCGGCGCTGTATGAGCGTCGGGGCTTCGTTTTCTGGCCCTGGCCGGTCGATCACTGTGGGATCGCGGGCAGGGCCTTTACCGGGTCTCGGACAAACCGAACATCAAAACTCCTGTAGACGAACGGCCAATAGCATAAGCCATTCGCCTGCGTCCATTGCGTCAGGGACACACACTCTGGTCAAGAATCATCACGGATGTTTAACTGGCTCAATTGAAGAGGTGAGGATGGTCACGATCCGCAAGGCTCACCAGGACGACGCAGAGCTCCTCACGGAGATCGGCATGCGCGCCTGGCGCAAGGCAATGGCGTCAGTGGGAGAGGCCGCCGAGATGGCGGCCAATGCCCGGGATGCCTTTGCCGCCTTCACTCAGGAAGGCTGGATCACCATCACCGTCATCGAAAAGTCCGGGAGTGTCGTCGGCTGGGCCGCGCGCGAGGACATGGACGAGACCATCACGGATTTCTGGATCGATCCCGACCACGAGGGCCAAGGCTTCGGCACAGCACTCCTCAACGCCGTCGAAGAGGGGCTGAAGTCGCAGGGCTTTTCGGTGGCGCGTCTGCAGACTCACGCGATGAACGGAGACGCGCTGAAATTCTTCGAGAAGAACGGCTATGCGGTCAACTGGCTGACCGTCACCTACAATCCGAAGCTCGATCGCGACGTGCAATCGGTCGGCCTCTCAAAGTCGCTCTCGGAAGCCGGCGGTGCCGGCTACGGTCAGGAATTCTGACCGGGTTCCGTCGGCTAGCCGATCGCGTGGGACAACACCTGCGGAAACAGCCCGAATACGACCAGAAGGACGAGATGCAGCGCCGCCATGAGCGGGAGCAGGACAGGGAAGGGCGGTTTCCGCGTCTTGTGGCGCAGCAGTCGCTGGCAAAGCATTGCTCCGGGTCCGCCGCCGGCGATGGCGAGAAGGATCAGCGTGTCCTCGCGCACGCGCCAGCCGCCCTGCTGGGCGGAGATTTTGTCGAAGGCATAGACGCCGAAGACAAGGCCGTTCCAGACGGCGAAGACTGCGAGCAGAGTGAGGAGGCTGTCGATGGTCATGTCCGGGATATAGTAGCCGAGCTTCGTGCCTTTTCCGTCAACGGAAGGTCATCCGGCTGGCTGCCCTCAAAGCCTTGCACCTTGGGCGCAATTGCTCTACCTCACGGATCAACACGTCCACGCATGACACGAGCATCCGATGACCCTGGTAGACACCCGCACGCCTGATCCGAAACGCCTCATTCCCGGTGCCACCGGTGACTGGGAAGTCATCATCGGCATGGAAGTCCATGCCCAGGTGCTGTCGAATTCCAAGCTCTTCTCGGGTGCCTCGACCGTCTTCGGCAATGCGCCGAACTCCAACGTCTCGCTCGTCGATGCCGCCATGCCTGGCATGCTGCCCGTCATCAACGAGGAATGCGTCAAGCAGGCCGTGCGCACCGGTCTTGGCCTGAAGGCGCAGATCAACAAGCGCTCGATCTTCGACCGCAAGAACTACTTCTATCCGGACCTGCCGCAGGGCTATCAGATCTCGCAGTTCAAGGATCCGATCGTCGGCGAAGGCAAGATCATCATCTCGCTCGGTCCCGACCGTCAGGGCAATTTCGAGGATATCGAGATCGGCATTGAGCGCCTGCATCTTGAACAGGATGCCGGCAAGTCGATGCACGACCAGCATCCGACCATGTCCTATGTCGACCTGAACCGCTCTGGCGTCGCGCTGATGGAAATTGTGTCGAAGCCCGACATGCGCTCCTCCGACGAAGCCAAGGCCTATATGACCAAGCTGCGCTCGATTGTCCGTTACCTCGGCACCTGCGACGGCAACATGGACGAAGGCTCGATGCGCGCCGACGTCAACGTTTCCGTGCGCAAGCCGGGCGGCGAATTCGGCACGCGCTGCGAGATCAAGAACGTCAACTCGATCCGCTTCATCGGCCAGGCCATCGAATACGAAGCCCGTCGTCAGATCGCGATCCTCGAGGACGGCGGCGTCATCGACCAGGAGACCCGTCTCTTTGATCCGAACAAGGGCGAGACGCGCTCCATGCGCTCCAAGGAAGACGCGCATGACTATCGCTATTTCCCCGATCCGGACCTGCTGCCCCTCGAGTTCGACGACGCCTTCGTCGAAGAACTGAAGAAGACGCTGCCGGAATTGCCCGACGACAAGAAGGCCCGCTTCGTCGCCGAACTTGGCCTCTCGGTCTACGACGCTTCCGTGCTCGTGTCGGAAAAGGCGATTGCCGATTATTTCGAAGCCGTGGCCGAGGGCCGCGATGGCAAGACGGCTGCCAACTGGGTCATCAACGACTTGCTGGGCGCCTTGAACAA
Organism: Rhizobium sp. K33; assembly: GCF_056501445.1. Classification (NCBI taxonomy): domain Bacteria; kingdom Pseudomonadati; phylum Pseudomonadota; class Alphaproteobacteria; order Hyphomicrobiales; family Rhizobiaceae; genus Rhizobium; species Rhizobium sp. K33. The sequence goes on from NZ_CP096478.1 coordinate 1,186,460, forward strand.
AGCCGGCAAAGGCATTGAAGAGACTCCGGTTTCCCCCGCTCAGCTCGGCGGCATCATCGACCTGATCAAGGCTGAGACCATTTCCGGCAAGATCGCCAAGGACCTCTTCGAGATCGTCTGGAACGAGGGTGGCGACCCGGCGGAGATCGTCGAAGCGCGCGGCATGAAGCAGGTGACCGACACCGGCGCCATCGAGCGCGCCGTCGACGAGATCATCGCTGCCAACCCGGATCAGGTCGAGAAGGTGAAGGCCAAGCCGACGCTGGCCGGCTGGTTCGTCGGTCAGGTGATGAAGGCGACCGGCGGCAAGGCCAACCCGCAGGCCGTCCAGGCGCTGGTCAAGGCCAAGCTGGGCATCGAGGAGTAAGCGCTTGTTCTTCGTCCGCACGGCCAACGACCGGGATGTCGAACCGCTCCGCGCCCTGCTGACGCAGAGTTTTCACGCGACCTATGACCGGTTTTATGGACCGGCCAAGGTCGCCGAGTTGATTGCGGCCTGGCATTCGCCGGCCGAAATCAAGCGGCGCATTCACGTGAAGGGCGGCGAATATCTCGTAGCGGACGATGGCAAGCGGATCGGCGGCATGGCTTTCGCGGCCATGTCCGAAAAGCTGACCAAGACCGCCGTGCTGCACCAGCTTTATGTCCATCCCGACCACCAGCGTCAGGGCATCGGCCGCGATCTCTTCGCCGAGATCGAGACTTGTTTCCCGGATGCCGAGATCCTGAGGCTGGAAGTCGAGCCCCAGAACGACGGCGCCATCGCCTTCTACGAGGCGCATGACTTCGTCGAGGTCGACCGGACGAAGAATTGTGGCGGTCCCGACAGCGGGATCGAGGCTGTGATCATGGAAAAGCCGCTCAAGTGAGCGGCTTTCTGCTTTTCACGTACGTCCCGGATCACTCGAACGGTGGCGCGAGGATCGTGCCCTCTTCGTCCACCAGCTGAACGGCGCTGCATTCGATCAGGTTGTTCTCCTTGGCGTCGCTGCAGGCGAGTTCTGCCGCTTTCAGCGCCAGCTCCCTGGTCTGCCAGCCGCAGGAATACTGGTGCCAATGCGGCCCGCCATCCGCCATCATGAAGACGTCGACGCTCCAGTTGGCCGGATAGCAGGTGGCATTCACCTGACAATCCTCTGCGGTCGCTCCACTTTCCATGCATTGTTTCATGGCGCAGTCGATGGCGCCGTCCATGTCGCTCTCGACGCAAACGCCCGCGCCCATTTCCGGCGCCTGCACGAAGGCGATCGCCTTTCGTCCGCCTTCCTGCGCCTGCACGGCGGCCGCCGAAAGAGTTACGCACAAAATTGTCAGCAGTCGTTGCATGCCTGTCATCAAGAAGTCCCCCGGGGTCGTTATGGACCTGCAAACTAGCGCAACAGCGGGGGCAGCATGCAAGTGGAAACAGTCGTGATCCGGGAAGCAACCGAGAATGATCTGGTGTCGATCGTCGCGCTCTTCGCCGATGACCCTCTCGGCGGTCATGGCGACACCACAGAGCCCGAGGCGCTGCCGGACTATCGCGCAGCCTTCGCCCGCATTAACGCATCCCCGAACGAGACCCTCTACGTCGCCGAACTCGGCGGCGAGGTGGTCGGCACCTTCCAGACCATGGTCACCACCACGCTGACCGGCCGCGGCTCCTCCGCCATGATCATCGAGGCGGTGCAGACCCGCGCCGATATGCGGGGCAGGGGCATCGGCGCGGTCATGATCGAGTTTGCCATTGAACGCGCCCGCCAGGACGGCATGCGTCTCGTGCAGCTCACGTCCAACGCAGTGCGCAAGGATGCCCACCGCTTCTACGAACGGCTCGGCTTCACGCCGTCTCATATCGGTTTCAAGTTGAAGCTGAAATGAAGGGGGTGCGACGGGGAATCACTGGACAAGCGCAAGTCCAGGCGGCATAAGCGACAAAGGATCGACAAGGCCTTGCCACGGCCTGCGGTAATTGCCCAAGGATACACGATGAAGCAGCTTCTCTTGCAGATCTTCACCTGGTGGAACGGTCAGACCATGGGGACCCGCTTCTTCACCTGGCGTCACGGCAAGCGTGTCGGCGAAGACGAGTTCGGCAATGTCTATTACGAAGGCCCGATGACCAGCTGGGGTCAGCCGAAGCGTTGGGTCATCTATAACGGTTACGCCGAAGCCTCCAAGATTTCCGCCGGCTGGCACGGCTGGATGCACTATCGCACCGACACGCCGCCGTCGAAGGAAGACTACAAGCCGCGCGAGTGGGAAAAGGCACACCGTCCGAACCAGACGGGCACGCCTGCCGCCTATCGCCCCCAGGGTTCGATCGCCGCCACCGGCGAGCGTCCGCGCGTTACCGGCGACTACGACGCCTGGACGCCGGGCGGCTGATACCCGATTTGGCCATAATCCGGCATTAGGGCCTCTCTTGTGAGGCCCTTCTTGTATCTGGGCTTCAGAGGATCCACGAAAGCGAGCGGGATGATGAAATTGAGTGCATGGGCATGGGCCATTCCGGTTGTCGGGCTTGCTGCCACGGCAACGATCGGCCTTGCTGACAAAGCCGTTGCCGCCCGCCTCGAAAACCCCGTCGCCGAATTCGCCGGCATCGACAAGATCACCGGTCGCATCACCACCTTCGACGTCTATGTCAACGAGACCGTCCAGTTCGGCGCGCTCCAGGTGACGCCGAAGGTCTGCTACTCGCGCGATGAGTCGGAAGCTCAGAAGATCGACGCTTTCATCGAGGTCGACGAGATCACGCTCGACCGCAAGATCCGCCGCATCTTCTCCGGCTGGATGTTCGCCGACAGCCCAGCGCTCAACGCCGTCGAGCACCCGATCTATGACGTCTGGCTGACCGGCTGCAAGGTCGAGTCGGAAGTCCCGCCGCCGCCGGGTGTCGAGGCGGTTGCAAAGCCGGCGCCGGAACCCGACAAGCCCGCCGATGCCGCAACGCCGGCGCCCGCCGCAGCCTCGGCTAATCCGGGTGCCGTGATCACCGATCCGACGCAGGATCCGGCCCAGGATCCGGGTTTGAACGGTGATCCCAACCAGGCCGCGGTTCCGCCGCTCGAAGCGCCCGTCGAGGTGCCGAACGAGATCATCGGCGGCACGCTGCCGGAACAGGACGGGCTGCAGCAGGACGATCTCATTCCCGAAGGCCAGCCCCTGCCGCCACAGACGCAGGTGACACCGCCCCCGGGCGTCGGTCTGTTCTGATCGGCGCTTCTGCCGGGCGCTGTCCGCCCGGCTGTCAGCTGACCGCGCCCCGGCCGAAGGCCAAATTGCTCGCATCTCACTTTCCGTCTTGACCTCAACCGCTTGCAGACGTGCAATGCGGCGACAGACGCGTCTGGGAGGAGAGACAATGGCGATTGCAAAGAACACCATCTGCATCTGGTACGACCGCGACGCCGAAGAGGCGGCGGGCTTCTACGCCTCGATCTTCCCCGACAGCCAGGTGAAGGCCGTCCATCGCGCGCCCTCCGATTATCCCTCGGGCAAGGCGGGTGATGTGCTGACCGTCGACTTTACGGTCTGCGGGATCCCCTGCCTGGGACTGAACGGCGGACCGGCCTTCAAACATTCCGAAGCCTTCTCCTTCCAGATCGCCACCGACGATCAGGAGGAGACGGACCGCTACTGGAACGCCATGGTTGGCAATGGCGGCCAGGAGAGCGCCTGCGGCTGGTGCAAGGACAAATGGGGCATCAACTGGCAGATCACGCCGCGCACCCTCACCGAAGCCTTGGCCGCCGGCGGCGACGAAGCCAGGCGCGCTTTCGAGGCGATGATGGAGATGGGCAAGATCGACGTGGCGAAAATCGACGCGGCAAGGCGGGGCTGACCGTCCCCTCTAACAAAGCGTCAGCCACATCACGCCACCATAGGTGATGACGGTTGCGACCAGTGCTGCCGCCTGCAGCATGCCGCCGATTTTGATCAGCAGTCTGGCGTTTTCGCTCTGTGGTTCGCCGAGCGACCGTGCTGCGATGACATGCAGCCCGGCAATCAGCGAAACGGTGGCCACCAGCATCACCGCCAGCAGCAGGCGCAGCGCCGAGATCGGTCCGATCTCGACCTGGTGCCAGCCCAGGTGACAGCCGGTGGCCTGAGCACCGTAGAGAGCTAGGAAGGCGCCGGACCAGATCACGAAGCCAGTCAGAAGCAGGAGGAAGGGAGAAACCTTCATCTCAGCGCCCCCCGATCCCGGTCAGGCTTTGCAGCACGAAGGGGAAGGCGAGACCAATCAGGCCGGCGACGGCGGTGTAATCATGCCAGAGACGGCCGATCCGCAGATCGAGCACCCGTGACGGACCGATGAACCCGGTGTTCCAGCGCCACAGGCCGTAGATCGCAAGCACCGCACCGATGGCCGCATGGAAACCGACATAGACGGCCACGGCAAAGGCGGCGGCCGATGCGGCATGACCGGTCGGTGCTGGGATCGACATCAGGAGCACGGCGACAGCACCCACGCTTGCCAGATGGGCGACCAAGGCCACCACCAGTGCGGTGACCGTACGCCCAGGCTGGCCGTTGGCCATGCGTCCGGCAATCGCGGCCACCGTCAATCCGACCGCCGCAACGAGCGAGGGCAGGACGAAGGTGAAGTCGAGATCCGGCGGCGGCCAGTTGGGGGCCGAGAGCCAGAGGAAAAACGCGCCGAAGACCAATGACGTGTAGAGCGTTGCATTGGCGGCCAGCGCAAAGACCACGGCCCACCAGGAGGGAGGCTGTGCCACCTCCTGGTGATGCAGCGCACGCTCGCCGCGCCCGATCTCCAGCGGTCCGATCTCCTGCTTGAGCCCGGTCGATGGCGTCCACAGGAAGAAGAGGACAACGACAGCAATGAAAGCCAGAGGTGTCAGCCAGTAGAGCTTGGCGAGAAGGCTCGCGAAGAAGACGGCGGTTGCCATCGCCGTCCAGAGCGGCAGGAAGGTCGGGCGCGGCAGGATCACGACATGATCGAGCCGGCCGCTCACCATGTCGACGCTCAGCGTCTCCATCCAGCCATTGCGCATGAAGCCGAGATAGCCGCGACCGGCGGCGAGCTCCGGGCCGAGCTTGCGCGGTTCCAGCGCATCGCCGCGCGTGTCGAAATGCGGCAGGGAGCCGAAATTGTAGGAGGGCGGCGGGGTCGGCGTCGCCCATTCGAGCGTACCGGCTTCCCACGGGTCCCGACGGAAAGGCCTGCCATGGCGGATCAGCATGATGAGATCGAGCGCCACCAGCGCAAAGCCGATCGTCATCACGAAGCCGCCGACCGACGAGATGAAGTTCAACACCTCCCAACCGGCTTCTTGCGGATATTCGAACACGCGTCTGGGCATTCCGCGCAATCCCGTCAGATGCATGATGAAGAAGGTGACGTTGAAGCCGATGAAGACCAGCCAGAAGGCCGGCTTCGACAGATGCTGTACAGGCTGTCGCCCCGTGATGTGCGGCAGCCAGTAATAGGCCGCCGCCATCATCGGGAACACGAAGCCGCCGACCAGCACGTAATGCAGATGCGCCACGACGAAATGCGTGTCATGCGCCTGCCAGTCGAAGGGCACCATGGCCAGCATCACGCCGGTCAGGCCACCCGCCACGAAGACGAAGAAGAAGCCGAATACATGCAGCATCGGGATCGAAAGGCGCGGCTTTCCATGCGCCATGGTCGCAAGCCAGGCAAAGATCTGGATGCCCGTCGGGATCGCGACCAGCGCGCTCGCGGCGGAGAAGAAGGAGAGCGCCACATGCGGGATGCCCACCGTATACATGTGGTGGACCCAGAGCCCGAAGGACAAGAACGCCATGGCAACGATCGCCGCCACGATCAGGCCGTAGCCCTCGAGCCGCGTGCGGCAGAGAACTGGGATGATCGTCGAAAGCGCACCGGCTGCGGGCAGGAAGATGATGTAGACTTCCGGATGGCCGAACAGCCAGAAGAGATGCTGCCAGAGCAGCGGATCGCCGCCGCGCGTCGGATCGAAGAAGGGCAGGTCGAAGGCCCGCTCCACTTCGAGCAGGATCGAACCCAGGATCAGCGGCGGAAAGCCGATCAGCATCATCGCCGCGACCACCAGCATATACCAGGCGAAGATCGGCATGCGGGTGAGCGACATGCCGGGTGACCGGAGCTTGAGGATGGTGACCATGATCTCGATCGCCGCCGAGAGCGCCGAGATTTCCACGAAGGTGATCCCGAGCAGCCAGACATCAGCATTGATGCCGGGGGAATAGGGGCGCGACGAAAGCGGCGTATACATGAACCAGCCGCCATCGGGCGCAATGCCGAAGACCAGTGCCGCTACGAGGAAGGAGCCACCGAAGAGGTAGCACCAGTAGCCATAGGCCGACATGCGCGGGAAGGCGAGGTCGCGGGCACCCAGCATCTTCGGCAGGAGATAGATCGCCAGCCCCTCGAAGAAGGGAATGGCAAACAGGAACATCATGATGACGCCATGCATCGTGAAGACCTGGGCATATTGGGCGGCATCCAGGAAGGCGCTGTTGGTCGAGGCGAGCTGCGCCCGGATCAGCATGGCAAGCACACCGCCGATCGCGAAGAAGACGAGCGCCGTGACCATGAACCGCTTGCCGACCACGGTGTGGTTCACCGCCGACAGTCGTTCCAGCCCGCGGCCCGATCCCCAGACCGCCTCGAGCTCATGATGCAGCCGCACCGCCGTCTTTGGTGTCGTATACCCGGTTTCGGGTCTGGCGTCGGTCATGGGGCGGGCGCTCCTGCGGACAGTGCATTCAGTCTCTGGCGATAGGTTTCGGGCGCATGCGCCTCGACGGTGAAGCGCATGCCGGCATGGCCGACACCGCAATATTCGGCGCAAATGCCGCCATAGCGGCCCGGCACATCGGCCTTGATCCGCACCACCGTTTCATGTCCGGGCACCGCGTCGATCTTGCCGGCAAGCCGCGGGATCCAGAAGCTGTGCACGACGTCGTCGCTGGTGACCCGCACCTCGACCACGCCGCCTGCCGGGATATGCAGCGTTCCGTCGGTGGTGAGATCGCCCGGCAGATCAGGGTAGCGGAAGTCCCAGCGCCACATCGAGCTGCGCGCCTCGACCCGCGCCATGACGGGTTCGCGCTGCCAGGCCCCGATGAGGTATTCGCCCTGTGCCATGCCATAGGTCATCAGCGCGACCAGCACCGGAATGGGCAGGAAGAGACCGCCGGCAATCATCCAGCCCTTGGGCGAGAGGCGTCGGCCAAAACCGGGTTTGAAGAAGACCAGGGCCTGCAGAACCAGCACCAGCCCGAGAATGAGGCCGGAGCCGATGAGCATGATCCACCAGAGATCGGCGATCGCACCGGCATAGGGACCACCGGGCTCCAGCGTCGAAAGATCACCACTGCAGGACGTCAGCAGCAGCGCGCCGAAGCTGACCGCGGCAAGGCGATGGAACAATCGGCCGATGCCGGGCCTTTCCCCCGCAAACGGAGAACCCCCATGGCCGAAACATCTGAGACCGACACTGTTAACCCCGTCATCGAGCAGCTGGAAGAAAAGGACAAGACCTCCGCGATTGCGGTCGCCGGCCATCCGCTGCATGCCATGAGCGTGCATTTCCCGATCGCGCTGGTTTTCGGCACGCTGGCGGTCGACATCTTCTATTGGTTCAGCGCCGACCCGTTCTGGCTGCGCGTCGGGGTGTGGACCTCGGGCACGGCCTTCCTCGCAGGCGTTGCGGCCGGCATCGTCGGTACGGCCGAACTGCTGCTCGTGGCCGGCATCCGTGCCCGCGCGGCGAGCTGGGCCCATGCAATCGCGGCCATCACCCTGATCTCCGTTGCCGGCGCCAACTGGGGCCTGCGATTGATCGAACCGGATGTCGTCTTGCCCCATGGCATGCTGCTTTCGGTTCTGGCGGCCGTGTTGACGGGTGTTGCGGGCTGGCACGGTGGCAAGCTGATCTTCGATCACGGTATCGGCCTCATGGTGTCGCCCAAGGATTGAGTGGTTCAAGCAGGCGCCCAAGGCCGCCCGGCTCCGACATCACGGCCGGCAGCGAGATCTGCGGCGCCTCCTTGGCCAGCACCAGAACGAGGATCGCCAGCACCACGGCGCAGCAGCTGGCGGTCGCCACCACGAAGCGCCATGCGGGATAGACCTCTCCCTCCTTGAACAGGCGAATGACCACCAGGCCCGAAAAGACGTGGAAGATCGCAAGCAGCCCGACAAAGGCGAGCTTCCAGGAGAACCAGGGCGCAAAGACTTCCCGCGCAAAACTGAGAGCAATGCCGCTCGCGACCGCGATGAAGGCGGCCGGCGAGATCAAGACCACGAAGGCAAACCGCGTCATCCGCTGCATGCGGTAGAGGGCGTCATCGCTCTGAACGAAGGCCCGCTGGACATAAAGGCTCGGCAGGCTGATCAGACCGGCGGTCCAGATGGCGATGGCGGCGATATGCACGAACTTGAGCAAGGCGATCATCAGCGCGGCGCCTCGCTGTCGAAGCTGCGCCCGGCAAACAGGCTGCGCAGCTTCAAAAGAGCCGCGAAGAGATAGGGCAGGGCCGCCGGCACCCACATAAGAAGCCCCGAAAGCTGCTGGTCCGCCAGTGGCGACAGGCCGAAGGGATGCGTTGTGTCGAGATGCGCCGCAAAGAGTGGCTCCCGCGAGAAGGTGAGAAGCGCGCCGAGCATGCCCATTTGGATCGTCGTGCCGAGCAGCAGTGCGACCGAGGGGCCGACGGTGCGCCGCGGCGACAGGATATCGTACCACAGCCAGACCGCCGAACCGATCAGCGTCAGCTCCATCAGCCAATAGGCCGAGGGTGACGAAAGGGCGAAGAGATAGGGCCCTGGCGCATGCCAGGTCCACATCAGGATGGTGTGCACCAGGAAGGAAAGCTGCGCGGGGAGCGGCTGCCGCTCACGCGCCTTTGGCGGGATCGACAGAATGATGAGGGGCGCGAGGAAGGTAACGAGCAGGATGTGATGCAGGACGCGCGCGGAAAACAGGGCAGATGCCAGCGCGCAAAGCGGCGAGACGAAGGCGACCAGCAGGACGACGAGCGCGGCGAGCGCCGCCATCCGCTGCAGCCGAGTGCCGGCTGTGGTGATCAAAAGGACGAAGAATGCGCCGATTGCCGCCAGGAGCGGCGGATCGAAGTTCCAGTCACGCCACAGCATGTCCGGTGTCGGCGCCGGACCGCAGTAGATGTCGAGGTTCATGATGCCTATCCCCGTTCGGCGTTCAACATGTCGGCTGCCACGGCAAACCGGCCTTCCGGCTGCCGCCCTGCGAAGGCAACACCCGTGCTGGCATATTGTTCCATGCCGATTGTTCCATTGTTCCCGAAAGTTCGGAAACGGCTCAGCCGCCCCGTTCGATGCGCACCGGAACCGACTTGTAGGCCGGCGTTTTCGAGGCCCGATCGTGATGCGACAGCGGCACGAGCGGATTGAGTTCGGGATAGTAGCCACCGACGCAGCCATCCGGCAGATCGAACGGCATGACCTCCAGCCCGCCGACCCGACGGTCGATGCCGTCACCCGCATCCGACACCAGTGCGACACGCTCGCCGACCGTCAGCCCGTGGCGCTCGATCTCACGCGGGCTGATCAGGAGCACGTCGCGCTTGCCCTCGATGCCGCGCAGGCGGTCGCTATAGCCGTAGACGGTGGTGTTGAACTGGTCATTGCTGCGCATGGTGATCAGGCTCATCCGGCCCGGCGCATCCTCATAGCCCGTTGCCGACAGCGCTTCCGGCGTCACGAACTCGGCCTTGCCGCTCTCCGTCTTCCAATGCCGCTCACGCGCCGAATTGCCGCGATAGAAGCCGCCGGGGGTGAAGATGCGGGCGTTGAAATCGCGAAACTGCTCGGGATAGGTCTTCTCGATCAGATCGCGCACCATCGCCGTATCGCGCGCCCACTGCCCCCAGGGCATTTTCGGGTTTTGCGGCAGGACCGCCTCGGCGATCCGGCTGACGATTTCGATCTCCGACTTCAGGTGCTCGCTGGCCGGCGTGCGCTTGCCGACCGAACCATGTACGCAGCTCAGGCTGTCTTCCATCGTCACCACCTGCGGCTTGCCGGTCAGATGGTCCATTTCGCTGCGCCCGAGGCAGGGCAGGAGATAGGCAACCTCGCCGTTGAAGAGATGGCCGCGATTGAGCTTGGTCGCGATCTGCACCGTCATCCGCATGCCCGGCCAGGCGTCTTCCATCGCCTTCTGCTCCGGCACGGCGCGCAGGAAGTTGCCCCCAAGCCCGATGAAGGCGTCGATCTCGCCCTTCAGGATCCCCTCGCAGGCCTCGACCGTGTTCAGGCCCTTCTCGCGCGGCGGGGTGAAGTCGAACATCTCGGCGAGCCGGTCGAGCGGCACGAGCTCCGGCTTCTCTGCAATGCCGACGGTCCGCTGGCCCTGGACATTCGAGTGACCGCGCACCGGCGAAATACCGGCCCCCTGACGGCCGATATTGCCCTTCATCAGGAGCAGGTTCACATAGGTGGAGATATTCTCGAAGCCGTGCACATGCTGGGTGAGCCCCATGCCGTAGATGCCGATGGTCTTCTCCGCTTCGACATAAACGGCGCCTGCCGCCTCGATGGCGGCGCGGGTGAGGCCGGAGACCCTTTCGATCTCCGCCCACTCGACCGCACGCACCCGCGCTTCGAACTCTTCGAAGCCGACGGTGTGTTCGGCAATGAAGGCCCGGTCGATGACATGGCGGTCATCGGTCCGCGCCGCATCGTCAGCGGCCAGCACATGCTTGCAGAGCCCGAGCAGCACGGCGATGTCACCGCCCGGTTTGACCTGATGATACTGGCAGGAGAGTGCCGTCTCATGCCCGGTCACCATGGCCGTCGGCTCCTGCGGGTTGATCATGCTTTCCAGCCCCCGCTCGCGCACGGGGTTGAAGGTCACGATCCGACAGCCGCGCCTGACGGCCGCCTGCAGGACATGCAGGAAGCGCGGGCTGTTCGAGCCGGTGTTCTGGCCGAAGAAGAAGATCGCGTCGCAATGCTTGAAATCGTCCAGCACGACCGTGCCGACCGGAGAGCCGATGACCTTCTTCAGCGTCACCGACGTCGTCTCGTGACACATATTGGAGCTGTCGGGCAGATTGTTGTGGCCATAGGCGCGGGCAAAAAGCGCCCAGCAATAGGATGTTTCGAGGCTCGCCCGGCCGGAAGTGTAGAAGACAGTCTTTTTCGGATCCATCCCCTTCAGCTCGCGTCCGATCTCGGCAAAGGCTTCGTCCCAGGAACACGGCACGTAGTGATCGCTCGCCCGATCATAGCGCATCGGATGCGTGAGCCGCCCAAGCTGCTCCAGATCGTAATCGCTGAAGGTCTTGAGTTCGGTTACCGTATGACGGGCAAAGACATCCGGCGTGGCCTCCCGGCTCGTCAGCTCCCAGAGCGTCGCCTTGGCACCGTTCTCGCAGAACTCGACGGGATGGTGATCGGCAGGCTTGGTCCAGGCGCAGGAGACGCAGGCAAAGCCGCCCGGCTTGTTCTGCTCGAGAAGCGTCGCGAGTGCACCGGGGCTCACGCCCTCCTTGCCCGCAATACGGGCGATGCCGCGAAGCGATCCCCACCCACCGGCCGGCCCGTCATAGCTCACCGTTGCATCACCCTTTGCCATCGTCCGCTCCCTTGGAATGTGGTGGTCCGGAAGAAGGAACGACTGGGGGAGGGATTGGTTGCGTTAAAATCAGGTCCGAAAACCTACACGAGCCGGTGATCGTCCGGGGCGTGTTCAGGAAAGTTCCGCTCGCCGTTCGAAGACAACGCGGAATCACATTTTATTGCCCTCGACCATTGTCGACCGGGGGCGAGCCCCTATTCTGCAGACTCGACCTGAAGCCATCGTTGCGATAGCCGAGTATGGCGACCGAGAGTCTGGAGTAAATGATGGCGCCTTCCACGATCTTCTCGCCCACCGAGAACTGCTGGCGGATCGAGAAAGCCGACGAGTTCTCAATCCTCATCGATGCCGATGACTATTTCTCGTCGATCCGTGCCTCGATGATGGCGGCGAAGCGGGTGATCTTCTTCGTCGGCTGGGATTTCGATGCCTCCATCACGCTCGGCAATCCCGATGTCGATGATGGCGCCCCGCGGAAGGTCGGCGAATTTTTCCTGTGGCTTGCGCGTCGCAACCCGGATCTGCAGATCAAGATCCTGCTCTGGAGCCCGGCACCGCTTGCGAGCTGGGCAAGACCCTCGAACCTGCCTTATCTCCTGCGCTGGAAGTGGAACCGGCAGATCTCCGTCCATCTCGATGGCAAACACCCGCTCGGCAGCTCGCATCATCAGAAGATGCTCGTCATCGACGATACCGTCGCCTATTGCGGCGGCATCGACGTGACGCTCGACCGCTGGGACACGCGCGAGCACCTCGACGACAATCCGCAGCGCCGCCGCCCCAACGGCAAGCCCTATGGCCCCTGGCATGATATTTCGAGCCGCTTTACCGGACCGGCCGCACGCGCGCTCGGCGAACTCTGCCGCCACCGCTGGACCCGCGCCGGCGGCCACGACGTCGCGCCCGTCGAAGCCCTGCCGCCGCCCAAGGAGAAGGCTGACAACGTCTCCTTCGGCGCCGTCGATCTCGCAATCGCCCGCACCAGTCCGGCCTATCGGGAGGAAAAGGCGGTCACGGAGATCGAGCACCTCTATATCGACATGATCAATGCGGCTGAGCGCGTGGTCTATGCCGAAAGCCAGTATTTCGCCTCCCGCGCGGTGGCCCAGGTGATTGCCAGACGCCTTGCCGAACCCGATGGACCGGAATTCGTGCTGATCAATCCGGTCATCTCCGACAACTGGCTGGGCCAGGTTGCCATGGATACCGCCCGCGCGCGGCTCGCCGAATCCCTGCGCCGGCATGACGAGCATGACCGCTTCCGGATCTACCACCCCGTCACCGCCGGCGGGCAGGGGATCTATGTCCACGCCAAGCTGATGATCGTTGACGATCGCTATCTCCGCATCGGCTCGTCCAACTTCAACAACCGCTCCATGCGCTTCGACCAGGAATGCGACGTGGCCCTCGAAGCGGACGGGTCGGATCAGAGGGCGGAGAAGATCATAAGCCTCCGCAACGACCTCCTGGCCGAGCATCTGGGCACGACGCCTGAGATCGTCGAAGAGACGCTGCGCCAGACCGGCTCCCTGATTGCCGCCATCGAACGCCTGCGCGCCGAAAGCGAAAGGACGGGCAAGGCCAGGCTCAGACCCTACGAGACGCCTGACATCACCGATCTCGACCGCTGGCTCGCCGATCACGAGATCCTCGACCCGGAGGGCTCGGATGCGGTGTTCGAGCCGATCGAGAAGAGGGGGCTGTTTAGAGGAAGGTTGAAGCGGCCGAGGCGGCGGAGGAGGGCCGGGTAGACACGATCCTTACACTGTCCGTCGGAACAATATCCCATCAAATCTCCCGTCTGCAGCCAGCGAAAAACTCCACTCCTGGCGTCCTTTCTCGAAGTCCACGTCGTAGACGTCCCAGCCATCATCCGTCACGCCCTTGAACGTCATATCCTTTAGCGCTCCAAGCCGCTGTAACTCGCCCCGGATGATCTCAGCCTGTTCGCGCGCGATCGCGGCAAGCGGTGGCGTCATCTTGGCATAGTCTGGTTCCCCCTGCTGATGCTGGTGCACGAGCTCCTGTAAAAGAACGCGGCTGTTCTCAACGGGGCGCTTGTCCCTGATCCTTGCGGCCAGTGTCGCTTCCAAGGTTGCCGCCGCGCCTATATCGACCCGCTCGGCGGTCTCTTTGTGTCCGTTCTGATGCAGCGTCAGGGCCGTGACCATACCCGCTGCATTGCGGATAAAACTGATCTGCGCCGGCACAGCCTTGTAGAAGAAACGGTCGACCTCTTCGGCAAAAAGTTCGAGTTCGACCTGCCCGGTGACACGGGCAAAGAGCCTGTGACCCTCGTGGCGAATGGTGAAGACAACCGTATCGAGCCGGTAATGTCCCGCATAGTCGGCATAGAGCCTGGAGTCGATCGCCCGCTCCGTGCGCGGCCGCATCTGTTCATAGCGTCGCCAGGCGATGGTTTCGGAGGTTGTTTCAGTCATCGATTGATCCTTTGCGAGTGCGAGCAGGTCGTCCGTAGAGAGGATCTCCCCGATAGCGATCTTCGTTTGCATGTGATCGATGAGGCTGAGACTCTGCCGAACGCGCGCCATCTGCTCCCTAAGCGCGCTAGACTGGACGGACAGGACACGCTCAAGATCCGTTGCCTGCCCGGCCAGCAGCCGGCTGATCTGCTCGAGCGTCAGACCGAGCCGCTTCAGCGTCAGGATTTCGGTAAGCCGCGCCAGATCGTGCGCCCCATAGAGCCGCCAGTTCTTCTCTGTCCGCCGCGGAGCAAGAAGACCCGCCGCCTCGTAGATCCTGAGCGCCCGCACGGTCAGCCCGGCGCGCTTGGCACACTGCGCTGCCGTCAGCCATGTGTCCTTTGTTGTCTGGCCTGCCATATCGTCTCCGTCATCGAATGAGACGGTTGTAGGCTATGACGCTGGGTCCGGCTCAAGGGGAAAAAAGAGAAACGGCAACTGACGAAGCGTCCACCCCGCGCACTTTAACCGTCAGAGCGACGTCGTGATCTACTGCGCACGGGGATACGAGTTTTTAGCTAAGTTCTCGACGAGTTGCTGCGTGTGGAGCTGGCACGCGACTACGAAATCGCCTCGATCCCTTTGCGGCGAATGATGTTCAGAAGCGCCAGGGCCGGGCCGGTTGGGCGCTTTGCTCCACGCTCAAGCTGGGAAACATAGCCTGGAGTGAGGTTGAGATAGCGCGCAAATACCGCCTGGCTGAGATGGGCTTCTTCACGGAGCTTGCGGATGTCTTCCGGAGAAATCTCCTCATGCAATGGCTCACGATCCCGGCCAAGGTGCCGGATGGTGATCTTCTCGTGCGCTTCGGAACTCAAAATCCCACTCTTGTTCATATCCGCGGCCGTTTCGAGCAAAGCCTCGGTTAGGCGGCTCACCTGCTTACGTCCCGTCATTCACCGACCTCCTGAACAGTTCCATCACGCAGCGCCTTCGCCAACATCGCATCATCCGCCGCAAGCCATGCAGCCCCGATTTCCCGCAAGGTCAGCAACTCGTCCGGCTCAATATTCTCTTGCTCACTTTTGGCGAAACTGTAGAGAAACACTGCCCGATTGCCTTCCCGGTAGGCGACGATCATGCGGTAGCCGCCAGATCGTCCCTGACCGCTGCGTGCCACACGCTGCTTGATAAGACCGCCTCCGAGGTCGGCATCCACCAAGCCGCACTCGGCGCGCACGATCGCTTCACGCAGGCTGGAATCCGCAATCCGCTGCTTTCGGGCGTATCGCACCATCCATTTTGTCATAAGGATCCGCATGCAGGTATCCTAATCCAATGAATTATAGTACGTGGAGCGATAGTTTTCAATTCCAGGTCTGGTTCGCGAGAAGGGTGTGATCTTTTGCTAACCTACCACCCGTTCAAAACCGAAGCGTCTCGCTCTCCATCGCCCGATCCAGCAACACCCCATAGTCCGCCTTCGGAATATCCACCGCCCCGAACGTCTTCAGATGCTCGGTGGTGAACTGCGTGTCGAGCAGCGTGAAGCCGCGTTCGCGCAACCGCTCCACCAGATAGACGAGACAGATCTTCGACGCGTTCGTGCGCCGTGAAAACATGCTCTCGCCGAAATAGGCGGAGCCGAGGGTGACGCCGTAGAGGCCGCCGACCAGTTCGTCGCCTTCCCAGGCTTCGACGCTGTGCGCGTGGCCGAGGCGGTGCAGCGCGCCGTAGAGGTCCTTGATCTGCTGATTGATCCAGGTGCTCGGCCGGTCGTCGGCCGCTTCCGCGCATTTTTCCACCACCTGGTCGAAGGCGGTGTCGAAGCGGATGTCGAAGGGGGCTTTGCGGATCGCCTTTTGCAGGCTTTTCGAGACGTGGAAACCGTCGAGTGGGATGATCCCGCGAATATCGGGTTCGACCCAGAAGAGTTCGGGGTCGTCGGCCGATTCCGACATCGGGAACATCCCGATGGAATAGGCGCGCAGCAGGAGTTCCGGCGTAATGCTTCGGTCCCTGCTGCGTCGCCCAGCCATGGTCTTTACTTGGCCGAGGTTTCGGCCAGGTATTTTTCCAGCCAGTGGATGTCGTAGTCGCCGTTGGCGATGTCCTGATTGGCCACGAGATCCTGGAACAGCGGCAGCGTCGTCTTGATGCCGTCGACGACGAATTCGTCGAGCACGCGGCGCAGACGCATCATGCATTCGACGCGGGTGCGTCCATGCACGATCAGCTTGCCGATCAGGCTGTCATAGTAAGGCGGGATCTTGTAGCCGGCATAGGCGCCGGAATCGACGCGAACGCCAAGACCGCCCGGTGCATGGAAATGCGTGATCGTGCCGGGCGAGGGCACGAAGGTGCGCGGATCCTCGGCATTGATGCGGCATTCGATGGCATGGCCGGAAAAGACGATCTCGTCCTGCGTGACGGAGAGGCCGGCGCCGGAGGCAACACGGATCTGCTCATGCACGAGGTCGATGCCGGTGATGGCTTCGGTGATCGGATGCTCCACCTGCAGGCGGGTGTTCATTTCGATGAAATAGAACTCGCCGTTTTCGTAGAGGAATTCGATCGTGCCGGCGCCCCGGTACTTCATCTTCTTCATGGCGTCGGCGCAGATCTGGCCGATCTTCATGCGCTGCTCGACGTTGAGGGCAGGGGAGTTTGCCTCTTCCCAGACCTTCTGGTGGCGGCGCTGCAGCGAGCAGTCGCGTTCGCCGAGATGGATGGCGTTGCCCGCACCGTCACCGACAACCTGCACCTCGATATGGCGCGGCTTGCCGAGATATTTTTCCATGTAGACGGCGTCGTTGCCGAAGGCGGCAAGCGCTTCGGAACGGGCGGTCGATACGGCCTCTTCGAGCTCGGCCTCGGTCTTGGCGACCTTCATGCCGCGGCCACCGCCACCGGCGGTCGCCTTGATCAGAACCGGGAAGCCGATCTGCCGGGCGATTTCCATCGCGTTTTCCGGCTTCACTTCGCCGTCCGAGCCTGGAACGACGGGGATGCCGAGTTCGACCGCGGTCTTCTTCGCGGTGATCTTGTCGCCCATCAGACGGATATGCTCGGCCGTCGGTCCGATGAAGGTGATGCCATGGGCGTCGAGGATATCGGCGAACTTGGCGTTCTCAGACAGGAAGCCGTAGCCCGGATGCACGGCGTCCGCACCGGTGATCTCGCAGGCCGCGACGATCTGGTGGATGTTGAGATAGCTGTCACGCGACGGCGGGGGGCCGATGCACACGCTTTCGTCGGCCAGGCGCACATGCATGGCGTCGGCGTCGGCGGTGGAGTGAACCGCCACCGTCTGGATGCCGAGTTCCTTGCAGGCGCGCAGCACGCGCAGCGCGATTTCGCCTCGGTTGGCGATGAGGATCTTCGAGATACCGCTCATCGGCTTACTCGATGATGACCAGGGGCTCGCCGTATTCGACCGGGCTTGCATCGTCGATGATGATCTCGACGACCTTGCCGGACTTGGGCGAGGGGATCTGGTTCATGGTCTTCATGGCTTCGATGATGAGCAGCGTCTGGCCTTCCTTGACGGTCGAGCCGACTTCGATGAAGGGGCGCGCGCCAGGCGCCGGGGCCAGATAGACGGTGCCGACCATCGGCGCGGTCACGGCCTTGGAGAGGTCACGGCCGGCAGGGGCTGCGGGCGCGGCAGCTGCAGCAGGGGTAGCCGCCGGAGCCGGAGCGGCAGGCGCCTGATAGTTATAGGCCGGCATCTGCATGGCCACCGGGGTGCCGTTGCGCGAGACGCGGATGCGCAGGTCGTCCTGCTCCACTTCGATCTCGGTGAGATCCGTGTCGTTGAGGATGTTTGCGAGATCGCGGATCAGCGCCTGATCGATGCCCGATTTCTTGTCAGCCATGGGTGGATGTCCTGTATTCTTGTTATTGCGTGATGGTTTTCAGCGCCTGGAGCGCCAGGATGTAGCTATGAGGTCCGAAGCCGCAGATCACGCCCTTGCACGCGGGCGCTATCATCGATTTGTGGCGGAATTCCTCGCGCGCATGCACGTTGGAAATATGCACCTCGATCACCGGGATCGGAGAGATCGCCCGGATCGCATCATGAAGCGCCACCGATGTATGGGTATAGGCGCCGGCATTGATCGCCACGCCCACGGCCTTGTCGGCAGCCTCATGCAGCCAGCTCACGAGATCGCCCTCGTGATTGGACTGGCGGAAGTCGATGGTCAGGCCGAGCTCGGCACCGGCGGCCTTGCAGTCCGCCTCGATGTCGGCGAGCGTCTTGCCGCCATAGATCCCGGGCTCCCGCTTTCCCAGCATGTTGAGATTGGGGCCGTTCAGCACGAAAATGGTTTTGCTCATCTACGCTTCCGTCGACTTTCAACCGCCTCCTATAGACCGAGAGCCCCTGTAGGGAAAGCCCTTTGCCGTGATCACGCCCCGCCGTCCCCGGAAAACCGGGAAAGGGTTAAGATCGACAGTGGCGGGAGGAGGGGGCCTGTCTCAGCAGGTGGCCTTGCCGCAGGCGCGCACATTGCCGAGCTTGGCAACGATCGCTTCCTTGCCGACGGCGCCCGGAACGGTCTCGTCGCCGATGACATAGGACGGCGTGCCGGTGATCCCCAGGCTGGTCGCCAGCTGATAGGCTTCCTGCACCTGATCGGTGTTGGGGCTTTCTTCCATCTTGGCGCGGATTGCCTCTTCCTTGATGCCGAGCTCGCCGGCAATCGCAATCGCGCTCTCTTCCGAGGCGCGGCCATCCTGGGTCATCATAGCGCGGAAGAAGGCGCCATACTGTTCGGGCGCAAGCTTGCGCACGGCATCCGACACCTTGTGCGCCGCCTCGCTGTCGGGGCCGAGGATCGGGAATTCCTTCAGCACATAGCGGACATTCTTGTCTTCTTCGAGCACGGCTTCCATGTCGGCATGGGCGCGGCGGCAATAGCCGCAATTATAGTCGAAGAACTCGACCACGGTAACGTCGCCCTCAGGGTTGCCGATGGCGAGGTCATAGGCCGAGTTGAAGATCGCATCCTTGTTGCTCGAGAGCGCTTCCGCCGAGCGCTGCGAGCGGATCTCGTCCTGCTTCTTCTGCAGCGCGTCCTGCACTTCGAGCATCACTTCCGGGTTCTCGATCAGATATTCGCGGATGAATTCGCCGAATTCTTTTTTCTGCGCCTCGTCGAGGGCGCCAGCCGGCAGCGGCATCAGGGCGGGAAGAAGCGCAACACCGGCGCTGGCGATCATCTTGAAGTTCAGGGCCATGTCTTTCCTTGTCCTTGCCGTCTGCTGTGTCATCTCTCCGCGCCGCATCGGATGCAGGCCGGTCACGGCAGAGCCTAAAGGCTCATGCTTTCGAGCGGAATGGCCTTTTTGCACTGCCTTGTCCACCCTCTCCATTGTGATGCCACGCGCTTTGCGGCAAATGTCGGGCGTCTGATCGAGGAGCTTCCATTGATTTCCATTTCCAAGCGCAGTGCCGTCGAACCCTTCCACGCCATGGACATCCTGGCCGAAGCCACCCGCCGGCGGCAGGAAGGGCGCCCGGTCATCTCCATGGCCGTCGGCCAGCCCGGCCATCCGGCACCGCAGGCAGCGCTCGAGGCCGCCCGAAAGGCGCTCGAAGGTGGTCGCATCGGCTATACCGACGCGCTGGGCATGACCGCGCTCCGCCAGGGCCTCGCCGAGGAATATCGCCGCCGCCACAATGTCTCGGTCGACTGGAAGCGCATCGTCGTCACCACGGGCTCCTCCGCCGGCTTCAATCTGGCCTTCCTCTCGCTCTTCGACGTCGGCGATGCCGTCGCGATCGCGCGCCCCGGCTATCCTGCCTATCGCAGCATTCTGGCAGCGCTCGGTCTCAAGGTCATCGAAGTTGCCGTCGGCCCGGAAACCGGCTTTACGCTCACGCCGGAGAGCTTGGAGCGAGCCCAGGCCGAAGCAGGCGTTCGCCTCAAGGGCGTCCTGCTGGCAAGCCCGGCCAATCCGACTGGCACGGTCACGACCAAGGCCCAGCTGAAAGCCGTCTACGACTACTGTCAGGGGCAGGGGATCACGCTGATCTCCGACGAGATCTATCACGGCCTGACCTATGGCGCAGAAGAGGCGACCGCGCTTGAGATCGGCGACGAGGCCGTCATCATCAATTCCTTCTCCAAATACTATTGCATGACCGGCTGGCGCATCGGCTGGATGGTGCTGCCGGAAGAACTGGTCCGCCCGGTCGAATGCGTCGCCCAGAGCCTCTACATCTCCGCACCCGAACTCTCGCAGATTGCAGCGCTGGCGGCGTTGAGCGCAACCGACGAGCTGGAGCACTACAAGGCCGCCTGCCAGGCCAACCGCGACTTCCTGATGACGCGTCTGCCGGAACTCGGCCTGCCGCTGCTCTCGCCGATGGACGGCGCCTTCTACGCCTATGTCGATGCGAAAGGCTTCACCAATGACAGCATGGCCTTCGCGAGACGGATCCTTGCCGAAACCGATGTCGCCGTCACGCCGGGCCGCGATTTCGACCCGGTCGACGGTCACCTGGCACTCCGCTTGTCCTATGCCGGCACCATGACGGAGATGGTCGAGGCGACCGACCGCCTGGCCAAATGGCTGCCGAAGAGTGATTAGGCATTGAGCGAAATGGATTCGCGCTCAATGGCTTGCCGGGATTTCCGGATTCAATCTCGTAAGCCGTTGAATCAGATTGTGAAGGCTTGAATGGCGGCAGGGCGAGCACGATGACGGTGATGAAACCGGAACACAGGGTCCACCAGGCCCCGCAGATTGTCACGGCACGCACCCTCATGCGTGCCCATCGCTCTGACGATCTCGAGGCCATGGTTGCGCTCTGGGCCGACGAGCGGGTGACGCGTTTCATCTCCGGCCGGCCTTCGACCCGCTCCGAGACCTGGAGCCGGCTGTTGCGCTATGTCGGCCACTGGCAGGCTCTCGGTTTCGGGTATTGGGCCGTCGAGGACTGCGAGACCGGCCGCTACATCGGCGAGGTCGGCTTTGCCGATTTCAAGCGCGAGATCGAGCCTTCACTGGGGAGTGTTCCCGAGGCCGGCTGGGCGCTGACGCCGGAGGTCCACGGCAAGGGCATTGCGACCGAAGTCATGTCCGCAGCACTGGATTGGACGGACAGCCATTTCGTTGAGCCGCATACCGTCTGCATCATCGATCCCGAGCACAAGGCATCTATGCAGGTGGCAAAAAAGCTCGGCTATCAATTCAGCCATGTCGCCATGTTCATGGACCGCCCGACCCAGGTCATGTCCCGACGAGGTCGAGGCCCGTAAACGCATATCGGGCGCCGCCCGGCTTTCGCTTCGACCACCCCGGAATACAAAAAGGCCCCGCGCGAGCGGGGCCTTTGTCATTTCAGTGATCTCAAGGCCGTTCTCAGAAGAAACCGCGCTTCTGCCACCAGCCGCCCTTCTTGGGCTTGGCTTCCGTCGCGTCTTCCGAGGCCGTCACGGAGGTGACGACGGGTTCTGAGGAGGTCACGTTGGATTCGCGATTGGCGCGAACCGGCTTCGTCTCGTCGGCAACCGGGGCAGGGGCTGCTGCCGGCTCGGCGGCAACCTCTTCGGTGGCAACCGCTTCCGCAACGGTCGCGGCAGCGGTTTCGACGGGGGCCGCAGCAACCGGTGCCGGTTCCGCCGCAGCTTCGGGCTCGGCGCTGGCCTTGGCCTTGCGGGTGCGGCGCGGCTTCGGCTTGTCGGCCGCGGGCGTCTCTTCCGCCGTTTCCACGACGTCGGGCGAGCCGGCTTCTACGGTCTCGGCAGCAACGGCATCGACCGGCGCTTCGTCGGCATCGTCACCTTCGCCTTCGCCACCATTGTCGTCGGATGCTTCGATCGAGCCTTCTTCGCCCGGACGATTGCGGCGACCGCCACGCTTGCCACGGCGGCGGCGCTTGCGCTTCTGGCCGTCGTCATTGCCGTCAGCTTCGCCATCAGCAGAGCGGATTTCGCCGTTGGTGTCGACGGCATCGTCCTCGCCCTCGTCACCATCCTCGTCATCTGAATCGGCGCCATTGTCGCCGTTCTGCATCTCGGAATGCGGGCCGTTGCCATTCTGACCGTTCTTGCCACGACGGCGACGGCGGCGCTTGCGCTTGCGGTTGCCCTGCTCGTCGCCTTCGCCACGCGCCTGCTGCTGCGGCGCGCTCTCGGCCTTGGCGGCGACGACGACTTCTTCCTCGTCTTCTTCCTCAGGCTCCGGAACGTAGTCGTCCTCTTCTTCGATCTCGGGCAGAAGCGACATCAGGCTTTCGATCTTCACCGGATTGGCAACGGCTTCGCCGCGCTCGATGGTGAAGTGCTGCGAACCGCCATGCTGCGGCGGCATGCCACCGTCGATGACGATCGACACACCGAAGCGGCCTTCGTAGTCGACGATCGTGTCGCGCTTCTGGTTGAGGAGGTAGAGCGCCGTTTCCGGCGTGGTGTGCACGATGATGTCGTGCGCGGTGCTTTTCAGCAGGAATTCCTCGATGCCGCGCAGGACATGCAGGGCGACGGAAGACTGCGACCGGATGAGGCCGGTGCCTGCGCAATGCGGGCAGACCTGCGTGGTCGATTCCAGCACCGAGGCGCGGATGCGCTGGCGCGACATTTCCAGAAGGCCGAAATGCGAGATGCGGCCGACCTGGATGCGGGCGCGGTCGTTTTTCAGGCAATCCTTCAGCTTCTTCTCGACAGCGCGGTTGTTGCGCTTTTCTTCCATGTCGATGAAGTCGATGACGATGAGGCCGGCGAGGTCGCGCAGACGCAGCTGGCGCGCCACTTCTTCGGCCGCTTCCAGGTTCGTCTGGAGTGCCGTGTCCTCGATCGAATATTCGCGGGTCGAGCGGCCGGAGTTGACGTCGATCGAAACCAGCGCTTCCGTCTGATTGATGATGATGTAACCGCCGGACTTCAGCGTCACCTGCGGCTGCAGCATCTTGTCGAGCTGGGCTTCGATGCCCGAGCGCGCGAAGATCGGATGCAGGTCGCGATAGGGCTGAACCACCTTGGCATGGCTCGGCATCAGCATCTTCATGAAGTCTTTCGCTTCACGATAGCCTTCTTCGCCCGAGACGATGATCTCGGAAATGTCCTTGTTGTAGAGGTCGCGGATCGAGCGCTTGATCAGCGATCCCTCTTCATAGACGAGGCAAGGCGCCGTCGAAGCGAGCGTCAGCGTGCGGACATTCTCCCACAGGCGCATCAGATATTCGAAGTCGCGCTTGATCTCGACCTTGGTGCGGTTCGCACCGGCGGTGCGCAGGATCACGCCCATGCCCTGCGGCACTTCGAGACCGCGGGCGATTTCCTTCAGGCGCTTGCGGTCGGTCGGCTGGGTGATCTTGCGCGAAATGCCGCCGCCACGCGCCGTGTTCGGCATCAGGACCGAGTAACGACCGGCGAGCGACAGGTAGGTGGTCAGCGCCGCACCCTTGTTGCCGCGCTCTTCCTTGGCGACCTGCACGAGCAGGATCTGCCGGCGCTTGATCACTTCCTGAATGCGATACTGCTTGCGCGGCTTGCGCTGGGCGCGATCCGGAACCTCTTCCATGGCGTCTTCGGCGCCAACGGATTCGATCTCTTCCTTTTCCTCGACGTGATCGTCGTCGTCGTCATCATCGCTGTCGTCGTCGTCACGACGGCCGCGGCGACCGCCGGCTTCCTCGGAAATCTCGTCCATGTCGACCATGGCCGCGATCGTGCCGCCTTCGGCATCGTCAGAGCCTTCGCTGCCTTCCTCGGCAGCGGTCTCTTCTGCGGCGGCCTTCTTGGCGCGCGGCTTGCGAACCCGCTTCGGCTTGGCCTTGGCGGCGGGCTCCTCGGCGGCAGCCTCGGTCTCCCCTTCAACGGCAGCGGCCGCCGCAACGTCCGCATCGGCCTCGGCTGCCAGTTCGGCCGCAACGTCGTCAACGATGGCGGAAGCGACGGGGGAAGCGGCAGGGATGCCGATGTCAGGCTGATCCTGAAGAGCCGGATCATTGCTCAGGATCTCGTCGCCCTCGACGTCGTTTTCCTTGCGATGCTCTTCGGCTTCGGCACGAAGCAGCGCCTGGCGGTCGGCGAGCGGGATCTGGTAGTAGTCGGGGTGAATTTCGGCAAAGGCCAGAAAGCCGTGGCGGTTGCCGCCGTAATCGACGAAAGCGGCCTGCAGCGAGGGTTCGACCCTCGTTACTTTCGCCAGATAGATGTTGCCTCGGATTTGCTTCTTGTGTTGGGATTCGAAGTCGAATTCTTCAATACGGTTACCGCGAACGACGACAACGCGCGTCTCTTCCTCGTGAGACGCGTCGATAAGCATTTTGTCTGCCATTTAAGCTGTGCTCCTCGGCGCCCTCGGTCGGTGGTCCACCCGCGCGCTGAACTTTAAAGCGGCTGGAACCTAGCGGACTGTGCGCCGGATATAGATGTGGACGCACGGAAGACCGGGTTTGCAGCATACGGACGGACGCCGGGGCTCTTTCCGATCCCGGTCCGTTCCTGGTCATGTCAACCTGCTGCAAAGACATCAAATACCGTACGTCAACGACAATGATATGGACCCCTCGGGATCCGATGAATGCTCGGTAAGGAGCTGTTGGTGGAGAGCCACCGATGATTTGCCGACCGTGTCGGCGTGTTGAACCAGTTTCAGGAAAAAATGCGGAGACGGCAGATGAATGTCCGGTTGAACAGGCGCCAAATCCATTGTCTGAGGTTGGCAGCCGTAGGCGGAAACTCTATCCCGTTTGCACTTTTATCCCTCGTTTGCCTTGTATGTTTTCTACGTCACAATAGCAAGAGCAAACGGATTTATGCCATAATGGCAGTGAATTAGGGGAAGTGCATCATTCCGCGTGATTCCGAGTGGAAAACCGGTGGCGAACCGCAAATTTGCCAGCCATCGGGTCGTTGGAAAGAGGCATGCGGCGGACAAACGAAGAAAATGGCGCAGCGCGCGGCCTGTGATGCATGTCACAGTCTTGTCGCAGCCATCACGGGGGCAGGATTTGAGAAGACTTTCGGCGCTGCCGGCGGGGCGAAAACTCGCGCTTTGGAGCCGAATCGTTTTGACGTCGGTTGCGCTTGCGCTTCCGGTGCTCGCGACGGCTCATCATGCCCATGCGGTGACCGCCGAACTGCGCGAAGATCTCCTGGTCGCCTATGGCGCGCGCATCGCCGGTGATGAGGCCCGCACGCGCATCGTGCTCGATTTCGACCGTGCCCCGACCATTGAGGCCCGCTACATCGCCAATCCCGACCGCATCGTCGTGGATCTGCCGGCCACGGCCTTTGCCTTTGCCGAGGCGGACTTGCAGGCGACCGGCCTGTTCAAGGACATTCGCTACGGTTCGATGGACGCGACCTCGGCGCGGCTTGTGCTGACGGCGGCGCGACCCGCGCGGCTCGCCAAGGCCGAAGTGATGCCGAACGAGGGCGGCAGCGGCTATCGGCTCGTGCTGGATGCCGAGCTCGTGCCCGAGCAGGATTTCGCCGCACTCGTCTCAGGCCAGGCCTGGGCGCGGCCGGCAACGGATGTCGCGACCACGGCAACGGTTCCGGTCGCAGCGCCCGCGGCGGATGAATTCGTCATTGCGATCGACGCAGGCCATGGCGGCATCGACGCCGGCGCGACAGGCGCATCGACCAAGACGCCGGAAAAGGACATCACGCTCGCCTTCGCCAAGATCCTACACGACAAGTTGAAGGACCTTCCCGGCATCCGACCTGTGATGACCCGCGACACCGACAAGTTTCTGTCGCTCTCCGAGCGGGTGCTGATTTCCCGGCAGAAGGGCGCAGATCTTCTGATCTCGCTGCATGCCGACACGCTGCGCCAGGCCGATATCCGGGGCGCCACCGTCTACACCATCTCCGATAAGGCCTCCGACCATATGGCCGCGCAGCTCGCCGAGCGCGAAAACTTCTCCGATACGATCGGCGGCGTCGAGCTGCCGACCGAAACCGAGCCCGAGGTCGGCGATATCCTTCTCGACCTGACGCGCCGGGAGACCCAGGCCTTCTCGATCTCGATGGCGCAGGCCGTTGTCGGCTCGTTCGAGGGGCAGATCGCGCTGATCAACAATCCCCATCGCCACGCCGGTTTCCGCGTGCTCCAGGCGCCGGATGTGCCCTCCATCCTTCTCGAGCTCGGCTTCCTCTCCAACAAGGACGACGAGAAGCTGCTGCTCGATCCGGTCTGGCGCGAAAAGGTCGCCGATCTCCTGGTCGAGGCGATCAAGCGCTACCGCCAGCCCGAGCTCGCCAATGGCGGTTAGGTCACAGCGCCGGAGGAAGCTGTGAGCTAGCCGCGGTTACGCGGCTAACGGCCCTATTTTCCTCACATTGTGCCCGTTACTCCGGTATAGGTTGCGCGAGGGTCGGCGATATCGAATCGCGGTCCCTTTTGCGTAAGGTCCGCATGTCTTGCCATCCACCGCATGACGTGCAAAACGCCACAGGGTGTGCGAAGCTCTCATGCAGCGCGCGGAACCTGAAGCAGAGCCGGTAGCGGAAACATGATCAGACTCATTGGATATCTCTTCGGATTGGCGTCCGTGCTGGCGCTCGGCGTCGCAGCGGTCGTCGCCATCTATCTGAACGGGGTAACCAAGGACCTGCCCAATTACGAGGTGCTGGCGAGCTACTCGCCGCCGGTCACCACCCGCATCCATGCAGGCAACGGCGCGCTGATGGCGGAATATGCCCGCGAGCGGCGCCTCTTCCTGCCGATCCAGGCGATCCCGGACCGCGTCAAGGCAGCCTTCCTGTCGGCCGAAGACAAGAACTTCTACAATCACCCGGGCGTCGATATCTATGGCCTCGGTCGCGCCATCCTGGTGAACGTCCAGAACCTCGGCTCCGGCCGCCGTCCGGTCGGCGCTTCGACGATCACCCAGCAGGTGGCGAAGAACTTCCTTTTGTCGTCGGACCAGACCATGGACCGCAAGATCAAGGAAGCGATCCTCTCCTTCCGCATCGAGCAGACCTATTCCAAGGACAAGATCCTCGAACTCTATCTGAACGAAATCTTTTTCGGCCAGAATGCCTATGGCATCGCGGGTGCTGCACTCACCTATTTCGACAAGTCGGTCACCGAGCTGACGATTGCCGAGACGGCATATCTGGCAGCACTGCCGAAGGGCCCGAACAACTACCACCCCTTCCGCCGCACCGAAGCCGCGCTTGAGCGCCGCAACTGGGTCATCGACCGCATGGTCGAGAACGGTTTCGTCGCCCGCGAGGAGGGCGATGAAGCCAAGAAGCAGCCGCTCGGTGTGACGCTCCGCCGCTCCGGCTCTTCGCTCTTTGCCTCCGACTATTTCGCCGAGGAAGTCCGCCGCCAGATCATCGAGAAGTATGGCGACAAGTCGCTCTACGAGGGTGGCCTCTCGGTCCGCACCTCGCTTGACCCCGACATGCAGATCGCAGCCCGCAAGGCGCTCCAGTCGGCCCTCCTGACCTATGACCAGCGTCGCGGCTTCCGCGGGCCGATCAAGCAGATCCCGCTGGAAGGAGACTGGGGTGTGCCGCTTGCGGAGATCCCGCCGCTCGCCGATGTGCCGGAATGGAAGGTCGCCGTCGTGCTCGACGTCGCCGCCGATGGTGTCGATATCGGTCTGCAGCCGGCCAAGGAAGCGGGCGGCAAGGTCGTCGCCGAGCGCGTTCGCGGTCGCATCGCGCCTGACAATATGGAATGGGCCTTCCGTTCCGCGACCGGCGACCGCAAGTCGAGCAAGTCCCCGGTCGGCGTCCTGAACCCCGGTGATGTCGTCTATGTCGAGGCGCTCGAAGACGGCGGCAGTGCCTATCGCCTGCGCCAGTTGCCGAAGATCCAGGGCGGCCTGGTGGCCATGGACCCCCATACGGGCCGCGTTCTGGCGCTTGCCGGCGGCTTCTCCTATGCGCAGTCGGAATTCAACCGCGCCACCCAGGCCATGCGGCAGCCGGGTTCGTCGTTCAAACCCTTCGTCTACGCGGCAGCCCTCGACACCGGCTACACACCGGCCTCGGTCATCCTCGACGCCCCGGTCGAGTTCGTCTCGGGCGGTCAGGTCTGGCGCCCGCAGAACTATGGCGGCGGTTCCGCCGGTCCGCAGACGCTGCGTCTCGGCATCGAAAAGTCGCGAAACCTGATGACGGTGCGCCTCGCCAACGATATGGGCATGAACCTTGTCGCCGAATATGCCGAACGCTTCGGCGTCTACGACAAGATGAACCCGGTGCTTGCCATGTCGCTCGGCTCCGGTGAGACCACCGTGCTGCGCATGGTCTCCGCCTATGCCGTCTTCGCCAATGGCGGCAAGCAGATCAAGCCGACCCTCATCGACCGTATCCAGGACCGCCACGGCAAGACCATCTTCCGCCATGAGGACCGGATCTGCGAAGGCTGCAATGCCGAGCGCTATACCGGGCAGGAAGAGCCTGTTGTCGTCGACAATCGCGACCAGGTTCTCGACCCGATGACCGCCTATCAGATCACCTCCATGATGGAAGGCGTTGTCACCCGCGGCACCGCCGCTGGCAAGATCAAGCTCGACCGCCCGGTCGCCGGCAAGACCGGTACCTCGAACGACGAGAAGGACGCCTGGTTCATCGGCTACACGCCCGACCTCGTCGCAGGCGTCTATATCGGCTTCGACCAGCCGGCCCCGATGGGCCGCGGTTCGACCGGTGGTTCGCTGGCCGCGCCCGTCTTCAACGACTTCATGCAGATGGCAACGGCCAACCGGCCGGCGGGTCAGTTCTTCGTGCCGGCAGGCATGAGCTTCATCCCGGTCAACCGCACCACCGGCATGTTCGCGCTCGAAGGCGAACCGGATACCATCATCGAAGCCTTCAAGCCAGGCACCGGCCCGGCGGACTCCCTGTCGATCATCGGCATGGATGGCTATGCGCCGCCGGAAGAAATCCTGCGTGACTCTCCGCAGGCAAATCAGGCCGTGACCTCGGGTTCCGGCGGCCTGTTCTAACCCTCATCTGACCATCAGTCGCGACCCGGCCCTTTACATCAGGGCCGGGCGCAACTATGCGGAAGACCAGATTTTCACCAGTTTCAGAGGTTGAGAACCGAACGCATGCGCAATGAAATCGAGAATGTTGTCGACGAAATCAAGCAGGCCATAAGCCTGCTGAGGAGGCATCTTTGACTGGGACCAGGCGATAAGACGACTGGACTGGTTGAACAACAAGGCCGAGGATCCGAACCTCTGGAACGACGCCCAGGAAGCCCAGAAGCTGATGCGCGAGCGCCAGCAGCTGGATGACAGCATTGCTGGCGTAAAGCGTCTCGAGCAGGCGATGAACGATAACATCGAGCTGATCGAGATGGGCGAGGAAGAGGGCGACGAAAGCGTCGTCAAGGATGCCGAGGACCAGCTGAAGGCCCTGAAGACGGAAGCGGCCCGCCGCCAGGTGGAAGCCATGCTTTCGGGCGAGGCCGATGGCAACGACACCTATGTCGAAGTCCATTCCGGTGCCGGTGGTACCGAGAGCCAGGACTGGGCCAACATGCTTCTGCGCATGTATACCCGCTGGGCCGAACGCTCGGGCTTCAAGGTCGAAGTGCTGGAAGTGCATGACGGGGAAGAAGCCGGCATCAAGTCTGCGACCATCCTGGTCAAGGGCCACAATGCGTATGGCTGGATGAAGACCGAATCAGGCGTACATCGTCTGGTACGCATCTCGCCTTACGATTCGAACGCCCGCCGCCACACGTCCTTCTCATCGATCTGGGTCTATCCGGTGGTCGACGACTCGATCAACATCGAGGTCAACGAAAGCGACTGCCGCATCGACACCTATCGCTCGTCGGGCGCCGGTGGACAGCACGTCAACACGACCGACTCGGCTGTGCGCATCACGCACATCCCGACCGGCATCGTGGTCGCCTGCCAGCAGGAACGCTCGCAGCACAAGAACCGCGCCAAGGCCTGGGACATGCTGCGTGCCCGCCTGTATGAAGCCGAACTGAAGAAGCGCGAAGAAGCAGCCAATGCCGAAGCCGCCTCGAAGACGGATATCGGCTGGGGCCACCAGATCCGCTCCTATGTCCTGCAGCCCTACCAGCTGGTCAAGGATCTGCGCACTGGCGTCGAAAGCACCGATCCGGATAGCGTGTTGAACGGTGAGCTGAACGAGTTCATGGAAGCAGCCCTTGCCCACCGCATCAGCGGTAAGGCTTCCGAGGTCGCCGACATCGACTGATCCTCGTGATCGCTACAGAAACGAAGAAGGCGGAGCGCCCGGCGCTCCGCCTTTTCTTTTGGTGTTCTTATGCGGTGGCTCAGTTGCTCGCCCGCTCGACCCTGATGTCGCCGAGCTCGTCGATCAGCACGGTCCACTCCTCGATGCGATCGCTGGCGGGTGCGGTCCTCAGATAGACGGTAGCGAAGAAGCCGGGGGTGGCGGCAACGCCGCTGGTGCTTTCCGGGCGGATGCCGGTGACGTAGGGCTTGATGGCAGCGAACTCTTCCAGCTCGACACTTTCCACAAGCCGCAGCCCTGCTTCGCCGGAGGCAACCATCTGCAGATGGATCCGGGCTGTCCGGTCCGGCTGGCGGATGGCGATGAGCTTGTAATAGCCGCGCTCGCCGGCCTCCACGGCCGTTTCCACGCCGGGCACGCCTTCCGGTCCCGATTCCCAATAGCCGCCGCTGATCACGAAGGTGGCGGCGAGGGGGAGCTGGTCGATCTCCTCTGCCATCGAAGGCGAACTGACGAGCAGCGAAAGGGCGAATGCAGTGGCGGTGACGAGTTTCATCGAAGCCTCAATCGGAAAACTGTTCGGCGATGATCCGATCAGACCACGATCGGTCGGGATCGGAAAGAATGCGCGCCGTCGTTTCCTCCGATTGCGCAATCTCTACTCTCAGAACGGATTTGACCTCCGTATGATCCGCGACCGCATTGACGGGCCGTTTTCCCGGCTCCAGAACCTCGAGTACGACGGTGACCTTGTCCGGCAGCAAGGCTCCCCGCCAGCGGCGTGGACGGAAGGCACTGACGGGCGTGAGCGCAAGCAGCGGCGCTTCGAGCGGCAGGATCGGCCCATGCGCGGAGAGATTATAGGCGGTCGATCCTACGGGCGTGGCCACCATCAGCCCGTCGCAGATCAGTTCCTCGAGGCGCACCTTGCCGTCGATCACCACCCTGAGCTTTGCCGCCTGATAGGACTGGCGCAGCACCGAGACTTCGTTGATCGCCAGTGCGAAGGATGTCGAGCCGTCGGCATTGGTGGTCGTCATCTTCAGCGGGTGGAAGGCGTTCTCCACCGCCACCGAGATGCGCTCGGGCAGATTGTCGACCGAAAAATCATTCATCAGGAAGCCGACGGACCCGCGGTTCATCCCGTAGATCAGCTTGCCGCTGTTCATCGTGTCATGCAGCGTCTGCAGCATGAAGCCGTCACCGCCGAGCGCCACGATCACATCCGCATCGGTCGGATCGGTATGGCCATAGAGACGAATCAGTTCCTGGCGCGAAGCCTGGGCTTCGTCGGTGCTGGAAGCGATGAAGGCGAGCGACCGGAACGTACGAGACATGGCGAGCCCTGATGAAATGTCGCCAAGTGGTACATGATAAATACCTGTAACCACAAGCCGTTTCGCCCCAGAATCAGTTCGGCCCGCCGGTTGTTGAAGCGCGCGGGACAGGCGCCTGGATTCACCATTTACGCTAACCGTCCGGCCATTTTTTGCTTTACCGCAAATCGATTTGCGCCTACACAGCGGCCATTGCCCTTGTAGCTCAGTTGGTAGAGCACCTGATTTGTAATCAGGGGGTCGCGGGTTCGAACCCTGCCGGGGGCACCACTTCTCATCAGAATTGATCGCATTTGCCATTGTCCTTGAGGGCTGTTCTTTGGCATGGTCTCGGTCGAAAGCCGAGGAAGACCCGATGCGCGTACCGACACTGACCGGCCTGGCACTGGCCGCGACTGCAATCCTTGCTCTGCCAAATCAAGGGCAGGCCGCCGACATCAAATATGTCTGCGAAAACGGCAATTCCCTCATCGTCAGCTTCAGCCAGGACTTGGCCGAACTCACCCTTCAGGATGGCACAAAGCAGTCTCTCCCGCAGCAGCAGGCCGCCAGCGGCTTCTGGTATTCGAACGGCCGCTACGAGTTACGCGGCAAGGGCGACGAACTGCAGTTCGCGATCGGCCGGATGGCGCCGGTGACCTGCCGGGACGCGGGCGAGGTGACCGGCCAGTTCGACCGCGCCACCCGCGCTGAAGTCGAGCTTGCGGAAAAAGACACGGGCTTCGACGTGAAGGGCAAGCTCACCTGCCTGCGCTACCCGAATTTTGCCCTGAAGGAACTGGATCTCGGCGAGAAAGGCGCGGCTGGCCTCTACATCGCGCCATCGGAAGGTCCCTGTCAGCTCAATCCGACGCTCGATCGCAAGATCGAAGACGATACCGCCGGCTATCTCTGGGGAGCGGTCGGCCCTTACGCCTTTTTCCGCGGCGCCGATGGCTGGAATGGCGGCATGCCCTTCGTCGTCTACGATACCCGCAGTGGCACACGGCTGATGGATGACGTGGTGGCGGGTGAGTTCTCTGCCCTGACCCTGGTCGATGACGAACTGATGCTCCGCTACCGCAGGACCTATGCCGCCACCTGCTCGCTGCTGGCCCAGCCGGACAGCTGCGCAGCAAGCATCCGTAAGGAACTGGGCCTCGCCGGGGACCGACCGCTGCCGGATTGCCGGGCCGCCTATCAGCCGGCCATCGATGCCGATCCCAACGCCGCCAAGGATATCGAAGCCTGGCCGAGCGTCATCGACTATCCCATCGAGCGCAAGCTGACGGCCAATGGCACGTCCTTCGTCGCTGTCGAAGGCGAATTGACCTGCCGCCCGGCCATGTGACCGCCGGTCGGCAGTCTCCTATGACGATCAGTCCTCGGCGTCGAGCCGAACGGCTTCCTGAATATCCCGCAACAGGTCGGGAAGCGCACTCTGCACTCGGTTCCAGCTCGGCATGAAGGGCGTGGCGTTCGGATTGTCGAGATAGACCTGGCCCGCTTCGATCAGGTTGGCAGCGAAGAGTTCAACCGCCTGCTCTTCGCGATGGCGATCGGTCGTCAGGCCGTTCATCCGTGCGTCGTGGTAATAGGTCTCCACCAGATCCAGCGCCGTTCGGTAGTATGTCGCCTTCAACGTCCGGAAGGCATCCTGGCTGAACACGACACCGTCGGTCGCAAGCTTCCGGTAGAGCGCCTTGGTGATGTCGATCGACATGCGCGACAAGCCTTTCGCGGCATCCTCCGGCGAGAGCGGCTGGTGCTTGTGGTCATAGGCGTCGGCTATGTCGACCTGGCAGATCGACTGAGTGGAGTAGTTGCGCCACATCTCCGACAAGACGCCGATCTCCAGACCCCAGTCCGACGGGATGCGGATGTCGGAGAGGATCTGCGTCTGCATGGCAAATTCGCCGGCGAGCGGATAGCGGAAGGCCTTGAGGTAGTCGATATAGGGATGGTGTCCCATGACCTTTTCGAGGCTGAGCAGGATCGGCGTCACCAGAAGCCTCGTCACGCGACCGTTCAGCGAGCGGTCCGCGATCCGCGGGTAGTAGCCTTTGGAGAAGACGTAGGGAAAACGCGGATTGGCGACCGGGTAGACGAGGCGCGCCAGCATGTCCCGGGAATAGGTGACGATATCGCAGTCATGCAGGGCAACCACGCCAGCCTGACGGGCCGCCAGAACATAGCCCATGCAGAACCAGACATTGCGACCCTTGCCGGGCTGGTCGGGCGAGAGATCCTCGGCCTTCAGCTTCTCGTCGACGGCCCGCAGCCGGGGGCCGTCATGCCAGAGGATGGTATGCTTCTGCGGCAGGCGCGAGAAATAGCGCTTGGCGCTGCGAAACTGCTCTTCGCTCGCCTGATCGAGGCCTATGACGATTTCGGAAATGTAGGGAGCCTGGGAAAGCTCGGAGACGATGTGTTCGAGGGCGGGTGCCTCGAGTTCGGAATAGAGCGACGGCAGGATCAGCGTGATGGGGCGCGAAGCGGAAAAGACGGTCAGTTCCTTTTCCATCCGCTCCAGCGAGCGTTCCCTGAGATTGTGCAGGGTCGCGACCACGCCGTTCTGGTGAAAATCCGCCATGTCTAATCCTTTCGTGAGGAAGTCGGTTGCAGCCGACTCAGAGAAACCCCGTGGCAACGAGTTGATGGATCATGATGTTCCAGCCTTCCGGGCCGGATTGTTCCGAGCGGAGGATAGCACCTTCTCTTTCCCGTTCCGTGACGGGCAGCGCCTTGTGCGCAGGATTGGCAATGATGATGCCGCAATCGGCCGCCTCGAGCATGGCCAGATCGTTCGGTGCATCGCCGAGCGCGACCGTCCGGACAGGCTCGACCGAGCCGCGCTGGTAATGGGCAACGACTTGCGCCATGCGCTTGGCCTTGGATGTCTGTGGCATCAGGGTGAAGAAGCGCCCGCCCTGAACCGCCGTGAAGCCTTCCGCCTCGAGCAGGTCGATAAAGGCGCGCTTCTCGTCCTCCGTGCCGGCAAAGCGGCCCGGTTCTGAAAAGCGGCGTTTGCGGGCAAGTTCGGCGGATGCCGGGGGAAGCCCCGTCTCCTGCGCCACACGCGCAACATCCCAATCTCCAAAGCCCTCGAACTTGGAGCCGAGCTCCTTAGGTAATTCCCTAAGAAGCGCCCTCAATCGCTTGTAACGACTCGCGGTTTCGTCTTCCGAGGCAGCTACATTCCCGCTCTCGAGGCCGGCGACACCGGCACCATTTTCGACGATCATCGGATGGGATATGCCGATCGCCTCGGCGATCGGTCGCATCTCCGCTTCTGTCTTGCTGCTGGCGAGGATCACGGGGATGCCGCGTGCCGCCAGCAGTTCGAGCGCCGGCCGCGCCGCCTCGAAGGAATAGCTGTCGTGGTCGAGCAGCGTTCCGTCGAGATCGGTGAAGACCAGCTTCATCAGCCCTTGCCCACCAGATGCTGACGGGAGGCATAGAGCGCGATGGCCGCGGCATTGGAGACATTGAGCGACTTGATCGCGCCCGGCATGTCGAGGCGGGCGAGCGCCGAGACCGTCTCGCGTGTCTTCTGCCGCAATCCCTTGCCTTCGGAGCCGAGCACCAGTGCGATCCGATCGCCCTTCAGCGTCTGCTCCATCGGCGCCGGACCTTCCGAATCGAGACCGACGGAGAAGAAGCCGAGCTTGTGCAGCTCGCCCAGCGCATCCGCGAGATTGGTCACCTGGATATAGGGGATGAGCTCCAGCGCGCCGGAGGCCGATTTTGCAAGCACGCCTGATTCCGTCGGGCTGTGCCGCTGCGTGGTGATGACGGCGCCGGCATTGAAGGCCACGGCCGAGCGCATGATGGCGCCGACATTGTGCGGATCGGTCACCTGATCGAGCACCAGGATCAGCGGGCTGTCCTTCAGCGCTTCCAGCCGACGGACGGGCAGGGGGCGCGTCTCCAGCATGACGCCCTGGTGAATGGCCTCCGGGCCGAGCACCTTGTCGAGGTCCTGCGGTGTCACCGTCTCGAAGGGAATGCCGAGGTTTTCCACAGAGGGGATTTCAAGCCGGACCAGCGCATTCTGCGTCGCCGAGAGCTTGATCAGCTTGCGTTCGGGATTGTCGAGCGCTGCGCGCACGGTATGCAATCCATAGAGCAGGACCTGCTCGGGCGCGAGCTTCGGCGGCGTCCAGTCGGCATTGCTCTTGCGCGGCTTTTGCGGCCCGGGAGTGGGGATTTCGCCGCGCTCTCGCTTGGCATCGCGCACCTGTCGGCGCAGCGTCGCATAATGGGTGTCGCGGGCGGTTTTGTCGGTTTTGGGATCTTTGGCCATGCGCCCTTATAGCGGCGGGTGAAGGGCGGGCATAGACCCGGCCGGAAAATCCCCTGTGCGTCCGGGCCATGTGTCTGGCCTATGAAACTTTTCGGAATTTTTCGTCAAACTTCGTGTTGACATGAGCCGGTTGGGCCGTCATATACCCGCCGCAGATCAGGGGGCGACGCACTCTGGTCGGGACTACAAAGCTTGGTCGCCAGATCCGGACGAAAGAATGGAGAGATGCCCGAGTGGTTAAAGGGGACGGACTGTAAATCCGTTGGCTCAGCCTACGTTGGTTCAAATCCAACTCTCTCCACCATTCGTCCTCGGATCTGAAAATGCGGGTATAGCTCAATGGTAGAGCAGCAGCCTTCCAAGCTGAATACACGGGTTCGATTCCCGTTACCCGCTCCAGACCAAACGATCTCCTAAGTCTTCGATATCCAAAGATAAAATGAAGCAACATCTCGTTGCGACAGTCTCCTCACCCTGCGTCAGCTGAGGGGCATGGAATTCGCTCGTTTCGGGCGCTGGAAGGCCAATTATTTAACGCTTGCGCATTGCGCATGAAAGCCTTAAACGGCGGGACCAAACCGGTTCGCCGGGGCAACCCCGTTTCGTTCACAGGAAGCATTCAAATGGCAAAGAGTAAGTTTGAGCGCAACAAGCCGCACGTCAACATCGGCACGATCGGCCACGTCGACCACGGCAAGACGTCTCTGACGGCAGCGATCACCAAGTTCTTCGGTGAGTTCAAGGCCTACGACCAGATCGACGCAGCTCCGGAAGAAAAGGCACGCGGCATCACCATCTCGACGGCACACGTTGAGTATGAGACGGCCAACCGTCACTACGCCCACGTTGACTGCCCCGGCCACGCCGACTACGTCAAGAACATGATCACCGGTGCTGCCCAGATGGACGGCGCGATCCTGGTTTGCTCGGCCGCTGACGGCCCGATGCCGCAGACCCGCGAGCACATCCTGCTCGCCCGTCAGGTTGGCGTTCCGGCGATCGTTGTCTTCCTCAACAAGGTTGACCAGGTTGACGACGCCGAGCTGCTCGAGCTCGTTGAGCTTGAAGTTCGCGAACTTCTGTCGTCCTACGACTTCCCCGGCGACGACATCCCGGTCGTCAAGGGTTCGGCTCTGGCCGCTCTGGAAGACTCGAACAAGGAAATCGGCGAGAACGCCATCCGCAAGCTGATGGAAGAAGTCGACGCCTACATCCCAACGCCTGAGCGTCCGATCGACCAGCCCTTCCTGATGCCGATCGAAGACGTGTTCTCGATCTCTGGCCGTGGTACGGTTGTGACGGGTCGCGTTGAGCGCGGTATCGTCAAGGTCGGCGAAGAAATCGAAATCGTCGGCATCCGTCCGACGACGAAGACGACCTGCACGGGCGTTGAAATGTTCCGCAAGCTGCTCGACCAGGGCCAGGCCGGCGACAACATCGGTGCGCTGCTGCGCGGTGTGAACCGTGACGGCGTTGAGCGTGGCCAGATCCTGTGCAAGCCGGGTTCGGTCAAGCCGCACAAGAAGTTCAAGGCTGAAGCCTACATCCTGACGAAGGAAGAAGGCGGCCGTCATACGCCGTTCTTCACGAACTACCGTCCGCAGTTCTACTTCCGCACGACGGACGTGACGGGCATCGTGACGCTTCCGGAAGGCACGGAAATGGTTATGCCGGGCGACAACGTGACCGTTGACGTCGAGCTGATCGTTCCGATCGCGATGGAAGAAAAGCTGCGTTTCGCAATCCGCGAAGGTGGCCGCACCGTCGGCGCCGGCATCGTCGCTTCGATCGTCGAGTAATCGGCGATCTGATCGACAAGACCAAAGGGCCTCGCTGGAAACAGCGGGGCCTTTTCTCGTTGGAATAGGTGGCGCGTAGGCAGATTACGGCTCGCGCTGATCAAGCCCGCTCGAGGGATTGCTCTTCCGCCAGCCGCAGCAGATCGGTCACCAGATAGCCATTGATCGTCATGCCGCTGAGGTCGCATTCGGCAATCGAGGTGTCGGCGAGGCTTGCAAAGCGGATCGTGCTGCCATTGAAGTCGACATGGGTGACGCTGGCCCCATGCATGACGACATTCTCCATCACCACCGCATTCATGGCGACATTGCGCACGATCATTTGCTCGGCATTGGCGTCGGTCACGAGCGCGCGGCCGAGATCGACATTGCTGAACACGGCCTCTTTCAGAGAGACATCGCTGAAGCGGGATTCGGTCAGGTCGCTGTCGTCGAACTCGGAACCGGGCAGGGCGGCATTGCTGATACGGATCATGTCTGTCCTCCGCGTGGCGCCTTGAGAGTATCAGTCAAACTCGAAAAACAGGCAAGCTGGCTGCAAAGTCCGGATATGCCATGCGCCATGTCGGGAAATCCCTGACACGTGAGCTGCATGCCACCCATGCAAAGGCTTGCGTTCTAACGCCGCCGCTACGGGGTTACGGTTGAAACTATCCTGATTCGGTTGGCGCGGATATCCGCTGGAAAACATCGGACGAGCGATGATGTCTCTGAGCAGAACTGGCATCCGACGTGTGGCGCTGTCGGCATGGTTGCTCTCGCAGGCGACGGTCGTGTCGGCAGGCGAGGGGCCATTCCTCTGGGTCGCCAGCGGATCCCCCGATGATCTCGCGATTCGCACCGGCCTTGCGCTCGACCTGCCTGGTCGCCCGCGCTTCGGAACCGAATCGACGATCAAGGTGTCCACGCCATCTGCAGCCGGAACGGTGAGCCCGCCTCTGCGCATGTGGGGCGAATACGATCTCCTGAAGGGCGGAGGGGCTGCAACCACGCTGGCCCTGATCGCCAATCCGGCGACCGGCGCTGCCCGTGCCGCGCTGCGCCAGTCGGGAGCGCTTCTGGACAATGATATGGGAAGCGTGTCCGCGACACGGACGATCGAGGCAGGCCGCCGCACGGATGGGGAGCCCACCTATATCGCCCGCCAGGACCTGAGCATGGCCTTCCGTGCCTTCAACGCGACACTGGCGGGCGGCGTTGTCATGGACAACAAGGCTCCGTTGAGCGCCGAACTGCGGCTGGAGAAGCGTCTTCCGCTCGGCATCAGCCTGAAGGCCACGCTTTCCGATCTCGCCCAGGAGCCCAATGCCCGACTGGATGCCCGCATCGATCGCCGCTGGTGAACGATCCCTTTGGTCGCTTTGGTGAAAAGCAGAAAAAAGACACTTGCCATTCCGGTCCGCCCGTCTTAAAGGGAGCGCCATGCCTCGGACGGGAGCGTTTCTGTCGGAGGTGAGGCTTAGGGGTATAGCTCAGTTGGTAGAGCGGCGGTCTCCAAAACCGCAGGTCGGGGGTTCGAGCCCCTCTGCCCCTGCCATGTCCGCACGGCGCGCCTGATGGCTGCGACGAGCAAAAAGCACTGGCAAAGCCGAAAAGTTGCAGAAGAGCTTTTCCCTCTTGTGAAAAGGGGAAGGGGTCTTTATGTAGGGTTCAAACAGACACGCGGTGCGTGGGGCTGACCAAGGTCGGCTTTACGCGCCGTAAATGCGTGGGCAATAAATGGCATCCAAGGGTAATCCATTCGCGTTTCTGCA
Source organism: Rhizobium sp. K33 (assembly GCF_056501445.1). NCBI lineage: Bacteria > Pseudomonadati > Pseudomonadota > Alphaproteobacteria > Hyphomicrobiales > Rhizobiaceae > Rhizobium > Rhizobium sp. K33. The sequence continues at coordinate 1,225,812 of NZ_CP096478.1, forward strand.
GCAGGTACGCTCCGAGACGTCCAAGGTGACGTGGCCCTCGCGTCGCGAGACCACGATTTCGACGCTCATGGTCCTGGCGATGGTGTTTTTCGCAGCGCTGTTCTTCTTCGGCGCGGACCAGCTGATCAGCTGGTTGCTCGGCCTCGTGCTGAGCGTTGGCAATTAATCGGGCGGAGACGAACATGGCGGCACGTTGGTACATCGTCCACGCGTATTCTAATTTCGAGAAGAAGGTCGCGGAAGACATCGAGCACAAGGCACGTCAGAAGGGCCTTGAGCACCTCTTCGAAAAGATCCTCGTTCCGACCGAAAAGGTCGTCGAGGTTCGTCGCGGTCGTAAGGTGGACAGCGAACGCAAGTTCTTCCCCGGCTACGTGCTGGTGCGGGCGAACCTGACGGACGAAGCCTACCACCTGATCAAGAATACCCCGAAGGTCACGGGTTTCCTCGGTTCCGACAACAAGCCGGTTCCGATCCCGGATTTCGAGGCGGAGCGCATCCTGGGCCAGGTCCAGGAAGGCGTCGAGCGTCCGAAGTCCTCCGTCTCCTTCGAAATCGGCGAACAGGTTCGCGTCTCCGACGGTCCGTTCGCCTCCTTCAACGGGATCGTCCAGGACGTGGACGAAGAGCGCTCGCGCCTCAAGGTCGAGGTCTCGATCTTCGGTCGCGCGACCCCCGTCGAACTCGAATACGGTCAGGTCGAAAAGGTCTGATCGGAGAAGGGGAGGCAACTCCCCGACCCGCGTGGGAGGATGGCGGTCTCTTAAGCCGGGCCGTTCAGACGTACCACGCAACCGCAGCCGCCAGCTTCAGGCTGGCATACTGGATCGGGCAACCGGTCTGAAATGAAAGGCAGAGAGTAATGGCTAAGAAAGTTGCAGGCCAGCTCAAGCTCCAGGTCAAGGCAGGATCGGCGAACCCGTCCCCGCCAATCGGCCCGGCCCTTGGTCAGCGTGGCATTAACATCATGGAATTCTGCAAGGCGTTCAATGCCGCCACGCAGGAAATGGAAAAGGGTATGCCGATCCCGGTCGTCATCACCTATTACCAGGACAAGTCCTTCACCTTCGCAATGAAGCAGCCGCCGGTCACCTACTGGCTGAAGAAGGAAGCAAAGATCACCTCTGGCTCGAAGACGCCGGGCAAGGGTGCGAAGGTCGGTACGATCACGAAGGCACAGGTCCGTGCAATTGCCGAAGGCAAGATGAAGGATCTGAACGCCGCCGACATCGAAGGCGCAATGCTGATGGTTGAGGGCTCTGCCCGCTCCATGGGCCTGGAAGTGGTAGGTTGATCATGGCCAAGGTAGCAAAGCGTATTCAGAAGATCCGCGAAGGCGTTGACCCGACCAAGCTGGTCGCCCTGTCCGACGCCATCTCGATGGTCAAGGAACGTGCCGTCGCCAAGTTCGACGAAACGATCGAAATCGCCATGAACCTCGGCGTCGACCCGCGTCACGCAGACCAGATGGTCCGCGGCGTGGTCAACCTGCCGAACGGCACGGGTCGTGACGTTCGCGTTGCCGTCTTCGCACGTGGCGCCAAGGCTGACGAAGCCAAGGCTGCTGGTGCAGACATCGTCGGCGCAGAAGACCTGCTGGAAATCGTCCAGGGCGGCAAGATCGACTTCGATCGCTGCATCGCCACCCCGGACATGATGCCGCTCGTCGGTCGCCTCGGTAAGGTTCTCGGCCCGCGTGGCATGATGCCGAACCCGAAGGTCGGTACGGTCACCATGGACGTCACGGGCGCCGTCAAGGCTTCCAAGGGCGGTGCCGTCGAGTTCCGCGTCGAAAAGGCTGGTATCATCCACGCCGGCATCGGCAAGGCCTCCTTCGACGCCAAGGCGCTCGAAGAAAACATCAAGGCTTTCGCTGACGCCGTCGTCAAGGCAAAGCCGGCTGGCGCCAAGGGCAACTACGTCAAGCGCGTAGCGATCTCCTCGACCATGGGCCCGGGCGTCAAGATCGACCCGGCCACCGTCACTGTCGCCTGATCATGAATTCGGCCGGAGCCTCGCGCTCCGGTCCATCAAGTTTCCGGCCTTTCGGGGCCGGAAATGTCTGGTTTTAAACCCAGACACTCCTGTCCGAGATTGTGGGTGGCCCCCGGGCCTTAATGTTCGCCCTCATGAGACGGGTAAGATCCGTATTTAAACGTCTGATGACGTCTTGAAGTTCGGTTCGAGCCTTATTCGCCTTGTGCCTGGAGCGTGCTCCAAGCAGAGGGGACAGGATCCTCAAGCGTCGCTCGGGGTCCGACATGTTTGGATCCCTTGAGGCAAAGGCAAACCCGGTGGGGCCTGCAGGATTGCGGTCCCATCAACTGGAGACAGACAGTGGAAAGAGCGGAAAAGCGCGAATTTGTCACGGAGCTGAACGAAGTCTTCAAGGCTTCCGGTTCGGTTGTCGTGGCCCACTATGCTGGTGTCACAGTCGCACAGATGAACGATTTTCGTTCGAAGATGCGCGCTGCTGGCGGCACCGTCAAAGTCGCGAAGAACCGTCTGGCCAAGATCGCTCTTCAGGGCACGGAGTCCGAAGGGATGAGCAATCTCTTCAAGGGTCAGACGCTGATCGCATACAGCGAAGACCCGATCGTGGCTCCCAAGGTCGTCATGGATTTCGCCAAGACCAACGACAAGATCGTTGTTCTCGGTGGTGCCATGGGCGCGACCACGCTGAACGCTGAAGCAGTCAAGTCGCTTGCGACCCTGCCTTCGCTGGACGAACTGCGTGCAAAGCTGCTGGGTATGATTCAGACCCCGGCAACCCGTATCGCAGGCGTTGTACAGGCCCCGGCTTCGCAGCTGGCGCGCGTTTTTGCGGCCTACGCAAAGAAGGACGAAGCCGCGTAAGGCGGTTTTTCGCTGTTCAATAATCAAACCAGTTCGAACCGAACTCTAAAGGACTAGTAAAATGGCTGATCTCGCTAAGATCGTAGAAGACCTCTCCTCGCTGACCGTTCTGGAAGCTGCTGAGCTTTCCAAGATGCTCGAAGAAAAGTGGGGCGTTTCGGCTGCTGCTCCCGTAGCTGTTGCTGCTGCTGGCGGCGCTGCTGGCGGTGCTGCTGCTGCTGCTGAAGAAGAAAAGACCGAATTCGACGTTATCCTCGTTGACGCTGGCGCCAACAAGATCAACGTCATCAAGGAAGTTCGTGGCATCACCGGCCTCGGTCTCAAGGAAGCCAAGGACCTCGTCGAAGGCGCTCCGAAGCCGGTCAAGGAAGCCGTTTCCAAGGGCGAAGCTGCTGACCTCAAGAAGAAGCTTGAAGAAGCCGGCGCTAAGGTCGAAGTCAAGTAATATCGGAATGTGGCGGGGGAAGTTCCTTCTCCCGCCCGTTTCCTCCGAACATATTACCCAGGAACCGTCTGAAAACGGTTCCTGGGTAATGGGTTCTCAAGAGGATGGTCTTGACCCGCGCGCCCGGCAAACCGGCCGGCCGTCCGGATCTCGAGACGAGATTGAGTGATCCATTTTTTGACGGAGCCGCCTGGCCAGCGGTCACCGTCTGTTGCAGGCCCGGGTGCAAACTGACAAGGAGCGACGATGGCTCAGACCCTTACCTTTAACGGTCGCAGGCGCGTACGCAAGTTTTTCGGAAAAATTCCAGAAGTCGCAGAAATGCCGAACCTCATCGAGGTTCAGAAGGCATCTTATGACCAGTTCCTCATGGTCGACGAGCCGCAGGGCGGCCGTCCCGACGAGGGGCTCAATGCTGTTTTCAAGTCCGTATTCCCGATCACCGATTTCTCCGGTGCATCGATGCTGGAATTCGTCTCCTACGAATTCGAGCCGCCGAAGTTCGACGTCGACGAATGCCGCCAGCGCGATCTGACCTATGCCGCCCCGCTCAAGGTCACTCTGCGTCTGATCGTGTTCGATATTGACGAGGATACAGGCGCACGTTCGATCAAGGACATCAAGGAACAGTCCGTCTACATGGGCGACATGCCGCTCATGACGAACAACGGTACCTTCATCGTCAACGGCACCGAGCGCGTCATCGTTTCCCAGATGCACCGTTCGCCGGGCGTGTTCTTCGACCACGACAAGGGCAAGTCCCATTCGTCGGGCAAGCTCCTGTTTGCTGCCCGCGTCATCCCCTATCGCGGTTCCTGGCTCGACATCGAGTTCGACGCCAAGGACATCGTGCATGCCCGTATCGACCGTCGCCGCAAGATCCCCGTGACCTCGCTCTTGATGGCGCTTGGCATGGACGGCGAAGAAATCCTGTCGACTTTCTACTCGAAGTCCGTCTACGAGCGTGACGGCAAGGGCTGGCGTTTCCCGTTCAACCCCGAAACGCTCAAGGGCGCCAAGGCGATCTCCGACCTCGTTGACGCCGACAGCGGCGAAGTCGTCGTCGAAGGTGGCAAGAAGCTCACCCCGCGTCTGCTGCGTCAGCTGACCGAAAAGGGCGTGAAGTTCCTCAAGGCTTCCGACGAAGACCTGTTCGGCAACTACCTCGCCGAAGATCTGGTCAACATGTCGACCGGTGAAATCTACATGGAAGCCGGTGCGGAAATCGACGAGAAGTCGCTGCCGCAGATCCTGGAAGCCGGCTTCGAGGAAATCCCGATCCTCGGCATCGACCACATCAATGTCGGCGCCTATATCCGCAACACGCTCTCGGCCGACAAGAACGAGAACCGTCAGGACGCTCTGTTCGACATCTACCGCGTCATGCGTCCGGGTGAGCCGCCGACCATGGAATCGGCTGAAGCCATGTTCCAGTCGCTGTTCTTCGACGCCGAGCGCTACGACCTGTCGGCCGTCGGTCGCGTCAAGATGAACATGCGTCTCGACCTCGACTGCCCGGATACCGTTCGCGTTCTACGCAAGGACGACATCCTGGCCGTGGTCAAGATGCTGGTCGAACTGCGCGACGGCAAGGGCGAGATCGACGACATCGACAACCTCGGCAACCGTCGTGTTCGCTCCGTCGGCGAGCTCATGGAAAACCAGTACCGTCTCGGCCTGCTCCGCATGGAGCGCGCGATCAAGGAACGCATGTCGTCGATCGAAATCGACACCGTCATGCCGCAGGACCTGATCAACGCCAAGCCGGCTGCTGCTGCCGTCCGCGAATTCTTCGGCTCCTCGCAGCTGTCGCAGTTCATGGACCAGGTGAACCCGCTTTCGGAAATCACCCACAAGCGCCGTCTGTCGGCTCTTGGACCGGGTGGTCTGACCCGCGAGCGCGCAGGCTTCGAAGTCCGCGACGTTCACCCGACCCACTACGGCCGTATCTGCCCGATCGAAACGCCGGAAGGCCCGAACATCGGTCTGATCAACTCGCTCGCAACCTTCGCCCGCGTCAACAAGTACGGCTTCATCGAAAGCCCGTACCGCAAGATCGTGGACGGCAAGGTCACGACCGAGGTCGTCTATCTCTCGGCAATGGAAGAAGCCAAGTACTACGTGGCGCAGGCCAACTCTGAACTGACGGCCGATGGCCAGTTCGTCGAAGAGTTCGTCGTCTGCCGTCACGCTGGCGAAGTCATGCTGTCCCCGCGCGACACCATCAATCTGATGGACGTTTCGCCGAAGCAGCTGGTTTCGGTCGCGGCCGCTCTCATCCCGTTCCTGGAAAACGACGACGCCAACCGCGCGCTCATGGGCTCGAACATGCAGCGTCAGGCCGTGCCGCTTCTGCGTGCCGAAGCGCCGTTCGTCGGTACCGGCATGGAGCCGATCGTTGCCCGTGACTCCGGTGCTGCCATCGGTGCCCGTCGCGGCGGCGTGGTCGACCAGGTCGATGCGACGCGTATCGTTATCCGCGCAACGGAAGATCTCGATCCGGGCAAGTCCGGCGTCGACATCTACCGCCTGCAGAAGTTCCAGCGTTCGAACCAGAACACCTGCGTCAACCAGCGCCCGCTGGTGACGGTTGGCGACATCGTCAACAAGGGTGACATCATCGCGGACGGTCCGTCGACCGACCTCGGCGATCTGGCGCTGGGCCGCAACGCGCTCGTCGCGTTCATGCCCTGGAACGGCTACAACTATGAGGACTCGATCCTCATGTCGGAGCGCATCGTCTCGGAAGACGTCTTCACCTCGATCCACATCGAGGAATTCGAAGTCATGGCCCGCGACACCAAGCTTGGTCCGGAAGAAATCACGCGCGACATTCCGAACGTTTCGGAAGAAGCGCTGAAGAACCTCGACGAAGCCGGTATCGTCTACATCGGTGCGGAAGTTCAGCCGGGCGACATCCTGGTCGGCAAGATCACCCCGAAGGGCGAAAGCCCGATGACGCCGGAAGAAAAGCTTCTGCGCGCCATCTTCGGTGAAAAGGCTTCCGACGTTCGCGACACCTCGATGCGCATGCCTCCGGGCACCTTCGGTACCGTCGTTGAAGTTCGCGTCTTCAACCGCCACGGCGTTGAGAAGGACGAGCGCGCGATGGCCATCGAGCGCGAGGAAATCGAACGCCTCGCCAAGGACCGCGACGACGAACAGGCGATCCTCGACCGTAACGTCTACGGCCGTCTGATCGACATGCTGCGTGGTCAGATCTCGATCGCCGGCCCGAAGGGGTTCAAGAAGGGCGTCGAGCTCACCAACGCCGTCGTCTCCGAATACCCCCGCTCGCAGTGGTGGATGTTCGCAGTCGAAGACGAAAAGGTGCAGGGCGAACTCGAAGCGCTCCGTGGCCAGTACGACGAATCCAAGTCGCGCCTTGAACAGCGCTTCATGGACAAGGTTGAGAAGGTCCAGCGCGGCGATGAAATGCCTCCGGGCGTCATGAAGATGGTCAAGGTCTTTGTCGCTGTGAAGCGCAAGATCCAGCCAGGCGACAAGATGGCCGGCCGTCACGGCAACAAGGGTGTTGTCTCGCGCATCGTTCCGGTCGAGGACATGCCGTTCCTCGAAGACGGCACGCATGTCGACATCGTCTTGAACCCGCTCGGCGTTCCCTCGCGCATGAACGTCGGTCAGATCCTTGAAACCCACCTTGCCTGGGCTTGCGCCGGCATGGGCAAGAAGATCGGCCAGATGCTCGAGGACTATCGCAAGCACCTCGACATCACCGATCTGCGCAAGGAACTGACGGAGATCTACGAGTCGGAAGCCCATGACGAAGTGAAGCACTTCGACGACGAAGCGCTGGTCAAGCTCGCCGAAGAAGCCAAGCGTGGCGTATCCATCGCCACCCCTGTCTTCGACGGTGCGCATGAAAGCGACGTCTCGGCGATGCTGAAGCGTGCGGGCCTCAACCCCTCGGGTCAGTCGACCTTGTACGACGGTCGTACCGGTGAAGCCTTCGACCGTCAGGTCACCGTCGGCTACATGTACATGATCAAGCTGAACCACCTGGTCGACGACAAGATCCACGCCCGTTCGATCGGCCCGTACTCGCTCGTCACCCAGCAGCCGCTCGGTGGTAAGGCGCAGTTCGGCGGTCAGCGCTTCGGGGAAATGGAAGTCTGGGCTCTGGAAGCTTACGGCGCCGCCTACACCCTGCAGGAAATGCTGACGGTGAAGTCGGACGACGTGGCCGGCCGTACCAAGGTCTACGAAGCGATCGTCCGTGGCGACGACACCTTCGAGGCCGGTATTCCGGAAAGCTTCAACGTTCTCGTCAAGGAAATGCGCTCTCTGGGCCTTTCCGTCGAGCTCGAGAACTCGAAGATCCTGCCGGAAGAGGGCCAGCTGCCCGACGCAGCCGAGTAAGTTTGACAAAGGCGTGCGTGGTTTTCACCGCGCACGCCATCCCCGGACTGTCCCGCGGCCAAAATCGGGACGGGAAGGGGAGTTTCGCCGCATTTCGCGGTTATTGTCATTTTGAAGGTCTGGGGCGGCATCCCGGGAATCCGCCGCCACCAAGACCTGATCGAGGGCTCCTAGCCCCAAAAGGAGACAGGCATGAACCAAGAGGTCATGAACCTTTTCAACCCGTCGGTGCCGGCTCAGCACTTCGACAGCATCCGGATCTCGATCGCGAGCCCGGAAAAGATCCTGTCGTGGTCCTATGGCGAGATCAAGAAGCCGGAAACCATCAACTACCGTACGTTCAAGCCCGAGCGTGACGGCCTCTTCTGCGCGCGTATCTTCGGACCGATCAAGGACTACGAGTGCCTGTGCGGCAAGTACAAGCGCATGAAGTACAAGGGCATCATCTGCGAAAAGTGCGGCGTCGAAGTCACGCTGTCGCGCGTTCGCCGCGAGCGCATGGGCCACATCGAGCTCGCAGCCCCGGTCGCCCACATCTGGTTCCTGAAGTCGCTTCCCTCGCGCATCTCCACGCTGCTGGACATGACGCTGAAGGATGTCGAGCGCGTTCTCTATTTCGAGAACTACATCGTGACCGAGCCGGGCCTGACCTCGCTCAAGGAAAACCAGCTGCTCTCTGAAGAAGAGTACATGATGGCCGTCGACGAGTTCGGCGAAGACCAGTTCACCGCCATGATCGGTGCTGAAGCCATCTATGAAATGCTGGCCTCGATGAACCTCGAAAAGATCGCTGGCGATCTGCGTTCCGAGCTTGCCGACACCACGTCGGACCTCAAGCAGAAGAAGCTGATGAAGCGCCTGAAGATCGTCGAGAACTTCATGGAGTCGGGCAACCGTCCGGAATGGATGATCATGAAGGTCGTTCCGGTCATCCCGCCGGACCTGCGCCCGCTGGTTCCGCTCGATGGCGGCCGCTTCGCGACCTCTGACCTGAACGACCTCTATCGTCGCGTCATCAACCGTAACAACCGTCTGAAACGCCTGATCGAACTGCGCGCTCCGGGCATCATCATCCGCAACGAAAAGCGCATGCTGCAGGAATCTGTAGACGCGCTCTTCGATAACGGCCGTCGTGGCCGCGTCATCACCGGCGCCAACAAGCGTCCGCTGAAGTCGCTCTCCGACATGCTCAAGGGCAAGCAGGGCCGCTTCCGTCAGAACCTGCTCGGCAAGCGCGTCGACTATTCCGGCCGTTCGGTCATCGTGACCGGTCCGGAACTCAAGCTGCACCAGTGCGGCCTGCCGAAGAAGATGGCGCTTGAGCTCTTCAAACCGTTCATCTACGCCCGCCTCGACGCCAAGGGTTATTCCTCGACCGTCAAGCAGGCCAAGAAGCTGGTTGAAAAGGAAAAGCCGGAAGTCTGGGATATCCTCGACGAGGTCATCCGCGAGCATCCGGTTCTCCTGAACCGCGCACCGACGCTGCACCGCCTGGGCATCCAGGCCTTCGAACCGACCCTGGTCGAAGGCAAGGCCATCCAGCTGCACCCGCTCGTCTGCACGGCCTTCAACGCCGACTTCGACGGTGACCAGATGGCCGTTCACGTGCCGCTGTCGCTCGAGGCTCAGCTCGAAGCCCGCGTTCTGATGATGTCGACGAACAACATCCTGCACCCGGCCAACGGTGCGCCGATCATCGTTCCGTCGCAGGACATGGTTCTCGGCCTCTACTATCTGTCGATCCAGAACCAGAACGAGCCGGGCGAGGGCATGGCCTTCTCCGACATGGGCGAACTGCACCATGCTCTGGAAAACAAGGTCGTCACGCTGCACGCCAAGATCAAGGGCCGCTTCAAGACCGTCGACGCCGAGGGCAACCCGGTTTCGAAGATCTATGAAACTACGCCTGGCCGCATGATCATCGGCGAACTGCTGCCGAAGAACGTCAACGTGCCGTTCGACATCTGCAACCAGGAAATGACCAAGAAGAACATCTCCAAGATGATCGACACGGTCTACCGCCATTGCGGCCAGAAGGACACGGTCATCTTCTGCGACCGCATCATGCAGCTGGGCTTCACCCACGCGTGCAAGGCGGGCATCTCCTTCGGCAAGGACGACATGGTCATCCCGGAAACGAAGGCGAAGATCGTCGGTGACACCGAAACGCTGGTCAAGGAATACGAGCAGCAGTACAACGACGGCCTGATCACCCAGGGCGAGAAGTACAACAAGGTGGTCGACGCTTGGGGTAAGGCAACCGAGAAGGTCGCCGAGGACATGATGGCCCGCATTAAGGCCGTCGAGTTCGATCCTGAGACGAACCGCCAGAAACCGATGAACGCCATCTACATGATGTCGCACTCGGGTGCCCGTGGTTCACCGAACCAGATGCGCCAGCTGGGCGGCATGCGCGGCCTCATGGCCAAGCCGTCGGGCGAAATCATCGAGACGCCGATCATCTCGAACTTCAAGGAAGGTCTGACCGTTAACGAGTACTTCAACTCGACCCACGGTGCCCGTAAGGGTCTCGCAGACACCGCTCTGAAGACCGCGAACTCCGGTTACCTGACCCGTCGTCTCGTCGACGTGGCCCAGGATTGCATCGTCAACCTCGTGGATTGCGGCACCGACAAGGGCCTCACCATGACGGCGATCGTTGATGCCGGTCAGGTCGTTGCCTCCATCGGCGCCCGCGTTCTCGGTCGTACCGCGCTTGACGACATCGATCATCCGGTCACGGGTGAGCGCATCGTTGATGCCGGTCAGATGATCCTTGAGCCGCATGTCGTGGAAATCGAGAAGGCTGGCATCCAGTCGATCCGCATCCGCTCTGCTCTGACCTGCGAAGTTCAGACGGGCGTCTGCTCGATCTGCTACGGCCGCGACCTGGCCCGTGGTACGCCTGTCAACATGGGCGAAGCCGTCGGCGTCATCGCCGCACAGTCGATCGGTGAGCCGGGTACCCAGCTGACCATGCGTACCTTCCACCTGGGTGGTACCGCGACCGTGGTTGACCAGTCGTTCCTCGAAGCCTCGTACGAAGGTACGGTGCAGATCAAGAACCGCAACATTCTGCGCAACTCCGAAGGCAATCTGATTGCCATGGGCCGCAGCATGGCGATCACGATCCTCGACGAGCGCGGCATCGAGCGTTCTTCGCAGCGTGTCGCCTACGGTTCGAAGGTCTTCGTGGATGACGGTGACAAGGTGAAGCGCGGCCAGCGTCTGGCCGAGTGGGATCCGTACACCCGCCCGATGATGACGGAAGTCGAGGGTATCGTGCATTTCGAGGACGTCGTCGACGGTCTCTCCGTGCTCGAAGCCACCGACGAGTCGACCGGCATCACCAAGCGTCAGGTCATCGACTGGCGTTCGACCCCGCGCGGTTCGGACCTCAAGCCGGCGATCGTCATCAAGGACGCAAGCGGCAACGTGCTCAAGCTCGCCCGTGGCGGCGAAGCACGCTTCCAGCTCTCGGTCGACGCGATCCTGTCGGTCGAGCCTGGTCAGAAGGTGTCTCAGGGTGACGTTCTCGCACGTTCGCCGCTGGAAAGCGCCAAGACCAAGGACATCACCGGTGGTCTGCCGCGTGTTGCCGAACTGTTCGAAGCCCGTCGTCCGAAGGACCACGCCATCATCGCTGAGATCGATGGTACGATCCGCCTCGGCCGCGACTACAAGAACAAGCGTCGCGTCATCATCGAGCCGGCAGAAGACGGTGTCGAGCCTGTCGAATACCTGATCCCGAAGGGCAAGCCCTTCCACCTTCAGGAAGGCGACTACATCGAAAAGGGTGACTACATCCTCGACGGTAACCCGGCTCCGCACGACATCCTGGCGATCAAGGGCGTCGAGGCACTCGCCTCGTACCTGGTCAACGAAATCCAGGAAGTCTACCGACTGCAGGGCGTTGTGATCAACGACAAGCACATCGAGGTGATCGTTCGCCAGATGCTGCAGAAGGTCGAGATCACCGACAGCGGCGACAGCCAGTACATCGTGGGCGACAATGTCGACCGCATCGAACTGGACGACGCCAACGAGCGCCTGATCGAGGAAGGCAAGAAGCCGGCATATGGCGAACCGGTCCTCCTCGGCATCACCAAGGCCTCGCTGCAGACGCCGTCGTTCATCTCGGCCGCATCCTTCCAGGAAACCACCAAGGTTCTCACGGAAGCTGCGATCGCCGGCAAGACCGACACGCTGCAGGGCCTGAAGGAAAACGTCATCGTCGGCCGTCTGATCCCGGCCGGTACCGGCGGTACCATGACGCAGATCCGCCGCATCGCCTCTTCGCGCGACGACCTCATCCTCGAGGAGCGCAAGAAGGGCACGGGTGCAGATGTTGCGACCCCGATGCTGCAGAACCTCGCTGGCGAAAACGCGCCTGCCGCCGAGTAATCGGTACCGAGGTTAAAAGATCAAAGGCCGTCCGGAGTGATCCGGGCGGCTTTTTCATTTTGGACTGGGGCAGGGCGCGGGCAGGTTCGCACGCAACGAAAAAGGCCGATCGCAAGCGACCGGCCTTCGATAGCTGAAAATGGGTGTTGAGCTCAGGCGAAGCGGATGATCGCGACTTCGCCTTCCAGCGCACCCTGATAGGCCGAGGCATGCGGCTCTTCGTCCGGCGCGCCCGTGATCATGCCGATCTGGTCGAGATCGGCCTCCAGGAAGCCTTCCTCCGAGAGCGCGTTGAGCGTCAGGCGAACAGCCGTGTCGTCGTCTGGGGCGGTCAAGAGGACGTGCAGGTCGACGGGTTCGCCACCCTCGGTCTCGTAGGCCTTGGCGATGACGATGAACACCATGGGCTCGTCGCGGTTGTTGTCGTTGTCGCTGTTGATCATGGTGCCGGTCTTCCTGTTGTGGCGGATCGATTCTTCAGTTGGCGGCCGATTCGACCACACGGGGCAGGGTGGTTGACCCGCTCTCAGTACCTATCTAGAAGTTTCCCGTCGCAATCCAAGCCAAATCGTCTCGGACATCAGGTTTTCCCGTGCCGAAACGGCCAGACTCTCGGTCGGGCAGGGGCTTGGGCCATTAATTGTCAGATGTGACTTGACGTTAAGGGGGGAAAACAGTAGTACCCCGGCCATCGGAGCCCATGTGAGGTAGGCTTTTTCGGGACGCCTCGTCCTGAAGTTCATCTCAAACAGGTCTCCAAACGCACGTTGACGACACGAATGCTGCTCGCACGACGCACTCTTGCAGTGCGTCCTCTGTCTTTTGTGGTCCATCCGCGAAAACGGGTCGGGCCACATTTTGCGCATGAAGAAAACTGTGCGGCCGCCGCCGGAAACGGCAACCACCAGGGCCTGAAAGGGCTTGAGACTAGATTTTGCAAGGGATGGGTATATGCCTACCGTAAACCAGCTGATCCGCAAGCCGCGTCAGGCACAGGTAAAGCGCAATAAGGTTCCTGCTCTGCAGGAAAACCCGCAGAAGCGCGGCGTTTGCACCCGCGTCTACACCACGACCCCGAAGAAGCCGAACTCGGCTCTGCGTAAGGTCGCCAAGATCCGCCTGACCAATGGCTTCGAAGTCATCGGCTACATTCCGGGTGAAGGTCACAACCTGCAGGAACACTCTGTCGTCATGATCCGTGGCGGCCGCGTAAAGGACTTGCCGGGTGTTCGTTACCACATCATCCGCGGCGTTCTCGACACCCAGGGCGTCAAGAACCGCAAGCAGCGCCGTTCGAAGTACGGTGCGAAGCGTCCGAAGTAAGCTTCGGCTCTTCATCCATCAGATACCGGCGCTGCGCGAGGTTCTCCGCGTGATAAAGCGTCCCTAACCGTTGAGAGACAAATAGTATGTCCCGTCGCCACAGTGCAGAAAAGCGTGAGATCAACCCGGACCCGAAGTTCGGCGATCTCGTCGTCACCAAGTTCATGAACGCCATCATGCTTCACGGCAAGAAGTCGGTCGCTGAAAGCATCGTCTACGGTGCCTTCGACGTCGTTCAGAACAAGTCCAAGCAGGAACCGATTGCCGTCTTCCATCAGGCGCTCGACAACGTCGCGCCGCATGTTGAAGTCCGTTCGCGCCGCGTTGGTGGTGCGACCTACCAGGTCCCGGTCGATGTTCGTCCGGAGCGCCGCCAGGCTCTCGCGATCCGCTGGCTGATCACCGCTGCCCGCAAGCGCAACGAGACCACTATGGTCGACCGCCTCTCCGGCGAGCTGCTCGACGCAGCGAACAACCGCGGTAGCGCCGTCAAGAAGCGCGAAGACACCCACAAGATGGCCGATGCAAACCGCGCCTTCTCGCATTACCGCTGGTAATCCACCGATTAAATATTGAAAGGCAGTCCGTTATGGCTCGCGAATATAAAATCGAAGACTACCGCAACTTCGGTATCATGGCGCATATCGACGCCGGCAAGACCACGACCACCGAGCGTATCCTCTACTACACCGGTAAGTCTCACAAGATCGGCGAAGTTCATGACGGCGCAGCCACCATGGACTGGATGGAGCAGGAGCAGGAGCGTGGCATCACGATCACCTCCGCTGCCACGACGACCTTCTGGAAGGGTCGCGACGGCAAAATGCGCCGCTTCAACATCATCGACACCCCCGGCCACGTTGACTTCACCATCGAAGTCGAGCGTTCGCTGCGTGTTCTCGACGGTGCCATCGCCCTTCTCGACGCCAATGCCGGTGTTGAGCCGCAGACCGAAACCGTTTGGCGTCAGGCTGAAAAGTACAACGTCCCGCGGATGATCTTCTGCAACAAGATGGACAAGACCGGTGCTGACTTCTACCGCTCGGTAGAAATGATCAAGACCCGTCTCGGCGCCACCGCTGTTGTCATGCAGCTGCCGATCGGCGCGGAAAGCGACTTCAAGGGCGTTGTTGACCTGATCGAGATGAACGCTCTGGTCTGGCGCGATGAGTCCCTCGGCGCTGCCTGGGATGTCGTCGAGATCCCGGCTGACCTGAAGGACAAGGCTGAAGAATATCGCGAAAAGCTGATCGAGACGGTTGTCGAGATCGACGAAGAAGCGATGGAAGCCTACCTGAACGGCGACATGCCGGACAACGACAAGATCCGCGAACTCGTTCGTCGCGGCACGATCGACGTCAAGTTCCACCCGATGTTCTGCGGCACCGCCTTCAAGAACAAGGGCGTTCAGCCGCTGCTCGACGCCGTTGTCGACTACCTGCCTTCGCCGCTCGACATTCCCGCGATCAAGGGCATCGACTTCAAGACCGAAGCCGAAATCGAACGTCACGCTGATGACGCCGAGCCGCTCTCGATGCTGGCATTCAAGATCATGAACGACCCCTTCGTTGGTTCGCTCACCTTCGCCCGCATCTATTCCGGCAAGCTCGAGAAGGGTTCGTCTGTTCTCAACACGGTCAAGGACAAGCGCGAGCGCGTCGGCCGTATGCTGCAGATGCACTCGAACTCCCGTGAAGACATCGAAGAAGCCTTCGCAGGCGACATCGTTGCTCTCGCAGGCCTGAAGGAAACCACCACGGGTGACACGCTCTGCGATCCCCTGAAGCCGGTTATCCTCGAGCGCATGGAATTCCCCGAGCCGGTCATCCAGATCGCGATCGAGCCGAAGTCCAAGGGCGACCAGGAAAAGATGGGCCTCGCGCTCAACCGCCTGGCTGCCGAAGACCCGTCCTTCCGCGTCAAGACCGACCAGGAATCCGGCCAGACCATCATCGCTGGCATGGGCGAACTTCACCTCGACATCATTGTCGACCGCATGCGTCGCGAGTTCAAGGTTGAAGCCAACGTCGGTGCTCCGCAGGTTGCTTACCGTGAGACGATCACGAAGCTCCACGAAGAAGACTACACGCACAAGAAGCAGTCCGGTGGTACCGGTCAGTTCGCGCGCGTCAAGCTCGTCTTCGAACCGAACCCGGAAGGCGACGACTTCAAGTTCGAGTCCAAGATCGTCGGCGGTGCGGTTCCGAAGGAATACATCCCGGGCGTTCAGAAGGGTATCGAAAGCGTTCTGTCTTCGGGTCCGCTCGCAGGCTTCCCGATGCTCGGCGTCAAGGCCACCCTCATCGATGGTGCCTTCCACGACGTCGACTCCTCGGTTCTCGCCTTCGAAATCGCATCGCGTGCATGCTTCCGTGAAGCTGCCAAGAAGGCCGGCGCTCAGCTGCTCGAGCCGATGATGCGCGTAGAAGTCGTCACCCCGGAAGATTACGTCGGCGACGTTATCGGCGACCTGAACTCCCGTCGTGGCCAGATCCAGGGCCAGGAACAGCGCGGCATTGCGATCGTGATCAACGCTCACGTCCCGCTCGCCAACATGTTCAAGTACGTCGACAACCTGCGCTCCATGTCGCAGGGCCGCGCACAGTACTCGATGGTCTTCGATCACTACGCACCGGTTCCGTCGAACGTTGCTGCTGAAATCCAGGCAAAGTATTCCGGTCAGAAGTGACCGGGATACCCCGCCCCACCAATTGAATAAGTGAATTTCCCCGGACGGGGACCAGATAATGGAGAGCCGGAAATGGCAAAGAGTAAGTTTGAGCGCAACAAGCCGCACGTCAACATCGGCACGATCGGCCACGTCGACCACGGCAAGACGTCTCTGACGGCAGCGATCACCAAGTTCTTCGGTGAGTTCAAGGCCTACGACCAGATCGACGCAGCTCCGGAAGAAAAGGCACGCGGCATCACCATCTCGACGGCGCACGTTGAGTATGAGACGGCCAACCGTCACTACGCCCACGTTGACTGCCCAGGCCACGCCGACTACGTCAAGAACATGATCACCGGTGCTGCCCAGATGGACGGCGCGATCCTGGTTTGCTCGGCCGCTGACGGCCCGATGCCGCAGACCCGCGAGCACATCCTGCTCGCCCGTCAGGTTGGCGTTCCGGCGATCGTCGTCTTCCTCAACAAGGTTGACCAGGTTGACGACGCCGAACTGCTCGAGCTCGTCGAACTCGAAGTTCGCGAACTTCTGTCGTCCTACGACTTCCCCGGCGACGACATCCCGGTCGTCAAGGGTTCGGCTCTGGCCGCTCTGGAAGACTCGAACAAGGAAATCGGCGAGAACGCCATCCGCAAGCTGATGGAAGAAGTCGACGCCTACATCCCGACGCCTGAGCGTCCGATCGACCAGCCCTTCCTGATGCCGATCGAAGACGTGTTCTCGATCTCTGGCCGTGGTACGGTTGTGACGGGTCGCGTTGAGCGCGGTATCGTCAAGGTCGGCGAAGAAATCGAAATCGTCGGCATCCGTCCGACGACGAAGACGACCTGCACGGGCGTTGAAATGTTCCGCAAGCTGCTCGACCAGGGCCAGGCTGGCGACAACATCGGTGCGCTGCTGCGCGGTGTGAACCGTGACGGCGTTGAGCGTGGCCAGATCCTGTGCAAGCCGGGTTCGGTCAAGCCGCACAAGAAGTTCAAGGCAGAAGCCTACATCCTGACGAAGGAAGAAGGCGGCCGTCATACGCCGTTCTTCACGAACTACCGTCCGCAGTTCTACTTCCGCACGACGGACGTGACGGGCATCGTGACGCTTCCGGAAGGCACGGAAATGGTTATGCCGGGCGACAACGTGACCGTTGACGTCGAGCTGATCGTTCCGATCGCGATGGAAGAAAAGCTGCGCTTCGCGATCCGCGAAGGCGGCCGCACCGTCGGCGCCGGCATCGTCGCCTCGATCGTCGAGTAATCAGTTGAAAGAGCGGCCCCGGGCCATGTGTCCGGGGCCGCTTTTCGTTTCCGTCTGTCGGTTGGTGCAAGCCAGTCATGCAGACAATGCGCATGTCGCCAATTCGTGCCTCTGGCCGGATTGACGAAAGGCCGATTGCGGTGTATGTCGCCGGCCACGATCAGAATCGCGCGGTGATTTGCACCGCAGTTCTAAGCGCTGCAGTTTTCAAAGGCCTGGTGACGGGTCGAGTTCGGCAGGGCTCCTCATGACTAGAAAGAGTGACAGGGGCACCCCTCGGTGTCCCTGTGATTTTTGAAAATTAGGGGCCGGCCAGTCATGGTAATTCACTGTCTCTGCGTATGCGGGACGCAAGAAAAGAAACAAGGACAAGTCGAATGAACGGCCAGAATATCCGCATCCGCCTCAAGGCGTTTGATCACCGGGTTCTCGATGCCTCTACGCGGGAGATCGTCTCGACCGCAAAGCGCACCGGTGCAAGCGTTCGCGGCCCGGTACCGCTCCCGACCCGCATTGAAAAATTCACCGTTAACCGTTCGCCGCACGTCGACAAGAAGAGCCGCGAACAGTTCGAGATGCGCACGCATAAGCGCCTGCTTGACATCGTAGACCCGACCCCGCAGACCGTCGACGCTCTGATGAAGCTCGACCTGGCTGCCGGCGTTGACGTCGAGATCAAGCTCTAAGAAGGAATTCCGGCGAGAGCCGAAATAACAAGGAAGGTACGTGGCAAGACCTGCCAACGACTTCTCGAAACGGGAAACCCGAAGGTTCGGAAGGGCCGGAGTGGAATCCTTAAACAAAGAGGAAAGGCCGAGATCTGATCGCGGCCGCGACTCTCAAGAGGAATGAACCAATGCGTTCAGGTGTGATTGCACAGAAAGTGGGAATGACCCGCGTCTATAACGACGCCGGCGAACATATCCCGGTAACAGTTCTGCGGCTGGATAACGTACAGGTCGTTGCCCAGCGTACGGTTGACAAGAACGGCTACACCGCGCTCCAGCTCGGTGCCGGCACGTCCAAGGTCAAGAATACGACGAAGGGTCTGCGTGGCCACTTCGCCGCTGCGAGCGTAGAGCCCAAGGCCAAGCTCGTCGAGTTCCGCGTTTCCGAAGACAACCTCATCGATGTCGGCGCCCAGCTGACCGCGAGCCATTTTGAAGCCGGCCAGCTGGTCGACGTCACGGGCACGACGATCGGTAAGGGTTTTGCTGGTGCAATGAAGCGCCACAACTTCGGCGGTCTCCGCGCTACCCACGGTGTCTCCGTTTCGCACCGCTCGCATGGTTCGACCGGTTCGAACCAGGATCCGGGCAAGGTCTGGAAGGGCAAGCGCATGGCTGGTCACATGGGCCAGACGCGCGTCACCACCCAGAACCTCGAAGTCGTTTCGACCGATGAAGATCGTGGTCTCATCCTTGTGAAGGGCGCAGTTCCCGGTTCCAAGGGTTCGTGGATCATCGTCCGCGACGCCGTCAAGTCGGCGAAGTAAGGGAGCCAAGCACATGGAATTGAACGTCAAGACCCTCGAGGGCAAGGACGCCGGCAAGGTTTCTCTGTCGGACGAAATCTTCGGCCTGGAGCCCCGCGAAGATCTGATCGCTCGCATGATCCGCTACCAGCTGGCCAAGAAGCGCCAGGGTACGCACAAGATCAAGGGCCGCTCGGAAGTCTCGCGCACCGGCTCGAAGATGTACAAGCAGAAGGGCACCGGTCGTGCTCGTCACCATTCGGCCCGCGCTCCGCAGTTCCGCGGCGGTGGTAAGGCTCATGGCCCGGTTGTTCGCAGCCACGCTCATGACCTGCCGAAGAAGGTTCGTGCGCTCGCTCTGCGTCACGCCCTCTCTGCCAAGATGAAGTCGGAAGATGTGATCATCGTCGACAACCTGGTTGCGGCTGAAGCCAAGACCAAGCTGCTCGTCGGCAACTTCGCCTCGCTCGGCCTCACCAACGCTCTCGTCATCGGCGGCGCCGAAATCGACAGCAACTTCAAGCTCGCCGCTTCGAACATCCCGCACATCGATGTTCTGCCGGTTCAGGGCATCAACGTTTATGACATCCTGCGCCGTGGCAAGCTCGTCCTGTCCAAGGCTGCTGTGGAAGCTCTGGAGGAGCGGTTCAAATGACGGATCTTCGCCACTACGACGTGATCGTATCTCCGTCGATCACGGAAAAGTCGACCATGGTGTCTGAGTACAACCAGGTTGTCTTCAACGTCGCCAAGGGTGCAAGCAAGCCGGAAATCAAGGCTGCTGTCGAAGCCCTCTTCGGCGTCAAGGTCACCGCCGTCAATACGCTCGTCCGCAAGGGCAAGACCAAGCGTTTCCGCGGCTTCGCCGGCAAGCAGAAGGACGTCAAGAAGGCGCTCGTGACGCTCGCCGAAGGTCAGTCCATCGACGTGTCGACGGGCGTCTGAGGTAGGGAACAAGAACAATGGCATTGAAAAGCTACAATCCGACGACCCCGAGCCAGCGTCAGCTGGTCATCGTCGACCGCTCTGGCCTCTGGAAGGGCAAGCCGGTCAAGGCGCTGACGGAAGGTCTCACCAAGAGCGGTGGTCGTAACAACTACGGTCGCATCACCGCCCGCTTCATCGGTGGCGGTCACAAGCGCACCTATCGTCTGGTCGACTTCAAGCGTCGCAAGTTCGACGTCGAAGGCACCGTAGAGCGCCTGGAATACGACCCGAACCGTTCGGCCTTCATCGCTCTCGTGACCTACACGGACGGCGAGCAGGCCTACATCCTGGCACCGCAGCGCATCGCTGCCGGTGACAAGGTCATCGCCTCTGAAAAGGCCGTCGACGTAAAGCCGGGCAACACCATGCCCCTGCAGTACATCCCGGTTGGTTCGATCGTTCACAACGTCGAAATGAAGCCCGGCAAGGGCGGTCAGATCGCACGTTCGGCTGGCACTTATGTCCAGCTCGTCGGCCGCGATGCCGGCATGGCGATCCTGCGCCTGAACTCGGGTGAGCAGCGTCTGGTCCCGGGCTCGTGCCTGGCCACCATCGGCGCCGTTTCCAACCCGGATCACGGCAACACCAACGACGGCAAGGCTGGTCGCACCCGTTGGCGCGGCAAGACCCCGCATAACCGCGGTGTCGTCATGAACCCGGTCGACCACCCGCACGGTGGTGGTGAAGGCCGCACCTCCGGTGGTCGTCACCCGGTTTCCCCGTGGGGCAAGCCCACCAAGGGCAAGCGGACTCGCTCGAACAAGTCGACCGACAAGTTCATCATGCGCTCGCGCCACCTGAAGAAGAAGTAAGAGAGGTAGTCAGAAATGGCTCGTTCAGTATGGAAAGGCCCGTTCGTCGACGGCTATCTTCTCAAGAAGGCTGAGAAGGTTCGCGAAGGCGGCCGCAGTGAAGTAATCAAGATGTGGAGCCGTCGCTCCACCATCCTGCCGCAGTTCGTAGGTCTGACCTTCGGCGTCTACAACGGCAGCAAGCATGTGCCCGTCTCTGTCAACGAAGACATGGTCGGCCACAAGTTCGGTGAATTCGCTCCCACCCGGACCTACTACGGTCACGGTGCGGACAAGAAGGCGAAGAGGAAGTAACAAT
Source organism: Rhizobium sp. K33 (assembly GCF_056501445.1). NCBI lineage: Bacteria > Pseudomonadati > Pseudomonadota > Alphaproteobacteria > Hyphomicrobiales > Rhizobiaceae > Rhizobium > Rhizobium sp. K33. The sequence continues at coordinate 1,246,728 of NZ_CP096478.1, forward strand.
GGGCAAGGCAAAAGCCGAACGCCGGCTGAAAGACAACGAAGCGCAGGCAGTCGCCCGCACGATCCGCGTCAGCCCCCAGAAGCTCAACCTGATTGCCGCGCTCATCCGCGGCAAGAAGGTCGAGCGCGCTCTCGCTGACCTGGAATTCTCCCGCAAGCGCATCGCCGGCACCGTTCGCAAGACGCTCGAGTCTGCGATCGCCAATGCCGAAAACAACCATGATCTCGACGTCGATCAGCTGATCGTCGCCGAGGCCTATGTTGGCAAGTCGATCACCATGAAGCGTTTCCACGCTCGTGGCCGCGGCCGCGCATCGCGCATCGAAAAGCCGTTCTCGCACCTCACCATCGTTGTGCGCGAAGTCGAAGCCAAAGGGGAGGCCGCATAATGGGTCAGAAAATCAATCCGATTGGCTTCCGCCTCGGGATCAACCGCACCTGGGATAGCCGCTGGTTCGCCGACAACGCCGAATACGGCAAGCTGCTCCACGAAGACCTGAAGATCCGCAAGTATCTGATGGACGAGCTGAAGCAGGCCGGTATCGCCAAGGTCGTCATCGAGCGTCCGCACAAGAAGTGCCGCGTCACGATCCACTCGGCTCGCCCGGGTCTGATCATCGGCAAGAAGGGTGCAGACATCGAGAAGCTTCGCAAGAAGATCTCGTCGATGACGAACTCGGAAACCCACCTCAACATCGTTGAAGTGCGCAAGCCGGAAATCGACGCAACGCTCGTTGCCCAGTCGATCACCCAGCAGCTCGAGCGTCGTATCGCATTCCGTCGCGCCATGAAGCGCGCCGTTCAGTCGGCCATGCGTCTCGGTGCCGAAGGCATCAAGATCACTTGCGCCGGCCGTCTCGGTGGTGCTGAAATCGCTCGTACCGAATGGTACCGCGAAGGTCGCGTGCCGCTCCACACCCTGCGTGCAGACATCGATTACGGTACGGCTGAAGCCGAAACCGCATACGGCATCTGCGGCGTGAAGGTCTGGATCTTCAAGGGCGAAATCCTCGAGCACGATCCGATGGCATCGGAACGCCGTGCACTCGAGGGCGATGCCCAGGGTCCCGCAAGCCGTGAACGCGGTGATCGTGGCGACCGTCGCCGCGAGAACGCTTGATTGAACGCTGGCGAAAGATAAGCTCGGAGAAGTAAGAAAATGTTGCAGCCAAAGCGTACAAAGTACCGCAAGCAGTTCAAGGGCCGCATCAAGGGCGTCGCCAAGGGCGGTTTTGATCTGGCATTCGGTGAATTCGGCCTGAAGGCTCTGGAACCGAACCGCGTGAACGCTCGCGAAATTGAAGCAGCCCGTCGTGCGATCACCCGCTATATGAAGCGTGCTGGTCGCGTGTGGATCCGCGTATTCCCTGACGTTCCGGTCACGGCAAAGCCGACCGAAGTTCGTATGGGTAAGGGTAAGGGTTCGGTCGAATACTGGGCATGCAAGGTCAAGCCTGGTCGTATCATGTTCGAGATCGACGGCGTATCGGAAGAGATCGCGCGCGAGGCCCTTCGCCTCGGTTCCGCCAAGCTCTCTGTCACGACGCGCTTCGTACAGCGCATTGCAGAGTGAGGAACAAGTCGATGAAAGCCGCAGACGTACGCGCCATGAGCGCCGACCAGCTGAACGACGAGCTTGCGAAGCTGAAGAAGGAGCAGTTCAACCTGCGCTTCCAGAAGGCCACCGGCCAGCTCGAGAAGTCTTCCCGCATTCAGGAAGTTCGTCGTGACATCGCACGCGTGAAAACCATTGCCCGCCAGAAGGCGGCAGAAGCCAAGGCCTAAGGACCAGAAGAATATGCCGAAACGCATTCTGCAGGGCGTAGTTGTCAGCGACAAGAACGACAAGACTGTCGTTGTTCGCGTTGAGCGTCGATTTGCCCACCCGCTGCTTCAGAAGACCGTTCGCCGGTCCAAGAAGTACAAGGCACATGACGAAACCAACCAGTACAAGACCGGTGACGTCGTCTCCATCCAGGAGTGTGCACCGATCTCCAAGGACAAGCGCTGGACGGTAATTTCCGCCCAGGCTTAATTTACGGACTTGCTGCGCAAGGGCTTGCACCTTGCGCAGAAATCTGTATGAAGCAGGCCACTGGCTGAGAACGCTCGGAATCGGGCGTTCTTTTTGCTTTGAGCGCACGGAAGGTCCCGTATGGGAAACCACCCTGTATTTGTCTTCCCGCGCACATCAGAAATTTATCATAAGCCCGGATAGGGGGCCTCGGCCCAACCGTTCGGGTTACAACAAGAAGGCGACCTGACATGATTCAGATGCAGACTAACCTCGACGTGGCGGATAATTCCGGCGCACGTCGTGTCATGTGCATCAAGGTGCTGGGCGGTTCCAAGCGCAAGTACGCTTCGATCGGCGACATCATTGTCGTTTCGATCAAGGAAGCGATCCCGCGCGGCCGCGTGAAGAAGGGTGACGTGATGAAGGCGGTTGTCGTTCGCACCGCCAAGGACATCCGTCGCGCCGACGGCAGCGTCATTCGATTCGATAACAACGCAGCCGTTCTTATCGACAACAAGAAAGAGCCGATCGGCACCCGTATCTTCGGACCGGTTCCGCGCGAACTTCGCGCCAAGAACCACATGAAGATCATCTCGCTGGCTCCGGAAGTACTGTAAGGGGAGCGACGAGCGATGAACAAGATTCGTAAGGGCGACAAGGTCGTCGTACTCGCTGGCAAGGACAAGGGCCGTTCGGGCGAAGTCCTCCAGGTCCTGCCGAAGGAAGACCGTGCGGTCGTCCGTGGCATCAATGTTGTCAAGCGCCACCAGCGCCAGACGCAGACCGCGGAAGCCGGCATCATCAGCAAGGAAGCTTCGATCCATCTGTCGAACATCGCGATGGCCGACAAGGACGGCAAGCCGACCCGCGTCGGTTTCAAGGTCGTTGACGGCAAGAAGGTTCGTGTAGCCAAGCGTTCGGGAGAAGTGATCGATGGCTGAGGCAAAGTATGAGCCGCGGCTCAAGGCCGAATACGTAAACCGCATTCGCAAGGCTATGCAGGAGCAGTTCTCCTACGCCAACGAAATGCAGATCCCGAAGCTCGACAAGATCGTGATCAACATGGGCGTGGGTGAGGCAACTGCCGACTCCAAGAAGCCTTCCGTTGCAGCGGCTGACCTTGCAGCGATCGCCGGCCAGAAGCCGGTTGTCACCAAGGCCCGCAACTCGATCGCTGGCTTCAAGGTCCGCGAAAACATGCCGATCGGCGCAAAGGTCACCCTGCGCGGCGCCCGCATGTACGAGTTCCTGGACCGCCTGGTCAACATCGCGCTTCCGCGCGTTCGCGACTTCCGCGGCCTGAACCCGAAGTCCTTCGACGGCCGTGGCAACTTCGCCATGGGCATCAAGGAGCACATTGTGTTCCCGGAGATCAACTACGACAAGGTTGATCAGATGTGGGGCATGGACATCATCGTTTGCACGACGGCGACCAACGACGACGAAGCTCGGGCTCTTCTGAAAGAGTTCAACTTCCCGTTCCGTCAGTAACCGTAACGACGAGCGTAGAAGAGGAACTTCGATATGGCGAAGACAAGCGCAGTTGAAAAGAACAAGCGCCGCCGCAAGATTGCCGCGAGCCAGGCCGCAAAGCGTGCCGGCCTGAAGGCGATCATCATGAACCAGGCTCTTCCGATTGAAGAGCGGTTCAAGGCTACCCTGAAGCTGGCAGAACTGCCGCGCGACGGCTCCAAGACCCGTATTCGCAACCGTTGCGAAGTCACCGGTCGTCCGCGTGCATTCTACCGCAAGCTTGGAATGTCGCGTATCGCGCTTCGCGAGCTTGGCAACACCGGCAAGGTGCCGGGCGTTGTGAAGTCGAGCTGGTAAGGAGACGCCAATATGACGATGACTGATCCGTTGGGCGATATGCTCACCCGTATCCGGAATGGCGCAGCTCGCCGCAAGAGCTCCGTTTCCACTCCGGCCTCCAAGCTCCGTGCCCGCGTTCTCGACGTTCTGCAGGCCGAGGGTTACATCCGTGGCTACAGCCAGGTCGATTACGGCAATGGCAAGTCTGAACTCACGATCGAACTGAAGTACTACGAAGGTGCTTCGGTCATCCGCGAGATCGGCCGCGTATCCAAGCCGGGCCGCCGAGTTTATGTCTCGGTCAAGTCCATCCCGCAGGTCGCGAACGGCCTCGGCATCACCATCCTTTCGACTCCGAAGGGCGTGATGGCCGATCACCAGGCTCGCGAACAGAACGTTGGTGGTGAGGTACTCTGCTCCGTCTTCTAAGACGGGCAGGGGATCTCCATAGCGAACAGACAGGATAAAAACTATGTCTCGTATCGGTAAGAAGCCCGTTCCGGTTCCGGCTGGTGTGACTGCCGCCGTCGATGGCCAGAAGGTCACGGCGAAGGGCCCGAAGGGTGAACTTTTCTTCGTCGCGAATGACGAAATCTCCGTGAAGCTCGAAGACAACGCCGTTGTCGTACAGCCGAACAACGACTCCAAGGATGCTCGTTCGAAGTGGGGCATGTCCCGCACGATGATCGAGAACATCTTCAAGGGTGTTAAGGACGGTTACGAGCGCAAGCTCGAAATCAACGGCGTTGGTTACCGTGCGTCGCTCCAGGGCAAGAACCTGCAGCTCGCACTCGGCTTCAGCCACGACGTCGTGTATGAGCCGCCGGTCGGTATCTCGATCGCTGTTCCGAAGCCGACCGAAATCATCGTGTCCGGCATCAACAAGCAGCAGGTCGGCCAGGTCGCCGCCGAGATCCGCGAATATCGCGGTCCGGAGCCCTACAAGGGCAAGGGCGTCAAGTATGCCGAAGAGCGGATCGTCCGCAAAGAAGGCAAGAAGAAGTAAGGATCGCGCGAAATGGCAAGCAGAAAAGAAGCACTTGTTCGCCGTGCGAACCGCGTACGGCGTCAGATCAAGGCGGTGGCAAATGGCCGTCCGCGTCTGTCGGTACATCGCTCTTCGAAGAACATCTACGCTCAGATCATCGACGACGTTGCTGGCAAGACCCTTGCCGCTGCTTCGACGCTCGATGGTGGCCTGAAGGGCGAGCTCAAGACCGGCGCCGACATCGCAGCAGCAGCTGCCGTTGGCAAGCTGGTCGCCGAGCGTGCCGTCAAGGCTGGCGTGAAGGAAGTCGTCTTCGACCGTGGCGCCTTCATCTATCATGGCCGCATCAAGGCTCTCGCCGAAGCGGCTCGTGAAGGTGGTCTGACCTTCTAAAATGAATTTCCACCCGGGCTTGCGTTCGGGTGGATTTCCGGCTTTAAGCCGGTCACACCGGATTCCACCTTGACCCGCAAGGGCAGGGTGGAACTTTGCGTAATCTGCCGATTGCACCCGGAAAAGAAAAAGGAAAAGGACAATGGCACAAGAAAAGCGTGGTTCGCGGGATGACCGTCAGAACCGTGAAGAGCGCGATAGCGAGTTTGTCGACAAGCTGGTCGCCATCAACCGCGTCGCCAAGGTCGTCAAGGGCGGCCGTCGTTTCGGCTTCGCAGCCCTCGTCGTCGTCGGCGACCAGAAGGGTCGTGTAGGCTTCGGCCATGGCAAGGCACGTGAAGTGCCGGAAGCCATCCGCAAGGCTACCGAAGCTGCCAAGCGCGACATGATTTTCGTTCCCCTGCGTGATGGCCGTACGCTGCATCACGACGTCAACGGCCGTCACGGCGCCGGCAAGGTTCTCCTTCGCTCCGCCAAGGCCGGTACCGGTATCATCGCCGGTGGTCCGATGCGCGCCGTCTTCGAGACGCTCGGCATGTCGGACGTCGTCGCCAAGTCGACCGGTTCGTCGAACCCCTACAACATGGTTCGCGCAACCTTCGACGCGCTGAAGGCTCAGGTGCATCCGAAGGACATCGCTGCTCAGCGTGGCCTGAAGTATGCCACCCTCCAGGCTCGCCGCGCTGCCTCTGGCAACGCTGCTGAAGAATAAGAGGAGTCTGAACCATGGCTAAGGCTACGAAGAAGACTGAAGCAAAGACGATCACGATCGAGCAGATCGGTTCGCCCATTCGCCGTCCGGAAGTGCAGCGCAAGACGCTCATCGGTCTGGGCCTCAACAAGATGCACCGGGTCCGCACCCTGGAGGACACTCCTTCGGTTCGCGGCATGATCCGTGCTGTCCAGCATCTCGTTCGCGTCGTCGACGAGAAGTGAGACGGGGGAAGTCATCATGAAACTGAATGAAATCAAAGACAACGAAGGCGCCTCCAAGGAACGTATCCGCGTAGGTCGCGGTATCGGCTCCGGCAAGGGCAAGACCGGTGGTCGCGGTGTGAAGGGTCAGAAGGCTCGTTCCGGCGTTGCCATCAACGGCTTCGAAGGCGGCCAGATGCCGATCTATCGTCGCCTGCCGAAGCGCGGCTTCAACAACATCTTCGCTTCTGAATACGTCACCGTATCGCTCGGCCGTATCCAGACCGCGATCGATGCTGGCAAGCTCGACGCCAAGGCAACGGTTGACGCCGCTTCGCTCAAGGCAGCCGGCGTGATCCGCCGCGCCAAGGACGGCGTTCGCGTCCTGTCCGACGGCGAACTGAAGGCCAAGCTCACGATCGAAGTTGCCGGCGCCTCCAAGGCCGCCGTCGAGAAGATCGAAAAGGCTGGCGGTTCCATCAAGCTGCTCGAAGCAGCCAAGGAAGCCGCTGAATAAGTGAAAGACAATCGCCCGGGGTGCTTCACACCGGGCGATTTTGCTCCCATATGTGAGCCTCACGATCCCAGGACGGAATGGACGTCGTTTTGTCCTCCGGGTCATCTGGAAAACAAGGGTGTGAGGCATGCGGTTGCGTCGCAACTTCTCTCCGCGCCCTGTTTTCTGAAAAAACAGTTTGAACGAATAGCCTCCGGTACTGACGGTTTCTCGTCACCGGTTTAGGTTGGCGGAGAATTCTATGGCTTCTGCAGCGGAACAACTGGCCTCGAACCTGAACTTCTCGACTTTCGCCAAGGCGGAAGATCTGAAGAAGCGTCTGTGGTTCACCCTGGCCGCATTGCTGGTCTATCGCCTCGGCACGCATATTCCGCTGCCCGGCCTCAATCCGGAGGCCTATGCCGCCGCCTTCCAGGGCCAGTCCGGTGGTATCCTCGGTCTCTTCAACATGTTTGCCGGCGGCGCCGTCGAGCGCATGGCGATCTTCGCGCTGGGCATCATGCCCTACATCTCCGCGTCGATCATCGTGCAGCTGATGACGTCCGTCGTCCCCGCCCTCGAGCAGCTCAAGAAAGAGGGCGAGCAGGGCCGTAAGATCATCAACCAGTACACCCGCTACGGGACCGTGCTGCTCGGCACGCTCCAGGCTTACGGCATCGCCATCGGCCTGGAATCGGGCCAGGGCATCGTTGCCGATCCGGGCTGGTTCTTCCGCATCTCCACCGTCCTGACGCTGCTCGGCGGCACCATGTTCCTGATGTGGCTCGGTGAGCAGATCACCTCGCGCGGTATCGGCAACGGCATTTCGCTGATCATCTTCGCCGGCATCGCCGCTGGTCTCCCGACCGCCGTTGCCCATACGCTGGAGCTCGGCCGTACCGGTGCGCTTTCCACGCTGCTGATTCTCACCGTCATCGTCGTTGCCATCGCCGTCATCGCGCTGATCGTCTTCGTTGAGCGTGCCCAGCGCCGGCTTCTGATCCAGTATCCGAAGCGCCAGGTCGGCAACCGCATGTTCCAGGGCGACACCTCGCACCTGCCGCTGAAGCTCAACACCGCAGGCGTCATCCCGGCAATCTTCGCGTCCTCGCTGCTGCTCCTGCCCGCAACGGCAGCCGGCTTCACCGGCAACCAGGCCCTGCCGGGCTGGGCGACGACCATCATTGCTTCGCTCCAGCACGGCCACCCGGTCTACATGCTGCTCTACGGTGCGCTGATCGCCTTCTTCGCCTTCTTCTACACGGCTATCGTCTTCAATCCGAAGGACACGGCCGACAACCTGAAGAAGCACGGCGGCTTCATCCCGGGCATCCGCCCCGGCGACCGCACGGCCGAATACATCGACTACGTCCTGACACGCATCACCGTGGTCGGCGCTATCTATCTCGTTTTCGTCTGCGTACTGCCTGAAATCCTCATCGCGCGCACCGGGATCCCATTAGCCCTTGGTGGTACTTCGCTTTTGATTGTTGTCAGCGTCACCCTTGATACTGTAGCACAGATTCAGGGACACCTGATTGCCCAGCAATACGAGGGTCTGATCAAGAAGTCGAAGTTGCGTGGAGGAAAGAGGGGACGATGAGACTGATTCTGTTAGGACCGCCGGGCGCGGGGAAGGGGACCCAGGCCCAGCGGATCGTGGAGAAGCACGGCATCCCGCAGCTCTCCACCGGTGATATGCTTCGTGCGGCGGTTGCCGCCGGCACGGAGGTCGGCAAGCGCGCCAAGGCTGTCATGGACGCCGGCAAGCTCGTTTCCGACGAGATCGTCATCGCCATCGTTTCCGAGCGCATCGATGCGCCCGACTGCGCCAATGGCTTCATCCTCGATGGTTTCCCGCGCACGCTCGTGCAGGCCGATGCCACTGAGGCCATGCTGTCCGGCAAGAACCTCGATCTGTCGGCGGTCGTCGAGATCCGCGTCGACGACGAGATCCTCGCGGATCGAATCGCCGGTCGTTACACCTGCGCCAACTGCGGTGCGGGTTACCACGACGAAAACTTGAAGCCGAAGGTGGAAGGCGTCTGCGACAAGTGTGGTTCGACCCACTTCAAGCGTCGTCCGGACGACAATCGCGAGACCGTCCGTACTCGCCTGCAGGCCTACTACAAGGAAACCTCGCCGCTGATCGGTTATTACCACGCCAAGGGTAAGCTGCATTCGGTCGACGGCATGGGCGAGATCGATGCCGTCACCGGCGAGATCGAAGCCATCCTCGCCAAGCTCTAAAGGCCTGGCAGTCCCAAGAATCTTCGCGGGGTCGGTTGCTTTTGTCGATCGATTCCGTTAAAGACCGCGCCAACTCGCGACATGACTGCGATCGGCGCGTTCTTCCAAAACGCTGGGAGACCGGGTTCGATCGTTTTGGTTTGTCGAGAACCCGATTTGTAATTGCGGTCCCTTTGGGCCGTGTAACGAGACACGACTTGCCGGATGGCAACTGGAAGCAAGGAGAATAGGCGTGGCACGTATCGCTGGCGTCAACATCCCGACTGCGAAGCGCGTTGTTATCGCGCTGACCTATATTCACGGGATCGGCCCGAAGTTCGCATCGGAAATCATGGAGAAGGTCGGTCTTCCGGCTGACAAGCGCGTTCACCAGCTGACCGACGCTGAAGTCCTCCAGATCCGCGAAACCATCGACCGCGATTACCAGGTTGAAGGTGACCTGCGTCGCGAAACCGCGATGAACATCAAGCGTCTGATGGATCTCGGCTGCTACCGTGGCCTGCGCCATCGTCGTGGTCTGCCGGTTCGCGGTCAGCGCACGCACACCAACGCCCGCACTCGCAAGGGTCCGGCGAAGGCGATCGCTGGTAAGAAGAAGTAATTTGCAGGCAATAGGTCTTGGGCAGGAGGCAGTAGGGATCCCTTACTGCCTCCTGCCTACTGCCTATTGGCTTCAAGGTGGAGCCGCTGGAACTACGGCGGCGAAGAGATCAAGAAAGGTAAGACCATGGCCAAGGAAGCCGCACGCGTCCGCCGTCGCGAACGCAAGAATATCTCGTCGGGCGTAGCCCACGTCAACTCGACCTTCAACAACACGATGATCACCATCACCGACGCTCAGGGCAACGCAATTGCCTGGTCGTCTGCTGGTGCCAAGGGCTTCAAGGGTTCGCGTAAGTCGACCCCGTTTGCTGCCCAGATCGCTGCTGAAGACTGCGCCAAGAAGGCTCAGGAACACGGCATGAAGTCTCTCGAAGTGGAAGTTTGCGGTCCGGGTTCGGGTCGTGAATCCGCTTTGCGCGCCCTCCAGGCTGCCGGCTTCATGATCACGTCCATCCGCGACGTGACCCCGATCCCGCACAATGGCTGCCGTCCGCGCAAGAAGCGTCGCGTCTGATCGTTCTTCGTTTTGCCGGCCAGGCGTTTTCACGCCTAGCCGGTGCTTCTCATATTCGGCCGTCACGATTGAATGGTGATGGCGAACGGAAGGTAAAATCATGATTCAGAAGAATTGGCAGGAACTGATCAAGCCGAACAAGGTGGAATTCTCCTCCTCCGGCCGCACCAAGGCGACCCTCGTTGCCGAGCCGCTCGAGCGTGGCTTCGGTCTGACGCTGGGCAACGCTCTGCGTCGCGTTCTCCTGTCGTCGCTTCGTGGTGCAGCTGTCACGGCTGTCCAGATCGACGGCGTTCTGCACGAGTTCTCGTCTATCCCGGGCGTTCGTGAAGATGTCACCGACATCGTCCTGAACATCAAGGAAATCGCCATCAAGATGGACGGCGACGATGCCAAGCGCATGGTTGTCCGCAAGCAGGGTCCAGGCGTTGTTACCGCCGGTGACATCCAGACGGTCGGCGACATCGAGATCCTGAACCCCAACCACGTGATCTGCACCCTCGACGAGGGCGCCGAGATCCGCATGGAGTTCACGGTCAACAACGGCAAGGGTTACGTCCCGGCCGAGCGCAACCGCGCGGAAGATGCTCCGATCGGCCTCATCCCGGTCGACAGCCTCTACTCGCCGGTCAAGAAGGTGTCCTACAAGGTTGAAAACACCCGCGAGGGCCAGGTTCTCGACTACGACAAGCTGCTGATGACCATCGAGACCGATGGCTCCGTCACCGGTGAGGACGCTGTCGCATTTGCCGCCCGCATCCTCCAGGACCAGCTCGGCGTCTTCGTCAACTTCGACGAGCCGCAGAAGGAAGCCGAAGAGGAAGCTGTCACCGAGCTCGCCTTCAACCCGGCGCTGCTCAAGAAGGTCGACGAGCTGGAGCTTTCGGTCCGCTCGGCAAACTGCCTGAAGAACGACAACATCGTTTACATCGGCGATCTGATCCAGAAGACCGAGGCAGAAATGCTGCGCACGCCGAACTTCGGCCGCAAGTCGCTGAACGAAATCAAGGAAGTTCTCGCTTCCATGGGCCTGCACCTCGGTATGGAAGTACCGGCATGGCCGCCCGAGAACATCGAAGATCTCGCCAAGCGCTACGAAGACCAGTACTGAAAAAGATAAAGGCAGGGCCGTCTCTGCCTTTTCCAGTCAAACTGCGGGTGAATGCCCGTATGTGTCAGGAAACGGCAGCCTCTGAGACAGAGCCTGCACTCAAAGGAGAATAGCAATGCGCCACCAGAAAGCCGGCCGCAAGCTGAACCGTACTGCCAGCCACCGTAAGGCGATGTTCGCCAACATGGCTGCCTCGCTCATCACCCATGAGCAGATCGTCACCACGCTCCCGAAGGCGAAGGAAATTCGCCCGATCGTCGAGAAGCTGGTCACTCTCGGCAAGCGCGGCGACCTGCACGCTCGTCGTCAGGCCATCTCGCAGATCAAGGACGTCGATGCCGTCAAGAAGCTCTTCGACGCCATCGCAACGCGCTACGCCACCCGCAACGGCGGCTACCTGCGCATCATGAAGGCCGGTTTCCGCCAGGGCGACAACGCCGCCATGGCTGTCATCGAGTTCGTCGAGCGCGACGTTGACGCCAAGGGCGCAGTCGACAAGGCCCGCGTCGCCGCTGAAGCCGAAGCTGAAGCTGCGTAAGTTTCCTCCCGTAAGGGAAGGATGAAAAAGGCCGGGTGAGCGATCACCCGGCTTTTTTGTTTGTCATGACTCGGGAGATCGGGCGGCCCTCAGAGCCTTACCGCATTCCTCGACCCTCCCCATCAGAAACGCCCGTTCCACCGCATTGTCGCTTAAACCGGCCGCCCGTTCGAACGCCTCCCGCGCCTCGGCCATGCGCTGAAGCCGCATCAGAAAATCCCCCTTCGCGGCATGGAACGGCGGATGGGCCGCCAGTTGCGGTGCATCCTCGATCTCCGCCAGCAGCATCAACCCCGCCTCCGGCCCGAACGCCATCGCATGGGCCACCGCGCGGTTCAGCGCGACCACGGGCGAGGGGACACGGTCCAGCAGCCGGTCGTACAGTTCGGCACTCCGACCCCAGTCCGTATCCTCGAACCGCGCCGCCCGCGCATGCACGGCCGCAAGGGCCGCCTGCAGCGCATAGACCCCGTCTACACCATCGAGCCGCTTGACGCTCTCCAGTCCGTCCAATCCGCGCTGGATCAGCAATCTGTCCCAAAGTCTTCGGTTCTGTGTCTCGAGCGTCAGCGCACTGCCATCCGCTGCCACCCGTGCCTTGAAGCGCGAGGCCTGCAGCTCCATCAGTGCGAGAAGCCCATGCGCCTCCGGCTCCTGGGACGCAAGGCCGACAAGAATGCGGCCGAGCCGCATCGCCTCCTGGCAGAGCTGCGGCCGGACGAGGTCGTCGCCTCGGCTTGCGGCATAACCTTCGTTGAAGATCAGATAGATCACCTCCAGCACCGAGGCGAGGCGGGCATCGCGCTCTGCCCCGACCGGCACCTCGAAGCTTATGCCCGCGTCCCGCAGCACCTTCTTGGCCCTGACAATGCGCTGCGCCACCGTCGTCTCCTGCGTCAGGAAGGCGCGGGCGATTTCCTCCGTCGTCAGCCCGCCGATGATCTTCAGCGTCAGCGCCGTGCGCTGGTCGCGGGAGAGAAGCGGATGGCAAGCGGTGAAGATCAGCGACAGCCGCTCGTCGCCGATCGCGTCATCGAGGGACGCCTCGATCGCGGCATGGTCGCTCGCCCGTCCCGTCTCGATGTCGTGCGAGAGTGCTGCCTCGTGCCGCGCCATCATCCGGCGGCGCCGCCACAGATCCACGGCGCGCCGCTTTGCCGTGGTCATCAGCCAGCCGCCGGGATTGGGCGGCGTGCCCTTCTCAGGCCAGGTGGCCAGTGCAGCGACCAGCGCATCCTGCGCCAGTTCTTCCGCCAGGCTGATATCGCCCACATGTTTGGCGAGCCCGGCAATCAGCCGGACCCGCTCCATTCTGAAGATCGTCTCGACGTCTTGCGCCGCGCGGTTATCCGTTTGGGGCAACGAGGAAGTTTCGATCGCCTGTCCATCCCGTGTCATGAGCCGGAGTATGGACTTGGCCGCCGCGCGGTCAACCATCGGCATCGCCCTCAGGCGTCGACACCGGTCGTGTCGCCGGCAGCTGCGGCAGGGTCCATCCAGAAGATCTCCCAGACATGCCCGTCGGGGTCCTCGACCGACCGGCTCCACATGAAGCCGTGATCCTGCGGCGGGTTCGGATCCGGCCGGCCCCCTGCGGCAGTGGCTGCATTCAGCACCCGGTCAACATCCGCATGCGCCTCGACGGTCAGCGCCAGCAACACCTGGCTGGTCGCCTTGGCGTCTGCGATGGGCCGCTTCGTGAAGCTGCCGTAATAGTCGTGCGTGAGGATCATGACGCCGATCGTGTCGCACAGCATCATGCAGGCCGCATTCTCGTTGGAAAACTGCGGGTTCTTCGTCGCCCCCAGCGCCTCGTAAAAGCGGGTCGAGGCATTGAGGTCGGTGACCGGCAGGTTGATGAAGATCATCTTGCTCATCGGCGCTCAGCCCTTGTTCTTCTGCTGCGCGGCCAGACCTTCTGCTGCGCGATCATGGCTCGCCTGACCCTCGGGCGTGGCGATCTCGGCGAAATCCTCCATCTCGTAGAAGGGGCGGATCTCGATCTCGCTCGGTCCCATCATCGGGTTGGGGCAGCGTTTCACCCAGGCAACGGCCTCGTCCATGTCCTTCACCTCCCAGATCCAGTAGCCGGCCACCAGCTCCCGCGTCTCGGCGAAGGGTCCGTCGATCACCCGGCGATCCGGTCCGTCGAAGGCCACGCGCTTGCCCATCTTGGATGGCTTCAGTCCGTCGCCCGAAAGCATGATGCCGGCCTGCACCAGTTCCTCGTTGAACTTGCCCATGTCCTCGAACAGCTTCGGCGGCGGCATGATGCCTTCTTCGCTGTCTTCCGTCGCCTTCACCATAACCATCACACGCATGTCTCTTCTCCTCTCGTTTTCCGGACCGCACCGGCGATCCTGCCTCCGCAACGAGTGAGCTAAACCGATTTCGACACGGCATGCGAAAAAAATCTTTCGCCGCCCGTTTATCTCATCTCGGAATGTGGATCGTCGCCCGGATATGTTTGAGCGAAGCGACGATGGTGAAGGTCATGATGACCAGCAGCGTCCAGGAACTCCACTTGCCCAGATGCACGGTCGACCAGGCGCCGAGCTGGTTCGGGTAGTGCCAGATGGCAAAGAAGGTGGAGATGTTCTCGGCCACCCAGATGAAGAAGCCGATCAGGATGAAGGCGAGGAGCATCGGCATCTGCCGGTTCCGGTCGAAGGGCCGGAAGATCACGGTCGTGCGCGCATAAAGCCCGATGGCGAGCGCCGCGAGATACCAGCGGTAATCGCCGATATAGTGGTGGGTGAAGAAATTGAGATAGATCGCCAGCGCCACCAGGGTTGCCATCCAGTAGGGCGGATGATGCCGGATGCGCACGTCGAGCAGGCGCCAGGCCTGGATGATGTAGCTGCCGACGGCGGCATACATGAAGCCGGAAAACAAGGGCACGCCGAGGAGCTTGGTATAGGCGAAGTCCTGATAGGTCCAGGAGGGATTGGCGCCCGAGGTCTTGAAGGCTTCCAGCACGAAGCCGACGACATGGAAGAGGCAGATCGCCTTCAACTCGTCCATCGTCTCGAGCTTGGTCCAGACCATCCAGATCTGGATGGCAAGCGCAATGATGAGGAGCACATCATAGCGCGGAATGCCGAACAGGCCCGTGCGCGGCACGGCAAAGATCGAGACGAAGAAAAGCCCGGCAAAGAGGCATGCGCGGGCTTCCTTGATGCCGAACATGACGAACTCTACGACGAAGCGCCTGAAGCCGGTCAGTTCCGGGTGCGGCGCGTTTTCGATCAGCCGTCGATCGAGCGCACTCAGGATATCCTTGCGTCCCTCCGCCACCAGTGTCATCCGCACGCCCCGCTGTTGCATTCCGTTGCAACCTCAGTACTAAGCGCTGATGGACGAAATCAAGGCATCGACGTCACTGCGTATGCGCCGATTGGCGATCGCGCTCGTCATCATCCTCTGCGGGGCGGCCTTGCGGCTCGGCGGCTACGATATCGGACTGCCCTATTTTCTGGTGAAATACGGTGGCTCGACGCTGTGGGGCGCGATGGTCTTCTTCCTGTTCGCCACGCTGCTGCACCGCCAGTCGATCGGCCGTCTCGCGGTCTTGTCCCTCGTGTCGGCGGCGCTGGTCGAATTCAGCCGTCTCTACCACACCCCCTGGCTCGACGACTTCCGCCTGACGCTGGCTGGCGCTCTGCTCTTGGGGCGCATCTTCTCCTGGTGGAATATCCTGGCCTATGCCGCAGGCATTGCGCTGGCCGCAGGCTTGGAGCGCCGACATCTCGCCCGCACGGGTTCGCTCAAGGCCTAGCGGTCAGCGCCTGCCATGCGTTTGGCCCGCCGCCGCTCCATGATTTTCGGCCGCACGAGGCGATAGCCAAGCACCAGAAGTGTCACGACGATGTAGAAGCTGACTTCGGCGTCGAGAACCTTCAGCGACAGCGCATAATGCAGCACCGCGACGATCAGGACCGGATAGACCAGCTTGTGCAGCTTGTTCCAGCGCTGTCCAAGCCGGCGGATCGACCACTGGTTCGAGGTCAGCGCCAGCGGGATCAGCATGACCAGCCCCGCCATGCCCAGCATGATATAGGGCCGCTTCAGGATGTCGCCGGCGATCGACGACAGGATCAGGCCCCGGTCGAGCGTGAGATAGACGGCGAAGTGGGCCAGCACGTAATAGAAGGCCAGAAGCCCGAGCGCGCGGCGGTAGGCAATGAGATTGATGCCGAACAGATCGCGCAGCGGCGTAATGACCAGGCCGATGCAGAGGAACCGGAGCGCCCAGAGCCCGAGGAGATGCTCGAACGCCCGCACTGGATCGGCCCCGAGCCCGCCGAAGATCCCGAGATAGAAGGCATAGAGACCGGGCATAAGCCCGACTGCATAGAGCGCCCAGATCGACGCCGGCTTGTAGCGGGCGGGCAGGGCAGGAAGTGCAAGAGTGGCCATCAGTAGAACTTCGTCAGGTCCATGCCCTCGTAGAGGCTCGCCACTTCATCGGCATAGCCGTTGAACGGCAGCGTGTCGATGCGCGCGCCTCCGAACAGGCCGTCCGCTTCGCCGATCCGCCGCTCGGTCGCCTGGCTCCAGCGCGGATGGTCGACCTCCGGATTGACATTGGCATAGAAGCCGTATTCCGACGGCTGCAGCCGGTTCCAGGTGGACGGCGGCTCCTGTTCGGTGAGCGTGATCTTGACGATCGACTTGATGCCCTTGAAGCCATACTTCCACGGCACGACGAGCCGGATCGGCGCGCCGTTCTGGTTCGGCAGCGTCTCTCCGTAAAGACCCGTCGCCAGGATTGCCAGCGGATGGCGCGCCTCGTCGAGCCTCAGCCCTTCGACATAGGGCCATTCCAGCGCCTGGAAGATGCCTGCCTGGCCCTGCATCTCTTCTGGACGAACCAGCGTCTCGAAGGCGACGTATTTTGCCGATCCGAGTGGCTCGACCCGATCGAGCAGCGCCGAAAGCGGGAAGCCGATCCAGGGGATCACCATCGACCAGGCCTCGACGCAGCGCATCCGGTAGACGCGCTCCTCCATCGGGATTTCCTTCATGATCGTCTCGATGTCGATCACCTGCGGCTTGGCAACCAGGCCGCCCACCTCGATGGTCCAGGGGCGCGTGGTCAGCGAACCGGCATTGCGTGCCGGATCTTCCTTGCCCGTGCCGAACTCATAGAAGTTGTTGTATGTGGTGACGTCTTCCTTCGAGGTCAGCTTTTCATCGAGGGTGTATTTGCTCGGCTGCGCAGCAAGCGGCGCCGCAAAGGCATGATGTCCGAGCCCGACGGCGGCCACACCACCTGCCGCAACGCCCATGAACTGCCGTCGCTTGAGATAGAGCGACTTCGGGGTAATCTCGGAACTGGCAATCTTCGGCGGATGGTAGACGGGCATGGCGCACCTCTTCAGGCTCTCTGTGTCTCTCTAAGATAGATGACGTGCGCTCAGAGACCAGAGTTTCAGTGCCGGGAAATGAAGCCTGACAGGAACAATTTCGTGTAGGGCGCGGGCGGGCCGCGGCTGTAAGAAACCACCGTTTTCAGCGACGTGGGTCAGCCGCACCAGTTGAGCTTCTGTCCTTCCCAGCGATGAGCAAGCCCGCGGGCGATCAGGTCCTCGCCGACCGAGCGTCCGTCCTGCAGCACCACCCGCAGCTTTCGTCCGTATTGATCGACATCGCGCCGTTCGCGGCGCTCCATGGTCAGCCCGCCGCCGTTCAGGGTCTGCAGAAGCGCCACCTGCGCCTCCATCCCGAGACGCCGCTCGCGCTCGCATTCCGGACGGCCGATCTCCGGCGTGTTGATGTCGGAGATCCGATATTTCACTGCCCGGTACCAGAAGGTGTCGCCATCGACGACGCAATTGATCCGCTGAGCGCCGGAACAGGTCACGAAGCGACCCTCGATCGGCTCAGGATGTGGGGCAACGGCCCCGGTGATGCTGTAGTCGATCAATTTGTTTCCCGCTGGCACAACCAGGTAGGAATAGGGAAGTTTATCGAAATGAATGACGGCGAGGACGCCGAGGCCGCCATAAAAGATGACGCGGCGCATCTTGTAGAGCACCTTGAACGGGCTCCAGCGCGGCGCGGGCTCGGGATTGAGCTTCTGACGGGCATCCTTCAGCAAGATCACGCGGGCAGGTTTGCGGGTCATCATGACGCCTCCTTCCGCGGTAAATTCTAATAAACACGTCTTGCCGCAGGCTTAAGCCGATCACTAAAATGCGAACCAATTTACGCCCTCCGTGAGGTCAAGGCGTACCGATTTGCCCTTGGATGCTAGTGACAGGTGAGGGCGCTTGGCTTAGACCAGTTCCAAAATGGCCGCCTTGCCTTGGCGCCGAGGGTGCAGGCATGACGGCGAACAAGCCATCGAGGTGACACCCATGCCCGCCTATCGTTCGAGAACCACCACCCACGGCCGCAACATGGCCGGTGCCCGCGGCCTCTGGCGCGCGACCGGCATGAAGGACGGCGATTTCGGCAAGCCGATCATCGCGGTCGTCAACTCCTTCACCCAGTTCGTCCCCGGCCACGTCCACCTGAAGGACCTGGGCCAGCTCGTTGCCCGCGAAATCGAAGCCGCCGGCGGTGTGGCCAAGGAATTCAACACCATCGCTGTCGATGACGGCATCGCCATGGGCCATGACGGCATGCTCTATTCGCTGCCGTCGCGCGAGATCATCTCCGACTCGGTCGAATACATGGTCAACGCCCATTGCGCCGACGCCATGGTCTGCATCTCCAACTGCGACAAGATCACGCCCGGCATGCTGTCCGCTGCCATGCGCCTCAACATCCCCGCCGTCTTCGTTTCTGGCGGGCCGATGGAAGCCGGCAAGGCGATCCTGCAGGGCCGCAAGGTCGCCCTCGACCTCGTCGACGCCATGGTTGCCGCAGCCGACGACAAGATCTCCGACGCCGATGTCGACGAGATTGAAAAAGCCGCCTGTCCGACTTGCGGCTCCTGCTCGGGCATGTTCACCGCCAATTCGATGAACTGCCTGACCGAGGCCCTCGGCCTGTCGCTGCCGGGCAACGGCTCGACGCTCGCAACCCATGCCGACCGCAAGCGCCTCTTCGTCGAAGCCGGCCACCTGATCGTCGACATCACCCGCCGCTACTACGAGCAGGACGACGAAAGCGTTCTGCCGCGCAACATTGCCTCCAAGGCTGCCTTTGAAAACGCCATGGCCCTCGACATCGCCATGGGCGGCTCGACCAATACCGTCCTGCACATCCTGGCAGCAGCCCATGAAGGCGGCATCGATTTCACCATGGACGATATCGATCGCCTGTCGCGCAAGGTGCCGTGCCTGTCGAAGGTGGCTCCCGCCAAGCAGGACGTGCACATGGAAGACGTCCACCGCGCCGGCGGCATCATGCGCATCCTCGGCGAACTCGACCGCGGCGGCCTGATCAACCGCGATTGCCCGACCGTGCATGCCGAAACCATCGGCCACGCCATCGACCGCTGGGACATCACCCGCACCAATTCCGAAACCGTTCGCGAATTCTTCAAGGCAGCTCCGGGTGGCGTTCGCACCACCCAAGCCTTCTCGCAGGCCTCGCGCTGGGATGAACTCGACACCGACGGCGAAACCGGCGTCATCCGCTCGGTCGAACATCCCTTCTCCAAGGATGGTGGTCTCGCCGTTCTGAAGGGCAATATCGCGCTCGACGGCTGCATCGTGAAGACGGCTGGCGTCGATGAATCGATCCTGAAGTTCAAGGGCCCGGCCCGCGTCTTCGAAAGTCAGGACGCAGCCGTCAAGGCTATCCTGTCGAACCACATCGTCGCCGGCGACGTCGTCGTCATCCGCTACGAAGGTCCGAAGGGCGGCCCCGGCATGCAGGAAATGCTCTATCCGACGAGCTATTTGAAGTCGAAGGGCCTCGGCAAGGCCTGCGCTTTGGTCACCGACGGCCGCTTCTCCGGCGGCACCTCGGGCCTCTCGATCGGCCACGCCTCGCCGGAAGCCGCCCAGGGCGGCGCGATCGGTCTCGTCCGCGAAGGCGATCTGATCGATATCGACATCCCGAACCGCACGATCAACCTCGTCGTCGACCCGGCCGAACTGGAGCGCCGCCGCGCCGAACAGGACAAGCTCGGCTGGCAGCCCGCCGAAAAGCGCAAGCGCAATGTCACGACCGCGCTCAAAGCCTACGCCGCGTTTGCGTCCTCGGCTGACAAGGGCGCCGTCCGCCAGCTGCCGGAATAAGGCTTCGACATACGGCAACCCGTCGGCATCACCGACGGGTTGCCGTTAACCACCTCTCCACGTTGAACTTTCGAAAATCCGCTCGTTTGAATATATCGCCTGGATACCCGGGGGATGGTTCATGACAGCGAGCGGCGTAAATCCTAGCAGCGAGAGACTGGCTTTTCTCGATGGATGGCGCGGGCTGGCCATTCTGTCCGTGATGATCGGGCATTTCTTCCCGGTGCCGGGCCTCGAGTTCGGTTCATTCGGGGTCGAACTCTTCTTCGTCCTTTCCGGCAGGCTGATGGCCGAGATCCTGTTCGTTCGCAAACTGGACGCCCTGGAGTTCCTCCGTCGCCGCTTTTCGCGCATCTACCCGGCCCTGCTTGTTTTCGTATCCTGCGTCAGCATTCCGGCCCTGCTGAGCGTCGAATTGATGCACACACGCGAGCCGCTGGCAGAGATACCTGACATCGTCGCGGCGCTCACTTTCACCTCAAGCTATCTCGAGCTGTTCTACGACCGCGGCCTGGTGTTCGCCCATACTTGGTCGCTCTCGGTCGAGGAAAACAGCTATCTCGTCCTGCTGGCGCTTGCCTGGTTCACCCGTCGCAAGACGCGGCTGGCGATGTACTGCATGATCGGAGCTGCAATCCTGTGCGTGGCAAACGGCGTGATTTCGAGCGAGTATTTCGGCCAGCGCGAAGAACTGGTCTATTGGCGCACCGATGTCCGCATTGCCTCGATCCTAATCTCCGCCTCGACGTTTCTTGCGATCCGCGAGTTTGACCTCAGGCGCTTCATGCACCCGGCAATCACCGTGCTAGCCCTGCCTTTGGCGCTGATGATGTTTGCCGAGCAGACCCCCGGTTACATCAAATATGGAGCAGCGACGCTTCTGCTGGCCTGGAGTGTCAACGCGCTCGACGTGTCTCCGAAACTGGTAAGGGAGGCGCTTTCGTTCCGGCCGCTGGCATCTCTCGGGCTCGTCAGCTATTCGCTCTATCTTTGGCAGCAGCCATTTTATGTTGCAGCTGGCCGGTTCCGGGACATGGGGCTGATCTACGTCTTCGTGCTTGTCATGGCCGCCCTGTGCTGTGCCATCGGGAGCTATCTGTTTATCGAAGGGCCGGCGCGCAGGTTCATCAACGGCATCGATCTTCGCCGGTATCGCCTGAGGCAGCCATCCACAGGAACCGTCGAATGGTCCGGCAACGAGCCGACCAGCCGCTGACCGATAGGGGCTGACGTTTAACCTCAATCCCGGTAGCTCGGGTCTTCCTTGTCCAGGCACGACTTCAAATACGCAAAATGCTTCGCCGCCATGCCGCGATAGGGGATCCAGCCATCAGACGTGCCTTGCGCAATTTCATCCGAGAGCACCGCCAGCGGCTTGCCGGTCGAAAGCGCCAGGATCATGGTCTGTGCGGCCTTCTCGAAGAAGTAGAGGTCCTCGAAGGCATCCGCCACCGTTTCGCCGGCAACCGAGACACCGTGATTGCCCATGACCAGAACCGCCTTGTCGCGGATCATCTCCGCCAGCCGCTCGCCTTCCTCCGCCGCGTCGGCGATCCCGCCGAAGGAGAGGTCATAGCCGATCCGCCCGAAGAAGCGTGCGGTGTTGTTGTCGAGCGGCAGAAGCGTCGGATCCTTGAGGCAGGAAAGCGCCACCGCATAGGGCGAGTGGCAATGCAGGATCACCCGCGCCTCCGGCAACATCCGGTGCAGCGTGCCATGCACGGTCCAAGCCGATGGGTCGGGGGCATTCGGCCGGTTCATGACATCGGGATCATCGGCATCGAGCAGCAGCAGATCGCTCGCCTTGACCGTAGCAAAATGCTGCCAGCGCGGATTGAGCAGGAATTTCCGCCCATTCGCCGAGACCGCTGCGCTGAAATGATTGCCGACTGACTCGCTCCAGCCGAAGCGATGGCAAAGCCTGAAGGCGGCGGCGAGATCTTGACGCAGCGTGGTCAGCGCCGCATCGTCGAGCATGTCGTTTCCGGAAGCCGCGATATTCATGCCTTGAACCGTCCTTCCGTCGTCAGCGCCCGATAGGTCGAACGCATCTCCTCGCGATCGGCGTAACAGCCGCGCAGATAACGATCACCGCTGGTCGCCGAATAGGCCATGCGCCCATGCACGATCCGGTGATTGTCGAACACCATGCATTCGCCCGCCTTCATCAGGAAGCGCATCATGAACTTGTCGTCCTGCAGCATTTTGCCGAAGCGGCAGAAGGCCGGATAATAGTCGTCGAGCACGGTCTGCGGCAGGTCGAAGAGATCGGCCATGTGCTGGCTGATCGTCAGCCCCGAGACCTCGCCATGTTTGTCGAGCTCGATCACCCGCTGCCTCGAGCGCATGTCGTAAGTGTCGTGTTCGCAATAAAAGGGAATGTCGATTTCCGACAGCAGCTTAAACCCCTCGGGGTCGATCTCCCGGAAGGCATTGGCCACCGCCACACCATCCGAATAGATGCTCATGCCGCCCTCGACGGTGTTTGCCCGGCAATGCAGAAACTGGATGCCCGGCGCATGTTCTTCCGCCGGCGTGTCGGTATGCAGCTCCAGCGCCTTCGCCGTATAGGCCGTGTTGGTCGGATTGATATGCGTCTTCACGTCGAAATACTCGCCGAAGAAGGTCGGCCGCACATGGCCCATCAGCTTGACCGTCTCGGTCAGCCCTTCATTGCTGTCGGGCATGTCGGTCACGATCGTCAGCCCCTCGACGATCATGGCCTCCAGCCATTCGGCAACCTTTTTCGGGTCGCGCAGCAGCTCCGGCTGCGAGAAACGGGGAATGTCGGGATAGTGGTCGCTGAACCAGGCCTTGCGCGGCAGATCGGCCGGATCCGGGCGATGTCTGCCCTCGGTATAGAGCGCCAGCAGCGACAGCGGAAACCGCGACACATGGTTTTCGCCCGCCCAGCGAATGATGAGCGCATCACACTCGATATCCGCACTCGCAGCCCGCGGTGCCTCCGACAGATGGAAGATGTCGAAGCTGCGCTCGCGCGTCTTGGTGTCGAAGGAGCTGGGGCAGTTATCGCGCAGCCAGTAGTAATTGAAATAGGCCTGTCTGCCATCGGCAAGTGGCAGATGCAGGCCCTTCTCGGCGAGTGTCACGGCCCCGGTCGCAACATGGATGTTCATCGCGGTTTTTCCTTAAGTCTGGCTGGCGAGAGAGCGGATCGGATTTGACGATCATCATCCCACTTCTCAGGGGAAAACAGAGGGATTATGCTTATGCTGAGTTAAGCTGGAGATTAAGTTGAGCCGCCTGCCGCCCCTGCGCCTGCTGACCACCTTCGAGGCCGTCGCCCGGCTCGGCTCGATGCGCGAGGCGGCAAGCGCCTTGAACGTCACCCAGCCCGCCGTCACCCAGGCGCTGAAGGCGCTCGAAGATCATGTCGGCGCCATCCTGATCGACCGCTCGACCCGGCCGGCACGGCTCACAGAAACCGGCCAGCAACTGGCGCGCGCCACCCGCGACGGTCTCGACCTGATCGCCGACACGATCGAGGAGATCCGCACCAGCACCGGCCTCGAAGACCAGGGCCTGACCGTTGCCTGCACCATGGGTTTCGCCACACATTGGCTGATGCCGCGGCTGAGCGGTTTCTACGCGGAAAATCCCGGCCTCTTCGTCAATGTCCAGGTCCCGCCGACCGACCTGCCGCAGATCTGGCCGGGCACCGATCTCGTCCTGCGCTACGGCCGGGGCACCTGGAAGGATGGCGAGACGCTGCGCCTGTTCGACGAGACGATCTGCCCTGTTGGCCGCCCGGCCCTGGTCGAGAGCCTGCTGGCAAAAGGCGAGGGGCTGGAGACCGCGCCGCTCATCCATGTCCGCACGGTCGAGGCGCGCCACTGGGAAGGCTGGGCCGACTATCTCGCCCGTCGCGGCCTGCCGAAATCCCGCGGACGGTCCCACATCTTCGACAACTACGTTCAGGCCGTACAGGCCGCGCTCGATGGCCGGGGCCTGATGCTCGGCTGGCATTCGATCACCGACCATCTCGTCGCCGACGGCAGCCTCAAATCCTGGCCCGACGGTGCGCTCGATCTCGGCACCGCCTACTTCGCCACGGTGGCCCCTGCGGCGGCAAAGCGTGGGGCGGTCAAGGCTTTCGTGACGTGGCTAGGGCAGGGGACGGAGAGCTCCAGGTGATGATTCGGCAAAAAATAGGTAGTTAGGCAAATAGGACAATAGCGGGGTTTAGAGGTCGCCTTACGGAGTGGGCCGCGTCTCTCGAAAACTGTCGAGCGCCGCCACCCTCTGCCACCAGTCACCGAGGTTGCGGTGTTCCGCAAACATCTCGCGCACCTCCGGGACCTCGAGCCCATAATCGATCATCGGCGCCAGATAGAGATCGGCCAGCGTGAGCGCGTCTCCACACATCCACCGCTGCCCGGCAAGCATACCGGCGAGCACAGCGAGAGAAGTCCGGGTAATGCGGCGCGCATTCTCCACGCGCATCTGGTCGGGAGTTTCCCCGCGCTTTGGCTTTTCGATGCATTCGACATAGAGCCCCCAGACCACCTGCGGATACACATAGCCATCGGCAATGCTGACGATCTGGTTCATCCGGGCGCGTGTTTTGGCATCGGTCGGCTGAAGCGCCGGTCCGTCGAAAGCCTCGTCGACATAGCGGGTTATGGCCCCGGTCTCATAGAGCTGGAATCCATTATGGTCGAAGGCCGGGATCTTGCCAAAGGGATGTCGTGCCAGGTGCGCGTCGGATATTCCATCTTCCGCGAAAACGTCGACCGGCACCAATTCATGCGCCACGCCCTTCTGCGTAAGCGCAAGTTGGGCGATCCGGACGTAAACGCTGTAATCCGCTCCATACAGAACCGGTGGTGTCATTCCTTTTCCTGCTTGCAGAAGTAGGGTCTTGAGCAGCCCCACAAGAACAGAAGCCAGCAATTCACGCAACAACACCACCAACCTGATCTACTGTTGCCTGTGAGAGCTTCTGGCTCAACTGCCGAACACATGGTTCGTCATCCTGCCAAAAAGCCGGGCGCGATAGCGGCCCGGCTTGTCTCGAATACTGGGGGTCACAGTGCGGCCGTTCGGCAATTCGCTAATTGGATTGCGTTGTCTGCCCCTGCGTTTCGGTCATCTTGATGACCTCGCCGACAGCGCTTCGAAGCTCGGCCATGCGGCTCGCATAGGCGGCGGCGAGGCAGTCGAGATTGCCGCCGCATTCGCCGCGCTGTTCGAGCCACTTGACCTGGGCCGTTTCCAGCTCGCCGCGGCTGCCCATCGGCAGGATTTCGCGGACCAATTCGAACGTGGTGACCATGCGCACGTCCATGTCGTTGAGATCGATATTCTGGCAGATCGCCGCCTCGTCCGCGGCAAGGCCCGGCGTGCGGCAATCGAAACTCGCAGCCTGGGCTGGCTGGGGCAGGGTGGTGACAACCGGAGCGGCGAGGGCGAAGACGGCGAGGCCGAAGATGGTGGATTTGGTTCGGGACATGATCGGTCTCCTTTCCTGATGCTGGACCAACGGTCTTCCAGCGCCAAACGTTCCGCGACGCGTGAACGGCAAAATCCTCACGATGCGGTGAGCACGCGCGCTTTCGGCCTTCCCTTGCGCGCCGCAGCCATTACCTTCAGCCTATGCAAAGGCGAACCTTCCTCTCCCTCCTCGGTGCTTCCGGCGCCGTCTCCGTCATCTCCGGCCCCAAGGCTTTGGCACAGTCCGAGGCTTCTGGCGCGCCGCCCTCGCCCGAGCCTATCGCGACCCCGGCCAGTCCGGCAGCGGATTTGGAGGCGGTGCGCCCGCGGGTCGCTAACCTTCTGGAGGAGGCAAGGCGGCTCGAAACTCTGGAAACGGTCATCGCCACCCGCAACGGCGAGACGCTCGGTGAGCGCGCTTACGGCGAAAGCTCGCTCACTGGTTCGACCAACATCAAGTCGGCCTCGAAATGCGTCGTCTCGGCTCTGGTCGGCATCGCCATCGACAAGGGCCTGCTCGAAGGCGTCGACCAGAAGATTGAAACCGTTCTGCGCTCGGAATTTCCGGCCAATCCCGATCCGCGCCTGTCGCAGATCACCATCGGCCATCTTCTCTCCATGCGGTCGGGCCTTGAGCGCATGTCCGGGCCGAATTACGGCCGCTGGGTCGCGAGCCGCAACTGGACGCGCTTCGCGCTCGCCGCCGATTTCGTCGACGAGCCCGGCGGCGGCATGCTCTATTCGACCGCCTCCACCCACCTTCTCTCGGTCATTCTCACCAAGGTCTCCGGCAAGCCGACTTTGGCACTCGCGCGGGACTGGCTCGGACCGCTCGAGGGCTTCCGCATCGGCTCCTGGCACCGCGATCCGCAGGGCTATTATCTCGGTGGCAACCAGATGGCCATGACGCCGCGCTCACTGCATGCCTTCGGCGAACTCTATCGTCGTGGCGGCGTGACCGAGGATGGCACGCGGCTGATCTCGGAAGCCTGGATCCGCGAGAGCTGGATCCGCCGCACCAATTCCGTCTTCAACGGCGATGGCTACGGCTATGCCTGGTTCCTCAAGGAAATGGGCGGCGCCCAGGTCAACTATGCCTGGGGCTATGGCGGCCAGATGCTCTATATCGCGCCGAGCCTTGGTCTGACCGTGGCGATGACGTCCAATGAGAGCGCGCCATCGGCCCGCACCGGCTACCGTGATGAGCTCCACGGCCTGATGACGCGCATCATCGAAACCGTCAGCACTTGAGCCGGGCAGGCGTTATCCCCATCTGCGATTGGTCTTCCTTGGTTCTGCCTATTTGCCGGCGCAGGAACCGGGTCTAGAACGTCCATATCGCATGAAGGAATTTCGCATGCCGCGTTTTGCCCGTCTGACACCGCTCGCAGTTGTCGTCGCTCTGATGACGCCGCTCACCGCCCCCGCTTTGGCGCAGGACAAGGCGGTGCCGAAGAGCCAGATCGAGATGCAGCTTTCCTTCGCGCCGCTGGTCAAGCAGGCGCGCGGTGCAGTCGTCAATGTCTATGCAGAGCGGCTGGTCCAGACCCGCTCCAGCCTGTTTGCCGGCGACCCCTTCTTCGAGCAGTTCTTCGGCCAGCGCATGCCGAACCGCACCGAAAAGCAGTCCTCGCTCGGCTCTGGAGTGATCGTCGAAGCCGACGGCGTCGTCGTCACCAACAACCACGTCATCGATGGCGCCGACGACATCAAGGTGGCACTCGCCGATGGCCGCGAGTTCCCCGTCAAGGTCGTGCTAAAGGATGACCGCCTCGATCTGGCTGTGCTGAAATTCGAAACCAATGAAGTGATGCCGACGCTGCCGATCGGCGATTCCGATGCGACCGAGGTCGGCGATCTCGTGCTCGCCATCGGCAACCCCTTTGGCGTCGGCCAGACAGTCACCTCCGGCATCGTCTCGGCGCTCGCCCGTAACCAGGTGACGGAAGGCGATTTCGGCTTCTTCATCCAGACCGATGCCGCGATCAATCCTGGCAATTCCGGTGGTGCGCTGGTCAACATGAATGGCGAACTGATCGGCATCAACACCGCGATCTTCTCGCGCGGCGGCGGTTCGAACGGCGTCGGCTTTGCCATCCCCGCAAATCTCGTGCGCGTCTTCCTCGATGCCGCCGACCGCGGTGAGGCAAGCTTCGAGCGTCCCTATGTCGGCGCAAGCTTTGAGCCTGTGACCTCTGACGTCGCCGAAGCCTTGGGCCTTCAGACCGTGCGCGGCGCGCTGGTCGTCAGCGTCGTCGAGGGTGGCCCGGCCGAAAAGGCAGGCCTGAAACCGGGGCAGGTCGTGACGGCCGTCAACGGCATTCCGGTCGAGCATCCAGATGCGCTCGGCTATCGCCTCACCACGGCCGGCCTCGGCAAGACGGCCGAGCTCACCATCCAGCAGGATGGCAAGCAGCAGGCGATTGCGCTGCAGCTCGCATCCGCGCCTGAGACCCGGCCGCGCGACATTCAGTTGATCGAAGGCCGCAGCCCCTTTGCCGGCATCCGCGCCGGCAATCTCTCGCCGCGCCTCGCCTATGAGCTGAAGATGGCATCGGAAGTCACGGGTGTCGTCGTCACCGAAGTCGTGCGCGGATCCCCGGCGGCCCGTCTCGGCTTCCAGCCGCGCGATATCGTGGTGGCCGTCAATGGCGAGCCGATCGCCTCTGTGGATGATCTGCAGACCATGAGCGAAAGCGATCCTGGCTTCTGGCGCGTCGAGATCGAGCGCGATGGCCAGCGCATCCGGCA
Source organism: Rhizobium sp. K33 (assembly GCF_056501445.1). Lineage (NCBI taxonomy): Bacteria > Pseudomonadati > Pseudomonadota > Alphaproteobacteria > Hyphomicrobiales > Rhizobiaceae > Rhizobium > Rhizobium sp. K33. The sequence continues at coordinate 1,274,767 of NZ_CP096478.1, forward strand.
GATCTTCCGATGAGCGATCTCTTTGCGCCGCAGATGTCGAAAGAGATGGCCGAGCGTCGCCCGCTCGCCGATCGTCTGCGGCCCAAGAACCTTGCCGAAGTCACCGGTCAGGAGCATCTGACCGGCGAGGATGGCGTGCTCGCCCGCATGATCGCCTCGGGCTCGCTCGGCTCGATGATCTTCTGGGGCCCCCCGGGCACGGGCAAGACCACCGTCGCCCGGCTGCTCTCGGGCGAGGCGGGCCTCGCCTTCGAGCAGATTTCGGCGATCTTCTCCGGTGTCGCCGACCTCAAGAAGGTCTTCGAAAGCGCCCGCCTGCGCCGCATGGAAGGTCGCCAGACCCTGCTCTTCGTCGACGAGATCCACCGCTTCAACCGCGCCCAGCAGGACAGTTTTCTGCCGGTGATGGAGGACGGCACCGTCATTCTGGTGGGGGCAACGACCGAGAACCCAAGCTTCGAACTCAACGCCGCTCTTTTGTCGCGCGCCAGGGTCCTGACCTTCAAGAGCCATGACGAGGCGAGCATCGAGATCCTGCTCAAGCGCGCCGAGGAGACCGAAGGCAAGCCGCTGCCGCTCGATGCCGATGCACGGGCAAGCCTGATCCGCATGGCCGATGGCGATGGCCGTGCCTCGCTGACACTGGCCGAAGAAGTCTGGCGTGCCGCCCGCGAAGGGGAGGTCTTCGACACCGAGGGGCTTGGCCGTATCGTCCAGCGCCGCGCTCCGGTCTACGACAAGGGCCAGGACGGCCACTACAACCTGATCTCGGCCCTCCACAAGGCCGTGCGCGGCTCCGATCCCGACGCTGCCCTCTATTATCTCTGCCGCATGTTCGATGCCGGCGAAGACCCGCTCTATCTCGGTCGCCGGCTGGTGCGCATGGCGGTCGAGGATATCGGCTTGGCCGACCCCCAGGCGCTGGTCGTCTGCAACGCCGCCAAGGATGCCTACGACTATCTCGGCTCTCCCGAAGGCGAACTCGCGCTGGCCGAGGCTTGCGTCTATCTCGCGACAGCCCCGAAGTCGAACGGCGTCTATGTCGCCTACAAGGCCGCCATGCGCGCCGCGAAGGAACACGGCTCGCTCTTGCCGCCCAAGCACATCCTGAATGCCCCGACCAAGCTGATGAAGGGCGAGGGCTATGGCGACGGTTATCTCTACGATCACGACCAGCCGGATGCCTTCTCCGGCCAAGACTATTTCCCCGAAAAGATGGGCCGCAAGACCTTCTACGATCCCCCGGAGCGGGGTTTCGAGCGCGAGATCCGAAAGCGTCTGGACTGGTGGTCCAAGCTCCGCCGGGAGCGGAGCGGCGGCTGATCCGCTTGCCTATCGTCATTTCAGCTTAAGCTGCTTTTAAGCGCTCTCCTTTAATCTCCCGGGCCGAACACAGGGGATTGCGTATGACGAAAGAGCTTGAATTCTTGCACTTGCAGCCGGGAGGCAAGGCCGCGCCGCGCCTTGGCTTGCCGGCGCTGGTCAAGCTTTTCGCCTTCGTGCTGATCACGCTGTCGGCCCTTTCGCTCCTCTTCGTCGGTTACATCGCTTCCCGCAAGGCCGACGATATTGCGGTCGAAAAGCAGATCCTGATGCTGGAAAACGTGTTGCGCGACCGCCAGAGCCTGCTTGCCCGCGACCAGCTCGGGCTCGCGCGCTGGGACCGTTCGGTCAAATACATCACGCTCAAGTTCCGCGCCTCCTATGTGGTGGAGGAGTTCGTCTCCTCGCTCTGGTATGATTTCGGCCACGAGCGCAGCTTCCTCGTCGGTCCGGGCGGGCGCCTGTTGATGTCGGCCTGGCAGGACGAGGTGGATCTGACCGCGCGCGAACTGAAGCCTGGCGAGGATCTGAAGGCGATTGCCGACCAGGCGATCAGGCAGCACCATGCCCATCGCACCACGATCGATGGCGGCTATGGCCAGAAACCGGTGCCGGCTTCCCAGGTTCATGCCATCGCCGCCTTCGGTTTCGCCGAGATCGACGGGGATGTGATGCTGACCTCAGCCATGGCCATCGTGCCCGATGATGGCGAGGTGGCGCTGCCTGGAGGCGATCCGGTCGTCCTGATTTCGGCAAGGCCGATCGATGCGGAGCTCGTTGCCGATCTCAACACGCAACTCGAATATCCGGAGCTCCGCTTCAATCGCAACGACGACGGGCTGCTGGCGATCAGGAGCCTCGACGGCCGCAAGCTCGGCAGCTTCGACTTCGCCCTCTACCAGCCCGGTGCCGAGATCTGGACCATCGTGGTGCCGGCGGTGGTGCTGCTCTGCGGCCTGCTGCTCACCGCAAGCTTCGTGCTCGGCCGCTATATCGGCCGCCTGTCGGAGCGGCTGGAAGAAAGCGAGCGTCGCAACCGGGAGCTTGCCCATCGCGATGCGCTCTCCGGCCTTGCCAACCGGCTCTGCTTCGACAAGGCGCTGAACGAGGCGGCGGAACGGCTGGCGCATGCGCCCTTTGCCGTCATTGCCAGCGACCTCGACCGCTTCAAGGCCGTCAATGATATCCATGGCCATGCGGCGGGCGACGAGGTGATCCGGGTGGTTGCGGAGCGGCTGCGGGAGGCCGTCGGCGAAAACGGGCTGGTGGGACGTGTTGGCGGCGACGAATTCGTCGTGCTGGTCCATGCCTTCCGCGACCGGCCGAGGCTTTCCATGCTCGCCCAGCACATCATCGCCTCGGTCTCTCAGCCCATCACTCTGTCGAGCGGCCCGGTCGTCGATGTCGGGATCAGCCTGGGCGTTGCTACCGCACCTGAAAGCGGTGCCGCCGCCCGGCCGATCATGGCCATGGCCGACAAGGCACTTTATGCCTCCAAGGAAGGCGGCCGCGGTCGGGTCTTCTTCGCCGAGGATCTGAGCCCCGACGAGGACGAGCCGGCGGTCCATGCGGCCTGACCCGCTCCGCCGCAGGCTACTGCTGCTCGCTGCCGCATCGGGCCTTTTGCTGAGCTCCCTGGGGCGTCGGGCCTTGGCCCAGGCCTCTCCACCGGCAAGTGCAGCCGATCCCGTCAGTGGGGCCGGGAAGGGGCTGAAGGTCGTCGTGGTCGGCGCGGGCATGGCGGGTCTCTCCGCTGCCGCGCGCCTTGCCGAAAGCGGTGCGGAGGTTGTGCTGCTCGAGGCCCGCGACCGGATCGGCGGCCGCATCTTCACCGATCGCAGCCTCGGCGTGCCGGTCGAACACGGCGCCAATTTCATTCACGGCTATCACGGCAACCCGGTGGCGGATCTCGCCGCCAAGGCCCGCGCAACGCCCTTGTTCATCGACCAGGAAAGCTGGCAGCTTCTTGAGCAAGGCGGCGTGGAGCCGCAAGATTTCGAGATCGACGATGTCTTCGACGATCTGGAAACACTGGCCGACAGCGCAGCGGAAGAGGCCGATGGCGACCCATCGGTGTCGCTGCTCGAGGTGATCGAGATGCTCGATCCCGTCCTCCTGCAGGAGCCGATCGGCAACTGGGCCCTGACCGACACCTATGAGGGCGAATATGGCGCGCCGCTGGCTCAGCTTTCGGCGCTGCATCTCGACGCCGGCGAGGCCTTCGACGGGCCGGATGTAGTGCTGCGCGAGGGGTACGATCTCCTGGTGAAGTTCCTGGGGCAGGGGCTCGACATCCGCCTCGGCCAGCCGGTGCGCAGGATCCGCCACCGCCCCGATGGCGTCACCGTGGAGACCGAAGCCGGGACCGTTGAGGCCGATCATTGCATCGTCACCGTGCCGCTCGGTGTGTTGAAGGCCGGGGCCCTCACCTTCGAACCCGCTTTGCCGGACAGCCACCGGAAGGCGATCACTGCGATCGGCTTCGGTGAACTGGCCAAGGTTTCGGTCGCCTTCGACAAGCCCTTCTGGCCGGAGGATATGCATTTTCTCGGCTATGCCGGACGAGAGCGCGGCCGCTTTGCCGACATGCTGAACCTCATGGCGATCCACGATGCGCCGGTCCTGACGCTGGTTGCGAGCGGGGATTATGCGCCCCGCGTCGACGCGATGGACGACGCGGCGCTGATTGCCGACATCACGGCCGTCCTGCGCGACATGTTCGGATCGGATGTTCCGGCGCCGAAGGGTATGAGCAGGCATGCCTGGTCGAGGGACCCCTTTGCCCGCGGTGCCTATTCCTTCCCGGCGGTCGGGGCATCCCCCGCCGATCACGTGACCCTTGCCGCGCCGGTGGGGCCACGGCTTCTGCTGGCCGGCGAGCATGTAAGCGCCGATTATGCCGGCACGGTGCATGGCGCGCTTTTGAGTGGCGAGCAGGCGGCCGATCTTGTTCTGGCTGCGCACAAGGGCTGAGCGGCACGGATCCGGGCGAGGGGAGGCGGATGGCCTCAGGACGCCTTCTGCTTCGGCTGGACGGCCGGTGCTGCGATCATCTTGACCTTGGATTCGGCGAGCCCATGATGGCCTTCCATGTCGACGATCAGATGCCAATGGCCGCTTTCCGGGATCACGACATTGATCGGCGATTTCTTCGCCACGCCGCCGAGATATTTGTAGTCGAGCGTTTCCTTGAACCGCTGGAAATTGGTCGGCGTCATCAGGCGCACATTGTTGACCGCCGAAAGCGTCACCTCGATGATCGTGCCGGCGCGCTGTTCCTTCAGGTCGTAATGGGTGAAGCGGAAGGTCGGTTTGGACATTTCGCTCAGGTCTCCGTCCAGTCTTTTAATCTATCGTAAAATACCGCGAGCCCGTTAAGGAAGCGTTGGCCGCAAGCCCTGCAAACCAAGGCGAGGGCGGACTTTTTTGGGACTTCGTCTTCACCCAAACGAAAGCAGGGCCGGCACTGCCGACCCCGCGTCCATGTCTCGAAAGGACGGCGACGCTTCGCTTAGCGATGCGTGCCGATATTGGCTTCCGCATGGGTCTCGCCGACCTGCATCGCCTTGAAGAAGGGCACGAGCTGCCACAGGGCCGACAGGCCGACCAGCACGTAAACGATGGTCGCCAGTGCCGTATCCTGACCGCCGAACAGGGCAGCAACGAGGTCGAAATCGGCAATGCCGACCAGCAGCCAGTTCAGGCCGCCGACAATGACGAGAAGCAATGTGATGAGGTTGAGGGCGCGCATGATATTCTCTCCGTTGGTGTGGTCTAGGGCCTAACAGTTTCAAATGAGATTGGTTCCGGGCGGTGCTTGAGGGCTCATCTCCCCTTCGGTGGGGGAGACTTCGGAGCGATGGCCGAAGGCCAGAAATCGATCCAGTGAATCGATTTCAGCGAACGGAGGCCTGAGCGCGACGCCGCGCGAAGGCTCAGAGATGAATTAGGCGAGCGTAAGCCGCCTAAACATCAGAAATCGCCAGAGAGGGGGGCGGTTATGTCGTGGCAACGGAACCGATCCCCTCACCAACAAAATCTGAAGTTTAGGCCGCTTGCGCTGGCCTAAGCCTTCGATTTTGTAACCTCTCCCACAAGGGGGAGAGGTGGGATACGGCGCGCATTTTTGCCTTGGTAACGGCGGGCGAGCGTGACCTCAACGAACGCTGGCTTCCACCGTCGCTGACACGTCGGCGTTCGCGTCGAGATAGTCCTAGTCCAACTCACGGTCTCTCGGATCCTTTTGTGATCCTTGGACTGGCTCTGACCATGGCACGCGAAACAATCCCATTAAGACGCGATACGCAAGGCCCTCGAGAACTCGCTGAGTTTCAGTTGGATCAACATAACCGGTTTCATCAAAGTTTGTCTTTGAGAGTTCGTTAGTTAGCGATTTGTCGATCAAGCGTTCACGTGAGTATTCGCGCATTTGGCTGCGTAGTTTTGTTATCCCTCTGGCAATATCTTTTTCGCGGAAGTCGCTTTTCTTGACCCATTCGACAGATAGGAGTTCAGCGACTTCAGGATCATCAGTTCTGATTTGAGGCTGACGAGGATCATTAATGATCACTGAGGGCCGAACCGGCGACGGTGTATGGTCGGACAGCTTGAACGTCCATCCGACTACTCCATAGAGATTGAAGTAGCCAAACACAGCTCCCTCTAGATCCGATCCAGCCCAAACGACGCTGGGAGTTGGCCCATATGCTTCGGTAAACGAAGGAAGCCTGTTTGAGTTGATCCATACATTGATCGTATCCGCGTCATTCATGATGAAATCCCGGGCGCCGTCGAAACTTCGATGCAAAACGGACTCGTTGCCTATCTGACTGGCTAGAAGCACGAGTGTGGATTTTGCCATCGACCTCAGGGACATCCCGTCGCCAAAGGACAAGTTGAATTCGACCGTTGGAGTGGGATTATGATGAGCAATGGCTCGTTCAAAAACGTCGGCGCGGAATTTCTCTGCAATTTCCCCTGTGAGCTTCCATCGCACGATTGCTTGTTCAACCAATTGAAGAAGGTGGGGTAGGTCCCGCGCCTGGATGCTGATGGTATGTGAGCCATCATCATTTCGTTTTCGGGCCATTGCCTGCTGTGGCCTGAACTGGGGAATGCCATCGACCAGATCGTATTTGACCGCACCCCCACCCAAGTTTCTCAGTTTTGGTGGCGCGTCACCATCACCTGCCCTAAATCCTGCATGCGCACGTATTGACTCAACTGAACGGGTTAAGTGTCTGTCTATAGTGCTTCCTGTAACATTGTTACAATCATCACAGATTATTCCATGAACTGGTTTCTTCCCGCCCAACGCATTGAGGAGAATGTGTTCAGGCTTACTGAACGACTTCTGTAGTGACGTACAAAGGATGCAGATTGGCACGGCAAAGCTCCCAACCAAAAACCCCGCGCCAAACTCAATCGACGCGGGGTTTAATCTACCTCACCTCAGGCGGGTGGACATCGAATTCTCCACCTATCCCTGTGTGCCTCAGCTGCACCCACTCGTGGCACCACAAGTATCGCACTTCTCGCAGGTGCCATTGCGCACCATCGTGAAGTTCTGGCATTCCGAGCACATGTTGCCCGTATAGCCCTGCGCGATGGAGCGCATGCGGCGTGATGCCTCGAGCTTCTTGGCTTCGGCCTTGGCGCTGGCGGCCTCGTCGGCGGCGGCGTCGGTGAAGACGCTTTCTTCGGCGATCTCCTCGGCGAATTCGACCGCGCGTTCTTCGTAGTCGCGCTTGAAGGACACGACTTCATGGGTGGAGACGGCGGTGGCGACTTCGAGCTTGCGGGCGGTGGCGCCCGTCGAGGCAAAGGCGGTGACCGTGGCCGAGGCCTTGGCGGGGGCAGCGGTGGCCGCACCCTTCGGCTCGGCGCTCGCGGCAGCCGGCGTGTGGCTGGAGACGAGCGTCGGCTTGTAACCGCGGGTCAGGCCCTTGGAGACGACATCCGCCTTGCCTTCCTTCATGCCGCGGCCAAGCGCGGTGTTGGAGAAGTCCGAGGTGTCGACATGCGCCAGATCGTGGCGGCCGAGATAGGAGATCGCCAGTTCGCGGAAGACGTAGTCGAGGATCGACGTCGCATTCTTGATCGCGTCGTTGCCGGTGACCATGCCGGCCGGCTCGAACTTGGTGAAGGTGAAGGCGTCGACATATTCCTCGAGCGGCACGCCATATTGCAGGCCGAGCGAGACGGAGATGGCGAAGTTGTTGATGAAGGCGCGCAGCGCCGAGCCTTCCTTGTTCATGTCAAGGAAGATTTCGCCGAGGCGACCGTCATCATATTCGCCGGTGCGCAGGAAGATGGTGTGACCACCGATCTTGGCCTTCTGGGTGTAACCCTTACGCCGGGTAGGCAGTTTTTCCTGCTCGCGCACGACACGATCGACGATGCGCTCGACGATGCGTTCCGTGATGGTGACGGCCTGGGCCGCCATCGGCTGCTGGAGCAGTTCGTCGACGCCGTCCTCGTCATCCTCGTCCTCGATCAGCGAGGCGTTGAGCGGCTGGGAGAGCTTCGAGCCATCGCGGTAGAGCGCGTTGGCCTTCAGCGCCAGCTTCCAGGACAGCATGTAGGCGGAGCCGCAGTCTTCGACGGTCGCTTCGTTCGGCATGTTGATCGTCTTGGAGATCGCACCCGAGATGAAGGGCTGGGCAGCCGCCATCATGCGGATGTGGCTCTCGACCGAGAGATAACGCTTGCCGATCTTGCCGCAGGGATTGGCGCAATCGAAGACGGGCAGGTGCTCCTTCTTGAGGAAGGGCGCGCCTTCGAGCGTCATCGCACCGCAGACATGGATGTTGGCGGCTTCGATGTCCTTCTTCGAGAAGCCCATGTGCTCAAGCAGGTTGAAGCTCATGTCGGAAAGCTGCTCGTCGGAAACCTTGAGGGTCTCCTTGAGGAAGTCGGCACCGAGCGTCCACTGGTTGAAGACGAACTTGATGTCGAAGGCAGACTTCAGCGCGCCGTTGACGGCTTCGATCTTCTCGTCGGTGAAGCCCTTGGCCTTGAGCGTCGAGGGATTGATGCCCGGGGCCTGGTTCAGGTTGCCATGGCCGACGGCATAGGCGTCGATTTCGGCGATCTGGGACTCAGAGTAGCCGAGCGTGCGCAGCGCTTCCGGAACGGCAGCGTTGATGATCTTGAAGTAGCCGCCACCGGCGAGCTTCTTGAACTTGACCAGCGCGAAGTCGGGCTCGATGCCGGTGGTGTCGCAGTCCATGACGAGACCGATCGTGCCGGTCGGTGCGATGACCGAGACCTGGGCATTGCGGTAGCCGTGCTTTTCACCGAGCTCGAGCGCCTTGTCCCAGGCGGCCGTGGCATGTTCGATCAGAGCCGGATCCGTGCAGTCGGCATGGATCAGCGGAACCGGGTTGACCGACAGGCCCTCGTAACCGAAGGCGAGACCCTGGGCGGCGCGGCGGTGGTTGCGGATGACGCGCAGCATGTTGTCGCGGTTCGGTGCAAAGCCCGGGAAGGGGCCGAGTTCCGAGGCGATTTCGGCTGACGTCGCATAGGAGACGCCGGTCATGATGGCGGTCAGCGCACCGCAGATGGCGCGGCCTTCGGCGCTATCGTACGGGATGCCCGAGGACATCAGCAGGCCGCCGATGTTCGCATAGCCGAGGCCGAGCGTGCGGTATTCATATGATAGTTCGGCGATCTGGCGCGACGGGAACTGCGCCATCATCACGGAGACTTCGAGAACGACGGTCCAGAGGCGGACGGCGTGTTCGTAGTCGGCGATGTTGATCTTCTTCGTCTCGGCATCCTTGAACTGCAGGAGGTTGAGCGAAGCCAGGTTGCAGGCCGTGTCGTCGAGGAACATGTATTCCGAGCACGGGTTCGACGCGCGGATCGGGCCGGCAGCCGGGCAGGTGTGCCAGTCGTTCATCGTCGTGTTGAAGTGCAGGCCCGGATCGGCGGACGCCCAGGCGGCGTAGGAGATCTTCTCCCAGAGATCGCGGGCCTTCAGCGTCTTCATGACCTTGCCGTCCTTGCGGGCGGTCAGGTTCCACTCGCCGTCGTTTTCGACGGCGCGCAGGAAGTCGTCCTTCAGCGAGACGGAATTGTTCGAGTTCTGGCCGGAGACGGTCAGATAGGCTTCCGAATCCCAGTCGGTGTCATAGGTCTTGAACTCGAGATCCTTGTAGCCCTGCTGGGCGAACTGGATGACGCGCTTGATGTAGTTTTCCGGAACCTGGTCCTTCTTCGCGGCCTTGATTTCGCGCTTGAGGGCCGGGTTCTCGTTCGGGTCGAAGCAGGCGCCGTTGTCGGCCTCGCAGTTGACGCAGGCCTTCATGATCGCCTTCAGGTGCTTGGCGACGATCTTGGAACCGGTGACGAGGGCGGCAACCTTCTGCTCTTCCTTCACCTTCCAGTCGATATAGGCTTCGATATCAGGATGGTCGATGTCGACGACGACCATCTTGGCCGCACGACGGGTGGTGCCACCCGACTTGATGGCGCCGGCAGCGCGGTCGCCGATCTTCAGGAAGGACATGAGGCCGGAAGAACGGCCGCCGCCGGACAGCTTTTCGCCTTCGCCGCGCAGATAGGAGAAGTTGGAGCCGGTGCCGGAGCCATACTTGAAGAGACGGGCTTCGCGGACCCAGAGGTCCATGATGCCGCCTTCGTTCACGAGGTCGTCTTCGACGGACTGGATGAAGCAGGCATGCGGCTGCGGATGCTCATAGGCCGACTTCGACTTGACCAGCTTGCCGGTGAAGGGGTCGACATAGAAATGGCCCTGGCCGGGGCCGTCGATGCCATAGGCCCAGTGCAGGCCGGTGTTGAACCACTGCGGGGAATTCGGCGCGACGCGCTGGGTGGCGAGCATGTAGGCGAGCTCGTCCTTGAAGGCGGCTGCGTCTTCTTCGGACGAGAAGTACTTGCCCTTCCAGCCCCAATAGGTCCAGGTGCCGGCCAGGCGATCGAAGACCTGACGGGCATCGGTTTCCGAGCCGTAGCGCTCTTCCGCGGGCAGAGCAGCCAGTGCCTTCTCATCGGCAACCGAGCGCCAGAGGAAGGAGGGAACGTCGTTCTCCTCGACCTTCTTCAGGATCTTCGGCACGCCGGCCTTGCGGAAATACTTCTGGGCGAGAATGTCCGCCGCCACCTGGCTGAACTGAGCCGGGACGTCGATGTCGGCAAGACGAAATACGATTGAGCCGTCGGGGTTCTTGATTTCGCTGATGGCCTTGCGGAACTCGATTTCCGCATAGGCGGACTGTCCCGGTTTGGTGAAGCGACGTTCAATGCGCATCTGCCTGTGTCCCTCGATCTAGGGCGCCGAAAATCGGCGCGAGTAATTTCGTTCGGCCAACGCGAAACTGCGCAGCCGCTCACTTGTTCGTCCGTCAGGTGATTCATCCGGAGATGACGACCCTGTATATGGTAGTGATGGTGGCTGCAAACACTAAATATAGTACTAACAGATTATTGCTGCCAGACCCAGACCCCCTGCCGGGCGGTCAAAAATCGCACAAATTTCCTGTTGTGGGCGACGTCGTCAGAACGCCGTTCCACCTCAAAGAAAGCCGCCACAATGTTTGATGAAACCCGGCCTCGTTATGCCCGGTCCAGTCGCCGCCGCAACAGGGTCCATTAACATCGTCCCGACTGATTCCGTCAAGGGGTGGTCTGTGAAGGAAATGTTAACGCTATATGTTGTGGTGATTGATTGTGGATAACGGGCAAAAGAGCGAAGTCACGGGAATGACACGGCTTTCTCGTGTCGTGTGACGCAAGCCCCTGCCGATGCCGCGCCGTCACGCAGAAGTCACGGGGGCGATTTCGTGCCGAAACGATCCGCAAACCGGGCTCAAAGCTAGGTCTTCGGGGCTTTTCTGCGGGCCGAATCGTCGCTCGAAAAAGCTGGGGATGAGAGCCGGGAAAAATCCTGGGCTTGACAGGAAATCTCCTCGGCCGGGCCGCGGACGCTACCTGATATTGCAGATGCGTAATTCACTCATCCCGCATCAACCAAATCGCAATATGTGACGATTATTCAGTGGAACCATCAGTATGGAATGACCTCCATGCCCGGCCGCACAAGGCCGCCTGCCAGGATGGCGGGTCGCACGGAGTAAATCTTCATGAGTATTGCCAATCTCTCCATTCTCAAAAAGATCAGCCTCGTCGTCGTCCTGATGGGCGTGGCGGCCGCGGCGATCGCAGCTGTCGGCGCAAGCGGCCTGTCCTCGCTGGGCTCGGCGCTGAAGGACACCGGCGCCCGCGAAGAGGTGGCCCGTGAGGCCATGGACCTGCGCGTTGACATCATCGCCATCTCCCGCATGACCTATCAGCTGGCGTTGGCTCCGGAAAAGGCCGCCGATTTCGCCGCTGAAACCGACAAGCGCGCGGCCGAAATGCTCGCCCGCCTGCCGAAGATCGCGACGACCGCGAGCCCGGCCGAGGCCCAGATCCTCGATCGCACGAAGGTGGCGCTCGACGCCTATTTCAATCAGATCCGCGAGATGGTTGCCGTCGCTGCGACGCCTGCCGGTCAGGATCTCGCCGTGATGAAGGGCGAGCTGGCCAAGGCTCTCGACGCCCAGAAGACGGTCACCGCAGTGGTCAAGGAATATTCGACCTCGTCTGCCGAGAGCCTGAAGGCCTCGCGTGAAAACGCGCTGGCTGCCTCCGGCTTCACCATGCTGGTTCAGGTCGTGACCGCGGCTGTCTGCATTCTCGCCGGTGTGGCCATCAGCTTCCTGCTTGCCCGCCGCGGCATCGTCAACCCGATCCGCAGCCTGACCGCCGTCATGACGGAAATGGCCTCCGGCAAGCTCGGCAAGGCCATCGAAGGCACCGAGCGCAAGGATGAGATCGGCGAAATGGCCCGTGCGCTGGAAGTCTTCCGCACCAACGAAGCCCACATGCGCGCCATGGAAGCCCAGGAAGCGGCCCTGCATGCCCAGAGCCGTGACCTGCAGACATCGATCAGCGACATCGTGGCGGCGGCCGCTGCCGGCGATTTCTCCAAGCGCATCACCAAGTCTTACGAAGATGCCGACCTGCAGCGCTTTGCCGGTTCGGTCAACGAGCTCGTCGAAAGCGTCGACCGCGGCATCACCGAAGTGCGCCGCGTCATCGCAGCGCTGGCCGATGCCGACCTGACCCACGACATGAACGGCCAGTTCCAGGGCGCCTTTGCCGAACTCCAGGGCAACGTCAACCAGACCATGGCCGTCCTGCGCCAGACCATGCAGAACATCCTGAACGCTGCAGGCACGATCACCGGCAACTCCGGCGAACTGTCCTCGGCCGCCAACCAGTTGGCCCGCCGCACCGAACAGCAGGCCGCCTCGCTGGAAGAGACGGCCGCCGCCCTCGAGGAGATCACCACCACGGTGAAGACCTCGACCCAGCGTGCCCGGGAAGCGTCGCACATGGTCGACGAGACCAAGTCAAGCGCCGGCAAGTCGGGCGACATCGTCCGCAACGCCATCGACGCCATGGGCCGCATCGAGCAGTCCTCGCAGAAGATCAGCCAGATCATCTCGGTCATCGACGAAATCGCCTTCCAGACCAACCTGCTGGCACTCAACGCCGGCGTCGAAGCAGCACGTGCCGGTGAAGCCGGTCGCGGTTTTGCCGTCGTCGCTCAGGAAGTTCGCGAACTGGCCCAGCGCTCGGCCAATGCGGCGAAGGAGATCAAGACCCTGATCAACACCTCGGCCGAGGAAGTAAAGGGCGGCGTGTCGCTCGTGCTTTCGACCGGCGAGGCGCTGAAGGAGATCGAATCTCTGGTCAACCGCGTCAACGACCACGTGGTGACGATTGCCCGTGCCGCCGAAGAGCAGTCGGCCGCGCTTGGCGAGATCAACACCTCGGTCAACCACATGGACCAGATGACCCAGCAGAACGCCGCCATGGTCGAAGAGACGACGGCCGCGAGCCAGGTTCTCGCCGGCGAAGCGCGCCAGCTGCAGGCGCAGCTCGCCCGCTTCAAGCTCGAAGGTGGCACCTCGGCCGGCTCTGTAGGCTACCGCACGGCAGCCTGAGCCATTTCGGGAATTCGCTTATGAGCGAAATACGGAAGCGCCGCAGCGATGCGGCGCTTCTTTCGTTTGCGCGACGGAACGGGCAAGGTGTCAGAGCATTGAAGTCACCTGGTATTGCCGCCGATAGGGCTGCGACAGGGACTACTTAGCGGATCGAGGAGACGCGGGACCATGCATCTGTTGTTGTTGGGCGCTACCGAACTGGTCGGCAGCCATGTTCTCGATCAGGCGCTGGCCGATCCACGCGTAACGGCGGTCACCGCGCCAACCCGCCGACCCTTGCCGCAGCGGCCAGGATTGTCTGCTCCGATCGTGGACTTCGATGCGCTCCCGCAGGATCCCGGCATCTGGGCCGTCGACGCCGTGATCTGCGCACTCGGCACCACCATCAAGACCGCGGGATCGCGTGAACGCTTCCATCGCGTCGATCACGACTATCCCTTGGAGATTGCGCGGCTGGCCAAAGCCCATGGCGCGAGAAGCTTCGTGCTCAATTCCGCGAAAGGCGCCGATGTGAAGTCGCTTTTCTTCTATAGTCGCGTGAAGGGCGAGACGGAACGGGATATCGTGGCACTCGGTTTCGACAGCTGCGTGATCGTCCGGCCGGGCCTGATCGACGGACCGCGCCCGGAACCGCGGCCGATGGAGCAGGGGGCACGGAAAGGGCTTGGCTTGCTTAAGCCGATCCTGCCGCCGACGCTGCAGGCCAATCCACCTGAGGCGATTGCCCGCACTATGCTCGAGGCGGCGATTGCTGCACCCCGCGGGGTTACCGTCATTCCGTCACAGGATATGCTGTGACGGAATGGGACGAGAGACCAGAGTCCATCGTGAGGTTCAGTGCGCGCGGCCGAGAGGGAGCTGGCGGCGAAGGTCGCTCGCCTCAGGGGCTCGGATCCGCCGATAGCGCGCCTCGACGAAGTTGTAGATGCCGAAGGCAGCGAGGCCGACGGCGACCACGGCATAGATGACGTTGCCGAAGGGAAGGCTCTGCACCCAGGCCAGCGCATCCGCCATGCCGCCGGCCTGCTCCGGGTCGACCGTGAAGGCGGCATAGAGGAAGAAGACACCGACGATGCCGAAGACCGCGCCGCGTGCGACAAGGCCATAGATGGAGATCAGCACGGCCGGCGAGTTCTTTTCCGCATCGAGGTCCAGATAACGACCGAAGCGGCGCCTGATCCCCTTCATGGCGGTGATCACGCCGCCGATGACGAAGCCCAAGCCGATGATGCCGGCGAGATAGCGACCGAAGGGCTGGGCCATGGCCCAGGCGGCGAGTCCTTCTTCGCCGCCGGAGCCGCCACCGCCCGACATCTGCAAGGCCATCATCAGGCTGGTGACCGCAAGGCCCGCATAGGTGATGGCACTGCCGAAGAGGGCTGCACGGATCGCGTAACCCTTGAGGTCATCGTCCTGACCATCGGCATTGGCGAGCGACTGAGCGAGCCGCCAGACGACGAAGCCGGCAAGCCCCAGTCCGATCAGACCGATCCATATCCGTCCGAAAGGCTGCTGCAGGAGGGCTGACAGCGCCGACTGTGTATCCGGCCTGCCGCCAGCAAAGCTGGAAAACAGAGCCAGTGCCGCAATCAGCAGGAAGACGACGCCGCGTGCGCTGTAGCCCGCCCGCGCCAACAAGTGAAATTTCGACCGCGTGTTCATGGTAACCCTCTCTTCATGTCGGAAGAGAACGGAAGGCACGCGCAACGGGTTCCGTCGAAAGACCGCTCCGAACGGAACCTCGGGGGCATGACAGTGTTTTTCGGGAGAACAGGGAGGTTGCGATGAAAGACGAACGCACCAGCCACGACGGAGACCGGAACACCGGCTATCGCACCCAGAGCCATCCGGGTCCGAGACGGGGCAGCGTTCTCTCCTGGTGGTCTCTGGCGATCGTCACGCTCTTCCTGGTGCTCGTCATCGGTGGCGCGCTCACCATGTGAATGCTGCGATCCTCAACCAAGTGGTTGACAATCTCCGCATGTCGATAGATATTCAACCACATGGTTGAGCAAACAGACGCAATCCTCGATACGATCTTTCACGCATTGGGCGACCGAACCCGTCGTCAGATGCTTTTTGACCTTTCGCAGGGCGCGCGCAGCGTCGGCGAACTGGCGGAGCCTCATGCCATGTCGCTGGCGGCGGCCTCCAAGCACGTCAAGGTGCTGGAAGGGGCGGGGCTCGTGCGTCGCGAGATCAAGGGACGAACCCATCTCTGCCATCTGGATCCGGGGCCGCTTGCCGGCGCCCACCAGTGGCTGAACACCTATGAGCACTTCTGGACCGGCCGGCTGGACGTTCTCGAACGGCTTCTCCGAGCGGAGGACGCCGCATCTTCAAACGCAAAGAATGGAGAATGACGATGACGGAACTACTGGAGATCCAAGCCTACGGACGTGTGGCGGAACCGGCGACGCTGGTGATCGAGCGTCTCTTGCCCGGGCCGCCCTCGCGGATCTGGAGCTATATTGTCGATGCTGACAAGCGAAAGCTCTGGCTGGCCGACGGTGTGATGGAGGCGAAGGCGGGCGCACCATTCGAACTCGTCTGGCGCAACGAGGAGCTGACTGATCCGCCGGGCGTACGTCCCGAGGGCTTCAGCGAGGAAATGCGGATGAAGAGTCGGGTTCTGGAAGTCCAGAAGGACAAGCGCCTCGTCTTCACCTGGCAGGAGAACGGCGAAGTCTGCATCGACCTCAGGCCGGAAGGTGACGAAGTCCTCATGACCGTCACACACAGGCGGATCTCTGACCGGGCGAACCTGCTGATGGTGGGAGCGGGCTGGCACATGCATCTCGATATTCTCGCAGCCAGACTGCGGGGCAAGACGCCGGAACCCTTCTGGGATGGCTGGCTGCGTCTGAAGGCCGAATACGACAAGCGCATCCCTGGCTGAGCCCGTCCGGCATGGTCATGACAGACTGAGGGGTCTCCCTGGTGGCAGGGAGGCCCCTCATTCTGCTGCTACACGCGCAGATTAGGTTAGGATCATTCCCAATCGACCGAGTTTCAAGTTCCGGTTGATCGGCCACCGAAAGGCCTTCCAGGGTAGACAAGCAACTTTCGCGCGTTCTATGGAGCCGAGACGATTTTCTGTCTTTCATCGAATGAGCAACGATGCCCTGGGATTTGAAATATTTATGGCGATGCCTCCATAAGTTCGGCAGGTTCAGGGACAAGCCGACCAACGACATTGTCCATATTCCCACCTGTTCAGTTTACAGAAACAAGAAACTCATTTCGGTGGAAACCATGTCAGGAGATGGGCTCCTGCTCGGTGACTTCCGGGCCGGTGAGAAGCGGTTCTTGCCCGATGTGGAAAACCGGATGCTGGGTGAAGCCGTCGTGGAGGCGCTTGACAAAAGTCGCCATGTTTCGCGGGAAGAGGATCCGGAACTCTGGGACAAACAAAAACACGAGGCGCGTTACCTCGCTTGGATTCAGGACATCATGGAGACCTACCGATTTCGCACCAAGAGTGCGATGTTCAAGGGGATGGCTTCGAGGGCACGCTGCGGCGTGAAAAGGACTATGTCACCATTCCGAAGGACAGCGGCCACGAAGAGATCGGTGCCAACCTGAGGCTTGCGCTCGACCGCTGCGTTGGTTGAGTCTGTTGAACCGATTGGCCGGAAAAGCAATGCAGCTGTAGATTTCTTCTGCCTTCTTATGCAGCCTGGCATTGGGTTAATTTTCTGCCAGCAAATTGGCAAAATAGCGGCATGCGTGCGAGTGATTAAATGAAGATCATCTCAGAAGAATGGAAACCAACCGGATCCAATGAGGCAATAGTGATCTTGAAGAGCGGCGAGTTCACGATTGCCGCTTTTTCCCATCCCTATTCAAAGTTCATAGGTGAAATAATATCTGATGATTTGCACATATACGATTGCCAATTTTTCGGTAGATCTGCAAACGAAACAGAGAGCATCCGAAGAATTGTGGGTAGCCTTAAACACGAAATGACGGTGGTTGTTCGAGACCGTGCCGAAGGTATAATCACTGTCGGAGATATTCGAATGAAGCTAGAATGTGACATTCCTGCCGATATCAACGAAGGAGAGCTCGTCGACGTTGTCTGTACTCGGATAGACCTTTGGTAGTCGGCTTACTAGATACGCTGCGGTATTTCGACGACTGCCGCTGACGGGCTACCGGCTCGTTAATCCGCAGATTCACGGCTCCACCGTGCTGACATGAAGCAGGCCCCGAGAGAAAAGAACGACAGACCCAAATGAGGAGGCCCTCCGCCGCTGGCGGGGGGCTTTCTTCGAATGGCGAGCTGCGAATAGCCCTTAAGGCTGCGCGGGCGCGGGCGGTGGGCCGGCATCCTGGACCGCACCTTCCGGACCCGTGGCCGGGACATCCGTCTGCGGCGGGTTGACCGACGGTGGTGCCAGCGTGCCATTGCCCGGATCGACCGGGGTAGCCGGCGTCGGAGCCGCGGCCGGATCTTCGACCGGTGCGACACCCGGATCGACGGGCGCAGCGGGCTGGATGGTGCCTCCGGGCTGGGTTTCCGTCGCCTGCTCGGCCGTCGAATTGGCCGCGGCCGCAGGCGAACCTGCCGGCATTTCGTCGGTCCCGATCGGCTCTGCGAGCGGTGCCGCACCAGTGGCGGCGACGCGCCAGACGGTGTTGCCCGCATCGTCTGCGATCAGAAGCGCCCCAGTTCCGTCGAAACCGAGACCGACGGGGCGGCCACGGGCTTCTTCATCGGGATTGAGGAAGCCGGTCACCACGTCTCGGGCTTGACCCGACGGCATGCCGTTTTCGAAGGGCACGTAAAGCACCTTGTAGCCGTTGAAGTGGTCTCGGTTCCAGCTGCCGCGATTGCCGACAAAGGCACCGTTTTCATACTCGGCCGGCATAGCCATGCCCATGGAGAAGGCAAGGCCGAGCGCCGCCACATGGCTGGACAGCGCATAATCCGGCTTGATCGCCTGCTCAACCATGTCGGGCCGCGGCGGATGCAGGCGCGGATCGACATGCTGGCCATAGTAGCTCCAGGGCCAGCCATAGAAGGCGCCGTCCTGAACCGAGGTCATGTAATCCGGCACCAGATTGGGGCCGAGCTCGTCGCGCTCGTTGACGACGGTCCAGAGCGCGCCGCTGTCCGGGTTGAAGGCGAGACCATTCGGGTTGCGAAGGCCCGACGCATAGACGCGGGAGGCACCGGTTTCCCGGTCGATCTGCCAGATGGCGGCGCGGCCCTTTTCGGCTTCGAGCCCGCGTTCGCCGGCATTGGAGTTGGAGCCGACCGAGGCATAGAGGAAGCGGCCGTCGGGGCTGAGCGCCAGATCCTTCGTCCAGTGGTGGTTGATCGGACCACCCGGCAAGGGGGTCAGCACGCGCGGCGCCGTGGTGATCTCGTTCTGGCCGAGCTGATAGTCATAGGCGAGCACCGCATCGGCCGCGGCGACGTACAGCGTGTCGTCGACGAAGGCGAGGCCGAAGGGCGAGTTGAGGTCGGTCAGGAGGTCATGGCGTTCATCGACGGTCCCGTCGCGATCGGTGTCGCGCAGCAGCGTGATGAGGTTGGTCAACTTATCCCCGCCGCCGCCACCCGAAGCGATCGACATGATGAAGCCGCGGATGACGTCCTTCGGACGCTCGACCGGCTTGCCGGGCGGTGCCTTGCTCTGCACGACGAGCACGTCGCCGTTGGGCAGCGTGTGCACGGTGCGCGGGTTGGCGAGATCGCGGGCATAGGCGGAGATGGTGAAGCCGTCGATGACGTCGGGCGTCTCGTCCGCACCCCAGCCGACAACCTCGGCGACCTTCAGGTCGGGCACGAGCGACTGGCTGGGTTCGGGCAGAACGGGATCGGGGCCGATCTGGCTTGAGACGTCGAAATCGCCATTGTCATCGCTGCAGCCGGCAAGGGTGAGCGCCAGAAGGGCGGTGGAGGCGAGCGCGACGCGGCGCAGGGTGATTTCTGAGCGGTTCATGGGGTCCTCCAGGCATCGGCGCTACGCTGTTCGGCGGTGAGATAGACGCAGGCAATCATGGCAATCACGGTGACGGCCGATACGAGGAGGCCGTAGGGCACAATCGCCGTCCAGCCATCGCCGGCGTGAATGAAGCTGTTGAGAATGGCAAGCACCAGCACCGCGAAATAGGCGATGACCGCCGGCCAGCTGGGGCGAAGCGTGCGGGTCGCGGGACGGGCAAGATCGATCAGCCCGGCGATGATGGAGAGCGCCCCGAAGACGAGGCCGAAGAACAAGAGCCAGTCGGAAAAATTGCTCCACATCAGGTGCGAGGTGCGCCAGTAGAGGATGTCGGTGATCAGGGCCAGTGTGAAGCTGACGAAGGGAAAGGGGACGAAGAGCGCCGAAAGCGGATAGGCGTTCGATGCCGTGGGCGGAGAGTGGAGGGTGGCCATCAGTCGATCTCTACCGTTTGGGGTGGAACACAAGAGCCATACGGGCGAGGGGCTCTTTTGTTCCGTTCGCTGGAAAAGACTGACGGCGAAACCGGGATCGGGCGGTCGCGCGAGGAGGGGGATCGGCAAACCGGAAGGGAGGCCAAAGAAAAACCCGCCTTCGGAGAAGGCGGGTCTTAAAGGTCGCTCTTGCTTTGCGTGTCAGCCCTTGGAGCCCTTGGCGATCGGCTCCTGATAGGTGAAGCCCATGTCCCAGGGGAAATAGATCCAGGTGTCCTGGGAGACTTCGGTGACGAAGGTGTCGATGGTCGGCACGCCCTTCGGCTTGGCGTAGACGCAGGCGAAATGCGCCTTGGGCATCATCTCGCGCACTTCGAGCGCCGTCTTGCCGGTGTCGGTGAGGTCGTCGATCACCAGTACGCCTTCGCCGCCATTGACCGTCAGTTCCGGCGTGATGCCCTTCAGGAGGTTCATTTCGCCCTGGTTGACATAGTCATGGTAGGAGGCGACGCAGACCGTTTCGATGAGGCGGATGTTGAGCTCGCGCGAGATGATCGCGGCCGGCACGAGGCCGCCACGGGTGATGCAGACGATGGCGCGGAACTCCTGGCCGAGGCCGGCGAGCCGCCAGGCAAGCGCGCGCGCGTCACGGTGGAACTGGTCCCAGGAAACGGGGAAGGCTTTATCGGGAAGAGACATGAGATGCGGGCTCCGCTGGCTGGATGATGGGATCCGCGCCGGACTGCGGCGCCGTCAACCGGATCCTTCCAAGCGGGCCACGATGCGCGGGCCCCGAAACGCGTTTCGCGCGGCTGATACCGCGCGAAGCTCGCCCTTGAAGGGTTCCAGTCTTTGGCCGTTGCTATTAGCGGGAATCTGAAGCCTCTGGCAAGGCCCGTGTTCCCTCGCCAACAGGCCCCGTCATCAGCGGGACAGAAGCGTCAGCGCCGTCATCGAATCGAGCACCGTGCGGGTGACGCCGCCGAACAGCATTTCCCACCAGCGCTTGTTGCCATAGGCCCCCATGACCAAGAGGTCGATGGAGCTGTCCGACAGCCGGTTCTCGATGGCGATCGCCGGATCGAGCCCGGATTTTTCCGACGCGGTCAGCGTGACATTGACCCCGTGACGCGCAAGCGACGCGGCAATCTCGGCGCCGGCCATGGCGCCGGTCTGGTTCGCGCTGTCGGACGCATCGACCGTGAAGATCTCGACCACCTCGGCGGCCTTGAGGAAGGGCAGGGCGTCGAAGGTGGCGCGGGCCGCCTCGCGCGAGCCGTTCCAGGCAACCAGCACCCGGCGGATCGGTTTCGGCTCCTTCAGGATATGCGGGATGAGCAGCACCGGACGTCCGCTCTCGAACAGGAAGCTTTCGAGCTCCGATCGGGTTTCCGACAGCATGCCCGCCTCGCCCTGGGCGGCAATGACGAGATCGACGCTGCGGGCGCTGTCGATCAATGCGGCGGAGTTGAAACCCGAGGAGGTGACGAAGCTGCGCCATTCATGGGACAGGCCCTCTCGGCTGCCGATCTCGCGGTAGATCTTTTCCACGCCCTCGGTTTCCTGATGCGCCATCTCCTGCAGCGCCTGAACGGTGGCGGGATCCGGGATCTCCATGGGCGCGACCAGCGGCACCATGGCCACGGCCTCGGCATGGGCCCCGATCACATGCGCCTGAAACTGGTTGGCGATGGCAACGGTAAAATCCGTCACCTGCTTCGTGGTTTTCGGTGTGTCCAATATGGCAAGAAGTGTGCGGTAGCCCATGGTCGTCTCCTCTTGCGGCCCTTATCCATCGTCCGCATGAGATAACTATGGGTTCCATTACGATGTTCCGCCTTGACCTCGGTCAAGGCGGCAGGGCCTTGGGAAGAGGACCTAAGCGACCTCGCCGGTGCCGAGATCGCGCTTGGCCGCGGCATCCTTTTCCGACCGCAGCGCAGCGATCATCGCCTCGACATCGGCCGCTGCCGCGTCGACGACCGCCTGGTCGCGCGCCCTGACGATCAGCTCGGTAGAGAATCGGATGCCGTCGAAATGCGGATAGGAGCCGATCGAGGTCTCCGGATGCGCCTTCTGGATCGCGCCGAGCGCCGTTCCGATATCGCCTTCGCCGAAGGGACAGGCAACGGAGCGCGACAGCACCCGCTGGCCGGCCGGCAGGGTCTCGATGACATGCGCCATCATCGCCTGGAAGACCTGCGGCACGCCGGCCATGACATACACATTGCCGATGATGAAGCCGGGCGCCGTCGAGACCGGGTTCGGAATGTGGCGGCTCCCCTCCGGCATGCGCGCCATGCGCTGGCGGGCCTCGGTGAATTCGAGCCCGCGGCCCGCATACATGTCGCCGAGCAGCTTCATCGCATCCTGGTCGTGCAGGCAGGGCACGCCGAAGGCTTTCGACACGGCATCGGCCGTGATGTCGTCATGCGTCGGGCCGATGCCGCCGGAGGTGAAGACATAGGTGTATTTCGACCGGAGCGCATTCAGCGCCTCGACGATCGCGTCCTCCTCGTCCGCGACGATGCGTACTTCCTTCAGATCGATGCCGGCGACCGTCAGGAGATCGGCGAGATGGCCGATATTCTTGTCCTTGGTGCGGCCGGACAGGAGTTCGTCGCCGATGGCGAGCATGGCGGCGGTCTTGATCGTCGAAGTCATGGATGTCGTCCTATGGGATGAGGCAGGCGGGGCTGAAAGACGTTACCGTTTTGTGTCCGGGAAGAGAAGTAAAGGCGGTGAATGATTGAACACTGCGTTCCCTCGCGCGTGACTGGTCGGATCGCCGGAATGCGCTACATCTCGCACATCCATCAGCGCGGCGGGGCCGCATGTTTCAAGGGAGATACGACATGGCGAAGGTACTGGTTCTCTATTACTCGGCATATGGCCACATCGAAACGATGGCCTATGCCGTTGCCGAAGGTGCAAAGTCGGCCGGCGCGGACGTGACCGTCAAGCGCGTTCCGGAACTGGTTCCGGAAGAGGTCGCCAAGGCTTCCTACTACAAGATGGACCAGCAGGCCCCGATCGCCGACCCGAACGAACTCGACCAGTATGACGCCATCATCGTCGGCGCCGGCACCCGTTACGGCACGGTCGCATCCCAGATGCGCAATTTCTGGGACCAGACCGGCGGCCTCTGGGCGCAGGGCAAGCTGACCGGCAAGCTCGGCTCGATGTTCACCTCGACCGCAACCCAGCACGGCGGCCAGGAAACCACCATCATGGGCTTCATCCCGACCTTCCTGCATCACGGCATGGTCTATGCCGGCCTGCCCTATGCCTTCCAGGGTCAGATGGGCGTCGAGCAGGTCAAGGGCGGCTCGCCCTACGGCGCGTCCACGATCACCGACGGCGACGGCTCGCGCCAGCCTTCGGACATCGAACTGGAAGCCGCCCGCTACCAGGGCGCCCATGTGGCAAAGCTGGCTGCCAAGCTCGTCTGATCGTCAGACGATGAATGATCAAGAAAGGCGGGGCCCTCGGCTCCGCCTTTTCTGTCTCGGACGCTGTAAGCTGGCGCGATCGTTAAAATGCTGCCGATCATCGAAAGGGTGGGTTAGGCGGCCTGATGCATCATCATGGTTGTAATGCATAGCATATTTGGACATCAGCCATGACCCAGCCAGAACGCCGCCGCCAGCCACGCCTGAGGGCCCTGAAAGCCGGTCGCGCCATCCTCCCGGGCGGCCATTCGACCTTCGACTGCATGATTCGCAATCTCTCGCCTGTTGGAGCCAAGGTGACCTTCGAATCGACCGTCGACATTCCCCAAGAGTTCCGCCTCCGCTTCGAGGACGGCACGACACATGACTGCGCGGTCAAATGGCGCAAGGAACGCGAACTTGGCGTCGAATTCCTCGATGCGCTGGGAAGTTGAGTGACCGATGACACGGGGCAGGGCGCAGCATCGCACCGCCACCCTTGACGCATCCGCCGAACTGACCGAAACAGGGCCCGCGCGGACGTGGCGAAACTGGTAGACGCAAGAGACTTAAAATCTCTCGGCCTTAGGTCATGCGGGTTCGATCCCCGCCGTCCGCACCATGCCTTCCTAATTGAAAGATATGAGTGCGAGTACGTCTTGTGATGCAGAAGACAGAACGAGCCCAACGGTAAACAGCGCGACGCCGGCCTTCTCAGAGGGAATGCCTTTGGCAAGACTTCTTGTTTGAATATCTTTGATATCAGCGATTTCTTGAGTGAGATGTAGCCGATCACTTTGATTTTCGGCGCGAACACCTGAAAATTGCGCTGCAATTAATTCGGCTTGAGAGTTAATCTGTGTTTCTAAGCGCTTCAGTTCCTTCTCTGATGCAGTAACCCTTTCATCCAGGGTCGTGTCGTTCGCACGAGAAATGACTGTCGAGACTGAGACCTGAGATTGCGATGATATAGAAATTGCCCCAAGCGCAGTGTCGACTGAGCCGTCAGTTTGATGGGAGAAGCGACGCTTCAGTCTCGACCAGTGGAATTGGATAGCCGAAATCGTGGCGCTCATCAGATCGGGTTCGGAGAACAGGCGCGATCTAGCGTTTAATCCGCTGTATGTAATCCAAAAACCTCCGAGTTGGAGCGCGATCCCAAGCCATCTAATTCTTTGTTCGGCGTCAAGAAAAGCGAAACACGCTAAGTAGATGACAATTACACACAGTAGACCTGAACGCATTGCGACTGCTCCCGTGCCCCTTAGCAAAGTTCCTAGCATATACCGGTCACTCCGGATGTACGCCAGCGTTGCCTGATGCGCCAAATTTGTGCAGATCCAATATTGACGAAAGTTTGAGCATTTTCCGCTTTGCGGGCTCCTTGTTTCCTGCTTTGATGCGCCCATCAAAAAACAAGGGGAGCAAAATCCATGATCTCAAGACGTCTCTTTTCGGCGGCCGTTGTTGCGGCGGGCCTGCTCGCCGGTGTGACGTTGCCGGTCGGGCAGGCGCATGCGGAAACCGAAATCAAGTTCACGCTCGACTGGAAGTTCGAGGGGCCGGCGGCCGGTTTTCTGCTGGCGCTGGACAAGGGGTATTTCGCCGCGGAAGGGCTGGATGTGACGATCGATTCGGGCAATGGCTCGGTCGAGGCGATCCCGCGCGTGGCAACCGGCGCCTATCAGATGGGCTTCGGCGACATCAATTCGGTGATCAAGTTCCTCGATGAAGACCCCAGTCAGAAGGTCAAGGCCGTGATGATGGTCTATGACAAGCCGGTCTTCTCGGTCGTCGGCCGCAAGTCGCTCGGCGTGACCGAGGATCCGAAGTCGCTCGAAGGCAAGAAGCTCGGCGCGCCGCCACCGGATGGCGCCTTTGCCCAGTGGCCGGCCTTCAAGCAGGTCGCCGGCATCGACGACAGCGGCATCACCATCGAAAGCATCGGCTTTCCCGTGCGTGAGCCGATGCTCGCCAAGGGCGACGTCGACGCCGTCTTCGGCTTTGCCTTCTCCGTCATCCTAAACCTCAAGGCGCAAGGGATCCCGGCAGACGATATCGCCACCATCCTGATGGCCGACAATGGTCTGAACCTCTACGGCAACAGCGTGCTGGTGAATTCCGATTTTGCCGCCGAGAATCCGGAGGCCGTCAAGGGCTTTCTGAAGGCGCTGGCCAAGGGCTTTGCCGATGCGGTCGCCAATCCAGAAGAGGGTGTGGCCGCCGTCCTCAAGCGCAACGAGACGCTGAACGCCGACATCGAGAAGGAACGTCTTGATATGGCCAACGCCATGAACATCAAGACGCCCTATGTCGTCGAAAACGGCATGGGCAGTGTCGACATGACCAGGCTCTCCGCCTCGATCGAGACGCTGAAGGTCTCGATGGGCCTGAAGGGCAATGTGAAAGCCGAGCAGGTCTTCGACGCGAGCTTCCTGCCGGCCAAGGAAGAGCGGATGTTGCCTTGATGGTAACACCCTCCCCTTGAGGGGGAGGGTCGAACCGCAGGTTCGGGGTGGGGTGACCCTTTCGCCAGATCACCCCACCCGCTGCTTCGCAGCGACCTCCCCCTCAAGGGGAGGTTGGGAAATCCCCTTTTGACCGGAGCCCTTGATGTCTCACCTCGTTTCCATCGACAATGTCGACATGCGCTATGGCGGCGCGGATGGCACGCTGGCCGTGTCGGGCCTCACCATGCGGGTCAACAAGGGCGAGTTTGCCGCCGTGGTCGGTCCTTCAGGCTGTGGCAAGTCGACCCTGATGAAGCTCGTGACGGGGCTGCATATTCCGCAGTCGGGCGTCGTCATCGTCGCTGGCCAGCAGGTGACCAAGCCCGTGTCGATCGTCGGCATGGCTTTCCAGAATCCGACCATGCTGCCTTGGCGCACGACGCTCGAAAACATTCTCCTGCCGCTCGAGATCGTCGAGAAGCACCGCCATCGGCTGCGGGCGAACAAACGGGAATATGTCGAAAAGGCCGAGAACCTGCTGGAGATCGTCGGTCTGAAGGGCGTCGGCTCTAAATTCCCCTGGCAGCTGTCGGGCGGCATGCAGCAGCGCGCCAATCTCTGCCGGGCGCTGATCCACGAGCCGGAACTCCTTATGCTCGACGAGCCCTTCGGCGCGCTTGATGCCTTTACCCGCGAGGAGCTCTGGTGCGTCATCCGCGACCTGCATGCGGCGCAAGGCGTGACCATCGTTCTTGTCACCCACGACCTGCGCGAGGCCGTCTTCCTCGCAGACCGGATCTTCGTGATGAGTGCGCGACCGGGCAAGGTGGTGAAGGAACACGCCGTGCCCTTCGCGCGGCCGCGGGATCTGGAGCTGATGTATCAGACGGAGTTCAACGACATGGTGCATGTGCTGCATGGCGAAATCGCAAAGGCGAGGGTGGCGGCATGAGTGTCACGATCGAGACGGCGCCGACCCGGCCTGTGGTGAAGCCCCTGGCGCAGCGCATCAACTGGGTGCGGGCGGCACCCTTCCTCTACACGCTGGCGCTCTTTGCCGTCTGGGAACTGACGGTTATCGCGCTTGACATGCCGCCGACCATCCTGCCGGCTCCCTCGAGGGTCTTCGAGGCGGTGGTGCAATACTGGTCGCCGATCTGGAAGAATTCGCTGCAGACGCTCTATACGACGACGCTCGGTTTTTTGATCGCGGTGGTCGCCGGGTTGGCGCTCGGCCTCTTCATCGGTTGGTCGAAGACCATCTATGCCGGGCTCTACCCCCTGATGATCGGCTTCAACGCCATCCCCAAGGTGGCGCTGGTGCCGATCCTCGTCATCTGGTTCGGCATCGGCACGGTGCCGGCGGTGCTGACGGCCTTCCTGATTTCCTTCTTTCCGATCGTCGTCAATGTCGCGACGGGGCTGGCGACGATCGAGCCGGAGACGGAGGACGTGCTGCGGGCGCTGGGCGCCAAAAAGCTCGACATCATGCTGAAGGTCGGGATCCCGCGCTCGATGCCCTACTTCTTCGGCTCGCTGAAGATCGCGATCACGCTCGCCTTTGTCGGTTCGGTGGTCTCCGAGACGGTGGCCTCGAATTACGGCCTCGGCAACATGATGAGCTCGGCCCAGAGCCAGTTCAACGTTCCGCTGGTCTTTGCCGGGCTGCTGGCGCTCGCCGTCGAGGGCATCGCCATGTATGCGCTGATGGCCTGGCTCGAAAGGCGCATGACCGGTTGGGCGCACCGCTCCACCATGGCCAATTGAAGGGAAACGCTGGGCGCCCGAAGCGGGCGTTCAGCTCTTGTCCTTCAGGGTAAAGGGCAGCTCGAAGGGCGTCGAGCGCTCGGCGATCACGTCGTTCACCGTATAACGCAGCACATAGCCGCCGGGCTTGGCACCTGCCACATCGAGGGTGAGGTGGGTGTAGACCTCGACAGCATCCGAATGGGCGGTGAAGGTGAAATTGCCGAATTCCTTCTGCAGCGCCAGCGTCTTGCCCTCGTCATCGGTGAGCTCGAGATCGACGGTGAAATGCGACTGGCGCTGGTTGTCCGGTGCCGGCTGCCATTTCAGCCCGGTCACCTCGACATAGGTGATGAGCTTCTCGCCGGTCATGAAGACCGGTTCGGCCTTGGCCTCATAGGCGCGATAGGCGCTCGGCACTTCCGTGACGAAGAGCGCCCGCGGCACGGTGAGCGGCAGGGTCTGGCTGAAGGCCGCAAGGCCGGAGCGGATTGCCTCGAAGGCGCCGCGGGCGTCGTTCTGGGCGGCGAGCCGTTCGGCCTCGATCGCGGCATCGAGCAGCGGGCCGGCCATGGCCGGCGCTACCGTAAGGGGAGCCACCGTGACAAGAGCGCTGACGAAGGCGGCGGCGAGGGGGCGGCAACAGCCGGCGGAGGTGATGGTCACGTGATTCTCCCGCTTGGTCGTGAGCGGGAGTGTGGGAAAAAGGGCCTGAGCGCGTCAAGCGCCGAGGCAGCCCGCGCCATCACGTTGGCCTGATATCACGAGCGCCAGAACATCGGCACGAGCAGTACCATGACGGTCAGGACTTCGAGACGGCCGAGCAGCATGGCAAGCGACAGGACGTAGAGTTCCGGATCCTGCATCATCGAGAAATTGCCGGCCGGGCCGATCAGCGATCCGATGCCAGGGCCGACGTTCGACAGCGCCGTGATGACCGCCGAGGAGGCCGTGGCGAAGTCATAGCCGGCCAGCGCCATGGCAAGGCTGCCGATCACCCAGATGAAGATATAGGCGCTGAAGAACAGGAAGACGGCGCGCTGCGTGTCGGCGTCAACGATCTGGTTTCCGTAGCGCACGGAATAGACGGCATTCGGATAGATCAGCTTCTTAAGGCCCGTGACGATGATGTTGAACAGGATGACGAAGCGATAGGCCTTGATGCCGCCGGCGGTCGAGCCCGAGCAGCCGCCCATGAAGGTGGCGAAATAGGCCGCAGCGACGGCAAACGGCCCCCAGAGCGTGTAGTCCTCGCTGGCATAACCCGTGGTCGACAGGATCGACGAGAAATTGAAGAAGGAATGCGACAGCGCAAGCGGCAGGTCCACGCCGTTGCGCAGATGGTTGTAGAGGGCTGCCGCAATCGCAAAGGCGGCGAGATAGCCGAGGAAGACGAGGATCTGCGGGTCGCGCAGCGCATCGAGCCGGCCCTTGATGAAGAAGACGATCAGGATCGAGAAGGGCAGGCTGCAGACCGTCATGAAGAAGGTTGCGATCCAGCGCAGCGCATAGCTGTCGAAATAGGCGAACGACGCATCATGGGTCGAGAAGCCGCCCGTCGCGATGGTCGTCAGCGCGTGGTTGAGCGCATCGAAATGGCTCATGCCGAACACGTCATAGGCGATCATGCAGATGAGGGTGATCGCGACATAGATGGCAACGAAGGCGCGGGTGAAGGTGGCGATGCGGGCGAACGGCTTGTCGCCGATGTCGGACGATTCCATCTTGAAGAAGGAGACGCCGCCAACCCGGAGGAAGGGCAGGACGAAGAGGCCGAGCGCCACGATCCCGATACCGCCGAGCCACTGCAGCAGCGAGCGCCAGACGAGAAGCCCCGGAGCCATGTCGTCGAGCCCCACGAGCACGGTCGAGCCGGTCGTGGTGATCGCGGAGACCGATTCGAACAGCGCCTGGGCAAAGGTCAGGTCGAGTTCGGAGAAGAAGAGCGGGATGGCCCCGACGAGCGAGAAGACAGCCCAGAGCACGTTGACGAGCAGGAAGCCCATGCGTTTGGAAAAGGCCGGCGGCGGTCCACGCGTTGCCATGGCAGCCGTGATCGACAGACCGCCGACCATGGCGGCGGCTACGGTGAAGACCGACCAATGCGGATCGCCATAATAAAGGTCGACCATGGCCGGGATGAGCATGGCAGTAGAGAGATAGAGACCGCAAAGCGCGGCGATATAAACGACGGAGCGGAGCAGATTGGTATTCAAGGAATGACTTCCGTCTGTTGCAACGCAAAGAGGCTTTGTCTCTGCCCGATGTCTATGCCATAGCGGGGCTCGTTTAAAAATTCAACGGAGGGCGACGTGAGCCCCAGTCAAGTCGATGAAGCGCTGGAGGCGATGCGTGGCCTCTTTCCGGAAACACCGCTGCAGCTCAATGAACATTTGAGCGCCCGCTATGGCGCCAATGTCTATCTGAAGCGCGAGGATCTGACGCCCGTCCGGTCCTACAAGATCCGCGGTGCCTTCAACTTCTTCCGCAAGATCGTCGCCGACAGCCCCTCCGGTACCACCTTCGTCTGCGCGTCTGCCGGCAATCACGCCCAGGGCTTTGCCTATGTCTGCCGCCATTTCGGCGTTCAGGGCGTGGTCTTCATGCCGGTGACCACACCGCAGCAGAAGATCGACAAGACCCGCATCTTTGGCGGCGAATTCATCACGATCCGGCTGGTCGGCGATATCTTCGACCAGTGCTATGCCGCCGCGCGCGAGCATGTCGAGGCGATCGGCGGCTATATGGTGCCGCCCTTCGACCACCCCGATATCATCGAAGGCCAGGCGACGGTGGCAGCCGAGATCCTGCAGCAATTGCCGGACGGCGTGACGCCGGATCTCGTCGTGATGCCGGTCGGCGGGGGCGGACTGTCCTCCGGCATGACCGGCTACATGGCGGGTCGCGTCTCTACGGAGGCGATGATCTTCTGCGAACCGGCAGGTGCCCCGAGCCTGAAGAAGAGCCTGGAAGCCGGCAAGGTGGTGACGCTGCCCAAGGTCGACAATTTCGTCGATGGTGCCGCCGTCGCCCGCATCGGCGACTATAATTTCGAGGCGCTGAAGACCTTCCGTCCGGATCAGGTTCTGATCGTCCCGGAGAACGCGATCTGCGTGACCATGACCGACATGCTGAATGTCGAGGGCGTGGTGCTCGAGCCGGCGGGTGCCTTGGCGCTGGCAGCGCTCGATCTTCTGCCGCGCGTCGCCCTGAGCGGCCGCACGATCGTCGCCGTCGTCTCCGGCGGCAATTTCGACTTCGAGCGCCTGCCCGACGTCAAGGAACGGGCCATGCGCTATGCGGGCCTGAAGAAATACTTCATCCTGCGCCTGCCGCAGCGCCCCGGCGCGCTCCGCGACTTCCTCAACCTGCTCGGCCCCGAGGATGACATCGCCCGCTTCGAATACCTCAAGAAGTCGGCCCGCAATTTCGGCTCGATCCTGATCGGCATCGAGACGGGCAAGCGCGAGAACTTCGCCGAGCTCTTCGACCGCTTCGATCAGGCCGGCCTCGGCTTCGAGGACATCACGGAAAACGAGATCCTCGCCAATCTGATCATCTGATGCCCTGTTCGCCGAGCCAGCCGATTATGGTCTGCGCAATCGGTTGGGTGGTCTGAGGCGAATAGGTGTCGCCGGCAATGACATGATTATTGGCGTCACCGGTCGGCCCGGGATCGACCAGCCGGTGCGGCCCGCCCCAGCGCGCGGAGACGGCGGCAGTGCGGTCCGGCCTCACCACCTTGTCGTCCGCCGACTGGATGAAGAGGGCAGGGATGTTGATGTTTTCCACCGGGGTATGCGTGGCAAGGCGGACGGACTGCGCCATGGGGATCAGGGCGCTGACCGGGTAATCGGTCGTCCAGTTGTGCGCATTGAGCGGGCTGATCGGCTCGAAGCCGCGCCTTTCGCCCAGCAGCAGCCGCGCAAGCTGCGCGCCGAAGGGGCCGGTCAAGAGAAAGCTGCCTGAAGCCTGGACGCCGTAATTGGGCGACAGGAAGACCGACGCCGCCACGTTTTCGGCAAGCCGCGGCCGGGCGAGTGCCCAGGTGACCAGCGAGGCGCCTGTCGATGTCGAGATGACCACCACCTTGTCGCCGAGCAGCCTGCCGATGGAAAGCGCTTCGCCGATATCACCCGCCCAGTCCTCGATCGTGGCGCGCCCCATCGCATCGGCATCTTCAAGCCCGTGACCGGCAAGCCGGGTGAAAAAGAGGTTGGCGCCAAGGGCCTTGGCAACGAGATCCGGCAGGGGGCGAATTTCGGCCGGCGAGGCGGAGAAGCCATGAACGTAGATCACTGCGACAGGCGTTTTCTGAGGCTCGGTTGGGTCCGCCCAGACGATCTGCTTGCCGAGCCCCTTTCGGATGGGGCCGAACTTGGCTTCTTCTGCGGCAATCAGAGTGTCGAGAGCCTGGGGCGTGGTGTCGGCGCCAAGCCGCGCCTCGCGCTCCAGTTCGAGATTCGGCGGCAGCCGGTGAATCACCGCGAGGGTCGCGATGACAACTGCGATCACTGCAAGCATAAGTCCCATGATGCGCCGCATCCCCGTTCTCCCCGTGGTCCCTCCCGACCGCGGCCGACCTTAGCATGACCGTCGGAGACGGAAAGCCGCGCGCGCTGCTCTTCCTCGCCGTTGTCAGCTGTGTTACGGGAGATGCATGTCGATCCTGTCCAGCATTCTCTCGATGTTCACCGGCGGCTCCTCGTCCGAGGCCGCTGCCAAGCCGATGGCCGAGCCGCAGACCTACAAGGACTGCGTCATTCATGCCGAACCGATGCGCGAAGGCAGCCAGTACCGGTTGGCAGGCCGCATCGTGAAGACGGTGGATGACCGTGTCCTGGAGCGGAAGTTCATTCGCGCCGACGTCTTCACCTCGCTTGACGATGCGCTCGACTGCACCTTCCGCAAGGCGCAGCAGATCATCGATCAGAACGGGCCCGCCCTGTTCGGCGATGGCGAAGAGACACGCATCGTGTGAGTGTGCAGTGACTTACCGCGAAGAATAGTTTCTTCGCGGTCACTGAATGTTAATGATGCAGCGCAACACTCAATCCGAGATATTGCTCGGGTTTTTCAAGTGATTATTGCGTTTTGCTCCCGCCTGTCCCCCCGTCTTGGCTTGCTGGTTTCGGGCGCTGCCCTGGTGGCGGCAAGCCCCTCTGCCGCAGCCGGTGACACCGCAGCCGCCATCACGGCCGCCAAGGCCTCGGCCGATCTCGCCTGGCTGATGGCCGCGGGCGGCATGGTGATGATGATGCAGGTCGGTTTCCTGCTTCTCGAAGCCGGCATGGTGCGCTCGAAAAACTCGATCAATGTCGCGCAGAAGAACCTCCTGGACTTCGTCTTCGGCGTCGTCGGCTTTGCCGTCATCGGCTTCATGCTGGCCTTCGGAAGCTCGGGCGTCCTGCCGATCGGGCTCGATGCGGATTTCTTCCTGTTGCATGACCTCGACAGCTGGCTTGCCGGCTTCTTCGTCTTCCAGGTGATGTTCTGCGGCACGGCGGCCACCATCGTCTCCGGCGCCATTGCCGAACGCATGACTCTGTCGGCCTATGTGCTGGGATCGATCATCCTCTCGACCCTGATCTATCCGATCTTCGTACACTGGACCTGGGGCACGGCAATCGGCCCGAACTCCGGCGCTTTCCTCGCCAATCTCGGCTTTGTCGATTTCGCCGGCTCGACCGTGGTGCATGCCACCGGCGGCTGGGTGGCGCTGGCCGCCTGCCTGGTGATCGGCGCACGGCGAGGGCGTTTTGATGCCGAAGGGCGGCCCGTCCGCATCGCCGGCAACAATCCGGTGCTCTCCACGACCGGGGGGCTCATTCTCTTCTTCGGCTGGATCGGTTTCAACGGCGGCTCCACGCTCGCCGCCAATGCCGATGTTGCGCCGATCATCCTCAACACGGTGCTGGCAGGTGGCATGGGCACCTGCGTGGGCTATGTCATCGGGGCCAAGCAGGATGGCGTCGTGCTGCCGGAAAAGGCGCTGAGCGGCATGCTCGGCGCGCTCGTTGCTGTAACCGCCGGCTGTCATGTGCTCGATCCCGGCGGTGCGCTCTTGATCGGCGCGCTCGGCTCGATCGTCGCGCTTTATGGCAACCAGTATGTCGAGCAGAAGCTGAAGGTGGACGATGCGGTGGGCGCCGTCGGCGTGCATGCCTTTGCCGGCGTCGCCGGCACCGTGGCCCTGGCACTGCTGGCGCCGGTCGAGCGCCTGCCGGCCGGAAGCCGCTTCGATCAGCTCTATATCCAGATCTTCGGCTCGGCGCTCAATTTCTACTGGGCCTTCGGGCTGGGCTACGCCTTCTTCTGGACGCTGAAGAAGCTGGTGCCGATCCGCGTCTCGGCCGAAGACGAGGATATCGGTCTCAACGTCGCCGAACATGGGACACGGCTCGGGGTTGGCCATGTCGAGGACGCGCTTTCAAAGCTCGTCTCGGGCAAGGCCGATCTCGGGGATCGTCTGGCAGTCGACCCGGGCGACGAGGCGGAGAAGCTCACCCGGCTCTTCAACAGCCTGATGGACAATATCCAGCAACAGGAGCGCAGCCGCAGCGAGCTGGAGGCGCAGGTGCGTGATCAGGAGGAGGCCGAGCGCGTGACGGCGCTCGCCAATGCCACCTTCGAGGCGATCGTGATGCACGAGGATGCCGTGATCATCGACGGCAACGAGCAGTTCGAGGTGCTGACGGGGCGCACGGTGAAGGAGCTGGTCGGCACCTCCATCCTCGACCTCGTCGACGACACCGGTCGCCGGCTTCGCATCGACGATCCAAATCCCACGCCGGATGTCTCCCGCGAATTCCACATCGTGAGGGCAGACGGAACCGCGATCCCCGTGGAGGCCCGGGGCCGCAACATCGAGTATCGCGGCCGCCACATCCGCATCAGCTGCCTCGTCGACCTGCGCGAGCGCAAGGCGGTCGAAAGCCGGATGCGCCACCTGGCACAGCACGACCCGCTGACCGGCCTCGCCAACCGGGCCCTGTTCACCGAAACCCTGGCCGCCCATGTCGAACAGGCGAATGACGGCTGGGGTTGCGGTATCCTGCTCGTCGACCTCGATCACTTCAAGGACGTCAATGACCTCTACGGCCACCCGGCCGGCGACGAGGTGATCCGCGAGACGGCACGGCGGTTGACGGAGATCATCGGCCCGTCGGACATGGCCGCCCGCCTTGGCGGCGACGAATTCGCAGTCATCCTTGGCAATTGCCATTTCGAGGCGCAGATCGAGGATGTCAGCCGCCGTCTGATCGAAGCCTTCCGCAAGCCCTTCGATACGGGGCAGGGCGAGCGCATCCGCTGTGGCATCAGCCTCGGTGGCGCGCTTTGCCCCGAACATGCAAGCGAGCTGGACGAGTTGATCGGCCGCGCCGATGTCGCGCTCTACCACGCCAAGAAGTCTGGCCGGAACACGTTCCGCGCCTACCGCAAGGGCATGGACGAACTGATCGAGAAGCGGCGGGCGCTGGAGGCCGATATCGAGCGGGGGCTGGAGCGGGGCGAATTCGAGCTCTATCTGCAGCCGCGCGTCGGTGCGCTCGATGGGGCGATCGTCGGTTATGAGGCCTTGGTCCGATGGAAGCATCCGGATCGCGGCATGGTGCAGCCCGGTGACTTCATTCCCGTGGCCGAAGTCTCGGGCAAGATCATCGAGCTTGGCGAATGGGTCCTGACGGAGGCCTGCCGCCTGGCGGCCGGTTTCCCTGACAACCTGCATATCAGCGTCAATGTCTCGCCGGTCCAGTTCCGCCACCCGCAGTTCCTCGACAGGATCGAATCGATCCTGAGCATGGCGGAGGTCTCGCCGCATCAGCTGGAACTCGAGATCACGGAAAGCGTCCTGATCGATGACGATCAGCGGGCGCGCCTCATTCTCGGGCATCTGAAGACGCTGGGTCTGAGGATCGCACTCGACGACTTCGGGACGGGATATTCTTCGCTCAGCTATCTCAGCCGCTATCCCTTCGACGTCATCAAGATCGATCGCAGCTTCGTTTCGGCGCTGGGAACGGAAGAGACAGCAGATGCCATCGTGCGCACGATCATCGATCTCGGCAGCGGGCTTGGTATGCGGGTCGTGGCGGAAGGTGTGGAAACGGTGGAGCAGGCGGGCTATCTGAGTGCCGCGGGCTGCGATGAGCTCCAGGGCTATCTCCTCGGACGGCCGCAACCGGTGGCGCAGGTCGATGCGGAGATCAGTCCGACAGTGGCGGCAGAGTTGAAGAGAGTGGCGCGGCTTTCGGCGCATCGCGGCAAGCGACTGTCCCGGGCGGGGAACGAGACAGCGCTTGCACTCGCGGCAAACGGCAACTGAAGGTCCTTGCCGTCTGCATCAGGGACGCGGCGGCCATGAGGCCGCACGCGATTGATAGGATCAGGCGGCGCGGGCCAGTTCTTCGACTTTGGCCTTGGCCGAAGCAACGGCCTTTTCGGCGGCTTCCGGACCATAGGCGACGCCTTCGACATAGACCGTCTCGACCAGCTCGATGCCCATGAAGCCGAGAACCGTCTTCAGGTAGGGCTCGGCATGGTTCATCGGCGCGCCAGGGCCGGAGGAGTAGATGCCGCCGGCGGCGAGCACGAGATAGGCCTTCTTGCCCTTCGCGAGACCGACCGGGCCGTTCTCGGTGTAGCTGAAGGTGAGGCCGGCGCGGGCAATGTGGTCGATCCAGCTCTTGAGCGACGAATAGATGTTGAAGTTGATGAGGCCGGTGCCGATGACGATCGTGTCGGCGGCCATCAGTTCTGCGACGAGCTTGTCGGAGAGGGCGACAGCCTCGGCCTCTTCGGCGGTACGGGCGTCAGCCGGCTTGCGAATGGCAGCGGTGAAGGTGCCGTCGACATGGTCGAGCTGGGTTTCGACGAGGTCACGGCGGACCAGCGTGCCGGTTTCACCGGCGAACTTCTCGGCGAGGTCGGTCGCGATCGCGTTGGAGAGGGATTCGGAGCCGCGCGGGCTGGAGGTGACGAGAAGGATGGAAGACATGTGCAGTACCTCGGATGTTGGAGGGCCCTTGGGAGCAGGCCTGCCATGCATCTATGCCCGAGCACGCATCAGTAAAACTGTGATAATCTAGATTGATCATATCGAATAACTGGATGGATGCCCAAGCGCGATGGATGCCAACCCGACCCTCGACCAGCTGCAGGTCTTTCTCGCCGTTGCCGATGCGGGCAGCTTTTCTGCTGCGGCCCGGCAGCTGAACCGGGCCCAGTCGGTGGTGAGCTATACGATCGGCAATCTTGAAAGCCAGCTCGGCGTCTCACTTTTTGAACGGACCGGCACGCGCCAGCCGCGGCTGACCGAGGAGGGCCGGGCGATGCTGACCGATGCCCGCCGCATCGTCGGCGACCTGCAGGTGATGCGAGCCAAGGTCCGCAGCATGCATCAGGGGCTGGAGGCCGAGCTGTCGATCGCCATCAGCGTACTTGTGCCGACCGGAGTTTTGCTGGCGGTCCTGCGGGAGTTTCAGCGGCAGTTCCCCTCGGTTTTGCTGCGGCTGGAAGTGGGCGAACTCGGCCGGCTGGTCGAGCTCGTCATGAGCGGCAGGGCAACGATCGGCATCGGCGGCGCGCCGACCCGTCAGGACGATACCTTGATCGTCGACCGCATCGGCCACAATTTCCTGCTGCCGGCAGCCGCAGCCGACCATCCCTTGGCGCAGCGCCGGGGCACGCTGTCGCTGCAGGATGTCCGCGAGGAGACGCAGATCGTCGTGAGCGACGCCTCCGATCTGACCTCGGGCCGGGATTTCAACGTCTTGTCCTTCAAGACCTGGCGGGTGAGCGACATGGCAACCAAGCACCAGCTGATCCGTGGCGGCCTCGGCTGGGGCGGACTGCCCGCCTCAATCATCCGCGAGGACATGGCGAAGGGTCGGATCGTGCATCTCGACCTGCCGGCCTATGAGCAGGGCTCCTACAATCTCTATGCCATCAGGCGGACGGACAATCCGCCCGGGCCGGCCGGCACCTGGCTGATCCGGGCCTTCGAGGAGCAGCTGTCGAACTGCCCCGCCGAAGCGACGCCGCTGCTTGCGAAAGCAGTTTAAGGAATCGATTCAACTGCTTGAATCGACTCCTCGCTTTTATGTCTCCGCCCCTGATCAGATCGTCAGGCGGAACTTGGCAAAACCATCCGCACCGTCGCCGGCATCTTCGATTTCAGCGCCCTTGAAGTCGGCGAGGAAGTCGCGCGCTTTCGGCCCGGTCTCGAAGGTGACGGTGGTGTCGCCGATCGGGGCGAAGGACCAGTTGCCGTCGGCCGACGGATTGATGGTGCCCTGGTCGACGATGTAGCGCACGATGATGTCGCGGTTGGTGTCGGGGCCGACGAAGATCACCTTGTCGGAGGCGATCTCCGGGAATTTTCCGCCGCCCCCGGCGCGGTAGTTGTTCGTCGCGACCGCAAAACTCTGGCCCGGATCGATTGGCTTGCCCTCGAACTGCAGGTTGACAATGCGGCTCGATTCCGGATGCACGACAACGCCGTCCTTGTCGTAGCGGGCGGGCCTGGTGAGGTCGATCTGATAGGTCACGCCGTCGATGACATCGTAGTTGTAGGACGGGAAGTCCGGATTGATCAGGGGAGCGTCCTTCGCGCCCTTCTCGATCTGGTTGAAGATTCCGGCCGACATTTCGAGCCAGTTCTTCACCTGCTCGCCGGTGATCGCGACTGCCTGGATGGTGTTCGGATAGAGATAGAGATCGGCGACATTCTTGATCGCGATATCGCCGGCCGGCACGTCGGTGAAATAGTCCGCGCCGCCACGACCGCCAGCCTTGAACGGTGCGGCGGCAGACAGGACGGGCAGGTCCTTGTGCGGCCCATCCTTCAGCATTTGCTTGATGTACCAGGACTGGGCGATGGACACGATCTGGATCGAGGGATCATCGGCCACCAGAGCGAAATAGGAGTAGAGCGGCGCCGAACTCTTGCCGACGGGCGTGCGCACATAGTCGAGCGTCGCCTGGTGCTCGGTCGCGACCGATGAGACGACTTCGGGCTTGTCCTTGGTGTCGGCGACGATCTTGCGGTTGTCGTCGCGGTGGTAGATCGGCCGCGCCTCACAGGTGAAGTCGACGATTTTCCAGCTTGAGCCGTCCTTTTCGAGGAGCAGATCGATCAGGCCCATATGCGAGCCCCAGAAGCCGGCCATGACGGCGGGTTTGCCGAGCAGCGTGCCCTTGACGGCATCCGCACCGGGAACGTCCTCGAAATCCTTCGGGCCGGGAAAGACAAGATGCTGGTGGCCGGTGAAGATCGCGTCGATGCCTTCGACGCCGGCGAGATAGAGCGAGGCGTTTTCCATGCCTTCGCTCTCGCCGTGTCCGTCGATGCCGGAATGGGAAAGCGCAATCACGATATCGGCGCCGTCTTCCTTCATCTGCGGCACCCAGGCGCGCGCCGCCTGGAGGATGTCGCGCGTCATCGCCTTGCCCTCGAGGTTCTTCGCGTCCCAGAGCATGATCTGCGGCGGCACGAAGCCGATGAAGCCGACCTTAACAGGGCTCGTGGCACCCGAACCGTCGCGGATCTGCTTTTCGATGATGTGGTAGGGCTTGAAGTAGAGCGGGTCCTGCTTGGGGTCGGAGGCGAGCTGGCCCTTGGTCAGGTTGGCGCAGACGAAGGGAAACTGAGCGCCGGCCAGCGTGTTGAACATGAAGTCCAGGCCATAGTTGAACTCGTGATTGCCGAGCGTGCCGCAATCATAGCCGAGCACGTTCATCGCCTTGATCACCGGGTGTACGTCGCCCGGCTTCATGCCCTTCTGATAGGCCATGTAGTCGCCCATCGGATTGCCCTGCAGGAAGTCGCCATTGTCGATCAGCATCGAATTGCCTGCCTCGGCACGGATCGCGTCGATCAGGCTCGCCGTGCGCGCCAGCCCCATCGTGTCGTTCGGCTTGTCGGCATAATAGTCGTACGGCATCACATTGACGTGGATGTCGGTGGTTTCCATCAACCTCAGATGCGCCTGGTTGCCATTCGCGCGGGCGGCGAAGGGGTGGAGCGTGACAAGGGCTGCCGAAGCGGCGACGCCGCTGAGGAAGGAACGGCGGGAGATGGGATGAAGATCAAGCAAAGACGGCATGGGGGCCTCACGGTCAACTGGTGCTGAAAGCGACGGAGGTTAAGTCGCTTTTGGAATGCTTGCACCTGTAAAATGACAGGGGTGAGACGTTGCCGTGGCTCTATCTAGCTCGGCACCAGGTTGCGCGGATCGCGATGGAAGTTGCGGAAATAGGCGGTGATCTGCGCCACCGCATTGGTGGTCTGCTCGAATTCGAGGCCCATCTTGCCCGCCCTGTACCAGCGGACGGTGCATTCGATATGGCCGAGTTCGGCACAGCTGACGGTGACGGTCGCCCCGCGTTTGGCTTCGATCCAGCCTTCGAGTTGAAGAGCCATGCCGGTTCTGGAAATGTCGAGAATACGGATGTTGAGCTTCTGGCCGATGAATTCGAGCGTTCCGCGGATGTGACAGCGGATGCGTTGGCTCCGGCGACCGTCCGGATTGAGTTTGGCAGCAAGCATAAAATTGCGCTCCGTCAAATGGATTGAAAGAAACGCAGAAAACCTCGGCCACACGCCTTAACGGCATCTGGCCAAGGTCATTAGAATGCGAGCCATCTCCTCAGGAGATTTTAGGTGTTTTGCCCGATATCCGGGGTGTTTACCGTTAACTGCCGGCCTCGGGCGCCTCAGCCACGCAGGACCGGGCGGACTTCCTGATGGAAGTTGCGGAAATAGGCGGCGACCTTCGCAATCGAGTTGCTGTTCGGCTTGAACATGATGCCGATGCGCCCGCCATAGTTCCAGCGGACCACGCCTTCGAGCAGGCCGATATCGTCATTCTCAATAACGACGGGGCTCCCGGCGGCCGCCTGCAGTTTCGAGGCGAGCTCGAGTGCCAGACCGCTGCGGGAAATATTGATCACGCGTCCGTCCGCCTCCTGCTTGAAATAGCGCACCTTGCTGTCGATGCGGCAGCGGCTGCGCGGAGCCTTTCGAACATCCATTCCGAGATTATTGCTCATGATGTCGTCCTGATGAAAACAATGGGACGAGCTTAAGGAGGATCTGTAAGAACGGTCTAAAACAAATCATTAGGATTTTTACGAATCCCGATCAAAGACCCACATTGGGGCGCTCGATGACTTCGCGCAGCGCAAAGCTCGAATTGATCTTCACGACATGGGGAAGTGCCGAGAGCCAGTCGCGGTGGATGCGCTCGTAGTCTTCGAGGTCCTTGGCGGCGACCCTGAGGATGTAGTCGTACTCGCCGGACATCAGGTAGCAGACGAGGACATTGGGACAGCGCTTCACCGCGGCTTCGAACTCGGTCAGCGTTTTCGCAAACTGGCCGCTCAGCGAGATATGGACGATGACCATCATCTTGTAGTCGATCGCCTTGTGAGAAAGCCGCGCGTGATAGCCGCTGATGACGCCCGATTTTTCCAGCATGTCGTGCCGCCGCGAGCAGGCGGACGGCGAGAGCCCGACCTTCTCGGCAAGCTCCGCATTGGTCATGCGGCCATTCTCCTGAAGCGCCTTCAGAATGGCACGATCGATGGCATCCAGTTCCGCCATTCGAAGAATTCTCCGTCTGATGAGGCGATGACGCAATAAGCTGCGAAATCTGTGCCGCTCGAACCCTCAGTTTGCAAGGACATTTTGCAGCGCCAATGGTTCAATTTCCGTATCTGAAACAAAGCGGCTGCGGCTGCGAATAAAAGAGAGGAACGCTTGATGCGTGTCGGTTGCCCGAAGGAAATCAAGAACCATGAATATCGTGTCGGCCTGACCCCCGGTGCGGTGCGTGAGTATGTGGCCCATGGCCATGATGTCCTGATCGAAACGGGTGCGGGTGCCGGCATCGGCGCCGATGACCACGCCTATATCGCCGCTGGCGCGAAGATCGCTGCCTCGGCCAAGGACGTATTCGAAAAGTCCGACATGATCGTCAAGGTCAAGGAGCCACAGCCCTCCGAGTGGGTGCAGCTGCGCGAAGGCCAGATCCTTTATACCTATCTCCACCTCGCGCCCGATCCGGACCAGACCAAGGGTCTGATCGAGTCCGGCGTCACCGCCGTTGCCTATGAGACCGTCACCGACGAACGCGGCGGCCTGCCGCTCCTGGCGCCGATGTCGGAAGTGGCCGGCCGTCTCGCCATCCAGGCCGGTGCGACGGCGCTGCAGAAGGCCCATGGCGGCCGCGGCATCCTGCTCGGCGGCGTTCCCGGCGTGCTCCCGGCCAAGGTCACCGTGATCGGTGGCGGCGTCGTTGGTCTCCACGCCGCCAAGATGGCCGTCGGCCTCGGCGCTGACGTGACCATTCTCGACCGCTCGCTGCCGCGTCTGCGCCAGCTCGACGATATCTTCCACGGCCGCGTTCACACGGTCTATTCGACGATCGATGCGCTGGAACAGGAAGTCTTCTCGGCCGATCTCGTTATCGGCGCCGTCCTCATTCCCGGCGCGGCTGCGCCGAAGCTCGTCACCCGCGAAATGCTGTCCGGCATGAAGAAGGGCGCTGTCGTCGTCGACGTCGCGATCGACCAGGGCGGTTGCTTCGAGACCTCGCATGCCACGACCCATTCCGATCCGACCTATGTGGTGGACGGCGTCGTGCACTACTGCGTCGCCAATATGCCGGGTGCCGTTCCGATCACCTCGGCCCATGCGCTCAACAATGCAACGCTGGTTCATGGTCTGGCGCTCGCCGACCGGGGTCTGCGCGCGATCGCCGAAGACCGTCACCTGCGCAATGGTCTGAACGTCCACAAGGGCCGGATCACCAACAAGCCGGTTGCGGAAGCGCTCGGATATCCGGCACACGCCCCGGAAGCCGTACTCAACGTGGCGTAAGGCGACACTCTCCGGTCGCCTCACGTTGCGTCAGGTCCGCATCGTATCGTGTAACGCGGCCATCTGGGCCGGCCATCCCATCGGCCGGCCCAGTTTTTTTTGGCCTGTGATCATGGCAGGTCGGGGCGGCTTTTCGGCTCGTGCATCGGACAGCCGATAAGCGCGCTGCGTTTGGCGGCGGCGACGGGATAAACTTCCTTGCGGGCGCGCATGACATTGCCGAGCGGCCGGTGGTGCTCGACCCCGCGCCAGGGGCGGAAGGTCAGCCCGTCATCGACGGCCCTGGAACGGCCTTCCGACCAGCCGGTCTGTGGGCCAACGCTGATCGTCGCAATCTCCAGATAGGGGCTCTCTTCCTCGGGCCAGACGACGGAGGCGTCCTCGATCGGCTGTGTTTCGAGGTTGCGACAGAGCTGCGCACGCAGGGTCCATTCGCCGCCCTCCCGGGCCATGACTTCGGCAACGGCCTCGCGCAGGACGTCGGGACCTTCCGACAGGTCGATCCGGTCGTCGATGAGGCGCTTGAAGCTCTCGGACCGCGGGATGACATCGAGCTTGGCGACGTAATCCCCGAAGCGCAAAGGCACCTGGGTGTAATAGTGCTCGCCGAGCGGGTGGGTTTCAGGATAGCCGCCCATCGCCTTCAGTGCGCCGGCATCCGCACCCATCGCTTCAAGCCCCTTGACGATCGGGCGCAGGATCCAGCTGAGCGCACTCTTTGCCCATTCGACCCGGTCGGTGGTGCGGGCAATCAGCTTGAGGTTCTTGGCAAAGCCTGCTGCATCCGGTGCGGCAAAGGCCGGTGCCGAGGCAAACAGGAAGTCCTGCGTCACATCGCCTTCGCTGCCCGGCAGACGGTCGCCATCGACGCCGAAGAGCTTGATTGCAAAGCCGCGGGGCAGGGAGACGCTGTCGCGCAAGGGATCACCCGGAATAGTGGAGATGCGGATGATTGCCGGATACGAACGGCCAGGCGTCTGGAAGATGCCCTGGGCGAGCTCTGCGGGCAGGGCGTCATGCACGGTCACCGTGGCTTCGAGCAGAGCGTGGCTCTTGGCATGCACGCTGCGCTGGGCGTGCCCCAGGTCCTCATGCGTCTTGCCGATGATGTAAAGCATGCTCTCCTTGATGTCCTCGATCGCCTCCTGTTCGTCGGCGGTCGGTTTCTCAAGGTTGGCATGATAGCGGATCGGCGGGTTGGGCTGCATCGAGGGCTCCGTTCTCTCTAGACAAGCGAACGGAACGCAGTGCCGGTGACCGAGGTTCCTCCCGGCGCCGGATGTCGTCGCGTCAGCCCCGCTCGCCGCGCGCAAGCGCATGGGTCGCGAGGCGTCGCACACGAAGCCATACTCGACCGTCGATCAGGGCGAGCCCGAGAAGGATGATCGCCATGCCGGCAAAGTCCTCCGGGGCGAGGCGTTCACCGAGAAAGACGGCACCGAGCATGATGGCGCTGACGGGGATCAGGAAGGTCACCAGCATGATATTGGTGGCACCGGCGCTCGCCAGGATCCGGAAGAAAATGACATAGGCAAGCGCTGTGGAGATGAGCGCGATGGCGATCACCGCGGCAATGGTGGCCGCACCGGGCGCCGCAAGCGTCCACGGGCGATCGACGGCCATGGCGAAGATCAGCATGACCGCGCTCGATGCCGTGAGCTGGCCGCAGGCAGTCACAATAGGGCTCAGCCCCCAGAGGCGGAACCTTCTGCCATAGACACCGGCGAAAGCGTAGGAGAGGGCAGCGCCGAGGATTGCGACCTGGGCAAGCACATCCTGGCCGAGGCGCGACAGCGAGGAGGGTCCGATCATGACGGCAACGCCGGCAAAGCCCACCAGCACGCCGGCAAGCCGATTGCCCGTCATCTTCTCGTCGCGTGTCAAAAGATGCGCCACGACAACGCCGAAGAGCGGCGTCGTGGCATTGAGGATCGAGGCGAGGCCGCTCTCGATATGGGTCTGCGCCCAGACGATGAGGCTGAAGGGCAGGATGTTGTTCAAGAGCCCCATGCCGAGAAAGCCGAGCCAGATCCTCGAGGATGTCGGCATAGGGTGTCCCGAAAGCCGCACCACGGCATGCAGGGCAAGCGCTGCCAGACCGACACGGGCCGCAACGATCGTGAGCGGTGGCAATTCCTTGACGGCAACGCCGGTGAAGAAGAAAGACCCGCCCCAGATCACGGAGAGGATGAGGAGCAGACCCCATTCGGTGGCGGTCATGGAGGGGCGGGCGGGCGTCATGCGTGTCTCCGGCTATCGCTCGACGCGGTCTCGGTCCGCTCGATTCGGCATTGATAGCAGTTGTTGCGCGCCGAGCGGACATGCAGATAGGCGATGTGCGGATCGGCGAGCAGGTCCAATGCCCGCGTGACAATGGCCGAAGTCGGCACGACGCCGCCGCTGCCATAGACGATGCGGTCGTCGGCGCCATAGCCGCGCACGATATAGTC
This sequence comes from Rhizobium sp. K33, assembly GCF_056501445.1. Lineage (NCBI taxonomy): Bacteria > Pseudomonadati > Pseudomonadota > Alphaproteobacteria > Hyphomicrobiales > Rhizobiaceae > Rhizobium > Rhizobium sp. K33. The sequence continues at coordinate 1,319,465 of NZ_CP096478.1, forward strand.
GGGGCTTTCCAGCATCGGCGGCAGGACCTCGCTTGCCGCGTAGCGCGGGCAAGAATCGGCATGCAGAAAGATCGGTCCTGTCTCGGCATAGGGCTGGAGCGCGGGGAAGGGGCGGTAGGCCAGCGTCAGATAGGCCTCGCCTTCGGCGATCTCGCCGAGGCAGTGGCGGCAGGGATAGCCGCCGGGAGACAGGCGCCGCTCGGGAGAAAGACCATAGGCGTCGGGCGCGCCCAGACGATAGGCGGCGGCCTCTTCCGATGGCATGGCGAGAAAGCGCAGGGCGGATGTCATGAGCGCCTCGTGGTGACGGTTGAGATGTCCGAGCCTCTGTCATCGGAGCCGCCGTCGCCACCCGATTCCTGCGTAAGCATTCGACGTCAGAAAAGGCGTTTTTCTCTCGCTTAACCTCTGCTGTAGATAATGCGGCGATCCAATATCGGGTGAGGGGCTCCCATGATGTCTACCAGGTCGGCTGCCGCGGCTTTGCTGGCGCTTTCCGCATGTCTGTTTCAACCTTCCATGCCCGCAGCTGCGGCCGAGCTGACCGAAGAGCAGATCGAGGAGGGGCAGAAATTCGTCGTCAACAATGCGATCTTCATCCTCTTCCACGAGGCCGGCCACATGCTGGTTTCGGAATTCAACCTGCCGGTTCTGGGGCGTGAGGAGGATGCGGTGGATGCGCTCTCCTCCGTGCTTCTGCTCGGGGCGGAGGACGAGGAGCTCTACACGACCATGCAGGACAGCGCCGATGGCTGGTTCCTGCTGGATGAGGCGAAGGAGGAAGGCCCGCAGGATGAGGACTTCATGGGCACGCATGGCCTCGACCGCCAGCGCGCCTTTGCGATCGTCTGCATGATGACCGGGGCCAATGCCGAGTTCTTCAAGGAGTTCGCCGACTCGCTCGACTTCCCCGAGGCGCGGCGCCAGGAATGCGTCTTCGAATACAAGAGGGCACGCGACAGCTGGATGAGCCTACTGGCGGCCAACATGAAGGACGGCGCCAAGACGAAGTTCGAGGTGACCTACGAACCGTCCGGCAACGAGGATCTGCAGGGTTTCGCCGACCTTCTGAAGAGCGCCAGCGTCCTGGAGACGATCGCGACCGTCTTCGGCGAAGGCTATAATCTGAAGGACGGGATCAAGATCACCGGTAAGTCCTGCGGCACGGAAAACGCCTTCTGGCATGCCGGAAACCGCGAGATCACCTATTGCTACGAGATGGCAGCCTTCCACGCCGGTCTGATTTCCAACTGGTTCGAGAACCAGACCGCGGGCGAAGAGGACACAGCCAATGACGAGGTCGCCGACGAGGATACGGCCGACGAGGGCGCATCCGCCGATCAGACGGGTGTGTCCGCTGTGAAGCTCAAGAAGAAGGACTGAGCCTCAGCCGTCGCGCTTGACGAGCGCCAGAAGCTCCTGGTCGGTCATGGGATCGACCAGAGCGTTGTAGGTTCCAACCGGCGAGAAGCCGAACTGCTGGTAGAGCTGCAGCGCGCGCGGATGATCGAGCGAATTGGTGGTGACGGTCACCGTCTTCGGATTGCTTGCCCAGGCGGCATAGAGACATTGCAGCAGGAACCACTTGCCGATGCCGAGGCCCAGCGCATGCTCGAAGAGGCCGAAATAGGAGAGCTCGACGAGGTCGTCGCTTTCCTGCGAGAGCTCATAGAAGCCGGCCGGCGCGCCATTCACATAGAGAACCGAGATCGACACCTTGTCGGCATGGATGATCGCCTTCAGCTGCTCGTCGGGCATGCGCAGGCGCTCATACCAGTGCCAGCGCGCACCGACCTGGCGATGCAGGAAGCGGTAGAAGGAGAGCGGGATCTCATGCGTGCGCATGATCGCGGTCTGGATATTGACCGGCACCGGCAGGCTGGACTTCGGCGGCGCCGTCATTTCTAGCCGCGTGACATGGGCCGTCAGCGGACCCGAGGTCTTGGAGCCGAGCGCTTCCGCCTGGCCGGTCACGATGGGCGTGTCCGTCTTCGAGCCCCATTCCGACCAGGAGCCGTCATAGAGCGAATTGTCGGTATGCCCCAGACTCTCGAGCGCCAGCGTCACCACGGCCGCCGTCACGCCCGAGCCACAGCTGGTGACAACGGGATTGTTGAGATCGATGCCGGCATCGGTGAAGATCGAGCGCAGCGTGGCGAGATCCTTCAGGCGACCGTTCTCCGACAGCGAGGCCGCAGGCACACTGCGCGCACCCGGCATATGGCCGGAGCGCATGCCGGCACGCGGTTCCGGTTCCTCGCCGGTGAAGCGACCGGCGGGCCGGGCATCGGCGATCTGCTTGTCGGCATTGTCGGCAATCGCAGACATCTGGTCGAAGGAGGTGATCTTCGCCCGGTCGAACTGCGCCTCGAAGGTGACGGGCGCCGGTTCCGGCAGATCCGTCTCGAGCCTGCGGCCCTCCGCCTTCCAGCCATCGATCCCGCCGTCGAGCACATAGACGCGGCGTGCACCCATGACACGGAACATCCACCAGACGCGCGGTGCGGAGAAAAAGCCCGGGCCGTCATAGACGACGATGGTGTCATCGGCGGAGATGCCGAGCTGGCCGACGGCCTGGGCGAAGAAGGACGGCGAGGGGAGCGAATGCGGCAGGCCGGTCGTGGTGTCGGCAATCACGTCCTGATCGAAGAAGACCGCACCCGGAATGTGGCCGGAGGCGTATTCGACGGCGCCGTTGCGGTTGTGTGCAGGCAGGTACCAGGAGGCATCGACAAGTTTGAATCCGGGCGCCCCGAGGTTCTTTTCGACCCAATCCGCCGAAACGACGAAACGGCTTCTTTCACCGGACATGCACTTCTCCCGTAACGTTCTTCAGGCAGAAGCGTCCGGGGCTCCAAAACGAATCCGGAACCGGCGGTTCTCCTTGCCCTTCTTTTCGATCTTGGCGATATGAATCGCACCGACCTCCTGGGTCTCCGAAACATGTGTGCCCCCGCAGGGCTGGCTGTCAACGGCGGAGTTCTCACCGATGCAGACAAGGCTAACGCGGCCGAGGCCGATCGGCGGGCGGACATTCTTCGACTTCACGATGCCGGGATTGGCCGCAAGCTCCTCGTCCGTAATCCACTGGAGCGTGATGGGGTGATTTTCGGTCACGAGCTTCATCAGGTCCGCAGTGACCTGATCCTTGTCGATCGTCTCCGACATATCGAAATCGACGCGGCTTTCGTCTTCGCCGACGGCAGCCCCGGTGATCGGATAGGAGCAGACGACAGAGAGCAGGTGGCAGGCGGTGTGCATGCGCATCAGCTTGTAGCGGCGCGCCCAGTCGACATGCAGCACGAGCTTTTCACCGACCAGGGGCAGGTGCTCACCCTCCGCCGGCCGGTGCAGGATCATATCCTTGGTTGCGCCGTGGCGGGTCTCGGCGAGCGCAATCCGGCTGCCGTCCTCTCGCTCGAAGAAGCCGGTATCGCCCGGCTGGCCGCCGGAGGCGGCATAGAAGCAGGTCTGGTCGAGTTCGACCGCGCCATCCTCATGCACCGCCGTCACCACCGCCTCCGCCGTCGAGAGATAGAAATCGTCGCGATAGAGGGCGATGGTGGTCATGGGGGGGCTTTCAGTAATGTCAGGCCGTCTCGAACGGCAGGTCGAATTCGCTGCGCTTTTCGAGCCAGGTCGGAACCGGCAGGTTCTTCGAGCGCAGGAAGTCCGGGTTGAAGAGCTTCGACTGGTAGCGGTTGCCATAGTCGCAGAGGATCGTCACGATCGTATGGCCCGGACCGAGCTCCTTCGCAAGACGGATCGCGCCGGCAATGTTGATCCCGGAGGAGCCGCCGAGGCAGAGGCCCTCGTTTTCGACGAGGTCGAAGACGATGTCGAGCGCTTCGGAATCGGGGATCTGATAGGCGAAGTCGGGCTTGAAGCCCTCGAGGTTCGCCGTGATGCGGCCCTGGCCGATGCCCTCGGTGATCGAGGATCCCGAGGATTTGAGCTCGCCGCTTTTATAGTATTCGTAGAGGGCCGCGCCTTCCGGATCTGCAATGCCGATCTTGACGCCCGGCTTGCGGTTTCGCAGACCGATTCCGGTGCCAGCCAGCGTGCCGCCCGAGCCGACGGCGCAGATGAAGCCATCGACCGCACCGCCGGTCTCATCGAAGATTTCCTTCGCCGTCGTCTCGATATGGGCGTCACGGTTGACGGTGTTGTCGAACTGGTTGGCCCAGATCGCTCCATTCGGCTCGCTCTTCGCAAGCTGGGCGGCGAGACGGCCGGAGATCTTCACGTAGTTGTTCGGGTTCTTGTAGGGCACGGCCGGCACTTCGACGAGCTCGGCGCCGAGCAGCTTCAGCGCGTCCTTCTTTTCCTGGCTCTGGGTCTCCGGGATCACGATCACGGTGCGATAGCCAAGCGCCTTGGCCACCAGCGTCAGCCCGATGCCGGTATTGCCGGCCGTGCCCTCGACGATCACGCCACCGGGGCGAAGCAGCCCGCGCCGCTCGGCATCACGGATGATGAAGAGGGCTGCACGATCCTTCACCGACTGGCCGGGATTGAGGAACTCGGCTTTGCCGAGAATGGTGCAGCCGGTCGCCTGGGAGGCGCCTTTCAGCCGGATGAGGGGCGTATTGCCGATCGCTTCGAGAACCGAGGGATGAAATGCCATGATGTCTGCCTTTTCGCCTGACGCGGACACTAGAACCAAAAGCGCGGGGAAAAAAACCGGGGCACCTCGCAATTTTGTCCTTCTGGACAAGAATATGAAGGGCGAACGGTCAGCGCGGGATCGAACCGGTCTTTTCCGCCGGGAGCCGGCAATTGGCAAGGAATGGCTTTTCGCGGTGGGCCGAGGGGAGGGAAAATGCGTTCGGGGGCTCAAATCATTGCCGTCTGGAATGGCGCGGAGTGGCCAAAGCATCAGTCCGTGAGTACACGAAAATAGTTTGCCAAGAGCTCGCCGCTTTTGCACGATTCAAAGTGGTGGTTGTTCAGGAAATATCCGTCGGCGGTATGCATGTCTTCTTCAAGGCGCCGCAGGATCACTTGCAAGTTAGGAGCTGATAGGCCCATTGAGGTGCCGTAAGCATTTTTAGACCGATTGCAATGATCAATCTTCATCAACTGCATGTTCATCGCTCCAAACGAAAAACCGAGATAAACGACCTGCTCGGCTTCCGCGATTAATTCCTTCATCGCGTCCGGTACTGTGTCGTCCTCAACCTGCTCGGTAAAAGTTCGAATGTTTTCTGCAATCTCAATCAGTGGGGATGCTCCCGGGTCGGCTCCATATGGCACCGAGATCATCTTTTTGCCTTGCCAAGGTAGCTGACCTATCTGACCATACGGGTGAATGATGGTCATACTTCTCACCAACCTCTGCGCGTCAGTGTCGGCGATGCGGAAATAGTTTTGCAGCCAGATCGATATGTAGTGCTCAATGCAGCGATCGTAGTTGAAGGTAATGAAGGCCACATTATCAAAGACACGATCGAGGGATTCTCGGCGTATTCCTTCTGTCAACATCTTGCAAAATATATTGTGCCAACAGTCCGAAGATCTTTTGAAATCATGCTTAGTCGACGAGTGTTCATTTGTGAAAAGTATGGATTTTCGCTCCGCTTCAAGAATGCTTGCGGCGATCCCTAGCTTGCCCATCCGTACAATGCGCTCATCCGAATAATGAGTGTGAAGATAGTTGTCGATTGAAAGCGCTTGAGGCATTGCTGCGGCTATGGAACGCCCTGCCGTCCAATACGGATTTCCGTCATGCTCGTTAATCCCCTGCATGTATCGTTTCACGGCGTGATAGATGTTCACGTCTCCAGAACTAAGGTCATATCTGCCTTGAAAGCCAATGTTTAACTTGGTCGCAATCTTGCCCTTCAATTCGTCGCCGATGGGCAGCCCAAGCTCTTTGCTCCCGCCCGCACCTACCACAAAGACTGTTTTCCTACTGAACACACCTAATCCCCTTCGCCAGTAATCGATGTTCAATCACAGGAGGCAATGCTCGGTGGATTCTATTTCTGCTAATAGCTAGGTCAACGGCCGACGGGCAGTTTTGAATCTCTTTATTAGCTTATGTATAGGAGAATCATCGGGACGCAACGAATGCTGACCCGCGCCACTCACTCCGCCTTCAACCCCTGAAACGCCGAGAGCGCCGCATCCCGCGCCTTGCCATGATCGACGATCGGTAGCGGGTAGGTCTTGCCCAGGCTAACGCCGGCGTCCTTCAGAACCGCGAAGGGGGCTTCGAAGGGCTTGTGGATGAATTTGGCTGGCATGTCCTTGAGTTCGGGCACGAAGCGGCGGACGTAAGCGCCTTCCGGATCGAACTTCTCGCCCTGGGTGATCGGGTTGAAGATGCGGAAGAAGGGGGCGGCGTCGGCGCCGGAGCCGGCGACCCATTGCCAGCTGGCGGCATTCGAAGCCGGGTCGGCATCGACGAGCGTATCGCGGAACCAGCGCTCGCCTTCGCGCCAGTCGATCAACAGGTCCTTGATCAGGAAGGAAGCGACGATCATGCGCACGCGGTTGTGCATGAAGCCCGTCTGCCAAAGCTGGCGCATGCCGGCATCGACGATCGGATAGCCGGTCTGGCCGCGCTGCCATTTTTCCAGAAGATCCGGGGCGTCATGCCAGGGAAAACCGTCGAACTTGCCGTTCCAGTTGGCGACGGAAAGATCCGGGAAATGGAAGAGGAGATGATAGGAGAAGTCGCGCCAGACCAGTTCCTTGCGGAAGTGAATGACGTCTTCGGAGGAGTAGCTGTCGTCCAGGCCGCGGGTGGCGTTCCAGACTAAGGCGGGAGAGATTTCGCCATGGGCAAGATGGGGCGAAAGCATCGAGACATGCGGCTCGGCCGGAAAGTCGCGCCGGTTTCGATAGCCGTTGAGGCCGGTTTTTACGAAGTCGGAGAGACGCTTCTTTGCGCCCGCTTCCCCCGGCGTCCACACGGGCTCAAATCCCTTCGCCCAGTTCGGCCGGGTCGGTAGAAGGTGCCAGTCCCCAAGCGCCTCGCTTTGCGGCCAATTCTGAGGTGTCGCAACCGATGTCGGTGCCGGGATCGGCTCGGGCGGTTCGCCGGAGCCATCAAGCGCCTTCCAGAAGGGCGTATAGACGCGGAAATGTCCGCCGGCGCCTGTCTTCAGCTTGGTTGGCTCGTGCAGGATCTGGCCGGCGAATGTCCGGACCTCTATCCCATCGGCGATCAGTTTCGCCTTCAGCGCCTTGTCGATCGCAATGCCCGGCGGATCATAGCGCCGGTTCCAGAAGATGGCCGAGGCCCTGGTCTCGGCGATCAGCTCGCTCAAGACCCGCTCGGCGGGACCACTGCGCAGGATAAGACGCGATCCGAGGGCTTCCAGCGACTTGCCGAAAGCCGCGAGCGAATGATTGAGCCACCAGGCCTGTGCCGCGCCCAGTGGGCCCGTGCCGGCCTCTTCCGGTTCGCGGATATGAAGAGGCAGGATGCGAAAGCCTTCGTCTGCCGCGGTCGCAAGGGCCGCGTGGTCGGAAAGCCTGAGATCCTTGCGGAACCAGAGGATGAGCGTCTTGGCGGAGGTCTGGGGCATGCACTGTCTTCTACGTTGGCTTTATGGGCCCTACGAAGGACAACCGCGAAGGGATCACGTCGTGTTCACGATTTCGCGGTGAAGGGCAACTTGCTCGGGGTCCGCCTTAGGCGGCGGAGCGACCGGGGGCGGCGCGGCGGGTCTGCTCGGCCCGGATCATGCCCATGATCTGCTGCGCATTTTCGCGCACATAGAGCCGGTGCAGCTTCTCGGCGACGGGAGCGGTCGTCAGCAGGCAGGTATAGCCTTCGCGCTCATACCAGCGGAAGTCCACCACATTGTCCATGTTGACGTAGAAGGGAAATCCGTCCCCATCGTGAAGCTCGAGCCACATCGGCCGTCCTCCTTGCATGCCTGTCCGTTGCAGGAGGAGATAGCAGGCAAAGGTGAAGAGGGGGTTTCGACGTCGCTACCCGATCTATCAGTGACGGATGTACATGGCTGAAAAAGCAAAAGGCCCGCGGCTGTGTTCAGCGCGGGCCTTGGAATGAGATGGCTCCCCGGGCCGGATTCGAACCGGCGACCTGTCGATTAACAGTCGAATGCTCTACCGCTGAGCTACCAGGGAACAGCCGCTTGCCGCGGTGTGAGCGGGGTAATACTGATGCTCGCTCCGTTTGCCAAGCGGTTTTTCAAAAAAAATGTCATCACCTTGTTTTTAAGTGTGGGCTCACCATCTGAAGAAGCGCTGACAGGGGCGGGAAATCCCCTGAATTTCGTGGAGTTTTCAAGATGCCCGACCGCCGTTATCGCCTCGATCATGCGCGCGGGCGGCTCGTGCTGGGCGGGCTGGAAATCCCCGTACCCCGCTCGCGAACCGGTCGAATCGTGACCGGCTCGGCCCTTGTGGGCGGCGGTATCCTCGGCTTCCTGCCGATCCTCGGCTTCTGGATGATCCCGCTCGGGCTCATCGTCTTGTCGCATGATCTGCCCGCCGTTCGCCGGCGCCGCCGGCGCATGACCGTCTGGTGGAGCCGCCGCCAGGCCGCAAAGCGCAACGAGCGCCAGGATTAAGAGCCAGCGGCCGCCAAATGGCCGGCACATGTCATAGTGAAATGACCCTCCGCCAACCCTCCCGTAGTCTGGACAGACTGAGTCGCGATCAAAAACGAACCAGGGGGCGTTACGTTCCCGGAAAGGCGACACAAAATGATCCAACCGGTCCAGGCGGAGAGTTCCTTGATTCTGACGCCGAAAGACTTCCTCATCATCGACCTTGCCATGCAGGCAGCAGAGCCGATCAGGATCGGCCGGCCCGACGATGGCCATAGAGAAGCCGTGGGCAAGGCCGTCATCCGGCTTTATACCGCCGGCATGACCGATCCCACCCGCCTTGCCGATGCCGCCAGCACCATGGCTGCAACGCGCCTCCTCGACCGCCGACGTGGACAGCATGCAGGCTGACGAGGGGCTGCGGCGAGGGGTGTTTCGGCATCTACAGCGGCGCCGTGAATTTCGATGAATTTCCCCTTGCGCTCACTCTCGATCCGTTCTAAATGCCGCCCACCACACGCACTTTTATACCCGGATGGCCTCGTGGCGGAGTGGTGACGCAGAGGACTGCAAATCCTTGTACCCCGGTTCAATTCCGGGCGAGGCCTCCATCCGAACCTACCCATATCCTGACATTATCTATTTGCCGGCGTTCAGGCCTTGGCGCCCACCGGTGTCCATCGGCCATCTTTGCGCCGATCCCGCGGCTTTGGTCGTTCTGCCCGATCTTGGCCGATGCCGGTGATTGCGCGGAAAGGTGCGCTCTCGCATGAGCAGGTCTCCCACAACAGGAGCACGCCCATGCGCAACGCAGTCTCTCTTCTGATGGCTGGCCTGATCGGTCTCGCCGCATCCTCCGCTTATGCCGACAATCTCTCGTTTACGCTCGAGAACCAGACGCCCAACATGATCGTGCAGTTTTATGCGACGCCGGCCGATGGCGGCACGCGGTCCGAGCTTCTGAAGAAGAAGGGGCTTTACGGCGGCAAGTCGCGCCAGCTGACGATCGCTGACGGCAGCGATGCCTGCGTCTACAAAATCCGCGCCGTCTTCGAGAATGACAGTTTCTATGACGTCCGGGACGAGGTCGATTTCTGTGAGAACGACACCTATACGCTGGCAGACTGACGCGACCTGCAGCGCGGCTGCGTCACTTCGCAGCCGCGAGATTCTCGTGTGCGAGGCTTCGAGCGGCTTGAAAGCGCATCTGGCTGCAATTAAAGACGGGTGTGAATAGCCGCTATGGCCGGTCGATACGGGGCGCGAACGCAATGATGGATTACGCAGCAGCACGCACCAAGATGGTGGACAATCAGATCAGGACGACGGACGTCACGTCCCATTCCGTTCTGAATGCCTTTCTGTCGGTGCCGCGCGAGGCTTTCGTTTCGGCGGAAATGAAGCCGCTCGCCTATATCGACGAGGACATGCTGATCGCGCCGGCCGCGAACGGCAATCCGCCCCGCTACATCATGGAGCCATCGCCGCTTGCCAAGCTGCTGCAGCTTGCGGCGATCACCAAGGATGATCTGGTGCTGGAGATCGGCTGCGGCGCCGGATATTCGGCAGCCCTTCTTTCGCTGCTTGCCGGTTCTGTGGTTGCGACCGAAAGCGACGAGGCGCTGGTGACGAAGTCCACCGAGACCCTTTCGGAACTGGGTTACGACAACGTCGCGGTGGTCTCTGCAAAGCTCGAGGACGGTTATGCCGCCGAAGCACCCTACGACGTGATCTTCGTCAACGGTGCCGTCGAGGCGCTGCCGGATACGATCCTGTCGCAGCTGCGCGAAGGTGGTCGCCTTGTTGCCGTTGTCGGTTACGGCAATTCGGCGCGCGCCCGTCTTTATGTCAAGAACGGCGGCATCACCTCCTATACCGAGTATTTCAACGCAGCGGTGAAGCCGCTGCCGGGCTTCCGCAAGGCGGCCGAATTCGTTTTCTGAGCGCTAGCGCCATTGGAATGTTGAAGGCCCGCTTCGTGCGGGCCTTTTCGTATCCGCACAACAAAGCTGTGCATCACGGCAATTCCTTAGGAAGGCGTGATTTTTTTCGGCAACCGCGTATCCTAGGGTGAGCGCGAATCGGCCCGGCCACATTGAGCCGGTCGATAGTTCTGAGGACAACGGGGATTAGTATGGCTCAGCCAAGCGTAGCGCGTGAACCGTCCATGGAAGAGATCCTGGCATCCATCCGCCGGATCATCGAAAGCAACGATCCTGTGAATGGCGCAAGCCAGCCGCAGGATCTGTCTCAGCTTTCCGACGACGACGGTGAAGCCGACAGAGGCTATGACGGCGGTGATTTCGTTGCCGCCAACGATGCCGCACCGTCTTTCCCCGTCTTCCAGCGTGAGATGCCGCAGGCGGAAGCCACGCCGCGCCGTGAGATGCCGCAGGCTGAGGCCGAGGAAATGCCGAAGAGCGTCTCGCTTGCGGACCTCGCCGCCCGTGTCCGCTCGGCCTCCGAGCGCATGGAGCGTCCGGTCCAGACCCCGATGCCGCAGGACGCCGCGCCGATCGAGCGTCGCGAACCCGTGTCCGAGACCCGGGCCCCGGAAGCCCCCTCGATGAGCGCCCGCCTCGCGGAATTCCGCCAGCCGGAATTGCGCGCCGCGCAGCCCGCCGAAGCCCAGATGCCGCCATCGCTGCGTCCTCCAGTCGATACACCGCGTCCCGTCTTCGCAGAACCCGAAGCGCCTCTAGCGCGCATCGCCTCCGTCGAGGTTCGCGTCGAGCCGAAAGCCCCGACCGTCGAGATGAGTGCCGATGAGCCGATGGAGACGGAAGATTTCCAGATGAATGATGGACAGAATACGGGTGGTCGCGACCTGACGGCCCTGGTTTCCGCCGCAACGGTGGAGCAGGTCTCTCGCTCCTTCTCCGAACTTGCCGCCGCCTTCGACGGCAGCGAGCGCCGTTCGCTCGACGAGATGGCCGAAGAGATGCTGCGTCCGATGCTCAAGGACTGGCTCGACGACAACCTGCCGACGCTGGTGGAGCGCCTCGTGCGGGAGGAAATCGAACGCGTCGCCCGCGGCCCGCGACGCTGACCGAACTCCCTGAGGGGATCATGGGCCGCTCGCAAGAGCGGCCTTTTTTATTGACTCGTCTTGGGCTGTCCTATTTACAACCCAACATCCAGAACTCGAAAATCCGGTCGGAAAATGCTCGAAAAGACCTATGATTCAGCCGCCGTCGAACCGAAGATCGCGAAAGCCTGGGAGGAGGCGGATGCCTTCCGCGCCGGCGCCAACGCGAAGCCGGGTGAGGATACCTTCACCATCGTGATCCCGCCGCCGAACGTGACCGGTTCGCTGCATATGGGCCACGCGCTGAACAACACGCTGCAGGACATCATGGTCCGCTTCGAGCGCATGCGCGGCAAGGACGTGCTGTGGCAGCCGGGCATGGACCACGCCGGCATCGCCACCCAGATGGTCGTCGAGCGCAAGCTTGCCGAAAACGGCCAGAACCTATCGCGCCGCGACATGGGCCGTGAGGCCTTCATCGACAAGGTTTGGGAGTGGAAGGAAGAATCGGGCGGCCTGATCTTCAACCAGCTGAAACGCCTCGGCGCCTCCTGCGACTGGTCGCGCGAACGCTTCACCATGGACGAGGGCTTGTCCAAGGCCGTGCTCGAAGTCTTCGTCACGCTCTACAAGGAAGGCCTGATCTATCGCGGCAAGCGGCTGGTCAACTGGGACCCGAAGTTCGAGACCGCGATTTCCGACCTCGAGGTCGAGAACAAGGAAGTTGAAGGCCATATGTGGCACTTCAAGTATCCGCTCGCAGGCGGCGAGACCTACACCTATGTCGAGAAGGACGAGGACGGCAACGTCACCTTCCAGGAGGAGCGCAACTACATCTCGATCGCGACCACGCGCCCCGAGACCATGCTCGGCGACGGCGCGGTTGCCGTTCATCCCTCGGATGAGCGCTATGCGCCGATCGTCGGTAAGCTCTGCGAGATCCCGGTCGGGCCGAAGGAGCATCGCCGCCTGATCCCGATCATCACGGACGAATATCCGGATCCGAAATTCGGCTCTGGCGCGGTCAAGATCACCGGCGCACATGATTTCAACGACTACCAGGTCGCCCGCCGCAACAAGATCCCGCTTTATCGCCTGATGGACACCCAGGCGAAGATGCGTGACGACGGCGAGGATTACGCCGTTTATGCAGCGCGCGCTCTGGAGATTGCCAAGACCGGCCATCTGCCGAACGAAGCCGAGGTCGACGACATCAACCTCGTTCCCGACGAGTATCGTGGTCTCGACCGCTATGAGGCCCGCAAGCGCATCATCGATGCGATCAATGCCGAAGGCCTCGCCGTCACGGTGAAGGACGCGGAAGGCAATGATGTGCCCTTCGTCGAGAACAAGAAGATCATGCAGCCCTTCGGCGACCGCTCCGGCGTTGTCATCGAGCCGATGCTGACCGACCAGTGGTTTGCCGATGCGAAGACACTGGCCGAACCCGCGATTGCTTCCGTTCGCGAAGGCCGCACCAACTTCGTCCCGAAGAACTGGGAAAAGACCTACTTCGAATGGATGGAAAACATCGAGCCCTGGTGCATCTCGCGCCAGCTCTGGTGGGGCCATCAGATCCCGGCCTGGTATGGTCCGGATGGTCAGGTCTTCGTCGAAAAGACCGAGGAAGAGGCACTCGATGCTGCCGTCCAGCATTACCTCGCCCATGAGGGACCGTGGAAGGCCTGGGTTCAGGAGAAGCTCGAGAATTTCGCACCCGGCGAGATCCTGACCCGCGACGAGGACGTGCTCGACACCTGGTTCTCCTCCGCGCTGTGGCCCTTCTCGACGCTCGGCTGGCCGGACAACACGCCGGAGCTGGCGAAGTATTACCAGACCGACGTTCTCGTCACCGGCTTCGACATCATCTTCTTCTGGGTCGCCCGCATGATGATGATGGGCCTGCACTTCATGAAGGACGAGGACGGCAATCCGGTCGAGCCCTTCCACACGGTCTATGTACATGCGCTGGTTCGCGACAAGAACGGCCAGAAGATGTCGAAGTCGAAGGGCAATGTCATCGACCCGCTGGAGCTGATCGACGAATACGGCGCAGACGCGCTGCGCTTTACGTTGGCGATCATGGCCGCCCAGGGCCGCGACGTGAAGCTCGATCCGGCCCGCATCGCCGGCTACCGCAACTTCGGCACCAAGCTCTGGAACGCCACACGTTTTGCCGAGATGAACGGTGTGAAGGCGGATCCGGCCTTCCTGCCGGAGACGACGTCGCTTGCGATCAACCGCTGGATCCTGACCGAACTTGCCCGCACGGAAGCCGAGGTTACAGAAGCGATCGAAGGCTATCGCTTCAATGACGCCGCCGGCAGCCTCTATCGCTTTGTCTGGAACCAGTTCTGCGACTGGTATCTGGAGCTCCTAAAGCCCGTCTTCATGGGCGAGGACGAGGCGGCGAAGAAGGAAGCGCAGGCCTGCGCGGCCTATGTGCTGGAGCAGATTTACAAGCTGCTCCATCCCTTCATGCCCTTCATGACGGAAGAGCTCTGGGCACATACGGCGGGCGAGGGCGCTTCACGCGACACCCTGCTCTGCCATGCGGACTGGCCGGCCCCGGAATTCTCCGACGAGAATTCTGCCGCCGACATCAACTGGCTGATCGACCTCGTCACCGGCATTCGCTCGGCCCGTTCGGAAATGAACGTGCCGCCCGGCGCAACGGCCCCGCTGGTTGTTGTCGGGGCCAATGGCGTGACCCAGGAGCGGCTGATCCGCCATGATGCCGCGATCAAGCGCCTGGCACGCGTCGAGGCGATTTCGGTCGCCGACGTCGCGCCGAAGGGGGCGGCACAGATCGTCGTCGGCGAGGCAACTGCCTGCCTGCCCTTGGGCGCGCTGATCGATCTCTCGGCTGAAAAGGCACGCATCGAAAAGGCGATCGCCAAGGTGGACCAGGAGATGGCCCGCATCGCCGGCAAGCTGAACAACGAGAAGTTCGTTGCCAACGCGAACCCTGAGGTGGTCGCTGCCGAGCGGGAGCGTTACCAGGAGCTCGAGGTGCAGAAGGCGAGCCTCGAAACGGCGTTGAAACGGGTTCTGGAGGCCGGTTAAGCGCTGATTGCTTGAGAAATGATTTTCTAAGGGCCGGATCCGAGATCTGGCCCTTTGTTATTGCGCTGCAGCATGGTCGACGCCGCTGCTCAGGGGAGCATTGTAACGATTCCGGGCGATAACTAGCCAATGCGTAGGCAGGCGGCGCCGACAACACCCTGAGGTGGTGAAAAATCAACCATGTCGCCGGATGGCCATGGCTGTGGCATGCGCGCAACGCATGGCTGAATTGCGATAAGAATATTCTAACAAGGTTGCTCTATGTCGCCAGAAGTTAGGATATTCATCCAATCACAGTGGATATCTGAAGCTGCGCTAAAATCGTTACGTAAAAATTTCAGTGATGGAACAAAGCTGTGACAGAGATCACCCGATTGCCATCCTGTCGCACATGTCTAGTATGCCAAATCACAGTTTTGCCTGAATTGGGGAGAGACATGGCGAACCACTTGATGAAGACAACCGCCCTCGGGCTGATCGCAGCATGCGCATTCGTGGGAGGCGCGCAGGCAGGCGGTTTCAGCCGTGGTGAGGCCGATACGGACATCCTGTATGAGGATGGGACGATCGCTGGCCGCGGTGGCGTTGTTTATGTAATGCCGGATCGGGCGTTTGCGACCGTCGACGGAACTTCGTCTTCCGACGACGCCTACAGCGACAACTACGCAATCCCGTCGTTTGCCGCAAAATTCCGTGTATCCGAGAGCTTCTCTTGCGCGATCACCTATACCGAGCCTTTCGGAGCAGCCTCTTCCTACGGGGATGATGCGCAGGACGCGGACAGGGCTGCCGATATCGCTGCTGCACTGCTTGCTCCTCCGGGCTTTGGCCGGCTGCCTTTGGTGCCGGGTGTGGGCGGAAATGCTGTAATCGAGTCTGGTTTTGATACGACAGAACTCGGCGGTACCTGCGCTGTCAACTTCAACGTTGGCCCTGGCCAGCTCTATTTCCTTGGTGGTGGCTTCTCTCAGTCCTTCGATTACACAGAAGTAAAAGACTACGGTTCCCTGAACCTCGAGGACTCGAGTGCCTTCGGTTATCGCCTGGGTGCAGCTTATGAGATCAAGGAATACGCTCTGAGAGCAGAGGTAATGTATCGCTCTGCTGTTGATCACAGCGCCGAAGGCTCGTTCACTTCCGGTGCGCCTTTGGTGAACATCCCTGGTTTCTCCATTCCGCTTGGCACGCAGTTCGACGCCAACGGCACCGGTACTCTGCCGCAATCACTCGAGTTCAGCCTTCAGAGCGGTATTGCTCCTGGTTGGCTCGCCTTCGCCTCGGTCAAGTGGACCGATTGGAGTGTTCTCCAGACGCTCAACTACACGATTGAAGGCCTGGCTTTCGGCGCGGACGTCGATCAGCAGAAGAACTTCTTCTGGCGTGACGGCTGGACGGTCACGGGTGGTGTCGGTCACCAGTTCAACGAGAAGATCTCGGGCGCTCTCAGCCTCACCTGGGATCGTGGCGTCGGCACCGGTGCTGATATCTTCTCCGACACCTGGACGCTCGGTGCAGGCGCGCAGATCAAGCATGGCCCTGGCGTTCTGCGCATCGGTGCTGCTGCCTCCTACCTGACGTCCGGCGAGCAGTCGACGGCTGACGGCGCCGACTTTAATGCGACGGCGGATGGTGACTGGGCCTACGCTCTGAGCGCCAACTATCGCATCTCGTTCTGAGGTTTTCGCAGCCAAATTCCAGAAGCCCGGCTCGCCCGGGCTTCTTTCGTTTCACCCTTCTCACCCGTCTTTCAGCATTCCGGAATGTGACGATTCTGCAACATCGGACCTATCCTTCCTCGGCAACCCCGCCGGCGTCCAATTTGTCCATTTCCCGCCACAAACGGGGAGCACCGGTGGAATGCGAGACGGCAGGCGCCGTTTCCGGCGGGTGGTGTAACGAGTTTCACATGAGCCTCTGGGGCGTAAATAGGGTGCAAATTGCAATGACTTCGGTCGCTTTTGGGGAGCGGTCGGCGGGTCTGGTGGACAAAATCGGATGCGGGCAAAAAATCGCCCCGGTCTTGCCGGAAATCCAGACTAGTCTCTCGATCATGCAGACGAAACATAAAGGGAGCCATGACGGCTGCTCCGACCGCAAGTCCGGTCATGAACCGTCTATTCATTGGTTGAGTGTATTCTTGAAAAAGGGCGCAGATGAACTCGCCGCGATTGCGGGGCGGAGGATCTGATGTCCATGATGACTTGGAAATTGTGCGGACCCATGCGTCTAGGTGACTGGAAGTCTTCGGCGGTGCTTCTGACGGCAGCTCTTCTGCTGTCTTCGAGCCCATCGGCGCGTGCATTCGACATGAATGCCGGCGTCAGCAAGGAATCCGGTCCCTTCGATCTCTTCAAGTTCGGCTTCAACGCCTACAAGAAGGGCCAGAAGGAAGAGGCGGTCGAAGCCTATCGCTACGCTGCCGAGAAGGGGCATACCGGTTCGCGCTGGGCACTCGCCAACATGTATGCTGCTGGTGATGGCGTCGTCGAAAACGACTTCGAAGCCTTCAAGATTTATGCCGAGATCGCCAACCAGGGTGTCGAGCCCGGCTCCGAGGATACCGGCTTCTTCGTCAACGCGCTTCTCTCGCTTGCCCGGTATTATCGCCAGGGCATTCCGGACAGCCCCGTCAAGGCAGACCTTGCCCAGGCGCGCCAGATCTATTTCCAGGTGGCATCCACCTTCGGCGTGCCGGAAGCGCAGTTCCAGCTGGCGCGGATGATCCTGGCCGGCGAGGGCGGCGGTGTGAACGTCCAGCAGGCAAAGAAGTGGCTGAACATGGCGCGCAAGAGTGGCCATGCGGGCGCGATGTCGATCTTCGGCAATGTGCTCTTTGAAGAAGGCCAGACCGTCCGCGGCCTTGCGTTCCTGACGGCGGCGCTCGATCGCTGCAACCCGAAGGATTGTCCCTGGATGCAGGACCTGCAGGAGCGGGCCTTCTCGCTCGCCACAGAAGACGACCGCCGCGTTGCGGTGGCGCTTGCGCCCCAGGTATACCAGCAGGGCGACTGACGCGGCATTTGAGTGTTGGATCGAAATGAAAATGGGCGCCTCGGCGCCCATTAATGTTTCCGCGATGTCGTTCCGCGTCAGAAGGCGAAGTGACCCACGACCGGCACGTGGTCGGATGGCTTTTCCCAGGCGCGCACATGTTTCTCGATTTCGGCGGACCGCAGCCGGTCGGACGCTTCCGGCGAGAGCATCAGATGGTCGATGCGGATGCCGTTGTTCTTCTGCCAGGCGCCGGCCTGATAATCCCAGAAGGAAAAGAGTGGCGCCTCGTCTGTGGACGCCCTGACAGCATCGACGAAGCCGAGGTTTTCGAGGCGCCGGAAGGCGGCGCGTGTCTGAGGCAGGAAGAGCGCGTCGGTTACCCACTGACTCGGGTCCTTGGCGTCGTGCGGCTCGGGGATGACATTGTAGTCGCCGGCGAGGATCAGCGGCTCCTCCAGCGCCATGCGGTCCCGTGCAAAGGCCTCGAGCCGCGCCATCCAGGCGAGCTTGTAGGGGTATTTGATCGGGTCGTCGGAGGGGTTGCCGTTCGGCAGATAAAGCGAACAGACGCGCACCACGCCGCCGTCGACGGAGAAGACGCCTTCGATGAAGCGGGCCTGTTCATCGGTGTCATCGCCGGGCAGGCCGCGGTTGACCTCGTCGGGCTTCACCTTGGAAAGCAGTGCGACGCCGTTGAAGCCCTTCTGGCCATGGGTCTCGACGTGATAGCCGAGCGCCTCGATCTCGGCCCGAGGAAAGCCTTCATCGACCGATTTGATTTCCTGCAGGCAGGCGATGTCGGGTTGTGAATCCTTCAGCCACTGGCACAGGTTTTCGATGCGTGCCTTCACGCCATTGATGTTCCAGGTGGCTATTTTCATCATCACTCACACGGAGAAGCTGGTGCCGCAGCCGCAGCTCGCCACCGCATTGGGGTTCTTGATCTGGAAAGACTGGCCGAGCAGGTTGTCGACGAAGTCGATCTCGGAACCGGCCATGTAGATGAGCGACATCGGGTCGATGAGCACGGTGGCGCCATCGCGCTCAATGACGATGTCGTCGCCGGCCGGCTGGCCGTCGAGGTCGAACTTGTAGGAAAAGCCGGAACAGCCGCCGCCTTCGACGGAGACGCGCAGCGCCTGCTTGTCGGCTTCGGCGGCAACGATGGCTGCGATTCGCTTTGCGGCGGCTTCGGAAAGGGTGACGGTCTCGGTGCTCATTTGGCCTCCTGCCGGGTTCAAGGCCCGGTGAAAACGGTCTCATTCTCAGCAAATCACCGCATTGTCATGCAATTGGGCGATTTTTGCACCGGCGAGGCGGGCCAAAGACGCTTCGAGACCCGCATCGCCTTGCGGCTTTGTTGGCTATAGGTATGAAGGCACAAGAGTTGCGTCAATGGGGAGCAAGCGGCACAGGCATGACGATTGATCAAGCAGCACTGGGTTTCGGAACCGGGGAGCGGGCAGTTTTCGCCACCAATCCCTGGAAGAGCCGTGGTCGCCTTTTCGAAGAAGGGGGCAGCCTGACGCGTTCCGATTTCCAGCGCGACCGTGACCGCATTGTCCACACGACGGCCTTTCGGCGCCTGAAGCACAAGACCCAGGTCTTCATCGGGCCGGATGGCGATCATTACCGGACGCGCCTGACGCATACGATCGAAGTCGCGCAGATCGCCCGCGCGCTCGCCCGCGCCCTGAAGCTCGACGAGGATCTCGCGGAAGGCGTGGCCCTCGTGCATGATTTCGGCCACACCCCCTTTGGTCACACCGGCGAAGATGCGCTGCACGAAGTGCTGAAACCCTATGGCGGATTCGACCACAACGCCCAGTCGCTCCGCATCGTCACAAAGCTCGAGCGTCGCTACGCCGATTTCGACGGGCTGAACCTGACCTGGGAATCGCTCGAAGGGCTAGTGAAGCACAACGGGCCGCTGCTGACGAAAGACGGGCAGGGGACGCGCGGACCCGTTCCGCAGCCGATCCTCGACTATTGCGAGATCCATGATCTCGAGCTTTCGAGTTTTGCCGGGCTGGAGGCGCAGGTCGCGGCCATTGCCGACGACATCGCCTACAATACCCATGACATCGATGACGGGCTGCGCTCGGGTTACCTCACCTTCGAGATGCTCGAGGATGTGCCTTTCCTCGCCGGGCTGATGAAGGATGTGCGGGACCGCTATCCGCATCTCGATCCCGATCGCTTCACCCACGAGATCATGCGCCGGCAGATCACCCGGATGGTCGAGGATGTGATCGGTGTTGCCCAGGAGCGTCTGAAGAGGATCGAGCCGCAGAGCGTGGAGGATGTCCGCGCCGCCCCGATGACCATCGCGACCTTCTCCGACGAGATGGCCGAGACCGACAAGGCGATCAAGAAACTCCTGTTCAGCCGGATCTACCGCCACCCGGACATCATGCGGATTCGTGCCGCGGCCGCCGAGATCGTCACCGATCTCTTCAATGCCTATATGGCCGACCCCAAGCTGATGAAGAGTCACTTCTGGGTCAACCACATCTCGGGCCTCAATGACGGCCAGAAGGCCCGCCATGTCGGCGACTATCTGGCCGGCATGACGGACACCTATGCGGTGCGCACGCACCGGGAGCTGTTTGACCGGACTCCGGAATTGCGATAGGCAGCCGACAAATTCTGAACGGACGCGGGGACTTTACCCGCGCGCAGGGACACGCCATGAACCTTTTCGCCGATTTCGAAACCCGGATCAAAGCAGCGCTCGACGAGATCGAGGCGGTGCGCGAGAAGCGCGACAGCCTCGACTTCAGCCGTATCGTGGTCGAACCGCCGCGTGATCCGAGCCATGGCGATGCCGCGACCAATGCCGCCATGGTGCTGGCCAAGGGCATGGGTATGAACCCGCGCGCGCTGGCCGACCTGATCGGCGAGAAGCTGAAGCAGGATCCTGATATTGCCGAGGTCGGCGTGGCCGGCCCCGGTTTCATCAACATCCGCCTTTCCGTCGCCTATTGGCAGCAGCTGCTTGCGACCATGATCCGGCAGGGCACGGACTTCGGCCGCTCGACCGTGGGCGCCGGCCACAAGGTCAATGTCGAATATGTCTCGGCCAACCCGACGGGCCCCATGCATGTCGGCCATTGCCGTGGCGCCGTTGTCGGCGACACGCTGGCCAATCTGCTGGGCTTTGCCGGCTACGAGGTGACCAAGGAATACTACATCAACGATGCCGGCGCGCAGATCGACGTGCTCGCGCGCTCCGCCTTCCTGCGCTACCGCGAGGCACTCGGTGAAGACATCGGCGAGATTCCTGTGGGCCTTTATCCAGGCGATTACCTGGTCCCGGTGGGCAAGGCGCTGGCCGACGAGTATGGCACCAAGCTTCTGACGATGCCGGAAGAGGAGATGCTGGCGATCGTCAAGGACAAGGCGATCGATGCCATGATGGCGATGATCCGCGACGATTTGGCAACGCTGAACGTGCATCACGACATCTTCTTCTCCGAGCGCACGCTGCATGCCGGCAATGCCGCGAAGATCCGGACCGCGATCAATGACCTGACCTTCAAGGGCCATGTCTATCGGGGCACGCTGCCGCCGCCGAAGGGCCAGCTGCCGGAAGACTGGGAAGATCGCGAACAGACCCTCTTCCGCTCGACCGAAGTCGGCGACGACATCGACCGGCCGCTGATGAAGTCGGACGGCTCCTACACCTATTTCGCCGCCGACGTTGCCTATTTCAAGGACAAGTTCGATCGCGGCTTCTCCGAGATGATCTATGTGCTCGGCGCCGACCACGGCGGTTATGTGAAGCGGCTTGAGGCCGTCAACCGGGCCGTTTCCGAGGGCAAGTCGAAGCTGACGGTACTCCTCTGCCAGCTCGTCAAGCTCTACCGCGACGGCGAGCCGGTGAAGATGTCGAAACGGTCCGGCGATTTCGTCACGCTGCGCGAAGTGGTCGAGGAAGTCGGCCGCGATTCGGTGCGCTTCATGATGCTCTATCGGAAGAATTCCGAGCCGCTCGACTTCGACTTTGCCAAGGTGACGGAGCAGTCGAAGGACAATCCGGTCTTCTACGTGCAGTATGCGCACGCCCGTTGCATGTCGATTCTGCGCCAGGCGAAGGAAGCTTTCCCGGATCTGGAAATCGAGACGCTCGACCTCGCCGGTGCCGTATTGGGACAGATCGAAGACCCGACCGAACTGTCGCTGGTGGCCAAGCTTGCCGAATATCCGCGGATTATCGAGGCGGCAGCACTGTCGCAGGAGCCGCATCGTCTTGCATTTTACCTGCATGATCTGGCAAGCTCGCTCCATGCTCACTGGAATAAGGGCAAGGATTCGCCCGAATTACGCTTTGTTAACGATAAACATAGAGAATTAACCATCGCCAGGCTTGGGCTGGTGCATGCTGTCGCCTCCGTGTTGAAGTCGGGACTGGCCATTACTGGCACCGAAGCTCCGGTCGAAATGCGATAGTATCGTCACCAATTCCCCACAATGCGCTGGCAGGCGTTGAGTCGCGTGAGTGAGTGGAACAGGGTATGGTACAGAAGCAGGCTGCAAACAGCATTCGATCGCAGGGCGATGGTTTCGCAGATGACGATCCGTTGGCGGAACTGGCTCGCATCGTCGGGTTTGACCAGCCCCTGAAGCGCGAGCCCGTGGTAACGCTTCCGCACGTGGCCGAGGTCGGGTCTCCGAACTTCAATCTTGAAGACGAATTGATGCGCGAGTTCGAGGGCTACGAAGCCGCGCCCGCGCCGTCGTCCTATGCGCCGCCGCTGGCCGTACCTGAGCCTGTGGCGCCGCGCCCGGTCGCCGTCGAGAGCTATCCGGCGCCGCAGTACCGTGAAGAGCCGCGCTTCGAGGCTGAGCCGTCCTACTACAATGCGCCTGAGCCGGCCTATCAGCCTGAGCCTGCTTATGAGGCCGAGCCTGCATATGAGCCTGAGCCGGCCGCTTATGCCGCGCCTGAGGTGTCCCATGAGGAGCCCTATGCGGCTGCATTCGAGCAGTCTGAGCCTGAGTTGAGCGACTTTGCTGTGCGTGAGGAGGCTCCAGTCGCATATCCGGTAGAGCCGGAGATCTCTCTCGATCTGGCTGATGAGCTTGAATTCGCCGTCGCTGATGCGGATCTCCGTCCCGAGCCTGTTGCCGAGCCGATCAAGCCCGTCCAGCCCGAGCCGCCGCGCCTGCGTCTGCCGCTCGCCAATTTTTCCGCGCAGCCCGTTCGTCGTGCAGAGCCGCAGCTTGCGCCCGAGCCTCCGAAGGCCGAGACGTCGCTTGACCTGAGCGCCTTCGACGCGCCTGTGGCTGCGCCAGCCCCGATCCCGGCGCCTGTCGCGCCGCAGCCGGTTTCGCCCCCGCTCGACTTCGGCAAGGCAACCTTCGACTGGGCCTCCGGTCCCGTCGAGCCGATCCCGACCGTGTCGGCTACGCCGAAATTCGATGTGTCACCTGTTGCCCCTGCAGCCGCTTCCGTTCCGGATTTCGGCAGCTTTGCCGTCGCCTCCGAGCCGCGTGAGATGACCGCAGCGCCCGTGCAGACGGTAAGCCGCGCCGAGCGGGAAGAGCCCGACTTCAGCTTCGATTTCCTCGACGAACTGGCTATTGAAGACGAGCCGAAGGCCGTGTCGGCCGCGCCGCAAGCCGTTCAGGAACGCGCAGCGCCGACTGCGGCGGATGATGAATTCGACCCGTTCTCCGATGACGAATTCGATCTTCAGCTCGACGATATCGAACTGGATCTTTCGGACCTCGACAGCGCTCCGCAAAAGCCGCAGGCGGCACCGGCGCCTGTCGTTGCTGCCACCCCTGCAACGCCTGCGCCCGTCTTCGCGGCTGCATCCGCTCCGGCGCCGGCACCGAGCCGCATCGAGCCAGCGCTTGCCACAGCATTCGTCGGCACCGTGTCTGCCAATGCAGCCTATGCCCAGCCGGCACCCGTTGCAGCGCCTGCCTATGTTGCTCCGGTGAGCCGCCCGGCTACCGAGACCTACGCGCCGGCTCCTGCCCAGCCTGCTGCACCCGTTCGTCCGGCAGTGCCCGCCGAAGAGAGCTTCGGCTTCGACCCCTCGGAGATTTCCGAGCAGGACGACACGCTGGAAACACTGAGCGGCATGGATGTGCCGGACGTGCCGGTGACAGAAACCCGGCCGGTCCAGCCTGCGCAGCCGGATTATGACTTCGACATCGATGCCGAACTGGCCACTCTCTTCGAGGAGCCGGTGGCGCCGCCGCAGCCGAAGCCGGTCGCGACGAGCCGCTATGCCCCGGCGCCCGCGGCCGAAGCGCCCGCGGCCCGCGTCGCTGCGGCCAAGCCGCCGCTCGATGATTTCGACGCGTTCGAAAAGGCGCTGGAAGAAGACCTGCGCAGCAGCATGTCCTCTGCCTCGGCCCTGGAGCCGGAAAGCCGCGGTCACATCACCATCGCCGGCGAAGGTCAGGGCTTCCGCTTCCGCCACATCAAGCCTTACCTGATGGCCGGTACGGCCGTCGTGATGCTGCTCGCCGGCGCGGGCGGGCTTTACGCCTGGCTCGGCAGCGGCACCGTCGGCACGTTGACAAGCGGCGAGCCGCAGGTGATTGCCGCCGACAAGTCGCCGGTCAAGATCGTGCCCGAGGATCCGGGTGGCAAGTCCGTGCCCAACCAGGACAAGGCGGTTTATGACCGCGTGGCCGGCAATGGCGTTGAAGATCCGAAACAGCCGAGCCTGATCTCCTCTGAAGAAGAGCCCGTCGATGTGGTTCAGCGCACGCTGATCCCGGAAACACTTCCGCTCGAGGGTGAAAACGAGGCCATGGGCACGCCGGTCGGCGAGACCGAAGATCCGCGTCTTCTGCCCGACAGCCAGCCGCAGCAGGCTGAAGCCGAAGACCCGGCGACCATCACGCCGCGCAAGGTGCGCACCATGATCGTCCGTCCGGACGGCACGCTGGTTGCGCAGGAAGTGCCGGCAGAGCCGACGGCCGCACCGGTTGAGACCGCGGCCGCAACGCCGTCTCAGGCTGCCGAAGGTACGCCGGTCCTGGCGCCGCCGAGCGTGCCGAACACCAACACCAATGACACGGTTCGGACCGTTGATACGCGTGTCGTGACACCGGGTGGCGAGACCGAAGCTGCTGCGACACCGGTGTCTGTGCCCGCCGCATCGGCATCTGCCGCGACCGAAGTTGCGACTGCAACGCCAGTTGCTCCCGACACGCAGCCCCTGGCGGACGCAACCGCACCGGCGGCCGACCCGACCTCGGCCCGCGCCCCGATCCCGACGACGCGTCCGGCCGATCAGCCGGTGAACGTCGTGGGCACCGTGACCGATCAGGGCAATGTCCGGCCGGCGCAGCCGGCGGCGACTGCCCCGGCGGAAGTGGCCGCTGCCTCTCCGGCAGCAGCGTCTGCGGCACCGGCAACGGCAGCCCCGGCTGGCAGCTTCGGCATCCAGATCGCCTCGCTGCCGTCGGAAGCCGATGCGCAGAAGAGCTATCGTAACCTCTCGTCCAAATTTGCGGGCGTCCTCGGTGGCAAGCCCTGGGAAATCCGCCAGGCGGATATTCCCGGCAAGGGCACCTTCTACCGCGTTCGCATCGTGGCCGGCTCCAAGGACGACGCCGTGGCCCTCTGCGAGCAGTATCGCGCCGCAGGCGGCAGCTGCCTCGTCTCACGCTGATCATCGCGAAATTCAGAGAAAAGAAGAGGCGGGACCCCGGGTTCCGCCTCTTTTCTTGTGCATGACGGCAAGGGCGCCCGCCCGGCCGCTTCGGCTTTTCACCTCCCATCGATATGGTTTGCTCATGATAACACATACCCGTCCCGCCAAAGCCATGATCCTCGGTTGCCTCGGCCAGCGTCTGACCGCTGACGAGAAGGCCTTCTATCGCGACGAGCAGCCCTGGGGCTTCATCCTCTTCGGCCGCAATATCGGCGAGGCCGAACAGGTGAAGGATCTTGTTGCCGAAATGCGCGAGACGGTCGGCGGTGCAGCCCATGTGCCGGTTCTGATCGACCAGGAAGGCGGTCGCGTGCAGCGCATCCGCGAGCCGATCGCACCGGTTTATCCCTCGGGCGCTGACCTGGGCGCGCTTTACGATCGTGATGCCGAAAAGGGTCTGCGCGCCGCCTGGCTGATGTCGCGCCTGCATGCCTTCGATCTCTACCGCCTCGGCATCAATGTCGACTGCCTGCCGGTGCTCGATGTGCCGATCGAAGGAGCCTCCAATGTCATCGGCAATCGGGCCTATTCGAACGACCCCTATGTCGTGGCGAAGATGGGGCAGGCGGCCGCGGACGGTTTGAAGGCCGGCGGCGTCTTGCCGGTCATGAAGCATATGCCGGGCCATGGGCGCGGCATGGCCGACAGCCACCACGAACTGCCGGTTGTCACCGTACCGCGTGCCGATCTCGAAGCTCATGATTTCGTGCCGTTCAAGGCGCTGGCCCATGAGCTGATGGGCATGAGCTGCCATGTCGTGTATACCGACATCGACCCTGATCACCCGGCTTCGACCTCGCAGATTGTCACCGAGGAGATCGTGCGCAAGGCGATCGGCTTCGAGGGGCTGCTGATGTCCGACGATATTTCGATGAATGCGTTGAAGGGCACGATCGGCGAGCGCGCCGTGCGCATTGCTGCAGCCCTAGACGTCGTGCTGCATTGCCATGGGCATATGGACGAGATGAAAGCGGTGGCAGCAGCCGTATCCGAACTGTCCGGCAAGGCCCGTGAACGTGCCGACGCGGTCGAGGCAGCCTTCACCGCACCGGATGACGCGGACGAGCAGCTGCTCCGCGACGAATTTGCCAACCTGATGGCGGTCGCCTGATGGTGCGCGGCCCTGTCCAGCCGACGGTGGTGTACCGGCCCTCTCAGGGAGAGACGCCGGCGCCGACGCCGATGGACAGCCTGTGGCAGGACACTGCCGCAGAGCGTGCCGCCAGCGATCCGGCATTGCTGATCGATGTCGCGGGTTTTGAAGGCCCGCTCGACCTTCTCCTGTTTCTCGCCCGCAACCAAAAGGTCGATCTCGCGCGGATCTCCGTTCTGGCGCTCGCCGAGCAATATCTGCAGTTCATCGAGAGTGCCCGGCGCATCCGCATCGAGCTGGCCGCCGACTATCTCGTGATGGCGGCCTGGCTTGCCTATCTGAAATCACGCCTCCTGATCCCGCAGCAGCCGAAGGACGATGGCCCCTCGGGCGAGGAAATGGCAGCGACGCTTGCCTTCCGCCTGAAGCGTCTCGAGGCCATGCGCGAAGCAGCGACCCGTCTGATCAACCGCAACCGGCTGGGTCGTGACGTGCATCCGCGCGGTGCGCCCGAACATGTGCCGTCGCGCGCCACAAGTGCCTTCGAGGCCTCGCTTTACGATCTGCTAACGGCCTACGCCGCCCTGCGCCAGCGCCAGGCGATCACGCAGGTCACCATCGAAAAGCGCCGCGTCTGGTCGCTCTCCGATGCGCGCGGCATCCTGACCCGCATGATCGGCGAGATTGCCGATTGGACGGCGCTCGATCATTTCCTGCTGCGCTATCTGCCGAGCCCCGAAGAGCGGGTGACGGCCATCGCAAGTGCCTTTGCCGCTTCGCTCGAACTGGTTCGCGAGGGCCGGTTGGAAATTCGCCAAGAAGGCGCCTTCCAGCCGATCTATATGCGCAGCGGCCCGAAGGCCGAAGCCCTGAAAGCCGTGGAGTGAGCCGTGGCGGATGTTGACGATCTGGAGCCGGAAGACGGCATGGAGGCGGAGGAGGGCGGCCATAGCGCTTCGCTCCGTGCCGAGCTCGATCGCCGCGAGGCTCTGAGGATCGCCGAAGCCCTCGTCTTCGCCTCGGCACAGCCCGTTTCGACGGCGTTCATCGAGGAACGCCTGCCGCGCGGCATTTCGGCGCCGGAGATCCTGCATCAGCTGAAGGAGGAATATGCCGGCCGCGGCGTGAACCTCGTTCAGGTCGAAGATCATTGGGCGTTCCGCACGGCAGCCGACCTCTCCTTCGCCATCCGCAGCGATGAGACCGAGGTGAGGAAGCTGTCGCGGGCCGCACTCGAAGTGCTTGCCATAATAGCCTATCACCAGCCGGTCACGCGCGCCGAGATCGAAGACATCAGAGGCGTGCAGACCTCGAAGGGAACGCTCGACGTGCTGATGGAGGCGGGCTGGGTGCGCTTTCGCGGCCGCCGCCGCTCCCCGGGGCGCCCGGTGACGCTCGGCACGACCCGCGATTTCCTCGATCATTTTGGCTTGGAAGAATTGCGCGATCTTCCCGGTCTTGAGGAATTGAAGGGGGCAGGGCTCCTCTCGGGACGCATCCCCGCCAACTTCAATATTCCGCTTCCGATGGCCCATGACGACCTGACGGATGAGGAAGATCCGATCACGCAGCTCGATCTCGAGGAACTCGGCCTCTTGACTCCGGGCGGTGAAGCAGAGGAATAGGGTCAGCTTTTTCAATGGTGACCGGTGATGCCGGCTTGTCTGCGATGATGACATCGCGGCGATCCGGCCTGAGCCGCGCGGACGGCAGAATGAACTCAGCGAAGATCCAGCACGCAAACGGCCAGCGCACGGCGGGCGTGACCTTTGCCGCGCGTCTGACGTTCGAGGACATTCACCACCGCTATTACGGCAAGGAAACCATCCGCGGTGTTACGCTGACCGCGGAGCCGGGCGAGGTGCTCTGCCTTCTCGGCCCTTCCGGTTCCGGCAAGACAACGCTGCTCAGAATTGCTGCCGGGATTGAGGCGCAGGCATCGGGCCGTGTGGTGATCAACGATCGCGAGGTGGCCGGTCCGACGACATTCCTGCCGCCGGAAAAACGCGGCATCGGGCTGATGTTCCAGGACTTCGCCCTGTTTCCCCATATGTGCGTGCTGGACAATGTGCGCTTCGGCCTGACCGCGCTGCCGCGAAAGGACGCGGTTTCGGAAGCCATGGCCGCACTGGAGCGGGTTGGGCTTGCCCATTATGCCGAGAAGTTTCCGCATGCTCTGTCGGGCGGCGAGCAGCAACGCGTGGCGCTCGCAAGGGCGCTCGCGCCGCGCCCCAGCGTTCTCTTGATGGACGAGCCGTTCTCCGGCCTCGATTCGCGCCTCAAGGACACGGTGCGGGCTGACACGCTCGCAATTCTTCGTGAGACCCGCGCGACCGCCGTTGTTGTCACCCACGATGCCGAGGAGGCCATGCGCATGGCCGACCGGATCGCGCTCTTGAAAAATGGACGACTTGTCCAGGTCGGCACATCGGATGATCTCTATCGCCGGCCGAAGGACATCTTCGCCGCCGCCTTCTTCTCCGAGATCAACGAATTCTCAGGCCGTGTGAGCGGCGGACGGGTGGAGACGCCGCTCGGTGCGGCCGATTCCGGCGGGATCGCCGAAGGCGCGGAGGTGGAAGTGGCGGTGCGGCTTTCCGGACTCTCCGTGCGTGAGACTGGCGGCAACATTCCTGCCCGCATCATCGCGCGCCGTTTCCTCGGCGTCGTCGAACTGCTCGATCTCGCAGTCCCCGGCACCGAGCGGCCGGTTCGCGCCCGGATCAGGGCGGATATCTTGTCGGCGGGTGTGCGTGACGTCACGATTGCGGTTGAGCCCAAGGACATTTTGGTGTTTGAAAAGACACCGCAAAGCCCCTACATCGGGGAAACGCAAATCTAAGGAGTGGCAGGCATGGGTTCGTTTAGCATTTGGCACTGGATCATCGTTTTGGCGATCGTCCTGCTTCTCTTCGGCCGCGGCAAGATCCCTGAACTGATGGGCGACGTGGCCAAGGGCATCAAGAGCTTCAAGAAGGGCATGAGCGACGAGGACGAGAACCAGACCGCCTCGAACGGCCAGCCGACCACGACGAAGACCGTCGACCACAAGGCCGACGAGGTGAAGTGATCGGCTCACGCTGATCGGACGGGCGGCTCCTCGGGCTGCCCGTTCTTCGTTGAAGTGTTGGAAGACCGGCGCCGGATTTGAGGCGCCATGGCGTGGCATCAGGAGCCCGTTTTTATGCTGGATATTGGCTGGACCGAGCTTTTGGTGGTCGCGGTGATCCTGATCGTCGTTGTCGGTCCAAAGGACCTGCCGCCGATGATCCGGGCCTTCGGCAAGATGACGAAGCGCCTGCGCCAGACGGCCGGCGAATTCCGCGCCCAGTTCGACGAGGCCCTGCGCGAGGCCGAGCTCGACGATCTCAAGAACTCCGTCAACGACATCCGCTCACTCAATCCGGCGAATACCATCCGCGAGACGCTGAACCCGCTGCGCCAGATGGGCCAGGAGATCAAATCCGATCTCGAGCGCTCGACCCGTCCGGACGCAAAGCCCGCGCCGCTCGATGACGGATACGAAGACAATTCGATCCTGCCCGACCTGCCGCTCGGTCTCGGAGAGCCTCCGCAAGAACTGAGGCCGGTCGCCCAGCAGCCCGCACAGCCAGCCCCTGCGTCTCAGCCGGCAGCCCCGGCGGCCGACCCGCCACAGCCGGTTGCGGCCTCGACCGGGCCTGCGACCTCCGCGCCGGTGACCCCGGCCCCTGCGGTTCAGAAGAAGACCGCGAGCCGCAAGCCATCCACGAAGACTGCCCCGACGGCAAAAGCCGCTCCGAAGGCGGCCAAGGCTCAGCCCACCACGACGGCGGCTTCGCCGGTGCCTGCGGCTCCCAAGGCCAAGGCAACGATGTCGGCTACTGCCAAGGCGCCGGCAGCCAAGGCCGTTCCGGCTGCAGATACCCCTGCGAAGGCCGCTCCCAGGCCGCGCAAGACCAAGAGTGAGGACCGCGCATGAGCGGCGACATCGACGACAAGCCCCAGCCGCTGATCGAACACCTGATCGAGTTGCGTTCGCGCCTGATCTGGGCGCTCGGCTCCTTCTTCGTCGCCTTCATCGTCTGCTTCTATTTCGCCAAGCCGCTGTTCAACATGCTGGTCGTCCCCTATCGCTGGGCGGTCAGCTGGGCGGGTCTTGATCCGACCAAGGCGGAGCTGATCTACACGGCACCGCAGGAATTCTTCTTCACTCAGGTGAAGGTTGCGGCCTTCGGCGCCATGGTCATCGCCTTTCCGGTGATTGCTTCCCAGATCTACAAGTTCGTCGCGCCCGGCCTCTACAAGAACGAGCGCGCCGCTTTCCTGCCGTTCCTGATCGCGTCTCCGCTCCTGTTCCTGCTGGGCGCATCGCTCGTCTACTTCTTCTTCACGCCGATGGTCATGTGGTTCTTCCTCGCCATGCAGCAGAGCCCGGGCGAGGGCGAGGTGGCGATTTCGCTGCTGCCGAAGGTCTCGGAATATCTGAGCCTGATCATGACGCTGGTCTTCTCCTTCGGGCTGGTCTTCCAGCTGCCGGTCATCACCACGCTCTTGGCGCGTGTCGGCATTCTGGAAAGCCAGTGGCTGGCGGACAAGCGCAAGTATTTCATCGTGGTGGCCTTCGTGGTCGCGGCCGTGCTGACCCCGCCGGATCCGCTCTCCCAGATCGGTCTTGCGCTGCCGACCATCCTTCTCTACGAGGTGGCTATCTATGCGGCGCGACTCGTGGAAAAGAGCCGTGCCAAGTCAGCAGACGGGACCGCGCTCGCCGAGGCTTCGTCGGTCGACGAGACCTGAGACGGCGACAGCCCGTCTCGCCGATGCCACAACCCATCAAGACATGGGGCCGGACCTGGCCGCCGGCCACTCCGCTCCCGGTCGAAGAACAAGACCTGGAACGACGATGCTCGATATCAAGTGGATCCGTGAAAACCCCGAGGCCCTCGACGCCGCACTCGCCAAGCGTGGTGCAGAGCCGCTGTCTGCCTCGCTGATCGCGCTCGACCAGAAGCGTCGCGCCGTCGCCCAGTCGATGCAGGACATGCAGTCGCGCCGCAACAGCGCGTCCAAGGAAATCGGCGCCGCCATGGCAAGTAAGAACATGGAACTGGCCGAAAAGCTGAAGGCGGAAGTCGCCTCGCTGAAGGACACGCTGCCGGCCGCCGAAGAGGAAGAGCGCCAGCTCACCGCAGAACTGAATGATGCACTGTCGCGCATCCCGAACGTTCCGCTGGATGACGTTCCCGTCGGCAAGGACGAACACGACAATGTCGTGGCTCGTGTCGTTGGCGAAAAGCCGACCTGGAGCCACAAGCCGTTCGAGCATTACGAGATCGGCGAGAACCTCGGCTACATGGATTTCGAGCGCGCAGCCAAGCTGTCGGGCGCCCGCTTCACCGTATTGACGAGCCAGCTGGCGCGCCTGGAGCGTGCGCTCGGCCAGTTCATGCTCGACCTGCACACCAGCGAACATGGCTATACGGAAGTGTCCTCGCCGCTGATGGTGCGCGACGACGCCATGTATGGCACCGGCCAGCTGCCGAAGTTCGCCGAAGACCTGTTTAAGACGACGGATGGCCGCTGGCTGATCCCGACGGCCGAGGTCACGCTGACCAATCTGGTGGCCGGTGAAATCCTCGACCAGGAAAAGCTGCCGCTGCGCTTCACGGCGCTTACCCCGTCCTTCCGCTCGGAAGCTGGCTCTGCCGGCCGCGACACGCGCGGCATGCTGCGCCAGCACCAGTTCTGGAAGTGCGAGCTCGTGTCCATCACGGATGCCGAGAGCTCGATTGAAGAGCACGAGCGCATGACCGCCTGCGCCGAAGAAGTGCTGAAGCGTCTTGGCCTGCATTTCCGCACCATGACGCTCTGCACCGGCGACATGGGCTTTGGTGCCCGCAAGACCTATGACCTAGAGGTCTGGCTGCCGGGCCAGAACACCTATCGCGAGATCTCGTCCTGCTCGGTCTGCGGTGATTTCCAGGCACGCCGCATGAATGCCCGTTACCGCAACAAGGACGGCAAGGGCACGACCTTCGTGCACACGCTGAACGGCTCGGGCACGGCCGTTGGTCGCTGCCTCATTGCGGTCATGGAGAACTATCTCAACGAAGACGGCTCCATCACTGTCCCTGATGTCCTGCTGCCCTACATGGGCGGTCTGAAGAAGATCGAGAAGGCGGCCTGATCACGCCGCAACCGGAGTGGCCATGCGCA
Organism: Rhizobium sp. K33; assembly: GCF_056501445.1. NCBI lineage: Bacteria > Pseudomonadati > Pseudomonadota > Alphaproteobacteria > Hyphomicrobiales > Rhizobiaceae > Rhizobium > Rhizobium sp. K33. The sequence goes on from NZ_CP096478.1 coordinate 1,352,060, forward strand.
TCCTGCTGACGAACGACGACGGTATCCACGCTCCCGGGATCGCCTCCCTGGAGCGGATCGCCCGCAGCCTGTCCGACGATGTCTGGATCGTGGCGCCGGAAACCGACCAGAGCGGCCTTGCCCATTCGCTGACGCTGTCCGAGCCCCTGCGTCTGCGCGAGATCGAGGACAAGAAGTTCGCGCTGCGCGGCACGCCGACCGATTGCGTGATCATGGCAATCCGCAAGGTTCTCGACCGCAAGCCCGATCTCGTTCTCTCCGGCGTCAACGCCGGCGCGAACCTCGCCGATGACGTTACCTATTCCGGCACGGTCGCCGGCGCGATCGAGGGGACGGTGCACGGCGTGCGCTCCTTCGCCTTGAGCCAGGCCTATAGCTACGAAGCCGGCGCGCCGATCCCGTGGCACGTCGCCGAGACACTGGCACCCGATCTGCTGCGCAAGCTGTCGAAGGTCGATCTTCCGCCTGGCACCTTCCTGAACCTCAATTTCCCCAACTGCGAGCCGTCCGAAGTGCAGGGCATCGAGGTCACGGCGCAGGGTAAATTGGAATTCGGCCTGTCGGTCGAAGAGCGTCAGGATGGACGAGGCCTGCCATACTTCTGGCTGCGCTTCGGTGACCGCAAGGGCAATTTCCGCGCCGGCACCGACATCCACGCGCTGCGCGAGAAGAAGATTTCGGTGACGCCGCTGAAGCTCGACATGACCGATTACGCAGTCCAGGATCTCGTCGCCGAAGCGCTCGGGAATGGAGACGCAGCGTGAGAACGGCGCTTCTCGAGCGGGAAGGCTTCGCAGCGCTCGTTCTGCGCCTGCGCGCGGAAGGCATCACCAATCTCGATCTGCTGACGGCGGTCGAACAGACGCCGCGCTCTGCCTTTGTGCCGCCGGAATATGCCCAGAATGCCTATTCGAGCCGCTCGATCCCGATCGACTGTGGCCAGTTCATGGAAGGCGCGGATCTCGCCGTGCGCCTTCTGTCGCATCTGCAGGTGAAGCCCGGTCACCGGGTGCTGGAGGTCGGAACCGGAAGCGGCTTCGTCACCGCGATCCTGGGACGGCTCGCCGAGCGGGTCATCTCGATCGAGCGTTACAAGACGCTCATCGCCAATGCCCAGCGCCGGCTCGAACAGCTTGCGATTCGCAACGTGATCCTCCGCCAGATGGACGGGATGAACGGTCTGCCGGGTGAGGGGACCTTCGACCGCATCTTTGCAACGGCTGCCTATCCCGTCATGCCGCGCTTCTTTGCCGAGCAGCTGGTCTCGGGCGGCATGCTGCTCGCGCCGCTGATGGTCGAGGAGGAGCGCTGCATCATGGTGCGGCTGACGAAGACCGGCAGCCGGTTCGAGCGCGAAGACCTGTTCGAAGTCCCGTTTCTTCCCTTGCAGCCGAAGATCGCGCAGCACCTTTGAAGCTGCCTGCGAAGGCGCTCGTAACTGCCGCTGACACGGGCGTTCCGGCCACTACTAGAGCCTTGAATCCGGCAGTCGCACCAGCAACGGTTACATGCGTATCGTCGAATTCGTTCACAATGATTCCGCGGGGTTAACCGACCGGTAATACTAACGCGCTTTAATGATCCCACATCAAGTTGTGTCATATGTGGGTCGAGTCATGCGTAAAAGTGTATCGCCGAAAGCTGGATTGCCGTTTGCTCGTTTGTGCGGCGCGCTCCTTCTGGCCGGTACGGCAGCCGGGTGCAGTTCAGATGCCTCCCGCTTCAGCTCGGTCTTCTCAACCGACAGCCTGACGACGGCGTCCATTCCGCGTCAGTCGGGCATGCGCGGCCAGCCGCCGGTCCCCTCCGAGAACATTGGTGGCGGTGCGCCGGTCTATGGCCAGAGCCAGGCCATGGCGCAGCCGATGCCGGCCGCACCCGCTTATGAGGCGCCGGCTTCGGCCCGGGCCGCGAGCACCCCGGCCTCGGTCCAGCGCGCCGAACTGGCAGCCCCCTCGGGTGCCGCCCAGGCGCCCGTCTCCAACAATTCCGAACGTGCGGCTGCTCTCGCGCAGCCCTTCCCCTCGGCGCCGCAGCAGACCGGTCAGGTCGCTTCCGTCAATCCGGGTCAGGTTCTTGCCGAGCCGCGCAGCACCGGCTCGACGCCGAAGCAGGGCGGCTGGTCGACGGCCGGCGCGGCACGGGTCACGCTGCGTCCTGGCGAAACCATGGCGACGCTCGCAGGCCGCTATGGCGTACCGCAGAAGGAACTTCTGAAGGCAAACGGCCTGTCGCAGGCAAGCGATGCCGCACCGGGTCAGCTGGTCATCATTCCGACCTTCGGTGGTCCGAATGCTGCCCGTGCCGCAGCAGACGCCTCGGGTCTCCCGAGCGATGGCCGCAAGCCGGTTCTGCCGGGCGATCAGCAGCAGAATGTCGCCGTTCTGCCGACCGCTCCGAATTCCCGTGAAAAGCAGCAGGTCTCGGCCTCTGCGGCAACCGGCAAGTCGGATGCTGGTGCAGGCGCCGGCATGGGCTCCTACATCGTGAAGCCGGGCGACTCGCTCGTGCGGATCGCCAAGGCCAATGGCGTCAGCGTCGACGACCTGAAGAAGGCGAACAGCCTGACCACGGGCAATATCCGGATCGGCCAGGCGCTCGCCATCCCCGCAAAGTCGACGCAGCCTGCCGTTGCCGTGAAGGCCACGGCCGCTCCGGCTGCCGACCCGGTCCAGACCGCATCCGTGCCGGCCAATGGCCAGCCGGCCGAATATCAGGCACCGGCCGCCACCAAGTCGGTCACCGAAGTCGCCTCGGTAAAGCCGGAAACGGCAGCACCTGAAATGACCGGCATCGGCAAGTATCGCTGGCCGGCCCGTGGCGCCGTCATCGCCAACTTCGGCTCGAACATCGATGGCAAGCGCAGCGATGGCATCGCGATTTCCGTGCCGCAGGGCACGCCCGTCAAGGCCGCCGAAAACGGCGTCGTCATCTATGCGGGCAATGGCCTGAAGGAACTGGGCAACACGGTTCTGATCCGCCATGACGACGGCAAGGTCACCGTCTACGGCCATGCCGACAGCCTGTCGGTCCAGCGCGGCCAGAAGGTTCAGCGCGGCCAGACGATCGCCACCTCCGGCATGACCGGCAACGTCAAGCGTCCGATGCTGCATTTCGAAGTCCGCAAGGACGCCGCACCGGTCAACCCGATCACTTACCTGGAATAGTGTATTGCGTATCAGGTCAGTGAAAAGGCCCGGGGCTCGCGCTCCGGGCCTTTCTGCATGGTGAGATGTGTAGTCTCAGTCGCGATCGGTCGAGATCCTGAGCCGGCCCGCGAGGTCCTGGATATACTGCCAGGCGACGCGGCCGGAGCGTCCGCCGCGCGTCGTTGCCCATTCGAGCGCCTCGTGATGCAATTGCTCGCGCGGCAGCGGCAGGGCGAAATGCGCGGCATAGCCGTCGATCATCGTCAGATAGTCGTCCTGGCTGCATTTGTGGAAACCGAGCCAGAGGCCGAAACGGTCCGACAGTGAGACTTTCTCCTCAACGGCTTCGGAGGGATTGATCGCCGTCGACTGCTCGTTCTCCATCATGTGGCGTGGCAAGAGGTGTCGGCGGTTGGACGTGGCGTAGAAGAGCACATTGTCCGGACGACCCTCGACACCGCCGTCGAGCGCAGCCTTGAGCGATTTATAGGCCGTGTCGTCATGGTCGAAGGAGAGGTCGTCGCAGAAGACGACGATTCGATACGGTGCATCCTTGATGATCTCGAGCAGCGCGGGCAGGGTCGAGATGTCTTCGCGATGCACTTCAACGAGCTTGAGCGCAATGCCGTTGGTCTTGATGATGTCGGCATGCACCGCCTTGACGAGCGAGGACTTGCCCATGCCGCGGGCGCCCCAGAGCAGCACATTGTTGGCCGCAAAGCCTTCCGCGAACCGCAGCGTGTTCTCGTGCAGGATGTCGCGCACATGGTCGACGCCGCGGATGAGGCCGAGCGCGACCCGGTTCGGACGCTTGACCGGCTGCAGATGCAGTCGGGCAGGCGCCCAGACGAAACAGTCGGCGGCCTCCCAGTCATTGACGGCGGGGGGAGGGCCGGCCAGCCGCTCGACGGTGTCCGCCAGTCGCTTCACCTCGGCCAGAAGCGCCGTCACGGTCTGATCGTTCATCGTCATCCTCCCTGTCGAGTTGCAGCCTTGGGTGCTTGATCTCGGGCGGTATCACGCAGAATTGCGGGCATAAAGGCTGAGGGTTCCGAAAATGGTACGCTTGAACGCTGTTTCTGTTGCATTCACGGGCTCTCTCACTATATTCCGGCGACCTGACGAGGGGGCCGCGCGGCTCTGATAGAACGCATTAATAGGGAGTCTTTCATGTTTATCACTGAGGCCTTTGCCCAGGACGCGGCTGCTGCTCCGAGCGCCATGGGGTCCGGACTGGAGATGCTGCTGCTCTTCGCACCGCTGATGGTGGTCTGGTACTTCTTCCTGATCCGTCCGCAGCGCCAGCAGATGAAGAAGCGTGAGGAGACCCTCTCCGCAATCCGTCGTGGCGACCAGGTCATCATGGGCGGCGGCATCGTCGCCAAGGTCACCAAGGTGGTTGACGACAAGGAACTCGAGCTTGAAATCGCCGATGGCGTGAAGGTTCGTGCGATGCGCCAGTATGTGGCGGAAGTCCGCGTCAAGGGCGAGCCGGTCAAGACCGAAACCGCCGCCTGATCCCGCTGGGCCGGCCTCGAGCCGGCCTTAGCCATTTTTCCGATGCCCTAATCCGAGAGTTCCATGCTTTACATTTCCCGCTGGAAGACATTGTTCATCTGGTTGACTGTCGCACTCGGCGTCCTTGTCGCCTTGCCCAATGCCTTCACGGACGAGGAACTGGAAGCTTTCCCCTCGTGGTTCCCGACTCACAAGATCACGCTGGGCCTCGACCTCCAGGGCGGCTCGCATATCATGCTGAAGCTGGAGCGCCAGGACATCGTCAAGGAGCGTCTGGAGACGATCGTTGGCGACGTGCGCACCCAGTTGCGTGAAGCCGGCATCCGCTACACGGGCCTCTCCGGCGTCGGTCAGCAGATCCAGGTCCGCATCACCGATGTCGCCAAGGTGCCGGAGGCAATCGAGGCGTTGCGCACGCTGACCGATCCGGTCAGCATCGGCGGCCTGACCGGCGGCTCCGTGACGGAAGTCACGCTCGAACAGGCAGAAGAAGGCCTGCTGCGCCTGACACTGACAGACGAGGGCATCGATTATCGTGTTTCGTCGGCACTCACCCAGTCCATGGAAGTCGTGCGTCGCCGCGTCGACGAACTCGGCACGACCGAGCCGTTGATCCAGCGCCAGGGCGAGGACCGCATCATCGTTCAGGTTCCGGGCCTGACGGATCCGCAGCGCCTCAAGGCCCTGCTGAACCAGACCGCGAAACTGTCCTTCCACATGGTCGACGTGTCCATGCCGGTCACGGAAGCGATCAACACGCGTCCGCCGGCGCAGTCGGAGGTCCTCTATTCGACCGACGACCCGGCCGTCCCCTACCTGATCGAGCGCCGCGCGCTGATCTCGGGTGAGAACCTCGTCGATGCTCAGGCCTCCTTCGACCAGCGCACCAATGAGCCGGTCGTCAGCTTCCGGTTCGACAGCCGCGGCGCCCAGCGTTTCGCCCAGGCGACGCAGGAAAATGTCGGCCGGCCGTTCGCCATCGTTCTCGACCAGCAGGTCATTTCGGCGCCGGTCATCCGCGAACCGATCCTCGGCGGCTCCGGCCAGATCTCCGGCAATTTTTCGGTCGAAGGCGCAAACGACCTCGCCGTGCTGCTGCGCGCGGGTGCTCTGCCGGCCACGCTGACGGTGGTCGAAGAGCGCACCGTCGGCCCGGGCCTCGGTCAGGATTCGATCAATGCCGGCGTGACCGCCAGCATCATCGGCGGCATCGCCGTCGTCGTCTTCATGGTTGCGCTTTATGGCACCTTCGGCGTGATGGCGAACATCGCGCTTGCTGCCAATATCGCCCTGATCTTGGCCGCACTCTCGCTGATCGGCTCGACGCTCACCTTGCCGGGTATCGCGGGTATCGTGCTGACCATGGGTATGGCGGTCGACTCCAACGTTCTGATCTACGAGCGCATTCGCGAAGAGGCAAAGAATGGAAGATCGCTAATCCAGGCGATCGACATCGGCTTCAAGAAGGCGTTCGCGACCATCGTTGACGCCAACCTGACGACCCTCATCGCCGCCGTCGTTCTCTTCTTCCTCGGATCCGGCCCGGTTCGCGGCTTTGCCGTGACGCTGTCGATCGGTATCGTCACGACCGTCTTCACCGCTTTCACGCTGACCTTCTGGCTGATGGCCTTCTGGTATCGCTGGAAGCGTCCGAAGCACATGCCGAAGAGCGTGCGCACCGGCTTCTTCGACAACCGCAACATCCGCTTCATGGCGGCACGCAAGTTCAACTTCGGCGCTGCCATGCTGATCTCGATCGCCTCGCTGGTTGGGTTTGCGACCGTCGGCATGAACCTCGGCATCGACTTCAAGGGCGGCTCGATCATCGAAGTGCAGGCGCGCGACGGCAGCGCGGATCTGTCCGATATCCGCGAGCGTCTGAGCCAGCTGAACCTCGGCGAGGTGCAGGCCCAGGGCTTCGGCGACGACTCGAGCGCCCTGATCCGCCTGCAGGCGCAGGATGGTGGCGAGAATGCCGAGCAATCGGCGCTCACCAAGGTGCGGGGCGAGCTGGAAGCCGAATACGACTTCCGGCGCGTCGAGGTGGTCGGACCGTCGGTTTCGAGCGACCTGACCTATTCCGCAACCATCGGCGTTGCCGCCGCTCTGTTCGGGATCCTGATCTACATCTGGTTCCGCTTCGAATGGCAGTTCGCGCTCGGCGCGATCATCGCCACGCTGCATGACGTGATCTTCACGCTCGGCCTCTTCGTCCTGACCGGCATCGAGTTCAACCTGACCAGTATCGCGGCGATCCTGACGATCATCGGTTATTCATTGAACGACACCGTCGTCGTCTACGATCGCATGCGCGAAAACCTGCGGCGCTACAAGAAGATGCCGCTCGAGGTGCTGATCGACGAATCGATCAACCAGACGCTCTCGCGTACGGTCCTGACGGCGGGCAGTACGATCCTCGCCCTCGGCGCGCTCTATCTGTTCGGCGGCGAAGTCATCGCCTCCTTCACCTTCGCCATGCTGGCGGGTGTTCTCATCGGCACCTTCTCGTCGATCTACATCGCCGGCCCGGTTCTGATCGCCTTCAAGCTGCGTCCGGAAAGCTTCCAGCAGGACGACTCCGAGGGCGAGAAGGTGCCCGCCAAGGCAGGGGCCTGATCGGATGGTCTTCGGCTTCGGCGACAAGGGCATCACCATCCGTGATGCCCATTTCCCGGGGCGGCCCGGCATCGACAGTTACGGCAATGGGGGCTTCCGCTTTGCCGATATGTCGCATCGCGGCTCGCTGCTGCTGCTCCCGTCCGGCGTCTATGGGTGGGAGCAGACCGAGGATGAGCCGATCACGCAGGCGTCTCTCGCGCGCGTCTTCGCCGAAACCGGCATAGAGTTCCTGATCCTCGGGACCGGGCGCCAGTTGCGACTGGTCGACCCCGACTTGCGCGCCGCCTTGAAAGCCAAGGGTATCGCGACCGACCCGATGGGAACCGGTGCGGCGATCCGCACGTATAACATCATGCTGGCCGAGCAGCGTCCGGTCGCGGCCGCGTTGATTGCAGTCTGACGCCGACCCCCGAAAGGTGCATTGTGAGCGAGACCCCGTCGTCGAATGAGGCACTGTGCCTGCGGACACTGCAGGAGACGGACCGTGATCGTTATCTCGCAAGCCTTTTGACGCCGGCCGACCGTCGCGCGGCGGTCGTTGCGCTCTACGCCTATAATGCAGAACTCGCCCGCGTTCGCGACCTCGTGCGTGAACCCCTGCCGGGTGAGGTGCGCCTGCAATACTGGCGTGATCTGCTCGAAGGCTCGGCCCATGGCGAGACCGCCGCCAATCCGGTAGCTGCCGAACTCTTGCGGGCAGTGGAGGCCTTTCGTCTTCCGGTCGCACCGCTGGTCTCGATGGCCGATGCAAGGATCTTCGACCTCTATGATGATCCGATAGAGACGACCGGCATGTTCGAGGGCTATGCCGGCGAGACGGCGGCTGCACTGATCCAGCTCGTTTCCCTGGTTCTCGATGCGGCTGCTGCCGAGATGGCGACGGAGATTGCCGGGCACGCCGGTGTGGCGCTGGCGGTCGCCGGCGCGCTTCTCCTGATGCCGATCCATCGGGCGAGAGGGCAGGTCTACCTGCCGACACAGATCCTGGCCTCCGTGGGCCTTAATCGGGACGGCTTTCTCGCGAGCGGCAATGACGACCGCAAAGCCGCCGCCATCCAGGCCTTTGCAGGTTTCGGTCTCGATCATCTGGCCAAGGCAAGGTCTGCGGGCCGCCTGCCGAAGAGCCTCATCCCCGCCTATCTGCCGGTAACGCTCGCCGATCCCGTCCTGCGGCGGGCCGCCAAGGCCGGCGCATCGGTCCTTTCGCAAGATATCCGTCCGCCGCAATGGCGCAGACAGATTGCCATGATGCGGCTTTTGATGACGGGTCGCCTCTGACTTCTGGCGCCCGGATCGGTCACGTTCGCGCAAGGCTCGCCTGCTAGCAGCCATTGCGATAGTATGCGTGGCGAAGGAGGCGAGAGCGGATCATGGTGACTTGGGGTATCGTCTTTGCGCTCATCCTGGCGCTCGCCTATTTTTCCTCGCGCATGGTGCGCCAGGAAGAAGAAGGCTTTCAGGACGCGGGCCTTGCCATCATGGAATTCGGCCGCGCCTTTCCCCAGGAAGCAATCCGCAACCTGCATGCGACCGCCGACGGCAAGGCGGTGTTCGTCCGGCTTCACGACAACAAGGCCGGCTTCATGCGCAGCCTGCGCAATCATTTCGCCTGCCATCTGATCGAGCCGGGGACGGTGCGCGTGCGGGCCCTGCCGAGCGGCAAGGGGATCGCCGTCGAGTTTCTCGACGCCCCCTCCCACAACGGCGAGTTCACCTTCTCAAATCCGGCGGTTGCCGCCGAAGTGTCGCTCTGGCTGCTTGGAAACTATGTCGGCCATGCAGACCGCGAGCCGGATGCCGCGTCGGGCGCGACCGGCTGAGGCTGCCGTCAGGCCGCACCCAGCCAGGTCTTGCAGTGGTCGAGCGCCCGCGCTGCGATCAGCTGTCGCTTCATGATCGTCTTGTCCTTGCCGCGGAAGCGCTTGACGCCCTCCGGCTTGACGATCGAACCCGGCTCCAGCTCCGGGAAGAGCCCGAAATTGATGTTCATCGGCTGGAAGGACCGCTTGCCCGGCTCCTCGTCGGAGACGATGTGACCGCCGGTGATGTGGTTGAGCAGTGAACCCAGCGCCGTGGTCGCCGGCGGGATGCTGGGTGTCTCGCCCTTGCGCTGCGCGGCGGCGAAACGACCCGCAAGCAGGCCGATCGAGGCGCTTTCGACATAGCCCTCGCAGCCGGTGATCTGGCCGGCAAAGCGCAGACCCGGACGGGCCTTCAGCTGCAGACTGTGATCGAGCAGGGTCGGGGAATGGATGTAGGTGTTCCGGTGCAGACCGCCGAGACGGGCGAATTCGGCATTCTCGAGGCCCGGGATCATCCGGAAGATCTCGGCCTGGGCGCCGTAGCGCAGCTTCGTCTGGAAGCCGACCATGTTGTAAAGCGTACCGAGCGCATTGTCCTGGCGCAGCTGTACGACAGCATAGGGCTTGACGGTCGGGTTATGGGCATTGGTGAGGCCCATGGGCTTCATCGGCCCGTGACGTAGGGTCTCGCGGCCACGCTCGGCCATGACTTCGATCGGCAGGCAGCCGTCGAAATAGGGCGTGCCTTCCCATTCCTTGAAGCCGACGGCGTCACCGGCGATCAGGGCGTCGACGAAAGCGTTGTACTGCGCCTCATCGAGCGGGCAGTTGATATAGTCCTTGCCGGTCCCGCCAGGGCCCACCTTGTCATAGCGTGACTGGTACCAGCAGATATCCATGTTGATGCTGTCGGTATGCACGATCGGCGCAATGGCATCGAAGAAGGCGAGCGCGTCCTTGCCGGTCTTCTCGCGGATCGCCTCGGCCAGCGCAGGCGAGGTGAGGGGGCCGGTGGCGATGATGGCGAGATCCCAGTCCTCCGGCGGCAGGCCGGTGATTTCTTCGCGCACCACCGAGATCAGCGGGTGCTGCTGGATGGCAGCGGTGACCGCGTCCGAAAAACCATCGCGATCGACGGCGAGCGCACCGCCGGCCGGCACCTGGTGCTTGTCGGCACAGGCCATGATCAGGGAATTCGCGAGCCGCATCTCGGCATGGATCACGCCGACGGCATTGGAGGTCGCGTCGTCCGAGCGGAAGGAATTGGAGCAGACCAGTTCGGCCAGACCGTCGGTCTTGTGTGCATCGGTGCCGCGTACGCCACGCATCTCGTGCAGGATGACCGGAACGCCGGCCTGAGCGACCTGCCAGGCGGCTTCGGAGCCTGCGAGGCCACCGCCGATGATGTGAATGGGGGAGAAGGAGCTGTTCGTCATGGGCGGCTCCATATCACGGCTCGCCGCACAAGGTCCATCCGGTGCGGCGTCATGGCGACGACCGGATGATCACATTCCAGAAGCACGAATCAAAAACGGCACCAGGCGGTGCCGTTTGACAGGCTGCTTCGCAAAAGATCCGATTAACGGAAAGAGCGCGAAGCGATATTGCGGATTTCGTAGCGGGTGATGCCGATGTCGTTCAGGGTCTGTGCAGACAGGTTGCCCAGTTCGTTCATCGTGCGGCGGTAGCTGATCCAGTTCTTTGCAATGCGGATCGGGTTCATGGTCGTTTCCTCGTCGAATGTTCGCCGATCCTGCGGTCTTTCCCGCATCGGCGATTGACGTTCTTATACGCCCGTAAAACAATATTGTGCAGTGCAAATAATGTGCGACTGCTATGCGTTTGTGCATGAGGTTGCTGTGATATTCGGCAGCTCGGGCGTGCTGACCAAAAAGGCGTCATGGGTTAACGGCTCTTCACAAACGCAGAAAAGCCCGCAGATGCGGGCTTTTCGATGCCTATGATCATGCCGGATTGGCGATCAGACGGGCTTGATCAGAATGTGCTTCTTCTTGCCCAGCGAAAGCTTGATCACGCCGTCGCCGGTGAGCTGTGCATTGTCGACAGACATGCGCTCATCCGAGACGCCTGCATCGTTGATCTTGACCGCACCGCCCTGAACATGACGACGGGCTTCGCCATTGGAGGCGGCAAGGCCGGCCTTGACGATCAGCGCCAGCAGGCCGACGCCGGCTTCGAGCTCGGCCGAGGCGATTTCGACGGTCGGCAGATTGGCCGAAAGCGCACCCTCTTCGAAGGTCTTGCGCGCCGTCTCCGCAGCTTCTTCGGCTGCCGCACGGCCGTGCAGGATCGCGGTGATCTCGGTGGCGAGGATCTTCTTGGCTTCGTTGGCGTCAGAGCCGCCGAGCGCCGCAAGACGCTTGATCTCATCCATCGGCATCGTCGTGTAGAGCTTCAGGAAGCGCTCGACATCGGCGTCTTCCGTGTTGCGCCAGTACTGCCAGAAGTCATAGGCCGAGAGCATGTCGGCATTCAGCCACACGGCGCCATTGACCGATTTGCCCATCTTGGCACCGGACGACGTCGTGAGCAGCGGCGAGGTCAGCGCGTAGAGCTGCGGCGTGCCCATGCGGTGGCCGAGATCGATGCCGTTGATGATGTTGCCCCACTGGTCGGAGCCGCCCATCTGCAGGCGGCAATCGTAGCGCTGGTTAAGCTCCACGAAGTCGTAGGCCTGGAGGATCATGTAGTTGAATTCCAGGAAGGACAGCGACTGCTCGCGGTCAAGGCGCGTCTTCACACTGTCGAAGGACAGCATGCGGTTGACCGAGAAATGACGACCGACATCGCGCAGGAACTCGAGGTAGTTGAGACCGCGCAGCCATTCGGCATTGTTGATCATCAGCGCGCCGCCCTTGGGGCCGGCTTCGTAGTTCAGGTAGTTCGAGAAGCAGCGCTTGATCGAGGCAATGTTCTCCTCGATCGTGTCGACGGTCATCAGCTTGCGGGCTTCTTCCTTGAAGGAGGGGTCACCCACCATGCCCGTGCCGCCGCCCATCAGCGAGATCGGCTGGTGGCCGGTCGCCTGGAACCAGTGCAGCATCATGATCTGGATGAGACCGCCGGCATGCAGCGAAGGCGCCGTCGGATCGAAGCCGATATAGGCCGTCACGCTTTCCTTGGCGAGCAGGTCGTCGAGGCCTGTTTCATCGGAAATCTGATGAATGAAGCCGCGCTCGTGCATGGTGCGGAGGAAATCGGACTTGAACTTCGTCATGACGCTGTTGCTTTCGGGTTCTCTGGTCTTTCGGTGGTATTCTTGGAAATGCGCGCGGGCTTTAGCATTGTTTTTTGAATTGTGCACCCGTCTCGGTCATGAATGTCCTGCATGACAGGCGTTCGAATCGGGTGGCACATGGCGGATATCAAGACGGCGATCGGGCTGATGAGCGGCACTTCGATGGATGGCATCGATGTGGCACTGGTCCGCACCGATGGCGAGGCCATCGTCGAGCGTGGAGCGTTTCTGTCGGTACCCTATGAGCCCGCCTTCCGCGATCGACTGAAGAAGGCGGTGGAGGATGCCAAGATGATCCGGCACCGCGACGAGCGGCCGGGTGATCTCTCACGCATGGAGAGGGATCTCACGCTACGTCATGCAGACGCTGTGCGCCTGTTTCTGGAGCTGCAGAACCTGAAACCTGGTGACATCGACCTCATCGGTTTTCACGGTCAGACCGTCTTGCACCGGCCGGATGAGGCGCTGACCGTGCAGCTCGGTGACGGAGCGTTGCTGGCCAGGGAGACTGGCATCGACGTGGTCTACGACATGCGGGCGAACGACATGGTCCATGGCGGGCAGGGCGCCCCACTGGTCCCAGTCTATCACCAGGCGCTGGCGCACCAGATCCCGGCGGAGGACTGGCCGGTCTGCTTCGTCAACATCGGCGGCATCTCGAACCTGACTTTTCTCGACCACGACGGCACGATCATTGGCTACGACAGCGGGCCGGGCAACACGCTGATCGACCAGTGGGTCGAGGCCCATGCCGGCATTCCCTATGACGATGGCGGCCGCATCGCGTCGGAAGGTTCGGTCGTCATGGCACTCGCCGAACGTTATCTCGCCAATTCCTTCTTCACCGCAGAGACCCGCCGCTCGCTCGATCGCAACGATTTTCGTCCGCCCGAGGGACATGAAGCCGAGCTCTCCGACGGTGCGCGCACGCTCGCTTACGTCTCCGCGGCGGCGATCCTCAAATCTGCGGGCCATTTGCCGAGCTTGCCAAAGACCTATGTGATTTGCGGCGGCGGCCGTTTGAACCGGACGATCATGGCCGATCTGGTGCGCCTCGCGGGTGAAAAGGGCGCAACAGTATTGACCGCCGAGCAGGCCGGCTTTGATGGCGACGCCATGGAGGCGGAAGCCTGGGCCTATCTCGCGGTACGCTCTGCGAGGGGGCTCGCCTTGACATTTCCAGGAACGACCGGAGTCTTGGAGCCGGTCAGCGGCGGAGTGCTGGCGCCATCCGTGATTCTGCGGACGCCGCGCCTTGTCCTGACAAGGTGGTCGGATGGTGACGAAGAGCGTCTTGTTGAATTGCACGGCACGCCGGAGACCAGCGCCTATGTCGGGCACGGCAAGCCTTGGGATCGGCACTACGCACGAGAGCGACTGGCCGGGTGGCGGACAGGCTTTCACCGCAATGGCTGCTCCACCTTGAAGCTGATGACGGCCAGTGGTTTGCATTTCGTCGGGCGCGCCGGCATCAGCTGGTACGAGGACGCGCAGGTCCATCAACTTGCCTATTCGATCGTCCAGTCCAATTGGGGCAAGGGTTACGCGAGCGAGATTGCCAGCGCTCTGGTTGCGTGGTTCTTTGAGGCCGAGATCGGACAACGGCTGGAAGCCATGGCGCATGTCGACAACGCAGCCTCGTTGCATATCCTCAAAAAGATAGGCTTCCGGGAAATCGACACCCGCTCCGTGCGAGGGGAACCCTGCCGCTTCTTTGAGATGACCCGTGCCGGTTATGCGGACTTCGCAAAGGCGAGCCCGTCGCGCAAGCCCACCTCATAGGCATGCCGGATGCCGGCCGCATCGCCGACGGCAAACTTGCTCACGGGGATGTCTTCGCTGGGGCCGACAATGACGCGGTTCGGTGCAGCCGGCGGCTTGCGGCCGAAACGCGTGGAGAGAAGCAGCGTGCGCCAGCCCTTGTTTTCGACTTCCGTAAGCTTCATCAGCGGTGGATTGTCGACGAGCCCGCCATCGAGATAGGCGCGACCGCGGACACGTCCGACCGGCATGAAAGGCGGCACGGAGGAGGTCGCCATCAGCGCATCGACCAGTTCGCCTGGGTAGTCGACATTGTGCGTCGAGATCCAGGTGGGCCGCAACTTCATCCGCAGGCCTGCCTTGGAATGGGCGCCATCGGTCAGGAGTTTCTCGATCTGGTAGGCGCCGATGGACCCGAGAGCCCCGATTGCCCCGGGCATCCAGTCTGGCACGCCGGAGAGTTGGATGAGCATGGGTGGGGCCGCCTTCAGCGCCGCAAGCTCGCTGTCTTTGAACTCGCTGGCAAGCAGCTGCCGAAACAGGCTTCCGACCACAAGCGGCGATTCCCGCCGACGCAGCGCTCGCCAATCGAGGCCGCGCTCGCCCTTCTCGGCAAAGGCAAAGGCCGAGGCCCGCACGCGGTCGCCGACGCCGGCCAGGAACATCGCCCCGTGATAGGCGCCAGCCGAGACGGCAACATAGAAACGCGGGTTGAGCGGCTGATGCTCGCTGAAGGCTTTCAGGAAGCCGCTTTGCCAGTAGCAGCGGTTGCCACCGCCTGCGAGACCGACGGCGTCAAAGGTCATGGGTGAGGTCATGAAAAAATCGCAGTCTGAAATCGAAAACGGAAACTAATCGCGGCGGAGCAGCGCGAGGGCTTCCGCTTCGCGTCCCCTGCCGCGCTCCGCGCGCTCGTAGAACTGTTTGCGCGCTTCGTCCTGTCTGATGATGTCCTTGCTGACTTCCACCAGAAAATCACTGAGCGTCAGCCCGTTTTCGCGCGCCAGCTGCTCCATCTGTGCATCCAGCGGCTCGGGTAGGTTGATTGTGACTGCTCTCATCGGGTGAGCTCCTCAATCAGGCGGGCAGGATCCACGACTTCGATATGGTCGAACCGAAGTTCGCCTCCTCGAAAATCCCTGACATTGCTGGTGACAAGATAGCGGGCATTGGCAGCAACCGCCAGATCAATCAGGTGATTGTCTGCCTCGTCGCGCAAGTTTGGTCGCCAGCGATAGCTGACGTCAACGAGCGCGGCATTCGCAAGTATCGCATCGAGAACTTGATTGCGTTCGACCATGTTCAGTCTTGCCCTTCGAAAGAGGGCCTCTCGATTCACGACATCTTCGTATTCGAGATAAAGCGCCAGGCTGAGCATTGGCTTCAATTGCCCGGACAAACACGCCTCGATCACTTTCGAGGCTGGGCCGCGGCCGATACAAGCGCTGACAAGCGCATTTGTATCGGCCACGATCCGGATCATCTTACCGGATCCGCTTGGCGGCGGGTTCCGGGACCAGTTCGCCGTCGAGGCGGCGGTCGAGATAGTCTTCGCATTCGGCCATCAGCGTTTCCACCTGGCCGTTGAAGAAGTGGTTGGCGCCCGGCACCGTCTTGTGGGTGATCAGGATGCCCTTCTGGGTCTTCAGCTTGTCGACCAGGCCGATCACATCTTTCTCGGGGGCCACCTTGTCGCTGTCGCCATTGATGATCAGGCCGGACGACGGGCAGGGGGCGAGGAAGGAGAAGTCGTAGATGTTTGGCTGCGGCGCGATCGACATGAAGCCTTCGATTTCCGGGCGGCGCATCAGGAGCTGCATGCCGATCCAGGAGCCGAAGGAATAGCCGGCAACCCAGCAGCTCTTCGAATCCGGATGCAGGCTCTGCACCCAGTCAAGCGCGGAGGCGGCATCCGACAGTTCGCCTGCACCATGGTCGAACTCGCCCTGGCTGCGGCCGATGCCGCGGAAGTTGAAGCGGAGCGTGGTGAAGCCGCGCTTCTGGAACATGTAGAACAGCTGGTAGACGATCTGGTTGTTCATCGTTCCGCCGAACTGCGGATGCGGATGAAGGATGATCGCGATGGGGGCGCTTTTTTCCTTGGAGGGCTGATAACGGCCTTCGAGACGACCCGCGGGGCCGTTGAAAATCACTTCGGGCATTAGGTTCCGGTCCCTGACATTTTTGCGGTTCGTCAACACCAAATTAGAAAGCTGACTTGACGGCGTCAGTCAGCTTTTCTAAAACGAAGTTTAGAACCGTTCGAAACTGGATGGCGTCGCATCCGGGGTGAAGGTGTCATAAGGCAAGCCTGGCGGAAATTTCAAGGAAAATGCGCCGCCGCAGCTATGGGAGTCTGAAGCCGGTATGGCTGTTGAGCGCATCTATCTCGACTGGAACGCCACCGCGCCCCTGATGGGTCCGGCGCGCGAGGCCATGCTCGAGGCGCTCGCCATGCCCGGCAATCCCTCTTCCGTGCATGCGGAAGGAAGAGCCGCACGCGCCGTCCTCGAAAAGGCGAGGCGCGAGGTTGCAGGTCTCGTCGGTGCCGAACCGGCGCATGTGACCTTTACCGCGAGCGCGACCGAGGCTGCCAATCATGTCTTGTCGCCGGCCTATCGCATGGGCAAGTCGCGTGTCTCGCTCGGTCGTCTCTATGTCTCTGCCATCGAGCACCCGGCCGTCAGGGCTGGCGGGCGCTTTGCCCCAGACAAGGTAACGGAACTGCCGGTGACGCCATCGGGCATCCTCGATCTCGAAGCGCTTTCCGCGCATCTGGCGGCGCACGATGCCACAGACGGCCTGCCTCTGGTCGCCGTCATGCTGGTCAACAACGAAACCGGCATCATTCAGCCAATCCAGGCGATCGCTGCCGTCGTAAAGAATTTTCGTGGGCTCTTGGTGGTGGATGCCGTGCAGGCGGCAGGACGCATGCCCTTGTCGATCGCAGACCTCGGTGCTGATTTCCTGATCCTCTCGGCTCATAAGCTGGGTGGCCCCAAAGGTGTCGGTGCACTGGTGTCGCGCGGCGAGACCTTGATGCCGGAGCCTTTGGTCCGCGGCGGTGGCCAGGAAAAGGGCCATCGCGCCGGCACGGAAAACCTTGCCGCCATCGCCGGCTTCGGCGCGGCCGCGCGCGAAATGGCATCGGATCTCGCCGAGCGGAATGCGCGGCTGACTGCGCTTCGCGATCGAGCGGAAGAAGCGATGTTGTCGGCGGCACCCGACACCGTGATCTACGGACGCAGCGAGGCGCGTGTTTGCAATACGAGCTTCTTCCATCTGCCGGGGCTCAAGGCGGAGACCGGGCAGATCGCCTTCGATCTTGAAGGCGTCGCACTGTCGGCCGGTGCGGCCTGCTCGTCGGGCAAGGTGGGCGCGAGCCATGTGCTGACCGCCATGGGTGAGGATGCAGCGACTGGAGCGCTGCGTCTCTCGATTGGCCCGGCCACGACAGAGAGCGATATAGATCGCTTCCTCGCGGCCTTCGCAAAGATTGCTGCTCGGCGAAAGCCGACGGGGCAGGCCGCGTAAAGCGGCAAAAAACCGGTCCGGATCGCGTTTTTCCCTTGCCAAGAGGGGTGAAATGATGGTCCGGGGACCTTAGATATGGCGGGTCACCGCCCAACGTTAACAAGCTGCCGGAATTTGGCCCGGCAAGATTGGAGAACGACCATGGCTGCTGTGCAGGAAACGATCGATCAGGTGCGCCAGATCGACGTCGACCAGTACAAATACGGCTTCGAGACCATGATTGAAGTCGACAAGGCCCCGAAGGGCCTGTCGGAAGACATCGTGCGGTTTATCTCGGCCAAGAAGAACGAACCCGAATGGATGCTGGAATGGCGCCTCGACGCCTATCGTCGCTGGCTGACGATGGTCGAGCCCACCTGGGCGCGCGTCGACTATCCGAAGATCGACTTCAACGACATCCACTACTATGCAGCGCCGAAGACGGCTGCCGGGCCGAAGTCGCTCGACGAAGTCGATCCGGAGCTTCTGAAGGTTTATGAAAAGCTCGGCATCCCGCTGAAAGAGCAGGAAATGCTGGCCGGCGTTCAGTCCTCGAAGATCGCCGTCGACGCCGTCTTCGACTCTGTTTCGGTCGTCACGACCTTCAAGGAAGAGCTGAAAAAGGCCGGCGTGATCTTCATGTCGATCTCGGAAGCCGTACGCGAGCATCCGGAGCTGGTGAAGAAGTATCTCGGTTCGGTCGTGCCGGTCACCGACAACTATTATGCGACGCTGAATTCGGCCGTCTTCACCGACGGTTCCTTCGTCTTCATTCCGAAGGGCGTTCGCTGCCCGATGGAGCTGTCGACCTATTTCCGTATTAACGAGAAGAACACCGGCCAGTTCGAGCGCACGCTGATCGTTGCCGAAGAGGGCGCCTACGTCTCCTATCTTGAAGGCTGCACGGCACCTCAGCGCGACGAAAACCAGCTGCACGCGGCCGTCGTCGAGCTCGTGGCGCTCGATGATGCCGAGATCAAGTATTCGACCGTTCAGAACTGGTATCCCGGCGATAAGGACGGCAAGGGCGGCATCTACAACTTCGTCACCAAGCGCGGCGATTGCCGTGGTGCGCGCTCGAAGATCTCCTGGACCCAGGTCGAGACCGGCTCTGCGATCACCTGGAAATATCCGTCCTGCATCCTGCGCGGCGACGACAGCCAGGGCGAGTTCTACTCGATCGCCGTCTCCAACGGCCACCAGCAGGTCGATAGCGGCACCAAGATGATCCATCTCGGCAAGAACACCAAGAGCCGGATCATCTCCAAGGGCATCTCGGCCGGAGTGTCGCAGAACACCTATCGCGGCCAGGTCTCGATGCACCGCAAGGCGGAAAACGCTCGCAACTTCACCAATTGCGACTCGCTGCTGATCGGCGACACCTGCGGCGCGCATACCGTGCCTTACATCGAGGTGAAGAACTCGACGGCCAAGGTGGAGCACGAGGCAACGACCTCGAAGATCTCTGAGGACCAGAAGTTCTACGCCATGCAGCGCGGCATCCCGGAAGAAGAGGCAATTGCTCTGATCGTCAACGGCTTCGTCCGCGACGTCATCCAGCAGCTGCCGATGGAATTCGCGGTCGAAGCGCAGAAGCTGATCAACATCTCGCTCGAGGGTTCGGTCGGCTGATGAACGAGAAGGTCGAGAACCTTATTCTGGAGCATTTGCGCGTCATGCGCACCGACATCGCCTCCTTGAAGGAAGAGATGGTCGGCGTGCGTTCCGAAATACGGGCTGTGAAGCAATATATGGCCGGGTTCATGACCGATGAGACAAGACAAGATGGCGAAATCGCAGAGCTGAAGCTGCGTCTCGACCGGATCGAAAAGCGACTCGAATTGAATGAGGGCTGACAAGCCAGTGCGCACGGCGCACGGACGGCAGCCCGGATGTCCTCGGGACAAGCCCGAGGATGACGGAATTGTAGAGCGCGGAACGCGCGACAGGAAACGACAGGCGGCCCTTGAACCGCCCGATGGACAGGAAGACAGACATGCTTGAAATCAGAAACCTCCATGCCCGTATCGCCGAAGACGGCACCGAAATCATCAAGGGCCTGAATCTCACCGTGAAGGCCGGCGAAGTGGCTGCCATCATGGGTCCGAACGGTTCGGGTAAGTCGACACTGTCCTACATCCTTTCGGGCCGCGAAGACTATGAAGTGACCGAAGGCGATATCCTCTACAACGGCGAGAGCATTCTCGAACTCGACCCGGCCGAGCGTGCGGCAAAGGGCATCTTCCTCGCCTTCCAGTACCCGGTCGAAATCCCGGGAGTCGCCACCATGCAGTTCCTGAAGGTCGCGATGAATTCGCAGCGCAAGGCGCGTGGCGAGGACGAGCTGACGACGCCGGACTTCATGCGCCGCGTCAAGGAAGCCGCTGCCGAGCTGAAGATTAACCCTGACATGCTGAAGCGGCCGCTCAATGTCGGCTTCTCGGGCGGTGAGAAGAAGCGCGCCGAGATCCTGCAGATGGCGCTGCTTGAGCCGAAGCTCTGCATTCTCGACGAGACCGATTCCGGCCTCGACATCGATGCGCTGAAGATCGTTGCTGACGGCGTGAACGCCCTCAAGCGCCCGGATCGTGCAACCGTCGTGATCACCCACTACCAGCGCCTGCTCGACTACATCGTGCCGGACAGCGTGCACGTTCTCTACAAGGGCCAGATCATCAAGTCGGGTGACAAGAGCCTGGCGCTGGAACTCGAAGCCAACGGTTATGCCGACATCACCGGTCAGGCTGCCTAAGGGCTTTCAAGTTTTAAAGGAGTTGCAACGATGACATTGCAAGCGGCCAACCGGCTCACCGTAGCCGAGACCCAGCTCATCGACGCCTATACCAACCAGGTCGGCAGCCTTCCGGGCGATGGCGCCGTGCTTCTGAAGCGCGACGGCCTGTTCGACGCCCTGAAGCGTCAGGGCCTTCCGACGCGCCGCGTCGAGACCTTCCACTACACGGACCTCAAGGCCCTTCTGCGCGCGCTTCCGGCCGAAGAGCCGCAGGCGGTTGCCAAGGCGATCAACCCACTGGTCGCAGGCGCCCATGTGCTGAACGTCCTGCAGGGTGTTGCTCAGAGGCCAGCGGCGCTGCCGGACGGAGTGAGCATTTCGCTCTATCGCGACGCGCTTTCCGACGGTGCGGCGGCAGAAGGCCTGACCGCCTTCAACGCCGATGACACGATCGGCCGCCTGAACGGCGCTTTCGTGCGCGATGGCTTCACGCTCGACGTGGCCGAGGACGCCGAGATCGAAGCCCCGATCGAACTGCAGTCGGTGCATGCCGCCGGTCAGCTGCATCTGCGCTTCCCGGCGACCTTCGGCAAGGGGTCCAAGGCCACCATCATCGAGCGCCATGTCGGCCAGAGCGGTTCGGCCGCACTCGCCTCCGTTGTCGCCGACCTGAAGCTCGGCGAGGGCGCGGAGATCACCTGGGTGATCCTGCAGGGCGAAGGCGATGCCGACACCCATCTCGGCCAGATACGCGCCGAACTCGGCACGGACGCCAAGTTTCGCCTCTTCATCGTCAATGCCGGCGGCAAGCTGGTGCGCCAGGAAGTGCATGTAAAGACGGCGGGCGAAGGCTCCGACTTCATGCTGCGCGGCGTCAACCTGCTCGGCGGCGACACCCATACCGACGTCACCATGACGCTCGGCCATGACGTGCCGAACACGACCTCGACGGAAATCATCCGCAACGTCGTCTTCGATCGCGCCAAGGGGGTGTTTCAGGGCATGATCCGGGTTGCTCCGGATGCCCAGAAGACCGATGCGCGCATGGCCTGCAACACGCTGCTGATGTCCGATGATTGCGAGTTCTCGGTGAAGCCGGAGCTTGAGATCTTCGCCGACGACGTGCAGTGCGCCCATGGCGCGACGGTCGCCGACATCGTCAAGAGCCATCTCTACTACCTGATGTCGCGTGGCATTCCGGAGAAGAAGGCGCGTGCGCTGCTGATCAACGGCTTCGTCGCCGAAATCGTCGAGGAGCTCGAAAACGAGCCGCTCGTCGAGGCCCTGGAAGAGATCATCACCGATTGGCTGGAGCATCATGGCTGACACGATCGCGGCACGGACAGGGTACGACGTCGAGGCCGTGCGCCGGGATTTCCCGATCCTGTCGCGTGAGGTCTATGGCAAGAAGCTGGTCTATCTCGACAATGCGGCCTCGGCGCAAAAGCCGAGCCAGGTGATCGACGCGATCGCCCATGCTTATTCCAACGAATATGCCAATGTGCATCGTGGCCTGCATTTCCTGTCCAACGCCGCGACGGACGCCTATGAAGCGGCGCGCGAGAAGGTGCGCCGGTTCCTGAATGCCCCTTCGATCGACGAGGTGATCTTCACCAAGTCCTCGACCGAAGCGATCAACACGGTCGCCTATGGCTGGGGGATGAAGCATATCGGCGAGGGCGACGAGATCGTGCTCTCGATCATGGAGCACCACTCCAACATCGTGCCCTGGCATTTCCTCAGGGAACGCAAGGGCGCCAAGCTCGTCTGGGCTCCGGTCACCGACGAAGGCGCCTTCGACATGGAAGCCTTCGAAAAGTGCCTGACCGAGCGCACCAAGCTGATCGCCATCACCCATATGTCCAACGCGCTGGGCACCGTCGTGCCGATCAAGGAGCTCTGCCGCATTGCCCGTGAGCGCGGCATCGCTGTCATGGTCGATGGCAGCCAAGGCGCGGTGCATATGCCCGTCGACGTCCAGGATCTCGGTTGCGACTGGTATGCCGTGACCGGCCACAAGCTCTACGGTCCCTCGGGCATCGGCGTGCTCTGGGGCAAGATGGACCGCTTGCGGGACATGGATCCCTTCATGGGCGGTGGCGAGATGATCATCGAGGTCTCCGAAGACCGCGTCACCTATAACGAGCCGCCGCATCGCTTCGAGGCGGGCACGCCGCCGATCGTCCAGGCGATCGGGTTGGGCTATGCGCTCGACTATATGGAAAAGCTCGGCCGCGAGAACATTGCAGCCCATGAGGAAAGCCTGCGCGCCTATGCGCATGAGCGCCTGTCGGCGATCAATTCGCTCAGGATCATCGGCAACGCACCGGGCAAGGGAGCGATCTTCTCCTTCGAACTCGCCGGCATCCACGCTCATGACGTCTCGACGATGATCGACCGTCGCGGTGTCGCCGTTCGTGCAGGCACCCATTGTGCCCAGCCGCTTCTGGCACGTTTCGGCGTGACCTCCACTTGTCGGGCCTCGTTCGGCCTTTATAACACACGGGAAGAAGTCGATGCGCTGGCAGACGCTCTGGATTACGCCCGCAGCTTCTTCGCCTGAGGAATGAACACCATGAGTGACACGGAAACCAAGCCAGACGTCCGCGAAGGCATCATCAACACGGCGATCCCGCCGGAAGAGGTGGCCCGCCTCTCCGACGATATCATCTCCGCGCTGAAGACCGTCTATGACCCGGAAATCCCGGCCGACATCTTCGAACTCGGGCTGATCTACAAGATCGACATCGAGGACGACCGCACGGTCAAGATCGTCATGACCCTGACGGCACCGGGTTGCCCGGTCGCCGGCGAAATGCCGGGCTGGGTCGAAAATGCCGTCGGTTCGGTCGAGGGTGTGTCGGGGGTCGAAGTCGAAATGAGCTTCGATCCGCCGTGGACGCCGGACCGCATGTCCGAGGAGGCGCAGGTCGCCGTCGGCTGGTATTGAGACAATTAGGCAATCAACGAAACGGCCCGTCATGCGCGGGCCGTTTTGCGTTTCGGTACAGCTGTTTAGACTGTACGATAGGCTCGATCGAAATAGACGAGCGCCTGGCCGTCCTCGCGGGTGGTGACGTTGAGAACCTCGCAGAACAAGACGTCATGGGTGCTGCCGTCATGCACTTCCGTGATCCGGCATTCAAAGGAAACGAGCGCATCGACGAGGCGCGGCGTGCCCGACGGCGTCGTCTCCCAGGTGGCGGCGGCGAAGCGCTCCTCGACCGGCGTCTTGCCACCGAAGAGCCGGCTGACGGGCTCGTGTTCTGCCGAGAGCGCGTTGACCGTGACGAAGCCGTTGGCGCTGACGGCAGGGTAGGCGGACGATCCCTTGTTGAGGCAGACAAGCAGCGTCGGCGGATTGTCCGAAACGCTGGTGACAGCAGTTGCCGCAAAGCCGGCGCGACCGCCGGGGCCGTCGGTGGTGACAATCGTCACGGCTGCGGCAAGCCGAGCCATGCCGTTGCGATAGGTCGCACTCTTTTCCGGCGCAGTGATGTCCGTTGCGGGGGCGACGGGTGCGATGGTCTTCGTGGCCAGCATGGCAGGTCCTTTCACGCGCGTTCGACGCCCGACAGGAAGTCGAGGACCGCGCTGTTGAATGTTTGCGAATAGGTGACGTTGACGGCGTGTCCGCCGGCGACGGTCAGGCGCAGCGTTGCGTTCGGCATGGACTGTGAAAGTCGCAATGAACGGGAATAGGGGACGAGAAGGTCGTCGCGGGTGGCGATGACAAGCGTCGGCGTCTGGATCTCGCCGAGGCGATCGTCGACATCGAAGGCGCGCAGTGCCGCGATCCGGCGCAGGATATTGTCGCGCCCCTGGAAATGGGCGAGTGCATGGGCCTCTTCCGCCGCCATCTTCTCCGGGTTTTCCGCCATGTAGATGGCCGGGTAGAGGAAGAGCGGCTGTGCTTTGACGAAGGCCTCGACACCGGCGTTTTCGAGGAGCGCGATGCGCACGTCGAAGCAGCGCCCGGAATGCGGATCGGCCTTGCTCCAGGCATTGATCAGCACGAGACTCTCGATCAGTTCCGGCCGGCGAAGCGCCAGATCAAGCCCGATCAGGCCACCCAGCGCATGGCCCATGAAGTGGAATTTTTCGAGCTTCAGCGTCTCGACGATCTCCAACACGTCGTCGGCCATGGCTGCGATACCGCCGACTTCAGGCACCGAGCCACCCGTCTTGCCGCAGCCGCGATGGTCATAGGTGATGACGCGGAAACGTTCCGAGAGGGCAGGGATCTGCGGCGCCCAATAGCCGCCGGAGCCGCCGAGCCCTGACGAAAGCAGGATGGTCGGCGCATCGGGGGAGGTAAGGCCGTGGATGTCGTAATGCATGATTTTTCCCAAGTGTTGCGGCGGGTGGTGCCCCCCCTCTGTCCTGCCGGACATCTCCCCCACAAGGGGGGAGAACAGAGAGCGCAGGCGTCCTGCCACCCGCTGAGATCTCAGTAGGGAAGCCATTGTGCCCAGCGCAGACACGGGTGCCGAGCGCGGCGGCGAAGCGTTCTCCCCCCTTGTGGGGGAGATGGCCGGCAGGCCAGAGGGGGGTATTCCATGTGCCGGCCTTAGCGAGAGCATCACTTCGTCCCGATATGCGCGACCGTCGCGATTTCGACCAGCGCATCCGGCTTCACCAACCCGCATTGCACGCAGTAGCGCGCCGGCTTGTCGCCCGGGAAGTATTCGGCATAGACCTTGTTGACGGCCTGGTAGTTGGCCCAGTCGGTGACGAAGATGTGGTTCATGGTCACGTCGTCCATGGTGCCGCCGGCGGTCTCGATGACGGACTTGATGGTTTCCAGCACATGGCGCGTCTGGGCGGCTGCGTCGCCGACATGCACGACGTCGTTGTTCTTGTCGAAGGGAAGGGTTCCCGAGACATAGAGGATGCCGTCGGCAAGGGCGCCGGGCGAATAGGGGGCGATCGGCTTCTGGGTGCCTTCCGGAACGACGATGGTCTTGGGCATTCTCACACTCTCCTGGTTCGATGTGGTGATGTTGGAATGGGTGATCATCCGGCGGCGTCGGCAGGGGCTGCCTGTCCGATCGCGCCGCAGAAGTCGTTGACGGTCGCGACCCAGCCGAAGAATTTTTCGACATTGTAGACGGTCGCCTGCTGGATGAAGTCGGGGCCGAGGTGATGGGTCGCGTCCTCGAGCATCACGCCGAAATATTCGAGGTGGAAGGCATCGCGCAGCGAGCTTTCGACGCAGACATTGGTGGCAATGCCGACGAAGACGAGATTGCGGATGCCGCGGGCGCGCAGCACCGAGTCCATATTAGTGTTGAAGAAGCCGGAATAGCGGCTCTTCGGCACCAGGATGTCACCGGGTTTCGGTTGAAGCTCGTCGACGATGGCATAGTCCCAGGTGCCCTTGGCAAGCAGTTGCCCCTGCAGTTCCGGCCGCTTGCGCATGGTTTTGAGCGCATTCGACTTGTGCCAGTTGGGCGAGCCGGGGCCGCCTGCCTCGACATAGTCAGGATCCCAGCCGTTCTGGAAATAGACGACCAGAACGCCCGCTTCGCGTGCTGCATCGAGCGTCTTCTTGATGTTGGCAATCGTGCCCTTGGCGCCCGAAATGTCGAAGCCGGCGAGATCGACGTAACCGCCTTCCGTCGAATAGGCATTCTGCATGTCGACGACGACGACCGCCGTTTCCGACGGCTTCAGCGTGATCGGCTCGGGACGGGCCGGCAGCGTGACGCTCTTCGTCAGTTCCGGGCGCGGCTGATAGCCTGCGACAACGGTCTCGCTCATTCGGCGGCCTCCAGCATCTGGTTCACATGGGCGCGGCTCTTCATCAGCGGCTGGACGAACTTGCCGAACTTCTCGATGCCTTCGAGGAAGTCGTCGAAGGTCAGCATCACGCCACCGGTGCCGGGGACTTCGCTCATCTCGTCCAGCATGGCGGCAACCTCGGCATAGGAGCCGATCAGCGTGCCCATGTTGATGTTGACGGCAGACACCGGGTTAGACATGTGCCGCACATTGGTGTCGGAACCGGACTTGGTGTCGGCAGCACTCTGCAGACCGAGCCACTTGATGGCTTCCTCGTCGGCGCCCGCCTTGTAGTGCTCCCACTTGGCGAAGGCTTCTTCGGTGGTTTCTTCGGCCAGAACCATGGTGAGCACGAAGGAACGCACCTCGCGGCCGGTCTTTGCGGTCGCGGAGAGAAGCCGTTCATTGGTCGGCGCGAAAGCTTTCGGCGTGTTGACGCCGACGCCGAAGCAGAAGCTGTAGTCGGCGAACTTCGCGGAAAAATCCATGCCGGCATTCGAGGAGCCGGCGCAGATCAGCTTCACGTCACCCTCCGGGATCGGCTTCATCCGGCAGTCGTCCATCTGGAAGTGCTTGCCCTTGAGATCGGACTGGCCTGTCGTCAGCAGGTCCTTCAGGACGGTCGTGTATTCGCTGAGATATTCGTAGCGGTCGGAGAAATAGTCGTCGCCGGGCCAGAGACCCATCTGGCTGTATTCCGGCCGCTGCCAGCCGGTGACTAGGTTGACGCCGAAGCGCCCGCCGGAGATCGAATCGATCGTGGTGGCCATGCGTGCGACGATCGCCGGCGGCATGATCAGGGTCGCGGCCGTGCCGAAGAGCTTGATCTTAGACGTGACGGCAGCAAGGCCGGCCATCAGCGTGAAGCTCTCGAGGTTATAGTCCCAGAACTCCGTCTTGCCGCCGAAGCCGCGCAGCTTGATCATCGAAAGCGCAAAGTCGAAGCCGTATTCTTCGGCCTTCAGCGTGATCGCCTTGTTGAGCTCGAAACTCGGCTTGTATTGCGGGGCATTCTCCGAAAGGAGCCAGCCATTGTTGCCGATCGGGATAAAGACGCCGATTTCCATTTTTCGTTCTCCGCTTCTGGAGGCGCGCTCAGCGCCATTTTTTGTTCGCAGAGAATAATGCAATCACCGTGCCAATTAAAAAAATGGAACGAATACAGAGGCTTGCAGTGGTGCGCCCCGAATATTTTACCGGATGGTCAAAATTTTCGGGTTTTGCGCCGAGCTTTGCTCGTCTCTGCGCCCGTTTCGCGAAATCGCTGCGCGATTTTTGATCGTCATGTGTCTCTGAGAGACTTGATGCCACTGGTCAAGTTTCTGAAATAGATCAGGTTTTGGTCGCCCGGTTGCGCTGCTTACAGATTGATCATCATCAAGCCCGGGCCGGGCTGACATGCACGTCCCGCGTCCCAGAGATGCGCCTAACCTATTGAACCATAGGGGCGCGTCCCTTACATTGCGCATGAGAAACGCCGGACCTTGAACCCGGTTGTTGATGGAGACTGTGCCGATGGGCTTTCAGGTAATGACCATGAGCGATGCGGCTGCCGCACGCGTCAGGGCGATCGTCGAGAATTCCGGTCCCGATGCCAAGGGTATCAGGGTGGGGATCAAGAAGGGCGGCTGCGCCGGGATGGAATACACCATCGATCTGGTGACGGAGCCCAATGCCAAGGACGACCGCATCGAGAAGGACGGCGCCACGGTCTGGATCGATCCGGCGGCTGTTCTTTACCTGCTCGGCACGGAAATGGGCTTCGAGACCACGACGCTGCGCTCCGGTTTCACCTTCCACAATCCCAATCAGACCTCAGCCTGCGGCTGCGGTGAATCGGTCGAGCTCCAGGCCGCCGATCTGGCGGAACTTGCCCGTCAGCGCCAGACGGCAACCGCCTGAACGATAGCAATGGCACATCACCCGTGGGTGCCTGAAATGATGTCTCGAAGAATCGAGGCATCATTTTTTGCCGGATTGCGAAAAAATATCTTGCGGAAAGTATTCATCGATAAATAAACTGCGGTCATGGATACAAGTGACCGCAAGATTATCGATCTTCTGGCTGAAGACGCACGTCGATCGCTCGCCAGCATAGGGGATGTCGTAGGGCTTTCCCCGTCGGCCGTCAATGAGCGCATCCGCCGCCTGGTGGCATCGGGCGCCATCAAGCGCTTCACGCTGGAGGTGGATCCGGTTGCGCTCGGTCTGCCGATCACGGCCTTCATGCTTGTCACTCTGCCGCAGGATACCGAGCAGGCTGCCTTTCGCGATTACGCCGAAGCGCACCCTTCCGTGCTCGAATGTCACCATGTCACCGGCGGCTGGTCCTATATGCTGAAGATCCGGACCGCTGACCTCACGGGCATCGAAACCTTCCTGGCCGATTTGAAGGGCGAGCGCCTGATCGCGCGCAGTGAGACTATGATTGCGCTGTCGACCGCGAGCGAGCGTGGTTTCGTCATCGGCGCCGACTGACGGCCTCCGATCGGCCGCGCTTACCAAGGTCGATGCCCATGCACCGGCTATACCAAAGAAATCCCTTTGGAAATCCCATCTTCACCCGCCCGGTTTCCATCCGGTCATGCTAAATCTGCCTGTGTGGGGCAGCATTCGGGGTGAGGGGCTCAATGTCAGACAGGCAGGCTACTGCCAACGCGATGTTCGATTTCATCACCGAATCATCGCAGGCGCGTGACGACAATGCGGTCCTGGCGAGCCTCGACAAGGCGGCGAAATCCTTCGGGATGGATTGCTACGCCATCTCCGGCATCCCGCTGCCCAACGAGCGGATCGACCCCTATTTCATGCTGAACGCCTGGCCGGACGGCTGGTTCGAGCGCTACGTGCAGGAAAACTATGTCCACGTGGACCCGGTGATCTACCGGACGAAGATGTCGAACGAGGCCTTTGTCTGGTCGGAAGCACTTGCCGACAAGCCTCTGAGCCGATCTGCCAAGCGGGTTATGAACGAGGCGACCGAGTTCGGCATGATGGACGGCTATAGCGTCCCGCTGCACTCGGTCGGCGGCTTCCAGGCAATCGTCACCTTCGGAGCCCACAAGGTGGATCTCTCCAGCGAACAGCGTGGCGCGCTCCATATCATTTCAATCTATGCGCACAACCGGTTGCGCGCCTTCATGGCCGACAACTCCGAGCGCATGGCCGCAGCGGCGGCCAAAGTGACGCCGCGCGAGCGTGAGGTGATCCTCTGGTGCGCGGCCGGAAAGACCAATTGGGAAATCGGCCAAATTCTTGGAATCTCGGAGAAAACCGTCCAGCACGAGATTGCGTCGGCCTGCCGCAAGTTGAACTCCGTCAACCGAGCGCAACTGATCGCCGAATCGATCCGGCTGGGTTTAATCAGATAAATAGGCAGAACGGCCTATATTGAATTTGGCCCCCTTGGCTCAGTGTCGACCCCGGGTTTTTGGGGGTCTACATGCTGGCGACGATCCTGGGCGCAGCGACGCATGATTACGCTGACATCATGGAAAAGGTCTGGCGCTTCCGCCATCGGCAGTTCGTCGAACGGCTGGGCTGGGAGGCCTGCCGTCGCCCCGATGGGCGGGAGATCGACCAGTTCGACGGAGACGAGGCTGTCCATCTGCTACTGATCGTCGGCGGCGAAGTTGTCGGTTACAGCCGTCTTCTGCCGACACTGCGGCCGCATCTCCTGTCGGATGTCTATCCGCATCTGATGGACGGCGGCGAGTGGCCGCGCGGCGAACGCATCTTCGAATGGACGCGCTGCATCGCCGAGATCTCTAACGAGAGGATCGCCGGCGTCCCGATCTCACACGTGCTGATGACCGGCGTGATGGAATATTGCCTCGTTGCAGGCATCAGGTCGCTGATTGTCGAGACCCATCCGAAGCTGGTCAATCTGCTTCTGTCCACAGGTTGGGATGTCATGCCGCTGGCCGCACCCAGCATGCTGGACGGCGCCCTGATCCTCCCAATCGTGGCGAAGCCCTCGACGGCGGGCCTTCTCAAGCATCACGAACTCTACGGCATCACGGGGAGTGTGCTCGATTTCGCCTTTGCACCGGGCAACCCTTTTGGCACGGCACCTCTGGTGCCGCTGATGTTCGCCCAGGAACCTCACGGAACCCATCAATATCCCAGAATGGCAGGAGAATGACATGACGGATGGCCCTATTCCATCCTCCGATACCTACGTGCGCTCGATCGTTGAAGAGCAGGTGCGTAGCCTCAGAGAAATCATCAAGGGCGTCTCGCAGAAGGCGCCCTTGAGCGACGATGCGCTGTTTCTCGACCATCTACTGCAGATGGTGTCTCTGGCCGCGGCAGATGGACTGGAGCGCCGCCGTGGCGGAAGCGGCCGAAAGCGGTCGTCGTCAGAAGCCGACAGCGACCTTGCGAGCATCCACCTCGACGTCGCAAAGATGGAGTTCGTCTCGCAGGGCCTCGATCGCACCCAGTAGATAGGTGCGGACATTCTGGCTCTCGGCCGCGTTCGTGCAGAACAGGCCGAGGGCCTCTTCGATCTGGAAGAGACAGTCTTCGACATAGTCGCTGGTAACGACGCAAGCCAGCGCGCGCTCCAGATGTTGGTCGAACAAGGATTTGAGGTGCACGCGATCCTCGCTGGGTGCAGCGAGGATATCAGCCTTCAGATCATTGAGCGCATCGTTATACATGAATTCCTCTTTGCAACCTATTGCAACTCAAGACTGTGGCGAGAAGTTGCGCATTTTGCAATCAAAGAATTGCATTTTTGCTATGCGTAAGCACGTTGATTGTGACGCAGCCCAAAAATGCTCGCGCCAAGGGTGTCACGATTTTGCGGCGATGATGGACCCCGACATTCGGTCTCTGACCGATCAGGCACTGAAGGAGAGTTCGATGGATGGATCGCGAATCAATCGCGTTTGATGCTCATCAGCACGTCCCAGATCTCCGCCCCCGTCTCCCAGACCGCGGCATTCGCCTTGAAGCCGATTTCGCTCTCGACGACCGACAGCATTTCCGAGGCGAGGTCGACATTGGACGTATCGGCGTAGGTCTCGTCTCCCGATGGCGCGACGGATGCTGTGACACCGCCAGGCTCTGTGCTGACGAAACTCGTTTCGAGCCTGTCGTAAGCGGGCGTCATGGCGTTGGCGACATTGTTTGCCGAGGCGGCAAGCCGCGTCTGCTGCGCCTGCATCCCGGACAAGGAAACACTCATCATTGCAGAAAGGCTCATGACTTGACCTGCCGTTCGCGGATATCGACAGCACCACCATAGCGGCTACGGGTTAGGAGATTCGGAATCCGCACGGTTTGCAGACCGTTGCCGGCGGACGAGGCTTTGAGCCATTCTGACACGCGCCGCACGAGTAAGGGACGCTGCGATGCTAGACCTCTTGGAATGCAAAGAACCCGGCGCCGGGCACCGGGTTCTGAAACTCTCATTCGAGATAGATCATTCGATGATCTGGATGATCTGGCGCGTTTGCGGATCGACGATCACGCGGCGCTCGTTGACGACGGTGTAGGAATAGTTGTCGTAGCCGTCGACCGGGTAGAGTTCGACCGGATCCTCGATGACGCGGCCGATCAGCACATCGCCTTCATACGGGACGGAGCGCACTTCGCGCTGCATGACATAGGTTTCGACCGGGGCCGGCACGACAATCGTCGACTGGGTGGCGACCGGCGCCTGCTGGATGATGACAGTCTCCTGCGCATGGGCCGACGCCGTGAGCGTCATGAGGGCCGCTGCACCGGCGAGGATAAGAGTATTGCGCATATCTGTTCTCCTGTGTTGAGCAGCAGAAGAACGGGGAATGCTGCATTCCGTTCCATCACACGCTTTTTCGGCATGTCACCACAAATGAAGAACGCCGCCTCAAGGGCGGCGTTCCTGTGTCGAGACTTGGGCCGTTACTCGGCGGCTTCCGCGTAGGCTTCCATCGGCGGGCAGGTGCAGACGAGGTTCCGGTCGCCATAGACATTGTCCACGCGGTTGACCGAGGACCAGTACTTGTCGACCCGGAAGGCACCCGGCGGGTAGCAGGCCTGTTCGCGGCTGTAGGGACGATCCCACTGGCCGACCAGGTCCTCCACCGTATGCGGCGCGTTCTTCAGCGGATTGTTGGCCTTGTCCATCCGGCCTTCCTCGATGTCGCGGGCTTCCTCGCGGATCGCCAGCATCGCATCGCAGAAGCGGTCGATCTCGGCCTTGGTCTCCGATTCCGTCGGCTCGATCATCAGCGTACCCGCCACCGGCCAGCTCATGGTCGGCGCGTGGAAGCCGCAGTCGATCAGACGCTTGGCCACATCGTCGACGGTCACGCCGGCTGACGCCTGCAGCGGACGGGTGTCGATGATGCATTCATGCGCCACGCGACCCGAGGCCGACGTGTAAAGCACGTCATAGGCGCCCTTCAGCCGTGCCGCGATGTAGTTGGCGTTGAGGATCGCGACCTTCGTCGCCTGGGTCAGGCCTTCGCCACCCATCATCAGGCAGTAGGACCAGCTGATCGGCAGGATCGACGGCGAGCCATAGGGGCCGGCCGAGACGGCACCCGGACGGCCGTCGGTCGAGACGTGACCGGGCAGGAACGGTGCCAGATGCGCCTTGACGCCGATGGGTCCCATGCCCGGACCGCCGCCACCATGCGGGATGCAGAAGGTCTTGTGCAGGTTCAAGTGGGAGACGTCGGAGCCGATATCACCCGGACGGGCAACGCCGACCATGGCGTTCATGTTGGCACCGTCGAGATAGACCTGGCCACCATGCTGATGGGTGATCTCGCAGATCTCGCGCACCGTCTCCTCGAACACGCCATGCGTCGAGGGATAGGTGATCATGCAGCAGGAGAGGTTGTCTGCATGCTGTTCCGCCTTGGCGCGGAAGTCGTCGAGGTCGACATCGCCGTTTTCCTTCGACTTCACCGGCACGACCGTCATGCCGACCATCTGGGCAGACGCCGGATTGGTGCCATGCGCAGACGTCGGGATCAGGCAGACGGTGCGATGGCTATCGCCACGCGACAGGTGATAGGCGCGGATCGTCAAGAGGCCGGCATATTCGCCCTGGGCACCCGAATTCGGCTGCATCGAAATCGCGTCGTAACCGGTGACGGCGCAGAGCTTTTCCGAGAGATCGTCGATCATCTCCTTGTAGCCCAGCGCCTGATCTTGAGGCACGAAGGGATGGATGTCGGAAAACTCCGGCCAGGTGATCGGCAGCATTTCCGCCGTCGCGTTGAGCTTCATGGTGCACGAGCCGAGCGGGATCATCGCCCGGTCGAGCGCCAGATCTCGGTCCGACAGCCGGCGGATATAGCGGGTCATCTCGCTTTCCGCGCGGTTCATGTGGAAGATCGGATGCGTGAGGTACTCGCTGGTGCGCAGGAGATCCTTGGGCAGGCGGTAATCGGCTTCGAATTCCGAGACCTTGAACTTGCCGCCAAAGGCACGCCAGACGGCTTCGAGTGTCGCAGGGCGGGTCCGCTCGTCGAGGGCGATGCCGACCTTGGTCTCGCCGACCTTGCGCAGGTTTACACCTTCCGCGACAGCCGCCCTCATCACGAGGCCCCGCATGTGGCCGACCTCGACGGTGATCGTGTCGAAGAAGGTCTCAGGCTCGATCGTGTAGCCGAGCTTTTCCAGGCCCTTGGCGAGCAGCACCGTCTTGCGGTGCACCTGCTGGGCAATCGCCTTCAATCCCTGCGGACCATGGAAGACCGCATACATCGAGGCCATGACGGCAAGCAGAACCTGCGCGGTGCAGATGTTCGAGGTCGCCTTTTCCCGGCGGATATGCTGTTCGCGGGTCTGCAGCGACAGGCGATAGGCGCGGTTGCCGCGCGCATCGACGGAGACCCCGACGAGACGGCCGGGCATCGAGCGCTTGATCGCGTCCTTTACCGCCATGTAGGCCGCATGCGGGCCGCCATAACCGACCGGCACGCCGAAGCGCTGGGTCGAGCCGATGGCGATGTCGGCACCCATTTCGCCGGGTGATTTCAACAGCAGCAAGGCGAGAATATCGGCCGCGACGGCGGCGAGCGCGCCGGTCTGGTGCAGGCGGGCGATCAGGCCGGAGAAGTCACGCACATGGCCATGCGTGCCCGGATACTGGAAGATCGCGCCGAAGACTTCGGTCGGGTCGAGATCGGTGAAGGGATCGCCGACGGTGACGGTCCAGCCGAGCGGCTCGGCGCGGGTCTGGATGACGGCGATGGTCTGCGGGTGGCAATCCTTGTCGACGAAGAAGCCGGTCGCCTTGGTCTTGGCGCTGCGCTGGCAGAGCGCCATGGCTTCCGCAGCTGCGGTTGCTTCATCGAGCAGCGAGGCATTGGCCACGTCGAGACCGGTGAGATCCGTCACCATGGTCTGGTAGTTGAGAAGCGCCTCGAGACGGCCCTGAGAAATTTCCGGCTGGTAGGGCGTATAGGCCGTGTACCAGGCCGGGTTTTCCAAGATGTTGCGCTGGATGACCGGCGGCGTGATGGTGCCGTAATAGCCCTGGCCGATCAGCGAGGTCAGGACCTTGTTCTTGTTCGCCGTCTCGCGCAGCTTGTCGAGCGCCTCGCGCTCGGTCATCGCGGCACCCCAGGTGAGCGGCACCTTCTGGCGAATCGAGCCGGGAACGGTGGCGTCAATCAGCTCGTCGAGCGAGTGGTAGCCGATCACCTTCAGCATATCCGTCATCTCGGCCGGTGAGGGGCCGATATGACGTCGATTGGCGAAGTCGTAAGGATCGTAGTCGGTGAACTGGAATTCTGTCGTCATCAGGCGATCAGCTCCTTGTAGGCGGCTTCATCGAGCAGAGCGTCGGCGTCTGCAGGATTGGCAAGCTTCAGCTTGAAGAACCAGGCGGCACCTTCCGGATCGGAATTGACCAGCGACGGGTCGTCCACGATCGCCTGGTTGATCTCGACCACTTCGCCATCGAGCGGGCAGTAGACGTCAGACGCTGCCTTGACGCTTTCAACGGTCGCGGCACCTGCGTCCTTCTTGAAGCTGGTGCCTTCATCCGGCAGTTCGACGAAGACGAGATCGCCCAGCTGACCGGCGGCATGGGTGGTGATGCCGACGGTGGCGATATCGCCTTCGATCTTCAGCCATTCGTGTTCGGGGGTGAATTTCAGCATGGTTCTCTCCGGAGATTTTTTAGCGTTTGTAGGTGGGGGTAATGAAGGGAAGGGCGGTGACGGTCAGGGCCAAGAACTTGCCACGCACTTCCGCAAAGACCTGGGTGCCGGGTTCGGCCATGGCGGTCGGCACGTAACCCATGGCAACAGGGCTCTCGACGCTCGGCCCGAAGCCGCCTGAGGAGACATGGCCGATTTCGGTCTTGCCCTCGGCATCGGCAAAGAGTTTGGCGGGCGGACGGACCGGGGCCTTGCCCTCAGGCTTCAGACCCACGCGGCGGCGGGAAACGCCGTTTTCGAGTTCGCCGAGGATGCGGCTCGCACCTGGGAAGCCGCCCTCGCGGGCGCCGCCTGAGCGGCGGACCTTCTGGATGCCCCATTCGATCGAGGCTTCGACCGGCGATGTCGTGGTGTCGATGTCGTTGCCATAAAGGCAGAGGCCAGCTTCGAGGCGCAGCGAATCGCGGGCGCCAAGCCCGATCGGCAGGCAGTCGGGCTGGTCGAGCAGGGCCTTGGCGAGATCGGTGGCGCGCTCAGCCGGCACCGAGATTTCATAGCCGTCCTCGCCTGAATAGCCCGTGCGAGACACGAGGGCTGGGATGTCGCCGAGGGCAAGCTCACGCACATCCATGAACTTCATGCCTGTGACATCGGAGTTGAGTGTCGCAAGAACCGCTTCCGCCTTCGGCCCCTGCAGGGCGAGCAGCGCGCGATCGTCATGCACGAGAACCTCGACGCCAGCGGGAAGCTTCGCCCGCATGTGGGCGATATCCGCATCCTTGCAGCCGGCATTGACCACGACCAGCAACCGTTCGCCGAGCCGCGAGATCATCAGATCGTCGAGGATGCCGCCATTGTCGTCGGTGAAGAAGCCATAGCGCTGGCGACCGTCTTTCAGGCCGAGGATGTCGACGGGAACGAGCGTTTCCAGGGCCTTGGCCGCATCCTCATAAGCGCCGGAAGCGGCGAGGAGTTCGACCTGGCCCATGTGGGAAACGTCGAAGAGACCGGCGGCGGCGCGGGTGTGCAGGTGTTCCTTCAACACGCCGGCCGGATATTGCACCGGCATGTCGTAACCGGCAAAGGGCACCATCTTCGCGCCAAGCGACACGTGGAAATCGTAAAGGGGGGTGCGTTTCAGTTGGGTCTGATCGTCCAAGACGTCGCCTCCGGGTTTCGCGCTCGCGCGCTTGCTCAAGTCTGGGCACGGTTGTGCCGGTTCATGAGCCCCCTCTGTCCTTGTGCCTGAGATTGTTATCCCTTCGGCTTGGTCCGCTTTGGAAACGGGCCTCTCTCCAGAGTGCAGTCGACGCCTTGTGGTCCTTTTGCCTGAGAGTTTCCGGGGCGGTTGCTCCTTCGGCACCGGATTGAACCGGCTTCTCCCAACAAGGTCATGAAACGCATTATCTGGCACGGCGGCGCCTTGGCAAGAGGCAGCGTCGCTCCCGAATAAATAATTGTCGCTGGAGCGTCGTGTTTGCGGCATCGCAAGGATCTCGGTAATTGGCCGCCCGCCGCGGCATCTCGCCACTTGGCTTGATCGGGCCATCGCGATAAAGGAGCGGGTGAACGGGGGAAATGATGAAGCCGAAACCCAAGACAGCGACGATGATCCTGCGCATCCTGTGCGCCATGGTCTTCCTGTCCGTCGGTTTTGCGCACCGGACCCCGGCAGCGATTGCCAATGACGTCCAATCGTCCGCCTATGTTCTGCCTGACGGCACATTCGCCGATCTCTGCGTTGCCGATCAGGGGCAGAAGCGCGTCAAGCCCATGGCCGATTGCGAGGCCTGTCGTCTTGCTGGCGCGATCCTGCTGCCCGAACCCTCGGCGCAGTCCTGGCTGCTGAGCCAGTTTGCGAGCCTCGGCGAAGTCGCACCCGTCGAAACGGCCATCCGTTCCGGCCATCTCCTCGATCGTCCGCGCCTGCGCGGTCCGCCGCTCTCCGTCTGAACCCTTTCAACATCCGATCAGACCGATAGATGCCGACGGCCAAAAGGGACCGCGGCCAGGAGAGACACCCATGAAGACCAGACTTATTCTCGCAGCTGCCGTTGCCACGCTCGCTTCGACCACGGCCGTGTTCGCCCATGCGACCTTTGCCAACCAGCCCGCCAAGATCGGCTCCTATGTTGCCGCCACCCTGCAGGTCCCCCATGGCTGTGACGGTAAGGCGACCAATGAAGTCCAGATCAAGCTGCCGGAAGGCTTCATCTCCGCCAAGCCGATGCCGAAGGCCGGCTGGGATATCGAGATCATCGAAGGCGATTACCAGAACAGCTACGACAACCACGGCAAGGCGGTGAAATCGGGTCCCGTCGAGATCCGCTTCAAGAACGGCGACCTGCCGGACAATTTCTACGACACCTTCACCGTCTACGGGAAGATCGCAGCCGGGGATCCGGCGGTCGGTCTTGCCTTCCCGACCGTTCAGCTTTGCGGCGCGGACGCCAAGGTCGCTTGGGATCAGATCGCGGCCCCTGGCCAGGATCCCCATGATCTCGATGGTCCCGCACCGGTCCTCAAGCTCGTTGCCGCCGAGGGCGATGCCCATGCTGGCCATGGCGCACACGGCGCCCATGCCGGTCACGGTGCTCCCGCCGATCAGGCCGCTGCCGACGGTCACGGCGCGCATGGTGCTCATGGTGCTCATGGTGATCATGCCGGCCACGGCGATCACATGGCGGCCAACAATCCGGGCGGCTTCGAGACTGTCTCGGCGGGCGAACTGGAGCTGACGGCCGGCTTCACCAAGGCGATGCTGCCCGGTCAGCCTGTCGGTGGTGGTTTCATCACGATCACCAACAATGGCGGTGAAGACGACAAGCTCGTCTCGGCGACCTCGGCGCAGGCCGGTGAGGTGCAGCTGCACGAGATGGCCATGGAAGGCGACGTGATGAAGATGCGTCAGCTGACTGATGGCATCGCGATCCCGGCCGGCGAGACGGTCGAGCTGAAGCCCGGCGGCCTGCACCTGATGTTCTTCAAGGTGTCGGAGCCCTTCAAGGAAGGCGAAACCGTCAATGTCACGCTGACCTTCGAGAAGGCCGGTGCCGTCGATGTTGCGCTCCCGGTCGGTCCGGCCCGAGGCAACTGAGCTTAAGCGCCTTTCCTCAGAAAACACGAAACCGCGGCCGTCACCGGTCGCGGTTTTTCAATGCCTGCTTTGATCCTGAGTGATCAGGCGACCGAGTTCTTGTAGGCCTCGATCGTTTCCTTCAGCGTTGCCTGCTCGAACTGTTGCTGCGTCGATGTCAGGAAGTAGAGCGCCAGGGCCGGCGGCTGCACGACATTGACCAGCGCTCGCAAACGCAGGTCTTCGCTCTGCGCCGCCTGTTGTGCCAGCACACGCGTGTGCTCTTCCACATAGGTGGCTCGAGAGACGCGCTGTAGCGGCTTGACCGGTTCCATCGCATAGGCTGCGGTATGGGCAGAGACTGTGACAACCTGTGTCATGAGCGTTTTCCAGATATTACATAACGACATTAGCATAAGCTATGGTTATCTATGCATCTTTAAGTCGAATGAGCGGATTTGAATAAAAACCTTCGGGTTTGTCATCTGCCTGACATCGCCCGCTTTTGCGCCAGATCAAGGCGTCCCTTTTGCTTGGCCGGCATCCTGTCTAAGCAACAGGAAAGGGAGTGCGGACATGATCATTCTGGTTGGCTATGCCACGGTTGAGGGACAGACACGCAAGATCGCCGAGGCGGTCGCCGCCGCAATCGAGAAGGCGGGACACCGGGCCTTGCTGCTCGACGTTACATCGGGCGGCGAATATGCGGTCGCCCATCCCGAAGCTGCGATCCTCTGCGCACCGGTTCATGCGGCACGCTATCCCGCAGCCTTCGCCGCCTTCGTGGGGCAGGAGGCTTCCTGGCTGAACAGCGTGCCATCCGCCTTTGTCTCTGTCTCCCTTCTCATTCGCAGCGAGTTTGAAGAAGAGCAGGAGGAAGCAAGGCAGTTTCCCGACGCACTGCTCGCCGAGAGCGGCTGGCGGCCTGGCCTCGTCCATCATGCCGCCGGAGCGCTGCGTTACACCGACTATGACTTCTTCAAGCGCTGGATCATCCGTCGCATGGCGGAATACGAGAACGCACCGACGGATGTGAGCCGCGACCACGAATTCACCGACTGGCAGGCGCTCTCTGCTTTCGTGCAGGCCTTTCTGAGCGAGGCCAAGGCTTGACGCAGCCGTCTTCAGCGGTTTGAACGGGACGACCCAATGCGTTCGAGCCGGAGGCCTTCATGTTTCATATTCTTCTGGTGGCTATTGGCGGCGCGACCGGCTCCGTCGCCCGCTACCTGACCGGCCTTGCCATGACACGGCTTCTGGGTCCCGCGTTTCCCTGGGGCACGATCACGGTCAACATCGTCGGCTCGTTTGCGATCGGGCTGTTGGCCGAGCTCGTGGCGCGCAAGGTTTCAGCGCCCGTCGAGATGCGGCTCTTGCTGGTGGTGGGTTTCCTCGGCGGTTTCACCACCTTCTCCTCGTTCTCGCTGGACACGCTTGCTCTGGTCGAACGGGGGGCAGCTCTTTCCGCCTTCGTCTATGTCGGCGCAAGCCTCGTCCTGTCCCTCGGGGCGGCATTCGGCGGTCTCGCCCTCGGCCGGAGCCTCTTCTGACGCGCGTCTCCGCATTTCCGCTTTCCCTTTCAGGCCGAAATCTACTAAAGGCACGGGACAAGTGGGTGGAGAACCCGAGCAGAAAGTATCCTCATGGCAGGCATCGAACATATCACCGTGGAGGCCGACGAGGCCGGCATGCGGCTCGACCGCTGGTTCAAGATCCACTATCCGGGCCTTGGCTTCGGCGCGCTGCAAAAGCTCCTGCGCTCCGGCCAGGTGCGCGTTGACGGCGGTCGCGTGAAGACCGACGCCCGCGTCCAGCCGGGCCAGGTGGTGCGCATTCCGCCCATGGATGTTGACGCGAAGAAGACCGGCCCGATCGCGAGCCACGATCTGAAGCACGGCGACGACCACGAACTCCTGTCGCGCATGCTTCTGCATGAAGACGAGAAGGTCTTTGTCTTGAACAAGCCCGCCGGCCTTGCCGTGCAGGGTGGCTCTGGCCTGACCCGCCATATCGACAAGATGCTCGAAGCCTGGACCAGCCGGAAGGGCGAAAAGCCCCGTCTCGTGCACCGTCTCGACCGCGACACCTCCGGGGTGCTCGTCGTTGCCCGCACGCGCGGCGCCGCCCAGAAGCTGACGGCCGCGTTCCGAGAGCGCGACACCAAGAAGATCTACTGGTCGCTGGTAAAGGGCGTTCCGCGCAAGCACGAGGACAAGATCTCGACCTGGCTCACCAAGGACCAGACCGACGAAGGCGACCGCATGCGGGTCTGCAAGCATGGCGAGGAGGGGGCGGACCACGCGGTGTCCTACTACCGCGTCATCGATACGGCAGCCCAGAACCTCGCCTGGCTGGAGATGGAGCCCTATACGGGCCGGACCCACCAGCTGCGCGTCCATGCGCTCCACATCGGGCACCCGATCATCGGCGACCCCAAATACTTCATCGATGACCACAACTGGGATTTCCCTGGCGGCATCCAGAAGCGGCTGCATCTGCATGCCCGCCATATCGACCTGCCGCATCCGAACGGCGGACGCCTCAAGGTGACCGCACCGCTGTCGCCGCACATGGTCCAGAGCTGGAACCTGCTGGGCTTTGACCAGGCGGATGGTGACAGGGACGGCGAATGAAGCTGGTTCTCTTTGACTGCGACGGCACGCTGGTCGACAGCGTCGGCCTGATCCACGAGGTCATGCGCCACACTTTCCCGGCCTTTGGAAAGCCTGAGCCGAAGATCGAAACCACGAAGTCGATCATCGGGTTGACCCTCGATATCGCGATCGCCCGCATGGACGGCAAGCCGCATGCCGATGACGAGGCGGTGGCCATGGCCGCGCATTACAAGACGATTTTTTCGGATATCCGTCGGACCTCCGGCTTTGCCGAGACCATGTTCGATGGCATCCGCGAGGTTCTCGACGCGCTGATTGCCCGCGAGGATGTCTGGCTTGGCGCCGTCACCGGCAAGTCACGCCGCGGGCTTGAGATCATCCTTGAAGCCCATGGCCTGAAACCCCATTTCCTGTTCTGCCGGACCGCCGACGATTGCCCCTCCAAGCCGCATCCGGCCATGGTGACGGAATGCTGTGACGAGGCCGGTATTGCCACGCGCGAAACCATCGTCATCGGTGATGCGATCTATGACATGCAGATGGCGAAGGCCGCCGGTGCCACAGCGATCGGCGTGTCCTGGGGTTATGCCAAGGCGGACGATCTCTGGAAGGCAGGCGCCGATGCCGTGGTCGAACGTCCGGCGGACCTTCTGGCCTATATTCACTAGGAGCTCATGATGCGCGACGAACTCAGCCAGGACATTTTCGGGACCTTCATTCCTGAACCGAGCCATGAGGATCCAGTGCGCCGTGCGCAGATCCAGATGAAGCGTCCGCTGCCGAAGCGCTTTTACGAGGCGGTCGGCGTCGAGGCGCGCGATGATGGCTATTCGATCACGCTCGACGGCAAGCCTGTGAAGACGCCCGCCAAGAACCTGCTGACGCTGCCGACGCGCGAGGCAGCCGAGCTCGTGGTGGCCGAATGGGCCGGGCAGGGTGAGTTCATCGATCCGGCCACCATGCCGATCACGAAGCTCGCCAACACGGCGATCGATGCCGTGGCAAACAGTCTCGACGACGTCTTCGACGAGATCCTCCGTTTCGCAGGCACCGACCTGCTCTGCTACCGCGCCGACGGCCCGCGAGAGCTGATCGACCGGCAGTCGGCGCGCTGGGATGCCGTCTTGACCTGGGCCGCCACCGCCCATGGCGCGCGCTTCATTCTGGTCGAAGGCGTGATGCATCAGGAGCAGCCGAAGGAAGCTGTCGCGGCCTATGCTGCAGCCCTGCAGCGCTACCGCGACCCATTCCAGATCTCGTGCCTCAATGTCGTGACCACGCTGACAGGCTCGGCCGTGTTGGCGCTCGCCTTTGCCGAAGGTGCCTTCGATCTCGACGAAGTCTGGTCGCTGGCGCATCTCGATGAGGACTGGACGATCGAGCACTGGGGCTCCGATGCCGAGGCAGAGGCGCGTCGTGAGGCGCGCTACGGCGAATTCGCCTCTGCGGCGTCACTCTTCTCCGCGCTCCAGAGCGCGGATTAACCCTCCACTAACCATAAATGGCGAATTCTCAGGCTGGTCCAGAATCATCAGCCCGGGGTCGCCATGTCAGCTCGCAGTTTCCGCATTGCCGCCGCCATCGGCCTTGTCCTGCTGCTGGCATCCTGCTCGCTCATCTATGGGCGCAGCATCGATCGGCCCCTGGTCTACTACGTCCGCAACGTCACGGTGATGGCCGACCTGAAGGTACCGCTCGACCTCATCGAAAGCGTCGACCGACGGGTCTCGGCGGCAATCGCCGCGACACGCGCGCCGCAAGGGGCCGAACGCGTGGTCCTGCTGGTGAAGATCGATCGGTTGGGCTACGGCGAGGGCGCGCGGCGCAGTCTCGCCCAGGCGAGGTTCACCGTCACCGCGACCTCCGTCGAGACCGGCGAGCCGGTGGCGCAGGGTGTCTTCACCGTCAACAGCCCGACCAATGATCCGCGCTGGGCCCGTCAAGCTCTTGCTGAAGAAATCGCCGCCCGTATCCGTTTTGCCTTCTCGCTGACCACGCCCCGGATCAGGAAGGTCGTTGCGCCTCGCACAATCTCAACCCGGCTGAAGACCGATCCGGCACCGGTGATCGCGCCGTCCGCGACGCCCGTGAGTCCTCAGGCGACGGTCGTGGAGCCGACCGTCGTTGCGCCGCCGCCGGTTGTGGTCACGACGCC
Source organism: Rhizobium sp. K33 (assembly GCF_056501445.1). Taxonomy (NCBI): domain Bacteria; kingdom Pseudomonadati; phylum Pseudomonadota; class Alphaproteobacteria; order Hyphomicrobiales; family Rhizobiaceae; genus Rhizobium; species Rhizobium sp. K33. The sequence goes on from NZ_CP096478.1 coordinate 1,395,158, forward strand.
AGCCAATCCTGCACCGCCAGAGCCGGCGGAGATGGCGGCCCCTCCGGTACGCGCGGCTGCTCCTGCCCAACCCGCGCGCCGCGCGGCCGATATTGCAAAAGGCACGCCCGTCGAGCAAGGCGCCGTCGGCAAGATCCGCCTGCGACCGGACTGCGATCCGGCCGTCACCGCAAACTGCGCGGCAGCACCCTGACCAGGGTCCGGGCGCAATGACGCATCCGCGCGCCGCAGCCGTGATTGACTTGGGCCTGACCTCGGCCTAATCCTCATCGTGGATGGTTTCCGGACGGCAGAGATGTTGTGCGGAGAGCAAAAGGGAATGCGAAGGCGTGGACCCCAACCGGGCACGCGGAACGCAGCCGACCCCGCGACTGTATTGCAGCGAGGGTTCTCCATCCGCTCTGCCGTTACTAGTGGTGACAGATCGCGTGGTGTGATCGGCTTCCGAAAACGTCAGGACGGAAAAGCCACTGGGGTGGCAACACGATCAGCCGGGGCTGGACGCCTCTTTCTCTACGAATCGTCCGCTCTTTCGTGTTGCCGTCAACTCTGGGAAGGCGAGGAGAACCCGACGGTCCTTTCAAGGATCACGACCTGCGAGCCAGGAGACCTGCCATCCACGGGCATGGTGCCCACACTGGGGAGGTTTCCCCGTTGCCAGCACGGAGGTTGTCGTGGCGACGTCTTGCATCCGCGGGTCCTTGTCGACCCGACGGTGCCGATCCGTCTTCGCGGATCGTGCATCCAAATGTTGTTCGCGCGTGTTTGAAACAGGCGCTGCAGGTCACCTGCGTGCGGTCTGGGGTTATGGCGCGCCATGACCGCTTCCCATTCCCGATCCATCCTGGTTCTCGGTGGTGCTCGCTCGGGCAAGTCGCGCTTTGCCGAGGGATTGGCGCGCGACACTGGCCTCGACAGGTTTTACCTGGCGACGGGCCGCGCTTGGGACGACGAGATGCGGGTCCGCATCGAAACCCACAAGGCCGACCGAGCCAATGACGGCTGGACGACCCATGAGGAGCCGCTCGATCTCGCCGGCGCGCTGAAGGCGCTGGACCAGCCCGGCCGCGTCATCCTCGTCGACTGCCTGACGCTTTGGGTCACCAATCTGATGATGGAAGAGGGCCGTGCCGTCGACGCCGACGGCGCCGCACTCGCCGCTAGTCTGGGGGAACTCCAGGCCACCGTCATCTTCGTTTCCAATGAGGTCGGCCTCGGCATCGTGCCCGAGAACAAGATGGCCCGCGCCTTCCGCGACCATGCCGGCCGTCTCCACCAAGCCATCGCCGCCGAAGCGGCAGTCGTCTATTTCGTTGCGGCCGGATTGCCGCTGAAAATGAAGGGTTGAACCATGTTGCAGCAAAAGATCCCTGCCACCGTCATCACCGGCTTCCTCGGTGCCGGCAAGACCACCATCATCCGCAACATGCTGACCAATGCCGGCGGCAAGAAGATCGCGCTGATCATCAACGAATTCGGCGATCTCGGCGTCGATGGCGACGTGCTGAAGGGCTGCGGCGCAGAGAACTGCACCGAGGACGACATCATCGAACTCACCAATGGCTGCATCTGCTGCACGGTGGCCGACGACTTTGTGCCGACGATGCAGAAGCTGCTCGACCGCGACGTGAAGCCTGATCACATCGTCATCGAAACCTCGGGTCTCGCCTTGCCGCAGCCGCTGGTCGCCGCCTTCAACTGGCCTGATATCCGCACCCGCGTGACGGTCGATGGCGTCGTCACCGTCGTCGATAGCGCGGCCGTCGCTGCCGGTCGCTTCGCCGACGACCACGACGCGGTCGCCGCCCAGCGCGCCGAAGACGACAATCTCGACCACGAAAGCCCGATCGAAGAACTGTTCGAGGATCAGCTGACCTGCGCCGACCTCATCGTCTTGAACAAGACCGACCTGCTTGACGCTGCTGGCATCGCCGCGGTGCGCGCCGAAGTCACCGGCCGCACCAGCCGTAAGCCCTCGATGATCGAGGCGAAGAACGGCGAAGTGCCCTCGCTCGTGCTGCTCGGCATCGGCGCCAGCACCGAAGACGACATCGAAAACCGCAAGTCGCATCACGAGCTGGAGCACGAAGCGCTGCATGCCTCGGGCGAGGATCACGACCACCATCACGATCACGACGAGTTCGAAAGCTTCGTTTTGAAGCTCGGCGCGATCAAGGATCCCGCGGACTTCATCGACCGCCTGAAGCCGGTCATCGAAAAGCACGACATCCTTCGCCTGAAGGGTTTCATCGACGTGCCGGGCAAGCCGATGCGCCTTGTCATCCAGGCCGTCGGCACCCGCATCGACACCTATTTCGACCGTCCCTGGACATCGGGCGAGAAGCGCGAAACGCGGCTTGTGGTGATCGGCCTGCATGAATGGGATTTCGGCACCGTGATCGAGGACGTCCAGGCGGCGGCTGGCTGATCCATGCATCTGCTCCTCGCCCAGAAGGGATCGATCAGCGACGGCGACGAAGCGATCGATCTTGGCCAGACGCCGGGGGACGTGCTGTTTCTCTCGGCGGCGGACACGGAGCTTGCGGCAATCGCCGCAGCCGTTGAGGCGAGGGGCAAGCAAGCGCTGCGCTGGCGGCTGGCCAGCCTGATGACGCTGAAGCACCCGATGTCGGTCGATACCTATATCGAGCGCACGGCGCGCCATGCGCGGCTGATCGTGATCAGGGCGCTGGGCGGGGCGAGCTACTTTCACTATGCGATGGAGGCGTTGCACGCTACTGCGCGCCGCAGCGGTGCTGCCATCGTCGTGCTACCCGGCGACGACAAGCCGGATGAGGGGCTTTCGCCTTTCCAGGCCTGTGCGGATAACGACCGCCAGGCGCTCTGGACCTACCTCACCGAAGGCGGGGCCGGAAATGCCGAGGCCTTCGTCGCCTATGCCGAGGCGATGCTGCGCGGGGACGAACGTCCGGACCCGGCGCGTCCATTGCTGAAGGCCGGCATCTGGTGGCCGGGCAGGGGCGTGATCGGGGTCGATGAGTGGGAGAGTCGAGCGCTCCCGGCACCCCCCTCTCCAACCCCTCCTCACAAGGGGGAGGGGCTTCAAGCCATCACCCCTCTCTGCTTCTACCGCGCCCTCGTCCAGAGCGGCGAAACGGCACCCGTCGAAGCCATGGTCGAAGCCTTGCAGGCCAAGGGTCTCATCCCCCTGCCGGTCTTCGTGTCGAGCCTCAAGGATCAGGTTTCGGTCGATACGCTCCGCGCCATCTTCACGCGATTCCCGCCCGCGGTGGTCATCAACACGACCGGTTTCGCCGTCTCGACGCCGGGAGCGGAAGCGCCGTCGACCGTGCTCGACGAGACCGGCGCCGTGGTCCTGCAGGCAATCTTCTCGTCCTCGCCGCGCGCCACTTGGGAGACCTCTGGTCAGGGCTTGAGTGCCCGCGATCTCGCGATGGGCGTCGCCCTGCCGGAAGTCGATGGCCGGGTACTCACCCGCGCCGTCTCCTTCAAGTCGAAGGCGCGCTTTGACGAGCGGGTCGAAGCCAATCTTGTGAGCCACGAGCCGGATGCCGGCCGCATGAACTTCGTCGCCGAACTCGCCGCCAACTGGGCGAAGCTACGCGCGACCGAACCCGCCGAACGCCGTGTGGCGCTTGTCATGGCCAACTACCCGAACCGGGACGGACGCCTCGGCAACGGCGTCGGACTGGACACGCCGGCCGGCACGGTCGAGGTCATGCGCGCCATGCGCGACGCCAGTTACGACCTCGTTGACCTGCCGGCCGATGGCGACGCATTGATGCAGGCGCTGATGGCCGGCCCGACCAATGCGGCGCATGATGGTCGGATCATTCGCGAGCGGTTTTCCGTCAGCGATTACAGATCGTTCTTTGCTGATCTTCCCAAAGAGGTTCAGGAGCGCGTCACCGCGCGCTGGGGCGCTCCGGAGGCCGATCCCTCCCATCTCGACGGCGCCTTCGCGCTGCCGCTGATGCGCTTCGGCAAGCTCATGATCGGCATCCAGCCGGCCCGTGGCTACAACATCGATCCGAAGGAAACCTATCACTCGCCCGATCTCGTGCCGCCGCATGGCTATCTCGCCTTCTACGCCTTCCTGAGGCGAGAATTCGGGGCGCAGGCGGTGATCCACATGGGCAAGCACGGCAATCTCGAATGGCTGCCCGGCAAGGCGCTGGCACTGTCGGAGGCCTGTTTCCCAGAGGCCGTCTTTGGCCCGCTGCCGCATCTCTATCCCTTCATCGTCAACGACCCTGGCGAGGGCACGCAGGCCAAGCGCCGCAGCTCCGCCGTCATCATCGACCACCTGACGCCACCTTTGACCCGGGCGGAAAGCTACGGGCCGCTGAAGGACCTGGAGGCGCTGGTCGATGAATACTACGAGGCTTCGGGCGGCGATCCGCGCCGGCTCGTTTTCTTGAAGAAGCAGATATTGGAGCTAATCGAAGACATCGGCCTCGATCAGGACGCCGGCATCGTCAAGGGCGAGGCGGAAGATCAGGCGCTGGAAAAGCTCGACGCCTATCTCTGCGATCTCAAGGAAATGCAGATCCGTGATGGCCTGCACATCTTCGGGAAGGCGCCGGAAGGTCGGTTGCTGACGGATCTTGTCGTCGCGCTGGCGCGTGTGCCGCGCGGCCAGGGAGAAGGTGGAGATGCGAGTTTGCAGCGGGCGATCGCGGGGGATCTCCATCTGCTCTCCCCCCGTGTGGGGGAGATGTCGGCGAAGCCGACAGAGGGGGGTATTCTCCAGGCGCAGAGGTTTAATTTACCCCCCTCTGGCCTGCCGGCCATCTCCCCCACAAGGGGGGAGAGCGGAATCGTGGCCGACGGCGTGCCCCCTTCTCCCCGCGGCCAAGGAGAAGGTGCCCGAAGGGCGGATGAGGGGCTCCCCTTCGATCCCCTCGACTGCATCATGTCCGCCTCCTGGACCGGGGCAAAACCCGCGATCCTCGCCGATCTCAGCGACGCCCCCTGGCGTACAGCCGGCGACACAGTTGAGCGCATCGAACTGCTTGCCGCCAAGTTCATCTCTGGGGAGGTCCAATGCCCGGAGGATTGGCCTCGTACCCGAGCCGTCCTCGCTGAAATCGAAACCCGCCTGAAACCTGCCGTGGTCAAATCCGGTGCTGCCGAAATCGACGGCCTTCTCAAAGGGCTTGCCGGCCAGTTCGTGCCCCCCGGCCCCTCGGGTGCGCCGACGCGCGGACGGCCGGACGTGCTGCCGACGGGACGAAACTTCTACTCCGTCGATAGCCGCGCGGTTCCAACACCGGCGGCCTACGAACTCGGCAAGAAATCGGCCGAGCTGCTCATCCAGCGCTACGTCCAGGACCATGGCGAATGGCCTGTTTCCTTCGGCATCACCGCCTGGGGCACGTCGAACATGCGCACCGGCGGCGATGATATCGCGCAGGCCTTGGCCCTCATCGGCGTCAAGCCGCTCTGGGACATGGCCTCGCGCCGCGTCACCGGCTTCGAGGTGATCCCGATGGTGATCCTCGACCGCCCGCGCGTTGACGTGACGCTGCGCATCTCTGGATTCTTCCGCGATGCTTTTCCCGAACAGATCGCGCTCTTCGACAAGGCGGTGCGGGCTGTGGCAGCACTCGACGAAGACGAAGGCGACAATCCGATTGCGGCCCGCGTGCGGACCGAAACCGAGAAGCTGAAAGGTGAGGGACTGGACGAGAAACAGGCCGCCCGCCGTGCCGGGTATCGGGTCTTCGGCTCCAAGCCTGGGGCCTATGGTGCTGGCCTCCAGGCGCTGATCGACGAAAAGGGTTGGAGCGACCGCGCCGATCTCGCCGAGAGCTATCTCGTCTGGGGCGGTTATGCCTATGGCGCGGGAGAGGAGGGCAAGGCGGAGCGCGGTCTTTTCGAGGAGCGCCTGCGCTCGGTTCAGGCCGTGGTTCAGAACCAGGACAATCGCGAACACGACCTGCTCGACAGCGACGACTATTACCAGTTCGAGGGCGGAATGACGGCGGCGATCGAGCATGTCGCGGGTGTCAGGCCCAAGGTCTATCACAACGACCATTCGCGACCGGAAAAGCCTGTGATCCGCAGCCTCGAGGAAGAGATCGGCCGTGTCGTGCGTGCCCGCGTGGTCAACCCGAAATGGATCGAAGGCGTGATGCGCCACGGCTACAAGGGCGCCTTCGAGATCACCGCGACTGTCGACTACATGTTCGCCTTCGCCGCAACGACGGGCGCCGTGCGTGACCACCATTTTGAAGCGGTCTACCAGGCCTTCATCCTCGACGAACGCGTGCGCGACTTCATGGCCGAGAAGAATGCCCCGGCGCAAAAGGAACTCGCCGAGCGCCTGATCGAGGCCATTGACCGGGGCTTGTGGACGCCGAAGAGCAATTCGGCCAAGTTCACCCTTGCCGAGATGGCAGAGGGAGGAGAGCATGTCTGAGGTTGCGGTCGGAAAACCGATGGCCTTGAGTGGCCATTGCCTCTGCGGCGGGGTGCGGTTTCGCACGCCCGGTCCCGTCCGAAGTTCCGGGCACTGCCACTGCGAAAGCTGCCGGCGCGCGGCCTCGTCTCCGATCACCACATTCATGACCGTGGCACGCGACAGCGCCACGTTGGAGGGCGAGAGCCTGCGCTTCTATGCGTCTTCGCCGGGTGTCCGGCGGGGCTTTTGCGGCAATTGCGGGTCGCCCATGTCGTTCGAGACCAATCGCCGACCCGACGACATCGACTTTTACGTCGCAAGCCTCGATGAAGGACTGTCCATCCCCATTCGCGAACACTGGCATTGGGACGAACGGGTGGACTGGCTGCAGGTTGTCGACGACCTGCCGAAAAGCGAAGGCGGCGTCTCGTGACCGCCGGTCAAAGAGACGATTGCCACATCGGCGCCGATTGCGCGGCTGGTTCGCAGACTGAAACAAGAGCATCTGGGAGTACGACATGACCGAGGAAACGACGAGCAATGCGGAAGCCGATCTCGCCCGTCACGCGGAGAAGATGGCCAAGAAGAAGGCTGCCCGCGACAAAATCATGGCGACCAAAACTGGCGAGAAAGGTCTGATCATTGTCCATACCGGCAAGGGCAAGGGCAAGTCGTCTGCCGCCTTCGGCATGATCTTCCGGCATATTGCGCATGGCAAGAAATGCGCCGTCGTCCAGTTCATCAAGGGGGCGATGTCCACCGGCGAGCGCGACCTGATCCTCAAGCATTTCTCGGATCTCTGCGAATTCCACACCATGGGCGAAGGCTTTACCTGGGAAACCCAGGACAAGGCGCGTGACACCGCCATGGCGAAAGCCGCCTGGGAAAAGGCCAAGGAACTCATCCGCGATCCCTCAAATTCCATGGTGCTGCTCGACGAGGTCAACATCGCGATCCGCTACGACTACATCGACCTCGCCGAAGTGCTGGAGTTTCTCGCGACCGAGAAGCCTGACATGACCCATGTCGTGCTGACCGGCCGCAACGCCAAGGACGAACTGATCGAGCTGGCCGATCTCGTGACCGAGATGGAGCTGGTGAAGCACCCGTTCCGCTCCGGCATCAAGGCGCAGATCGGGGTGGAGTTCTGATCGTCAAATCCCCAGCCACACACGGATCGGGTTGGTCGGGTCGGCAAGCAGGCGGATCGCAAGCGCCACGCAGGTGATGACCAGCAACGGCTTGATCAGGCGAGCGCCGTTCTTCATCGCGAGCCGCGATCCGGTCTGGGCGCCGAGGAACTGGCCGATGCCCATCAGAAAGCCGATCTTCCAGAGCACCACGCCGCCGGCGACGAAGACGAGGAAGGCGCCGACATTCGAGCCGAAGTTCAAGAGCTTGGTATGCGCCGTGGCCTTCAGCATGCCGAAACCGGCAAGTGAGACGAAGGCGAGCATGAAGAAGGAGCCGGTCCCGGGCCCGAAAACGCCGTCATAAAAGCCGATCATCGGGACGAAGGTCAGGCCGAAGGCAAAGGGTGTCAGCCGCTGGTGGCTGTCGATGTCGGAGAGGTTCGGCTTCAGCGCAAAATAGAGCGCGATTGCGACCAGCAGAAAGGGCATGAAGGCCCGCAGCACGTCGCCGGGGACAAAGCTTGCGACCAGGGCGCCGAGCGCGCCGCCGATCACGGCCATTGCTGCCATCGGCAACTGCTTCTTGAGATCCACATGGCCCTTGCGGGCATAGGCGATGGTGGCAGACCCCGCGCCGAACATCGACTGCAGTTTGTTGGTGCCGAGCGTTTCGAGTGGTGGGATGCCGGCAATCAGCATGGCGGGAATGGTGATCAGCCCGCCGCCACCGGCAATCGAATCGATGAAACCGGCGATGAAGGCGGCAATGAACAGCAGCAGCAAGGCTTGGAAAGCGAGATCGACCACGGCGAGACTCAAGGGTTTGGGAGGCGGGCAGGGAAGGTGTCGTCCTTGTGAACCAAAGCCGGGGCGCACGCAACCGTGCTGCATGTCGGTCGGGTCGCAGAGGGGACATTCTGTGGACTGGCGTTTCCGTCACACAAAGCGCCGCAAACCGGTTTGACGGTCGGGTGACGCTTCGCTAAAGCTCAAGGTAATGTGCGACGGCGCCTGTTCGACAGGCTGGAAATAGTCCGGTGCGGCTGACCCAATCAGGGAGCCAATTCCGGAGCTGTCCCAAAGGCCATGGACCACGCCTGAACGGGCGATTGGTTCGGCGCTTCGTACAGGCAGATAAAACGAAGCAGGGAGGCCTTTATCTCATGGCAGAAAAACTCGGAATCATGGTCTGCGGCCACGGCAGCCGCAATCAGAACGCGGCGAAGGAATTCGCCGTGATCGCGGAAGCGCTGCGCGCCCGCAACCCGGACATGCCGGTCGAATACGGCTATCTCGAATTCTGCAATCCGGTGATCGCAGCCGGCCTCGACAGCCTGCGTGACCAGGGTGTGACCCGCGTTCTGGCAGTACCGGGCATGCTCTTTGCCGCCGGCCACGCGAAGAACGACATCCCCTCGGTGCTCAACACCTACCAGGCCCAGAACCCGGGCATGGTGATCAATTACGGCCGCGAACTCGGCATCGATCTGAAGATGATCCGAGCCGCCGGTGACCGCATTCAGGCGGCCGTCGACGAGGCCAACGAAACGCTCGGCTTTGTTGAAAAGCACGAGACGCTGCTGATGGTCGTCGGGCGCGGCTCGTCCGATCCGGACGCCAATTCCAACGCCACAAAAGTCATGCGTATGCTCTGGGAAGGCATGGGCTTCGGCTGGGGTGAAACCTGTTATTCCGGCGTGACCTTCCCGCTGGTCGAGCCGGGCCTGACCCATGCCGCCAAGCTTGGCTACAAGCGCATCGTCGTCTTCCCATATTTCCTGTTCACAGGCGTCCTGGTGAAGCGCATCTACAGCTATACCGACGAGGTCGCGGCACGTTTCCCGGAGATCCAGTTCGTCAAGGCGAGCTATCTCAACGACCACCCGCTGGTGCTCGATGCCTTCCAGGATCGCGTCAAGGAGATCCTCGAGGGCGCGGCGGTGATGAACTGCCAGATGTGCAAGTATCGCGAACAGGTGCTCGGCTTCGAAGCCGATGTCGGCCAGCCGCAGGAAAGCCACCACCACCATGTCGAGGGTATCGGCGGCGGCCTTGAGGACTGTCCGTGCAAGGGCGATTGCGACGCCTCCTGCCGCGATCCCGATTTCTGCCGCGAGCATGGTCTGCCCTGGACGCCAGTGCACAGCCATGCCGATCCGGCGCCGCTGAAGCCCGTGCCAGTCACCGAGGCCTTCGACTATGCAGCCTCCTTCACGCTCGGCGGCAAATATGCTGCTCTCAAGGACAAGACCCCGGATGCAGAACTGCAGGCCGTGATGGACGCCCCGTCCTCCGGCAAGGCAGTGCATCACGAGCATGGACCGAATTGCGGATGTGGTCACCACGACCACCATCATGGACATGACCACAACTATGCCCATGGGCACGACCATGGCCACGACCATGGGCACCATCACCACCATGATGGCCATGATCACGGCCACCATCATCATGGCCACGGCCACGGTCATGATCACCATCACCACCACGCGCCTTATCCCCATGCGGACCATCCGCTGGGGCCGAAGTCGATGCAGAAGAAAAAGTAATGCCGCTCTTCGATCGCATCCTGATCGTCGACTGGTCCGGTGCCGGGCAACCGGTGACCGGCAAGAACTCGCTCTGGGCGTGCCTCGCCCGGCGTGAGGGCGTTGGTCATACGATCGAGTGGATCGAGAATTTTCCGACCCGTCACGCCTTCATGCAGCGGCTCGAGGCCGTGGTCGGCGCAGCCATCGCCGCGGGGCAACGCCTGCTATGCGGTTTTGATTTCGCCTTCGGCTATCCGGCGGGTACTGCGGAACGACTGACCGGGAAGGGCGATTGGCGCGCCCTGTGGCGTAAGATCGCCGCTGAAATCGAGGACGCGCCCGACAACCGCAACAACCGCTTCGATCTCGCCTCGCGCTGGAACGCCACGCATTTTGCCGGTGAGCCGCGCTTCTGGGGACGGCCGCATCAGCATGTCTATGCCGATCTCTCGGACAAGAAGCCGCCTGCACCGACAGAGGCGCCGCTCGCCTTCCGCCGCTCGGAGCAGTTCGCCAAGGGGGCCAAATCCGTCTGGCAACTGACCTATAATGGCTCCGTCGGCAGCCAGACCCTGCTTGGCATCGCCAGACTGTCGCGCTTTCTCGACGAAAGTGGCTACGGTGAACACATCGCCGTCTGGCCCTTCGAGACGGGCTTTGCCACCACGTTTGAAAAGCCCGTCGTCTTCGCCGAGATCTATCCCTCGCTCTTCACGCTGGCCGCACAGGACGAGGTGAAGGACCAGGCGCAGGTTCGCACCGTCGCCGAGGCTTTCGCCCGGTTCGATGTGGATGAGCGACTTGCGAGGCTGCTGGATCGGCCGCCAATGCTTTCAGACGAGGAGGTTGCGACATCGCTCGCCGAGGAGGGCTGGGTGCTCGGCATCGGGCACAAGGAGTTGCTCTTGGGTGAGGTAGATCCCGCTTCGGCAGGTGAGCCTCCGTTACCCCTCGACTACATCCGCGACCCCGCCGAGATCTACCGCCAGTCCTTCGCCACCATCCGCGAGGAAGCATCTCTCGACCGTTTCCCCACGGTCCTCCAGCCGCTGGTCATCCGTCTCATTCATGCCTGCGGCATGGTCGATCTCGCCGATGATGTCAGCTGGTCCGACGGCGCTTTTGAAGCCGGTGCCGCGGCGCTTGAAAAGGGGGCGCCGGTTCTCGTCGATGTCGAGATGGTCCGCCACGGCGTGATCCGACGCCTGTTGCCGGCCGAAAACGAGATCCTCTGCCTCCTGAACGACGAGCGCGTAAGGCCGAAGGCAGACGAAATCGGAAATACCCGCTCCGCCGCCCAGGTCGACCTCTGGGATGAACATCTCGCAGGCGCGGTGGTCGCCATCGGCAATGCTCCGACGGCGCTTTTCCGCCTGCTGGAGCGCATCGACGCCGGCGCGCCGAAGCCGGCGGTCATCCTTGGTTTTCCCGTTGGTTTTGTTGGAGCTGCCGAAAGCAAGGACGAACTGATCGCCAATTCCAGAGGTATTCCCTATATTGCGGTGCGCGGCCGCCGGGGTGGCTCTGCCATGGCCTCTGCTGCCGTCAATGCCTTGGCGGGAGGGCTTGGCACCAATGTCTGACGCCTTGCACGCCCCCTGGCTCACCATCATCGGCATCGGCGACAACGGGCTTGAAAGCCTTACCCCCGAGGCGCAGGCCGTCGTCTGGCAGGCGGAAACACTCGTCATCGGAGAGCGGCTGGATGCGGTCATCGACGGGTCGAACCTGCCGCAGCTGAAGCGCATTCTCACCTGGGGCGCTGGTTTTCGCGAGACACTCGCGGAAATCCTCAAGCTGCGCGGCACGCCCGTGACGATCCTCGCGACCGGCGACCCCATGCATTTCGGCATCGGCGCGACACTCCGGCGGTATGTGGCGGCCGAAGAGATGTTTGTGCTGCCAAGTCCTTCCGCCTTCTCGCTGGCTGCCGCCCGGCTCGGCTGGCCGCTTCAATCGGTGACGCTGATCTCGCTGCATGGCAGGCCGCTTGCCTTCCTCAACCGGCATGTGATGCCGCGCGCCCGCATTCTGGCGCTGACCTCAGATGCCTCGACCGTCCAGGCTGCTGCCGTGCTGCTGGCCGAACGAGGCTTTGGTGCCTCCGTCCTGCATGTGCTAGAACACATGGGGGGAACGCGGGAGCGCATCCTGCGGATGACGGCGCTGGAAATGGCCGAAACCTGCCCGGTCCTTTCGGATTTCAACACACTGGCCATCGATTGTGCCTGGGACGGTCCTTTGCTGGCACCGGTGCCGGGTCTGCCCGACGAGGCCTTCCGTCATGACGGGCAGCTCACCAAGCGCGAGATCCGCGCGGCGACGCTGGCCCAGCTCGCCCCCTTTCCGAATGCCCGTCTGTGGGATGTCGGCGCGGGCTGCGGCTCGATTGCCATCGAATGGATGCGCGCCGGCATGGGCACTAGGGCGATCGCGATCGAGGCAAAGCCCGAGAGGCTGGCGATGATCCGCGAGAATGCCGAAGTCCTCGGCGTGCCCGACCTTGAAATCGTCGAGGGCGAGGCGCCGGCCGTGCTCGCGGGCCTGAAGACGCCAGATGTGATCTTCATCGGCGGCGGTATCAGCGGCGAGGGGCTGTTCGAAGCCTGCTGGGCAGCGCTTGCTCCCGGCGGGCGACTGGTCGCCAATGCCGTGACAATCGAAGGCGAGGCTCGGCTCGTGGACTTGCGCAGCCGCTATGGTGGCGATCTGTCGCGTTTGCAGGTGGCACGCGCTGCCCCGGTCGGACGCTATTGCGGCTGGAAATCACTGATGCCGGTCACGATGTGGACGGCTGTAAAGGGAGAGGCTGAATGACCGGAAAACTCTATGGCCTCGGCCTCGGCCCGGGCGATCCGGAACTGCTGACCCTGAAGGCGCATCGCATCCTCACTGGTTGCCCGGTTGTAGCCTATCCGGCTCCCGATACCGGCCCGAGCTTCGCCCGCCAGATTGCAGCCCCTTATCTGACCGCCGCCCAACTGGAAGTGCCGATCATCGTGCCAATGCGGGTCGAACGCTTCCCGGCCCAGGACATTTACACGCAGGCTGCCGAGACGCTGTCGCATCATCTCGATGCCGGCTCTGATGTCGCGGTCCTCTGCGAGGGCGATCCCTTTTTCTACGGCTCCTTCATGTATCTCTTCGAAAGGCTCGCAGATCGTTATGCGACCGAGGTCGTGCCCGGCGTTTCCTCGATGATGGCGGCAGCCGCGGGTCTCGGCCGACCGCTTGCTGCCCGCAACGACGTGCTGACGGTGCTGCCGGGCCCGCTGCCGGACGATGAGCTCGCCGCACGGATCGCGGCATCTGGCGCTGTCGCCATCATCAAGCTCGGCCGGCACTTTGCTCGCATTCGCGCGCTGATCGAGAGCCTCGGGCTGACGGCGCAGGCGGGTTATGCAGAGCGCGTGAGCCTTGCCGAACAGAAGCTGACGCCGCTTGCCGACGTGATAGAAGAGACCGCGCCCTATTTCTCGATGATCCTGATCTACAAGGGCGACGAGCGCTGGCATCCGGCACTCGCGAAAAAGCTTGGAAGCGGGGCCTGATGACGGGTACCGCCGCATCCCCGGCCAAACCGGCTGTCGTGATCCTGAGTGAGGCCGCCGCTTCTCTTGGCCGCCGCATCGCGGCGGACGTCGGCGGCGAGCTGCATGGCGCCGCCGCCCGCGTCGTAGAGGCTGATGTGCGATTTGCGTCGGCCAAAGACCATGTGCAGACGCTGTTTGCCGCCGGCCGGCCGATCATCGCCGTGATGGCCGCTGGTGCTCTGATCCGGCTGCTCGCCCCGATGCTCCTGGACAAACACGCCGAACCGCCAGTGCTGGCCGTCGCCGAGGATGCGTCCTCCATCGTGCCGCTGCTCGGCGGTCACCATGGCGCCAACGACCTCGCACGGCAGATTGCATCCGCCCTCGGTGCCCATGCCGCGATCACGACGGCCGGCGACCTGAAATTTGGTGTAGCGCTCGATCAGCCGCCGGACGGCTATGTGCTGGCCAATCCCGAGAGAGCCAAGGCGGTGATGGCCGAACTTGTGGCCGGCGCTGGCGCCCGGCTCGAGGGTGCATCTGCCAACTGGCTCACACAATCAAGACTTCCATTTGAACAAGAGGCCCGCGTGACGCTGACCGTGACCGACCAACAGAAGACCGCAGGCGAGCTGGAGCTCGTCTATCATCCGAAGACGCTGGTGCTCGGCATGGGCTGTGAGCGGCATGCAAAGCCGGAAGAGGCAATTGCCTTGGCCGAGGAGGCGCTTGCCAAAGGTGGTTTCGCGAAGACAAGCCTCGCTGCCGTCTGCTCGATCGATCTGAAGGCAGACGAAACGGCGATCCATGCGGTGGCCGCCCATTTTGGCGTGCCGGCCCGCTTCTTCACCGCAGCCACGCTCGAAGCGGAAGCGCCGCGTCTGAAGAACCCCTCCGAGGTCGTCTTCGCCGAAGTCGGCTGCCATGGGGTGGCCGAAGGCGCAGCGCTTGCGGCTGTCGGCGCGTCGGGCGAACTCGTTGTCGAGAAGATCAAGTCCAAGGGGGCCACAGCCGCGATTGCGAGGGCCGCTGATATCGTCGACCCGAAGAAGACAGGCCGTGCCCGCGGCACGCTTTTCGTCGTCGGCATCGGCCCAGGCTCCGAGGGCTGGCGGTCGCCCGAGGTCTCGCGCATGGTACAGGCCTCCACGGATCTTGTCGGTTATTCGCTCTATCTCGACCTGCTCGGCCCGCTCGCCGACGGCAAGACCCGCCATGATTTCGACCTCGGCAAGGAAGAGGCCCGCGTCGTGCATGCGATGGAACTGGCGGGTGAGGGCAAGACGGTGGCGCTGGTCTGCTCCGGCGATGCCGGCATCTACGCCATGGCAACGCTGGTGTTCGAACTCTTCGACAAGGGCGGCATCACCGACGCCGCGAGCCGTATCGAAGTGCGGGTCTCGCCGGGCATCTCCGCACTCCAGGCCGCCGCCGCCCGGATTGGCGCGCCGCTCGGCCATGATTTCTGCACTATTTCGCTCTCCGATCTTCTGACCCCCTGGGAACATATCCAGCGCCGTGTGAAGGCAGCAGGCGAGGGCGATTTCGTCATCGCCTTCTACAATCCCGTCTCGATGAAGCGCCGCACGCAGCTGGCTTACGCCCGCGACGAATTGCTGAAATATCGCCCGGCCTCGACCCCGGTGATCCTCGCCACCAATCTTGGCCGCGAGGGCGAAAACGTCCGTACCGTGCCTCTGGGCGAGTTGAACGTCGACGATGTCGACATGCTGACCGTCGTGGTGGTCGGCTCGTCCGAGAGCCGGACTGTGACGACTGGCGACGGCAAGACCTGGGTTTACACGCCTCGTGGTTATTCGGGGAAGGCAGACAGTAGCATGAAGGGAAGTGAAGCATGACCGTCTATTTCATCGGCGCCGGCCCGGGAGCCCCCGACCTCATCACCGTGCGCGGCCTGCGCCTCATCGAGCGCTGCCCGGTCTGCCTCTATGCCGGCTCGCTGGTGCCGGAGGAAATCGTCAAGGCGGCTCCTGAAGATGCCCTCGTCAAGGATACCGCTCCCATGCATCTCGACGAGATCATCGCCGAGATCGAGGCGGCGCATGCGCGGGGCGAGGACGTCGCCCGCGTCCATTCCGGCGACCCGTCGATCTACGGCGCGATCGCCGAACAGATGCGCCGGCTCGATGCGCTCGGCATCCCCTATGACGTCGTACCCGGCGTGCCGGCCTTTGCCGCGACGGCTGCCCGGCTGAAGACCGAGCTGACGCTTCCCGAGATTGCCCAGACGGTCATCGTCACGCGCACCGAAATGAAGGCATCCTCGATGCCGGAATTCGAGACGCTGGAGATCCTCGGCAAGTCGCGGGCGACGCTTGCGATCCATCTGTCGATCCGCAATCTCACCCATATCCGCGATACGCTCACGCCCTATTATGGCGAGGATTGCCCTGTCGTCATCGCCTATCGCTCCACCTGGCCGGACGAGCTCTTCATTCGCACCACCTTGAAGGACATGGCCGAAGAGGTGCGCAAGGCGAAGATCACTCGCACTGCCCTGATCATGGTCGGCAAGGTCTTCGGCCATGTCGAGTTCCGAGACAGCGACCTCTACAATTCCGATTTCAGCCACGTCCTGCGCAACGTGGGCAAGAAGAAGGCCCGTGGCTGACGCGCGGCCTGGGCAACAGGTCAGGTCGGCGGCTTACCGCTACGCGGTCTTCCTCCTCGCTCTCCTGGCCGGTTGCGTCGTCACAGGCGTGATGTCGTTCATCTATCTCTCGACATACTTCTCCCAGGGGCCGCTGCGGGATTTCCGGGGCTATCTCGGCTACAACGTGATCGACAGCGGCACCCCCTGGCAATGGACCTTCAACATCCTGATGTGGGGGCTCCCGGCCCTGCCTCTCTGCCGTCTGATTCTTGAGTGGATGAGTGGCGTTCGGCCGGCATGGTGGCGAATAGGCGTCGGTTACCTGGTTCTTGGCCTCGTCATTTATGCGTTTGGCACGCTTGCCTATTCGACCGAGATCGATCGCATGCTCCTGCTTATCGCCGGCATGAGCGTGATCCTGACCGCCGGCTACGATTTCACCCGTCGCTGGATTGCCGTCTGCTGACGGTGCTAGGGTTGTGCTTGAGACCAGACAGCAAGGGAGCGTGTAGATCGATGACAGCATCAGACAGTGTGATGCAGGGTGGCTGCCGGTGCGGCCAGGTCACGATGAAAGTGAAGGGCCGGCCGCTGATGACCATGGCCTGCCATTGCAAGGGATGTCAGCGCATGACCGCCAGCGCCTTCTCGCTGAGCGCCCTTTTTCCGGAACAAACCGTCGAGATTGCCGGCCTCGAGCCGGTGATCGGCGGCATGCATGGCGAATTGCGCCATTACTTCTGCCCGCATTGCCTCAGCTGGATCTTCACGCGCGCCGAGATGCTCGGGCCGCTCATCAATATCCGCGCAACCATGCTGGACGGCGCGGCCGATCTGCCGCCCTTCATCGAGACCTGCGTGTCGGAGAAGCTGCCCTGGGTCTCGCTGCCGGCAATGCACAGTTTCGAGAAATTCCCTGCGATGGAAGACTTTCCGAAGCTGATCGGCGAATTCGCCGAAACCGCGCCGTGACTGCTTCCTTGTTCCCGAGGATTGCGATATGGAACCCGCTTCCTCAGACAGGACGTCAACCTCATGCATAAAGTCATTTTCGATACGGACCCGGGCGTCGATGACGCAATGGCGCTGCTCTTCCTGCACCATCATCCCGACGTCGACCTTCTCGGCATCACCACCGTCTTCGGCAATGCCGAGATCGACATCACGACCCGCAACGCGCTGTTCCTGAAGCGGGAGTGGAAGATTGTTGCGCCCGTCGCCCGCGGCGCCGGCGAGACATTCATCCCGCATCGCGTCAGCCATGAGCCGCCGAAGTTCATCCATGGCGATGACGGCCTCGGCAATATCGGCGTGCCCGAGGTGACGGATGTGCATCCCGATCCGCGTCCGGCCCATCGCTTCCTCGTCGAGACCATCCGCGCCAATCCGGGCGAAGTGACGATCGTGGCCGTCGGCCGCATGACCAACCTCGCCAACGCGCTCAAGGAAGACCCGGAGATTGTGGATCTCGTCAAGGAGATCGTCATCATGGGCGGCGCCTTCGACGTTAACGGCAACGTGACACCGGCGGCCGAAGCCAATATTCATGGCGATCCGGAAGCCGCGGACGTGGTGATGACGGCGAAATGGCCGGTCGTTGTGGTCGGTCTCGATGTCACCATGCAGACGGTAATGACGCGGTCACAGCTTGCTGACATCAGGGATGCCGCCGGCACCAGCCGCGCGCGTCTGCTGTTCGATCTCTCGCAGTTCTACATCGATTTCTACGAAGGCCTGGTCGACGACGGCATGGTCGTGCATGACAGCTGCGCCTGCGTCTATGTCGTCGCGCCGGAACTCTTCAAGACCCGCAGCGGCGTCATCCGCGTGGTCTGTGGGGGCATAGCTGACGGTCAAACGATCCAGAAGCCCGATGGTCGTGGATTCGGTCCCTCCGATTGGGATGGCGATCTGCCGAGCCAGAAGATCTGCACCGAGATCGATGCACCGGCTGTATTGAAGCTGATCCACGACGTTATCGTCTCGGTCCGCGAGGACTGATCGCCCATCTGCAGACAAAGAAAAACCCCGGATCTCAGAGGAGATCCGGGGTTTTTTATTCGTAGTCCGGACGGTTCTCGACGAGATCAGCCGTTGACGGCGTGACGAGCAACGCGACGGATGTCTTCGCGGCCGATGCCGAGGTCACGGAGTTCGCGGTCCGACATGCGGCCGAGTTCGGTGATCGTCTGACGGTACTTGCGCCAATTGTTGAGCGAGCGAGCGATGTTCATTTGGGTCTACCTCTTTGGTGGTTTGGACCCATCCGTGGGCCCCTTCGAATTTGTTGATCCGAATATATGCTGCGATGCGAAATGATTGAAGACATAAAGCGGTAAAGCACCTATGCGCCGAACGCATACCAATCGATTTAACGCTTTGTTAATTGACGCTTTTTTGAGCGTTTGCCTGCCTCAGGACAGCGACTGCCAAACAGGCGCGATTCGACCTAACAATCATTCGAGATGGTGGGTGAGGAGAGTGAGGACAAAAAAATAACGCTCACCGGGGGAGGAGGTCCGGTGAGCGTCATTTTTACAGGCCAACGACTGGGAGGAGGAGTGTCGTCGGCCAATCGATCCCGCTTTGGGAGGAGGAGTAAGCGGGTCGAAGAAGAAGCGCCAGAAGTTCCGTCGCTCTGTTGATGATGAATATAAGCGAGACTTACGACTTTGTGCAGTGCAAAAAGAGCATGGAAGGCATGCGGATCTTGCATGGAGATGCTAGGCTCGCGGTACGACCGTTCCGGCCGCCTTGTCTTTCCGTCTGTGCCGCTGCAGATTGCCACCACGGCAAGGGGGAATGTGCATGTATAGAGGCAGGTTGAAGCGCGACCTCGACGACTGGGTCAAGCGAGGGCTGATCGATGGCGCCACTGCGGGCAGATTGCTCGAGGATGTGGATCGCCGCGGTCCAAGCTTCAGCATCGGCTCCATCCTGTCGATGTTTGCGGCGGTCCTGATTGCTGCGTCCCTGCTGATGCTGATTGCGGCCAATTGGGAGCTGATCCCCCGCCTGACCAAGGTGGCGGGTATCATCGGGCTGATCTGGATCTTCCATATTGCAGCTCTTGTGGCGAGGGCGCAGGGTGCGGACCGCATCGCGGCCGCTTCCCTCGTGCTCGGTGCAACCGCCTTCGGTGGCGCCATTGCGCTGATCGGCCAGCTTTATCACCTCTCAGGCGACACCTTCTCGGCGATGTTCCTGTGGTTCTCCGTCACCATTGTGTCCGCTGCCCTTTTCCGGTCAGGGGCGCTGACCGTCACTGCCGGCGCACTGGCGCTTGCGACCTTTGCCGGCAGCTTCGAGAGCTTCGGCTGGGATGTCGGCAGCCATGGGCTCTGGGCCTGGTGGCCGCCCTTCGGCGCGGCCGCCATTTTCGGATTGGCGCGGTGGACAGGTGCGGATCGGGCGAAACATTTCGGCTATATCCTGCTCCTGGTCTGGGTCTGGTGGATGGTGATCCTCGAAGGGGGAGAGCTTCACGCACTCGCCGTTGCCATTGTCGCGACGGTGGCCTTCCTGGCGCTCTCAGCCCCGGGTTCGCCGCTTGCCGCTCTGCACCGCCGGCTGGGTGCCTCTGCGAGCTTCTACTTCCTGGTCATGGCTCTGAGCGGTTTCGCCTATGTTCAGGGAAGCGTCATGGATGCGGCGTCGATCGCGGTTCTCGGGATTGTCATCCTCGGGCTTTCGATCGCAGCCATTGCGCTGGAAGGGCGGGACAATGGTGCCGTCCGGTTTCTGGCTTACGGCGCCTTCGCGGCAGAGATCCTTTACCTCTCCTACGAGACGATCGACAGCATCCTCGGCACCTCGGCTTTCTTCCTCCTGTCCGGCCTTGTGGTCGCCGTTCTGGCCTTCGTCGTCATCCGTCTGGAGAAACGTTTTTCCCGTCCCGTGCCTGAGGTGAAGTCATGATCGCCGCAAGACCCTTTGCCGCCGTCGCACTCGCCATGGCTCTGCTGCAGACCGCCATCCTCGGCTACATGATCGAGGGGCGGGCGGGCATATTGCGGTCCGGAACGGAAGTCCTCTTGAAGACGGCACCTGTCGATCCGCGCGATCTGCTGCGCGGCGACTATGTGATCCTGACCTATGATGTCTCGACCATCTCGACGACCTCGATCATCGGGCAGAAACCGGAAACCGGTGATGCCGCGCGATTGCATGTCCGTCTCAAGCCGGGAGCCGATGGCTTCTGGACCGTGTCGGAGGCATCCTTCGACCCGCTTCCCATCGAAGACGGCAGCGTGGTCCTGCTCACGCAACCCGTGACGATCTACGATTGGGAGTGGCAGAATGCCGGAAACCTCACGGTTTCCTACGGCATAGAGCGCTTCTACGTTCCGGAAGGCGAGGGCAGGCCGATCGAAGACGGCCGCAACGAGGGCCGGGTCTCTGTCGCAGCACGTGTCTCCGAACATGGCCAGGCACAGATTCGCGCATTGATGCTGGATGGTGAGCCGCTTTACGAAGAGCCGCTCTACTGACGACTGCCATTCGCCCTCTGCAAAGCCTGTGAAGCCTGCCCAGTGGGCCCTGCAATCCTGTCATTTTTCCTTTGCGTGCGGGAAAACGGGTGTTATAGAGACGCGCGCTCCGGAGGGGCCATGCGCGAATGCGGCATGCGCTTTTGGACGCGGGTATGGTGAAATTGGTAGACACGCCAGATTTAGGTTCTGGTGCCGCAAGGCGTGGGAGTTCAAGTCTCTCTACCCGCACCAGCTAAGCCGCGCGGGATCGATGAGAGAAGCACCGAGGTGTGGCTCCCGTCAGTCCGGCGCCGTTTTGCTTGGCAGATTGTTGACGATTGCGACGCAGCCACGTCCGGAAAAATCAATTCCGGCGTCGTGCTCAGGGAAAACACCGGCTGTCCGAGCACGGCCGCCACGACATGAAGGTAAGAACATGCAGGTTACAGAAACGCTCGCTGAAGGGCTGAAGCGCGAAATCAAGGTCGTCGTTCCGGCCAAGGACATGGAACAGCGCATGAACGAGCGTCTGGCCGAAGTGAAGGACAAGGTCCGCATCAACGGCTTCCGCCCGGGCAAGGTGCCGGTTGCACATGTCAAGAAGATGTACGGCAAGTCGATCATGGCTGAGCTCGTCAACGAAATCATTCGTGACAAGCCGTCGGCGATCCTGTCGGAGCGCGGCGAAAAGTCGGCGACCCAGCCGGAAATCGTCATGACCGAAGACGAGAAGGAAGCGAAAAAGATCCTGTCGGCCCAGGCAGACCTGGAGTTCACGCTCTCCTACGAAATCATCCCGGCGATCGAACTGAAGTCGGTTGACGGCATCAAGGTCACCCGCGAAGTGGTCGATGTCTCGGATGAAGAAATCAACGAGCAGATCGAGAAGATCGCCGAAAGCGCCCGCACCTTCGAGACCAAGAAGGGCAAGGCTGCTGAAGGCGACCGCGTCACCATGGACTACCTCGGCAAGGTCGACGGCGAAGCCTTCGACGGCGGCAAGGACGAAGACGCAGAGCTGGTCATCGGCTCGAACCGCTTCATCCCGGGCTTTGAAGACCAGCTCGTCGGCGTCAAGGCTGGCGATGAAAAGGTCATCACCGTAACCTTCCCGGCCGACTATCCGGCAGCCAACCTCGCTGGCAAGGAAGCCACCTTCGACATCACCGTCAAGGAAGTCGCAAGCCCGGCCAAGACCGAAATCAACGACGAACTGGCCACCAAGCTCGGCGTCGAATCGGTCGAGAAGCTGAAGGAAATCGTGCGCGGCCAGATCGAGAGCCAGTACGGCAACGTCACCCGCCAGAAGGTCAAGCGTCAGATCCTCGACCAGCTCGACGCGCTCTACAAGTTCGAGTCGCCCTCGAAGCTCGTCGACGCCGAGTTCGAAAACATCTGGCGCCAGATCAACACCGATCTCGCTCAGTCCGGCAAGACCTTCGCTGACGAAGACACGACGGAAGAAGCAGCCCGCGAGGAATACCGCGCGCTTGCAGAGCGTCGCGTTCGCCTCGGCCTCGTTCTCTCTGAAATCGGCGAAAAGGCCGGCATCGAAGTAACCGAAGAAGAAATGCAGCGTTCGCTCTTCGCCCAGCTGCAGCAGTTCCCGGGCCAGGAAAAGCAGATCCTCGACTTCTTCCGCAACACGCCCGGCGCTGCCGCTTCGCTGCGCGCGCCGATCTTCGAAGAAAAGGTCATCGACAAGCTGCTCGCTGAAGTCTCCGTCACCGACAAGAAGGTGACGAAGGAAGAGCTGCTGGCCGACGACGCCGAAGAAGGCGACAAGCCGGCCAAGAAGGCAGCCCCGAAGAAGAAGGCTGCTGCCAAGGCTGACGACGCTGCTGAAGGCGAAGAAGCCGCTCCGAAGAAGAAGGCAGCACCGAAGAAGAAGGCCGCCGAAGGCGACGCTGAGTAATCTTCGTTCGATGATGAGTTGAGAGAAAGCCGTCCCTTGGGGCGGCTTTTTCGTTTTCGGCACGGAAGGCAGCACGCATGCAGATCACGCTCGTTCGCAACGCCACCCTGATCGTCGACATAGCCGGCCTCCGGCTTCTGATCGATCCCTGGCTTGCCGGCAAAGGTGAGGGGAAGAACTATTCCGGAAGGGGTCCGTCACCGCTCGTGGACCTGCCGATGCCGATCGAGGACATTCTGCGCGGTATTGACGCGGTGCTCGTCTCCCACCTGCATTCCGATCACTTTGATGAGATAGCTCAGACTTCGATTGGAAAGAGCCTGCCCATGCTTTGTCACGCGCGCGATAAGGCCGCCATTCTCGCCATGGGCTTCCAGGACGTCCGCGCCATCGGCTATGGGATCGCGATGGGCCAAGTCCGCATCCGCACCACCGACGGCCGCCATGGCCCGCCCGAGGTGCTCGACGACATGGGAGAGGTCTCGGGTTTCCTCATCGAAGCCACCGGAGAGCCAAGGCTCTACTGGGCGGGCGACACCATTCTGTGCCCGGAGGTGGAGGCGGTGCTGACGCAGGAGCGGCCGGATGTCGTGGTGCTTCACGGCTGCGGCGCCTTGTGGAACGGCAAGGGACCTCTGGTGATGGATTTGGAGATGATTGCGCTCACGCTCGACCTTGCGCCCTTCGCGCAAGTCATCGTCACGCATCTCGAGGCCGTCGACCATGCGACCGTCTCGCGGAAGGATCTCCACCGCCTTATCGCGGCCGGCGCAACTGGCGCCGACCGTCTCGTCATACCGGATGACGGGGAGATCCTGACGTTCTGAGGGTCAACGCCAGCCGAGAGCCGGCGCGATATGGGCCAGGATAGACTCGATCACATGGGCGTTGTACTCGACGCCGAGCTGGTTCGGCACCGTGAGCAGGAGCGTATCGGCCTCAGCAATCGCCTCATCGCGCCTCAGCTCATCGATGAGTTGATCCGGTTCCGCGGCATAGGAACGCCCGAAGATGGCGCGGGTGTTCTCGTCGATATAGCCGATCGAATCCTGATCCTTGTTGCGGCCGAAATAGGCACGGTCCATGTCGTTGACGATGGCGAAGATGGAGCGGCTGACCGATACCCGCGGTGTCCGGCTATGGCCGGCTTGCGTCCAGGCGTCGCGATACGCACGGATCTGTTTCGCCTGCTGGATGTGGAAGGGTTCGCCCGTCTCGTCGTCCTTCAGTGTCGAACTCTGCAGGTTCATGCCGAGCTTTGCGGCCCAGACGGCGGTCGCATTGGACCCGGCACCCCACCAGATTCGATCGCGCAGGCCTTCCGAATGCGGCTCGATCCGAAGGAGGCCCGGCGGGTTGGGGAACATGGGGCGTGGATTTGGCTGCGCGAAACCTTCGCCCTTCAAAACGTCCAGAAAGACTTCGGCATGGCGGCGCCCCATATCGGCATCGGTCTGGCCTTCTTCGGGCTGGTAGCCGAAATAGCGCCAGCCTTCGATCACTTGCTCTGGCGATCCGCGCGAGATCCCAAGCTGCAGGCGTCCGCGCGAGATCAGGTCGGCGGACCCGGCGTCCTCTGCCATGTAGAGAGGGTTCTCGTAGCGCATGTCGATAACGCCGGTGCCAATCTCGATCTTGGATGTGCGTGCGCCAACGGCGGCAAGCAGCGGGAAGGGAGAGGCAAGCTGGCGTGCGAAATGGTGAACGCGGAAATAGGCGCCATCCGCCCCGAGCTCTTCGGCCGCGACGGCAAGATCGATCGACTGCAGGAGGGTATCCTGCGCCGAGCGCGTGCCGGACTGAGGCGAGGGCGACCAATGGCCGAAGGAGAGGAAACCGATTTTCTTCATGATGTCATGCCTTTGTGACGGGTGTTGTCCCCTAGATGGCATCGGGAACGGCCTTCACCAAAGAGAGCTGGAGGTGACAGACTGTTTCAAGCGGGAAGACGCGCCAGAAGACACCTTCTCATCCCACAACAGAGTACGAATTTCACGACTGCCGTCGCTCCACGAGGAGCAGTCCGCTGACCCCCATCACGGCGAGCGCCAGTCCCAGCCAGGCGGTGCCCTGGTAACCGAAATAGTGGGAGCCGGCCGCAAAAGTTCCGGCACTGACGGCATTTCCCAGGAAGGAGTTGATCGGCATGAAGGCAGTGCCGAGACCCGGCTTGGTCGGAAAGAGGTCCTGGAAATAGGTGATCGGCAGCGACAGAAGTGCCGCCGCCGCCGCCGCGCCCGGGAGCGCGAGCATGTAGAAGTGCCACGGTTCTGTCGCGAAGGCATAGCCCACCATATGCAGGCCATAGAGGAGAGATGCCCCGACGATCAGCGTCAACAGGTTCACCGTCTTCAACAGCGATGCCGCAAGCAACATGAACGGGATTTCGATGAATGCGATGAGCGCTGCGATGAAGCCGACATCGCGCGTCGAGCCGCCGAGTTCGAGGGTGAGAATGAGCGGCCAGATCATCGTCGCAAGCCGGGTGGTCCCCGTCACCGCCGCCATTGCGATCATGCGCACCAGCATGTCAGCCCGCACCAGTTCCCGAAGTGCCGTAAAGAACGCCGTACCGCCATTGGCCGTCTTCTCATGAGACGGTTTTGGTGCTGCGAGGAGAAGAAGCGCGCTGACGGACACAATGAGGGTGCAGCCGGCGGCCGCGCCCCAGGCGCCGAGCATGTTGGGGGATCGGGCCAGAACGATCCCGAGCACCGCCGGCATCACAACCCAGGACGCGGACATGAACGAGCGCACGGTCGTGTTGACGGCGGCGGTGTCGCGGGGCGAAAGCGCGGCTGTTTCAATTCTTGCGGAGGCAAAAAGCAGGGAATGCACGGCCTGGGCGAAGGGAATGATGAGGGCGGTGGCGACCACGAAGACCGGGATCGACGGAAAGAGGAAGATTGCGCCGTAACCGAAGGTGCCGGCGAGCGCCAGCACGGCGATCATCCGGCGCTTGTCGCCCATCCCGTCTGACAGGATCCCGAGCGACACGCTGATCGCCACCGTCATGATCGAGGCAACGACGGTCAGTGCCGAAAAGACCTGATCGCTCATGCCGAGAGCGCCAATGGCGGTGACGCCCAGATAGGGCAGGGTGGAGCCATAGGCGCAACCCTGGACGAAGATCATGATGGACAGGACGACCAATTGCGGACGTGCCGCAATCTGGCGGAGCGAGGAGGACATGGGCGACTCGGGGGAGTGACGAGAAGAGGCGCATGCTTAGCAGGCGCCAGCCGTCGCGTCTCCTGCGAGATCCGACCTTTCGTCCGGCTGCCCTACTCCGCCGCCCGTCGCTCGATCTTCTCCACCTTCAGCTCGCCCATGCGGTTCCAGGCATCAAGCCCGGCGATCTTGTAGGCTTCGGCGAGCGTCGGGTAGTTGAACGTGTTCTCGACGAAATACTCGACCGTGCCTTTGAGATTGAGCACGGCCTGGCCGATATGCACGAGTTCGGTCGCGCCTTCGCCGACGATATGGACGCCGAGCAGGCGGCGGGTCTTCAGCGAGAAGATCATTTTCAGCATGCCGCTGTCGAGGCCCATGATGTGGCCGCGGGACGTCTCGCGGAAATGTGCGATCCCTGTCTCGTAAGGGATCCCGCGCTGAATGACCTCTTCTTCCGTGAGGCCGCAGGTCGAGATCTCCGGAACGGCATAGATGCCATAGGGGAAATATTGCGGCGGATCATGTGCCGGTGCCCCAACCGCATGGCGGGCGGCGATGCGGCCCTGCTCCATCGAGGTGGAGGCGAGTGAGGGGAAGCCGACGACATCGCCGGCGGCATAGATGTTCGGGACGGAGGTCTGGAACGTATCCGGGTTCACCTTCAGGCGGCCGCGGTTATCGGCTTCGAGCCCGGCCGCTGAGAGGTTGAGCGTATCGGTTGCCCCGACGCGGCCCGCAGCGAAGAGCACCATCTCGGCTGTCAGGACGCGTCCGTTCTTCAGCGTCACCCGGCATTTGCCATCGATCTTTTCGACGCCTTCGACCGTCTGGCCGAAGATCAGCTTCATGTTGCGGTCGCGAAGTTGGTAGGTGAAGTCCTCGACGATCTCCTTGTCGATGAAATCGAGCATCGTGTCGCGTGGCTCGACCACGGTGACGACGGTATCGAGGGCAGAGAAGATCGTCGCATATTCGATGCCGATGACGCCGGCGCCGATGACGATCATCGAACGCGGCAGTTCCTTGATCTCCAGGATCTCGTCACTGTCGATGATGCTGACACCATCGAAGGGGATATGCGACGGCTTGAATGGCCGGGTGCCGACGGCAAGCAGGACCGAGCCGGCCTGCACATGCACCACTTCGCCGTCTTCCTTCACCACTTCCAGCGTATGGGCGTCGATGAAATGGGCGGTGCCGCGCATCTGGTGCACGCGGTTGCGCGAAAACTGGTGTTCGAGAACCTCGACTTCGTGGTCGAGCGTGATCAGAAGGCGGCGGCGCAGGTCGTCGGCGCTGATCTCCTGCTTCACACGGTAGCTGCGGCCGTAGAAGCCGCGCTCGCGCCAGCCGGTGAGGTTGAGCGCGGTCTCGCGCAACGTTTTGGAGGGGATTGTGCCGGTATGCACCGAGACGCCGCCGACGCGTGTCCCTTTCTCGATGACGAGAACCTTCTTTTCCAGCTTGGCAGCCTGGATCGCCGCCCGGCGCCCGGCCGGTCCGCTGCCAATCACGACGAAGTCATACTGGTTCATGAGATGCCTCTGATTCGGCTGCCGGAATGCTGCAGCGCACATTATCAATAAGCACTATGACAGGGCAACGTCACCGTTTCGTTATCGTGGCTCCCGGGCCGCGCGATCCCGATCCCCCCGATCTGGGGGATAACGAGCTTGTGGGATCAGATCAGTCGCAAACCCTTGAGGCTGGCATGCCCGTCCTTGCCGATGATGATGTGGTCGTGGACGGTGATGCCGAGCGGCTTTGCCGTCTCCACGATCGTGCGGGTCATGTCGATGTCGGCGCGTGACGGTGTCGGGTCACCACTGGGATGATTGTGGACCAAGATCAAGGCAGTGGCAGACAGCTCCAGCGCGCGTTTGACCACCTCGCGCGGATAGACGGGGGTATGGTCGACCGTGCCGCGTCCCTGGATTTCGTCGGCGATCAGGACGTTGCGTTTGTCCAGGAAGAGGATGCGGAACTGTTCCGTCGTCTCGTAAGCCATGGCGGCATGGCAGTAGTCGATGACCGAGGACCAGGAGGACAGGACCTGTTTCTCGCGAAGCTCGCTCTTCAGCATGCGCTGGGCGACATTGGCGATCAGCTTGAGGTCCAGGGCTACGGTTTCGCCGACGCCTTTCACCTCCTGCAACAGCGCCGGCGGCGCGCCCAGCACGCCGGCGAGTGTCTTGAAGCGGGCAAGCAGGGCTTTGGCGATGGGCTTGGTGTCACGCCGCGGGATAAGGCGAAAGAGCAGCAGTTCGAGGATCTCGTAATCGGCAAGCGCCACGTCCCCACCGTCCCGGAAGCGGCTTCGCAGGCGCTCCCGATGCCCGAGATAATGCGCCTCCGGCTGCATGACCGGCCGCGTGGACCGCGCCTTCGCCAGTGCTCCGTCTCGTGCCGGTTGCTCGGCGAAGAAGCTGCGTTCGTCGATTTCGTCGTCTGGCGGAAGTCGGCCGGCACCGAAGAGATCGGTGGACTGTTGCGGGGCGACGCCTTCAGGGCGCGGGAACTCACCTGAGAACGGAAACTTGCTCGTCATGCCACCCAATCCTGACCCTCATGGTCGAACGGCAGAACCGCCGCACGGATATAGTGACACGACTGCCGCCGTGCGCAAGTTCAAGTTGCGAAAGGTGGTGCCGAGCCTTGCCGCTCAGCCGAGGCCGGGACGGTCAAGTCCTGCGGGCGAGAGCGTGAAGATCTCGCAGCCGGTCGCCGTCACGCCGACGGTGTGCTCGTATTGCGCCGTCAGCGACCGGTCGCGGGTGACCGCAGTCCAGCCGTCGGACAGCACTTTCACATGCGGCTTGCCGAGATTGATCATCGGCTCGATGGTGAAGATCATGCCTTCGCGCAGTTCCGGGCCTTCGTTCGCCTTGCCGTAATGCAGGATGTTCGGGCTGTCGTGGAACAGGCGCCCGACGCCGTGGCCGCAGAAGTCGCGCACCACCGAGCAACGCTCGGCTTCGGCATAAGTCTGGATCGCTTCGCCGATAGCACCAGTGCGCGCGCCGGGACGCACGGCGGCGATGCCGCGCATCAGGCACTCATGCGTGACTTCCATCAGCCGCTCTGCTGCGCGCTTGATGTTTCCGACCGGATACATGCGGCTCGAATCGCCATGCCAGCCGTCGAGCAGGAAGGTGACGTCGATATTGACGATGTCGCCGTCGCGCAGCGGCTTGTCGTCGGGCATGCCATGACAGACCACATGGTTGATCGAGGTGCAGACCGAGTATTTGTAGCCGCGATAATTGAGTGTGGCGGGGATCGCACCGTGATCGGCGCCGAACTCGAAGACGAATTTGTCGATCGCCGCTGTCGTGACGCCGGGCTTTACCATCGGCACCAGCGCATCGAGGCAGCGGGCCGTGAGTTGGCAGGCCCGACGCATGCCTTCGAAATCATCGGCACCGTAAAGACGGATTGCGCCGGTGTTCTTCAGAGGCGCCGTGGCCGCATCGATATAGGTGACCATGGGGGTCCCTTTCGGATTTTCTAATCAGAGCTTT
The DNA here is from genome assembly GCF_056501445.1 of Rhizobium sp. K33. Lineage (NCBI taxonomy): Bacteria > Pseudomonadati > Pseudomonadota > Alphaproteobacteria > Hyphomicrobiales > Rhizobiaceae > Rhizobium > Rhizobium sp. K33. The sequence goes on from NZ_CP096478.1 coordinate 1,424,439, forward strand.
GGCCGTTCATAAAGCACGCAGGCCGTCTTCGTCTATCCGGATGAGCCTTTCCGGCTCGATTTTGCCAGGATCGATCCGGCACCTGACGGCATAGGCTTCGACGCCGCGCGCAATCGCAAGGGCGAATGCGCGGCCATAGCCAGGGTCGAGATCGGCACAGATCCTCAGCTGATCGCAGTCGGAGCGCTGAATGATGAAAAGCATCGCCGCCCGTTTGCCGGCATCCACGAGATCACCCATCTCGTCCAGATGTTTGGCGCCCCGCGTCGTGACGCTGTCGGGAAACTCCGCAAGTCCCGCCTCGCGGATGAAATGCACATTCTTCACCTCGACATGAACACTGCCTTTGCTCTCGTCCTCAAGCAGGATGTCGATGCGCGAGTTGCGGCCATAGCGCTGCTCGCGTTTCAAGGAGGAAAAGCCGGCAAGCTGCGGCACCAGACCACTGAGGATCGCCTCTTCGGCAAGGCGATTGGGAAGCGCCGTGTTGACCCCAACCACGGTGCCATCGGCCTCGACGAGTTCCAGGGCATGGGCGTATTTCCGGCTGGTCGAGTCGTGTCGCGACAGCCAGATCCGGGACCCCGGCGCGGCCAGGCCCCGCATGGAGCCGGTGTTGGGACAAAATCCGGTAATCTCGCTGCCGTCTTCCAGGATGGCGTCGAACAGGAACCGTTTGTAGCGGTGCAGGAGCCGTGCTGGCACCAGAGGTGGAGAGAAGATCATGGCGCGGGTGAGGGCGCGGGATCGGTATCGGTGTCGGGCTTGTTGATGGCCCATGTCAGCAGCGCGTCCAAAGCAGGGCAAAGCGCCTGGCCCCAGTCCGTCAGACAATATTCCACCTTGGGCGGCACCTGGTGATGCACGATACGCCTGACGATCCCGTCAGCCTCCATCTGGCGCAGTTGCTGAATCAGCATCTTCTGCGAAATCCCGGGGATCGAGCGCTCCAGCTCGGAGAAGCGCAGCACCGCCCCGCCGAAGAGGTGGAACAGGATCACGAGCTTCCAGCGTCCCTCGAGGATACGCAGGGCGTTTTCCACGCCCTCGGCCCCATCGGCAGGCGTCAGGAAGGCATCCTTACTTTTTAGTGGGTACCTTACCTTTTCGTCGGTTCTTGTCATTTTTTGAGCCTATCGCCATCTTCGTCATCGAGCAAGCGCGCCGCTCTTTCGCAACCAGAAACGAAAGAACTGATCCCATGTCCACCAAGATGACTGGGCCTGTTGAGGCCTATTTCGAGGGCAGGAATGCGCGCGATCTCGCGCGCGCCCTGTCCGGCTTTTCCGAAATCGCCGTCGTTCATGACGAGAGCCGAACCCATCACGGCCGAGCCGAAATCAGTGTCTGGATGCAGAACACGATCGAGGCGTATGACGATCATTCGAGGCTGTTGCAGGTAGAGGAAGATGGAGCTGATCTCATCGCCACAGCGGAGGTCTCGGGCAATTTCCCGGGCAGTCCCATCACGCTTCGCTATCGCTTCGTCATCGATGGCGGCATGATCTCTAGCCTGGAGATCGCACCGTGAGTGTGCATTTCAAAACCGACCCGACGGAATTTGCAGGCAGGAACGTCGTTGTGACCGGTGGTACCATGGGCGCAGGCGAGGCGATCGTGAAGCGCTTCCTGCGCGCTGGCGCCAAAGTCGCCACAGCCGCTCGTAACATACCGCAAGAACCGGAGCTCGGTGTCACGTTCATCCCGGCAGACCTCTCGACCCCGGAGGGAATTGATGTGCTCGCAAAGGAGGCACTGTCTGAACTTGGGGCGATCGACATTCTTGTCCACTCCCTTGGCGGCTCATCCACGCCCGGCGGTGGCTTCAAGGCTGCCACGGAAGAGTTCTGGCAGCAGGAATTGGCACTGAACCTATTGGCGGCCGTTCGCCTCGACCGTCTGCTTGTGCCGGGAATGCTCGAGCGGGGAGAGGGTGTCGTTATTCATCTGGCATCGATCCAGCATCGTTTGCCATTACACGAGTCGACGATTCCCTATGCAGCCGCCAAGGCAGCCCTGGCGAACTACAGCAAGTCGCTGTCGAAGGAGGCCGGTCCCGCCGGTGTCCGCGTGAATACGGTTTCCCCTGGCTGGATCCGCACGTCCGCGGCAGACCGCATGGTGCAACGTCTGGCCGAGAGCAGCGGGGTCAACGAGGGTCAGGCCCGGCAGGGAATCATGGATGCCCTGGGCGGCATACCCATCGGCAGGCCGGCCTGGCCTGAGGAGATCGCCGAACTCGTCGCTTTCCTCGCCTCCGAACGCGCCGCATCGATCCATGGCGCGGATTACGTCATCGACGGAGGAACGGTGCCAACCCAGTGAAGCGGCAAAGCCGGTCACACCCCGTGGCGTGACCGGCTCTAGACCCGCGCCAACACGTAGCGCCCGGGCGCATCCGCGATGGCATTCAGCGCATCACCGCCCGGCTTGCGGGCAGGCACACGGTCGTCATCGAGTTTCTCGATCCAGCTCTGCCAGTGCGGCCACCAGGAGCCTGCAGTCTCCTTGGCATTCGCCATCCATTCCTCGTAAGTGCCGGCTGCGGGGCCGTTGGTCCAGAACTGATACTTCTGCTTGTCCGGCGGATTGACGACACCGGCGATATGGCCCGAGCCGGACACGACGTAATCGACGGGGCCGCCGAACAGGCTGCTGCCGATGAAGACCGATTTCGCCGGCGCGATATGGTCTTCCTTGGTGGCCAGATTGTAGATCGGGATCGTCACGTCCTTGAGCGACAGCGTCTTGCCGGCCAGCTGCATCTTGCCCTGGCTCAGCGTGTTGTTGAGGTAGCAGTTGCGCAGATAGAAGGAGTGGTTCGCCGCCGCCATGCGTGTCGAATCGGAATTCCAGTACAAGAGGTCGAAGGGCATCGGATCCTGGCCCTTCAGGTAGTTGTTGACGAAATAGGGCCAGATCAGCTCCGATGCGCGTAGCATGTTGAAGGCCGCCGCCATCTTGGAACCGTCGAGATAGCCGGATTCATGCATCCGCTGTTCGAGGCTCGCCAGCTGGCCTTCATCGACAAATACCTTGAGATCGCCGGCGAAGGTGAAGTCCACCTGCGTGGTGAAGAGCGTGGCGCTGGCGATCCGCTTGTTGTTTTCCTGCGCATGCAGGGCAAGGGCCGCAGCAAGCAGGGTTCCGCCGACGCAGTAGCCGATCGCGTTGACTTGTTTTTCGCCGGTCGCCTTCTCCACCGTATCGAGGGCGAAATCGACGCCCTCGCGGATATAGGCCTCCCAATCCTTCGACGCATGCCGCTCGTCCGGGTTCACCCAGGAAATGACGAAGACCGTGTGGCCCTGGTCGACGCACCACTTGATGAAGCTTTTCTGCGGATTGAGATCGAGAATGTAGAACTTGTTGATCCAGGGCGGGCAGATGAGGAGAGGGCGCTTCAGCACGGTGTCGGTCGTTGCCTCGTACTGGATGACCTCGCAAACATCGCTCTGGGCAATCACCTTGCCCGGCGTGATCGCCATGTTCTCACCGACGGCAAACTTGCTGGTGTCGGTCTGGCGGATCCTGAGATCCCCGCCACCGGCGGCAATATCCTCCGCCAGCATCTGCATGCCCTTGACCAGATTGGCCCCGCTGCTTTGCACCGTTTCCTTGTAGAGCTGCGGATTGGTGGCGACGAAGTTGGCCGGCGACAGCGCAGCCGTGATCTGGCGCATGTAGAAATTGGCCTTGTGCCGCGTGTGCTCGTCGAGGCCACCGGCATCATTGACCATCTTTTCGGCCCATTGCGTCAGCACGAGATAGGTCTGGCGAAGGAAGTCGAAGAAGGGATTGCGCTCCCAGTCCTCGTCGGAGAAGCGCTTGTCTTTCGGCAGGGGATCACCGATCGCCTGGTCCGGCGAGGCGAATCGCGCCAGCGACCGGCTCCAGACGCCGAAGACTGCATTGAGGAGATGGGTCTGGGCTTCGAGCGTGCGCTTGGGATCGGACATCCAGTATTCCGCGACCTTGCCCATGGTTTTGACCATTTCGGCAACGGGCTCGGCGACAGGATCGACGATTTCCCCTGTCTCGCGCGGCTTCAACCAGACCGAAGCCGCCTTGCCAAGGTTTTCCAGCGCCTTGGCGGCATTGATGATCAGCGCCTGCGGATCCTTGATGATGTAAGGTTCAAGCAGTTTCGGGTCGAACGCGGCATTCGCTTCGGCTTCTTCGCGCGTCCTGTCCATGCCGTCCTCCCCAGGATTGTTCTGGCGTCTTTTGTGTTTGCCTATCCTGCATGAAAACGACTACAAGTTCCAGCGATTGGCGCATAGTCTTTCGAAGGTGATCGATGGTTGCGCCCTTGAGGAATGTCAGTTTTCCGCGCAGACGCGGGCGGTCGGGGCCATGGTGCACAGCAAATTCAGTCTTTCAGGTCTCTCGATCCAGGCGCTTGCCGTCGCAGCCATCGCGCTGATGGCAGGCACCGGCTGCCAGTCGTCCGCGCCGCCGGCTCCGGTCGAGACCACGGCTGCACCGGCAGGCCTGCAGGTGACCGTCGAAGATCCCGACAATCCGGAAGCGCCTCAGCAGCGCCCGACCTATCCGGATGGATACCCGAACTTCGCGGGCTCCCTAAGTGCCGCCAGCGTCCAGATGAGCAACGAAGAAGCCGCGGCCCTTCAGTCGCAGCTCACCTCACTCGGCGCGGCCCGCAAAGCCGGCACCATCAGCGAAGCCGAGTATCAGGGGCGACTTGCCGAACTGCGGCGCATCGCGGCCGAGCACGGAGCCGAGACGCAGGCCCAGATCGCCAATTAAGGCTTGCGTTCGGGGCGATTTTTTCGCAAAGCAACCGAGGCGTTTTTGACATAAAATTTCGTCGGCGATTCAGGGCGTACAGCCGGATTTGCGACAAAATTTCCTGCCAGCGCTTGGATTGGGATATCATCACGCGCATTCGGTTTTGCGGTTCGTTGCGGAGCGTGTGGTCACTGGGACAACGAGCGCGCCTGCCGCGGTAATCATCCGCGCGGTTTCAGGGGTTGAAGATGGAAGAGTTTCACAAAGTCCGGCGTTTGCCGCCCTACGTTTTCGAACAGGTCAATCGTTTGAAGGCGAGCGCGCGAGCCGGTGGGGCCGACATCATCGACCTCGGCATGGGCAACCCCGACCTTCCGACCCCGCAGGCGATCGTCGACAAGCTTTGCGAAGTCGTCCAGGACCCGCGCACCCATCGTTACTCCTCCTCAAAGGGCATTCCGGGCCTGCGCCGCGCCCAGGCGGCCTATTACGCCCGCCGCTTCAACGTGAAGCTCAATCCGGATACGCAGGTCGTGGCGACGCTGGGCTCCAAGGAGGGCTTCGCCAACATGGCGCAGGCGATCACCGCACCGGGTGATGTCATCCTTTGCCCGAACCCGACCTATCCGATCCATGCCTTCGGCTTCCTGATGACCGGCGGCGTCATCCGCTCGATTTCGATCGAACCGGACGAGACCTTCTTCCCGCCGCTCGAGCGCGCCGTGAAGCACTCGATCCCGAAGCCGCTGGCGCTGATCATCAACTACCCGTCGAACCCGACGGCCCGCGTGGCAAGCCTCGACTTCTACAAGGATGTCGTCGCATTCGCGAAGAAGCACGACATCATCGTGCTCTCCGATCTCGCTTATTCGGAGATCTACTTCGACGGCAATCCGCCTCCATCCGTGCTCGAAGTTCCGGGCGCGATGGACTGCACCGTCGAGTTCACCTCGATGTCCAAGACCTTCTCCATGCCCGGCTGGCGCATGGGCTTTGCGGTCGGCAACGAGCGCCTGATCTCGGCGCTGACGCGCGTGAAATCCTATCTCGATTACGGCGCCTTCACGCCGATCCAGGTGGCCGCAACCCATGCCCTGAACGGCGATGGCTCCGACATCGCGGAAGTGCGCAATGTCTACAAGCGCCGCCGTGATGTCATGGTCGAAAGCTTCGGCAAGGCCGGTTTCGAAGTACCGCCGCCGGCCGCGACCATGTTCGCCTGGGCGAAGATCCCGGAAAAGTTCCGCCATCTCGGCAGCCTCGAATTCTCCAAGCTGCTGGTCGAGAAGGCTGACGTCGCCGTCGCCCCGGGCATCGGCTTCGGTGAAATGGGCGACGAATATGTCCGTCTCGCCCTAGTCGAGAACGAACACCGCATCCGCCAAGCCGCGCGCAACATCAAGAAGTTCCTCTCGACGGCCGACGAGACGATGCACAACGTGATTTCGCTCAACGCCCACCGTTGAGTTCACGTTGATCCAAGGCGGTCCGGTCAGGACCGCCTCACTTTCTATATCATGACGTCAGGAATGCCTCATGGCGAATGCCCTTAAAATCGGCGTGGCAGGTCTCGGGACCGTCGGTGCCTCGCTTGTCCGTATCCTCCAGAGCCGCGCCAATGCGCTCACCGTCGCCTGCGGTCGTCCCATCACCGTAACGGCCGTCTCGGCCCGCGACGCCTCGAAGGATCGTGGCATTCTGATGGATGGCATTGCCTGGTTTGCGGATCCGGTTGAACTGGCGAATTCCGCCGACATCGATGTCTTCGTCGAACTGGTCGGCGGCGCGGAAGGGGCAGCCGAGATGTCCGTGCGCGCTGCGCTCGCACGCGGCCTGCATGTCATCACCGCCAACAAGGCGCTTCTGTCGCGCCATGGCGTCGAGCTTGCCAAGCTCGCCGAGGAAAAGGGACGCCTCTTGAACTACGAGGCCGCAGTCGCCGGCGGCATCCCGGTCATCAAGACGCTGCGTGAGTCGTTGACCGGCAACAATTTCTCCCGCATCTACGGGATCATGAACGGCACCTGCAATTACATCCTGACCCGGATGGAGCGGGAAGGCCTGTCCTTCGCGGACTGCCTCAAGGAAGCGCAGCGCCTCGGTTATGCTGAAGCCGATCCGAGCTTCGACATCGAGGGCAACGACACGGCCCACAAGCTTTCGATCCTCACGACGCTGGCTTTCGGCTGTGAAATCTCGGCCGACAAGATCTATCTCGAAGGCATCACCAACATCTCGACCGAGGACATCCACGCGGCCGCCGATCTCGGCTACCGTATCAAGCTTCTCGGCGTCGCCCAGAAGACCGAAAGCGGCATCGAGCAGCGCGTGCATCCGACCATGGTGCCGCTCGACAGCGTCATCGCGCAGGTCGATGGTGTGACGAACGCCGTCGCGCTTGAATCCGACATTCTCGGCGAACTCTTGATGGTGGGCCCCGGCGCCGGCGGCAATGCCACGGCCTCCGCCGTTCTCGGCGACATCACCGATATCGCAAAGAGCCGTCCGGGTGCCCAGGAAGTGCCGGTGCTCGGCCGTCCCGCGCATCTGCTCGAGCCCTATCGTCAGGCCGAGATGCAGAGCCATGAGGGCGGCTATTTCATCCGCCTGACCGTGCAGGACCGCACCGGCGTCTTCGCCAGCATCGCGACGAAGATGGCCGAAAACGCGATCTCGCTCGAATCCATCGTCCAGCATTCGAAGCAACCCGCCACGCCTGATCGTCCGCAGACGATCATTCTGGTGACGCACGCGACCATGGAAAGCGCCGTCCGCAAGGCCGTCGGTGCGATCAAGGGCGAGGGCTATCTGATCGGTGAGCCGCAGGTGATTCGCATCGAGCGGCCCAAGACCTGACCGTCTTTTGGACCCTGACAGCACTCACCGGCACCTCTTGCAGGCCGCAATCCCGCGCGAATCCGCATTAATCTGACGATTTGCGCTGCGTCTGGCTCCGCCTCTATCGCCAAAAGTCTAATGCGGGCGTAGTCTGCAGCGACTGTCGGGGCCTTGGGGAGGAGTTCATCGATGGGAGCCGGTCATCACGGCGCGTCCTGGGGCGAAATGGCCGAGGGCGTGCTGAACAAGGACGACGAGACATCCGTCGAGCGGGAAAGCGACCACGACAAGACCGCCGTGTCGCTGGAGACCCAGTGGGACTGGATGCGGCTTCTCGCCTTTACACTGATCATGGCCATCCCCTTCGCTCTGGTCGCGTGGCTGATGTCTTGAGGAAGAGCATCGCATCCGCGCGGCGCTCTGCTGCCTCTGGTGATTTTCCACGATCGGTATAGAACGGGTGAGGGCGGTCCAGCCGCCATTGGTCCTGTCGCGCAGATCTTTGGCCTGCGCACCCGTAAAGAGCAGTAATGTCGACTGAACCGGTAGATCCCGTTATCCGCGCCTTTCTTGGCGTCGAGCAGTCCGCTAGCGGCCAGCGCTGGATGTCGCGCACCGACCAGGCCGGTCAGAACCGGGCGCTGGCGATCAGTCAGCTGCATGGCATTCCCGAACTCGTCGCCCGTGTCCTCGCAGGACGTGGTGTAGGCGTGGACGAGGCGCTGGCCTTTCTCGATCCGACCATCCGCAATCTCATGCCGGACCCCTCGAAGCTCACGGATTGCGATGCCGCCGCTGCCCGCATCGTCGAGGCGATCGAGCGCCAGCAACGGGTGGCGATCTTCGGCGACTACGATGTCGATGGCGCGGCCTCGTCGGCGCTGATGGCGCGGTTCCTCCACCACTTCGGCGTGGAGGCCGAGATCTACATTCCTGACCGCATTTTCGAAGGCTACGGTCCGAATGCCGCCGCCATCGACCAGTTGATCGAGCGCGGTGCCAATCTCCTGATCACCGTCGACTGCGGATCGACCAGCATCGAGGCACTGGGGGCCGCCGAGCGCCGGGGCGTCGATGTTGTCGTCATCGACCACCACCAGATGGGTCACGAAATGCCCGTCTGCCATGCGCTGGTGAACCCGAACCGCGAGGACGATTTGTCGGGGCAGGGGCATCTTTGTGCCGCCGGCGTCGTCTTCATGGTGCTGGTCGCGACGCTGCGGGTACTGCGGGAGCAGGGCCATCCGCATGCGCGATCGCTTGATCTGCTCGCCTGGCTCGATCTTGTGGCGCTTGCCACTGTCTGCGATGTGGTGCCGCTGAAAGGCCTGAACCGGGCCTATGTCACCAAGGGCTTGATTGCAGCGCGCCACCAGAACAATGCCGGTCTTGCAGCCCTTCTTCGGATCGCCGGCGTGGGCGGTCCCGTCACGCCCTATCATTTCGGCTTTCTGCTAGGCCCTAGAATCAATGCCGGTGGCCGCATTGGTGATGCCGCACTCGGAAGCCGCCTGCTGACGCTCGACGACGCCAGCCAGGCCGATGAGATTGCCGCAAAGCTCGATGAGCTGAATCGCGAGCGCCAGGCCATGGAAGCCGTGATGCTGGCCGAAGCCGAGGCCGAGGCCATGGCGGAATATGGCACGGGCGAGAGGGCCTCTGTCATCGTGACGGCGAAGGAAAACTGGCATCCGGGGATTGTCGGTCTGCTCGCAGCGCGGCTGAAGGAGAAGTTCAAGCGGCCTGCCTTTGCAATCGCCTTCGATTCGCTCGGCAAGGGAATGGGATCCGGGCGCTCGATCAATGGCTTCGACATGGGCAAGATGGTCCGGGCAGCCGTCGACGAGGGGCTTCTGGTCAAGGGTGGTGGTCATGCCATGGCGGCTGGACTAACGGTCGAGCGCGCCAATCTCGGGCGTCTGCGCAGTTTCTTCGAGGAGCAGGCCTCGGTGCAGGTCTCTGCACTGGCTGCCAACCAGACATTGAAGATCGACGGCGCCATCGGCGCATCTGGCGCGACGCTCGCCCTTGTCGATCAGCTGGAGGCGGCAGGCCCCTATGGCTCCGGTCATCCGCAGCCGATCTTTGCCGTTCCGCTGCATCGCCTAAAGGATGCCCGTCCCGTCGGCACCACGCATATCAAGATCACGCTGGAAGGCATGGACGGGAAGCGCCTGGACGGCATCGCCTTCCGCGCGGCAGAGACGGACCTTGGCCATTTCCTGATGAACAATCGCGGCAACCAGGTTCATGTCGCCGGTACCTTGAGCGCTGACCATTGGCAGGGCAACAGGCGCGTACAGTTCCGCGTTCTGGACGCCGCAAAGGCACCCTGACGTATCAGAACTCTGATGATTTTCAGGAGGATCGAAGTGGCACGCCCTAGGGGAGTCGAACCCCTCTTCCCAGAATGAAAATCTGGTGTCCTAACCGATAGACGAAGGGCGCGTGCGCTTCGGTGGCGCCCTTATGGCTGGAACTTTGGGTGAGCGCAAGCCCTCTTTCGGCTCCTGCGACGATTTTTTCCACAGGCTTGAACTGGGGCGATATCATCAGCGCAAACAAGCACTTGAGCCGCCGTCGTCAACAGGTTTTCCAATGTCCGGGGAGATCGAAGTGGCACGCCCTAGGGGAGTCGAACCCCTCTTCCCAGAATGAAAATCTGGTGTCCTAACCGATAGACGAAGGGCGCGTGCGCTTCGGTGGCGCCCTTATAGTCAGGCACTGGGGTGACCGCAAGCGGAAACTTGGTCTGATAAGACAGAAATTTGACGGAAGGCACGCATGCATACGCGTCGCCAAACAACGCCGACATGCGAAAGAAATTCGATGGAATTAAGGGGAGGGAGGAGAAACGAAGTGGCACGCCCTAGGGGAGTCGAACCCCTCTTCCCAGAATGAAAATCTGGTGTCCTAACCGATAGACGAAGGGCGCGTCTGCTTCGTGGCGCCCTTATAGTCAGGCTGTTTGCGGACCGCAAGCGGCTTTTTTCGTCTTTCATGCAAAAAATATGACAGCCGCTCCGATGCCTATCTCCGAGGCTCCTATCCGCATAGATTACAACGGCTTAAAGGGCCATCGGATTGGAACGGTCAGTCCGATGCGCCGGCCGTTTCCTGTTTCTTGCCGCCCTTGAGCAGATCCGAGAGCGACGGCAGCCATTTCTTCTTCTTGGTCGGCGCCTCGGCATCGGCCACGGTCTGCTCACCGGCCGGCAGCGGTTCCGCCGGGTCATATTCCGGCACGGCGCCCATGGCCTGCAGCTGATCGGGAGTCAGCTGAACGCGTTCAGGGACCGTGGCGGTCGGCTCGCGGAGCGCCAGGATCTTGCGCTTGGGCCGCGGGTCGGAGAGTTTCTTCAGGACGGGAGGCTCGTCTCCGGACACGGCTGCCGCCTCGGTGAGCGGCAGGCCCTCGGGTGTGGGCGCGGCTGCCTGCTCCTGCAATGCCTGCTGCTGCATCAGGGCCTGCTGTTGCGGCGAGGGGCTGAAAAGGCTCTTGCGCACGGCGTTGACGCCGAGCGTCGGCATCTCGGCCGGAACGAGGCTCGGACTTGCCGCAGTGCCCGCCTCGGCCACAGCCGTGGCCGCAGGGCCGGCGTCCGGTGCGACGGCCTGTGCATTTGCCCGGCCGGCGGAAAACAGGCTGTTGCTTCCGGCATTCACCGCTGTCGGCTGCATGGTGAGCTCACCGAGATCGGCCCGTGCGGCTTGGGATCGTGAATCAGATGCTTGCGCCCGACCTTGTATCGCCTGCTGCTGCAAGGCCAGCACTTCCGGAGGCGGCTCCGCGATGTCGGCAAAGGCGGCCGCCATGGGGACCGGCTGGCGCTTCAGGCGCGCCGGTTCCGTTTCATTCTGGGGCAATGCTTGTTCCGCACTCCCTGGCTGTCCCGAAACGGCAACCACATAAGGATCCCGGAAAGCCTTGTCCGCCGGCGCGGTGGCAGCGATGTCCTCCGATGGCGCAGAATCGCCGATCGAAAGAACCTCGTCGGCACTCGTCTGGCATGCGGCCAGCGGCACAGCTGAAAGCAGCGTCAGCAGTGCGATTGCAGGTCTGCGGAAAGGGGATGAGCTGGTCATGTCGGTCTCCGTCGCCACCTTCACCAAGGAAGGGTAAGGGCCGCTGCAGCGGCCCTCGTTTGATCCGGAGACTAGGCGCGCAAACTTGCGCGAGGCGGTGGTCTTACCAGGCGCCTGTATTGGGCATGGAGGCCCAGGGTTCTGCCGGAGCGAGATTCTCGCCCTTCTGCAGGATTTCGATGGAAATGCCGTCCGGCGAGCGGACGAAGGCCATGTGGCCGTCGCGCGGCGGGCGGTTGATGGTCACGCCATTGTCCATCAGCTTCTGGCAGATGGCATAGATGTCATCCACTTCGTAGGCCAGATGGCCGAAATTGCGGCCGCCGGTATAGTCCTCGGTGTCCCAGTTGTAGGTGAGTTCGAGGCAGGGCGCCATTTCTTCACGGGCGCGGCCGAGATCCTTCTCGGCACTCAGGAAGACCAGCGTGAAGCGGCCTTTTTCGTTCTCGTAGCGGCGGATTTCCGTGAGCCCGAAGAGCTCGCAATAGAAGTGCAGGGAGGCCTCGAGATCTTTCACTCGGACCATGGTGTGTAGGTAACGCATGGGTGTTCTCCTTTGACATGCAGCATATGGAACAGTCGTCAGCTTCGAGCAAGGCTGCGGCTGCAAAAGCAATTGGTGAAATGTAAAACTAGGGCTTGCGCAGATCCGTTGACCAAATGTTAATCTGAATCTCAAGAATCAGTTAACTAAGCAATGTGACGCGTTTTCGAGGGGCTTGGGGAAATGGCGGACAGGATTTCATCGAAGGGGCTCGGCGAGTTCGAAGAGCTGTCCGGAGAAGCCGTCGACCTGTTGGAGATCACCGGTGTCGTCAAATGGTTTGATGTGGCCAAGGGCTTCGGCTTCATCGTCCCCGACAACGGCATGCAGGATGTCCTTCTGCATGTGACCTGCCTCAGACGCGACGGCTACCAGACCATCCTCGAAGGCACGCGCATCGTAGCACTCATCCAGAAGCGCGAGCGTGGCTATCAGGCCTTCCGCATCCTCTCCATGGACCAGTCGACTGCCGTGCATCCCTCGCAGATGCCGCCGGTGCGCACCCATGTGCAGGTGACGCCGACCAGTGGCCTTGAGCGGGCCCTGGTCAAATGGTTCAACCGCACCAAGGGCTTCGGCTTCCTGACGCGGGGCGAGGGCACGGAAGACATCTTCGTCCACATGGAAACGCTGCGCCGTTTTGGCCTGACTGAATTGCGCCCCGGCCAGACGGTGCTCGTGCGCTTCGGACCTGGCGACAAGGGCCTGATGGCCGCTGAGATCCACCCGGACAATCCTGGTCCGGCCGCGCGTGCGCACTGAGCCGATGAGCAAGATTCGTGACATCCTGAGAAGCGCCATCACGGCGCTTTTTGCGTTTCTGCTGCTGGCTGGCGCCGTGCTTGCGGAGGTCAACTTTGAACGCGGCCAGCTGGCTTTCGAGACGGCATCCGGAGATCGGATCACCTTTGATGTGGAATGGGCGCTGACTGCCGAGCAGCGGGCGAGGGGCCTGATGGAGCGGCCGGCACTGCCAGATCGCACGGGCATGCTGTTTGATTTCGGCGAAACCCGCATGGTCACCATGTGGATGGCGAACACGCCTGCGTCGCTCGACATGATCTTTATCGACGAGACCGGCCGGATCGTCCGGATCGCCGAGCGCACCACGCCGATGTCCGAATCGATCGTCTCCTCGGGTGAACCCGTCCGCTACGCGCTGGAAATCCGCGGCGGCCATGCGGCCGAACTGGGCCTCGAGCCATCCGCCCGACTCGTCCTGCCCCTCGATCTGCCGAAGTGACGGCGCTCAGCCCTCTGTTTCACCTGTAGAAACTGCGAGACCGGACACGCTTTTGCTGTTGCGGCCCGCAGGTGAACCGTGTATTCGGGCTGCATTGCTGGAACGGAGTGTAGCGCAGTCTGGTAGCGCATCTGGTTTGGGACCAGAGGGTCGGGAGTTCGAATCTCTCCACTCCGACCATGCAATGAGCCGAGGACCCCCAACATGGCGGTCGCTCGCGGTCTGAATAATCAACTCTCCCTCAGTTCTGACGACAAGCGGTCAAGCCGACAACGCTGTTTGCATAGCGCGTTCTTTCCAAGACCTTCCCGCCCTCACGCGCGCGTGCATTCTCTCTTCTCCGCAATTATTCCTTGCTCGCGCGATGCGCGCCCACTATTCCTTATGGTTGTATCCAGGGGTGGGGACGATCATGCTGCGAAAATTCTTGTGTCTCGCGGGCATCACCGCGTTGGTCACGGGCTGTCAGACGGTCAAGCCGGCGGCCTCGCCCATGGAAGCCTATCTCAATCGCCATGCTGCCGCAGAAGCCATTGCGCGGAATTGCCCTGCCTATGGCGGCTATGGCGCCGTGAGCGCGATGCGGTCGGATGCCGAAAGCAATCTCGCAAAGGCTCGCGCCCTCGGAGCAACGGAGACGGATGTCCAGATGGCGCGCGAGCGAATGAATGGCACGCTCATGAGTGCCGTGATGCTGGTCGGACCGCTGGAGGCCTGCAACAGCTTCGTCAATCAACTCGCCTGGGCCGGCACCTCTACCGCCGTCATCGGCACGAAGAAAGCGCAATGAGCGGCGACTGGCGACGTGGTTCCTTGAGATGACGAATGGCTTTTGAGCTGCCATGCGGTCGCCCCTTTGCCGTCTATCGATCCCCCGCGCTGCGTCGATTTTCCCACGGGCGATTCACCGATCATGCAGTTGCGAAGGAACCGCAACGAGGATATACGAATTCTCGAACGAAGTCGGTTGAGACGGCGGTTCTTCTTCTGCGCCCAGCAGAAATGCCCATTGTTATCAATGGTCCGCAGGAAGAGAATCGTTTAGCGCCGATGAAAGGTGTAAGGTCTGCCGTGATTGGTGGGCCGGGTGTCAGTCGGCAACGGCGCTTGCCGCGAAGTCTTGGAGACGGATAAGGCCATGTCTGCGAAGATCTACCGCCCCGCGAAAACCGCCATGCAGTCTGGCAAGGCGAAGACCCATCTTTGGGTACTGGAATTCGACCAGTCCGCGCCGCGCAAGATCGATCCGATGATGGGCTACACCACGTCCGGTGACACGCGCCAGCAGGTCAAGCTGACCTTCGAGACGCTGGAGCAGGCCGAAGCCTATGCCAAGCGCGAAGGCATCGAATACCGCGTCATCCTGCCGAAGGAAGCCAAGCGCCAGGTCGTGTCCTACACGGACAACTTCCGCTACAACCGTCTGCAGCCCTGGACGCATTGATCCGATCCCGCCGCCTCGTCGGCGCCAGACGGTCCCTTAGCTCAGCTGGATAGAGCAAGTGCCTTCTAAGCACTAGGTCGTAGGTTCGAGCCCTACAGGGATCGCCATCTTCTTGATGTTCCATTCGTATTAGTGCCGGTTAAAGCAGTTGCAGCAGGAACCAACCGGCTGGTCACGTGTTGAGTGCTCCGTGAAGACACCGCTATCACAGGGAGTGAGACACATGATGAAGATGCTTGCCGCAGCCGCCATGCTTTCCTTGAGCCTGACCGGCGTATCGCTTGCCCAGAGCTCGTCCGACGGTTCGGGCGGCAGCACCGGTGGCAGCCAGCAGAGCGATACTGCGAACGACGCCAACGGCACCACCGAAGATGGCGCCACCACCGGCTCCGACAATCCCGGCGACACCAGCGCCGGCGACGAACCGCAGTGCCCTCCGGGCCAGAAGAGCGCCGACGCGTCGGCCACCAAGGCAGACCCGAAATGCGTGGCTGAATAAGCTCCGTTCTGATCGAGTTAAGAGGCCGGGTCAGCCCGGCCTTTTGCATGGTTTTCTGATGCCGTCACCGCTGCAGCCGGTGGAAATCGTGCCGGCGCCAACCTTTCGGAAACCCTTCGGAGCGATGATGGCGCTCACGAGAGGTTAACCATGTCCAGTCGCACCGCTTCTTCCCGCCGCACGCCGTCGAAACGCCGAAAGTCCGCACGCTCCTCCGCTGGCCATGGCATGACATCCTGGCTCGTCGCACTGGCTGTCGTCGCCGGCGGCATCGCGCTCTACGACAACAGGGACACGGTGCTGAAGGAAATGGCGCCGCTTCTGTCGACGGAAAAGCGGGTCGCCAGTTCGCCGGCCAAGAGCGAACCACGGGGCGAAAAGCCTGCGTCTGAACGCGCAGCTGCAAAGGGGACGAAGGGCCCGGTGCCGCCGGCGAATGTCGGCGTTGTGAAGGCCGCCGTCCCGGCAGCGCGACCGGCCGTGACCACGGCAACCGCGGGGCCTCTGACCGGCGAAAACTTCTCCGGCAAGTTCTACTTCTGCGGCGTATCCGGCCTCGACAACTGTGTCATGACCGGCGACACCTTCTGGTACAAAAAGACCAAGATCGTTCTGGCCGATATCGCAGCACCTCGAACCGATGGCGCAGCCTGCCAGCAGGAGCGCGACCGCGGCTTCGCGGCCAAGGTTCGGCTCAAGGATCTCCTGAGTTCGGGCCGGTTCGACCTCGAAACCCTGAAGGCGCAGGCTGCGGGTGAGGCTTCCGGCGTCATGCGCGTGGCGACGCGCAATGGTCGCTCGCTCGGCTCGATCCTCGTTTCGGAAGGCCTGGCCAAACCCCGCATGGCCCGCCAGCAGAGCTGGTGCCCCTGACCGCTCGCTCCGTCTCAAATGCAAAAAAGCCCGCCGTGATCGACACGGCGGGCTTTTGTCTTTGCGATAGGGTCTCGTCGCTCAGTGCAGGATCTGGCTGAGGAAGAGTTGGGTGCGCTCATGCTGCGGGTTGTCGAAGAACTCGGCCGGCGAATTCTGCTCGACGATCTGGCCCTGGTCCATGAAGATCACGCGGTCGGCTACCTGACGGGCGAAGCCCATTTCGTGGGTCACGCAGATCATGGTCATGCCTTCTTCGGCAAGACCCACCATCGTGTCGAGAACTTCCTTGACCATTTCCGGGTCGAGCGCCGAGGTCGGCTCGTCGAAGAGCATGATCTTCGGCTTCATGCAGAGTGCACGGGCAATGGCCACGCGCTGCTGCTGGCCGCCGGAGAGCTGGCCCGGATACTTGTTGGCCTGTTCCGGGATCTTGACGCGCTTGAGGAAGTGCATCGCGATCTCCTCGGCATCCTTCTTCGGCATCTTGCGGACCCAGATCGGGGCCAGCGTGCAGTTTTCGAGGATGGTGAGATGCGGGAAGAGATTGAAGTGCTGGAACACCATGCCGACTTCCCGGCGCACTTCGTCGATCTTCTTCAGGTCGTTGGTCAGTTCAATGCCGTCGACGACGATATTGCCCGTCTGGTGTTCTTCCAGACGGTTGATGCAGCGGATCATCGTGGACTTGCCGGAGCCCGAGGGACCGGCGACGACGATGCGTTCGCCCTTCATGACCTTAAGGTTGATGTCCCGCAGCACGTGGAAATCACCATACCACTTGTTCATGTTGATCAGTTCGACCGCCACGTCGTTGCCCGACGCGGTCTTCTTAGCGGAGTTGGCTTCAGCCATGGTTTTTCCCCTTGTTCTTAACGCTTGTGACCGGTGTCGAGGTGCCGCTCCATGAAGGCGGAGTAGCGCGACATGCCGAAGCAGAAGATCCAGAATACGAAGCCGGCGAAGATCAGACCGGTGAGCGGTGTCACAGGCGTGGCCCAGGTGGCATCGGTGAAGTTGAGACGGACGATGCCAAGCAGGTCGAACATGCCGATGATCGACACGAGCGAGGTATCCTTGAACAGTCCGATGAAGGTGTTGACGATGCCCGGAATGACCAGCTTGATCGCCTGCGGCAGGATGATCAGACGGGTTTTCTGCCAGTAGGAAAGGCCGAGAGAATCGGCGCCTTCATATTGGCCCTTCGGGATCGCCTGCAGGCCGCCGCGCACCACTTCGGCCATATAGGCCGAGGCAAAGAGCGACACGCCGACCAGCGCACGCAGGAAGTTGTCGATCGTCCAGCCCGTGGGCATGAAGAGCGGCAGCATCACATTGGCCATGAAGAGGACCGTGATCAGCGGCACGCCACGCACCACTTCGATGAAGATGACGCAGATCATCTTGATCACAGGCATGTCCGAGCGGCGCCCGAGTGCCAGCAGAATGCCGAGCGGCAGGGAGACGGCGATCCCGACGAAAGACAGGATCAACGTGACCATCAGGCCGCCCCAGAGCGGGGTTTCCACTTCCGGAAGGCCAAAGCCGCCATGCAGCAGGAAGAAGGCGACGATCGGGAAGACGATGAAGAGCAGGAGTGCGTTGAGCCCCTTGCGCGGTGCCTTCGGGATGAGCATCGGCGCCAGAAGTGCGATGAACATCACGCCGACAAGGATCACGCGCCAGCGTTCTTCGAGCGGATAGCGCCCGAAGATGAACTGCGAGAAGCGGCTCTCGACAAAGGCCCAGCAGGCGCCTTTCCAGCCGTCCGGTTGGGTGCCGCCCTGGGCGATGGTCGCGCAGACGGCGCGGTCGGCGCCGAACCAGGCGGCATCGAGGAAGAGGAAGTTGATCGCCCCGGGCAGGATCAGGGCCAGGACCGCGAGACCGATGATCGTGAGCACCGTGTCTTTCGGTGTCGCAAGCAGGTTGGCGCGGATCCAGCCGATGACGCTACCATCGGAGGTCGGGGCGGGAAGGGGTGCCAGCATTTCCCGGCGCACATAGGAAAGTTCGTGTGCCATGATCAACGCTCCACCAGAGCCATGCGCGCATTGAACCAGTTCATGAAGAGCGAGGTCACAATGCTGATGGACAGATAAACGACGAGCCAGATGGAGACGATTTCGATCGCCTGACCGGTCTGGTTGAGCGTCGTCCCGCCGGTCGAGACCAGTTCGGGGAAGCCGACGGCAACACCCAGCGACGAGTTCTTCGTCAGGTTGAGATACTGGCTGGTCAGCGGCGGGATGATGATGCGCATCGCCTGCGGCACGATCACGAGACGCGTCGTGGTCGAGGGCTGCAGCCCAAGGGCCGAAGCGGCTTCCGTCTGGCCCTTCGAGACACCCTTGATGCCGGCGCGGATGATTTCTGCGATGAAGGCTGCGGTGTAGAAGGAGAGTGCCAGATAGAGCGCCACGAATTCAGGCGCAATGACCGCTCCGCCGGTCATGTTGAAGCGGCTGGCGACGGGATAGTCGAAGGTCAGCGGCGCCCCGGCGGCGAGGAAGGCAAGGATCGGCAGGCCGAGGATCAGCCCGAACGAGACCCAGCCCGTCGGGAAGGGTTGGCCGGTGCGCATCTGGCGCGCCTTTGCCCAGCGAGCAACGACGATGGCGGCGATGATGCCAACCACGATCGCGATCGGGATCATGCTCGCGCCATCACCCCAGATCGGCTTAGGGAAGGCCAGACCACGATTGTTGAGGAAGGTCGAGAACGGCAGCTCGAGCGAGTCGCGCGGCTGCGGCAGCGTCGACAGAACGCCCGAATACCAGAAGAAGATGACGAGCAGCGGCGGCAGATTGCGGAAGGCTTCGACATAGACCGTGCAAAGCTTGGCGATCAGCCAGTTCTTCGACAGACGGCCGATACCGATCATGAAGCCAATGATCGTTGCGGTGATGATGCCCGTTACGGCAACAAGGATCGTGTTGAGCAGACCGACCAGGATGGCGCGGCCATAGGTCGAGTCCGACGAATAGGAAATCAGCGTCTGGCCGATGTCGAAGCCGGCGCGGCCGTTCAAGAAGTCGTAGCCCGTCGCGGTATTGCTGCGGGCGAGGTTTTCGATGGTGTTGTTCGCGATGGTCCAGACGATAAACGTCATGATGGCGATCGTAGCGACCTGAAAGAAGATGGATCTTGCTTTCGGATCGTAGATCAGCGAGCCCACGCTCTGCCCACCGGCAGGTAAACTGGTGGCGTGATCTGTCATGCTGTGCCAAATCCCCGAGGCTTCTTTGAGCCCTAAACTGTTATTGTCTTTCGAGACAGCCGGCTCTTGTGAGTGTCGCTGCTGACCGCAACGCGGGGGCCGGTCTGATCACGTGGTCTTAATATGCGCGAGGCGGCTTTCGCCGCCTCGCCAAGGTCGTCCGATCTTAGCGGATCGGCGGGGCGTACTGCAGGCCGCCCTTGGTCCACAGAGCGTTTACGCCGCGCTCGATCTTGAGCGGGGTGCTGGCGCCGATGTTGCGTTCAAAGACTTCGCCGTAGTTACCGACGCCCTTGATGATGTTGTAGGCCCAGTCGTTGGTGAGGCCGAGATCGGTACCGATCTTGGTGTCGGCTTCCGTACCGAGGAAGCGCATGATGTCCGGGTTGGTCGTGGTCGACTTGATTTCATCGACGTTTGCCTGGGTGATGCCGAATTCTTCGGCCTGGACCAGAGCGTAGTGCGTCCACGAAACGATGTCGAACCACTGGTCGTCACCCTGACGGACGGCCGGGCCAAGCGGCTCCTTCGAGATGATTTCCGGAAGGATGACGTGGTCGTCGGGGTTGGTCAGCGTCAGACGCAGCGAATACAGGCCCGACTGGTCGGTCGTGTAAACGTCGCAACGGCCAGCCTGATAGGCAGCGTTGACTTCTTCGAGCTTTTCGAAAACGACCGGCTTGTATTCGAGGTTGTTGGCCTTGAAGTAGTCGGCGAGGTTGAGTTCGGTCGTGGTGCCGGACTGTACGCAGACGGCGGCGCCGGAGAGCTCGAGAGCCGATTTGACGTTCAGGCCCTTGGTGACCATGAAGCCCTGGCCGTCGTAGTAGTTGACGGCACGGAAGTTGAAGCCGAGTGCGGTGTCGCGGCTGATCGTCCAGGTGGTGTTACGAGCAAGCATGTCGACTTCGCCCGACTGCAGCGCGGTAAAGCGGCTCTGGGCGGTGGTCGGCGTGTACTTAACCTTGGTCGCATCGCCGAAGATGGCAGCTGCGACGGCCTTGCAGTAGTCAACGTCGAAACCGGTCCAGTTGCCGGCTGCGTCCGGCGAAGCGAAGCCGGCGAGACCCGTGTTCACGCCGCACTGGACGAAACCCTTGGCCTTTACGTCGTCAAGCGTCGCGGCCGAAGCTGCGGACGCGCCAAAACCCAGGACCGCAGCGCCAATGGCGGCTGACAGGAACTTGTTGTTCATTTTTCCCAACCTTTTTTCTCTTGTTGTATGCCAGCGACGGCCTGCTGCTGAAACCAGCAGCGCACGTCGGCTCACGGCCTCCCGGTGCGAGCCTTCATATCTCAGTCGTAAAAGCAGGCAGGGTCAAGTCTTTATGCCGCGAATTGGCCACAAAAGCGCGAATTTGCCAAAAACGCACTCGAAATAGGCAAAAATGTGTGGTTTTTGCCCTGAAGTGATGAAAATTGCGCCCATTTCACTGTTCTGCTCTGCTTCTACTGCAAGACTTGCGCCTGGCCTCACGGAATTGTGCAACTTGACCGGACATGGCGGAGGCGCGAAAACCACGGCACAGAAGCGTGAGGAATCGTGAAATCCATGAGCAAATCCAAAGACTGGCTGGCCGACGCCGGCACCGATACGAAGCTGTGCCACATCGGCCATGATCCTGCCGACTACCATGGCTTCGTGAACCCGCCGGTCGTCCATGCGTCGACGGTTCTCTTTCCCAATGCCAGGGCCATGGAGACGCGCAATCAGCCTTACACCTATGGTACCCGCGGAACTCCGACCACGGACGCGCTTTGCCGCGCCATCGACGCGCTGGAAGGGTCTGCGGGCACGATCCTCGTACCGTCGGGTCTGGCGGCCATCACGGTCCCGTTCCTGGCGTTTCTTTCCGCCGGCGATCACGCGCTCATCGTGGATTCGGTCTATTCGCCCTGCCGCCATTTCTGCGACACCATGCTGACGCGCCTCGGGGTCGAGGTCGAATATTACGATCCTGAGATCGGTGCGGACATCGAGCGGCTGATCAGGCCGAACACGAAGCTGGTGCACACCGAGGCGCCAGGCTCCAACACCATGGAGATGCAGGATATCCGCGCGATTTCCGAGGCAGCCCACAAGCATGACTGCGTGGTCACGCTCGACAATACCTGGGCAACGCCGCTCTATTTCAAGGCGCTCGATTTCGGTGTCGACGTGACCATCCATGCCGCAACCAAATATCCCTCCGGGCACTCGGACATCCTGATGGGCACCGTCTCGGCCAATGCAAAGCACTGGCCGGTCCTGAAGGAAGCCAACATCACTCTCGGCATCTGCGGCGCACCCGATGACAGCTATCAGATCCTCCGTGGCCTGCGCACGATGGGGCTGCGCCTCGACCATCACTACAAGAGCGCGCTTTCGGTCGCGCGCTGGCTTGAAGCCCGCGGCGATGTCGCACGTGTGCTGCATCCGGCGCTGGAGAGTTTTCCCGGTCATGCGATCTGGAAACGGGACTTCAAGGGAGCAAGCGGCGTCTTCTCCTTTGTCTTGCCGGCATCGGCGCTCGAGAAGATCAAGCCGAAGGCCCATGCCTTCCTCGATGCGCTGCAGCTCTTCGGTCTCGGCTGGTCCTGGGGCGGCTATGAAAGCCTCGCGGTCCTGGTCAATCTGGAGGATCGCAAGATCAGGAAGGGCCCGACAGATGGCGCCGTGATCCGTCTTCAGATCGGTCTCGAAAATGTCGAGGACATCCAGGCCGATCTCGAGCGGGGCTTCGCCGCAGCCGCAGCGGTTTAGAAAACGCGCTATACGTCAGCCGTCGATCCGGTGGCCGTAAAGCCAGTCCAGATCGGCGGCAAGACGTTCCGGCGGGCGTAATGACAGCACGATATCGCGCCCGATCCGAAATGGACCGCGGGCGTGATAGGCAAAGCGGTTGAAGTCGCCACGCGCCTTGACCCGCGCCGCCCGTGCCTTGCGCTCGCTGGAGAAGTCGGCGAGCGCCGAGGGCAGGGGCGTCTTCGCCACATGCATGGCGAGAGAATAAGCGTCCTCGATCGCCATCGCCGCCCCCTGCGCCGAAAACGGCATCATGGCATGCGCGGCATCTCCGATCAGTACCGTGTCGCGGCCATTATGCCAATTGCCTTCAGATGCCTGGTAGAGAGGCCAGAAGGTCGGCTTTTCCGCGCCGGCAAGCACGGTCCGGATATCGCGATGCCAGCCCGAGAACTGCTCGAGCAACATGGCGCGCCGCGCTGCATCGGCGTCGATCGCCCAGCTCTCGTCGCTCTTCGTCCCCGCCGCGATTGCAACGAGATTGAAGCCATCGACCTCCTTGAGAGGATAGCTCACCAGATGTGCCTTTGGCCCAAGATAGGCTGCGACACCGGTACGGGAGAGGAACGAGGGCGCAACAGCCTGATTGATGGTGAAGCGCCAGGCGATGTTGCCCGAAAAGCTGACCGTCGGGCTGCCTGCGATGGCATCGCGCGCGACCGACCAGGCGCCATCCGCGCCGACGACCAGATCCGCTTTCCGGGCCGTGATGGCGGCGAGTGCCTCTGCCCCGATCCCCTGCACGCGATGGCCGAGATGCAGGCGGCAGAGCGGCTGATTGAGAACGGCCCTGAGAAGCGCCTGTTGCAGCGTGGAACGGTGCAGGACGCCATAGGGCTGTCCCCAGCGCTTCCTTGCAAAGTCACCCGCGGGCACGGAGGCGAGCGGTCGCAAATCCATCCCGGATACGAGGCTGATTGCGGCAGGTTCGAGCCAATGGCGCTCCAGCTCGCCGAGCACGCCCAGCGCATCAAGGACGCGTGTCGCATTCGGCGAGAGTTGCAGGCCGGCCCCGACTTCGCCGAGTTGCGGCGCCTGCTCGATAATGTCGGAGGAGATGCCCCTGGCAGCAAGCGCCAGGGCAGACGTCAGGCCCGCCACCCCGGCTCCGACGATGGCAGCGTGCTTGATGGACATGAGGAAATGCCGATCGTGACGCCGCGGTCACGCCGCCTTGACGTGGAAGACGCAGCCCGGCGGGTTGGTCTGTTCGGCCTTGAGGCTCGGATTGTAGCGGTAAAGCGTCGAGCAGTAGGAGCAGACCTTTTCGTTGTCATGTCCCATGTCGATGAAGATATGCGGATGGTCGTAAGGCACGGAGGCGCCGGTGCACATGAATTCCTTGACGCCGACTTCGATCACGCGATGACCGCCGTCGTTCTGGAAATGGGGAATGGTGTGACCGGCCATGATGTGCTCCGAAAATGCTGTGCGAATTGGCGCGGACATTAGCGCCGTCCTTCGCAAAAGTGTAGAGCCGGAGCCGAGCAAAAGTCACAGAAAATCCGCCTGCGGCAATTGATGTCAGGAAGGCGTTGGCTATGGTTGCCGCCTCAAGGCCACAAGGACCAGTTCATGAATCTCGACGCGCCGCCGTTTTCCAGCTTTCACAACGAAGGGCTTGAGCTTGCCTATTTCGATGATGGTGATCCGGCTGGCGATCCGATCCTGCTGATCCACGGTTTTGCCTCGTCGGCCAATGTGAACTGGGTTTATCCCGGCTGGCTGCGCACCCTGGGCGATGCGGGCTACAGGGTGATTGCAATCGACAATCGTGGCCATGGCGCAAGCGCCAAGCCGCATGATCCGGAAGCCTACCACCCGAGCGCAATGGCCGGCGACGCCGCAGCGCTGCTGACGCATCTCGGCATCGCCGAGGCCCATGTCATGGGTTACTCCATGGGTGCGCGCATCTCTGCCTTTCTCGCAATCGAGCATCCCCATCGTGTCCGGTCGCTGGTCTTCGGCGGATTGGGTATCGGCATGTGTGACGGCGTCGGCGACTGGGACCCGATCGCGGATGCCTTGCTTGCGCCCTCGCTGGACGAGGTCACCCATGAGCGCGGCCGCATGTTCCGCGCCTTTGCCGAGCAGACCAAGTCCGACCGCCTGGCGCTTGCGGCCTGCATCCGCACTTCTCGCGATCTCGTCAGCCGTCAGGATATTGCCAAGGTCGACATCCCGACCCTGATCGGTGTCGGCACCAAGGACGACATTGCCGGCTCGCCGCATGAGCTCGCCGAACTCATGCCCCGCGCGGTGGCGCTCGATATCCCGAACCGCGACCACATGCTGGCTGTCGGAGACCGGGTGTTCAAGAAGGCAGCGCTCGACTTCTATTCCGAGCTCGAAGGGCGTTGACCCTCACCGTCCGGTGAAGACCGGCCTGCGCCGCTCGGCAAAGGCCGCGCGGCCCTCGCGGTAATCCTCGCTCTCGAAGGTCGAGGCGCCGATGATCTCCGCCTCGCGCAGCATGTCGACGTCGGCCTCTTCGGCCGCACGCAGGGCAAGTTTCGATGCGCGCAGCGACAGCGGCGCATTGGCCGCGATCGTGTCGGCAAGGATCTGCGCCCGTTGCTCGAGCTGGTCCGGCTCCGTCAACTCCGACAGAAAACCGCAGGCGAGAAGTTCCGCAGCTTTCATCGCCGCTCCGGTGAAAAGAGCGCGTCTCGCCATCTGGCTGCCGAGGCCACGGACGAAATCCTGGACCGCATCCGCGGGATAAGCGAGGCCGAGGCGCGCCGCCGGGACGGCGAACATGGCATCCGACGATGCCAGCCGGAGATCAGCAGCCGCCGCCAACCCGAAGCCGCCGCCGTAACAGACGCCTCTGATCGCCGCGATCACCGGCACGGGGGCTTCCCGCACGGCCGCAAAGGCCCGGCTGTTCGAAGCCTCGTAGACGCGGGCCGTCGCAGCATCTTTGCGTAATTCGGTAAATTCCGAAATGTCTGCGCCGGCGCTGAAGTCCATCGTTCCGCCGCCCGTGAGAACGATGACGCGGACGCCAGCTTCGGCATGGAGCCAATGGATGGCCTCCGGTATCGCGCGCCACATGGCGGCCGTGACGGCGTTCTTTCGTTGCGGATTGTCGATCACCAGAAGCCCGGTACCGGCTTCGCAGAAAGCCTTGATAAAGCCTGTGGCAAAGGTGTTCGACTGTTTCATGCGGCCCCCATTTGAGTTCGATCTGTCTTCGACTATATAATGCCATTCCTAGACGAACGAGGAGACCGGCAATGGTCGCACACAACGACGTCCTCAAGACCGAAGCCATCAAGTCCATGGATCCGATTTGGGACAGCCTGCGGCACGAAGCCCGCGTGGCCGCCGATCGCGATCCCATGCTCGCGGCTTTCTTTCATTCGACGGTGCTGAGCCACGCGTCGCTGGAAGATTGTGTGATCTACCGCATCTGCGAGCGGCTGGATCACTCGGATGTTCCGGCGATTGTTCTGCGCCAGGCCTTCGAGGCAATGATGCGTGACTGGCCGGAATGGTCCACGATCCTGCGCGTCGATATTCAGGCTGTCTACGATCGCGACCCTGCCTGCACGCGGTTCCTGGAGCCTGTGCTCTACTTCAAGGGTTTTCATGCGATCCAGACCCATCGTCTGGCCAACTGGCTCTGGAACAACGGCCGCCGCGACTTCGCGCTTTACCTGCAGAGCCGGTCCTCGAACATGTTCCAGACGGATATCAACCCGGCCGCGCATATCGGCAAGGGCATCTTCCTTGACCACGCCACCGGCCTCGTCGTGGGCGAGACTGCAAAGATCGGTGACAATGTCTCGATACTGCACGGCGTCACCTTGGGCGGTACCGGCAAGGAGGGGGCCGACCGGCATCCCAAGATCGGCGATGGCGTGATGATCGGGGCAGGGGCCAAGGTGCTGGGCAACATCGAGGTCGGCAGCTGCTCGCGCATTGCGGCAGGCTCGGTCGTGTTGAAGCCTGTTCCCAGATGCACTACGGTCGCCGGCGTTCCGGCCCGTGTTGTCGGCGAGGCCGGTTGTGCCGAGCCGAGCCGGTCGATGGACCAGATGATCGTTTCCGACGACTGAGCGCGCCGGAAAGATCGTCCAATCGGAAAACGGCCCCGCCAGTCTGGGCAAACTTTGCATTGCGTCTTTACATCGGCGGAAAGGCCGTGCGACAAGCGCGCAACTCGAAACCCTCCCCGAAAACAGTCCATGGAGACACAGTGTGAAGCCGGAAGAACTGAAGAAACTCGACGCGTATTTCAAGCGCACTTTCAACCCGACGATGAGCGTCAAGGCTCGTCCGCGCAAGGACGACTCCGCTGAAGTCTACGTGGGTGACGAGTTTCTCGGCGTCGTCTTCAAGGACGACGAAGACGGCGATCTGTCCTACAATTTCTCGATGGCGATCCTCGACGTCGATCTGTGATCTTGGCCGCTGCTGATCGCGGCGCCGACGGAAACTGAGACGGGGCTGCGGCAGGATCGCAGCCCTTTTTCATTATCCGGCTTACAATTGACGATTGTTGTGCGATGCACAAATTCTCTTGACCCCTTTTGTGCGGCTGCTATGTTCGGGTCATCTGATATTCCGGACAGAAGGAGGAGCACTCGCATGTTCAATATCGACGACGCCAGCAAGAAGAGCAAGGAAGCCATGGACACCATGCTGAAGAACTATTCAGAGGTGACGAAGGGCTTTCAGGCCATCGCAGCCGAAGCGACCGACTACTCGAAGAAGTCTTTCCAGGACCTGACGTCCTTCATGGAAGCCATGACCTCCGTGAAGAGCGTCGAGGCCGCCTTCGAGCTCCAGACGTCCTTCATGAAGTCCTCCTACGAAAGCTTCGTGGCCGAGGCGACGAAGATGGGCGAGATGTATGCCGATCTCGCGAAGATCGCCTACAAGCCCTACGAGTCCAGCATGGCCAAGACGATGGCGCCGGTATCGGCTGCTGCCTGATTGAAGCTTGCGCGTAACCTGCAAGACCGGCCGTGCCCCGCGCGGCCGGTCTTGTCATTTGTGGCTGCTGGTATAACCTATCCGTTCAAATTCCTCGCTTTTCCGGGCTTCGTGACAAATTGTCGTCACCTTGACCTGGGGGGCTTAAAATCACCGCATAATGAACTACCTTACTGTGCTGAGTGTTCGTCCGCACCGATGTGTAACGGCAAACCGGCCGGACAACGGAGAATGAACTGAAATGACTGCCAAGCCGGTCTTCATGCAAAGCCAGGGTGACGGGGATAATGCCAATCGCGGCACCTCGGTCATCACGCGCACCAAGCCGAAGACGAAGAAGCCGAATCTGTATCGCGTCCTGCTTCTGAACGACGACTACACCCCGATGGAATTCGTGATCCACATCCTGGAGCGCTTCTTCCAGAAGGACAGGGAAGCCGCCACCCGCATCATGTTGCACGTCCACAATCATGGGGTCGGGGAATGTGGTGTCTTCACCTACGAAGTCGCTGAAACCAAAGTCTCACAGGTGATGGATTTCGCCCGGCAACATGAACATCCGCTTCAATGCGTCATGGAAAAGAAGTGAGGATCAGACGTGCCAACATTTTCACCCAGCCTCGAAAAAGCGCTGCATCAGGCCCTGACCTACGCAAACGAGCGTCACCATGAATATGCGACGCTGGAGCACCTGCTGCTCGCTCTGATCGACGACGCTGATGCCGCCGCCGTGATGGGGGCTTGCAACGTCAACCTCGACGCCCTGCGCAAAACCGTGACGGATTTTGTCGACAACGATCTCGCCAATCTGATCACCGGCTACGATGAGGACTCCAAGCCCACATCGAGCTTCCAGCGCGTCATCCAGCGCGCCGTGATCCATGTCCAGTCTTCGGGCCGCGAGGAAGTCACCGGCGCCAACGTGCTTGTTGCGATCTTCGCCGAGCGCGAGAGCAATGCTGCCTATTTCCTGCAGGAACAGGAAATGACCCGCTACGACGCGGTGAACTACATCTCCCATGGCATCGGCAAGCGCCCGGGTGCCTCGCAGGTCCGCAGCCCACGCGGGGCGGAAGAGGGCGAGCCCGACGCAAAGCAGGGTGGTCGCGAGCCGGAGGAAGGTTCGGCCAAGGGCAAGCAGGAGGCTCTAAAGGCTTACTGCGTCAACCTGAACGAAAAGGCGAAGACCGGCCGCATCGATCCGCTGATCGGTCGTCACGACGAGGTCAACCGTACCATTCAGGTTCTATGCCGCCGTTCGAAGAACAACCCGCTCTATGTCGGTGATCCCGGCGTCGGCAAGACGGCGATCGCCGAAGGCCTTGCCAAGCGCATCGTCGAAGGCAAGGTGCCGGAAGCGCTGGCAGACGCCACCATCTTCTCGCTCGACATGGGTACGCTCCTCGCCGGCACCCGCTATCGCGGTGACTTCGAAGAGCGGCTGAAGCAGGTCGTGAAGGAGCTCGAGGATTATCCGGGCGCCGTCCTCTTCATCGACGAGATCCACACCGTGATCGGTGCCGGTGCCACCTCGGGCGGCGCCATGGATGCGTCGAACCTTTTGAAGCCGGCGCTCTCCTCGGGTGCGATCCGCTGCATCGGCTCGACCACCTACAAGGAATACCGCCAGTTCTTCGAGAAGGACCGGGCTCTGGTTCGTCGCTTCCAGAAGATCGACGTCAACGAGCCGTCGATCGACGATGCGATCGAGATCATGAAGGGCCTGAAGCCTTACTTCGAGGACTATCACAAGCTCCGCTACACCAACGACGCGATCAAGTCGGCAGTCGAGCTGTCGGCGCGCTACATCTCCGACCGCAAGCTGCCCGACAAGGCGATCGACGTGATCGACGAGACGGGTGCGGCCCAGATGCTGCTGCCGGCGTCGCGTCGCCGCAAGCTGATCACCGAGAAGGAGATCGAGGCAACGATCGCCACCATGGCCCGCATTCCCCCGAAGACGGTGTCCAAGGACGACGAGATGGTGCTTGCCAATCTCGAAAAGGAACTGCGCTCCGTGGTTTACGGGCAGGACAAGGCGATCGAGGCGCTATCCACCTCGATCAAGCTCGCCCGTGCCGGCCTGCGCGAGCCGAACAAGCCGATCGGCGCCTATGTCTTTTCCGGCCCGACCGGCGTCGGCAAGACCGAGGTCGCCAAGCAGCTGGCATCGTCGCTCGGCGTCGAACTCCTGCGCTTCGACATGTCG
Source organism: Rhizobium sp. K33 (assembly GCF_056501445.1). Lineage (NCBI taxonomy): Bacteria > Pseudomonadati > Pseudomonadota > Alphaproteobacteria > Hyphomicrobiales > Rhizobiaceae > Rhizobium > Rhizobium sp. K33. The sequence continues at coordinate 1,453,876 of NZ_CP096478.1, forward strand.
GAATACATGGAGCGGCACACAGTCTCGCGTCTGCTCGGTGCACCCCCCGGTTATGTCGGCTTCGATCAGGGCGGTCTTTTGACCGATGGCGTCGACCAGCATCCGCATTCGGTCGTGCTGCTCGATGAAATCGAAAAGGCGCATCCGGATATCTACAACATCCTGCTGCAGGTCATGGACCATGGCCAGCTGACGGATCACAACGGCAAGAAGATCGACTTCCGCAACGTCATCCTGATCATGACGACCAATGCGGGTGCTTCGGAAATGGCGAAGTCGGCAATCGGCTTCGGCTCCTCCAAGCGCACCGGCGAAGACGAAGAGGCGCTTAACCGCCTGTTCACGCCGGAATTCCGCAACCGTCTCGACGCAACGATCCCGTTTGCGCCGCTGCCGACGGAAGTCATCCATCAGGTCGTGCAGAAGTTCGTCATGCAGCTGGAAGCGCAGCTTTCGGAACGCAACGTCACCTTTGACCTGTCGGAGCCCGCGATCGCCTGGTTGGCGAAGAACGGCTACGACGAGAAGATGGGCGCCCGCCCGCTGGCTCGCGTCATCCAGGAGCACATCAAGAAGCCGCTGGCCAACGAGATCCTCTTCGGCAAGCTGAAGAAGGGCGGCGTGGTCAAGGTCGGTACCAAGACCGACGAAAACGGTGCAGAGGTGCTGGATCTCGATGCGATCGCGGAGGTGGCGCCGGTCAAGCCGAAGCCCGAGGCCGAAGTGGCTTCCGCCAAGCCCGCCAAGGCGAAGCGCAAGCCCACGCCTAAGGCTTCGGCCGTCGAGGACGATGGCGATGTCGCTGTCATCGACGAGGCACCGAAGCCGGCCAAGCGCTCGGCTGTGCCGAAGGTGCCGAAGAAGAAGTAAGCACCAGTCGATCAGAAAACCTGTGCCGGGCAGTCAGCCCGGCACTTTCTTTTTGCCGATCCGGAATTTTGAATGACCTCGGCTTCCAGTGATATTTCAAAGACGCGGTGGTTTTTCGCCGGCATGCGGGGGCTCTTCAGCCTGCCCGCGATCATCCTGATGATCTCCTTCGTCGGCTTTTCGGCTTTCGCGCTCGAATCGGGTGTCAGCCGGGCCGAGGCCATGTTCATGACGGCCGCAGTCTGGGCTCTGCCGGCCAAAATGATCCTGATCGGCACCATGACCAGCGGGGCCAATCTTCTCGCGATTTTTCTCGCCGTCTCGCTGTCGTCGATCCGCATGATGCCCATGGTGGCGTCCCTCGTGCCGGAGATGCGGACCGGAAAAACGCCCACTTGGATCCTGCTTTTCCTGTCTCACTTCGTGGCGATCACGGCCTGGGTCTTCGCCATGGGCACGTTCAAGGATGTGCCGAGGGAAGGGCGCATCGCCTATTTCGCAGGCTTCGGCATCACGCTGGTGACGATCAACACGATCCTGGTCGGCATCTGCTATGGCCTCGTTGCCCAGTTCCCGCCGATCGTCGCGGCTCTCCTGTTCTTCCTCACGCCTGTCTATTTCATTGCTTCGATCTGGGCGACGGGCCGCCAGTCCGTGGTGAAGGTGGCTTTTGTCGTCGGCGTCGTCGCCGGCCCAGTGCTGGCCGTGCTCGTCCCAGGCTTCGATATCCTGATCGCGGGTCTGGGCGGCGGTACGCTTGCCTATCTCTTCGATCGCTACGTCATCCGTCGGGGCAGGCGTTCCGCGAGTGCTGAGGAACAGAAGATGGCTCCGCAGGCGGAGGAGGTGGTCTGATGCAGGACTACTGGCCCTATATCGTCATCATCATCGCCGGTTGGCTCGCGACGGATCTCTGGCGCTGGCTCGGCGTTCTCGCCGGCAATCGGCTTCAGGAAGGCTCGGAAGCGCTCAACTGGGTGAGGGCGGTTGCGACCGCACTCGTCATGGCGGTGACCGCCAAACTCGTTGTTTTCCCGACAGGCACGCTGGAAGCCTCGCCGCTCTGGCTGAGGCTTGCAGCCGCCGGCCTTGGCTTTGCAGCCTTCCTTCTGGCCGGGCAGCGCGTGCTCGTGGGCGTCGCCGTTCCCCTGGCGATCCTGGGGGCAGGGCTGCTCTGGCTCTGAGATCAGGCGCGTTCACAGACACGTGTGATCGCTGGAATTGCCACATTTCGCTTCCCAAGTCGGGTATCCGATCAACAGGAGGAAAGCGAAATGTCCAAGGTTGTACGCTTCCGAAAGCTGAAACACGGTGATCCGCCCCGCTTCAAGGTGCTGCCGGAAGACTTGAGCGAGAGCTCGTCAAAACTGGGTGGCTGGGATTCGACCGGATCCTTCCCGATCATGGTGCTGGCCTTGATTGCCATCGCAGCATTGGTGGTCGTGGGCGGCTTCGTCGGCTGAGCCTGTTCTTCGACCCTTCATCCCCTCGGGTGGCGGCGCTTCAGAGCGCCGCCTTGATCTTCTCCGCCTGCGCTTTCAGCAGCTCGACATCGGCCATGCCACCGGCATGCGGCTTCAACGGCTGGCCTTCGTGCCGCGGAATGACGTGGAAATGCAGGTGGAAGACGGTCTGCCCGGCAGCCGGCTCGTTGAACTGCGCGACATAGACTCCGTCTGCATCGAAAGCGTCCTTCGCAGCATTGGCAAGCTTCTGCACGACTGGCATGAGCTTCGCGAGGACGGCCGGATCGGCATCGAGCAGGTTGCGTGAGCCAGCCTTCGGAATGACGAGCAGGTGTCCGGGCGCCTGGGGCATCACGTCCATGAAAGCCAGCGTGTCCTCGTCTTCATAGAGCTTCACCGACGGGATCGTGCCCGCGATGATCTTGGCGAAGATATTGTCGGGCTCATAGGCTGTCATGGTCGTCTCCTTAGCTGTTCGGGCCACTTAACCGCATGGCCGGCAAGGCTTCAAGTGCGCAAGGCGGCTCTCAACCATCGAATTCCTCGCCCTCGCGCAGCTGCCGCTCGCCTTTGCGGAACGGCGTGTGCTCGCCCAGATATTCGCCGGCCTGAGCCACTTCGCGGCGCTCATGTTCGAGATAATCGGCAACAGCCCGGCGCAGCCCCGGATGGGTGATGAAATGGGCAGAATGCGTGGTCACCGGCTCGTAGCCGCGCGCAAGCTTATGCTCGCCTTGTGCGCCCGCTTCCACGCGTGACAGCCCCTTTTCGAGGGCAAAGTCGATCGCCTGATGATAGCAGACTTCGAAATGCAGGAAGGGGTGATCCTCGACGCAGCCCCAATGGCGGCCATAGAGCGCATCCGCACCGATGAAGTTGATTGCGCCGGCCACATAGCGACCTTCGCGTTTTGCCATGACCAGAAGAATGTCGTCCGGCATCCGCTCACCGACCAGAGAGTAGAAGAGTCGAGTCAGATAGGGGCGGCCCCATTTGCGGCTTCCGGTGTCCATGTAGAAGCGAAAGAACTGGTCCCAGATGTCTTCCGTCAGATCTCGGCCCGTCAGCCAGTCGATCGAGAGGTCGTTTTCCAGCGCATTGCGCCGCTCCTTGCGCAAGTTCTTGCGCTTCGACGACGAAAGTTCGGCGAGGAACGCCTCGTGATTGGCATAGCCGCGGTTGATGAAATGGAACTGCTGATCCGTTCGATGCAGAAAGCCGGCTTCCGTGAGGGAAGGAAGTTCCCCTTGCGGCAGGAAGGTCACATGCGCCGAAGATGTGCCGAGTTCTTGTGCGACCTGTTGCAGCCCTTGCGCCAGCAGATCCTGGACTTGCGCGACATCCTCACCGTGGCGCACGAGCAGTCGCGGTCCGGTCGCGGGGGTAAAGGGAATGGAGGCCTGAAGCTTCGGATAATAGCGGCCACCGGCACGCTGGAAGGCATCGGCCCAGCCGTAGTCGAAGACATATTCGCCCTGGCTGTGGCTCTTTAGATAACAGGGAATGGCGCCGAGAAGGCGCCCTTCCTGTTCGAGCAGCAGATGATGGCCCATCCAGCCTGTCTCGGCCGTGGCCGAACCGGAGCCTTCGAGAGCCGAAAGGAAGGCATGCGAGATGAAGGGATTATAGCCAGGCCCGGAACGGGAGGCTCCACTGAGAAGTTCCCATTCGGCGGGTTTGATTTCCGAAAACGAACGGACTACGCGGATCGTCACCTCGTCTGCCATGGATCTCCCGTCAGGCGATGGCCGGCGACTGGCGCGGGTCGAAGCCTTCGAATGTCATCTGATCTGCATATTTATAGGTCTGTGCCCGCATGATTTCATCCCTGACGGTCCAGGTAATTACGGGTGTGCCCTTTTCACGCAGGCCCGTGACGAAATCATTGGGCAGATGCGCCACACAGTAGGAGGTGAAGTCCAGACCTAGATCCATGGCCTCACGATGAGCGGCGAGATTGTCCGGCTTGACGCCTTCGGCGGTGAGGCCAACCGGCCACGGGCATTCGGCAACTTTCAGCGCACGCAGGAGATGGAAGTCGAAGCTCATCAGCGCGACCTTGCCCTCGTATCCCTCGAGCACTTCGAGAACGGCTTCCACGAAGCCATCATCCTGTTCGGCGTCGATGCCCTTGAGTTCGATGACCAGTGGCACCTGGCCCTTGACCAGATCGAGCATCTGGCGAAGCGTCGGGATTCTGTCGGCGGTGCCGCCGATCGACAGCATCCGCAGTTCGGCAGCCGTGCGCTCGCGTACCTCACCGGCAATGCCGCAGAGGCGCTGCAGGTCGTGGTCGTGGAAAACCATCGGCACGCTGTCGGCCGACAGCTGTATGTCGCATTCGATCGCGAACCCTGCCTCGATGGCGCGGCTGAAAGCCGAAAGAGTATTCTCCCAGATCTGCTTGTTCATGTCGTGGTAGCCGCGATGGGCGACCGGCACGTCCTTGATCCAGTCGATATGGCTCACCGGGTGATCTCCAGAATTGCGTCGATCTCCACGGCCGCGTTGAGCGGCAGCGATGCCATGCCGACCGCAGCGCGCGCATGTTTGCCCGCCTCGCCGAGCACGTTGGCGATCAGGTTCGAGGCACCATTGATGACGAGATGCTGCTCCACGAAGCCTGGCGCCGACGCCACGAAACCGTTGAGCTTGACGACACGGCTGATGCGCGAGAGGTCGCCGGAAAGGGCGGCCTTCGCCTGGGCGAGGATGTTGATGGCGCAGAGTTCCGCAGCGCGCTGCGCTTCCGGGAGTGCCACATCGCCGCCGACGAGACCGATCACTGCCACTTTTCCGCCTTCAATCGGCAGCTGGCCGGAGAGAAACAGCAGGTTCCCGCTGATCACATAGGGCACGTAATTGGCGGCAGGGGCTGCGGCTTCCGGCAGGCTGATGCCCAGTGCTGCAAGGCGGCCGTCGATTGTGTCGGACATGGTCGATTCCCGGTCTGTTGATAAAAGTTGAGAAAGTTGTGGCGACGAAAAGCATGTCTCGCTTTTGCCGGATGTGTTCTTATAACATCGCTTACGAGTCCAACAGGAGGGTGTCGATGTTTCCTTTGCGAATGGCGGTCCGTGCGTCCGTGGCCCTGGCTGCCGTGGGCGCGACCGGGCAGGCGGCCTCCGCGGCAACCGTTGGCCTCGTGCCGCACCGCGCCGTCTATGACATCGTGCTGAAGGAAGCATCCGATCGCTCCGGCATCGAATCCGTCCGCGGTCGCATGGTCTACGAATTTAGCGGTTCGACCTGCAAAGGCTTCAACACCCAGTTCCGTTTCGTCACCCGCATTGACGTGGGCGAGGGCGTGCGCGTGACCGACCAGCGCTCGTCTACGTTCGAAGACGTCGCGGCCGGCAAGTTCCGCTTCGAGAACAAGTCCTTCACCGATGACCAGCTCGACAAGGACGTGAAGGGTGCGGCTGCCGAAGCCGATGGCAAGGTCAAGATCGAGCTGACAGGTCCCGACAAGCGCGACATCGAGCTGGCGGACAGCCGGTTTCCCGCAGAACATATGCTCGAAGTGATCGCACGTGCCCGCAAGGGCGAGCGCGTCTTCGAATCGCGCATATTCGACGGCTCCGAGGACGGCGACCAGACGTTCCTCACCACGACCATCGTCGGCGGGCCGAAGAAGTCGGCCCAGACGGATCCGGAAGCCAAGGCTGTCGCCTCTCTCGGGCCGCAGGATTACTGGCCGGTCTCGATTGCCTATTTCGACGAAAAGACGAAGGGTGATCAGGAGCCGATCTACAGCCAGTCCTTCAAACTCTATGAAAACGGGGTCACCCGTGATCTGACGCTCGACTACGGCGATTTCGTCCTGGCAGGCAAGTTGACGAAGCTGGAAGTTCTGGGCAAGCCCGACAGTGACTGCCAGTAAAGGCTCCGAATTGCTGGAAATTCGGCACTTTCGCTATTGATTTTTGACCGGCGCACCTGTATGGCCGGCGTCATTCCACACGCGAGACTTGGGATCGACAGGGAGAAATCCTGCCGCTTCCGCCCGGTGGTAGGCCGAAAGGTCTGCTGTTTGTCTCGCGGGGGTTAAACCGGAAAAGGAGAAAAAGGCATGGCATTGCCTGATTTTAGCATGCGTCAGCTTCTGGAAGCTGGCGTTCACTTCGGTCACCAGACGCACCGCTGGAACCCGAAGATGAAGCCGTACATCTTCGGCGATCGTAACAACATCCATATCATCGACCTGGCTCAGACCGTTCCGATGCTGTCGCGCGCCCTTCAGGTCGTGTCCGACACCGTTGCTCGTGGCGGCCGCGTTCTGTTCGTCGGCACCAAGCGTCAGGCGTCGGAAATCATCGCTGACAGCGCCAAGCGTTCGGCCCAGTACTACGTCAACTCCCGCTGGCTCGGCGGCATGATGACCAACTGGAAGACCATTTCGAACTCGATCGCCCGTCTGCGCAAGCTCGATGAGATCCTGGCTTCGGAAGCTTCCGGCTACTCCAAGAAGGAGCGCCTGAACCTCGAGCGCGAACGCGAGAAGCTTGAAAAGGCTCTCGGCGGTATCCGCGACATGGGCGGCACCCCGGACCTGATGTTCATCATCGACACCAACAAGGAAAAGATCGCGATCGACGAAGCCAAGCGCCTCGGCATCCCGGTTGTTGCTGTCATCGATTCGAACTGCGATCCGGACCTAATCGACTACCCGATCCCGGGCAACGACGACGCTTCGCGCGCCATCTCGCTCTACTGCGACCTGATCTCGCGCGCTGCCATCGACGGCATCGCTCGCCAGCAGGGCGCTTCGGGTCGTGACATCGGCGCCTCTGCCGAAGCTCCGATCGAGCCGGCTCTCGAGACCGAAGCAGACGCGTAATCGCGTCTCTGCGGCGGGTTTCCGCCGCATCTCCCGTTAAGGGAACGGCCGCCTGTGTGCTCGCCCGAGCGACAGGCGGCCTCCGTTCTTCCGGATGCCTTTCGCCTCGGGCGAGACACCGTCGAAGACGGCCGATTGTTTCCGTGGTGACCCGCTTCATCACGTTGTCATACATCCGGGTACATTTCGTCCCCAACACAGCGGCCCTCCGTCGCCTTGAGGTTACGGATCGACCGCCTGAACAGACAAGAGGCACACAATGGCTGAAATCACTGCAGCACTGGTAAAAGAACTGCGCGAAAAGTCCGGCGCAGGCATGATGGATTGCAAGAAGGCTCTGACCGAAAACAACGGTGACATCGAAGCCGCCATCGACTGGCTGCGCGCCAAGGGTATTGCCAAGGCTGACAAGAAGTCCGGCCGTACGGCTGCTGAAGGCCTGGTCGGCATCAACGGCGCCGGCACCTCGGCCGTTGTCGTAGAAGTCAACTCCGAAACCGACTTCGTTGCCCGCAACGACGCCTTCCAGGACCTCGTCCGTGGCGTGGCTTCTGTCGCCATCGGCACCGACGGTTCTGTCGACGCGATCGGCGCTTCCACCTATCCGGCCAGCGGCAAGACCGTCACCGACACGATCAAGGACGCAATCGCTCACATCGGCGAAAACATGACGCTGCGCCGCGCCGTCAAGCTTTCCGTCGAAGATGGCGTTGTCGCCACCTACATCCACAACGCCGTTGCTGACGGCCTCGGCAAGCTCGGCGTTCTCGTCGCGCTGAAGTCGACCGGCAACAAGGACGTTCTGTCTGCCATCGGCCGCCAGGTCGCCATGCACATTGCTGCGACCAACCCGCTCGCCATCCGTGCGGAAGAAGTCGACGCTGCTGTCGCCGAGCGCGAGCGCAACGTCTTCATCGAGCAGTCCCGCGCCTCCGGCAAGCCGGACGCCATCATCGAGAAGATGGTTGAGGGCCGCATGCGCAAGTTCTTCGAGGAAGTCGCTCTTCTCTCGCAGGCTTTCGTCATCAACCCGGACCAGACCGTCGGCGACGCCATCAAGGCTGCCGAGAAGGAAGCTGGCGCTCCGATCGAAGTCACCGGCATGGCACGTCTGCTGCTCGGCGAAGGCATCGAGAAGGAAGAGTCCGACTTCGCTGCCGAAGTCGCAGCCGCTGCCAAGGGCTGATTGCCGTTACCCTTCTTCGAGGGAAAACATCGGGCATCGCGTGACAACGCGGTGCCCTTCGTGTATCCGGCACAGAATTGATTTCGGGAGCTTTCATGTCAGCCAAGCCATTGTTCAAACGCGTCCTCCTCAAGGCTTCCGGCGAAGCCCTCATGGGTAGCCAGGGATTCGGGATTGATGTGGCAGTGGCCGACCGGATCGCCGGTGACATCGCCGAAGCCCGTCGCATGGGCGTCGAAGTCGGCGTCGTTGTCGGCGGCGGCAACATCTTCCGTGGCGTCGCTGTCGCGTCCAAGGGCGGCGACCGCGTGACCGGCGACCACATGGGCATGCTGGCGACCGTCATCAACGCGCTGGCGCTCGCCACCTCGCTGCGCAAGCTCGACATCGATACGGTCGTCCTCTCGGCCATCGCCATGCCGGAAATCTGCGAAAGCTTCTCGCAGCGCGGCGCTCTTCATCATCTGGCGCAGGGCAGGGTGGTGATCTTCGCCGGCGGCACCGGCAACCCCTTCTTTACGACCGATTCAGCCGCAGCGCTGCGTGCGGCCGAAATCGGCGCACAGGCGATCTTCAAAGGCACCCAGGTGGACGGCATCTATTCCGCCGACCCGAAGAAGGATCCGACGGCGACCCGCTTCGACAGCCTGACCCATGACGAAGTCCTGCAGAAGGGCCTCGCGGTGATGGATGTCGCAGCCGTGGCGCTCGCCCGCGAAAACCATATTCCGATCATCGTCTTCTCGATCCACGAGAAGGGCGGGTTCGGCGAGATTCTGTCCGGCGCCGGACGCATGACGATCGTTACCGACAACTGATCATTTTACGGGTGGCGCTAGTAAGCCGCCGAGCAATAGAGCAATGGGAGAACCATGATGACCGCAGGGGTTGATCTCAACGACATCAAGCGCCGCATGGACGGTGCCATCAACGCATTCAAGAACGACATCGCATCGCTGCGCACGGGCCGGGCCTCGGCCAACGTGCTGGATCCGGTGGTGGTGGAAGCCTATGGTTCGCGCGTACCGCTGAACCAGGTTGCCAACGTCACGGTTCCTGAACCCCGCATGCTCGGTGTCTCGATCTGGGACAAGTCCATGGTCGGCGCCGTCGATCGCGCGATCCGCGAAGCCAATCTCGGCCTGAACCCGATCGTGGATGGCCAGAACCTGCGCATTCCGCTGCCCGAGCTCAACGAAGAGCGCCGCAAGTCGCTGGTCAAGGTGGCACATGATTATGCCGAAAAGGCCAAGGTCGCGATCCGTCACGTCCGTCGTGACGGCATGGACAGCCTGAAGAAGGCCGAGAAGGATGGCGACATCAGCCAGGACGATAGCCGTTCGCTCGCCGACAAGGTCCAGAAAATGACAGACGAGACGATTGTCGACGTCGACCGCTTGCTCGCGGACAAGGAAAAGGAAATCATGCAGGTTTAAGGCAGAGTCGTTCTTCGCCGTACTCTCCAAGCCGCCTGGATCCTCGCCAATGTCGACAGTTCAACATCGCCTCGTTCCGCAGCATGTTGCGATCATCATGGATGGCAATGGCCGATGGGCGAATGCGCGCGGTCTGCCGCGCACCTTCGGCCATCGCAAGGGTGTAGAGACGGTCCGTGAGACGGTGAAGGCGGCCGGCGAGGCCGGCGTTGGATTCCTGACGCTTTTTGCCTTCTCGTCTGAGAACTGGCGCCGTCCGGAATCGGAGGTGAACGAGCTCTTCGGTCTGCTGAAGGCTTTCATCCGGCGTGACCTCGCCGACCTGCATCAGGCCGGCGTTCGAATCCGCATCATCGGCGACCGCGTGAACCTGCGCGAGGACATTCGCTCGCTGCTGCTCGAGGCGGAAGAAACGACCGCGGCCAATACGGGCATGACGCTGGTCATCGCCTTCAACTACGGCTCCCGCGACGAGATCGCACGCGCCGCGGCCCGTCTGGCTTTGGATGTTCAGGCGGGCAGGCTTGATGCGTCCGAGATCGATGCGCAGAGGCTGAACGATTATCTCGATACGGCCGGGATCCCCGATCCTGATCTCGTCATTCGCACGAGTGGCGAAGAGCGGCTGTCGAACTTCCTGCTCTGGCAGGCAGCCTATGCCGAACTGATGTTCGTCCCGGACTTCTGGCCGGATTTCACGCCGGCACTCTTTGACAGCATCCTGGAGCGATACGCAGCGCGCGACCGGCGCTTTGGCGGTCTTTCGACCAAAGCCGTGGCGGTCGGCTCATGACTTTGACGATGTCGCGAGAGCTCCAGCTCAGAATCGTTTCTGCCATCGTCATGATCCTCGTGGTTCTCGCGGCCACCTGGATGGGCGGTCTGGCTTTCAAGACCGTCGCCGTCGCAATTGGTCTGCTCGTCTATTACGAATGGTCGACCATCACACGGCTTCCGGAAGGCAGCCTCAGAGCCCATGCCTTCGGCTGGTTCTCGATGGCCCTGATCAGTCTCAACATGCTGTTCGGTCATGCCGATCTGACAGTGCCCCTGTTCGCCGGTCTCGTGATCACCTCCGCAATTCCGGCTATGCTGCGGCGGGTGAGCTGGTGGCAGCCGGGTGGCCTGTTCTATGCGGGCCTCAGCGCCATTTCGCTCTCGGCGATCCGTGGCGACGATTCGCTCGGTTTCATCGCTATGCTATTCGTCTTCGTCGTTGTCTGGGCAACGGACATCCTGGCTTATTTTGTCGGGCGGGCGATCGGTGGCCCTAAGCTTGCACCACGCATTTCGCCCGGCAAGACCTGGTCCGGCGCAATCGGCGGCACGGTCGCAGGTGTTGTCGGCGGCCTGCTCGTGGCCATGAGCCACTTCCAGGACCTCGGCCTCTGGGTCGGGATCGTTGCATTCACGCTGTCGGTCTCGAGCCAGATCGGTGACCTCTTCGAATCCTTCATCAAGCGCCGCTTCGGCGTGAAGGACTCAAGCAAGTTGATCCCAGGCCATGGCGGCGTGATGGACCGCGTTGACGGCCTTGTATTTGCCAGTTTTGCCGCGTTTTTCTTGGCCGTCGGCAGCTCTGCCGGCAGTGCCAATGCCGTCGTCTCCATGGGAGCCTTCCTTTTCGGTCTGTAATTGACCGGGTGGGCTCGGCCAACGACGGCGTCAACCTTCGCCATGAGCGAGATCGGGATACGGACAGATGGACTACATCAGCGCAGTTTTCAGTTTTCTCGGCGGATATATCCTGCCCTACATCCTGATTCTGTCCCTCCTGGTCTTCATCCATGAGATGGGGCATTACCTGGCTGGCCGATGGTCCGGTATCCGGATCCTGGCCTTCTCCGTCGGCTTCGGCCCGGAGCTCGTCGGTTACACCGACAGTCACGGAACCCGTTGGAAAATCTCGGCAATCCCTCTGGGCGGCTATGTCCGCTTCTTCGGTGACGCCGATGCGGCAAGCCGTCCCGACGGGTCGATGGCCGAGGAACTGACCGAGGAAGAACGGGCCCAGACACTGAACGGCGCCAAGCTCTGGAAGCGCGCCGTCACCGTCGCCGCCGGGCCTCTTGCCAACTTCCTGCTGGCGATCGTGATCTTTGCCGGCATGTTCGCGACCATGGGCAAGCCGGTCTCCGACCCGGTCGTCGCCGACATCAAGGCAGGCAGCGCCGCCGAAGCCGCCGGCATCGCCCGGGGCGACGTTCTGGTGGCCCTGGACGGCCGCACGATCGAAACCTTCGATGATGTCGTGCGCTACATCACCATGCGCCCCGAAATCCCCGTCGAAGTGACGGTTCGTCGTGATGGCCAGGAGATGGATTTCGATCTGGTCCCGAAGCGCGCCATCACCACGGACCGTTTCGGCAACGAGATGGAGGTCGGCCAGATCGGAATCATCACCGATCAGCAGGCTGGCAATTTTCGCATTGTCCAGCTTTCGCCTCTTGAGGCGGTTTGGGAAGGCGTTCGCCAGACCGGTCATATCGTCACGGGCACCTTCGATTATCTGGGCAACATGATCGCCGGACGCATGAACGCCGATCAGCTCGGTGGCCCTGTCCGCGTGGTGCAGGCGTCGGGCGAAATGGCGACACTCGGCGTTGTCGCCCTGTTAAATCTGGCAGCAGTTCTTTCCGTTTCCCTGGGGCTTTTGAATTTGTTCCCAGTTCCGGTTCTTGACGGCGGCCATCTCGTTCTCTACGCGATTGAAGCAGTGCGGGGGAGGCCAATGGGTCAGGGCGCACAGGAGATCGCTTTCCGCATCGGTATGGCGATGATCTTGTCCCTGATGGTTTTTGCCACCTGGAACGATATCAGCCGTTTGATTGGCTAACGGGGAGCTTGTGTCGCGCGAAAGGATTTGTTTACGCTGTTTCAAATTGATAGTGGCGATTGGGCCACGCGTTGAAATGAAGTAAACAGAAATTAACTCGCACACTTGCTTGTAGGGTAAAACCCGTTAAAACCACACACGGGCCGGAGTCGGGTGCCGACTTTGGGGCAATGGAAGAAGGTAAAGTATACACATGAAGGCTGGTTCAAAGTTTTTGAACGCAGTATCGGCGGTCGCGCTGTCTGCTGGTGTCGTGTCTTCGGGCGCAGGTATTGCCGTTCTCGCATCGGCGGTTGCTGCCGAAGCCGCAGTGGTTCAGCGGATCGACGTACGCGGAGCTCAGCGTGTCGGTGCCGAGGCTGTACGCTCCAACCTTTCGATCCAGCCGGGTCGGACTTTCTCCAATGCCGACATCGATGAATCGGTGAAGCGTCTTTACGCCACCGGCTTCTTCTCCGATGTGCAGATCTCCGTATCGGGCGGCACGCTCGTGGTGACGGTCGCTGAAAACCAGCTGATCAACCAGGTGGTCTTCAACGGCAACCGCAAGATCAAGGACGACAAGCTGCAGGGCATCGTCCAGACCCAGGCCCAGGGTCCGTACAGCGATAGCCTGGTCAGCGCCGACATTCAGCGCATTCGTGAAGCCTATGGCGCGATCGGCCGCAGCGACGTTGAAGTCACGACGCAGGTCGTTCCGGTTGCTGAGGGTCGCGTGAACCTTGCTTTCGTGATCAACGAAGGCGAGCGCACCAAGATCAGCTCGATCAATTTCGTTGGCAACAACGCCTATTCTGACGGCCGTCTGGCCGCCGTTCTGCAGACCAAGGAATCGGGCATCCTGTCCTTCCTGACCCGCAAGGACGTCTACAACGAGGACAAGCTGCGCGCCGACGAAGAGGCGCTGCGCCAGTTCTACTACAACCACGGCTATGCCGACTTCCGCGTCATTTCGTCCGAGGCCGTCCTCAACGAAGCTGGCAACGAATACACGATCAACATCACGGTCGACGAAGGTCAGCGCTACAAGTTTGGCGCCGTATCCGTTGAATCGACTGTTGACGGTATCGACGGTTCTGAGCTTCAGGGTCTGCTCGAAACCCGCGAAGGCGACACCTACAGCGCCCGCGACATTCAGAAGTCGATGGAAGCCATTTCCCGCCGCGTATCCTCGGCCGGTTATCCCTTCGCACGCGTGGTTCCGCGTGGTGACCGCAACTTCGAAACCAACACCATTGGCGTGACCTATCTGGTCGACCAGGGTGAGCGCGCCTATGTCGAGCGCATCGAAGTCCGGGGCAACACCCGTACCCGCGACTACGTCATCCGCCGCGAATTCGATATCTCCGAAGGCGACGCCTTCAATCAGGAGACCATCTCGCGCGCCAAGCGTCGCCTCGAGGCTCTCGGCTTCTTCTCTTCCGTCAACATCTCGACCCAGGCCGGCAGCTCGCCGGACCGCGTCGTCGTGATCGTGGACGTGCAGGACCAGCCGACCGGTTCGTTCGGCATCGGTGCCGGTTACTCGGTCGGCGACGGTGGCCTTGTTCTCGAAGCATCCGTCGAGGAAAAGAACTTCCTCGGCCGTGGTCAGTTCATCCGTCTCGCTGCCGGTGGTGGCTTCGACGACACGCAGACCTACAACTTCTCCTTCACCGAGCCTTATTTCCTCGGTTACCGTCTGGCCGCTGGCTTCGACCTCTTCAAGAGCTCGACGAGCAGCAACTCGGAATACGACTACGAAGAGCAGGGCGGCACGATCCGCGTGACCGCGCCGATCACCGAAGATCTGGCGACGACCCTTCGTTACACCTACAAGACCATCGACTACATCAACGACGGTGCTTTCGGTGGGGACGGAATTGCAGACACCGCTGACGACACGATTGCCGATCCGTACATCGATGCGATCCAGGGGAGCACGTGGAAGCAGTCGATCCTCGGTCACTCGATCGTTTACAACACTGTCGACGACCGTCAGAACCCGCATGAGGGTATCTACGCCAGCTTCACGCATGAATATGCCGGTCTCGGTGGCGACTCCGAATACTACAAGGCCTATATCCGCGCCCGCATGTTCTACACGCTGTCGGACGAGTTCGATATCGTTGGCTCGCTCGCAGGCTCGGCTGGCCATGTTGTCGCCTTGGGCGACAATCTGAACGTCTTCGATCAGTTCAAGATCGGTGGCAAGGAAATCCGCGGCTTCGACAACAGCGGGATTGGTCCTCGTCTTGAGGGCGACGCTATTGGCGGTACGACCTACTTCTCGGCGTCTGCCGAGGCGACCTTCCCGCTTCCGCTGGTTCCGCAGGATCTCGGTTTCCGTGGCGCTGTCTTTGCTGACGCTGGTACCCTCTTCGGTAGCGACCTGGCCAGCGACGCCGGTGCACAGGGCACCAGCATGTCTCTGCGCGCTTCGGTCGGTGCAGGCCTCGTCTGGAACTCGCCGTTCGGTGCGCTCCGCGTCGACTACGCCGTTCCGGTCGCCAAGGAAGACTTCGACGAGACCCAGGAATTCCGCTTCAGCATGGCGAACCAGTTCTAAGACTGGCCGTCCAGAACTGCTGACAGTTTGACGTTCTGGAGCGTTTGCTGATGGAGCATAATCATTTCTTTCCGCCCCATTCGGGGGTGACCTTGGCTGCGCTTGCGCAGCACGCGGGGGCGGAATTGCAGGACGAAAGCCACGGCGACCGGATTGTTCGATCCGTTTCGCCGGTGGCGCGCGCCAAGGATGGGGATGTCTGCTACATCCTCTCTCGCCGCAGCCGGGAAGACCTGTCGACCTGCCAGGCGACCGCGATCTTCTGCGAAAAGCCGCTGCTATCGCTGATCCCCTCGCATATACCCGTTCTTCTTGCAAAAAGTGCCCATACCGCTTTTGCGCTCGCGGGTGCTCTCTTGCATCCGCAGGGCTTGCAGCCCGTCCGCATGACCTCTGAAGCTGCAAAGGTGTCGCCGGCTGCATTCGTCGACCCGACGGCGCGCCTCGAAAACGGCGTCGAGATCGAGCCGATGGCGGTGATCGGTGCCGACGTCGAGATTGGCAGCGGCACGCGGATCGGTCCAGGCGCAGTGATTGGACCCGGGGTCCGGATCGGTCGGGACTGCGTGATCGCAGGCGGCGCGACGGTTCAGGTCGCCTTGATCGGCAACAATGTCATCATCCACAATGGTGCCCGCATCGGTCAGGATGGCTTCGGCTACGCGCCAGGCCCGCGTGGAATGCTGAAGATCGTTCAGGTCGGTCGCGTCATCATCCAGGACCACGTCGAGATTGGCGCAAACACCACTATCGACCGTGGCACGATGGACGACACGGTGATCGGCGAGGGCACCAAGATCGACAACCTCGTTCAGGTCGGCCACAACGTCCGCATCGGCCGTCACTGCGGCATCGTGAGCCAGGTTGGCATTGCCGGCAGCACCGTCATTGGTGACGGCGTCATGATCGGCGGCGCCGCGGGCGTCAATGGCCACATCAAGATCGGCGATGGCGCCCAGATCGCCGCGATGAGCGGCGTCCTGGCTGATGTGCCGCCCGGTGAAAAATACGGCGGTGTTCCGGCCCGCCCGCTGAAGGATTATCTGCGCGAGGTGGCCGACACCTTGAGCCGCTATGACGGCCGCGCCAAAGACAAGGGAGCCAGCAATGACTGACACCTCAAAGAGCGAATTGGGATCGGCTGATATCCTCGAGATCATGAAGCTTCTGCCCCACCGCTATCCCTTCCTGCTGGTGGACAAGATCATCGAGATCGACGCGGACAATTCGGCCATCGGCATCAAGAATGTGACTGCGAACGAGCCTCATTTCACCGGGCACTTCCCAGAGAGCCCGATCATGCCTGGCGTATTGCTGATCGAGGGCATGGCGCAGACCGCCGGTGCCATCTGCGCACGCAACCAGGGTGAGGGCGGCAACCTCGTCTATTTCATGACCATCGACAATGCCCGCTTCCGCAAGCCGGTCGTACCGGGCGATCGCGTCGAGTTCCATGTCGTGAAGCAGAAGCAGCGCGGCAACATCTGGAAGTTCCATTGCGATGCCAAGGTGGATGGCGTTCTCGCCGCAGAGGCCGATATCGGTGCCATGATCATGCGCAAGGATCAGAAATGAGCCTCATCGCCGAAAGCGCCGTCATCCACCCGATGGCCGTGGTCGAAGACGGCGCGGTGATCGGCGAAAATGTCAAGATCGGCCCCTTCTGCCGTGTCGGTCCTCGCGTGACGCTGAAAGGCGGCGTCGAACTCGTTTCGAATGCGGTTGTGACCGGGCTGACGGAAATCGGCGGCGGTTCGGTCATCCACCCGATGGCCGTTATCGGTGGCGTGTCACAGAGTCTGCACGAGGCTGGTGAGGATTCGAAACTCGTCGTCGGTGCAAACTGCACCATGCGCGAAGGTGTGACGATGAACTGCGGCACGGTCGGCGGCGGCGGTATCACCAAGGTCGGTGACAACTGCCTGTTTCTTGCGAATTCGCACGTTGCTCATGACTGCATTCTCGGCAACGACATCATCTTGTCGAACAATGTGATGCTGGCTGGCCATGTCCGCGTCGAGGACAAGGCGATCCTCAGCGGCGGTTGCGCCGTGCACCAGTTCACCCGTATCGGCCGGCAGGCCTTCATCGGTGGCCTCTCTGCGGTGGCCTATGATGTCATCCCTTACGGCATGCTGAATGGAAATCCGGGCATTCTCGGCGGCTTGAACGTGGTCGGCATGACTCGTGCCGGCATCGAGCGCTCGGTCATTCATCAGGTTCGCCGGGCCTTCAAGCAGATCTTCGAAAGCGAAGGATCTGCACGTGCCAATGCGGCGGCGATCCGTGACGAATACCTTGATTGCGCACCCGTGATCGAAATCCTCGACTTCATCGCGGCGGAAAGTGATCGCGCGCTGTCGTCCCCCAACCGGGGCAAGAACTGACCGATGACGGCGGCCGCTGAAAGAGACGGCCTGCCGCGCAACGGTCGCCTTGCGATCATCGCTGGCAGCGGAAAGCTGCCGCTCTTCCTCGCCGAAGCGGCGCGCGAAGCCGGCGAAGATCCGTTCATCCTCCGACTGAAGAACGAAGCCGACGATCTCTGGCAGGGTTTCGACAATGCCGTCATAGGCGTCGGCGATATGGCCGGTCTCTCGGCACTCTTTCGCAAGCATGAGATCACGCGCGTCGTCATGTCCGGTGCGGTCAAGCGCCGGCCCGCTTTCGGCGAGATCCGCGTCAACCTTAAATCACTGCTGAAACTGCCGATGGCCCTGAAGACGCTGCTCGCCGGCGGCGACGACGCAGTTCTGCGCATGGTGATTTCCCTGATCGAGGCGCAGGGCTGCGAGGTTCTCGGGGCGCACGAAATCCTGCCGGGACTGCTTGCAACCGTCGGGCCGCTCGGCTCGGTCTCTCCGGATACCGATGCGCTCAAGGACATCGAGCGGGCTGCCGATGCGGCCGAAACTCTGGGAAGGCTTGACGTGGGACAGGGTGCCGTGGCCGTTGGTGGCCGCATCGTCGCGCTCGAAGGCGTCGAGGGTACCGACGCCATGCTCGCCCGCGTCGCAAGTCTGCGCGCGGAGGGACGGATCTCGAAACGGCGCAAAGGCGTTCTGGTCAAGCTGTGCAAGCCGCAGCAGGATCTCAGGGTCGATCTGCCGACAATCGGCGTATCGACAGTCACAAACGCGCAGGCCGCCGGGCTTGCCGGTATCGCGGTTGAGGCGGGACGGGCGCTCGTTGTTGAACGGGAATCCGTCATTGCCGCTGCCGATGCGGCCGGCCTTTTCGTCGTCGGCATAGACCGATCGGCCGGGGAGCGAGGTTGATGAGCGACAGACCGCTGAAGATTGCCGTGATAGCCGGCGAAGTCTCCGGAGACCTGCTGGGTGCCGATCTCATCGCGCAGCTGAAGGTCATGCACAACGGCCCGATCGAGCTCCTCGGCGTCGGCGGTGACGCCCTGGAAGCACAGGGCTTGAAGTCGCTCTTCGACTTCTCCGAGCTTTCCATCATGGGCTTCACCCAGGTCCTGTCGAAACTCCCGCGGCTCATCAAGCTGATCTCGATCACTGCCGACGCGATCGTGAAGGCAGAACCCGACCTGCTGCTGGTCGTCGACAGCCCGGACTTTACCCATCGGGTCGCGAAGAAGGTGCGCAGCAAGCGCCCGGATCTCCCGGTGGTCAATTATGTTTGCCCGAGCGTCTGGGCCTGGAAGGAATATCGCGCCAAGGCCATGCTCAGCTATGTCGACGCCGTCTTGGCGGTGCTGCCGTTCGAGCCGGCGGTGATGCAGCGGCTGGGTGGTCCGGAAACCTATTTTGTCGGCCATCGCCTGTCGAGCCACCCGGACATCCGACGTGTACGACAAGCGCGCCAGGCGAGGGGCCCGCGACCCCTCGGCAGCAAGCAAACGATCCTGCTGTTGCCGGGCTCCCGTGGCGGCGAGATTGCGCAACTGCTTCCGATCTTCGGCGAGGCGATGCAGGAGTTCGTGACGCGCAATGGCGAAACGCGGTTCATCCTGCCCACTGTGGCCCGCCAGGAGGCGCGTGTGCGCGAGATGACGCGCGACTGGCCCACAAGGCCGGAAATCGTGGTCGGCGACGCGGCCAAATGGCAGGCCTTCGAAGAGGCCGACGCGGCGATTGCGGCGTCCGGCACGGTTATCCTCGAGCTGGCACTTGTCTATGTGCCGGTCGTATCGACCTACAAGGGTGACTGGATCATCCGGATGCTGAGCCACCGCATCAAGATCTGGACAGGCGCCTTGCCGAACCTGATCGCCGACTACGCGGTCGTTCCCGAATACTTCAACGATGTTCTCAGGCCGGCAAGCCTTGTGCGCTGGGCTGAACGTCTTTCTCTCGATACGCCACAGCGGACCGCCATGCTGGCTGGTTACGACGAGGTCTGGCAGAAGCTGGAAACGGAACGGCCGGCCGGTGAGGCCGGCGCGGCCGTCGTTTTATCGGTACTTGAAAAACGCGGGAAGCTCTGAGCGTCAGCTCCAGCGGGCGAAAGGATCGGCGAGCCCTTCCCATGCGGTCGGCGTGAAGCGCTCGGCCTGCACCAGGCAATCATCAAGCTGCGCGGTAATCTCGTCTCGGTCCATGGGATCCGCGCCGATAAAGACGATCTCCTGTCGCCTGTCTCCCCATTCCTGATCCATGTAAGGGGCCATCGCATTGATGAAGCCCACATCGTCGGGCCAGCGCGACTTTGGCACCGAAGCCCACCAGAGCCCCATCTTCGTCGTGCGCACCAGCGGTCCGGCCTGGCTGAGTTCTCCGACATGGTGGGGACGGGTGGCGAGCCAGAAGAAACCCTTGGCGCGGATCACGCCCGGCCACGACCGGTCCAGGAAGGCCCGGAAGCGAGTGGGGTCGAAAGGCGCCCGAGCACGGTAGACGAAGGAGCGGATGCCGTATTCTTCCGTTTCCGGAACATGGTCGCGGAAGCCGTGCAGCTCCTGGAACCAGAGCGGATGTGTTTCGGCCTTGGCGAGATCGAATAGCCCTGTTCCCAGGATGTCCTTCGGCGCCACTTCGGCAAAATCGGTTTCGATCACGCGCGCATCAGCGTTCAGCCCCGCGATGATCTTTCTGGCAGCATCGAGCTGGTCGGCTGACGCCGTCCCCACCTTGTTCAGAATGATGACGTCGGCGAACTCGATCTGCTCGACCAGAAGATCGACGAGCGTGCGGTTGTCGTTGTCGCCTGCCGTTTCGCCGCGATCGGCGAGGAAATCACTGGAGGAATAGTCGCCGATCAGATTGGCGGCATCGACCACGGTCACCATGGTGTCGAGCTGTGCGATGTCGGAGAGACTACGCCCGTCTTCGTCGCGAAAGTCGAAGGTGGTCGCGATCGGCAGGGGTTCGGCAATGCCCGTCGCCTCGATCAGCAGATAATCGAACCGACCCTGCTCGGCGAGCCCTCGCACCTCGTTCAGGAGATCGTCGCGCAGGGTGCAACAGATGCAGCCATTGCTCATCTCGACCAGCTGTTCCTGCGTCCGCGACAGAGCCGCATCGCCGCCACGCACGAATGCGGCATCGATATTCACCTCGCTCATGTCGTTGACGATCACCGCGACGCGCAATCCGTCGCGATTGGCCAGCACGTGGTTGAGCAGCGTGGTCTTTCCAGCGCCGAGAAATCCTGAGAGGACGGTAACAGGCAGCTTCTGCATCATGAACTCCGTATTTATGTAATAACATTACATTCGCCCATCTGAAAAAGGCGGAACCGAGGTCCCGCCTTCTTCGCCCGGGGGAGGGATTTGGTTATTGCGACAGGCAGGTGCTCATCGAAGTCGCCAGATTGCGCATCAGTTGACCATAGAGATCCGGACCGGCATCGAGTGCCCCGCCTTCCGGGTCGAGCACGCCGGACTTCGCCTCGGTACCCTCGGTCACGACGCCGATCAGCTTCGGCTCGAACTGCGGCTCGGCGAAGACGCAGGCTGCGCCGAGTTCCTCGATCTTCGCGTGAATATCCGACAGACGTTCGGCACCCGGCATTGTTTCCGGGCTAACCGTCACCGAACCGGCGACACGTACGCCGTAGCGCTTCTCGAAATACTGATAGGCGTCATGGAAGACGATGAAGGGCTTTTCGAGCACTGGTTTCAGCTGAGCTGCGATTTCCGCGTCAAGTGCGTCGATCTGCGCATTCACGGCGCTGAGATTGGTCTCGTAGGCAGTCTTGTTGGCAGGATCGACTTCGGCAAGGCTGCGGGTGATTTCGGCTGCCATGGCCTTGGCATTGGTGGGATCGAGCCACAGATGCATGTCGAAGCTGCCATGCTCGTGGTCATGGTCGCCATGATCATGACCCGCTTCTTCGTGCTCGTGGCCTTCGTGGGAATGCCCGGCCTCCTCGCTGGCATGGTCATGGCCCTCTTCATGCGCATGATCATGACCGGCTTCGGCTGCGTCCGCCTTGGCATGATCTTCGTGCTCATGTGCATGCTCGCCTTCGGCGTGCTCTTCGTGTTCGCCATGGTCATGCGCCTCGAAGGCGCCCCCCTCGCGGAACGGCAGCTTGGTCAGTCCCGGTGCATCCTCGAGCTCCACCACCTTCGCCTTCTTCGGCAGAGCTTCAAGCGGCTTGTCCAGGAAGGCCTCCAGCCCCGGGCCGACCCAGAAGACCACATCAGCATTTTCGAGCGCCTGCGCATTGGACGGCTTCAACGTGTAAGTATGCGGGGAGGCGGCACCTTCGACGATCAGACTGGGCTCGCCGACACCCTTCATGATCGAGGCGACGAGGGAGTGGATCGGCTTGATCGAGACCACGACATCCGGAGCCGCCGCCATGGCGAAGGCGGGCGACAGGAATACGAACGCCGTCGAGGCAGCCAGTCCGAGGCGATAGCTGGTCATGTAATGCTCCTGAGGATGGTGATGTAATACTATTACCTAAGTTGCGTTATGCTATAACGTGTGGCATAGGAGGTGGCAACATCAAAATCTCGAGAATTCCATGAATGCGATGAAATCACGGGAGGCAGCCCCCTTGGTGTCTCTCACCGGTGCTGGCGTCTACCGCAACGGGCGCTGGCTGGTCCGCGGCGTTGATTTTTCCGTGCGGCCGGGTGAAATCGTGACGCTGATCGGACCCAACGGCTCCGGCAAGTCGACGAGCGCCAAGATGGCCATCGGTGTCATCAAGGCGGACGAAGGTCGCGTCGAGCGGAAGGCCGGGCTGCGCGTCGGCTACGTGCCCCAGCGCCTGTCCGTTGACTGGACCATGCCGCTCACCGTGCGCCGTCTGATGACGTTGACCGCTCCTTTGTCCGCACAGGAGGTAGCTGCAGCGCTCGAGGCCGTTGGGATCGCCCACTTGGCCGGCGCCGAGGTGCAGCATCTCTCCGGCGGCGAATTTCAACGCGCGCTGCTTGCCCGTGCCATGGCGCGCAAGCCCGATATCCTGGTGCTCGACGAGCCCGTCCAGGGCGTCGACTTCAGTGGCGAGATCGCGCTTTATGACCTCATCACCTCCACCCGGAATTCGACGGGCTGTGGCATCCTGCTGATCTCCCACGACCTGCATGTGGTCATGGCGGAAACCGACACGGTCATTTGCCTGAACGGCCATGTCTGTTGCCGCGGAACGCCGGCGGCTGTCAGCCAAAGCCCGGAATATATGCGGCTCTTCGGCGCCAAGGCTGCCCAGACGCTTGCTGTCTACAGCCACCATCATGACCACACGCATCTGCCGGATGGGCGCGTGCAGCATGCCGATGGCAGTGTCACCGATCACTGTCATCCGGATGACGGTCATCATCACCACGGACATCATGACCATGAGCACGACCACCACGACCACGCTCATCACCACCATGACCATGATCACGCCGCAGAGATGAACGTGAAGGGCAGGGAGCACGGCCATGCTGGATGATTTCTTCACTCGCGCCATCCTGGCCGGCATCGGCCTTGCCCTGACGACGGGCCCGCTCGGCTGCTTTGTCATCTGGCGGCGCATGGCCTATTTCGGCGACACCATGGCCCACTCGGCCTTGCTCGGCGTGGCGCTGTCGCTGTTCTTCTCATTGAACCTGATGGTCAGCGTCTTCGTCGTCGCCGCGCTCGTCTCGCTGATCCTGATCGTCCTGCAGAAGCGCCAGGGACTGTCAGCCGACGCACTGCTCGGCATTTTGAGCCATGCCACGCTGGCGATCGGCCTTGTCATGGTCGCCTTCATGACCTGGGTGCGGTTCGACCTCATCGCCTTCCTCTTCGGCGACATTCTGGCCGTCACGCCAACGGATGTCGCGATCGTCTGGATCGGCGGGATCATCGCCGTCGGCATCATCGCCTGGCTGTGGCGGCCGCTGCTGGCCGGCACGGTCAATGTCGAGCTCGCGGAAGCCGAGGGCATGCAGCCCGAGCGGGCACGCCTCATCTTCATGCTGCTGATGGCGCTGGTGATTGCCATCGCCATGAAGATTGTGGGCATCATGCTGATCACGTCTTTGCTGATCATCCCGGCCGCGGCCGCCCGCCGCTTTGCCTCGACACCCGAGCTGATGGCCGTGCTGGCCTCGGTGATCGGTGCGGTCGCCGTCGTCATCGGGCTCTTCGGCTCGCTGACCTACGACACGCCGTCAGGACCGTCGATCGTCGTGGCGGCGCTCCTGCTCTTCATTGTAAGCCTGCTGCCCAGACCGGGTGCCAGGACAACGGATATTCGATCAAGGGCCTGAAACATGACCAAGACCGACCTGACGCGCAATCAATCCCTCGTCTTTGACGCCCTGGTCGACAGCGACGGGCCGCTCTCGGCCTATACGCTGTTGGACAGGCTGCGGGAGCACGGCTTTCGCGCCCCGCTGCAGGTTTACCGGGCGCTCGATAAGCTGGTCGAATTCGGCATGGTCCACCGGCTGGAAAGCTTGAACGCCTTTGTCGCCTGCGCACATCCGCACGAGGGCTGCTCCGGTCACGGCACCGTCGCCTTCATGATCTGCAACAAGTGTGGCCACGTGACGGAATTCCACGATCACGAGGTGGATCACCGCTTGGAGACGATCACCCGCGGTCGCAGTTTCAAGCCGGAAAAGACGACCATCGAGATCAGAGGTCTCTGCGCAGGCTGCGTCGAGGTCGCCGCTTGAGGCAATCAGGCTAGAGCGGCTGAAGGTCTCTGGCGAAGCGCTGCCAGTTGCCGACATAGTTGTCGGCCGAAAGCTTCAGCCCCGCGATCGCCGTATCATCCAATGTCCGGACGACCCGGGCAGGGGATCCGACGATCAGCGAATTGTCGGGAAAGGTCTTGCCTTCGGTCACGAGCGCATTGGCCCCTACAAGGCAGTTGTTGCCGATGCGGGCACCGTTGAGGATGGTGGCACCCATGCCGATCAGCGCGTTCGAACCGATCGTGCAGCCGTGGATGATGGCATGGTGGCCGATCGTGCAGCCCTCTCCGATCGAGACACCCATGCCAGGATCGGTGTGCACCATGACCCCGTCCTGAATATTGCTACGGGCGCCGATGGTGATCGGGTCATTGTCGCCGCGCAACACGGCACCGAACCAGATGCCGACGTCCTCGCCGAGGCGCACGTCTCCGATGATCTGCGCATCAGGGGCTGCCCAGAAACGATCGCTGGCCGGTAGCTGCGGAACCCTGTCACCCAGTCGGTAGATCGGCATCTGCAATCAGCTTTCAGCGCAGACGCAGGATGACCGGAAAGCGTCCGGCCTGGGCAGACACGTGCAGGTGGATATTCGCCTCCGGCTGCGAATAGCGCCAGGCGCGAGCGCCGTGGCTGAGGAGAAGCCCGATCAGGTCCTTGGTCTTCGACTTCTTCTCCCGCAACCCGATGTCGGCAAGGCGATAGGCAGCCTCGTGCAGCGGATGAAGGATTGCCGACGCAGAGCTCTGGCCGCCATTGTCCTGCCCTTCGGCTGGACCATACCTGTAGTCTTTCGATGCCATTCCGTGATCCTCGTAAACAGTACAAATCGAGGGGCGGGCAATCGTCCTACTGGGCAGAGGCCCAGCAACCGATCCCCTTCTTCTTCAGGGCCTTGCACGCGTTGACCGCGTCTTTCTGATCGTCGAAACCGCCGAAGCGAGCACGATAGACCTGTTGTGCGCCATCGCCATAGGCGACGGTAAAGGGGGTGGCGGAACGCAATACCTGTCCGCCGCGCTCCTGCGCGCTGCGCAGAAGATCCATAGCCATGTCCTTGTCCGGCGACGTGCCGATCTGGACCACCCAGCCCGCGGCGGGTGCAGTCGAGGCCGTGGTCATGTTGTCGACGTCAGGCGGCGTGGCGGAAGCTGCCGCGACCGATTGTGTCGGCTGCGACGGCGCCACGGCTGCACCCTGGTCGGGAAGATAGGCAGGCGCCGGCTGCGGAACCGGAACGGCAGCGGACGGCGCGGCCGGGCGAAGCGTGTCCAGCGCAGCGCTTGCGGCATTGCCGACCTGCGGCGCGGCATAGGCCTGGGCAACGCCCGTGTAACGCGGATCCGGCATCGGACCGGTATGCGGCAGGTTCGGCATGCCGGAGGCGACCGAAGCCGAAGCGCTGGCGCCTGCCGGCGCAACGGATGTGTCGTTCTTGGCAATCAGATTGCCGCCGCGGCCGTTCGATGCGTTCGGCAGGTAACGCTGCACCAGGCTCGTCATCTGCGCATTGCGACGCGCGCCGGATGTCGCGCCGAGCACGACGGCGACGATCGAACGCCCGCCGACTTCGGCCGAGGTTGCAAGGTTGTAGCCGGCGGCACGAGTGTAACCGGTCTTGATGCCGTCGACGCCGCGGACCTGGCCGAGCAGGCGATTGTGGTTGCCGATCGTCTGCTTGCCGAAGCGGAAGCTGCGGGTGGAGAAGTAGCCGTAATACTGCGGGAAGTGCTGACGAAGCGCGATGCCGAGGCGCGCCTGATCGCGTGCCGTCGTCATCTGTGCCGTGTTCGGCAGGCCATGGGCGTTGCGGTAGGTGGTCTTGGTCATGCCGAGGCTGCGCGCCTTGGCGGTCATCATCTGGGCAAACCGCTGCTCAGAACCACCGAGATATTCACCGAGCGCCGTGGCAACGTCATTCGCCGAGCGGGTGACGAGCGCGAGGATCGCCTGTTCGACGGTGATGCTGCGGCCTGTGCCGACGCCAAGCTTGGACGGCGGCTCCTTGGCGGCATGGGCGGAGAAGGGCACCTTGCTGTTGAGCGAGATCTTGCCGGCTTCCAGAGCCTCGAAGACCATGTACAGCGTCATCATCTTGGTGAGAGATGCCGGATAGCGGAGGCTGTCGGCGTTTTCACTGTAGAGGACCTTGCCGGTCTTGGCGTCGATGACGATGCCCGCATATTTCGGATTGGCCTGAGCTGCGCTCAAAGCGGCAGCACTCGCCAAGAGGACCGCAAACAGCGTGAGGACAAGCCGGCGAAAGGCGGCTGCGACGTTGAAGCTTCCCAGAAATTTATGCACCACGATACTCTTTGAATCTCATCATTGACGACCGGACGCTGTCCCCCTTCGCGACCATCTCGGCGGAGCCTACGGAATTAGCCTTACCAAGAGGTTTATGATGAACGGCCGGTTGACGCTTTGAGTTGATTTTTAAGTGTCGCGGCGGCGGGGACTGCGTGGGCGCGGTTGCCGACATAGCTTCGGACTGCCGCATCGATCGCGGCCCAGTCCTTCAGCATGTCGCTGGAGAAACGGTAGAGAACGGTCAGATCCTCTCCGACATGGATGTCGCGCTGGCAATCGCTGCCCGAGGCCTTTGACTGCGATGCGGGGAGGAGGCAGCGGATTGCATAGGTGGCGCCGTCCGGCAGCGTGCCGGTGAGCAGTGTTTCGCCTTCATAACCCGTCGCGTCCTTGAACTGGAAAGCGCTCAGGCCAGCAGGGCCGGTCGAACTTTCCCGCTCGAGCAGGTGGCGGTAGATCGGTTCCACCCGGCCGGACATGTCCCGGGACATCGTGCTCTGGGATATCTGCAGAAAGATCAGCGAATTCGACAGGCTGAGGTCGTCGAAGCGCCGGCGCTGCTCCGACGAATAGCCGGTCATTTCCGGCCAGAGAAGATAGAGGTCGACGCGTTCGGCAAGCCCGCCCTGCCGCTGCTCTTCGAAACGGATCACGTTGGCGGGGAGGGCGAGTTGGTCTCGCCCGACCGTGATATTGACGATATCGGAGCTCTGGCTGTGACCGGCGAGCGAAAGCTGCTCGCCGTAGGATCGGCCGAACCAACTGATGGCAACGGATGCGGCTGCAAGAACGAGCACGCAGATCGTGGCGATCACGAGAAACCGGTTGGAGATCAGCGGTCTCTGCTCGTGATCGACGCTCACTGTGTTTGCTTCGCCCCGCATCTCGCCGTCATCCCCTCGGTGCAGTCGCTCTCGACTACTGGAGAAGACTTCGGCGAACATGGTTAAGGTCGAGTTAATTTAAAGGAGCGTTGTCGCTGTCAGGCAAAAAGAGAGCCGGTCCCGGTTGGACGGGACCGGCTCATTGGCTCCGGTCGGGGGACGGGTAGGCGGGGACAGACCGGGCCAGAAGTCGGGTCGGTAGCGTCAGTTCGAGACGCTGCCGACGATGCTTGCGCGGCCGTCCTGGAGCTTTACCCAGCGGGCCGAATTGGTCGAAGACTGACGCTTCAGATAGGTGTACTCCGTGTCGGACCACAGCAGCACTTTGTTGCGCATGTTATCCAGAATGAAGTCGCCATGATCGGTGCGGACCGTAAGGACGGCGTGGCCTTCCCCATTCGGCTGCAAAACGACGGTCATCAGAAGGTCCGACGGGTCGAAGCCGCGGTCGGTCAGCATCTTGCGCTTCAGGAGGGCGAAGTCCTCGCAATCGCCGACGCTGCGGGGATAGGTCCAGCGTTCTTCGACGCCGTAGATCTCCATGTCCGTGAGCGGCGTGATCGAGCTGTTGACGGTGTAGTTGACCTCGAGCATCGCCTTCCAGAGGTCCTCGGTCAGGATCATCGGTCCGGCGTCGTGCTGATTGCCGCTGCATTCGCCGGCATAGGTCTGACAGAATTCGTAGTGGCCGATCGGCGGATTGGCCTTTCCGACCACCTGCATATTCGCCGGCATGGCCGAGACCTGAAAGGCAAGGACGCCTGCGATTGCGGCGGCCAGAGTTCCAATACCCAGAATTTTCTTTGTTGTCATTGGTTGTCTCCCGGTAATGGAGATAGCAATGACAGATAGATTTTGATCGACCGCGAATAATAGCGGTAAGATACGAGGCGAAGTCTATGAAAATCATAGACTATATTTATCTGTATTTATTCTATATTTGAGTATGTTTTGAAAAAAATTTAGTTCAAATTGCATCTATTTCGGCTCAACGGCATCGCGATTCTGATCCAAGGTTTGGAAATTGCGCGTGATATCAGATGCTTGGTAGCTCGTATCGAGCGATTGACGACCGTGCAACGATCGTTCCCGCGTCGTCCGGTGTGGATCGATACCCGATAGGCGGAACCCGCCCGGAGGCGTCAGCGGCGCTTTCTTGACCCTTGGAAGCCGACTTTGAGCTAAAATTTTTTCTGAAAAAAACTGTGCCGCCCTGGCACATTCCCGCGCTGGGACAGAAAAAAGGCGCCTCACGGGATCCGCGGGCGCCTATTTGGGTGACCTTACAGCGATTAGAGGAACTCGGTCAGAGCTTCCCTCGATTGCAGCGTCAGGAATTCGATCGCCACACCTTCCATGAAGTGGCGCACGACCCGGCCGCGCATATTGCCGAGCCGGACGGCCGAGCCGATCGGCGGGCGAATGTCGATGTCGACCGCAGCGCCTGAGAGCGAAAGGTCCATCAGGCGGCACGGATAGGTCTTGCCGTCTTCCAGCGTCAGTTCCGTGCGCGTCTGGCGCGGCGTCAGTCGATCGTGGCGGCGGTCTTCGGGGAGGCCGAGCTCATGCTTGTTGGCAATCCAGGTCAGCTGGGCCGCGAGCTTCTCGCGTTTGCGCACGGTAGCGGTGATCGAGATGACGAAGCCGTCTTCCGTCAACTTCACCACGGTGCCCTCGATGCGGCCGAGGTGGTCGATATAGGCGATGATCCGTTCGCCCGGGCGCGGCATCCCAGCGCAGGCAAAACGCACATCGCCCGGCGACATGTCGATGACCTTGCAGACATACTCTTCATAGTTGGCAAGCATGAGTCGGCCTTGCAGGCTGACGGCAACGCGTTGGAAGGCGCGTTGCTGTCCCGGCGAGGCGATCGTGTTGGTTTGGCTTGCCTGCGTCGAGTACATCATGGAGAGTCTGTCTGTTCCTCTGTCGCTTAACATTAGGCGGCGAGCCGTTAATATAGTGTTTGCTTTTGGGCGCGCTTTTTCGAGACGGAACGATATTCCCGCAGAAATTAAGGTTAAAAGAGTGTTTCGATTGTCCTTTTCGCTGTCACATGGCATCTGTTGGCCACCAAACGCGAAGGGCAGCCTTCGGCACCAACTCCAGTCGGCGCGACGATCCGTAGAGCGCCAGCAAGGCCACTCGGTTCTCCGAGCGGCCTTTTTTTTATGTCCCGCCTGCATTACCTGAAGGGTGCCAAATAGAAGGAAGTGCAGATGCAGGATGAGGCAGGACCTCGGGGCGAGGAACGCCCGAACGAAGAGTGGAATGCCGCAGCCGCAGAGCCTACGCCCTCCCGTGAGCCGCCGATCTTCAATCTGCCGACCGGGATCCTGGCGGCTCTCGCCCTCATCTGCGGCCTCTACCTGCTGCAGCGGTTTGTCCTTTCGGGAGCAGCCAATCAACTGTTCGCCGTCGAACTGGGCTTCTCACCCGTCCGCTATCTCTATCCTTTGTCCGAGCAGTCCTTGGCCTGGGCGTGGTCGCCCGTCACGTACTCGCTCCTGCATGGGAGCTTCGAGCATCTGGCTTTCAACAGCCTCTGGCTCGCAGCCTTCGGTACGCCGGTCTGCAGGCGTATAGGCGAGGTCCGCTTCGTCCTGTTCTGGATCGTTTCCTCGATCGCCGCAGCACTGCTTCACCTCGTGGTCAACTGGGGTGAGCCGTCGCTGATGATCGGCGCATCAGGCGTCATCTCGGCGCTCATGGGGGCCGCCTGCCGATTCGCCTTCGGTGAACGGCAGCGCAATTTCACCCGCATGACCGGGCTCGAGCCGCCGCTGCTCTCCGTCGGGCAGGCGCTGGCCGACCGAACGGTCAGGGTCTTCATCGCGGTCTGGTTCTTCGGCAATATTGCGATCGCGGTTGGTCTGCCCCTCTTCGGTGCCGGCTCTGAGTCCATTGCCTGGGACGCTCATATCGGCGGTTTCCTCCTGGGGTTCTTCTGCTTCTCCTTCTTCGATCCTTACGGCCGGCGGGCCACAAGGGCGTGATGTCGCGCTTATTGCATTCTGCTTGAATAAAGGGCACCATTTTCATCAGCAGCCTCAGGAGGGTTGGGCTGCTGATCGAGTGTTCTACGCGAGGAGGAACGCATGCCTGCATCAGCCAGAAGCATACTCGACCAAAAGGGCCGGAACGTCATTACGATCAGCCCGACGGTGACACTGGGCGAAGCCGCCCATGTGCTGGAAGAGCATAAAATCGGTGCTGTCGTCGTCGTTGGCATGGAGAGCCGCATCGTCGGTATCTTCACCGAGCGCGACGTGGTGCGCGCGATCGGCACGGAAGGCAAGGCCGCCTTCGATCAGCCGGTCTCGGCTTTCATGACAGCCAACGTCTATCGCTGCCGCGAGGATACGAGCGTCAACGAACTGATGGAAATGATGTCGAGCCGCCGCTTCCGCCACGTGCCCGTGGAGGACAATGGCAAGCTTTCAGGCATCATCTCGATCGGTGACGTGGTGAAGTCTCGCATCCGCGAGATCGAGCAGGAGGCCGAGCACATCAAGGCCTATATCGCCGGCTGAGATCGAAGATCCACTCACGGGCCGACGGAGGGCGGCGGTGACGCCGCCCCGACTTACCGCAACACGGCTTCCTGCATGCGCCGGATCTCTGTAACCCGGGCCTTAGCTTCCTCATAACCGCGTTCGATGGCTTCTCCGGCGCGGTGGAATTCCGACAGGCCAATGTCGTTGAGCCGTGGATGCAGCGCGAGATCCGGCGGATCGCCGGCGAGACGTGCGCGTGAAATGCGGTCCTGAATGATGTTGAAGGCCTGGACCATGACACCGGTCAGGCCGACCTTGTTCGGTGCTCGCGCGGTTTCGGCGCTGGCCTGGTCGGGCGTTGACGCCTTGTGCTTGACGACGGCCGAACGGCCGAAGACGTCGTAATGCAGGTTCACGGCCATGACGAGCGGCTGCTCATAGGCGCGGCAGACCGATACGGGCACGGGATTGACGAGCGCGCCGTCGATCAGCGTTCTGTTGTTGCAGTGGATCGGTTCAAAGATGCCGGGCAGGGCATAGGATGCCCTGAGCGCCGTGATCAGGCTCCCGCCATCGATCCAGACCTCGTGGCCGCTGTTGAGTTCTGAGGCCACGGCGACGAAGGGCTTCGGCAGGTCCTCGACCTTCAGTCCCTCGAGATGTTCCTGCATGCGCTTGGTGAGCCGCATGCCGCCCAGCAGCCCGCCGCCGCCGATCGTCAGGTCGAGAAGCGAGGCAATCCGGCGCATCGTCAGCGAGCGGGCGAAAGCCTCGAGCTCATCCAGTTTTCCCGCTAGGTAACAGCCGCCGACAAGGGCTCCGATCGATGTCCCGGCGATCATGCCGACCTCGATGCCTTCTTCGTCGAGCGCCCGTAAGACCCCGATATGCGCCCATCCCCGGGCCGCGCCGCCACCAAGGGCAAGCGCCACCTTGGCCTTGGGCTTCTTTTCAGGAACGAGAGGTCCGCCCGAGGGCGCGCCGCCGTCTTTGACCGGCTGAGAAGCCGCCGCGCCGCCACCCTGTGAAATCATGCTCCAGTTCAGCATCTCCGCTACCCCATTCGCTGAACACTCCGGTGTTCATTAGGACATCGTCTGCTTACGATTTCGTTATGCTGAGCGGGAGCGTCAATGCCCGTAGACGTGATCGGGATCGAAATGCTTGTGATCGTCGGCGATCGTCAGCGACGGCTTGCCGTCGACGGCCTGAGCCGTGCGGTAGAAGCAGGAGCGGCGGCCGGTATGGCAGGTCGCATCGTGACCGGCGACCTCGACCTTGAGCCAGATGGCGTCCTGGTCGCAGTCGACCCGGATTTCCTTCACCGTCTGCAGATTTCCGGAGCTTTCGCCCTTCTTCCAGATCTTGCCGCGGGACCGGCTGAAATAGTGCCCGATCCCCGTTTCCAGCGTGAGCCCCAGCGCCTCGGCATTCATATGGGCGACCATCAGCAATTCGCCGTCGCGCGCATCCGTGACCACTGCCGTGACGAGACCATGATCATCGAACTTCGGCGTGAACTCGACGCCTTCTTCGAGGATCTTCTTGTCGGCGGAGGGAGCGTCGAATTCGAATGCGGACATGGAAACTCGCGATATCAGCGGCTGCGGACCATGGACATGAAGCGCGCCTGTTCGGCCGCATTGTCCTTGAAGGCGCCGGTAAAGGTTGTGGTGAGCGTCGTCGATCCCGTCTTCTGGATCCCGCGCATGGCCATGCACATATGCTCGGCCTCGAGGAAAACGGCAACCCCGCGCGGCTGCAACGTGTCATCGATCGCATGTGCGATCTGCGCTGTCATGTTCTCCTGCGTCTGGAGGCGCTTGGCGAAAACGTCGACCACACGGGCGATCTTCGACAGACCCAGAACGCGGCCCTTTGGCAGATAGGCAACATGGGCCTTGCCGATCACCGGCAGCATATGGTGTTCGCAATGCGAGAAGAAGGAAATGTCGCGCACGAGAACCATGTCCTCGTAGCCGCCGACTTCTTCGAATGTGCGTCCGAGCACATCTTCGATATCGGCCTCATAGCCGGAGAAGAGCTCGCCATAGGCCTTGGCGACGCGTGCCGGCGTGTCGAGCAGGCCTTCCCGCTCGGGGTCGTCACCGGCCCAGAGCAGCAGCGTGCGGACAGCCTGTTCGGCTTCCTCGCGCGTCGGGCGCGGCGATTGCGCGGTCAATTTCGTGACGATGGCGTCCATGGCCTTGGTCTCCCGGTCCCGCGCAAGGCGGGCCGCTGGTTTGGCTTTGCCGGATTGTAAAGGCGTAATGCGGCTCATAATGCAAGTCCGTTGTCGCGTTTGCGGTGAGAAGATCAAAGCCCGAGGGCCGGCCTGCGTTTGTCCTGTGCCTGTCCCTTGGATATAATGATCGCCGAGATGGATAAAAAGACGGCGGCTGCGACATGTTGGCGGCGGTAATGTCTCAGACACTCCCTATATACGGGAGAGGCCTCACAGCGGATTGACCATGGACGACATCTACAACACCAAGATTCTCGAATTTGCTGGCAATATCGGTCGCATTGGTGTGCTCGATGGCGCTGATGCCGTGTCGGAGAAGCATTCGAAACTGTGCGGGTCCAAGGTCAAGGTCTACCTGAACCTTGAAAATGGCGTGGTCACGGATTTCGCCCACGAAGTGAAAGCCTGTGCACTGGGGCAGGCCTCCTCCGGCATCATGGCCCGCCACGTGGTCGGTGCAAGCGCCGAGGAACTGCGTCAGGCGCGGCGCGACATGCTGGCCATGCTGAAGGAGGACGGGGAGGGCCCCGTGGGCCGCTTCGAAGACATGCGATTTCTGAAGCCCGTCCGCGACTACAAGGCGCGTCACGCCTCCACGATGCTGACCTTTGACGCCGTGGTCGACTGTCTCGACCAGATCGAGGCCCCGGCTGCGGCCGCCGAGGCAAGCTGAGCATGTGCAACAGCCCCGACTGCGGGCATGAGCCAGGAGCCACTGGCCGCAAGAGCCGAAACTGGCAGGGGCCGTTTCGCAAGACGCCCGGCAGACTTTTCGGCATGGGCTTCATCCGGCTTTACCAACTGACCTTTTCCAGCATCGTCGGCAGTTCCTGTCGGCATATGCCGACCTGTTCGGAATATGGCTACGAGGCCATTGCCCGGCACGGGCTATGGTCCGGTGGCTGGCTGACCCTTTTCAGGGTCGCGCGCTGTGGTCCCGGCGGCACCTGGGGTCCGGATCCCGTACCCGAGGTTCTGGAGAAATCCTATCCCTGGTATGCTCCCTGGCGGCTCTGGATCTTCGGCCGCAAGACGGGCGGCTGACCGCGGTCAGGGATCGCGTCATACTCCAGCGATCGATTCGTTCGTGGGGATGAACGCATGCCGATGCCGCTCGAATATCGCCAGGCTTCCGCCGACTTCGATGCCTTCATGAAGGATCTGGTCGCAACATCGATGATCCAGACCTCGCACCAGGCCTACACCATGTTGCAGGCGGTGCTGCAGGTCTTCCGGCACCGGCTGACGGTCGCGCAGGCGATTGCCTTCGCCAATGTCCTGCCACCGGTCCTGCGCGCCATCTTCGTGAGCGACTGGGATGTCGAAGCGCCGGTAAAGCCCTTTCTCGGTCGCGATGTGCTGATGAAGGAAGTGCGAGCCTTCCGCCATGACCACAATCTCTCGACGGACACGGCTTTGGAGGACGTCACTGTCGTCCTTCGCCGACACGTGGATCAGGCAGCCTTCGAAAGGGTCCTCAGCCAGCTCCCGCCGGAAGCCCGTGGCTTCTGGTTCATCGGTCAGGCCTAGCAAGATCCTTTACTCAGCAGCGCTTTCGGCCTATCAAGCGCCGGTTCATGACGGGGCGCTTGACCCCGCAATTTTCACCACCCGCATTCGTTGGCGGGACTGGATCAGGAGACTTCAATGTCCGCTTCCGTATCTCTCACTTTCCCCGATGGCTCTATCCGCGACTACGCTGCCGGCACGACCGGCGCTGAGGTTGCCGAATCCATTTCCAAGTCGCTCGCCAAGAAGGCTGTCGCCATTGTGCTCGACGGCACGCTGCGCGACCTGTCCGACCCCGTCGTTGAGGGTAAGATCGAGATCGTCACCCGCACCGATCCGCGTGCGCTGGAACTCATCCGTCACGATGCAGCCCACGTCATGGCCGAAGCCGTGCAGGAGCTGTGGCCCGGCACCCAGGTCACCATCGGTCCGGTGATCGAAAACGGCTTCTATTACGACTTCGCCAAGGACGAACCCTTCACGCCAGACGATCTGCCGAAGATCGAAAAGAAGATGAAGGAGATCATCCAGCGCAACAAGCCGTTCACCAAGGAAGTCTGGTCGCGCGACAAGGCCAAGGAAGTCTTCGCTTCCAAGGGCGAGAAGTACAAGGTCGAGCTGGTCGACGCGATCCCGGAAGACCAGGATCTGAAGATCTACTATCAGGGCGACTGGTTCGACCTCTGCCGTGGGCCGCATATGGCGTCCACCGGGCAGATCGGCATGGCCTTCAAGCTGATGAAGGTCGCCGGCGCCTACTGGCGTGGTGACAGCAACAACGCCATGCTGAGCCGCATTTACGGCACCGCCTTCGCCGAACAGGAAGATCTGGATCGTTACCTGCACATTCTCGCCGAAGCCGAGAAGCGCGACCACCGCAAGCTCGGCCGCGAGATGGATCTCTTCCATTTCCAGGAAGAGGGCCCGGGCGTTGTCTTCTGGCACGGCAAGGGCTGGCGCATGTTCCAGACGCTGACCTCCTATATGCGCCGTCGTCTCGAAGGCACCTATCAGGAAGTCAACGCGCCGCAGGTGCTCGACAAGTCGCTCTGGGAGACCTCCGGCCACTGGGGCTGGTACCAGGAGAACATGTTCGCGGTGAAATCCGCGCATGCCTTCACCCATCCCGACGATGAGGAAGCGGACCAGAAGATCTTCGCGCTGAAGCCGATGAATTGCCCGGGTCACGTTCAGATCTTCAAGCATGGCCTGAAATCCTATCGCGAGCTTCCGGTCCGTCTTGCCGAATTCGGCAACGTCCACCGCTACGAGGCCTCCGGCGCACTGCACGGCCTGATGCGCGTGCGTGGCTTCACCCAGGACGACGCCCATGTCTTCTGCACGGAAGAGCAGATGGCAGCGGAGTGCCTGCGCATCAACGATCTGATTCTCTCCGTCTACGAGGATTTCGGCTTCAACGAGATCGTCGTGAAGCTGTCGACTCGCCCGGAAAAGCGCGTTGGCTCGGACGACCTCTGGGATCGCGCCGAGGCCGTGATGATGGAGGTTCTAAAGCAGATCGAGGAACAGTCGGGTGGCCGCATCAAGACGGGCATTCTGCCGGGCGAGGGCGCCTTCTACGGTCCGAAGTTCGAATACACGCTCCGCGATGCCATCGGCCGTGAATGGCAGTGCGGCACGACCCAGGTCGACTTCAACCTGCCCGAACGCTTCGGCGCCTTCTATATCGACGACAAGTCGGAGAAGAAGCAGCCGGTGATGATCCACCGTGCCATCTGCGGCTCGATGGAGCGTTTCCTCGGCATTCTGATCGAGAACTTCGCCGGTCACATGCCGCTGTGGTTCGCGCCGCTCCAGGTGGTGGTCGCGACGATCACGTCCGATGCCGATGATTACGGTCGCGAAGTGGCCGATGCGCTTCGCGATGTGGGCCTTCAGGTCGAGACCGACTTCCGCAACGAGAAGATCAACTACAAGGTCCGTGAGCACTCGGTCACGAAGGTGCCGGTGATCATCGTCTGCGGCAAGCGCGAGGCGGAAGAAAAGACCGTCAACATCCGCCGCCTGGGCTCCCAGGAGCAGGTCTCGATGCCGCTCGTCGAGGCCGTTGCCGTCCTCGCCGGCGAAGCGACGCCGCCGGACGTCAAGCGCAAGCTTGCGAGCCGCAAGGTCTGAGTGAAAAGTCTGGCAGGGCGTCACCGCCCTGTCAGACATCTGTCATCGAACTGGCATATGACGGGATGATGATCTTCCGTCCACCTGGAGCGCCAGCGTGAAATTCAAAGAACTGTCTTATGCCAACGAGCGCGACCCGAAGCTGAAGCGCTGGTTCATCCGCTCCATCGAAGGCCTGTCCGGGCGAGACCGTTTCACCCGCCTCTATGAAATCTGGCGCAACGACATCGTCGGCAAGACAGACCGCGTCTTCGGCAAGATGCTGGACCTGATCGATGTGGATCTGAAGGTCGAAGGCACATGGCCTCCGGCCAATATTCCCGAAGGTCCGATCGTCATCGTCGCCAACCATCCCTTTGGCATCGGCGACGGGATTGCCGTGTTGGCACTGGCCGAGCAGCTTGGCCGACCGTTCCGTGTGCTCATCAACAACGAGCTGCTGAAGGTGCCGGAAATGGCACCTTACTCGCTGCCTGTCTCCTTCGAGGAAACCAAGGAGGCGATGGCCATCAACATGCAGACCCGCCATGAGGCGCTTAGGCTTCTGAAGGAAGGTGTTACGGTCGTGATCTTTCCTGCCGGTGGCGTGGCGACGGCGAAGAAGGGCTTCGGCCGTGCCGAGGATCTGCCGTGGAAGATGTTCCCGGCGAAGCTTATCCAGGCCGCGAAGGCCAATGTCGTGCCTGTCTTCTTCGAAGGACAGAACGGCCGTCTCTTCCATCTCGCCAGCAAGATCTCGCTGACGCTGCGGGTTTCGCTGCTGATCCGCGAATTCCGCCGCCTGTCGGGGTCGACGATCCGCGCCCGCGTCGGTGTAATGATTCCCTGGGAAGAGCTGAGCACCCATGCCGACCGCAAGGATCTCCTGGCGCGGCTGTTCGGAGCGGTCTTCAGCATGGCGCCGGTGGAGCGCCGCAAGTTCAGGCGCGCTGCTTGAGCTTCAGGATTGGTCGAGAAGCAGTTCGACGTCCATATTGGCGCCGGCCTTCACCTCGAAGTCCTTCTGGAAGATCTCGTCCTTGTTGCGCGCCACGGCCGTATACTGGCCTTCGGCCAGGACCATGACCGGGAAAGCGCTGACACTTTCGGCAACGATATCGCCACCCGAGGTCAGGACGGACCAGGCGGTATCGGCAATCGCTTCACCGCCTTCTTCCGAGACGAGCTTGAAGCCGACTTGAGAAGCGCGATGCTGGATCGTCGCTTCCGTCAATTCGCCGGCCTCGACAGAGATATCCGCGCGGACGACGGCATTGATCGAGCCGTATTCCGAAACGACATGATAGGTTCCGGCATTCAGCCGAACGATCGTGTTCGGCTTGACGTCGGCCAGGACAAGCCCGCGTTCGCCGTCTTCCCGCACTTCAGAGGAATAGATATCGAAGCTCAGCTGCTTGTCCGGAATATGCGTGTCGGCACCCGAGATCGCATTGAGGGACATGCCACCGGCATCGAGCACCAGGATCTGATCGGCGACATCGCCCTCGACCGGCACGTTGAGCTTCTTGGTTGCACCCGCGCGCCCGAAGGAGACGTTGACGAAATAGTCGCCGGGCGCGAGTTGGAAGGCGGCCGATCCACCCTCGGCGCTGGCCAGCAATGGTAGCTTGCCGTCAGCGCCCGGGATCGGGCTGAACACGCGCCAGGACAACCCGTGCTGCATGGGCTCGCCTTCGTTGGTCAGCTTGGCGTCGAGCTTGACGCTGCGCCCCTGGGTCACATTGGCAATGGCACCGAGACCCGGTGCGGAAAACGCCTTCAGCTTCGGCATCTTGGTCGAGCCGTTGAGCTGCTTGAAGGTTTCGAACGCTTCCTGAGCGGCGGCGGGCGCTGTCGCGGCGACGGCCACGAGGAGCCCAAGCAGCAGACCAATGAAACCACGTTGAGGGAGCATACGATGCACTGTGTGTTGACTTCCTTCCCAATGCCGGCCACTTCAAACCGAACCGCATGGCAATTTCAAGACTGCCGAACCTGCCAAGGCCTATGAAGGTATCAAGAAAATGAAAAAAGATATCAAACTGCTCGATTATCTCGCAGTTCGTCGTTCCACGCCTGCTTTCCAGATGTGCGAGCCGGGCCCGGACAGGGCAGAAATCGAAGCGATTCTCTCGCTGGCCGTGCGTGTTCCTGATCATGGCAAGCTCGCGCCCTGGCGCTTCGTCGTCTATCGCGGCAACGAACGGGCCCGCATTGGCGAGGAACTGCTGAAGATGGCGCTCGAGAAGAACCCGGCGCTTTCCGACGAGATGATCCAGGTCGAGCGCACCCGCTTTACCCGGGCGCCCGTTGTCATCGCCGTCATTTCAACCGCTGCTCCCCATGCGAAGATCCCGGAATGGGAGCAGGTGATGTCCGCCGGTGCCGTCTGCCTTAATCTTCTGATGGCCGCCAACGCGCACGGCTATGTCTCGAACTGGCTGTCCGAGTGGTTCGCCTTCGATGAGCGCGCCTATCCGTTGCTCGGCGTGAAGCCTGGCGAGAAGGTTGCCGGTTTCATCCATATCGGCTCGACAGAGTTCCCCATCGTCGAGCGCCCGCGTCCGGCACTTGCGGATGTAGTAACCTGGCAGGGTGGCGAGGATTGATGTTCTACGACACCGAATCGAATGCCCATGGCATGGCGCACGACCCG
This sequence comes from Rhizobium sp. K33, assembly GCF_056501445.1. Taxonomy (NCBI): domain Bacteria; kingdom Pseudomonadati; phylum Pseudomonadota; class Alphaproteobacteria; order Hyphomicrobiales; family Rhizobiaceae; genus Rhizobium; species Rhizobium sp. K33. The sequence goes on from NZ_CP096478.1 coordinate 1,493,374, forward strand.
TTCAAGGCGATCGTTGCGCCCCGGCCGATCGGCTGGATCGGCACGAAGGGCAGGGACGGCAGCCGCAACCTCTCTCCCTATTCCTTCTTCAATGCCGTCGGCGACAAGCCGAAGATGGTGATGTTCTCGTCGAGTGGTCGCAAAGACAGTCTGCGAAATGTGCAAGAGACAGGCGTCTTTACCGCAAGCTTCGTCAGCCGCTCGCTTCTCGATCAGATGAATGCCTCGTCTGCCGCTGTCTCCTATGAGACGGACGAATTCACCCTGGCCGGTTTGACCGCTGCCGCCGGCAAACTGGTCGACGCGCCCTATGTCGGCGAGGCGGTCGCCGCGCTCGAGTGCCGCGTGACAAAGGTTCTCACTCTGCCAGATATGGACGGCAATGAAACCGACAGCCACGCCGTGTTCGGCCAGGTGGTCGGTATACACATAGCGGAGGCCATGATCCGCGGCGGGCGATTCGATCTCGCTTCGGCGGACCCCATCATGCGCCTGGGCTACATGGATTACGCCGGCATGGGTCCCGTGTTCGAGCTGAAACGCCCGAGCCAGCGCGGCTGATCATCCTAATTATGAACGCTGTGATCATTCGGGGGTATTGCAGCAGCGATGGTTAATGAACGTGGTGAACGTTTCTTAAACACTTTGATCCTACTGTCCGAGACACCGAATTCTTCGGGTGTATACGGGTGGCGAGTGGGTTCGACTTTGATCGTTGCAGCTTTTCTCAAATGGGTCGAAACGGCGAAATCGCAGGAGCGGGCGCGCGCAGCGAACGCGCTCGCACGTGCTTACCTGAAATCAGACATGGCGCCGGAAGAACGACACGCCGCGCAGATGGCAATGACCTATCTGCTCGATGATCCGGCGCCGCAGGTGCGCATGGCCCTGGCAGAGGTTCTGGCCCGCGAAGCTGGCGCTCCGCGTGCGATCATGGTCTCGCTCGCGGAAGACCAGCCCGAAATTGCCTCCATCGTCATTCTCTATTCGCCGGTGCTGGCGGACGCCGATCTCGTCGATATCGCCGGTCGTGGAACCGTGGAGACGCGGGCGCTGATCGCCGCCCGGAGCGAGGTCAGCATCGGCGTCGCAGCAGCCCTTGCCGAGATCGGCGACGCCGCCGAACTGGAGGTCCTGCTCGAGAACCCCCGTGCGCGCCTGACGACCTTCACGCTGCGCCGTATCGCAGAGCGCCATGGCCATTGCGAACGCATCCGGTCATTGCTCTTGGATCGGGACGACCTGACCAGCGGCATCCGTCAGCTTCTGGTCCAGTTCGTGGCTGACGCGCTTGCGGGCTCCGAACTGGTCATCGGCGCGGTTGGCAGCAGACGGATTGAGCGGATTGCCCGTGAAGCCGGCGACTGCGCGACGATTGCTCTTCTCGCCGACGTGCATGGCGAGGAACTGGCGCGCTTGACCGACCAGCTGCGCCTTGCCGGACGTCTGAGCCCGGCCTTCCTCATGCATGCGTTGTGTGCCGGCCGCACGGACTTCTTCTCGTCGGCCATCGTTGCGATTTCGGGTCTCGACGAGCGGCGGGTCCGTTCGATCCTGGCAACCGGGCGCTTCCACGCGGTCCGCGCGCTTCTGGAATCGGCAGGGCTCGCCCGCGACCTGAGCCCGATCTTCGTCGACGCCGTCATGCTGTGGCGCAATCTCATCCAGTCTGCCGAGGGATTCGAGCTCGACCACATCGCCCACCGGCTGGTCGCCCGCTATCGCGGCGACAACGATCTGAGCGATTCGGCCCGGGTGTTGATCGACATGGTCGAGCGGATGGCGATTGCCGAGGAACGGCGCCTCGCCCGCGATTACGCCAGTGGCTTCGCCCTGGCCGCGGCCTGATCGTCAGGGCGTGATCTTCTTCGCCACCCAGGAATAGCTTTCCGAGACCACGTGGATCGGCTTCTCGAAGATCATCTTGATCGCGGCCTTGCCGGGAAGGACTTCGCGCACGGCATCGATCGCTCTGTCCTTGAGCGTTGTTTCCTGCTCTTCCGTCGGCTTGATGACGGCGTCTTCGCCCGGCTGCGCCGGTGACTGGGGCGCGAGCGCCTCGGTAATCTCAGGCGGCGGCATCTGGCAGACGGCGACGGCGGTCGGGTAGCCGATATGCGTGTAGCGGCCGAGCACGTTTTCCGATGCGGCATTGCAAAGCTCGATGGAGACGAAGCGTTCCGGAGCAGTCTCCACGAACGCGCACTGGCTGACGCTATCGTCACAGCCGAGGATCGTCATCATGATCAGGGCAGTCTTCATCGGGCGGCTCCGCAGGTGATCTTCTGCGTCTAGAGCAAACAGAGGATTGGAGCCAAAGCAAGGCGCTCCGCTTGAGGCAAACTGCAATCCGCAGGCAACCTGAAGGAGGCGCTAAGCCGGTTCTCTACCCCGCAGACACTCTTCTGCTCTCGACCTCTGGCTCCGCCACGAAATCGAGTTCGCCCTGCTCTCCGTCCGCCATGGCGTCGTCGGCAAGTTCCACTTCGCGGATCCACTCGCGCCAGATGGAGACAAGCAGTGCCATCAGAACCGGGCCGATGAAGAGCCCGAGGAACCCCATGGTCTTCACCCCGCCGACGAGACCGAAGAAGGTGGGCAGGAAAGGCAGCTTGATCGGGCCGCCGACGAGGCGCGGGCGCACCGTCTTGTCGACGATGAAAAGCTCGACCGATCCCCAGATGAACAGGGCGACGCCTTCGATCATGGCGCCACTGGCGACGAGGTAGATCGATACCAGCGTGAACGACAAAGGCGCGCCGCCGGGGATCAGAGCCATGACGCCCGTGATGACGCCAAGCGTGACGGGCGAGGGGACACCAGCCAGCCAGTAGGCGATCCCGAGCACGATGCCTTCGCCGATCGCGATCAGCGTCATGCCTGTGACCGTCGAGCTGATCGTTGCCGGCACGACGCGGGAGATGCGCTCCCAGCGGTTGGGCAGAATGCGCTCGCCGAGCAGGTCCAGCTGCCGGGCGAAGTTCGCGCCGTCGCGATAGACGAAGAAGAGCGCGATCAGCATGAAGAGCAGGGTCAGGAGCAGGTGGAAGAGACCATCGCCCGCCGCAATCACGGCACGATAGATATTGCCGATATTGGCGCCACTGACGATCTGAATCAGTTCACCGATCGCGCCGGGCTGGCCGATATGCTCGGTCCACTTCGCCCCCAGCCACTCGCCGACCCGCGGCAGCGCCAGGATCCAGCCCGGCGGCGGCGCACCCGTCGTATTGGCTTCCACGGCCCAGCTGATCCACTGCCGGATTTCTTCGACGGCATAGGAGATCGCAATGCCGATGGGGATAATCAGGAAAGCCAGGATGAAGAGCAGCGCGAAGGTCGCACCAAGCGTCGTGTTGCCGCCGATGCGATCAAGCAGGCGCCGGTAGAGCGGCCAGCTCGCAAAGGCGATGACGAGGGCCGCGAGCACCGGCACCAGAAAGCCATGGAAGAAGTAGATGGCCGCGATGCCGATCAGCACCAGCAGCCAGCGTGCCACCGAGATCGGCGTGATCAAGGCGATGCGGTTGGCCGTCGCCTGACCAAGCCAACGTGGCCCTTTCGACGAGGTCGGAATATCAGCCTGGCTCACAATCTGAAGTGTCCCGTTTAAACTGCCCTGCATATGGAGCATTCTCAAGCGGGAAACAAGCGGTCGGCCGATAGGACACGGCCGATCCGCCTCAGATGTCGAGGTTCTCCGCGAAGGCGGCGCGGTCCTGGATGAAGCGGAAACGGGCTTCGGGTTTGGTGCCCATCAGGGCATCGACCGCATCGCGCGTGCCCTCGAAGTCGACCTCGTCGATCTCGACCTTCAGAAGCGTGCGCTTGGCGGGATCCATGGTCGTCTCCTTGAGCTGCGCCGGCATCATTTCACCGAGACCTTTGAAGCGGCCGATTTCGACCTTCTTGCCCTTGAAGACGGTTTCCATCAGTTCGGCCCGGTGCGCATCGTCGCGCGCATAGACCGTCTTTGCCCCCTGGCGGATGACATAAAGCGGCGGCACGGCGAGATAGAGATGGTTGCCGCGGATCAGCTCGGGCATTTCCTGGTAGAAGAAGGTGATGAGAAGCGATGCGATATGCGCACCGTCGACATCGGCATCCGTCATGACGATGATGCGTTCGTAGCGAAGGTCTTCCTCGCGATACTTCGTCCGGGTGCCGCAACCGAGCGCCTGGATGAGATCGGCGATCTGCTGGTTGGCCATCAGCTTCTCGCGGCTTGCCGAGCCGACGTTCAGGATCTTGCCGCGCAGAGGCAGGATCGCCTGATTGGCGCGGTTGCGGGCCTGCTTGGCCGAGCCGCCGGCCGAGTCCCCTTCGACGATAAAGAGTTCGGCACCTTCTGCGGTGTTCTGCGAGCAGTCAGCCAGCTTGCCGGGCAGGCGCAGCTTGCGCACGGCCGACTTGCGGTTGACTTCCTTTTCCTTGCGCCGGCGAAGGCGCTCTTCCGCACGCTCGATCACCCAGTCGAGCAGCTTTGCCGCTTCGTTCGGGTTGCCGGCCAGGTAATGGTCGAAAGGATCGCGGAGCGCATTTTCGACGATGCGCTGGGCCTCGACGGTCGCGAGCTTGTCCTTCGTCTGGCCGACGAATTCCGGCTCGCGGATGAAGACGGAGAGCATGCCGACCGCCGAAATCATCACGTCATCAGTGGTGATCTGCTGGGCCCGCTTGTTCTGGGTCAACTCGGCATAGTTCTTGAGGCCTTTGGTCAGTGCAATACGGAGGCCGGCCTCATGCGTTCCGCCTTCGGGCGTCGGGATCGTGTTACAATAGGAATGCACCTGCGGATCGCCGCCGTACCAGGTGATCGCCCATTCCAGCGCGCCGTGGCCACCGGTCTTTTCGGTCTTGCCGGCGAAGATTTCGCGCGTGACCGTGAAATCCTTGCCGAGGGTCGCGGCGAGATAGTCCTTTAGGCCACCGGGGAAGTGGAAGACGGCCTTTTCCGGAATATCGCCGCCCTCGGGCACCATGCCGGGATCGCAGGACCAGCGGATTTCGACGCCGCCGAAGAGATATGCCTTCGACCGCGCCATGCGGAAGATCCGGCCGGGATCGAATTTCGCATGATCCCCGAAGATCTGCGGATCCGGATGGAAACGAACGCGCGTGCCGCGGCGGTTGTGCACTTCGCCCAGCTCTTCGAGACCGCCCTGCGGGATGCCGCGCGAGAAGGTCTGACGATAGAGCTTGCGATTGCGCGCGACCTCGACCTCGAGCAGGTCCGAGAGCGCGTTGACGACGGAAACGCCGACACCGTGCAGACCGCCGGAGGTCTCATAAGCCTTGCCGTCGAATTTGCCGCCGGCATGCAGCTTTGTCATGATGACTTCGAGCGTCGACTTGCCCGGCACCTGTGGATGCAGCTCGACGGGAATACCGCGGCCGTTGTCGGTGACAGTCAAGAAGCCCTGGGCATCCAGATGCACGTCGATGAAATTAGCGTGACCGGCAACCGCCTCGTCCATCGAGTTGTCGATGACTTCGGCAAAGAGGTGGTGCAGCGCCTTCTCGTCGGTGCCGCCGATATACATGCCCGGGCGCATGCGCACGGGCTCGAGGCCTTCCAGCACGCGGATCGAGGAGGCACCGTAATCGTCCCCGCCCGTCGAGGCAGGCGCAGCCGGTGCCGCCCGTGGCGCGGGCTGCGCGACCGGTGCTGGCGTCGGCTCGGCCTCGACCTTCTGGGAAAGCGGCATGCCGGAAAAGAGATCGTTGTCGTCCATGGCGTCGTTCGATACTCTGTTGCTGTTTGATGCCGGCTTCGCGGCACCTTCATAATGCCGCCGCATCAGGCCCGTCGCATCTGCGAATCGGTCGGATTGTGCCAGAAAGGCTGGGCAGGCGCGAAGGGCCATAGAGCCGGCGCATGTTGAATTCGGGCCAGCTTTGCGTGGCGCATTTCGCGAAGGCAAGCGCGAGCCGAGAGGAAACCCATCTTCCATGCAGATGTCCACAGCTCATTTCCGCATTGCGGCGATTTCCTGCGTTCTCTTTCCGTTTCTGTTGCCGGCAAGTGCCAGTGCGGATGTGATCGGGCCCTTCAAGGATGACCTTTTCTCGGCGCAGACCGTGCTGGAAAGCCGGGACAGCGGCGACTTCATGGTAGTGGACTATGATGAAATGCGGGACATCAATGGCCGTGACAGCATTCCGGAACGGCGGGTGAAGGACCGTTATGTCTCTCTGAAGGTCCGCCGCGTCCAGGAGAACCAGACGCTGCCGCTCCCGACCGGGCCGCTGGAGGTTGGACGCGTGGGGCAGGATCAGGGCCAGGCCTTTACCGTCATCTTCATCCACGGCCGAGGCGGGGACCGGCGCCTGGGGCTCAACGACATCAGCTTCGGCGGCAACTTCAATCGCCTGAAGAACCTCGCGGCCGAATCTGGCGGCACCTATTATGCTCCTTCGGTCAGAAGTTTCGACGAGAAGGGCGTGGCTGACATCGCCGCCCTCATTGCTCATGCCTCGACGCAGTCCGGCGGCAGGCCCGTGGTGCTCGCCTGCGCCTCCATGGGCAGTTTCATTTGCTGGGGCATCTCCCGCGATGCCGAGGCGGTGTCGAAGCTCGCAGGGATGGCCATCCTCGGCGGAGCGCCGGATCCAGCCCTACCGAAGAGCGCTGCTGCCAAGGCCAGACTGCCGATCTGGTTCACCCATGGGAGCCGCGACAGCGTCTATGCGGCAGAGGACCAGATCGCGATCTACAGCAAGCTGAGAAACGCAGGCCAACCGGTGCGCTTCACGCTGTTCGAAACCGGCTCCCATGGCACACCGGTTCGCATGACGGACTGGCGGTCGGTGCTGAACTGGTTGATCCGCTGAGTGCGGGGCTCCCTGTCGGTATTCCGGGCGCCGAAGGTTCACATTTTCACCATGTCGCCCGATAAACAGGCCAATACGATAGCGCAATCTTTCCTTCCGGGCTCAGATTTGCTACTTCGCAGAAGCGAAATAGGGGTAGAGACGACATGACACCGGATGTACGTCCGCTTGTTGCGGGCAATTGGAAGATGAACGGCACACGGGCTTCGCTCGATCAGATCAAGGCGATCGCCGAAGGTGTGCAGGGGCCTCTCTCCGAAAAGGTGGAAAGCCTGATCTGCCCGCCGGCAACGCTGCTTTACGTCGCGACCGCGCTTTGCACGGACAGCCCCCTGCAGATTGGCGCGCAGGATTGCCATCAGAACGCCTCCGGCGCCCATACCGGCGACCTGGCAGCCGAGATGATCGCCGACTGCTTCGGCACCCATGTTATCGTCGGCCATTCCGAGCGCCGCACCGACCATGCCGAGACCGACCATCTGGTGCGTGCCAAGGCCGAAGCCGCTTATGCTGCCGATCTGACCGCCGTCATCTGCATCGGCGAGACCGCAGACGAGCGCAAGTCCGGACAGACACTCGATATCCTGAAACGCCAGCTGGCGGGCTCCGTTCCCGATGGCGCCACGGCCGAACGCACGGTCATTGCCTACGAACCCGTCTGGGCGATCGGCACGGGGCTGACGCCGACCGTTGCCGACGTGGCGGAAGCGCACGCCTTCCTGCGCGCCGAACTCGTGAAGCGCTTCGGCGATGCGGGCAAGAAGATGCGCATTCTCTATGGCGGTTCCGTAAAGCCGTCCAACGCCAGGGAATTGATGGCGGTCGAGAATGTGGACGGTGCGCTGATCGGTGGCGCGAGCTTGAAGGCGCAGGATTTCCTCGCCATATACCGGGTCTACGAGGAACTGACCGCCTGAGCGCGAATGCGCGCAAAAGCGGGAGAGGGGCTTTCAATGCCCGTTCCTCTCATGTAAAGAGCCGCCAACCTCATTGATTTTGCCCCCATTGGGCAGGATGGACATTCCATGCAGACCGTATTGCTCGTTATCTACCTCATGGTCGTCGTCGCCCTGATCGGCGTCGTCCTCATCCAGCGCTCGGAAGGCGGTGGCCTCGGGATCGGCGGTGGATCGGGCTTCATGTCGGCGCGCGGCACGGCGAATGCTCTGACCCGCACCACGGCCATCCTGGCAACACTGTTCTTCGTGATCTCGCTCGCACTCGGCATTCTCGCCCGTTACGAGTCCCGTCCGACCGACATCCTCGACCGGATCCCGGCAGGCAACGGCACGACGCAAGGCAGCGGCGGCAGCGTTCTCGACCAGCTTCCGGGCGCAGCTCCGGCTCAGCCGTCGACCTCTGCACCGGCCGCGTCCACGCCGACCGCACCGGCAGAGACACCTGCAGCCCCGGCCACGCCGGCTCCGGCAGCAGACCCCAACGCCGTTCCGAACAACTGATCGGAACGACTTTCATCACTCCGGCGGGCTCCAGGGTCCGCCGGTTTTCTTTTGTCCATATTCCGCCGAGCTCACGAAAAATGTGGGACAAGCCCGATTTGGGCTGGCGGAATCGAATCTGAAACGGTATCCGGTGAAGCCCATGGCGCGATATGTATTCATCACTGGCGGCGTGGTTTCCTCTCTTGGCAAAGGAATTGCGGCCGCGGCACTCGGAGCATTGTTGCAGGCGCGGGGTTACCGCGTTCGTCTGCGCAAGCTGGACCCCTACTTGAACGTTGACCCGGGCACCATGAGCCCGACTCAACACGGCGAAGTCTTCGTCACCGATGACGGCGCCGAGACCGACCTCGATCTCGGTCACTACGAACGCTTCACGGGGCGTTCGGCCACCAAGACCGACAACATCACCACCGGTCGCATCTACAAGAACATCATCGACAAGGAACGTCGCGGCGACTATCTCGGCGCGACCGTCCAGGTCATTCCGCATGTCACCAACGAGATCAAGGATTTCGTGGTCGAAGGCAATGACGACTACGACTTCGTCATCTGCGAGATCGGCGGTACCGTCGGCGACATCGAAGCCATGCCCTTCATGGAAGCGATCCGCCAGCTCGGCAACGACCTGCCACGCGGCACGGCCGTTTACGTCCACCTGACCCTGATGCCCTACATCCCGGCAGCCGGCGAGCTGAAGACCAAGCCGACCCAGCATTCGGTCAAGGAACTGCAGGCGCTGGGCATCCATCCCGACATCCTGCTGGTGCGTGCTGACCGCGAGATCCCGCAGGCCGAGCGCCGCAAGCTCTCGCTGTTCTGCAACGTGCGCGAAAGCGCCGTGATCCAGGCTCTCGACGTCGCCAATATCTACGACGTGCCGATGGCCTATCACAAGGAAGGCCTCGACAACGAAGTCCTGGCCGCCTTCGGTATCGAGCCGGCGCCGAAGCCGCGTCTGGACGCCTGGGAAGAGGTCTGCAACCGTATCCGCACGCCGGAAGGCGAAGTCACGATTGCAATCGTCGGCAAGTACACCGGCCTCAAGGACGCCTACAAGTCGCTGATCGAAGCCCTCTATCACGGTGGCATCGCCAATCGGGTCAAGGTCAAGCTCGAATGGATCGAGTCGGAGATCTTCGAAAAGGAAGATCCGTCGCCATGGCTTGAAAAGGTCAACGGCATCCTCGTGCCCGGCGGTTTCGGCGAGCGTGGATCGGAAGGCAAGATCCTCGCAGCTCAGTTCGCACGCGAGCGCAAGGTTCCTTACTTCGGCATCTGCTTCGGCATGCAGATGGCGGTCGTCGAAGCCGCGCGTCATCTGGCTGGCATCGAGAACGCCTCGTCGACGGAATTCGGCAAGACCGAAGAGCCTGTCGTCGGCCTCATGACCGAATGGATGAAGGGCAATGAGCTCGAGAAGCGCTCCGCAGCCGGAGATCTCGGTGGCACCATGCGCCTCGGCGCCTACAAGGCCTCGCTGAAGAAGGGCACCAAGATCTCCGAGATCTATGGCTCCGAGGATATCTCCGAGCGCCACCGCCATCGTTACGAGGTCAATGTCGACTACAAGGAGCGTCTTGAATCCTGCGGTCTGGTCTTCTCCGGCATGTCGCCGGACGGCCTGCTGCCAGAAACGGTCGAGTATCCTGACCATCCCTGGTTCATCGGCGTGCAGTACCATCCGGAACTGAAGTCGCGTCCGCTCGATCCGCACCCGCTTTTCGCGAGCTTCATCGGTGCGGCGCTGGAGCAGAGCCGCCTCGTCTGATTGCAACGACCATCGACAGTCTCAAGACCCGGCCTCGCGCCGGGTCTTTTCGTTCCAGCCCTGCGCAAGTGCTGCGATCTAATCCGAGGACAACAAGGAGGTGATCATGCGCATCGGTGAAAACCCGTACTATATGCCGACCTACGCAGCTCGGGAGAAGCAGGCGACGACCGCTGCGCCCGGCTTTGCAGCCGGGGAAGCCAGTTCAACCGCGAGGGCCCCGGAGAGTGACCAATCCGCAACCGGCCTCAAGACCTCGCTCTGGCAGATGCAGGCCGGTGTCTACTTCGACAAGGACGCGGAAGAACTGGCCCTGAAGCGGGATGCCTTGAGGTCTGAGTTCCAGGAAGAAAGCCGCAAGTCGCTCGCCGAGCGCATCAGGGACCAGTATCTCGAGGACAACGGCCTGACGGAAGAAGCGCTCGCCGAAATGCCGAAGGAAGATCGCGAGGCCATCGAGGACGAGATCGCAGCGCTGATCAAGCGCCAGTATGGACTGGAAGACGCCGCCTCGGACGCCGATGGGGCCGCCTCCACGCTCTGATCTTGCCCCAAAGGTTACCGATCGAGCAGCATCACCGGCACGAGTTCGCCGGCGTCCGCCGCTGGCGCATGCGGCGGGCGCACGATCAGGCAGTCGGACTGCGAGAAGATCCGCATCATCGAGGAATCCTGCTTGCCGAAGCTCTCGACCCGCCGAATGCCGTCATTGGCGTCAGAGAGCCGCGCACGCACATAGTCCTGCCGCTTGTCGTTGACGGGCAGGGCATTGACCAGACGCGCCGTGGTCATGCGCTCCCGGACCTTCTGGCGCCCGAGATGCGCGAGAAGTGGTTCCAGGAACAGCAGGCCGCAGACGAGGCTCGAGATCGGATTGCCGGGAAGGCCGAGCACCTGCATGCCGTCCAGCCGCCCGACCATCAGCGGCTTGCCGGGCCGCATGGCGATCCGCCAGAAATCGAGCTGCATGCCGGCTGCGACGAGTGTCGACTGCACGAGATCATGATCGCCGACCGAGGCACCACCCAGCGTCACCAGCACGTCGGCGCCGCTGGACCGAGCGCGCTCGATCGCCTGATACAGAAGTTCACGGTCATCGGGGACGATCCCCAGATCGAGCACCTCTGCTCCATTGTCACGCGCAAGGGCCGCAATCCCGAATGTGTTCGAACCGATGATCTGGCTCGGACCGGGTTGGCTGCCGGGCGGCACCAGCTCGTCCCCGGTCGCGAGGATCGCGACACGCGGCCGCCGATAGACGGAGAGCGTCGCGTGATTCATGGCTGCCAAAAGCGTCAGATGCCGATAGTCGAGCCGGATACCGGCGAAGAGTGCGGCATCGCCCTCAGCGAAGTCCTGCCCCCGCGGCCTGATATGTCGTCCGGCACTCACCGCAAAGGTCGTGCGGATGCGTCCATCGTCGAGCTTTTCTGCATCTTCCTGCAGGAGGATGCTGTCGGCACCCGAGGGAACGGGGGCCCCGGTGAAAATCCGGACAGCCTGTCCGGGACCCACCTCGCCGGCATAGCCATGCCCCGCGGCCGATTCCCCGATGACCGTCAGGATCGATCCGATCTCGGCCGCGTCGGACGCGCGAAGGGCATAACCGTCCATGGCGGAGGCATCAAAGGGTGGCTGGGTCAGGCGCGACTTGAGGTCTGCTGCGAGCACTCGTCCATTGGCCTCGTGCAGCGAAACCTCTTGCCTGTCGCTGATCGGAACGGCGGCAGCCAAAAGCCGTGCCAGGGCGTCTTCGACCGGCAGAAGCGACATCAGACCCGCTCCGGATGGCGGAAGTCGCCGGATTTGCCGCCGCTCTTTTCCATGACCCGGATACCGCCGATTTCCATGGTCTTGTCGACGGCTTTCGCCATGTCATAGATCGTCAGGCAGGTCACGGAGACAGCTGTCAGCGCCTCCATCTCGACGCCGGTCTTGCCGGTGAGCTTGACGGTGGCCTCCACACGCAGGCCGGGCAGACCAGCATCCTCGACGATATCGACGGTCACTTTCGAGAGCATCAGCGGATGGCACAGAGGAATCAGATTGGACGTTTGCTTGGCGGCCATGATGCCGGCGATCCGGGCGGTGCCGATGACATCGCCCTTCTTGGCATTGCCGTCGCGAATGACCGCAAGGGTCTCCGGCTTCATTCTGACAAAGCCTTCGGCCACGGCCACCCGAACCGTGTCTTCCTTGGCCGACACATCGACCATATGCGCCTCGCCAGACGCGCCGATATGTGTCAGGCCTTTTGCCTCGCCGTTCATTCCGCCGCCAATGCGCCGGGCTTGCCGGTCAGCAGCATGCGCGTGGCCTGGGCGACGTCGTCCTTGCGCATCAGGCTTTCGCCAACGAGGAAGGTCGTGATGCCGGAGGCCTGAAGGCGCTGGCAGTCTTCAAAGGTGAAGATGCCGCTTTCACCGACGAGCAGGCGATCCGCCGGCACCATCGGTGCCAGTTCCTCGCTGACGGTCAGGCTGACGTCGAAGGTGCGAAGGTTACGATTGTTGATGCCGACCAGTGGCGACTTGAGCTTCAGCGCCCGCTCCATCTCTTCGGCGTCATGCACTTCAACGAGCACATCCATGCCGAGCTCGAAAGCAACGCCTTCGAGTTCAGCGGCTTGATCGTCAGAGAGCGACGCCATGATCAGCAGGATGCAATCGCCGCCCCAGGCGCGTGCCTCATAGACCTGATAGGCATCGAACATGAAGTCCTTGCGCAGCGCGGGGAGCGCACAGGCCTGGCGGGCAGCGGTGAGAAATTCCGGCGCACCCTGGAAGCTTGGCTTGTCGGTCAGGACGGACAGGCAGGCGGCGCCACCGGCCTCATAGGCGGCGGCGAGGGACGGCGGATCGAAATCGGGGCGGATCAGCCCCTTCGAAGGGCTTGCCTTCTTGATTTCGGCAATCAGTCCGAAGCGACCTTCATCGCGGGCACGCACCAGCGCACGGTGAAAACCGCGTGGCGCCTCCTGGGCGGCGATCCGGTCCTTGAGCTCGGACAGAGAGACGGCCGCCTTCGCGGCCGCGATTTCTTCCCGCTTGTAGGTTTCGATGCGCTTCAGGATGTCGGTCATGGTCTGAACTTACCCCTGTGCGGCCGAATTGGAAATGGTGATCAGCGTCTCGAGTGCGCGCGCGGCACTGCCCGTGTCGAGCGACTGGCTGGCGAGATGCATGCCCTCCGTGACGTCCTTGGCCTTGCCGGCGACGATCAGCGATGCGGCTGCATTGCAGAGAGCGACATCGCGATAGGGCGTTTTCGCCCCGCCAAGAACGTCGCGAAGTGCTGCTGCGTTGACAGCGCCGTCGCCACCGCGGATGGCATCCAGCGAGACGGTCTCGACGCCGAAATCATCGGGCGTGAGGTCGAAGCTGCGAATTTCGCCGTCCTTCAGCTCCGCGACCTGGCTCGGTCCCGTGGTGGTGATCTCGTCGAGACCACTGCCATGCACGACCCAGGCACTGGTCAGGCCCAGATCCCGCAGGGCCTCGGCGCCGGGGATCAACCACTCGGGCGAGTAGACGCCGAAGAGCTGCTTTTTCACGCGGGCAGGGCTCGAAAGCGGGCCGACAATGTTGAAGATGGTGCGCGCACCGAGTTCAACGCGAGCAGGGCCGACATGGCGCATGGCCGGATGATGCAGCTGCGCAAACATGAAGCCGATCCCGGCCTCGCGGATGCAGCGCGAGATCATGTCCGGCTCGATGTCGAGCTTGACGCCGAGTTGCGACAGTGCATCCGCCGTGCCCGACTTCGAGCTCAGGGCGCGATTGCCGTGCTTGGCAACGGGCACGCCGGCGCCGGCAACGATCAGCGCCGCCAGCGTCGAGATGTTGTAGGTATTGGTGCCATCGCCACCGGTGCCCACAATGTCGATTGCATCGTCCGGTGCATCCACCGGCACCATCTTCTGCCGCATGATAGACACGGCGCCGGCGATCTCATCGACGGTCTCGCCGCGCACGCGCAGGCCCATCAGGAAGCCGCCCACCTGGGCCATGCTGGCTTCGCCCGACATCAGGATCTCGAAAGCGTCGCTCGCCTCCTGCCGCGTGAGCGGCTGGCGCGTGGCGATCTTGGCGATGAAGGGCTTCAACCCGGACATTCTACCGCTCCCCCTCTGGCCGGACTTATCGGACGATGGCCTGCTGGGCCAGCGCCTGATTGATCGTCACGCCGTATTCCGACTGCAACTGCCCCACCATCTGGTCGAGGATGTCGTCACCGGCTGCATTGGCAACCTGGGCGATCTGCGCATCATCCGTGAGCGGCACGCCGCCCGTGGGCTGATCACGCACGGCAGTCACCGTCATCAGGATCTGCGTGGAGGGATCAGCGCCGGATGCCGTGACAACCGTGCCCTGCGGGCCGGAGAAAGCCGCCGTGACCGCGGTCGGGCCGAGCACCGCATCCTCGCTGCGGCGGGTAATGCCCGCCTTGCTTTCGACGGCGAGACCGAGTTCAGTCGCGATATCTTCGAGCTTTTCGCCGTCGGCGATTCGCTTGCGCAGGCTCTCCGCCTTGGCGCCGAGCGCAATGCGCTGCTGCTCTGCAGTCCAGTCGGCGACAGCCTTCTCGCGCACTTCCGCGAGTTCCCTGTCGCGCTCCGGCTTGATATCGGTGACTTCGAACCAGATGAAGCCGTTGCTGCCCATGTTGACCGGCAGCGCCTCGACGCCGATCTCCGTGCGGAACACCTCCGTCAGCAGCTTGTCACGCTCCGGAATGCCGGCGACCTCTGTCTCGCGGTTGTCGAGGCCGCGGCGATCGATGTCCGTGACCGTCGATGTCGTCAGCTTCAGCTGGTCGGCGGCTTCCTTGAGCGTCGAGCCACCGGCACGGAGGTCTTCGAACTGGTCATGGACGGCGGTGAGGTCCGCGATCGCGGCAGATTCGGCAAGCGCTTCGCGGATCTGTTCCTTGACCTCTTCGAGCGGCTGCGTGCGGCCTTCCTTGATGTTGGTGATCCGCAGGATGACGGGCCCAAGAGCACCTTCGACCACCGGCGTCGTGCCGCCCTCGGTCGTCACGGCAAAGGCTGCTTCGGCGAGAGCCGGGTCGGGGAGGCGGTCTCGGGTGAAATCACCCAGCAGCACGTCGCCGGCCGTCTTGCCCTGGTCTGCGACCAGCTGGTCGAAGCTGGTGCCGTTCTGCAGTTCCTGCAGGGCGGCTTCCGCCATTTCGCGGCTTTCGAACGAGAGCTGCTCGATCGTACGGGTGCCGGCAATCTCGTAGGAAGACTTGCGGCGCTCATAGTCTTCACGGATCTGCTCGTCGGTGATGGCAGCCGTATCGGCGATGTCGGAAGGCTCGAGCTTCACATAGTTGAAGCTGCGATATTCCGGCGCGCGGTAGCCGGACTTGGTGGTCTCAAACCAGGCGGCGAGCGTTGCGTCGTCGGGTGCCTTGACCGGCTCGATATTGGCGTTGGTCAGCAGCAGATAGTTGATGTCACGGTTTTCGTAACGATAGGTCTTGAGCGCATCTACCAGCACCTTTGGCGCGACGAAACCGTCTGCCGTGGCGTCGACGATCTGGCTCCGGATGGCGACCTTCGAGCGCTCCTCGATATAGTCGTCCTCGCGCAGACCTGCGCTGCGCAGGCGAGACGAGAATAGGGCGCGATCGAAATTGCCGGCCGCGTTCTTGAAGGCCGGATCCTCGGCAATCAGCTGGGCGAGGCGGTCCTGGGACAGACCGAGATTCATGTCGGCAGCGAGCTGGTCGAGAGCCGCGCCGGCGGCAAGCTGCGAGAATACCTGCGCTTCGATGCCGAAGGCACGTGCCTGTTCGGTGGTGAGCTGCATCCCGAACCGGCTGCTCATATCCGCGACCTGCCGCTGATAGGCAAAGGCGAAGTCGTTGGACGAGACGGTCTGGTCACCCACGGCAACCACGGTATCCGACGTATTGCTGAACAGCGAGGCAGAGACGCCCCAGACGCCGAAGGACACGACGAGCAGCAAAAGCAAGATCTTGGCGAACAGGGTTTGGGAAGCTTTTCTCAAGAAGACGAGCATCGGGACGCATAAACCTCATTGTAAATCTTCGTCCGGGACGAAGCAGGTTGACTTCCTTAGAACAAAGCTTTCGGGAATTGAAGGCGTGGAGCGGCGAAATGCGGATCCATCACGGGGAGTTTGACCGGCTTGAGCCGCAAAAGCGTCCGTCCCGAGACCCGAAACGCAAGAAGGCCGGACAGAGCCGGCCTTCTCGATGTGTCAAAATGTGGAATGGACTCAGCGGTCCGAAAGCGGCTTGTAGTCGCGCTTCGGGGCGCCGGTGTAGAGCTGGCGCGGACGACCGATACGCTGCTGCGGATCTTCGATCATTTCGTTCCACTGCGCGATCCAGCCGACGGTGCGGGCGAGCGCGAAGAGAACGGTGAACATGGTCGTCGGGAAGCCGAGCGCACGCAGCGTGATGCCGGAGTAGAAGTCGACGTTCGGGTAGAGCTTCTTCTCGATGAAGTAGGGGTCGTTGAGCGCGATCTTTTCGAGCTCGAGCGCCACCTTCATCAGCGGGTCGTCGCCGTGACCGGTCGCTTCCAGAACCTCATACATCGTCTTCTGCATGATCTTGGCGCGCGGGTCGTAGTTCTTGTAGACCCGGTGGCCGAAGCCCATCAGGCGGAACGGATCGTTCTTATCCTTGGCCTTGGCGATATATTCCGGAATGCGGTCGACCGAGCCGATTTCCATCAGCATGTTGAGAGCCGCCTCGTTCGCGCCACCATGGGCAGGACCCCAGAGGCAGGCGATGCCGGCTGCGATGCAGGCGAACGGGTTCGCACCCGACGAGCCGGCGAGGCGCACGGTCGAGGTCGATGCATTCTGCTCGTGATCGGCATGCAGGATGAAGATGCGGTCCATGGCGCGCGCCAGAACCGGGTTCACCTTATATTCTTCGCAAGGCACGGCAAAGCACATGCGCAGGAAGTTGGAGGCGTAGTCGAGGTCGTTCTTCGGGTAAACGAAGGGCTGGCCGACGTGATACTTATAGGCCATCGCGGCGATCGTCGGCATCTTGGCGATCATGCGCAGCGAGGCGACCATGCGCTGATGCGGATCCGTGATGTCGGTCGAGTCGTGATAGAAGGCGGAGAGCGCGCCGACGGTGCCGACCATGACAGCCATCGGATGGGCGTCACGACGATAACCGGAGAAGAACTTGGTCATCTGCTCGTGCACCATAGTGTGGTGCGTGACGCGATAGTCGAAGTCCTTCTTCTGCGCTGCCGTCGGCAATTCGCCGTAGAGCAGGAGGTAGCAGACTTCCAGGAAGTCGCCCTTTTCGGCAAGCTGCTCGATCGGATAGCCGCGGTGCAGAAGCGTGCCTTCGTCGCCGTCGATATAGGTGATCTTGGACTCGCAGGATGCCGTGGACGTAAAGCCCGGATCGTAGGTAAACGTACCCGTGTGCTTGTAAAGGGCGCCGATGTCGATGACGTCAGGGCCGATCGTGCCGGCCTTGACGCTCAGGTCGACCGTCTTGTCCCCGAGTTTCAAAGAAGCGCTTTTGTCCGTCATGCTGATC
Source organism: Rhizobium sp. K33 (assembly GCF_056501445.1). NCBI lineage: Bacteria > Pseudomonadati > Pseudomonadota > Alphaproteobacteria > Hyphomicrobiales > Rhizobiaceae > Rhizobium > Rhizobium sp. K33. The sequence continues at coordinate 1,510,984 of NZ_CP096478.1, forward strand.
CTCCGGTATTGGCGGGAAGGCGTCTTGAAAAAGCCGCCATCGGTTAAGCGTGTGATGTAGCTATATGATACCGAAGTTAATGCCAAGCTATCCAAAGGGCAAATTGTGCGTCGCGAAAACGGCAACAATCGAACCGATCGGTTCTAATCGTTTGAAGCCCGGATAGGCGGCAGAATCGCTCCGCTCTACACGCTTTGATTGCTTTCGGTTTTGGCCTATCCTGGATGCGGATGGGGCGTGTCCGGCCGGGCAAACCATATGGTGGACGTGGCAGAAAGGCAGGGGGGCGGAGAGCTCGTGCAGGCGGAGAGGCTGGCGCGAACGGATAGCCTGCGCCCGCTTGATCCGCGACCACCACAACGTCTCACCGGAGCCGGTCTGGTTGTGAAGGCCCGCGACCGTTTGGCGCGCCTGCACCTCGCCGTGAGACGGTCGGTGAGCGAGGAGGTGCACCATGGACATCTTTTCCTCTTCGTGCCCGTCTGCCTTGGTGCCGGTGCTGCACTCTGGTTCAGCATCGAGAGCCCGCCCGCGGCAATCGTCCTTGGCCCGGCCCTTGCACTTCTGGCGGTCGCCCTCCTGCTCGCAACCCGCGATACGGTGGTTCACGCGTCCGTTGGAGCCGCCTGTCTGCTTGTCGCGGGCATGCTATGCGCCGAATGGGAGACGCGGCGGCTGGCGACCGTCATCCTTGATCAGCCACTGGTGACCACGGTAACGGGAGTCGTCGAGCGGAGAGAGCAGGGTGCCACCGGGGAATGGCGCTACACGCTGAGGATCACGTCAACGGTGGAACCGACGGTGCGACGTCCGCCTGTGCGGGCAAACCTCCTGGCCCGCAGCAGACACGTCCCTGCATCCATCGGCGACCGCCTGACCGGCCGGGCACGCCTGTCGCTTCCGTCAGGACCCGCGCTTCCTGGCCTCAACGACTTTGCCTTTCAAAGCTATTTTTCCGGCATCGGTGCCGTCGGTTTCTTCCTGGGCCCGCCCAGCCGAGAGCCGGCAGACATGGAGGTCGAGCTCGGTTTCTCCACCCGATTCGATGCTGCACTCTTCTCGCTCAGGGACCAGATATCGAACCGCATTCGAAGCATCCTGCCCGGTGATCCCGGCGCCTTCGCAGCGTCGATCATCACGGGCGAACGCCGGTCCATGTCCGAGGAGGCGACGGAAGCTCTGCGGGTCTCCGGTCTCGCCCATATCACGGCGATCTCGGGCCTCAACATGGCGCTTGCGGCCGGGATTTTCTTCGTTGGACTTCGCGGGCTGCTCTGTCTGGCGCCGGTGCTCGCGGCGCGTTACCCAATCAAGAAAATCGCGGCTGTCGGAGCGCTTCTTGCAACAACAGGATACGTGTTGATCTCCGGCTATCAGGTCTCGGCCCTGCGAGCCTATCTGATGACAGCAATCATGCTGGTTGCCGTGCTCTTCGACAGACCCGCGATCAGCCTGCGCAATCTTGCGCTGGCGGCAACCGCGATCCTTTGCCTGCAGCCGTCGACGGTCATGGGACCCAGTTTCCAGATGTCGTTTGCAGCGACCGCGGGGCTTATCGCAGGCTATGCCGGCTGGCGCGCCCGACCGCGGGCGATCCTGCCGCCGGCCCGCGGCCTCGGCTGGCGCGTGGCAGCCGGAGGTGCTGCTTTCGTCGGTGGAACGCTCGCGACCTCGCTGATCGGTGGGCTTGCCACCGCAGTCTTTGCCATCACCCATTTCCACCGCCTGTCGACCCATGGCCTGGAGGCCAATCTCGCCGCCATGCCCCTGATCTCGCTGGTCGTAATGCCGGCGGGCTTCATCGCCATGCTGCTGATGCCATTCGGTCTCGACGCGCCCTTCTTCTGGATCATGGGGCAGGGGCTCGAATTGGTCCTGCAGGTCGCGCACACGGTGGCAGGCTGGGGCGGCGGCTATGTCTTCCCGCGTCTGCCCCTCTTGTTTCTGCCTGGCACTGTTGCCGGGATGTTGCTGCTGACCTTGCTGCGCACGCGCCTGAAGCATGCCGGCACCGCGTTGATCGCCGTCACGGTGGCGGCGACATGGCTGGCCGCACCGAGATCGATTGGCGAGCTGATGATCAGCGAGGACGGCCGTCTCGTCGGCGTCTGGACCGGCACAGGGGAAACATCAGGCTTCGCGACCAACAGACTACGCCCGCCGGCCTTTGTCTTCGATCAATGGAAGCCGGTGCTCGGGCATGAAGCTGCGACCGCACCTCGCATGCTCACGGAAACTCTGCCGCCGGCACCGGACTGGCGCATCGGCGAGGAGTGGACGGATGTGCAGACCAGAGAGGCGGAGGCCGCTTTCGACCGTCTCACATCGGCAGCCCAGGCGACCCGGTTTGTCTGCATCAAGCAGGCTTGTGTCTTGAAGCTCTCGACCGGGAAACTGCTGATCACCATCGATCGCTCGGATCTTCTGGGCCTCGCCTGTGATCGCGCAAGCATCGTTGTCCTTGCCGCACGGACCCGAATGACAGCCTGCCGGTCGGGCGCTACCTTGTTTTCACAAACAAGCCTCAGAGCCTCAGGTGCGGTCGAGGTCTTCGGCCTCGCTGATAATCCTGACAAACTGATGGTCAGGTCATCCTTCGACGGCGCGCCGAGACCATGGACGGCGCACCGGCTCTACGACTGGCGCACGGCGTCGACCGCCTCCCGACACGGCGTCCCATCACGAGGGCAGGGACCAACCGAACCGACGCCTCCAACGTCCGCCGCTGATCTCAGTGATAGCGGCGAATGAGACCGACCAGCTTGCCCTGGATCTTGACGCGGTCCGGCGGGAAGATGCGTGTCTCGTAGGCGGGGTTTGCGGCCTCCAAAGCGATCGATGCACCCCGACGGCGGAACCGCTTCAGCGTTGCCTCTTCGTCGTCGACGAGGGCCACGATGATGTCGCCGGGATTGGCATTGGACGCGTTGCGGATGATGACCGTGTCGCCGTCGAGAATGCCGGCCTCAATCATCGAATCGCCCTTGACCTCGAGCGCATAGTGATCCCCGGATCCGATCATCTCGGCGGGCACCGTGATGTCATGCGTGTTGTTCTGGATCGCCGAGATCGGCACACCAGCGGCAATCCGCCCCATGACCGGCACCGAAATGGAAGAGCTGTTGTCCTCGACCGGCGGTTTGCTCAGCGTTGGCGCCGGCGGGGTCTTGCCGAGGCTGCCTTCGATTACGCTTGGGGCAAAGCCGCGGCGGGGCTGGATACTCGGTGAATAGGCCTCCGGAAGCTTGATCACTTCGAGCGCGCGGGCGCGGTTCGGCAAACGGCGGATGAAGCCGCGTTCCTCGAGCGCCGTGATCAGGCGATGGATGCCGGATTTCGATGCGAGGTCCAGCGCATCCTTCATCTCGTCGAAGGAAGGCGGGACGCCCGATTCTTTCATCCGCTCGTGGATGAAAAGAAGCAGTTCCTGTTGCTTGCGCGTCAGCATATGCGGTGCCCCTAGGGTGAAACAAATCCAGAACAGACACTATCTGTTCCATTTGTGTTCCGCAAGGGGATAAATTTCCGTGAAGAGCCGGTGAGAAAATGCGATAGGCGGCAGAAATAGAACTGACACGAGCCGATTTCGCCGCAGTCGAGCGGCATCAAGGCAGGTGGCGGCTCTATCCACGCGCAAGGACGCATCGGCATGCTGAAGGATATCGAAAAGCTTCTACTGGGTAAGTCTGCGGCGGATCTGTCCTCGGCGGAGAAGAAGGTATTGAAACGCGCGCGGGAGCGCCGGACGGTCTCGACCAATGCCGGCGAGGATTTTCTCGCGCATGCCACTTTCGGTCAGCGCCTCGCGGACGGCATCGCCCGGATCGGCGGCTCCTGGGGCTTCATCATCGGCTTCCTCGTGTTCCTCGCGGCCTGGGTCATCCTGAACACGGTGATTCTCGCGACGCGCTCGCTCGATCCCTATCCCTTCATCTTCCTCAACCTGCTCCTCTCCATGTTGGCCGCCATCCAGGCGCCGATCATCATGATGAGCCAGAACCGACAGGCCGAGCGTGATCGCTTCATGGCGGCGAAGGATTACGAGATCAACCTGAAGGCGGAGATTGAAGTCCTGGCGCTGCATCACAAGATCGACGAGCAGGTCCTGACGGAGTTGCGCGAAACCCGCCAGGAAATCGACGCGCTACGACAGGCGGTCGCTGCCCTTTCAAGCCCATCGCGCAGTTCCTAAATCTTGCCCGAAAACAGGAAACCATGATGTCCAATTCCATGTCTGGCCCGCGGGCGATCGATCATCTCGTCCTGCCCGTGACCGATCTTGAGACCAGCCGGGAGAGACTGAGCCTGCTGGGCTTCACCGTCGCAACCGACGCACGCCATCCCTTCGGCACTGAAAATGCCTGCGTCTTTTTCGCCGATGATACCTATCTGGAGCCGCTGGCTGTCGGGAGCCGCGAGGACTGCCTGGAAGCAGCGCGCACGGGCAATGTGTTCGTGGCGCGCGACCAGGCTTTTCGCTTCCGGCACGGCGAAGGCTTGTCCGCCCTCATCGTCAAGTCGGATGATGCGGTAGCCGATGATCAGCTCTACCGCGACGAGGGGATGAGCGCCGGTCCCATCCTCTCTTTCTCGCGGCAGTTCCGGTTTCCCGATGGGCGGACGGCGGAAGGTTCGTTCCGGCTCGCCTTCGCGGCAGATCTCCGGGCGCCGGACTTCTTCGCCTTCAGCTGCCAGCGCGTGAACCCGATCCCTGCCGATCGCGGCGCGCTTCTGGTCCATGCCAATGGTGCGGCGGGCCTCGCGCGGATCGTTCTGGTGGAGGAAAATCCGAGCGACTTCCAGTATTTCCTGGAAACGGTTCTCGACCAGCGGGATGTGACGGCCCATTCCTTCGGCATGTCCCTCAACACCACGAACGCGGTCGTTGATGTTCTGACGCCGGAGGGGTTCTCGGCCCATTATGGTGTTAAGCTAGGCCAGACTGAACGCGGTCTCCGCGGCGCGGCGGTGGTGGTGGCCGTTCCCGATCTCGGCGTGACAGAAGCAGCCCTCGCTGCTAATGGCGTCGGCTATCAGAAGATTGGCGCGCGCCTCGTTGTCGCGCCGGAAAAAGGACAAGGCGTCACCTTCGCCTTCGAGGAGTTGAAATGAGCGTTTCTCCCAATTCGGAAGTCGTGGTCGGTGAAGGTTCGGCCAAGGCGGTTTTCTCCCAGAAGGGCCGCTTCGCCCTGATCGCTGGCCCCTGCCAGATGGAAAGTCGCGATCATGCCTTCATGATCGCCGGACAGCTTGTCGAACTCTGCAAGGAGCTTGGCCTCGGCCTGGTCTACAAGTCCTCTTTCGACAAGGCGAACCGCACTTCGCTGTCTGCCGAGCGCGGCATTGGCCTCGAAAAGGCAATGGAAGTCTTTGCTGATATCAAGAAGGAGTTCGGCGTTCCCGTCCTCACCGACATCCACACGGAAGAGCAATGCGCAGCGGTCGCCCCGACCGTTGATGTCCTGCAGATCCCGGCCTTCCTCTGCCGCCAGACGGATCTTCTCGTGGCGGCGGCCAAGACCGGCCGTGCGATCAACGTCAAGAAGGGCCAGTTCCTGGCACCTTGGGACATGAAGAACGTTCTGAACAAGATCACCGGCACCGGCAACCCGAATGTCCTGCTCTGCGAGCGCGGCGCGTCCTTCGGCTACAACACGCTCGTCTCCGACATGCGCTCGCTGCCGATCATGGCGGCCATGGGTGCGCCTGTCGTCTTCGATGCCACCCATTCGGTCCAGCAGCCGGGCGGGCAGGGCGGCTCCTCGGGTGGTCAGCGCGAATTTGTCGAGACGCTGGCCCGCGCGGCTGTTGCCGTCGGCGTAGGCGGCCTTTTCATCGAGACGCACCAGGATCCGGACGACGCGCCGTCCGATGGCCCGAACATGGTCAAGATCACCGACATGCGCCGGCTGCTGGAAAAACTGATTGCCTTCGACGACATCGCCAAGGCTGCGTGACCCTCGTTGGCGGCGCTTCAATCGGTTGAACCGGAAGCGCCGCCGACAGTTGCAGTTTAAATCGATTAGATTTCGTTCATTTCGCTTCTGATCCGTCATTGTATTTTCCCGATCATCGGATAAGAGAAGATGACTCAACGGGCGGGTCCGGCGCTTCAGGCGCAGTGATCGGCCTTCCGAGCCTTGTCCAATTTCCGTCACCAGGGAGCGAACATGACCGCCATCACCGACATCATCGGCCGCGAAATTCTCGACAGCCGCGGCAACCCGACCGTCGAAGTCGACGTCTATCTCGAAGATGGCAGCATGGGCCGTGCCGCGGTCCCCTCGGGCGCTTCAACCGGTGCGCACGAAGCCGTTGAATTGCGTGACGGTGGCTCGCGCTACCTCGGCAAGGGCGTCGAAAAGGCTGTCGAAGCCGTCAACGGCGAGATCTATGATGCGATCGGCGGTCATGACGCCGAGAACCAGATCCAGATCGACAACCTGATGATCCAGCTCGATGGCACGCCGAACAAGTCGCGCCTCGGTGCGAATGCCATCCTCGGTGTCTCGCTCGCCGTCGCCAAGGCTGCCGCCCAGTCCTCCGGCCTGCCGCTCTATCGCTATGTCGGTGGCCCGAACGCCCATGTCCTGCCGGTCCCGATGATGAACATCATCAATGGCGGCGCCCATGCCGACAACCCGATCGACTTCCAGGAATTCATGATCGTGCCGGTTGGCGCCGAGACCATCCGCGACGCCGTGCGCATGGGTTCGGAAGTCTTCCACACGCTCAAGAAGCAGCTCGCAGCCGACGGCCACAACACCAACGTCGGTGACGAAGGCGGTTTTGCCCCGGGTCTCGCTTCGGCTCCGGCGGCTCTGGACTTCATCATGAAGTCGATCGAAAAGGCCGGCTACCGTCCGGGCGAAGACATGCATATCGCGCTCGACTGCGCCTCGACCGAGTTCTTCAAGGACGGCAAGTATGTTCTCGAAGGCGAAGGCCGCACGCTCGAGCCGGAAGCCATGGCCGAGTACCTCGCCGAGCTCGCTGCCAAGTACCCGATCTTCTCGATCGAAGACGGCATGGCAGAAGACGATTGGGATGGCTGGAAGGCGCTGACCGACAAGATTGGCAAGAAGGTCCAGCTCGTCGGCGACGATCTCTTCGTCACCAACTCGGCCCGCCTGCGCGACGGCATCAAGATGGGCGTTGCCAACTCGATCCTCGTCAAGGTCAACCAAATCGGTTCGCTCTCCGAAACCCTCGACGCCGTCTCGACCGCGCACCGCGCAGCCTATACCGCCGTGATGTCGCACCGTTCGGGCGAGACCGAGGATTCGACAATTGCCGATCTCGCAGTGGCCACCAACTGCGGTCAGATCAAGACCGGTTCGCTCGCCCGTTCCGACCGCACCGCCAAGTACAACCAGCTGATCCGCATCGAGGAAGAGCTGGGTCCGCAGGCCGTCTACGCCGGCACGTCCATCCTGCGCGGCTGATCGCGTACAGAGTCAGTTTGAAAGCCCGCACCGGTTCCCCGGCGCGGGCTTTTTCTTTTTCGCCCTTGTTAAGGTCAACGGTCGGTTAAGACATGGGCGCTAGTGTTGGATCCAGTTTCGCGTTTCAGGGCATTTGTCGGCATGTGGACCAGACATCACAAGAAAAAGAAGTACGGTCGTCTTATTCTCCCCGCAGTGACAATCGCCTTCCTGTCCTACTTCGGCTATCATTCCATCCATGGTGATTATGGTCTGCGCGCTGGCCAGGAATTCGAGCGGATTCGCAAGGAGCGGGCCGCAGAGCTGGACAAGCTCGTGGCGCATCGCACGGCGCTCGAGAAGGAAGTGGGTCTGCTGAGTGACGGCTCTCTCGATGAGGATATCATCGATGAAAAGGCGCGTTACCAGCTCAACATGTCGCGCCCGGATGAAATTGTCATCTTCAACACCTATTTCTGATTAACCTGAAACTAGTTAATCGTAAATTTTTCAGTCATTACAGTTGCTTGCGGCGAATGTGAGCCATGCATTTATGGCATTGCCGCCGCCGCCTTTCTTCCCTATTCTGTGTCCAACTTTGGACCATAATAACCCATGGGAGGGATGCATGGCGCCTCGCAAGCCTGCGACTGCGACCGGTCGGAAGCCTTCGGCCAAGCCTGCCAAAAAAGAATTCACCCAGGGAGCCATTGTCGAGTTCGACAAGGCTCAGGAGCTTGCAGCCTATCGCGAGATGCTCCTCATTCGCCGTTTCGAAGAAAAGGCCGGCCAGCTCTATGGCATGGGCTTCATCGGCGGCTTCTGTCACCTTTATATCGGCCAGGAAGCTGTCGTTGTCGGCATGCAGATGGCGCTGAAGGACGGTGACCAGGTCATTACCGGTTATCGTGACCACGGCCATATGCTGGCCTGCGGCATGAGCGCCCGTGGCGTCATGGCCGAGCTGACCGGACGTCGCGGCGGCCTGTCCAAGGGCAAGGGCGGCTCGATGCACATGTTCTCCAAGGAGAAGAACTTCTACGGCGGACATGGCATCGTCGGCGCGCAGGTTTCGCTTGGAACCGGTCTGGCCTTCGCCAATCGCTACCGTGGCAACGACAATGTGTCGCTCGCCTATTTCGGCGATGGTGCAGCCAACCAGGGTCAGGTCTACGAGAGCTTCAACATGGCTCGCCTGTGGAACTTGCCGGTGATCTACATCATCGAAAACAACCGTTACGCCATGGGTACCTCGGTCTCGCGCGCCTCCGCCCAGACCGACTTCTCGCAGCGCGGCGTCTCCTTCAACATCCCCGGCATCCAGGTGGATGGCATGGATGTGCGCGCCGTCAAGGCGGCTGCCGATCAGGCGGTCGAGCACTGCCGCGCCGGCAAGGGCCCGATCATTCTGGAAATGCTGACCTACCGCTATCGTGGTCACTCCATGTCCGACCCGGCCAAGTATCGCTCCAAGGAAGAAGTGCAGAAGATGCGCTCCGAGCAGGATCCGATCGAGCAGGTCCGCGCCCGTCTCCTCGAAAAGGGCTGGGCATCCGAGGATGAGCTGAAGGCAATCGACAAGGAGGTTCGCGACATCGTGGCCGACTCGGCCGATTTCGCCCAGGCCGATCCGGAGCCGGATGTATCCGAGCTCTACACCGACATCCTGCTGTAATCGGGGAGGGAACCTATGCCGATCGAAATTTTGATGCCCGCCCTCTCTCCGACCATGGAAGAAGGCACGCTGTCCAAGTGGGTCAAGAACGAAGGCGACACCGTGAAGTCGGGTGACGTCATCGCCGAAATCGAGACCGACAAGGCGACCATGGAAGTCGAAGCCGTCGACGAAGGCGTGCTCGGCAAGATCCTGATCGCGGCCGGAACCGAGAACGTCAAGGTCAACACCGCGATCGCAGTCCTACTGGAGGAAGGCGAAAGCGCCGACGCCGTGGCGGCCCCGAAGAAGGCCGATGCGGATACGCCGCCTGCGGCTGCCGGTGATGCCGGCGGCAAGGCTCGCGCGGCTGCCGACGAACCGGCATCCTCTGCCGACAACAAGGTCCCGGCTGCGCCGAAGATCGACGTTGCCGCCGACCCGGCCATTCCGGCCGGCACCGAAATGGTGACGATGACGGTTCGTGAAGCCCTTCGCGAAGCCATGGCCGAGGAAATGCGCGCCAATCCCGACGTCTTCATCATGGGTGAAGAAGTTGCGGAATATCAGGGCGCCTACAAGATCACTCAAGGGTTGCTGCAGGAATTCGGCGCGCAGCGCGTGGTCGACACCCCGATCACCGAGCACGGCTTTGCCGGTATCGCTGTCGGTGCCGCCATGGCAGGTCTGCGCCCGATCGTCGAGTTCATGACCTTCAACTTCGCCATGCAGGCGATCGACCAGATCATCAACTCGGCCGCCAAGACGCTCTACATGTCCGGTGGCCAGATGGGCGCGCCCATGGTCTTCCGCGGTCCGAACGGTGCAGCAGCTCGCGTGGCCGCCCAGCACAGCCAGGACTATGCCGCCTGGTACAGCCATATCCCTGGTCTGAAGGTCATTCAGCCCTATTCGGCGGCTGACGCCAAGGGCCTCCTGAAGGCTGCGATCCGCGACCCGAACCCGGTCATCTTCCTCGAAAACGAAATTCTCTACGGTCACTCCTTCGAAGTGCCGAAGATGGACGATTTCGTCCTGCCGATCGGCAAGGCGCGCCTGCACAAGGCCGGCAAGGATGCGACCATGGTGTCCTGGGGCATCGGCATGACCTATGCGGTCAAGGCTGTCGATGAACTGGCCAAGGAAGGCATCGATGTCGAGCTGATCGATCTGCGCACCATCCGTCCGATGGATCTGCCGGCGATCATCGAATCGGTCAAGAAGACCGGCCGCCTCGTGACCGTCGAGGAAGGCTTCCCGCAGTCCTCCGTCGGCGACTTCATCTCCAACACCGTCCAGCGCGAAGCCTTCGACTATCTCGATGCCCCGGTCATCACGATCGCCGGCAAGGATGTGCCGATGCCTTACGCGGCAAACCTCGAAAAGCTCGCTCTGCCGAACGTCGGCGAAGTGATCCAGGCGGTCAAAGCCGTCTGCTACAAGTAAGGGGAGGCGAGGCTTATGCCGATCAACATCACCATGCCGGCACTCTCTCCAACCATGGAAGAGGGCAATCTGGCCAAGTGGCTGGTCAAGGAAGGCGACAAGGTCAAGTCTGGCGATGTCATCGCCGAGATCGAGACCGACAAGGCGACCATGGAAGTGGAAGCCGTCGATGAAGGCACGGTTGCGAAGCTCGTCGTTCCCGCCGGCACCGAGGCCGTCAAGGTCAACGCCCTGATCGCGATCCTCGCCGAAGACGGTGAAGACGTCGCTGCCGCGGCCTCTTCCGGCGGTTCGTCCGCGCCGAAGGCCGAGGCCGCTCCTGCGCCCAAGGCTGAAGCAGCGCCCGCCGCGGCTGCAGCACCGGCTCCTTCGCCAACGCCAGCACCGGCTGCCGCCTCGGCAGCGCCCGCGGCATCGACCGGCGAACGCGTCTTCGCGTCACCGCTCGCCCGTCGTCTCGCCAAGGAGGCTGGTCTCGATCTCAAGGCCGTCTCCGGCACCGGTCCGAAGGGCCGCGTGGTCAAGAGTGACATCGAAAAGGCCGTGAGCACCGGTGGTGCCAAGGCTGCGCCGGCCCCCGCGGCAGCCGCTTCCGGTGCTGCGCCGCAGCCGGCTCTCGCCAAGGGCCCGTCTGACGAGGCTGTTCTGAAGAACTTTGCCGAAGGCTCCTACGAGCTCGTGCCGCATGACGGCATGCGCAAGACCATTGCCAAGCGGCTGCAGGAATCGAAGCAGACCATTCCGCATTTCTACGTCTCCGTGGACTGCGAACTGGATGCGCTACTGGCACTGCGTGCACAGCTCAACGCTGCCGCCCCTGAAAAGGAAGGCAAGCCAGGCTACAAGCTCTCGGTCAACGACATGGTGATCAAGGCCCTGGCCCTCGCATTGCGGGACGTGCCGGACGCCAACGTCTCCTGGACCGACAGCGCCATGGTCAAGCACAAGCATGCCGATGTCGGCGTGGCGGTCTCGATCCCCGGCGGCCTGATCACTCCGATCATCCGCAAGGCCGAGGAAAAGAGCCTGTCCACCATCTCCAACGAGATGAAGGACTTGGGCAAGCGCGCCAAGGACCGCAAGCTGAAGCCTGAAGAATATCAGGGCGGCACGACTGCCGTGTCCAACATGGGCATGATGGGCGTGAAGAGCTTCTCGGCCGTGGTCAACCCGCCGCATGCAACGATCCTTGCGGTCGGCGCCGGCGAAGAACGGGTCGTGGTCAAAAACGGCGAGATGAAGATCGCGAACGTGATGACCGTAACGCTGTCCACCGACCACCGTTGCGTCGATGGCGCGCTGGGAGCCGAACTGCTCGGCGCTTTCAAGCGCTACATCGAAAATCCGATGGGCATGCTGGTCTGATCGAGAGGGCGGTGCAATGAAGACCGTTCTTGCCTACGGCGACAGCCTGACATGGGGATACGATCCGGTGAACCTGGGTCGGCATGCCCACGAGGATCGCTGGACGAGCGTCTTGCAAAAGGCGCTCGGCCATGGGGTCCGGGTGATCGCCGAAGGCCTGAACGGCCGCACCACCGCCTATGACGACCATCTCGCGGATTGCGAGCGCAATGGCGTGAAGCTGCTGCCGAGCATTCTGGAGACGCACAAGCCGATCGATCTCGTGATCTTCCTGCTCGGCACCAATGACATGAAGCGCGGGATCGGCGGTTCGGCGATTGCCGCCACCAAGGGTGTGGATCGACTGATTAAACTCGTGCGCCATCATGACTGGGGCTTCGGCTACGAAGGGCCGGACATCCTGCTCGTTTCGCCGCCACCGATCTGCGACACGGCCAATGTCCATTTCGCGGCCATGTTCAAGGGTGGGCTGGACGAATCGGCCATGCTGGCGAGCTATTACAGCGATCTCGCAGACGAGGCCGGCTGCGGCTTCTTCGATGCGGGCTCCGTCGCGAAGACCACGCCGCTGGATGGCATCCATCTGGACGCTGAAAACACCCGTGCCATTGGACGCGGCCTTGAGCCGATCGTCCGGATGATGCTCGGTCTTTGAAGAAAAACCGCGGCCTGAACTCTCCGTCAGGGCGCGTTGATCAAAATCAAGGAGGTCTTGTGCGCTGCGTCTAACCTGAACCCATCAACCCCCGAAAGAGGAGATGGGATCGTGTCGAACACACCGCACGAACTGGCAGTGGAATTCCCGGAACACGTCGCGCTGATGCGTCATCTGAAGGAAACGGATGGTCACTTCGCGAGATTGTTCGATAGCTATCACGATGTGAACCGGGCCATCCACCGCGCCGAAACTGATATCGAGCCTGCAGACGACTTCCATATCGTGGAAATGCGCAAGAAGCGGATGCAGCTCAAGGATGAAATCTACGGGATGCTGGTTCGTCACGAACCGGAGGCCGAGACACCCGCAGCCTGAGGGTCTCGCTTCCAGTCCCGAAACGGGCCTCCGCTTGGAGCGGGGGCTCGCAGGAAACCGAGGAGTGGAAGCGCCCATGTCGAATGCTTACGACGTCATCATCATCGGCTCCGGCCCCGGCGGTTACGTCACCGCCATCCGTGCCGCCCAGCTCGGCCTGAAGACCGCGATCGTCGAACGCGAGCATCTCGGCGGCATCTGCCTCAACTGGGGCTGCATCCCGACCAAGGCACTGCTGCGCTCGGCCGAGATCCTCGACCATGCCAACCACGCCAAGGCCTATGGCCTGACGCTGAACGGCACGATGACCGCCGACGTCAAGGACGTGGTCGCCCGTTCGCGCGGCGTCTCGGCCCGCCTGAACGGGGGTGTTGCCTTCCTGATGAAGAAGAACAAGATCGACGTCATCTGGGGCGAGGCCAAGCTTTCGAAGCCCGGTGAAGTCATCGTCGGCAAGATGTCGAAGCCCGTCGTCGAGCCGCAGAACCCGGTTCCGAAGGGCGTGCTGGGCGAGGGCACCTACACCGCCAAGCACATCATCGTCGCGACGGGCGCGCGTCCGCGTGCGCTTCCGGGCATCGAGCCGGATGGCAAGCTGATCTGGACCTATTTCGAGGCGATGAAGCCGGACTTCATGCCGAAGTCGCTGGTCGTCATGGGCTCGGGCGCGATCGGCATCGAATTCGCCTCCTTCTACCGCTCCATGGGCGTGGATGTCACCGTCGTCGAACTGATGCCGAACATCATGCCGGTCGAGGACGTGGAAATCTCGACCTTCGCCCGCAAGCAGCTGGAAAAGCGCGGGCTGAAGATCATCACGGAGGCCAAGGTCTCGAAGGTCGAAAAGAGCGCCAACTCCATCACCGCCCATGTCGAAACGAAGGATGGCAAGGTCCAGACGATCACCGCGGACCGCCTGATCTCCGCCGTCGGCGTGCAGGGCAACATCGAGAACCTCGGCCTCGAAGCGCTCGGCGTGAAGACCGATCGCGGCTGCATCGTCATCGACGGTTATGGCAAGACCAATGTGCCGGGCCTCTATGCGATCGGCGACGTCGCCGGCCCGCCGATGCTCGCGCACAAGGCCGAGCATGAGGGCGTGATCTGCATCGAGAAGATCGCCGGCGTGCCGGGCGTCCACCCGATGGACAAGGGCAAGATCCCGGGCTGCACCTATTGCAACCCGCAGGTGGCCTCGGTCGGTCTGACGGAAGCCAAGGCGAAAGAACAGGGCCGCGACATCCGCGTCGGCCGCTATTCCTTCGCCGCAAACGGCAAGGCCATTGCGCTCGGTGAAGACCAGGGGATGATCAAGACGATCTTCGACAAGAAGACCGGCGAACTGCTCGGTGCCCACATGGTTGGCGCGGAAGTGACCGAACTCATCCAGGGCTTCGTCGTCGCGATGAACCTCGAGACGACGGAAGAAGAACTGATGCACACGATCTTCCCGCATCCGACGCTCTCGGAAATGATGAAGGAAAGCGTACTCGACGCCTATGGCCGGGTATTGAACGCCTAAAGTCCGATTGTGAAAGGCGACCTTGCCGCCTATATGGGCGGCAGGGTCAAACCAGATGCTCGAAAGGATAACGCCGTGGCAGGTTTTGAAGTCGGTATCATCGCGACGATCTTCTTCGGCGGTCTTGCAGGCTGGCTGGCCGGCAAGCTCATGGACATGCGCTTCGGCGTCTTCATGAACATCGTCATCGGCATCGTCGGCGCGGCGATCGCCGCCGCCATATTCCGCCGCCTCGGCATTTTCGTCGAGGGCGATTGGCTCGGCTATCTGATCACCAGTTTTGTCGGCGCAAGCCTGCTTCTTTTCATCGCCCGTCTCGTCCGGCGATAACCACAAAGGCCGCCTGTGCGGCACAAGGGGTCTACCTATGGTCACCATCCTCGACAGGATCAATCTTGCTCCGGCTGCGGCCGAGGAGAAGCGCGTCCGTCACCCGGAAAAGGCGCACAAGCCCGATACCGAGGTTATGCGGAAGCCCGAATGGATCCGCGTCAAGGCGCCGACGTCGAAGGGCTACCACGAGACCCGTGACCTCGTGCGTTCGCACAAGCTGGTGACCGTCTGCGAGGAGGCCGGCTGCCCCAATATCGGCGAGTGCTGGGACAAGAAACACGCGACCTTCATGATCATGGGTGAGATCTGCACCCGCGCCTGCGCCTTCTGCAACGTCGCGACCGGCAAGCCCAACGCGCTCGATCGTGACGAGCCCGCCAATGTGGCCAAGGCGGTCCGTCAGATGGGCTTGAACCACGTCGTCATCACCTCCGTCGACCGTGACGACCTCGCCGATGGCGGCGCGGAACATTTCGAGCAGGTGATCTGGGCCATCCGCGAGGCCTCGCCGGAAACGACGATCGAGATCCTGACCCCCGACTTCCTGAAGAAGCCCGGCGCCCTGGAGCGTGTCGTCGCGGCCAAGCCCGATGTTTTCAACCACAACATGGAAACCGTGCCCGGCAACTATCTGACGGTCCGTCCGGGTGCCCGTTATTTCCACTCCGTCCGCCTTCTGCAGCGGGTGAAGGAACTCGACCCCACGATGTTCACCAAGTCCGGCATCATGGTCGGCCTTGGCGAGGAGCGCAACGAAGTCCTGCAGCTGATGGACGACCTGCGCACGGCAGATGTCGACTTCCTGACCATCGGCCAGTATCTCCAGCCGACCCGCAAGCACCACAAGGTCGAGCGCTTCGTGACACCGGAAGAGTTCAAGTCCTACGAGGACATCGCCTATACCAAGGGCTTCCTGATGGTGTCTTCGAGCCCGCTGACCCGCTCGTCACACCATGCCGGCGATGACTTCGCGCGGCTGAAGGCGGCGCGGGAGAAACTGCAATTGGTTCGGGCCTAGGCTGCCCCTGTCGGTTTGGATGAAATCATGATACGAGATTTCAAAGACAAACTGACGGAGCAACTCTTCAGAACGTCGAACGTGCGAGGGCTTCCGCCCGATATCGTCGAGCGGGCTCGGCGGAAGCTGATGGCCATTCATGCGGCTCACGTCCTTTCGGATTTGCGCGTGCCCCCGAGCAATCGTCTCGAAGCGCTCAAGGGAAATCGCGAAGGACAGCATTCGATCCGCATCAACGATCAGTGGCGGATCTGCTTTCGCTGGGTCGATGGCGATGCTTCTGACGTCGAGGTCTGTGACTATCACTGAGGTGTAAGATGCTGCATTCGCCGGACGAGCCCATACATCCCGGTCGTATTCTTTTTGACGATTTTGTTGTCGATTTTGATTTGTCGGCAGAGACAATCGCCGCCGAGACGGGAATTCCACTTGGAGTGCTGCAAAATCTGGAACGCGGGGAAGCTTCAGTGACCGCGGAGATCGCCTTGCGTCTGGCTCGCTATTTCTCCACCAGTCCCGAGTTCTGGCTGAACCTCCAGCGCACCTTTGACCTCGCCGTTGCAAGCAAGACCATAACGGGTATCGACCAGATCAAGCCTGTCGCAGCGGCCTGACGATGTTTGAAATAGAACCGGGCGAAGAAGCCGCCAACCACCTGCGCAAGGCGCGGCGCATTTGCGTCATCGGATCCTCCGGCGGCGGAAAAAGCACTCTGTCGCAGAAACTCGCAAGCGGTCTCGGGCTCCAGTACGTGTCCATCGACAGGGACGTGCGGTGGTTGCCCGGGTGGCAGGAGCGGGGCAGGGAGGAGCAACGTGCGCGATTGAGCGCCTTTGTTGCAAACGAGGCTTGGGTGATTGATGGCAGTGGCTCGTCGTCATTCGACATCAGGCTGCCGAGGACGGATCTCATCATCTGGTTGCGGCTTCCCCGATGGAGATGTCTGCTCGGCATTGCAAGGAGAGTCTATCGTTTCAGGGGGACGGTGCGGCCGGATATGGCAGAAGGATGCCCCGAGCCTTTGCCCGATCGCGACTTCCTCTCCTACATCTGGAACTTCGAGCGCCGCTATGCCCCGCGCATCATCCATGAAATCCAGCGCCACGGACCAAACGTGCCGGTAATCACGCTGAAATCCCATGGCGAAATGGCGCACCTGCTTGATCTCACCGGGCTTCCTCATTAAGTCGCTGATATGCCTCAGTTCGAAACCCGCCGCCTCGTCAAGCACTCGCCCGACCGCATGTACGCTCTCGTTGCCGACATCGAGCGCTACCCGGAATTCTTGCCGCTCTGCGAGGCGCTCAGCATCCGCTCGCGCCGCGAACGCGACGGCAAGGAGCTTCTGCTCGCGGACATGACGGTGGGCTACAAGGCCATCCGGGAGACCTTCACGACCCAGGTTCTGCTGACGCCGGCCGAGCGTGCCATCGACGTCAAGTACATCGAAGGTCCGTTCCGCTATCTCGACAATCGCTGGCGCTTCGAAGAGACCGCCGACGGCTGCTGCTCGGTGCACTTCTTCATCGATTACGAGTTCAAGAACCGCATTCTTGGCGCGCTGATGGGCTCGATGTTCGACCGCGCCTTCCGCATGTTTTCCGAAGCTTTTGAAGCGCGCGCCGACAAGATCTATGCCGGCGTCTGAGCCGCAGCCGAGAGCATCTCAAGCGCTGTCCGGATGGTCGCAAGGCGCACGTCCGAACGCCCGATATCGCCGTAGCGCATTTCCCTGTGATCAATGAGACCTAAGCGGGTCTTCAAAGCGAGATGCACGAGGCCAACCGGCTTCTCGGCCGATCCGCCGCCCGGACCGGCAATACCGGTAACGGCCACCGCCACATCAGCATCGGAACGCATCAGCGCTCCATGCGCCATCTGCAAGGCCGTCTCCCTGGACACAGCGCCGTAGACTTCCAGAACTTTCGCCGAAACCCCGATCAGGTCCATTTTCGCATTATTGGTATAGGTTACGAAGCCCCGGTCTACCACGGCGGAAGAGCCTGCGATCTCAGTCAGTGCTCCCGCGATCAATCCGCCGGTGCAGGATTCAGCCGTCGCGATCATCCAGTGTCGCGCGCGATAAGCCGACACGATGGCGGTCGCCTGTGCTTCGATGTCGGCCGGATAAAGCCCCATGGCTACGCTCCCCGATAGACAACCGTTGCCGTGGCGATTGCCGCAATCCCCTCGCGCCGGCCGACAAATCCGATCGTCTCGTTCGTCGTCGCCTTCACCGAGCAGCGGTCGAGAGAGATGTCCAGGATTTCGGCAAGCTTCTCGCGCATGGCCTGACGATGTGGCCCGATCTTTGGTGCTTCGGCAATTAACGAAATATCTGCATTCATGATCGTGCCGCCGGCCGCCAAGACGATCCTCGCAGCATGCTCCAGGAAGATGCGCGATGGCGCACCTCTCCAGCGCATGTCGGAGGGCGGAAAATGATCGCCGATGTCGCCAGCGCCACAGGTGGCGAGCAGGGCGTCCGTCAGCGCATGCAGCGCGACGTCGGCATCGGAATGTCCCTTCAGCTTCTGGTCATGCGGAATGAAGATGCCGCAAAGGGTCACGCCATCGCCCGCCTCGAGCTGGTGCACGTCATAGCCGTTTCCGGTCCGGACATCGGGAAGCGCGAGGCCTTTCAGTTTCTCGTCCGCCATGGCGATATCCCTCTGAACGGTCAGTTTGACATTGTCGATCGAGCCTTCAACGAGATGGACCGGTATCCCGGCCCATTCTGCAATCGAGGCGTCGTCTGTGAAGGCCATGACCTTTTCTTCTGTCGCCCGCTCGTGCGCGCCGAGGATGGTGTCATAGAAGAAGCTCTGCGGCGTCTGCGCGGCATGGAGGTCGTGGCGTGGAACAGTCGCGGTGATCACTCCGGAGGCGTCTGCGCGTTTGATCGTGTCGGAGACCGGAACGGCCGGCAGGATGGCGACGTGACCCGCAGCAAGGCCGGCGGCGACCCGCTCCAGAAGGTCCCCGTTAACGAAGGGGCGAACGCCGTCCTGGATCATCACGTAATTGACACCGTGTCCCTGCAACGCCCGCAAGCCGTTCAGCACGGAGGCTTGCCGGGTCGCGCCGCCCGTCACGATGATGAGCTCTTCCCGTGCCGGCAGGTCCGCAACGGCCTGATCCAGCAAGGCGCGGTCATCCGGATGAATGACGACGGCGATCGGACCACTTTTGGGCCAGTCGAGGAAGGCCTTGAGCGTGTGCCAGATAACCGGCCTGCCGCCGATGCGGCGGTATTGCTTGGGACCTTCGACCGAAGCGCCGGCGCGTTCTCCGCGTCCTGCAGCCACCACGACGATCCCGATTGTTCCGCTCAGCCCTTGCTCCATTGCCCCGCCTGGTCCATGACACATTTTCTTCGCACCCGTGCTCTATCGGCTCGGCATCAGCTTTTCCAGCATTTGCACGATTTTTTATCGCTGCGTGAGCTTTGCCTCTTGGCAAGCCAAGAGTGACTGTCTAAAAATAATGCAAATGCGTTCTTTGCCTGAAAGATAATCATTTGTTTTCCGTCGCGTTGGATACGCCCTTCAGCATTGGCTCGGTTCCCGTCCGGAACCGGGTGGTGCTTGCGCCCATGTCCGGCGTCACCGATTTGCCCTTCCGCCAGCTCGCCTTCCGCTTCGGCGCCGGTCTCGTCGTCACGGAGATGGTGGCAAGCCGCGAGTTGGTTTTCAATGCGGCCGAAAGCTGGTCGCGGTTGAAGGGGGCAGGCTTGACGCCCCACATGGTCCAACTCGCGGGACGTGAAGCCAGATGGCTCGCCGAGGCGGCCGTGATCGCTGAGGCGAATGGCGCCGATATCATCGACATCAACATGGGCTGCCCGGCCAAGAAGGTCATCGGCGGCTATGCCGGTTCGGCCCTGATGCGGGAACCCGATCATGCTCTGTCGTTGATCGAGGCGACCGTCAAAGCCGTCAAGATACCGGTCACGGTGAAGATGCGGCTGGGCTGGGACGAGGCCTCGATCAATGCCCCGGAGATCGCTGCGCGCGCCGAAGCTGCGGGTGTGCAGCTGATTACGGTCCACGGCCGCACACGCATGCAGTTCTACGAGGGCCGCGCCGACTGGGATGCAATTGCTGCGGTCCGTGCCGCCATCCGCATTCCCCTCATTGCGAATGGGGATGTCGAGACCGTCGAGGACGCACACGAAATCCTGCGCCGGTCGGGCGCCGACGCCGTGATGGTCGGGCGCTCATGCCAGGGCAGGCCATGGCATGCCGGCGTCCTTGCGGGTCACATTGGTCCCAAGGTGGACGAGATCCCGGATCTTGTCATCGACCACTACCAGATGATGCTGGAGCACTACGGCCCCGATGTCGGGATCCGGCATGCACGCAAGCATCTTGGGTGGTATCTCGATCGCCACGCGCCCGATATCGCGGCGCAGGCGAAGGCTGCAATCATGACATCGAAAGACGCCGGCTTTGTTGCTGACGCGCTGGGGCGCGCGCTGAACGATCCGGAGGCAAACGCCAGACAGGAGGCTGCATGACGGCGAACGACAAGGGCAATGGCCTTGCCATGGCCGTGCTCAACGCCATCCAGAACCCGGTGGTGATGGTGGATGCCAATGGGCACATCGCCTTCGCCAACTGGGAGGCGGAAGCCTTCTTCGGAGCCAGTGCCACCCATCTCGCGCGCTACCGCATCTCCACCTTCATCCCCTTTGGCAGCCCGCTCCTGTCGCTGATCGAGCAGGTGCGGGAGCGCCGTGCGCCCGTCAACGAATACCGTGTCGATCTGAGCTCGCCGCGCCTTGGCCAGGAGAAGCTGGTCGATCTCTATGTCGCGCCGGTGCTGAGCCAGCCGGGCAATGTCGTGGTGGTCTTCCAGGAACGCTCCATGGCCGACAAGATCGATCGTCAGCTGACCCATCGCGCCGCCGCCCGCTCCGTCACCGGCCTTGCTTCGATGCTCGCCCACGAAATAAAGAACCCGCTTTCCGGCATCCGCGGTGCGGCCCAATTGCTGGAGACAGCGGTAACTGACGAGGATCGTGCGCTCACCCGGCTCATCTGCGACGAGACGGATCGCATCGTGTCACTGGTCGATCGCATGGAGGTATTCTCTGACGAGCGCCCGGTCGATCGCCAGTCGATCAACATCCATTCGGTCCTCGATCAGGTGAAGGCGGTCGCAAAGGCGGGCTTTGGCCGCAATATCCGCATCACCGAGAATTACGACCCCTCGCTGCCTCCGGTCTTTGCCAATCGCGACCAGTTGGTGCAGGTCTTCCTCAACCTCGTCAAGAATGCCGCAGAAGCGATCGGCGAACGCTCGGATGGCGAGATCCAGCTCACCACGGCCTACCGTCCCGGCATCCGCCTGTCGGTTGCCGGATCGCGGGAGAAGATCTCGCTGCCGCTCGAATTCTGCGTCCATGACAACGGTCCGGGCGTGCCGTCCGACCTCCTGCCGCATCTCTTCGATCCTTTCATCACCACGAAAACCAATGGCTCAGGACTTGGTCTGGCGCTGGTCGCCAAGATCATCGGGGCCCATGGCGGGATCGTCGAATGCGACAGCCAGGCGAGCCGCACCACATTCCGGGTCCTGATGCCCATGTCGAAAGAGACGGCGCTGGAAGACGCGCCCCTTGCCAAATCCACGGGAACGAACTGATGACGGCCACGATCCTTGTTGCAGATGACGATGCTGCGATCCGCACGGTGCTGAACCAGGCTCTAAGCCGCGCGGGCTATGATGTCAGGATCACCTCCAATGCGGCGACTCTCTGGCGCTGGATTTCGGCAGGCGAGGGCGATCTCGTGGTGACCGATGTGGTCATGCCGGATGAAAACGCCTTCGACCTTCTGCCGCGCATCAAGAAGGCACGGCCTGACCTGCCGGTCCTCGTCATGAGTGCCCAGAACACCTTCATGACCGCCATCAAGGCGTCGGAGAAGGGAGCCTACGACTACCTGCCCAAGCCCTTCGATCTGACCGAACTTATCGCCATTATCGGCCGCGCGCTGTCTGAGCCGAAGAAGCGGCCGGCCCGTCTCGACGACGACATGCAGGATGGCATGCCGCTGGTCGGCCGCTCGGCCGCCATGCAGGAAATCTATCGCGTTCTCGCCCGCCTGATGCAGACGGACCTGACGCTGATGATCACCGGCGAGTCCGGCACGGGCAAGGAGCTGGTCGCCAAGGCGCTGCATGACTACGGAAAGCGCCGCAACGGGCCCTTCGTCGCCATCAACATGGCGGCCATCCCGCGTGACCTGATCGAATCGGAACTCTTCGGTCACGAGAAGGGCGCCTTCACCGGCGCGCAGACGCGCTCCACCGGTCGTTTCGAACAGGCGGAAGGCGGCACGCTCTTCCTTGATGAGATCGGCGACATGCCCATGGATGCGCAGACGCGTCTGCTGCGCGTCTTGCAGCAGGGCGAATACACCACGGTCGGCGGCCGCACACCGATCCGCACCGACGTCCGGATCGTCGCCGCAACGAACAAGGACCTGAAGCAGTCGATTAATCAGGGCCTCTTCCGCGAGGACCTCTATTATCGCCTGAACGTCGTGCCGCTTCGCCTGCCGCCGCTGCGCGACCGTGCCGAGGACATTCCGGACCTCGTGCGTCATTTCATCCAGCAAGGTGAAAAGGAAGGCCTCGATTCGAAACGCTTCGATCACGAGGCGCTCGAAGTGATGAAGTCCTACCCCTGGCCGGGCAATGTGCGCGAACTGGAGAATGTGGTGCGCCGTCTGATGGCGCTTTATCCACAGGATGTGATTGCGCGCGAGATCGTCGAGCAGGAACTGCGCGCCGACGTCGCCGACAGCCCGATCGCCAAGGTCGGCATGCCCTCGGGCTCCATGACCATTTCCCAGGCGGTCGAGGAAAACATGCGCACCTATTTCGCCTCCTTCGGCGATGCGCTCCCGCCGTCTGGTCTCTACGACCGCGTCCTGACCGAGATGGAATACCCCTTGATCCTTGCGGCCCTGACGGCCACCCGCGGAAACCAGATCAAGGCGGCCGATCTGCTTGGTCTTAACCGCAATACCTTGCGCAAGAAGATCCGCGAGCTTGGCGTCTCGGTCTATCGGAGTTCCCGCTCCGCTTGACAATAGCGGAACAGCCGTTGCAATTTCGCCACATTGCGTTGCTCAAAAGTCACGATGTTTCGTGATGGAACGCTGCTGCGCCGAAAGGTCGGGAGCGCCGCGCGCGATGATAACTGGTCGGCTGCCGCAAGGTTGCCGCGTCAATGAGATCCGATTGCGCGGATCCGGGGGAAATGATGGCACGCGTGAGGAAGACCTCCGTTACCGACGTCGATACAGCGCTGGCGCATGACCGCCGGGCGTCGTTTGCGTTGCCCGGTCTGCTGCTGGCGGGCGGCGCGCTGCTCTGCGCATCCTTGACGCTGCCGATTCTGCTCGGGCTGACGCCGATCGAGCCGACCTCGCGTGTGCTGATTGCCTCTGCCGTCATCAATTCGATGTTCATCGTCGGCCTGATGTTCCTGATCGGTCGGGAGGTCATGCGGCTCTTCAAGGCGCGCAATCGTGGTCGCGCCGCAGCGCGCCTGCATGTTCGGATCGTCGCGCTCTTCTCTGTCATCGCCATCACGCCGGCGATCCTCGTCGCGATCTTTGCCTCGATCACGCTGAATGTCGGTTTGGACCGCTGGTTCTCGCTGCGCACCCAGTCGATCGTGTCGTCGTCCATGAATGTCGCCCAGGCCTATATGCTGGAGAACGCGAGCTATCTGCAGGGCCAGACGATCTCGATGGCCAACGACCTGGAGCGCAATCGAGCTCTCTTTTATCTCGACCGCAAGGGTTTCGTGGAACTGATGACCCGTCAGGCGCGGGGACGCGGCATGCTCGGTGCCTTCCTGGTGCGGGAAGACGGGTCCGCGATCACCCAGGCGGATATCGACACCGAAAAGCCGCTTCCGGCCATTCCGCGCGATGCGCTTGCGAGTGCCGCCGCCGGCCAGCCGACGCTCATTCCTCCGGGTGTCACCAACCTGGTCGGCGCAATCATCAAGCTGGAAAGCATTTCCGGCACCTTCCTCTACACCATCCGCGCCGTTGACCCGAAGGTCATGCAGGCGATGCGTCAGATGGAAGAAAACACCGCCGAATATCAGGCAATGGAAGACGGCCGCACCACGCTGCAGATCGCCTTCGCCATCCTTTATCTCGGCTTTGCGCTGATCGTGCTGCTCGCTGCCATCTGGACCGCGATCGCGGTGGCCGACCGGATCGTGAGGCCGATCCGGCTGCTCATCGGGGCAGCCGACAGCATTGCCTCGGGTAACCTGAATGTTCTCGTGCCGGTTCGCGCTGCCGATGGCGACGTCGGCAGTCTGTCGCGCACCTTCAACAAGATGGTCTCCCAGATCCGCTCGCAGCGCGACGAGATCCTGGAAGCGAAGGACGAGGTCGATGACCGCCGTCGCTTCATCGAAGCCGTGCTTTCTGGCGTCACAGCCGCAGTCATCGGCGTCGAGGACGACGGCATCATCACGATCGTCAATCCTTCAGCGGAATACTTCCTTGGCCTGGCCGGCGAGCAGTTGATGGGGCAGAAGCTGGCTCTCGTGGCGCCTGAAGTCGACGGCGTGCTCGCCGAAGCGGCCGTGCGTCATCGCGGTGAATATCGCCAGCAGATCAACATGATACGCGGCGGCAAGGAGCGGACCCTGAATGTCCAGGTGACCCGCGAAGAGACGCGTGGCTCAGTCGATTCCTATGTCATCACGCTCGACGACATCACCGATCTGGTCGTTGCTCAGCGCTCGACGGCCTGGGCCGATGTGGCGCGCCGCATCGCACACGAGATCAAGAACCCGCTGACCCCGATCCAGCTATCGGCAGAGCGCCTGAAGCGTCGTTACGGCAAGCAGATCGCCGAAGACGACAAGGCCGTCTTCAACCAGTGCACGGATACCATCGTGCGCCAGGTCGAAGATATCGGCCGTATGGTCGACGAGTTCTCCGCCTTCGCCCGCATGCCGAAGCCGACGAAGCAGCGCTCGGATCTGCGGGAAATCCTGACGGATGCCGTCTTCCTGCGGGAAATCGGCAGCGCCGAGATCGAGTTTCAGCGCAGCTTCGGCGACGAGCCGCTGGAAGGCAGCTTCGACGCGCGTATGCTGGCCCAGGCGGTCGGTAACATCGTCAAGAATGCGGTGGAATCCATCGAAGCCGTACCGAAGGAGGAGCTCGGCGGGCAGGGCAAGATCCTCGTCCGCTCCAGTTTCGATCCCGAGCTCGACCGTTTCACGGTCGATGTCATCGACAACGGCCGCGGTCTGCCGACGGAGAACCGGCACCGCATCCTCGAACCCTATATGACGATGCGGGAGAAAGGCACCGGGCTCGGTCTCGCCATCGTCAAGAAGATCATTGAAGAGCATGGCGGGCAGCTCGAGCTGCACGACGCGCCGGCCGATTTCGACCGGGGCAGGGGTGCGATGATCCGCATCATCCTGCCGCGCTCAGACGCCCCCGCCATGCTCACGGAAAGCGATAAGGAAGTAGTCCATGGCCTCTGACATTCTTGTAGTCGACGACGAAGAGGACATCCGCGAGATCGTATCTGGCATTCTGAGCGATGAAGGCCATGAGACCCGCACGGCCCACGACGCAGACAGCGCGCTCGCAGCCATTTCCGACCGCGTGCCGCGCCTAGTCTTTCTCGATATCTGGATGCAGGGCAGCCGTCTCGACGGCCTCTCGCTGCTCGACGAAATCAAGGCCCGCCATCCGGACCTGCCCGTGGTGATGATTTCCGGTCACGGCAACATCGAGACGGCGGTTTCCGCGATCAAGCGCGGCGCCTTTGATTTCATCGAGAAGCCCTTCAAGGCCGACCGGCTCATCCTGATTGCCGAGCGCGCGCTGGAAAACTCCAAGCTGAAGCGCGAGGTGTCGGAACTCAAGCGCCGCACCGGTGATGCGATCGAACTGATCGGAACCTCGGTTGCCGTCTCGCAGCTGCGCCAGACGATCGAAAAGGTCGCGCCGACGAACAGCCGCATCATGATCTTTGGCCCCTCCGGTTCCGGCAAGGAATTGGTGGCGCGCATGATCCATAAGCGGTCCTCGCGCTCGGCCGGGCCGTTTGTTTCGCTGAATGCTGCGGCCATCACCCCGGACCGTATGGAGATGGCGCTGTTCGGCACCGAGGGCACGCCCGGCCAGCCGCGGCGAATCGGGGCTCTGGAAGAGGCCCATCGGGGTATTCTCTACCTCGACGAGATCGGCGAAATGCCGCGCGAAACGCAGAACAAGATCCTCCGCGTGCTCGTCGAACAGCAGTTCGAACGTGTCGGTGGCTCCAAGCGCGTGAAGGTCGATGTCCGCATCATCTCCTCCAGCGCCTACAATCTCGAAAGCCTGATTGCCGAAGGCCGCTTCCGGGAGGATCTTTTCCATCGCCTCGCCGTTGTCCCGGTCAAGGTGCCGGCACTGGCCGAACGCCGCGAGGATATCCCCTTCCTCGTCGACATGTTCATGCGCCAGGTCTCCGAGCAGGCCGGCATCCGCCAGCGCAAGATCGGCGAAGATGCCATGGCGGTCCTCCAGGCCAATGACTGGCCCGGCAACATCCGTCAGCTGCGCAACAATATCGAACGCCTGATGATCCTTGCTCAGGGTGACAGCCCCGAAGCGCCGATCACGGCCGAAATGCTGCCGCAGGATCTTTCAGACATGCTGCCGAAGGTCTCCGCTCGCAACGATACGCATATCATGACGCTGCCGCTGCGCGAGGCGCGTGAAATGTTCGAACGGGACTATCTCATCGCCCAGATCAACCGCTTCGGTGGCAACATTTCGCGCACCGCGGAATTCGTCGGCATGGAGCGCTCCGCCCTCCATCGCAAACTGAAGTCGCTTGGCGTATAAGCGGTCGAAGCGAGTCCGGTAGAACCGATCCTGGGGCAGGAAGCATAGCATGAAAGTCATCATCTGCGGCGCGGGTCAGGTCGGTTACGGTATTGCCGAGCGGCTCTCCCAGGAGGGCAACGACGTCTCGGTCATCGATACCTCGGCCTCCCTCGTCTCGCACATCACCGAGACGCTCGATGTCAGCGGTTATGTCGGCCATGGCGCCCATCCCGACGTGCTGGCCCGTGCGGGCGCCGACCAGGCGGAAATGCTGATCGCCGTCACGCTCTATGACGAGATCAACATGACCGCCTGCCAGGTGGCGCATTCGCTCTTCAACGTGCCGACAAAGATCGCCCGCATTCGCTCGCAGAACTATCTGCGACCGGAATATTCCGATCTCTTCAGCCGCGACAATCTGCCGATCGACGTCACCATCTCGCCCGAAATCGAGGTCGGCAAGATGGTGCTGCGTCGCATCTCCTTCCCCGGTGCGACCGACATCGTGCGCTTCGCCGATGATCACATCGCCATGCTCGCGATCGAATGCATGGAGGACTGCCCGGTCGTCGACACGCCGCTGAATCAGTTGAGCGAGCTGTTCCCCGACCTGATGGCAACCGTCTGCGCGATCTATCGCAACGGCCGGCTGAACGTCGCCCGCTCACAGGATCACCTGCAGGTCGGCGATCTCGCTTACGTCATCTGCCAGCGCGATCACGCCCGCCGTACCCTCGGCCTCTTTGGCCATGAGGAGCAGGAAGCCGGGCGCATCATCATCGCCGGTGGGGGCAATATAGGCTATTACGTCGCGCGCGCCATCGAGGAGATGCAGCCCAAGACCAGGCTGAAGATCATAGAGAACGATCGGGAACGGGCGCTTGCCGTCTCCGATCAGTTGAAGGACGGCATCGTGCTGCATGGCTCGGCGCTCGACCAGAACATCCTTCAGCAGGCCGACATCCAGGATGCGGATCTGATGGTGACGCTCACCAACAACGACCAGACGAACATCCTGAGTGCTGCCATGGCCAAGCGCCTCGGCTGCAAGTCGGGCATGGCGCTGATCAACAGCCCGTCCTTCCACGAGCTTGCAACCTCGATCGGCATCGACGCCCATATCAACCCGCGCGCCGTGACCATTTCCCGCGTCTTGCAGCATGTCCGCAAGGGCCGCATCCGCGCGGTCTATGCCGTGCAGAAGGGCAAGGCCGAGGTGATCGAGGCAGAAGCGCTGGAAACTTCGCCGCTGGTCGGCAAGCCCTTCCGCGAACTCGAGCTCCCGCCGGGCCTGCGCATCGGCGCCATCCTGCGCGACAAGACCGTGATCCGTCCCTATGGCGACACCAAGATCAAGGCCAAGGATCGCGTTGTCCTCTTTGCCGCAGCAGATGCCGTACGCCATGTCGAGCAGCTCTTCCGCGTCTCGATCCAGTATTTCTGAAGGTTTTCGTTTCCATGCCCCGCATCGCCTATGTCAACGGTCGTTACCTGCCGCACTCTCAGGCTGCGGTGCATATCGAGGATCGCGGCTATCAGTTCGCCGACGGGGTCTATGAGGTCTGCGAGATCCGCCATGGCGTGATCGTCGACCTGACGCGCCATCTCGATCGGCTCGACCGCTCTTTGTCGGAACTGGCGATGAAACAGCCGATGAGCCGCGCCGCACTCACGCAGGTGATCCGCGAGGTGGCCCGCCGCAACCGCGTCAGGAACGGCCTCTTCTACCTGCAGGTGACCCGGGGCGTCGCGCGCCGCGATCACGTCTTCCCTTCGGACGACACGCCGCCGAGTTTGGTGATCACCGCAAAGATCACCGACCCTGCGATCATCGCGAAGAAGAACGAAACCGGACTGAAGGCAATCACCCTGCCGGACAATCGCTGGGATCGGGTCGACATCAAGACGGTCGGCCTGTTGCCGAATGCCATGGCGCGCCAGGCCGCAAAGGAGAAGGGCGCCCAGGAAGCGATCTATGTGGATGCGCGGGGCATGGTCACCGAAGGTGCCGCCACCAATGTGTGGATCGTCGACAAGGACGGCATGCTCGTCACCCGACCGGCGGAACACGGCATTCTTCGCGGAATCACCCGCACCGGTTTGATGGATGTTGCGGCCAAACTTGGGATCACCGTCGAGGAGCGGGAGTTCTCCCGCGAGGAGATGCTGGCCGCACGGGAAGTCTTCATCACCGCTGCAACCAGCATTTGCTTCCCGATCGTGGAAATCGACGGGCTTCCGATCGCAAACGGTCATCCCGGCGCCATGGCTGAACGCATCCGTTCGACCTTTTTCGACGTTGCGGAAAAGACGGTGATTTGATACCACGTTTTTTCGGCAGGGGGGCGAGGGGCCATTTGCCTAAGCTGATCAGCTGTCAAACAATAATCATACCGGTCGAAAAGGGCCGGCAAAAAAGAAAGAAGCGGCGCCATGGCGGAACGTTCTCAGAATCTGCAGGATCTTTTCCTCAACACAGTCAGAAAGCAGAAGATTTCGCTGACGATCTTCCTGATCAACGGCGTTAAGCTGACCGGTGTTGTGACATCCTTCGACAATTTCTGTGTTCTCCTGCGTCGCGACGGCCATTCCCAGCTGGTCTACAAGCACGCCATCTCGACCATCATGCCCGGCCAGCCGATGACGATGTTCGAGAGCGAAGACACCGCTTCCGGACAGGACTGACATCATCACCAGCCGCGATACAAAGAACGAATCGATCATCCCGGAGGACGAAAAGCGCCGGGATGACATGCGGGCGCTTGTGCTCGTGCCGGTGCTGAAGCAGACGAAGCCCCAGCCTCTTCCGGAAGGCGCGCCGCCGGCCCCCGGCCGGTCGAACGAAGCACGCCTCGAAGAGGCGATTGGCCTGGCACGCGCGATCGATCTGACCATTGTGCAGGGGCTCATCGTCCAGGTGAACCAGCCGCGTCCGGCAACGCTGATGGGCTCCGGCAAGATTGCGGAAGTGAAGGCACTGCTCGACGAGCATGATGCGGGCCTCGTCATCGTCGATCATCCGCTGACGCCGGTGCAGCAACGCAATCTGGAAAAGGAATGGGGCGCCAAGGTCATCGACCGCACGGGCCTCATCCTGGAAATCTTCGGCCGTCGCGCCTCCACCAAGGAAGGCACGCTGCAGGTCGACCTCGCGCATCTGAACTACCAGAAGGGCCGTCTGGTCCGCTCCTGGACGCACCTCGAGCGCCAGCGCGGCGGTGCGGGCTTCATGGGTGGCCCGGGTGAAACGCAGATCGAAGCCGACCGACGGCTCCTGCAGGACAAGATCGTCAAGCTCGAGCGCGAGCTGGAACAGGTCGTGCGCACCCGCCAGCTTCACCGCGCCAAGCGCCGCAAGGTGCCGCATCCGATCGTGGCACTGGTTGGCTATACCAATGCCGGCAAGTCGACGCTCTTCAACCGCATCACCGGTGCGGGCGTGCTGGCCGAAGACATGCTGTTCGCCACGCTCGATCCGACGCTGCGTCGGATGAAGCTGCCGCATGGACGCACGGTGATCATGTCGGACACCGTCGGCTTCATCTCCGACCTGCCCACCCACCTCGTCGCCGCCTTCCGCGCGACGCTGGAAGAGGTTCTCGAAGCGGACCTGATCCTGCATGTGCGTGACATGTCGGACCCGGACAACGGCGCCCAGTCGGCAGATGTTCTGCGCATCCTCGATGACCTCGGCATCCACGAGAAGGAACGCGCCGAGCGCATTCTCGAAGTCTGGAACAAGATCGACCGGCTGGATCCTGAAACCCACGACGGCATCCTCCAAAAGGCCGCGGGTCGCGAAAACGTCTTGCCGGTTTCGGCCATCAGCGGCGAGGGCGTGGACACGCTTCTCGACGTGATCTCGCAGCGTCTTTCGGGCGTGCTGACTGAGGCGACGATCACCATTCCCGCCGACAAGCAGTCCGTCATTTCCTGGCTCTATGAAAACGGCATCGTTGATGATCGCGAAGATCACGAGGATGGCTCCGTCAGCCTCGACGTTCGCCTGACCGACCGCCAGGCCAATGAGCTCGAACGCAAGCTTGGCGGACCGAAGCCCCTGCCGAAGGAAGACTGGGAGCGCTGATCGCTCCACCCGTCGCGCTCTTGATCCAGGTCAACTGATCGCCCGATCATGTGTGTCAACTTTAGTTTACACACATGGGAGGTGGTCATGCGCGTCGTCTTCATCCATCCGAACTATCATTCCGGCGGCGCCGAGATTGCCGGCAACTGGCCGCCTGCCTGGGTCGCCTATCTTGCCGGCGCGCTGAAGCAGGCGGGTTATACCGACGTCCATTTCGTCGATGCCATGACCAATGACCTCACGGAAGACGCGCTCCGTGATCGTCTGCGCGAACTGCAGCCTGATGTCATCGGCTGCACGGCGATCACGCCCTCGATCTACATGGCCGAACGGTGCCTGGAGATCGCGAAGGAGGTTTGCCCTCAGGCGCTGCGCGTGCTTGGCGGCGTGCATGCGACCTTCATGTATCAGCAGGTTCTGACCGAAGCCCCGTACATCGATGTGATCGCGCGGGGCGAGGGCGAGGAGATCATCGTCGAACTGGTCAGGGCCTTTGCCGCCGGCAACTGGAAGCAGGCGAGGGCGGGCATTAAGGGTCTTGCCTACATCACCGACGACGGCAAGATCATCGCGACACCTGCGGCTCCCACCGTCAAGAATTTCGATGCTGTCGAGCCGGACTGGACGCTGCTCGAATGGGAGAAATACATCTACGTGCCGCTTGGCGTCCGCGTCGCGATCCCCAACATGGCGCGCGGCTGCCCCTTCACCTGCTCGTTTTGCTCGCAGTGGAAGTTCTGGCGGGACTATCGCATCCGTGATCCGAAGAAGGTGGTCGACGAGATCGAGAAACTGGTCAACGACCACCAGGTCGGCTTCTTCATCCTCGCCGACGAGGAGCCCACCATCAACCGCAAGAAGTTCATCGCCTTCTGCGAGGAGCTCATCGCCCGCGGCCTGCCGGACAAGGTCAAATGGGGCATCAACACCCGCGTCACCGACATTATCCGGGACGAGGAATATCTGGCCCTCTATCGCAAGGCCGGCCTCGTGCATGTCTCGCTCGGCACGGAAGCTGCCGCCCAGCTGAAGCTCGACCGCTTCAACAAGGAAACCAAGGTCGCCGAGAACAAGAAGGCGATCCGTCTCCTCCGCGAAGCCGACATCTTCACCGAGGCGCAGTTCATCGTTGGCCTCGAAAACGAGACGGCGGAGACGCTGGAGGAAACCTATCGCATGGCCCGCGACTGGAACCCGGATCTCGCCAACTGGGCCATGTACACGCCCTGGCCCTTCTCGCCGCTTTTCCAGGAACTGGGCGACAAGGTCGAAATCTTCGACTTTTCGAAATACAATTTCGTCACGCCGATCATGAAGCCGGATGCCATGGACCGCGCCGAACTGCTCGACCGCGTCATGAACAACTACCGCCGTTTCTATATGATCAAGGCGCTCTTCCATTATCCCTGGCGCGGCAAAGGGTTTCGCCGCCGCTATCTGCTCGGCTGCCTCAAGGCCTTCTTGAAGGCCGGCTTCGAGCGCAAGTTCTACGATCTCGGCAAGCACAATTATTGGGGACCGCAATCGAAGGAAAAGGTCGATTTCGGCTTCGACATGAGCCGCAAGATTGCGCCGGCCCAGATGGCCGACTGGCAGGCAGCCTCCGATCGCGCAAGCCAGCTGCGTGCCCGCAAGGCCGGTGAGGCGGAAGAGGCCCGCACCCCCGTCATGGCCTGCGGTGGCGGGCCGGCGAGCCACGATGCCCATGTCTAATCAGGGCATCGGCAGGATCCTCGGGCACGGAAGCGCCGGGGATGCGGTAGCGTCACCATCGCCGGCGCGCATCGGACCGAACGCCGTCATCCAGACGGGGCAGGCGCTGTCGGCACTT
Organism: Rhizobium sp. K33; assembly: GCF_056501445.1. Classification (NCBI taxonomy): domain Bacteria; kingdom Pseudomonadati; phylum Pseudomonadota; class Alphaproteobacteria; order Hyphomicrobiales; family Rhizobiaceae; genus Rhizobium; species Rhizobium sp. K33. The sequence goes on from NZ_CP096478.1 coordinate 1,543,577, forward strand.
TACGGCGTGGGAGCCGCGCGGCTGATCTTCGAAGCCGCCGGCCTTGGGCGCCATCTTGCGGCGCCGCCAACGTCTATGGTCGACGAGCGCGAACCAGTGGCGCTCTTTACCGCGATCCGGGCGATGTTGCCGCCGGCCGAGGCCGATCGTGTGCTGGCCGAGGCCGGCTATCGTACCGCCCATTACATTCTCGATCACCGCATCCCGCCGCTCGCACGAAAGACGTTACCGAAGCTGCACCCGGCGCTCGCCTCGCGCCTTCTCGTCTCGGCCGTTTCCCGCCATGCCTGGACCTTTGCCGGCAGCGGCGTCTTTCGCGGCAGGGTGATGGACTGGACCAAGCCGCGCGTCAGGCTCGAGATCGTCGGCAATCCCTTGGCGACGCCCGGCTGCCCCTGGCACGGAGCAGTTTTCCAGCGACTGTTCGGGACACTCTGCAGATGCACTGCAACCGCCAGGCATCTGGAGTGCTGCGCCGCTGGCCAGAACCGATGTGTGACGGAACTGCTTTGCACAAGCACGTGAGCAGCTTCCGGGTGCACCCGCTCACCTGCGGCGCTCGATTGAATGGGGCAGCAAGACTGGCAGCGAAATTCGGTGCCGAGCCCGCGAGAGCTACACTTTCCCCTTCGCCGCCTGCCAGAGCTCCTCCATCCGCTCCAACGATGCCCCCAGCAAGGTCTCACCTGACGCTTCAAGAGATGTCTCTATATAGCTGAATCGATTCCGGAACTTGGTATTCGTCCCGCGCAGGGCCTGCTCCGGTTCTGCCCCCACATGCCGGCCGATATTCACCAGCGCAAAGATCAGGTCGCCCAGTTCGTCCTTCACCTTGTCCGGCCTGTTCTCGGCCAGCGCCTCGCGCAATTCGCCGATTTCCTCCTCGATTTTGTCGAGGATGGGGGCCGCCTCCGACCAGTCGAAGCCGACCTTCGCCGCGCGCTCCTGCAGCTTCAGCGCTTCGGTGAGTGCCGGGAAGGAGCGCTGCACTGAGCCGAGATAGCCGATGTCGGGATCAGCCGCCGAGCCACGGGCGGCGCGGCGTGCGAGACGTTCGGCCTTTTCCTGCTGCTTGATCTTGTCCCACTGGGCCTTCACCGCCTCCGGCGTGTCGGCATCGGAGCGGGCAAAGACATGCGGGTGACGGCGGATCATTTTGCGGGTGATTGCCTCGACCACGTCGCCGAACGTGAAGAGGCCTTCTTCTTCGGCGATGCGGGCATGGAAAACCACCTGCAGCAAGAGATCCCCCAGTTCCTCGCAGAGATCGTCCGGATCCTTGCGCTCGATTGCGTCGGCCACCTCATAGGCCTCCTCGATCGTATAGGGCTTGATCGTCTCGAAGGTCTGGACGATGTCCCAGGGGCAACCGGTCTCGGGTTGACGCAGCGCCGCCATGATCTCGAGCAGGCGGTTGATATCGGTCGAGGCTTCCATGCTGATCTCGTCTGCTGCTCAGTTGAGCGGAATGTCGTTGTCGCCCTTGGACGACTGATAGGCTTCCGAGAGGCGGTCATATTCCGCCTTGATCCGGCTCACCTGTTCGAAGAGAGCGGGCCGTTCGGCATCGTCTGCCGAGGCGACCATCTCGATCATCGCATGGCTTAGCCAGAAGGCGTTCTGCCGACGGTAGCCACCGGGCTCCAGACCGAAGACCTCCTTGAGGATCTTCAGGTCATGCGGGATGGCAAAGGCATCGCGGCTGTCTTCATGGCTGAAGAAATAGTAGAAATTGTCGAAGCCCGCCCAAGTGATCGCCGACATGCACATGGTGCAGGGTTCATGTGTCGACAGGAAGATCAGATCCTTGGTGTTGGGCCGCTCACCCTGCTCGTAAAACCGCTTCAGCGTGTGCACTTCGCCATGCCAGAGCGGGTTTTCCAGCTCATTATTGGTCTCTGCCAGAACGAGCGACAGATCCGATTTTCGCAGGATTGCCGCCCCGAACACCTTGTTGCCGGCAGCCACGCCCCTGGCCGTTAGCGGCAGAATGTCGTGTTCGATCACGTCGAGCAATCGACGGGTGAGTTCGGGTGTGGTCAAGGTGAGCGCTCCGGCCTATGTGTGCACCGCAATCCTAGGCTTGCCGACTTGCGCCCGAAAGTGAAATGATGGTCTGTCTCCAACTTTTTGCAGCGCCAACGGTTTTGGCAAGCAAGGCGATGCGAATGGCAATCGGTGACTTTTGCTCGCATCGGCGAGGGGACTAGGACAGAAATACGCAAGGTGCGGAGCGAAGGGATTCCTGTTTCTTCAATTATTAGGCCCGTGACGCGATGATGCGGTCAACTGGCAACGGATGATTCATGACACAGCAGGACAAGCAGCTTTCGGTCTTTCCGGCCTTCTTCAAGGTCGAGAACGAGGTCGCCGCCGTTTTCGGAAACGGTGACGAGGCCTATGCCAAGGCGCGCCTGCTGAAGAACACCGAGGCCCGCATCGTCGCCTATGCCGATGCCCCGGAAGCCGATTACGCCGCCTTCCTCGCAGCGAACGCCATCGAGCAGATTGCCGAGCCATTCGAGCCGTCACAGGTTCAAGGGGCGAAGCTGGTCTTTGCCGCAACGGGCGAGGGCGCTCTCGACCGCGAGATCGTCGCGGCCGCCCGTGCCGCCCGGATCCCGGCCAATGCCGTGGATCAGCCTGACTTTTGCGATTTCTACACGCCGGCTCTGGTTAATCGCGCCCCGATCGCCGTTGCCATCGGCACGGAAGGCGTTGGCCCGGTCCTCGCCCAGATGATCCGCGCCGATATCGACCGTCTGCTGCCGCGCTCGCTCGGCAAGCTCGGGCGCCTTGCCAATTCCTATCGCCGTGCCGTTGATCGTCTCGTGCCCCGTGGCGCACCGCGCCGCTTGTTCTGGCGCGACTTCTTCAAGGGCAAGGTCGCCGACCACGTCGAGGTGGATGAGATCAGCCTTGCCCGTCGCGAAGCCACCCGTCTTCTGAAGGGCGTCGCTGCCGATCGTGTCGAGGGCCGCGTCTTCCTCGTCGGCGCCGGCCCGGGCGCCGAAGATCTGCTCACCCTGCGTGCCCATCGTCTGATGATGGAATGCGACGTCATCGTCTATGACGCCCTTGTCCCGCGCGAGGTGGTCGATATGGGCCGGCGCGATGCCGAGCGCATCCCGGTCGGCAAGCGCAAGGGCTGTCATTCGAAGTCTCAAGACCAGATCAACGCGCTGCTCGTCGAGCTCGGCCATGCCGGCAAACGTGTCGTCCGTCTGAAGTCGGGCGATCCCTTGGTCTTCGGCCGCGCCGGGGAAGAGATGGCCGCCCTTCGTGATGCGGGCATTGCTTACGAGATCGTCCCCGGCGTGACCTCGGCACTCGCCGCCGCCGCGGATTTCGAGCTGCCACTGACGCTGCGTGGCGTGTCCTCGTCGCTGGTCTTCACGACCGGTCACGATTTGCAGGGTAATGTTCTGCCAGATTGGGCGCGGCTCGCGCTATCGGGCGCAACCGTCGCCGTCTATATGGGTCGCACGGTCGCCGCCTCCGTCGCCGAGCGGCTGATGGCGGGCGGCCTCGCCGAGGACACGACGGTTGCCGTTGTCGAGAATGCGGGGCGTCGTGACAGCCGTCTGATGCACGGCACGCTCAAGGAATTGCCGGGACTGGAGGCTCGCACGGAGCTGACCGGCCCGGTCATGGTCATCATCGGCGACGCTGTCGCCGGCGCCGATTTCAGCCGCTCCGAACCGCTCGGTGCGCATGTCTCGGCTGAACTGGAAACTGCAAGGATTTGACGATGGTAGACAAGGTTCTCACAGCAAACCGCCTGACCGACGGCATCGCCGTCTGGCTGGACGCCAATGGCCAGTGGACCGAGCGTCTGCAGGAAGCCTTCGTCGCCCGCCATGCCGAGGCGGTCGAAGCCCTGGAAGCCGCCGGCAAGCAGGCCTTCGCCAGCAACCTCGTCGTTGACGTCAATGTCATCGAGATCGAGGAAAAGGATGGCAAGCTGCGCCCCTTGCGCCTGCGCGAGCGCATTCGTGCGGAAGGCCCGACCATTGCATATGCCGAGGGTCACGGCTATGCCGACCCGGCATTCATCGCCGCTTGAGGCTTGAGGTAAGACATGTATCGTTATGACGAATTCGACCACGCCTTCGTATCGGCGCGCGTAGAGCAGTTCCGCGACCAGGTGGCCCGCCGCCTCTCTGGTGAACTCGCCGAAGACGCCTTCAAGCCGCTGCGCCTGATGAACGGCGTCTATCTCCAGCTCCACGCCTATATGCTGCGCGTCGCCATTCCCTATGGCACGCTGAATTCGAAGCAGATGCGCATGCTGGCCCATATCGCCCGCAAATACGACCGCGGCTATGGCCACTTCACCACCCGCCAGAACATCCAGTACAACTGGCCGAAACTCTCGGACACGCCCGACATCCTGACCGATCTCGCAAGCGTCGAGATGCATGCCATCCAGACCTCCGGCAACTGCATCCGAAATGTGACCTCCGACCATTTCGCCGGCGCTGCCGCCGATGAAGTCGCCGATCCGCGTCCCTATGCCGAGATCCTGCGCCAGTGGTCCTCGCTGCATCCGGAATTCTCCTTTCTGCCGCGCAAGTTCAAGATCGCCGTCACCGGCGCCGAGAAGGATCGTGCCGCGATCCAGGTGCATGACATCGGCCTGCATCTGAAGAAGAATGAAGCTGGCGAGCTCGGCTTTGCCGTCTATGTCGGCGGTGGCCAGGGCCGCACGCCGCTGATCGCGAAGAAGATCCGCGACTTCCTGCCCGAAGCCGATCTCCTGACCTACATCACCGCGATTGTGCGCGTGTACAATCTGCACGGCCGTCGCGACAACAAGTACAAGGCGCGCATCAAGATCCTCGTGCACGAAACCGGCGTCGAGGAACTGACCCGTCAGGTCGAGGCCGAGTTCGACCAGATCCGCGACAGCGAACTGAAGCTGCCGGAAGGCGATATCCGCGCCATCGAGACCTATTTCGCCCCGCCGGCACTCGCTGCCCGCGCCGACGGTTGGGATGCGCTTGCCCGCGCGCAGAAGGCCGATGCCGCCTTCGCCGCCTGGGTGCGCCACAATGTCCAGGAACATCGCCACCCGGATTATGCCATGGTGACGATCTCGCTAAAGCCGATCGGCGGTACGCCGGGCGATGCTTCGGACGCCCAGATGGATCTGGTCGCAGACCTCGCCGAGACTTATGCCTTCGACGAGATCCGCGTCAGCCACGAGCAGAACCTGATCCTGCCGCATGTCGCAAAGGGTGATCTCTATCCGCTCTATCAGGCGCTGGAAAAGGCCGGCCTCGCGACCGCCAATTCCAACCTCATCACCGACATGATCGCCTGTCCCGGCTTGGACTACTGCGCGCTTGCCAATGCCCGTTCGATCCCGGTGGCCCAGGCGATTTCCGAGCGCTTCGGTTCCCAGGCCCGCCAGGAAGAGATCGGCGAGCTCAAGATCAAGATCTCCGGCTGTATCAATGCCTGCGGCCACCACCATGTCGGCCATATCGGCCTGCTCGGCGTCGAGAAGAAGGGTGCCGAACTCTACCAGATCACGCTGGGCGGGTCCGGCGACGAAAACTCCTCGATCGGCGAAATCATCGGTCGCGGCTTCGAACCGGAAAAGGTAACCGATGCGGTCGAGACGATCGTCGATACCTATCTCGGCCTGCGCCTCGACCCGAAGGAAACCTTCCTCGAAGCCTATCGCCGCGTCGGCCCCAAGCCGTTCAAGGACGCGCTTTATGGCAACGCTTCTGTCGAAGCCGCGTGAGACTGGAAGAAGTATGACCAAGATCTGGAAAGAAACCGGTTTCGTCGATGGCGACATCTGGGTGACCGAAACGGAAGAGCGCAAGGCAGGCGAGGGTGAGAAGGCCCTGCTGCCGCTCGAGGCCTTCCTGGAAGCGGTCGCCGAAACCAACGATGTCGGTCTCGGCGTGCTGATCGCACCGGCTGACGACGTGACAAAGCTCGAGGCACATCTCGACCGTATCGCGCTGATCGCCGTCGCCTTCCCGGCCTTCAATGACGGCCGTGGCTTCAGCCATGCCACGCTGCTGCGCGAGCGCCTCGGCTATCCCGGCGAACTGCGCGCCGTCGGCGACGTCCTGATCGACCAGGTGCCGCTGATGCTGCGCACCGGCTTCGACAGCTTTGCCGTCACCAACCCGGTGGCCCAGCGGCGTCTTGCCGAAAACTGTCTCATGGGCGTTGCCCAGCGCTATCAGCCGACGGCCCGAGATTCGGAAGTCGTCGGCGGTTTCAGCTGGCGTCGCCTCGGCTCCACCGGCGCCTGAGACATATAAAAATCGCTATCGAAGGGCGGCGAATTGACCTCGGTCAAGGTTGCCGCCTTCGCTTTAACGGATATCTCGGCTGCGAAATGCGCATGCCGGCTGAATTGTGGAATGGGACGGTCTGGATTATAGGCTTGGTCCCAATCGACTGAACGATAGGACCGACAGCCTATGAATGCTCCTGTGAAGACCGACAACGCCGAACTGATCGTGCCCGAGGGCGTCTATGCCGAAACGGTTCTGAGCGTCACGCACTATACCGATCGCCTGTTCCGCTTCCGCATGACCCGTCCTGCCGGCTTCCGCTTCCGCTCCGGCGAGTTTGCCATGATCGGGCTGATGGTCGAGGGCAAGCCGATCTACCGCGCCTATTCGATCGCGAGCCCCTCCTGGGATGAGGAACTCGAATTCTTCTCGATCAAGGTTCCGGACGGCCCGCTGACCCAGCACCTGCAGCGCATCCAGCCGGGTGACAAGGTGCTGATGCGCAAGAAGCCGACCGGCACACTGGTGCTCGATGCACTGACCCCGGGCAAGCGCCTCTACATGTTCTCGACCGGCACCGGTATCGCGCCGTTTGCGAGCCTTATCCGTGATCCGGAAACCTATGAGAAGTTCGAGGAGGTCATCCTCACCCATACCTGCCGCGACGTCGCCGAACTGAAGTACGGCTTCGATCTGGTCGAGGAAATCAAGAACCACGAATTCCTGGCGGAAATCGTCGGCGACAAGCTGAAGCATTACGCAACCGTGACTCGCGAAGACTTCCCCTTCAAGGGCCGCATCACTGACCTGATCGAAAATGGCAAGCTCTTCACGGATCTCGGGGTGCCGCCGCTCGACCCGGCAATCGACCGCGGCATGATCTGCGGCTCGACGGCGATGCTGAAGGACACGAAGAAACTGCTGGAAAAGGCAGGCCTGACCGAAGGCGCCAACAACAAGCCGGCCGAATTCGTCATCGAACGCGCCTTTGTCGGCTGATAGAACAGCAAATCGATGAGACAGAAAGGGCGCCCTGCGGCGCCCTTTTTCATTTCAGTGGATTGGTCCTGCCTCAGTTGCCGCGACGACGGCTGCGGCGACCGCTTTCCTGGGCTCCGCTCTCATCGGCCGTCTTGTTGCGCAGCGGCCCGATGCGCTCCACGATCACCTCAAGCGTGGGGCGGGGACCCGGCGTATATTCGTCGAGCGCCTGGCGCATCGCCGCCAGATGGCCGCACGACGTGCCGCAGCAGCCGCCAATGATCTTCGCGCCGGCGTCACGGGCGAGGCGGGCATAATCCGCCATCAGCGGCGGTGTGCCCGAATAAAAGATCTCCGAGCCACGGAATTCCGGAATGCCGCAATTTCCTTTGACGATCACGGTCGCTTCCGGGTTGGCGCCGGTCATATCGAGCAGGCTCTGCAGGATGTCGGAAGCGCCCACGCCGCAATTCGCACCAACGGCCAGCGGTCCGGATCCGATGTCGGCGGCAACGCCGTGAATGTCCTTCGGGTGCAGACCCATCATCGTCTTTCCGGCCGTGTCGAACGAACCGGTGAACGTGTAGGGTAAGCCAACCTTGACGGCGGCTTCGGCAGCCGCACGGATTTCCTCGGGCGAGGACATGGTCTCGATCCAGGCCACGTCGGCACCACCGGCCTTCAGGCCTTCCATCTGCTCGACAAAGGCTGCGACCGCATCCTCGTAGGAGAGGGCGCCAAGCGGGATAAGCAACTCGCCGGTCGGGCCGACGGAACCGGCCACGATCACCTTGCGCGGCGCCTTGTCGGCGACCGAACGGGCAATCTCGGCTGCCTTCTTGTTCAGCTCATGGACCCGGTTCTCGGCATGGTGCAGCTTCAGACGATGGCGCGTGCCACCGAAGGAATTCGTGAGAATGATGTCGGCGCCGGCATCGACGAAATCCTGATGCAGCTTGACGATCTTTTCCGGCTGAGCCTCGTTCCAGAGCTCCGGCGCCTCACCGGCCTCGAGGCCCTGAGCGAAGAGATTGGTCCCGGTCGCGCCGTCGGCGAGCAGCACGCCTTTTTCGGCCAGAAGTTCGGAAAGCGGATTGGACGGGCTTGCCATGGAAGTTCCTCTGATTGTCATGCTGATCATATAAAGAAGTCTTTATATGGTTTCAATCACCAAAACCATAACGGCCCCGCTGAGGGCGGGGCCGCATGGGAGTAGGGACCACAAGTCAGCCGCCGTCAGGCCGCCGCCATCTGCGTGTCTTCATGCGACTTGGGCTTGACCATCGCGGCGATGATCTGCTGCAGGTCGACCCGACCGATCGGAGCGCCAGCATCATCGGTGACGAGGACACTCGACTGGTGTGCGTCGGTCATGATGCGTGCGGCGGCCTCGAGCACGGTGGCACCCGGCAGCGTGAGACCCTCGCTCTGACCAGAAACCGGACCCATGATCGTGTCCAGCCGGATGACGCGGCCGCGGTTCACTTCCTTGACGAAGGCCGAGATGTAGTCGTCGGCCGGCTGCAGCACGATCTCCTGACCCGAGCCCTGCTGGATGACTTCGCCATCCCTCAGGATCGCGATCTTGTCGCCGAGACGCAGTGCTTCGTCGAGGTCGTGCGTGATGAAGACCACGGTCTTCTTCAACTCCTGCTGCAGATCCAGCAGAACCGTCTGCATGTCGACGCGGATCAGCGGGTCGAGTGCTGAATAGGCCTCGTCCATCAGGAGGATGTCGGCATCGTTCGAGAGGGCTCTGGCAAGCCCGACACGCTGCTGCATGCCGCCCGAAAGCTGGTTCGGATAATGGCCTTCGAAGCCGGAGAGACCAACCCGATCGATCCAGCGACGGCCGATGTCCTCGCTCTTCGAGCGCGGGATTCCCTGGATATCCAGACCATAGACGGTGTTTTCGAGCACGGTCCGGTGCGGGAGAAGGGCGAACTTCTGGAAGACCATCGCCGTCTTGTGACGACGGAATTCGCGAAGCTCCGTCGGGTTCATCCGACAGACATCGACGCCGTCATAGAGCACTTCGCCCGAAGTCGGCTCGATCAGCCGGTTGATATGCCGGATGAGCGTGGACTTGCCGGAGCCGGAAAGACCCATGACAACGGTGATGCCGCCACCGGGCATCTGGATGTTGATGTCCTTCAGACCCAGAACGTGGCCATGGGTCTCGTTCAGTTCCGCCTTCGACATGCCGGCCTTCACCTGGTCGATGAAGGCAGACCCATCAGGTCCGAAGATCTTGTAAAGATTGCGGATCTCGATGTCGTGACTAGCCATGGACCACCTCCGTATGGCGCTGAAGGCGCTTGCCATAGGCCTGGCTGGCGCGGTCGAAGATGATGGCGATGGCAACCAGTGCAAAGCCGTTGAGGAACCCAATGGTCAAGAACTGGTTGGAGATAGCCTGGAGAACATTCTTGCCGAGACCACCGACACCGATCATCGAGGCAACGACGACCATGGCAAGCGACATCATGATGGTCTGGTTGATGCCGGCCATGACGGTTGGCAGGGCAAGCGGGATCTGCACGTTGAACAGTTTCTGCCGCGGCGAGGAGCCGAAGGCGTCGGCCGCTTCCAGAACTTCACGGTCGACCAGCCGGATGCCGAGATTGGTCAGACGGATCATCGGTGGGACGGCATAGATGACGACGGCGATGACGCCCGGCACCTTGCCGATGCCGAAGATCATGACGACGGGGATCAGGTAGACGAAACTTGGCATCGTCTGCATGACGTCGAGGATCGGGTTGACCACCGACTGCGCCCGGTCCGAACGCGCCATCAGAATGCCGATCGGGATACCGATTGCAATCGCAAGCAAGGTGGAGACGGTCACGATGGCGAGGGTCACCATCGTATCCTCCCACAGGCCGACAAAGCCGATGAACAGCATGCCGATGATCGTCAGGGCGACGATCCGCATGTTGCGGCTGGTCAGATAGACGATCAGCACCATGGCCGCGAGGATGATGAACCACGGGGTATTGACGAACAGGGCTTCGAGCCAGTTCAGAAAAAGCTGGAGTGGATTGGTGACGGCGTCGATCACGTTGCCATAGGCGCGGACGAAGCCCTTGAAACTGTCGTCGACACTTTTGCGCACTCCGCGCATGACTGTGTCGTCGATCTCCGGAAATCTGCAGAGCAGTTCCGGCAAATAATTGCATAGACTAGAAGCCATCTCTTTCCCCTTTTCGACCCCCGCTTGTTTGGCGTTTCCAACGCTGCAGTGAGCCCTGACGGCGGTGCCGTGTTCCCGAGAAGAGAGGCTAGTCGAGTTCCGGAAGGGAATTCATGCCGTCTGCGACGTCGGGAGTCGTTCAATGGCGTGATGCGGCATGCCGCTTCGCAGAAAGCGCGGCGGGCTTTTGAGCCCGCCGCATTGTCAACTCAAGTGAGGCTCAGAGAGCCGCCTTGACCTTCTCGGCGACCTCAGGAGCGACCCAGGTGGTCCACATTTCCGGATAGGTTTCGAGGAAGTGCTTGGCGCCGTCTTCGTTCGTGCCCTGGTTTTCTTCCATCCAGGCGAGAACCTTGCCGACGGTCGCGTTGTCCCACTTGCGGGTCTTCACGTAGTCCATGGCAACGCCAGCCTTTTCGGAGAAGCCCTTGGTCACGACGGTATAGACGTCGGAAACCGGATAGGCATTGACCTTCGGGTCGGCGCAGTCCGGAACGGCCGTGCAGGCATCCCAGCTCGCCTTGTCGTGCTCGACGCCGAAGGACAGCTTCACCATCTCGTACTTGCCGAGGATAGCGGTCGGAGCCCAGTAATATCCGAGCCAGCCCTTCTTGTTTTCGAACGCGTTGGCGATCGAGCCGTCGAGACCGGCGGCCGAGCCGGTGTCAACCAGTTCGAAGCCCTTATCCTGCGCGCCGAGGGCGCGATAAAGATTTGCGGTCGAGACCTGGCAGTTCCAGCCGGACGGGCAGTTGGTCACGGCACCCTTGGACGGATCTTCCGGAGCCGGGAATAGATCGGGGCGGGCCAGGGCATCCTGCACCGTCTTGATTTCAGGATGTTCGTCGGCAATGAACTTCGGGATCCACCAGCCTTCGACACCGCCATCAGACAGAAGCGGTGCAGCCTGGATCAGGCGGCCTTCAGCGATGGCCTCGTCGAGCGCGGTGCGCACGGCGTTGACCCAGAACTCCGGCGCCATGTCCGGCTGTCCTTTTTCGTTCATGGAGGCGAAGGTCGGCATGGTGTCGCCGGTCACGACGGTCACATTGCAGCCATAGCCGTTTTCCAGAATGATCTTGTCGACGTAAGCGGCGACGCCGGCCGAGGCCCAGTTCATTTCTGCGATGGAAACATCGCCGCACTCGGCAGCCTGGGCAGAGCCCGCAACTGCGTAGAGACCCGCGGCGAGAATGGTGGAAGCGATCAGCTTCTTCATGGAGTAAGACCTCCCAGTCTTATCTTGCAGCGTTCATCGGGACGGGCAGAAACGGCTACTGCGGACCGTTCTGCCAATTTGTACTGGTTTCGGATGTCGGTCGGGGCGCGTCACGCCGACCCGCATCCTTGCAACCGGGCCTTGTCGTAAGAGGCTGAGTGCCTGTCGACCGCGTGTTACGTCCTTAAGCCTACGTCTTTGGTTTTGAAAATCAACCTCTCGCCGCAGCCGGTGGGCGTGTCGTGCCCGGAACCAAGCTGTTGTTGCGACTGAATTTGCCGCATTTTCGATGTCTGGCGAGGTCAACCCGCTCAAGAGACGGGCAGTTGCTCACGACGGAGCAGAAGCTTCGAAAACTCGCCCTCTCACCTGAGACTTAGGGTATCTCAGCTGCGTCAATATGACGGGAGGGCGCCTGCTTTCACGCAGGCACAAAAAAAATTGAAAAAAAGCTTAGGAAGGATGGCTGCTAACGGTCCGGTAACATCTAGAGCGATAGATGGAGGGGCCGGCGCGTTACTGTCGGTTGCGCCCCGGATCGAGTATCGCGTACCGGGGCGTTTGTATTTTTGGCACACGAAACAGCGTGTCGAAGGCTGCCGTGGTCGCGGCGGGAAGTCCCCGGATCAGCGCTTCTTGAACGAGAACGGCACACGCGCTTCCCAGCGGGCGACGGTGCGGTGCTGCGGCGCACGACCATTCCAGGCGATGGCGAGACTATTGCGGTTCTGCAGGATGTAGAGCATGGGTGTTTCCTAAGGTGTCACGCCTCTTCGGGCGCTGATTTCGAGCGGCAGATAATCACTTCACGAACGCCGCGCCAGAGCGCAAACCGTCATGGCGCGTCGCAAATGACAAAGTCAGACTAAAACATCTGCGACAGGCTGCCGCAGTGTCGCATTCGCGGTAATGTCCAAGGCAAAATCGCGGCAAAAGCATGAAAAACCGGCGATCTCCGGCAGGGCGGAAACAGGACAGAATGCGATGGCAAGAACGATCATGTTGCAGGGGACAGGGTCGGATGTCGGAAAAACGATATTGGTCGCGGGGCTTTGCCGACTGGCCTCCAATCGCGGGCTGAAGGTTGCGCCGTTCAAGCCGCAGAACATGTCGAACAATGCCGCCGTTTCCGATGATGGCGGGGAGATCGGCCGCGCCCAGTGGCTGCAGGCGCTCGCCGCCCGCACGCCCTCATCCGTGCACATGAACCCGGTGCTGCTGAAGCCTCAAAGCGAAACCGGCAGCCAGATCATCGTGCAGGGCAAGGTCTTCGGTCAGGCCAAGGGCCGCGACTATCAACGCTTGAAGCCGCAGCTGCTCGGCGCGGTCCTCGAGAGCTTTGCAAGGGTGAGTGAAGGCGCAGACCTCGTGATCGTCGAAGGCGCGGGCTCGCCGGCTGAAATCAATCTGCGCGCCGGGGACATCGCCAATATGGGCTTTGCCACCCGGGCGAAGGTGCCGGTGGTTCTCGTCGGCGACATCGACCGGGGAGGGGTCATCGCCTCGCTCGTCGGCACGCACACGATCCTGCCGGACGAGGACCGGGCGCAGATATCGGGCTACATCATCAACAAGTTCCGCGGCGACGTCAGCCTGTTTGACGAAGGCATTTCCGCGATCGGAGCCTTTACCGGCTGGCCCTGTTTCGGCGTCGTTCCCTGGCTGAAGGCCGCAGTACGACTGCCGGCAGAGGACTCGGTCGTTCTGGAACGGCTGGTCAAAGGCAATGGCGGCGCGCTCAAGGTCGCCGTTCCGGTCCTGTCCCGCATCGCCAATTTCGATGACCTCGACCCGCTGGCCGCCGAGCCGGAAGTCGATCTGGTCTATGTCCGCAGCGGTGAGCGGCTGCCTGCCGACGCCGGTCTTGTGGTCCTGCCGGGATCGAAATCCACCATCGCCGATCTGGAGGAATTCCGCTCCCATGGCTGGGACCGCGATCTTGCCATGCATGTCCGCCGCGGCGGGCGCGTGATCGGCATTTGCGGCGGCTACCAGATGCTGGGTCGCAGCGTCGCCGATCCGCTCGGACTGGAAGGACAGCCACGTACGGTGGACGGTCTTGGCCTGCTTGATGTCGAGACGGTGATGGCTGCGGAAAAGACGGTGAGGAACAGCTACGCCCATTCGCTGGAACACGACGTTCCGTTGTCAGGCTATGAGATCCATCTCGGCGTCACCGAAGGTCCCGATACGCTGCGCGCGCCCATCTCCATCGATGGCCGCGAGGACGGCGCCGGCTCGGCCGACGGCAAGGTGATCGGCACCTATCTTCACGGGCTGTTTTCGAGCGACCTCTATCGCCAGCGACTGCTGGCTGATTTCGGGATCGAAGGGGGAGGGCGCAGCTACCGCGCGATGGTGGATGAGGCGCTCGATGATCTCGCGGCCGAACTGGAGCAGCGTCTGTCTTCGCAATGGCTCGACGAATTAATGGCCTGAGGCTCGCTCAGCGGAACGAACGGATACGAGCGCTCACTGCGCTTCCGTCACATCCATGGGCGAGGCCATGAGTTCTCCGCCACCCAACGAGTTGTTGGAATATTTGAAAGCGAGAATGCTGAGCACCGAGGCGACCAGCAGGATGAAGATGTATCGCATTGCATTTGCTCCTGCTTGACGACCATCAACGAGATTGTGGCAGAAGCGGTTCCGCGGTCGCCGCTGGCACTGCGCCGCAAGGCATCTTGGCAGGTTCCTGTTGCCGTTCAGCAACAAATCGGGCGGTGTTACCGCTCAACCGGTTGCCACTTCAGCCGGCGAGGCCGTCAGCCGCCGCGTACCGAGCGAATTGTCGGAATATTTGATCGCCAGAATGCTGAACACTGTTGCGATCATGAGAATGACCATCACGCGCATGAGCTACCCCTAGCCAAGATATGGCTCAGAATAGAACAAGGATGTTGGAGATCACCTAAGTGAATCCCTACAATCTGAATGATCTGGTGGAAATCTAAGAAGTGGTGAGAGCGCAGGGATTCGAACCCTGGACCTACTGATTAAAAGTCAGTTGCTCTACCGGCTGAGCTACGCTCTCCCGTGCGGTTTTTGCGCCGCCTCAAGAAGTGCGCGGAACATATGCAGGTGACCCCGGCCGGTCAACCGCAAAAATGCAGTTTCGTCAGCAAAATGCAGCCCAGTTGTCGCAGCCTACGCAATGGTGATTGGCAAGCAGGGTGTCGGGGGATTACGTAGGGCCCGTTCGGGTTCCGGAGTTCACCGTGTCGATTGCCGATATTTCCTTCTTCAGCGCGCTTCTGGCCGGAGCCCTGTCGTTTCTGTCGCCTTGCGTCCTGCCGCTGGTGCCGCCCTATCTCTGTTACATGGCCGGGATTTCCGTCGACCAGTTCCGCGAGGGTGAACAGGCTGAAAACGCAGCGGCCCGGCGCACGGTGCTCTTGACCTCGCTGGTCTTTACCCTCGGCTTTGCCACCGTCTTCGTCTCACTCGGCGCCGGTGCGTCGACCATCGGCGGCCTGCTGCGCCAGCACATGGATCTTCTGTCCAAGATCGGTGGCGTGATCATCATCATCATGGGCCTGAATTTCCTTGGCCTCTTCCGCCTCGGCTTTCTCTCGTCCGAATACCGATTCGCAGGCGGCGGAAAGCCCGCAACCCTATCCGGCGCCTATGTCATGGGACTTGCCTTCGCTTTCGGCTGGACGCCTTGCATCGGCCCAGTTCTGGGCGCCATCCTCGGCGTGGCGGCATCGAAAGAGACGGTGGGGGATGGCGCACTTCTGCTCGCCATCTATTCGCTCGGTCTTGCCGTGCCCTTCTGGATCGCCGCGGGCTTCTCCGGCGCCTTCATGCGCTTCCTTACCCGCTTCCGCCGCCATCTTGGCCTGGTGGAAAAGGCCATGGGTGGCCTCCTCGTGCTGACAGGCCTTGCTTTCATCTTCGGTTATGTCTCCGACATGGCGATCTGGTTCCAGCAGACCTTTCCAATCCTCTCCCAAATCGGCTAAGCCCGGTCAGGACGCATTTACGCGTCCAGGAGGAGACAAGACGTGGCGGATATCGTTGCGCTGGTATTGCCGTTCTTCGGCCTGATCCTGATCGGCTATATCTCGGGCCGTCTCGGTGACCATTCCGCGCAGGCGCTCGGCTGGCTCAACTTCTTTGTCATCTACGTCTCGCTGCCGGCACTCTTCTTCAAGCTCGTTTCGCGCACGCCGATCGAGCAGCTGACGCGCATCGATTTCATCGCCGCCTGCCTCGCGGCAACCTACACGATCTTCGCGCTGGTCTTTGTCATCGGCCGCTATGTTCGCGGTAACAACATCGCCGAGTCGACCGTCCAGGCGCTGGCCGGCGCCTATGGCAATATCGGCTACATGGGCCCTGGCCTTGCGCTGCTGGCCTTCGGTGAAAAGGCGGCCGTTCCGGTCGCACTCGTCTTCTGCTTCGAAAACGCTGCCCATTTCATCGCAGCACCCGCCCTGATGGCGTTTGCCGGCGGCGACAAGAGGCCCCCAGCGCAGCTCGCGCTCGATGTGGCGCGCAAGATCCTGACGCATCCCTTCATCATCGCCACACTCGTCGGCTTTCTCGCCGCAGCCCTCGCCTTTGAGCCGCCGCTCGCCCTGCAGCGCCTGATCGATTACCTCGCGCAGGCTGCCGCGCCTTGCGCGCTTTTTGCCATGGGCGTGACGCTCGCTCTGCGCCCCTTGAAGCGCATCCCGGCTGAGATCGGCTACATCGTGCCGATCAAGCTCGTTCTGCATCCGATCCTGGTCTATGTCGTGCTGAGCCTCGTCGGCAATTTTGATCCGCTCTGGGTCTACACCGCGATCCTGCTCGCCTCACTGCCGACGGCGACCAACGTCTTTGTCATCGGCCAGCAATACGGCGTCTGGCAGGAACGGGCCTCGGCCACGATACTGATCACGACGGTCATTTCAGTGTTTTCGGTCTCGGCGCTGCTTTTTGCGATCACCCAGGGTGTCTTACCGGCGGACCTTTTCCCGTAACAGCGACGGCAGGTTTTTCAGACCGCGACCCGGCGCGACACCCTCTTGCATCACGAGGTTGCGCAAGGGTGGAACGCTGGCGAGCACCTGCAGGCCGGCCGCGCGAAGCATCTGAACCGGTAACAGGCCCGAGAGAAGCGAGCGGTTGAGCAGGTCCACACTTGCCGTGCGGCTTGCAATGTCCAGACGCCGCTTCCGGTCGAAGCGATCGCCACTGTCCGCGGAAATGGGCGTCGAGCCGCGATTGATCAGGATATCCTCCAGCGCCGCGATATCCCGCAGGCTGAGATTAAGCCCCTGCGCGCCGATCGGCGGGAAGGCGTGGCCGGCTTCGCCGATGAAGGCGGAGCGACCTTTGCCATATTGACGTGCCGTCATGCCCGAGAGCGGCCAGGCTTGTACGCCGTCTTCGACCGTCACCTTGCCGAGCATAGACTGCATACGTGCTTCGACCTCTCCGGACAGTTGCTCGGTCGAGAGCGAAGTGAGGCGGTCCGCTTCCTTCGGTGTAACCACCCAGACCAGGCTGGACCGCAGGCCGGGCAGGGGAACCTGGGTGAAAGGGCCTGATTCGGTATGGAACTCCGTCGAGATGTTCTGGTGCGGCAGGGTGTGCGCGAAGTTCATCACGACGGCGGTTTGGGGGTAGGACCAGGTCTTGACGCCGACGCCCGCACTGTCCCGTGTCTTCGACCGCCGACCGTCGGCACCGATCGCAAACGCTGCCGTCAGGACCTCGCCGCCGTCGAACCCAATGGTGACGGCATCCGTACCGATATGGATGGTTTCCGCAGCGACCGCCTTTCGGGTGATCAGGGGCTCGGCAGCAACGGCTGCGGCCAAGGCGGAGACAAGAGCGGCGTTGGGAATGTTGTAGCCAAAGGCATCAAGCGAGATCTCGGCGCTGCGGAAGGCCACGGTCGGTGCCCGCAGGAGCCGCTTCGTGCTGTCGATGATCTGCATGACGGCAAGCGGTGCCGCCTGCGCCTTCAGATCCTGCCACAGGCCCAGCCGCTTCATCATCGCAAGCGACTGATCCATCAGTGCCGTCGTGCGGCGATCCGAGCCATCGGGTTCTGGACCGACAAGCGCCACCCGCCGGCCGCCACGGGCCATCGCGATCGCGGCGATCTGCCCGGCCGGTCCTGCACCGATCACGGCAATGTCGAATTCGTGGCTCATTGTCAGCTTCCCGATTGGCGATTTCACGATGATATCTAGAACCCCATCCTCACAAAATCCATGGGCCCAAATGGCGCAGCCACTGGAAAGAGCGCAGGCGAAATCCGGGCAAAGACGGCCACTTGTGTTGCAAACCGCGTCGTTTCGTCCGATACCGTTTCCTTCGAAATGCCGCCGACTGGAGCAGGGATGAAGATCTTCAATTACAAGCGGGTGCCCTATGCGGAAATCCGTGCCTTCTCGGTCCATATCCTGACCGCTTCCGGATCCTTCCTGGCATTCCTTGGAGTCGTCGCCGCGGCTGAGCGCCGCTTCGTCGACATGTTCTGGTGGCTGGGGCTCGCCCTCCTGGTTGACGGCATCGATGGCCCGATCGCCCGCAAGGTCCGCGTCAAGGAAGTCCTGCCCAACTGGTCCGGCGATACGCTCGACAACATCATCGACTATGTCACCTATGTGCTTTTGCCAGCTTTCGCGCTCTATCAGAGTGGCATGATCGGCGAGCCCTGGTCCTTCGTTGCCGCCGGACTGATCGTCGTCTCGAGCGCCATCTATTATGCCGACATGGGCATGAAGACGGATGAATACTTCTTCTCCGGTTTCCCCGTCGTCTGGAACATGCTGATCTTCACGCTCTTCGTCATCGATGCGAGCGCCATCACGGCGCTGATCGCG
The DNA here is from genome assembly GCF_056501445.1 of Rhizobium sp. K33. Lineage (NCBI taxonomy): Bacteria > Pseudomonadati > Pseudomonadota > Alphaproteobacteria > Hyphomicrobiales > Rhizobiaceae > Rhizobium > Rhizobium sp. K33. The sequence goes on from NZ_CP096478.1 coordinate 1,562,066, forward strand.
GTTCTCGTCTCTGTCGTCCTGACCTTCCTGCCGATCTTCTTCCTGCATCCCGTGCGGGTGAAACGGCTCCGCAATCTGAACATGGCCGTCTTCCTGCTCTGGTGTGCCTTCGGCGGATATGCGCTCCTCCTGCATTTCCAGTCGCCTGCCTGGGTCGTTTGGGGCATGATCCTGACCGGCATCTATCTGTACGTGATCGGCGGCGTGTTGCAGTTTTTCCCGAGCCTTGGACGGCGAGGCTGATCCGACGGGTGATGGCTGGGCAAAACCAAAAAAAACTTTTGCCTATATATTGTGCGCTGCCGCAAACCGGTTATGAATTGAGCGATGGACCGGGCGCAAGACCCGGCCGACGCGCATGAGAGTGCAAGGGGGACCTGTGCCGCAACGACCGCCCGAGGGCGAAAAGCCGCTTTTGACCGTGCGCGGCCTGACGAAGCTGTTCGGCAGTTTCAAGGCCTGCGATGGCATCGATCTCGACATTGGCCACGGCGAGATCCACGCGCTGCTCGGCGAAAACGGCGCAGGCAAGTCGACCCTCGTCAAGATGTTGTTCGGCATCCTGGCACCCTCTGCCGGCACCATAGGTTGGGAAGGTGAGGAACGCGTCATCCCCAATCCGGCTGCCGCACGCCGCCTCGGCATCGGCATGGTTTTCCAGCATTTTTCCCTTTTCGAGGCGCTGACGGTCGCAGAAAACATCGCATTGTCGCTGGACGAGAAGATCTCGATCTCCGAACTCTCGAAGAAGGCGGCCGAGCTTTCCGTTGCCTATGGTCTGCCGCTCGATCCGAATGCGCATGTGGCCGATCTCTCGGTGGGTGAACGCCAGCGGATCGAAATCGTCCGCGCGCTTCTCCAGAATCCGAAGCTGATCATCCTCGACGAACCGACCTCGGTCCTGACGCCGCAGGAAGCCGACAAGCTGTTCGAGACCCTGTTCAAGCTGAAGGCCGAGGGACGCTCGGTCCTCTATATCAGCCACCGCCTGGAAGAAGTGCAGCGCATCTGTGACCGCGCGACCGTGCTGCGCCATGGCAAGGTCACGGGCGCCTGCGATCCGCGTCAGGAGACACCGGCGTCGCTCGCCCGCATGATGGTCGGTGCGGATGTGGCGGGCGTCGAAAAGGCAGAACCACCATCGGACGGCGCGGTCCAGCTCCAGGTCAGCAATCTGTCGGTCAGCCCGCGCACACCTCTCGCCATGCCGCTCAAGAATGTCTCGATGACGGTCAAGGCGGGCGAGATCCTCGCGATTGCCGGTGTTGCCGGCAACGGTCAGAGCGAACTCTTCGATGCCCTTTCCGGCGAATACCCGGTTCAGAACCCGGAGGCCATCCAACTGCGTGGCAAACCTGTAGGTCGCCTGGGGATCAACGAGCGCCGTCTGCTCGGCGCTGGCTTCGTGCCGGAGGAGCGTCACGGCCATGCCGCGATCCCCGCCATGAGCCTTTCCGAAAACCTCTTCCTCTCGCGCAACGCTTCCGATCGCAGCGCCTACCTCTCGGGCGGCAAGATCGGGCTCATCCGCCATGGCCTGGTGCAACAGGCCGCCCGCCGCATCTCCGAGATGATGGACGTGCGCAAGAGCGGTGACGACCCGGCTGCCGGCTCGCTCTCGGGTGGCAATCTGCAGAAATTCATCGTCGGTCGAGAACTTGACCGCCAGCCCTCGGTGCTCGTCGTCAACCAGCCGACCTGGGGCGTCGATGCCGGTGCTGCGAGCCGTATCCGCCAGGCCCTCGTCGATCTCGCCAAGGCCGGCTCGGCGGTCGTCGTCATCAGCCAGGACCTCGACGAGATCTTCGAGGTTGCCACCTCGATTGCCGCCATCTCGGAAGGCAAGCTGTCCGACGCCTATCCCGCCTCGACCATGACCCGCGAACGCATCGGCATCCTGATGGGCGGCGTTCACGGTCTTCAGACTGCCCCGGAGGCAGCCCATGCGCATTGAACTCGAACGCCGTTCCCGTCAGTCGAGCCTGTTTGCCATCGTCTCGCCTCTGCTCGCCCTGGCGCTGACCGTCTTCTTCGGCGGCATCATGTTCGCGCTGCTCGGCAAGGACTCGGTATCGGCGCTTTACAGCTTCTTCATCGAACCCCTGCTCGAAGTCTGGTCGCTGCATGAATTGGCGGTCAAGGCTGCACCCCTGATCCTGATCGGCGTGGGTCTCTCGGTCTGTTATCGCTCGAACAATTGGAACATCGGTGCCGAGGGCCAGTTCATCGTCGGCGCCATTGTCGGCTCGATCTTGCCGATCACCTTTTACGAATGGACTTCACCGCTGCTTCTTCCACTGATGCTGGTCATGGGCGCGGTCGGTGGTGCGGCCTATGCCGCAATCCCAGCCCTGTTGAAGACGCGTTTCAACACCAACGAGATCCTCACCAGCCTGATGCTGGTCTACATCGCGCAGCTGCTTCTCGACTGGTTGACGCGCGGCATTTGGAAGGACCCTGCCGGCTATAACTTCCCGCAGTCGCGCTCCTTCGTGTCAGAAGCCGTGCTTCCGGAAATCCTGTCATCGGGCCGCGCCCATTTGGGCATCGTCTTCGCCTTGATCGCAGCTGTCGCGGTCTGGTTCATGATGCGCTACACGCTGAAGGGCTTCCAGGTCGTCGTTCTCGGCCAGTCCGAGCGGGCAGGGCGCTTTGCCGGCTTCTCGTCTCGCAAGATGGTCTGGTTCTCAATGATGTTTTCCGGTGCGCTCGCAGGCCTTGCCGGTATTTCGGAAGTATCCGGCTCCATCGGCCACCTGCAGCCGACGATCTCGCCGGGCTATGGCTTCACCGCCATCATCGTTGCCTTCCTGGGCCGCCTCAATCCACTCGGCATCATCGCCTCCGGCTTCGTGCTGGCGCTCACCTATCTGGGCGGCGAGGGCGCGCAATTGTCGATCGGCGTCTCCGACAAGGTGACGCGCGTCTTCCAGGGCCTGCTGCTCTTCTTCGTGCTCTCCTGCGACACGCTCATTCTCTACAAGGTGCGTGTGGTTTTCGACCGCGCCCGTAATGCCGCGACGAAGGGTGCGTGACAATGTTTGAAGCCATCCTTCTGACCATCATCACGGCATCCACTCCGCTGGTCATTGCCGCCATGGGTGAACTCGTCGCCGAACGGTCGGGCGTTCTGAACCTCGGCGTCGAAGGTATGATGATCATCGGCGCGGTTTGTGCCTTCATCGCGACCAACATGACCGGTTCGCCCTATCTCGGCGTTCTCGCTGGCATCGCGACCGGCGCGCTCTTCTCGCTGCTATTCGGCTTCCTGACACTAACGCTTGTTGCAAATCAGGTGGCAACCGGCCTCGCTTTGACCATCCTCGGCCTTGGCGTCTCCGGCATGGTCGGCGAGAGCGTCGTGGGTGTGCCGGGCGTCAAGATGCAGCCGATCGTTATCCCGCTCCTGTCGGACATTCCGGTCCTCGGTACCATCCTCTTTGCCCAGGACATCTTCTTCTACCTGTCGATTGCCCTGGTCATCGGCGTCAACTGGTATCTCTTCAAGAGCCGCTCGGGCCTGAAGCTCCGAGCGATCGGCGACAGCCACGGCTCGGCCCACACGCTCGGACTTCTGGTCATCCGCACCCGCTATCTCGCCGTGATGTTCGGTGGCGCCTGTGCCGGCCTTGCCGGTGCACAGCTGTCGCTCGTCTATACCCCGCAATGGGTGGAAAACATGTCCGCTGGCCGCGGCTGGATCGCACTCGCCCTCGTCGTCTTTGCCGCCTGGCGGCCCTGGCGGGTGCTCGCAGGCGGTTATCTCTTCGGCGCCGTCACCATCGGCCAGCTGCATGCCCAGGCGCTTGGCATTGGCCTGCCGTCCCAATTTCTGTCCGCGCTTCCCTATGCGGCGACCATTGTCGTCCTGATCATCATCTCGCATAATCGCCGCACGACGCTGATCAACACGCCGGCATGCCTCGGCAAGCCGTTTGTGCCGGATAGATAATCAAAACAAGAGCTTCAACCTAACCAGACAGGGGTAATCCATGAAGAACTTCCTCCTCGCGCTTGCCGCCTCGGCAGCCGCTATCGTCGGCGTCGCGGCACCCGCCGCCGCCCAGGACAAGACGAAGGTCTGCTTCGTCCATGTCGGCTCCAAGACCGATGGTGGCTGGACCCAGGCCCACGACATCGGCCGCCAGCAGCTGCAGGAACACTTCGGTGACAAGATCGAGACGCCTTACCTCGAAAACGTTCCGGAAGGCCCGGATGCCGAGCGCGCAATCGAGCGCATGGCCCGCTCCGGCTGCGCGATCGTCTTCACGACCTCCTTCGGCTTCATGGATGCGACCCTGAAGGTCGCCGAAAAGTTCCCGGACGTGAAGTTCGAGCACGCGACCGGCTACAAGACCGCCGCCAACGTCGCCACCTACAACTCGCGCTTCTATGAAGGCCGCTTCATCAACGGTCAGATCGCCGGCAAGATGTCGAAGACCGGCGTCGCCGGCTACATCGCCTCCTTCCCGATCCCGGAAGTCGTCGCCGGCATCAATGCCTTCCTGCACGGCGCCCGCACCGTCAACCCGGACTTCAAACTGAAGGTCATCTGGGTCAACACCTGGTTCGACCCAGGCAAGGAAGCTGATGCCGCCAAGGCTCTTTTCGACCAGGGCGTCGACGTGCTCACCCAGCACACCGACACGACCGCGCCGATGCAAGTTGCTGAAGAGCGTGGCATGAAGGCCTTCGGCCAGGCTTCCGACATGATTGCGGCCGGCCCGACGGCACAGCTCAGCTCGATCGTCGACACCTGGGCACCCTACTACATCAAGCGCACCCAGGCTGTTCTCGACGGCACCTGGACCTCGGTCCAGACCTTCGACGGCCTGAAGGACGGCATCCTCTCCATGGCGCCTTACACCAACATGCCTGACGACGTGAAGGCGATGGCCATGGACACCGAAGCGAAGATCAAGTCCGGCGAACTGAAGCCCTTCACCGGCCCGATCAACAAGCAGGACGGCTCTGCCTGGCTGAAGGAAGGCGAGTCGGCTGATGACGGCACCATCCTCGGTATGAACTTCTACATCGAAGGCGTAGACGACAAGCTGCCGCAGTAATCGGCAGACGATCGAAAAAGGGAAAGGGCGCGTTTTCGCGCCCTTTCTTGTTGAGGTGGTGTAAAAATACGAAGTTCGAGAGATAACGACTTCACCGATTTTAGCCTTTCGTATAATTAACCGAGCAGTACAGTCGGTAGTGAGAGGCGGCATGCGCAGGGAAGAAGTTGGGGAACTGAAGGTCGTTTCCAATCTTCGAACGAGCCATGCCAAGGTGGTCGAGCAACTCGGCCTTTCGATTGTCGGCGGCCGATTCGGGATCGGCGAGCCCTTGCCCGGCGACACCGAACTTGAAGCCGAATACGGCGTCTCCCGCTCTGTCCTGCGCGAAGCGATGAAGACCCTGGCAGCCAAGGGTCTGGTGATCGCCAAGTCGCGTGTCGGCACGCGCGTCACCGACCGCTGTCACTGGAACCTGATCGACGAAGACGTGCTGCGCTGGCATTTCCGCACGGGCGTCACCCGGGAATTCATCGACCATCTCTATGATGTCCGTCTGGTCCTGGAGCCGGCTTCTGCAGCCTTTGCGGCCATGCGGGCGACGGCAGAGGATTGCGAGCAGTTGAGAGGCTATGCCAACCTGCTCGGTTCGAACGATCTCGATTGGCCAAGCCAGGTGGAGGCGGACCTGCGCTTCCACGTGCTTCTCACGATCGTCGGTGGCAATCCGTTTCTTGAAAGCATGATCGGCTTCATCAAGGCCTCGCTCGACGGCGCCTTCACCATGGCGTTCGACCCGCAGCTGGCCGGTCGCGGCGAAGCCATCACCGAACTGCACCTCGCAATCGTCGAGGCAATCGAGAATCGCGACCCGGATGGCGCACGTCGCGCCACGGAAAAGGCGATCGGACAGGGGCGCGCAGCCGCCCTGAAGGCCGTCGACAGCTCCAACAAGAGAACCTGACGGCGCGACACCCTTGCGGCTGGCGCCGGCTGGCATTAGTCAGGAGCGCCATCGTCATCCTTTGGAGCCACCATGACCCGCACCTGCCTTGCCATCGTCCTTGCTGCCGGCGACAGCACCCGGATGAAGTCCTCGATGTCCAAGGTGCTGCATCCGGTCGGCGGTCGCCCCATGATCGCGCACGTGATGGCGTCGATCGCGGCGTCAGGCGTCTCGGATGTCTCGTTGGTCCTGGGCCGCGATGCCGAGAAGGTGGAAAAGGCAGCCAGCATCGACGGGCTTGCCGTCGAAAGCGTGCTGCAGACCGAACGCCTCGGCACCGGCCACGCGGTCCTGATGGCGAAAGACGCCATCAGCCGCGGCTATGACGAAATCCTGGTCGCCTATGGCGATGTACCGCTGATCACCGCAGCTCCGCTCAAAGCCGCACGCGAAGCGCTAGCCGGCGGCGCGGATGTCGCTGTCATCGGTTTCCACACGCAGAACCCGACTGGCTACGGGCGCCTGCTCGTCGAGAATGGCGAACTTATCGCCATCCGCGAGGAAAAGGATGCGACCGAGGCCGAGCGCGCCGTCACCTGGTGCAACAGTGGGCTGATGGCAATCGACGGCAAGAAGGCGCTCGACCTTCTCTCGCGGATCGGAAACAAGAACGCCAAGGGCGAATATTACCTGACCGACCTCGTCGAGATCGCCAGATCACTCGGCGGCAAGGCGGTCGCGGTCGATGCACCCGAGAGCGAGCTGACCGGCTGCAACAACCGCGCCGAACTTGCCGTCATCGAACGCCTCTGGCAGGAGCGCCGCCGCCACGAACTGATGGTGTCGGGTGTGACCATGATCGCGCCGGAGACGGTCTTCCTCAGCCATGACACGGTCATTGGTCAGGACGCGCTGATCGAGCCCAACGTCGTCTTCGGTCCCGGCGTCACGGTCGAGGGCGGCGCGGTCATCCATGCCTTCTCGCATCTCGAAGGCGCCCATGTCGCCGCCGGTGCGACTGTCGGACCCTTTGCCCGACTGCGTCCCGGTGCCAACCTCGCCGAAGGCTCCAAGGTCGGCAATTTCTGCGAAGTGAAGAAGGCCGAGATCGGCAAGGGCGCGAAGGTCAACCACCTGACCTATATCGGCGATGCTGTCGTTGGCGCGGAGACGAACATCGGCGCCGGCACCATCACCTGCAATTATGACGGCGTGAACAAGCACGAGACGAAGATCGGGGCAGGGGCCTTCATCGGTTCCAACTCGTCTCTCGTTGCCCCGGTCTCGATCGGAGACGGCGCCTTGATCGCCTCCGGCAGCGTCATCACCGAAGACGTTCCCGCCGATGCGCTCGCCTTCGGTCGCGCCCGCCAGGAGATGAAGCCGGGACGCGCCGCCGTCATCCGCGAGCGGAACCTCGCGATCAAGGCGGCCAAGAAGGCCGGCAAGTAACCGCGCAAAACCGAACTTCACCGCTTGTTATGCTGCGTTGCATTACGAGACGAAACGCAATTTGACCTGGCGCATGATTGCCTCTTGGCGTGGAACCGCTAGGAACAGTGCGCGTGAGATGAACAAGATACGGAGAAGTGCATGTGCGGCATCGTCGGCATCGTCGGTAACAAGCCCGTGGCGGAGCGTCTAGTCGACGCCTTGAAACGGCTGGAATACCGTGGCTATGATTCTGCCGGAGTCGCCACCATCAACGATGGCAAGCTCGATCGCCGCCGCGCCGAAGGCAAGCTCTTCAATCTCGAGACCAAGCTCGCCGGCGAACCGCTGCCCGGCACTATCGGCATTGCGCACACCCGCTGGGCAACCCATGGCGTGCCAAACGAAACCAACGCCCATCCACATTTCGTCGATGGCGTGGCGGTCGTCCACAATGGCATCATCGAGAACTTCGCCGAGATCAAGGAAGAGCTCGCGGCCGAAGGCGCCGTCTTCACTACGCAGACGGACACCGAAGTCGTTGCCCAGCTCTTGGCCAAGTATCGCCGCCAGGGCCTTGGCCGCCGGGAAGCCATGCACGAGATGTTGCGCCATGTGACCGGCGCCTATGCGCTCGCCGTCATTTTCAACGATGATCCCTCGACGATCATGGCCGCCCGCTCCGGCCCGCCGCTTGCGATCGGCTTCGGCGATGGCGAGATGTTCCTAGGGTCGGATGCCATCGCGCTCTCGCCCTTCACCAACCGCATCGCCTATCTGCATGACGGCGACTGGGCGGTCATCGGCAAGCAGGGCGCGCATATCTTCGACCTCGACGGCAACCCGGTCGATCGTCCGGTGCAGATTTCCTCGGCTTCCGCATACATGATCGACAAGGGCAACCACCGTCACTTCATGGAGAAGGAGATCTACGAGCAGCCGGAGGTGATCTCCCACGCACTGTCGCATTATGTCGACTTCGCCGAACACACCGTGCGCGACATGGCGGCGGAGATCGATTTCGCCAACCTCCGCGGTCTTGCCATCTCCGCCTGCGGCACGGCCTATCTCGCCGGCCTCGTCGGCAAGTACTGGTTCGAGCGCTATGCCCGCCTGCCGGTGGAGATCGATGTCGCCTCGGAATTCCGCTACCGCGAAATGCCGCTGTCGAAGGATCAGGCAGCCCTCTTCATCTCGCAATCAGGCGAGACTGCCGACACGCTCGCCTCGCTGCGCTACTGCCGCGACAATGGTCTGAAGATCGGCGCCGTCGTCAACGTCAAGGAATCGACCATCGCCCGCGAATCGGATGCGGTCTTCCCGATTCTCGCCGGTCCGGAAATCGGAGTCGCCTCGACCAAGGCCTTCACCTGCCAGCTCGCAGTCCTCGCCTCCCTGGCGCTCGCCGCCGGGCGTGCTCGCGGCACCATCTCGGAAGCGGAAGAAAAGCAGCTCGTGAAGAGCCTGGCTGAAATGCCGCGCATCATGAGTCAGGTGCTGAACGCGGTGCAGCCGCAGATCGAGGCCCTGTCGCGCGATCTCTCCAAGTTCAAGGACGTGCTCTATCTCGGCCGTGGCACCAGCTATCCGCTGGCGCTCGAAGGCGCCCTGAAGCTCAAGGAAATTTCCTATATTCATGCAGAAGGTTACGCCGCCGGCGAGCTGAAGCATGGCCCGATCGCCCTGATCGACGAAAACATGCCCGTGATCGTCATTGCGCCCTTCGACCGCTTCTTCGAAAAGACCGTGTCGAACATGCAGGAAGTCGCGGCCCGCGGCGGACGAATCATCTTCATCACCGACGAGAAGGGTGCCGCCGCCTCGAAGCTCGAGACCATGGCGACCATCGTGCTGCCGGTCGTCGCCGAGATCGTCTCGCCGATGATCTATTCGATCCCGATCCAGCTGCTCGCCTATCACACGGCCGTCTTCATGGGCACTGATGTCGATCAGCCGCGGAACCTCGCGAAGTCCGTCACGGTCGAGTGAGGATCGGCGGGTGGATCCCGCCGCCCCAATTCTAGCTCTTGCGCCATCTGTCACCCTCCGGCATTGTCCGCTGCGTTACGGCGCTGCACAATGACGGTGGGCATGACCGAAGGTTCAGACAGAATTTCGCTGGCGACCCGGCTCAGGAACAACTTCCTGACCGGCCTGATCATCTGCGCGCCCATGGCGATTACCATCTACCTGACCTGGACCTTCATCCATTGGGCAGACAGCTGGGTGAAGCCCTATCTGCCGGACCGCTACAATCCGGAAGCCTATCTGAAGTTTGCCGTCCCCGGCACCGGCCTGCTGATCGCTGTCGTGTTCATCACGCTGGTCGGCTTCCTCGGGCGCAATCTGATTGGTCGCTCAATCGTCTCCTACAGCGAAAACATCCTGAACCGGATGCCGCTGGTGCGCACCGTCTACAAGAGCACCAAGCAGATCTTCGAGACGGTGCTGAAGGAGCAGGGCAATTCGTTCAAGAAAGTCGGCCTGATCGAATTTCCGCGCGCCGGCACTTGGGCGCTGGTCTTCGTTTCCACCGATGCCAAGGGCGAGATTGCCGCAAAGCTCAACGAGAGTGGCGAGGAAATGGTCGCCGTCTTCCTGGCGCCGACGCCCGTGCCGACCGCAGGCTTCCTGATGTTCGTGCCGCGCAGCAAGCTGATGCTGCTCGACATGACGCCGGAGGAGGGTGTGAAGCTCTTGATCTCCGCCGGCCTGGTGACCCCGGAGTATAAGCCGACAGCAGCAGACGCCATGGCCGCCTTCGGGAACCTCCCGGATGAAGAGGCTGCCGAGCCGCCCAAGCGCGCGGGCCGCTCCTGAGCCGATCGGGCGTCACCCCGCATGCAGGAAGCGGATGGCCTCGTCGCGGCGATGGAGATAGAGAAGCGTCCTCACCGCCTCGCCACGCTCTGACGTCAGCTCCGGGTCCCGCTCCAGCAGATAGGCCGCATCCTTGCGGGCGATCTCCAGCAGGTCGCCGTGATGCTCCAGGCTGGCGATCTTGAAGCCCGGCGTGCCCGACTGCCGCGTGCCGAGCAGCTCGCCTTCGCCTCTGAGCTTCAGATCCTCCTCCGCAATCAGGAAGCCATCCTCCGAATCGCGCAGGATCGATAGCCGCGCCTTTCCCGTTTCGCCGAGCGGCCCCTTGTAGAGCAGGATGCAGCTGGACGCCTCGTCGCCGCGCCCGACCCGACCGCGCAGCTGGTGCAGCTGGGCAAGCCCGAAGCGCTCGGCATGTTCGATCACCATGATCGTCGCATCCGGTACGTCAACGCCGACCTCGACCACGGTTGTCGCCACCAGCAGCCGCGTCTCGCCATTCTTGAAGGCAAGCATGGCGGCATCCTTCTCCGGCCCGCTCATCCGCCCATGCACCAGCCCGATCGGCGCCTTGATGAACTGCGCCAGCACCGACTGCCGCTCCTCGGCCGACATCAACTCGCTTTCTTCCGTCTCCTCGACGAGCGGGCAGATCCAGTAGGCCTTCTTGCCTTCTGCAATCGCAGCCCTCAGCCGCTCGATGACATCGGGCACGCGTTCCGTCGGCACCGTCACCGTCTGGATCGGCTTGCGGCCCGCCGGCTTCTCGGTGAGCTTGGAGACGTCCATGTCGCCGAAGGCCGCCAGCACCAGCGTGCGCGGGATCGGCGTTGCCGTCATGACCAGCATATGCGGCGAGATGCCCTTGGAAGTCAGCCGGAGGCGCTGATGCACGCCAAAGCGATGCTGCTCGTCGACCACGGCAAGTGTCAGGTTCCTGTAGTTGACGGCATCCTGGAAGAGCGCATGCGTGCCGACGACGATCTGTGCTTCGCCAGAGGCAATGCGTTCAAGGATCGCCTCGCGCTCCTTGCCTTTGGTGCGGCCGGTCAGCACCTCGATCTTGAGGCCCGCCGGAGCGCCGAGCTTGGCGAGCGTGGCATGATGCTGCCGCGCCAGGATTTCCGTCGGTGCCATCAGCACCGCCTGTCCGCCCGCCTCGACGGCAGCGGCCATCGCAAACAGCGCCACCAGCGTCTTGCCGGCGCCGACATCGCCCTGGACCAGTCGCAGCATGCGTTGATCGGAGGCCATGTCCTTCAGGATATCGTCGATCGCCGCCAGCTGGCTGTTGGTCGGCGTGAAGGGCAGGATGGCGCGGATCTTCCCGCTGATCTCGCCCGTCGGCTTGATGGGCACGCCCGGCACCCGCCTGAGCTTTTGCCGCACAAGCGCCAGCGAGACCTGACCGGCCAGAAACTCGTCATAGGCGAGCCTGCGCCGGGCCGGTGCCTGCGGATCGATATCCTTCTCGTCGCGCGGATTGTGGAGCGCTTGCAGGCTCTCGCGCACACTCGCAAAACCCTGTTTCGTCACAAGCGGCGCATCCGCCCATTCCGGCAAGTCCGGCATGCGCTCGACGGCAGCCTCCACCGCCTTGCGCAGCACCTTGGGTCCGAGCCCCGCCGTCATCGGATAGACCGGCTCGACCAGCGGCAGGTTCTCCGCCTCGCTCGCCTTCACCATCAGGTCTGGATGCACCATCGAGGCGCGGCCGTTGAACCAGTCAACCTTGCCGGAGACCATCACGGTCTCGTCGATCGGCAGCGCCTTTTCCAGCCAGTTGCCCTTGACCCGGAAGAAGGTGAGCGCCAGTTCCCCCGTCTCGTCATGCAGCATCACGCGATAGGGCAGGTTGCTCTTGCCCTTGGGCGGCGGCAGATGGCGGTCGACGCGGCCGGTGATCGTCACCAGCGAACCTTGCTGGGCATAGGCGATGCCCGGCTGGTGCCGCCGGTCGATCAGCCTGTGGGGTGCCAGGAAGAGCAGGTCGACGACCCGCGCATCCTCGGCATCCTCGCGCCCGAGCAGCGTGGCGAGAAGCTGGGCGAGCTTGGGGCCCACTCCGCTGAGCGAGGCCACGGAGGCGAACAGGGGATCGAGAAGCTGGGGACGCATGATGGCCGCAAAATGCATTGCAAATTGCCCCTTTGGCAAGCTGACATTTGCCGGTCGCTGCTCTATAGAGGCGCAAGATTGAAGAGGATCCCGACATGACAGGACTGGTGAGAAGCAGTGCCGACCTCGATCCGCGCCGCCGGCGCATCCTGTTCCGCTGCTGGCATCGTGGTATCCGCGAGATGGATTTGATGCTCGGCCAGTTCTGCGAGGCTCACATCGCCGAGCTATCGGACGCGGATCTCGACGAACTCGAGCGCATCATGGCCGAGGAAGACAACGACCTCGTCAAATACATCACCGGCGCCGAACCCGTTCCTGCCCATCTTCAGACCCCGCTCTTCGAACGCATTGCCGCTCTCCGGCCGGATTTCTCGCCGGTCACGGGCGAAGAAAACGCTGCAAAGTAATTGATGATGTCCCTGATCGATGTGAAGCGGATTGTCGGCGCACAATCCGCGCTGACGCTCTCCCATGTGCCTGACGGCATGGATGCCTTCATCCTCGCCGAGTTGGCGCGCGAGGGTAAACCGGTCGCCTATGTCGTCTCGGACGGGCAGCGCCTGCAGAACATCGAACAGACGCTGAGCTTTGCCGCGCCCGATATCCCGGTGCTCACGCTCCCGGCCTGGGACTGTCTGCCTTACGACCGCGTCTCACCCTCGGCCGACGTCTCTGCACGACGCCTGGCAGCACTTTCGGGCCTCATCTCGCTCTACCTGAAGCCCCACCCGGCGATCGTCCTGGTCACCGTCAACGCGATGTTGCAGAAGGTGGCGCCGGCTGACGTGATCGACAGCCTCGGCTTTTCTGCAAAACCCGGCAACCAAGTCCGCATGGACGACATTGCCGCACGCCTGGAGCGCAACGGCTTCGACCGCGTCGCAACGGTGCGCGAGGTCGGCGAATTCGCCGTGCGAGGCGGCATCCTTGATGTTTTCGTGCCGGGTTCGGAAGAGCCCGTCCGTCTCGACTTCTTCGGCGATACGCTGGAAAGCATCCGCTCCTTCGATCCGGCGAGCCAGCGCACCATCGGCCAGGTCCGCTCGCTCGACCTCAATCCGATGAGCGAGGTGACGCTGACACCGGAAAACATCAGCCGCTTCCGCAAGAACTATCTGTCGCTCTTTGGCGCTGCGACCCGCGACGATGCGCTCTACGCCGCCGTCTCGGAAGGCCGTCGCTATGCCGGCATGGAGCATTGGCTGCCGCTGTTCTACGACAAGCTGGAGACCACCTTCGACTATCTGCGCGGCTTCCGTATGGTCACCGACCATACCGTGCGTGAGGCAGCCGAAGAGCGCGCCAAGCTGATCCGCGACTATTACGAGGCTCGCCTCAATTCGGCGACACCCGGCAAGGGCCATCTTGCCCAGGGCACGCCCTACAAGCCGGTCCCGCCGGAGCGGCTCTATCTCGGCGCCGGCGAATTCGGCCGAGCCCTCGACGCCTTCGACCCGATCCGCATCACCCCCTTTGCCGAACATGGCGGCGAAAGCCGTCTTGTCATCGAAGTCGATGCGCGCCCGACGCCGCGCTGGGCCAAGACGGCGAATGAGGCAACGGAAGAAGGCAACCGCACCAACGTCTTCGGCCAGGCCGTCACCTATATCGCCGACAAGCGCGCAGCCGGTGCCAAGGTCGTCGTCTCCGGCTGGTCCGAAGGCTCGCTGGACCGCCTGCTGCAGGTGCTGAACGAACACGGGCTGGAAAAGCTTGTTCCCGTCGCAGCCCTCAAGGATGTCGACAAGCTGAAGAAGGGCGAGGCGGGCACAGCGGTCCTCAGCCTCGAAGGCGGTTTCGAAGCCGGCAACCTCATCATCGTCGGCGAGCAGGACATCCTGGGCGACCGCATGGTCCGCCGCTCCAAGCGCCGCAAGCGCGCCGCCGATTTCATCTCCGAAGTTGCCGGCCTGGACGAGGGCTCGATCGTGGTCCATGCGGAACACGGCATCGGCCGCTTCATCGGCCTGCGCACGATCGAGGCCGCCGGCGCGCCGCATGCCTGCCTCGAGCTGCAATATGCCGACGAGGCAAAACTCTTCCTGCCGGTCGAGAACATCGATCTGCTCTCCCGCTATGGCGGTGAGGCGACCGAGGTCCAGCTCGACAAGCTGGGCGGCGGCGCCTGGCAGATGCGCAAGGCCAAGCTCAAAAAGCGCCTGCTCGATATGGCCGGAGCCCTGATCCGCATTGCCGCCGAGCGCATGACCCGTTCCGCCCCTGTGCTGACGACGCAGGAAGGCCTCTACGACGAGTTTGCCGCCCGTTTCCCCTATGACGAGACGGAAGACCAGGAAAACGCCATCGAGGCTGTCCGCTCCGACCTGGGGCAGGGGCGTCCCATGGACCGCCTCGTCTGCGGCGACGTTGGCTTCGGCAAGACGGAAGTGGCACTGCGCGCCGCCTTCATCGCGGCGATGAACGGCATCCAGGTCGCCGTCGTCGTGCCGACCACGTTGCTCGCCCGCCAGCACTTCAAGACCTTCTCTGAACGCTTCCGGGGGCTCCCCATCCGCGTCCAGCAGGCCTCACGCCTCGTCGGCACCAAGGAGCTGAACCTCGTCAAGAAAGAGGTCGCCGAAGGCAAGACCGATATCGTCGTCGGCACCCATGTCCTGCTCGGCTCCGGCATCACCTTCGCCAATCTCGGCCTTCTCATCATCGACGAAGAGCAGCATTTCGGCGTCAAGCACAAGGAACGCCTGAAGGAGCTGAAGTCCGACGTTCACGTTCTGACGCTCTCGGCCACGCCGATCCCGCGTACCCTGCAGCTCGCCATGACCGGCGTGCGCGAACTCTCGCTGATCACCACGCCGCCGGTCGACCGCATGGCGGTGCGCACCTTCATCTCGCCCTTCGATCCGCTGGTCATTCGCGAAACCCTGATGCGCGAGCATTATCGCGGCGGCCAGAGTTTCTATGTCTGTCCGCGTCTCGCCGATCTCGCCGACATCAAGGCCTTCCTCGACGAGAACGTGCCGGAACTGAAGGTCGCCGTCGCCCATGGTCAGATGGCGGCCGGTGAGCTCGAAGACATCATGAACGCCTTCTACGAGGGCCGCTACGACGTGCTGCTCTCCACCACCATCGTCGAATCCGGCCTCGATGTACCCACGGCCAACACGTTGATCGTTCACCGGGCCGACATGTTCGGTCTGGCGCAGCTCTACCAGATCCGTGGCCGCGTCGGTCGCTCCAAGGTCCGCGCCTTCGCGCTCCTGACGCTGCCCGTCAACAAGGTGCTGACGGCGGGCGCCGAACGTCGCCTCAAGGTCCTGCAGTCGCTCGATACGCTCGGCGCCGGCTTCCAGCTTGCCAGCCACGACCTCGACATCCGCGGCGCCGGCAATCTGCTCGGCGAGGAACAGTCCGGCCATATCAAGGAGGTCGGCTTCGAACTCTACCAGCAGATGCTGGAAGAGGCCGTTGCGGAAGTGAAAGGCGTGGACGAAGTGATCGACACCGGCTGGTCGCCGCAGATCCAGGTCGGCACCTCGGTCATGATCCCGGAAAATTACGTACCGGACCTGCATCTGCGCATGGCCCTCTATCGCCGCCTGGGCGAATTGGACGATCTCAGAGAGATCGACGGCTTCGGCGCGGAATTGATCGACCGCTTCGGCCCGCTGCCGATCGAGGTCCAGCACCTCCTAAAGGTCGTCTATATCAAGGCGCTTTGCCGCAAGGCCAATGTCGAGAAGCTGGAAGCCGGACCCAAGGGCGTCGTCGTCCAGTTCCGCGGCAAGCAGTTCCCGAACCCGGCAGCGCTGGTCGGTTATATCGCCAAGCAGGGCACCATGGCCAAGATCCGACCGGATCACTCGGTGTTCCTGACCCGCGATCTGCCGACGCCGGAAAAGCGGCTGGCAGGCGCGGCAGTGGTTATGACGCAGCTGGCGGAACTGGCGAAGGCAAGCTGAGAGGCTGCTTCTATGCGTCAGACGCCGGGCTCTTCCGGCTTGATCGCCAGTGCCGCATCCGTCTTGCCGGCCACCGGTGGCGGAAGCGGCGTGTCGCGCTTGCGCTCGCGGATCAGCGTCAAAAGACCCGAGCCGACGATCAGCGCTATGCCGATCCCCATCGGCCAGTCGACCTTGTCGCCGAAGACGAGATAACCGAGCAGGATGGCCCAGAGCATCTGGCTGTACTGGATCGGACCGACGATCGCGGCCGGCGCATAGAAGGAGGCGAGCATCATGAAGATGTTGCCGACCGCACCGAGAATGCCGAAGGCTGCGAGCAGACCGAGATCATAGGCACTCGGAGCGTGGAAGTCCGGCAGGGAAAGCACACCGCAGAGGATGACATTGCCGAGCAGGCCTGCGCCATAGAGCGAGATGTTCTTCTCCTGCGGTCCGATGGCGCGGTAGATGACGATCGACACGCCGCCGGCAAAACCCGAGATCAGCGCTGCAAGATGTCCGATCTCGAGCTCTCGGAAGCCGGGCCGCAACACGACGAGAACTCCGAGGAAGCCGATGATCACGGCTGCCCAGCGCTTCATGCCCACCTGTTCCTTGAGAAAAAGCACCGACATGATCGTGGCGAAGCTCGGCAGAAGGAAAATCAGGCAGAAGGCCTCCGCCATCGATAGCCGGGTAAAGGCCACGATACTGCCGACGGTCCCCACCGTGGCGCAGACGAAGCGCAGCCACCAGAGAGGCCAGTTGGTGCTGCGTACCAGATCGGTATAGCGATCGCCGCGCTTCATCAGGAAGGGGATGGCGAGGAAGCCGAAGAGGCTGCCGATAAAGCCCGCCTCGAAGGCGGGCACACGCCCCTCGACCAGCTTCACCGAAGCATCACTGAAGGAATAGGCGGCAAAACAGATGAAGGCGAGCAGAATGCCCTTGAAGGTGGTGTCGGCGGACAAGATGATGATCCCGGGGAGGAGGTGACCTCACCGGGATACGGGTGTTCGGTAAAACCGTCAATTGAGATTACGGATCGCCTCAGCCTTTGCCTTGGCGATTTCACGCAGCGCGTTTGCCAGTTCCGCCGGCGGCTGGGCGCCGCTGACTGCATATTGCTGGTCGAAGATGAAGAAGGGCACGCCATTCACACCCATCTGCTTGGCGGCATCCACTTCCGAAAGCACATGCGCGACGTCGGCATCGCCCGAGAGCAACGATTCGATCACCGGCCGCGACAAGCCGGCTTCGGTCGCGATGTCGAGCAGCACCGCCGGGTCGCCGATATTGCGGCCCTGTTCGAAATTCGCCTTGAACAGGAGATCGACGACGCGCCCCTGCGTCTCGCGGCTTTCCTGCCCGGCCCAGTGGATCAAGCGGTGCGCATCCAGTGTGTTGGGCCCCACCTTGATCGCCGCGAAATCGAAGTTGATCCCGACTTCCGCGCCGAGCTCCTTCAAGTGAGAGTGGGCCCGGTCCATGTTGTCCTTGCCGCCGAGCTTCTTGGCGAGCTCGACCTGCTGGTCGACGCCCTCGGGCGGATAATCCGGATTGAGCTGATAGGGGCGCCAGTTGATGTCGACGCTCACCTCGTCCTGAACCTGTGCGATCGCAAGCTCGAGCCGCGCCTTTCCGAGATAGCACCAGGGGCAGACCACGTCTGAAACGAGGTCGATGGTGATGCGGTCCATGATGTGTCCTTCCTGCGGCAGGGCGTGTTCTGTCATCCGTCACTTAAATCAAAACGGGCCGGAGGCAAGCTCCGGCCCGAAAACACAGCGTCAAAGGGTCTGCTCTTATTGCACCCGCGCGTCGAACCAGGTCGGCCGTTGGTAACCGTAGAGCGGGTTCGCGTCCGGCCGGCCGATATGCTTCCAGCGTGCGACCCACTGTTCGCCGATATGGTAGAGCGGCACGACATAGTGACCGGCCACCAGAAGGCGGTCATAGGCGCGCACCGCCGCTTGAAAATCGGCCGGGTCGCGGGCCTGCAGCAGCGCTTCCATCACCCGATCGATATCCGGATCGGCAACACCGGCATAATTGAAGCTGCCCTGCGCGTCCTTCGATTCCGAGCCCCAGCGATTGACCTGCTCGGCGCCAGGCGAGAGCGACGAGGTGTAGGACTTGATGATCATGTCGTAGTCGAAGCTGTTGGAGCGCGCCTGGTACTGCGCATCGTCCACGGTCCGGATCGCCATGTCGATGCCGATCAGCTTCAGCGTCCGCTGGAAGGCGAGCGCCATCTTTTCCTGGCCCTCGTTCTGGGTCATCACCTCGAAGGCGAGCGGTTTGCCGGAGGCATCGACCATCTTCCCGCCCTGGATCTTGTAGCCGGCCTCGCCGAAGAGCTTCACGGCCTTGCCCAGCGCCTTGCGGTCACCGCCAGAGCCGTCGGTCGCAGACTGCGCATAGGTGCCGGCAAGGATCTCCGGCGAGAGCTTGTCCTTCGCGGGGCCGAGCAGGGCGAGTTCCTTCTCGTCGGCCGCATTGCCGTAGGCGCCGAGCGCCGAGTTCTGCCAGTAGCTCTGCGTGCGCGTGAAGGCATTGCCATAAAGCGTCTTGTTCAGCCATTCGAAGTCGAAGGCCGTGCTGATCGCCTCGCGCACCTTCACGTCGCCGAAGATCGGGCGACGGGTGTTGAAAACGAAGCCCAGCATGCCCGCTGGCAGGCCCGGCTTGAAAGCTTCCTTCACGACGTCGCCATTCTGCACTGCCGGAAAATCATAGGCCCGCTGCCAGTGATTGGAATCACCGTCCGGATAGATGTCGATCTCGCCCTTCTTGAAGGCCTCGAACAGTGTCGCTTCCTGCAGGAAGTAGGTGACCGTGATCTCGTCGTAATTGTCGAAGCCGATCTTCGACGGCAGGTCCTTGCCCCAGTAATCGGGGTCGCGCGCCCACGTCACCTTCTCGCCGGGCCGTAACTCCTTGATCTTGTAGGGACCGGACCCAACGGGAATGGCGAGCCCGCCCTGGTCGAAGGTGGCAGGATCGATCGCATGCTTCGGCAGGATCGGCGTGGCGGATGCAAAGATCAGCGGCGTCTCGCGATTCGCCTTCTCGTTGAAGGTGAACTTCACCCCATGCTCGCCGACTTTCTCCATCTTGGCGACGGCATTGAGGCGGCCGTTGAAGGGCGGACGGCCCTTGTCGCGCAGCAGCTTGAAGGTGAAGATCACATCCTCCGGCGTCACTGGCTTGCCGTCATGCCACCGGGCCTTGGGATTGAGGTTGAACTGCACATAGGTCCGGTCCGCATCCCATTCCACGGTTTCAGCCAGCAGGCCATACAGCGTGAAGGGCTCGTCGGCGGAGCGCGTCATCAGCGGTTCGTAGAGCAGGTTTCCGAATTCCGGATCCCAGACGCCACGGGCCGTCGTGCGCATGCCCTTGAGGACGAAGGGGTTCAACGCATCGAACGTCCCGACCACGCCGTAATTGACCTTGCCGCCCTTTTTCACATCCGGCTTCACATAGGGAAAATGTGTATAATCCGCCGACAACGCGGGTTCACCATGCATCGCAATCCCGTGAACGGGTTCCGCCTGGGCGACGGTTGCAAAAGGCAGGAGACAAAGGCTGAAGAAGAGACGGCGCAAGATTGAGGTCCTCTCGGCATGTGAATCTGTAATGTGCGCGAAGGCTAGCACAATCACCATAAAACCAACACAAGCGGGTGGGATTTAGGCGGAGTGAGTCGATCCGGCGTCAAAGAAACGCTGGATATTCCGGCCGCCACAATGTAACAGGTGAGCCAGATCGCCGGGTCATGTATTTGCCTCATTTGAACGACAGGTGAGGGCACACACGACTGGTGAATGACGCGGCAACGAAGTCCGCGCGACAGGGGTTTTCAGGAGACGGAATACGTATGATGTTCAAACTTAGCAACGCAACGCGGACGGCTGTGTCTGCACTCGCACTGTCCTTCGCTGCCAGCGCCATGCCGGTTGTCGCGCAGGCTCAGGAAGCCGCTGCTGCACCGAACTCGGCCAAGTGGTTCAAGACCTGCGCCAAGCAGGAAGAATCCGATGTCTGCGTCGTTCAGAACCAGCTCGTGGCGGCCAATGGCCAGCTGATCACCGCTGTCGGCCTGATCACGGTTGAAGGCAAGGTCAATCGCAAGCTGCTGCAGGTCACGGTTCCCTCGGCCCGTCTGATCCCGCCGGGCGTGATGATGCAGATTGACGGCGGCAAGGGCACCAAGCTCGACTACGCAGTCTGCCTGCCGGATCGCTGCACCGCCGAAATCCCGCTGACCGATGCGATCATCGACAGCCTGAAGAAGGGTGGCGAGGTCGTGTTTACCTCGATCAACTTCCGCCGCGCGCCGAACCCGATCAAGATCCCGCTGACCGGCTTCACCGGCGCATTCGAAGGCGAGGCCATGTCGCAGTCGCAGGCCGAAGAACGCCAGCGTCTCCTGCAGGAAGCCATGCAGAAGAAGCAGGAAGAGCGCAACAAGGCGATCACCGACGCCCAGAACGCTGCCAAACAGGGCAACTAAGCTCCGCCATAGCAGTGAAATGCAAGAAGCCCGCGTCGCAAGACGCGGGCTTCTTCGTATCTGGTATCTGGAAGACCGTCAGTGCGCGAAGTTCATCTTCGGCTTGTAGCGGCCAGTCTGCTGCGGTTCGAAGATCTGCTGGATCTGCGGATTGCGCAGCGGCTCCTGGCTCTGGTCGCGTTCGAGGTTCTGCTCGGACACATAGGCCACATATTCCGTCTCGGAATTCTCGGCGAGCAGGTGATAGAAGGGCTGATCCTTGTGCGGCCGCACCTCGGCCGGGATCGCATTCCACCACTCCTCGGAATTCGCGAACTCCGGGTCAACATCGAAGATCACGCCGCGGAACGGAAAGAACTTATGCCGTACGACGTCCCCGATACCAAATTTAGCGCTTCGTTGTTTCATGGCTTGACTTCCTTTCCCTGTCATATTTGGGAAGAAAGCCCGGCAAAATCAAGGGATGGTGTGTGACACCGTGGCAGCCTGCCACACCTAGCCCGCCTTCCGCCCCGGTGCGGTCGCGAGCATCAAGCCGCCGGTGACCAGAACGATGCCAACGGCGTGGTAACGCTCGAAGTGCTCGCCGAGAAAGACGACGGCCATGAGGATAGACATTGGCGGCATAAGATAGAGCGTCATGCCGGCAATCCCCGGTCCGAAGACCTGGACGGCATGCTGGAAGCAGTAGAAGGCGGCAAGTGATGCAAAGAGGATGATGCCGGCAAGCTTGGCGAATTCCGTCATCGTATCCGGCAGAAGGCCGCCGGACGCCATCTCGACCACGCCCGGTGGGATGAGAACGATCGCACCCGACAGAGCGAGCAGCGCAAACAGTGGCAGAGGTGGCATCTCCCGCACCGAGGGACGCCGCAAGAGCAGCGAATAGGCCGCAAACGCAATTGCCGCCACCAGGATCGCCAGGTCGCCGATGTTGAAGCTCAGCGAAAGCAAAGCCTCGGGATGCCCCTTGAGCACGATCGCCACGACGCCGGAAAAGGCGATCACCATCCCCAGCAGCTCGAGCTTCGTGATCGCCCGCTTCTGAAACAGCCACTGAAACAGGATGATGAAGAGCGACGAGGTCGTGTAGATCAAGGTCGCGTTCGATGCCGTGGTCAGCGTCAGCGCCCAATAGACGACACCGCCACAGATCCCCATGCCAAGGATGCCCAGCGTGAGCCAAAGGGCCGTGTGCTGGCGCACGAAGGATAGGCAAGCCCGCCGTTCCTGCCAGATGAAGGGCGACATCAAGAGCGCTGCCCCCAGCCAGCGCAGCAGTGCCGTCGTGAACGGGCCGACTTCGCCGGTGATGCCGCGGCCGAAGATCAGGTTCGACGAAAAGAACAGGGGCGCCAGGAGAAACAGGATCCAGTCGAACAGGCGCGGGGAGGAGATATTCTGGGAGGCCGCCATCGGAACCGTGACATGAGAAGAAGACGCCACATTGCTAACCCGAGCCTGGGCGGCGAGAAAGCGCAATTCGCGTCGGCGCTTGTCTTCGACCAAGAAAAAACGCCGGCGGATCTCTCCGCCGGCACCTGGATCGAAACCTGATGGATCAGGCCGAGTAGTACATATCGAATTCGACCGGATGCGGGGTCATTTCGAAACGCATGACTTCCTGCATCTTCAGTTCGATGAAGGCATCGATCTGGTCGTCATCGAAGACGCCGCCGGCGGTGAGGAACTTGCGATCCTTGTCGAGGCTCTCCAGCGCTTCACGCAGCGAACCGCAGACGGTCGGGATCTTCTTCAGCTCCTTCGGCGGCAGGTCGTAGAGATCCTTGTCCATGGCCTTGCCCGGATGGATCTTGTTCTTGATGCCGTCGAGGCCGGCCATCAGCATGGCGGCGAAGGCGAGGTAGGGGTTCGCCATCGGGTCCGGGAAGCGGACTTCGACGCGCTTGGCCTTCGGGTTGGTGCCGAAGGGGATTCGGCACGACGCCGAGCGGTTGCGCGCGGAATAGGCGAGCAGAACCGGTGCTTCGTAGCCCGGGACCAGACGCTTGTAGGAGTTGGTCGACGGGTTGGTGAAGGCGTTGATCGCCTTGGCATGCTTGATGATGCCGCCGATATAGTAGAGGCAGCTTTCCGACAGGCCGGCATATTCATCGCCAGCGAAGGTCGGCTTGCCGTCCTTCCAGATCGACTGGTGCACGTGCATGCCCGAGCCGTTGTCGCCGAAGATCGGCTTCGGCATGAAGGTAGCCGTCTTGCCATAGGCATTGGCGACCTGATGCACGACATACTTGTAGATCTGCATCTTGTCGGCGTTGCGCACCAGCGTGTCGAACTTGATGCCGAGTTCGTGCTGGGCAGCTGCCACTTCGTGGTGATGCTTTTCGACGACGACGCCCATTTCGCCGAGAACCGTCAGCATTTCGGAGCGCATGTCCTGCAGGCTGTCGATCGGCGGAACCGGGAAGTAGCCGCCCTTGACGCGCGGACGGTGACCGAGGTTGCCGGTCTCGTAGTCGGTGTCGTCGTTCGACGGCAGTTCGGTCGAATCGAGCTTGAAGCCGGTATTGTACGGGTCCGCCTTATACTTGACGTCGTCGAAGACGAAGAACTCGGCTTCCGGACCGACGAAGACGGTGTCGCCAATGCCCGATGCCTTCAGATAGGCTTCGGCCTTCTTGGCGGTGCCGCGCGGGTCGCGGTTATAGGCTTCGCCAGAGACCGGATCGAGAATGTCGCAGAGGATGACCATCGTCGACTGCGCGAAGAAGGGATCCATGTGCACGGTGGCCGGATCCGGCATCAGCACCATGTCGGACTCGTTGATGGCCTTCCAGCCGGCGATCGAGGAGCCGTCGAACATGACGCCATCGGCGAACATGTCTTCGTCCACACAGGTCACGTCCATCGTCACATGCTGCAACTTGCCCTTGGGATCGGTAAAGCGCAGGTCGACGAACTTGATGTCGTTGTCCTTGATCTGTTTCAGGATATCGTTTGCGGTCGTCATATTTTTTATGTCCTCGCGTGAGCTGACGATTTAAACCCGACCTCCCTTGATGTCGGGTCCGATTAGATGGCGTCGATACCGGTTTCGCCGGTACGAATGCGGACGACTTCTTCGACGTTCGAAACGAAGATTTTGCCGTCGCCGATACGGCCCGTCTGGGCAGCATTGCGGATGGCGTCGATGACGGCCTCCACGTTTTCGTCGGCCAGTACCACTTCGACCTTCACCTTGGGCAGGAAGTCCACGACATATTCGGCGCCACGATAGAGCTCGGTATGGCCCTTCTGACGACCGAAGCCCTTGGCTTCCGTCACGGTGATACCCTGCAAACCGACTTCCTGAAGGGCTTCCTTCACTTCGTCGAGCTTGAAGGGCTTGATGATCGCTTCGATCTTTTTCATGAGAAAATTTCTCTCCGCTTCCTCATTAAAGCAGGATGAGCCCCGCCCGCCGGGCTGGATGCATGGAATGTGCCAATCTTTCGCGAAAATCGTGCGAAATCCTGCGCCTCCTCCGTCCGACCGGGCAAATCTCCAGCAAAATGGCCGGAAAAGCCAGCCCGTTTCGATCAAAATAACGCTTTTGGGCAATCTTTTTTATGCCGGCGGGTGCACGGTAAGCCCTTGTGGTGCTTGCGTTATCTCGAATGAATAAGGCTAATTATAAGGCAATTGCACACGAAGTGAGCATCTGTGACTGCCTAAAATCGTGCATCTTTGCGCAAGGGATGGTTTGTGGTCTAACTTCGATACATGAACCGATCGAACACCGAATTCCTTCTGACACCCCAGGCAATGGGCCGCGTCGATGCCGCCGCCGCGCGCTCGGGCATCGATAGCTACGGCCTGATGCGAAGGGCAGGAGAGGCCGTCGCAGCCTCGGCCCTGCGCCACTATCCGCAGGCCCTGCGTTTCGTGGTCCTGTGCGGTCCGGGCAACAATGGCGGTGACGGTTACGTCGCCGCCGCTGCTCTCGCCCGGAGCGGCGCGCAGGTTGCCCTTTTCAGTCTGGTGGATCTGGCGCTTCTGAAGGGCGACGCCGCGCGGGCAGAGGCGGATTGTGATCTTCCGGTGGCCCCGCTTGACCGTTATGATCCAATGCCCGGCGACGTGGTGATCGACGGTCTCTTCGGTGCAGGCTTGGCAAGGGATATCCCCCATGGAGCGAAATCCGTTGTCGACGCGGTCGGGAAAGCGGGTCTGCCCGTCCTGGCGATCGATCTTCCCTCGGGCATTGACGGTGCGACGGGCGCTGTCCGGGGTGCAGCCTTCAAGGCATGCCATACCGTGACCTTCATGACGCGCAAGCCTGGACACCTGCTGCTTCCCGGTCGCCTCCATTGCGGCGAAGTCGAGGTGTTCGACATCGGTATCCCCCGGCGCATTGTAGAGCATGAGGCGGAAGGGCTCTGGGTCAACGGTCCCGGCATTTGGGCGGGACGCGAGAGAGCCGCCTTAGCGACGGATCACAAATATCGCCGTGGCCATCTGACCGTTTTTTCCGGCCCCGAAACTGCGACAGGTGCGGCGCGCCTCACGGCAGCTGCGGGGTTGAAGGCGGGGGCAGGCCTGGTCACGCTGGCATCCCCCGCCTCGGCCTTGTCCATCAATGCCGGACATCTGACGGCGGTGATACTGACGCGGCTTGATACGGCGCAAGACCTCTCCTCGTGGCTCGAAGACAGCCGCCGCTCGACCTTCGTGCTCGGACCGGGTTTTGGGGATCTCGATCGTGCGCGTCGCTTCGCGCTCATCCTGGGAGAAGCCAGCCGGAGCCTGGTCCTCGATGCCGATGGCATTTCGGCTTTCAAGGACATGGCCGGCGAACTCTCGATTGCCTTTTCCAGCGAAGAGCCCCGGCTCGTCGTGACCCCGCATGAGGGCGAATTCGTTAGGCTCTTTCCGGACATCGCGTCCGAGGAGAAACTTGGGAAGGTCGAGAAGTCGATCGCTGCCGCGCGGGCGATCGGTGGTATCGTTGTCTACAAGGGCGCCGACACCGTCATTGCCGCGCCCGATGGCCGGGCCGCGATCGAAGAGGAGGCTCCGCCCTCCCTGGCGACGGCGGGGTCCGGCGATGTCCTGGCCGGGATCATCGGTGCCAGGATCGCAAACGGCATGCACGCCTTCGAGGCCGCCTGCGCCGGTGTCCACTTGCATGGCCAGGCAGCCTCTAGGGCAGGGCAGGGTATGACCGCGGAAGATCTCGTGGCCCATATCAGGCCAGATTGATAGAACAGCTCATAATTCCGCCGGCTGAACCAGACGGCTGCGTCGCAGCAGGCCTTGACCCTCGAGCAGCGGATAGGCGATCGAGACGAAGAGCGAGTTGATCTCCTTGAGGTCACGCATCGTGTCGATATGCAGCGAGCTCGACTCGAAGCTTGCCGCATTGCCCTGCCGCAGACGCTGCAGATGGCTCTCCTCGCTGGTCTTCACCAGCATCCGGATCGCTTCCTTGCGCGCCACGAGCTGGCGGGCATGCTGGAGATCCCGGGTCACCAGAAGATTGAAGGCGAGATGCGCATTCTGCAGCACCTCGTTGTGCATGGCGCAGAGTTCCGCCCAGCCCTCCGCCGAGAAGGCCACGTTGCGCTCGTTCTTCTTGCGCGCCCGGGTCAGCATGTTCTGCGAGATGATGTCGGCGGCCTGCTCGATCTTGATCGTCGCCCCCAGCAGGTTCTGGCACTGCGCGGCAGAGGCCTGATCCAGCGCGGTTTCCGAGATGCGAGCGAGGTAGAACTTGATGTCCCGATGGATCGTGTCGATCTGGTCGTCCATCGTTTCGATGCGCTGCGTTTTCTTCGGATCCCAGCACTCGAACAGGTCGAAGATCCCGTTCAGCATCACCTCCGTCTTGTCACAGACGGCAAGCACTTCCCGCGTCGCGTTCGAAATCGCCTGCTGCGGGTTCGCAAGATCTGCAATGTTGAGCGCGGAAAGCCGGTCGTCATTGGCCGCGCGCTCATCCGAGCGCGCAAGAAGCCGCTCAAGGGTCGCGGCGACGAGGCCCGCAAAGGGCAACCCTAGAACCAGAACCGCACCGTTCAGTGCCAGATGGGCAAGAACGACGGAATCGCCGGGTTGCGTCGAGAAGACAGTCGGGCTCACCGCAAAGGCGAACTGAGCCGCGAGCGCGATCAGCGTCATCAGGCCACGGATCACGACATTGCCGAGCGGCACGATCCGCGCATTGGCCTCGGCATTCTTGGTCAGAAGGGCTGCAATGATCGCCGCGCCGAAATTGATGCCGAGCACCAGCGGAATGATCAGCGCATCCGGCAGCAGGTGTTTGTCCGCCAGCGAGGCCACGAGCAGCACGGCCGCCACACTGGAATGGAAAGCCCAGGCAAGAAGGGCTGCGAGCGCAAACGCCGAAATCCAGTCGCTGGCGAGGTAATTGAAGAGCACCGGCAGGATGCGGCTTTCGCGAAGCGGCTCCGATGCCTCGCCGATGAGGCGGAGCGACAGGAGAAGCAGCCCGAGCCCGAAGAGGATCCGGCCGAGCTGCCGCCAGCCACGTGCTTCCGAGGCGCGAAAAGCAACCGTGCCCGCAAGCAGCAGCACCGGAACCAGCAGGGAGAGATCGTAGCGCAGAATCCGAACGACGAAGGCGGAGCCGAAATCGGCCCCGAGCAGCGTCGCCACGCCGATTGCGGGCAGCACATAGCCGGCCGCCGAAAAGGAGGCCACGATCAGGGCGACGGCGGTCGCACTCTGCAGCGCCACGGCGAAGAGAAAGCCGGCAAAGGCAGCGGAGAACCGGTTGTCCACCGCATGGCGCAGCTTGTCCTTCAACACGCCGCCATAGGCCCGCTCGATCCCGGTGCGAACCATGCGGGTCGCCCAGAGGAGCAGCGCGACGGCGCCAGCCAGATGAATGAAAACGGCGATGCCCGACATGGAAGTGCCCCGAACTCCTGAACTCTGGACGCGCACGTCCAAAGAGGGAAGCATGCCGGTCCAGAATGCGGTCGCGACCGCGACTCTGCGACCGAGCCTAGTCCAGTTTCGCCAATGTCACAAATTGGTGAGCGTCAGCGCCAAGCAGATCACCCGACGCGTTCCTGCAGCTCGACAGCGCCTCGCGGGGCATTGACCTTGCCGCCCGAGATGAAGAAGGCGAAGACGTCGTGCGGTTTCTGCTCGGCCGGGCTTTCCTTCGCGACCAGCGGCAGATCGTCAGGAACACCGCCGGCGGCATAGGTTTTCAGCCGCTTCGCCCATGCATCGATCTCCTTCGGCGGATAGCAGGTCGGCGTTTCGTCGTCGCCCTTTTGCAGGCGGGCATAGACGAAGTCTGCCGTTGGGTCTGCAAACATCGGATAGTCGTGATGATCGGCACAGACGGCTGCCACACCATGCCGGCGCAGCATGTCGATGAATTCCGGCACCTGGAAGCTCTCATGCCGTGGCTCGACCACATGCCGAAGCGGCAGCCCGTTCAACGTCTTCGGCAAGAGCTCGAGGAAGGCCTCGAAGTCCTGCGGCTCGAACTTCTTCGTCCCCATGAACTGCCAGAGGATCGGCCCCAGGTGCGGCCCGAGCTCCTCGATACCCTGATGCACGAACTTCTCGATCGAAGGCCCGGCCTCCGCCAGGATCTTGCGATTGGTACAAAACCGGCTGGCCTTGAGCGAGAAGACGAAATTCTCCGGCACGTCCGATGCCCATTTCGCAAACGTCGCCGGCTTCTGGCTGGAATAATAGGTGCCGTTCACTTCAATCGCCGTCAGCTGCCGGCTGGCATATTCCAACTGGCGCTTCTTCGGCAGATCGGATGGATAGAAACTGTCGTCCCACGGATCGAAGCTCCAGCCGCCGATGCCCGTGCGGATCGTGCCTGATTTGGTCATGAAATACCTCCCATTGAAGTTAGCTAGGGGATTAGCTAATATAAAAATCAGCCCGGGAGCGCGCGATGACGGTCGTCACCATTCACAAGGCCAAGACGGAACTCTCTAAACTGCTCGCCCGCGTCGAAGCCGGCGAAGAAATCATCATTGCGCGCGGTGACGAGCCGATTGCGAAACTCGTGCCTCTTGCCTCGCT
Organism: Rhizobium sp. K33; assembly: GCF_056501445.1. Lineage (NCBI taxonomy): Bacteria > Pseudomonadati > Pseudomonadota > Alphaproteobacteria > Hyphomicrobiales > Rhizobiaceae > Rhizobium > Rhizobium sp. K33. The sequence continues at coordinate 1,590,833 of NZ_CP096478.1, forward strand.
GGAGACACGAAACCCGCAGCGAAAGCCAGGCGCATTGGCGCACTTGCAAGGAACGCTTCCGCCCAAGCTTTTTCTTGAGCCGATGTCCGAGGACGAGCTTGAGGCATGGGAAGGGAAGTACTCGTTTCCTGGTGACAACGGTCAATGAGATACCTGCTCGACACGCTCACGCTGGTCTGGTGGTTGATCAATGATATACGTCTCAGCAGCCCGGCCCGGGTGACGCTTGCCGATGGCGACAACGAGGTTTACGTGAGCGCAGTCTCGGCTTTCGAGATGGCGACGAAACATCGTCTGGGAAAATGGCCCGAAGCAGGTCCTGTCTGTGACAACTTCAATAATCTCGTCATAAACGAACGTTTCACCTTCCTCCCTGTCGAAACCTCGCATGCCCTGCATGCTGGGCGATTGATTGTTGATCACAAAGATCCGTTCGATCGTTTGCTTGCTGCCCAGTCCATCCTCGAAGGCCTCGTTCTACTCAGTGCTGACGAGGCCTTCGACAGCTTCGGCGTCCGACGTCTTTGGTAGCCGCTGCGGCGGATCACTCCGCCGCCTGCACCTTCTTCACAGGTCGCCGTTCCAGAAGCTCCTTGAGGAACTGTCCGGTATAGGACGCCTCGACCTTCACCACCTCTTCCGGCGTACCCTGGGCGACGATCTGGCCGCCGCCATCGCCGCCTTCGGGGCCGAAGTCGAGGATGTAGTCGGCGGTCTTGATGACCTCGAGATTGTGCTCGATGACCACGACGCTGTTGCCCTGGTTCACCAGTTCCTGCAGCATTTCCAGGAGCTTGGCGACGTCGTGGAAATGCAGGCCGGTGGTCGGCTCATCCAGAATGTAGAGTGTGCGGCCCGTCGAGCGCTTCGACAGCTCCTTGGCGAGCTTGACGCGCTGCGCTTCGCCACCCGACAGCGTATTGGCCTGCTGGCCGACCTTGATATAGCCGAGACCGACGTCATAGAGCGCCTGCAGCTTGTCGCGCACCGCCGGCACCGCCTGGAAGAACTCCACACCTTCCTCGACCGTCATGTCGAGCACGTCGGCGATCGACTTGCCCTTGAAGGTGACGTCCAGCGTCTCGCGGTTGTAGCGTTTGCCGTGGCAGACGTCGCAGGTGACATAGACGTCAGGCAGGAAGTGCATCTCGATCTTGATCACGCCATCGCCCTGGCAGGCTTCGCAACGGCCGCCCTTGACGTTGAAAGAGAAGCGCCCGGCCTGATAGCCACGCGCCTTAGCCTCCGGCAGACCGGTGAACCAGTCGCGGATCGGCGTGAAGGCGCCGGTATAGGTCGCCGGGTTGGACCGCGGCGTGCGCCCGATCGGCGACTGATCGATATCGATCACCTTGTCGATGAATTCGAAACCGTCGATGCGCTCGTGTTCGGCCGGATTTTCCCGCGCGCCCATGACGCGACGGGCTGCCGCCTTGTAGAGCGTCTCGATCAGGAAGGTCGACTTGCCGCCACCCGAAACGCCGGTCACTGCCGTGAACACCCCGAGCGGGATCGAGGCGGTCACGTTCTTCAGATTGTTGCCCTTGGCGCCGACCACCTTGATCTGCTGGCCCTTCTTCGGCTTGCGCCGCTGGGCGGGAACGCTGACACCCAATTCGCCGGTCAGGTATTTGCCCGTCAGCGACTTCGGATTGGCCATGATGTCCTGCGGCGAGCCTTGCGCGATCACCTGGCCGCCATGAATGCCGGCCGCCGGACCGATGTCGACGACGTAGTCGGCCGTCAGGATTGCATCCTCGTCATGCTCGACGACGATCACGGTATTGCCGATGTCTCGCAGGTGCTTCAGCGTATCGAGAAGCCGGGCATTGTCGCGCTGATGCAGGCCGATCGACGGCTCGTCGAGCACATAGAGAACGCCTGTCAGACCCGAACCGATCTGTGACGCCAGACGAATGCGCTGGCTTTCGCCGCCCGACAGGGTTCCGGAATTGCGCGACATCGAGAGATAGTCGAGACCGACATCGTTGAGGAAGCGCAGTCGTTCCCGGATCTCCTTCAAGATGCGGACCGCGATCTCGTTCTGTTTGTCGGTGAGCGTGGCCGGCAGATCCTCGAACCAGGCACCCGCATTGCGGATCGCCATGTCGGTCACCTGGCCGATATGCAAGCCATTGATCTTCACCGCCAGCGCCTCCGGCTTCAGGCGGAAGCCGTTGCACGCCGGGCAGGGGGCGGCGGACATGAAGCGCTCGATTTCCTCGCGCGCCCAGGCGCTGTCGGTCTCCTTCCAGCGCCGCTCTAGGTTCGGAACGATGCCTTCGAAGGTCTTGGTCGTGGTATAGGAGCGCGCACCGTCGGCATAATGGAAGTCGATCTTCTCTTCGGTGCCGTGCAGGATCGCCTTCTGCGCGGCCTCCGACAGATCGGACCATTTCGATGTCAGCTTGAAGCCGAAGGCCTTGCCGAGGGCTTCGAGCGTCTGATTGTAATAGGGCGAGCTCGACTTGGCCCAGGGCGCAATCGCGCCGTCATTCAGCTTGCGGTTGGCCTCGGGCACGATCAGTGCCTCGTCGATCTTCTGCTGGCTGCCGAGACCGTCGCAGGTCGGGCAGGCGCCGAAGGGGTTGTTGAAGGAGAAAAGCCGCGGCTCGATTTCTGGAATGGTGAAGCCGGAAACCGGGCAGGCGAACTTCTCCGAGAACAGCACGCGCTCATGCGTTTCGTTCAAAGACTTGTTGGCCGAACCGCCAGCCGCGGTTTCCTCCGGCGGCAGCGGCTTGTCGGCATATTCGGCAACAGCCAAACCGTCGGCGAGACGCAGGCAGGTTTCCAGACTGTCGGCCAGGCGGCTTGCAATGTCGGGGCGCACCACCACGCGGTCGACCACCACGTCGATGTCATGCTTGTATTTCTTGTCGAGCGTCGGTGCCTCGGCGATCTCGTAGAACTGCCCGTCGATCTTGACGCGCTGGAACCCCTTCTTCATCAGCTCGGCGAGTTCCTTCTTGTACTCGCCCTTGCGGCCGCGGATCATCGGCGCGAGGATATAGAGGCGCGTGCCTTCCTCGAGCGCCAGGATCCGGTCGACCATCTGGCTCACCGTCTGGCTCTCGATCGGCAGGCCCGTCGCCGGCGAATAGGGAATGCCGACGCGCGCAAACAGGAGACGCATGTAGTCGTAGATTTCGGTGACAGTACCGACCGTCGAGCGCGGGTTCCGCGAAGTCGTCTTCTGCTCGATCGAGATCGCCGGCGACAGACCCTCGATCTGATCAACGTCCGGCTTCTGCATCATCTCGAGAAACTGGCGCGCATAGGCCGAAAGGCTCTCGACGTAACGCCGCTGACCCTCGGCATAGATCGTGTCGAAGGCGAGCGACGACTTGCCCGAGCCGGAAAGCCCGGTCATCACGATCAGGCTGTTGCGCGGCAGATCGAGGTCGATGCCCTTGAGATTGTGCTCGCGCGCGCCACGGATGGAAATGGTCTTGAGTTCGCTCATGTCAGGCTCTGATCGGCAAAGGGAAGGGACTGTTCCTGGGAGAACTGTCCTTATGTAGTGAACGCGGCCCTTGAGTCGAGGCACAAGGCGCAACCGTTGTGGAATTTCGATTATGTTGACAGGATCATAGAGAAATACTAGAACAAATAAAGAACATTTTCGCTGTGGATTTAAGCCGGTCATCGCCCAATCGCTGCAGCGGATGGGATAAGGTGGCATTTGATTGGAATTTGAACGCCGCGGCGGCGCGGCAGTAAGGTGAGTGTCATGGCTGGTAGCGTCAACAAGGTCATTCTGATCGGCAATCTCGGAGCCGATCCCGAAATCCGCCGGACCCAGGACGGCCGACCGATCGCCAACCTGCGCATCGCGACGTCTGAAAGCTGGCGCGACAAGAACAGCGGCGAGCGCAAGGAAAAGACCGAATGGCATCAGGTCGTCATCTTCAACGAGGGTCTCTGCAAGGTCGCCGAACAGTATCTGAAGAAGGGCTCGACGGTTTATGTCGAGGGCCAGCTGCAGACCCGCAAGTGGCAGGACCAGAACGGCAATGACCGTTACTCCACCGAAGTGGTGCTGCAGGGCTTCAACGGCAATCTGACCATGCTCGGCGGTCGCGGTGATGGCGGCGGCGCCTCGCGCGGCGGCAACGACTTCGGTGGCGACAGCTACGGCGGCGGCGGTTACGACGGCGGCTACGGCTCGCCGGCTCCCTCGCGCGGCGGCTCCTCCGGCGGTGCAAGCCGCGGCGGCAGCGCTCCGTCCGGCGGCTTCTCGCGCGATCTCGACGACGACATCCCGTTCTGAGGCTGCCGTCAGACCTTACGGATCGAGGCCCGGTTTCGCCGGGCCTTTGTCGTTCTGGATCAGCCAGTCGACGACCCGTTCGAGGCCTCTGTTGAGCTGATAGCGATAGGTGTTGAACGGCAGTCCCAATTCCTCGGCGACCAGTTCCTGGGGCGCCCCGGGTTCGATCCAGGTCTTGCGCAAAGCCATCATGAAGCGGGCGTCGCGCGGATCTGACGAAAGAGCGTCGATCGCGGTAAGGAGGTGTCGGCGCAGAGCATCGGCCGAGGCGTAGACGGGCGCAGCGCCAGTGTTCGATTGGCAGAGAAGCCTGTTCTGAAGAAGCCTGTCGTCACGTCGAAAATTCTTGAGGGCCTGCCGGACGCCTTCGGTCAACTGCTCCCTCGCAAGCATGCTGTTTACAGAGCGCTCGGAAAGGCCATGCCAGAGCGGGTTCGGCTCTTCGCGCCAGTTGCGTCTGTAAGTGCCGATCGCCCCGCCCTCGAATTCCATTTCGGCGCTTTCCAGCCTCTGATGCCAGTGGAACCGCGACATCGAGTGGAAGAGGGGGGCGAGCCTGTCGGGCTCCGGACTGCAGACCGCACTCCACACCAGCCGCGGTTCCGTCGACCAGAGAAGTGCTGCTGCATGCGAAGCGTGATCGAAGCTGGGATTGGGGATCGCGTAGCTGGCCTCGTGCAGGCAGAGCCGGAAGGCGAGCGCCAGATCGCCGTCGACCGGCTTGGCCTCCAGTTCGGCGATGTGCCGCAGACGGGTGGCGAGAGGGTCGATATCGCCGTCGCTGTCGCGGACCTTTAGAAGATCGAGCAGCAGCCAGAAGCCTTCGACGTCTCCAGTCTGCGCCCGCACGACGGAAAACCCTTCCGGTTGCTGGTCGAGCCAGTGGCCGGCAATCTCGGCGTGCTGCGTCCCCAGCGCCTGCCGCGTCATGGAGATGATGACATCGCGCAGGCTTGGATCGTAGCGGTCGACATACTGGCTGGTGAAACTGTCCCAGTCGAGGAAGCGCCCAAGCGTCGTCGTCTTGGCGAGAAAGACGAAGTCCCGGCTAAGCGCCCGCCGCCCGGCAGACCCGTGCCGCACCATCGCCCGATGCACATGCATCATCAGTCGCAAGCGCAGGTCTTCGGTTTCTTCCGGGCGGGGGGCGAGACAAAGCGCCTGCAGTGCATCGCGGGCCAAATCATGGGGGACAAGTCCTGTCATGCTCTGCTCGACAAACGGCAGGGACGACAGCCACTGATAAAGCGTCCCGGCATCGCGGTCGCTGCAGATGGCCGCGAGCATCTCACGGTCGACGATCCGCGCCGAGGCCAGGATCTGCAAGGCGGTGCGATGCCGATGGCTCGGAAGGTCCTCGAGCAAATAGCCGATCAGAGATGTCATGACCCGCTTTTGCTCGCCGGCCATGTCGAGCGGCAGAGCAGCGCCACGGCGCAAGTGCTCCACCCCCAGCGCCAGCACCAGCGGGTTTCCCGCGCTAACCCTGTAAAGCGGCTCGGTTAGTGCAGCGTCGAGACCTTGAGCGACCAGCAGAGCACGTGCCTTGTCGACCGAGAGGCCGGGCAGAGCAATCTCCGTCATCATCTGGTGCCAGCCGATATCTCGCAGCACCGCACGTGACGGCGGCAGACGGCTGGCGAGCAGCACGATACTGTCCTCGGGCAAGGTGGGAATGAACTGATCGAAAAGCCAAAACTCGAGCGAGGCCAGCCGTTCCAGGGTATCGATGACCACCAGCAGCCTGTCATTCCCCAAACGCGAATGCGCTTCGCGCTGGGAAGACATAGCGTCTTCGATCCCGGCCGGTGTCGGTTCGAGATCGCGGGCATCGATCCTGATCGTGCAAAACATCCTTGCCTCGGGGAGGCGCAGGCAGGCATCGAGAAAGGTTGTCTTGCCCATGCCGCCCGGTCCGTGCACGAAGCCGATCTGCCGGTCGGCCTCGCCGGAGAGCATGGCCCGGACGATCTCGATCTCCCGCTCTCGACCGACGAAGCGCGCTTCCCGCAATCTCGAAAGCTTGTCGCGAATGGTCCCCAGTGTCTCTCCTCCCTCCGACAGGCGGCTCATGTTAGCAAACTTGCCGCAATCGGCCAGTGCGGTCTGGTTTGAGCGTCCATGGCCCAATGGGCAGGCACCGCTCTACATCCGAAGAGTGCCCGTCCTCGTTTGGCCCCGCGGGATCAGTCGGACCGGCAAGCTCTTCGGGCCCATGGTGAAGGCTTGCACCTCTTCAATCCGGTCTGCGGCTACGGCAAGTTCGAGCTTGAATTGACGAAGCAGCATGGAAAGGACGAGCTTGATCTCCAACATCGCCAGGTTGCGCCCAGGGCAGACCCGAGGACCGGCACCGAATTGCAGGAAGGCGCGCGCATCATGCGCGCGGCGTGGTCCGCGCTCGTCTGCCTGTGCCAACCAGCGCTGGGGCTGAAAGTTCAACGGATCGGCGAAGTGGTCGGCATCAAGCAAGGACGGCCGGTTGAGGAAAAACAGCATGGTGTCGCGAGGAATTACAAGATCGCCGAGAACCATGTCGCGCTGCGCGACGAAAGACTGGAACGGCACGACGGGCTTGAGCCGCAGCGCTTCCTTGCCGCAGGCCTCGGCAAGCGCGAGCGTCCGGATCTCTTCCATCGTTGAGACGGGCCCTTCACTGGAATTTGCCGCCATCGACTCCGCATGGAGGCGATCTTGCAGGCTCTGGTCCTGCGCGATGTAGTAGAGGGCCCAGGCGATTGTATGGGCCGTCGTGTCTTCGCCAGCGAGAAGCAGTGTCAGCACATTGGCCGAGACACGCGGGAGATCAGTCTCTCCACCGTCCTGCGCACCGAGGATCAGCGCCTCCAGGAGATTGTCGGGTGGGACATCGGCGTCCCGCTCAGCAAGCCTCTGCTCTGCCTCGGCGATCAAGGTTTCGATATGGCGCTTCACCCGTTCGAGGGCGGCGTCGGCGCGACGCTCCGACGGCGGCTTGACGTAGTGCCAGTAGGGAAAGGGGCTCATGACCCGCTTCATGAAAACCGGAAGGATCTCTGCGATCGCAGCCTGGATGCTATGTCCGTCGCCCTCGATCGTTCGCGGATCCTGGCCGAAGGCGAGCGCTGAGGTGACATCCACGGTGAAGCGCATGAGCTCCCGTCCGAGATCGATGATCTCACCCGCACGCGCCATCCGCGCAAGCTTGCAGAGGAGCCGTTCGGCAATTTCCGAAATGACTGGCAGGAAGCGAGGCAGATGGGCCGGGAAAAAAGCCTCGGCGGTGCGGCGCCGCTGCATCGCCCAATCGGCTCCTTCAGCAGCAAACACCCCCTCGAACCCCATTTCCCGAGCAACCGGTAGGATGCGCCTGCCCCGCGTAAAACCCGCGGGGCGATCCTGGAGGACATCGCGGGCGAGGCGGCTGTCGGTGAACACGACGACCCTCTCTCGCCCTAGTCGAATGGTGTAGGCAGGGCCGAGTTCTTTCGCCCAGGCCTCGAAAGTGATGTGTGCCTTGAGCGGATCGATACGATGCAGATGCCCGATCAGCGGCAGCCCCGCGGGTGAGGGGAGGTCGGACAAAGACCGTGCCGAATGAGTGTGTAGTCTGTTGATTGCCATGGTGCAGGGCCTTCCGTTCATGACCCAAAGCCTTCACCGATCTTGCTTGCTGCACCAGACAGGAAACTGCCGAATCTCTGCCGAAAAACAGGCAGCGCCCCGTCCGGCGGCTTCTCTCGCGATCTCGACGACGACATCCCGTTCTGAGCGCCGAAGATCACGACACAAGCAAACGGCGGCCGATTGGCCGCCGTTCTTCTTTGTCGATCTGGGAGGATGCGATTACGGGGTCGTGCTTTCTGTCGAGCCGCTCTCGGAAGAGCTGGAACCCGAAGTGCCGGATCCCGACTGGCCGCTCATGCCGGAACCACGCATCGGCGGGTCGATGACCATGAGGACCGTATTGCCCTCTTCGGTCTGTGCCTGCACCAGATAGGATGCATCCAGGATCTGGACATTGCTGAAGCCCGCGCCTTCGAGCTGGCTCTGGAGCTTCTGCTGCGTGACAGCCGAGGGCTGGCCGGACTGCGATGACGTGGTGGTCGTGGTATCGGTCGAAGAACTGTCCTGTGCATCGCTGCTGGACTGGGCATGTGCCGGTGCGGCAAACAGGCCGAGGGCGAGGGCGGTAGCAACATATTTCATGGTGTTTTCCTTCCTGATTTTGGGGTGTGAGGTTATGACTGCCATCATGCTGCGGCAGCCGATGTCGCTCCTTGGCGGAGCGGAGATGCCGGCCCGGCATGGTCATGCCGGGCGGTCATTCCGACGGTCAGCCGGAATTGAGCGTCAGCCCTCGTTGATCCGATCGTAATCGAAGGGGGTGAGGGTGACGGAGTCGTCACGGGAATAAGGCAGGTCGTAGTAGCGGCTGCCCGGAGCCCAACCGTAGCCATAGCCGTAGAACGGATAGGCATAGCGGCCTCGCGTGCCGTAACCGGCATCCCGGTTGACGATCGCCGCGGCGACCTTGTCGTTCTGGAAGACGATATCCTCGACATAGCCATAGCCGAGGCGACTTCCGGGAGCCATGGCGTTTCGACCCTGAGCGTCACCAGTGGTGGCAGCCGCCTGTTCGTTCTGCGTTGTCGCAGCGGCATTGTTCTGGGCGTCACCCGTTTCCATGCCGGCCTGCGCGCCGCGAATGCGTGCGATGTCACCGATCAGTTCCGAAGCGCGCCAGACACGCGGTCCGAGTTCCTCGTCATCGAGCCCGCTGGCGACATTCTCGGACAGGCTGCCGGTCGTCAGCTCGTTGATGACGCTGAAATCATCGGCATTGTCCTCGGTCACGGGGATCGTGAGGGTCCGGTCCTCGCGGAACGACACCTGGTCCCAGGGAACGCTCACATGCGTGTCGCCGATGTCCCAGAGACCGCCGACTTCGGCCACGAGCGCCACGAGATCACCATTGGCACCGATGATCAGGTCCTCGACGTCACCGATCTCTTCGCCACCCGATCCGTAGACCGTGCGTCCGAACAGGGCCTCGGCCGTCCAGCCGTTGTCATAGAGCGTGTCCGTGTCCCAGTCCCGCAGCGGGATGATCTCGCCGACTCGAAGCTCGCCGTCGTTCTGGGCGCGATTGCTAGCGGATGCCTGCTGCTGGCCGGTTTGCGTGGTCGTGTTGTCGACAGTGTCCCGCTGCGTCGAAGCGGTTTCCGTCTGATCGGGCGCCACGACGGCGATCACGGAGACGACGGCGTCGACTTCGGCCTGATCGAGCGATCCATCGCGGTTCCTGTCGCCGACGGTGTTCACCCCGGCCTGGAACTCCTCTCGCGTCAGATAACCATCCTCGGCGCCCTGCCAGTTTCCGCGCAGGTCCGTGTCGGACAGCGCTGCCCGAAGCTCGGTTTCAGAGATGCGGTCATCCGAGTCTTCATCGATTTCCGAGAACTCCGGGCGTTCGCTGCTGAACCAGTTGCCCCAGTTGTTTTCGAACGCTGCCTGATCGAGTTCACCGGATTCGCCGCTCCAATTCTGGTGCAGGCCCTGTGAAAACTCGCCGTCATCCAGGCGGTCATTGTTGTTGGCATCCCAGCGGGAAAATGCCGATGCGCTCAGTTGGTCGACCTTACCGGTCTGGGCGGATGCGTTCTGCGATGCTTGATCGCCGACCTGCGATGCCTGAGTGTCCGGTGCAGTCGAGTTGGCCATTGCCGGCGCGCCGGCGGCCAGGATAAGCGCGAGTGCCGTGTGCGAGGTCTTCATGGAGAACTCCTTTCAGGTTGGTGGCGAGCACGGATGTGCGGCAGCCAGGCGCCTCTCGAGCTCCCGTCCTCGCCGAATGAAATGGTTCGTTCCTGGTGGCTCGACGTCGCCGCAAAATGCGGCGTCGCATGTGGGGCTACACTTGAGCGCAGCCCGGAGCTTTCGATGATCCGTGTCGGAAGTCTTCGACAGTGCCGTCATCACGGAACACCGGGCTAACCCGAGAGCGCCGCCACTGTTCCGTAGAAATGTCGATTTTGCGGCGAAAAAGTGAGCTTCTTCAACAGCTTCATCTGCAGCAACCGGCGGCCGAGCAAGGCGCGACTGCGCTGCTTGTCCAATAATGTTGGCTGCGATCAGTTGTTTCCGGGGTCGCCGCGCAGACGCTGCAGATCGGCGTCGCTCAGCGCCTTCTCGGCCCGCGAAAGGGCCAGCGCCGACTGATGGGCGGCGGCAGCGCGAAAATCAGTGTCGCCCAGACGCGCGAGAGCGGCCAGACTTTTCTGCAAACGCAGCTGAACCTCCACCTGCTGCGCCCCGTCGCGCGCCACTGTCATGAACGCGTCCTCGAAAAGATCCTCGGCAGTCAATGCAGGAATATAGACGCGGGAAAACTGCGGATCTTGATCCTGGATCGGCTCCGCCCAGCGTGTGAGGAGCCGCGTTGCGCGGCCGATGATGTCGATGGCTGTGCCCGGGTCGTTGACGGCAGGCGACAACGCACGCTGGCCGGTCTCGCTCAGGACAACCAGACCGAAGCGCGGGTCCTGATCGAAATTGCGCTCAGGGCCAATGGTGACCGCGCCCCGCAGCGTGTCCTCGGGTAAGGGCATGTCCTCGCTCTTCTCGACGGGCGGCGCATCGATATAGGCGATCACGCTGTCCCGATAGACGAAGGCGCCGGGGTTGATGACCATATAGATCTCGCCGTCGATCCGGTCGGCAAGCGCCGACAGCGCCTGCATGTCGAGATGCTGCACATACCCAATGGTATTGGCCTCGACAGGCTTCATGCCCTCGAACCGCGTGCGCGCGCTCTCCACCAGCGGCCGTCCGCCGAGATAGGGATTGTTGCGCCGCGCCTCGATCGCGCGCTCTGCCGCGTGCTCGATCCGGCTCGCCGTCTCGCCGACGCGCCCGAGTTTCGTCAGGTGATCGATCCAGCGCAGCAGCTGGAAGACGATGAGCGCGATGACGCCAATCGTCACCACGAAGAGGATGACGCGCCCCTGATCGCCATAGGCGCCGGTCTGCAGCACCACGATGCCGACGATCCCGTAGAGAAATGAGCCGACGAAGGTCGACAGCACGTTCTGCGTTAGCGGGTCCTCGATGAGAAGCTTGGTTGCCCGCGGTGTCACATTGCTGGTCGCCGAGCCATAGGCCGAGGTCATGGCGCTCAGCGAAAACGTGGTGACCGCCAGCATGCTGGAGGCGATGATGTTCAGGATGGTGTCGACCGAATCCGCCTTCATCGTGCCAGGGATATCGAAAGGCACGAAGCGCTCGGCGACGGTCGCGAGAACGGCAGCCAGAACGCCGATCGCACCGATCGCACTCGCCCGGACCCAAAGCCGCCGACTGAATTGCCTGAGAATAAATCGCCAGCGGCTGAAAACGGCGTCTTGGGACATCGGTGGCTCCTCAGCCCGCGAAGGCGGACTTCACACCGTCAACGACGAACTGGACCGAAAGTGCCGCAAGAAGCACCCCGAGCAGGCGCGTCAGCAGCGCCCGACCGGTCACGCCGAGGAAGCGATTGAGCCTTTCGGCAAGATAGAGCGAGGCAAAGACGAGGCCCAGCACGATGGCAATCACGGCGATCAGCTGCAGCTTGTCGACCCATCCGTCCATCGTGCCCGAAATGAGCACCGTCGCCGAAATCGCGCCGGGACCGGCAATCAGCGGGATGGCAAGCGGGAAGACGGCGAGGTTGTGGATGTGGTCCTTGGTGATCGCGTCGCCGGTCGTCTTTTCCTTACGCTCATTGCGTTTCTCAAAGATCATCTCGAAGGCGATGGCAAACAGCATCAACCCGCCGGCGATGCGGAAGGCGCCCATGGAAATGCCGAGCGCGCCGAGAATGCTGGCGCCAAACAGAGCAAAGACGGTGAGGATCGCAAAGCCCATCACCGACCCGCGCACGGCGACCTGCTGGCGCTGCGCCCGCGTCATGCCCTGGGTCAGGCCGAGAAAGAGCGGCGCAAGCCCGGGCGGGTCGACGGTGACCAGCAGGGTGGTGAAGGCGCTGATCATCGTATCGGACATGGCCATGGCGTCGTTTTCTCCTGTGCAGGCGCCCATAAAGCCGAAGCGCTGGTGGCCTTGCAAGCTTTTGCCCCAAGATATTGAGGAAAATGCCTTTCCGCAGCCGCAAAAGCCTGTTTATAACCGGGTGCAAAATTGGCGCTCCCGCGCCTGTTCCGCTATAAATTCCGCAGTGATTCCGAACAGAGATCGTGACCTGATTTGACTGAGCAAAGCACTCCCGGCGGCGGCAAGTTTCCGTCCGACATCGAGCCGATTTCCATCATGGAGGAAATGCAGCGGTCGTATCTCGATTACGCGATGAGCGTGATCGTGAGCCGCGCGCTGCCTGACGTGCGCGACGGCCTGAAGCCGGTGCATCGCCGCATCCTCTACGGCATGAACGAGCTGGGGCTCGACTGGAATAAGAAATACGTCAAGAGCGCCCGCGTCACCGGTGACGTCATGGGTAAGTATCACCCCCATGGTGATGCCGCGATCTATGACGCGCTGGCGCGTATGGCGCAGCCCTGGTCGCTGCGCATGCCGCTCATCGACGGTCAGGGCAATTTCGGTTCCGTCGACGGTGACCCGCCGGCAGCCCAGCGTTACACGGAATGCCGTCTCCAGAAGGTCTCGCACGCACTGCTCGACGACCTCGACAAGGAAACGGTCGACTTCCGCGACAACTATGACGGCACCATGTCGGAGCCGGTGGTCGTTCCCGCCAAGTTCCCGAACCTGCTGGTCAACGGCGCCGGCGGTATCGCGGTCGGTATGGCGACCAACATTCCGCCGCACAATCTGACCGAAGTTCTCGACGGCTGCACCGCACTCATCGACAACCCGGCCATCGAGCTGCCGGAACTCATGCAGATCATCCCGGGCCCGGACTTCCCGACCGGCGCCATGATCCTCGGCCGCTCGGGCATCAAGTCGGCCTATGAGACGGGCAGGGGCTCGGTCGTCATGCGTGGCGTTGCCCGCGTCGAGCCGATGCGCGGCGACCGCGAACAGATCATCATCACCGAGATCCCCTATCAGGTGAACAAGGCGACGATGATCGAGAAGATGGCCGAACTCGTGCGCGAAAAGCGCATCGAAGGCATCTCCGATCTGCGTGACGAATCCGACCGCGACGGTTACCGCGTGGTAATCGAGCTGAAGCGCGACGCCAATGCCGACGTCATCCTGAACCAGCTTTACCGTTACACGCCGCTGCAGACCTCCTTCGGCTGCAACATGGTGGCACTGAACGGTGGCAAGCCCGAACAGCTGACGCTGCTCGACATGCTCAGAGCCTTCGTCGCCTTCCGCGAGGACGTCGTCAGCCGCCGCACGAAATACCTGCTGCGCAAGGCGCGCGAGCGCGCGCATGTCTTGGTCGGTCTGGCGATTGCCGTCGCTAATATCGACGAAGTGATCGCGCTGATCCGCAATGCGCCGGATCCGGCAACCGCCCGCGAGCAGTTGATGACGCGCCGCTGGCCGGCCAAGGACGTCGAGGCGCTGATCCGCCTGATCGACGATCCGCGTCACCGCATCAATGACGACCTGACCTACAACCTGTCGGAAGAGCAGGCGCGCGCGATCCTCGAGCTGCGCCTCGCCCGCCTGACGGCCCTGGGTCGCGATGAAATCGACGAGGAACTGAACAAGATCGGTGCCGAAATCGCCGATTACCTCGACATCCTCTCGTCGCGCGTCCGCATTCAGACGATCGTCAAGGACGAGTTCGCCGCGATCCGCGACGAATTCGGCACCCCGCGCCGCACCCAGATCGTCGACGGCGGTCCTGACATGGACGACGAGGACCTGATCGCCCGCGAAGAAATGGTCGTGACCGTTTCCCATGCCGGCTATATCAAGCGCGTGCCGCTGACGACCTATCGTGCCCAGCGTCGTGGCGGCAAGGGCCGCTCCGGCATGGCGATGAAGGACGAGGATTTCGCAACCCGTCTCTTCGTTGCCAACACGCACACGCCGGTTCTGTTCTTCTCCTCGCGCGGCATCGTCTACAAGGAAAAGGTCTGGCGTCTGCCGATCGGCACCCCGACCTCGCGCGGCAAGGCCATGATCAACATGTTCCCGCTGGAGCCCGGCGAGCGCATCACCTCGATCATGCCGCTGCCCGAGGACGAGACGAGCTGGGAAAACCTGGACGTCATGTTCTCGACGACCCGGGGCACGGTCCGCCGCAACAAGCTGTCGGATTTCATCCAGGTCAACCGCAACGGCAAGATCGCGATGAAGCTCGAGGAAGAAGGCGACCAGATCCTCGGCGTCGAGACCTGCACCGATCGCGACGACGTGCTCCTGACGACGGCGCTTGGCCAGGCCATCCGCTTCCCGGTCGATGAAGTCCGCGTCTTTGCCGGCCGCAACTCGATCGGCGTGCGTGGCATGACCATGGCCGAGGGCGACCGCCTGATCTCGATGACGATCCTCGCCCATGTCGATGCTGAACCGTGGCAACGCGCCGCCTATCTCAAGCGCTCGGCCGCCGAACGCCGCGCCATGGGCGTCGATGAGGAAGATATCGCTCTGGTCGGCGAAGATGTGGGTGCGGAAGGCGAGCTGCCGGAAGACCTGTATCAGGAGCTGAAGGCCCGCGAACAGTTCGTCCTCACCGTCTCTGAAAAGGGCTTCGGCAAGCGCTCCTCGTCCTACGACTTCCGCACATCGGGCCGTGGCGGCAAGGGCATCCGCGCCACCGACACCTCTAAGACCGCAGAGATCGGCGAACTCGTCGCTGCCTTCCCGGTCGAGGACAAGGACCAGCTGATGCTGGTGTCCGACGGTGGTCAGCTGATCCGCGTTCCCGTCGACGGCATCCGTATTGCGAGCCGCGCGACGAAGGGCGTGACGATCTTCTCGACGGCCAAGGACGAAAAGGTTGTGTCCGTCGAACGCATCAGCGAGCCTGAAAACGATGAGGAAGTGGTGGAAGCCGTCGAAGGCGCAGAAGGTGAGGGGACTGCATCCCCGGCACCCGAGGCCGATGGTGACGCTGCAACGGAATGATCTGGGGCTGCCTCAGGGGCAGCCTCGAACATCGAGTGATCCAAACGAAAAGCCCGCCGGACATTGTCCGCGCGGGCTTTTTGCTGGAGGTCTGCATCAAGTTCGATGTGGTCTTGTAGTGGCGGTCTTGATTGGGGCCGGCGTGTGGATCCACCGACTGTGACCGCCTTTAAAAGGGGTCTCAGAATGCCTTGCGGCGTTCCATCATGGCCCGGAAATCGTCGTTTTCGCGCTTGAGCGCCGTGATCGTCGAAGCGACCGAGGCAACGAACATGCCGCTGATGAGAGCAGCCAGAACCGACAGGGTGATAAACATGGCTTTTCCTTTCTTTCTCAGCGTTGTGTTGCGTTTCCAGCGGCGAATTCCGAAGTCCGATCAGTGCCCGAAGCTGTGATAGCGGGCCGTCATCGGGGGGCCGTAGAAAGCAGCGTCACCGCTGTCTTTGATGTAAAAGGTTGCGGAGGTGGCAACCATGGCAGTCATCATCATCATCCATACGAGGTTGATCAGGGTAACCTTGTCATGCATTGCTTTAGTCCTTTGCGTGCCGGCATTCGCAGCCGTAAAATGCTTGCATGCGGAAATAGTTCCCGCACAGTGTAGGAAGATGTTTACCAAGCACCGCCTGAAGTCCTCTTGAACGCTCCGTTCATCTGGCGTTCATCTTCGCGAAGGAAGTGCTGCTCCTCCATCTGGTCCCGCACGACCATCAGTCCGAGCTCGATCAGAAGCGAGGCAGCGATGGCGATTGCGATGAGGAGAACCAGCATGGGAACGACCTTCTGGATTGGCGGGTTGTGCAACGATTGAAGGTTTAGGTCTTTCCGGCTGAAGCAGCCTTGAATAGGCCGTTCATCTGCGGTTCAGAGCAAAAGCGCGGCGGAGAACCGGCGAAATGGTGACTGTGCCGCGGCAGTTGCACGCTTGCGATATCCGGCTGTCCATGACAAAAGGCGGTCGAAACCTCAGAACGGGCTCTCATGGCGACGGCTTTTTATCCTGGCTCCTTCGATCCGATGACAAATGGTCATCTCGATGTGCTCGTGCAGGCGATGAACATCGTCGATCGCCTCGTCGTCGCAATCGGCACGCATCCCGGAAAGACGCCGCTCTTCTCCTATGAGCAGCGGGCCGACCTGATCAGGGCCTGCCTCAAGGACGTGCTGCCGGAGCGGGCAGGGGATCTCGAGGTCGTGTCCTTTGCCGATCTCGCCGTCGACGCCGCCCGCCGCCATGGCGCCCGCATCATGCTGCGCGGCCTGCGCGACGGCACGGATCTCGACTACGAGATGCAGATGGCCGGTATGAATGCCACCATGGCGCCGGAGGTGCAGACCGTCTTCCTGCCGGCCGCGACAGCCTCCCGGCCCATAACCGCCACATTGGTCCGTCAGATCGCGGCCATGGGCGGCGATGTCAGCGCCTTCGTACCGGCGCCGGTCCTGGCCGCCCTCAAATCCAGATACGGCCGCTGAGCCGCAGATCTCAAAAAACGGGAGTGATCATGAAGCTCGTCCAACTCGCAACCGCTTTGCTGCTGGCCATCGCCGGCTTCGGCACTGCCCAGGCCCAGTCCAACGAGGACTTCCTGACCATCCAGCTGAAGGATGGCCCGGTCGTGATCCAGCTGATGCCGGATGTCGCGCCCAAGCACGTTGCCCAGATCAAGGACCTCGCTGCCAAGGGCGAATACGACAATGTCGCTTTCCACCGCGTCATCGAGGGCTTCATGGCCCAGACCGGCGACGTCGAGTTCGGCGACATGGAAAATGGCTTTGACCCGCAGCGCGCCGGCACCGGCGGCTCGAGCCTGCCGGACCTGCCGGCCGAATTCTCGAGCGTCCCCTTCGAGCGCGGCACGGTCGGCATGGCCCGCAGCCAGGATCCGAACTCTGCCAACTCGCAGTTCTTCATCATGTTCGCCGAAGGCGGCTTCCTGAACGGCCAGTACACGGTCGTCGGCAAGGTCGTGTCGGGCATGGAATATGTCGACAAGATCAAGCGCGGCGAAGGCGGCAACGGCGAAGTCAGCGACCCCGACCGCATGGTCAAGGTCACCGTCGGTCGCAACTGATATCTACCGGGCGACAAGCCCCAACCAAGGAGAAACACCATGGCCGAGATCAAGGATCCGGAAAACACCATCATGATGGAAACCACCAAGGGCAAGGTCGTCATCGCGCTCTTCCCGGATCTGGCCCCCGGCCATGTCGCCCGCATCAAGGAACTGTCGCGTGAAGGCGCCTATGACGGCGTCGTCTTCCACCGCGTCATCGCAGACTTCATGGCCCAGACCGGCGACGTGAAGTTCGGCAAGAAGGGCGGCGACAGCTTCAACCCCGGCCGTGCCGGCATGGGCGGCTCCGACAAGCCGGACCTGAAGGCTGAATTCTCGGCCACTCCACATGTCCGCGGCACCTGCTCCATGGCCCGTTCGCAGAGCCCGAACTCGGCCAACAGCCAGTTCTTCATCTGCTTCACTGATGCCCCCTGGCTGAACAAGCAGTACTCCGTCTGGGGCCAGGTCATCGAAGGCATGGACGTCATCGACCAGATCAAGAAGGGCGAGCCCGTGGCCGATCCCGATTCGATCGTCTCGATGAAGGTTGCCGCCGACGCCTGATCGGCTTAAAGCCACACCAAGCCCGCCTCGGTGCCTGGCACCCGGGCGGGTTTTCGCGTTTAGTCCCTCGCCACAACAGATCCGATTTCCATGCGTGTAGATCTCTTCGACTTCGACCTGCCGGATGAAAACATCGCGCTGAGGCCCGCAAGCCCGCGCGACCATGCCCGTTTTCTCGTGGTGCGCCCCGATGCCGATCCAGTGCTCGAAGACCGTCACGTCTATGATCTGCCGTCCTTCCTGAGGCCCGGCGACGCCCTCGTCTTCAACGACACCAAGGTCATCCCGGCGCAGCTCGAAGGCATCCGCCACCGCGAAGGCGCCGAGGCGATCGCCGTTTCCTGCACGCTGCATATGCGGGCTTCCGCCAGCCGCTGGAAGGCGTTTGCCAAGCCGGGCAAGCGCATCAAGCAGGGCGACCGCATTGACTTCGGCACGGGGCAGGGCGACAGCGCCGCCTGCCTGCTCGGTTCTCTGGTTGCCACTGTCGCCGAAAAGGGTGACGCCGGCGAAATCGAACTGGCCTTCGACCTGTCGGGGCCCGATCTCGATCAGGCCATCGCCACGGTCGGTCATATACCGCTTCCGCCCTATATCGCCGCCAAGCGGCCGGAAGACGAAAAGGACCGCGCCGACTACCAGACCATCTATGCCCGCGAGGAGGGCGCGGTCGCTGCCCCGACCGCAGGCCTGCATTTCACCCCCGATCTCTTTGCGAAACTCGACGCCGCCGGTGTCGAACGCCATTTCGTCACGCTGCATGTCGGCGCCGGCACCTTCCTGCCCGTCAAGGCGGATGATACCGCCGAGCACAAGATGCACGAGGAGATCGGCTATATCTCGCCCTCGACCGCAGCCGCTCTCAACGCGGTGCGCGCCCGCGGCAACCGGGTCATCGCCGTCGGCACCACCTCGCTGCGCCTGCTTGAAAGTGCCGCCGAGGAGACTGGCCACATCCCCGCCTGGTCGGGTGCCACCGGCATCTTCATCACGCCCGGTTACCGCTTCAAGGCAGTCGACATGCTGATGACCAATTTCCACCTGCCCAAATCCACGCTCTTCATGCTGGTATCCGCCTTTGCCGGCCTCGACACAATGCGCGCGGCTTACGCCCACGCCATCGAGACCGGCTACCGCTTCTATTCCTACGGCGATTCCAGCCTGCTCTTCCGGAAAGACGACTGACCGATGTCCGAGAATTTCACATTCAATCTGAAGGCCGTAAGCGGCAAGGCCCGCCTCGGCGAGATCACCATGCCGCGCGGCACGATCCGCACCCCGGCCTTCATGCCGGTCGGCACCGTCGGCACGGTCAAGGCCATGTATCTCGACCAGGTCAAGGAAGGTGGCGCCGACATCATCCTCGGCAACACCTACCACCTGATGCTGCGCCCCGGCCCGGAACGCGTCGCCCGCCTCGGCGGTCTGCATGAACTCATTCGCTGGCCCGGCCCGATCCTGACGGATTCGGGCGGCTTCCAGGTCATGTCGCTGTCTGGCCTGCGCAAGCTCGACGAGCAGGGCGTCACCTTCAAGAGCCATGTCGATGGCAGCTTGCACCATATGTCGCCGGAACGCTCGATCGAGATCCAGGGCCTGCTCGACAGCGACATCCAGATGCAGCTCGACGAATGCGTGGCGCTTCCCGCCGAACCCCGCGAGATCGAACGTGCGATGGAAATGTCGCTGCGTTGGGCCGAGCGTTGCCGCGTCGCCTTCGGCACCCAGCCCGGCAAGGCCATGTTCGGCATCGTCCAGGGCGGCGACCAGCCGGCCTTGCGCATCCGCTCGGCGGAAGGCCTGAAGCAGCTGGACCTCAAGGGTTACGCCGTCGGCGGCCTCGCGGTCGGCGAGCCGCAGGCTGTCATGCTCGACATGCTGCGCATCACGCTGCCGGTTCTGCCCACCGAAAAGCCGCGCTACCTCATGGGCGTCGGCACGCCTGACGATATTCTGAAGTCGGTCGCCGAAGGCATCGACATGTTCGACTGCGTCATGCCGACCCGCTCCGGTCGCCATGGCCTGGCATTCACGCGCCGCGGCAAGGTCAATATCCGCAACGCCCGCCACGCCGAAGACATGCGCCCGCTCGACGAACAGTCGAATTGCCCGGCGACCCGCGATTATTCGCGTGCCTATCTGCACCACCTCGTTCGCTCCAACGAAGCCCTGGGCGGCATGCTGCTCTCCTGGAACAATCTCAGCTATTATCAGGAACTGATGCAGGGCATCCGCCAGGCGATCGCCGAAAACCGCTTCGAGGATTTCAAGGCGGAAACCATCGAGATGTGGAACCGCGGCGACATCGACCCGGTCTGATTTCAAGTCTTGAGGGGCAGGGCGCTTCAAGCATCCTGCCCTTTCGATTAGATGCCCTGGCTGTTGGTCTCGCGCATCATGCGCACGCCATTGATGGCAAACTGCCCGTCGCGCTGACGCTTGAGCTCATAATAGACGGCCCAGTCCTTGCCGTCAGGCGCCGAGATCAGCACCTCCTGATAGGCGACGGTACCATCGGGCGAAACCTGATTGCGGCCGAAGGCATAATTGCCAGGCCGATAGACCGGGCCATAGCTCTTCTTGACCATTTCGAAGAAACGCTCGGCATTGGGGAACACCGACTTGATCTCCGGCGATGCGAAGGAATAGGCGGTCGTCGCATCGTCGTTGAGGAAGGCCGTGATCTGCTGCTCGATCACATCCTTGGCGAGACCCGCGGCCTCGGCCTTTACATCCTGTTGAGCAAGTGCCGGCGCAGCGAAGAGGCCGACCATGAGTGACAGGGCAATTGCAATCCGCATGCGCATCATCCCCTTGTTTCAGGAAGTCGAAATAGAAGGATAGGCCGATTCGGCGCGGCGGAAAGACCCCGTGACGGTTTCATGTCAGTAATCGCGATATCGTGAGTGAAAGCGCCATCACGCCCACCCCTGGGCTGGACAAGGCATGGGTGAAGCCGCTTAAAAGCAGATATCAAAAGTTGGCCACTGCCTTGCCGAGCGACGATGCCCGGCATGATGGAACAGCCGGATGAGGAGCCTTGCCTATGATCGATGACTTGCTCGACCGAATGACACTCGAGGAGCAGGTGAGCCTGCTCGCCGGCGCGGATTTCTGGACGACGGTGGCGGTCGAGCGGCTCGGCATTCCCAAGATCAAGGTGACCGACGGTCCGAACGGCGCGCGCGGCGGTGGATCGCTCGTCGGCGGCGTGAGATCGGCCTGCTTCCCGGCCGCGATCGGCCTCGGTGCGAGCTGGAACCCGGATCTCGTCCGTGAGATGGGCGTTGCGCTTGCCGAGGAGGCGAAGACGAAGAGTGCGCGCGTCCTCCTGGCGCCGACGGTCAACATCCACCGCTCCGGTCTCAACGGACGCAATTTCGAATGCTATTCCGAAGACCCGATGCTGACCTCCGCTCTCGCAGTCGCCTACATCGACGGGGTCCAATCGCAGGGCATCGCCGCCACCATCAAGCATTTCGTGGCAAATGACAGCGAGGTCGAACGGCAGACCATGTCCTCGGATCTCGACGAGCGCACGCTGCGCGAGATCTACCTGCCGCCCTTCGAGGCAGCGGTGAAGAAGGCTGGCGTTTTTGCGATCATGTCCTCCTACAACCGGCTGAACGGCATCTGGACCAGCGAGCACCACTGGCTGCTGACGAAACTGCTGCGCGAGGAATGGGGCTATGACGGCATCGTCATGTCGGACTGGTTCGGCTCGCATACGACGGAGGCTTCGGTGACAGGCGGTCTCGATCTCGAAATGCCGGGCCCCACGCGCGACCGTGGCGAAAAGCTCGTCGCAGCCGTCCGCGAGGGCAGGGTGCCCGCCGAAACCGTCAAGGCCGCGGCCCGCCGCATGCTGCTCCTTCTCGAGCGTGTCGGCGCCTTCGCCGACGCCAGCATGGAGGACGAGAAAGCCATCGACCGCCCCGAGCACCGCGCGCTCATCCGCAAGCTCGGCGCCGAAGGCATGGTGCTCCTGAAAAACGACGGCATCCTGCCGCTCGACAAGTCGGGACTCGATCGCATCGCCGTCCTCGGCCCCAATGCTGCCGAACCGCGCGTGATGGGCGGCGGCAGTGCCCAGATCAACGCCCATTACAAGGTGAGCCCGCTCGAAGGCATCCAGAACGCGCTGTCGGGCACCAATCGCGTCGTGCATCTGAAGGCCTGCCGCAACAACCGCCTGACCCAGATGATCCGCGGTGACGTCGAGGTCGAATTCTTCCATGGCCGCGATTGGTCCGGCCCTGTCGTGCAGCGCTCCTCGGCTGAAGAAAGCCAGTTCTTCTGGCTCGACATGCCGGATGCCTCTCTCGACCCTCGTAACTTCTCCGCCCGCATCAGCACCCGTTTGCGCGCCGAGGAATCAGGCTCCCACGTCTTCGGCCTCACCAATGCAGGTTTCGCCAAACTCTATGTCGATGACGAACTGCTGGTCGACGGCGAAACCGGCTGGGCAAAGGGCGACAATTTCTTCGGTCTCGGCAACACGGAAGTCCGGGTGGAAAAGCCCCTCGAAGCCGGCCGAACCTACGAGATCCGCGTCGATTACCGCGCCATGCCCGAGGGCTACGAAGGCATCGAGATCCGCGCCGTGCGCTTTGGCGCAGAGCTTCCGACCACGGATGCGGCCATTGCCGAGGCCGTGGAGCAGGCCCGGGCCTGCGACGTTGCCGTCCTCGTTGTTGGACGGGAAGGGGAGTGGGACACGGAAGGCCTCGACCTCCCAAACATGCGCCTGCCCGGTCGCCAGGAAGAGCTGATCGAGAAGGTCGCGGCCGTCAACCCGCGCACCGTCATCGTGCTGCAGACGGGTGGTCCTGTCGAAATGCCCTGGCTCGACCAAGTCTCGGCCGTCATCCAGGCCTGGTATCCGGGCCAGGAGGCGGGCAATGCCATCGCCGATGTGCTGTTCGGCGACGCCGAACCCGGCGGCCGCCTGCCGCAGACTTTCCCGCAGCGCCTGACCGACAACGCCGCCATCACGGGAGATCCGAAGACCTATCCCGGTCAGGATGGCCATGTTGTCTACGCGGAAGGCCTCGCCGTCGGCTACCGCCACCATGATGCCGATGGCGCCAAGCCGCTCTTTCCCTTCGGCTATGGCCTTTCTTATACCCGTTTCGACTGGTCGGCGCCGCGGGCCTCCAGCCTCGACATGGACAAAGATGGCATTGCGATCGAGATCGACGTGACGAACACGGGCGACCGGGCAGGCGCCGAACTCGTCCAGCTCTATGTGAAGCCGAAGTCTTCCCGTCTCCCGCGGCCGGTCAAGGAGCTCAAGGCCTTCGCCAAGCTGGCAATCCCGGCCGGCGAGACATCAACGGCAAGGCTTGCCATCACCATCCGTGAGCTCGCTTACTTCGACCCGCAAGCCCGCGCCTGGATTGCTGAAGCAGGTGATTACGAGCTGGTGATTGCCGCCAATGCCGAGGATATCCGTGCCACGCTGCCGCTGAGGCTTGCCGAGGAGTGGCGGGAAGGGGTCTCGGCCCCGCCTCTGCCCGCCGTCGTCGACTGAGGCGGTCCGGCGGAGGCACCCGGCCTCCGCCTCTCTTGCCGTGACGTGAAAATGCAGTAGAAGGCTCTGATGTCTTCAAAACCGGAGCGGATCCTCTGAGTATGCGTCTCTTTCTCGGGTCCGATTTCCACGTCGACTACCGGCAGAATCTCGACTGGCTGCGGGCGCTCTCGCGCGCAGACTTCACCGATGACGTGCTGATCATCGCCGGTGATCTCTCCGACGAAATTGATCTCGTGAAAACCTGTTTCGACGAGCTCGTGCCGCGCTATAGCAAGCTTCTATTCCTGCCCGGCAACCACGACCTCTGGACGTCGAGAAGCGGGAAGGGACCCTCCTTCGAGAAGTTCGAGACGCTCAACGCGCTCTGTCGCGACTACGGCATCGAGACCGGCCCCGTCGCCTTTGGCAAAACGCTGATTGTTCCGCTGCTCGCCTGGTATGATTATTCCTTCGGCGAACCGAATTCGACCATCCGCCGCGGCTGGATGGATTTCTACAAATGCAATTGGGAAGGCCTGACACCGGCGGAAGTCGCCGAACGCTTTGACGCCATGAATGTGCTTCCGGAAACATCGGGCTACGACGACATCTTCAGCGTCTCGCATTTCGTCCCGCGCATCGACCTGATGCCGGCGCGTTATCCGGAGAAGCATAAGGCGCTGTTTCCGGTTCTCGGCACAGACCGTCTCGAGCGCCGCATCCGCGCGCTGGGCGCCTCCAGGCATTTCTACGGCCACAGCCATCTGAACCGGAACAAGGAGATCGACGGCGTGACCTATATCAACAACGCCTTCGGTTATCCCTCGGAGACCGAGATCTCCGCCAAGACGATCCTGCACGTCGCGGACCTTTGAGGCATCAGGGGACAGTCCGAAACGCTCCTGCAGGCCAACACGGAAAGATCGCATAAGATAGATTATGGAACTTGGAGATGGGTATGGAATACCGCAGCTGCGGGCTTTGAGGCTTTGCTGAACCTGGCATCAGGCCTTTCACATCCGTCTAAGAGACCGTCCCATGCGCAAGGCTTTGCGCCACGGTGGCCAGAAGATCTGTCTGCGAAACCACGCCTTGCACGTCACCGTCCTCGTCCGTGATGATGATGATATGGCTGAGCCCATCCGTCAGTCGCGGTAGAAGCGTCATCACGGGATCGGCCGCCTTCGCCGTGATCGCTGCGGCCACTGGTATGCGCTCGGCGTCTGCAGGTGCCGCTGCAAGCTCCCTGAGGCCGACCTGGCCGGCCAGCCGCCCGTCGGCTCCGAGAACCGGCAGCGTCCGGATATTGTGCTGGAGCAAAAGCCGCCGGGCTTCCTCGGGCGTCTCCTGAGCCGTCACCGTGATCACGTCGCGCGACATGACGTCTGCGCAGCGCAACGCGCCATGTTGGCGCAGCAAGGCTTCCTGCTCGACCTCGCGCAACAAGGCGCCGAGATCGTCACGGCTGATATCGAGTGTCTCGTTGAACTTCTCGACAGCCGCGTCGATGTCCGCGCTGGTAAAGCCGACACGCAAACCCGGCGGCGGATCCCGTGTCTCGTGCACATTGACCGGCGCCGGTGCCTGACGATGCGGATAGCGGCGGCCGGCCAGTCGGTGAAAGACGACGCCGAGACCCACCAGGATCAGGGCATTGATCGCGACCGGCACCAGCGGAAACCAGAAACCCGCGCGCGCCACTGCGGCACCGCCAATGACCGCGGTCAGTGCAGCGGCACCTCCGGGCGGATGCAGTGAACGCGTCAGCGACATGGCCAGGATCGCCAGGGAAACGGCAAGTCCCACCGCCAGCAGCGGATCACTGACCATCCGCGCCACCGCCACCCCGACCAGCGCCGAGATCGTG
This sequence comes from Rhizobium sp. K33, assembly GCF_056501445.1. NCBI lineage: Bacteria > Pseudomonadati > Pseudomonadota > Alphaproteobacteria > Hyphomicrobiales > Rhizobiaceae > Rhizobium > Rhizobium sp. K33. The sequence continues at coordinate 1,616,140 of NZ_CP096478.1, forward strand.
TTGCCGCCGACGATCGGCCAGGGCTGTGCCAGCGGGCTGGCCGGTACCGCAAACAGCAGCACTGCCGAGGCGCCCATCGGTGCCACGATCAGTGGCAATTGCGGATCGCCGCCGCTCGCGAGATTGCAGATGAAGCCCGTCAGGCTGATGCCGATGAGCGCGCCGAGACATCCGATCAACCGCTCCCGCAGCGTCGCCCCGGTCAGGATCGGCGCGAAACCCGGGAAGCGATCAATGACACTTTGGGCATGTTTTGACCGGAAGCGGCGCATGAACGTCACAGCAGAAGTACCTTAAAATATTGATCTTTTTAGAGAGTCTGCACACCTGCGGCATTGAGGATCCCAGACCCCCGCCAGAATGCGCGTTAGAGGTTGTCCAGCTTGGTCTGCAGCGCCCTCGCCCAACTCCTTGTCGAGCCCCCTGCTCCATCCCGCACCCTTGAATCGAGGAATGCTATTATATTTCAGATAGATAGAGCATATACATGAACTGAACCCTGGATCTAGCTCAGATATCAAATTGTTTTTCAACAACAAATCCGTCATATCCCGGCTCGACATGCGGTGGCGTCTCGCCCATGACCGTCTCGTAATCCAGCGGCGTATGCATATGGGTCAAGACAGCATGTTTCGGCCCGAGCCGCTCGATCCAGCCCAGCGCCTGCGCGAGCGACAGATGGCTCGGATGCGGCCGGTATTGCAGAGCATCGATGTAAAGCAGGTCGAGCCCGGAGAGCTTCGCCACCGTCTCCTCGGGAAAGTCGGAGATGTCACAGCAATAGGCGACGTCGCCGATGCGGAGACCAATCGAGATGATGTCACCATGCTGCTGTTTCAGCGGCAGGAGGCTGATGGTCCCGCCGGCGCCCGAGATCTCGATCGGCCGATCGAGAGCCTCGATGATGATTGGCGCGACGATCGGCGGATAGCTGCTGCCGACCGGCGTCTTCAGGCAATAGCCGAAGCCCTCTTCGATGCGCGCCATGGTCACCGGCTCGGCATAGATCGGGATCCGGTTCTTCTGGGTGATGAAATAGCCGCGCAGATCGTCGATCCCATGCAGGTGGTCGGCATGGGCATGGCTGTAAATGACTGCATCGATGTGCTCGACCTTCGCGCGGATCATCTGCTCCCGAAAATCTGGGCCGGTATCGACGACGACGGTCGTCTTGCCGCCATCGGGTCCGATCTGCTCGATCAGGAAGGACGCGCGGGTGCGCCGGTTGCGCGGATTGTCAGGGTCGCAATTGCCCCAGTCGCCATTGATCCTGGGAACGCCGGGAGACGAGGAACAACCGAGCAGCGTGAACCGGCGCGTGACCTTCATCGAAGCTCCCTCAAGCCAGCCGCGGCATCTTGGAGAAGCAGCGGAAGGCGTTCTCGGTGGTGATCTCGGCCATCTCCGCGTAGCTCACGCCCTTCACCTCCGCCAGCACCTCGGCCGTGTTCACCACATAGGACGGCTCGTTGCGTTTTCCACGCCAGCGCTTCGGCGCCAGATAAGGCGCATCCGTCTCGACCAGCAGCCGGTCCATCGGCACGGTCTTGGCGATCTCGCGCAACTCTTCCGATTTCGGGAAGGTCACGATGCCGGAGAAGGAGACATAGCCGCCGAGCGCAACACCGGTGTCGGCCAGCGCCTGGCCGGAGGAGAAGCAATGCAGGATGAAGGGGAAGGCCCCCTTCCCTGTTTCCGTGGTCAGTATATCCGCCATGTCCTCGTCCGCACTGCGGCTATGGATGACGAGCGGAAGACCCGTCCGCCGGGCCGCCTCGATGTGGCGGATCAGGCCGGTCTTCTGGTCCTCGGGCTTCTGCGTGTCGTAGAAGTAATCAAGTCCCGCCTCGCCGATCGCCACGATCTTCTCATGGCTCTCGGCAAGCTTCACCAACTCGTCCGCCGTCACATCCAGCTCGTCGCCGGCATTGTTCGGATGCGTGCCGACTGAGCAGAAGACGCTTGGATAGCGCTCCGTGAGTGCCAAAAGCGTCTCAAGCTTCCTGACGCGCGTCGAGATCGTCACCATCTGCTTCACACCGGCCTGGTGCGCCCGCGTGACAAGCTCGTCACGCTCGCTGTCGAAATCGGCGAAGTCGAGATGGCAATGGGTATCGATCAGCATGGTGTCAGGCCTTGCCCGCGTCCGGGGCGACGTAGCGCGGATAAACCGGCGAGGGTGCCGGCAGTTCCGTGCCCGGCTGCAGACGGCCGGCAGCGCCGAGCCTCGCAAACACGCGGTCTTCTGCGGCGACCGCCACGAGATCGAGGATCTTCGCCGAGGTTTCCGGCATGATCGGCTGGAACAGGATTGCGATCTGGCGCACGACATCGGCGGTCACGTAAAGTACCGTGCCCATGCGCGCCTCGTCGGTCTTCTTCAAGACCCACGGCGCCTGTGCCGCGAAATAGCGGTCGGCTTCGTTGACGATGTTGATGATGGCAGCCACCGCCTTGTGGATCTGCTGCTTGCCCATCTCCTCGCGGCAGATGTCGATCGCCTCGTCGGCAATCTTCAGGATCGCCTCGTCCTCGGCTGTCAGCGCACCGGGTGTCGGCACCCTGCCCTCGCAGTTCTTGTTGATCATCGACAGCGAGCGCGACGCCAGATTGCCGATGCCGTTGGCGAGATCGGCATTGATACGCGTGCCGATCCCCTCTTCCGAATAGCTGCCGTCCTGACCGAAGGAGACCTCACGCAGGAAGAAGTAGCGCACCTGGTCGAGACCGAAATGGTTTACGAGGTTCACCGGGTCGACGACATTGCCGAGCGACTTCGACATCTTCTCGCCCTTGTTGAGCAGGAAGCCATGGGCGTAAACGCGCTTCGGCAAAGGCAGGCCCGCCGACATCAGGAAGGCCGGCCAGTAGACGGCGTGGAAGCGGATGATGTCCTTGCCGATGATATGCACGTCCGCCGGCCAGTATTTCGCCCGCGGGCCGTTCTCGTCTTCGACGTATCCGGTCGCGGTGATGTAGTTAGTCAGCGCATCGACCCAGACATACATGACATGCTTGTCGTCGCCGGGCACTTTGATGCCCCAGTCGAAAGTGGTGCGCGAGATCGACAGATCCTTGAGACCCGACTTGACGAAGGAAATGACCTCGTTGCGTCGCTCGTTCGGACCGATGAAGTCTGGCTGGTCCTCGTAAAGCTTCAAGAGCTTGTCTTCATAGGCCGAGAGCTTGAAGAAATAGCTTTCCTCTTCCACCCATTCGACCGGCGTGCCCTGCGGCCCGTAGCGCACGCCATCGCCGCGCAGCTCGGTTTCCTCTTCCTGGTAATAGGCCTCGTCGCGCACGGAATACCAGCCGGCATAGCCGCCCTTGTAGACGTCGCCGTTCTTCTCCATCCGCCGCCAGACTTCCTGCACGGTCTCGTGATGGCGCTTTTCGGTCGTGCGGATGAAGTCGTCGTTCGAGGAATTGAGCAGCTTGCCCATCTCGCGGAATTCGTTCGAGTTCCGCTCGGCAAGCGCTTCCGGCGTTATCCCTTCGGCACGCGCCGTCTGCTGCATCTTCTGCCCGTGTTCGTCCGTGCCCGTCAGGAAGAACACATCCTTGCCGTCGAGCCGCTGGAACCGCGCCATGGCATCGGTTGCGATCAGCTCATAGGCATGGCCGATATGCGGCTTGCCGTTCGGGTAGGAGATGGCAGTGGTGATGTAGTAGGGATCGCTCATGGCTTCTTGTTGTCTTTTCGTCGGTTGCGATGGTCGTGTGCGATTGTCTTGCGGCCAGACCATGGCGGCGCGGATCAGCCACCATGCACGGCAAAAACAAATGGGGTCGAACGCTCTTAAAACATTCCGCTGGCTTTAGGAACATCCGTTTTGCTGCAGCGCCACCAGGAACCGCAGAGAGCCCCGATCGGGCATGTTCAACGCACGATCGCGCCGAGCACGTCGAGCATGGTCTGCTTGCGGTCGAGATTGTAGGCCGCGGCGATGCCGAGCTGCTGGTTGATTGTGGACGACAGCCGGGCGAAATGCTCGGCCCCACCGAGATCGCCTTCAAGAGCCAGCTGCCGTGCCGTCGCCGCAAGATGGTCGCCCAGATGCTCGGTGAAGAAGCCGAAGGCCACGTCGCTGTCCTTGCCCGACAGCGCCTCGGCGATCTTAAACATCATCTTGCGCTGCGAGGGTCCAGACGCCGTGAGCATTTGATCGAAGGCGTCGAGGATATCGGCGCCCCCGTAATTCACCAGTTTCAAGGCCCGCGCCACGCTGCCCTTGGCAAGCGCGAGAACCGCCTCCCGCCTGTCCGCTGGAATGGCGAGCCCAAGCTGCCCCAGCGCTTTGTCCATGGCTTCAGGCGACAGTTCATGCAGCCGGAGCGGCAGGCAGCGCGAGCGGATGGTAGGCAGGAGTTTGCCGGGCGCATGGGAGAGCACGAGGAACATCGCCCGTTTCGGCGGCTCCTCCAGGATCTTCAGGATCGCATTCGCCGCATTGCGGTTGAGATCGTCGGCCGGGTCGATGATGACGATACGCCAGTTGCCGGTCCCCGACGTCTGGCTGAAGAAGTGACCCGCCTTGCGCACCTCGTCCACGGTGATCGCGCTGCGCACCCGGCCGGTCTTCTCGTCCACCGGCCGGTGCAGATGCAGCAGGTTGTGGCTCGCACCGGAGGCGAGCTGCCGTGTGACCGGATGATCCGGGTCCGGATCGGACAGGGTCTCGGGCGCACTGGCCGGCTCGGGATGGCGCAGGATGTGGTTGGCAAGACGGAAGGCAAGCGTGGCCTTGCCGATCCCCTCCGGTCCCTCGATCAGCACCGCATGGTGCCCCTTGCCCGAGCGATAGCTGCGCGCCAGAAACTCTTCCGCCGCCTCATGTCCGAACAGTTTCACATTGCTGACCGGCGCAATCGCCCCGTCGAGCAGCCCTGCCCTTTCCTCGCTCATGACCGCGCCGCCTGCTCGGTGTCTGCTGCGCGACCCGCCTGTCGGGCAAGCGCGAGCGTCACCTCGGAAAGGATGTCCCGCGCGATATGGTCGACGTCGAAGGAGGCATCCACCACCCGGCAGCGTTCGGGCTCACGGCTGGCGATGTCGAGGAAGCCCTGGCGGCGCTTCTCGTGCACTTCGAGCTTTTCCTTCTCGAACCTATCCGGCGCCGTCGCCTCGCTCAACGCCCCGGCCCGTCGCCTCGCCCGCTGCAGGCCGACTTCGGCGGCAAGGTCCAGCACCAGCGTGATGTCGGGCATGGTCTTTCCGATCGACACCCGCTCGAGCGCCTGCATCAGCGGCGGCTCGATATTGCCGGTGACCCCCTGATAGACTCGAGAGGAATCGACGAAGCGGTCACAGAGCACGATCTCGCCGCGCGCCAGTGCCGGACGGATCACGCAGTCGAGGTGATCGGCGCGCGCCGCCGCAAACAGCAGAGCCTCCATGCGCACCCCAAAGGGTTCTGCCGCGCCCGAGAGCAGCACATGGCGAAGCGCTTCGGCTCCGGCCGATCCCCCCGGTTCGCGGGTGGTGATCACGGTGTGGCCCTTCTCCCGCAGACTGTCCGCCAGAAGACGAATCTGGGTGGACTTGCCGGCCCCCTCGCCTCCCTCGAAACTCACGAATAATCCGCGCGCCGTCGCCAATGCCTTGCCTACTTCCCGCCTGAGGCGTCTGAAATTCACCCTTGTGGGCCTGCCTACGGCTCTAACCCAAGATCGTCTTCAGCGAAACCGTGAAGCACGCGGAGGATGCGGATTTTCGTCAGATCCAGAAGAACAGGAGTTCGATCACTGCATCCCAGGCGCGCTGGCGCAGTGTGCCTACTTCGACTGCCTGCGCACTCTTCAGCGGCACGCTGACAAGTGGACGCTCGCCTGACAGGATGTTGAGCGTCGCGATCTCCCGATCCGCAGCCACCGGCGGCTTGAGCGGCCAGCGATAGACGATCCGGGCCTGCAACCGATCGGGATTGTTGATCGGCACATAGACCTCGACCGGCCCATGGGCCACCAGCGGCACCTTCGAGGGATTTCCGCCATAGACGCTGGCCTCGCCGACCACTTCGCCGGGCTTGAACAACGTGCGCATCTCGAAGCCGTCGAAACCCCAGTTCAGGAGGCGCGTCGCTTCCTCCGTTCGCTCCTTGTCGGTCTGGGCACCGCTCAACCCGAGGAACAGCCGTCGCCCATCCCGCTCCATGGAAGCGATGATGGCAAAGCCGCTCTCCTCGGCAAAGCCGGTGCCAAGCCCGTCCGCCCCGATCGGCAGCAGCGGATTGCGGTTGCGCTGCAGGATCTTGTTCCACTCGAACTCGGCGAGGCTGAAGGTCTGGTAGAGATCCGGATAGGTCTCGACCAGATGCCGGGCGAGCTTGACCAGGTCGACCAGCGTCGAACGGTTGTCGGGATGAGGAAGTCCGGTCGCATTGGCGAAATGGCTGTCGGTGAGCCCGAGTTCGGCTGCGCGCGCATTCATCCGCTCGACGAATTTCGCCTCTGATCCGGCCATGCCCTCGGCGATGATCAGGCAGCCATCATTTGCCGTCTGGACCGCGACCCCCTTGATGAGGTCGGCAACCGGCACCTGGCTCTTGACCGCCGCAAACATGGTCGAGGTTCGGGACGGCGCGCCGCCCGTGCGCCAGGCATATTCCGAAACCGGATAGATCGTGTCGGGCCGGATCTCGCCCTTCTTCAGCGCATCGAACACCACTTCGAGCGTCATCAGCTTGGCAAGCGACGCCGGCGCAAAACTCTTCTTCTCGTTCTTGGAAAAGAGCACTGTGCCTGTCGAGGCTTCGATGAGATAGACCTGCGCTGCCTTGCTCTCGATCAGCGGCGCCGGTGCCGCCGTCTGCGCAAATGCCGCCGGAGACGGAAGTCCAGGCGACAACAGGCTCGCCAGAAGCAGGACGACGGTGGAGAAGATACGCATGATCACACTTCGGCTGGCCAGTCTCGGTGTCGGAACACCCGCATTCTCGCTGCGACGCACCGCCAACCGGCTTAGCGGCCTGTGGAGAGCCGGATGCCGCCGCTTGCGACCGAGGAGAGAATCGAGCGCTCGGTGAGGCCGCCATTGCGCACGAGAATGGCGTCGAAGGCAAGCGCGTCGGTTTCCACAGGCTCTTCCGCAAAGGCCGCGGCATAGCCGGAGCCGTCATAGCCATCGATGTGATGCGGCCGAGGCATCGGCGTCGGGCCAAAGTCCGGCAGAGCCGCGAAGCTCTCGGCGGAAACCACGCCAGTGCCCGCAGCGCCGGCGCTGCCCTGCATCAGCAATTGCGCATCGAGCGTCTGGGGCTGAGCACTGCCGCTCGGTGTCGGACCGGCCAAAGCGGTCTGATAGGTGGTCGCCGCCGGGGGCTGGTAGTCAGGCGTCTTGACCTCGTTCGAGGCCACCATCACGCCGGATGCGATCTGACCGCCGGGATCGATGACCGGTCCCCGTTCGCCCTTCCGGATATAGGACGCCATGAGATAGGGCATGTCATGCCCGTCGAGCCGCGCCGGCCCGATATACTGCACGCGCACCTCGCCAGTGCCGCTGTGTTTCATGTCCAGCATGTCGGCGGTCTTGCGCGACAGGTCGATGATCCGCCCCTTGTGGAACGGACCGCGGTCGTTGATGCGCACAATGACGGAACTGCCGGTGTTGAGATTGGTAACGCGGGCATAGCTCGGCAGTGGCAGCGTCGGATGGGCCGCCGACAGATGCTCCTTGTCGTAAAGCTCGCCATTCGCCGTCATCCGGCCGTGGAAGGCATCCCCATACCACGAGGCGACGCCGACCTTGTCGTAATCGGGGTTCTCCTTCGGCACGAAGGTCTTGCCCTTCACCACATAGGGCTTGCCGACCATGTAGCGCCCGCCGCCCTTGGGAACGGGACCGCTCGCCACGACTCGCGGGCTCGCCTTCACGCCATAGATCGATTCGGCGAAATACTCCTTCGACCGCTTCGGCTTCTCCGCCGTCTTGGTGGTCGAACAGGAGGCGGTAAAGGCGCACAACAGCACAAGCCCGCACCACTTCCCCGAATTGGCCAGGCGGCCAGCGATCGAAAACTGCATCAGTCCCACTTCACATCAGCAGGGCCTGCAATCATCGCGCCCCATCCGCGAAGCCCCCATGCCTCGCTCACGTCAGCGCAATAACTCTCGTGGAAAAATGACCAAAATGGGAAAAGTCACAATTTGAATGATTGCGAGGGGCGCAAAGCTGCAATCATGGTTAGCTGACGGTTAATACACCACGGCCCGACGCCGCCGGATACGCACACCCCGTCGGGCACCCCTTCCCCACCTTTTCCCGCGACAATCGCTCTTGCCAAGTCGAATGGCTTTGCGCATAACGCACCCCACTGGAAGAGTGTCCGAGTGGTTTAAGGAACCGGTCTTGAAAACCGGCGTGCGGGAGACCGTACCGTGGGTTCGAATCCCACCTCTTCCGCCATACTGGCAAGTTTCGCCGCCGAGGCCGCCCGCTGACCGCCTCCCAACCTTACCAATCTTTCACTGTCCTTTCCGCTGCGAATGTCTATCTCCATAGCCATGGAACCTGATCGCCCTTGACCGCGATCAAGGGTTTGAGAGCTTGCCTGCCCCAGGATGGCGGCGAGTTGAACCATCCGGACGGAGCAGACGTGAAAGACGACGTGAAACCGCAAACCTCTCCCGAGACCGAAGAGCTGAAGGCGATCCTTGATCAGGCCGCACGGCCCAAGGCCCGCTGGGGGCTGCGCATCCTCGGCCTCGTGGCCGTCGCCGGTCTCGCCTATGGCGCTTATCTCTGGTCGGCCGGCGGAACCACGGTGAGCTACACCACGGCAGAGGTGAAGCCCGGCGATCTCACCGTCATCGTCACGGCAACGGGCTCGGTCGAACCGACCGTGCAGGTCGACGTCTCCTCCGAACAGTCCGGCACCATCCGCGAGGTGCTGGTCGACTATAACAGCGAGGTCAAGAAGGGCGATGTGCTTGCGCGCCTTGATACCGACAAGCTGAGCGCCGACCTGAAGGCGAAGGAGGCAGCCCTTGCCTCCGCGCGCGCCACGGTCTCTAAGGCCCGCGCCGATGAGCAGTCGGCCAAGGCCAAGCTCGATCGCCTGACGACGCTCGTTTCCAGCCGCGTCTCCACCCAGCAGGATCTCGATACCGCCGAATACACCTTCCAGGCCGCCGAAGCCGCACGCCAGAGCGCCGAGGCCGATGTCATCTCGGCGGAAGCCGCCCTTGAGCAGTCGAAACTCTCGCTCTCCAAGGCGACAATCGTCTCGCCGATCGATGGCATCGTGCTCTCGCGCGATGTCGACACCGGTGCCACGGTCGCGGCATCGCTTGAGGCCCCCACCCTCTTCACCATCGCCGGCGACCTCCGCCAGATGGAACTCCAGGTCTCGATCGATGAGGCCGATGTCGGGCAGGTCGCCGTCGGCCAGGACGCGACCTTCACCGTCGACGCCTTCCCCGATCAGCGCTTCCCCGCAAAGATCACCTCGATACGCTATGCCGCGGAAACCGTGAGCGACGTCGTCACCTACAAGGGCATTCTGTCTGTCGCCAACGACGACCTGCTGCTGCGCCAGGGCATGACGGCAACCGCCGACATCGTGGTCCAGTCGATCACCGACGGTCTGCTGATCCCCAATGCCGCCTTGCGCTACGCGCCGCCGGCCGCCACGCCGGCCGAGACCGAAGGCGGCGGCAGCGGTGTCTTCAGCATCTTCCGCCCGCCCCGCCAGACGCCGACAAGCGCACCGGAGCCGGAAGGCAGTGAGCGCACCGTCTGGGTCTTGCGCGACAGCGCCCCCGTGGCCATCAACATCGAGATCGGCGCCTCCGACGGCCAGAACACCGTGATCATGAAGGGCGACCTCAAGGAGGGCGACCGGGTCATCACCGACCAGACCCTCCGCAACGGGTAAGGACGCTTCATGGCCAGCGCCCCGCTCATCGAGTTTCGCCAGATCTCGCGCCTCTATGGACGCGGCGAAGCCACGATCCGCGCCCTCGACCGCGTCGACCTCACCATCGACCGGCACGAATTCGTGGCAATCATGGGCCCTTCCGGCTCCGGCAAGTCGACGGCCATGAACATCCTCGGCTGCCTCGACGTGCCGACCTCGGGTCAGTATCTCTTCCAGGGGATCGACACGACTGGCTTCGACCGCGCGCAATACACCCTGCTGCGCCGCCACATGCTGGGCTTCGTCTTCCAGGGCTTCAATCTCCTGGCCCGAACCTCTGCCGTGGAAAATGTCGAGCTGCCGCTCGTCTATCGCGGCATGGACGCCCGTGAACGGCGCGCCCGGGCGCTGAAAGCGCTCGCCCAGGTCGGTCTCGGCGGCCGGGAGAACCACACGACGCAGGAGCTTTCGGGCGGACAGCAACAGCGCGTGGCCATCGCCCGCGCCATCGTTACGAGCCCCGCCGTGCTTCTGGCCGACGAACCCACCGGCAATCTCGACACGAAAACCAGCCGCGAGATCATGGATCTGATCACCGGCCTCAACCGCGACCATGGCATCACGGTCATCATGGTCACGCATGAGGACGACATCGCCGCCTATGCGAAGCGCAACCTGCGTTTCGTCGACGGCCATATCCAGTCCGACAGCCGGAATGAGGAGCCCCTCGCCCATGTTCGGTGAAACCATCAAGCTCGCGCTGCGCGCCATCCGCCGCAATCTACTCCGCTCGTTCCTGACCGTGCTCGGTGTGGTCATCGGCGTTGCCGCCGTCATCGCCATGGTCACGATCGGCAATGGCACCACAGCGCAAGTGACCAGCGAAATCTCCAAGCTCGGCACCAATCTCCTCTTCGTCCGTCCCGGCCAGTTCGGCCCGGGACGTGCCGCCACCGACGCGAAGAAGTTCACCATCCGTGACATCGAGGCGATCCGTGATCAGATCCCCGGCCTGCGCGCTGTCGCCGCGATCAACCAGTCCAGCCAGACCGTCATCTTCAGTGGCCAGAGCCGCCAGACCTCGATCATCGGCTCCGGCAATGACTACCTTGTCGCCCAGAACTGGGAGCTCGCCGCCGGCCGCAGCTTCCTGCCTTCGGAGGAGCGCGGCGGCCAGGCCGTCTGCCTGCTCGGCGAAACGGTCCGCGCCAAGCTCTTCGGTTCGACGCCGGCCGTCGACCAGACGATCCGGGTCGGCAATGTCGCCTGCCAGGTGACCGGCATTCTTGCCAAGAAGGGCCAGAGCGGCATGGGCAGCGATCAGGACGATGTCGTCATGATGCCGCTCAAGGTCTTCCAGCGCCGCATCGGCGGCTCCTCCGATGTCTCGAGCATCATGCTCTCGGCCGAGGACGGCGTCTCCACGTCCAAGGTCCAGGCGGATGTCGAGCGCCTGCTTCGCGAACGCCGCAAGATCATTGCGGGTCGCGACGATGATTTCAGCGTCAACGACATGACCCAGATGGCGGCAACCCTGACCGGCACCACCACGCTGATGACCGGCCTTCTCGGTGCCGTCGCGGCCGTCTCGCTCCTTGTCGGCGGCATCGGCATCATGAACATCATGCTGGTCTCGGTCACCGAGCGCACGCGCGAGATCGGTATCCGGCTTGCGATCGGCGCGGTCGAGCGTCAGGTCCTGATGCAGTTCCTCGTCGAAGCCGTCACCCTCTCTATCTTCGGCGGTGTCGTCGGCATCGCGCTGGGGCTCGGCATCGCCTATACGGCGGTCAGCCTGATGTCCGTGCCCTTCGTCGCAAGCCCCTCCATCATCCTGCTCGCCTTCGCCTTTTCGGCCGCGATCGGCATGGTCTTCGGCTATTTCCCCGCCCGCCGCGCCGCTCAAATGAACCCGATCGACGCGCTCCGCCACGAGTGATGGCGACGTCGGAGCCGCGGGACAAGCCTCGGGCAAACTTGTTGTGGTGTAGCTGGTCCTAATGGATGCGGGTTCTGCTCGCGTCCCGGAGCCTTGACCATGTGAGGGAGTAAGCCCATGTCCGCCTTTCCGGATCGTGACACCGTCGCCGCCAAGATCGCCTCGATGCAGGAGCAGGATCAGGCCTTCCTGAAGCTGATCTTCGAAAACCCGGCTCAGGACGACGCGCTGCTCGAAGGCCTGTGCCTCTATCTCGACATCGCCTCCGAGGGGCGTTTCCTGAACACGCTGAAGCTCGAACGCAATGGCGAATGGATCGGCGACAACGCCCCACCGCGCCTGCAGATCCGCCTGATGGAAGTCGCCCGCTCGAGCCAGCATCCGGCCTTTGCCGCTTTCCGCACAGGCCTCAGCCGCTCCGGCGGACTGGAGCGCGCCTATCCCAAGGCGGCGGTCTAAGCCTTACTGCGGGATCGGCATGCTGACCGAAAGGATCGGCCCCATCGGGAAAAGCCGGTCCATGCGCTCGTCCTCGGCGATGAAGACGCTCGAAATCGTGCCGTCGAGGTAAAGTGCGTTGGCACAGCCCAACCGATCCCGGAAGAAGGTGGCGAAGTCGTAGAACCGCACGGGCACCCTCGACACCACCATATGCACCCGCCCCTCGGCATCCACGCCGACCCCGTTGCGGATCTTGAAGCTGTCGCTGTCCGGCAGGAAGCGCGGATGCAGTTGTCCGTCGATCACCAGCATCGGCCCAGACTGCGTCCCGAAATCCGGCACCATTCCGCTCGCGACGAACGCCTTGGTCTCCATGACCGAGGCCTTGCCGTCCTTGATCAGGAAGACCCCGTTCGGCAGCAGGTGGAAATTGCCCCAGCCGCCGCCGGTCACAGCCGGTTTCAGCACCTTGCCATGCTCGGCAAAGTAACCGACCGGCGACAGATCAACGTGATACATCCCCGCATTCATCGCAAAGGTGAGCACCCGCCGTTCGGCCCAGAGTTGCCGGCGCAGAGAAGCAAAGCCGCCATAGGCCTGTCCATCCGGAGAAGCGAGATGCAGCCGTATATCGTCCTTGGCAGGGTCGAAACGGCAGGAAAGATAGCTCTGGGCACCCTCCTGCAGCACCTCGCATGCCGCATGGGAGGCCGACGGCAATGTCAGGCTGGTCAGAAAACCGAGGAAAGAGAGGATCTTGCGCACGCATTGGCCCTTTGCTGAGCCCGCTTCTTGCCGCCGATATCAGGCATTGTGAAGACGGCTGGAGCGATATCCCCGAAATCGATCCCATCGATCAATCCGGCAGTGTCAGCGCCTGCATGTGAAATCGGAGCTGCGCCTCTGGATAGCGGTACTCGGTACCGACAGGACAAGCATTGCGGGCGAGACATCCCGAAACCATGCAGCTGCGCTGTCCCTCGGGCGTCGCGAGATGCCGCCGGCACCCCAGAACGCCAAAGCCATCTTCCGTGATCGCGCCAACGGGACAGGCGGACAGGCAAGGCTTGTTGCGACAGCGATCGCAGGGGTGATCCGACCCAACGGCCGCTTTACCACCTTCCGGCCAGTCGCCAAACAGCAACGCCCCGCGATAGCTGTGCCAGAGCCCGAAGCGCGGATGGATGAGAATCCCGAGCGGCGAGGCTCTGAGGCCCTCCGCCCGCGTCGCCCAGGCCTGAAAAGGTTGGTAAGGCGCCTCTGACGGATAACAGGCCGCCGCGCCGACCTCTCTGGCGACCGCATCGATAATGCTCTTTGACCAGCGATCGAGCGGGTCTGTCCCGCCCCGATCCGGCTGGGCTGCCTGCCAGGCCGAAAAGACCGGCCACATGCCACCGCCTGCGAGGCCGATCAGCACCACAGCCACGCTCCGTCCGCCATCCGGTAGCCGCGGCGTTGGCTCGTCACTCCCAAATCGAACCACCCCGCGCGGCGAAAGCCCGTGCCTGGCAAGCAGCGTTTCGATCTCGGTCAGAACGGAAGAAGGGCCGCTCATCGCGGCCCCTCGATCTTGTAATGCGGTCGCCAGACCTCCTCTTGGATCATGTCGGCAACTCTGTTGGCTCCGCCTTGCTCCCTGGCAACGGGACCCTTTCAGGAGAAGGCGTCGGGCATCGAATCCTTGCGGCTCGCGACGAAGGCCAGCAGCGCCTCGTCGATGGCGGGATCGAGCGCCGGCGCTTCATATGCGTCGAGCCACGAGCGGCAGAGTGCGTTCGCCCGGTCCTCGATGCGCTTGCGGCCCTCGATTTCCCACTGCTCGAAGGAATTGTTGTCGGCGAGCGGCGAGCGATAGAAGGCGGTCTGGAAGTTCGCCTGCGTATGGGCGCAGCCGAGATAATGCGCGCCCGGGCCCACTTCGCGGATCGCATCCATCGCCTGACCGTCGTCAGAAAGGTCCACGCCCTGAGCAAGCTTCTGCATCATGCCGAGCTGGTCCTGGTCGATCATGAACTTCTCGTAGCAGGCAGCAAGACCGCCCTCGAGCCAGCCGGCCGCATGCAGCACGAAGTTGGCGCCAGCGAGCAGCGTCATGTTCAGTGTATTGGCGCTCTCGTGTGCTGCCTGCGCGTCCGGAACCTTCGACGCACAGAGCGAACCGCCGGTACGGAAAGGCAGACCCATGCGCCGTGCGAGCTGGGCTGCGCCATAGGACACCAGCGCCGGCTCCGGCGTGCCAAAGGTCGGTGCACCCGACTGCATCGAGATGGAGGCGGCGAAGGTGCCGAAGAGCACCGGTGCGCCAGGACGGATCAGCTGGGTGAAGGAGGCACCTGCCAGCACTTCCGCCAGGATCTGCGTCAGCGTACCGGCAACCGTCACAGGGCTCATGGCGCCCGAGAGAATGAAGGGTGAAATGACCGAGGCTTGGCCGTGACGCGCATAGACCTTGGCAGCGCCCAGCATCGTCTCGTCGAAGACCATCGGCGAGTTGGCGTTGATGAGGTTCAGCATGACGCAGTTGTTTTCGACGAAGTCATCGCCGAAGACGAGCTTGGCCATGGCAACCGAGTCTTCCGCGCGCTCCGGTGCCGTGACCGACCCCATGAACGGCTTGTCGGAATATTTGATATGGCTGTAGACCATGTCGAGGTGACGCTTGTTCACCGGGATATCGACGGGTTCGCAGACCGTACCACCCGAGGAATGCATCGACGGCGCCATATAGGCGAGCTTGACGAAGTTGCGGAAGTCCTCGAGCGTCGCATAGCGACGATTGCCTTCCAGGTCGCGCACGAAGGGCGATCCGTAAACCGGGGCAAAGACTGTGGCATTGCCGCCGATGCGAACGCTGCGCTCGGGATTGCGGGCATGCCAGGCGAATTCGGACGGCGCCGTCTTCAGAAGTTCGCGGCAGAGACCCTTCGGGAAGTGCACGCGCTGCCCGCGCACATCGGCCCCGGCTTGTTTCCAGAGCTCCAGGGCTTCCGCGTCGTCGCGAAACTCGATGCCGATTTCTTCGAGAACGACATCGGCATTGTGTTCGATCAGCGCCAGACCTTCCTCGTCCAGAACCTCGTAGGTCCGGATCTTGCGGGTGATGTAAGGCATGGCAGGACCGGCACCGCCGCCGCTGCGCGATGCCCTGCGGGCCGCAGCCCCCCGCCCCTCGCCGCGTTGGCGGCGGCCTGCGCCCGGTTCTGCCGTGATATCGTCCATGTCTGCTTCCTCGCTCGAGCGCTCGATCGCGCTGCTTCTCTCCCCATTATGCTAATCCAATCCGCTTGTGAAACCATCCTTTAT
The DNA here is from genome assembly GCF_056501445.1 of Rhizobium sp. K33. Lineage (NCBI taxonomy): Bacteria > Pseudomonadati > Pseudomonadota > Alphaproteobacteria > Hyphomicrobiales > Rhizobiaceae > Rhizobium > Rhizobium sp. K33. Next base: position 1,631,686 of record NZ_CP096478.1, read on the forward strand.
GCGCCAACGGCTTGCGTCATGCAGACATCGGCTTTTTCCTCCACTTGTCTGCCGCCGTCGCTTTTCACCGCCGCCGCGTCGTAATCGAAAAGAGTTTTTCACGAACTTGAGGTTTAACTTTCGATCGGGCAGTCTGATGCCCGGCGCGACCGGAATCGCGTTGAAAAAGAAGCGGGAAGCACCACCATGGCCGAAGACGACATCATTCTTTCCGAACTCTCCGATGAAGAGCTCGTGCAGCAAATGCATGATGACCTCTATGACGGCCTCAAGGAGGAGATCGAGGAAGCGACACAGATCCTGCTGGACCGCGGCTGGGCTCCCTACGACATCCTGACCCAGGCGCTCGTCGAAGGCATGCGCATCGTCGGCATCGATTTCCGCGACGGCATTCTCTTCGTTCCGGAGGTTCTGCTCTCCGCCAACGCGATGAAGGCCGGCATGACGATCCTGCGTCCGCTGCTTGCCGCAACCGGCGCGCCCAAGCAGGGCAAGATGGTCATCGGCACGGTCAAGGGCGACATCCACGACATCGGCAAGAACCTCGTCGGCATGATGATGGAAGGTGCAGGTTTCGACGTGATCGACCTCGGCATCAACAATCCGGTCGAAAACTATCTGGAAGCGCTGGAGCGGGAAAAGCCCGATATCCTCGGAATGTCCGCGCTGCTCACGACCACCATGCCCTACATGAAGGTCGTGATCGATACGATGAAGGAAAAGGGTATCCGCGACGATTACGTCGTTCTCGTCGGTGGCGCGCCGCTCAACGAGGAATTCGGCAAGGCTGTCGGTGCAGATGCCTATTGTCGCGATGCCGCCGTTGCGGTCGAGACGGCCAAGGACTTCATTGCACGCAAGCACAACAGCATGGGCGCCCGCGCCTAAAGACTGCAAACGGCGAAGCCGGCCCTTAGAGGCCGGCTTCTGCGTAGAACTCGCCCTGAGGGGCCGTTGCCATGGTCTGCCAGGCAACATGCCCGCCGGCATACAGGATGGCCGCCAGCATATAGATGGCACTGGCCTTTGCGATGGTCGTGAGCGTCATGCTCCCTCTCCTGTTTCAGGTGCGCTCAAAGCGGTGTCCACCGCGCGCTGACAATTAGCGGGAGGCGGCGGCGTCGACGTTGTTGGCGGCGTTCTGCGTCGCATCAACAGTGTTGGCAGCGTCCTGGCCTACGCCACGGATCGTATTGCCGCACGACGACAGTGCGAAGACGGTGAGGATGAGAGCTGCGCCGGCTGTCAGTTTTTTCGCCATCATGTGGGTGTACCTTTTCTCTGGGTAACGAGTGGATTGCGATGGAACAACGCGCGACATCAAAAAAGGTTCACGTGATCGCATGCGGTGCGATTGCCCGTGAAATCCTGGCCGTCAAAGCGCTGAACGGGCTGGACCATCTCTCACTCGAATGCCTGCCCGCCATCTGGCATGTCTGGCCCGAAAGGATTGCACCGGCGCTTCGGGAAAAAATCGCGGAAGCCCGGGCTGCCGGCCATGAAAACATCTTCCTCGGCTATGCCGAATGCGGCACCCAGGGCGAGGTCGACAAGATCTGTCGCGAGGAAGGCATCGAGCGGCTCTCAGGCCCCCATTGTTATGCCTTCTTCACCGGTACGGAAAAATTCCTCGCCGAATGCGAAAGCGAATTCACCGCCTTCTATCTGACCGACCTGATCACCCGCCAGTTCGAAGCCTTCGTCATCGAGCCCCTGAAACTCGATCGTCACCCCGAACTGCGTGACATGGTCTTCGGCAACTACACCAAGATCGTCTATCTCGCGCAGACCGAGGATGCCGAACTTCAGGCCAAGGCCAAATGGGCCGCCGACTATCTGAATCTCGACTATGAATATCGCTTCACCGGTTACGGCGACTTGCAGCCGGAACTCGTCGCGGCTGCCGAACGAAGCTTGGTCACGGCCACCTGAGGTCGGGAAAATCGATCCCTTTAGCGGACCGAATTGGCGACACTGCGCCCCGCATCCTGCGTCGCATCCACCGCATTGCCGAGATCCGCGCCGACGCCACGGATCGTGTTTCCGCAGGAGGTGAGACCCAAGGTCAGTGCGACGAGAACGGCAACGAAACCTGCAGTTACGTGAGAAGACTTCCTCATTCTGATTCCCCGTTTTTTGAAGGCAGCCCGTTTAGCTGACAAGGGAGAAAGGAGAAATCAAGGCAATGAGGTAGGGTGATGAGCTGGTGCGTACGGTCAGCTGAAGATCAGCGCGCCCGCGACGAACAACAGCCCCACCACCAGGATCAGCTGCACCAGCAGGAAAAGTGGAACACGTGACAAGGCAGCGGCGACAACTATCGTCAAAACCCAATGCCAGACTTCGTAGACGGTCACCAAAACACAAAACAAGACCAAGCCACCAAGGACAACCGTCATGAAGAAGGCGTCAAAGCCTGACGGCAGCTGATTGCCGCTAGAACTTGACCCGGCACTCTCCACCGGGTGAGCGTTTTTCTCGTCTGTGTTCAATTTGGTCCGATCCATGCCGACATCTCAGTCGCTGCGGTCCGCAAAGGTCAACAACCATTTGTGGTGGCAACAAAATTCACCCTCCTTTCACCATTCCCGAAAGCGTGAACAGGACACGGATCCGCTTTAATCCCACTGTAATCTCCCCTTGCGACACTGCCTGTCAGGTCAACAAGAAACCAAGAGAATCAGCAATGACCGACAGGGCGGAAACATGGGTGGCGGGTCTCGCCACCGCGCGTGAAGACAAGCATCCCGAAAACCTCTCCGACCTTCTCGTCCGGCTGGCCCGCACGACGGACCGTAAGGTGACGATCCGCGACATCGCGATCGCCCTGCAGGACCGCTCCTTCGGCGCCTTCCTTCTGGTCTTCGCCCTTCCGAACCTCGTGCCGATGCCGCCGGGCGCCACCTTCATCCTCGGCCTGCCCCTCATCTTCGTCGCCTGGCAGATGATGGCGTCTCCGGGCGGTCGCGTCTTCTTTCCGCGGGTCGTCAGCGACTACGGTGTCGAACCGCAAACCTTTGAAGCGATCGTCAAGCGGCTGGTCCCCTGGATGCGCTGGGCCGAGAAGCTGGTCGTGCCGCGCTTCTGGGTTTTCGAAAGCCGTTTCGTCGAACGGGTAATCGGCTGCTTTGCCCTGATCCTCGCCATTGTCGTCTTCTTGCCGATCCCGCTCGGCAACTGGCCCCCGGCCTTTGCGCTCGCCGTCCTCGGTTTTGCCCATTCCCAGCGCGATGGGCTCGGTGTCGTCGTCGGCTGCCTGATCGGCCTCCTGTCGCTCGCCGTTGCCGGTTTCGTCGTCTACACCGCCATTGCCGTCGTCTCGCTCGTCGTCTGATGTCCGAAACAGGAGACAACCCGACGCACCGCAAGGTGGTCGTCATGACCGCCGGCGGCCTCAATCCCACCGTCGTGATCCAGCATCTGGCGACGTGCGGCTTCGACGTCGAAGTCATCCTGGAGAACCCGGAAGCCAAAGGCGAGATCACCCGCCGCCGGGCGCGGCGCCTCGGCTGGCTCAACGCGACAGGCCAACTCGGCACCATGATCGCCGCACGCCTGCTGCGCCGCCTGGCGGACCGGCGCATCGCCGAACTGCTGGACCGCCACGGCCTTCAGCGCGAACTTCCGCAAACGATCGCGATCCATCCGGTCACCTCGATCAACGCGCCGGAAACGGCAGCGCTCGTTACGGAGCTCGATCCAGGAGCAATCCTTCTCGTCTCCACCCGCCTGATGTCGGCCCGCCAGCTCTCGGCCATGCCCTGCCCGGTCATCAACCTGCATGCCGGCATCAACCCGAACTACCGCGGCCAGATGGGCGGCTACTGGTCGCTGCGCGAAAGCGATGCCGACAATTTCGGTGCGACCCTTCATCTCGTCGACGCCGGCACCGATACCGGCGGCACGCTCTACGAAATCCGAACGCGGCCCGAACGCGCCGATTTCATCTCCACCTACCCGCTGCTGCTGACCATCGCTTCGCTCGAGATCACGCGCCAATCGATCGAGGACGCGCTCAAGGACCGTCTCGCTCCCAAGACGCCGGAAGGTCCCTCGGCCCTGCGCTTCCCGCCCACCCTCTGGTCCTGGATCTGGTGCGGTCTGACGCGACGCATCTGGTAAAAACACCGGGACTCGTGGCAGCGTCGTTTTTGGCGACAAGCGACGTCGTGAAGAGCGCAGTCCGGCGAATGCCCCCCGTGCATTCTGGCCCCAAAGGGAGTGAGTGGCATGGCAGACAAGATCGTCGTCTTCTGGCGGGACATTCCCGCTCAGGTGATCGTCAAGCAAGGACGTAAATCGGCAAAACGCGAACTCTCGCTCCGCTTCACCGAGGCCATCGATATGGCCGCGATGCGCACGGGCGCGGCCGAAACCGACGCCTATCTCGCCGATTGGCGCAAGGCCGATCCGGTGCCGGTCGGTGACGACCTCGAAACCGAAGCAGAAACCGCGGCAGCCGAGATCGAGGCCGCCTACGACAAGGCCCGTCTCGTGGCCCTCGTCCATGCCGGAGGCCGCGACAATGGCTGAGCCCGTGCTCGTCGATCCCGGCCCGCCGAAGAAGGGCAATGCCGCACCGGCCGCCAAGGCCAAGACCGGCGCGTTTACGCCGGCAGGCGTCTCGCCCAACCGCCGCGCCCGCCGCTCCTATACGATCCGCCTCTGGGCCGTCAGAAATTCGCGCTTCCTCGAATGGTTCTATCGCAATTTCGCCAGCGCCTTCCTGTTCCTCCATCCCGTCTGGAAGAAGCTCGGCTACAACAGGGTCGAAAAGCCGATCACCTTCGTCGAGCGCAATGTGAAGGGCCTGCTCTTCGACTGTCGCATGTGCGGCCAGTGCGTCTTGTCCTCGACCGGCATGTCCTGCCCGATGAACTGTCCGAAACAGTTGCGCAACGGCCCCTGCGGTGGCGTGCGCGCCAATGGCAATTGCGAGGTCGAGCCGGACATGCCCTGCGTCTGGGTTCAGGCCTGGAGCGGCTCGCGCAACATGGTATCAGGTGATGCGATCCTGAAGGTGCAAAAGCCGGTCAATCAGTCGCTGCGCGAGACATCCTCCTGGCTGCGGGTCACGGCAGAAGCCGCCGCCGAGCGCGAAAAGAATACGGCAAAGGAAGCCTGAAGAGCATGGCCCAGATCGACGAAAATCCGCTTGGCGTTCACCTGCCGCTCGATCCCCTGCCCGGCCATTCCTCGCTCGGCCGCCTGGAGCGCGTCCTGCGTCGTGGCGAATTCGCCGTCACCGCCGAACTCAACCCGCCCGACAGCGCCGATCCGGAAGATGTCTACGAGCGCGCCAAGGTCTTCGATGGCTGGGTCGACGGCATCAACGCGGTCGATGCGTCCGGTGCCAATTGCCACATGTCCTCGGTCGGCATCTGCGCGCTTCTAACCCGCATGGGCTATGCCCCGATCATGCAGATCGCCTGCCGCGATAAGAACCGCATCGCGATCCAAGGCGACGTTCTCGGTGCTGCCGCCATGGGCGTCGCCAACATCATGTGCCTCACCGGCGACGGGGTGCAGGCTGGCGACCAGCCGGGTGCCAAGCCCGTCTTCGATCTCGACTGCATGTCGCTTCTGGAAACCGTCCGCACGATGCGCGACGACTCGAAATTCCTCTCCGGCCGCAAGCTGACCACGCCGCCCAAGGTCTTCCTGGGTGCTGCGATCAACCCTTTCGCGCCACCTTATGATTTCCGCCCCTATCGCCTGGGCAAGAAGATCGAGGCCGGCGCCCAGTTCGTCCAGAGCCAGTATTGCTTCGACGTGCCCATGTTCCGCGAATACATGAACAAGGTCCGCGACCTCGGCTTCCACGAGAAATGCTTCATTCTCGTCGGCGTCGGGCCGCTTGCCTCGGCCAAGACCGCCAAGTGGATCCGCTCCAACGTGCCCGGCATCCACATTCCCGATCACGTCATCAAGCGCCTGGAAGGTGCCGAAGACCAGAAGAAGGAAGGCAAGCAGCTCTGCATCGACATCATCAACGAGGTGAAGGAGATCGAGGGCGTCTCCGGCGTGCATGTCATGGCCTACCGCCAGGAAGAATATGTCGCCGAGATCGTCCATGAATCCGGCATCCTCAAGGGCCGCCGCCCGTGGAAACGCGAGCACGGCCGCGCCGATGACATCGCCGCCGAGCGCATGCGCGAGATCGGCGCCGATCCCGTTCAGGACCAGCAGGAAATGGCGGCCAAGGCCGCCCATCCCCAGCCGCACTGAACCCACCCCATTGCTTTTTCCCGGCACCTGCCGGCACATCCCATTCCCGCCGTGCGAGAGCCGGCACCGACCGGAGGACTGAAATGACCCGCACCATCGTCGCATCCGCCACCAAGGAAATCATCATCGGTTTCGACCAGCCCTTCTGCGTGATCGGCGAGCGCATCAACCCGACGGGTCGCAAGAAGCTCGCCGCCGAAATGCAGGCCGGCAATTTCGAAACCGTCATCAAGGACGCGCTGGAACAGGTCGCCGCCGGCGCCACCATGCTCGACGTCAATGCCGGCGTCACCTCCGTCAACCCGAACGAAACCGAGCCCGGCCTGCTCGTCCAGACGCTCGAAATCGTTCAGGGCCTGGTCGACGTGCCACTCGCGATCGACTCCTCCGTGACGGCCGCCATCGAGGCCGGTCTCAAGGTCGCCAAGGGCCGCCCGCTGGTGAATTCCGTCACCGGCGAGGAAGAAAAGCTCGAGGCCATCCTGCCGCTCGTGGCCAAATACAATGTCCCTGTCGTCGCGATCTCCAACGACGAATCCGGCATCTCCCAGGATCCCGATGTGCGTTTCGCCGTCGCCAAGAAGATCGTCGAGCGCGCCATGGATTACGGCATCAAGCCTGAAGACATCGTCGTCGACCCGCTGGTCATGCCGATCGGCGCCATCGGCTCCGCCGGCCTGCAGGTCTTCGCCCTTGTCCGCCGTCTGCGTGAGGAGCTGAAGGTCAACACCACCTGCGGCCTCTCCAACATCTCCTTCGGCCTGCCCCATCGCCACGGCATCAATGCCGGCTTCATCCCCATGGTCATCGGTGCCGGCATGACATCCGCCATCATGAACCCCTGCCGCCCGCAGGAGATGGAAGCCGTCCGCGCCGCCAACGTGCTCAATGGCACAGACGACAACTGCTACAACTGGATCAAGACCTATCGCGACTATAAGCCCGCCGAGGGCGGTGCGCACGCCGCTCCCGCCGCAGCCCCGGCAGCAGCCGCCTCCGGCGGCGGCCGCCGCGGTGGACGTGCGGCCCGCGTCGGCGGTGGTGCGCCGACGGAGTAAAAGCAGGAGAAGGCCGGATGGAGACGAAGAAGGCACTGCCAACCTTCACTAGCGATGAAGACGCGGAAAAATTCGTCGCCACGGCGGATCTGTCTGACTATGACCTGTCTGGCTTCACGCCTGTGACATTTGAACTCGCGCGACGCAAAGGTGACGGCTTGGGTGAGCCCCCCTCTGCCCTGCCGGGCATCTCCCCCACACGGGGGGAGAGCGGGTAGACGCACCGGCTCAGCCGACCGTTCAAGGCAACGCGAGCCGGGGCGAAGCACCACTCTCCCCCCTTGTGGGGGAGATGTCACGTAGTGACAGAGGGGGGTAAAGCCCCCTCGCAACAGATGAGGGAGACGTCCCTCGAAACCGAAAGACCAGAATGACAGACGCCACTGATCCCCTCGTCCTCTTCATGCCCTCAGGCAAGCGCGGCCGTTTTCCTGTCGGCACCTCCGTGCTCGAAGCGGCGCGATCGCTCGGCGTCTATGTCGAAAGCGTCTGCGGCGGCCGCGCCACCTGCGGCCGTTGCCAGATCGAGGTCCAGGAAGGCCAGTTCGCCAAGCACGGCATCACCTCGTCCAACGACCACATCTCCCCCGTCGGGCCGAAGGAGAAACGCTACGCTGAGGTGCGCACCATCCCCGCCGGACGCCGCCTCTCCTGCTCGGCCACCATCCTCGGTGATCTCGTCGTCGACGTGCCGCCGGATACGGTCGTCAACGCCCAGGTCATCCGCAAGGCTGCGACCGACCGCACCTTTCCGCGCAATCCCGCCATCCAGCTCTGCTATGTCGAGGTTGACGAACCTGACATGCACAAGCCGCTCGGCGATCTCGACCGGCTCAACCTGATGCTGGAAAAGGACTGGGGCTTCCAGAACATCCTCGTCGCCCAGCATCTCCTGCCCGATGTCCAGAAGACGCTGCGCAAGGGCAACTGGGGCGTCACCGCCGCCATCCACCGCGATCTGGAAACCTCGCGCCCCAACATGATCGCGCTCTGGCCCGGCCTGCACAACGAGGCCTATGGCATCGCCTGCGACATCGGCTCGACGACGATTGCCATGCATCTCGTCTCGCTGCTCTCCGGCCGTGTCATCGCCTCCTCTGGCACGTCGAACCCGCAGATCCGCTTCGGCGAAGACCTGATGAGCCGCGTCTCCTATGTGATGATGAACCCCGATGGCCGCGAGGCCATGACCAAGGCGGTGCGCCAGGCGATCAACGAGCTGACGGTCAAGGTCTGCAAGGAAGCCGGCGTCAACCCCGACGATATCCTCGACGCCGTCTTCGTCGCCAATCCGATCATGCACCACCTCTTCCTCGGCATCGACCCGACCGAGCTTGGCCAGGCGCCCTTTGCGCTCGCCGTCTCCGGCGCCGTGCACACCTGGTCGCGCGAGATCGATCTCGCCATCAACCATGGCGCCCGCGTCTACTGCCTGCCCTGCATCGCCGGCCATGTCGGCGCCGATGCCGCCGGCGCCACGCTGTCGGAAGGTCCGCACCGCCAGGACAAGATGATGCTGCTCGTCGATGTCGGCACCAATGCCGAGATCGTGCTCGGCAACAGCACCCGCACCGTTGCCGCCTCGTCCCCGACGGGGCCTGCCTTCGAAGGGGCGGAAATCTCCTGCGGCCAGCGCGCCGCCCCCGGCGCCATCGAACGTGTCCGCATCGACGCGCAAACGCTGGAACCCCGCTTCAAGGTCATCGGTGTCGAACCCTGGTCGGACGAGGCAGGTTTTGCCGAAGCCGCGGAAAAGACCGGCATCACCGGCATTTGCGGCTCGGCGATCATCGAGGTCGTCGCCGAAATGTATCTCTCCGGCGTCATCTCCGCCGACGGCGTCGTCGATGGTGCCATGGCTGCGAAAAGCCACCGCATCCTCGAAAACGGCCGCACCTTCTCCTACCTCCTGCATGACGGCGCCCAGAAGATCACGGTGACGCAGAACGACGTGCGCGCCATCCAGCTCGCCAAGGCCGCCCTTTACGCCGGCATCAAGCTCCTGATGGAAAAGCTCGGCGTAGACACCGTCGACACCATCCGCTTCGCCGGCGCGTTCGGCTCCTTCATCGATCCAAAATACGCAATGGTCTTAGGGTTGATCCCCGATTGCGACCTCGCCGAAGTCAAGGCCGTCGGCAACGCCGCCGGCACCGGCGCCCTGATGGCTCTCCTCAACCGCGACTACCGCCGCGAGATCGAAGACACAGTCACCCGCATCGAAAAGATCGAAACGGCCCTCGAACCCCACTTCCAGCAACTCTTCATCGACGCCATGGCCTTGCCGAACAAGGTCGATCCCTTCCCGAAGCTCGCAAGCGTCGTGACGCTGCCGGAGCGGAAGGTGCTGGCGGAGGGGGATGGCGAGGCCGGCGGGCGGAGGAGACGGAGGTCGCGGGAGTGAGGCGTCGGCGGGAGGCTGCGAGGTTAAGGCACTTTTCGCCTTTGCTCAGGACGCTGAGATCATCACTCAGGCGAGCGCCTATCCCGGATATATCTGCCAATTCAGGCTCTGACGCAGACAACCAGTTCGCATGCTTCTTCAAGCCAGTGACCGGAGAGCCCCTAGGATGTCTTAAAACACCCTACCCGTTATCGAGCATCGCACGCCATCAGCTTTGTACTCAATCAGTGCCTCACCTTCGATCATTGATGCGAGAGCCTGTTGGATGAGGCGGGAACCAAACCCTTTCCGAGACGGTGGCGTCACGGTCGGTCCTCCCTTTTCCTCCCAAAAGATCTGGAAGCCGACAGGCTCCGTTTGCACCTTTCTGTAGTCGATATGCACACGACCGCTTGGACCCGACAATGCGCCATACTTTATCGCGTTCGTGCCAAGTTCGTGAATAGCCATTCCTACCATGACCCCATTACGTCCCGACAGCTTGAAGTCATCTCCCGCCAAATCGATTCTGTGCACTTCCACACCCAGTGCAGCAACCGTAGACAGTATAACCTCACTCACGCTGAGTTCCTGCCAGTCATCTCGAACCAGCAGATCATGGGTTCGGGCGAGCGCCGCAAGACGCGCGTGGAATGCACTGAGTGCTGTTTTGTGATCGTCGAAACTGCGAAACGAAAGGCTTGCTATGCCTTGGACGAGAGCCAGCGTATTTTTGACTCGATGATTGAGCTCCTGCAGTAGGAGCTGTCGTTCATGCTCGCTCCGCTTGAGTTCCTCGATATCGGTTGCGGTACCAACCCAGCGAATGTCGATATCGGAGACCTCCTGCTGCGAATTGGCGCGGCTGAGATGCCAGCGGTAACTTCCATCGCGCATCTTTAGGCGGTGATCGCACGCGTAGTCGTGGCCGCTCGTTGCCGCTGCTTCCCATTCCTGCATTGTGCGTGCCAGATCGTCGGGATGTACGATCTTACGCCAGTCAAAAAGGCCCGTATCGGGATCCCGCGCCGGCCAAAAGGCTGCTATACGCTTGTTATAATAGTCCACCTGACCTTGAGCGTTCACCGTCCACACGAGCTGCGGCATCGAGTCCGCCAGCAGTTCAAATTGCCTCTGGAGACGGTGAGTTTTTTCTTCATTTTGTCGTTGCTCGGTCACATCCGTGTTCGTCCCGAACCAAGCGCGGATCGTGCCCTCATCATCGCGGATGGGACGGGCACGCGACAAGAACCAGCGATAGCCGCCATCTGCACCTCGCAAGGGGAAAGTATCTTCCCAGTCTTCGCCAGTGGCAAAAGAATGTGAGATGCGCTCGACCACTCTCTCAAGATGGTCCGGATGGTGAACACATTGCCATCCCCAACCCATAACGTCGTCCAACGTCGTCCCGGTAAACTCGTACCAGCGCGCATTATACCAGTAGATCGAGCCATGTTGGTCGGCAATCCAGGCGAGCTGATTGATGTTGTCAGCCAAGGCTCTGAAACCGACAAATGGATCGGCGAGGCGCTCGTCGGTGATGTCAACGTTCACACCTCGAATGGCAACCACCGAGCCGTCGGGCGAACGTTCGACTTTCGCTCGATCCAGAATATGCCTGACAATACCGTCCGGCCTGATAATGCGGAATTCGTGGGAAAAGTGCGTGGCATGCTCGAGAAACGCGGTGGTTTCCGATTGAACCCTCAGGCGGTCTTCTGGATGCAATAGTGCGTTAAACGCCGCTTCGTCAGTAGGAGCGAGCTCTAGCCCATACAGCGCCACCAGCCCAGGAGACCACTCTAAAACGTCGTCGGCAACATGCCAGACATAGGACCCCACACCCTCAAGCGCAGGCAGTGAATGCTCTTTTGACATCACGATTGCGCCGTGCATGCGACGATATCCCCTGATCGGTTCAACGGTAGGCCAGCTTACGAAGAATCTTCCATATAGGGAACACGTTCTTCAACCTAAAGGAACCAGAGTCCACTTACGACAGAGATCAGGCTGCAAAGGTGTATGGTCGCACTCGCTTGGAATTCGCGCTCTCGCCCTAAGAGCCCCGAAATTTGGAGGGTCCGCCTCCCGCCCCATCTTCCCCTTCACACCGAAGGTCAGGGCGCAGCTCCCACCATTACTGCAACACTTGACTTCCAAATCCCCGCAACCTCGCCACCCTTCCCCACCCCCTCATAAGATTTTTTCCGGGTCAACGGAGCTTGTTCCCGTCTGGCGCGTTCATCGACGTCGATATCATGGGGCCATCGCTATATGTTCACGGAATTCCTCGCAGACTACCAGGCGCAGATCGCACTGGGGCTGGTCGTCGTGCTGTTCGCCTTCTTCGTCTGGGAGAAATACCCGGCCGAAGTGACGGCCTCCGCCGGGGCGGCCCTCTTCATCGTCCTCGGCTTCGTGCCGGCCGACAAGGCCATGGGCGTCTTCTCCAATTCCGCCCCTCTGACGATCGCCGCCATGTTCGTGCTGACGGGCGCCCTGGTCCGGACCGGCGTGCTCGAACGCGTGGCGGGCCTCGTGCTCGAACGCTCCAAGACCTATCCGAAACTCGCGCTCGGGGTCTTCCTGCTGACGGCCCTCATCGCCTCGGCCTTCATGAACAACACCCCCGTGGTGCTCGTGCTGATCCCGATCGTCATCCGGCTTGCCGCAGCGCTCGACATCGCCTCCACCCGGCTCCTGATCCCCGTCTCCTATGCCGCAATCCTCGGCGGCACCCTGACGCTGATCGGCACCTCGACCAGCCTGCTCGTCGATGGCGTCGCCCGTGGCCAGGGGCTCGAACCCTTCTCCCTCTTCGAGATCACGCCCGTCGGCCTCGCGACCGCCGCGACCGGCATCCTGACCATGCTCGTGCTCGGCAAGTTCCTGCTGCCCGATCGGCGCGATGAAGGCGGCGAACTCGAAAACCAGAACGACGCCGAATATCTCTCGGAATTGACCGTGCTCGCCGACGGCGCCTTCACCGAAAAGCCGGTGGGCGAGATCGCCGAATTCAAGCAGCCGGGTCTGCGCATCACCGGCATCCGCGCGAATGGCGAGATGATCCGCAAGGACGTCAATGCCCAGACGCTGAAGAAGGGCGACAGCCTCATCGTGCTCGCCAAATCCGCCGATCTGCTCACCCTGAACAACCTCGAAGGCATCCGGGTTGGCCAGCGCCGGGCCATGTCGGGCGAAGGCGAGCGCTCGATCGTCGAAGCCGTCGTCGCGCCCGGGCGCTTCTCGCAAGGCATCCGCCTCTCGAGCCTCTCGCTCGGCCGCCGCTTCGGCGTGCGCATCCTCGGCGCCCACCGGCAAAAGCATGTGCCCGGCCCCGATCTCGGCAATGTCCGCCTGCGCCCGGCAGACAAACTCCTCCTGGAGGGCACGCCCGAAGCGCTCGACGAACTCTCGCATGAAAGCGAGCTCGTCTCCGTCACCCGCTCGACCGCCCGCGCCTTCCGCCCGACCAAGGCGCCGCTCGCCCTCCTCGCCCTCGGCCTCGTCGTCCTCTTGGCCGCGCTCAACGTCATGGACATCGGCATCCTCGCCATGATTGCCGTGCCCGCCATCCTCATCCTGCGCTGTATCGATGCCGATGAGGCCTGGGGCTCGATCGAAGGCGGCATCCTGATCCTGATCTTCGCCATGCTTGTCGTCGGCCAGGGCCTGCAGGAAACCGGCGCCGTCACCCTCGTCGTCGACACCGCCATGCCGCTGATGTCGGCCGTCTCGCCCTTCGTGGTCCTGCTCCTGGTCTACGCGCTCTCCTCGACGCTCACCGAATGCGTGACGAACAATGCGGTCGCCGTCATCCTCACCCCGATCGTCATCGGCCTCGGCCAGCAGCTCGGCATCGAGCCCCGCGCCCTCGTCGTCGCCGTCATGTTCGGCGCCAGCGCCAGCTTCGCCACCCCGATCGGCTACCAGACCAACACCCTGGTCTACGGCGCCGGCAACTACCGCTTCAGCGATTTCGTCAAGATCGGCCTGCCGATGAACCTCATCGTCGGCTTCGTCTCCTGCTACGCGATCTATCTGTATTACGGGGTGTAAGAAGGCTCAGGGACTGCATCGCCACCTTGTCGAATACCCGTGGCAGCGGCGGCACCCGCAGATCACCGTTCCGGCCATTCCCAGGCCGGAACGTCAGTGTTCCTGACGATCGTCTCGCCGGCTTCCTTCTCCAGCGCCAGCATCTGCGCCCCGTGTTCGGCAAGCGCCTCGACAAGGGCCTGGGCATGGCTGACGACGATGATCTGGCTGCGCTGGCTTGCGGCGGCAATCATGCGGGCCAGCGGCTCAAGCAGGTTGGGATGCAGACTGCCCTCCGGCTCGTTCAGCACCATCAGTTCCGGCGGTCGCGGCGTGTGTAGGGCCGTGGCAAGCGCGATATACCGCAATGTTCCGTCCGAAAGCTCGGAGGCGTCAAGCGCGCGGTTAAGCCCGCTTTGACGCATGGTGAGGCGAAACAGGCCATTGACGGCATCGATCTCGACCGATGATCCCGGAAAGGCATCCTCGATCGCGCCATCGAAGGCGGGTCCATCGCCGATTTCCCGCACGGTCTGAACGGCCGGAGCAAGATCGGACCCATCGGAGGCGAGAGCGACCGTACGCGTGCCGATCCGGGGAATGCGCGAGGGAGCATCGCGATCGATGCGGAAGTGGTCGTAGAAACGCCAGGCCTTCATCCGCTCGCGCAGGAAAAGCAATTCCACCGCATTGGTCGGGTCGGCCGCGCGCATCATCATGGTCTCGAAGGGCGCGAGGTCGGTGACGACAGGCCGCAGCCGCCCGCTCTTGTCCCGCACGAGAACGGATGCATTGCCCCGTCGGGCGATCACGTTGAACCGCGACAGCCTCTCGCCCGCCCAGACGGCTTCCGCCTTCACGACCGGATCGTCGCCGAAGAGAGATGCCTCCTCGCGGCTCGCGCCAGGTCCGGGGATCGGCAGCCCGAGATCGATGGCATAGCCATAATCCTCCGACGCGAAACCGAGGCGAAGCGAGACCGGACCGCGTCCGACATTGCCCTGCATCGGGGAGCGTCCCGAGCGCATCGCGCTGGAATAGCCGGCTCCGCCCGCCCACATCGTCGACCGCAAGCCGCCCTCGGCGGCAAGCGAAGCGATCGCCTGCCCCTGCGCAACATCCGCAAGCAAGCGCAGCGACCGATAAAGGCTCGATTTGCCGCTGCCGTTCGCGCCGGTGACCACATTCAACCGCTCGAGCGGCAGCACGAGGCTGCGCAGCGATCGGTAGCCGGAAACGGCAAGTGTGATAAGTGCCATTAGCTCTTCACTTCAGGGCCCGGAGAACGACAGGCTACGACGGCGTCAGATCGACCCGAGGTAATAGCCGATCGCCTCCTCCAGTTCGTTTTCCTCATAGCCGAAATGGGACCGTACGACCGCTTCGAGTTTTCGGAAAGTCTTTCCCGCCAGAATGAAATTCGCCTCCGTCGGCGCATCCGCCAATGCCTCTGCCGCGCGGGCCAGCCGGACGATCAACTCGTGCACGACTTCGTGCTCCGCCATCAGCTTCGCAACGACAGCGCCAAACCTGCCACCACCCGCAGCCTTAAGCCGGGGAAACATGTCGGCGCTTTCGATGTCGTGGTGGAATTTCAGCACATGGCATTCCCGGCCGCACAGCGAACCGAAGGCTTGAAAATTCTCCGCCATATCGAGGGAAAGCACGATCTGCCTGAGATGCTCAGGAGGCGCATCCCCCGCTTCGATCCGGGTGAGGATTGCGCCGATCTGCGCCATCTCTCTGAGGTGATGGCTGTGGATCTGGGCAAGTTGCTGGCCCTGGTAACGATGCACATCCGTCGCCTCGGGCACCGGCGGTGCCTTCGGTCGTGCGGCTTCATCCAGACTCAGTTCATCGAGCGGTTGGGTCGACAGATTAATCATGCCGCTTGATATTGGCCTATGCCAGGCCAAGTCAACGCGATCCAACGGGGGCCGGGAACGAGAATAGTCGCCTCACCCCAAGATCCCGGGCGCCGCCTCGACCATCTTGGCCAGCGCCTCGGGCTTTGCCCCGCGCACCGTGGCGAAATACTTGACCTTCAAATCCTTGAAACCGCAGAAGCCGAGGATCTGGCGGCGCAGCAGCTTCACCCAGCCATTGCCGTAGATCCATTTGAGAAAAATGGTCGGCGTGTCCGACGTGATCACGATGCGCGCCTTGCGGCCGGCAAGCAGCGGCTTCGGCAGGGGCTTGCCCTCGATATACTGAAAGCCGAAGCCGGGCAGCAGCACGCGGTCGAAAAGGCCCTTGAGCTGCGCCGGCGCTGATCCCCACCACAGCGGATGTACGATCACCAGCCGGTCGCACCAGATCAGGTCATCGGCGAAAGCTTTGAGATCCGGCTCCCACTCCATCCGCGCGCGATAACCCTGCTTCAGATTGGCGTCGAAGGACAGATCCTCGAGATGCACCAGCCGCACCGTCTGACCGCGACGCCGGGCATCCGCGGCAATGTTCTCGGCCATGGCTCCGCACAATGTCTCCCGCGAAGGATTGCCATTCAGAACAAGAACGCGGGAGGGTTGCGCATCACGCGAGAGAAAAGACATGAGGAACCCTCAAATATTGACCGTGGTCATTTTATGGCGTGTAAATTGACCGTGGTCAACTAATATTTGGCGTAGGCTCGGTCAAAAGGATTCGCGCATGAAGCTTCGCCAGACCCGCAGCCGCCAGACCAGAGAACAGATCCTGGCCGTTGCGCGCGAGCTTTTCGCCCGCCAGGGTTTTGGTGAAACCAGCATCGATCAGATCGCGAGCGCGGCGAAGGTTGCGAAGTCGAGCGTCTTTGCCCATTTCGGCGACAAGACCAATCTTCTCGCGGCCTTGGGCCTCACCGAGATCGAACCCATGGCCGAAGCCGGACGCAAGGGCACGGGGATCGACCCGGAAGCGCCGCTGGAGGCGCAGATCTTCGCCCTGCTCAAGCCCTGGCTCGACTATTTCTGCCGCGAGCCGGCCTTTGCCGGGCTCTATCTCAGCCAGGCGGCCATTGTCAGCGGCCCCTATACCGAGACCTTCATGCGCCTCTGCTTCGAACTCGAAGACCAGATCGCCGATCTCTTTGCCCGCGCCACGCCTTCGCTGACGGCCGAGCAATGCCGTACCTATGCCCGCGGCGTGCAGGCGCTTTTCCATGAGGTGATCGTCTTTGAAATGTCCGAGGGGCTGAAGCATTCGCGACCGAACCCGGCGCCGCCCCAGGCGCTCCTGTCGACCATGCTCGCCGTCTGGGTCTCCGGTGTCCGCGCGCAGCAGACCTCAAAGGCCTGACACGAACCGCCGCGCAGCATCCGCCAGAACATCCGGCGCAAAGCCGGAAAACCCGATCACCAGTCCCCGCCGGCCGGTGTCCCGCTGGCAGAGCGGCGAAAGCGCCTTCACGCCGAAGCCGACCGTCCGCGCCATGGCCGCCAGCGCCACGTCATCCTCGACACTCTCGAGATCGGCCACCAGATGCAGCCCCTGCTCGGGCACGGTCACCCGCAGCCTCTCGCATTGCAGGGCCTCGACCAACGCGTCCCGCGCTGCCCTGACCCGCTTGCGCGCCCGCTTGATATGCGCCGAAAAATGGCCATCGCGCAGAAATTCGGTCAGCGCATCCTCGGCAAGTGTCGAGGGAAAGCGGTCCGTTAGCCGGCGAATGGTCAGTATTCGCGCACGCAGATGTCGTGGCACCACCAGATAGCCGAAGCGAAAACCCGGCAGCAGCGTCTTGGAAAAGGTGCCGAGATAGATCACACGCTCCTGGCCATCGATGCCCTGCAGCGCGCTCAAGGGCGGTCCGGCAAAGCGGAACTCGCTGTCGTAATCATCCTCGATGATATAGGCGCCGGCCTCCTGCGCCCAGTCGATGAGGGCAAGCCGCCTGGCCATGGAAAGCGTCACACCCAGCGGATATTGATGCGACGGCGTCACATGAACCGCCTTGGCATCCGGCCGCGCCGCAATCCCTGCGGCCACATCGATCCCCTCGCCATCGACGGGCACCGGCGTGACGGATAGCCCCGTCCCCTCGAAAAGCTCACGCGCCGCCGCATAACACGGGTCCTCGATCCAGACGGGATCACCGGGTTTCAAAAGCGCCCTGACCGCCAGATCCAGCCCCTGCTGCGTGCCTGCCGTCATGATCACCTGGTCCGGGGAGCAATTCACCCCGCGCGCCGCCTTGAGATAGGCCGCGACTTCCACCCTGAGCGCGTGGCTGCCGGCCGGATCGTTATAATGGAAATGCCGCGCCGAGGGCTGCGTCAGATGCCGGTTCATCAGCATGCGGAAGATCCGGAGCGTCGTCTCGTCCGCCGTCGAACAACCGAGCGCGCCGGGCAGCGGCGCAACCGCCTCCTCGACTACAGCCGGCTCCTGCACCGGCGCTGCCTGCAAGAGGGGAACGGCCTCGGCCACATAGGTCCCCGCCCCCACCCGCGCCTCGGCAAAACCATCCGCAATCAGCATTTCGTAGGCCGCAACCGCCGCGCCGCGCGAGACCCCGAAACGTTTCGCGATGTCCCGGGTGGTCGGCAGCTTGTCGCCGGGCCGCATCTGACCGCTTTCGATAAGCCCGCGCAACGACCGATAAAGCGCAAGCCGCCGCGGCCCCATGGCTGGCAAAACGGGCGTATTCGCTGACCAGTCGGAATTGGTTCGGATAATTTTGGCCATGGTGGATCTTTCTTGGACCAATCGCTCCACCTATCCCTGCCGCATCAGCCGTCAGGAGGCAAGCATGAACGACAGACCCGATCCCCAATCCTTTCCCGTCACCCCGCGCAACCGGGCGAAACGCCTGCACGAGCGCGCAGCCTACGACCGCGACGCCGTGTACGCCGCGCTCGACGCAAGCCTCCTCTGTCACGTCGCCTATGTCATCGACGGACAGCCCTATTGCACGCCCACCATCCACTGGCGCGACGGCGACTGGCTGTTCTGGCACGGTTCGTCGGCGAGCCGCATGCTGAAGACCCAGAAGGCCGGTTTGCCCGTCTGCCTCACCGTCGCCCATCTCGACGGCCTGGTGCTCGCACGCTCCGGTTTCCACCATTCCGCCAACTACCGCTCCGCCATGTGCTTCGGCACAGCCCATATCATCGACGATCCGGAGGAGAAGGCCGAGGCCCTGAAAGCCGTCGTCGACCGCTTCTATCCCGGCCGCACCGACATGCTGCGCGAAAACGACCCGCAGGAAGCCAAGGGCACCATGGTCATCGGCATGCGCATCGAGGAGGCCTCGGCAAAAATCCGCACCGGTGGCGTCTCCGACGATCCCGCCGATGTCGACGCCCCCGTCTGGGCCGGCGTCATCCCCGTCGAAACCCGCCTGCGCGCGCCCGAGATCTGCCCCAAGGTCCCGGAAGGCGTGCCCTTCCCCGATCACCTCGCCCATTTCCAGGAAGGCCGTCGGCTGGATGAGGTCTTGACGGAGAGCCAGGCGCTCTATGAAAAGCTGGGCTGAAACCAGCCTCCCATGCGGGGCAGCCACAATCCGGGAGGCCCCGCATGAAAACGCTCTACGTCGTCACCCATCCGCAATCGATCCACCATGTCGAGAAAAAGGTCGGCGGCTGGTACGACACAGGCCTCACGGATCCCGGCCGCCGCCAGGCCGAGGCGATCGCCGCGCGCCTCGCAGACCTCTGGGCCGGCGAGCCGCCGCTGCTTACTTCTTCGGATCTCCTTCGCTGCAGCGAGACCGCCGAAATCATCGGCAGACACCTCTCCGTCCCGCCCCTGCTGACGCCCGGTTTGCGCGAGATGAGCTACGGTGTCGCCGAAGGCCGGCCACAAGCCTGGCTCGACGCCAGCCGCTTGCCCGTGCCGGACGAAGGCAGCCTCGACGACGCCGGCGGCATCGAGCGCGCCGAAACCCGACGCCAGACCGCAACCCGCATTTACCGCGCCATGGACGAGATCCTCACCGATCCCGCCGACTGCCACATCATCGTGACCCACGGCTTCTCGCTCACCTTCGTCATCGCCTGGTGGATCGGCATGCCGATCGAAAGCCTTGGGAAAGTGAACTTTCCGGTCAAGTCGGGCAGCATCACGCATCTGGCGGAGAACGCTCAGTGGAAGAGCCGCGCCGTCGTCACGCTCGGTGACACGGCCCATCTCGCCGACCTCACCTGATCCACTACCCCGCCGAGATCCACCCCTCGAGCTTCGCCCGCTGAGCCTCCGAAAACGGATGCGACTTGCGCGTCGTCTGGTCGAAATGCACCACCACCGTCTCGGCCGAGGCACACAGCCGGCCGTTCTGAAACACCGCCTGCTGCATGGTCACCGAAGACCGCCCGACCCGCGTCACCCGCGTGCCGATCTCGACCGTGCCGGGCCACAGCACCTCGGCGATATAGTTGATGTCGAGCTTGGCGAGCACGAAGGAGAATCCGTCCCCGAGCAGCGGATCATCAGGGTTGTAGATCAGCTCCACACGCCCCGTTTCCATGAAAGTGGCAAAGACCGCATTGTTGACATGCCCCTGCCGGTCCGTGTCGCCATATCGCAGCTTGTCGTAAGCCTGGCCGGCAAAATCCTCGAGCCTCAGGTCCTTCGTCTCATCATTCATCCGCACTCAAATCCTGCTACCTGCTGCCTGTTCGCCAAAACACAATTCGGCATTTCCCTAATTCCGGAAATCGCCAATCGCTTACCGATCGGGACCGCTTACGCCGCCATCCCGATCATCTCGGAAAAGGCATAGCGCACACTGTCGGCCACCGCCTGGATCGTCTCGCTCGTCTCTTTACCGGTCAGCAACCGCACCTCGAAGGAGCCGAGCTCCGGCAGCCCGTGTTTGGCGCCCAGCGCCGTCATGTCGTCGGTCAGGTAGCTGCGCGGAAGCGGCGCGACGGCCAGATCGGCAATCACGGCGGCGCGCTGCGCCATGGTATGCGCCGAGAGATAGGCGATGCGATAGGGCCGCTTCTCCTTGTCGAGCCGCGCCAAGGCATCCGCCCGCCAGCAGCAGCCATCCTCCCAGATCGACACGGGCAGCGGATCGCGCATATGCGCCGTGCCGCATTTCGCCCCCGCCCAGACCAGCTGCTCCTGATGGATCACCTCGCCCTCATGCACCACCTGTCCCGGCGCGCAATTGACCAGCGTCAGATCGAGCCGCTGCTCGGCAAGCCGCCGGCGCAGCGCCCCCGACGTATCAACCGTCAGATCCACCATGATCAGCGGATAAAGCTCGGCAAAGCGGCGGAGAATCGTCGGCATGAAGCGCTCGCCGATATCGTCGGGCGCGCCGAGCCTGACCACCCCCTTCATTTCCGGCATGCGGAAGCGCCCCACCGCCTCGTTCGACAGCGCCAGCATGCGCCGCGCATAGGGCAACAGCACCTCGCCGCTCTCCGTCAGCGTCACCGAGCGCGCATCGCGCAAGAAGAGCGTCACATTCAACTGCTCCTCGAGCTTCTTGATCTGCATCGAGACGGCCGACGGCGTGCGATAGACCCGGTCGGCGGCCGTGGTGAAACTGCCGGTTTCGGCAATCGCCACGAAGGTCCGGAGCACGTCATTGTCGAGAAGCGGAAGCGGCTGGCGCAGCATGAGTGTCATGGCGATTGACCTTCAACAAAATTGAACT
The DNA here is from genome assembly GCF_056501445.1 of Rhizobium sp. K33. NCBI lineage: Bacteria > Pseudomonadati > Pseudomonadota > Alphaproteobacteria > Hyphomicrobiales > Rhizobiaceae > Rhizobium > Rhizobium sp. K33. The sequence goes on from NZ_CP096478.1 coordinate 1,652,987, forward strand.
TGAAGACGATACTATTGCGTTTGATTGAATGTCAATCCGGGCGCATCCTGCTTCTCATCGCATACGATCAGGAGGAGCACGTCATGACAGACGCCCGCATTCACCCCCTCTCCCAGCGGCTTTCGAGCCTGATGCGCGACATGAAGCGCCAGTCGATCCGCGAGCAGACCCGCCAGGCGCTCGAAGCCCTCGGCCCCGCCCTGCGCGACGACATCGGCCTCACCCGCCATCGCCAATTGATCAGTTTTCAGAATGATAGGCATCAGAAACATTCGTTTGAATGATGGAACAAACAGGATCACAAGAAGACCCGGCCCTGCTACGGAGTGAAAGACGAAAGGCAAGCGGCCGCTGAACCCGAAAGGATGACGACCATGGCCATGGTTTGCTGCGATACCCCGATCCCCCGCGCCGAGCGCTCCCGCACGGCTGCCGCTGCCCTGACGCTCGACGAGCGCGCAAGCCGCGCCGCCGATCGCCTCGCCGCGGCCATGAAGGCCGTGGCCAATGCAATTGCCAGCCACCGTCGCCGCCGGCTCGAAGCCGCAGCCCTCGAGGCGCTGCCCTTCGATCTGCGCAAGGATCTCGGCTGGCCTGCCGGCGACACCGCCCCTTGAGATCGGGATCTCCCGGCACCCCGTTTGCGACCGCCCCGCCCCTGCCCGGTGCCCCAAGCGTCGCAAACGGGGCAGTCGCCTGCCCGTCTCCGCGCATCGCCGCATTCCGTTAAGCCAAGGCTTTTCAACCCGCTACCGCTGACCTCTTAAAAACCGCCCGGTTCACGGCGTCGCAGCCTGAAAAATGCCTTGTTATGTCGCCCTTTAGCGATCATCGACAGTTTTGCGACGTCTGGCTTCATGACAATGTCGTAAAACGACAATCGCGGCGATCAATTCAGGCGGAGCATGCCGGAAAACAAGGGAACGGCAGCAAGGACACCGGCACCATCATGAGCAAGCAAATGACGCAGACCAAGAAGCGTTCGCTCGTCTTCTTCCTCGTACCCCATTTCACCCTTCTGCCCTTCGCCGGCGCCATCGAGACGCTGCGCATCGCCAACCGCATGCTGGGCTATGCGGCCTATGAATGGCGCCTCGCTTCCGTCGATGGCCAGAAGGTCTATTCCTCCTCCGGCATCGGCATCGAGGTCAATTCCTCGCTCGCCGACGAGCGCCGTTTCCTCGGCGGCGAAAACCGCCCGAACATGGCGATCGTCTGTTCCGGCATCTATGTCGAGGAGTTCAACAACAAGTCGGTCAATGCCTGGCTGCGCGAAGCCTATAACCGCAATGTCGCGGTCGGCTCGCTTTGCACCGGCGCCCATGTGCTGGCCCAGGCCGGCCTGTTGAACGGCAAGCGCTGCGCCATCCATTGGGAAAACCTCCCCGGCTTCTCCGAAACGTTCCCTCAAGCCGAGGTCTATGCCGACCTTTACGAAGTCGACGGCAATCTCTACACCTGCGCCGGCGGCACGGCCTCGCTCGACATGATGCTGAATCTGATCGGCCAGGATTTCGGCGAAGGCCTGGTCAACCGCGTCTGCGAACAGCACCTGACCGACCGCGTCCGCTCCGCCAACGACCGCCAGCGCCTGCCGTTGCGCGCCCGCCTCGGCGTGCAGAATTCCAAGGTGCTGCAGATCATCGAGCTGATGGAAGCCAATCTCGCAGAACCGCTCTCGCTCCTCGAAATCGCCGACGACGCCGGCCTTTCGCGCCGCCAGATCGAGCGCCTGTTCCGACAGGAAATGGGCCGTTCACCCGCCCGCTACTATCTCGAAATCCGCCTCGACCGCGCCCGCCATCTGCTCGTTCAGTCCTCCATGCCCGTCGTCGAAGTCGCCGTCGCCTGCGGCTTCGTCTCCGCCTCCCACTTCTCCAAGTGTTACCGCGAACTCTACAACCGCTCCCCCCAGCAGGAGCGCGCCGAACGCAAGCTCACGATGTCGAGCAATCGGACTGGGGTGGTGGTGTAAGGGGTTGGCCACCAACTGGTCCGTAGTGCCGCTTTTGACTTCACCATACACAGTGCGTAAGAGACACATGGGAGATTTAGCGGTTTGCTCTCAGGTGTCTATTACAGGGCCTTGCCCGCATGCGCGACATCCGCGCCGTGGATCCTCAGAGTCGCCTTAGTGAATAGATCTGAAATTATATGGGATAGCAATGTCGGGATTGGCGCAGAATGAAGAGGACGCAGGCTTGTGCCGTCGTGACCGCGCGCGCTGTTGAAAGCTCAGCTGAACGAATTACAGAAGAAAACCGGCCCCTGCCACGCGCAGTTGATCACTCGACATCATATAGTTTTTGGCAAGATTAGGTTACGGCAAAACAGGGAAGTCATGGCGGGCAATTCGACTACATCCATTCTAGTGTCACCTGGATCTTCTGATGAGACGATAAAGTCGGTGCGAGAGGTCAAAGGCTTTCCTCTTCGCCTCTACGCGCGACTGCCCCAGAAGCAGATCGTTCTGTCACGTTATGGCCGCGCAGCAATACCAACTGGAATAACTATCGCTCTACCCGACCTAGTTGAAGCTCAGGTCATAGCGCCGCCTGAGTGGAGTTTAGAAACACCTCTAGCGGTCCTGAACTCACCGGGAACAATCGACCCGGACTATAGAGGCGAAATTCACGTTCTGCTTATCAATCTATCTGAGAGCCCCGTAACAATCATCCATGGGCAAGAGATTGCCGAGTTAAAGGCTGCGCGATTCACGCGCTTTGCTTTAGCGGAAATTGAATAGATTATATTCGTGATCTACGGCTTCCAGCCAGACGCCAAAAAAGCAACTATTTGATCCGAAATAACGACAGGATCTAGTGCGGTTGTGTCAAATACCAAATCAGAATGACGACGAAATTCCATAACTGAAAGTTCCGTACCAAGGGCATTTGCTTGCTCCCAGCTAAGCTGACCAGCATTAGATTCATACCTCTGGCGCCTATGGGCTTCATCGCAGTAAAGATAGACAACTCTGCAATCAGGGTCGATTAGCCTAGCGTAGCTGAGGGTTTCGACGAATCTCGGTCCATCGACCAAAGTAGGTGTTGGACCCGACAGGGATGCAAAGAGCAATTGGTGGAATTGCAAAAGTGCGCCTGCATCCCGCAGCTGCATGCCCAAGTCAGAAAGCGATCTACGGCCTCCGTCATTCCGCCCCAGCATCCGCCCCACGTTTCGGAGTGCTTCGCTAGCCGAGCGAGTCTGAAAACCGCGCTCTGCCAGATTTCGACAAACCGTACTTTTACCCGAGCATGTCTGCCCAACAACAAGTACAATCGATGGGGACCTGTGTTTCAACTAAGCACCCCTCAGGTGAGCCTTCGACAAGTGCTCGATTAAATCCACCACGGGCCCAATGTCGCCACGCCGCTTCACTTGGCACATGTAGAGATGTGAGCTCACCGCCCCAGCTCCATGTGCGTCGAACCGGTAAAGAACTTCGCTTCCGTCCCATTTCCTTACTATGGAGCACTTGATTGGTGTAGGGCTTCCAAACCGGATCTTGTTCTGCTCTTCGAGCTGCTGAACAAGTGCCGCAGCATCGACTGTCCCGCCAAGTCCCAAAACGACTTTTTCCCGTGAAGAGTCACTAATGATATTCAAACCTTCACGGCTGGCCAACCGCTTAAAAATCGCTAGAAATTCAGCATTGTCCTTGACGAAAGAAAAGTCGCCCGAAAAAATTGTAAGCCCCTGAGCACTCTTAAAGCTTTCACGCATTAACTCCAAATCGTGCCCCGATCGGTTTAACTCCGTCGTCCGAACCCTGCCGAACCTTAGTCGGGCACTATACAGACTTAGTATCGGAACGCACAGAAGCACCAAGCCAACAACTATGCTCAGATTCCTGTAGGCAACCGCCAACATGCTATCACGATCCCCCCCAATATCCACATCACACAAGGGCGAAACGAAATTTCCATTCAGTGCGCACACCATAAAGTCAGGAAGCTTACTTATATGATAGGAGAAGTAAAGCAAAACAACGCCCGATATCAAACTCGCGCCACTAACAATCTTTGGAACATGATTTTGAATTATTTTGTTGAAGCCGCTCGACAGGTAGGCAATAGATTTAGATATGAATTCCCAGAAAAAGTAATGTGTGCCTTCTCGGTGAATTGAGTAACATTCAGATAGTTCGGATATCTTTCCCTGATCGAACTTGAAACAAATTTCTCCGAATATTGTTTGCCTTTGCCGCTCTTCTGAATCCAAGAAGGTCGCACAAAACGCGACCCTGGATGAGTCGGCACCATCCTCAATGCGAATCGACTTAAAAATGTGAATGCCGTGCTGTCTTGATTTATTTCGTTCCCAGTATTCCCGCAGCTCACGCAGGCCGCTGATCGTTCGCTTGTCTTTGATATCGTATTTGCAGTTGGTTACGAATATATCCTGCAACATTGACGCATCGTGCTTAAGCCAAGATTCAAAGTAGGAATCTATTAATTTATCAATTGGATTCATCTCCAAAAAACCCCACCGGATATAGTTATGATTTCTTGCCGCAAATAGACCGAAAGTTCCGGATCAAGCGGCAACTTCATCGATTTGACCAATCTGTTATTCCACCCGCCTGACGCCGTGGAATCAGCTACAGCCCTGACTATCGGCAAGTAATCGACAACCACCGAAAAATCTCCGATAGCGCCTCTAATTGCCGCATTGCAACAAAGTAAGTGGCGGTTTTCGCACAAGAAGTATGAAAGTAAACGGGGTTCGGACTTCTCAAGAAATAGATCTTGAGTCACTCGCCGCTTCTGAAAGGAAACGTTGCGCGGCATCAATTGGCGCTGCAGAAGCTCTTGAAATATCGCCTCCTGAGCAGGGCTCTCGTCGTAAATAGTGCAACTCAGATTAGGAGATACATTAATAGCGGCGAGTGAGAAAGGGCCTCCACCACCTCCGAAATCCATAAAGCGGGATTTGCCTGCGATCTCCGTGCTTGCAAACCTGCACACAGCTAAGCACTTAATAAAATTCCTCAGCCAGTATGCGGAGTTGAACTCTTCCGCAAGCGAACTGTAGTCGATTCGGGCATCCATCCCCTTCTTGGAAACAAGTTGCGACACCTTCTCAGTCGGGGCACGCGACAAAATGTCCGCTATGCTACGAGCAACTTTTGGCAAATCACCAAAGCCGACACCAGTTTGATGCGCGCTTGGAAAATAGTCCCGCCAACGCGTGTCTGGCTCGCTATCTTGTCGCCCAACTCTGATTGAGGTAGCAATCGGTAAAGTTAAATTGCCCACCGCGCACCTCAAAGCCGAATGCGTGCAAAAGCTATTGACATTTATTCAAAGTGGCCAACAGCTTACATTCTAGAACTGTAGTTTAAGGCTATAGATTTTGCCGCTCGGAAAATCAAGGCTATGGGTTCAGAAATCGAATTGCAAGTTATCAAATTGTAGAAAAAAAAGGCCGTCATTCTGTGGCGAACTGCCAAAGCTGCGGTTCTGAACCAGCAAGAGCCGCCTGAGCAGGCGCAAAACAAAGGATGCGCGCAGTGGCTGGGCCACAGCCGACCTGAGATCGCCGCCCCCCCCCCGACCTCACCCCACCAAACTCCAGAAGAACCGCGCCGAGACGAACAGCAGAAACACCGCAAACCCCATTTCCAGCTGCCGCTTGTTCAGCTTATGCGCCAGCTGCGCGCCATAGGGCGTAACCAGCATGGCGATCGGGAAGATCACCGCAAAGGCGATCCAGTTGACATAGCCGGTGGAAAAGGGCGGCAGGCCCGCCTCGCCCCAGCCGGCATAGATGAAGCCTAAAAAGGCCGGGATCGAGATCAGCACGCCGACCCCCGAGGAGGTCGCGACCGCCTGGTGGATCGGCCGGCCGAAGATCGTCATGAAGGTGTTGTTGAACACCCCGCCGCCAACCCCCATCAGCCCGGAAAAGAGCCCGATCGCCGAACCGGTCAAAAACCGCCAGGGCTGGCCCGGCAGTTCGGTGCCGAGATGCATGCGGTTGGAAAGGAAGAGCATGCGGGCGGCCAGCACCAGCCCCATCACCGCGAAGAACAGGCGAAGCCCAGCACTCGAAACGTAAGCCGCGACCACGGTCGCAAGCAGCGCCCCGAGCGGCACCGCGATCACCCAGCCCTTGAGCAGATCCATGTCGACCGCCCCGCGCGCCTGATGCGCCCGAAACGACCGCAGCGAGGTCGGCACGATCAGCGCCGTCGAGGTGCCAACCGCAAGATGCATGATCACCTCTTCCGGGATGCCGGCATAACCGAACACCTGGTAGAAGACCGGCACCAGCACCGCGCCCCCGCCGATCCCGAAGACGCCGGCCAAGAGCCCCGCCACGGCACCCGCCGCCGCCAGCATGGCAGCAAACATCAAGACATCGGCAATGGGCGGCATGGGGAGCACTCCGGATCAGGGTGGCCAGTCCAAACGGACGGCCTGAGGGGCAGGACAAGGCACCTGCAGCGGGACCCGACGGAAGGCCGGACCGGCAACAGGGTTGTGATCCCAAAGCCTCTAGGCCCTGCCCGCCCCGCCCGCAAGCCCGCGACCGGCCCGTCCGGTACGGCTTGGACGTTCACCGCTCGCGGAAGCCGGTCGAAGTGGGATGACCCTGTGCTCGCGGAGACGTAAGCAGACCCTTCCCCAGTCGCCCTCCGGGCACCAAGAGTCGCCGCAACAGAGACTTAGACAATTCCCGAATTAGGAAATTAAGCGATCACGAACCTTAGCGGCAGTTCCGCTTGTCGAGATAGAGCGAGCAATCCTTGCCGGCTGCCGCTGGAGCAGCCGCTGCCCGCCGGGTCGAAACCGGAACCGGATCCTCCAGGCCGGAATTGCCGCTATCGACCGAAAGCGGCAGGATCCCGCCCTCCTCCGGCATTTCGGCTACCTGCGTCTCGGCCATGATCGGCTGCGAGGCTGCGCTCGGGCCCGTCACGATCTGCGTCGGCTCGTCGAAACCGATCCCGTCGACCACAGGCTGGCTGGTATTGCCCTCGGCAATCGCCATGGCGCCGCCCTGCGTCACCACATGCGGCTGCACGCCGACAGGGCTCGTCGCATCCGCATAGCCGGCATCCGAGAGAGACGACGCCCCGCCGATCCCGAGCTCCCCGTCGATATTGACGCCACCTTCGGGGATCGCCATCGCCGTCATGCCGGAAGGTGCGGCCCCATCCGCCGCAGTGTCGACGGCAGGAGCCTCGGCCAGATTGGGTGTATTCAGATAATCGATGCCCGCGCTGCCGCCGTTTTGCGCAGCAGCCGGCGGCGCATAGGCGGCCGTCTCCGGCGAAACCTCGCCGACCCGCCCGACCAGCACCCGCCCGTCCCGGCTGCGGTCGACCTTGCCGATGAGCTGGTCGCCCGCCCGCGGTCCGCCGACATCGGCAAAGGGAATGCGATCGCTGCCGGAACATCCCGACAGCAGCAGGACCGAAAACGCAGCCACCGTCAGCCGGCGGCCAAGGGACGAAAACACAAGACTCATTTCACCCTCGATGGCCCTGAATGGGACAACTTCCGGCAGCATAGGGCCTTCCGGCTTAATGCGCCATGAACGGAATCGGCAAGCATTGCGGAGCAAAAAGGAAGGGGCCGACGGATCGCTCCACCGGCCCCGGATCTTTTGCCGTCGTCTTGACCGTCAGGCTGCCCGGCGATGCCCCGCCGCCGCCTGCGCGGCATTTACCTTCAGGCGCGAGAGCAGCTGGCGCAGATTGTAGCTCTCTTCCGCCAGCGACTGGCCGGCGGCCGAGGTTTCCTCAACCATGGCAGCATTTTGCTGCGTCATCTGGTCCATGTGGTTGACCGAGGTGTTGATCTCGGCAAGCCCTGTCGCCTGCTCCTTGGCAGCGGTCGCGATCGTGTTAACGCTCTCGTTGACGCGGTTCACCAGCGCCTCGATCTCGAGCAGCGCCTCGCCGGTCGAACGCACAAGGCCCACACCGGTATCGACTTCCGCCGCCGAAGCGCTGATCAGCGTCTTGATCTCCTTCGCCGCATTGGCCGAACGCTGCGCCAGCTCCCGCACTTCCTGCGCCACGACCGCAAAGCCGCGACCGGCTTCACCCGCACGCGCCGCCTCGACGCCTGCGTTCAGAGCCAGGAGGTTGGTCTGGAAGGCGATTTCGTCGATCACCGAGATGATCTGGCTGATCTTCTGCGAAGACCCTTCGATTCGGCCCATGGCATCGACGGCGCTGCGCACGATCTCGCCGGAGCGGTTGGCGCTCGACTTTGTCTCGGCCACCATCTGGCGGGCTTCGTTCGCCCGTTCGGCCGCCGTGCGCACGGTCGCGGTGATCTCGTCCAGCGCCGCTGCCGTCTCTTCCAGGGCCGCCGCCTGCTGTTCGGTGCGCTTCGACAGGTTGTTCGTCGCCTCGCTGATATTGCCGGCCGAGGACGTCACGATGTCACTCGTCTGGTTGATCGCGGCAATTACACCGCCAAGCGAGTCCACCGCACGGTTGAAGTCGTCCCGCAGTTTCTCGTATTCCGAGCCGATCACGCCGATCTGCACCGTGAGGTCACCCTCGGCCAGACGTTCCAGTGCCGAACCCAGCGCGTTGATCGCATGGTTCTGGCGCTCAGACGAGGTCCGCAGGTTCAACTCGTTGCGCTCGCGCTCGCCGTTCAGGCTCGCCTGTTGCTCGGCCTCGCGGTCACGCAGCTCGATACGGTCGCGCACGCTGTCACGCAGCACGACCAGCGTCTGCGCCATGCCGCCGATCTCGTCGCGACGCTTGGTGTCGGCGATCTCGATATCGACCTTTTCCTCGGCAATATCGCTCATCGACTGCTTCAGGCGGTTGATCGGCTTGACGACACTGCGCACGACCAGCGTGGCGCAGACGAGCTTGCCGACGAGGGCCAGCGCAATCAGCATGCCGTACTGGATGGCGGTCTGACGAAAGAGAGCCGCAAGGTCATCCGAATAGACGCCAGTGCCGACGACCCAGCCCCAGGGCTCAAAGCCGATGACATGCGACAGCTTCTCGACCGGCTCCTCGAAGCCCGGCTTCGGCCAGTAATAGTCGACGAAGCCTTCCTTGCTCGCCTTCACGGTATTGACGAACTCGACGAACAGATGCTTGCCGTTCGGGTCCTTGTTCTGGCTCAGATCCTTGCCGTTCAGCTCCGGCTTGATCGGATGCATGACCATGGCCGGCTGCATGTCGTTGATCCACATATAGCCATCGGGCTGATAGCGCATGGCACCGATGACATCCTTGGCTCGCTCCTGCGCCTCCTCGCGCGTCAGCGTGCCGTCCAGTTCCATCTTGTGGTATTTGTCCAGGATCGCGACAGCGTTGTCATTGATCTGCGCCAGACCGATCCGGCGCTCCTCGACCAGCATGTCATATGACTGAAACAGGCTGTAAGTCAGCGCACCCACAAGGACTGCCAGAGCCAGTGCGACCAGTGCATAGAGGCGCACCGACAGAGACATGATTTTCATTCTTCCACCCCCAAAAATTCCATAATCTCTAAAGTTTGATATTTATCAGTTCTAATTTCCGTAAATGCGCGCCTGCGAAAAATGAGGGGCGCATTTTCACCCACTAAAATTAGTAGTGGCGCCCTTGGTCTGAGGGTCGTTCCTTGGCGGAAATGCAAGAGAAGAGAATCAAGCAACCATGACGATTGAGGCAAATACACCGACGGGCGAACTGACACTGAGAACGCTTGCCATGCCGGCCGATGCCAATGCCGCCGGCGATATTTTCGGTGGCTGGGTCATGGCCCAGATGGACCTCGCCTGCGGCATCCGCGCCGCCGAACGCGCCCGCGGCCGCGTGGTGACCGCCGCCGTTCAGGAAATGGCCTTCGCCATGCCGGTCAAGATCGGCGACACGCTCTGCGTCTACACGGAGATCAGCCGCGTCGGCCGCACCTCGATGACGCTCAAGGTCGAAACCTGGGCCCAACGATACCTCACCCATGTCATGGAAAAGGTGACCGAGGCGACCTTCGTCATGGTGGCGCTCGATGCCGAGGGCAAGCCGACGCCCGTTCCGGCCGCCTGAACCGCATCAACGTTCGGCCATCTGCCGGAACAGCGCCTCGCAGGCCTCATCCATCGGGAAGAACATCTCGATCTTGATGTCGGCCAGCGCGATATCCTCGGCCGTGCCGAATTGCGTCATCGTCGAAAACATCGGATAGACCTGGCCCCCGAGACGGAAGCGGACCGTCAGCACCGGCGGCAGGTCGCCGCCGCGGTTCGGATCACCGTCTTCCGCCACCTGCCCGGTAAGCCCCTGAGCGGCCCGTTCCAGAACCGGGTCGCCGCCCAGATGCGCACTCTCCAGGCGGAAGCGGGCGGCCAGATGCTGCGCGACCTGCACCCAGTTCTCGACCAGCTCGACACCGCGTCCCGGTAGAAGCAAAAAGTCGAGGAAGCTGTCACCCATATCGAGCCCGAAACCGGCCAGCATGCCCCGGCCGCTGCCATTGGCGTCCAGCACGCGCCAATGCCGATCGAAGACGAAGGCCGGATAGGGCGAGTGTCCCTCGATCATATGCGCGATCGCCTTGCGGATCGGCTCCATCGCCGCACTGTCCAGCGGACGGCTGGCATAGGCGGCCCGAAACCCAGCGGCGTCCAGCATCAGGTTTCGGTCCGCCCGGGGCACCTCGAGCGCTTCGCCGAGCAGCAGCACCATGCGCCGGCTGGGTTTTGCCCGTCCCGTTTCCAGAAACGCGATGTGCCGGGCGGAAACCTCTGCGGCAAGCGCCAGCTGCAGCTGGCTCATCCGCCGCTTGCCACGCCAGGTTTTCAGCTGCCCGCCGAATTCAGTCGCCATCGCCGGTCTCCCTGTCTTCCGCTGCCACCATGGCATCAGCGCAGTTTTGCCACGCCTGCTTGAGGCCGTCACTTACCTCCGGGGTAATTGCAGCCCCGTCTCGCCCGCTTCAGGCTCTCGGACGTCCAAACAACCAGAGGAATGTTGCCATGTCCGCCGATTTCACGCCCACCTGGCTGAAGCTCACCAGCCTGTTCGTCATCCTGCTCGGCCTGTTGGTCGCCGCCGGAGCCCATCCCGCAACGGCCTTGCCGGCCAACATTCTGACCGACATCGTCTTTTGGCCCTTGGATGGCCAGCAGGCGCTCGATACTGAGGCCGCACACATGCTCGCCGCGATCAGCGGCGGTGTCATGGTCGGCTGGGGCCTCATGATGTGGCTTGTCATCGACCGGCTGTATCTTGCCGATCCCAGGCTCGCACGCCTGCTCTTGGTGGAATCCACTCTGGCCTGGTACCTCGTCGACAGCACGGGGTCCTTCATTTCAGGCGCGATCGTCAACGTTCTCTTGAACACGGCGCTGATGCTCGCGATCGTCGTTGCGGCATGGCGCATCGGATCCAGGGCTGCTGTCGTGCAGCCGTGAACGACCATTGGCGAATGGGTGGAAGGGCGCAGCCAGATCGGACTGCGCCCTCTCATCCCTCATCCGCGGAAGACGAAGGCTGCACCGGCCGCAATCAGCGCAAAGCCGATGGCGTGGTTGATCGTCAGGCTCTCTTTCAGGAAGAAGACGGAAAAGCCTGAGAACACGATCAGTGTGATCACTTCCTGGATCGTCTTGAGCTGCGCCGCCGAATAGACCTCGGCGCCGATACGGTTGGCCGGAACGGCAAGGCAATACTCGAAGAAGGCAATGCCCCAGCTCGCGACAATGGCGATCCAGAGGGCTGACGTCTTGTATTTGAGATGACCGTACCAGGCGAAGGTCATGAAGATGTTGGACAGCGAAAGAAGCAGGATGGGCCAGAGAGCGGCGGGGGAAAAGCTCGGCATGAGACGCTCGTGTGAGAGGAGTATGAAGGTGCGACCCGAGTCGCCCCGGATATCTGCTCATAGCAATATGGAATGAGCATGGTGCAACTCTCTTGCATGCGCCCGGCGCCTATCGAACCGACGATTGCAACCTGAGGAAATCAGGTCGGCGTATCGGCCCCCCTTCCTTTGCGCGTCAAGCGGGCAGGCAGCGGCCGCGCTTTAACACCGAAAAGTTGCCGATGATTTCTCGTTAAATTGCGCAAAGCTGCCGTAACATCCCGTTAAGTCGCTCTTGTTATTGAGTATTTATTGCGATCGGTATGGGTTTTATTTTATGTGGTTGAGTGAGAGCCGAAGCGGCAAGACAATGCCGGCAGTGCTGCAAGCCCAGGTGGCGGACATCGCCGACGGCTATCGCTCCACCCTGGTCCTCAACCTCATCACGCTGTGCGTCAGCCTCTTGATCATCCACCTCAACAATGAGGCAAGCACCGTCAACCTGGTCTGGTTTGGCTGTGCGCTGGTGGTCGTCTCGGCCCGCGCCTATTGCATGAATGCCTTGACCAGACGCGGCGCGCTAATCTCCGCCCCCCAGACGAGCCTGCGTATCCTCTCCGTCGGCGCTCTCGCGCTCGGCCTGGTCTGGGCCACCCTGCCCTGGACCGTGCCCGCATTCGATCCCCTCGGCCGCCACGCAGCCCTTTTCCTGATCATGGGCGGGATGGCCGCCGGCTCAGTGATCAAGCAGATCGGCTACACGCCGCTTGCCCTCAACTATTCGATCCCGATCCTGGTGTCGCTGGTGATCAATCTCCTGACCCTGTGGCGCGCCACCGAGGTCCTGATCGGCGCCTGCCTCTGCCTGATGATCCTGGTCTTCATCCGCCGCAGCATCTGGGCGGAACGCATGTTTGTCAGCAGCCAGGTGGCGCGCCACGAGGCGACGGCGCTTGCCGACAGCCTGACGCGGGCTAACAGCGACATCCTGCGCCAGAATTCGCGCCTGGAGGCACTCGCCAATCGCGACACGCTGACAGGCCTCGCCAACCGCATGTTCTTCCATGGCCGTCTGGCCGGTGACATCGCCCGCGCCGCCGTCGTGAAGGAAGAGGTCGCGCTCCTAATCTTCGACGTGGAACGCTTCCAGTCGATCAACGACACGCTCGGCCACAGCGCCGGCGACGCCCTGCTCCGCGAGATCGCGGCCCGCCTCTCCTCCATCGTCGAGGATGGCAGCCTGATCGCGCGGCTCGGCGGTGACGAGTTTGCCGTCGTGGTCAGCGGCCCGGAAGCTCTGGAACGCGCCCGCGCCCACGCCGCCTCCGTGCTCGAGGCAAGCCGCCGTCCGATCCACTGGCACCAGCGCCAGGCCGTTGTCGGCCTCAGCGTCGGTCTGGCCGCCTATCCGGATCACGCCGAAAACGCCGAGGAACTGCTCGCCTGTGCCGACATGGCGCTCTACGACGCCAAGCGTGGTGACCGCCGCCAGCTGCGCGAATTCGATCCGGATCTGCGCCGCAACGCCGAGCGCAAGCGCATCATCGAACAGGATCTGGAGCGGGCCATCGACACCGGGGCTCTCGGTGCCTGGTTCCAGCCGCAGGTCGACCTGATGACGCGCCGCATCACCGGCTTCGAAGCCCTGGTCCGCTGGCAGCATCCGCAACTCGGCTTCGTCTCGCCGCCCGAGATCGTCAATGCCGCCCGCGCCGTGCATCTCTCCGAACAGCTGACCGCCCGCATCGCCGGCGACGCCTGCCTGCTCGCCCGCCGCCTTCCCAAGCTCGGCCTAGCGGACGTGACGGTCGCACTCAACGTCTCGCCGCGCGAATTCGCCCTCTATTCCGTCGCCTCCATGCTGCAGCGGGTGACGACCGCCCATGACGTCGATCCCTCGGCGCTGGAGATCGAGATCACCGAAGAGGCGATCCTCGATCCGGCACTCGCCGATGAGCAGCTGAAGCAGCTGGAACAGGCCGGCTACAAGCTCGCCGTCGACGATTTCGGCATGGGCCACTCGTCGCTTGCCTATCTCATCGGCCTGAAGGTCGACCGGCTGAAGATCGACCGCAGCTTCGTCAGAGACGTTGCCCGCAGTGAAACCAACCAGAAGCTCATCTCCGCCATGGTGAGCCTCGGCCAGTCCCTGTCGCTCGAAATCGTCGTGGAAGGCGTCGAGACCCCCGAGGACGCCGCCATCCTCGCCCGCCTCGGCTGCAGCACCGCCCAGGGCTTTCTCTTCGCCCGCCCCATGCCCCCAAGCGCCCTCGACCCTTGGATCGCCGACCACCAGCCCAACACCGAGCTGAAGCGCAAGGGTAAGGCGAAACACCTGTCGGTGGCGTGAACGTTAGATTTACGAGCAGTCCTGACGAGCGACGATCCTAAAGATCGTGCGTTGCGTCGACACGTGACAACACGCCGTGCAGCATCCTGGCAAACGGCCTGATGTCCAGATCGACATCTAGGTCCTGAATGGGAGTTTGCCCATTCCAACCGAGGCGCTGCATAGGCAGCAGCACAAAGATATCCGCGCCCCTGATTGCAATCTGTGGGAGGTTCTGGAGCTTGAGCGTCAGCAGCACGTCGACCGCCGCGACCAGCCCGGACAGTCTCGCGGTGGCGGCACTTACATCCGTTGTGACGAAATCATACGCCCACCGACCGAGATGTGTGGTGTTGGGAACCGGTCTCAGGCGGTCCGGTAGCGCGGTGCCCTGCCACAGCGAGCGCTGCCTGTTGGGCCGCCTGAGCGCGGCGAAATCGCCGGGGAATGAGGTCGACGCCTGAACCCATACGATGAGGCCACAAAACGTCGTCTCTGCAGTGTCATCGCCCCGTGTCCGCGTCAGCAAAGTCTGTGTGATCGAAAATGGAATGCCGGCGACCGAGCCTTCGACATGAAAATCGCAATCGATCTCGTCGCGCGGAACGAAATAATGACCCGGCATGCGCTCGATCTGTCGTGCCGGCTTCCTGGTAACGATCGACCACTGGTCGAGGCCGGGCAGAAGCAGGGGCAGGATTGCGATGTAGAAATCCGTCTGGAACCGACGCTGCTTGGCCGCGATGACCATGAAGAGCGGGGCCGGCGCTAGCAATGCCAGAAAAAGCGTCGCGGACGCGATTTCGGGATCGGACCGGAGGTAGCTCAGCCAGAGCCCGGCGCCGCAGGCCAACGCGATGACGCCTAGGCCGCAAATCTTGAGCATTCGCTCCTGGCGCAGCAGACTCTCACGCGCCGTGCTATGGGCAAGAACAACCGCCTTGACCGCGGACCAGTCCGGCTCCGGCGAGGTGAACTGCTGTGCGGGCGAATGAGCAGTATGGATGCGAAGCCTCCCATCGGTTGCAGCATCACTATGCGCAACCCCGCCAGTCTTCGCAATACATCCGTGTGGATACAGCGCCCCCACCCTCCTGCCACCACGCTGGCAACAACCTCCTTTGCCCGTTGCGTTTTTGTTCTGATTTCCCGCCGCCGCCCCTTCCCTTTGCCGCTGCCCTTCTCCATATTCCGGCCATGGCCAAGTCTCCCAGATCCTCCGCCCCCTCTGATAGTTTCGAGGAAGCCCCGCAAGCTCCGTTCGAAGGCGCGCCGCTCTCCGGCTCGGTTTCGGATTGGGTGAAGCAATTGGAGGCGGAGGCCGAGGCCTCGACCGTCGAGAGCCAGCGCGAACTAGCGTCGAAGGCCGGCAAGCACCGCAAGAAAATCGAGATCGAGGCCCGCCGTCACGCCGAGAAGGTGGCGCTGGAAAAGGCGCAGAAACCCACCACCGCCAAACACACCACCGCCTCCAAAACCTCCCGCGGCGTCTCGATCGGCGCCTCCTCCGACCCCAAGACCCGCGCCGCCGCCGGCCTCAATCCGATCGCCGGGATGGATGTCTCGCTCGAGGAAGCCCAGTCGCTCGCCACCGGGGCCGTGACCGCCACCGTCGACGCGCTTTCAAAGCTCATCGAAAGCGGCAATCCGCTGTTCAAGAACGGCGAGATCTGGGTGCCGCACCGCCCTGCCCGCCCGCAAAAGTCCGAAGGCGGCATCTCGATCCGCATGGCCTCGGACTACAAGCCCGCCGGCGACCAGCCGACCGCGATCAAAGACCTCGTCGAGGGCCTGAATTCCGGCGAGCGCTCCCAGGTCCTGCTCGGCGTCACCGGCTCCGGCAAGACCTTCACCATGGCCAAGGTGATTGAGGAGACCCAACGCCCGGCCGTCATCCTCGCGCCGAACAAGACGCTCGCCGCCCAGCTCTATTCCGAGTTCAAGAACTTCTTCCCCGACAACGCGGTCGAATATTTCGTCTCCTACTACGACTACTACCAGCCGGAAGCCTATGTGCCGCGCTCGGATACCTTCATCGAGAAGGAGAGTTCGATCAACGAACAGATCGACCGCATGCGCCACGCCGCCACCCGTGCCATTCTCGAGCGCGACGACTGCATCATCGTCGCCTCGGTCTCCTGCATCTATGGTATCGGCTCGGTCGAAACCTACACCGCCATGACCTTCCAGATGCAGGTCGGCGACCGCATCGACCAGCGCCAGCTCCTGGCCGACCTCGTCGCCCAGCAATACAAGCGCCAGGACATCAACTTCATCCGCGGCTCCTTCCGCGTGCGCGGCGACACGATCGAAATCTTCCCCGCCCACCTGGAGGATGCCGCCTGGCGCATCACCCTCTTCGGCGACGAGATCGAGAGCATCACCGAATTCGATCCGCTGACCGGCAAGAAGACCGGCGAGATGAAGTCGGTCAAGATCTACGCCAACAGCCACTACGTCACCCCGCGCCCGACGCTGAACGGCGCCATCAAGGCGATCAAGGACGAGCTCAGGCATCGCCTCGCCGAGCTCGAAGCCGCCGGCCGCCTGCTCGAAGCCCAGCGCCTCGAACAGCGCACGAAATACGACATCGAAATGCTCGAGGCGACCGGCTCCTGCGCCGGCATCGAGAACTATTCCCGCTACTTGACCGGCCGCAAGCCGGGCGAGCCGCCGCCGACGCTCTTCGAATACATCCCCGACAACGCCCTGATCTTCATCGACGAAAGCCACGTCACCATCCCGCAGATCGGCGGCATGTACCGGGGCGACTTCCGCCGCAAGGCAACGCTTGCCGAATACGGCTTTCGCCTGCCCTCCTGCATGGACAACCGCCCGCTTCGCTTCGAGGAATGGGACGCCATGCGCCCGCAGACGGTCGCCGTCTCCGCCACGCCCGGCAACTGGGAGATGGAAGCGGCCGGCGGCGTCTTTGCTGAACAGGTCATCCGCCCCACGGGCCTCATCGACCCGCCGGTCGAGGTCCGCTCGGCCAAGACCCAGGTCGACGACGTGCTCGGCGAAATCCGCGAAACCGCGCAGAAGGGCTACCGCACCCTCTGCACCGTGCTCACCAAGCGCATGGCGGAAGATCTGACCGAATACCTGCATGAACAGGGCGTGCGCGTCCGCTACATGCACTCCGACATCGACACGCTGGAGCGCATCGAGATCATCCGCGATCTGCGCCTCGGCGCCTTCGATGTCCTGGTCGGCATCAACCTGCTGCGCGAGGGCCTCGACATCCCCGAATGCGGCTTCGTCGCCATCCTCGATGCCGACAAGGAAGGTTTCCTCCGCTCGGAAACCTCGCTCATCCAGACGATCGGCCGCGCCGCACGAAACGTCGACGGCAAGGTCATCCTCTATGCCGACCAGATCACCGGCTCCATGCAGCGCGCCATGGACGAGACCGCCCGCCGCCGCGAAAAGCAGATGGCCTACAATCTCGAACACGGCATCACGCCGGAATCGGTCAAGGCGAAGATCTCCGACATCCTGGACTCAGTCTACGAACGCGACCACGTCCGCGCCGACATCTCCGGCGTCTCCGGCAAGGGTTTCGCCGATGGCGGCCACCTCGTCGGCAACAACCTCCAGGCCCATCTCAACGCGCTCGAAAAACAGATGCGCGACGCCGCCGCCGACCTCGACTTCGAAACCGCCGCGCGCCTGCGCGACGAGATCAAACGCCTCAAGGCCGCCGAACTCGCCGCCATGGATGACCCGATCGCCAAGCAAGAGGCGTCGAGCGCCGAAGGCGCGAGAGGGAATGGAAAGAACCAGGCGAAGGCAACGGAGAGCGGTGGCGGAAACCGCAAGGCCGCCGCAGGCACCCACCTCCCCCTCGAGGGGGGAGGTCGCGCGGCACGCGCGGGTGGGGGTGATCCCGCCGCCGAAGGTCACCCCACCCCGGACCTGCGGTCCGACCCTCCCCCTCAAGGGGAGGGTGTACCCCGCATCTCCCCCTCCGGCCGCAACAAATCCGGCACGCCCGAGGGCAAGGGCAGCTATTTCTCAAAACCCCATATCGACGACATGGGCCCCGGCACCGACACCGCCGTCCCCCTGCCGAAATCGGGTGCGGAAGGCTCCTATTTCCGCAAGAACACCCTCGACGAAATGACCGTCGGCCGCACCGAAAAACCGGTGACCGGCAAGATCCCGGAGAAACCCCGCGCTCCCGCCTCTCCCCTTGTGGGAGAGGATAGTTCGCCCCAAGAGGCGAAGCCGATTGGCGAGGCGAACTTGGTGAGGGGGTCAACCGCCTCCGACGACCCCCGCCCCATCATCCGCGCCCGCTCCGGCGCCGGATCCTACGAAGACCCGATGGATCAGAAGCGCAAGGGCCGCACCAAGGGCAAGACGGGACGCCCGGGTCGGTGACGTTATCTCCCCCCTTGCGGGGAAGAACGGAATTTCAGCATCTTGGCGCAGCCAAGTGCTAGAAATTCCTAGAGAGGGGCAACTGGGGACACCATGCAAGACTTCGCAAGCCTGCTCTCCGATATCCTCAGTTACATGACCGCCGGCTGGCGCAGCCGCTCCCGCAGCGTGAGATGGCTGGTGCGGGGTATGACGATGGCGTTGGTGCTTGGGTTGGGGTGCGTTTTGTGGGCACTCCAATCAAATCTTTATTCATCTACGCGGTAGTCAAATTCATCCTTCGTAACTTCCTTGCCGAAATAGGTGATCATGCTCAAGATAGTAGGCCTCACTGATTGGAAACACAGCCCATCGATCCATCACCAACTGAATCTGCCAATCCATAGCTGTGGACTCGCCAATAGCTCGAAGGTGAACTTGGATTGTTACCGCTTGACGCGGCTCAGGCGGAAAAATATCTAGATCTTCTTCGTTGTATTTGATTTTGAATACAAAATCCGGAGCCGCTGCGCTTCGGTCAAGCCAGCCCTCAATATAGGGCTTCCAATCCAATGTACCGTCAGGTCTTACGGAGAATTCTCCGGCCCCTTTCGTAGAAGAGATTTCCTGCTCTAACGCAACTATAGGCGCGAGAAAGTCTCCAGCTTTAGCGATTATTTTAGTGACGGAAATCGTTCTCCGATTCCAATTGACGATTTTGAAACGTGCCGGTGCGCGATCCCCTCTTTTGCCGAGGGGTTGTATTGTCGGCGCCCCATCGCCAAGCTGAAAATCTATCTGTAATTGCTGTTGTTCAATCTGCTTTCGCAAACTCGAGACCGTCCACCAAGCCGCGATCAAGGCGCCAAAAGCGCCGGCCCATCCGCTTAGCGCACCGACCCAGTCAACCAAGCAAGTGTCAGAATTCCCGCACACAGCCTGACCTGCTTCAGGCATCGAAAGAACAATCCAAAGAAATATGTTGATCAGGACCAACGGACCGAGCCAAGCCATTACATTGTCAGGCGGCCGAATTCCCATCAGTGTAGCCCTCCGCTCAAGTTGTTTTTCCCCATCTTTGCTATATCGAAGGCTATAACCAGCGACCAGTGGCAATCGAGGTTGCATAGACGGTGGTAAATGCGACGATCACCTCCCCATGCGGGGGAGGACGGAAAATCGAAGGGTTAGGCGAGCGCAAGCCGCCTAAACTTCAGATTTTTCCGGAGAGGGGCACGGCTTCGTTGGCAATCACATCACAGCCCCGCTCTTGCGAAATCTGAGCTTTAATCCCTGATTGGCGAAGGTCTTCGCTTGTGACTGGATCCTCGGGTCAAGCCCGAGGATGACGACCCCTAGGGTTAGAGGAAGGTATTCTCCTCGAGCGGTGTGCGACCTGAAACGGCGGTGGAGGATACCTGTCGCTCCCCTCACCCTCCGTCATCCTCGGGCTTGACCCGAGGATCCGAACACAAGCGTGCCAAGGCCAGCCCCCCCGCCAGATCGCGCCAATTCCCGAAAAAAAGGGGGACGCCCCGCAGCGATTCCTCAACAAAAACAAACCCCCACACATTTTTTCATCCCCGCCCATTGCCACCCCCGTAGAATCAACGCTGTCCCGCCCTCGGATACACCTGACGATGCGATGTCAGGCGAGGCGGGGCCGGCGCCGGGATGGAGGGTTGTCGCAGACCTGAAATCCCGGCCCGCTGCAACGGTCTCCCTCCGGACGGGGGGCTGGTAACGAAGGTGACGGGGTCGGATGCTCTCGTCACCGGATACCCCGATCGGAAGGACGTGCCTTAGAGGCACACAGACAAGGCGCCCACGCCGTCGCGAACATCACCAGACGGCGGGGCGACAAAAACGGCGGGGATGAGGACCGAGGTCGAAAATGACCGAAGGCCGCATCCCCCGGGCGAGGGTCCCGGTCGGTATGGTGCACCATCCGGCGGGAACCTCCCGGGCCACCGGCCAGGCTCTGGCAGACACTTCTTCGGGAAGACTCTGCCGAGCCGGACCCTACGCCCGGTCATCCTCGGGCCTGACCCGAGGACCGTCGCCGCCTTGCCAGAGAGACGCATGCAGCGGGAATAGACGCCGAACGAGGCGTCGGAAGGAGCCACATACATTCCTTAGACAGGTTGCTTCTGGCGCCTCGTCCGAGACTTGAATGACCCACCCGGAGGACGACGAGTCTGACCGGTGGCGAAGCTTGGCCAAAAGTTTCCCCGCACCCTGAGGTGCCCGACCGCGTCGGGCCTCGAAGGGCGAGGCCACAGGTACAGAAAAAGAGAGGGATGCTTCGAGGCCCGCGCTTCACGCGGGCACCTCAGCATGAGGGCGTCGCCCCAACCGCCCCTTCCGAAATTCCCTATTTCGCCATTTCCCTAATCACCGAAAGGAGCCCGACATGCCAGACCCAAAAACCACCCCCGCCCCCGAACCGCTCACGCTGCGCCTGCTGCGCGACATCTTCGACAAACGGGGAATCCCACGCCGCTGCCCACGCCGCCGATGCCGGCGCAGCCGACACTGCAGCGGTGCAGCCCTCAGCCCGGTCGCCCCGCTCACCCCAGACGAAAGGCTGCCGCCCTGCGCCGTCAGCGCCAAACCCGAGGCGCGCCGGCAGTTCATCGCCATGGCGAGAGACTTGCTCCCGCCTCTGGACGACAGCACCACCCTTGGCACATGGCCCGATGACAGAGAGGCGGCCAACCATCTTCGCCAAGCGATCGCGATCGTCGAGCGTATTCATTCCCGCCCCGGCCCGCATCCGGACAGCGAAGGGACAGCGCTTGCCGCCTGGCATGCCACCGACCCAGCACCGGAACTCACCGCCCTTTGCCGCCGCATCTGGCGCCAACCCAAAGCGGAGAAGCGCCCAACCGCAAACGCGGGCGCCACCCAGCCCGTGACGCAGACTGTATCCAGCCAGGCGTCCCAGGGGCCGCACACATGAGGCCGATCACCCACCTCCCCCTCGAGGGGGGAGGTCGCCGCAAAGCGGCGGGTGGGGGTGATACCGGCGTGGTTCGGACTTTCCATCTAAACAGGTGGTCACCCCACCCCGGCCCTGCAGTCCGACCCTCCCCCTCAAGGGGAGGGTGGCGCCCCGCTGCCAAGCCCCTCATGCTGAGGTGGGCGCAGCAGCGCCCCTCGAAGCACGAGGCCCCCACTCTCCCCACCTGTGGGGGAGATGTCGGCGCAGCCGACAGAGGGGGGTATGCCGCAGGCACCAGCACCCGCGGACAGTGCCGGCGGGTTAAGCCCTCCCCCTTGTGGGGAGGGTTTGGGAGGGGAAAGCCGGAGGAGCCCCTACTCCGCCGCCTTGGGCAGATCCCCGACCTCGGCCTCGACGGGCAGCGGCTCCATCTCGTAGGAATAGCCCTCGAGCATGGCATAGGCCCGCTCGATCGCGGCGATCTGCACTTCCGAGGCCTTGATGGCGTCGGTGATCGATTGCGCCCGCGCCCGCAGCATCGAACCGAGCACATCGGTGTCCGGCCGGCGGCCGAGGCGGTCGAGATGCTTGCGCACCCGCGCGCGGTGGCGCTCCAGCTCGAGAATGTGGAAGCGGCATTTGAGGATGTCGTCGGTGAGCTTGCGGCGCAGCCCCGCGACCGGATCGAAGGAGCCGGGTTCGCGCTCGTCGAGGATCATGTCGTTGATCAGCGTTTCCAGCACCATCAGCCCCTTGAGGTCGGTGGGCTCGGCGAGCTGCGGGTCATAGCCCGTGTCGTCGAAGACGCGGCGGCGCACGGGATCCTTCAGGAGCTCGTAGCAGGCGGAGATCTTGGCGAAGGCATCCGCATCGCCGCCCGCATCCGGATGGGCCGTCTTCGCCACCTTGCGATAGGCGGCCTTGATCGCGGCCTCGTCGGCATCGCGGGCCAAGCCCAGGAGCTCGTAAGGATCGATCACCGCGGCACCCGTCTTTGCCATACTCATCCACTCCCGCGTCCTGAACGTCTCGACCCCGCCCCCGGTCACACCTCCCCTAAACCCGGAAGGCGGCTGCTTCAAGACGGAACACGAGCTCGTCCAAGGTCGCGATTAAGACGGGCTTTCGCCCGGGCGCCGGGCAACGCTTTGCAAGCGCGCCCGCTTCACCCCTCAAATCTCAAGGATTTCAGCCCGTTGCCGCCGAAAAGCGCCGCCGATTGTGACTTTTCATACTTGCCAAGATTCCGAAATGACCCTACCTCTTGTCGCGTTCGGGCAGCAATGATCCCGGAGACTGGACTGATGTGTATTGACCGCGACCCGCGGTCCTGGGGGCCTTCTCCCGCCGGTAGACGTTCTTTCCCCGTTATCGCGACCACTCGACGGTTCCGTTTCGGCGGAACTTTACCTAGCCGCTTCCGGTCCGCCGGCCGCGGCGCAGACGACAAACACGGGAACAAGGAACTCTCCCATGGCCACCAAGGGCACCGTAAAATTCTTCAACCAGGACAAGGGCTTCGGCTTCATCACCCCGGAAGGCGGCGCGAAGGACGTGTTCGTCCACATCTCCGCGCTCCAGGCTTCCGGCATGCAGACCCTGCAGGACGGCCAGCAGGTCACCTTCGACACCGAGCCGGACCGCATGGGCAAGGGCCCCAAGGCCGTCAACATCCAGGCTGCCTGATTACTCGATTTCGAATGGCGTCCCCCGGGACGCCATTTTTGATTCACGACCTTAGAAACGCCGGAATGCCGCGCTAGAAATCATTCCGCAGCGGCGGAACTGCTCGAAGCGCCCTGTGTCTTCGGCCCGCCCGCGATGTCGACCGCCGCAAAGGCCTCGGCGATGAGCTCCGGCGACACGCCCGGCTTGGTCGCCTCGGACGACAGGATCTGCCGGTAGCGCCGGGCCCCCGCATAGCCCTGGAACAGCCCGACCATATGCCGAGTGACATGGTTGAGCCGCCCGCCCGACGCCACCACCCGCTCCGCGTAGCCGATCATGACATCGCGCACCGCATCCCAGTCGACCGCCACGGCCGCCACGCCATAGATCCGCTGGTCGACCTCGGTCAGAAGGGTCGCATTGTGATAGCTTGCCCGCCCGAGCATCACGCCATCCATGACGGCGAGATGCTCGACCGCCTGATCGAGATCGGTGATCCCGCCATTGATGCCGAGGAAAACATGCGGGTTCTCCCGCTTCATCCGATAGACGAGCTCGTAATCGAGCGGTGGAATCTCCCGGTTCTCCTTCGGCGACAAGCCCTTGAGCCAGGCCTTCCGCGCATGGATCCAGATCGCATCGGACCCCGCCCCGATCATCCGCTTGAGGAAATCCGGAAGCACCTCGGCCGGCTCCTGATCATCGACCCCGATCCGGCACTTGACGGTCACCGGCACCGTCGCCACCCTTTTCATCGCGGCAACACATGCCTCGACCACCTCCGGCGTCTGCATGAGGCAAGCCCCAAAGGTCCCCGACTGCACCCGGTCCGACGGACAGCCGACATTGAGGTTGATCTCGTCATAGCCGTAATCGGCCGCGATCCTGACCGCCTCGACAAGCTTTACCGGATCCGACCCGCCAAGCTGCAGCGCCACCGGATGTTCGGCGTCATTGAACGACAGCAGCTTCTCCCGCGGCCCATGAATGATCGCATCGGCCACCACCATCTCGGTATAGAGCAGCGCGTGGGCCGAGAGCTGCCGATGGAAGAAGCGGCAATGCCGGTCCGTCCAGTCGATCATCGGGGCAACGGCAAACACCGCCCGCCCATAGGGTGCGGGACCGGGAATGTCGCGGGTGAGGAAGTCAGCATGTGTCGTCATGGCGGCGCAGATATCACGCTTTGCCGGGAAATGACACCATTCACGCCAAGCAAGGCGAGCACCGGTGCGTCAGCTATCAAGCCCGATCACCTTCTCGAGCGCTTCCCAGCTGTCGTCCATCGCATAGGCCGCAAGGAATGGCAGGTTGATATGGCCGTAGAGCGGCGAAAGCTGCCACTCGGCCTCTTCCTCGTCGACGCCTGCCACCTGCTGCAGGAAGATGACGGAGGCGAGACCGGTTCGGTCGGCGCCGGACATGCAGTGCACGAGGATCGGCTGTTCGGCCGTCTTCAGGATCGAAAGCAGTTCCTGCGTCCGCTCCGCGGTCAGGTCCTTGCGGGCCGACATGCCGAAATCGATGTGTCTTGCGCCATGCGCGGCGGTCGCAGCAATCTCGTTGTCATACCAGTCCTTGCCCGGGTTGTCGCCGCGAAGATTGATGACCGTCTTGATCCCGTACCGGTCGATTTCTTCGCCTAGCCGCTCGCCCGAAAGCTGGGCCGAGCGATAGAACTGACCGGGGAGCACCTCGTGAAAATTGCCAGAGAGAATAAGCAGTCCGACATAGGCGCCGAAGAGCAGCGCCAGAGCCGCAATTGTCACGAAGGCCAGCCGCACGCGCACGCGCCAGGAAGACCGCTTCGGAGCATTTGCCGCCGCTGCAGAATGCGTCTTGTCGATATTATCCAAAGTCAGACCCACCCATGAAACTTACCCGCAGACAGGCTGCTCGCCGATTCCGGCGTTAGAATGGCGGAACAAAAGGCAGGACACCAGGAAAAGAAGCGCGGATGAAGGCGGTGCTCAGAGCAGCCCGAGTTCGGCGAGTTCCCGCTTCAGATCGTCGGGCATGTCCTCGATATTGGCACCAGAGGCCGAGAGGTCGCGGGGTGCGGCGTCCGCATCGAGATAGCGCCAGCCCTGGAAGGGACGACGCGGCGCAGGCGCCACCTCCACCACTTCGGGTCCGAGGATCAGTTCACAGCGGGTGATGCCATCACCGCCGGTGAACGTCTTGATGTCGAGAAGCTTCTGACGGGCGGCGAGCTGGCCCTTGATGATCCAGTAGAGCGAGCCGCCATCGAGCAATTCTTCGACGCGCTTCGGCACCATGCGGGTGACATGCGACGAATGCGGCTCGAGCCCGGCTGCGACCGCAACGAGGCAGCGCTCGGCGACCCAGTCGCGCAGGTCGTCGATGGAATCGGCTCCGACGCAGAGCTTGAGGAGATGCAGTGCCATGACACCGAGATAGCCGCTCCCCGCGGCGGGTCAAGGGCCCGGGTGTCGCAGGGGTGATGTGCTCAACAGTTTCGCTGTGTTCCATGACGCACCGTCATCCTCGGGCTTGTCCCGAGGATCTATTGAGGGCGGCCATTCGCGGGACGAAGGCATGGGTATGCCACGTCCAACGTCGGGCGCGTAGCGGACGTAGCAGATCCTCGGGACGAGCCCGAGGATGACGGCGGAGGCGTTTCAGGACAGGAGCAAGGCCCCTGCCCGCATCAACACTCGACAACGTTGACAGCCAAGCCGCCGAGCGAGGTTTCCTTGTATTTCTCGTTCATATCGTTGCCGGTCTGGCGCATGGTTTCGATCGCGGCGTCCAGCGGCACGAAATGCACACCGTCGCCCTTCAGCGCTAGCGAGGCGGCGGTCACGGCCTTGACGGCGCCGAGCGCGTTGCGCTCGATGCACGGCACCTGGACGAGACCGGCGACGGGGTCGCAGGTCATGCCGAGATGGTGTTCGAGTGCAATTTCCGCAGCGTTCTCGATCTGCTCGGGCGTACCGCCCATGACGGCCGCGAGACCTGCGGCGGCCATGGCAGAGGCCGAACCGACCTCGCCCTGACAGCCGACTTCCGCACCCGAAATAGAAGCATTGTGCTTGATGATCCCGCCGATGGCCGCCGCCGTCAGCAGATAGTCGCGAATGCCCTCCTGATCCGCATCCGGATGGAAGTGCAGATAGTAGCGGATCGTCGCCGGCACGACGCCGGCAGCCCCGTTGGTCGGCGAGGTCACGACGCGACCACCGGCGGCATTTTCCTCGTTGACGGCCATGGCATAGACCGACAGCCAGTCATTGGCGAGCACGGGGTTGAGGCGGTTGGAGCGCCACTCCTCCTGCAGCTTGTCATGGATCGACTTGGCGCGACGGCGAACTTTGAGGCCGCCAGGCAGCTGGCCTTCCTGGCGCAGGCCGCGGTCGATGCAGCTCGCCATCGCATCCCAGATCCGGTCGAGGCCGGCATCGAGGTCTTCGCGGGAGCGCACCACCTCCTCATTCGCCCGCTTCATCTGGGCAATCGTCAGACCGGAAGAGGCCGCCATGGCGAGCATCTCCTTGGCCGACGCGAAGGGATAAGGCACCTTCTGGCTCGAAGCCTGCTTCTTCTGCTTCTGCATGGCCAGAAGCTCGGTATCGGTGACGACGAAGCCGCCGCCGATCGAATAGTAGATCTGGGTCAGCAGAACCCGGCCGTCCTTGTCGAGGGCAGACAGGCGCATGCCGTTCGCATGGCCGGTCAGCGGCGTCTTCTTGTCGTAGACGAGATCGTCCTTCGGCTGAAACTGGTAGGCCGGATGTCCCGGCGGGGTAACCCTGCCCGTGCGCTCGACATCGGCAATAATCGTTTCCATGCGATCGGGATCGACACTATCAGGCGCCTCGCCCATCAACCCGATGATCACGGCATTGCCGGTTCCATGTCCGATGCCGGTATAGGCCAGAGAGCCATGCAGGCTCACCTTCAGGGCGGCCACATGCGCGCCGGCTGGACGCGGCCATTGGTCGGACAGAATGAGATCGAGAAAGCGATTGGCCGCCGTCATCGGACCCATGGTGTGGGAACTCGAGGGGCCGACGCCGATCTTGAACACGTCGAAAACCGATAGAAACATGAGGCTCCTCGCATGCGGGATAAGAAAGCGCAAAGGCTAGTGCATCGCCTAACACGAATGCGCCTTGCAATCGACATCGGCTTTCATCGCCGCGACATGCCGGAGATGGTGTACGGGTCGCCGAAACGCAAACAGCGCGGTCGAAACGACCGCGCTGTTTGTTCAATCGCCTGTGGCGGATGTCAGATCGTGCCGAAAAGATAAGCCAGGCACATGATGCCGGCAAAACCCATCAAGGCACGGAAGGTGACACCCCAGCACGACTTCTGGAAACTGCCTTCCATGAAAACTCCGTGTGAGATCACATTCACAGGAAAGCCGTCCCCCGACCGCTTTCTGAGTGTCTGATTATTAAAATCGGGGCCGCTCCGCAACCGCAAAAATGGCAAAAGGAAGGCGCATTTTGCGCATCAGACATGCACTCACCGCATGGATTTATGAAATTCCAATGGGTTAGCGCGTTAATTCATTAACATTGGCGCGGCGTGCAAAGCCCCAATTCGGGCCAATGTCTTTCGCGTGGTTAATTCCCCGTTGTGGAGAAAGACGCGACAACGATAATGCCGGCAGCGTTCAGACCCGGGGATTCGCTCACATGACCATCGTCGATTACTGCGCCATGGCGCTCTTTCTGCTGCTCTGGCTCGCTTATGCCCGCATCATCGGCGATCAGCAGATTCTCTCGCGCACCAGCCTGACAAAGGCCATGGCCGAGCGACGCCGCGAATGGATCCTGAACTCGATGAACCGCGACCTCAAGATGATCGACACGCAGATCCTGGGCGGCCTGCAGAACGGCACGGCCTTCTTTGCTTCCACGACAATCTTCGCCATCGGCGGCTGCTTCGCCTTGCTTGGGGCCACGGAACAGGTCGACGCGATCCTGAAGGACATCCCCTACATCGTGCAGGGCGGACGCGCGACCTTCGAGCTCAAGGTCTGCGGCCTCATCGGTCTCTTCGCCTATTCCTTCTTCAAATTCGGCTGGTCCTACCGGCTGTTCAACTATTGCACCATTCTGTTCGGCGCGATCCCGATGACCGAGGAAGCGGCGAAGGACCCGGAGCGGGCGATGGCCGCGGCCGAGCGCACGATCCAGATGAACATCATTGCAGCAAGCCACTTCAACATGGGCCTGCGGGCCATCTTCTATTCGATCGGCTATCTCGGCTGGTTCGTCAGCCCCTGGGTTTTCATGGTAGCGACGGTTCTCGTCTTCATCGTTCTCCTGCGCCGGCAGTTTTTCTCCGAAGCCCGCCTTGCTCTCCTGAACGGGAGCGATACCTGAAAGACGGCGCGCGGGTCCGACAGCCATGAATTCGCCGTCTTTGAACCCGACCGGGCTCTCAGTGAAAAGCTTGCCGACGAAGACGTGAAGGAAGACTGCGTGGCAGACATGATTGAGCCCCGATCCGGGTCACCGAGACCACGCCTGCTCTCCCTGGACGCCGCGCGAGGGCTCGCTCTCATTGCCATGGCGACCTACCATTTCAGCTGGGATCTGGAGTTCTTCGGCTATCTCGCCCCGGGCACCTCGACTCAAGGCTTCCTGCGGATCTATGCGCGCCTGATCGCTTCGAGCTTCCTGTTTCTGGCAGGGTTCAGCCTCGTGCTGGCGCATTATCCGAAGATCCGCTTTGCGCCTTTCCTGCGCCGGCTTGGCGTGATCGTCGCGGCCGCCGCCGTGATATCCGTGGCCACCTACTGGTTCACTCCCGACAGCTGGATCTTCTTCGGCATCCTGCATGCCATCGCGGTGTCGAGCCTGATTGGGCTTGCATTCGTCAGGGTGCCGCCACTGCTGACGCTTTTAGTCGCCGCGATTGCCATTGCGCTGCCGGCCCTGTTACGCTCGCCGAGCTTCGACGCGCCCTGGTTCTGGTTCCTCGGCCTCTCCGAGACTCTGCCACGATCGAACGACTATGTGCCGCTCCTTCCCTGGATCGGCGCCCTGCTGGCGGGCATTGCAGTCGCGCGCTTCATGGTGGACCGGCAAAAGCTCGGCGTTCTCGATCGGCTGCCGGCCGGACCCCGCTGGCTGCGCTGGGGCGGGCGCCATTCGCTCACCGTTTATCTGCTGCATCAGCCGATCCTGATCGCCGGTCTTTATATTGCAAGCTTCGTCGTGCCGCCGCCGGCCGTCGACCCTGTCGCCCAGTATACCGGCAGCTGTGAAGCGAGCTGTCTGGAACAGGGCAATGAAGCGGGGCTCTGCCAGCGCTTCTGCGCCTGCACACTCGAACGCCTGCAGGCGGAGAATCTGTTCGAACCGCTCCAGTCTGGCGCAATCTTGCCCGATCAAGATCAGCGGATACAGACGCTGGCCGATGACTGCACCATCAGGAGTCAATCAGCGCCGTAGGGAGGAGTTCTTCAATGAAGACCTACCGTGCGAAGCCACTGAGATATCCCTGGCCACCGATGCTCTATCTGACGAGCATCCTGACCGCCATGCTGGCCGGCCGGATCGCGGAACTGCAGCCGATCCCCTCGCCTTTTCCGTTCGTCCTGCCATCTCTCGGTTTAGCCATCGCCATGCTGGCGGTGGCCCTCGACATCTGGGCGGTGCGAACGCTGATGCAGCGGCAGACGGCAGTGCTCGACAGCGGCTGCGCCCGCTACCTCGTCACCTGCGGCCCCTTCCGCTTCAGCCGCAACCCGATCTATCTCGGCTACACGCTGTTCACCCTGGCGCTGGGGCTGATCTCCGGAAACAGCTGGTTCTTCGTCGCTGCCATCATTTCGGTGACAGCCACACGCATGATCGCCATACCGAGCGAAGAGCGGCATCTCGAGGCCCGCTTCGGCTTCGATTACGAGAGCTACCGGAAGCGCACACGGCGCTGGATCTGATTCGGGAATTGAGCCTGGGGCGGCGTCAGGTGCCGACGCCGATCTCCACCAGGCGGGTCAGACAGGCTTCTTCGGCCTGATCGAGTTCGGACAGGGTCTCGTCGATGTCGCGACGCTTCTGGCGCAGTTCGTCGCGCTTCTCGTCGATCTTCTTCATCATCAGCTTGAGCTGGCCGATTTCCCCCGGCGGCTCCTTGTAGACGTGAACGATCTCGCGAATTTCGGCAATCGTGAAGCCGATGCGGCGGCCGCGCAGGATTTCCTGGAGGAAACGCCGGTCGGCGGCGCGGTAGAGGCGCGTGCGGCCCCGACGTTCCGGATGCAGCAGGCCTTCGTCCTCGTAGAACCGCAGGGTGCGCGTCGAAACACCGAATTCACGCGTGAGCTCTGTTATGCTATAGTATTTCTTCACGGTCGTCCGATCCTGTACTGGACACCATGATATTGACTTTTACGTACAAGTCAATTTTTCGCACCGCCCTCACCCACCGGTGAGTGTCCGCGGCCCGCAATTCTTGTGCGATTCCTCACATAAACCACCAGGTGGCAAGGCCGAGGAAGGCAAAGAAGCCGGTGATGTCGGTGACCGTCGTGACGAAGACCGCGGAGGCAACCGCGGGGTCTGCCCCGAATCGATCAAGCGCCAGCGGAATGAGAATGCCGGCGATGGCAGCCGCCATCATGTTGATCAGCATGGCAGCCGCGATGATGCCGCCGATATTGACGTCCTGGAACCAGAAACCGGCGATCGCGCCGATCAGGATCCCGAAGACCACGCCGTTCAGGAGACCGACGCCGGCCTCACGGCGCACGACGCGGAAGGCGTTGTGGATGTCGAGATTGCGCGTCGCGAGCGCCCGGACCGTGACCGTCATCGTCTGCGAGCCGGCATTGCCCCCCATGCCGGCAACGATCGGCATCAGCACGGCAAGGGCCACGATCTGCTCGATGGTGGCTTCGAAGAGCGAGATGACGGACGCGGCCAGGAAGGCGGTGACCAGATTGACGGCAAGCCACGGCACGCGCGAGCGCGAAGTTTCGGCGACGCTGTCGGACAGTTCTTCGTCACCGACACCACCGAGACGCAGCAGGTCTTCCTCGGCCTCTTCCTGGATGACGTCGACGACGTCATCGATCGTGAGAACGCCGACGAGGCGCTCGTTCTCGTCGACGACGGCGGCCGAGAGAAGGTCGTATTGTTCGAAAAGCTGCGCCGCCTCTTCCTGGTCCATCTCGGCCGGGATCGGGTGGTTCGTCGCATGCATGATCGTCTCGATCTTCACCTGCCGCTTGGTGCGCAGGATCCGATCGAGATTGACGGCGCCGAGCAGCTTGAAGGTCGGATCGATGACGAAGATCTGGGTGAAGCTTTCGGGCAGATCCTCCTCGTCGCGCATGTAGTCGATCGTCTGGCCGACCGTCCAGAACGGCGGCACGGCGACGAATTCGGTCTGCATGCGGCGACCGGCCGAGCTTTCCGGATAATCCAGCGCCCGGCGCAGGCGCACCCGCTCGGTAAACGGCAGCTGCGCGAGGATCTCCTCGCGGTCCTCGTCATCGAGGTCTTCGAGAATGTAGACGGCGTCGTCCGAATCAAGTTCGCCGATCGCTGCCGCGATCTGCTCGTTCGGCATCTGATCGACGATCTGCATGCGGATCGCTTCGTCGACCTCGGTCAGCGCCGTCATGTCGAAGTCGTCGCCGAGCAGGCGGATCATCGCGAGACGCTGATCTGGCTGGATCGCCTCGATCAGGTCGCCGAGTTCCGATTCGTGCAGCCGGGCGACGTTCTGGCGCAGGAAGATGACGTCCCGGTCGGCAATCGCCGCGCCGACCATGGTCAGGAAGTCGTGGCGGACCGAGCCTTCCTCGTCATAGATATCGTCATGCGTCTCGTCTGCCCCCGGGCGGTCGAGAATGTCGTCTTCGTTCTCTGTCATCCCACCCTCACGCTTTGCGGCACCTGTCTCGACGACCCGGAGAATGGCGGCAAAAACCCTCAAGTCAACAAGCAGATAGCGGAAAAATGCCGGTGGCTGTGCAAAGCAGGCGGCTTCCTGCTAGCGTGACCCGCATGCCACAGCCGATTGCTGCGGCACCACCCGAGAGAAGTGACGATATCGTGACCCGCCTGACCATCCGCCGCTATCCCGATCCCGCCTTGAAGACCGTCGCCGCACCGGTCGTCGAGTTCGGCCCCGCGCTCCAGTCCCTGGCCGACGACCTCTACGAGACGATGAAGGCTGCTCCAGGTGTCGGCATCACCGCGCCGCATTGCGGCACCTCGCTACGCCTGACGGTGATCGAACTGCCGGAGCTTGGCGGCCGCAAGGATTACGCAAACCCGGAGATCCTCTGGGCTTCGCCGGACCAGATGACGCAGACCGAGGGCAGCGTCTCGATGCCGGGGATGACCGAGGAGGTCACGCGACCCAGGGCGGTGCGGGTCCGGTATCAGACGCTGGACGGCGCGATCGTCGAGGAAATGCTCGAAGGTTTCCCCGCCATCTGCATGCAGCACGAGATCGACCAGCTGGACGGGATCTTCTGGATCCAAAAGCTGTCGCGGCTGAAGCGCGAACGGCTCTTGAAGAAATGGGAAAAGGTGTCCCGCTGACGGCACCTGCCGAACAAAGGCGAAGCTGCGGCGTTATCTCGTCAACCACAGTGACGAAGGAGCCCTCCCATGGCCAAGGACGACCGCAAGACCGACTTCTCCCGCGAAGACGACTACCGTGACTATGACCAGCGCAATATCGGTGACGGCTGGCCCTATGCGGATGGCCCTGGCGCCACCGCAACACCGGTAGCAAATCGCGGTTACGGCGAGACCGGCGCTAACTTCGACCGCGACCGCAATGGAGGTTTTCGCGTCGACGCAGTCGATGGTGAAGGCTTCGAACCCGACGTGGCAACACCCGTCCTGCCGACCACCGACGGCCGCGAAGATGACGACCAGCTCGAATCGGACATTTCAGTTGCGCTCGAGGCCTTCGACGACAGCCTGCTGACCGGTCTCGACATCCATGTCGATGGCCATGTCGTGACCCTGCGCGGCTCGGTCGATACGGCGGAAGAGCGCCGCGCGATCGAGCTGAAGGTTCTGGGCGTGCGCGGTGTCAGCGAAGTCAAGAACTTCATCACCACGCTCGGCGTCGACAGCCACATTCCCGACGACGGCGATTGAGCAGCCTTACCCAGCAGCGCTCTGGCGAACGGCCCAGGCCAGAGCGCCAAGGGAGAGCCCGATCGCGATTAGGTTGATGCCCAGGATCAAACCGACGAGCCAGAGTGCCGCGACCGGCATCGAGGCCAGCAAGATCAGGGACAAAGCGATCGACAGGCAGCCGCTGATCAACATCCAGATCCAGCTCGGCAAGGGGCGAATCGTCATCGCGCAGACCATCTTGGAAATACCCTCGATCATCAGAAATACGACCATCAGCAGGGACAGCAGCAGCAGGCCCTCGCCAAGATTGCGCAGCAGTAGGATACCCAACAGCACCGCAAGCACGGCGGAAGTGAACTGCAGCCAGAAATTCGGCGCGTGGCGAGCACTGATCAGTCCAAGGCACTGGATCAGGCCTGTCAGCACCATCAGCCAGCCGAAGGTGACAACCGCCGCGGCAGACGAGACCACCGGAAACAACGCCGCGAAGATGCCAGTCACCACCAGCAGTCCCGCCTCGACGAGATGGAACGTCGCATGATTGCGCACGGACTGGCGCACCGCTTCACGATAGACCTGGGCTGCAGCATCGAGTGAGATGGTCATGGACCGTACCTTTTGGCCGGGCATCGGCCAGGAAGAATGCAGACGAAGATGGCCTGCGGCGCATCATGGGCATTGCACAGATGATACGCCGCATTGAACGGTCGGCTCAATAGGCCGTCCAGCCCCCGTCGGTGGCGTAGATGCCGCCGGTGAAGTTGGACGCCTCGTCCGACAGGAGGAACAGCATCATGCCCACCTGCTCGTCGACAGTCGCCGGACGATGCTTCTTGTCGGCATAGGCAAGGATGCTGTCGATCTTGATGCGCCCCATGGTGGGACCGGTCGCAGCCTTCGAGGAAAGCGCAACCAGTTCACCGGCTCGCGCCACCATCGGCGTATCGGTGGCAGCCATGTTCACCGAATTGACCCGGATCCCGTACGGCGCGTAGTCGATGGCCGCATTGCGGGTGAGCCCGGTGACAGCATGCTTGCTCGCCACATAGGCCGGATTACCCGAAAGACCCGTCATGCCGGCGATGGAACCGACATTGACGATCGCCCCGCCGGCGCTCTGTTTGACCAGCTGCTTCAACTGCGCGCGCATACTGTAGAACACGCCGGTTGCATTCGTCTTGAACACATTATCCCAATAGAGATCGCTGGCCTCGTGAATGGGCGCGAAAATCAGGTCGCGCTGCTTGTCGAAATCGATCGGATCACCCGAATAGACGCCATCCATCACACCAGCATTGTTGAGCGCGCCATCGAGCTTGCCGAACTGCGAGACAGCCTGCGCGACGGCCTCTTCCGACACGGCAGGATCACCCACATCGCCAAAGACGAAAACACTTTTGCCGCCGCCGGCCAGAATGGAGTTGTGTGTTGCCTCTCCGAGATCCTTGATCCAGTCAACGCCGACGACATTCGCTCCTTCGCGCGCAAGCCTGATCGCCGCCGCCTGCCCCATGCCCCGCGCAGACCCGGTCACGATGAAGGTGCGCCCTGCGAAACGGTTGGAGATGAAGAAATCACTTGGCGCGGGTGTGATGTCGACCACGGCATTGCCGTCCGGTCGACCACCGCCCATCTGCGCAGTGGCCGTATTACCGGCGACCCCGTCCATCACCGCACTCGCAGCCACCGCACCTGCCGCCAGCGACACGCCTTTCAACAAACCCCGTCTGTCCATTTCGGCATCCTCCTCAGTGAGTGGTAAAATCAGAACGCCACGCGCAGGAACGCCATGGCACTCCACCAGGTATCGGCATCACCCGAAGTCGCTTCCTTGACGGCCTCCCCGGGGAAAGTCGCGGCAACATGGCCTTGCAACATCACCCTCTGCGAGATGAACCACTTGGCCGTGAGATTGGCCTCGTAGCCGAGTTCTCTTGAACCGAGGAATGAGAGGGCGGGGTTGCCCCCGAGGTTTGTCGCGCTATCGGCCGTGAAGATCCAGAACTGCGGGACCAGTTCGACCCGGGGACTGGGCTTCAAGCGCAACTGCAGGCGATGCGCGACGAGATTGCTGTCCTGAAACACCTTGAAGTGATTGATACCCTGCACCCACTGTTCGCCGTTGCCGCCGGACAGCAGAGGATCCCAGCGTTCGAACCTGGCCGTGTCGGGGTCATCGCCGGAAAACTGCGCATAGCAGTAACTGACGACGGGTTGCCAGGGCATCTCGGAGAACTGGTAGCCGATTTCCGCCGCAAGGGCTGTCGCGTGCATGTCAAAATTGTCGTTGCGCTGCAGGGCGAATTCCGCGTTTCCGAAGAAATCGCCATTTGGCTGGTCCCAACGGATGCGCGCATTGAACACCTCGAGCCCGTCACGTCCGAGAGTGGCTGTTACCGGATCGGGCGCAGTGAGAGCAAAGTAGGAGTAGTCCGACTCCAGAACCCTGATATAGCTGCCGCCCAACTTGAAACGGCCACCGATCGGGCTCTCGACGTTCAGTCCCACCATGCGCGTCCGCGAATCGACGACCGGAAGTTCGTCCGGATCGAGATAGAAGATCTCGGCGAGACTGTTGTTGTAGCGCAACTGGCCCAGAACCAGCATGTCGGCGGCCCAGCGCGGATTGGATTGCAGCGCAGCCCGCTCGTCGCCGTTGGACGCGGTATTGCCGATAATCATGCTGTCGGCGATGGCGTATCGCTTTCGTCCGACCGAAGCGTTCCAGACCAGCCGGTCACCTGAATCAAAGGTTTCACCGCCGACGAGGCCGAGATAGGCATCCTCGATGCCGAGATAGGCGCGGCTTTCGTCCGTGAAGAGCTAGGTGCCGGCCGAACCGCTCAAGATCCCGCTCAGACCGCCATAGAGGTAGATGTCGTCGCTGAGCGGGGTCAACCCATAGAGACCCGTGTGGACGAAGCCTTCGCCCCATCCGCTCGCCCCGCTCCCGGCCGTGTCTCCAGACGCCAGCGGATTGCCGTTGAGAAACAGATCCGGGCGTCCATACCACGCATCGACATTGCCATAGAGCATTGTCAGAGTTTCGAGCTTCCCGACAAGAATGGTCCCTTCACTATCGTACAGGATGGGCAGATCCTTGGCATCGCCGGTGACAAGGTAACCGCGATCCTCCCGCAGAATCTGATCGCTGAGCGTCGCATTGATGGTGAGAGCCACCCCGCCTGAACGCCCGGTATCAACAACAAGCTCAGCGGAGGCTATAGGCGCCTGACGGGAGGCCCGGGCAATCGCGATCTCCACTTCGGCCCGATTGAAGCTTGCACCGGGAAAGAGACCGATGCTGCGCCGGATCAGATCGATGACACGACCATTCGCAGCGGTGTCGCCCGACGGATTGGCCAGAACAACATCAATGCTCTCGACGACCCGTCCTTCGTCTGACGAAGGCGTCTGAGCCTGCGCAAGCCCTCCCGTCAGCGATCCCAAGAACAAGACGGCGAGGATAAGAACAATGACATGGAATGATCGGGGATGGATGCGATCGGTTGTGCGACGCGAGAGAATTCGGGATGCATCAGCAAGTGTTTGATACATATGGCCCACCGCGCTTCTATCCAACACGTTATCACCGTATGCCGATGCAAATCTTTAGCAACGCGTGATAATCGTATACAAAAAATTGTGGAATGCTAGCGCCGCAAGCAAGATCAGATCGCTCACGCGGGGCGGTTTCGCTGAAGCCGCTCGACTGAACAGGGCAACAAAAAACCCGGCACAAAGGCCGGGTTCTTTTTTGGTGCGGTCGAGAAGACTCGAACTTCCACGGGTTGCCCCACAGCGACCTCAACGCTGCGCGTCTACCAATTCCGCCACGACCGCATCGTGGTAGGCGCCGAATTGCTCCGGCGCGGCTGCATGTAGCAAAAGCATTCTGGGTCCACAAGCCCGTCGTGACAGATTTTTGAAAATTCGTCACGACCCGTGGAAAACCCCTCCGGACGGGGGTGGCCGCTGCCCTTGAACTCCCGGGCTTTTCTTGCCAAATACAGGGAAAACAAGGCTTTTCGCCAATCCACAGCCGAAGGCAGATTTCATGCTCCGCACCGAACTCGACCATGCCATGCATGCCCGCGAAGGCTCAGCACCCGTGCGCTGGCGAGTCTCCGACGGGCTCGTCCCTTACGAGGACGCGGTGGCCGAAATGGAGCGCCAGGTGGCGCTGATTGCCGACGGAAAGGCCGATGAACTGGTCTGGCTGGTCGAGCACCCTCCCCTCTATACGGCGGGTACAAGTGCCGATTCAAAGGACTTGATCGAGCCGGATCGGTTTCCGGTTTTTGCCACCGGACGCGGCGGCGAATACACCTATCATGGTCCCGGCCAGCGGGTGGCCTATGTCATGCTCGACCTGAAGCGCCGCCGCCAGGACGTGCGCGCCTATGTGGCAGCACTCGAAGAGGTGGTGATCCGCACCCTCGACAGCATGAATGTCAAGGGCGAGCGCCGCGAGGATCGTGTCGGCGTCTGGGTTCGTCGGCCGGAGAAACCTGTTTTGCCCGACGGCACGATGTCCGAGGACAAGATCGCCGCCCTCGGCATCCGGCTGCGTCGCTGGGTGAGCTTTCACGGACTGTCGATCAATGTCGACCCGGACCTGAGCCATTTCACCGGGATCGTGCCATGCGGCATCTCAGCCTATGGCGTGACAAGCCTCGTCGATCTCGGTCTGCCGGTCATGATGGCGGATGTCGACATGCGGCTGCGCGAAGCGTTCGAAGACGTCTTCGGGCCGACCGTGATGGAGGCCTGACGCCTCAGGCGCGGCCCATCACCGGGCCGTCGAGATCGCCCGACTTGCGGCGGCGCTCGTCTTTCTCTTCATAGGATTCGATCTGACGGGCGATCTTTTCGATCAGCCTGCCAGTCTCGAGATGGGCCTCGGTCAGGCGCTGCAGATCGAGCTTCAGCGCCTCGAGCGGCAGGTCCCCGCTTTCCTGGATCGGCCCGGAGCCGACACCCGTCATCAGCCACATCGGAGAGACGCCCAGGATACCCGCCAGATCGATCAAGCTGGAGGGACGCGGCTCGGCGCGATCGGCTTCCCAGGCGAGCAGGCTTTCGCGCTTCACGCCGATCCGGTTGGCAACATCGGCAAGGGACAGCCCCGAGGCATCGCGCGCCGCAGACAGGCGCCCGCCCAGCGTGTCATCGCTCGAATCCGTCATTCGGTGATAGTTTTCGCGTGCCGGCATCGCGACCTCCTGATCGTTCGGGATCCGCCGCGCATAGCTGTCGACGGTCTACAAAGTTCCGATCTCACATCGCTATATTAGCCGATACGAAGACCCCACATCTGCCCCGGGACGCCACCAACCTGTACAAAACCGCCGTGTGGGGCTGTCCGAAAGAAGCATACAAACATGCGGGCAACGCGGAAGTCGACCCTTTGTTCCAAATTTCTTTTGCTTGATTGCGCTTCAGCGCCGTGCTTGGTCACGACCCACAAACACTCTCCCTTTTCAGAGTCGCCACAATGCAGGCTTCGCTTTCCAGTCCTTTCCGCGGCATGGTCTTGATGGCGGGATGCATGCTCGTGCTTCCGGTGATGGATGCCATCGCCAAATACATGGCGAATGTGGAGGGCATGTCGCCGGGGCAGATCACCTTCTATCGTTTCTTCTTCCAGCTGGCCTCCGTGCTCCCGGTGCTCGTCGCACTCAATGGCCTCAGCGCCTTTTCCGCCAAGCGTCCCTGGGTCAACCTGTTGCGCGGCGCAATCCACGGGGCCGCCAGCCTCATGTTTTTTATGGCGGTCAAATACATGCCGCTGGCGGACGTTTTTGCGATCTATTTCGTCGAACCTTTCATTCTGACGGCCATGTCGGCGATCTTCCTGAAGGAGAAGGTGGGCTGGCGGCGCTGGCTGGCGATCGCCGTCGGCTTTGGCGGTGCGATGATCGTCATCCAGCCGAGCTACGAGGTCTTCGGCCTGACGGCCCTCCTCCCGGTCGCCTGCGCCTTTCTCTATGCCCTCTACATGTTCCTGAACCGCGCCATCGGTGAAGCCGATTCCCCGATGACCATGCAGACCATGGCGGGCATCGGCGGAACGCTGTTCATGGCGGCCGCCTTGATGGCAGGGACGGCTGCGGGTGACGCGGACTTTGCAGTCTCGCTTCCCGATTCGACGCTAGGCCTCGGGCTTCTGATCCTGCTGGGCGCCATCTCCGGCTATATCCATCTGCTCGTTGTCCGCGCCTTCCGGATGGCGACGCTCTCGGTCCTGGCTCCGTTTCAGTATTTCGAGATCATCGCCGCCGTCGCCCTCGGCTATCTGCTGTTCGATGACTTCCCGACCCCGTCGAAATGGCTGGGCATCGTCATCATCGTCGGCTCTGGCCTGTTCATCCTCTGGCGCGAGCAGAAACGGGCGTCTCCTGCACCGCTGGTGGCAGAGGCGGGTTGAGCAAGATCAGGCAATCGGTCGCATTTTACCGATTCTGCCCACCAGATCGTAAGGTCTGTCATTTAGTCTGGCGCTCATCATCCTCACCATCGGGAGAGCCCTCTTGGCGACTTATCAGGCCGCAGTCTTTCTGGCCGCGTTCAATCTCGCCTTGCTATGGCTCCTGATGGCAGCGCCCCTGGGCCACCGGACGATCCGTGTCAGCCGCGTCATCCGGGAGCGCCCCGAAGAACTCTGGAATATCACCCGGCCGGCCGGCAACCAGACAGCCTGGCATCCGAACGTGATCTCGGTCGAGCCCGTGCAGGGAAAGCCGGACCTCATCGAATTCGCCTATAAACATCCTGACAGGCACGGGCGCCCGAGCCGACGCACCATGATCGTGGACCGGACAGCGAGGACGGCCGCCGGCTGTTTCTCCTGCGATCTGCGCGTTGTCGGCGACAGCACACTCGACCAGACCTTCTGGGAAGGCTATCGGGAAAGCCGCAAGGTGGAGCGCGCGCCGCTCGGCAGCCGGGTCACCTTCGAGCAAACCGACAACTACCGCGGGCTTGCCTTCTATCTCTTCCGCCGCATGGCGCTCGCCCGAGAACTGGTTTCGCTGCAGGATCACGTCGAGCAGCGCCGCAGCCATGGCTTGCTGCATTTCGAGCACCCACTCTGGCAGACGGTGCTGGTGATCGTGTCGACACTCCTGCTATGGCCGTTCTTCAGCCTGACCGCGACCGGACTGATGATGTCGGTCTTCCTGACCCTGGTCATCCTGCTGCA
Organism: Rhizobium sp. K33; assembly: GCF_056501445.1. Classification (NCBI taxonomy): domain Bacteria; kingdom Pseudomonadati; phylum Pseudomonadota; class Alphaproteobacteria; order Hyphomicrobiales; family Rhizobiaceae; genus Rhizobium; species Rhizobium sp. K33. The sequence goes on from NZ_CP096478.1 coordinate 1,693,365, forward strand.
TGAACTCGGCCACATGGTCGCCTATCGCGCCTTCGGTCATCCCAGCGTGCGCATGATCTTCGTGCCGCTGCTCGGCGGGATCGCGATTGGCGGACGCCCCTATAACAGCCATTTCGAGGTGGCGACCTGCGCCCTGATGGGCGCTGGCTTCTCCGCCCTTCTCGTCCCGATCCTGATCGCGGCGCATGAATCGGCGCAAGGGATTCCCCACTCCGTCGCCATGGATGGGCCGGCACTGGTCTTCCTCGTCATTCTCGGCGCCTTCAACCTGCTCAATCTGCTGCCGACCTACCGGTTCGACGGCGGCCAGGTCTTGCGCCAGGTGTTCGAGGGACAAAAGGCGCTGGCCGTGACAAGCTTCGTCGTCACCGGCGTCATCCTCTGGACCGGATGGCGGATCGGCCTTGGCGCGCCCATGCTGATTGGCGGCCTCGCAATCTTCATCCTGCTCAGCATGATCCGGACAAAATCCATCAAGCCGCGCGAAGCCCTGGTGCCGATGAACGCCCCAGAGAGACTGATGACCGGCTTCGGCTATTACGCGGCACTCGCCATTCACGCCTATGCCGTCATCTATGCTTGTGACAGGCTGTTTGCCTGACCGGATCGGCGATCCCGCCGCTTGACAGAATGGCCGGCTCGGGCTCCAACGGGCGCATGGACAAGACTAACGCACCCCTCTCCGCTGGCTACCACGACGTCGCGCCCGAAATGCTGGCGACGATCGTGACCTGCCTTGAAATGACGGCCCGACCCGATCCGCGGCCGAATCCGCCGGCCGACGGCCTCTCGGTCGAGCGCTGGATTGCGCCGACGCTTGATGAATACCGTAGCCTTTACCGTCTGGTCGGCGAGGATTGGCTCTGGGTGTCCCGTGCCGTCATGGAAGACGACCGGCTGAGGGCGATCATCGAAGACCCGGCAGTCGAGATCTACACCATGATGCGCGACGGCGAGCGGCTCGGGCTTCTGGAGCTGGACTTCCGCGAATCCGGGCAATGCGAACTCGCCTTTTTCGGTCTGGACCAGAGCCTGATCGGTGCTGGCGCCGGGCGCATCCTGATGAATGTCGCGATCGACAAGGCCTGGGAGAAACCGATCTCCCGCTTCTGGGTGCACACCTGCCATCTCGACCATCCGGCGGCACTTGCCTTCTACCAGCGCTCCGGATTTCGCCCCTACAAGCGCATGGTCGAGATCTTCGAAGACCCACGCCAGACCGGGAAACTGAGAGCCGATGCGGCTGCGCATTTCCCTGTTCTTCGCGCGGAATAGCCAAGAAGAATCAGACTATTGAGAAAATCCGGTTCTGCTCTTGAGCCGGATGGTGCAGCCGTGCGAAAGTCCGAGCCAACGATTTGTCAGGGAGATAAACCATGGATGTCCGCGCCGCCGTTGCCACCCAGGCTGGGAAGCCGCTCGAAGTCATGACCGTTCAGCTCGAAGGCCCGCGCGCCGGCGAGGTACTGATCGAGGTGAAGGCGACCGGCATCTGCCATACCGACGACTTCACGCTCTCGGGTGCGGATCCGGAAGGCCTGTTTCCGGCCATCCTCGGCCATGAGGGTGCGGGTATCGTCGTCGATGTCGGCCCCGGCGTCACCTCGGTGAAGAAGGGCGACCACGTCATTCCGCTCTACACGCCGGAATGCCGCGAATGCTATTCCTGCCTGTCCCGCAAGACCAACCTCTGCACGGCGATCCGCTCCACCCAGGGCCAGGGCCTGATGCCCGATGGCACGAGCCGATTCTCGATCGGCAAGGACAAGATCCACCACTATATGGGCTGCTCGACCTTCGCGAATTACACGGTCCTGCCGGAAATCGCCGTGGCCAAGGTCAATCCGGACGCACCCTTCGACAAGATCTGCTACATCGGCTGCGGCGTCACGACCGGCATCGGCGCCGTCATCAACACGGCCAAGGTCGAGATCGGCTCCACCGCAATCGTTTTCGGTCTCGGCGGGATCGGTCTGAACGTGCTGCAGGGCCTGCGCCTTGCCGGTGCCGACATGATCATCGGCGTCGACATCAACCCCGACCGCAAGGAATGGGGCGAGAAGTTCGGCATGACCCATTTCGTCAACCCGAAGGAAGTCGGCGACGACATCGTGCCCTATCTCGTCAACATGACGAAGCGCGGCAACGACCTGATCGGCGGCGCGGACTATACGTTTGACTGCACCGGAAACACCAAGGTGATGCGCCAGGCACTCGAAAGCTCGCATCGCGGCTGGGGCAAGTCCGTTATCATCGGCGTCGCCGGCGCCGGCCAGGAAATCTCGACGCGTCCCTTCCAGTTGGTCACCGGCCGCAACTGGATGGGCACCGCCTTTGGTGGCGCGCGCGGCCGCACCGACGTTCCGAAGATCGTCGACTGGTACATGCAGGGCAAGATCCAGATCGACCCGATGATCACCCACACCATGCCGCTCGAAGACATCAACAAGGGTTTCGACCTTATGCACAAGGGCGAATCGATCCGCGGCGTCGTGGTCTATTGATGTCTGCACCTTACACCGTCGACGTGCGGAGGCTCGACGAGTTCTCCGCCGTCGATCTCTACGCCATGCTGAAGCTGCGCGTCGATGTCTTCGTCGTCGAGCAGCATTGTCCCTATCCGGAACTCGACGGCAACGATGTCGACTGCCTGCATCTCAGGCTGCTCGATGGTGAAGATCTTCTCGCCTGCGCACGGCTTTGGCGTCCGACACCGGAGCATCATCCCCGGATCGGTCGGGTGGCGGTGTCGCCGGATCATCGCGGCAAGCGGTTGGGCGAAGCGCTGATGCGCGAGGCGATTTCAGAGGTGGAGAAGCGTCATCCAGGTGAGCCGATCGAGATTTCAGCGCAGAGCCATCTGCAGAAATTCTATGGATCGCTAGGGTTTGAGGTGATCTCGGAGGAATATCTGGAGGATGGGATCCCGCATGTGGATATGCTGCGGCGAGTGTGAACTTCCCGAGCGGCTGAACATGCGCCACAATGCCCGCCGGAAGATCATTGCCGGTAGATGCATTTGTGGCTACATTCCTTTTCGAGTGGGATGACGACAAGAACGCGACGAATATCGCCAAGCATGGCCTGAGTTTCGATCGGGCCTGCCGGGTGTTTGACGATGTGGTGCTGACCATCCAAGACGATCGCCGCGACTACGGAGAGACACGCTTCAACACGATCGGGACGATTGACGGCGTTGTTGTCATCGTCGTCACCCATACGGACAGAAATGGTCGGATCCGGCTGATTTCAGCGAGGCCAGCCAAACGAAGGGAAAGGGAGCGTTATGCAGAAGCGCTTCGGCAAAGAACTCAGCCTTGAGGAACTCGCCAACCTCGACGATGACGCCATCGACACCAGCGACATACCGGAACTCGACGAGCACTTCTGGCAGAATGCCGTGATTGTCGAGCCGGAAGGCACGGAGCAGATCACGCTCCGAGTGAAGAAGTCCGTGCTGCAGGCCTTTCGTTCAACCGGCAAGGGCTACCAGACCCGCATGAATGCCGTGCTCGAATCCTACGCCCGTAGCCTCAAGAAGTAACAGCATGCCCGAAATCTATGTCGATGCCGATGCCTGTCCGGTGAAGCCGGAAATCCTGAAGGTCGCCGAGCGGCATGATCTGGCGGTGACCTTTGTCGCCAATTCAGGTCTGCGCCCATCGCGCGATCCCAAGGTCAAGAATGTCATCGTGTCAGGCGCCTTCGACGCGGCGGATGACTGGATTGCCGAGCGCTGCGGCGAAGGCGATATCGTCGTCACCGCCGATGTGCCGCTCGCCGGTCGATGCGTGGCCGCCGGCGCGCTGGTGACCGGGCCGACGGGCCGCATCTTCGACACCGCCAATATCGGCATGGCGACCGCGATGCGCGACCTTGGGGCACATCTGCGCGAGACGGGTGAGAGCAAGGGCTACAATGCGGCCTTTTCGCCGCGCGACCGCTCGGCCTTTCTCGAAACGCTCGACCGGCTCTGCCGCCGCGTCAAGAAATAAGCCCTCGAAGGCTCAAGCATAAGGACAGATTTCCATGAACATCCTCTCCCAGAACACCGCCTTCGGCGGCATGCAGGGCGTCTTCTCGCATCAGTCAGAAGCGACCGGCACCGAGATGACCTTCGCGGTCTTCGTGCCGCCCCAGGCGATCGCCGAGAAGCGGCCCGTGCTCTGGTATCTCTCCGGCCTGACCTGTACCCATGCGAACGTGATGGAAAAGGGCGAGTATCGCCGCATGGCCGCCGAACTCGGTCTGATCGTCGTCTGCCCGGACACGAGCCCGCGCGGCAATGACGTGGCCGACGAACTCACCAACTGGAAGATGGGCAAGGGTGCCGGCATGTATCTGAATGCCACGGAAAAGCCCTGGGCCGAGCATTACCAGATGTATTCCTACATCACGGAAGAGCTGCCCTCCCTGATCGCCGAACAGTTCCGCGCCGACATGAACCGCCAGGGCATTTTCGGCCATTCCATGGGCGGCCATGGTGCCATGACGATTGCGCTGAAGAACCCCGACCACTTCAAGAGCTGCTCGGCCTTCGCGCCCATCGTCAATCCGCTGACCGCCGACTGGACGCAGGACGCCTTTGAAAAATATCTCGGGGCGGATCGTGCCACATGGCGGGAATACGATGCCTGTGCGCTGGTCGAAGACGGCGCACGCTTCCCGGAATTTTTGATCGACCAGGGCAAGGCGGACAGCTTCCTGGAGACGGGCCTTGCTCCCTGGAAATTCGAGGAGGCGGTGAAGGGGACTGATATCGGCCTGACGCTCAGGATGCACGAGCGCTATGATCATTCCTACTACTTCATCTCGACCTTCATGGACGATCACCTGAAGTGGCATGCGGAGCGGCTGGGTTGAAAGCGAGCCGGCTCGTGATGCTCGGGCTCTTCCCGAGCATCCGCTACCGTTGAATCTACTGCGACGTCAGTAGATCCTCGGGACAGGCCCGAGGATGACGTGCCAGGGTTTAGGCCCCTTCACCACATCCTCTTGAGACGCCGATCACCCATGCCCATGACGATGATGCAGATCCGGGTAATGCGGATGTTTGTGACGCAGCGGCGTGTGGCGGTGCCAATGCGCATGCGGCTCGGTCACCGGGCCGTCATGGACATGGCTGTGGTGGTCGTCATGGCTGTGGAGATGATCATGCTCAAGCGGATCGTGCTCATGGTCATGCTCGTGGCGTTCAGACAGATGTAGCCACAAGCCGATGCCCATCAGGAAAGCCGCGATAAGGAGCGAGACGGATGGCGCCTCGCGAAAGACGGTCACGGCGATCAGGGCGCCGATAAAGGGCGCGAGTGAGAAATAGGCGCCAGTGCGCGCGGTGCCGAGATGGCGCAAGCCCAGCATGAACATCACAAGGCTGACGCCGATGCCGAAAAAGCCGACGACAGCGCCGGCGGCGATGATCTTCACGTCGGGGATGGCGGCGCCAAGCGTAAAGGCCAGGATGACATTGGTAGACCCGGCGGCCAGCCCCTTGATCATCGCGATCTGCACCGGGTCGGCAGACGAAAGCTTGCGGGTCAGATTGTTATCGATACCCCAGCAGAGGCAGGCTACCGCAATCCATAAACCGCCCGGATCAAGCCGGAAAGCGCCACCGTCAAATGACAGGATCGCCGCTCCGAGAAGAATGGCAAGCGCGCCGATCAACAGGCGGCGATCGACATTTTCGCGAAACACCAACCAGGCGATCAGCATCGTGGCCAGGCCTTCGAGATTGAGCAGCAGGGAGGCGGAAGAGGCGGTCGTCAGCGACAGGCCGAGCATCAGGAAGAGCGGCGCCATGATGCCGCCGAACAGAACGACGGCGGCAAGCCAGGGCAGGTCCGGGCGCGACAGCGGGCTTTCTACCCGCTCAAGTCCGATCAGCGGCCGCACCCAATGAACAAGCGCCAGGCCGATCCCGGCACCGAGATAGAGGATTCCCGCCAGAAGCCAAGGATCCACGCTGCCGAGCAACCATTTCGACAGCGGCGCCGAGGCGCCGAACAGGATGGCCGAGCCGAGGGCGAGCGGAACGCCGGGAAAGAGGTGAGAATGATGTTGGTGGTCCATCCGCCGAGTTTAGCGACAATGTCGAAAGCGTACAGCCCATGTCACGCCGCGACTGTCCATCCCGTCACGAATGCACTGACGCATTGGTACGACATAGCCTCCCCGCGCCGTCATGCTCGGGCCTGTCCCGAGCATCTGCGACCGTCGAACAAAATGAAACCACAGTAGGTCCTCGGCACGAGGCCGAGGATGACGATCAATAAATGCCGTGCCCCTCACACCCGCCGATAGACAAACCGCTCGAAATCCGCGGCCTTGCCACGTCCCGTGATGTCGAAGCAGAACATGCCGGCAAAGGCGCCGGTGAAGGAGCCGTGTTCGCCGAAGCCGCCCTCGTCGGAGACAACGCCGGCGTCGAGGATCGGGCCGATGGCTTGCCATTCGCCCTCGCCTGCCAATCGCCAGAAGAATTGCAGGTCGTTGTCGGTGATCTCCATGGCGAGATCGATCGCACCCTCGGGAATGGACTGGCCTATGCCGATGGGGAACTCAAGGCTGCCCGAGGGATAGTCGCCCGGGCAGGACAGGATGATCAGCGAGCGGCCGAGCTGTTCGTCCGTGGAAATGCCGAGCGCGTGGAATTTGTAGCGATTGTAGTAATGCGTCAGGCCCGCGACCTGCTGATAGGTTTCGGGCGCAAATTCAAGCCGTGTTTCGGCGCGGAAGCTGTGATGCTCCTGGCGACGGGCGACCAGCGACTGTTCGAACCAGGAGCCGATGCTTTCGCGGCCGAAGAGGCGCAAGCGCCCTGCCCGCTCGGTCAGGCTGAACAGGCGCTCCGGCTGCGGCGTGCGCAGCCACTGGAACTCCTTCGGTAAGTCGGCGCTGTCGAATGTCCGGACGATCTCGACCGGTTCTTCGCGTTTGACGGCACCCTCGAGCCCCGGCACCTCGACGGCCGGCACGACGCCGCCCTGTTCGAGATAAAGCCAGCCGTCTTCTTTCCAGACGCATTTCTGCAGCCCCGTTTCGCGACCCAGCGTGCATCGGCGCTTCGGGGCCATGGGCCGACCGCAGAGATGAGTGTGGTAGACCTGGCCATCCGGCGTCTCGACATATTGGCCGTGGCCGGCGCGTTGCAGAACCGCTTCCGGATTGTCCTTCGAGGTGATGAGATGCGTGTTCGGATGCATCTCGTAGGGGCCATCGATTGAACGCGAACGCGCCATGGTCACCACATGGTCATAGCCGGTGCCGCCCTCGGCGGTGGTCAGATAGTACCACCCGTTGCGCTTGAAGAGGTGCGGGCCTTCGACGAGCCCCTGTTTGCTCCCTTCAAAGATGTTCTTGATCGGGCCGGTGAGCTTTTGCGTCTTCGGGTCCCATTCCTGGAGCAGGATGCCGTCGAACTTGGCGTGGCCGATGGTGTTGCGCGCTTCGGGCCGGTGGTTCCACTGCATGTTGGTGAACCACTTGCGGCCGTCGTCATCGTGGAAGAGCGAGGGGTCGAAGCCGGAGGAATTGACATAGATCGGATCGGACCATGGGCCTTCGATGGAAGGCGCCGTGACGATGTAGTTGTGCGCGTCCTTGAAAGAGCCTTCGAAGCGTTTGACGTCGGTATAGACGAGCCAGAACTGGCCGTCGGCGTAAGAGAGGCACGGCGCCCAGACGCCGCAGCTATCCGGGTTACCGCGCATGTCGAGCTGGCTTGCGCGGTTGAGCGGACGGGTGACGAGGTCCCAGTTCACCAGGTCGCGCGAGTGATGGATCTGCACGCCCGGATACCATTCGAAGGTGGAGGTGGCGATATAGTAGTCCTCGCCCACGCGGCAGATCGAGGGATCCGGATTGAAACCCGGCAGGATGGGGTTGATGATCATGGTGTATGTTCTCCTGCCTGATGGCAAATCTTACGTGGACGATGCCCCTCATCCCCCTGCCGGGACCTTCTCCCCGCAGGCGGGGAGAAGGCGGAGACGGCGGCCGCAGTGCCCTTCTCCCCGTTCACGGGGAGAAGGTGGCGGCAGCCGGATGAGGGGCCATCTTCAGCCTTACTTCTTCTTCCTCGGCGGGCCCTTGCGCTCGGCGGACGCCGCCCAGATGTTGATGTCGGCGTCCTTGGCGAAGACGTCGATCTCGGCGAGTTCTTCCGCGGTGAAATCGGGCGTTTCGATCACCTTGACGCAATCCTCGACCTGCGAGGGCTTGGATGCGCCGATCAGCGCCGTGGTGATGCGGCCGCCGCGCAGCACCCAGGCGAGCGCCATTTGCGCCAGCGTCTGGCCGCGCTTTTCAGCGATGCGATTGAGGCCCCGGATGTTTTCGAGATTGCGCTCGTTGAGGAAGCCTGGATCGAGCGATTTGTCCTGCGTCGCGCGCGTGCCCTCCGGAATGCCGTTGAGGTATTTCGAGGTCAGCATGCCCTGCGCGAGCGGCGAGAAGACGATCGAGCCGACACCGAGCTCTTCGAGCGTGTCGATCAGCCCGTCTTCCTCGATCCAGCGATTGATCATCGAATAGCTGGGCTGGTGGATGAGAAGCGGCGTGCCCAGGCTCTTGAGGATCTCATAGGCTTCGCGGGTGCGCTTGGAATTGTAGGAGGAAATGCCGACATACTGCGCCCTGCCTGAGCGAACGATGTGGTCGAGCGCGCCGCATGTTTCCTCCAGCGGCGTGTCGGGATCGAAGCGGTGCGAATAGAAGATGTCGACATAGTCGAGGCCCATGCGCTTCAGGCTCTGGTCGCAGGAGGCGATGATGTATTTGCGGCTGCCCCATTCGCCGTAGGGACCGGGCCACATGTTGTAGCCGGCCTTGGAGGAGATGATCAGCTCGTCGCGGTAACCGCGGAAATCGGTCTTGAGGATCTCGCCGAAAGCTTCTTCCGCAGAGCCGGGCGGCGGGCCGTAATTGTTGGCGAGGTCGAAATGAGTGATGCCGAGGTCAAAGGCCTTATGGCAGATCGCCCGCTTCGTGGCATGCGGCGTGTCCTGGCCGAAATTGTGCCAGAGCCCCAGCGAGATCGCCGGCAGCTTCAGCCCGCTCTTGCCGCAGCGATTATAGGTCATCCGCTCATAGCGGTTTTCGGCGGGGGTATAGGTCATGGATGGTTCTCTCCCGGAAGGTCTTGTCTTTGGGTCTACCCCTCATCCCCCTGCCGGGACCTTCTCCCCGCAAGCGGGGAGAAGGGGGCAAGACGCCGGCCACACCGGCCTTCTCCCCGTTTACGGGGAGAAGGTGGCGGCAGCCGGATGAGGGGCTAAGACACCACCCTTATCTAAGCAGAGCCTGCGCTTCGTCGATACCCAGAGCCGCCGGTTGGGTGCAGGTTGTCGACAGGGTTACGAATTCACCTGTTTCACCCGACTTCAGGATCGACACCATGACGTCGACACCATGCAGGGTGCGGTCCAGCGAGCAGCGGGCATCGCGGCCTTCGAGGATCGCGACCGCCATGTCCGCGAGGCCGGCCGTGCGGTAATTGGCGCGCGGACCTTGCGGGCTTTCCTGGTTGTTGCGACCGAAGGGATGGTCCCAGGCTTCGAGCGGCTGGATGTTCTTGTCGCGGCCGGAGGCCTCGACGACACCGCCGAAGAAGTTCGGGTCAGGCACATAGAGCGAGCCTTCGGTGCCGTAGAGCTCCATATTGGCGTGGCGGTGACTCCAGACATCCCAGCTGGCAGACAGCGTGATCGTGGCACCGTTCTGGAATTCCAGAAGCGCATGGATGTTGGTGGGGGTCTTGACCGGGATCGTCTCACCATTGCGCGGTTGGCTGGTGATGGTGCGAGTGTCGTTGGCCATCGAGGTCAGGGCAGCCACACGCTTTACCGGGCCGATCAGGTTGATCAGGTTGGCGATGTAGTAGGGGCCAAGGTCGAGAACCGGGCCGCCGCCGGGCAGGAAGAAGAAGTCGGGGTTCGGGTGCCACATCTCCATGCCGGGGCTCATGACATGGCAGGTGCCGGAGGTGACGCGGCCGATGCCGCCCTTGTCGATATAGGCCCGCGCCAGCTGGTGCGCACCGCCAAGGAAGGTGTCGGGCGCGCAGCCGACGGACAGACCCTTGGCCTTGGCAATCGCCCGCAGGTCCTCGCCCTGCTCGAGCGAGAGCACCAGCGGCTTTTCCGAATAGACATGTTTGCCAGCTTCGAGGATACGCTTGGAAACCGGATAATGCGCATCCGGGATCGTCAGGTTGACGACGATGTCGACCTCAGGATTGGCGAGGAGTTCATCGATGGTCTGGGCCTTCACGCCATATTCGGCGGCCCGGGCCTCCGCCGCAGCCGGATTGATGTCCGCGCAGGCGACAACCTTCAGGCCGCGAAACAGCGGCGCCAGCGAGAAGTAGGTGGTGGAGATATTGCCGCATCCGATGATGCCGACGCCGAGTTCGCGTGCCATGGAAATGTCCTGCTTGCTGCGAGTGGTTCAGTAGGTCTTGAAGGAGGCGATCGAGCGGGTGATCAGCCGGTCGATGTCCTTCGGATTGTCGTGTTCGACGACGAAATGCTTGACGCGGGTGTCCTTCAGCGCCGCGATCAGGCCCTTCCAGTCGACCGTGCCATGGCCGACATCGGCCCAGCCGTCTTCGTCCGAATTCTCGTCCGCCGGCGCGATGTCCTTCACGTGGACGGCGCTGATGCGCTTGCCGTAGCTTTCGATCCAGGCGAAGGGATCGGCCTTGCCGCGGATGACCCAGGCAATGTCGGCTTCCCAATCGAGTTCCGGGCCACCGGCGAAGATCTGTTCCTGCGGGGTCGAACCATCCGGAAGGGCTGCAAATTCGAAGTCGTGATTGTGCCAGCCGAAGACGAGGCCGGCGTCGCGCAGCGGCTTGCCAGCTGCCTGCAGACGCTGGCCGAAGGCGAACCAGCCGGAAGCATCCGTCGGGCGCTGGTCGGGCATCAGATAGGGGCAGTAGACCGCTTCGATGCCAAGCGTCCTGGCGATCTTGATCACGCGAGCCGGATCATTCTCGATCATGTCGAGGCCGAAATGTGCGGTCGGCATGGTCAGGCTGTTGTCATCGAGCTCCTTGCGGAAGGCATCGAGTTCGCCATCGGCGAGCGAAGCATAGAGCGCGCCGTAACCTTCGACCTCGCCGTAACCGGCAGCCTGAAGCTTCGGGTAGATGCCGCTGAACGGCTGGAAATTGCGGGCGCTGTAAAGCTGGAAGCCGAGCGTGGTCATCGGGTAGTCCTCCTCGTTGATCCCTGGATCGGGCGCCCAGGGCCTTGATTGTCTCGCCTGTCAGTCCACCGACTGGCAGGTGTATAGATCGTAGATGCGGAAGTCCGGCAGTTCGCCTGCGGGCAGAGCCGTCTCCGGCGTGAAGATGATGCGGCGGATCTCGCCGGCCGAAAGGTCGAAGGCATTGTCAGAATAGCGGCCGGGGGTGCGGCTTTCGAGCATGACGAAGAGCGCAAGACCGTGAGCCGTGACCGTGACCTCGAAGGCGCCGTCGACTGTCGGGGTGACCGAGGTCTCGACGCGGGAAGGCTCGAGATCGAGCGCCTTATAGGTGCCGTTGAGGAAATGTCCCTCCCCACTCATGCCGTTCGACGCGATGAAGCTCCAGGCAAGCAGACCGTCTGCCGGGATTTCGGTCGCATCGAGCGTGATCAGCGTTTCCGCAGCATCCGGGCCGCAATCGCCCTGCACGCTTTTCAGCGGAATGCGATCCCCCGACAGCGTCAGCACAAAAAGGTTGGCATCGATGGTGACGGTATCGAGCGTGTCGTTGACCATCGAGAGCGTGATGCCAGTACCGTCCTCGGAGGGAATGGCGGCGACGGCGACCGGCTGGAAGAAGCGGCGCACCATGTAATGCATGGCCTTCCAGCTGCCGCCGTAATCGAGGCTCGACCAGGAGGCGACCGGCCAGGTGTCGTTGAGCTGCCAGTAGATCGTCCCCATGCAATGGGGCTTCAGCGACCGCCAGTATTCGACGGCAGTCTTGATTGCGAGCCCCTGCTGGATCTGGCTCAGATAGACGAAATTGGAAAAATCCTTGGGGAAGCGGAAATAGCGGAACATGGTGCCCGCAATCCGCTCATTGCCACCGGCATTCTTCTGGTGCAGCTCGATGACGGGCGAGGCAATGTTCATGTCCGCCTTGTCGGCGAAGCTCTCGATGACCGGCAGTGAAGTATAGGACTGGAAACCGAATTCCGAGCAGAAGCGCGGTTTGACGGTTCGGTAATTATCGAAACTCTTGTTCTCGTGCCAGACCGACCAGTAATGCATGTCGCCGGAGCCATCGGCATGCCAGGCGTCACCATAGTCGAGATAGCCCGAGGCCGGGCTCGAAGGCCACCAGATGCCTTGCGGGAAGCACTTCTTCACACCCTGCTCGATGACGCGGTTGAGCCGGTCATAAGCGACGAGATAGCGGTCTCTGTTGTCTCGCGATTCCGGGAACCAGGTCAGCGCACCGACGAGCTCGTTGTCGCCGCACCAGATGACAATGGAGGCGTGGCTGGAGAGCCGCTTGACCTGGTACTCGACCTCGTGGGCGACATTGTCGAGGAACTCGTCCGTACAAGGATAGAGGTTGCAGGCGAACATGAAGTCCTGCCAGACCATCAACCCCAGCCGGTCGCAGAGATCGTAGAACCAGTCGGCCTCGTAGAAGCCACCGCCCCAGATGCGGATCATGTTCATATGGGCGGCGACGGCGGAATTCAGGAGATCGGTCGTCTTCTCCTCGGACGAGCGCGAGAACAGCGCATCGGCCGGGATCCAGTTGGCGCCGCGGCAGAAGATCTCACGGCCGTTGACCTTGAGCGCGAAGCGGCTGCCGGCCTCGTCCGGATCGGTCAGCAGTTCCACGGTGCGCAGGCCAATCTGGCGGGTTATGACCTCCGTGGGCAGGTCCACGGTCAGAGTGTAGAGCGCCTGCTCGCCGGAGCCCGCGGGCCACCACAGGCGCGGGTTCTCGATTTCGAACACATGCACCACCTTGGTCTCGCCGGCGGAGATCCCGACATCGAGGCGGACGCGCTCGCCGTCTAGGTCGAAATGCACCGGCACGACGGCCGGCTCGACCGAATGGATGGTCGCGGTGACCTTGAGCTCGACGCGGCCATCGCCGTGATGGACCTGCTCGGTCTCCACGTGTTCCAGGCGCGCCGGGTCGAGCTTCTTGAGGGCCACCGTCCCGTAGAGCCCGAGGGGTGCGATCGCGATGTTCCAGTCCCAGCCGAAGTGGCATTGCGGCTTGCGCAGCATGTTGCCGTTCGGGATCGGGGAATTGGCTGTCGAATACGGGATATAGAAGGGCTGGCGCGCCTGGCGCTCGGCGCCGGCGGTGATGCTCGAATGGAAGACGATGCGGATCGTGTTTTCGCCCGGCTGCAGCGCATGGCTGACATCCGGCCGATAGCGGCGGAAGCAGTTGTCGGCGGAGAGAACCGGCACGTCGTTGACGAAGACGACGGCCACCGTGTCGAGATAGTCGATGTCCAGGTACCAACTGCCGGCGATATCGGGAACAACGACCTGACGTTCGATCACCCAGTCGCGCTCGGCGACCCACTGCACGACCTCCTCGTTGCGCCCGAAATAGGGGTCGGGGATCAGGCCTGCGGCAGTGAGCGCCGAATGCACATCGCCCGGCAGCGTGATTGCCGCCTGATGGTCGCCGTCGACAGACGCAAGGCGCCATTCGCCGTGTAGATCGATGACGCCGCTATGGGCATTCTGGGTCATGACTGAAGTCCTGCAGAAGAAAAAGGCGCCCCGGTCACAGCCCGGGACGCAGGGGGGAAGGTGTCAGATGCGCTCTTCGGTCTCGGCATCGAAAAGAGAGGCGACTTCCATGTCGAAGCCGAGGCGAACCTTGGCGCCCGGTGCATAGCGGCGTGTGCCGCCGATGCGCACCGACATGGAATGGCCGGCATGCTTCAGCCAGAGCAGGTTGTCCGCGCCCATCGGCTCCTCGATGTCGACCACCGCCTCGTGCAACTCGCCGATACCGGTTTCCTCGTCGACCTTGATATGTTCCGGGCGGACGCCGAGCACGACCTTGCGTCCGGCGGTCAGCGGTTCGCTGGCCTCGTAACCCTTCATCGAGAAGAGCACATCATGGGTGCGGAAGAAAACCTCGCCGCCTTCGTTGATCAGGTCGCCCTCCAGGAAGTTCATCGAGGGCGAACCGATGAAGCCGGCAACGAAGAGGTTCTTCGGCTGGTTGTAGATCGTGTTCGGATCGGCAAGCTGCTGAATGACGCCGCTTTTCATGATCGCGATGCGGTCGGCGAGCGTCAGGGCCTCGATCTGGTCATGGGTGACGTAGATCATCGTGTTCTTGAGGTTCTGGTGCAGGCGCTTGATTTCGACGCGCAGTTCCGAGCGCAGCTTGGCGTCGAGGTTCGACAGCGGCTCGTCGAAAAGGAAAACGTCGACATCTCGCACCAGTGCGCGCCCGATCGCCACGCGCTGACGCTGGCCGCCGGAAAGTTCGGACGGCTTGCGCTTCAGGAGCGGGCCGATCTGCAGGATGTCGGAGGCGCGCTGGACGCGCCTTGCGATCTCATCCTTCGGCATCTTGGCGACCTGGAGGCCGAAGGACAGGTTCTTTTCCACCGTCATCTGCGGATAAAGCGCATAGGACTGGAACACCATGCCGATGCCGCGGTCCTTCGGCTCTTCCCAGGTAACGTTCTTGCCCTTGATGAAGATCTGCCCGTCGGTCGGTTCGAGCAGGCCGGCAATGCAGTTGAGCAGCGTGGACTTGCCGCAGCCGGACGAGCCGAGGAGAACGATGAACTCACCGTCGACGATGTCGAGATTGAGGTTCTCCAGCACCTTGACGGCGCCGAAGCTCAACGAGAGGTCCTTGATCGATACACTATGCGACATGAGCTTAACCTTTGACTGCGCCGGCGGCGATGCCCCGGACGAAGAGGCGTCCGGAAATGAAGTAGACGATGAGCGGCACGGCGCCGGTCAGAAGTGTCGCGGCCATGTTGACGTTGTATTCCTTCACGCCCTGGACCGAGTTGACGATATTGTTGAGCTGAACCGTCATCGGGTAGTATTCCGGTCGAGTGAAGACCACGCCGAACAGGAAGTCGTTCCAGATGCCGGTGATCTGCAGGATCATGGCAACCACGAAGATCGGCAGCGACATCGGCAGCATGATCCTGAGATAAATCTGCCAGAATCCTGCCCCATCGATACGGGCGGCCTTGAACAACTCTTCCGGCAGCGAGGTGAAATAGTTGCGGAAGAGCAGCGTCAGGATCGGCATGCCGAAGATGGTGTGCACGATGACGAGACCGGTCAGCGTTCCATAGATGCCGAGTTCGCGCAGCACGATGACGATCGGATAGATCATCACCTGATACGGGATGAAGGCGCCGATGATCAGGATGGTGAAGAAGAGCTCCGCACCCTTGAAGCGCCAGTTCGCCAGAGCATAGCCGTTGACCGAGGCGATCAGGATCGAGATCAGCGTGGACGGCACGGTGATCCGCACGGAGTTCCAGAAGCCGCGGGACAGACCATCGCAATTGAGGCCGGTGCAGGCGGTGGCCCAGGCTTTCACCCAGGGCTCGAAGGTGATCTCGACCGGCGGCGAGAAGATGTTGCCGAGGCGGATCTCCGGCATGCCCTTGAGCGACGTCACGACCATCACGTAAAGCGGGATCAGGTAGTAGATCGCAAAGAAGATCAGCGAGCCGTAGAGCATGATGTTGCGGGACGAGAACGCCCGCTTCGGCTTGGCGCCACGGGGGCCCGTCGCGACATGATCGGAGACGGCATCGAAACCGGCGGCGGTAGCGTTAAGGGAACCGGGATTAGCCACGCTTCTTTCCTCCGAATTCGAGATAGGCCCAGGGGATGATGACGATGGCGACCGTGAGCAGCATCATGGTCGAGGCGGCAAAGCCCTGGCCGAGGTTCTGCGCCTGGAACATGTAGTCGTAGACGTATTTTGCTGGCACTTCGGACGCGATGCCCGGGCCGCCACTGGTCTGGGCGACGACGAGGTCATAGAGGCGAACGATGCCCGAGGTAATGATCACCAGCGTGGTGATGAAGACCGGACGCATCATCGGAATTATGATGAAGACATAGGTCTTCCACATCGGGATGCCGTCGACGCGCGAGGCTTTCCAGATGTCCTCGTCGATGCCGCGCAAGCCTGCGAGCAGCAGGCACATTACGAGCCCCGTGCCCTGCCAGAGGCCGGCGATCAGGATGCCGTAGATGACGATCTCGGAATTATAGAGCGGATTGAAGGTGAAGGTCTCCCAGCCCAGCGAGCGGACGATCGACTGCACCCCGAAATCCGGGTTCAGGATCCACTGCCAGACGAGACCGGTCACGATGAAGGAAAGCGCGAAAGGATAAAGGAAGATCGTGCGGAACGCGTTTTCGAAACGGATCTTCTGGTCCATCAGGGCCGCCAGCACGAAGCCGATCACGATCGAGAAGATCAGCGACAGGATACCGTAAATCGCAAGATTCTGGATCGAGGTGACCCAGCGCGGCGCATCCCAAAGGCGCTCATACTGGTCGAAACCGACGAAGCTTGCCCGCGGCAGTAGCTTCGAATTGGTGAAGGAATAGACGATCGTCCAGATCGTGCCTCCGAGGAAGATGACCAGGGCGGTCAGCACCATCGGGATGGAGGCGATCTTGGCATTCAGATTGCGAAACAGCTTGTTGGGTCGACCGGCATGCGACGCGCTCGCCATGGGTCAGTCCTCCTCGTCCTGGACACGGGGGTGTCAGCCAAGACCGTCACGCTGAAACGCACACGCTTCCCGCACACGGCCGGCGGACGGGCGCATGCGCCCTACCCGGTCGATAATGGCCAATGTCCGGCCAGGGCTTTGCCCCTGGCCGGACAGGTCACCCGCGATTACTCGGCGGAAGCGATGATGTCGGCGAAGCGCTTCTGCGCATCCTCGACAGTCATGGACGGATTGGCGAAGAACTCGGAGAAGAGGTCTTCCTTCTGCTTCTGGCTGTCGGCCGAAAGCAGCTGGTCGGTGCCCTGGATCACATTGCCCTTGGCGAGGATGTCGAGGCCCTTCTTCATGCAGTCGTTGGCGGCTGCCAGATCGACGTCGCCGCGAACCGGCAGAGAGCCCTTCTTCAGGTTGAAGGCAACCTGCGTGGCAGGCGCAAGCAGGGTTGCTGCGAGCACGTCCTGAGCGGCAGACTTGGCTTCGTCGTCGACGGCCGGGAAGTAGAAGGCATCACCACCGGTGGAGATGATCTCGTTCACACCGAGGCCCGGAAGGCAGGTGTAGTCCTTGCCAGCAACCTGACCGGCAAGCGCGAACTCGCCCTGAGCCCAGTCACCCATGATCTGGCCGCCGGCCTTGCCGGTGATGACCAGGTTGGTGGCCTGGTTCCAATCCTGGACGTTGGAGCCCTTGGACATGCGACGGGCATCGTCGGCAGCCTTGAACACCTTGGCGATTTCAGGACCGGCAGCGACTTCCTCGTCCTTGTCCTGGAAGACCTTGTAGAAGGTGTCCTTGCCGGCGATGGCGACCATCAGAACGTCGAAGGCACCGGCCGACTGCCACGGCTGACCGCCAACGGCGAGCGGAATGATACCCTTGGCTTCCAGTGCCGGAGCAGCTGCGACGAATTCGTCCCAGTTTTTCGGCACGGCGACGCCTGCCTGTTCGAAGGCGGCATTCGAGAGCCACAGCCACTGCCAGGAGTGGATGTTGACCGGCGCGCAATAGATCTTGCCGTCGATCGTGCAGCTGTCGAGCAGGCTTGCCGGCTTGACGATGTCCTTCCAGCCTTCCTTCTCGGCAACAGCCGTCAGGTCCTTCATCAGGCCGGCTTCAACGAGTTCCTCGGCCTGACGGCCGTGGTTGAACTGCGTGGCGCCCATCGGATCACCGCCGGTGATGCGGCTGATCATGATCGGGCGGGCGGTGCCGCCGGAACCGGCGATCGCGCCGTCGACCCACTTGTTGCCGGTGGCATCGAATGCCTTGGCAAGCTCGGCGACGGCCGCGGCTTCACCGCCGGACGTCCACCAATGAGTCACTTCGAGATCGGTGGCCTGCGCTGCCGCAAACGGCATGGCGACGGTAGCGGTCAAAGCTGCCGCAAAGCTACGAAAATTCATGAGTCTCCTCCCTCACTGAAACGTTGCCGGAAAAACTTATGCGAAAGGTTTGAGAGACGCAACCAGCCGGATTGGAAAAAATGCGTTAAAACCCGTTTTCCTCGTCAGGGTGCAGCTGCACACACCCTTTCAAAACGCTTTGATCCCCATGGAGACGGCGGCACACCCGCGGCTTTTACTCGTGTATTACAGAGTTTTACAGCCTAAACACATCCGCATCGCCGGGTCATCGGATCACGGCCCAAACCACCGTCTCTTTCTGCAGCGCACAATCGCAAAAGTTGCACCTCTTCGCACCGCAGCACAAGAAATGGCTCGACAAATCTACTGTATCGTTTCAGATTTTCCCTTCGCCGCACCGGGAGGAGGTGCCGGTCTCCAGGTTTGCAGGCGAGGAAAAGCCAACTATAAGCGTGGCTTGTGCGAGTGGCGGGGACGACATGACAGATCAGCAGGGGGGCGGCCTCATGGACCGCCCGGTGGCGACGAAGGAGCGGCCGACGCTCAAGACGATCGCTTTCATGACGGGCCTTGGCATCACCACCGTGTCGCGGGCCCTGAAGGATGCTCCCGATATCGGCGCGGAAACGAAGGAGCGCGTGCGCATGGTCGCACGGCAGCTCGGCTACCAGCCGAACCGCGCCGGGGTGCGTCTCAGAACCGGCAAGACCAATGTCATCGCGCTCGTGCTCGGCATCGACGAGGAAATCCTCGGCTTTTCCAATCAGATGGTCGTCGGCATATCCGAGGTCCTGTCAGGCACGCCTTACCATATCGTGGTGACACCGCATGCGCATACCAAGGATCCGATGCTGCCGGTGCGCTACATCCTGGAAACCGGCTCGGCCGACGGCGTCATCATCTCCCGCACGGAGCCGGATGATGCGCGCGTCCGTCTGCTGACCGAGCAGAACATGCCCTTCGTCACCCACGGCCGCACGGCCATGGGCATCCAGCACCCGTATCATGACTTCGACAACGAGACCTTTGCCTTCGGTGCCGTCGAGCAACTGGTGAAACGCGGCCGCAAGCGGATCGCCCTCCTGCCGCCGCCGAGCAAGCTGACCTATTACCAGCACACATTCGATGGCTTCATGCGGGGCCTGCGGGCCTTCGGGGCGGAGGAAGTGCCGCTGCACATCAACATCGATGCGCCACTCGGCCAAATCCGCTCTGCGGTCGAGGCGCTGATGCGTGGTCCGGATGCGCCCGATGGGCTGATCTCCTCCTCCGGCAGCAGCGCGATTGCCGCCAATGCTGGGATCGAGGCGGCCGGCAAGCGCGTCGGCGCCGAGATCGACCTCGTCGCCAAGCAGGGCACGCCCATCCTGAGCTGGATCCGGCCCGACATCATCGCCGTCTATGAAGACGTGCGCCAGTCAGGCCGGGAGCTCGCCAAGGCCGTCATTGCCCGCATCGACGGGGTGGATCCGGAACTGTTGCAGAGCGTGAGCGAGCCGCGCTGGGAGTAGCCGGCAGAAGCGGGGGCAGCACCCTGCCCCACATCCGACTTTCCTCAAGAGCCTCAGGCGAAGGACGGCCGGTGCCCCTCGCCCCAGACGACGACCGAGTTGCGACCATTGACCTTCGCGCTGTGAAGGGCCGCATCAGCCCGCTTCAACAGCTCGTCGGCGGTCACCTGCATGGCGCCATGCGCCACACCGACGCTGACCGTGACCGGAACAAGATCATCCCCGAGGAAGAACATGTGCTGTTCGACGCTGTCGTGGATGATGTGCCCCAGCCTTTCTGCTTCCTCGACCTTGCAGAACGGAACGTAAGCCGCAAATTCCGCACCGGCGAGGCGCCCGAGAAGGGCATGTTCGGGCAGTTCCCGCAGGATGAGATCGGCACAGGTCTTGAGCACATCGTCGCCGCCCGAATGTCCGTAGCGGTCGTTGATCCGTTTGACATGGTCGACATCGACATAGAGGAAGGCGCCCTCGCCGCGGACCTTGGTCGAAAGCGTCTGCAGCATGTCGAGGAAGGTGAAGCGGTTGGCAAGGCCGGTGAGCGCATCCGTGGCACTCGCCCACTGGGTCTCGACCAGCAGACGATCGCGCGGCAAAAGCACAAAGGTGAGCGGTCCGACGATGGACTGCAGGAAGACAGCCAAGGCAGCAGCACTGGCCCAAAACGGCAGGCCCGCCGAGACAATTTGCTGAGGCAAGGGCGCGATGAAGGTGGCAAGCCCGGCCAAAAACAGAAGACCTGCCTGCAGCGAGAACCAGATGCGGGCAGCCCGCCGATTGGCCAGTTGCTCCTCACGCTCCGAGATCCAGTGCTCCCCGGCAATCAGCCCCGAATAGAGCGCACCAAGCATGGACAGGAACAGAATACGCGCATTGGCATCCTGCTCGAAGACAGGAGCGGATGCCGTGAGAACGAAGAAGAGAGCCGGACCGGCGATTGCCAGGCGCAGATCGAATTTGCGGTGATCAAAGACCCTGAGCCCCTGCCAGGCGAGCGCGCCAGCGAGCAGCAGGTAGCTTTGCGCGAAGGACGTACCAATGAGATAGCTCTCGCTGAGCAACCCCAGGAGCGCACCCAGCGAGCCTGCAGCGGCACCGAGCGCCCAAAGGACGAACTCAATGCGGCCTCGATCTTCCCGCCAGTGGCGAAGAAAGACTGCCGAAAAAACGGCAAGAACGACAAAGCTGCCCAGAAGGAGCGTATGAATATCGATGGAAAACATCGCAAAAGCCTGAAATTCGAGCGGATTCGTTAACTACTGCGTCACGCTAGGGCTGACTTGTTAACTCCGTCATAAAACAGGAATTAGATTTTTAACCAATTCGGCTGCGATCGCCGGATCAAGGCGAATTGTTCACAGGGAAATAACGAGCCCATCCCGACCGACCACAAGGGAACCGCCGAAGATGGGGATAACCGCCGCACGCCAGTGCGCTTCGGTAAAGGCCGGATCGTCTGCGGGGATCAAATGGTTGAGCACCAGCATGCCAACACCTGCCTCTGCAGCGATCTGCGCAGCATCCGCGGCAAAGCTGTGGGAGGCGACCAGATGCTCACGCAGACGGCTGCCGTTTCCGGTTCGCCTGACTATGCTGTCCAGTCCTTCCGGCAGCATGGCCTCGTGCACCAGAAGATCGGCCCCGCGGGAGAAATCGGCCAGCGGCGGAAACGGTGCGGTGTCGGCGGAAAAGACGATGGTCTTGCCCGATCCGACGAACTTCAAGGCGAAACAGTCGGTCACGGGCGGATGATCGACGCGCAGTGCGGTGACCGTGAGGTCCTGGTCGGTCAGCAGCTCGCCCGGGCCGTATTCGACGATCTCCACCAGACCGGCGAGATCCGGCCGTCCCTCGTCGGCGATACGCGTCTCGATGTCATAGGCGAGCGACGAAAGGAAGCCGGCCCAAACTGCCCGCGTACCGGCGGGACCATAGACGGTGACCTTGTGGTTGAGCCCCGTCGTCCAGGCCGTATGGATCAGAGGGCAAAGCTCGAGCACATGGTCAGAATGCAGATGGGTGATGAAAACAAGATCCAGCTCTTTGAGCGACATGCCGGCTTCGACCAGGCCACGCGACACGCCGAGCCCGCAATCGATCACGATGCGGCGTCCCGAGAGTGTCAGCAGCATCGATGTCGGATTGGGACCGCCGGGGCGGATGGCCGGGCCGCCCTTGGTGCCGAGAAGCGTCAGCGTGTTCATCATCGAAGGCTCCCATGGAAAAAAGGCCCGACATCGCGAGATATCGGGCCTCGATCAGATGACGGGTCTCAAGGGACCGATCAGAACTGGCCGGCCCAGGGACCGTGATGGATGTCCTTGCCGTCGAGACGGTCGAAGCCATGGGCGCCGAAGAAGTCGCGCTGGGCCTGGATGAGGTTTGCCGTACCGCGACCGCGACGATAGGTGTCGAAGTAGGAGAGCGCGGACGACAGCGCCGGGACAGGAAGGCCGGACAGCGCGGCATGGGCGACGACGCGGCGCAGCGCACCATCGGTTTCCTTCACCATGGCGGCAAAGGCCGGGGTGACGACGAGGTTCGGCACGTTCGGGTCCTTGGTGAAGGCCGAGGTGATTTCGTCGAGGAACTGCGAGCGGATGATGCAGCCGGCACGCCAGATCTTGGCAATCGTCGGCATGGGCAGCGACCAGTTGAATTCGGCCGATGCCGCAGACATCACGGCGAAGCCTTGGGCGTAAGCGGCAATCTTGGCGGCGAGCAGCGCGTTTTCGAGATCGGCGATGAAGGCGACCTGATCAGCAGGTGCCTCGGCAAGGGCCGGCAGGCCGAAAAGCTTTTCGGCGGCAAGACGCTCGTCGCGTAGCGAAGACAGGACACGACCGGCAACAGCAGCCTCGATGCCGGAGGCAGCGACCGCGAGGTTCTGCGCCTCAATGGCCGACCACTTGCCGGTGCCCTTCTGGCCAGCGGAATCGACGATGACGTCGACCATCGGCTTGCCGGTTTCCGGATCGGTTGCCTTCAGCACCTTCTCGGTGATCTCGATCAGGTAGGAATTGAGGCGACCCTTGTTCCACTGACCGAAGATCTCACCGATTTCGGCAGCCGACATCTTCAGGCCATCGCGCAGGATACCGTAGATTTCGGCGATCATCTGCATGTCGGCGTATTCGATGCCATTGTGGATCGTCTTGACGAAGTGGCCTGCGCCATCGGTGCCGAGCCAGGCAACGCAGGGGTCGCCGTTGAATTTCGCGGCGATCGAAGTGAGAACCGGCTCGACGCGCTTCCAGCTCTCTTCCGTGCCGCCGACCATGATCGAGGGGCCGTGGCGGGCACCTTCTTCACCACCCGACACGCCCATGCCGATAAAGGTGACGTCGGTTCCGGCGAGCCGCTCGAAGCGGGCGACGGTGTCGCGGAAGTTGGCATTGCCGGCATCGATCATGATGTCGTTCTTGGCAAGATGCGGCAGAAGCGCGGCCATCTGCTGGTCGACGGCCTCGCCGGCCTTGATCATGATGATGATCGGACGCGGCGGGCGAATGGCAGCAACGAATTCTTCGATCGTGTGGCAACCGATGATGCGGTCGGCGAGATCGCCGGCTTCGCCGAGGAATTCATCCGTGCGCGCGGGCGTCCGGTTGAAGACTGCGATGCGATTGCCTTTCTCGGCAATGTTGAGCGCCAGATTGGAGCCCATGACTCCGAGACCGATCAGTCCGATTTCCGCTTGCTGCACGATGAAGCCTCCGCATGCAATTTCAGGGATGCGGCTTTCTCGCATTCGCGAAGGCATGCGGCAAGAGTGAAATTTGACCGTCCGGTAAACGCTGTATCAAGCATCCGGCTTGTCATCGGACTCCGAGATCACCCGCCAGGCAGCCCCGTCGAGATCCTCGTACTGGCCGCTCTTCAGCGACCAGAGAAAGGCGGAGAGACCGAGACCGCCCAGGAAGAGCGCGATCGGAATGAGGAAGATCAGCATGTTCATGCGGCAATCCTCCGAGCCTCGGCATGGGCCGCCGGGAGACCTGCAGCTGGAGCCTCGCCGAGCACGCGTTCGTCGAGCGACAGACGGTTGAGCCGGAGCGCATTGGCAACGACGATGATCGACGAGGTCGACATGGCAACGGCGGCGATCAGCGGTGTGGCGTAACCGAGAAGCGCGATCGGAACGGCAGTGACGTTGTAGCCGATGGCGAACGCGAAATTCTCGCGGATCAGACGGCCGGCGCGGCGCGAGGCTTCGATGGCAAAGGGTACGGCCTCAAGGCCATCGCGCATGAAGACGAAATCGGCGGCCTGACGTCCGACATCGGCAGCCGTTGCCGGCGCCATCGACACATGGGCGGCCGAAAGCGCCGGTGCGTCATTGATGCCGTCACCGACCATGAGCACGCGACGTCCTCGCGCAGAGGCATCGGCGCAAGCCTCGGCCTTGTCGCGGGGGGTGAGGCCGGCGCGCCAGTTGTCGATGCCGAGATCGGCAGCGAGCTTGGCCACGACCGGCGCGCGGTCGCCCGAGAGGATGCCGAGATCGAGGCCAGACTGACGCAGGCTGTCGATGGATGTCCGGGCCCGTGGCCGGAGCGTGTCCTCGAACAGGAAGGTGGCACGCTCGACGCCATCAAGTGAGAGAACGACTTCGGAATAGGGCTTTTCATCCGCAGCGCCAGCCTCAGCACCACAGGCAAAGCGACGGTTGCCGAGACGCCAGACCCCTTCCGATGTTTCCGCTTCGACGCCAGCGCCGGGAATTTCCCGGACGGTCTCGAAACTGCGCGGCTGTCCGCCATAGGCCGCCCAGAGCGCCCGCGACAGCGGATGGCGGGAATGCGCGGCAAGGCCTGCGGCAATGCCGAAAGAGACGGGTTCAAGCCGGGCGGCGTCAACGAGCCGCGGGCGGCCAAGCGTCAGTGTGCCGGTCTTGTCGAAGGCGACGGCTTCGATCTCGGCCAGCCGCTCCATCGCCGAGCCGTCCTTGACCATGACGCCCGCCTTGAACAGGCGGCCGGCAGCGACGACCTGGACGACAGGCACGGCAAGCCCGAGAGCACAGGGGCAAGTGATGATGAGCACAGCGATCGCAACCATCATCGCGTGCTTCCAATCGCCATCGTAGAGCCCCCAGGCGACGAAGGAGGTGATGGCCAGGAGATGCACGGCCGGCGAATAATACTGCGCGGCGCGGTCGGCGATCCGGCGATAGCGCGCCCTGCCCCCCTCGGCGGCTTCCATCAGGTGGATGATTTCCGAAAGGAAGGAGTTCTGCGCAGTCGCCGTCGCGCGGACGGTCAGCGAGCCGGTGAGGCTCAGCGTGCCCGCCTGAACCTCCGAACCGGGGCGAACCGAGACCGGCGCGCTTTCGCCGTTGACGATCGACATGTCGAGATCGCTCTCGCCGGAGACGACGACGCCATCAACGGGAATGCGGTCGCCAGCTGATATCGCCACCTGATCGCCGACACGGATTTCATCGACCGCGCGATATTCACGCGATCCGTCGTCGGCGAGAACCATGGCGCCGCGCGGATTGAGGCGCGCGAGGCCGCTGATGGCCGAACGTGCCCGGTCGCGCATGATGTGATCCAGCGTGCGGCCGATCAGAAGGAAGAAGAGGAGCGACGCGGTCGCATCGAAATAGGCATACTCGCCGTGATGGATGGTCTCCCAGAGCGAGGCGAAATAGGAAAGCGTGATGCCGATGGCGATCGGCACATCCATATTGGTGCGGCCGTGCTTGAGCACATTCCAGGCCGACTCATAGAAAAAGCGGCCGGCATAGATGAGCGCCGGTGCGGCGATCATCGCCGAAATCCAGTGGAAGAGATCGCGTGTGGAGGCATCCGCGCCGGACCAGACGGAGACCGAGAGCAGCATGATGTTGGTGGCGGCAAAACCGGAGACCGCAACGGCGCGGATCAACTGGTTGCGCAGCGCATCGGAGGCTTCCTCAGCCGCTGTGAACAGATGCGCGGTGTAACCGGTCGAGGCGATCGCCCGTGCAAGATTGACGGGATCGGTCTCGACCCCGTCGACGCTCTCTTTCCACACCACCGAGACACGTTTCGTCGAGAGATTGACGCGGGCGCGCTCGACTTCCGGGAGCGCTCTGAGCACCCCTTCGACCGTCGTGATACAGGTGCCGCAATGCACTGCGGGCACGCTCATGTCGACCTGCCAGAGGCCCGGCCCGACGGCACGGCTGGAGAGCTTCAGCTCTTCCGCCGAGGGGAGCGAGACCCCTGCCCGCTCCATGTCGAGTGCGCCTTCGGTGCCTGCTGCACAGCAACTCATCGTCATTCTCCCGAAACGGTAACCCGCTTCGCCTCATGCATGATCATCTTGCCACCCTTGGTCGCCTTGATCTCGACGATCCAGCTTCCGGGAAGAACGGCCGCTTCAGCGAGGTATAGGCCATCACCGGCAGGTGTCAGAACCAGCTCGAAATCCTGATGCTCGCCCACCGGGCGCTTGAAATGGGCAAGCACGCTGTCGGCAACGACAGGCACATTGTTCGGCAGTGTCAGCCGGTAGCGCATGCCCTTCGTGTCAACAGAGAGGTCGCCGGCAATCCCCGTCGCCAGCATCTCCTTGATTGCGGCGGTCTTGCCGTTGAACTCCTGGCTGGCGACATAGGTGTTCTTCACCACCAGACCGCTCCAGGTGGACGTGGCGAAATAGGCCATGGTGAAATTGACCGTGATGATCGTCCCGAAGAAGGCGAGCATGATCGCCAGCATGTGCCAGCCGGTGAAAGTGAAGGCTTTGCGTGTTTCAGCGGTCATTTCTTTGCTCCCGGACCCATGAAGACTGCGTCATAGACGTCGCGCTCATCACTGCCGGTATCCTTCGCGATGAACTGGAAATCCTGGTTGTCATCGGTGACCTTGTCACCGGCGAGTGTGACGAAGACCTTCAGCGTCGTGGCCTCATCCGGCTCGACCGATACGGTGAAGGTACGGGCCGGCGGCTGGTTGATGCCGTTGATCTTCATCGTGGCCTCCGGCAGACCTTCGAGCGACACCTCGATCTCGCGCGGCGCTGCGATCATGTTGAGGATGCGCACGGTGTAGCCGTTGCGGATCGATCCGTCCGACTCCAGCACATATTGCGGATTGCGGTCGTGGAGCACATTGACCTCCAGCCGGTCGCGGCCAAGCAATGCGACAAGCATTGCGACACCCACGGCGGTCCACACGCCCATGTAGAGCAGCGTGCGCGCCCGGAAGATCACGCGCCAGTCGAAATGGCGGATCTTGTCCGAGAAGCTGCCATCGGCATTGCGCACCTTGGCGGGATCGATGCTGCAGGTCCCGTCACTGGTCGCGAGCGCCATGTTCGACTGGTATTCGTCGAGCGTCGCATAGGCGATCAGCCCGCGCGGCTTGCCGATCTTGTCCATGACGCCATCGCAGGCATCGATGCAGAGCGCGCAGGTGATGCATTCGAGCTGCTGGCCGTCACGGATGTCGATGCCCATCGGACAGACGGCAACGCAGGCATTGCAGTCGACGCAGTCACCGACTGCTTCACCGGCCGCGATTGCCTTCTTGGCGTGCCGCGTGCGCGGTTCGCCACGCCAGTCGTTATAGGTGACGACAAGCGAATTCTCGTCGAGCATGGCGGCCTGGATACGCGGCCAGGGGCACATGTAGATGCAGACCTGCTCGCGCATCAGTCCGCCGAAAACGTAAGTCGTGGCCGTCAGAATGGCGACGGTCATGTAGGCGACGGGTGCGGCATTGCCGGTGAGGAAATCCATGGCGAGTGAAGGCGCATCGGCGAAATAGAAGATCCAGGCACCGCCCGTCAGCACGCCAATCAGGATCCAGGTCGCGTGTTTCGTGACCCGCTTCCAGATCTTGTCGAAGCTCCAGGGTGCCGCTTCGAGCTTGATTCGGGCATTGCGATCGCCTTCGATGAAGCGCTCGACGACCAGGAAGAGATCGACCCACACCGTCTGCGGACAGGTATAGCCGCACCAGGCGCGGCCGACGGCGGAGGTGACCAGGAAGAGGCCGAAACCGGCCATCACCAGCAGGCCGGCAACGAAGAAGAATTCCTGCGGCCAAATCTCGATGAAGAAGAAATAGAAGCGGCGATGCGCAAGATCGATGAGGACAGCCTGATCAGGCGCAAATTCCCCGCGGTCCCAGCGCAGCCAGGGCGTGAGATAGTAGATGCCGAGCGTGATCGCCATGACGATCCACTTGAAGCGACGGAAGCTGCCTTCGGCACGTTTCGGGAAGATCTTCTTGCGGGCTTCGTAGAGCGGCTTGCGGGACTTGGCCGACATCACGGCTTCGGCGTCATGTCTCTCGACCTCAGGCGCGTCCGGCGCACGGGTTTGATCGGCATGTATGTTCATGGGACGAGAACCTTCTTCTGATGCTCGCCTTGTCCCACCTCCACGGCGACCCCGCCTTGACTTAAGTCAAGCAGCGGCGAAGCGTCGCAACAGATAGGTTTTTTCGAATGTAAAATGAAAAAAGGGCCGCATCACCGGATGCGGCCCACAGTCTGGGAGGAAGAGGAGGCTTATTCGCCGCCGCCCAACTGGTGCACGTAGACGGTCAGCTGCTTGACGGTGGTGTCACCGAGGCGGGCGGCCCAGCCGGGCATTGCGCCGTGACGCGGCTGCCGGATCTGTGCGGCAATCTGCGCCTCGCCATCGACCTTCAGCCAGATGGCATCGGCGAGATTCGGCGCACCGAAATCGCGGCTGCCCTTGGCATCTTCGCCGTGGCAGGAGGCGCAGTTTTCGGCAAACACCTGCTTGCCCGGTTCGACCATGGACGCGTCGAGCGGCGTGCCGGTCAGGCTGACCACATAGGCAGCGGCCTGTTTGATTTGCTCGGCGTCGAGAATGTCGGTAAAGGCCGGCATTTCCGAGACCCGGGTATCCGGATCCTGATCGTAGCGGATGCCGTGTGCGATCGTGGTGTGGATCGCTTCGAGATCACCGCCCCAGAGCCAGTCGTCGTCGTTGAGGTTCGGATAACCGGCACCACCGGCAGCACCCGAACCATGGCAGGGCGAGCAGTTGACCTTGAAGGCGGCCGCGCCGCCGGCAACCGCAAACTGCGTGAGCTCCTTGTCGGCGACGATCTCCTCGAGCGGCAGCGTGGCGATCCGGTCGAGATAGACGGCCTGGGTCGACTTGGCCGCGGCCAGTTCCTGCGCGACCTCCGCACGGCTGGAATAGCCGAGCAAACCCTTGGTGTTGTCGGTCAGGAGCGGCCAGGCCGGATACATGATGGTGTAGCCGATGGCCCAGACGATGGTCGCGTAGAAGGTATAAACCCACCAGCGCGGCATCGGGTTGTTCAGCTCGCGGATGCCATCCCACTCATGGCCGGTGGTCTCGACGCCGCTGATCTCGTCGATGTGTTTCTTGTCTGCCATTGTTCAATCCTCCTTGAGAGGGATGCTGGCCGCGTCGTCGGCAGGCTTTTTGCCGCCCGGGCGGAATGTGAAGAGCACGACGCCAACGAAGAACAGGGTCATGGCGAGCAGAGCCCAGCTGTCGGCGAAGTGGCGCATGGCGGTATAGGTTTCCATGGCGCCCTCCTCAGCGATAACCGCTTGCGTCGTCGTAGGTGGAGAAGTCGACAAGCGTGCCGAGCATCTGCAGATAGGCGACGAGTGCGTCCATCTCGGTGAGCTTCGTCGGATCCCCGTCGAAATCACCGACCTTGGCCTTCGGATAGCGCTCCAGAAGACCTGAGGTGTCGGCATTCGGATCGGCCTGAGCGACCAGGTCGGCTTCCGCCTGCGCCATCATGTCGTCGGTATAGGGTACGCCCACGAGGCTGTTGGCCTTCAGGTCCATCGTCACGTTGGCGACCTTGAGCGGCGTCGTCTTCAGATACGAGTAGCTCGGCATGATCGATTCCGGCACGACGTCGCGCGGTTCGGTCAGATGCTGGACGTGCCATTCGTTGGAATAGCGGTCGCCGACGCGCGCAAGATCCGGACCCGTACGCTTCGATCCCCACTGGAACGGATGGTCGTACATCGACTCCGCCGCCAGCGAATAGTGACCGTAGCGCTCGACCTCGTCCTTGAACGGCCGGATCATCTGGCTGTGACAGACATAGCAGCCTTCACGGATATAGATGTTGCGGCCGGCCAGTTCGAGCGGCGAGTAGGGACGCATGCCCTCCACCTTTTCGATGGTGTTCTCGAGGTAGAAGAGCGGGGCGATCTCGACGATACCGCCGATGGTGACCACCAGAAGCGAACCGAGGAAGAGAAGGCTCGTGTTCTTCTCGAGGATTGCGTGTTTATCAAGAATGGACATGGGTGCCCTCCTCATTCAGCCGGCTGCAGGGCAGCAGGGGCGACCGATCCGGGGATCGGGGCTTCCTGGCGCTCATAGCCGAGGATGGTCATCAGGATGTTGTAGGCCATGATCACGCTGCCCAGCAGGTACATGGCACCGCCGACGGCACGCAGGACATAATAGGGGAACATGGCGGCGACCGACTCGGCGAACGAGTAGACCAGGAAGCCCTGGGCATCATATTCGCGCCACATCAGACCCTGCTGGATACCGGCAACCCAGAGCACGGCGGCATAGACCACGATACCGAGCGTGGCGAGCCAGAAGTGCCAGTTCACCAGGCGCAGCGAGTAGAGGCGGTTGCGGTTCCACAGCTTCGGCGTCAGGTAGTAGATCGCACCGAAGGAGATCATGCCGACCCAGCCGAGGGCGCCCGAGTGAACGTGACCGATGGTCCATTCGGTATAGTGGCTGAGCGAGTTGACGGCCTTGATCGACATCATCGGTCCCTCGAAGGTCGACATGCCATAGAAGGCGATCGCGATGACCATCATGCGGATGATCGGGTCGGTGCGGATCTTGTCCCAGGCGCCAGAGAGCGTCATCAGACCGTTGATCATGCCGCCCCATGAGGGCATCCAGAGCATCACCGAGAACACCATGCCAAGCGTCTGTGCCCAGTCCGGCAGAGCCGTGTAGTGCAGGTGGTGCGGGCCGGCCCAGATATACATGAAGATCAGGGCCCAGAAGTGGATGATCGACAGGCGGTAGGAATAGACCGGACGGCCGGCCTGCTTGGGCACGAAGTAGTACATCATCCCGAGGAAGCCTGCGGTCAGGAAGAAGCCCACCGCGTTGTGGCCATACCACCACTGGGTCAGCGCATCCTGGACGCCAGCAAAGGCAGAATAACTCTTGGTGCCGACGAAGGAGACCGGGATCGCGAGGTTGTTCACGATGTGCAGCATCGCGATCGTGATGATGAAGGACAGGTAGAACCAGTTCGCCACGTAGATGTGGCTTTCCTTCCGGGTCATGATCGTGCCCATGAAGGTGATCAGATAGGCGACCCAGACGACAGTGAGCCAGAGATCCACATACCATTCCGGCTCGGCATATTCGCGGCCCTGGGTAATGCCCAGAACATAGCCGGTGGCAGCCATCACGATGAAGAACTGATAGCCCCAGAAGACGAACCAGGCGAGATTGCCGCCGAACAGGCGCTGGCGCGAGGTGCGCTGCACGACATAGAACGAGGTTGCGATCAGCGCATTGCCGCCGAAGGCGAAGATGACGGCCGAGGTGTGCAGCGGACGAAGCCGTCCGAAGTTCAGCCAGGGCTCAATGTTGAGATCGGGATAGGCGAGCTGCAGAGCCACGACGACGCCGACCAGGAAGCCGACAACGCCCCAGAAGACGGTCGCGATGACGCCGTAGCGCACCACTTCGTCGAAATATTCCGACGTCGGCGCCTTGGGCTTGAGCGTGGAGGAGGATGCCGCAGACGGAGCAAACTGCATCCGGCGCAGCATGACGATCGTGCCTGCTGTGAGCACGAAGAAGGCAACCCACATATGGGCTGCAAAGAGGCTGTCCTGGGTGAAAGCCACCCCGAGCAGCGCGGCGAAGGCGAGAACCGCCATCACCAGTGTCTCTAACGTGTAGTTCATTGTTGGAATCCCCCAACGCTTGCTGATCTCATCGCGGCGGCGGTCCCCAAACTGGAGATTCCTTCCGCGTCAGATGCACCAATCGCATTGGGGGCGGCCATCCACCTTGATCCAAGTCAATGCACCGACCTCTAAAATTCGCGAGGCTTTGAGCTGCAATCGGGTTCGCGTTCATCGGAGACCAAGACCGACACGTCGCATCGACCAAGGCCCGTTGCGCGTGTCTTGGAGCACTGGGGTGCCGAGCGGCGGTCGACCCCGTTGGAGAAAACGGACATGCTGACGAACATCGAAAACAGCAAGCGCATCGCGGGGGACACGCGGACGGGCAACCGCTTGCTCGACGCCGGCAAGCGCGACCTCGCATGGCTGGACCGCGCCCATGCGGAGCAACTGGCGCTGTGCCGGGAGCTGGAAGAAATCGCCGACTCACTGCCGGCGAGCATCAACCGGCAGAAATGCATCTATGCAGCCAAGGCACTCGGCCCCCTGATCAAGGGCATTCACCACTACGAAGAGACAGTGCTGTTTCCGCAACTGCAGGCCAATCCGGACGCGACGGAGGCGCTGGGGCCGACGCTCGAGAGGCTGAAATTCGAACATTGCGAGGATGAGTGCTTCGCCGAAGAACTGACCGACGCGCTGCTCAAGCTCGGCTCGGGCGATCGGGTCAATATGGAAGCGGTCGGCTATATGCTGCGCGGCTTCTTCGAAGGCATCCGCCGCCACATCGCTTTCGAGCGCGAGCATCTGCTGCAGGGTGTGACGGACGAGGAATTGCAGACGGCAGGGGCCTAAGCGGCCCCTCCCCGATCGTCCAGCCTCAGGCTGCGACTTCGCCGAACACCGCTTCCGATTCACCCAAGGTCAGGATCGCACCGCTGATGCTGCCATCGGCCGAGCGCAGCGGAGAATAGCGGCCGCGCATGTCCCCCTCGGACATGATGGCGGGAACGCGGGCGAGGAACGAACCGGACCGCCCGGCAAACGCCGAATCGAGCGCATCCTGCAGCCAGTCGCTATTGCCATCCGCCAGACAAAGATCGAAGGCGCTGCGACCGATGATATCCATCTGCCGCACACCGAGCATCCGAGCCATGGCCGTATTGGCGAAGAGGTAGCGGTAATCGCAGGTGATGACGGCCACCCGTTCCGGAAGATTGTTGAGAATGGCCTCGTTCAGCTGCTCGTCGTCGCCCACCTGCACCGGACGCGCCGAAGATACCGCCGGCTGCGGCGCCTCCTCTGCCCGTTTCGGACCGAAATAGCGTTCGACCAGCAGCGTCAGCATGGAGGCGTGCCGCAAGACGCAGGAGCGGTCATCGGCATCTTCGCGCAGAAGCTTCGTCAGGAGACGCATCTGCAGATAGATGTCGTCGATATCCGATGCACGGTAGCTGATGAGGGCGGAGATCATCGGGTCGATCTCGCGATCGAGAACCCGCACGAGCTGGTCGTTGCCGCTGCGAATGGCCTGCTGCAGCTGAAGATTCTTCAACGAAACCGCTTCGAACATTGCGCGCAGATTCGAATCACGGAACTCGCCAAATGACATTCGCAACCTCACCCCTGAGATGTGACAAAAGAAATGAAGACGTCACAGATCTTCGGGCTGCGTAACATGAGGTTGTGTCACCTTCAATCGGCAGAACCGGCAGGATTGCGCCCAGCCCAAAAAATATCCTTGGGGCCAAATGAAATGAATGATGAGAAATCAGGCTGACGCGAGCGCGTCACAGAGCGAGCGCTGGAGCGAATCAGAGGTGCTGATAAAGCGGCGATGATAGCGGGATCAGATGGACCGCTTGATGTCCCAGCGGTCGTGATACCAGAGCCACTGCTCCGGATACTCGCGCACCCAGGCCTCGACCTTGTTGTTCAGCATCTGCGCCGTCGCATTGACGTCGATCTGACCCTTGTCGTTGCGGGGCAGGATGAACTGTGGCTCGATCTCCAGCCGGAAGCGGTTGCCCGGCAGGCGAATGCAGCGCGCCGGATAGACCTCGCACTCGAACTGGCGCGCGAGCTTGGCGAGCAGCGGATTGGTGCGGACAGGATTGTTGAAGAACTGGGTCTCCAGACCCTTCTTGAACTTCTGGTCGACCAGCACGCCGACGCCGCCGCCCTGCTCCAGCTGGCGGGCCAGCGCAAAAGACGAGCCGGCATGCGAGGGCACGAGCTTGCCCATGCGCTTGCGGCGGAAGTCGAAGACCTTCTCGGCGATATAGGGATTGTTGGGCGGCCGGAAGAGCACCGTCACATAGAGGCCGAAGGCGGCACCCGCGACCGGCAGGAGCTCGAAATTGGCGGTATGGCCGGTAAAGACGATGAAGGGACGCGGATTGTCGCGCAGGTCGAGGAACTGCTCGACACCAGACACTTCCACCCTGCCCTCGCCCGGCTTTTCCGGATCGAAGTCGAACAGACGATCGAGGAAGACATATTCGGCAGCCAGCCGGCCCATATGGCCCCAGCTTGCCAGTGCGATCTCTTCGCGCTCGGCCTCGGACTTTTCCGGGAAAGCATTGCGCAGGTTCACCTGCATCAGGCGATGGCGCTTCGTCTTCGGTCCGACCCAGCGCATCAGCCTGTCGGCGAAGTTGATCGCGGAATCAGCCGGAAAGATCTTGAGCGCCGTCAGGAACCCGAAGGCCGCCTGGGCGACGGACCACTGATAGAACTTGCGCAGCGCCAGAACGATGCGGGTGACGAGCATCCGCACGCGATCAGTCCATCTTCAGAATGATCTTGCCGAAGACCTGGCGGCCTTCCATCCGGGCGAGCGCCCGGTCGATATCGTCGAAGGTGACTTCGGTGTCGATGA
Organism: Rhizobium sp. K33; assembly: GCF_056501445.1. NCBI lineage: Bacteria > Pseudomonadati > Pseudomonadota > Alphaproteobacteria > Hyphomicrobiales > Rhizobiaceae > Rhizobium > Rhizobium sp. K33. The sequence goes on from NZ_CP096478.1 coordinate 1,727,716, forward strand.
CCGGATGCACGATGCCGCGCGCCATCTTCTGCATGGCGTTCGCCATGTTCTCCATACGGCAGCCAAAGGAGCCGAGAAGCCTCAGCTGCTGCTGGAAGAGCATCATCAGGTTCATGTCGGTCGACACACCCGAGGTCGAACCGCAGGTGACGAGACGGCCGCCGCGCTTCAGGCAAAGCATCGAGCCTGCCCAGGTATCCTTGCCGACATGTTCGAAGACGACGTCGACGCCCTTCTTCTTGGTGAGCTTGCGCACGACACCTTCGAAGCGGTCGGTGCGGTAGTTGATGACGTGATCGGCACCGAGCGCCTTGGCCGGCTCGATCTTGTCGTCGGAACCGACGGTGGTGATGACGGTGCAGCCGATCTTCTTGGCAAGCTGGATGGCCGCCGTGCCGATGCCCGAACCACCGGCATGGACGAGAATAGTTTCGCCCGGCTCGAGCTTGGCATTGTCGAAGAGCATGTGCTCGACGGTGCCGAAGGTGACAGGAGCAAGAGCGGCACCGACTGCATCAACGCCGTGAGGTGCCGGCACGAGCAGGCGGGCCGGCAGGTTGATCTTTTCCTGGGCGAAACCGTCGAGGTGGAAGCCGTGCACGCCACCGACATGTTCGCAGAGATTGTCACGGCCTTCACGGCAGGGCTTGCAGAGACCGCAGGTGCGCGCGCCGTAGACGGCCGCCAACTGGCCCGGCAGGATGTTGCCGACGCCCGGGCCGATCGCCTCGACTACGCCCGAAGCTTCCGCACCGATGACGAGCGGCATCTTGCGCTTGGCGAATGCCATGCCGCGCCAGCCCCAGACGTCGATATGGTTCAAGGCAACGGCCTTGACGCGCAGCGTGACCTCGCCTGGACCCGGCGCATCCGGCTCCGGCAGATCGACGATTTCGAGCTTGCGGTCTTCGACGAGTTGCAATGCGCGCATGGCAGTTTCCTTCAGGGCCAGGTGGCGGATAAGGCGTCGTCACGCTCCCATCGTCATGCCCGGGCATGTCCCGAGCATCTGCCGACCTTCGTTGTTTAAGCAGGGTTCGCGGATCCCCGGCCTTAAGCCGGGGATGACGTCCCGAATTTGTTGGCGCAGGCCTTAGACCGGTTCCCGCGTCATGACAAGGCTGGCGTTCTGGCCGCCGAAGCCGAAGGAGTTCGAAAGAACCGCCGAAACGGAGGCCTCCCGCTTCGTGTTCGGCACCACGTCCAGCACGATCGACGGATCGGGATTGGTGTGGTTGATCGTCGGCGGTAGGGTGCCCGTCAGCATGGTCTGGATCGAGAACACGGCTTCGACCGCACCGGCAGCCGTCAGCGTATGGCCGATCATTGACTTGTTCGACGAGCACGGAATGGCATCCTTCAGACGGTCACCGAAGACCGACAGCATGGCACCATACTCCATCTTGTCGTTCTCGGGCGTCGAGGTGCCATGGGCATTGATATAGCCGATGGCCTCTTCCGACAGTCCGGCATCTGCAAGGGCTGCCTTGATGGTCGCAATCGCAGGGCCGCCGTCCGGCGAAGAGCGCGTGCGGTGGAAATGATCGGCCTTTTCGCCGCAGCCCTTGATGATACCGAGCACCTTGGCACCACGGGCAACCGCCGATTCCAGTGATTCCAGCACGAGGGTTGCCGCGCCCTCCGCGATCACGAAGCCGTCGCGCTCCTTGCTGAAGGGCTTCGAGGCCTTTTCCGGCGGATCGTTCTGGGTCGAGAGTGCCGACAGCAGCGAGAAGCGGATGACCGCTTCTGGGCTGATCGAGCCGTCGGTTGCGACCGTCAGCGCCCGCTCCGTGCGGCCCTGGCGGATCGCCTCGACGCCGAGCTGGATCGCCGTCGCGCCAGACGCGCAGGCCGTCGACAGGGTCACCGGCAGACCCCGGGTGCCAAACTTGTCGGAAAGGCGCTCGGAGATCGAGCCGAACTGCACGGCTTCCAGGAAGACCGGATCCGGCTTCTCGCGCATGGCTGCAAGGAAGCGGTCATAGGCGTCGCCCGGCTGGGTCGAGGCCGGGGCGCGTTCAGCGAGCGCAAAGCGGTCATGCCATTCCGGCTCGACCGGCGGGGCGGCGAGGAAGAGCGGGCCGTTGAAGTCGCCATTGATGCCGGCCTGGGCGAGCGCCTCGATGGTCGTCTCGCGCGCCAGCGCATAGGAGCGCTCGACGGCATTGTTCGCGGGAACGGCAATGAAATCGACGGTGCCGCCGATGCGGGTCGACATGCCCTCGGTGTCGAAACGCTTGATGTAATGGATGCCGGATGTGCCCGAAGTGAGCTTCGACCAGTTGTCGGAAAGCCCCTGGCCGAGAGAGGTGATGACACCCATGCCTGTCACGGCGATGATCGGGCGGCCGAGATGATCCTTGAAACGGCTATCGGTCATGGATCCTTACTCCTCACGCATTGGCCGAGAGCACGGCGAGGCCTTCGCCTCGCACATAGCCGACGGTGGAGATGATGGCATGTTTGGCCGGACCGGACTGAGCCGTTTCATGCGCCGGATCGAAGGCCGGCACTGTGGCGCCGGCGTCGATGGCAAGGGCGGCAAGCGCCAGACCCGCGGGGAACTGCGCCTCGACCGAATGACCGATCGAACCAGCGAAGCCGCGCACCGGCATACCGGCAAAACGTTCCGTAAGGAGAGCCTTTTCACGTTGCGTAAGCTCGGCAAGACCCGAGGCGCCCGAGAACACCACGGTGTCCGCAGCCGACAGTTGGTCGGCTTCCGGAACCATGCCGCTGAGGCGTGCTTCGAGCTTTCCGTCGTCACGCTGCCCGCGATCGCCTTCGACGGCGTCCAGCACGGCATAGATATGCGCGCCGCGCGCTTCGGCATGTTCGCGCGATTCCAGCACCAGAAAGGCGCCGACCGTTCCGAGGATCATGCCGCCGCCGGACGTACCGTCACGCGACCAGAGCGGCTGCCACGGGCCGGTCTGGTGGGCGCGGATGCCTTCGACGAGCAGCAGGATGTCGGGGCGTTCGGCCACGAAGGCGCCGCCGACAAGCGTATGCGTCGACTGGCCGGCCTTGATGCGGGCGAAGGCTGTGGCGATCGCCGAGATGCCGGCCGCTTCTTCGCCCATGAAGGTGCGCGAAGAACCGGTCACCTTGTGGACGATCGAGATGTTGCCGGCGAGCAGGTTCGAAAGCTGTGCCAGGAAGAGCGTCGGACGCAGTTCGGTCTTTAGCTTCTCGATCAGGAATTTTTCGCGATCATTGCGCTGCAGGGCCTCGTCGACGATCAGGCTGTCGACGGCGATGTCACGCTCGCCACCGCCGGCGGCCACGATAAGATCCATGGTGCCGCAGGCATCCGCATCGTCCTTCATGCCGGCATCGTCGAGCGCGAGACCGGCGGCGAAGACGCCGAGACGCTGCCAGTTCTCCATCTGGCGCTGGTCGCCACGCTTGGCGATCTGCTGCGACCAGTCGATGTCAGGCAGCTTGTGCACGACGTAAGGCGCGAACTTTTCGGTCTCCAGGACGGGCTCCGGAGCGGTCTTGGCGGACAGAAGCGCCAGATGGGCATCCTTGCCGGTGCCGTGGCAGGTGACGATCCCGACGCCGGTGATCACCACATCATTCGGTTGTTTGACCATAAGCAATCCTCTCGCCGGCAGGCTCACCGGCGTAAAATGCGGGTTTTCCCGAATAAGGCCCCAAGGTCAATAGGAGATTGCCTGCCTTGAAGCCGAATGCGTGTCAGCCTCGAGAGGCCATCGCGGCGATCAGGCCGACTTCCTCCGCGCGCTTGCGCACGATCGGTGCCAGAGGCACCTCGGAGAAGGGCATGGTGCGCAGCTTCAGCTGCGCGTCGCAGACCTTTTTGCCGGCGCTCGTGATCTTCGCCTTGGTGACGGCGAAGCCCGATCCGTCATGCTCCAGCTCCGCCTCGATATCGAGGACCGCACCGGGCTCAACGAAGGTGCGCATCTTGGCGCCATCGACCGACATCAGGAAGGGCATGGACTCGAAGTCCTTGACCGCGAGCAACAGCATGCCGGAGGCCTGCGCCATGGTCTCGATGAGGAGAACGCCGGGCACGAGCGGCATGCCCGGAAAATGGCCCTCGAAGACAGGGCTTTCCATCGGCACGGTCGAGGTGGCCTTCAAACGACCAAGGCCGAGATCCACGCTCTCGACCTTGTCAATCATCTGGAAATATTCAAGCAGCATGACAATGTCCGCTCGTTGGAGACGGATCAGCCCTTGGCGGCGCGAAGCTCGTCGATCTTGGCGCAGAGGTTCTTCAGAACGAAGTATTCTTCGGTCGAAACCTTGCCTTCGTTGACTTCCTGCGTCCACTGCTCGAGCGGGATCTTGATGCCGAATTCCTTGTCGATCGCGAAGACGATGTCCAGGAAGTCGAGGCTGTCGATGCCGAGGTCATCAATCGTGTGGCTTTCCGGCGTGATCGTCTCGCGGTCGATTTCGCTGGTCTCAGCAATGATGTCGGCAACTTTGTCGAATGTAGCGGTCACGCCTGTACCTCATATGTCTCAAATTCTGGGTTCCACATAAGGAAAACACCGTCAAATGCCAATGGTGGTTTTTTGCGGCAGCGAAATTTGCGGGGTTAGTGTTGCTTAAACAGCAATCGAATGGCGTCCCTTGCCATTGCCGAGATAGCTGTCGAAGACGGCGGCAATCGTCCGCGCGAAGGGACGGCCGGTCTCCGTGATGACGAAGCGGTCACCCTCGACGAGACAGATCCCGTCCTGGTTCGACTGGGCAAAGGCTCTCGCCTCATGGACGATCGCCTCGGCGGCATCGCCGAACTCGGCGCGCAGATCGGAAAAGTCGACGGCAAAGCGGCACATGATCTCCTCGATCACCCGGCGGCGCAGCCTGTCGTCGGCGCTGACCTCGATGCCGCGCACGGCCGTCAAGCCACCATTATCAGCCATGCGCTGGTATTCGCCGGTTGCCGGCATGTTCTGGACATAGCCCTGCGGCAGCTGGCCGATCGAGGAGGCGCCGAGCCCGATCAGGGCCTCTGCGGCGTCATCCGTATAGCCCTGGAAATTGCGCCGCAGCCGCCCTTCCCGGGCGGCAATCGCCATCCGGTCGGAGGGAAGCGCGAAATGGTCGATGCCGACCGGCTCGTAGCCGGCCTCGATCAGCATCGATGCCGCGAGGTTCATCTGCGCAAAGCGCTCGTCGAGCCCAGGCAGCACCTCTTCCTTGATCATCGTCTGATGCTTCTTCATCCACGGGACATGGGCGTAGCCGAAAAGCGCGATGCGATCGGGTGCGAGCGAGAGGATGTCCTTCACCGTTTCCGTGAGTGTCACCTCGGTCTGGTGCGGCAGGCCATAGAGGATGTCGCAGTTGACGGAATGCACGCCACGCGCACGCACCGCATCGACGACCGATTTCGTGTGTTCAAACGTCTGGATCCGGTTGATCGCCTTCTGCACCTCAGGGTGGAAGTCCTGAACCCCGAGGCTGGCACGGGTCATGCCGATGGCAGCAAGTGCATCGTAACGCGGCTCGTCGAGATCGTTCGGATCCATCTCCACGCTGATCTCGACGTCATCGGCGAAACGGAAGGCAGAGCGCAGCGCCGTCATCAGGCCGATAAGATCGTCCGGGCGCAGCATGGTGGGAGAACCGCCGCCGAAATGCACGGCCGTGACGGCGGCATCTCGCGAGACCAGCGCGCCGACCGCAGCGATCTCTCTCTTCAAAGATTCCAGATAGATGGTGATCGGCTCGTATTTCAGCGTGTGCTTGGTATGGCAGGCGCAGAACCAGCAGAGGCGATCACAATAGGGCACATGGATGTAGAGAGAGATTCTCTCCTGTCCAGTGATGGCCCTCAGCCACTGCGCATATTTGCCGCAGTCCACGGCCTCGTTGAAATGTGGCGCCGTCGGATAGCTCGTATACCGTGGAACAGCGCCGGAATACTTGGAAAGTAGAGGAATTTGCATGGATTTGCGCTGCCTTGGATGTGTCGAGCTACGACCAAAGATAGCGCCGTCAGCAGATCCATCCTTTGACTTCGATCAATTTACTGATAGATTTCTCACGTAGAGTTTATTGAAACTCAGCCACCCCAGAAGGGGTTATCAACCGGGTGCGGCGCGGGGCGCGCTGGAGACCGGTGTGACGGGACGGCACGACCATGGACACCTATCGAAAACACTTCCCGGAATGCGAGGCTCCGGCCGTTTGTCGTTCCTGCGAGGCGCGCCATGGTGGCCTGTGTTCGGTCCTGACGGCCTCCCAGTTGACCGAGCTCAACAAGCATTCGATGCGCCGGCGGATCGACTCGGGCAATGAGGTGATCGGCCAGGGCGAACAGGTCGGCAGCTACAGCAATATTTTGAAGGGCGTCATCAAGCTGTCGAAGATGATGGCCGACGGTCGCCAGCAGATCGTCGGGCTGCAGTTTGCCCCGGATTTCCTCGGTCGGCCCTTCCTTGGTGAAAGCACGATCACGGCGGAAGCCGCGACCGACACGGAAATCTGCACCTTCCCGCGCAACATTGTCGACCGCATGGTCGGCGAAGTGCCGGATATGGAGCGCAAGCTTCATGCGCAGTCGCTGAAGGAACTCGACGAAGCCCGGGACTGGATGCTGACGCTGGGTCGCAAGACGGCGCAGGAGAAGGTCGCAAGCTTCCTCTACCTGATCGCAACCCATATCGACCCGGAAAGCGAAGGCACCCAAACTTTCGACCTCCCACTGTCGCGGGCCGATATCGCCGACTTCCTCGGATTGACGATCGAGACGGTCAGCCGCCAGATGACGAAGCTGCGCAAGGACGGCATCATCGTCATCGAGAACAACCGGCACGTCATCGTGCCGAAGCTCGACCGCCTGCGGGACGCAGCCGGCGTCGATTGATCGGACAATCCCGATCTTCAAGGGACCTCGACATGCCCTTGCGGCATGCGATCAGAAAATGCGCACCACCAGCCAGACAAGCACGACGAACGCGGCCATGGCGCTGCAGGCCGTGTAGAAGACGCGGATGCCGGATAGGATGTCCTGCGGGCCAGCATCAGCCCGGCCGGCCGCATGCATCATCGGTTCGCTCACCCTGATCCCGCCATAGACGCGCGGGCCTGCGAGTTGCAGATCGAGTGCTCCCGCCATCGCTGCCTCCGGCCAGCCGGAATTCGGTGAGCGATGCAAGCCGCTATCGCGCAAGGCCGCGGAGAGCGAACGGCGCCCTGCCCCCGTCCCGAGCCGTAGTAACGCAGCCACGGCGATGAAGCCGGCGGACAATCGCGCGGCGGGCCAGTTCGCCAGATCATCGAGGCGGGCAGAGGCCCAGCCGAATTGCAGGAAGCGTTCGTTCTTGTGACCGATCATGGAATCGGCGGTGTTCAGCATCTTGTAAGCAAGGATGCCGGGAAGACCAGCAACCAGGTACCAGAAGACCGGCGCGACGACGCCATCGGCGAAATTCTCCGACAGGCTCTCGATGGCAGCGCGCGACACGCCCGACTCATTGAGCGTCTTCGGATCGCGTCCGACGATCATGGCAACCGCCTGCCGCCCTCCCTCGAGACCATTGCGCAAGAGACCATCGGCAACCGCCTGCACATGATCGCCGAGGCTTTTTTGTGCAAGGAAAACCGCAACGACGATGATCTCCAGAATCAGCCCGAGAAATCCCAGGTGATGGAAGATCATGGAAAGCAGCATGCCGACGAGTATCGTCAGCGCGAGCAGCGCAACGATGGTGATGACGCCATTCAAGCGGCGGCCTTCCGGGGTAAAAGCCCCGGTATTGAGCCGCTTTTCCAAGAGGTCGATGCCCTTGCCGAAGATCACGACCGGATGCGGCACGCGCTGCCAGAGCCAGGGCGGGTCCCCGACGATGCGGTCGAGCCCGATCGCGGCGAGCAGGATGAGGAGATGGCTCATGCCTCAGGGTCTCCGAAACGATGCGAGTGCATCCAGCAACCGCTTGTCCGACGCCTCATCCGGAGCAAGGCCGAAACGCAGCCAGTCCGGGCGATAGTCGAACTTGCGGGTCAGGATGTGGTGCTTGCAGAGGTGCTGGTGCAAGTCGCCCGCCTGTGCATCCTCGACCAATTGGAAAAGCTCGGTACCGCCACGAATTGTCAGGCCTGCCGTTGCCAGAACGTCGCGCAAGGCGCGGGCGCGTTGTCTGATGCGGTCGGCAATGATGTCGGTATCCGAGGTCATCAGCTTCTCGGCGAGGATCAGCGCGGGGCCGGAGACGGCCCACGGTCCGAGCCAATCCGAGAACTGCGCAGCGATCGGCTCATCGGCGATCACGAAACCCAGCCGCACACCGGCAAGGCCGAAGAACTTGCCAAAGGAGCGGAAGACAATGAGGTTTGGGCTGACGTCGCCAGCGAGGCTCTGATCGGGCTGCATGTCCCCGAAGGCTTCGTCGACCACGAGCACCCCATTCCGCTGCGCAAGCGTCTCGGCAAGCCGGCGCAATCTCTCCCGACCGTGGAGCTGGCCGTCCGGATTGTTCGGGTTCACGACCACGACCAGACGGTGGTCGGCGGTTACGTGCTTGAGATCGTCGACCATGTCGACGGCAAGCCCGGCCACGGTGAAAGCACGGACATATTCACCATAGGTCGGCGAAATAACTGCAACCCGCGCGCCTGCGGGAACGAGGCGCGGCAGCAGCTGGATTACGGACTGTGTGCCCGGTACGGGCAGAGGCAGGCGTTCGCCGGAACGATAGTAGAGCCGGGCGGCCTCCCGCGCGGCCAGTTCGCGCTCCCGGTCGGGAAGTCTGTGCCAGGCGCGCATTGGGATCGCGGGCAGATCGGGCGGGCAAGGATTGATGCCGGTGGAGAGGTCCAGCCAGTCCTCGATCCGGCCGCCACAAAGCGCCGCCGCTGCCGCAAGCCCGCCACCATGCTGGATCGGTGCGCTCATCGGCTCTCTCCGGCGATGTCGATCAGATGCATGTAAGACCCGGCGATCGCACCACGGCGCAGGCCTACAGGGCCCAGCGGCTCACCGAGCGCATCCTCGGCTGAAAAGAGACGATCGGCTGAACCCTCGGAGACGACGCTCGAATAGTGAAACTCATGCGCGGTGAAGGCACCGGCGAAGAGATCGGGCGCCAGCGATGTCAGACGCCGATAGCCGAGATGGCGCTTGCGGGCGGCATAGCTGGTGACGAGCGGCAGCAGGCCGAGCATCCCGTGCCGCGCACCGCTGGCATCGATCAGGCCCTCGCCCAGCACCATATAGCCCCCGCACTCGCCATAGATCGTGGTGCCCCGCTCGGCCGCTGCAAGCATGCCAGCATGGAAGTCAGCCGCTGCTGCCAGCGTGCCCGCATGCAACTCCGGGTAACCGCCCGGCAGATAGACGGCATCGGCGTCAGCGCCCGGGGCCTCGCCGGCTAGCGGCGAGAAGAAGGATATCTCGGCCCCCTGCGCCCGCCAGCTTTCGATGAGGTGCGGATAGGAGAAGGCAAAGGCGATGTCACGGGCGACTGCAATCCGCTGCCCGAGGGGGAAGACGCCGGTGACCGCTGCTGAGGGAGACGCCGCGGCGCTCTTGCCCGCAAGCTGGATCAGCGTGTCGAGATCGATGCCCTTCTCGACGGCATCGGCTGCGTGCCCAATGAATACTTCCAGCGCGCCATGCTCCCCGGCCTGAACAAGCCCAAGATGGCGCTCTGGCAGTGCGAGCGCAGGATCGCTTCGCAGACAACCGAGAACGGCTATCTCCGTCTGAGCCATGGCGGCCCGCAGCATCTTCTCGTGCCGATCACTGCCCACGCGGTTGAGGATGACGCCGGCGACACGCACATCCGGACGAAACCGCGCAAAGCCGGTAACGAGAGCCGCAACGGACTGGGACGTACGCCCGCAGTCGACGACAAGCACGACCGGCAGCGCCAACAGGGCCGCGAGATCCGCGGCACTGCCGTTGCCGTCGGCCGCACCGTCGAACAGGCCCATCATCGCTTCGATGATCAGGGAACCCTTTATCGAGCAGCGCGCGGCCTGGAACCTGAGGAAATCCGGCCGCATGGCCCAGGGGTCGAAGTTGAAGCAGGAGGCGCCACTGGCGGCAGCGTGAAAGGCCGGGTCGATATAATCGGGTCCGGCCTTGCCTGGCGCCACCGCAACACCCCGTCGCCGCAGCGCACGCATCAGGCCGAGCGTCACCACTGTCTTGCCCGACCCGGAAGCCGGCGCGGCGATCATCAAACCGCTCATGCCGTGTCTTTCCGCTCCACGGCAAAGGGATCCGGCAGCAGCTTGCGTCCCGACAAGGCGCCGAGCCAGTCCAGCGAGGGCCTCAGACGCACGACTTCGCCGATGACGACGATCGCCGGCGGCTCGATGCCGGCCGCCAGCATGTCGGTCTCAGCACGGCCGAGCGTTGTTTCGAGCACTGTCTGCTCAGTCGTGGCGGCATTGCAGACGAAGGCAACCGCCTCTTCGGCGCGCCGGCCCGCGGCCATCAGGTTGGCGGCAATCTGCCCCATATGTTTCATCGCCATATACATGACGATAACAGGTGAGCCGCGACCGATCGCATGCCAGTCGATCCGGTCCGGCACGACACCGGAGGAATCATGGCCGGTGAGGAAGGTGACCGCATGATTGACCTCACGATGGGTCACCGGGATCCCGGCATAGGCCAGGCCGCCGATGCCGGCGGTAATGCCGGGCACGATGCGGAAAGGCACACTGTGTTCGATCAGCGTCAGCGCCTCTTCGCCGCCACGTCCGAAGACGAAGGGGTCACCTCCCTTGAGGCGCAGGACCCGATGGCCGGCTTTGGCGAGTTCGACCAGCCGAAGCGAAATGTCACGCTGCTTGGCGGAGGGTTTGCCACCCCGCTTGCCGGCATATTCGAGCACGGCACCGGTGCGAGCGAGCTTCAGGCAGTCTTCGTTGACGAGCGCGTCATGCACGATGACATCGGCTTCCGACAGGCCCTTGGCTGCGAGCAGCGTCAAAAGGCCAGGATCCCCGGGCCCGGCACCGGCCAGCCACACATGGCCGGGCTGGATTGCCGGCAGGCTCGTGGGCAGGGCTAGACGCGTCGTGTCACTCATGCTCATGGTCTAGGCCCCGTGCGGCAAAATTGCAATTCCGAGATGCGGCTTTCCGTATGCTGGCAAGCGTCATCCGCCTTTCGCCGGGCAGCCGCCTCGCCTATAAGCGAGCCATGAGCGACGCCAACAGACCGGACGCGAAAGATGCTGTGGAGACCCAGCGGCTGGAGAAGCCGGAGGGCGCTGCCTTGCGCAATGGCTGGACGACGGGTGCCTGTGCGACCGCGGCGACCAAGGCGGCCTTCACGGCTCTTCTCACCGGAAAGTTCCCGGATCCGGTCTCCATCACCCTGCCGAAAGGCGAAACGCCGGCCTTCGCGCTTGCCCGCGAAGGCTTCGACGGTGAGAGCGCTTATGCTGGCATCGTCAAGGATGCGGGGGATGATCCGGATGTGACCCATGGCGCCACCGTAGTCGCGACGGTCAAACGCCTGCCTCCCGGAAGCGGCATCCGCTTTGTGGCCGGCGACGGCGTCGGCACGGTCACCAAGGCCGGTCTGCCGATCGCCGTGGGTGAGGCCGCGATCAATCCCGTACCCCGGGCGATGATCACGGCCGAAATCGAGGCTCTTGCGGCAGAACATCGCGTCTCGCCGGACGTGGAGATCAGGATTTCCGTGCCCGGCGGAGAGACAATCGCGCAGAGCACCTGGAACCCGCGGCTCGGCATACTGGGCGGCATTTCCATTCTCGGCACCACGGGCGTGGTGCATCCCTTCTCCTGCGCGGCCTGGATCCATTCGATCCACCGGGGGATCGACGTTGCGCGGGCGGAGGGGCTGACCCATCTGCTCGGGGCCACCGGCTCGACATCTGAAAAGGCAGCGCAAGACTTTCACCGCCTGCCCGATGGCGCCTTGATCGACATGGGGGACTTTGCCGGCGGGCTGCTCAAATATCTGCGCAGTCATCCCGTTCCCCGTCTTACGATCGCTGGCGGCTTCGCCAAGATGTCGAAACTCGCCCAGGGCGCGCTTGATCTTCATTCCTCCCGCAGCCAGGTCGACAACGGGTTCTACTTGTCCCTCCCCTGCACGGCATCCCTTGGAGAGCAAGAGCGGGACGCGGTCGAAAAGGCCAACACGGCGATGGAAGCGCTGGAGATCATGACGGCCGCCGGCATCGACATTGCAAAGGCTGTGGCTGAGACGGCCAAAAAGACGGCTGAAGGCGTGCTGCGGGACAGTGGCGTCAGCGTCGATATCCTCCTCACCGACCGCAAGGGCACGATCATCGCCCATGCAAAGTGATTGTTCGCCATCGCAAAAGATCCTGATCCTCGGCGGCACGGTCGAGGCACGCGAGCTCGCGGAAACTCTGGTCCGAGAAGGCCACGACGTCACGACGTCGCTCGCCGGCCGGACAATCGATCCGGTGCAGCCGGAAGGTTCCGTGCGGATCGGCGGCTTCGGTGGAGCGGAAGGCCTCGCCACCTATCTCCGGGAAGAAGGCTTCGACAGACTGATCGACGCCACGCATCCCTTCGCCAGACGCATCAGCGAAAACGCCATCAAGGCATCCGCCTTGTCAGGCGTTCCGCTCGAGCAACGGCTGAGGCCCCGCTGGCAGAAGCAACCCGGCGACCGATGGAAGGCGGTAGCGACGCTCAACGCGGCAGCCGAAGCTCTGCCACCAGGTGCCACCGTCTTCCTTGCGCTTGGGCGTCAGTATCTCGACGCCTTTACCGCGCGCCACGATTGCCGGTTCGTAATCCGCATGGTGGATCCGCCTGAGGCGCCCCTCGCCTTTTCCAACCACGTGCTCGTCCTCGGCAAGCCGGCCAGCGATCCGGATCGCGAGGCCGATCTCTTTAGCGCCCATGGGATCACCCATATCGTCTGCCGCAATTCCGGTGGCCTCGGCGGCTATGCCAAGATTATCGCGGCGCGGCGCCAGGCACTGCCGGTGATCATGCTGGAGCGCGAATAGAACCGCTTTCGCTCAGCGGAATTCGAAGATCTGACGGAAAACGCCGGGCGCGATGATCGACAGGGGATTGATCACCAGATTGGGCTTCGTCGTCGCACCAGTGAGCTTGAAGGTGATGCCCAGCAGGCCGCGATCCCGGCCGTTTCCAAGGATCGCTCCGATGACGGGCAACTCACCGAATAGACGGTTCAGGCCATAGGCCGGCATGAAGGTGCCGGTGAGGTCGATGCGTCCGGACCTGTCGCGCACGATCCCCTGGAAGGTCGCACCGATCTGCTCGCCGCGCACGATCCCGTTCTCGACGCTCAAGGTCCCGTCAACAAGGGCAAGACGGGCAAAGGCGCGCTGGAAGCGGGCGGAGCTGACGTCGATGTCCCTGCGGACGGCCGTGTTGAGACTGCGCCCATCGGCACCGGTCGGTGTCGAAACGATGGTCTGCAGCCGCTCTTCGTTCTCCACCTGGAAATTGCGCAGATCCAGACTGCCGCTCCAGGACCCCTCGCGCGTTTCCGTCAGCCTCAGATTGGCAAGTCCACCCCCGAGACGCTTGTAGGTATCGAGGAAACGCAGCACGGCGCCGGCGTCACTCGTCGTCACCGACAGTTCGCGCAGGTCGTTCGGCTGGCGAAGCTTGGCAACCACGGCCTGGCCGCTGCGCGTCACGCCGGAAAAGTCGACGGCATTCACCCGGCCCCTGGACGCGCCGTAGAGGATAGACACGCCCGACAGATCCTCGCCACCGAAGCCGAGCACGCGGTCGAACCGCCCCTCGATCCTGAGAGATGTCCGCGACTTGGCCGCGTCACCGCCCCCGGCCGGGCTCTGTAGTGTATTGAGCAGCGAACGCGCGTCGAAAGCGCGGCCATTCGCAACGACCGAATAGACGCCCTTCGACAGCCGAACCGTGAGCGCAACCTCATCTTCCGGCGACAGGCGCACGCGCGAGAGATCGGCAGCCACGAGCCCCGAATCATCAGCGGAAATCTTGCCGCTGGCACCGAAGCCGTCACCGGCGAGCTCGAATCTCTCGATCAGCGACAGGTCACCGTTCTTCGACAGTTCGAATTTCGCCGTCGCACCGATGCCCTGCCCCTTGGCCCAGCCCACCCACGGGATGGTGAGGGTCGCCGAGCGCAAATCGACGGACACCGCCTGGCGTGTCTCGTCCACGCGCCGCAACTCGACCTTCAGCGGACCATTGATGATTTCGCTAAGCCCCGGCACCAGCTTTTCGCGCATGGCGTTGTCCAGCGTCGCTGTCACCACCCGTTCGCGGGTCACCTCGCCTTCACCCTTGCGGATCGGTTCGGTGAGTTCGACCTCCATCGGCACATCGTCGATGCGGGCCTCCGCATCGAGCCTGGCGCTTGCCATGTCGACAGAGAGCTTGCCCGAGACATCAGCAATTTGCCGCCCGTCGAAAGGCTTGGAGATGTCGACGTCCGTAAGATCGACCTCCGCATTCCAGACGGGGTCGGGCGGCCCCTGATCGGGCACGAGCCCGAGGCGGATCTTGGCCTGACCGCGCACCTGTCCGGAAAAGTCGTCGGGCTTGAAGTCGACGACCCTCAGCGCCTCGATCGGTCTGAACGAGACGAGTTCGGCAACGGCATCGGCCGCACCACTGACATCGAGGTCGAGATCAGCCATCAGCGGCTTTTCATAGGCGTCCTGCAGAACCAGACGGCCGCGCTCCAGCTTGACCATCCGCCCGGACGGGAAGAAGGACCCGGCGGAATGGATATCGACATCCACACGCTCGCCCACCATGTCGAACCGGCCGTAGAGATCGCGCAACGGCGGCAATTCACCTGTCAGGTTCAGGCGCGCATCTTCGAGATCGAAGCCGATCTTCAACTCATCCGCATTGAGGCGCACGGGCTTCGGGTCGATCGAGAGACGGTTCTGCGGGATGAAGACATCAATCGTGCCGCTCGGGATGACACCGCCATAGAGGTTTTCGAGCACCCATTGGCGCGGCTTCGAGGCGATCCAATAGGGCCACAGCTGCTTGACCACCGTCGTGCGCATGTTCTGCACGCCGGCATTGAACCGGATCTCCGGACCGGTGCCACCGAAGCGCACCTGCAGCTTGCCGGCCATGTTGCCGCTCGGCGTCGAGACGTCGAGCGTGTCGAGCTGCAGCATGTTTTCGGCAACGAGATAGCGGCCATAGCCCTTCATGAAGAAGGGAAAGGGTGTCTCGCCGGCTGCCGGCACATTGGCCTTGCCGTCATTGACCACGAGATCGATGCCGAAGCCCTTGCCGAAACTTGGCCCTTCCGGAAGCCGGTCGAGATCGATGATGCCACCGGACAGGGGGAAGACGGTTTCGCTGAAGCGCGCCACCGAATCGGCAAGCTCAATCGTGTCCTTAGCAAAGTCATAGGAGAACTTCAGCCTGGCGTCTGTGAGGTCCTGCCGCTGGCCGTCGGAGTAGAAGCCACCGTTCTGCATGTTGATGCCGAGCGAAATGGCAGCTGCCTGGCTGCCATCGGCGCGCCGCGCATTGAGAAGGAGTTCCGCCGAGCCTTCGATCCCCTGGCGCGCTTCGCCCGTGCTCGAGCGGCGCAGGAGGAAGGGCGTGACCCTGATATCGGCAACCCGCATCGTCAGCGTCTCGGCACGGCCCCCGACATTGGTGGTGAGCGCCGTCAGCTCTGTCTGCTGCCCATTGACGGAAACCGCGCCGAAGATCGACAGGGAATCGTCATCACCGCGCTCCAGCACGACATCGTCGATGGCGATCGCCAGCGGTCGTCCGCTTGCACTGGTGGAGGCGATCTCCAGCCCCGCCAGTCGCATCCGATCGAGGCCGCCACGGGCAATGAAGCCCTGCAGCCGGTCGAGTTCCGCGAAAGCATCCGCCAGTCGCGCCGGCACCTGATCGACGCGCCAGTTGGTAAGATCGATCGGCTTTCCCTTGGGCAGCACGGTCGCATCGAGATTGATGCCTTCGCTGACCACTTCGCGGATCGAGAAGCGACCGCCAAGAAGCGCTAGCGGTTCAACGATGAAGCGGACGGAATTGGTCAGCGCCACCCGCTGACCGCCAGCCTGCTCAAGCAGCGTGACGTCCCGCGCCTCGACGGTCAGTTCCAGATTGTTGGAGAAGCGGACCTCGGTGCCGCCGATTTCGGCAGAGAATTTCGGACCGAGCGCATTGTTGAGAACCGATTGCGCCCGCTGGGCGAGTGCCGCATCGAGTGTGCCGCTCTCGACGACCGCGTAGACGGCAAAAAACACGATGAGCCAAAGCCCGGCAAAGCCCGCAAGCACGCGCGAAAATCGACGAAGCAAGGACCGCTTCGGCGGCGGACAATGCACGATCAAGGGATCCTCGGCCTGGGCAGACGGAAGAGCATGCAAGGGTACGATGTCCCGCTTGCGAAACCGTAGCTTTTCGCCCCGGATCTCCGACATGTCCTGGTGATTGTCTCCGTCGATCGATGCCGCTAACAAGTCGCTCTGGACGACTGCGGAGCGGACTATATATCGATGAAGCCCACAATCACCCACAAAACGGGCAAAAGAAAGGTTATCCCATGACGGATTTGACTGCAGGGGACATGGCCCCCGATTTCTCCCTGCCCCGCAACGGCGGAGGCACGATTTCCCTTTCCGATTTCGCCGGGAAACCGGTGGTTCTCTACTTCTATCCGAAGGACGACACGAGCGGCTGCACGGCAGAAGCCATCGACTTCTCGGGCCTCGCCGGCGAGTTCGAGAAGCTCGGCGCGACCGTCATCGGCGTGTCGCCCGATTCGGTGAAGAGCCACGATAAGTTCGCCGCCAAGCATAACCTCTCCGTCGTGCTCGCGGCCGACGAGGAACACAAGGCGCTCGAAGCCTATGGCGTCTGGAAGGAAAAGAGCATGTACGGCAAGACCTACATGGGCGTTGAGCGCTCGACCTTCCTGATCGACAAAGCGGGCAAGGTTGCCGAAGTCTGGCGCAAGGTGAAGGTTCCAGGCCATGCCGAGGCCGTGTTGAAGGCAGCGCAGGCCCTCTGACATGCCCGAGACGATGCAGCCCGAGACGGCTTTTCATTCCCTTCGCGGCGCTGCCACTCTCGCCATCTTGAGCGCCGACCTCGACAAGAAGACGGCGCTCGCTCAAGCCGCGGCACTGCGCTGGCAGGAGCGGCGGCTTTCGCTGCGTTCGCCACTTGATCCGCCCCTGCCGGACAGGCCCGGCCGACCGGCAAAGCCGGAACTGGTGCCGCCCAAGGCGGTCGAAAAGCGGTCTCTGCATACCCTGCCCGGCCGGATCGCGCTTCTCCATGCGCTCGCGCATATCGAGCTCAACGCCGTCGATCTCGCCCTCGACATCGTCGCCCGCTTTGCCACAGAGCCAGTGCCTCATTCCTTCTTCGACGGCTGGATGAAGGTGGCTTACGAGGAGGCCAAGCATTTTCGGCTGGTGCGCGACCGGTTGCGGGCGCTCGGCGCCGATTACGGCGACATGCCCGCCCATGACGGCCTCTGGCAGGCCGCGCATTCGACGAAGAACAATCTGACGGCACGGCTCGCCGTCGTCCCGTTGATCCTCGAAGCCCGAGGGCTCGACGTGACACCTTCGCTTCAGGAGAAGATGCGTGAAACAGGCGACATCGAGAGCGCGGATGTCCTCAAGGTCATCTATGAGGACGAGAAAGGCCATGTGGCGGTCGGAGCCAAATGGTTCCGCTTCCTCTGCGCCCGGGAAAAGCGGGATCCGGCGCGTGCCTTCCAGGATCTGGTGCGGGCCAACTTCCGCGGTCAGTTGAAGGCGCCCTTCAACGACGTTGCCCGTGCCGAGGCAGGACTGACACCATCCTTTTACCGGTCGCTATCCTCGAAGAACAACTCGTCGTTTTGACACGCAATTCCAAGCGCCTAACGCTTCATTAACCCTAATTATGCGTAACTTCGTGCGGCGGGAGCGGACAGGCGACTCGCTGCCATTGGGCAAGCGCGTATCAACGCTCAGCCCGGAATAAATGGGGGTGAGCGTGGCGACGAGTTCGAACGGCCAGGTCTTCGGCAAACGCAAGGAACAGCACATCGTCATCCTGGCGAGCGGCGACCGCATCCGCCACATGACGATCCGTCCCTGGATGGTGGCGCTGACCGTCTGTTTCCTCGGCACCATGGCCATCGGCTATCTGGGTGCCACCACCTATCTCGTCCTGCGTGACAATCTGATCGGCGCCACCATGGCGCGGCAGGCACGCATGCAGCATGAATATGAAGACCGGATCGCGGCCCTGCGCGCTCAGGTCGATCGTGTCACCTCCCGCCAGTTGCTCGACCAGCAGGTGGTCGAGGACAAGGTTGAAAAGCTGCTCGAGCAACAGATGGCTCTGACCTCCCGCCATGGCCGCATCGGCGCGCTGCTGCAAGGGGCAGACACGACAGGCTCCTTGCCGAGCGACGGACCGGTCCCGGCCGACAAGCCCTTGATCGACAGCAATGATCAGGCAGCCTTGCCGAACAGCACGCAGGCCTTCGCGGCCTTGCTGGGCGACGCGAAGGTGGCTCCTGGATCGGACGCCTCTCGCAAACCCGTTCTGGCCCTCGGCTATGTCCCGATGACCGGTGAAAATGTTGCCGATCGCGCCGACAGGCTGTTTTCCCATATGACGCTGTCGCTGAAGGAGATCGAGGCCGAACAGCTGCAGCGGATCGAGGAACTGGCAAGCGGCGCCTCGCAGACGGCCGATGAAATCGCAGCGATCCTCAAGCGCCAGGGCGTACCTGTCGACGAACAGGCCTCCCTGCCCGTGACCGACGCCGTGGGCGGTCCCTATCTCGCGCCGCAATCCGACCGCGACTTCAATGACTCGCTGAACGCGCTCGATGCCGCCCTGACGCGGCTGGAAACGGTTCGCGACACCGCTAAGCGGCTCCCCTTCGCCAATCCGGCTCCCGGCCGCGACATCACCAGCCGATTCGGCAACCGCCCAGACCCTTTCTTTGGTGGCCTCGCCATGCATGCCGGCATCGATTTCCGCGCGCCGACAGGTACGGAAATCCGCTCGACCGGCTCCGGCAAGGTCGTCACCGCCGGCTTTTCCGGCGGCTACGGAAACATGGTGGAGATCGACCACGGCTTTGGCCTGTCGACACGCTACGGCCACATGTCCCGCATCCTGGTGAGTGAAGGCGACACGGTCGAACCGGGCCAGATCCTCGGCCTGTCCGGGTCGACGGGCCGCTCGACGGGACCGCATTTGCATTACGAAGTTCGCCGCAACGGCGCACCCGTGGACCCCATGCGTTTTCTGAATGCCGGAATGAAGCTGACGCCGCTGATCAATTGACGAACAGCGCGATTCGCCTAGCAAATATCAAAGGCCGAGCGCCGGTTCACAGACAGTCTGGACGGTGCAACCCAATTAATCGTGATCATTAAGCCTTTGTAGGGGTAAATCCGGCGGTTTCCTTGACTTTCCGGCAGTTTCCTTCTATTCGCCGCAACCATTGGAGCCCGATACGCCGGGCTATAGAGCGATGTTCGCGAGAACAGGAACGGAAACTACTTCCCTTTGACCACTTTTGCTGACCTTGGCCTGAGCCAAAAAGTCCTTTCTGCCGTCACCGATGCCGGCTACACCATTCCAACACCGATCCAGGCAGGCGCAATTCCGCCGGCCCTGCAGCGGCGGGATATTCTCGGCATCGCGCAGACTGGCACCGGCAAGACCGCATCTTTCGTTCTCCCGATGTTGACGCTGCTCGAAAAGGGCCGCGCCCGCGCCCGCATGCCGCGCACGCTGATTCTCGAACCGACCCGCGAACTCGCGGCACAGGTTGCCGAGAACTTCGAGAAATACGGCAAGAATCACAAGCTCAACGTGGCCCTGCTGATCGGCGGCGTCTCCTTCGAAGAGCAGGACCGCAAGCTGGAGCGTGGCGCCGATGTTCTCATCTGCACGCCCGGCCGCCTGCTCGACCATTGCGAGCGCGGCAAGCTTCTGATGACAGGCGTCGAGATCTTCGTCATCGACGAAGCCGACCGCATGCTGGACATGGGCTTCATTCCGGACATCGAGCGCATCGCCAAGATGATCCCGTTTACCCGCCAGACACTGTTCTTCTCGGCAACCATGCCGCCGGAGATCCAGAAGCTGGCCGACCAGTTCCTGCAGAACCCCGAGCGCATCGAAGTCGCGCCGCCGTCCTCGACGGCGAAGACCGTGACCCAGCGTCTCGTCGCCTGTCACAACAAGGATTACGAGAAGCGCGCCACCCTGCGCGACCTGATCCGCGCCCAGGACGATCTGAAGAACGCGATCATCTTCTGCAATCGCAAGAAGGATGTCGCCGATCTCTTCCGTTCGCTCGATCGTCACGGTTTCTCCGTCGGCGCCCTGCATGGCGACATGGACCAGCGTTCGCGCACGACAATGCTGGCGAACTTCAAGTCGAACGCGATCACGCTGCTGGTCGCCTCTGACGTTGCAGCCCGTGGCCTCGACATCCCCGATGTCAGCCATGTCTTCAACTTCGACGTTCCGATCCACGCCGAAGACTATGTCCACCGCATCGGCCGCACCGGCCGTGCCGGACGCTCCGGTGCTGCTTTCACTCTGGTGACGCGCAGCGACACCAAGTTCCTCGACGCCATCGAAAAGCTGATCGACCAGAAGATCGAATGGCTCGATGGCGACCTCTCCGGCCTTCCGGCTCCGGCAGAGAGCCATGACGAAAGCCGTGGAAAACGCGGTCGCGACAAGGGTCGCGAGCGGCGCGGCGGTCATAAATCCGATACGCGCAGCGAGTATGTGAAGCCGACCGAGGCTCGCAACGAACCAGTCAAACCGGCAGAGGAACAACAGGTGATGGAAGCGGTCAAAGTGGAACCGGTGGCGAATGAGCGCAAGGCCGACAAGCGTCGCGACCAGAACCCGCGCAACAACCGCAACAATCCCTATCCGGCCAATGATGACAACCGCGATCGCCGCCGCAATCGTCATCACGACCACGACGATGGCCCGACCCCCGTTGGCTTCGGCGACGACATCCCGGCCTTCATGCTGATCGTCGCCGCCAAGGCCTGATCCGTGGGTCAGCCCGGTATCGATTTCCCCGGTCTCGGGGTTGGTCTTGCCATCCTTCGGGATGGCAAACTGCTTTTGTGCAGGCGCATAAAGGCCCCCGAAGCCGGCTACTGGAACATCGTCGGTGGCAAGGTCGATCACATGGAGCCGGCGGAACTTGCCGCGCGCCGCGAGGCCGAGGAAGAAACGGGCCTGACGATCGGCGCGATCCGCTATGTCGGGATGACCGAGCAGCTGATCGAGGCCGATCGCCAGCACTGGATTTCACTGCTGTATGTTTCCAGCGACACGACCGGCGAGCCGCAGCTGACCGAGCCGGACAAGCTGTCGGAGATCGGTTGGTTTGATTTGGACGCCCTGCCGCAACCGCTGTCGGTCTTTACCCAGGCTGTGCTGCCCTACTTGCGTTGAGCCGCCTCCCGCTCCGTCACCCGGATCGCCGCATCGAGCGCAATCCGCGCCCATTTCGCCATGATATCGGGATCATCGAGCGCCTCGTCGGGAATGGTCCAATAGGGCATGGCGACGGGTTTGCCTCCCTTGCCCTCATAGCGCCAGCGTGTGGCTCCGGCCTCTTCGAGCAAGGGCGCACTCTCCTCGTCGCCCTTCAGCATCAACTCGCCGCGCAGCTCAAGCGCGAAGATGATGCCCCGCGCGTAGATCCCCTTGCCCCCGAACATCCGGCGGATGGTGACCGGCCCGACCGCCTCGAACATTTCCTCAATCGCCGCATTGTCCATAATCAGCCCTTCAAGATCCCGCCGGCGGACAGAATAGCCTCCGGCGTATCGACATCAAGACGCGCGGCGGGCCCGATTTCGACATCGATGACGGCAAGCCCGGCGCTTTCGATGACGGGCCGCGCGCCGATATCGCCTTCCAGCGCCTTCAGAGCCTCGAAGGTAGCGGCTGGCAGGATCACCGGATTGCCGCGCTGGCCATCGGAGACGGCGCGCACGACCGCCTTGCCACCGGACTTTGCATAGGCGCTGGCCAAAGCCACGATGTCGGCAGCAGAAACATTCGGCATATCGGCGAGCAGCACCATCATGCCAGGCAGCCCCCGGGTCTCGATGTCAGCGAGCCCGGTTTTCAGCGACGAGGCCATGCCGGAGGCAAAGTCGGGATTGTGCACCAGTTTGACCGGAAGGCCCGCCAGCGCATCTGCGATCTCTGCACTGCGATGGCCGGAGACGACGGTCACGGCCCCGATCTTCGCCTCCACAGCCTGACGCACGGAACGCCGGACGAGCGGTTCGCCTTCGAATTCCCCGAGCAGCTTGTGGTGACCGCCCTCGCCCATTCGACTTGCGCGACCGGCGGCGAGCACGACGAGACCGAGAGCCGCGGGATCCGAGTCGGCAGTGGCCGTCAGTCGCGGCAACGGGCGGCTCGGGATCTCCATGAGGAGACCTCCGACACCCCAGCCCGTCATTTCAGCCCGATCCGGCGGATGGCCGGCAAGGATGCGGTTCAGCACCCAGTCGAAGCCGTTTTCCTTCGGTGAACGGGCGCAACCAGGAGCGCCGATAACCTCGACATCACCGACACGCCCGAGCACGAGCAGATTGCCGGGATCGACGGGCAATCCGACCTGGTCGACCACGCCGCCGGCGAGGCGGATGGCGGCGGGAATGACGTCATCGGCATCGGCGACGGCGGACGCACCGAAGACGATGACGAGGGGTGGCTGACCCTTCTCTGCCTTTGGCTGGGCAAGGGCCGCCGAAATGGCCTCCGCCACAGCCTCAGCCCGGTGCGGTACACGATTTTCCGACACGATCCGGCTTTGCGAGGACGTGAGACGCGCATCGAGCACGCGCGCGGTCTTGTCCATGACCGAGGGTTTCAGCGAGCGCAGCTGGGTGGCAATGAGATGCACCTGACGAGACTGATAGCCTGCAACCTGGAAGGCAGTGCCTTCGCAGAGGATCGCGGCGGCTGCCTCGACGCTCGAACCGGCGACCGCGAGCGGAATGATCTTGATCGTCGCCACCAGATCGCCCGTCCGGACATCGCGACGGTCGGCAAGACAGGCAAGCGTGATGGCCGGGTCGACAGCATTGAAGCGATCGACCAGCCCCTTCTCCGCGAGGAAGAGGCCGTTCTCGGTCGCGTAGAAATTCACGCGTCCCGTCGAGGCCGGACTGCGACTGATGCCCTTGAGGTCGATCGCTGCGGACAGGCGTTCGGCAGCCTCGTCCTCGGTGAGATCCCCCGGCTCGAGCCGGCAGGCAATCACGCTGGCGATGCCCTCGTCCAGCAGCCGCGCGATATCTTCAGCCTCTAACCGCCGGCCTTTCCGCAGCTTGCCCGAGGCGAGTGGATGGGAATGGGCGAGTATTACGCCCTCCGCCTCTTCGGTCGGGACGGGACCGAACTTCAAGACACGGCCTCAGCCGGAACGCTGGCATGGGCAAGGTCCCGGCGGCGCAGCGCGCCGATGATCTCGGCCAGGATCGCGACCGCGATTTCCGCCGGCGTGGCAGCCCCGATATCGAGGCCGATCGGCGCCCGGATGCGGTCGATCCTGGACTGGTCGAAGCCGAGCGACGCAAGACGGTCGACGCGCTTTGCATGGGTCTTGCGGGACCCGAGCGCGCCGACATAGAAACACCCCGCCTCGAGCGCTGCAGTCAGGCCGGGATCGTCGATCTTCGGGTCATGGGTGACGGCGACCATCGCGCTGTAGCGGTCGAGCGGTTGGGCGGAGAAAACCTCATCCGGCCAGTCTGCGCGGAGATCGATGCCGGCGAAGCGTTCCGGCGTGGCAAAGGCCGTGCGCGGATCGATGATGGTGACAGCGAAACCTGCAAGGGTCGCCATCGGCGCCAAAGCCTGGCTAATGTGAACAGCCCCGATCACAACGATCCGCGGCGGCGGAAGATGAATGTTGAAGAAGAGGCTCTTTCCGTCGATTTCCGCAGTGCCCGACTTGCCGGAGAGAAGCCGGGCGCGGATCTCGCCACCCACCGGATGCGACCCGATCTGATCTTCGGTGACGAGTTCTGAGGTGCCGGCATCGAGGTCGCTTACCAGCACGGCGCCACGACGCTCGCGTTTGGCGGCATTCAGCGCGACAAGCGTTGCGACATCCATCACCCGAGCCTCTCGACATGGACGCGGATTCGGCCGCCGCAGGAGAGGCCCACCCGCCAGGCCGTCTCATCGGCGACGCCGAATTCGAGCATCCTCGCTTGGCCGCTTTCGATGACGTCCAGCGCTTCGGTGATCACGGCACCTTCGACGCAGCCACCGGAAACCGAGCCCTCGAAATTGCCCTCGCTGTCGATGACGAGGTGACTGCCGACTGGGCGCGGTGCCGAACCCCAGGTTTCGATGACGGTCGCAATGGCGACAGTACGGCCTTCGCCATGCCAGCTTTCTGCGATCGCAAGAGGATCGCGTGCGGTGGTCTCCATGGTCATGTCAGGCTCCTTTCAGAACCGAGGTAACGCCTGGGATCGCAATCCCGATCCGGTGCGCCGGACAAAGATTGCACCAGATCCGACAGGGCTTCCAGATTGTGCACGGACCTCAGTTCGTCAACATGCGGCAGCATGGCCCGCACGCCGCGCGCCCGTGCCTCGAAACCGGCAAAGCGCAAAAGCGGATTGAGCCAGACCAGCCGCCGGCAGGAGCGGTGCAGGCGGTCGGTCTCGCGCCCCAGCACATCCACTTCGTCGCGCTCCAGCCCGTCGGTGATAAGCAGCACCACGGCGCCCTGCCCCAGCACACGCCGGCCCCAGTGACGGTTGAAGAGCCTCAGCGTCTCGCCGATGCGGGTACCGCCCGACCAGTCGGCAACCGCATCGGTGCACTGGGCGATCGCCTCATCGGGATCGCGATGGCGAAGCTGGCGCGTGACATTGGTGAGCCGCGTGCCGAAGAGGAAGGTATGGACGCGACGGCGCCGTTCGGTCAGCACATGGAGGAAAAGCAGGAAGATGCGCGTATACTGGCTCATCGAGCCGGAGATATCGGCAAGGATGACGAGCGGTGGCGGCTGTTGCCGACGCTCGCGAAACTTCGGCAGCATCAGGTCGCCGCCGGTGCGCAGCGACTGGCGCATGATGGCGCGCGGATCGATGAGGCGGCCCTTGGTTGATGACCGGTAGCGGCGCGTCTGCACGAGATCGAGCGGCATGGCGAGACGCTCGATCGCGCGGCGTGCCTCCTTGAGTTCGGACGCCGTCATCTGGCCGAAATCGAGCCGGCGAAACACTTCCTGGCCGGAGACCGTGAGCCGGGCATCCACTTCGACATCCGGCTCGTCGCGCGGCTTCGGCTCGCTTTTCCGGTCGGCAAACAGCGCATCGCCGACGCGTGCGCCACCCGCCTTCGGCTTCTGCCGCTCACCGATTGCCGCAACCGGTGACATCAGCGCGATCATCTTGCCGACGAGATCCCGCGAGCGCCAGAAGATAGAGAAGGCCTCGTCGAAAACAGGCTGGTCTTCGTGCCGCTTGACGAAAATGGCCGACAGCGCAGCGTGGAACTCGACGCGCGAGCCGATCCCGATTGCGTCGACAGCCTCGATCGCATCGATGACGGCTCCGGGCCCGGGCTTAAGCCCAGCCTTGCGCAGCACGCGAGCAAAGTGAACGATATTGTCGGCGAGCCGGCCATCCCCCTGCACCGGTGGCGGCACGATGATGCCGTCATGTCCGCGGCTGGGATTGGGCCCGAAGCTCTCCATCTCAGCCGGCCTTTGCGAGCAGCTCTGCCTTCACCTCGGACAAGAGCTTCTCGCCTTCACTGCCCTGGATGCGGGCAATGTCTTCCTGATACTTCAAGAGCGTGCCGAGTGTGTCCGCGATCGTCTCGGGATCGAGCGCCAGCCGGTCGAGCTCGGTCAGCGCCGTCGCCCAGTCGATACTTTCGGCGATGCCGGGATTCTTGAAGAGGTCGATGGTCCTGAGCTTCTGCACATAGGCAACGATCTGCCGGGAAAGCTGCTCGTTGCAACCCTTCACCTTGCGGCGGATGATCGCGAGCTCGTCGGCCGCGGCCGGATAATCCACCCAGTGGTAGAGGCAGCGGCGCTTCAGCGCGTCATGGACCTCGCGGGTTCGGTTTGAGGTGACGATCACGATCGGCGGCTCGGCGGCCTTGACCGTGCCGAATTCCGGGATCGTCACCTGGAAATCCGAGAGCACTTCCAGGAGGAAGGCTTCGAAGGCTTCGTCGGTGCGGTCGAGTTCATCGATCAGGAAGACCGGCGCGCGGCCGGGTTCGCCTTCGAGCGCCTGCAGCACGGGACGGCGGATTAGGTAGCGTTCGGAGAAGATGTCACCTTCGAGCCGGGATCGGTCGGACACGCCGGAGGCTTCCGCCATGCGGATCTCCAGCATCTGCGCCGGATAATTCCACTCATAGACAGCGGAGGCGACATCGAGCCCTTCATAGCACTGCAGGCGGATGAGAGGACGGTCGAGCGCCTTGGCCAGCACCTTGGCGACTTCCGTCTTGCCGACCCCCGCCTCCCCCTCGAGAAACAGCGGCCGCTTCATCTTCAGCGCCAGGAACAGAACGGTGCCAAGTGGCCTGCCGGCCAGATAATCCTCAGCCGCAAGCAGATCGATGATGCCATCGATCGTCTCCGGCAGCGCCTTTCCCGAGGTCTCTGCCATGTCTCCTCCCTGGTTCGAGGGAAGCTTATAGCGTGTGAAAGCCCCGGTCCAGATAGATGAGCGATGGCTCACGCTCTCCGAAATGCACGGCCCGAACTTCGCCGAACAGCACCGTATGGGTGTTCGTCACCTTCCGGTCCGTCACGACGCAATCGAAGGCAACGACAGCGCTTGCAAGGACTGGCGAACCCGTTTCCATCACCTGCCATTCGGCCAGTGCAAACCGATCCTCCGCAGAGAGTTTGCCGAAGCCGGCAAAGGCATTGGCCAGTTCCTGATGGTGAGCACCGAGCGTGTTCAAGGCGAAGTGCCCGCTCTCGAACAGGACGGCATTGCTGGGATTGCTGTTGTTGAGGCAGGCGAGCACCATGGGCGGGCTGTCGGAGACCGAACAGGCGGCGGTGATCGTCACGCCGCGCCTGACACCCTCATGCTCCGTCGTCACGATCTGCACATGCCCCGCATAACGGCTCATAGCCTCGCGATAGACGACCGGATCCACACCTTGCATGCTCAAATTCACGTCTCCCCTCGGCGACCTTTCCCCGTCGCCATCGCAATATGGGCCGCAGGCCTTACCTTTTCCACAACGGCATCACGATTTCGTTCCGAGAGGTCACCATCGACCGGAAAGCCAGCATTTCCAATCGCCTGCGCTTTCGGCTAGGATCGCAGCATGACCAAAGCGCGACCGATCCTCTCCTGGCTTTCACTTCCCCTGCTGTTCGGCGTGACGGCAGGACCACTGATGGCAGACGAACTGAAGCTCGCGGTCGTGGCGCCGAAGACAGGTCCCTTCGCGGTGCTCGGCGATCAGGTGCGCCAGGGGGCCGCGCTCGCCGCCGGCAAACTGTCCATCACGCTCGTGGAGATCGACGAGAACTGCGACGAAGGCAGCGGACAAGCCATCGCCGAAGCGATCACGGCAGCGGAGGCAAAGGCTGCGATCGGCTTCCTTTGCAGCGAAAGCCTGAAGGGCGCTCTGCCGGACCTCGCCAAAGCCGATATTACCGCCTTCACGCTCTCGGTCCGCTGGAAAGGCCTGATGGAGGATGCGCTGAAAGCCGGCTGGCCGCTGTTCCGCCTCGCGCCCAATGGCGATCAGGAGGCCGCAAAGCTCTCCGAGATCATTCTGCGGGACTGGGCGGGCGAACCGGTCGCCCTTCTGGAGGACGGCACGATTCGTGGCCGCGAACTGACGGAGGCGATCCGCATCAGTTTGGAAGAGCGTGGGCTGAAACCGGCCTTCATCGACACCTTCCGGCCCGGACAGGAGCAGCAACTGGCCCTTGTCCGCCGGTTAAAGACGGCAGGTGTCACGCATGCCTTCGTCGGTGGAGACAGGAACGACGTGGCAATCATAGCTCGCGACGCCAAGCAGGAGAAGATGGCGCTCACCTTGCTCGGGGGCGAAGCCATGCGGGCAGCCGATGATCCGGTGCCGCTCGAAGATGGCGTGCTTGCCGTCGGGCTGATCGAGAAGCCGCAGGAACCCGCTGCAACACAACTGGCGACAGAACTCCAGGCGGCGGAGCTCGAACCGAAAGGCTATCTCATGCCGGCCCACGCCGCCGTCACGATCCTCGCGGATGCCTGGGGCATCTCATCGGCCATGGGCACGCCGGTGACCGATGCGCTCATCGGCACGACCTTCGAGACGGCGCTCGGTCCGATCACCTTCGGCGAAGATCATGAGCTGAGCGAGAACCCCTATCGCCTTTTGCAATGGCAGGGGGATGCTTTCGTGCCCGTGGCCGAGCCCACGCAATGATGAGCCTTGCGAAGGATCAGTCGCGATAGGGCCAGAAGGCCTGGCTGAACACGCCACCATCGACCCAGATCGTCTGCCCGGTCACAAAAGCCGATTGCGGTCCGGCGAGGAAGAGGATCGGCCCGGCGATATCCTCGGGCGTGCCGACGCGGCGAAGCGGCGTCACATCACCCCAGGTCTTGGCATAATCGGGCGCTTCCGCTTGGGTTCGTGCCGTCTCGATTGCACCGGGGGCGATGCAATTGACCCTGATCTGATGCGGTCCAAGCTCGACAGCGGACACCTTGGTCAACTGTTCGATGCCCCCCTTGGAGGCGGTGTAGTCGACGAGTTTCGGAAAGGCGTGTTTGTTGCAGCCGGAGCCGAGATTGATGATCGAACCTCCCTTGCCCGCCTCGACCATCCGCCGCGCCACGCGCTGCGTATTGAGGAACGTGCCCTTGAGATTGGTGCTGATGACGGCATCCCAGCGGTCTTCTGAAAGCTCGAGCATCGAAGCCCAGGTCTGGATGCCGGCATTGTTGACGAGGACGTCCGGCACCTGTCCGGCCCATGCGATCACCTCGTCCAGAAACACCTCGATGGCCGCGCTGTTGGCAACCTCGCATTCGCGGCCGATCGCGCGCCCGCCAAGGGCCGCGGCCTCTTTCTCGACCTCCGATGCCGCATCATGCTGCCCAAGATGGCTGAACGCGACGTCATACCCTTCTCGCACGAAGGCCGAGACCAGATGCCGGCCGATGCCGGAACTGCCGCCGGTGATGATCGCGAACTTGGCCATGTCGTCCTCCCAGACTGCTTTTCTTTGGCCGAGGGATGAAGCGAGCAAGCGTGATCGTCAAGGGTGCCGGACCCGGAAAGCGACCGCTTCTCATCCAAAGGCATGGTTGCCGGTGGGGGTGGCCGGTGCTATGCGGACGCCCAACAGTCGCCCTACCCTCGCGAGGAGCCTTAGATGACCCGTCCTCTTCTGATTTCGCCTTCCATCCTCGCCTCGGATTTCTCGCGTTTGGGCGAGGAAGTCCGCGATGTCGTCGAGGCCGGCGCCGAATGGGTGCATCTCGACGTGATGGATGGTCATTTCGTGCCGAACATCTCCTTCGGCCCCGCGATCATCAAGGCGCTTCGTCCTCGGACCAAGGCGGTCTTCGACTGCCATCTGATGATTGCGCCGGCCGATCCCTATCTCGCAGCCTTCGCCGATGCCGGCTGCGACATCATCACGGTTCACGCCGAAGCCGGTCCGCATCTGCATCGCTCGCTGCAGACCATCCGCGGGCTCGGCAAGAAGGCCGGCGTTTCGCTCAATCCGGCAACGCCTCTCTCGGCAATCGAGCATGTGATGGATGATCTGGATCTGATCCTGATCATGAGCGTCAACCCCGGCTTCGGCGGCCAGAAATACATTCCCGCCATGACCGACAAGATCGCCAAGGCGCATGCCTTGATCGGCAACCGTCCGATCGATCTGGAGGTGGATGGCGGCGTCGCCGCCGACAACGCGGCCGAAATCGCCAAGGCTGGTGCCAATGCCCTGGTTGCGGGCTCGGCGATCTTCAAGGGCAAGGGCGTTGACGACTACCGCAAGACGGTCGACACTCTCAGGCAGGCAGCCCTGGGAGGTCGCGGTTGAGGTCACAGCTTTCTGCCATTGCGCTCTCGCTTCTGTCGGCCTCTGCCGCAGGCGCGGGGGACGTGGCGGAGATGCGGCCGATCGGTTATTCACCGGATGGCAGATATTTCGCCTTCGAACAGTTCGGCGAGCAGGATGGCTCCGGCTTCGCCTATGCCGAAGTCCAGGTGATCGACACCGAAACGGACCGCTATGTCGAGGGCACGCCGGTCAGGGTTCTCATTCAGCGCGAGGAAGCCTCGATCGGCGAGGCGCGTCGCCAGAGCCTTGAACAGGCCAAGGCAATCCTAGAAGCACGCAAGATCGGCGACGATCCGGGCCATGTGGTGGCTCTGACACCCATCGGCGAGCTGACCGAGAAGACGCGAGACCTGCGCTATCAGGCCTTTCCGAGCTTCTATGTCTCGGAGGGCATTCACCGGATCTTTCTCGAAGAGTTTGAGGCCAAGGGTGAAGACCTCTGCGAAAGCATGGACGTCGAAGTGCGTGGCTTTGCACTGTCCGTCGCCAGTGACGCAAAGCCAGATGAGCGGCGCGAGGTCTATCGCGACCAGGCCGTTCCGAAGAGCCGCAACTGCCCCAGCGCCTATGCCATCGGCGGCGTGGTAACGCCTGGCTATGGCTCCTCTGCGCCGCATATGGTTCTGGTGCAGGTCGTATCCCTGGGCTTCGAGGGCAACAATCTGCGCTGGCTGGCCGTCCCGGTGAAGCCTTGACCGGGGGACGCTGGCTTCCCTCCGCTCGGTTCTGGATGCTCGGCGCGCTGGGCTGGGGACTGGCCATGGCGGCGAGCTTTCTTCTCTCCATCCATCTTTTCAGTCGCGCGACCGGCAGCCACGACCTCATCCTGACGGTGATCTATGCCGGTGGCGGGATCCTGGGATGGGTCGTTGCCCTGCCGCTGATCCACATCCTCACTGTCGGACGCCAGCCGCAGATTGTCCTGGCCGGCTGGATATTGCTCCTCGGCATCGTGACGATCGGCGCGACGGCCGGCCTCTATGCGCTACAGTACCGCTATTTCTATGCCCACTGGCACGCCCCTTTCGCGACCCGCATCGGGGGTTATCAGCTGATCTACACGACGGCGGTCGCACTCTATCAGTTCGCTGTTCTGGGCCTGCGCCATCTCCTACCGGTCGGATTGGTCCTGCTTCTTGCCGTGAGCATCTTCATGGCCCGCCGCAGCCGTTGAGCTTGCTGCCCCACTTTGCTAAGGGGGGCCAGAATTTTCCCATGTCCAACGAAAGACGAGCCCGATGATCCCGCGTTACTCCCGGCCGGAAATGGTCGCCATCTGGTCCCCCGAAACCAAGTTCCGCATCTGGTTCGAGATCGAGGCCCATGCCTGCGACGCGCTCGCTGATCTCGGCGTGATCCCGAAGGAATCCGCCCGCACCATCTGGGAAAAGGGTGGACCGGCCGAATTCGACGTCGCCCGCATCGACGAGATCGAGGCCGTCACCAAGCATGACGTCATCGCCTTCCTGACGCATCTCGCCGAGTTCATCGGCCCTGACTCGCGCTTCGTCCACCAGGGCATGACCTCGTCGGACGTGCTCGACACGACACTCAACATCCAGCTGGTGCGTGCCGCCGACATCCTGATCGCCGACATGGACCGCGTGCTGGCAGCCCTGAAGGCGCGCGCCTTCGAGCACAAGGACACTGTTCGTATCGGCCGCAGCCACGGCATCCATGCCGAGCCGACGACCATGGGTCTGACCTTCGCCCGCTTCTATGCCGAAATGGCCCGCAACCGCGATCGTCTGGTCAATGCCCGGGCGGAAGTCGCAACCGGCGCGATCTCCGGCGCCGTTGGCACCTTCGCCAACATCGACCCGCGCGTCGAAGAGCATATCTGCGCCAAGCTCGGCCTCGTGCCGGAGCCGATCTCGACCCAGGTCATCCCGCGCGACCGCCATGCGATGTTCTTCGCCACGCTCGGCGTCATCGCCTCGTCCATCGAAAACGTCGCGATCGAGATCCGCCACATGCAGCGCACGGAAGTGCTGGAGGCGGAAGAATTCTTCTCGCCAGGCCAGAAGGGCTCGTCCGCCATGCCGCACAAGCGCAACCCGGTTCTGACCGAAAACCTGACGGGCCTTGCCCGCCTCGTGCGCATGTCGGTGACCCCGGCGCTCGAGAACGTGGCCCTGTGGCATGAGCGCGACATCAGCCATTCGAGCGTCGAGCGTGCGATCGGCCCGGATACGACCATCACCCTCGACTTCGCCCTGAACCGCCTCGCCAGCGTCATCGAAAAACTCGTGATCTACCCCGAGAACATGTTGAAGAACATGAACAAGTTCAAGGGTCTGGTCATGAGCCAGCGCGTCCTCCTGGCGCTCACCCAGGCCGGCGTGTCGCGTGAGGACAGCTATCGTCTCGTCCAGCGCAACGCGATGAAGGTCTGGGAAAAGGGCGCCGACTTCCTTGAGGAACTGCTGGCCGACGAGGAAGTTCGTGCCGCCCTGTCGGAAGAGGACATCCGCGAAAAATTCGACCTCGGCTATCACACCAAGCATGTCGACACGATCTTCAAGCGCGTTTTCGGCTGATTTCCATCAGGCGATCTGACATGACGAGGGGGCGCGAAACATTCGCGCCCCTTTTCGTTTGAGAGGAAAGACCCTTGCGGCACCTGTTGCGCCTGATGCTTGCAGTGATCTCGCTGTCCGCGAGCTTCGGCATTGGGCTGCTCAGTGGTCACGAATACGGCTGGATGGCCGAATTCGATGCGAGCCTCGATCCCTCGACAATCGAAACCAATGGCGCCCGAGCGCTGGTGCGCATCGTACTGCTGCTCATTGCCTTGGCTGCGGCAGCCATCATGGTGGCGACGACGAAGACTGCGACAAGAAGTAGATACGTGCTGCCTCTTGTCCTGTCCTTGCTCGCAATCGCCGCCTATGGCTTTGGCAGCCGCTGACGCTGCGCCTCAGACCACGAGCCGCCGGTAGAAGTGCCAGGTCGCATGGCCGAGCACGGGCACGATGACGACCAGTCCAACCATCAGGGTTGCCATGCCGATCGCGAGCAGCGCGGCGACCATGAGACCCCAGGCGGCGACCGGAACAGGATTGGCAAGGCTCGCCCTGACCGATGTCGAGACGGCGGATGCAGCGCCACAATCGCGGTCGAGCAGCATGGGAAACGCCACGATGCTGATGACGAGCGCAATCAGCGCCAGAACGAAGCCGAAGGCATTGCTCCAGAACAGGAAGGCAATGGCGTTGGGGTGGTCGAGAATACCGCTGGCGAAGGCAAAGACGCCCGGCGACGGATAATCGCCGATCAATTGCAGGTACAGCCCCCGCGAGACCACCAGCCAGACCATGAAGAGGGTCAGGAGGTAAAGGCTCATCATCAGCAGCGCAGGCAAAGATGGCGACCGCATGAGATCGAGCACATTCGACCAATCGGCCGGCTGACCAAGCTCGCGCCGACGGCTGATTTCCATCAGCCCGAGCGCCAGAAGCGGCCCGACAAGGGCGAAACCGGCGAGAAGCGGGTAGACCATCGGCAGAAGCTCGATGCCGGCACTCCAGCCGATCATGATCGCACCGGCGATCGGATAGATGAGCGCCACGAAGGCGTAATGCGAAGGCTTTTCGCGAAAATCCTCATAACCTTCGCGCAGGGCCGCAAAGACGTCGGACACGCTGATCCGCCGCACTTCGGGCCTGACGATCGTACCGGTGGCATCGGTCATTACATGAAAGGTCGACATTCTCACTTCCTCCTCGAGCAACAGGGTCTGTAAGCTGCAAAGTGAAATGCGTGGGCGACGTCGGGCCAAAGCGGTCGCGACGAGGCGCTGGCTCTTCCTCCCAAGGCCGGGGTGATGAACGCAATGCGCCGGGCAAGGGGGTTAAGCGATTAGGTTATCACCTAAAGGTCTATCTGTCGCCTATTCTCGACGCACGAAGCCGTGAGTCATCTCGTTGCTCGGTGGCTCCCACGTCTCCGCGAGTTGGCCCGCCCTTCCGCCTGCACAAAATCCTAAGCCGCCGGCGGCAAGCAGAATGACCCGTTCAGCGCGATTTTCTGGCGCTGAGCGCGCCGCGAAATCTTGACGTTGCAGCAGCGGAACAGCAGATAGGGGCCATGAAAGTTTCAGAAGCAGACATCCTGATCGTCCCCGG
This sequence comes from Rhizobium sp. K33, assembly GCF_056501445.1. Lineage (NCBI taxonomy): Bacteria > Pseudomonadati > Pseudomonadota > Alphaproteobacteria > Hyphomicrobiales > Rhizobiaceae > Rhizobium > Rhizobium sp. K33. Next base: position 1,761,913 of record NZ_CP096478.1, read on the forward strand.
CTACACCAATTCCGGTCCTGACCACTGGCAATCCCGCTGGGAAGCGAAACTGTCCACCGCGCGACGCGTGGAGCAGGCGGAATGGTCGAAGCCCGTACGCGAAGACTGGGTCGCCCGCGTGGCCGAGGAAGTGAACGCCTCGACCAAACCGGTCGTGCTCGTGGGGCATTCGCTGGGCGTACCCGCGATCGTGCACGCTATTCCGGAGATGAAGCAGCGTGTGGCCGGAGCCTTTCTCGTGGCGCCGCCGGACGTTGCCAATCCGGATATACGGCCGAAACATCTGATGACCTTCGGCCCCTACCCGCGCCTTCCGCTTCCCTTCCCGTCGATCATGATCGCGAGCCGCAACGACCCCTTCGGCGAGTATGCCCATGCGGAAGACATCGCCAATGCCTGGGGCTCCTTCCTGATCGATGCCGGCGAATCCGGTCATATCAATGCGGAGTCCGGGCATGGTCCCTGGCCTGAGGGAACCATGGTTTTTGCGCAGTTCCTCGGTCGCCTCTAGGCTTCGGGCATTTAGGACACGGCGCGAGCCGGCAATTGCAAAGACGGCGTTAATCTGGGCGTCGGACGGGAGAGTTTAAAACCTTCTTAAGCGGGCACTCATAAACTTCCTGCAACCGTTCGAAGCCAGGAGCATGATCTTGCGCCCAAAAGCTGCCACCCTCCCCACGCCCGGCGCGGGTGGAATGGAGATCTCCTGCTTCGACTGGCCTGCTGCATGGCTCACCCCGGATGGGATCATCCGCTCGCTGAATGACGCCATGCGCAACGCCCTTGGCGACGATGCGTCGCCAGGCCTAAACGTCGCCACATGCTTCAAGGATGCCGACGCGGCGAAACTGCTGCTCGCGCTCAGCCGGCTGATGGACAACAAGCCGTCGTCGATCGAGATCTCGACGTCAAAGGCTGACCAAAAGCACTTCATCGCCGGCCTGAGCCAGGCCAATTTCAACGGCTCAGGCGACGGCGCTGTTCTGCTCCAGCTGACCGATATCACCGACCTCCGTCGCAAGCTCGACGAGGTTACAATGCGGGAAAGCCGCTGGAATTACGCCCTGGTCGGCTCCACCTCCGGGGTCTGGGACCAGCGCAGTTCCGGCGACTACTATTACTCGGATGTCTGGCGCGAGATCCGCGGCCTGGGGCCCGATGATGCCTTCCCCCCGACCATGGAAGCATGGCTGGAGCTCGTCCACCCGCAGGACCGCGAGCGCGTCTTGCACTGTATCGAGCGGCAAAATGCCGGTGACCCTGATTACAGCGTCTTTCAGTACAGGGAGATGCACAAGCAAGGCCACTATGTCTGGATCGAGTGCCGCGGTGCATGCGTCGAGCGCGATGCGGATGGCAACCCTGCGCGCATCATCGGCACCGACACCGACATTACCGCCCGCAAGCAGCAGGAAGAGTGGCTGGAAGGCCTCTCGCGCCGCCTGAAACTGGCAATCGACATTTCCGGGATCGGCATCTTCGAGACGGACTTCGAAGCCGGCACCAGCGAATGGGACGAAGGGATGCGCCGGATCTTCGAAGTCGAAAACGACTGCGAGGTACAGATCGGCGGCTTTTGGGAGAGCAAGCTGCATCCGGAAGATCGGGCCCGAACGCTTGCCTATGTCGCGGGCAAGATTGCGGAGATGAAGCCCTTTACCGACAACTACCGGATCATCGCCCGGGACGGCAGCACCCGCTACATTCGCTCCAACAGCCTGCCCTTCATGGACCATGACGGGCGGCTGAAGATGATTGGCGTGAACTGGGACGTGACGGAGGACCAGCGCCTCAGACAGGAGCTCGAGCAGCAGAAGACGCTGGCCGAGGCCCGCAATGCCGAGCTGGAACGCACACGGCTCGAAGCCGAGCATTCGGCCATGCACGACTATCTCACCGGGCTGCCCAATCGCCGCTATCTCGAGATGAAGCTTGAGGAGTGGCGGGACAGCAAGGGAGAGCTCGGCACCGGCATCGCCGTGCTTCACATCGACCTCGACCGTTTCAAGCAGATCAACGACACGCTTGGCCACGGTGCCGGCGACGCCATGCTGACACTGGCGGCCAAGATCCTCAGAGACAATATTCGCGTCACCGACTTTGCCGCCCGAATCGGCGGCGACGAATTCGTGGTGCTGATCGATCATGATGGGGCCACACCGGCACTTGCGACCGTTGCCAGCCGCATCATCGCCCAGATGCGGCAGCCGGCCTGGTACAACGGTCAGGAATGCCGCTTCGGCGCCAGCATCGGCATTGCACATAGCCTCACGCGAGACATCGACCCAAAGCAACTGCTGCAGAACGCCGACATCGCGCTCTACAAGGCGAAGTATCTCGGCAGAAATCGCTACGAGTTCTATGTGCCTGCCAGCCGCACACTGCTCGCCGACAGCAATCGCCTTTCGAGCGAGCTCTTAAGAGCGCTGGAAAACGATGAAATCTTTCCGCAGTACCAACTGCAGTTCGACGCACGAACCCGCAATGTGGTCGGGGCGGAGTGTCTGGCCCGCTGGCGCCATCCGACCCGTGGCATCCTTGGCCCAGACAAGTTCCTCACGATCGCCGAGGAATATGGGGTGCTGGCTCAGATCGACGGCCTCATCCTGGAGAAGGCGCTTATCGACCAGGCGGCCTGGCGCGCGGAGGGCATCGCACCGCCCAAGATTTCCGTGAACGTCTCCGCCCGCCGCCTCACCGACCCCGATCTGGCCCGCGGACTGTCTGATCTCGACATCAAGCCCGGCACCGTGTCTTTCGAGCTTCTGGAAAGCGTCTTCCTGGACCGTCAGGATGCTGCCGTCATGAGCAATCTCGACATGCTCCGTCGACTGGCCATCGATATCGAGATCGACGACTTCGGCACCGGCCACGCCTCGATCGTCGGACTTCTGAACCTGAAGCCGACGACACTGAAGATCGACCGACAACTGATCGAGCACGTGCCCGACAGCCAGGAGCAGCGGATCCTCGTCAAGTCGATCATCCAGATCGCCCGCTCGCTCGGCATCAAGGTGACGGCGGAAGGCGTGGAAACCGAAGAGCACGCCCGGATCCTGAGCCGCCTTGGCTGTGATGTCCTGCAGGGTTATGGCCTCGCCCGGCCCAAAAGCTTCGAGGACGTCACGCAGATGCTCAAAGACAAAAAATCCGCCCAGGCATGAGCCGGGGCGGATCGGTATCGACGAAAGACAATTTCGATCAGGAATTCTGGACCTGTTCGATGGCCTGGCCGAGGAACTCGATCATCTTGGCGCGCAGTTCTTCATCGGTGATCGAAACGCCACCAGCCGTCAGGTCGCCCATGACCTTGCGGATCACGTCTTCATCGCCGGCCTCTTCGAAATCGGCAGCAACCACTTCCTTGGCATAGGCATCCGCATCGGCCTTGCCGAGCAGGCCTGCGGCCCAGAGGCCGAGCAGCTTGTTGCGGCGGGCTTCTGCCTTGAAGCGAAGCTCCTGGTCGTGTGCGAACTTGTTTTCGAAGGCCTTTTCACGATCGCTCATGCCGCTCATATCGATCTCCCGTTTTATACCGCCATCGTGCGGTTTCGTTTCCCCATTAATCAAAAGGGAGTACAAAGTGCAATGCAAACTTCCGCGATTCTGGGTCAGTCCCTGGTGGCGCGACGTTTTGGCAGGAAGGGGTGATCTGCGCATTGTGAAAACGAAGGTTTTCCGTTAAGGGACCGCTTCAGAGACCGATCCACTGCGTCCGCGCTTCAGGCGCCGGGATGCCAACCAACAGAGAAAACCATCCATGAACCGTCGCCGCCGCGTTTACGAGGGCAAGGCAAAGATCCTCTATGAGGGTCCCGAGCCCGGCACGCTGATCCAGTTCTTCAAGGACGATGCAACGGCATTCAACAAGAAGAAGCATGAAGTCATCGACGGAAAAGGTGTTCTGAACAACCGCATCTCCGAATACGTCTTCACGCATCTGAACAAGATCGGCATTCCCACACACTTCATCCGCCGCATGAACATGCGCGAGCAGCTGATCAAGGAAGTCGAGATCATTCCGCTCGAGATCGTCGTGCGCAATGTCGCCGCCGGCTCGCTCTCGACCCGGCTCGGCATCGAGGAAGGCATCGTTCTGCCGCGCTCGATCATCGAATTCTACTATAAGTCCGATGCACTCGGTGACCCCATGGTCTCCGAAGAGCACATCACGGCCTTCGGCTGGGCGAACCCCGCCGAGCTCGACGACATCATGGCGCTCGCCATCCGCGTCAACGACTTCCTGTCCGGCCTCTTCCTCGGCATCGGCATCCAGCTCGTCGACTTCAAGATCGAATGCGGCCGTCTCTACGAAGGCGACATGATGCGCATCATACTGGCCGATGAGATCTCTCCGGACAGCTGCCGCCTCTGGGATATCGAGACCCGCGAGAAGCTCGACAAGGACCGCTTCCGCCAGGATCTGGGCGGCCTGCTCGAAGCCTATCAGGAAGTCGCCCGCCGTCTCGGCATCATGAATGAAAACGAACCGATCCGTGGCACGGGCCCGGTTCTCGTCAAGTAAGCTTTGGAGAAGAGATCAGTGATCAAGGCACGTGTCACAGTCACCCTGAAGAACGGCGTTCTGGACCCGCAGGGCAAGGCCATCGAAGGCGCCCTCGGCGCACTCGGTTTCGACGGCGTCGGCCAGGTCCGCCAGGGCAAGGTCTTCGATCTCGAACTCGCCGGCGACGACAAGGCCAAGGCAGAGACCGAGCTGAAGGCCATGTGCGAAAAGCTCCTCGCCAACACGGTTATCGAGAATTATACTATCTCCATCGCCTAAGGGTTGAGGGAGATGCACGATGGCCGAAGTCACAAGCGAATTGATGTTCGAGCTTCTGAAGAAGCTCAATCAGCGATTTGACAAGGTCGACTTTGCCATCAGCGAGTTGCGCGCGGACAATCAGACAATGCGCGCGCAATTACATGCACTGCAGGGTGACGTGAACAACCTGCGCGCAACCGTCGGACACTTCGAAAGCCGATTAGACCGCATCGACAATCGCCTGGAGCTGCGGGAGTTCCAGGAAGCCCAGCTAAGGTTTGAGCCACAGCCATGAAATCAGCCGTCGTCCAGCTCCCAGGCCTCAATCGTGACCGCGACATGATCGCGGCTCTCACCAAGATCTCCGGCCATGCGCCCGTCACGATCTGGCAGACCGAGACTGACATTCCCGATGTAGACCTGATCGTCATTCCGGGCGGCTTCTCCTATGGCGACTACCTGCGTTGCGGCGCGATCGCAGCCCGCATGCCGGTGATGCAGGCGATCAAGGAAAAGGCCGAAAAGGGCGTCAAGGTCATCGGCGTCTGCAACGGCTTCCAGATCCTGGTGGAAGCAGGCATGCTGCCGGGCGCGCTGATGCGCAACACTTCGCTCAAATTCGTCTGCAAGGAAATCAAGCTTGAAGTCGTCAACGCCGATACCGACTTCACCCGCGCCTATGCCAAGGGCCAGATCATCCGCTGCCCCGTCGCCCACCATGACGGCAACTATTTCGCCGATGCCGAAACGCTGAAGGCGATCGAAGGCAATGGCCAAGTGGTCTTCCGTTACGCAGACGGCACCAACCCGAACGGCTCGATGAACGACATCGCAGGCGTCATCAACGCCAAGGGCAACGTGCTCGGCATGATGCCGCATCCGGAAAATCTGATCGAAGCCGCGCATGGCGGCAATGACGGTCGCGGCATCTTCGCCTCCGCGCTGGACGTGATTGCTGCCTGAAGTAAGCTTCGCTTAACCACAGACCTTTAAGGGAAGGCGGCAGTCAGCCGAAAGATCGCCCATGCGCCGCTTCGCCTTCTCCGTCATTCTCCTTGCAGCAACAGGTCTCACGGCCTGCAAGCCTGAGGCTCCCAGGCCCGCAGTGCGTGGACAATCTGCGCTGGACATCATGGAAAAGGTGGCGGTCGCTGCGAACCGCTGCTGGATCAAGTCCGGAGACGCCGCTTTCCGGACCTACCAGCTTTCTCCTGAACTGAGCTCCTTCTCCGGCCGCCCACGTATCCTCCTGGTTCGCAAGGGATCCCGCGACGACCGACCCGTGCTCGTGGTTCAGGCCGAGGGGACGCCCCCTCGCCTCGACGCGTTCGGCCCACTGTTGAACGAAAACGTCGCGCCACGGATCCGCCAGGACGTCGTCCGCTGGGCGAATGGCAGGAACGACTGCTGATCAGAACGGCGGCTGATAAGGCCGCTCGACCAGCAGCAGACGCGACTTCCTGATTTCTCGCTCGGCTACATCTGGCGACAGACCGACATCCCGCAACTGATCTTCGGTCAGTTGTGAGAGATGGACGCGTGTCATCCGCCGCCGCCGCCGAAGTGCCAACGCCCTTCCCGCAGCCTGAATGGTCGCAGCCAGCCACCTCAATCTTGGCGGCTGAACCGGGGCAACCCCGGTCTTCGAACCGATTGTCTCTATTGTCACCATATCGAATATTCCCGATGTCAATTCCTGTGGTGACAGCATATGAATTGACTCCTCTTGGGTGACAATATATAGAATTGTCATCATGACAAATTGGCTCCCTTCCCTTGATACAGGTACTGGCCCGCTTTATGTCCGCATCGCGGATGAAGCGGAAAACGCCATCAAATCAGGCGCACTGCCCAATGGCGCCAAATTGCCGCCGCAGCGCGATCTCGCCTATGATGTCGGGGTGACAATAGGGACAATCTCGCGTGCCTATGCCCTGCTGCGTGAAAGAGGGCTGGTGACAGGCGAGGTCGGTCGCGGCACCTATGTCCAAGGCAACGACGACAGCGGCGCGGCGCCGCCCCGCGATCCCGTGTCGATCAACTATGGCGGCACACGCGCCATTATCCCACCGCCGGGCAAGCTACGCTTCGACACGACGGCCGCAATTGATGTCGGCCAGGCAGGACTGGTCGGACGCATCATGGCGGAGATCGCGTCGGCTCATCCGGGGGAGATTTCGAGCTACACCCGAACCCTCTCCCCCGACTGGCTAGAGGCAGGTCGGCAATGGCTGTCTTCCGGCAGCTGGACACCAGACGCCGAACAGATCCTGCCACAACTCGGCGTCCATGCCGGGGTCAATGCCGTGGTCGCCGCCGTCAGCGTCGCGGGCGACCGGATCGTCTGCGAGCATCTGACCTATTCGCAGGTCTCCCGCAGCGCAAATCTCATGGGCCGGCAGATTGCACTGGTCGATTCGGACCAGGATGGAATCTTGCCGGAGGACTTCGAGCGCGTCTGTGCCCGCGAGCATCCGAAGGCCGCCTTCATCATGTCATCGGGCCAGAATCCGACGCTCGCCTGCCTGCCACTCTCTCGGCGCAAGGACATCGTCGACATCGCGCGCAAATACAATGTCTGGCTGATCGAGGACTATCTCTATGGCGGCATGATCGCAGACGAGATTCCGCTGTTGGCCGAACTCGCGCCAGACCGGACTTTCCTGTTGAACGGCTTGTCGAAATGCGTGGCGGCCGGCGTGCGCGGGGGCTGGGTAGCCTGTCCGCCCCATATGAGCCAGCGCGTCCGCGTGACCCAGAAGATGGTGAGCGGCGGCTTGCCTTTCCTTCTCGCTGAACTTTCCGCCCGGCTGGTGCTGTCGGGTGCCGCAGGCGAAATCCGAGGCAAGGTGCTGGCGGAAATCGGCGCGCGGGAAGCTGTTGTCCGCGAGCTTTTCGCTGGCAAGGACTTCCGCTCCCATGCCCGCCTGCCTTTCTTCTGGCTGAAGCTTCCCGAACCCTGGATGTCAGGCACCTTCAAGCAGGCCGTGCTCGATGCCGATGTCCTGATCGACGACGAGGACGAGTTCAAGCCCGCCCGTTCGTCGCGGGTCTATCACCATGTCCGCGTCGGCTTCAGCGAAGGCAGCGAACGCTCGATTTCGATCGAAGGACTGAAGACGGTCCGGCGCATCCTCGACCAGTCGCCGCTCGGCACCAGCGCCATCGTCTGACCATCGGGAATATGCAAGGCGACCTGCGCCGGAAAGCGGCAGGAAAGGCCTGATTGCGCGCATTTTTCAAGTGCGCCGGGCGCAGGCTTGGGTTATAGGCTGCCTCGAAACCGATCTCCCACCGATCTCCATTGCCCTGAGAGCCAGATGACCGTTTCCAACTCCCGTCCCATCACCGCAGAATTGATCGCAAGCCACGGCCTGAAGCCGGACGAATACGATCGCATCCTGAACCTGATCGGACGCGAGCCGACCTTTACCGAGCTCGGCATCTTCTCGGCGATGTGGAACGAGCACTGCTCCTACAAGTCTTCGAAGAAGTGGCTGAAGACGCTGCCGACCAAGGGTCCGCGGGTCATCCAGGGTCCGGGCGAAAACGCAGGCGTCGTCGATATCGATGACGGCGATGTCGTCGTCTTCAAGATGGAGAGCCACAACCACCCGTCCTATATCGAGCCCTATCAGGGCGCAGCAACCGGCGTCGGCGGCATCCTGCGCGACGTCTTCACCATGGGCGCCCGGCCGGTCGCGGCCATGAACGCCCTGCGCTTCGGCGCGCCTGATCATCCGAAGACCAAGCATCTGGTAGCTGGTGTCGTTGCGGGTGTCGGCGGCTATGGCAATTCCTTCGGCGTTCCCACGGTGGGCGGTGAAGTCGAATTCGACGCCCGCTACAACGGCAACATCCTGGTCAACGCATTCGCTGCCGGCCTTGCCAAGGCGGATGGCATCTTCCTCTCGGAAGCCAAGGGCGTCGGCCTTCCCGTTGTCTATCTCGGTGCCAAGACCGGCCGCGACGGCGTCGGCGGTGCGACCATGGCATCGGCCGAATTCGACGAGTCGATCGAAGAGAAGCGTCCGACCGTCCAGGTCGGCGACCCCTTCACCGAAAAATGCCTGCTCGAAGCCTGCCTTGAGCTGATGAAGACCGGCGCCGTCATCGCCATCCAGGACATGGGTGCTGCTGGCCTCACCTGCTCGGCTGTTGAAATGGGCGCCAAGGGCGACCTCGGCATCGAGCTGCATCTCGACAAGGTGCCGGTGCGCGAAGAGCGCATGACGGCCTACGAGATGATGCTGTCGGAAAGCCAGGAGCGCATGCTTATGGTGCTCGAGCCCTCCAAGGAAGAGGTCGCCAAGGCGATCTTCGTCAAGTGGGGCCTCGACTTCGCGATCGTCGGCTACACGACCGACGACCTGCGCTTCCGCGTCATCCATCAGGGCGAGGAAGTCGCAAACCTCCCGATCAAGGAACTGGGTGACGAGGCTCCGGAATACGACCGTCCGTGGATCGAACCGAAGACCCCTGCCCCGCTGACCGAGAACGACATTCCGGCCGGCGACGTCGCGGACGCGCTCGTGAAGCTCGTCGGCTCCGCCAACAACTCCTCGCGCCGCTGGGTCTACGAACAGTATGACACGCTGATCCAGGGCAACTCGCTGCAGCTTCCGGGCGGCGATGCCGGCGTCATCCGCGTCGAAGGCCACGCCACGAAGGCGCTCGCCTTCTCCTCCGACGTCACCCCGCGTTACGTTGAGGCCGACCCGTTCGAAGGTGGCAAGCAGGCGGTTGCCGAATGCTGGCGCAACATCACGGCGACCGGCGCCCTGCCGCTCGCCGCCACCGACAACCTGAACTTCGGCAATCCCGAGCGCCCCGAGATCATGGGCCAGTTCGTCTTTGCGATCAAAGGCATCGGCGAGGCCTGCAAGGCACTCGACTTCCCGATCGTCTCCGGCAACGTCTCGCTCTACAACGAGACCAATGGCCAGGCCATCCTGCCGACCCCGACGATTGCCGGCGTGGGCCTCATGAAGGACTGGAAGAAGATGGCACGCATCCGCTTTGCCGCTCAGGGCGAAGCGATCCTGCTCGCCGGCGCGCCGTCCGGCTGGGGCACGCATCTTGGCCAGTCCGTCTATCTGCGCGACATCCACGGCCGCACCGACGGTCCCGCACCGCATGTCGATCTCGAGCACGAGAAGAAGGTCGGCGATTTCGTCCGTGGGCTGATCGAAGACGGTCTGGCAACCGCGGTGCATGATTGCTCGTCCGGCGGTCTCGCGCTGGCTGTGGCAGAGATGGCCATGGCCTCGGGTATCGGCGCCCATATCAACGCCCTGACCGACGCCAATCCGGTCGCCGTCTTCTACGGCGAAGACCAGGGCCGTTACGTTCTGACGGTCAAGGAAGCCGATGTCGACCAGGTGCAGGTCCGCGCCGAAGTGGCAGGTGTCTTCTGCCCGTGGATCGGCCGCACCGGTGGCTCGAACGTCGTGCTTGGCGATGCGAAGCCGGTGGCGGTCGAGGACCTGAAGAAGGCGCATGAGGCCTGGTTCCCGGCGCTCATGGACGGCGAGATCGCCTGATCCATTCGATCACATGCCTGTGGAGCATGGGGTAGGCGCCACCTACCCCATTGAAACGCTTCGGCGAATGCACGATAGTTCTCACATTGCTGATTTGCATGAGGGATCCGTTACATGCCGATGAAACCAGGCGACATTGAAGACATGATCAAGGCCGGCATTCCGGGAGCAAAGGTCGTAATCCGCGACCTCGCTGGTGACGGAGATCATTACGCCGCCGAGGTCGTCGCCGAAGCTTTCCGCGGCAAGAGCCGCGTTCAGCAGCACCAGATGGTCTACGACGCGCTGAAGGGCAATATGGGCGGCGTGCTGCACGCTCTGGCATTGCAGACAAGCATTCCCGACTGACCACCGGACTATAGAGAAGATTTTGAAGGCCTGCCGTTCACCGGCGGGCCTTTTTCATGACCTTGCAGGGATGGCCGGCGGCTTCTGCGAATCCAGCGCCTGGAAGGTGTTGGCCGGCAGCGGCCCGGCCGTCATCAGCGTAAAATCGAAGCCGCTCGGCTGGTCCGGTCCCAGCACATATTGCCGATGCATCCGCAGGAAATCGCGCCGGTTTTTCTCATAGCGCGACTGTGACATCGCATGCTTGAAGCGGATGAAGACGAGCCTGGGTTGCGGCGCATCCTTATGACCAGACAGCGCCACCGTATGGCATTTGTAGAGATGGATCGGGTCTGTCAGACACTGAATGTCAAACCAGTCGACATCCGGCCGCCTAGCGAGCGCACCGATGCGACCGCGCAGCACAGCCGCCGATGACAACAGGCTGCATTGGAGAGCCGCACCACCGAGTGTCACGAAGACCAGCCGACGGCCTTTGAGAGCCTCCGGCGCCAGCTCGAACACGCGAGCGATGACCGAGACGGCGAAATTGGCACCCATGCTATGGGAAGTGACGAGGATTTCATCAGCGGGCTCGTCCAGTGCAGCAAGCACCTGAGCAGCGGCCTGATCGATCCAGGAGGCAATCTCCGATCGGTTTTCGGCCACCGCGACGGCGAGCCGCCAGTCAGCTAGCAGATGCAGGACGTGATAGCGGTCCGAGAAGCGGATCACGCCGTAACGAAAGACAAGATAGCCGAGAGGTGCGCAGAGCGCGAACCACCACGCCGAAAGCTCCAAGGCAGTCGGAATGGCCGCGATGTTGACGCCAAGCGCCAGACCGGCCGCCAGGAAAAGGTATGGGAAGAGGAAGAAGAGCCCGAAGCGCCAGGCGTTGCGGAAATAGGCCCATGCGCCGCCCTGGACGACAACATCCCATCCGGCTCTGAAACCTCGTCCGATCTGAGTCCAGAGGGGCTCGACCCGCATCGTCGTGATCAGTGTGTTGTGATCGAAGACATGGATCTTGGCAGAGGTATTCCAGCCGGCAACATCGGCATCAACCGGGAAATGGGCGCCCCGCCTGTCGCAAGCAAGTTCACCGACTTCGAAGCCTGCATTCCAGACCGCTGACGCCTGCGCTGCAGATCGCTTGTAGCGCTGATGGTGGGCTTCGGCGTCCAGTGGCTCGAAACCCGGAAAATGCAGAACAATGCGGCTTTGAATCATGGAGGCAGTCACTCGATCGACGGCCGGCGGCCGCAGGTGGCGCTTGCTAGACGAGAATTGCGCTGATTTAAAGAGCGTATGGAACAAAACCACCTGAAACACAGGGTATATGGGAGGCGAACATCGCGGATCTGCTCGGCACCATCGTGAAGGACGTCGTCGAGGGCGTCCTGAAGGAAATCCTCAAGAAGACCAACCGCAAGGGTACCACCCGTCGGCGCAAGCGCCAGACCCGCTCAGCTACAACTGGGCGTTACGTCCGCAAGACGACGAAGCGGGTCAAGGCACCGGCCCGCAAGCAGGTAAGCCGCCGTCGCACCGCTGCCAAACGCAGCCGTCAGCGCAGCCGCTAATTCGGGCGTGCCACAAACTCGCCACTGGCAAAAGGCGATCCGTGTTGCTATTTCTACGGCAAATCGAAGCTGCCGCCTTGAACGGCATGTGAAAGGAAGAATGACATGAGCGCCCACGATTTCATCGACAACGAAGTCAAGACCAACGACGTAGTCCTGTTCATGAAGGGCAGCCCGCAGTTCCCGCAGTGTGGTTTCTCCGGCCAGGTGGTTCAGATCCTCGACTACCTCGGCGTGGACTACAAGGGCGTGAACGTGCTCGCCGACATGGAAATCCGTGAAGGCATCAAGGCCTATTCCAACTGGCCGACGATCCCGCAGCTCTACATCAAGGGCGAGTTTGTCGGCGGCTGCGACATCGTCCGTGAAATGTTCCAGGCGGGCGAACTTCAGAAGCATTTCGAAGACCAGGGCATCGCCGTCCGCGGCGCTGCCTGACCCCCGGCCGACAGGCCATACAAAATCTCCAGGTTATGAAGGCGTTGTTCAAAGCAACGCCTTCATGCCGTTTCAAGGTCATAATTCATGTCAGATTCATTACAGGCCACGCCCAAAACCCTGGGCGCCATGGGACGTGCCGAATTTATTGCACTGATGGCTTTTCTAATGGCGCTCAACGCGCTCGCCATCGACATCATGCTGCCGGGTCTCCAGGAGATCGGCGCCGCGCTCAACGTCGAGAATGAAAACCACCGGCAATATGTCGTCTCCGCCTATCTGATCGGCTTCGGCATCGCGCAGCTCTTCTACGGCCCGATCGCCGACCGTTTCGGTCGCCGGCTGCCGATGATCTTCGGTCTTGCCATCTATATCATCTCGTCGCTTGCCGTCGTCATGGTGCCGAGCTTCGAAACGCTGCTCTTCCTGCGCTTCATCCAGGGCATCGGCTCCGCCGCGACGCGCGTCATCACCGTTTCGATCGTGCGCGACGTCTTCGGCGGCCGCCAGATGGCGGAAGTCATGTCGCTGATCATGATGGTCTTCATGGTCATCCCGGTCGTCGCGCCCGGCACCGGTCAGGTGATCATGCTCTTCGGCGACTGGCACTGGATCTTCGTCTTCATGGCGGTGATCGCCATGATCGTCGGCGTCTGGATGTATATCCGCCTGCCGGAAACCCTGGCACGGGAAGATGTGCGGCCCTTCACCATCAAGGTGATTTTTGACGGTTTCCGCATCGTCCTGACCGACCGCGTGGCACTCTGTTACACGATCGCCAGCACCTTCATCTTTGGCGCCCTGTTCGGCTTCATCAACTCCGCACAGCAGGTCTATGTCGGGATCTATGGTCTCGGCGTCTGGTTCCCGGTCGCCTTTGCCGGCGTCGCCCTGTTCATGGCCTTGTCGTCCTTTGTCAATGCCAAGCTGGTCGGTCGTTTCGGCATGCGCAAGCTGTCGCACGGCTCGCTGCTCGGCTTTATCGCGATCAACTTCATCTGGCTGATCGTTCAGGTCGTGGGCCCTCAGCCCATGCCCTTCTTCTTGTTCATCGGCTTCTTTGCACTGGCGATGTTCCAGTTCGGCTGGATCGGCTCGAACTTCAACTCGCTCGCCATGGAGCCGCTCGGCCACGTCGCCGGCACCGCGTCCTCGGTTCTGGGCTTCATGGGCACGATCGGTGGCTCGATCATCGGCGCCGCGATCGGCCAGGCCTTCAACGGCACGGCTTTGCCCATGGTGGCCGGCTTCTTCGTGGTCGGCATCATCGGCCTCGTCTTCGTCCTGATCGGCGAAAAGGGTCGCCTGTTCCAGGCGCACAACAAGCCGGTCTGAACGGCGCAAATGCAATCGACACAAGAAGGCCCGGTCAATGCCGGGCCTTTTCAGTTTCAGTCGACGGTAAAGATCCGTTCCCGCAATTCCTGCCAGGCATCCGCATCCGATGCCACGAGCAGCCCGCCGGAGGTGTGGTGCGGCAGATAGGGCGAACCATCGAAGCGTGCGACATGGGCACCCGCTTCCTGCATCATCAGGGCACCTGCAAGGTGATCCCAGGGCATCAGCTTATTGTACATGGCAAAATCCATGTGTCCCTGGCCCAGCAGACGATATTCGTGCGCTGCGCAGCGATAGCTGGTGAAGAGCCGCACCTCGGCGAGATTTGAAAGGATCCTGCGGCGCGTCTCGATGTCGAAGAAGCCGGTATTGGCGATCCCGATCATCTGCTCGAGCGGGCCGCTGGGACGCACCTGCATCTGCTCCTGCGAGCCATCCGGTCGGTAGAGCCACGCGCCCGAGCCCTTTTCGACCAGAGCCCAGTCGTTGCCGATAGGGTCATAGATGACACCGCCGACGGTTTCGCCTTTGGAGACCACGGCCAGGATCATCCCGAACAGGGTGAGGCCGGAGGCGAAGTTGAAGGTTCCGTCGATCGGATCGACCACGACGGCAAGCTCCGCACCCTGCAGACGATCGAGCAGGGCCGGGTCTGCTGCGACCGTTTCCTCGCCGACGAAGAGTGCATCGGGCATCAGGCGCTCGATCCCCTTGCGGATGACGCGTTCGGCGGCCTCATCAGCCTCGGTCACGAGGTCGATCGCTTCCGTCTTCATCCTGACGTCGTCATCCCCGAGATTGCGGAAGCGCGGCAGGATCTCCTCCACGGCGGCCTCCTGCAGGAGATTGGCAAGGGCGGCGATGTCGATGGCGGCTGTCATGGGCGTCTCCTTGTGGGTGTAATGGACGCACGCTTCGACATACGATCCAGTCACCCGTCTTCTAGCGTGCCGATAAGGGCGAAGTACAGGCCCAAGCATGTGGCAATCCGGTTGTCAGCCGGCCTGAATCATGCATGAATTCGGAACAACTGCATTCCCAGGATCTTCTTCCGACATGATCTCCAGACGCGCCCTCCTCTCTCATGCCTCCCTGATCCTTGCCGCTTCCGTCCTGCCCGCCGAGGCCGCCAAGCCTCGCAAGCCGAAGCTCGCAACGGGCCAGGTTTATCTCTTCCGCGGTTTCGCCAACATTTTCTCGACCGGGCTCGACACGCTCGGCAAGCAGCTTGCCGCGGACGGGATCAAGGCGGAGGTTCTGTCGCTGCCAAATGCGCAGGCCTTCGCCCGCAAGATCGCGGATCGCTACCGGGAATCGAAGGATGCCCGCCCGATCGTGCTTGTCGGTCACTCGCTGGGCGCGGACATGACCTTCTCGATCGCCTCCGCCCTGCAGCCGATGAAGATCCCGGTGGCGCTGATCCTGAGCTTCGACCCGACAGGCAAGGGTCCGGTGCCCGGCAACGTGAAGAAGACGCTGAACTTCTATACCGGGGGTGAAAACCTCTGGTCGCCTGTTCTGCCCGCCCCCGGCTTCAAGGGCGAGCTCGCCAACATAAACCTGCGCCAGGGCGAAACCGCCATCAAGGGTATCGGCCACTTCAACATCGACAAGAACCCGGCCCTTCACGACCGCGCCATCAAGGAAATCACGCAGGCGCTTCGCAAGCGCTGACGCGGTCAGAAGATGCCGGGAATGAGACGTTTGGTCCGGGCGCTGTAGGCGTCATATTCCGCACCGAACGTGTCGCGCATCATTGCCTCCTCGCGGGATTGACGGACGGCGTAAAGCGCAAGCACGGCGGCGAGCCCGGCAAAACCCGCAATCCAGTTCGGGATCAGCAGCGCCTGGGTGACGCCCCAGAGCAGAAACGAGGCATACATCGGGTGGCGGACATGGGCGTAAACGCCCTGAGTCACCAGCTGATGGCCTTCGCGCACTTCCAGCGTCACCGACCAGTTCTTACCGAGATCCTTGTGGCTGCGGCGGAAGAGCCAGAGGAAGGCGATGCCGCTCAAAAGGCCTAGGATCAGCGGGATGATCCCCTGCCCGCGATCGGCAAACCCATCAAAGGCATGCAGGCGCCAGAGGATCGGCAGCACGACGAGGCCGACGGTGCAGAGAACCAGCAGCGAAATATCGAGGGTGGAGCGGCGATCGACCCGGGTCTTCTGCCGGCGTGCGCGACGCATGGCCGGATAGCGCATGGCGCACCAGGTCACCAGCATCAGGGCCCAGAGGATGAAGGATACGCGCGTCATGATACTGTCTCTGTCATTGCACCGGCATCTGCCGCAATCGGCAGCCGGTCGTTTCTTACGGCCTCGATCGGGCGCGTGCCACAGCAGATCATGAAGAAATCATAGAAATAGCGCCGGCTGTTGGCCGAGATAAACTGATAGTGAACCCGGAAGAAGTTCTTCTGCACCCGCTTGTAGGCCGCGCGTTCGAGCATGTCGCGAAAGCGGACCTGGAACTGGCGCGGAAAAACGTCCGACCGCTGGTGGGTCAGCCCGGCACGGGCGTAAGGGTCACATTTGTAGAAGTTGATGATGTCGGTCAAAGCCTGGAATTCGACCCACCGGATCCCATGATGCCGCGCTAGCGCCTCAAGCCGTTCTCCCGCGCGCTTCGCCTTCGGATGAAGCGCCACCTTGAGCGAGGTCGAGCCCACCGTCACGAGCTTGAAATCGGCATTTTTGCCCTCGGACGAGAGGTGTTCGGCAAGCCGGTGCGCGACATCGAGAATAAGCGCGCCGCCGGTGGAGTGGCCGATCAGAAGCACTTCGTCGTAGTCGGTCGCCGCAGTCCGCTTCGCGATCAGCGATGCCCAGTCGTCGATGCGGGCGTCCATCTCGGGCCGCCGGCAATGCAGATGCTCCCGGCTGAAGGACCAGAGATCCATCAGGTGGAAGACGAAGTAGCGGCGTCCGATGAAGCGCCCGACCCCATAGGCGACGCTGGCGCCGACAAGCATCGGCAAGACGGGGCCGCCTGGCAGGGCCAAGAGACCAGTCAGCCGATAGGCGATGGTACCGAGCCAGGCAAAGAGGACCAGCATCACGAAGGGATAGAGAAAATAGAGGGCAAAGCGCCAGTTGCTCGAGAAGAAGCGGAACATCGTGCCGCTGAAGACATAGTCGAAGAAGGCGACCAGATAGACCCCGAGCCGCACGAGGAAGGGCCGCGCGCCATCCCGTTTGACGATGTCATCGAAGCTCAAGAAGGTGATGTCCGAGCGGCAGGCACCGTCAGGACCGAGATAGTTCGCGATCGCAGTCGTTGCCACCGCGCCGGTCGCCTCAACCGGTGCGCCGAGCTTTGCCTCGACGGACCAGCATTTGCAGAAGCGCTCCATCTCGCGGCCGATGCGCCGGAAGAAGCCGGCAGCATCGTTGCGTTCATAGCCTCCGACGAGAAAGACGGCACGCTTCGACACCGAAGGCTGAGCGACCTCAGACATTCCTACTCCCACGCATTGCGGGGGGGCCGACACTGGAAAACGCCCCGCCCCCTGATCCGGCCGCAATGTGCAAGAACCGTCCGACACAGTCCAGCCTTGGACGTCGATCTGCGTCGAATACGGCAATTTTCCTGTGTCTTTACAAGCAACCGCGCGAAGAGAGCGGAAAACCCGCCCTCAATCGCTCTTCGTTGCCATGAGCCCGGCGAAATCGAAGAGCTTGGGATCAAGGAGATGGGAAGGGTCGACATGGGCGAGCGCCCGCAGCATCGCATCCTTCCGGCCCGGCATCTTGGCTTCGATCCCCGCCAGCATCTCCTTCATCGCATTGCGCTGCAGACCGTCTTGGCTACCGCAGAGGTCGCAAGGAATGATCGGGAACTCCATCGCCTGCGCGAAGCGCGCCATGTCCTCTTCGGCCGCGTAGGCCAGCGGACGCAGCACGAAGAGATCCTTCTCGTCGTTCAGAAGCTTGGCCGGCATGGCCGAGAGACGACCGCCATGGAAGAAGTTCATGAAGAAGGTTTCAAGAATATCCTCGCGATGATGGCCGAGCACCAGCGCGTCGCAGCCTTCCTCACGGGCGATCCGGTAGAGATTGCCGCGGCGCAACCGCGAACACAGCGAGCAATAGGTGCCGCCCGTCGGCACCTTCTCCTTCACGATCGAATAGGTGTCGCGATATTCGATCCGGTGCTTCACGCCGATCGAGGCGAGATAGTCCGGCAGGATATGCTTGGGGAAATTCGGCTGTCCCTGATCGAGGTTGCAGGCGATGAGTTCGACCGGCAAAAGACCGCGCCATTGCAGGTCGAGCAGCACGGCGAGCAGGCCGTAGCTGTCCTTGCCACCGGAGAGACCCACTAGCCAGCGCTTCTGACCCTTCAGCATATCGAAGTCGGAGATCGCCTGACGCACCTGGCGGATCAGGCGCTTGCGCAGCTTGTTGAAGGACACTGAGCGCGGCGCTTTCGCAAAAACCGGATGCACGGTCGCAAGGTCGAGCTCATCCTCGCCCTCGAGCACGGCGGCGTTCTGGCTGTCGATCGTGTTGACGAGGTTCATCTCAGGCTCCGGCCTCGGCGGCAGTTTCGCCCTGCAATGCCTGTTGCAGCCCGGAAGATCAAGTCCCGAAGACGGACCAGCCGGTCCTCGTGGCGAGCATTTCGAGCGCTGCCGAGCCGAGCGCCGAATTGCCGACCTTGTTGAGCCCCGGCGACCAGACGGCGATCGAGGCCTTGCCCGGAGCAACGGCGAGGATCCCGCCACCCACGCCCGACTTGCCAGGCAGACCGACCTGATAGGCGAAATCGCCGGAGCCGTCATAATGGCCACACATCAGCATCAGGGCATTGATCCGCCGCGCCCGCTTCGGTGAGACGACGGAGAAACCGGTCAGAGGGATCGTGCCCCTGTTGGCGAGAAACAGGCCGGCATGGGAGAGCTGCACGCAGGAAAGCGCCAGCGCGCACTGGTGGAAATAGACGCCGAGCGTGTGCTCGACCGGATGCTCCAGATTGCCGAAGCCGCGCATGAAATTGGCGAGCGCGAAATTGCGATAGCCGGTGCGTTGCTCCGACTGCGCCACCTTCTCGTCGATCGACAGGGTCTCGTCATCGGCGAGGTAACGCATGAAGCGCAGATACTCGCCGATCGCCTCGCGCGGCGCGTGGCCGGCCAGCACCATGTCCGTAATGACAATCGCACCGGCATTGATGAAGGGGTTGCGGGGAATGCCGTGCTCGTGTTCGAGCTGGACGATCGAATTGAAGGAAGAGCCTGACGGTTCGCGCCCCACGCGTTTCCAGATCGATTCGCCAGCCTTGCCGAGCGCCAGCGTCAGCATGAACACCTTGGAAATGCTCTGGATCGAAAACGCCGTGTCCGCATGCCCGGCCTTATGGGTCTGGCCGTCGACGGTCGTGATGGCGATCCCGAATTGCTTCGGATCGACGCGGGCAAGCTCCGGGATGTAGTCGGCGACCTTGCCTTCTCCGAGACGCGGCTCGAGCGCGCTGACGATGTCGTCGGCGATCAGCTGCAGATCCATCACGTTCCCCTTACCCATTCCTGCAACACCATTGTCCTTAGTCGGCGCTGCACTGCAAACAGAAAAAGCCGCCCCGAGGGGCGGCTTTCCACAAATCCGTCGCGCGAGCGATTAGCGCGAGTAGAATTCGACGACCAGGTTCGGTTCCATGATGACCGGATACGGAACATCCGAAAGGGTCGGAACGCGTGCGAAGGTCGCAACCATCTTGTTGTGGTCGACTTCGATGTAATCAGGAACGTCACGCTCAGCGAGCTGAACCGACTCCAGAACCGATACGAGCTGCTTCGACTTCTGGCGAACTTCGATGACGTCGCCGGCCTTGCAACGGTAGGAACCGATGTTGACGCGAACGCCGTTGACCGAAACGTGGCCGTGGTTGACGAACTGACGGGCAGCAAAGACGGTCGGCACGAACTTGGCGCGGTAGACGATGGCGTCCAGACGCGACTCGAGCAGGCCGATCAGGTTTTCACCGGTGTCGCCCTTGCGGCGGTTGGCTTCTTCGAAGATCGCGCGGAACTGCTTCTCGCGGATGTCGCCGTAGTAGCCCTTCAGCTTCTGCTTGGCGCGCAGCTGTACGCCGAAGTCGGAAAGCTTGCCCTTGCGGCGCTGGCCGTGCTGGCCCGGGCCATATTCGCGGCGGTTAACCGGGGACTTCGGACGGCCCCAGATGTTTTCGCCCATACGGCGATCGATTTTGTACTTGGAAGATGCGCGCTTGCTCATCCGTATTTCCTCTCAACAGGTTACAGCGGTTTGTTACCAAGCCGCTTAAGGAAACACGCCCTCCTCTGAGCCTCCGTTTCCGAGGCTCCGACAGGATTCTCACGTCAGCGAACGGAGAAAACCACGGGACATGTCAAAACAAACACCGGGCGTTTCGGCCCGGCGTTGCGGCGTCATTAGTGGGGTGCGTGAGAAATGTCAACACGTTGTGCGGCCCGCGTGTGACGAAAGGGTGACTGCGCGAGACGTTGATTCTCCGGCGGAAAACGAGGCGAAAGCGCCTGCAAAGGCTGACAGGGGGCCAGAAGTTCGCTATCCCCCATAGCAACCTCCATGAAAGAAGTCTCTCCCTCGATGATGACAGACCTGTCCCGCCGTCTCCTGCTTGCCCTCGCTGTCACGCTTTCGATCTTTGCGCCGGCAGCGGCCGAAATCAAGAAACCCGGCCATGCCCATATCCTGGTCGACGCCGCGACCGGCACGATCCTGGAGGCGGAGAATGCCGATATGGTTCTTTATCCGGCCTCGCTGACCAAGATGATGACGCTTTACCTGACATTCGAGGCGCTGCGTTCCGGGCGCTTCGACTGGGATCAGCGGCTGGTGATTTCGCAGAACGCGAATAACAAGGAACCCTACAAATTCGCTGTCGGTGCCGGCAACACGATCAGCGTGCGCGAGGCGGTCATGGGCATGGTCGTGCTCTCGACCAATGATGCCGCAACCGCGGTGGCCGAAACATTGGCCGGCTCGGAGGAAGCCTTCGGCCAGATGATGACCCTGAAGGCACGTGAACTTGGCATGACAAGCACGGTCTTCACCAATCCGTCGGGTCTGCCAGATCCCCGCCAGGTGACGACGGCCACGGATATGGCACGCCTCGGTCTGGCGCTGATCCGGGACTTCCCCGAGGAATACAAGCTGTTTGCCTCCCGCGGCATGACCTTCCGCGGCATGAAGTTTCGCGGCCACAATGCCTTCCTGGTGCAGTATCCGGGTGCCGAAGGCATCAAGACCGGCTTCACGAATGCTTCGGGCTACAACATTGTAACCGCGGCCAGCAATGGCGAGCGCCGGCTCGTGGGCGTGGTCCTCGGTGCGGACAGCGCCAATGCCCGCACGCAGGAAATGATCACGCTGTTCGACCGTCACCTCGGCACCAAAGTCAGCCAGTGACCGCTGAGCCGGCCAGAAAGACAGAACCATGACCGATACCGTTCTCGACCGTTTTCTCCGCTATGTCGTCATCGACACCCAGTCCGATCCGTCCTCCGGCAGCCAGCCTTCCACGGAAAAGCAGAAGGATCTCGGCCGCGTTCTGGTCGCCGAGCTCCTGGCGCTCGGGCTGTCGGACGCGCATCTCGATGAACACGGCAATGTCTATGCGACGATCCCGTCCAACACGGACAAAGACGTGCCCGTCATTTGTTTCTGCAGCCACGTGGATACGGCTCCTGATTTCACCGGCACGAATGTCAAGCCGCAGCTGGTGCGCAACTACCAGGGTGGCGACATCACACTGACCGGCGACACGAGCCAGGTGATCCGAGTCGCCTCACATCCGCAGCTCAACAACCAGATCGGCAACGATATCGTCACCACCGACGGCACGACCCTGCTCGGGGCAGACGACAAGGCAGGCGTGGCCGAGATCATGACGGCGGCCGCCCATCTGATGGCGAACCCTCAGATCAAGCACGGCACGATCAAGATCCTCTTCACCACCGACGAGGAAATCGGCCGCAGCGCCGACAAGGTGGATATTGAAAAGCTCGGCGCGCGCTTTGCCTATACGCTCGATGGCTCGACGGTCGGCGAAATCGAAAACGAGACCTTCTCCGCCGATGGCGTTGTCATCGAGATTACCGGTGTGGCCATGCATCCGGGCTATGCCAAGGGCAAGATGGAAAACGCCATCAAGGCCGCAAGCGACATCGTCGCCCGCCTGCCGCGCGACATCGCGCCGGAGACCACGGAGGGCCGTGAGGGCTTTATCCACCCGGTCGACATCTCCGGCAGCATGGAAGCGGCCAAGCTGCAGCTCATCGTGAGAGACTTCACCGAGGCGGGCCTGAAGGAAAAGGAAGATCTGCTGGAGAAGATCACCCGGGACGTCATGGCGACCTATCCGGGCTCCACACATATGCTGACGGTCAAACACCAGTATCGCAACATGAAGGAAGTCCTCGATCGCCATCCGGAGATCATGGACAATCTGGAGGAAGCCGTGCGTCGCGTCGGCCTTGAACCGGTGCGCCACAGCATCCGCGGCGGCACCGACGGCTCGCGCCTCTCCTTCATGGGCCTGCCCTGCCCCAACATCTATACCGGCGGCCACGCCTATCACTCGCCGCTGGAATGGGTGAGCGTTCAGGACATGGAAAAGGCCGTCGAGACGATCGTGGCACTGGTCAAGGTCTGGGAAGAGCGGGCGGCCTGAGCCGCCCGACGAACAAGCTCGATAGGCCTACTCTGCCGCCGATGCCGTCTGCTCGTCGGCGTCGGCCTGGTTCGGATCGCCGGGCTGCGTCTCGGCCTCCAGATCCGGGAAAGCAACAATGCGCTTGCCGGCAAAGTCGGTGTGGACGACGACGAGCCCCTGCTCCTCGAAATAGCCGAGCAGACGACGCGCACGACGGGCCGAATGCGTGCCATAGGCCCGCGCGATGCGCTGATCGGACGGGCATTCTTCGTTGCGGAGTGCGGCCTTGGCGAGCAGCAGGAAGACGCCCTGCAGATCGTCGGAAACGCGGACGGACAGCGACAGCGCCGTCTGCCAGCCCTCGCTTGCGGCCGTCTCCTCGTCGACACCGGCGCGGGCGATCGCCACCCGACGGCGGAACTCGCCCATCGGCATCGGCGGTCCGGTCACACGCCGCATGCGGGCCCGCACCAGGAACTCCTGGTAAAGCACACTGTCAGTGCGATAGGCCGCCTGCGGATCGCCGAGGATTTCGGAAAGCACCGCAGCCAGTCGCTCCTCGCGCTCCTCCGCCGACATCTCGCTGCCGCGGCTCGGCATGTCGTTGGCGACCGGCGCGCTCGAGGCCGGCGTGGAGCGGGACAGCTCGGCGAGGATGTCGGTGGTCGGACGCGGTGCCGGCGGTGCGCGGCGCACGATCGGCCGGGTGAACTCCTCCGGGTCCGGCGTGAAGATCAGGTCCTCGACATCCTGGGGTGCATCCGGCAGCGGCATCAGCATGGGCGAGGACGAGCGCGCCGAGGTTTCCACGGCGCCGATGACGATCGGCAGCGGCCGACGCGACATGGCAGGTCCAAGTGCCACGAAATTGCCGCGCTGCAGGTCGCGGAACATTTCCGCCTGACGACGGTCCATACCAAGCAGGTCAGCCGCACGTGCCATGTCGATATCGAGGAAGGTACGGCCCATCAGGAAGTTCGAGGCTTCCGCCGCGACATTCTTCGCAAGCTTTGCCAGACGCTGGGTCGCGATGACGCCGGCCAGTCCGCGTTTACGGCCACGGCACATCAGATTGGTCATGGCGCCGAGCGACATCTTGCGCGCATCTTCCGAGACATCGCCGCCGACGGCGGGGGCGAACATCTGCGCTTCGTCGACCACGACGAGCACCGGATACCAGAATTCGCGATCGGCATCGAAGAGGCCATTGAGGAAGGCGCCGGCGGCGCGCATCTGCTGCTCGACATCGAGGCCTTCGAGAGTGAGTACGCAGGAGACACGGTGACGGCGGATACGGTCGGCGATACCCGCAAGCTCCGCCTCTGTGCGCTCGCCGTCGACGACGACATGGCCGTACTTGTCGGAGAGCGTGACGAAATCACCCTCGGGGTCGATGATGACCTGCTGCACCCATTGCGCCGATTGCTCGAGCAGACGGCGCAAAAGATGCGACTTGCCCGAGCCCGAATTGCCCTGCACCAGCAGACGGGTCGCAAGAAGCTCCTCGATATCGAGCTTGGCAGGCTGACCGCCCTGCACCGTTCCCATATCGATTCCGACCTTCAATGGCGGCATCCTCAATTCATGTGTTGATCTCAAGTCCCTAACAGACTTGCACGCGTCCGTGTGCGCCGCATCCGCGAAACCCACAGGGAACTGCGCCTTTTCAGGCGCCCTGGCGCCGACGCAGCAGTCCGGCAAGCAGGATGCTGAGTAGCAGCGGCGGCAGCAGCGTGGCAAGCCCGCTGCGCAAACCGAGCCATTCCGCGACGAAGCCAATCATAGGCGGCCCCACCAGAAAGCCGAGGAGCGCGATGAAGCTCAGGATCGCGACATTCTCGGCCGCCGGACGATCACCGAGATCGGCGGCAGCGGTGACCGCCAGCGGAAATCCGACAGAAACGCCGAGGCCGACGCAGGCCAGACCGAGATAGACCAGAGCGGCTGCGGGCGCCGTGACCACGAGCAGCATGCCGCCGAGCGCAAACAGCAGGCAAAGCCGGGCGAGCATGACAGCGCCGAACCGCCCCTTCGCCTCATCCCCGAGGAAGCGCCCGAGGGACACCATCATCGCGAAGACGACATAGCCCATGCCGGTTGCCATGCCCGCGGTGGCGAACACGTCCTTGAGATAGACGCCAGACCAGTCGGCGACGGCCCCTTCCGTCATGGTGACCCCGAAGACAAAGAGACTGATCCCGAGGATCGCCGGGCTTGGCAGACGCCACGAGGATTTGACCCTGATGTCAACAGCCGGTGCGTCATGCAATGGCAGCGCGCGGCAGACGACGATGGAAACCGGGATCAGGATCAGCGAGAGCACGCCGATCGCGATGAAGGGCTCCGTCTGCAGCGCGAGAAAGCCCGCACCGATGAGGCTGCCCGTCATGATCCCGAGGCTCCAGAAGCCGTGACAGCGGTTCATGATCGAAGCCGTCCCGCGTTTTTCGATCACATCCGCCTCGACATTGAGACCGAGCTCAATGGTTGAGAGACCAATGCCAAGCAAAGCGAGCAACAGAAACAACGAGACGATGTCGGGAGCCGCGACCGGCAGCGGTACCAGCGCGAGAAAGACGGGGAACCCGAAGATCAGCGTGTTGCGGCTTCCGATCCGCCCGACCAGTTGACCGGCAAATGGCAGCATCAGGAGGATGCCGGTCGGCAGTCCGAGCAAGGCGACCGCAAGCTCTGCCGGTCCAAGCGACAGCCGCTCCTGAACGACAGGGATCTGCGGCAGCCAGCTGCCGAAGGCGATCGGCTGCAGGAAAAAGGCAGCCATGATGGTGAGCTTGGGGGACATGGATGATCCGGAGGCGGCGGGAAAGAAGGAATCAGAGAGTCTCCGACTGTCCGACAGCGCCGGCGATTTGAAAAGCAGACCACCCCCTCGAGTGGTCTGCTTCGGGTCGAAAAAGGGATGTGGCCGACAGCCGAAGCCGACCGCACCCGGCTAAAGCCGGATATCCCAGAGGGAGAGCCGCCGCGGGAAGACGACCTCCTGTTCCGGCAGACCGATGTCCCGCCTCAGCTGCGGTGACAGGTGGTCCGTGAGATTGCGGATCTGCCGCCGGCGCCAGCTCGCACCCAGAAGTGCGGTGAAGAGACGCCAGGAGCCGAACCTCTGGATGAGATCATCCATCCGCTGCGACAGCGGTATTTCAACTATAGATTGATTATCGTGCATGACTTGTCCGTCCCGGAAACGCAAAAGCGCCCAGGTCCTTTCGAGATGAAAAGCGACGTGATGCAGGCACGCGAACGCAGTCACACGCGCAGGCGGCAAGTCACGTCAGGATGGTTGAAAAATGCCGAAATGGCCGGAAAAATGACTGTTCAGACAGTCATCGGGTGCAGCGGCAGGTCGCGGAAGCTTCCACGTGGGCCGATGGCACCGATCCGCCAGAAAGGCGCATGCGCATGAAAAAATGAGTCATCTGTCGCCTCCTGTTGTTCGTGTTGCGGATGTAGGGACCATGGCACGCAAAAACGCCCGCCGCAAGAGCACAATTCGGGATTGCAAAACTTGCGGCGGGCCGTTGCACATATGCAACAAATTGTCGCAGGGGCTGTCGCGGGCGTCAGGCCTCGCCGGAGGCCACGCGCGAGATCAGCAGTTTGTCGATGCGACGCCCGTCGAGGTCGACCACTTCGAAGCGCCAGTCGCCCTTGACGAAACTCTCGCCGAGTTCGGGAATGCGCTTGAGCTCATCCAGAACGAAGCCCGCGACCGTCGTGTAATCCGGATCGGGATCGATCGGGACGCGGATGATGTCGACGAATTCGTCGACCGGCGTCCAGCCGGCGACGAGATAAGACCCGTCTTCCCGCTGCACCATGGCCTGCTCTTCGGTCTCGTCCTGGCTGAAGGCGCCGGTGATCGCCTCCAGAATGTCACCGGAGGTGATGATCCCTTCGAAATGACCGTATTCGTCATAGACGAGCACCATGTGCAGCGATGTGCGACGCAGGGATTCGATGATATCGGTCGCTTTCGCCAGATCCGAGACGACAGGAACATCGCTGACGAGATCGGAGAGGTTCAGCGGACCGCCCTCGGCCATGCGCTCGTAGAGCTTCTTGGTGAAGAGCACACCGACGATTTCGTCGGAATCCCCGCTGCGGACGGGAATGCGCGAATGCGGGATTTCCCGCAACTTTTCGCGCACTTCGTCGAGCGTGTCTTCGATGTCGAGCATCTGCACGTCACGGCGCGGGGTCATCAGGCCGCGGGCCTGGCGGTCGGCGAGACGCATGACACCGGACAGCATGGCGGATTCGCTGGTCTCGATGACGCCGGCGCTATGGGCCTCGGCAAGAACGGTGCGGATTTCCTCGTCCGTCACCTTACCGCCGCCATCGCCGCTCTGGCCGAGCAGAGACAGGACGAGCTTGCCGGATCCGTCGAGCAACCAGACGAGTGGCGCGGCGATCCGCGACAGGACGGACATGGGAATGGCAACCCGCGCGGCAACACCTTCGGCATTGCGCAGCGCCACCTGCTTCGGCACGAGCTCGCCGACGATCAACGACAGATAGGTGATGAGCACGACGACGGTACCGACGCCGAGCGCATCGGCGACACCGACGGAAAAACCCTGGGCCTGCAGCCAGAACGACAGACGCGCACCCAATGTCGCGCCAGAAAACGCGCCGGAGAGAACGCCGACCAGCGTGATGCCGATCTGCACGGTGGAAAGAAAACGGCCAGGGTCACTGGCGAGCCTGAGCGCCGTCTCGGCACCCCGGCTGCCCTGCTCCGCGAGAACCTTCAGGCGGGCAGGACGGGCAGATACGACCGCAAGCTCGGACATGGCGAGAACGCCGTTCAAGACGGTCAGGAATAAGACAATCGCAATTTCGATAAACAAGTAAGGGGCTAGGCTCCTCTAAACCGGCTGAGCGTCCGGCAGCGAGCCATAGCTACCACATCAGGCCCTGCGCAAAAAGACTGCTCAGACGGGATGCAGCGCGTCTGCCGGCTGCACCGACAGTCCGAGCCCCTGCATCAGCCGGCGCGTCGAGAACGTCGGCACACCCGAGGTAAAGACCGCAAGATCGAGCCCCTCCGGATGCTCCGCGCCATCAACGAGCGGCACCAGACGCCGCGCCTGACGCGCGATGGCTTCGGCCGGATCGAGCCAATCGACCGGCCAGGGTGCGAGCCTACGAAAGACATTGGCGAGGAAGGGATAATGGGTGCAGGCGAGCACGACGATGTCCGTTCGCGCACCGTCTTTTTCGACGAAACAGGGCGCGATTTCCGAGAGGACCGCCGCATCGTCCAGGCTCTCGCCACGGATATAGGCTTCCGCCATGCGGGCAAGATTTTCAGACCCGACAAGCCGGACGTGGCACTGCGAAGCGAAGGACTGGATGAGGTCGCGCGTATAGGCCCGCTTGACTGTGCCGGGTGTCGCAAGCACGGAAACGAGCCCGGACCGTGTCCGCTCCGCCGCGGGCTTGATCGCCGGGACCGTACCGATGAAGCGCATCTCGGGAAAGGCAAGCCGCAGATCCGCTCCGGCCAGCGTGAAAGCCGTGTTGCAGGCAACGATGACGGCTTCCGGGTCGAAGCGGTCGAGAAGGTTGCCGAACAAGGCTACGATCCGTGCATTCAGCGGCCCCTCTTCCCAGCCACCATAGGGGAAGCCGGCATCATCCGCCACATAGATGAAGCCGCGCTCCGGCATCAGGAGCCGGGCTTCACGCAGCACCGTCAGACCGCCGATGCCGGAATCGAAGACTAGGATCGGCTTCAGCTCAGGCGTCCCGTTCGTCATCATCCGCTGCTCGCGCCTCGCTCTCGTTCATCGCCGCAGGCAGCCTCTGCCCGGAGCGGGCGTAGCGGTCGAGCGAACTGATGACTCCACGGACCACATGGATCTCCGGGCCGGTGAACGCGCGCCTGCTGAACACAGCCCTCAGATTTTCGATCATCTTGGCCTTTTTGTGAGGCGGATGGAAATAGTTGCGCACCTCGAGCGCCTCTTCCAGATGCTCGAACATGCCGATCACCTGCTCCTTCGTGGCCGCCGGCTGTTCCGGCGCAT
Organism: Rhizobium sp. K33; assembly: GCF_056501445.1. Lineage (NCBI taxonomy): Bacteria > Pseudomonadati > Pseudomonadota > Alphaproteobacteria > Hyphomicrobiales > Rhizobiaceae > Rhizobium > Rhizobium sp. K33. The sequence continues at coordinate 1,790,627 of NZ_CP096478.1, forward strand.
CGAAAGGAACGGCATGCACATCATCCATGCCCGACTTCATCCACTCGTAGGACATCAGCAGGACAGCCTGGGCAATGTTGAGCGATGCGAAGGCGGGATTGACCGGAAAGGTGACGATCTCATCGGCAAGCGCGACGTCTTCATTGGACAGGCCGGATTTCTCCCGCCCGAACAGAACGCCCGTCTTCTCACCGGAGCGGAACCTGGTCCTGAGCGTTTCGGCCGCAGTAACCGGAGAGCGAACTGGCTTGAAGCCGTCGCGGTGGCGTGCGGTCGTGGCATAGACGAAGTTGAGATCGGCGATCGCCTCCTCCAGCGTATCGAAGACCACTGTCCCGTCGATCACATGATCGGCCTTGGCAGCCGCAGCACGGGCCTTGTCGGAGGGCCAGCCGTCTCGCGGATTGACGAGACGCAACTCGACGAGACCGAAATTCGCCATGGCGCGCGCCACCATCCCGATATTTTCGCCGAGTTGCGGCTCGACGAGAATGATCGCCGGCCCTTCGGCCAGCATAATGCGCTCGCTGTTCGTTCCTGCCATGGTCTGTCCTTCTGAGATTTAGGGACCCATTGGCACAAAACACCGGGCAGGCAAAGGGGCCTCACGATCTCTCGCGCGGCGCAGCATCGCTTTCCACCGGGGTCTGCGACCTCGACGTCGATGTGAAAGCACCCTCCGCCAGCGGTCAGAGGCCGCCCTGCAGCTTGAGGTCCCGCTTGATCGACGAGCCGCTCTGGCCATCCACGACCGGATAGAAATCGTCGATGACAGTCCGACCATCCTCTTCAACGACCTCGAAGATCAGGACCGTTTCGACCTCGTAGTCAGGGCCTTCGCCCATGCAACGGCGATTGTTGAAAAACGCAGTCACCTGCCCCTCTCCATCATCCTCAAGATGGATATTCTCGAAGGGGCAACCATCCTGCCCCTGGGCAATCGGGTCGTAGTCGAAGGGATAGCCGGTCGTCTCGCCCTCCGGCGGGTCGAAGGGCGGATTTTTCGATGCAGCCTCGAAAGCTTCAACGAAATCCTCGCTGAACAGTCGCTCCAGCCGATCCACGCTGAAGACGTCTTCGGCGGGCTCGTCGGTCGTGTTGTCCCAGCTGCGGGCCGCCGCCTCGATGATTTCCCGGACCGGAGCCTTCATGTCGGCTGTCGCGGCACTCGGCGCAACCGATACGAAAAACAGGCCAAGGACGAAGGCTGCAGACAGGGGCTTCATGGGAGACTCCGAAGGATCTGATCGATACTTTGCTTTTAACCGGAAATCGGGCGTCTCCCGCAACCAAGTTTGGGGCAAAACGCACGTCGAAAGTCTGAACCATAATCTGTCCGAAGCGCCCCTCTGCTGTTTGCCTTGTCCTGAGAGAATGTTATAGGCAGGCCATCGGCAGAGCGCCCTCCCCGCGCCTGCGCGTCAGGCAAAAACTCGTGAGGATATTCATGACCAAGATCAAGGTAGCCAACCCGGTCGTCGATCTCGACGGCGACGAGATGACCCGTATCATCTGGCAGTTCATCAAGGACAAGCTGATCCTTCCCTACCTGGATCTCGACATCGAATACTACGACCTCTCGGTCGAAAACCGCGACGCCACCAATGACCAGGTAACGGTCGACGCCGCTCACGCCATCAAGAAGCACGGCGTCGGCATCAAGTGCGCGACGATTACGCCGGACGAAGCCCGCGTGAAGGAATTCAACCTCAAGGAAATGTGGAAGAGCCCGAATGGCACGATCCGCAACATCCTCGGCGGCGTTATCTTCCGCGAGCCGATCATCTGCAAGAACGTACCGCGCCTCGTTCCCGGCTGGACCAAGCCGATCGTTGTCGGCCGTCACGCCTTCGGCGACCAGTACAAGGCAACCGACTTCAAGTTCCCCGGCAAGGGCAAGCTGACGATCAAGTTCGTCGGTGAAGACGGCGAAGTGATCGAGAAGGAAGTCTACAACGCTCCGGGCGCCGGCGTGGCTCTTGCCATGTACAACCTGGACGAATCGATCCGCGAATTCGCCCGCGCCTCGATGATGTACGGCCTGATGCGCAAGTGGCCGGTCTACCTGTCGACGAAGAACACCATCCTCAAGGCCTATGACGGTCGCTTCAAGGACATCTTCGAAGAAGTCTACCAGAACGAGTTCAAGGCTCAGTTCGACGAAGCCGGCATCGTCTACGAACACCGCCTGATCGACGACATGGTCGCCTCCGCCCTGAAGTGGTCGGGTGGCTATGTCTGGGCCTGCAAGAACTATGACGGCGACGTCCAGTCCGACACGGTTGCCCAGGGCTTCGGCTCGCTCGGCCTGATGACCTCGGTTCTGCTCTCGCCCGATGGCCGCACCGTCGAAGCCGAAGCGGCACACGGTACCGTTACGCGCCACTACCGCCAGCATCAGAAGGGTCAGGAAACCTCGACCAACTCGATCGCCTCGATCTTCGCCTGGACCCGAGGTCTCGCCCACCGCGCCAAGCTGGACGACAATGCTGAACTCGCGAAGTTCGCAACGACGCTCGAAAAGGTCTGCATCGACACCGTCGAAGCCGGCTTCATGACCAAGGACCTGGCGCTGCTCATCGGCCCGGATCAGCCGTGGCTCTCGACCACCGCCTTCCTCGACAAGGTCGACGAAAACCTGAAGAAGGCCATGGCTGCCTGATCGGCTGCCAAGGTCTGACCAATCAGAACCCGGTCACGGCGACGTGGCCGGGTTTTCCGTTTCAGGTACAGCCTCTTCGGCATCGACCTCGGCAAAACGCTTGCGGATCTCAGCCCCGACGCGGCGCCCGGAGATATGATAGCCCGAAAGAGGCAGGTCATAGCTTTCCAGCCGATCGGGATCGTCTTCATCGAGATAATCGATATCGATCACCCAGCGGCCGGCGACCCGCCTCTGGGCCAGTTCGACCATTGAGGCCCAGGCGATGCGCCGCTCGGTCCGGTAGTCGATCAGTTCCTCGTTGTTGAGCTCCACCACGGGACGCATCGCAGCAGACAGCTCGCGCCAGCCTTTCCGAAAACCGAGGATGCCGAGCGTGAGCAGCACGAGATAGACGAAGGTCATCAGGCCCGCCCAATTGCCGCCGAGGAGGCTCGCCATCAACCCGCCGAATGCAACGGAGAGGATCACGGCGGCGCCCGATGCCCAGAGCACCGCAAGCCCGCGGCGCGGATAGAGAACTAGGGTGGGATATGTGGTCTCGGTCTTCATGGTCTCTACCCTTAGGCAAAAACTGCTGGCTCGACCAGACGGGCACCGCCTGCCGATGGTGTCCCTTTGGCCATGTTGTCAAAAGGCGGGACTCAGCGTCCAATGACGATGAGACGCGGCAGAGGGGTTGATCGCGTTCGCCACATCAGATCCGCGGTCACCATGGCAGACGTCATTCTTCCAAAAACCGTCAGCGTCTTCAAAGAAGGCTATGGCCCGGCACGCTTCAAGGCGGATGCGCTTGCCGGTCTCACGGTGGCCATCGTGGCGCTGCCTCTTTCGATGGCGATTGCCATTGCCTCGGGCGTCACGCCGGATCGCGGCCTCTACACCGCAATCGTCGGCGGCTTCATCGTGTCACTGCTCGGCGGCAGCCGCCACCAGATCGGCGGCCCGGCCGGCGCCTTCATCGTTCTGGTCAGCGCGACCGTCGCCCGCCATGGGATCGACGGCCTCTTGCTGGCGACCGCCATGGCCGGCCTGATCCTGATCGCCTGCGGCTTCCTGAGGCTCGGCGACTACATCAAGTTCATTCCCTATCCGGTGACGGTCGGCTTCACTGCGGGTATCGCCGTCATCATCTTTGCAAGCCAGATCGGCGAACTTCTGGGCCTGACATTCCCGGGCGGCGAACCTGGGCCGCTCGCGGAAAAACTCGCCGCGATCGCCACCGCCCTTCCGGGCTTCTCCGCCGCAGCGGCGGGTGTTGCGGGATTGACCGTCGCGATCATCCTTCTCCTGCGCCGCTACCGCCCGTCATGGCCGGGACTGCTGATTGCCGTCATCGCGGCCTCCACGGCCGCCGCAGTCCTCCAGCTGCCAGTCGCGACCATCGGCTCGAAATTCGGCGGCATCCCATCAGGGCTTCCCCTGCCATCCGTGCCGGATATCACGCCGGAACTCGCCCTTGCCGTCTTGCCCGATGCGATTGCCTTCGCGCTGCTGGGAGCGATCGAATCGCTCCTGTCTGCGGTGGTCGCCGACGGCATGACCGGTCGCAGGCACAGGTCGAACACCGAGCTTGTTGCGCAAGGCACCGCGAATATCGCCTCGGCGCTCTTCGGCGGGATCTGCGTGACCGGAACGATTGCCCGCACGGCCACCAATGTCCGCGCCGGCGCCACAAGCCCGGTCTCAGGCATGCTGCATGCCGTCTTCCTGCTCGCCTTCATGCTGATCGCGGCACCGCTGGCCGCGTATATTCCGCTTGCAGCCCTCGCCGGGGTCCTTGCGGTCGTCTCCTGGAACATGATCGAGAAATCGGCGATCGCCGCACTCGTGCGCTCGTCGCGTGGCGAGGCACTGATCCTGGCCGTCACCTTCCTGCTCGTGATCTTCCGGGACCTGACGGAGGGCATCGTTGTCGGCTTTTCGCTCGCCGCGCTGCAATTCATCCACCACATGTCGAAGAGCATCCGGGTCACGGCCGAGGGCCCGGAAAAGCCGCTCGATGCGACCGATGCCGATACCGTCACCTACCGTCTGGACGGCGCCTTCTTCTTCGGGGCCGTGGCCGCAGCTGGCGCCGTGCTCGACCGGATCGGGGACGATCACCGCAACCTGATCCTCGATTGTACCGGCATCCAGTTCGTCGACGCCTCCGGCGGCAACCTCTTGGCCAGCGTCATTCGCAAGGCGATCCGGCAAGGCGTTCAGGTTTATCTGATTACGGATCGCACGGAATTACAGACGATGCTGCACCACCACGAAGTGCCGGAAGGCGGGGTCACCTTCGTCCGGAGCATGGCGGAAGCCAGGACAGCGATTGCGGGCCAGGCGGCGAGCACTCGGTCGTAGGGCACGTCAGGCGGCGGATCTCGTCGCCGTCGATGCCCCGACACCGGTGGCGTCGCTCGCCTCAGCGATCGGTCTGTCGCCTCGGCCATTCTCGAGCGCGGCCAAGGTGACGCAGTTCCGCCCGGCCTTCTTCGAGGCGTAGAGCGCCTTGTCCGCCCGCGCCAAGGCACGGGAAAAATCGAGCGGACCGGCGGGTAAGGACGCCGCACCAATGCTGACCGTGACCATAGGCAAGGGCGGCTGGTGGTCGGTGGTGATAAGGCTCACGCCGCGGCGAAGCTCTTCGAGAAGGTGGGGACGATCCAGCACGAGATCCGCCGGCAGATAGACGCCGAACTCTTCGCCACCAAGCCGACCCACGATAGCTCCCTGCGGCAATTCGCGTGACAGGTAGTCGCACAGCGCGACCAGGACCGCATCGCCAGCTCCATGACCGTAGGTGTCGTTGATCGTCTTGAAGTGATCGGCATCCACGACGGCCATGGCAGCACCCGGCCCGGCGCCGCCGAAACCCGCACGCGCTCTGGTCACCGCCTGCATGAAGGCGCGCCGGTTGAGGAGCGATGTCAGATGGTCGGTTTCGGATGCCTGCTTGTAGCGCCGGGTCGCCCGCTCATGCACCATTGCAAAGATCGCTAGCGCGCCGACGAGACCCTGGAGGAAGAAGCCGAAGGTCATCGTGCCGTACCAGAGCGGCGCATAGCCCTCGACGATCTGCACCGGTTCGATCATCTGCAGGGGAAAGCGGAGGACATAGGCCGCGCCATGAGCGCCGAAGGCGATCAGCGCAATGACGCGCGCCGGAAGGGGCTCTCGCCGCTGACCTGCGAGAAGCACCGGAAGCGAGAGAAAGGAATAGGCGGCGTAAAGCGCTGACGCAACGAGAATGCGCGTGCCGAGATCCGCTGAAAGAGCGGGAAATGCAAAGAGACACAGCCAGATGACTGCACCGGCCGCGGCAATGACGCCGGCCCCTTTCTGCTGCACGTCCTCGAAGGCGAGGCAGCCGAGCCAGATCAGCCCCAGACTGTAGATCCCCAGACCATTGCCCAGGCCAAGCGCGATGAAGGGGGGCGCGAGTTCCCGCAGGCTGACCAGCACCATGCCGAGCGCACCGGATGAAAAGCCGAGCGACCAGTATTTGAGGGCGAGATTGCCGCGATCATGCGCCCAAAGCAGCGTCAGAAAACCGGAAACGATGATCAGTGTGGCCGCAAGGCACACGGTGAGCGTGGGGATGTGGAAAACTGCGGACAAGACGACGACCTCGAGAACGATCGAGGTCTAATCGGGAAGTTTGAAGAATCCCCAAAAACCGGGTGTAAAATATACCGTGTTGACCACAAAAAAGGCCGGGCATGACCCGGCCTTTCATATGGTGTCAAAACTTGTCAGCCGAGCGCGGCTTCGACGGCGGCGATCGCCGCATCGGCCTGTGATCCATCCGGGCCACCCGCCTGGGCCATGTCCGGACGGCCACCGCCGCCCTTGCCGCCGAGTGCAGCCGAGGCCAGGCGAACCAGGTCGACCGCGCTCAAGCGATCGGTGAGATCGGGCGTGACCGAGACGACAGCACTCGCCTTGCCGTCTTCGGCGACAGCAATCAGCAACACAACAGCGGTCTCGAGACCGGCCTTGGCCTCATCGGCCATGCCCTTCAGATCCTTGGCATCGATCCCGTTGAGCGTGCGGCCGATGAAGTTGATGCCGTTCACCTGCTTCGGAGCCTCGGCACCGCCGCTTGCGCCGCCGCCCATGGCGAGCTTCCGCTTGGCATCCGCCAGTTCCTTCTCGAGCTTGCGACGCTCTTCGACCAGCGCTTCGACGCGAGACACGACATCCGTCGGCTGCACCTTCAGCGTTGCCGCAAGCGTCTTCACCCGCTCGTCCTGCTCGGCGAGATAGGCGCGGGCCGCATCGCCCGTCAGCGCCTCGATGCGACGCACGCCCGCACCGACAGCACTTTCGCCAACAAGGCGCACCAGGCCGATGTCGCCGGTCGCCGACACATGGGTGCCGCCGCACAGTTCCGTCGAATAGGACTTGCCCGCCTTCTGGCCGCGCACCGCCTTGCCCATCGACACGACGCGAACCTCGTCACCATACTTTTCGCCGAACAGCGCCATGGCGCCCTCGGCAATCGCATCGTCGACAGCCATCAGACGGGTGGTCACCGGCGCGTTCTGGATGATGATCTCGTTGGCCATCTCTTCGACGACCTTCAACTCCTCGGCCGAGATCGGCTTCGGATGCGAGATGTCGAAGCGCAGACGCTCGGGCGCCACCAGCGAGCCCTTCTGCGCCACATGCGTGCCGAGAACCTCACGCAGAGCCTCGTGCAGGAGGTGCGTGGCGGAATGGTTGGAGCGCAGACGCGCGCGGCGGGCGTGATCGACATTGAGCGTAACCGCGCCACCAGCCGTCACAACGCCGTTCTGGACGGTGGCGACATGCACGAAGACGCCCTCGCCCTTCTTCTGGGTATCGGTGACCGCGAGCGAAAAGCCTTCGCCGACGATTTCACCAGTATCGCCCATCTGGCCGCCGGACTCACCGTAGAACGGCGTCTGGTTGACGACGATCTGCACGTCCTCGCCGGCACTCGCCTGGTCGACGACCTTGCCGTCCTTGACGACGGCGAGGATCTGGCCTTCCGCGGTTTCGGCGCTGTAGCCGAGGAATTCGGTGGCGCCGAACTTTTCCTTGAGCTCGAACCAGACCGTTTCCTGCGCCTTGTCGCCGGACCCGGCCCAATTGGCGCGCGCCTCGGCCTTCTGCCGCTGCATGGCGTCGTTAAAGCCGGTGAGGTCGACGCCGATGCCGCGGCCGCGCAGCGCATCCTGCGTCAGATCGAGCGGGAAGCCATAGGTGTCGTAGAGCTTGAAGGCGGTTTCACCATCGAGGCTGTCGCCCTTGTCGAGGGTGGCGGTCGCGTCGGACAGCAGTGTCAGGCCGCGCTCGAGCGTCTTGCGGAAACGGGTCTCCTCAAGCTTCAGCGTCTCGGAGATGAGCGCCTCGGCGCGGACCAGTTCCGGATAGGCGCGACCCATCTGCTGCACCAGGACCGGCAGCAGCTTGTAGATGATCGGATCCTTGGCACCGAGCAGCTGCGCATGACGCATGGCGCGGCGCATGATGCGGCGCAGAACGTACCCGCGGCCTTCATTGGACGGCAGCACGCCGTCGGCAATGAGGAAGGCGGACGAGCGCAGGTGGTCGGCGATTACGCGGTGGCTGGCGCGACGCTCGCCTTCAGCCTTCACGCCGGTCAGGTCGACAGAGGCGTCGATCAGCGCGCGGAACAGGTCGATATCATAATTGTCGTGCTTGCCCTGCAGCAGCGCGGCGATGCGCTCGAGGCCCATGCCGGTATCGATCGAGGGACGCGGCAGATTGATGCGCTCTTCCTTCGTCACCTGCTCGTATTGCATGAAGACGAGGTTCCAGATTTCGATGAAACGGTCGCCATCTTCTTCCGGAGAGCCCGGAGGGCCACCCCAGATATGATCGCCGTGATCGTAAAAGATTTCCGAGCACGGGCCGCACGGGCCGGTGTCACCCATGGCCCAGAAATTGTCGCTGGTCGGGATGCGGATGATCTTGTCGTCCGACAGGCCGGCGATCTTCTTCCAGAGGCCGTGCGCCTCGTCATCCGTGTGATAGACGGTGACCAGGAGACGGTTGCGGTCGATGCCGAATTCCTTGGTGATCAGGTTCCAGGCAAGCTCGATCGCCCGTTCCTTGAAGTAATCGCCGAAGGAGAAGTTGCCAAGCATCTCGAAGAAGGTGTGGTGGCGGGCGGTATAACCGACATTGTCGAGGTCATTGTGCTTGCCGCCGGCGCGCACGCATTTCTGCGCGGTCGCAGCCGTCGTGTAAGGGCGCTGTTCGAGACCGGTAAAGACGTTCTTGAACTGCACCATGCCGGCATTGGTGAACATCAGCGTCGGGTCGTTGCGCGGCACCAGCGGGCTGGAGGAAACGACCTCGTGACCGTTCGTCTTGAAGTAATCGAGAAAAGTCGACCGGATGTCGTTTACACCGCTCATGTCACGCCCTTCATTCAGGCCGGGAAGCCGGCCAATTTGCAAAATCAATGGCTTTTATCGCCCGGCTCACTTGCTGTCCAGCAGTCGAAACGAAAACCGGCCGCGCTTCGGGAGAAACGCAGCCGGTTCGAAGAACCCTCGAGGATGAGGCGATTAGATATCGTCGGCACCGTCGCCGTCATTGGCGTCAGGACCACCATTCTGCAGGAAGCGCTCGGCGATCAGACCGGCATTCTGGCGAAGCGCCATTTCGATTTCCTGGGCAACGGCGGGATTGTCGCGCAGGAAGAGCTTGGCGTTTTCACGGCCCTGGCCGAGACGCTGGCTGTTGTAGGAGAACCAGGCCCCCGACTTTTCGACGATGCCGGCCTTAACGCCGAGGTCGATCAGTTCGCCCGTCTTCGAGACGCCTTCGCCATACATGATGTCGAATTCGACCTGCTTGAAGGGAGGCGCCATCTTGTTCTTGACGACCTTGACGCGGGTCTGGTTGCCGACGACCTCTTCGCGATCCTTGACCGCGCCGATGCGGCGGATGTCGAGGCGGACCGAGGCATAGAACTTCAGCGCGTTACCGCCGGTCGTCGTTTCCGGGGAACCGAACATCACGCCGATCTTCATGCGGATCTGGTTGATGAAGATGACCATGGTCTTGGAGCGCGAGATCGACGCGGTCAGCTTGCGCAGCGCCTGGCTCATCAGACGGGCCTGCATGCCCGGCAGGCTGTCGCCCATTTCGCCTTCGATTTCCGCACGCGGCGTGAGCGCTGCAACCGAGTCCACGACGAGAACGTCGATGGCACCGGAGCGCACCAGCGTATCCGTGATTTCGAGCGCCTGTTCACCGGTATCGGGCTGGGAGATCAGGAGGTTCTGCAGATCGACGCCAAGCTTGCGGGCATAGACCGGATCAAGCGCGTGTTCGGCGTCGACGAAGGCGCAGATGCCGCCCTTTTTCTGGGCTTCCGCAATGGTCTGCAGGGCGAGCGTCGTCTTACCCGAGCTTTCCGGACCATAAACTTCAATGATGCGCCCCTTCGGCAGGCCGCCAATGCCGAGCGCGATGTCGAGGCTGAGCGACCCCGTCGAGACCGTCTCGACTTCGACCACGCTCTCGTTCGCGCCGAGCTTCATGATCGAGCCCTTGCCGAACGAGCGTTCGATCTGCGAGAGCGCCGCTTCCAATGCCTTGCTTTTATCCACCGATTTGTCCTCTACAAGCCGCAAAGAATTCTGTGCCATTTGATCCACCTTTAGGTTATTGAGGCCGCATAGGCAATGAAGCCGCCGATGGGGAATATGTACTCTTTTTGTTCTCATTTTGCAAGAGCAAGCGAAGCGATTGATTTTCAATGGCTATCGGCAGTATGTTCGAAATTCGTTCCGCCCGTTCCGCATGTTGGCAACCCTACAGGCCGGACTGGCGTCCACTGGCTTGATCACGGGCTTTCGATTCGGCTCCAGACTGCTGCGGAGGCGAGAACATGACCATCGAAATCCTGGCCATCGGTGGCGCGCATATCGACCGTCGCGGGCGCCTGTTCGGCGAGACGAAACCGGGCGCCAGCAATCCAGGCCAATGGTTCGAAGAAGCCGGCGGCGGTGTCTTCAATGCCGCCTGTAATCTCTCTCGGCTGGGTCGCGCGGTCAGGCTGATCGCGCCGCGCGGCGGTGATGCGGCAGGCCAGATGGTCGCCGATGCCGCCGAGCGGGCGGGCCTCGATGACCAGCCCGTGATGTTTCTTGACCGCGCCACGCCGAGTTATACGGCGATCCTGGAGCGCGACGGCAATCTCGTCATCGCTTTGGCCGACATGGCCCTTTACGACGCCTTCACCGCCCGGCGCCTGAAGGCACGCTCCCTGCGCGACAGCCTCGCTGCGGCAAAACATGTGCTGGCGGACGCCAATCTGCCGGCAGAAACACTGGCCGCACTCGCGGCAAGCTGCCACGCGTCGGGATGCGCACTGTCGGCCATTGCGATCTCGCCGGCCAAGGTGGTGAAGCTGAACCGCGCTCTTTCGAACCTCACCCATCTCTTCATGAATGGCGCCGAGGCGGAAGCGATCGCCGGCACAAGGCCGGACCACGCCGAAGACTGGCCCGCCCTCCTTCGCGCCACGGGCCTTCAGGGCGGCACAGTCACCAGCGGCAGCGGCCCGACGGTCGCCTTTGGCCCGGAGGGCGTGGCGCTCATAGAACCTGTAGCACTCGACACCATCGCCGACGTGACCGGCGCCGGCGACGCGTTTGCGGCCGGCTTTCTGCATGCGAGGCTGAAGGGCGCGGATCTTGGCGAAGCCCTGCGTCATGGCACGGCAAGCGCCGCGATCACCCTCGCCTCACCCCATGCAACCGATGAAAATCTCTCTGAGGAACGGCTCGCACGTCAGTTGGCTCTTGTCCCGCCGGCCCGTTTCCTGTCATGAGAGCCTGAATTTCTAGCGGAAGATCCCCCATGACCCGTTCCATCTCCTCCCTCCTCCCCATCACCTATTCGAGCGAAGTCAGCGCCGCCAAGCAGCGTGGCGCTCCGATCGTCGCGCTCGAATCGACCATCATCACCCATGGCATGCCCTATCCCGGCAATCTGCAGATGGCCCGCAGCGTCGAGGACATCATCCGCCAGCAGGGTGCGGTACCGGCGACCATTGCCGTCATCAAAGGCGTGTTGCACATCGGTCTCGAACCGGCCGAACTCGAAGAATTGGCGCAGATGGAGCACGTGATGAAGCTCTCGCGCGCCGACCTCGCCTTCGCGATCGCCGAGCGCCGCAACGGCGCCACCACGGTTGCCGCCACGATGATTGCCGCCTATCGCGCCGGCATCCACGTCTTTGCGACCGGCGGCATCGGTGGCGTGCATCGCGGCGCGGAAGAAAGCTTCGACATCTCGGCCGATCTTGAAGAGCTGGCCCGCACCGCCGTCATCGTCGTTTCCGCTGGCCCGAAGGCCATCCTCGACATTCCCAAGACGCTGGAGGTGCTGGAAACACGCGGCGTTCCGGTCGTCACCTATGACAGCGAAGACTTCCCGGCCTTCTGGTCGCGCAGCTCGGGGCTGAAGAGCCTCCTCAACCTGCAGAGCCCGGCGGCAATCGCCAACTTCCAGAAGATGCGCGACCAGCTCGGCATCGATGGCGGCATGCTGATCGCCAATCCGGTTCCCGAAGCCGACGAGATTCCGCGCGAGGAGATGGAAATCTATATCAGCCGCGCTCTTGCCAATGCCGAACGCGACGAGATCGCCGGCAAGGCCGTGACGCCTTACCTGCTCGACAACATCTTCCACCTCACCGGTGGCCGCTCGTTGAAGACCAACATCGCCCTGGTGGAGAACAACGCTCGTCTGGCCGCAGAAATCGCCGTCGCGATGAACGGCTGATCCCCGAACAAGGCCTGAAACAAAGAACCCGCCGGAGCGATCCGGCGGGTTCTTTCGTTCTAAGGCCTGACGGACAAGATGTCAGGCTTCACCGTCCAGCATCTCGCGCACGGCAACGGCGAGCTGCTTCAGCGAGAAGGGTTTGGGCAGGAAGCCGAATTTGGCATCGGCCGGGAGGTTGCGGGCAAAGGCATCCTCGGCATAACCGGAGACGAAGATGAACTTCAGGTCCGGATACTTCTTTCGCAGTTCGGTAAGCAGGGTGGGGCCATCCATTTCCGGCATGACGACGTCGGAGACGACGATATCGACTGCACCGTCGAGTTCGTCCATGATGTCGAGCGCCTCGACACCCGAACCGGCTTCGTGAACGGTATAGCCGCGCGTCTCGAGCATGCGTTTCCCGCCGCGCCGGACCGCCTCCTCGTCTTCGACAAGCAGAACGACGGCCGACTTGCCCGTCAGGTCAGGCGCATCCTGCGCCTCGACCGTGGCCGCTGCCGGGGCGACGGTGATCGTGTCGCCGCTGACGGAGGCCATGACCTGTCCTTCCGGAAGCGCCTGAACCTCCGCCACGTGACGCGGCAGGAAGATGCGGAAGGTCGTGCCCTTGCCCACCTCCGATTCCGGATAGATGTAGCCGCCCGACTGCTTGACGATGCCATAGACCATCGCAAGGCCGAGACCCGTGCCCTTGCCGACCTCCTTCGTGGTGAAGAAGGGCTCGAAGATCTTGTCCATGATTTCGGGCGCAATGCCGGTTCCGGTATCGGCGACTTCGACCAGCACCATGTCTTCGGACGGCAGACCGCGATAGCCGAAGGCACCGGCTTCCTCGGCATCGACGTTGCGGGTCGAGACGGTGATCGAGCCACCCTCGGGCATCGCATCGCGAGCATTGACGCAGAGATTGATCAGCACCTGCTCGAACTGCGAGAGGTCGGTTTTCACCGGCCAGAGATCCCGGCCATATTCGACGCGAAGCTTCACATTGGTGCCGGAGATCAGGCGGTCGACCAGCATGCGCAGATCACCGATGACATCGGTCAGGTTCAGCACGCTCGGCCGCATGGTCTGCTTGCGCGAGAAGGCGAGCAGCTGGCGCACGAGAACGGCGGCGCGGTTGGCATTGCGCTTGATCTCCATGAGATCGGCAAAGCTCGCATCCGAGGGGCGCGCCTGCAGAAGCAGGTGATCCGAAGAGAGAAGGATGGCCGTCAGCACGTTGTTGAAGTCGTGCGCGATACCGCCGGCCAGCGTGCCGACGGCGTTCATCTTCTGCGTCTGCGCCATCTGCGCTTCGAGCGCCTTCTGGTCGGTCACATCGACGGCATAGACGATGGCCGCCTCTTCCGGCGCCTCGTCGCTCTGATCGATGACGGCATTCACGTAGAAGCGGAAGTGTCTGACGTCATTGGTCGGGTGGCGACTGTCGATCGGCGGAATGTCGCCTTGGCGGTCCATCGCCGCCGCAAGCGCCTCGCGGAAACCTTCCCGCTCGTTCTCGTGCAGCACGACTTCGATCAACCCGTGACGCTCGATTTCGTCGCGCGAGATGATGTCGGCGAAGAGCTTCATGAAGGGCGCGTTGGTCCGCAGGATCCGGCCCTCGCCGTCGACGGAGGCAATGGCCATCGGCGTATTGTTGAAGAAGCGGGTGAAGCGCATGGAAGCGACCGAATCGGACTGGTCGCTCCCCTCGCCTTGGGCGCGCGACAGGACGATCGACCGGCTCTCGCCCGGCGCGCCGTCGCGAGCAGCCTTCACGCGATGCACCAGTCGAACCGGCAGGCTCTGGCCGTTAACGCGGCGCAGGTCGAGATCAAGCGTCTCGGTGCGCGCCTGCCCCGGTTCGGCCTGCACCGAATCGATCAGCGCCATGCCCTCGCCGGCCACAAGATCGGAAATCGTCATGGAGCCCGGATTGAACTGGGTGAGATCGACGCCGAGCCACTCCGCCAGTGTGGCATTCAGATAATAGATCTCGCCCTTGCGCCCGGCCGAGAAGAAGCCGGCCGGTGCATGGTCGAGATAATCGATTGCGTGCTGCAACTCCTTGAAGAACCGCTCCTGATCGTCGCGCTCGGCGGTGATGTCGGAGATCTGCCAGACATGCAGCGGCTTGCCGCGGCCTTCGCCCGGCAGAAGCCGCGCCTTCAGACGATACCAATGGGCACCGGAGCCGTTGGCCGTCTGGTTGCCGAGCGGCTTCAGCAGTCGAAACTCTTCATAGCTGTCGCGCCCTTCGCGCAGCCCGTTGGTCAGTCGGTAAAGCGCCTCGCTCGATTCCCGGTAGCGGGAAAGCAGCGCCTCGAGCGTCTGGACTTCGGTCGCCTTACGCGCGCCCGTCATCTGGCCATAGGCGGCATTCGCAAAGACGATGCGGCCTTCCGCATCCGTGATCAGCGTACCCTCGGGCTGGCTCGCGAGGAAGCGGCGGGCAAGCGTATCGCTGTTGGTCTGCGGCATCACCTCGACGAAACCGATGACCGCCGAGACGATGAAGAAGATGCCCATCATCGCCAGGATGCCGAGCACGCCGAGAACGATCTGGTTGTCGAGTTGGTCCCGGAAGAAGATGAAGGCGGCCGAGGCTGCGATCAGGACGAGCGCGAGCAGCAGGATACGCAGCGCCATGCCGACGCCACCGCGGCGATCGACCAGCGGGCCGTCTCCATCTCGATCAAACTGCTGTCGTGTCATGGATGCCTCATGCGTAAGCGCAAAACTGATCCGCCATCGCGAGAATCGGCGCTGCCTCCTGTTTATCAATTTGCCTTGACAGCAAAAAGCAAAGAAAGGGCCAGATGGCCGCCGGAGGCTGCTCTCCCACAGGATTGCCGCATTCCTGGCCGAGCATTTGACGGATCGTGCGCCGCAGGCCGCAAATCCTTGCGCGTTGCAAGATTGCGGAAGGGGACGTCTTCTGACAGAAAGCCAGATAAAAGGAGCACGACAATGCTGGATGACCTGATCTCGGCCTATGGCAATCGTTTTCTCGTGGCGGCACTGGGTGTTAGCCTTGCCCTGCTTTGCCTGTTCATCGTGCTTTGGATCCTGCGCAACCGCGCGCCCTCGCCCTTCGTCCGCGGCGGACGCAATCGCCAGCCGCGTCTTCAGGTTCTGGATGCGGCAGCCGTCGACACCCGCCGACGTATCGTGCTGATCCGGCGCGATAATGTCGAACATCTTGTGATGATCGGCGGCCCGACCGATATCGTGATCGAGAGCGGCATCGGTGACGAGCGCGCCTATCTGAGTGCGCGGGCTGTCAATCCGCTGCCTCTGGAAGAGCAGTCCGAACTGCCGAAACCGGCGGAAGCCCCGGGACTCGCCACGATCGAACCGCCGGCAGCCCGAATCGCAGCACCGTCTCCGGCCGCAAGCATGCCAATCGACCTGCCCGCAAAACGTCCGTCAGCCCCGCAAACGCCGCCGGCGGAACCGGCACCGGTCCAGGCCCGCGCGGCGCAGGCGCCCGCACCGGCAGTCGAGCAGCGCCGCCCGAAAGCCGCGCCTGTTCGTCCGGCAGAGCCCACCGCCGACGCGCAACCCGCGCCGGCCGTTGCCCCGGTCGTGGCCTCTCCGATCGTCGCTGCCGTAGCCGCAGCCCCTGTTGTCACGGCGCCGTCGCGCTCCGAACCGGAGATCACGCCAGCCGCTCCTCCCGAAGCCCCGAAGCCGGAACCCGTCGCACGCGTCACGCCTGCGTTTTCCCCGGCACCTGAAGCTCCGGTCACCCGCCCGACGGCAAGCCTGGAGCCGGTCATGGCCGCTGAAGTTAACACAAACTTCGACCCGGTCCGCCTGGACACCGAAACGGCGCGCACGGAGCCCGCTATGGAGCCGGCTGTGACGTCCGGGACTCCGCCGATTGAGGTCTTCCGCGTTGAGCCCGTCGAGCCGGTGATGGCGGAGGTGAAGCCTGAGCCTGCCTCCGAAATGCAGAGCCAGCGTCCGCCCATGCAGTCCGCCCCCGATCTGGGTCCGGCGATCAATGCGCCGGCCGCCGAAGATCTGCTGGAAGCCGCGCGCCAGCGCGTGCTGGTCGCATCACCGGCGCCCGTTCCGCCCCGTCCCTTCGAAGCGCAGAAGTTCGAGCCGCCAGCGGAGATACGTCAGGCAGCACCGGATCCGCAACCAGCAGCCCGCGACATGAGCGATTTCGAGCGTGTCCTCGAAGAAGAGATGGCCCTGCATCTGGCATCCGATCCGACGCCGGCCCAGACGCCGAGAGTGGAGCTTCCGCAGATCCTGCCGGAGACCCGCGCCGATAGACCGCGCCTTCCGGCAACAGCCATCCTGCCAGCGGCTCCGTCTTCGGATCCGCCGGCATCGCCCGCGGCACAAGCGGACAAGGAACCCAATCTGCAGAACGAGATCGCGCGCATCTTTGGCGAGATGTCGGCCAGCCGAAATCCCTGATCACCGGTCGGGATCACCGGCCGCGCATGGCATAAACGAAAAAGACCCGCCGGTGGCGGGTCTGAAAACTTGGGACTGTTTCGAAGACCTCGCGTCTTCACTCGTCGCGATAGACCTTCTCGCGGCGCTCGTGACGCTCCTGCGCCTCGATCGATAACGTTGCGATCGGGCGGGCGTCCAGACGCTTCAGACCGATCGGCTCGCCGGTCTCTTCGCAGTAACCGTAGGTGCCGTCTTCGATGCGCTGCAGAGCGGCGTCGATCTTCGAGATCAGCTTGCGCTGACGGTCGCGGGCGCGAAGTTCGATGGCTCGGTCGGTTTCGGAGGAGGCCCGGTCGGCGAGATCGGGATGGTTGGCGCTTTCTTCGGCGAGGTGGTCGAGCGTCTCGCGCGCTTCTCGGAGGATATCGTTTTTCCAGGCAATGAGCTTGGCTCTGAAGTAAGCCCGCTGGTTCGCGTTCATGAACTCGTCGTCTTCCGAGAGGACATAATTGCTAAGATTGATCTTCTCACTCAACGCGATTCTCCTGAAGAACATCTCAATGGGCGGGTGTATATCCTTTCAACGCAAGCGGTTCAAGCCTCAACAGTGTTTCAACCCCATTTTTAAATCTGTTACATTTTTCATCTAAATTTCTATTTTTTAAGCATAATTTTCTTAGAGCCCGAGGCGCGATATACATGCGACCACCACGATAGGATGATGATCGTCCCGCGCCCACACGGTTGACGGCATAGGCCTAGAACCGGTACTCCAAGGACAGCACGATCTTACGCGGAATGTCCAACGGATGACGCCCTCCATTCAGCTTCCCAAGCGCATCTATCTGCTGCGCCACGCGAAATCCGGTTGGGCCGAGCCAGGTGGCCGTGATTTTGATCGCAGCCTCTCCGACGCGGGCTTCGCGGAAGCCGAACTCCTGGCCGAAACCGCCGCTGACAAGAACTATCGCCCTGATCTCGTTGTCTGTTCCACGGCAAAACGCTGCCGCCAGACGGCCGATGCGATCGGTCGCGTCTTCTCGGGCCTCGTCGAGTTTCGCTATGTCGACGCGCTCTACAACGCCCCCGCCGACACCTATCTCGAGATCGCCAGTTCCACCCGTGGCGTGGATGCGCTCATGCTGGTCGGCCACAATCCGGCGATCGAGGAAGTCTTTGCCAGCCTCTGCGGAAACGATGTCATGGCGCGCACCGTCCCGGAAGGCTATCCGACCTCCGGCCTGGCGGTCATCGACGTCATGGGCGAAGAGGCCTACAGCCTGCGCGATTTCCTGGTGGGCTGACCGCACGGCCACTGACGGCACTGCCTCTTTTTTGCCCCCTCAGCCACGCCTATATGGGGATGGACACATCTTGAACCTCGTGCCGTAAACGCATGTGCACGGCATCGCCCAGCAGGACAGCCCCTTGCCGCCATCCCTCACCAGCCTGACCGACGAAGCAGCGATCACCTTAGACAATCTGGCCGATCGCGCCGCTAATCTGGTCAATCCGACCATCAGGCTCGGCGTCACCGGCCTGTCTCGTGCCGGCAAGACCGTCTTCATCTCGTCGCTGGTCCACAATCTGCTGCATGGCGGCCGGTTGCCCTTGTTCGAGCCGCTGCGCTCCGGCCGCATGACCGGCGCCACACTCCAGGAGCAGCCGGATGATGCGGTACCGCGCTTCCAGTACGAGGATCATATCCGTGCCCTCGTCGATGAACGCATCTGGCCCGATTCGACCCGTGCGATTTCAGAACTGCGGCTCACCATCGAATATCAGAGCGCCAGCACCTGGAGCCGCATGTTCTCGGCAGGCAGGCTTTCGATCGACATCGTCGACTATCCCGGCGAATGGCTGCTCGATCTGCCGCTGCTGGGCCAGGATTACCGCACCTTCTCCGACAACACGACGAAACTGGCAGAGAGCGGCGTCCGCTCCGAACTGGCGCGGGAATGGCTGGCGCTTGCGGCGACGATCGACACCGAAGCCCCTGCCGACGAAATGACCGCAAGGCGCCTGGCCGAAGCCTTCACTACCTATCTCCGGCTCTGCAAGTCGGACGAGCGCTCGCTGTCGACGCTTCCGCCAGGACGCTTCCTGATGCCCGGGGATCTCGAGGGCTCACCCGCCCTCACCTTCGCTCCCTTGCCGGCATTGCCGGAAGGACGGGCACCCAAGGGATCGCTGCGGGCGATGATGGAACGTCGCTTCGAGGCCTACAAATCGGTGGTCGTCAAACCCTTCTTCCGCGAACATTTCGCCCGTCTCGATCGTCAGATCGTGCTCGTGGACGCGCTGCAGGCCATCAATCGTGGCCCGGAAGCCGTGCAGGATCTCGAACGCGCACTCGGCGACGTGCTCGCCTGCTTCCGCGCCGGATCCAACAACATCCTGACCTCACTGGTGCGTCGTCGCATCGACCGCGTTCTCGTCGCCGCAACCAAGGCGGACCACCTGCATCACGAGAGCCATGACCGGCTGGAGATACTCACCAGACGTCTGGTCAACCGCGCGATCAAGACGATCGGCATGAGCGGTGCCGGTATCGAGGTCATGGCCCTCGCCTCCGTGCGCGCCACCCGCGAGGCAAGCGTCAAGCAGGACGGCCACGACCTGCCGGTGATTGTCGGCACCCCGATGGCGGGCGAGCGAATCGGCAACGAGGTCTTCGACGGAAACCGCAAGACGGCGGTGTTCCCGGGTGACCTGCCGCAGGATCCGGAGGCCTATTTCCGTTCCGTCGATGAAGGCGATACCTCCGCGCTGCTGCCGGACCTGAGCATCGTGCGCTTCCGCCCCCCGCAGCTTGAAGAGAAGCAGGGCCTCACGCTCTCCGTCCCCCATATTCGTCTCGACCGCGCGTTGCAGTTTTTGCTGGGAGACCGTCTCGCATGAAAAAACCGACTGTCCCTCCCATGGGCTCGTCCAGCCCGAATGCCAGCGACGCACAGCGGCGACCGGCAGCCTTCACGGTTGATCCCGACGTCAAGCCTCCGGCACCCGCGCAACCGCTAAACCGGGCGCCACGGAGCTTTGCCGGCGATGTTGCGATCGTTCCCGACGAACAGGATCCCTTCCTGGCCGCGGCGGTCGAAGACATGCCGCCTCTGCCCGTTGCCGAACCGCGCCGTCGGCGCTTCTCCTTTGCCAAACTCGCGACCGGGGCCTTCGGGCTCCTGCTCTCCCTCGCCTTCGGCCTCTGGGTCGACCGGCTGATATCGGATCTTTTCGCACGCGCCGACTGGCTGGGCTACGCCGCGATCGCCGCACTCGCTGTCGGTGTGCTGGCGTTGGCCATTGCCGTGGGACGCGAACTCGTCGGTCTGTGGCGGCTGGATACGGTGCAGGATCTGAAGCTTGAAGCTGAAGCGGCGGCGGAAAGCGGCAAACGTGCTCGAGCGGCCGCCGTGGTGGCCAAGCTTACGGGCCTCGTCCGACACCGTCCGGAAACCGCGAAGGGCCAGAAGTCGCTCGATGCGGTCAAAGACGACATCATCGACGCGCCCCATCTGATCGAGCTTGCCGAGAGGGAGCTCCTGGCACCGCTCGACATCAAGGCACGCGCGCTTATCCTCAACGCGTCGAAGCGGGTCTCGGTCGTCACCGCAGTCAGCCCGCGCGCGGTGGTCGATCTGGCCTATGTGCTCTTCGAGGTCGTCCGTCTCGTGCGAGGCATGGCAGACCTCTATGGCGGTCGTCCGGGTTCCTTCGGCATGCTGCGGCTCCTGAAGGACGTGTTCGCACATCTGGCCGTCACCGGCTCGATTGCAATCGGCGATGGCCTCGCTCAGCAGGTGCTCGGCCATGGCCTTGCAGCGCGTCTTTCGACCCGGCTCGGCGAAGGCGTGATCAACGGCCTCATGACGGCCCGGATCGGCATTGCGGCCATGGATCTTTGCCGACCGCTCCCGTTCCGTGCCGCGAGACGACCCGGCATCGGCGACTTCATCGGCGATCTCACGCCATCGATGTCAGGCAAGGATCGCCCGCGCGCGGAGTGAGGCAGACAAGCCACACCCGAGACACCAGTGACTTTTGCCGATTGTCGGACCCAGCATTTGAGGGTATTGGCAAGGATGCATTAACCATTTTTCCGCTAGGGTTTCCGCGGGGTTTCTGGTTTCTCGTACCAAGGCAAATCGATGTTCTCTCGCTCCTCGACATTCGGCCGCTGCGCCGCCATCCTTGCTGTTGCCGCACTTCTGCCGGCCACGGTTGCTGATGCCGCTTCCCGCGACAAGCGCTTCTTCGAATCCGTCGCCGGCGTCTGGAAAGGCCCGGGCGAAATCGTTGCGGGCAAATACAAGGGCACCAAGTTCACCTGTAACCTGACCGGCCTGCCGGCCGAGGGCAAGGAAACCGGGCTCAAGCTCGACGGCACTTGCCGCGTTGGCGTCTTCAGCCAGCCGATGTCGGCTGTCATCTCGCAGTCCGGCGGCAGCTACAAGGGTCAGTTCCTGGATGGCGCAGACGGCAAGGGCCTCGACATCGTCTCGGGCAGCGTGACCGGCAATCGCGCCGTCATGGGCATCAACCGCGCCAAGCTCAACGGCGCCATGGTTGCGCGCCTGGAAGAAGGCGACGCCATGAACATCACCATTTCGGTGAAGGTGGAAGATCGCATGATCCCCGTGATCGGCCTGAAGCTCAATCGGCAGGCAACCGCCATGGCCGAGACCGCAGAAAACGACTGATCGCTGCCAAGCCTTGCCGGGACGACTTCAACCGCGCCACCAGGCGCGGTTTTCGTTTGCGACAGCGATACCCGTGCGATCGGCACGATCAAGCCAGCTCGCCACGGCCTCTCCCTTCACCACCAGATACGGATCGATGTCAGCCAGCGGCATCAGCACGAAGGCGCGCTCGGTCATGCGTGGATGCGGGACCTTGAGATGCTCGGCATCGATCACCCGGTCGGCGAAGGTCAGGATGTCGATATCGATCGTGCGCGGACCCCAGCGTTCGACGCGCACGCGCTTCATCGTCCGCTCGATCTCGAGACAAGCGGCGAGCAGATCCTGTGGCTCAAGCAGCGTCTCGACCGCCGCGCAGGCATTGTAGAAATCGGCCTGATCCGTCTTGCCCCAGGGCGGCGTCCGGTAGAGACGCGACACGGAGGTGACCCGACAGTCGGCGCGCTCGTCGAGACGGCGCAAAGCTTCCGCCATGGCGGCCACCGGATCTCCGATATTACCACCGAGGCCAAGCGTTGCCGCCAGCCAGGTCTTACTGTCTGAATTGTTCAACGCTCACCTGTACATGATCGAGAATGCCGGCAATCGGCGCACTCGGCTTGCGCACCGTGATCCGGCATCGCTGCATCTCGGGGAAACGGTCCAGAAGGCCTCGGGCAATCGCCAGCGCAAGAGCCTCGATCAACTGTCGCCTGCTGCCGGTGACGATGTCGCGGATGACCTCGAAGGCGATACCGTAATGCACCGTGCCTTCGAGCGTATCCGTCTCGGCGGCCTCGAGCGCATCCACATCGAATTCAGCGTCGACGAAAAACCGTTGGCCAAGGACGCCCTCCTCGGGGAAAACCCCGTGATGGGCAAAGAAGGCACAGTTCTTCAGCGTGATGGTGAAAACGCCGCTCATACGGGCTGATCCTCGTTTGCAGCAAGCCGCCGCTCTGCCGCGAGCATAGCATCGGCCATCACCAGGGCGTCGCGGTTGATCGCGACATTATGAACCCGGAAAACGGAAGCCCCCTTCAGGCGAAGGGCGACCGTGGTCGCCGCGGTCGCCGCGTCACGGTCGCGTGCGTCGCGGCCGGTGAGTGTTCCGAGAAACCGCTTGCGCGATGTACCGGCCAGAAGCGGGAGGCCGAAGCCATGCAGTTCCTCGAAACGCGCGATCAGGTCCATGTTCTCTTCCAGAGTTTCTTTGGCGAAGCCGAAACCCGGATCGAGAACGATTGTTTCCCTGGACACGCCCGCACGCGCCGCAATCTCCAGCGACAGCCCGAGGAAATGTCGCTGATCGGCGATAGGGTCCTCAAGCTTCTCTCGCCCGCGTCCGGTATGCATGATGCAGAGCCCTGCCCCAGTCGCAGCCGCGACATCGGCGATCTCAGGCTCGCGCTGCAGGCCATGCACATCATTGATGATATGCGCACCGGCCTCGACGGCCGCCCTGGCGGTCGCCGCCCTGTAGGTGTCGATCGAGATGAGTGCGTCGGTCTTTTCGCGCAAGGCGCCGATCACCGGCAGAACGCGGGCCATTTCCTGGTCCGCACTAACTTCCGCGGCCCCTGGCCGTGTCGATTCGCCGCCGATATCCAGGATGACCGCGCCGTCTTGGGCGCAAGCCAGCGCATGGGCCACTGCCGTCTCGACGCCCGCATGCAATCCACCATCCGAAAAGGAATCGGGCGTGACATTGATGATCGCCATGATCGCACCATGCTCGGTCAGATCGAGGGAACGGCCATGCCCTACACGCCAAATTGTGCGTTCAACCATGGTCACGCGACCCTGTATCCTCTCGACGTATTTCGGCGAAGCTGCGATAGTGCAGATCGGGTTTGGCTATGCCCCAAGGGCGCGGCGAATACAACATTGCGGAAAAAAGAATGAAGCACTCCCGCCGTCTTCGGGCCGCCGTCACCTTGGCTGTCCTGATCGGCATCTCCCTGCCACCCTCGGCCAGTGCCGACGTGGTGGTTCGCAAGTCCATCAGCTATTTCCAGATTGGCGGGCGAACCGCAGCCGACATCGATGCGGAACTGTCGCGCAAGGGTCCGTTCACCCAGGCGAGCGGCAATCGTCATCCCGGCGCCACCCAGATCCGCTTCGGCGGCGACATGACTTACACCAGACGCGGCAATCGCTGCGCGGTCGACGATGTCCGCGTCACCGTCGAGACCAAACTCATCCTGCCGCGCTGGAAGAACCGCAAGCGCGCGACGCAGGACATGGCCACTCTCTGGGATGCCCTCGCCTCCGACATCAAGCGTCACGAAGAGCGTCATGCCGAAATCGCCCGCCAGCATGCGAAGCTCTTGGAGCAACGCCTTTTGAAGCTGCGGCCGGAGCGGGACTGCGAAATCCTGCAGGAGCGCGTTGGAGAGGTCACGGAAGAGGTGACTGCGGCCCATGATGAGGCACAGATGCGATTCGACAGAATCGAAGCGAAGAACTTCCAGGATCGCATGCTGCGGATCCTGCGATATCGCCGTGGATCCCAGGAAAACCAGTAGAATTCACCCCTAAATTACGAGGGTGAGTGTTGCCGCCATGCTGCGGCTTGCCCGAGCCTTGCGCCTCCGCCTGTGAATAACCGGCAATTTCTCGGCGTGGCTCTTGATACAAAACTGAAATATAAGTGTCATCGAATACGTTGATTAAGCGTAACCGATTTCCCCGTTCTCCCGGCGCGTCCTGGTGCCACAGGTGCTTCCTCCCTCGCCTGGTTGGCGATGCGCCCCCTTGCCCCGCTTTCGTCTGACGGAAGCGGGGCCTTTTTTGGCGGGTAGCGCTGACAGGAGATGTTAGCCCTGACGCTCGGGCACATGGACGACGAGGCCGTCCAGCGCCGCCGTCACCTTGATCTGACAGGAAAGACGCGACGTCGGCCGTACATCCACGGCAAAATCAAGCATGTCTTCTTCCATCGGCGACGGCTGGCCGACCTTTTCGGACCAGGCGTCGTCGACATAGACATGACAGGTGGCACAGGCGCAGGCGCCGCCGCATTCGGCATCGATCCCGGGGACCGAGTTGCGGACGGCATTTTCCATGACCGTGGAGCCATCGGCTGCCGCGATGTCGAAACGAGTGCCGTCGAATGCGATGATGCTGATATTTGCCATGAGTGCCTGTCCAGATGTCGCCTTGTGAAAACCGGCGAAGTCATCTCTTAAATCGGAAAGTCAGTCAACTCACGGCGAAGCGATCAGTGGATCGCACTCAAGCAGCGTCGTTCAGCGGGCAAGCTTCAGGATGAAATGCTCGGCCTCGAGCACGGCCGCCGCAACGGAGGCAAGTGCGTCGGCATTGGCACCCTTGGTCTCGATCAGATCGGCCGCACCGGCAACCCGCAAGGCGCCGACCGCCATGGCGGCGTTGCGCAGACGATTGGCCGCAGCCTTGACCTCGACCTTGTTGCGCCCGGCGGAGATGGCAGTGAGGCATCCCCGCGCCTGGCGGGCAAACATCTGGAGGATCTCGATTTCGACCGCCTTGTCGCCCTTGGTCTGCGCCGCGAGGTGAACGAGATCGATCGGACGTTCTCGGGAGGGCGTCGGGCCAACGAGGTTGTCGGGCGCATCGAACGCGATATTGACTGCTGCTGCCATGCCACTCATCCTTGGTTTTCTTGTTTTTGGTGACCAGACTTTGCGGCGCGGCAATGGGCATCCCGTTAAAAACCCCGGGGATCGGGCCAAAAAGCTTTCGCTATGGTTAACGCGAATTAAACCCCGATACAGACTGGCTTTTCGGCCGAAACCTTGATTGAAATACTGTTAACAAGAGCAAGGGGCGCTGGACCCAGGGAACCGCATTAATTGTATCGCATGGGCAAATGTGTCAGTACGATACGGTTGATTGGGCAAAACTGCGTGAAGTTTGCCCGAAAGCCAGTCGGTGCTAGAACTTCCGGCGGGAATGCCGGCGGCGAGCAGTCCGACTGCGAAAGAAGAGATTTCGTCTGGCGTGGCGACAGGCGGGACCTCAAGTGAACGGTGGGATCAGGACGAAGCCTGGCGATGAGCGGCATCGCTGCCTGCGTCCCCCGCCGAGAGTAAGCGGTAACGAGGCGTAACCCTATGGCGAACAAGAAGACCGACTCGATTGACGAGAACGCGTTCCAGGCTCTCGAGGCGGCCCTGAGCATCGATTTCGAGGGCGAGGAGTCCGCCGCGCCTGCCAAGGCACGGTCCAAAATGCACGCCCCGGAGGCCCCTGTGTCAGATAGTATCCCGCGGTCTGCGTCGAAGAAGACGATCGAGCGCCGCTCTGCGCGCGCCGGCGAACTCAATCCCGAACCGGCACCCAAGGCGCCGGCCTTCGCGCCCGCCAATGACGGTTCGCGCCGCACGCCCAACGCGATCCTCAAGACGCTCGATGGCGCCTCGCTGACCTCTGCCCTCCGCAATGCCGGCATCGTGTCCGCGCTCTGGGTGCTCGGCGCACTCGGCCTCACGCAACTTCTTTACGGCAGCAGCATCTGGCAGGCCCCGTCCATCGCGGACATCGTCGCCACGCCGGGCGTCGTTGCCATTGTCGTCGGCACCTTCCTGCCGATCATGCTCTTCTTTGCTTTCGCCATCATGATGGCGCGCGCGCACGACCTGCGCAATGCCGCCCGCTCCATGGCCGAAGTGGCCCTTCGTCTCGCAGAGCCGGAAACCATCGCCTCTGAACGCATCATGACGGTCGGCCAAGCCGTCCGCCGCGAAGTTTCGGCGATGAACGAGGGCATCGAACGCACGATCGCCCGCGCGACCGAACTCGAAACGCTCGTCCATTCCGAAGTCACCGCGCTCGAGCGCAGCTATACCGACAACGAACTGCGCGTCCGTGGTCTCGTGCACGAACTCGGCGCCGAGCGTGATGCCATCGTTAATCACGCAGAGCGGATCCGGTCATCGATTGTCGGCGCCCATGAACAGCTCAAGGAAGAGCTTTCGCTGGCGACCGAGGAAATTTCGGTCCGACTGCAGACGTCGGGCGAGGCTTTCGCCTCGATGATCGACACCCGCGCTGCGACGATCATGGAAAAGTCCGACGCGGCTGTGACCGCGCTCGGTTCGCTGCTCGCGCACAAGACCGAGACCATGGTGCAGACGCTGGCCGCATCGGGCATGTCGCTGTCCAACGAGTTCGACACCCAGCTGCAGTCCCTGACCTCGACGCTGAGCCAGCGCGGTCGCGAACTGCTCGGTGAATTCGAGACCCGGGCCTCAACGCTCGATGCCAATACCGAGAAGCTGAACGCTGCTCTCAACGAGCGCGCCCGCCAGCTGAACGAGACCCTGGTCGAGCGGACCCGCGACATCGCGGAGACCCTCAAGGGCAGCGAAAGCTCGATCGCCTCCTCGCTCGATGACGTGCTTTCCCGCCTCAACAGCTCGCTCGACGAACGTGGCCGTAGCTTCCGCCAGAGCCTTCAGGCGAGCGCCGACGACGCGATCGTCGATCTCGACCTGCGCTCCGGCCTCTTCGAGGATCGCTTCCAGACGACGATCGGCCAGATCAACGCGACCTTCGACCAGCGCGTCGCCGAATTCGCCAGCGCATTCGACCAGAGGTCCGGATCGCTCGATTCGAAGCTCATGGAAAGCCTCGCCCGCATCAACGAGACCGTCAACGGCGGGACCGATTCGATCAGCGGCATCCTGAACTCCAGCATCGAACGCCTGGGCTCCACCCTGACCGACCAGTCGCTGGCGCTGGCGATGACGCTGAGCACCAGCCAGGAAATGCTGGACAGCTCGATGTCGGACCGCGCGCAGGAAATCGCGGACGCCATGTCTGCCCGCGCAGCCGCTCTGACCGAAAGCCTGGAAAGCGCCCAGAAGCGCATCGATCAGGTCATGGAGGAGCGCAGCGGCTCGCTCTACAACGCCCTCACCGACAACCAGTCGCGCTTCGAGCAGACGCTGTCGAGCCGCGCCGAGCACATCGTCAATGCACTGGAAGCCAACCAGGATCGTTTCGCCGAGACGCTCGACGTCAAGGCCCGCGGCATCGCGACCCTGGTCGAGGGTCAGAGCGAACAGCTGATCGACGCGCTCAACACCAAGAGCCTCGAACTCGACCTGACCCTGACCGCCCGTACCCAGGATCTCTCCGAGACGCTGAACGACAGCCAGCGCCGCATCGACGAGACGCTGAGCCAGCGCGCCTCCGCGATCATCGAGACGGTGGCCGATGCCGATCGTCGCATCGACGCAGCCTTCACCGAGAAGGCCGAGGCGATCCGCACGGCCTATGGCGACAATCAGGAACGTCTCGAGCTCTCGCTTGCCAGCCACACGTCCTACCTCGCTTCGACGCTTGAAGATGCCACAGGCGACATCGAGCGCACGCTTGGCCAGACGACCGGCCGCATCTCGGAGACCCTGGCCTCCGGCATTGGCGAGTTGGAAAACAAGCTCGGCAGCAGCGAACGGAACCTCGGCGAGATTCTTACCTCCGCATCCGGCGCGATCGCCCAGACGCTGGATGACAATGCAACCCGCATCGCCGAAACGCTGACCTCGGGTGTCGGCGATATCGACGGACGCATTGCCGAAACAGGCGCGAACCTCCGCGCAAGCCTCGAAGCAGCCTCTGGCGCCTTGGCCACGACGCTTGGCGAGAACACCGACCGGATTGCACAGACGATCGAGCAGGGCGTCGAGGCGATCGACGGTCGTCTTGTCGACACGCATGAACGCATCCGCGCCACCCTCGACGACCGCACACAGGCGATCTCGCTGACGCTCAACGATGCCCGCAGCACGCTTGAGACGAGCCTCGGCGAGCACGCCACCTCGATCGGCGCTTCGATTGCCGCGAGCGCCGGCATGCTCGAAATGAGCCTGGAAGATCACGAGGAAAACCTGCGCAAGGCCATCGACGACTCGAGCCGCGCTTTGGACGAGCGTCTGCGCGGCACGGCCGGTGCCCTCACCGATCAGATCCGCGAGGCAGCCGACGACATCACCCGCTCGGCACAGGGCTTCTCGGGCACCGTCGAACAGTCGGTCACCGGCATGGCCAGCCGCCTTGACGAGACGAGCACCCGCATCGAACAGAGCCTCGGCACACTTGAAGACCGCCTGCGCAACGGCCTCGACGGTGTCGATGCCCGCGTCAACGATGCTGGCGAGAAGTTCGCCGCCCGCCTCGACGAAAAGGTCTCCACGATCGAGCGCGTCGGCAACGAAGCCTCGATGCGCGTCGCCCAGGCTCTCGACGAAGGCACGAACCGCGTCGCGGAAACCTTCGACACCCGCACGCCTGTCATCGAAGAGCGTCTGGCGACCATGGACCGCGCACTCAACATCGGTCTTGAAAACGTCAACCGCACGATCGAAGGCAAGGCCGCCGGCCTTGCAACGGCTCTGCGCAGTGCCGTCACCGACGCCGCCCGTGATCTCGATGCCGAAGCCCAGCGCTCGGTCGATCGCCTGACCGCCACCACCTCGCAGTTTGCCGAGCAGATCGGTGAGCGCAGCGCCGAGCTCAACCGGACGGTCGAGGAGCGGTCCGAGGAACTGGCAAAGCGCATCACGGATACGCAGAACCGCCTCGCGGGCCAGGCTGCGACGATCGCCGAAACCTTCTCCCAAGCCGGCGATGTCATCAGCAACAAGGTTTCGCAAGCCGAAGCCCTGGTCAGCGCGCAGGTCGCGAACCTCTCCGGCACGCTCGGCGAAGTCAGCACGACGCTCGAGCAGCGCGCAGCCGCAATCCGTGAAGCAATCTCCGGCAATACGCGGGAACTTGCCGATGCCATGAACGAGGCAGAAAAGGCACTCGAGGCCCGCGGCAACTCCATCCGCGACGCGATCTCCGGAAACACCCAGGAACTCGCGACCACGATGAACGCGGTGGAGAAGGCGCTCGAAGCGCGTGGCAACTCCATCCGCTCGGTTCTCGATGACCGGACCCGCGAGCTCAACTCCATGCTCTCGACGCGCTCAGCAGAACTGTCACGCCTGATCGACGAGAAGGCCGCCCCGGTCGTGGCGTCCTATGCCGAAACGGGCCGCGCCGCCGCCGAGCAGATCGCAGCCGCCGCAGAGCAGAGTGCAGAACGCCTGCGCAGCGAAAACGCAGCTCTCGTCGATGCTATCAGCCAGCGCACCGACCGCGCCGTCTCGACCCTCAGCGCTGCCGAACAGAACCTCGTGGCAAGCGCCTCTCAGCTCATCGAGCGTCTGGGCGACAGCAATGCCGGCCTTTCCTCGATGATCGATCAGGCCGTTCAGAGCATCGGTTCGCTCGACAGCCGCCTCGGCGCGACCGCCAACCGCTTCAACGAGACGGCGACCCAGGCGACCGACATGCTGTCGACCTCCAACCGCCTGCTCGACGACAAGCTCGGCCGCCTGACCGCGGTTTCCGGCGAAACGCTGCAGCAGGTCTCCTCGATCGTCAGCCGCTTCGGCGACCATACGCAGGTTCTGGGCAAGGCATCGGAGCTTCTCTCGGCCGCCCAGTCGAACCTCGTCGGCACGCTGGAAGAGCGTCAGCAGGCCCTGCGCGACCTGTCGATCGGCCTCGTTAAGCGCTCGGAAGAAATCGAAACGACGATGCAGTCGCTCGGCAAGATGGTCGAGACGGCCTTCGATCGCGCCGAGCAGCGTTCAGGCCAGATGGCTGGCAACCTGCGCCAGAGCGTGCAGGCCTCCTTCACCGATATCGGCCAGATCCTCGGCGAGACCGAAAAGCGGGCGCAGTCGACCGCCGCCAGCATGCGCGACAGCGTCCAGGCATCGTTCTCCGATGTTGGACAGATGCTCGGCGAGACCGAGAAGAAGGCGCAAATCACCGCGGCCAATATGCGCAACGCCCTTCTGTCCGCCGAACAGGAAGCCCAGCAGTCGATCGACAAGACGCTGAGCGAGGCGGAGAAGCGTTCGGGCGAACTCGCAAACCGCCTGCGCGGCGGACTCGCGGTCTCCCTCAACGACATCGACCACCTCCTCGGCGAGGCAGGCCGCAAGTCGGAAGGTGCTGCCGCAGCCCTGCGCCAGGCCATGCAGGAAGCCGTCAACGAGGCGGTTGCCCGCTTCACCGGCGCGACGGACGAAATCCGCCGCTCGGCTGTCGATATCCGCAAGGAACTCGACCTGACGCGCAACGAATTGAAGCGCGGCGCCTTTGACCTGCCCGAGGAAGCCAAGGAAAGCGCGGCCCAGATGCGCCGTGCCGTCGCGGAACAGATCAAGGCCCTGCAGGACATTTCCCAGCTCGTGGGCCGCACCAGCCAGACGCTGGAGATCTCGGAACCCGTGGCGCGTCGTCTCGCGGAAGCCCAGCCTGAACCGGTCCGCCGTCCGGCAGCTGCTCCGCAGCCGGCCCGTCAGACCGAAAGCCTCGGCCTGCGTGGCAGCCTAGGTGCGACCGAGCCCTACACGCAGTCGACTGCAGCCACCACGCGCGCAGAAGGCGGCGGCTGGATCAGCGACCTGCTCCGTGGCGCCTCCCGTGAGGAACCCGCAGAAGCCCCTGCCCCGGCACGCCCGGCCCCGGCGCCCCAGCGCCCGGTCGCCGAGAGCCAGCCGGCCCGTCAGGGTGACACGCGCAATCCGCGTCACATGGTCGAATCGCTGAACTCACTTTCGGTCGACATCGCCCGCGCCATCGACCACGACGCCTCGGTCGATCTGTGGCGCCGCTACCAGCGCGGCGAACGCGACATCTTCACGCGCCGCCTCTACACGCTGAAGGGCCAGCAGACCTTCGACGAGATCAAGCGCAAGTATGACCGCGAGCCGGAATTCCGCGTTGCAGTCGACCGCTACATCGCCGATTTCGAGAAGCTCCTGGCAGATGTCGCCCGCACCGATCGCGACAAGTCGATCACCCAGTCCTACCTGACCTCGGACACGGGCAAGGTTTACACCATGCTCGCCCACGCTGCCGGTCGCTTCAGCTAAGAAACGAAAAGAGAGCCGCGCAGCCGGCTCTCTCGCTGCACACAGAAAACCCCGGACCGCATCTGCGCTCCGGGGTTTTTCATGTGCTGAATGCCTGGATTGGCAAGTGTCACATGGACTGAAGCGTCCAGGCGACGATATCCGCCGTCACACGGGCAAAGGCCCGATCCAGTGCCGCGACATAGGCGGCATTGTCCGTTCCCGAAGACGGGACTTCGGCACGGAACACCCGTTGCGCCCTGACCGTACCATTGCGGTCGTTGAGCAGCTTGGCCGAGATCTCGACGACGCCACGGTCGGCACCTTCGGCAGAAATCTCGAATGCGCGAACATCGGTGATGAGCTGGTAGTCGATCGCCAGACCCTGGCCCGGCTTGCCAACGCCACCAAGACGATTGGTGTTCTCGAAGGCTTCGACCAGCTTGGACTGCACGACGCGTGTCAGGCGGTCGCTCCACTGCGACTGTGACAGATACTGGATCTCGGCGCCCGAGACGCGCACGAGGATCTGCTCGCTGTCGAGCGCCTTCAATGCCGAGGGATCGGCAACAAGCAGCTGCCGGTTACGGGCGCTGGCAGGTGTCGCAATCTCGCTGACGGAGGCCGTCAGGTCGAAGGTGTCATTGACCGCCTTCGAGCCGCAGGCGGCAAGCCCAAGCCCGAGTGCCGGAACGAGCGCAGTCATCGAAAGCAACCGGCGCAACCGCATCACGGAAAACTCGCTCGCCCCGTTCCTGTCCATTCTGTCGTCCTTTCGGGATGTTCTTGTCATCGGCGCGTCCGTCCGTCGAATTCCTTCACGGTGTCGCCACCGAAGAGAAGGCGCTGCGGGTCGTCGTCGAAATTGGTGATCGCGTCGTTCAGGCCACGCACGGTGTTGCGTGTATCGTTGACCAGCGTCTGGATGTCACGCAGTCCGGTCGACGAGAAGCGCTGCAGATTTTCGGCGATCGGCCCGATGCGCGCATTGAGGTTCTCTGCGGCAAGGCGGATCGACTCGAGCGTCCGGCGCGCTTGTGCGCTAAGCGAATCCGCTTCACCCGAACCGAGGAAACTGTCCACCTTGCGCAGGATCCCGTCGACCTGCGTGGAAGCATTGTTCAGACGATTGGCAAGCTGCGTGAAGTCGTCGATCGCGCGATCGATATCGTCCTTGCGGCCGGTGATGCTGTTCGACAAGTCGCGGAAGCCGGCAATGGCCTGGCGCGCATCGGCCGAGGCAACGGAGACGTCGTCGACCACGCGCCCGATCTTCTGGCTGTCCACCGCATCAATGAGACGGGAAACCTTCTGCAGTGTCTGGTCGGCATTGTTGCCGAAGCGCTGGAAGGTGTCGGCAGTCTCGCGGAAGCTGTCGATGGCCGGCCCGATGCGGTTCGAGGCCTCGGCAAAGCTTGCGGTCGCCCGTTCGGTGTTGGCGAGGATCTGGTCGATCTTGTCGGAGTTCAGCGACCTGAACAGATCTTCTGCGGCAGAGAGCGTCGAATCGAGGCGGCCCGACAAACCGGAGACGGAGTCGGACAGAGCGCTCACGCTCTGGAGAAACTGGTCGATGCCGGCGGCATTGTCAGCCAGCGATTTCGAGAATGTCTCGGCATTGCGCACCGTGTTGGTGAGCGGCCCGCGCGCATCGGCGATGAAGCCCTGCAATTCCGCGACCGCGCCATCGGCACGCTGCAGGATCCGGTCGGCCGTCGACAGAAGATTGGTCACGCTGGACTGTTCGGCCGTCAGGATCGCCGGTTCGCCTGTGTCAAGCGCCCGCTGAAGAATGGCGTCGCCCGAACCCGGACCGCCACCCGAAAGCTCGACATAGGCGGCGCCCGTCAGACCCTGGATCTCGAGCACGGCCTTCGTCCCAGAGGTGACAGGCGCATCGGCGCGCACCTCGGTGAAGGCGACGGAGAAGTTCGGATCTTCGTTATCGATATAGAGATTGCGGACCGAGCCGACGGAAATGCCGTTGAAGCGCACCGGAGAACCGATGCTCAGACCATTGGCCGAGCCCGGAATACGAATGGCGAGCGGCGCCATCTCGCCGCCGCGTCCATATTCCGCCATCCAATAGACGAAACCAAAGGCGGCCCCGATGACCATCATCGTGAAAAAACCGACTATGGCGTAATTGGCTTTGGTTTCCATGGCTCACTCTACCGGATGTCCGGCGGAAGACTCCGCCCGGGGAATGGAACGGGCACGTTTGCCCCTGAAATAGGATTGCACCCACGCATCATCGAAGGCGAGCATATCGTCCAGCGTCCCCTCGACCAGAACCTTCTTCTGTCCGAGAACCGCGATACGGTCGCAGACGGAGAACAGGCTGTCGAGATCGTGGGTCACCATATAGACCGTCAATCCAAGGGTATCGCGCAGCTGCGCGATCAAATCATCGAATTCGGCGGCACCGATCGGGTCGAGACCGGAGGTTGGCTCGTCGAGGAAGACGAGATCCGGATCGAGCGCCAAAGCACGCGCCAAGGCCGCGCGCTTGATCATGCCGCCGGAGAGTTCCGAGGGATATTTGTCTGCGGCATCAGGCTTCAGACCGACGAGGTCGATCTTCAGATAGGCGAGTTCGTCCATCAGCCATTGCGGCAGGTCCAGGTATTCGCGCATCGGCAGCTGGATATTCTCCTTCACGGTCAATGCCGAAAATAGGGCGCCGTGCTGGAAAAGAACCCCCAGGCGGGTGTCGAGCGTCATGCGCTGTGCATCATCCACCGCATCGTAATCCGCACCGAGGATCTCGATCTTGCCGGATCGCCGCGGCAGAAGCCTGAGAACCGTCCGCATCAGCACCGACTTGCCGGCACCCGAAGCGCCGACGAAGCCGAGAATTTCGCCGCGATAGATATCGAGGTTCAACTTGTCGAGGACGATCTTGTCGCCAAAGCCGACAGTCAGATCCTGAACCGACAGGATGATCTCGCGCTCTTCGGAAGGTCTTTCGTTCACCGGGCCCTCCTCAGAAATCGATGGCTGCGTAGAACATGGCAAACAGCCCGTCCACGAGGATGACGACAAAGATCGACTTCACCACGGATGCCGTGACATGGCGGCCGAGCGATTCGGCGCTGCCGCCCACCTTCATGCCTTCGACAGCGGCGATGATGCCGATGATCAGCGCCATGAACGGCGCCTTGATCATGCCTGTGGCCAGCGTCGAATAGTCGACGGCTTCGTGCAGGCGGGTGATGAAGACGTCGAAGGTGATGCCGGAATAGCCCCAGGCGACCACCGCAGCGCCGTAAAGGGCCGCAAAGTTCGCGACGATGGTGAGCAGGGGCAGCGCGATCGTAAGCGCCACCAGCCGCGGGAACACCAGAACGCCGATCGGATTGAGCCCGATCACCTTGAGCGCGTCGATCTCTTCGCGCATCTTCATCGAGCCGATCTCGGCCGTAATCGCACTGCCGGAGCGACCCGCGATCATGATGGCGGTCAAGAGCACGCCGATTTCACGCAATTGCAGGATGCCGACGAGATCGACGACGAAGACCTCGGCGCCGAAATAGCGGAGCTGGAATGCCCCCTGCTGCGCGATGATCGCGCCGATCAGGAAAGACATGAGCGTGATGATCGGGACCGCTCGGACACCCATATGGTCGAGCTGATTGACGACGGAAGCAGGCGAGACCCCTGCCCCACGGCCGAGCTTGGTCTGGGCGCCGCGAACGGCAGAGCCCAGAACGAACATCATCGCGACGATGTCGCCCCAGAGGCTTAAGGTGACCTTTCCGACGGGTTCAAAGACGCGCTCGAACCGGGTGCGGTGATCGACCGGCTTTTCAGGCGCCGTGACATGTTCGGGAAGCGCCTCGATCAATTCGCGCATGCCGGCAGTACCGCCGACGATTTCGACGGAGCCTCCCCGCTCGCGCTGCTCCGTGACGAAGCGACGGATGAGCCAGGCACCGGCCGTGTCCATGCCGGTCACGCCGCTGAGGTCGATCGTCTCGTGCCCGGAACCGCCGGCATCCACCAGTGGCCCGGCGGACTTGATCATCGCGCTCAGGGAATTGTTTTTCCAGCGGCCGGCAAGGCGGATCAGCCGACCGTTGCCGTCCGGCTGTTCCTCGATGTCAATGCGGGCATTTTCTGGCTCAACCGAACTCAAGGTGGCGACAACTTCCAAATTCGCGCCGGGGGATCCGGTTGCGCAAATCACGTGACAGATGGCTGCACACTATAACCATCGCCGCCCGCGAAGAAATCCTTTGCAAACCGTTAATTGCTTTTTCCAATCCGATTGCAGGCGGCCATGACCGCTTTGCAACAGGCAGCGTCGTCAGGCGGCGCGGATACCGTCGTCCTGAGCGGCTTCCGGCATTGGCTTAGGCAACAGGATCGGCACGAGTTTGCCCGCCCGTTTGCCAGCCGGCACTTCGCTGATCTTGTGGCCCCAGGAGATCAATTCCAGGCGACCGTCCGGGTGCTCGGCGATCGCCGTGCAGCTTTCGACCCAGTCACCGGTGTTGACGTAATGGATGCCGTCGATGTCTTCCATGACCGCATGGTGGATATGGCCACAGATGACGCCATCCACCTCGGCGCGACGCGCCTCGTCCGCCACGACCCGCTGAAACTCGCCGATGAAATTCACCGCATGCTTCACCTGCAGCTTGGCCCAGGCCGAGAAAGACCAGTAGGGCATGCCGAGACGACGGCGGATGGCAGCGAGCATCACGTTGATGGCAATGGCGGTGTCATAGGCCCAGTCGCCGAGATAGGCGAGCAGCCGGGCATTGCGGACCACGACGTCGAACTCGTCGCCATGCAGCACGAGGTATTTCTTGCCGTCCGCCATCTCGTGTACGATGCGCTGGGCAACTTCGATGCCGCCGAAATGAATGCCGGGGAAGTCCCGCATGAACTCGTCGTGGTTGCCGGGGATATAGATGATCTTCGTCCCCTTGCGCGCCTTGCGCAGGAGCTTTTGGACCACATCGTTGCACTGCTGCGGCCAGTACCAGCTGCGCTTCAGGCGCCAGCCATCGACGATATCGCCCACCAGGATGATGGTCTCCGCCTCGTGGGTACGCAGGAAATCGAGAAGGAAGTCCGTCTTTGCGGCCTTCGATCCGAGATGCACATCCGAGATGAACAGGGTCCTGAAATGGCGTGTTTCGCTGGCTTCTTCCACGGCACGGTCCTCTTCGCTGTCTGCACAGCGCTTAATCAGACTCGTGTTGCAGGAAGATGACATGGCCGTGATCTATTGTTCCACTGGGCCTTGGCCGCCGCCAGTCCGACCACACGCTGCTGGGCATAGCCGGAACTAAAGTCTACCACTCCCGATCAATTCGTGTATGACGGGCAGACCAGATTTAAAGACCAGTAACTGCCGGTGGACCGATGAATTCCCAGGACAAGAACAAGCCGCAAGCTGCGAACCCGACCGCTGATCTCGACGAACAGGCTCTGTTCTACCATCGCTATCCCCGCCCCGGAAAATTGGAAATTCAGGCCACCAAGCCGCTCGGCAACCAGCGCGATCTGGCGCTGGCCTATTCGCCCGGCGTTGCCGCCCCCTGCCTCGCGATCAAGGATGATCCGGCCGCTGCCGACGATTACACCGCGCGCTCCAACCTCGTTGCGGTGATTTCGAACGGCACGGCCGTCCTCGGTCTCGGTAATATCGGCCCGCTCGCCTCCAAGCCGGTCATGGAAGGCAAGGCCGTCCTCTTCAAGAAATTCGCAGGCATCGACGTCTTCGACATTGAGATCGACTCGCCGACCGTCGACCAGATGGTCTCGACCATCTCGGCGCTCGAGCCGACCTTCGGCGGTATCAACCTCGAAGACATCAAGGCGCCGGAATGCTTCCAGGTCGAGGACCAGCTTCGGGCCAAGATGAACATCCCGGTCTTCCATGACGACCAGCATGGAACGGCCATCATTGTCGCTGCCGCGATCCTGAACGGCCTGGAACTGGCCGGCAAGAGTATCGAGAACGTCAAGATCGTCGCCTCTGGCGCGGGCGCTGCAGCGCTCGCCTGCCTCAACCTTCTCGTCATCCTAGGTGCGAAGCGCGAGAACATCTGGGTGCATGACATCGAAGGCCTCGTCTACAAGGGCCGCAACGAGCTGATGGACCCGTGGAAGGAAGTCTACGCACAGCCATCCGACAAGCGCACGCTGTCCGAAAGCATCGATGACGCCGACGTCTTCCTCGGCCTTTCGGCCGCCGGCGTCCTGAAGCCGGAACTGCTGGCCCGCATGGCGCCGAAGCCACTGATCATGGCGCTCGCCAATCCGAAGCCGGAAATCATGCCGGAAGAAGCGCGCGCCGCGCGACCCGATGCGATGATCTGCACCGGCCGCTCGGACTTCCCGAACCAGGTCAACAACGTCCTCTGCTTCCCCTATATCTTCCGCGGCGCACTCGATTGCGGTGCAACGACCATCAATGAAGAGATGAAGATGGCAGCGGTGCGCGCGATTGCAGCGCTCGCCCGCGAGGAAGTCTCGGAAGTCGCCGCCCGCGCCTATACCGGGGAAACACCGACCTTCGGCCCCGACTATCTGATCCCCTCGCCGTTTGATCCGCGCCTCATCCTGCGCATCGCGCCGGCTGTTGCGAAGGCGGCCGCCGACAGCGGCGTTGCCCGCCGCCCGATCGCCGACTTCGACACCTATCTCGACCAGCTGAACCGCTTCGTCTTCCGCTCCGGCTTCGTGATGAAGCCGATATTTGCGGCGGCCAAGACGGCTGCGAAGAAGCGCGTCATCTTCGCCGAAGGGGAAGACGAGCGCGTGCTGCGCGCTGCCCAGGTTCTGCTCGAAGATGGTATCGGCGAACCGATCCTGATCGGCCGCCCGCAGATCATCGAGACACGTCTCAAGCGCTATGGCCTGCGCATCCGGCCGGGTATCGACTTCCAGCTGGTCAATCCGGAAGACGATCCGCGTTACCGCGACTATGTCGACGACTATTTCGCGCTGGTCGGCCGCGCTGGCATTAACCCGGAAGCCGCCCGCACGATCGTGCGCACGAACACGACGGTGATTGGAGCGCTGGCGGTCAAGCGCGGCGAAGCCGACGCGCTGATCTGTGGTGTCGAAGGCCGCTTTGACCGTCATGTCCGGGACGTCCGCCAGATCATCGGCAAGCGCCCGGGTGTGCGCGACTATTCGGGCTTGAGCCTGCTGATCTCGCAGCGCGGTGCCATCTTCTTCACCGACACCTTCGTAACCGATGACCCGAGCGCCGAAGAAATCGCCGAGATGACCATGCTCGCGGCTCAGGAAATCCGCCGCTTCGGCATCACGCCGAAGGCGGCCCTGCTGTCGCACTCGAATTTCGGCTCGCGTCCCTCGGCTAGCGCCTCGAAGATGCGTCACGCTCTGGAGATCATCCGCAAGAACGCCCCGGATCTCGAGGTCGACGGCGAGATGCAGGGTGGTTCGGCCCTGTCCGAAGTCCTGCGCAAGCGCGCCATGCCCGACAGCACGCTCACCGGCGAAGCCAATCTCCTGGTCTTCCCGAACCTCGATGCAGCGAATATCTCGCTCGGCATTGTCCGCACCATGATGGACGCCCTGCATGTCGGCCCGATCCTCCTCGGTGCCGCAATGCCCGCCCACGTGCTTTCGACCTCCGTGACCTCGCGCGGCGTTGTCAACATGGCAGCACTTGCCGTCGTCGAAGCCTCTCAGCCGGCCGGTTAATGCCATCAACCGCATGCGGCAGTCCGCTGCCGCATGCGGCTTGAGAAATGCCCTCTGGACAAGTCAAAGCTGCAACCGCGAGATTGTTACCCTTGAAATCTAGGGTAAGTGGCATGGCAGCAGCGGAGGCCTATTTCGATTTGCTGGATCTCTTGGACAGTCAGGAGATCCTTGATCCCCCGGCTTTTCTGTCCCTGATCCAGCACGCTTACGGCACCGGTCCGGTCACCTACCTCGAGGGTGCAGTCATCGATGGGCGTCTGCAGGCCCGCAGCCTCCACTTCAGTCACAGGACCAATGCCAATGCCAATGCCTTCCGCCGAAGCCTGCATCGCAAGGCGGCCGTTGAGCAGATCCTGCGTGTCCTTGTGGCCCTGGAGCCGATCGCTTGTTCCGGCTGGCAGAAGAGCAAAGACCACGATCAGCATCTCATCGGCTATCCATTGCCGGGACGGCACAGCTGCCTGCTTGTGGACCTCGGCTCC
Organism: Rhizobium sp. K33; assembly: GCF_056501445.1. Classification (NCBI taxonomy): domain Bacteria; kingdom Pseudomonadati; phylum Pseudomonadota; class Alphaproteobacteria; order Hyphomicrobiales; family Rhizobiaceae; genus Rhizobium; species Rhizobium sp. K33. The sequence goes on from NZ_CP096478.1 coordinate 1,830,240, forward strand.
GTCCCCAGTGAGATCAGCGCGTGGCGGCGGGCCCATGACCGCGACCTTCTGAGCCTCGGAGCGAAGCTGAATGCCCGGCTGGCGAGCGCCGCTACGGACGGGCCGCAGAAGCGTATTGCCTCCATACCACTCACCCGCCGCGAGCGGGAAACGCTGGCCTGGATTGCCGCCGGCAAGAGTTACTGGGAGACGGCTGTCATCCTCGGCATATCCGAGCGCACCATCCGCCATTTCATGGCTAATGCGCGCCAGAAGCTCGACGTGGTCACCAATGCGCAAGCGGTCGCAGAAGCGGTCTGGCGGGGGTTGATCCCGCGTCTTGCGGAGACTCAGGCGTCCTGAAGTCAGCGCAAACGTATGACAATATCATAGATTGCATCCAGCAAAATGGTCGCTACCGCCAGTTTAACAAAATGATGCTGCACGCCATCCTTCCTGCTTCGTTGTGCAAGAAGGAGCAAGGCATGATCAGGATCATCAACGGCGCGCGTCGAAACCAGTTTCCCTCCGACATCGACGCCATGCACAGGCTGCGCAAGCGGGTCTTCCATGACCTCCTCGGCTGGGAGGTTCAGGTCCAGGAAGCCTGGGAAATCGACGACTACGACCGCGCCAACCCGCTCTATGTCCTCTCCTATGACGAGGAGGGAAAACTTCGCGGCTCGCTGCGCCTTCTTCCGACGCTCGGCCCGAACATGCTTGACGACACCTTCCCGATCCTGCTCGGGGATGGCCCGGAGATCCGCAGCGCAGCAGTCTGGGAATCAAGCCGCTTCTGCATCGATCCGGAGATTTCCCAGGACCGTGCGAGCAATCAGGTGACGATCGCTGCGGCCGAACTGATGTGCGGGGTCGGCGAACTCGGCCTCGCTTCCGGCCTCAGCCATATCGTGACCGTGACCGATGTCTTTCTGGAGCGGATGTTCAAGCGCATGGGCTGCCCGGGCAACCGCATCGGCGAGCCGAAACGCATCGGCGTCGTCCAGGCGGTCGCCGTTTCCTGGGAGGTCTCCCATGAGCTTCTGGATCGCATGAAGGCCGTGGCCGCGATTGACGGCAGCGTGCTGGAAGAAGAGATGACGCTCGCCACCGCCCGCGCAGCGTGACGGCATCTCGGGCGGATGCGGCCCATGCCGCATCCGCCACGTCATCCGTCATTTCGTTTTGATCTACATTCGGATATCCTGCGATACGTCAGGGCGTTGATCTGCCCTGCAAATGCCAACTGGGATCCGGATGTGCCGAGCAGGATAGTCAGTTCCATTGCCATGATCCTCCTCATGGGCGGGGCCATGCCAACCGCGGCTGAGGCCTCAGCGCTCTGCGAGCGACTGCGCGATCGGCTGGTTCTGGTGGAGCAAGGCGGGCCTTCGCCCGAGATCAACAGTTATGCCAGCGCGATCGCCCAGCAGAACCTGGAGCTGCGCAAGGCTCGCCAGGACCAGCGCCGGCTTCGCTGCCTTACCTCCTCCATCGTCCAGATCCGCCCCGACGGCGGCAATGACTGCGGGGATCTCGCCACCGCGATTTCACGCATGGAGGCAAACCGCGATATTCTGGCTGCACGCCTTGCCGATCTCCGCGAAAGCCGCGCCGCCGATGCCAGGGCCGCACTGGTAACGGCCCTTGAAGCCAATGGCTGCGGGCCCGATCAGGCGCCGCTGCCGGAGGAAGCGCAGCGCATCCCGTACCTCGACACCCTGGCGGAACCCTACAGGCCCGACCGCGCCGCCGAGGCTGCCTATTCCGATCCGCGCCCATCCTTCGGCATCCTGCCAAGCGGCAATGTCCGCACGCTGTGTGTCCGCACCTGCGACGGTGGCTTCTTCCCGATCTCGTCCCAGACCTCGGCCATGAATTTCGCCCGCGACGCCGCCCAGTGCGAGCAGATGTGCCCCGGCACCCAGACCGAGCTCTTCTTCCACGCGCCCGAGCGCAGCGAGACGGTGGACATGATTTCGGCCGTCACCGGCCAACCCTATCGCGACATGCCGAACGCTTTCCTCTACCGCAATCGTCGGACCGATGCGGATCCCGCCTGCAGCTGTAACCTGCAGCAGTATTATCAGCGCATGACACCCAGACCGGCTGTCCCGGATTATCAGTCCTCGGTGCTCGATATGGCGCCGAAGTCGAAGCCAGTTCCAGCAGCACCTCCTGCGGCGACCGAGCGCCCCCTGGACGAAGCAAGCCTCAATGTCCGGCGCGTTGGCCCCGCCTTCCTGCCGTCCGACAAGGGCACGATCGACCTCAGGAACCCCGCGGCGCCTGGCCCCCAGCCGCTCCAGGAGTAACGGCGACCTCAGGCGTCTCGCCCCAGCGGTCCTCGAAGATCAGGTCGTCGAGTGAAAGCCGCTTCCGCCAACCCTTCACCTCGAGCTCGGGCTTTGAATAGAGCGCGTAGACATAGCCGATGCAGAGATAGCCGATGATCTGCACCCGCGGCGGAATGCCGAGGATGTCCTTCACTTCGTTCTCGTGGAAAATGCTGACCCAGCCGAGGCCCACGCCTTCGGCGCGAGCGGCAAGCCAGAGGTTCTGGATTGCACAGACGGTCGAGAACGCATCCATTCGCGCGTCATGCGTTCGCCCGAGCACGACGGGACCGGCTCGGTCGGTGTCGCAGGTGATGCAGATATTGAGCGGCGCCTTGCGGATACCCTCAAGTTTGAGGGATCGGTAAGCGCTGCGACGCTCCGGCGGAAACATCGCCTCAGCTTCCTCGTTGGCGCGGACGAAGGCTTCCCAAACCGCCTGCCGTTTCGCTTGGCAGCGGATCAGCAGGAAATTCCAAGGTTGCATGAAACCGACCGAGGGCGCCGCATGGGCTGCTTCGAGCAATCGCCTGACGAGGTCATCGGGCAGAGGGTCGGACAGGAACTGGTCGCGCACATCGCGCCGCGTATGGATCGCCTTGTAGACCGCGTCCCGCTCATGCTCGGCAAAAGGCGCAGCCCCGACGAGAAACTCGTTCGGTTCGTCGTGCATCGTAATCCCCACAATGCGCAACCACCCGCCGTCCGCGCGGGCTCGGTCTATCTCGCCAGGCCGGTCTTCTGACTGGGCTTCACCTGTAACGCGCGCCTTCCCGGATTACTCCAGTGGCTGGGTTTCCCCGGCGCATGACATCCGCCTCACAGTGTTGGGCACGTGCCGGAATCTCACCGGCTTCCCGATTCTCCCGCCTTTCGGCAGGCACCTGGCGTGGTTGTTTTACGTCAGACAGCGCACGAGCGACAGATCAAAAACGACAACCTCAATCGGTCACGGCGAAATAGCGGACGAAGGCGAAGGCCGATCCGTCCGGCGACCAGTTCGGCACGTTTATGCTGCCCTGCCCGCCGAAGAATTCGAACAGGGTCTCGATATTGCCGCCATCGGCATCCATCAGCCGCAGCCTGACCTGCTTGTCACGCGGATGTCCGGAGACATCTTCGTCATAGGAGAGAAAGAGAACCTTGCTTCCATCCGGCGAGGGATGGGGGAACCAGTCGCCATAGCCGTCCGCGGTTAGACGCTCAAGATCACTGCCATCGGTCCGCATGCGCCAGATCTGCATCGTGCCGGTGCGGCTGGAGTTGAAATAGATCCACTGACCATCGGGAGAGTAATCGGGACCGTCATTGTGGCCGTCCCCATGGGTCAACCGCTTCTCTGGCCCACCCTTGGTCGAGATCGTGTAGATGTCGAATACGCCGCCGCGATCACCGCAATAGGCAAGTTGCTTTCCATCCGGCGACCAGCCGTGCCAGTAGGAGGGCATCTTCTCGGTCACCTGGCGCGGCTCCTCATCGCCATCCCCGAGCAGGTAGATGCAGGACTTGCCGAAGAGCGTATGGTCGGAAAAGGCAATCGAGGCGCCGTCGGGCGAAATGCCGTGATCATTGTTGAGACGGACGGCAAAACCGGTATCGATCAGTTCCGGCTCCGGATCGTCGTCATCCAACGACAGGGCGTAGAGAAGGCCGTCGCCATTGATCACCAGGAACTCGCCGTCCCGCGACCAGTTGGGCGCCTCGACGAGGTCCTCCGTCTGCCAGACCACCTCAGCTTCACGGGTCGCCATGTCGTAGATCTCGACCGAACTGCGCATCATCATCTCCTTGGAATAATCAGTCAGCGACCGAGCGACTTTCGATCGCCTGGCAGTTTGGCGAAGACCGTCCGGCCGGTCCGCTCGATATGGGCATTGCGCCATTCGGTATAGAAACCCCAGCACAAGCTGACGATCAGGGTGACGAACCCGATGCCGAGCATCTTGAAGCTTTCCTCCCACAGGCCGTAGCAGCCGATTGCCATGGAGGGCAGAAAGTATGCAGCACCGGACAGCACCCGGTAGAGCCCACTATCCTGATTGTCATGGGCTCCGACAGCAAAGATATAGCTGCGCTCCTCCGCCGTGAAATCCGGCAGCTCAGCCCGCGCGAAGCGATCCTCTGTCGACACCTTCAGCGATCCCGGAACCGGTTCGTGATCGGATAGCGACGATCGCGCCCGAAGTTCTTCTTGGTGATCTTCACGCCGGGCGCCGACTGGCGGCGCTTGTATTCGGCGAGATAAAGCAGGTGCTCGACCCGGTGGACGGTCGCGATGTCATGGCCACGCGCCACGATCTCGTCGACACCCATTTCCTTCTCCACGAGGCATTCGAGGATGTCGTCGAGCACGGGATAAGGCGGCAGCGAATCCTGGTCGGTCTGGTTGGGACGAAGCTCCGCGGAGGGCGCCTTCGAGAGGATATTCGCCGGGATCACTTCGCCCGAGGGGCCGAGCGCACCTGGTGGAACGTTTTCGTTGCGCCAGGCCGACAGCGCATAGACCTGCATCTTGTAGAGGTCCTTGATCGGATTGAAGCCACCGTTCATGTCGCCGTAAAGCGTCGCGTAACCGACCGACATTTCCGACTTGTTGCCGGTCGTCACGACCATGGAGCCGAACTTGTTGGAGATGGCCATGAGAATGGTGCCGCGTGTGCGGCTCTGCAGGTTCTCTTCGGTGATGCCGCTCTCCGTGCCCTCGAACATTTCCGAAAGCGATGAGAGGAAGCCTTCGACCGGCTCCTGGATCGGCACGATGTCGTAATGGCAGCCGAGCGCCTTGGCACAGGCCTCTGCGTCCGCGAAGCTCTCCTGTGAGGTGTAGCGGTAGGGCAGCATGATCGTGCGCACCCGCTCTTCGCCCAGCGCATCGACGGCGATTGCCGCGCATATCGCTGAGTCGATACCGCCGGAGAGCCCGAGCACCACGCTCTTGAAGCCGTTCTTGTTGACGTAATCGCGGAAGCCCAGGACGCAGGCGCGGTAATCGGCCTCTTCCTTCTCAGGGATCCGCGACATCGGCCCGTGCTCGCAGCGCCATCCATCCGGCGTGCGCTTCCAGGTCGTGACAGAAAGCGTTTCCTCGAACTGGCTCATCTGGAAGGCAAGCGACTTGTCGCCGTTGAAGGCGAAGCTTGCGCCGTCGAAAACGAGTTCGTCCTGGCCCCCGAGCTGGTTCGCGAAGATGAGGGGCAGCCCCGTCTCGATCACCTGACGCAATGCCACTTGATGGCGCACATCGACCTTGCCGCGATAATAGGGCGAGCCGTTCGGCACGAGCAGGATCTCGGCCCCGGTCTCGGCCAGCGTCTCGCAGACGCCGAGATCGTTCCAGATCTCCTCGCAGATCGGCACGCCGATCCGCACGCCGCGGAAGTTCACGGGACCGGGCATCTCACCTTCGACGAAGACACGCTTCTCGTCGAACTCGCCATAGTTCGGCAGATCAATCTTGTCGCGGAAGGCGAGGATCTTGCCGCCATCGAGGATAGCGACCGAGTTGTGCCGCCCTTTCTCTCCCTGGCGCGGAAAGCCGACGATCACGCCCGGGCCGTTGTCGGACGTATCGGCGGCAAGCGCCTCGACAGCGTCCAGGCAAGCCTTCAGGAAGGCCGGTTTCAAGACGAGATCCTCCGGCGGATAGCCGGAAATGAAGAGTTCCGTCAGGAGCAGAAGGTCCGCCCCCTGTCCGGCGGCTTCAGCCCGCGCAGCACGTGCCTTGGCCAGATTGCCGGCGACATCGCCGACAATGGGATTGAACTGTGCCACCGCAATACGCAGGACGTCGGAGATCTTCTTTGCTTCGCTCATGACACCGATTTAGCCGCTCACCCGTTCGACCGCAACGATGCATGTCGAGCAAGTGTTCCGCAACCTCCTGAGCCGCTAACCAAGCCCCTCGAAATTCAGGGAACAAACCCTAGAACGCCGCGGTTCATGTAGCATTCATGACACTTATGTGACATCTGTGCGAAACTTTCACGACACTTGCTCATGACCTGGAGTACGACGTGGCCCAGCCCACCCCGAAATCGCTTGTCGCGACATTCTTCAATTCCTTCGGCGCGACCCGCGAACGGGACTTAGGAAACTCCTTTGCACTCCAGCTGGCGGTTCAATGCGTCAACACCGCACTGATCGCTGTCGCCATTGTCATGCTGAGCGAAGTGCTGGCGCGCGGCACCATGGTCGATGTGGTGGAATATCTGACGTCGTCGAGCCGTCCTGGGCTCGTGGCCGTGGGTATCGTCTTTCTGGCCCTCTGCTTCGCCGACGCAATCATCGGCAAGGCCTACCAGTCCACACTCCTCATCGCGCCCCTGGCGCTGTTGCCCGCCTTCTTCTCCGGGCAGAAGCAGCTCTTCCTGTCTGACCCGCTTTTCCCGAGCGACCTGCTCTTCGGCCGCCAGATCCTGCAGCTCATGCCGGCCATGGTTGCCGCTGAACCCCTGAAGGCCATCGCACTCGGCATTGGAAGCGTGGTTTTGATCGCAGCTTTCGGCGCCTTGATCTGGAAGAGCCGCAAGGTGTTTCCGCGGCTGAACCTGACGGGCCGCGGCCTGCGCCTCGCCCTCGCCTTCCCGCTGCTTGCCGGCTTTGCCACGCTGATGGACCCGATGGCCTTCTCGGCCGTCCGCGATCGCCTGAACATCGTTCCGATGATGTGGGACCAGAAGGAAAACTACCGGCACAATGGCTTTCTGCTCGCCTTTGCCTTCAACGTGCCGATGGCCTCCGTCAGCGCGCCCGCGGGTTATAGCAATGTCGCGATCTCCGACATGCAGACCGACCTTCTGCCGGCATCCTTCTTTTCAGGACGTCAGGCCGACGTGATCATGGTGATGAGCGAGTCGCTCTGGGATCCGACGAAGATGAGCGCGGTCCGCTATTCGACAGACCCCATGCCCGTGATCCGCGCGGCGCAGTCGGGCGCAGTTTTCTCCCCGGAATTCGGCGGCATGACCGCAAATGTCGAGTTTGAGGCGCTCACCGGCTTCTCCAATGCCTTCCTGCCCTATGGCAGCATCCCCTATCAGCAGTATATCCGCCGCCCCGTTCCCTCGCTCGCGACCTTCTTCGAGTCCAAGGGCTATGTGACCAAGGCCTTCCACCCGTTCGAAGGCTGGTTCTGGAATCGCACCAACGTCTATCAGTCGCTCGGCTTTCAGGAATTCCATTCCGAGGAAAACATGCCGGCGATGAACAAGCGCGGCATCTTTGCCTCGGACGAGGACCTGACGCGCTACATCATCAAGGAAGCGGACAACACCGACGAGCCCTTCTTCTTCTTCGCCGTGACGCTTCAGGGACACGGACCTTACGAAGCCAATCGTTATGCCAAGAACACGATCGAGGTTGACGCACCGACGCTCTCGGATGCCAGCACGAGCGCCCTAGCTACCTATACCCAGGGTGTGAAGGAAGCGGATCAGAGCCTGAAGGCACTGATGGACTGGGCCAAGAAGCGCCGCCGCGAGACCATCATCGTCCTCTTCGGCGACCATCTGCCGCCGCTGAATGCCGTCTACACAGAAAGCGGCTACATGCCGAATGTGGTCGCCACCCGCAAGGCCTCGGTCGAGACCATGAAGCGCGAGCATGAGACGCCGCTGGTCGTCTGGTCGTCCAAGCGCGGCGTCCAGAAGGACATCGGCTCGATCAGCCCGTCACAGCTCCCCTATTACATCGTGCACATGGCGGGGTATCGTCACCCCTATTACACCGGCATGCTCGGCCGCGTCGCCGAGCGCTATGCCGTGATCGACAGACACCAGCTGATCGGCCGCAACAACAAGGCTCAGGCAGACTGGGCGCTGGCCGGTGGCATCGATCCGCTCATTCGTGATTACCGCTTCCTGCAGCACGACGTGATGTTCGGGGAAGGTTTTGGTCTCGAGCGCTTCTTCCCCGAGCAGGCGGATCGACTTCAACCCACCAGTTGAACCGGTCATTACTTCCAATCACAATTATCCATAAAGAGGTTTTGATCGGGTGCCGCTCTTGCAGCGTCACCCGATTTCGGCCATAGACTTTTTTTGTTCGATAAATCAGCGTGCTTGACAGTATTAAGATAACTGTTCTTGCCCGAACGCTTGTGCGTTCCAACACTCTGATGACTTAAAGTTTAGAACAGAGCTATTGCCATGCCCCCGATGTCACGCGCAGATATTGTTGCCCATCCGCTTTATCCTGCCATCGAAAAGCAAATTGCCAAGCACCTCATCGGCATCCACATGCGCACACCGCGCATGTCGCGCCTGAAGGCCTCTCATCGCAAGTGGCTGATGACGCATTCGGTCTTTGCGCTTGCCCTGCGCCGGACCGAGGATGATCCGCTGTCCGGCCTGACGGCGACGCGCTTCGTGGAGACAGTGATGCGCCTGGGGGCTGCAAGCCGCAACACGGCGACCGGCTATCTGGCAGAACTGGTGGCCTACAAGTTCCTGCGGGACGTTCCGGACGTGCCCGACAAGCGCGTGCGCGTTCTCGAACCGACGGAGATCAGCCTCAACGGTCTGCGCAGCTGGTTCAATGGTCACTTGGCCTGCCTCGACAGGCTCGACGGCGGCAACCGCGAAATGACCTCGCTGGCGGAAGAGCGCATCTTCCTGATCGCCCAGCCGATCGGCGCAGACATCATGGTCGCCGACCCGCTCTGGCGTGAACCGGCGGACTCGATCGGCCACTTCCTCTGGTCCGATCTCGGCGGCATGATCCTGCATGATCTGACGGCCCGCCTCGACAATATCGACCGTTCGGCCCCCACCGTATCCTGCGGGCCCGTGACGCTGGTGGAGTTGAGCGAGACCTATCAGGTTTCGACCACCAATCTGAAGCGCATGTTCAAGAAGGCGGAGACGGAAGAGCTACTCTACTGGGAGCAGCCGCGCCGTCGTGGCGACCTGCTGCTCACCAGCCGTTTCATCGAGGACTACTTCACCTGGCAGTCGGCCAAATTCGCCGCCATCGACCAAGCCTATCACATGGCTCTGGATCAACTGGGCATCAAGGCTGGAAACGCCGCGGCTGCCTGATGACGATCAGCTGCTGCTCGCCCGATGTTGCGGCAGTCCGTCATTAATCTCGTAGAAGTCGCCTTTGTCCGCGCAAAAGATATGCGAACCGCCCTTCAGCCCGGTCGGGTTCGGGAAGAGGCCGGCCATGAGCGACAGTCGCGAGCCCCCATCCGCCTTCCAGTAGAGCGGCGAGCCACAGTCGCGACAAAAGGCACGCTGCGCATCCGGGCTTGCCCGGAAGCTGCCGATCTTGTCACTTCCAGAAATGTCCACATCCGCGACCGCCGCATCCGTGGTCGCGTAGTAGAGCCCGGTCTGGCGACGGCATTGTGAGCAGTGGCAATAGCTGACCGGCCCAAGTTCACCGCGAACCGTAATGACCACTGCGCCACAGAGGCAGTGCCCCGTCTTCTCTTCCATATGATCCACCTCCGAAACGAAAACCGGGCGAGCCTCACAGAAGCCCGCCCGGTCGTCAAACTCGGAAATCTGAAACTATGTTTCAGCCGTTCGCAACCATCATCCGCTTTTCGTCGCGGCCGCTCTTCATCCGCTCGGCGAGCAGGAAGGCGAGCTCGAGCGCCTGGTCGGCGTTGAGACGCGGGTCGCAATGGGTGTGGTAGCGGTCGGCAAGGTCGTTGCCGGTGACGGCACGCGCACCGCCGGTGCATTCGGTCACGTCCTTGCCGGTCATTTCGATATGGATGCCGCCCGGATGCGAACCTTCGGCACGGTGGATCTGGAAGAAGCTCTCGACTTCCGACAGGATCCGCTCGAACGGACGGGTCTTGTAGTTGTTGAGCGTGATCGTGTTGCCATGCATCGGATCGCAGGACCAGACGACCTTGCGGCCTTCACGCTCGACGGCACGGATAAGGCGCGGCAGGTGCTCGGCAACCTTGTCATGACCGAAGCGGCAGATCAGCGTCAGACGGCCTGCCTCGTTCTGCGGGTTCAGGATGTCGATCAGGTTCAGGAGATCGTCAGCCTGCAGCGACGGACCGCACTTCAGACCGATCGGGTTCTTGATCCCGCGGCAGTATTCGAGGTGCGCGTGGTCGGCCTGACGGGTGCGGTCGCCGATCCAGATCATGTGGCCGGAGGTGGCGTACCAGTCGCCAGAAGTGGAATCGACGCGGGTCAGCGCCTCTTCATAGCCGAGAAGCAGCGCTTCGTGGCTGGTGAAGAAATCAGTCTCGCGCAGGCTCGGGTTGTTTTCCGACGTGATGCCCACGGCCTTCATGAAGTCCATGGTCTCGGAAATGCGGTCGGCGAGCTTGCGATAGCGCTCGGCCTGCGGGCTGTCCTTGACGAAGCCGAGCATCCACTGGTGCACGTTCTCAAGGTTGGCATAGCCACCCATGGCAAACGCGCGCAGCAGGTTCAGCGTTGCAGCCGACTGGCGGTAAGCCATCAGCTGGCGCTCCGGGTTCGGAACGCGCGCATCTTCGGTGAATTCGATGCCGTTGATGATGTCGCCGCGGTAGCTCGGCAGCTCGACGTCACCGATCTTTTCCATGTCGGACGAGCGCGGCTTGGCGAACTGGCCGGCGATCCGGCCAACCTTGACGACCGGCAGCTGCGCACCGAAGGTTAGAACGACGGCCATCTGCAGGAACGCACGGAAGAAGTCGCGGATATTGTCCGCGCCATGCTCGGCAAAGCTTTCGGCACAGTCACCGCCCTGCAGCAGGAAGGCCTCGCCTTCTGCGACCTGAGCAAGCGACTTCTTCAAGCGACGGGCTTCGCCCGCAAAGACCAGCGGCGGATAGGTGGAGAGCTGCTGCTCGGCTGCCTTCAATGCGTCGAGGTCCGGATAAGCCGGAACCTGCTTGATCGGCTTCTGTCTCCAGCTGCTCGGGGTCCAATTCTGCGCCATGGTCGTCACCTGTCTAAAACTAGCTGCGGCAACCTCCCGGCCGCATCGGATGGGGGCTTATAAACGGTTAATCACCGCTTGGAAAGGCGTAGTTTAGGGACTTTAGGAGCATCGATAAAGCGAGCGTCGAGTGCCTGAGGCAAGGCTAAATGGCACGCTCCTTCCCTGCCTCGCGGCTGCTGCTTGATATGACCTGCACGTAAACGTAAGATCCGCCGTAAATCCGGAACGGGAGGTTCTGCATGAGCGATTATCAGGTCGAAAGGGCGGAGGTCGAATTTCGGGCACCGGATGGGTTCCCCCTGCATGGCACGCTGATGCGCGGCAGCGGCGACGGACCCATGGCGCTCATCTCCTCCGCTGCCGCCGTGCCGCGCGGCTTTTATGCCCGCTTCGCCGAACACCTCATCACGGTGCATGGGTTTCGCGCTGCCCTGACATACGACTATCGCGGCGTTGCGTCCTCCCAGGCGCCGAAAAGCTGGCGCCAGCCTCTGCTGATGCGGGATTGGGCGCATCTCGACATGCCCGCAGCGCTGGGGCGTCTGGAGCTGGAAGCTCCGGAGCATCCCATCGTCGGCGTCGGACAGTCTTTCGGCGGCCAGGTGCTCGCGCTTGGCGGACGCCACGATAGGTTCTCCCGCTACCTGATGGTCGCGACCATGACCGGCTACTGGGGCAACACCAAGCCGCGGTTTCGGGTCTTCGGCCAGATGAACCTCGTCGGCGTGCCGCTTGCGGCCCTGCTCGGCAAGGTGCCGGGACGCATTGGACTCGGTCAGACGCTTCCAGGCAGCATCTTCCGCGAATGGGCGCGCTGGGGCCGCCATCCCGAATATTTCTTCGCCGATGAGAGCATGGACGCAGCCCGGCGCTTCGCCGAGGTTAAGACGCCGATCCTCGCCATCGGCCTGACGGACGATCCCTGGGGCACACCGAAGGCACAGCATGCGCTGCTCAAATACTACCATCGTGCCCCCACCGAAATCCGCTGGATCTCACCCGCCGAAGCGGGCGGACGCGTGGGCCATCTCGGCTTCTTCCGCTCCGCCTTCAAGGACACCCTCTGGCAACCCGCGATCGACTGGCTGAAGCAGATCTGAGCCTTTCGCACTGCACCAGGGTTACCCACATGATCCACAGGTCGGCACGCAGCACTTCTTCAGGGAATGCTTGCAAAGCAAAGCCTTCGTGACACCATGAGAGGTCGTTGCACCATTTCGGCACGCAGCGACTTTCGGCAAGCCTCAGGCAAGCCTCGGCATCTACCCCGCTCGGCGGGGGCGTAACGTGGTGTTCGGGAAGACCGAGTCTTCCTGTGTTGATCATGAGGATCGTGTGATGGCGTATGATTGGACCGGAGTACAAACCCGCAGGAGCCGCAGGCTCCGCATTGCCCTGCTCTCTCTCTTGAGCCTCGCCGCGCTGTCGGCACCCGTTCTCGGGCTGGATCTTCTCTCAAAATTCTAAAGCGGACTGCGGACCTCGGGCGAGGTCCGCACCCCTAACGGTGTTCTGACTTTAGCCGCGGCGGGTCAGACCCGCTCGCCGTTCCGCACCCGGTAGCTCGGGCTGTACATGGTCACCAGTTCCTCGGCTGCGGTCGGGTGAACTGCCATGGTGCGGTCGAAGTCGTCCTTCGTGCATCCGGCCTTCAGCGTGATGCCCAGCAATTGGGCCATCTCCCCGGCATCATGTCCGAGGATATGTGCACCAACGACCTTGCGATCCGCGGCGTTGACGATGAGCTTCATGATCATCTTCTCCGCACGGCCCGAGAGGGTTGCCTTCATCGGCCGGAACTGCGCGCGGTAAACCTCGATCTCCTCGAACTTCTTGGCAGCGGCTTCTTCAGAAAGGCCGACCGTGCCGATTTCCGGCTGCGAGAAGACGGCCGTGGCGATCAGATCATGGTCCGGAGAAGTCGGATTGTTCTTGTACTCCGTCTCGATGAAGCACATGGCCTCATGAATGGCGACCGGCGTCAGCTGAACGCGATCCGTGACATCGCCCAGCGCGAAGATGCTCGGCACATTGGTGCGAGAATACTGGTCGACGACGATCGCGCCACGCTCGTTGATCTCGACGCCGGCGGCCTCGAGGCCAAGCCCCTTGGTGTTCGGATCGCGCCCAAGCGCCAGCATCACCTGTTCGACGACGAGCCGCCCATGATTGATTGTATCGACCTCCAGATTGCCGGCCGGCGATTTCGTCACCTTCTGCACGTGGTCATGGCAGAGGATCCGGATGCCCTTTGCCTCCATCGCCTCATGCAGCCCACGACGCATGTCGTGATCGAAGCGGCTGAGGATCTCTGCACCTCGGTAGATCAGCGTGGTTTCAACACCAAGCCCGTGGAAGATATTGGCAAATTCCACGGCGATGTAACCACCACCGGCGATCAGGATCGAGCGCGGCAGCTTCTCCAGATGGAAGGCCTCGTTCGACGAAATGCAGTGTTCATAGCCTGGCAGGGCAGCATGGGGATTGGGTGCGCCACCGACGGCAACGACGATCCGCTCGGCCGTGACTTCCTCGCCACCCTTCACCAGTCGCACGCTGTGTGGCCCGGTGATTTCAGCCCGTGTCTCAAGGATTTCGACACCGGCATTCTCGAGCCCCTTGCGATAGAGGCCCTCGAGACGGTCGATTTCCTTGTCCTTGGCGGCGATCAGCGAGGGCCAGTCGAACTTGCTCTCGCCCACGGTCCAGCCATAACCGGCAGCATCCTCGAAATGCTCGTGATACTGCGAGGCATAGACGAAGAGCTTCTTCGGCACGCAGCCGCGGATTACACAGGTGCCGCCGAAGCGGTATTCTTCCGCGATCGCCACCTTCTTGCCGAGTGAGGCCGCGACACGCGCGCTGCGGACCCCGCCAGAGCCGCCACCGATGACGAAAAGGTCGTAGTCGAATTGGCTCATGGAGATCTCCTGCCCGGTCGGGCGCTTGCTGCAACTGTGCTTGATATAGGAGACGCAAGCACCAAAAGAAAAGCCCGGGACGATGCCCGGGCTTCAAAATCCAGCGTCGAATGCCTTATGGCTTCGGTGCTTCTGCGGCGGCCGGCTGCTGCGCCTGCACCTCGGCGAGAAGCGACGCATTGGCCTGCTGCTCCAGATCACGGGCAATGCCGGCAGTCCAGATATCGGCAGCCTTCAGGAGTTCGCGCGTGGCGATCGGGCCGTCCTTCAGAAGCTTCTTACCGGTTTCGCTGTTGTAGAACGCGGTGATCTGGGTTAGTTCCTCGGCCGTGAAGGCCTTGGCATAAACCAGAGCGGCTTCGCGCTCGAGGTCCGCGCGGCGGGCGGCGAGCTTCAGCGCTTCTTCTTCGACCTTGGCAGAGATGACGTCCTGCAGGTTCGGATAGGCCTGGATGAGCTGCGCCGTCAGGCGATCCATGATGTTCGGCAGGATCGCATCGAAGCGGTTGGTCACGCCAAGCGCCGTGATCGCGTCGCGCGCAGCCTGCATGTGCTCGGCCGGCACATCCTGTGCCTTGGCGGAAACGGCGCCCAGCGCAAGGCTGCCGGCGATAACGGCGATCGAGGCGAAGCGGCCCATACCCGTAAAGCTGATCATGAAATTCAATGCTCCTGTTAGTTCTTCGGCTCCATCACCCGCGCACCCGCCGGTCCGGCGATGATCGCAAGCGATGCCAAGTGAATGAATAGGCCGTGTTCCACCACGCCGGGGATTTGGTTGAGCCGGCTTGCCAGTGCGTCTGCATCAGGAATGCGGCCAAAAGATGCGTCGAGAATGAGGTGTCCACCATCCGTCATGAACAGGCTCTCGTCGGATCGTGTGCGCAGCGTCATCGGACCGGACAGTCCGAGCTCCGCGGCGAGGCGCTCGATGGCAAGACGGGTCGATGCCTGGCCAAACGGATTGATCTCGATCGGCAGCGGAAAGGCGCCGAGCGTGTCGACGAGCTTGGTCTCATCGGCGATCACGATCATGCGCTTTGAGGCAGCCGCCACGATCTTCTCGCGCAGGAGCGCGCCGCCGCCGCCCTTTACCAGTCGGAATTGCGGGTCGATTTCATCGGCGCCATCGATGGTCAGATCGAGTTCGGGCAATTCGTCCAGCGACTTCAGCGGCACGCCGAGTTCGAGGCAAAGACGCGCGGTGCGCTCCGACGTCGGCACCCCCTGAACCTTCAGGCCGCCCGCAACCTTTTCCGCCAGCAGGCGGACGAATTCTTCCGCAGTCGAACCAGTTCCGATCCCGAGACGCATGCCATCTTCGACATGCTCCAGTGCCGCGGCTGCGGCCTTGATCTTCATTTCGCGGGCGTCCATGCGCCGAAAGCTCCCGTCCGTTTCGTTGGAAGCTGTTTACACGCCTCCTTGTCGGAGTGAAAGCCCTGCATCGCCATGCGACATTGCCTTTTCAGAGGATTTCCCCTACCGGGGCGGACATTAAAGAATGCGCAAGGGAGGCCCGTCTTGACCACAACGACCATCGTCTTCGACCTCGACGGAACGCTGATCGACACGGCTCCCGATCTCGTCGAAAGCCTCAATCACACCATTGCCGCCCGCGATCTGGATCCGGTGAGCTACGAGGATCTCACCCATCTCGTCGGCCAGGGGGCGCGGGTGATGATCCAGCGAGCCTTCGCCCTGCGCGGCGCGCCGCTCACCGATGACGAGGTTCCAGGCCTGCTCGATCGCTTCATCGATCACTATGAAGCCGGCATGCCCGGCAAGAGCCACCCTTATCCCGGGCTCATCGAGGCGCTCGGCAGGCTGAAATCGGCGGGCTACATTCTCGCCGTCTGCACCAACAAGATGGAGCGCCTGGCCCTGCCCTTGCTAGAGCGGCTGGAGCTGACGCGCCACTTCTCAGCCATTGCCGGTGGCGACACCTTTGCCTTCCGCAAGCCCGACCCGGAGCACATCCTGGCCACGGTCGACCGCGCCGGCGGCAGCCGCGACAAGGTCCTGATGATCGGGGACAGCATCAACGACATCCTGGCTGCGAGAAATGGCGGCATCCCCTCGATCGCCGTCCCCTTCGGCTATTCGGACGTGGCCGTCGACGAGCTCGGCGCGACACAAGTCATCGGTCATTTCGACGAGCTGACGGTCGAACTGGTCGAGACGCTCACGCGCTGAGCCTCACGCACCAGAAACGACGAAGGCGGCCCGGAGGCCGCCTTTTCTGCTTTCGAAATCCTGTTTCCGCTCAGGCGCGCGGTGCGCGTGCATCCGTGGTCGCCTTGAAGGCCTTCGCCGTGTGGCTGTCGCGGTCATAGACGTCGTCATAATACTCGACCACGCCATCCTTGTTCGGCCATGCCGTGAAATACGACACGTAGACCGGGATCTTCTGCGGCACCTGGACGGCGCGGTTCTGACCCGAGGCGATCTGCTTGCCGATCTCCTCGACAGTGGTGCCCATGACGGCAGCGGCCATCACACGCGGCTCGGCAAGGCGCACGCACCCATGGCTGAGCGCGCGCATGTCGCGCTTGAAGAAGCTCTTCGACGGCGTGTCGTGCATGTAGATCGCGTGCTCGTTGGGGAACAGGATCTTCAGCTCGCCCAGCGCATTGTCGCCACCCGGGGGCTGACGAACATCGACCGCATGTGTCGCATTCCAGTCGACCTGGCTCGAGGCCACCTTGCGGCCACCATAGGAAACCTCGTAACCCAGACGGTCGAGATAAGACGGATCAGCCCGGAGCTTCGGCAGCATCTCGTTGACGATGATCGACTTCGGCACGCCCCAATAGGGATTGAATTCGACAGTCTCGATCTGGTCCTGGAAGAAATAGGTCTGGTTGGCCTTCGAGCCCACCACGACGCGCATCGCCAGCTGTTCCTTGCCATCATTCACGTAATATGCGGTGAAAGCGGGCTGGTTGATGAAGACGTAGCGCTGCCCCAGATCGGCCGGCAGCCAGCGGATTGCCTCGAGCGAGACCTGCAGCTTGGCGATCTTCTCGGCGTTGCTGTGGCCGGTCATGGCCCGGATCGTAGCGGGACCAACGACGCCATCCGGCTTCAGTCCCTTTTCCTTCTGGAACGCTTCGACAGCCGCGACCAGCTCCGGCGTGTATTCCGGCGTGCCGGTATAGGCGTTGAGCGCCATGGAATGCTCGGCCAGCAAGGCTTCCGAGCCGACCTGCTTCAGCGCACCGATGACTTGCGCCGTTTCCGGGGTGCTCTGCCCGGGCTTCAGAAGCGTGCCGGGCGTGATGGTGATCGCCTGCGTCGTCGCAGCCGCATCCTCGGCCTTCAGCCGCGCGAGTTCGTCACGCAATGCGATGAATTGCGGGCTCTTGGGATCGCGATTGCGCAGATAGGCCGCGACGTCGGGGCTCATGCGCAGCATATCGAGCACCGGCGCGATGTTCACGCCCTTGCGCTTGAAGTCGTAATAACCCGAAATCTTGTTCGGATCGATGCGACCGCGAGCCGTGTCCTGCACATAGGTCAGCACCTTGGCAGAAAGCGCGACCTCGAAGGTCATCAGCTCCCGCTGGCGCTTTTCCGGATCGGCAGGATCTGCCGTCTCGGCCGGCATGGCCACGGCATAATCGTCCGGCGAGAGGCCGACGGTATCAGCAGCGGCAAGCGCTTCGATCATGGCGCGACCGCGCGGGGAAATGCCCTCCCCGTCCGTCCAGATAAGCGGCTTGTTCGGATTGCCGTAATAGCTTTCGACGGTCTTCGCCACCTCGTCGGTCGCCCGCACGGCGACATCCGACAGGAAGCGGCGCGCACCAAGAACTTCCGGCGGGGCCTGCGTCTCGGTCGAGCCTGCCGTGGGTTCGGATACCGGCAGCTTGATCTTGATCGCGCGCTGTGCCTCGGCCTTGTACGTATAGTATTGCGGGCCAGAGATCTTCGGGAGAGGCTCCGGATCTCCCATTTCAAGGCCACCACGCGCCTGGCTTTCGAGCGACGCGGGCGCCGCCTGCTGTTTCACCTGACGGCCCGGGCCGCCCCTGAGAAGATCGAGAAGCGTGGTGGCAGTCGCCTCGCCCGGCAGGGTTCCGACCGCTGTAGTCGCTGCAAGGAGTGCGGTGACTACGAATTTCGTGTTTCTCGTCATTCTCTCTTCCATTCCCGGTCCGAGTCCAGACTGGACTCGCGGCATCATGAGTTTCAGCGCGGATCACTAGCGGATCAGCATTTCGTTGAAAAGTTGGCCGGCGGCGCCCTCGTCGAGAGCACGGCGTCAAGTTTGCGTGAGCCGTGAAGCGATCCGAACGCCCGCCTCCGCGCAAACTAAATGGAAACATTCGTTAAATTTTGATTGACGTTAACAACTGGTGACGAATCCGCCCCAGAGATCCACATTCACATGATCACAAATAGTCGTGACACGTGCTGGAAAGGCCACAGCGAGGCGGGGTCTGCGACAGGTCGCACGGAACCGACACCGATAGTTGACAAGGATCGTCATCTTATGATGTGCAGCTTGCATCGGCGCGGCGAACACCTAGATCCAACCACACAGCCGACAGCCAGAACGAGCCCCCGCAACAGGCAGGATAGAAGATGACACACCGCACAGAGACCGACACCTTCGGACCGATCGAAGTCGAAAGTGACCGCTATTGGGGCGCCCAGGCGCAACGCTCGCTCGGCAACTTCAAGATCGGCTGGGAAAAGCAGCCCCTGCCGGTGGTGCGTGCGCTCGGCATCGTCAAACAAGCCGCCGCTCGGGCAAATATGGCCCTTGGCAAGCTCGACCCCAAGCTTGGAGACGCGATCGTCAATGCCGCTCAGGAGGTCATCGACGGGAAGCTGAATGAGCATTTCCCGCTCGTCGTCTGGCAAACCGGCTCCGGAACGCAGTCCAACATGAATGCCAACGAGGTCATCTCGAACCGGGCGATCGAAATGCTGGGCGGCGAGATGGGATCGAAGAAGCCTGTTCATCCCAACGACCATGTCAACATGAGCCAGTCGTCGAACGATACCTATCCGACGGCCATGCACATCGCCGCCGCCGAACATGTCGTTCACCACCTGCTGCCAGCGCTCAAGCACCTGCATGCCGCGCTCGATGCCAAGGCGAAAGCCTTTGCGCACATCATCAAGATCGGCCGCACCCATACCCAGGATGCCACCCCACTGACGCTCGGTCAGGAGTTCGGCGGTTACGCCGCCCAGGTCGCGTCCTCGATCAAGCGCATTGAAATCACCCTTCCCGGCCTGTACGAACTCGCCCAGGGCGGCACCGCCGTTGGGACGGGCCTCAATGCGCCCATCGGCTTTGCCGAGAAGGTGGCGGACGAAATCGCCCGCATCACCGGCCTGCCCTTCATCACCGCGCCCAACAAGTTCGAGGCGCTGGCCGCCCACGATGCCATGGTCTTTGCCCATGGCGCGATCAATGCGGCCGCGGCCGCCCTTTTCAAGATCGCCAATGACATCCGCTTTCTGGGCTCGGGCCCGCGCGCCGGCCTCGGCGAGCTGGCACTCCCGGAAAACGAGCCGGGTTCTTCGATCATGCCGGGCAAGGTCAATCCGACCCAATCCGAAGCCCTGACCCAGGTCTGCGCCCATATCTTCGGCAATCAGGCCGCGATCACCTTTGCCGGCAGCCAGGGCCATTTCGAGCTCAATGTCTATAACCCGATGATGGCCTACAACTTCCTCCAGTCCGTCCAGTTGCTGGGCGACGCCGCGGTCTCCTTCACGGACAACTGCGTTGTCGGCATCGAGGCGCGCGAGGACAACATCCGCAAGGGCGTCGAAAACTCCCTGATGCTGGTGACCGCGCTGAACGGAAAGCTCGGCTACGACGTCTGCGCCAAGATCGCCAAGACCGCGCACAAGAATGGCACCACACTGCGCGAGGAGGCAGTCGGCGGCGGATACCTCACCAATGAGGAATTCGATGAGTATGTGCGTCCGGAACTGATGATCGGACCGAAGTAACGGTCACGCCGCGGCGGCGTCGTTATAGGCGCTGCCGCGGCCCGAGCGGGGTCAGGATCTCAGCGTCTCGAGACCGGTCCGCAGCATGTCCTTGGCGCGAAACAGCGCCATATCCGCCTTGTGCAGGAGGTCAGCGATGGGTTCGCTCGACTGACGCACGGCGATCCCGAACGTCACGCGCAGGCTGCCAGCCGCAAGCGGGCCGACTTCGAGTTCCGCAACGCTCTTGCGGATGGCCTCGCAGCAGGCAAAGACCGCATCCGGCGTGTCACCCGAAAAGAGAAGCACGAAGGTGGTGCCGGACATGCGTGCCGCCACCTGTCGCGGCAGAAAATATCGGCGGACCACATCGCCGACCGCGACGAGCGCGAGATCGGCAGTCTCCCGTCCGTGTCGCGCACCCAGGGTCTCGATGCCCTCCAGCTCGAATACGGCAAGGGTGATGGCGGTGCCGCCGACGGAATCGCTCGGGAAGTACGGCAGCTGCACGCTATAGGCAGCGCTACCATTCAGAAGACCGGTCAAGGGATCGAGCGCCGGTTGGCCCTCGACACGCTCGGCAAGCGCCGAGATTTCGCCCACCATCCCGCACACGGCCCGGGTAACGACAGCGATTTCGTCGTTTCCGTATTTGCTAAGCTGCTCTTCGGCAAAAACACCGCCCGCCCGATAGCGGCTGATCACGCTGGCAAGGTTGCGCAGCGGCAGCGTGAGCCACCACATCGCGGCGAGGCAAGCGGCGGTGCCAACGAGCGTGGCGCCGAGCACCACCAGCCCTATGGACCAGGCGTCCGACCCGGTGCCGGTGCCGAAATTCAAGAGCAGCGCGATCAGCGGGATATGGATACAGACAAAGCAGATCACGAAGATCTTCAAGACGACCGAACGGCGCCAGTTTGCCCGGCTCGTCCCATCCCACACCATGCTCTACCTCCGAATCCATTACATTAGTTACAAGCGCTCGAAGCCGCCCTTTTTTAGATCGGCAACCCTCCTGTCAACGCTTGCAGCTTGGGCTTTCGGCGCATTGAATTTTTAAGGCCTTCCGCTTACACCACCGAAAATCCTTAAGCTGATGCCACGAAAGGCCCCGTGATGGCAGACGATCTCTTTCCCCTTGGCGAAGACACGACCCCCTACCGCAAGCTCACCTCAGACTTCGTCTCGGTGGAAACATTCAAAGGTCAGGAAATCCTGACGGTCGAACCGGAGGGTCTGCGCCTGCTGGCCGAAACGGCGCTCTCCGACATCAATCATCTGCTGCGCCCCGGCCATCTGAAGCAGCTCGCTTCGATCCTCGCCGACCCTGAGGCGACCGACAATGACCGCTTCGTCGCCTTCGACCTCCTGAAGAACGCCAACATCGCCGCCGGCGGCATCCTGCCGATGTGCCAGGACACGGGCACCGCGATCGTCATGGGCAAGAAAGGCCGCCGCGTCTTTACCGACGGCCACGACTATGAAGCGCTCGCCGAAGGCGTCCGCGACGCCTATGAGCGCCGCAACCTGCGCTATTCGCAGCTGGCGCCGATCAAGATGTTCGAGGAAAAGAACACCAAGACGAACCTGCCCGCCCAGATCGACCTCTATGAAGAGGGTGAGGACGCCTACAAGTTCCTCTTCATGGCCAAGGGCGGCGGCTCGGCCAACAAGACCTTCCTCTACCAGGGGACACCCTCGCTCCTGACCCATGACCGGATGATCGACTTCCTCAAGGAGAAGATCCTCACCTTGGGTACGGCAGCCTGTCCCCCCTACCATCTGGCGATCGTCATCGGCGGCCTTTCCGCCGAGATGACGCTGAAGACAGTCAAGCTCGCCTCCGCGCGCTATCTCGACGACTTGCCGACGGAAGGCTCCGAGTCCGGCCACGCCTTCCGCGATCTGGAAATGGAAAAGGAAATCCACAAGCTGACCCAGTCGATGGGTGTCGGCGCACAGTTCGGCGGCAAGTATTTCTGTCATGACGTCCGCGTGATCCGCCTGCCCCGCCACGGCGCCTCGCTGCCGATCGGCCTCGGTGTCAGCTGTTCCGCCGACCGCCAGGCCAAGGGCAAGATCACGAAAGACGGCATCTATATCGAGCAGCTCGAAACCGATCCGTCGAAATACATGCCCGACATCGACGAGACCGCCCTCTCCTCGTCGGTCGTCAAGATCGACCTGAACCAGCCGATGAGCGCGATCCTCGCCGAACTGACCAAGCATCCGGTCAAGACCCGCCTCTCGCTGACCGGCACGATCATCGTCGCCCGAGACCTCGCCCATTCGAAGATCCGCGAGCGCCTGGAAAAGGGTGAAGGCATGCCGGATTACATGAAGAACCACCCGGTCTATTACGCCGGCCCGGCCAAGACCCCGACCGGCTACGCCTCCGGTTCGTTCGGTCCGACAACGGCGGGACGCATGGACTCCTATGTCGACCAGTTCCAGTCCTTCGGTGGCTCCATGGTGATGCTCGCCAAGGGCAATCGCTCGCGTGCCGTGCGCGAAGCCTGCAAGACGCATGGCGGCTTCTATCTCGGCTCGATCGGCGGCCCGGCCGCGCGTCTCGCACAGGACTGCATCAGACATGTCGAGGTGCTGGAATATCCAGAACTGGGCATGGAAGCCGTCTGGAAGATTGAGGTCGAAGACTTCCCTGCCTTCATCGTCACCGACGACAAGGGCAATGATTTCTTCCAGGAATTCAACCTCGGCTGATTTTTCCTGAGAACGACACTGACTGCCGTTGCGGAAGGCACACTCCGCAACGGCGAATTTCTGAAAGATCTGAAATACTTGCGGGTCGTGAGCGATAATTGCTCATTTCGCACCGACAATTTGTCGTTGCTCGAATATTAAACATTTTCCAATCATTTGCCCCTAATTTTTCTTAGGGCCTTAAGGCCAGCACTGACGACCACTGGAGTTGGCCGAATGAGCACGGCAACACCGCCGAAGACGCAGACACCTGACGTTGCGGCACAGATCACCTATGCAATGCGCTCGATGGGGGTCGCTCCTATCCCGCGTAACTACGAGCTATTTTACGAGGCCTTCATCGGCTCGAACCCTTCCCTGACCCGGGAACTGGCAGCGCTCGGCAGCCGCGCCACCCAGGACGAGCTGGATGCCCTCGGTGAGCAATATTTCGCGGCCCACCAGACCAAGGCCATCGAAAACGTCCATAGCAAGCTGATCGGTGAACTGGATGGGCTTTTGCGGCTGCTTCAGCAGGAGCAGAACTCGCTGCAGAGCTACAATCGGCTGCTGGGCGAAACCTACCACCGGATCAACTCCAAGAGCAGCAACAGCGCCGACATCCTGCGCAGTGCGATCAGCATCCTGACCGAAGCCACCGGTTCCACCATGGCGCATGGTGAGGAAACCGTCGTGCAGATGTCGCAGCGTTCCCAGGAGATGGACGAGGTTCGTCGCGAGCTCGACGAATACAAGCGGATCGCCAACACGGATTCGCTCACCCGCATCGCCAATCGCCGCGCCTTCGACGAAAAGCTCGCATCCGTCTACACCAGCGGCACCAAGCCGCTTGCCGCACTCGTTCTCGCCGACATCGACAACTTCAAGAAGGTCAACGACGCCTATGGCCATCCGGTCGGCGACAAGATCCTCGCGACCGTTGCAACCGTGATCCGCAGCAATGTCCGCAAGGACTGCTTCGTCGCCCGCACCGGCGGCGAGGAATTCGCCATCATCATCGAGGGCAATACCACGGACGAGATCTATCAGACCTGCGAACGGGTCCGCATCGCGCTCGAGACCACGCCTTTCAAGAACTCGAAGACCGGCGTCAACTACGGGCCGATCACCATCTCGCTCGGCTTCGCCATGGCCTCGGATGCCGAAGACGCCGGCGAGCTATACGCCCGGTCTGACATCGCGCTCTACTGCGCCAAGAATGCCGGCCGCAATCGCACGAAGCCCTATGAAGACGGGATGAAGAAGGACTTCACCAAGAGCTGGCTGATCTACAAGCGCTGACGCTGGCGATCACCACATGGTCTTTGCGGCCCGCGCCGGCCACTCGCGATCATATGTCTCGCGGTCGAAGTCCTCTTTTGCAGCCTTGAGCATCTCGCCGGGCGTCGGCAGATCCTTGGCCGCCACCTGGCTGTTAGCCGCCCACAGATCGGCGCGCATCACGGCGCGGGCGCATTGGAAATAGGCTTCCTCGATCGTCACCACCACCACACTCCGGGGATGGCGGCCTTCCATCTCGAAACTGTTGAGAAGCTCTGGCGCGACCGACACAACGGCGCGACCATTGATCCGCATGACGCTGCTCGAGCCCGGGATCAGGAACATCAGCGCAACCCGCGGGTCCCGCACGATATTCAGAAGCGAATCCACACGGTTGTTGCCGCGCCAGTCCGGCAGGGCGAGCGTCTTCTCGTCTTCGACACGGACGACCGAGCCGCGATCACCGCGCGGCGAGCAATCGAGATCTTCAGGCCCGACCGTCGCCAGGGCAACGAAGGGAGACATCTCGATCATGCGTCGATAGGCCGGCGTCAGCTGGGTCGTGACCTTGGCGGTCGAGGCCTCGGTCACGTCACCATAGATCGCCTTCAATTCCTCGACACTGCTGATGATCGTCATGAGTCGCCTCCCGTTTCGCGCCGCCACCATTTCTCAACGGCGCGGCTTAGGGAAGCCCCATGACGGCTTCATGACACCGCGCGCACCCTCGAATTGTCGGAGGCATCGGCGGCCGTGAGGAAAGAGGAAACCGCATGGATGACTTCGGGCGCGCTGACGATCCTGCGGTGACCATGGCCATTGGCCCAGAGATGCCGGACATGCGGTGACACGCCGATATAGCGCTGCGCATGGCCGACATTGACCTCTTTGTCGTCTTCGGCATGGACGACAAGCAGCGGCCGGTCGATGCGCCGCGCGACGGCGACCCCATCGAGATCCTCGACCTGGGCACCGACCAATTCCATCGCCCTGTTCCGCATGGCCCCGACACTGCCGCGTCCGAGACCGACCGTGGATGCAAAGCCGTTGAACACTTCACCCATGCTGGAAGGCGAGCCGATCAAGGCGATGCGGGCCGCGTTCAAGGGCTGAAGTTCCGGGAAGACGTGTCCGGCTGCCATCATCACGGCCGCCCCGCCGAAAGAATGCCCGACCACGCCGTCAAAGCGTCCGAAATGGCGTTCAGCCGCGACGATGGCTTCCGCTGCAATCTTGAGGTCCAGCCGCCGTCCGCTCGATGCCCCATGCCCGGGCAGGTCGAGCATGACGACTTCCGTTCCCGTCTGGCGAAGACCCGTCGCAAGGTCCGTGAGATACTCGACCCGCGATCCCCAGCCATGCACCACGAGCACCCGACGGCCATTGGCGGGCACACCTTGCACGGCCAAGACGTGGACCGCCGCCATACCGCGCGACAGTGCAAGCCGCACCGTCTGCGCCTGCCGAAGCCTGTTGCGTCCGGTCAGAAAGACCTGCTTCGCCTTCGCGCCTTTCGGGCGACGGCTTGGCGTCCGGCAGAAGAGCTCGAAGGCGAGCCGCCCCGCGAGTGTCGGCGACATCTTCTCCAGCCCGGTGAAAGCGAGGCGGGTGACCTTGAGAGGAAAGGATGGCATAGTCGGAATCCCATCAAATGTTCAATGCTGAACAATAAAGTACAAGAATGAACAAAACGCAAGCCTTCCCCTGGGACCATCCCCGTTTTCGCAGCTGGATCTCCGTTGCCCGGGCCTGCCAGCTGATGCAGCAAGCCCTGGGGCGAGCGCTGGCACCGCTCGACATCAAGCCGCCGCATCTCGATATCCTGGTCAATCTCTACCGGTTCGAAGGCATCTCGCAGCAGGAACTCGCGCGGAAACTGCTCGTCGGTCGCTCCAACATGAGCATGCTTCTGCCCCAGATGGAAAAGCGCGGCCTTCTCGAGCGACGGCCCGATCAGCGGGATAAGCGCGTGCTCAGACTGGCCCTGACCGACGAGGGACGGGCGCTCAGCGAAAAGGCCATGCGCATTCAGACGGAGCTCATCGAGCGGACGCTGTCGGCAACGCCGATCGAGGATTGCCAGCGCCTGGCTGACAACATGGACCTTCTCATTCAGCGCATGTTGTCTTCGGACGACATGAAGGATCTGGAGATCAGCGAGGATCGCGGCTGAGACGCTTCTCGGCGAGTTCAGCTTCGTAGGCGGCGAATTTCTCATCGCCGGTCTCGCCGAGCTCGCGCAGGTAGAGCCATGTGAAGATGCCGGTGTCATGTCCGTCATCGAAGCCGATACGCACAGCATAATTCCCCGTAGGCGTCATCTGGCGGATGGCGACGTTGCGCTTGCCCGGCACCGTGACCTTCTGGCCGGGCCCGTGCCCCTGCACTTCGGCGGAAGGTGAGAGAACCCGCAGCATCTCCGCCGGAAGCGCGGCGACGACGCCGTCATTGAAGGTCACCGTCAACAGACGGCGATCCTTGGACACCTTCAATTCGCTCGGCCAGATCTCACTCATGGGGCACTCGTCTTTCGGTTCGAATGCTGCAGACCTAGGTCGATCCTCTCCGGTTTGCAACGCAATTTCGCTGAGATATCAGGTGT
The DNA here is from genome assembly GCF_056501445.1 of Rhizobium sp. K33. NCBI lineage: Bacteria > Pseudomonadati > Pseudomonadota > Alphaproteobacteria > Hyphomicrobiales > Rhizobiaceae > Rhizobium > Rhizobium sp. K33. Next base: position 1,856,921 of record NZ_CP096478.1, read on the forward strand.
CAACTTGACGCTTCCAGGCCTTGGCCCCACATTGACGGAAATGCACAGGAGAGACCTGTTGGACCATAGCCCCGCCAACTGGCGCAATGCCGAACCGCTCACAAACCGTGCCGCTCCGATGATCGACCCCTTCGGCCGCTCGGTCACCTATCTACGTGTTTCCGTCACGGACCGCTGCGATTTCCGCTGCACCTATTGCATGGCGGAGAACATGACCTTCCTGCCGAAGAAAGACCTCCTGACGCTGGAAGAACTCGATCGGCTCTGTTCCGCCTTCATTGCAAAGGGCGTTCGTAAGCTGCGGCTCACCGGCGGCGAACCACTGGTCCGCAAGAACATCATGCATCTGGTGCGCGGCCTGTCGCGCCACATCGGAAGCGGCCTCGACGAACTGACGCTGACGACCAATGGCTCGCAGCTTGCCCGGAATGCGGCCGAGCTCGCCGACTGCGGTGTGCGCCGCATCAACGTATCGATCGACACGCTCGATCCGGTCAAGTTCAAGACGATCACCCGCTGGGGCGAGCTCGACAAGGTCATGGAAGGCATCCGCGCCGCCCAGGCAGCGGGCATCCACGTGAAGCTGAACGCCGTCGCGCTGAAGGATTTCAACGAGCACGAGATCCCGGATCTCATGCGTTTCGCTCATGGCGAGGGTATGGACCTGACCCTGATCGAAACCATGCCGATGGGCGAGACCGACGAAGACCGGACGGACCAGTACCTGCCGCTCTCACTGGTTCGCCAACGGCTCGAAGAACAGTTCACCCTGGACGACATCCCCTATCGCACCGGTGGACCGGCGCGTTATGTCGAGGTGCGCGAAACCGGCGGTCGCCTTGGCTTCATCACGCCCCTCACCCACAATTTCTGTGAGAGCTGCAACCGCGTGCGGCTGACCTGCACGGGTACGCTTTACATGTGTCTTGGTCAGGACGATGCCGCCGACCTGCGCACCGCGCTCAGAGCCTCCGACGACGATGCCTATCTCTCGGCGGCGATCGACGAGGCGATTTCGCGCAAGCCAAAGGGCCACGACTTCATCATCGACCGGAACCACCGCAAGCCAGCCGTTGCCCGGCACATGAGCGTGACCGGCGGCTGACCGCCGCCGGTCGGTTCAAACGATCATGCCGACCGGCGATAGGACTGCAGGTCCGCGCGCTGCGTATCCGTGCGGAAGCGCGAGATCTTGTGCATCAGGATATCCACGCGCTGGCGAAGCCCCTGGATCTCGGCGTTGTTTTCCTCGACCATCGCCGCATTCTGCTGCGTGATCAGTTCGACATCACGCACGGCGGACGTCACCTCACTGATGCCCGTCGACTGCTCGCGGGTGGCGGCCGAGATGCTCTCGACAAGCGACTGCACCTCTTCCACCTGATCGATGATCGACTGCAGCGCCACACCCGTATTCTCGACGAGCTCGACACCCGACTTGACCTGACCGCCACTGACCGAAATCAGCGTCTTGATCTCCTTCGCCGCATTGGCGCAGCGCTGGGCAAGATCGCGGACTTCCTGGGCGACCACGGCAAAGCCGCGGCCAGCTTCGCCGGCCCGGGCGGCCTCGACGCCTGCATTGAGAGCCAGAAGGTTGGTCTGGAAGGCGATCTCGTCGATGACGCCGATGATGGTCGAGATCTTTTCCGACGAACGGCTGATCTCGGCCATGGCCTCCACTGCCTTGCGCACGACGACACCCGATTCGCGGGCGTGATCGCGGGCCGACTGAACGGACTGGGCGGTGCGCCCTGCCCCGTCGGCCGTCGAGCGAACCACGTCGCTGAGGTGCGACAGCGCACGCACGCTTTCCTCGAGCGCTGCCGCCTGCTGCTCCGTCCGGCGCGCGAGATCGTCAGCCGAGACTGCGAGGTTCTCCGTCCCGGCATTGATATCGACGCTTGCCGCGCGGACCTCTTCAAGCGTAGCACGCAGCGCTTCGACAGCCTGGTTGTAGGTTGACGCCATGGCAACGAAGTCCGCCGGCAGGTCGTCGCGCATGGAGACGTTGAGCTGGCCATTGGCAAGCGCTTCGAGCACGGAAGACAGGGCTTCGAGCGCCGAGCGCTGATCGGCCTCGACGCGGGCCCGTTCCTGCGCACGCTGGGCACTCTCCTGTTCGGAGCGCGAACGGGCGGCTTCCGCCTCCTCTTCGAGACGTTTGTTTTCCAACGCCGCGTCGCGGAAGACGGTGACGGAGCGGACCATATCGCCGATCTCGTCGCCGCGATTGCGCCCTTCGATCGGAACCGAAAGATCGCCATTCGCCAGCCGTGCCATGACACTGGTGATGCGCTTCAGAGGTGCCCGCAGCGTCTCCACCAGCATCAGGCCGCCGATGATGGCAAGCAGCGTGCCGACGACCATGGTGATGACCGAGATGGTCGCCGAGCGCTCGCTGTCTTCACGGCCGATTTCCTGGGCTTGGCTCACGAAGTTGCGCAGTGATTCCATCGCAGCAGAGACGGCAGCATTCGCCGCCAGGCGCTTATCCTGCCAGTCACGCCCGGCATCCAGACGGGCCTGGGAGTTCTCTGTGATGGATGCCAGATGCGGCGCAATCTTCTGCGGGAAGTCGCGCAGCGCACTGTTCTTGGCACCAAGCTCGGAGATGCGTGCGGCAACCTTCTGAAGAGCCTCGACTTCGGCAACGACCACGCCACGGGCCTGATCATCCAGCGCACCGAGCATCTGCTGAACGCGCAGTTCGACGGTTGCGATCGTGAGCGCCGCACTGTCGACGAGCGACATCAGCTCCTTCTGTTCGGCCACGAGTTTGTCGAGGCTGACGAAGCGGTCGGCCGCGACGTCGCTGTTCTTGGCCGCCTGCAGCGTGATCTTCTGTTCGATCTCCACCAGTTCGGCGAGAACCCGTCCGAGCTCCTGCGCCCGTGCATCATCCGGCCCCGACTGGTTCAGGATCGTCTCGACCTTGGTGATGGCGGCATCGACCTCCCCAACCAGCACCTTGCCCTTCTCGGATGCGATCTCGTTGGCTTTCGCCAGATCCTTCTGCATGGGCTTCAGATAGAGCTTCGCCTCCGCGAGTTGCTCTTCCGGGGTGAAGGCCATCTGCACGCCGACGCGCAGCTTGCCGAGGCGATCGAGCAGCGACTTGAACGCGGATGCGTCGAAAAGCAGTTCCTTGGCGAAGCGTTCTTTGCCCGCCAGATCCGTGCGAACGAAATCGACCTGCTTGACGATCTGCTGGCCCTCCGCCTGCAGCGCCGCGACGGCGGACGTCAGGCCCGCATCCAGCTCGTCGCGCGTCGTCTTGTTGTCCCACAGCGCGGTCGTCTGCGCTCGCATCGTGCCGGGCAAACCGGTGAGTGCCGATAGATCGCCCGCCTGCGCCTGCTTGGCGAGGACACCGTTCAGCACGGCCAGCCCTTTTTCCTGATCATCGATAGCCGACGAAAGCGCATCCTTGCTCTTTTCCGTCGGTTCGAGGCTGAACTCCTGCAGGCCCTGCTGCAGCCGCTCCAGATCGCTGATGTTGCCGATCGTGGCGCGGGTCACGGTCATATGGCCGTTGAGCGTAGTGGCGGTCCAATAGCCCAGGAGGCCAACGCCAGCCATGAGCAGAACGAGAGGAACGACGAATAGCAAGACTTTGGTGACGATCCTGCGGCTTTGCAGGAGGCGATCAATAAAACTCATGAGGCCCTCGAAAGAGGTCGATATCCCGCGAGGTCATTACCCGGTATCGAAAAACAGGCGCCACCTCATGTGCGCCACGCGAGAGATTGCAGTGTTCAGTTTGAACAATGGTTAATCGCAATTCGTCATTTTGGCACTGCAGCATCGTTTCAGCGGGAGAAAAGGCGAATTCTGTTCCTCGCGCATGCCGCTTGGTTTAGAACCGCCGGGTACGCACGGGAATCGAGCATGGCATTATCAGAGAACACCCGAGGCGCCCTCCTGATGGCGATCTCGATGGCTGGCTTCACCTTCAACGACGCCCTGACGAAATCGGTGACTGCGGAACTGACCGTGGCGCAGATCATGTTCGTGCGCGGCGCCTTCACGGCGCTTCTCGTCTACATCGTTGCGCGGCGCATGGGTGCCCTCGACCACATCAAGAACATCCTGCAGCCGATGATCCTGGTGCGGATCGCTTTCGAGACCGTCGCGGCAGTCGCCTTCCTGGCCGCCCTGGGACAGGTGCCTCTCGCCAATGCCTCCGCCATCCTCCAGTCCCTGCCGCTCGCGGTGACCTTGGGCGCAGCACTTTTCTATAAGGAACCGGTCGGCTGGCGGCGCTGGACAGCGATCGGCTTCGGCTTCATCGGCGTCCTCGTCATCATCCAGCCGGGTCCCGAGGGGTTCACGCTTGCTTCCCTCTACATCGTCCTCTGCGTCGTCATGGCGGCCGGACGAGACCTCGTCACACGACGTATCGATGCGAGGATCTCCTCGCTGACCGTCACCTTGTTCACCGCCGCCTCGATTTCCTTCGCCGGACTCCTGCTGATACCGGCCTTTGGCGGCTGGCAGCCGATGTCGGGCAGCGCGCTCGGGCGACTGGCCTTTGCCTCGATCTTCCTGTTTGCCGGCTACCAGGCCATCATCATGGCGATGCGAACAGGCGAGATCTCGTTCATCGCGCCGTTCCGTTATACGAGCCTCCTCTGGGCCGTGCTTCTCGGCATGCTGTTCTTCGGCGAAACGCCCGACCTCTGGATGGTCATCGGCTCAGCCATTGTCATCGGCTCCGGGCTCTACACATTCTACCGCGAGAGCAAGCGGAAGGCGGCGCTTGCCCGCCGCGCCGACCCGGCCTCCCCCGGCTGATATCGGCTCAGTTTCAAGGATAGATGCGCGTGCAGCAGGTTTCCCGCTTCCTGGATAGAACCACGGCCCCACACATCGTCAGTCTGGTGGCGATCGCGGGATTGTCAGCGCTGACAATGAACATCTTCCTCCCGGCCCTGCCCGCCATGGCATCCGATCTCGGCGTGGATTATGATCGCGTGCAGATCCTCGTCTCCGGCTACATCGCGATGACCGCACTGGTACAGCTGGTGATTGGCCCGCTGTCGGACCGCTACGGTCGCCGGCCGGTGATGCTAGGCGCCTTGGGCATTCTGATCGCCGCCTCCCTGATCTGCATGATCGCGACCTCGATCGAGATCCTGACGATTGCGCGCATGGTGCAGACGGCAGTCGTCGCCGGCCTGGTTCTCTCGCGCGCCATCATCCGCGACATGGTGCCGATGGACGAGGCAGCCTCGATGATCGGCTATGTGACCATGGGCATGACGCTGATCCCGATGATCGGCCCGACACTCGGCGGCCTGCTCAGCGATAACTTCGGCTGGCGCTCGAACTTCACCGCGATCCTCGTTGCCGCCGTCCTCGTGCTGATCCTCGTCTACCGCGACCTCGGCGAGACGAACCGCCAGAAGAGCGGCAGCTTTTCCGCCCAGTTCCGCGCCTGGCCGCGCCTGCTCGCCTCCCCGCGTTTCTGGGGCTACACGATGGCCGGCACCTTCACCTCGGGCGCCTTCTTCGCCTTTCTGGGCGGCGCACCCTTCGTGGGAGGCACGCTGATGGGCCTGACACCGAGCATGCTCGGGCTGCAGTTCATGTTCATCGCCGCTGGATACATCGCCGGCAACTATCTCTCCGGGCGCTATGCCCGACGCCTCGGCATCGACATGATGATGCTGGTCGGCGGCATCGTCGCCCTCGCAGGCGCGGCGATCCCGATCGTTCTCTTTCTGCAGGGCTTCGTCTCGTCGCTGGCCTTCTTCGCCCCGCAGGTGGTCGTCGGCTTTGGCAATGGCCTGTCCTTGCCGAGCACCAATGCCGGGATCGTCAGCGTCCGTCCTGAGCTTGCGGGCTCTGCATCCGGATTAGGGGGCGCGATCACTATGGGCGGCGGGGCCTTCGTCTCCTGGCTCGCCTCCCGCATCCTCTCGATCGAGACCGGCGCGATGCCACTCCTGCTGGTCATGCTCGCCTGCTGCGTTCTGGCTCTCGGCGCCGTCCTCTTCCTGCGCATCGCCCCTGGCGAGGAGCGCTGAGCCAATGGCAGAGACTAAGCCTTTCCCCGCCGTCATCCTCGCTGGAGGCCTGTCCCGGCGTATGGGCTCGGACAAGGCGATGATCCCTTTCGGCCGAGGAACGCTCGCCGAACATATCGCCGAACGACTGGCGCCACAGGTTTCCAGCGTCTCGCTGAATGCCCCGCTCGACCACCCACTTGCCGGCCGGCTGCCGCTGCTTCCCGATCCGATCCCTGATCGTCCCGGCCCCCTGGCCGGCGTTCTGGCAGCTCTCCTTGCAGCAAAGGACATGCCCGACAGACCAACCCATGTTCTCACGACCGCCTGCGACACACCCTTTTTGCCACCGGACCTCGTGGGTAAGCTCACCTCGGTTGCAGCCGAGAATACGATCGTCATGGCCGCCTCGGCGGGGCGCGGTCATCCCGTCACGGCGCTTTGGCCCGTGACGGTGGCAGAGGATCTGAGCGCCTGGCTCGACGACCCTGATCATCGGCGGGTCTTCGATTTCATCGCCCGCCATCCGGCGAAGATGGTGGAATTTGCCGCTCTTAAGCGTCCTTTAGGACCTGTCGACCCCTTCTTCAACATCAACACGCCAGAGGATCTGGCTGTTGCCCAGGCCGTCCTCGACAAAGGTGATCTCTGATGACCAGTCCCCGCATCTTCGGCATCGCCGGCTGGAAGAATTCCGGCAAGACCGGGCTCGCCGTCCGGCTCGTCGAGGAATTCACCCGCCGCGGCTACCGCATCTCGACCATCAAGCACGCCCATCATGACTTCGACATCGACAAGGTCGGTGCCGATAGCTACCGCCACCGTGAAGCCGGCGCCCATGAAGTGGTGATCGTCTCGGGCACCCGCTATGCCATCATGCATGAACTGCGCGGCGCGCCTGAACCGAGCTTCGACGAAATTCTCGCCCGCATCGGTCCCTGCGATCTCGTGCTGATCGAGGGCTACAAGCGCGAACCCGTGCCGAAGATCGAGGCAAGACGTGAGGCGGCTGCCAAGCGCGAGCCATTGGCACCGACCGATCCGCATATCCGCGCGATTGCGGCCGACCACGCTGTCGAAGATACCGACCTGCCGGTCTTCGATCTCGACGACACCAGCGCGATCGCCGATTTTATCGCGGACGTCACCGGACTGCCACCGAAGCCATAACCCCCTGCCCAGATGCAAAAAGGGCCGCCGGATTGCTCCGGCGGCCCATCCTTTGTCTGTTTGCCGATCAGTCGTTGCTCGACACGTTCGCCGGACGCACCAGCGTCGTGACGCGGCGGATGGCGACGCGGCGGTTCTGCTGTTCGGCAGCCTCGGTGCGGATCTTCAGGAACCGCTCGCCGTAACCCTGGACCGACATGTTTTCCGGCGGGATGCCGTAGACTTCGGTCAGCAGGTTGGCGACCGTCTCGGCGCGTTTGTCGGAAAGAACAAGGTTCGACCGATCCGAGCCGACGGCATCCGTGTGACCCTCGATGAGGAAGACTTCACCCGGATCCTGCTCCAGCAGCTTTTCCATCGCCTGAGCCACGCGACGCAGGGTGCGGGCCTGCTCGAGCGGCACTTCGGCCGAACCCGACGGGAAGGTGATCGTATCGAGGTCGATACGACGAACCTTGTCGCGGATACGAGCCGACGACTTCACTTCGTCGATCGAGTAGACACGCTCGACGCGCTCGACCGGCGGACGGGCGAGGAAGTCGTAGTAGTCACGGTCCGGGTCACGGGTCGTGCTGACGATGTAGTCGCTGACCGGAATGGTCAGGCGCATCGGCGGCAGAGCGGCGCCGACGTCGACATACATGCTCGGACGCTGGCCATCGGCCTCCGGCGAGTACATCAGGACATATTCACGACCGCGCGGCGAGATCCGCGAGCGGATGATGATGTCGCCATAACGGTTGTAGACCGTGACCAGCTTGCTGCCGTCAGCACGCTCGATGGTCTCGCGAACGCGACCACGCGACAGCTGCTCGTAATACGTCTCCTCGGCATCGTAGCGCAGACGCTGGCGGTCGTCGCTGCGGACGACAATGCGGTCGCCGACATTGATGACGGTGCGGTTGTCGATCTGCTCGATGACCCGAACTTCCGTCACCTGATTGACGACGTTGTTCTGGACGATCGTGTTGTTGGTGACGTTATTGGTCACATTGTTCGTGACGTTGTTGGTCACATTGCTGTTGCTGACATTGTTGACGACGGTGGTCGGCACGTCGAAGGTCGGCGCAGCATCAAGCGTCGTGCCGTCTTCCGTGATGGTCGCCTGAATGGTCTGCGGATCCACCTCGATCGAATCGGCCTGTGCCTCTGCATCCGTTTCCGGCGGCGGAGCCACGTCTTCCTGCGCTCTCAGCTGATTGCGCTGCTCGCGGCTATCCTGCCCGCCACTGTTGTCGGCATCCTTGTCGCTGTCGAGGACGGCTGCACCGTTCTCAACCGGCAGGACAACGGTTTCGGAGGTCTGGGACGGATCTTCTGCGATCGCTTCCTTTTCCTCAGCTGTACGGGTGTCGGTGATCTCCTGGACAGGCTGATCCTCCGGCGGCTCGACAGCAGGCACGAGAACCTGTTCGCCTTCCGGCTGCTGACCATCGGCAGGCACCTCTTCATCGGTCGCCTGTTCTTCGGTCGGCTGCTGATCGGCGGGCTGCTCGGCCTGGTCGGCCGGCACTTCGCCTTCGTTGGCAGGCTGTTCGCCGGCGGCATCCTGGGACGGACGAAGCTCTTCGTCAGCGGCCGGCGCCTGCTCTTCGGTCTGTTCAGGTGACGCCTGTTCTTCGCTCGGCTGGGCTTCTTCCGCCGGCTGTTCTTCCGTCTGCTGCTGCTCTTCCGCCGGCTGTTCCTCGGTGGCCGGAGCGGCACATTCGGCTTCGGTCGCAGCCTGAGAGCCATCTGCGCAGGTCACACCCTCAGCGGCCGGCTCTTCGGCAGGCTGCTCGGCCTGCTCGGCTTCCTCAGCCTGCTGTGCTGCGGCTTCTGCCTCGGCCTCGGCCTGGCGCTGCGCCTCTGCTTCGGCTTCAGCCTGCCGCTGTGCCTCGGCATCGGCTTCGGCCTGACGCTGGGCTTCAGCCTCGGCGTCTGCCTGACGCTGTGCTTCTTCTTCGGCTGCGCGCTGGGCTTCAGCTTCCGCTTCGGCCTGACGCTGGGCTTCTGCCTCGGCTTCGGCCTGGCGCTGAGCCTCTTCCTCTGCGGCTCGCTGAGCCTCGGCTTCCGCCTGGGCCTGTGCTTCCGCTTCGGCGGCACGTTGCGCTTCCGCTTCGGCTTCCGCCTGAGCCTGTGCCTCTGCTTCGGCAGCACGCTGCGCTTCTGCTTCCGCCTGGGCCTGAGCTTCCGCCTCAGCCTGACGCTGCGCCTCTTCCTCGGCGGCGCGGCGCTGCTCTTCTTCAGCGGCTGCCTGGGCGTCGCGGGCGGCGCATGTTTCGGCATCCGGGGCTTCGGTGCCATCGCCGCAGACGACGGCCTGCGCGAGCTGAATCAGTGCTTCTTCAGCCTGGCGTGTTTGGCTCTGGCTCTCGCCCATGCCGATTGTCGAGGCACCCACCGGCTTTGCCAGCATCGCCACCGACAGCACGGGGATCGCAACCGTGGCCAGCAATCTGTTTTTCAACATTCTTCGAGTTTCCTTCCCTACCATCGCAACCGGCAAGTGAGCCGGACGATGTTCTTCAATAACGATGTCAACGACGCGTACCGTAACTGCCGCCAGACTAGGTTCCGCAGGATTAACCCTGCCTGAACGCATCCGGACGTCTTTTGCTCCATTGCCCATGATCGCATCGGTTCTCAGCGAACGGCAGCCCTGCTCCCGCCTGAACCACTGCAATTTTTGTCCAAAGCGCTGTTTCCTGTTGATTTCGTCACTCAAACAAGACGAATATTGGGCCCAAGTGTGGACGACCATGCCACACGATCACGGGCAGCTGCATCACAACAACAAGCAGCGCCCACCAACAGAGAGGATCTCATGCGTATTCCGACACGTTTTCTGGCCGCAGCTTCCATCGCAGCCCTGTCGCTCTTTGCCGGCTCGGCGATGGCTCAGGAAAAGCTGATCATCGGCACCGAAGGCGCCTACCCGCCGTTCAACAACCTGGAAGCCGATGGCTCCCTCGTTGGCTTCGACATCGACATCGCCAAGGCGCTCTGCGAGGAAATGAAGGTCACCTGTGAATTCGTCACCCAGGATTGGGATGGCATCATTCCGGCGCTGCAGGCGAAGAAGTTCGACGCGATCATCGCGTCCATGTCGATCACCCCGGAGCGTCTGGAAAAGGTCGACTTCTCCAAGAAGTACTACAACACGCCGCCGGCCGTCGCCGTGCCGAAGGACTCCGCCATCACCGATGTGGCTGGCCTTGCCGGCAAGACCATCGGCGCTCAGTCTTCGACGACCCACGCCAACTATGCCGAAAAGCACATGGCCGACAGCGAGCTGAAGCTCTACCCGACTGCCGACGAATACAAGCTCGACCTCGAAGGCGGCCGCGTTGACGCCGTGGTCGACGATATCGTCGTCCTCTCGGAATGGCTGAAGACGGATGCCGGCGCCTGCTGCAAGATCCTCACTCCGCTGCCGGTTGACGTTGAAATCAACGGCGAAGGTGCAGGCATTGCGGTTCGCAAGGGTGAAACCGAGCTGGCCGACAAGTTCACGGCTGCCATCGCGGCGATCCGCGAGAACGGCAAATACGCCGAAATCAACAAGAAGTATTTCGATTTCGACGTTTACGGCGAGTGATCCCGGGATAAGCTGATAAAGCCGAGTGGCGGAAGTCGAACACTTCCGCCATTTTGCATTTGAACTGCAACGACATCAAAAAGGCGGACAAACCGCCAAGGGGGAATGGCATGGGCGGATTGTCTTCCGCGCTCGGCTCGATCTGGGAGTGGATCAACTACGCATTCGATCCGCTCTGTGGTCCGGTCGGGCTTTTCCGGCTGTTGGCAGCGGACACCCTGGTCGGCTGCGGCGACACCGGCTGGGGCGACGAAATCGCCTTCGGCGTGAAGGTGACGATTTCGCTGGCGCTCGCCACCCTGCCCGTTGGCCTAGCTCTCGGCTTCCTGATTGCGCTCGCCAGACAATCGGGAGAATGGAGCCTGCGCGCCGCGACCGGTGTCTACACGACGATCTTCCGCGGACTGCCCGAACTGCTCACACTCTTCATCGTGTATTTCGGCTTCCAGATCCTGGTGCAATCGGTCCTGACCTGGTTCGGCATCGAGCAACGCGTCGAGATCAACGCCTTCGTCGCGGGCATGATCGCGCTTTCCGTTGTCTTCTCGTCCTATGCCTCGGAAGTCCTTCTCTCCGCCTTTCAGGCCATTCCCCGTGGTCAATATGAAGCGGGCAGCGCAGTCGGCCTCTCGAAACGCCGGACCATGTGGCTGATCATTATTCCCCAGTTGATCCGGATCGCGCTTCCGGGCCTGAGCAATCTCTGGCTCGTCCTTCTGAAGGACACGGCGCTCGTTTCCGTCATCGGCCTTGCCGATATCGTCCGCCAGACCGGCGTCGCAGCGCGCGTGACGAAGGAAGCATTCCTGTTTTACGGGATTGCCTGTCTCCTTTACCTGCTGCTGGCAACGGTCTCGTCGATCGGTCTCAACGCTGTTTCCCGCTGGGCCAATCGTGCGGAGGTCGGACGATGAGCCACGCAGTGGAGATGATCCCCGCCCGCCCCGCCCCACCGGCCAAAGCCAGCCGCATCAGCGCCGCGCGCATCCTCGGATATGCCATACTCGCGCTCTGGGTGGTGCTCGGCGTTGCACTCGTCTGGTACCTCGCATCGAGCTGGGACCCGGAGAAAATCGAACGCTATGGCTGGCGTTACCTCGACGGGCTGGCAACAACGCTGATCCTGACCTTCGGATCGATTACGCTCGGCGCCATTCTGTCCTTCCCCGTGACCTTCGCCCGGATGTCGAAGAACCCGGTTCTGAACACGATCGCCTACGGCTACGTCTACGTGTTCCGCAGCACGCCGATGCTCTTGCAGATCTTCCTGATCTATTACGGCCTCGGCTCCTTCCGCGCCCAGATCGAGGCGATCGGCCTCTGGTGGTTTTTTCGCGAGGCCTGGTACTGCGCGCTCTTCGCGATGACGTTGAACACAGCAGCCTATCAGGCCGAGATCCTCCGTGGCGCCATCGAGAGCGTGCCACGGGGCCAGACCGAGGGTGCCAAATCGCTCGGACTGCCGACGTCGGTGACCTTCTGGAAGATCATCCTGCCCCAGGCCCTGATCGTCGCCCTGCGCCCCTACGGCAACGAGATCATCTTCATGATCAAGGGATCGGCCGTGGTCGCGGTGGTGACCGTGCTCGACCTCATGGGCCAGACCCGCTACGCCTTCTCGCGGACTTTCGACTACCAGACCTATCTCTGGGCGGCGATCTTCTATCTCGCCATCGTCGAGGCCCTGCGCCACACCTGGGGTGCTATCGAAGCGCGCCTGACACGCCATCTGAAGCGCTGACTTGTACCGGGCGGCGCTGACCGTGCCGCCCGTTTATTAGCAGTTCCTTCACCATCCGGTGCTTCCATGATCACAGGGCCCGCGTTGGTCGCGGCCCCGGTCGGTCGCGGAAGCGATGACACCGTCCGCGTCGATCCGTCTTCCAAGAGAACACGGGGAACGCATTACGATGAACACTGAAATGGAATTGATGCTGAAGGGCTATGGGCTGACCACCGCCCAGATCCTCTATCGCCTGCCCGACCACCCGTCCCTGCTACAGACCTACATCTGGCAGCACTACGATCTGGCGCCTGACTTTCCCGAAATGCGCGGCTTCCTGCGCTTCTGGCAGGACAAGATCGAAGGCCCGATCCACTCGGTCACCTACGTGCACAAGAAGATGATCGCCGCCAGCGAATGGCGTTCGCTCAAGGGCGAGTTCATCCTGCATTAGGTCAGACATGCACCTCGCCATGCGCAATTTCTCCATCCTTTGGCTTCCGATATACGACGGCGAAAAGAAGAGCGAGATAGAACGCGCCGACAAGCGCCAGAACGAAGCCGCCATGCAGCGGTCCGAGATCCGCATGGCCGACGAGCTGCCAGAGGTTGCCGACAAACTCCTCCGGCGCCTCTCCCTGCTGCAGCTTGGGGCTTGAGATCTTCAGCGCCCAGGCGAGAAGCAGGATGAGATACATCCAGATGTAATTGCGCCTGATACGGCGGAACAACGCCTCGCGATAAGCCATCAGGAAGACCGGCTTGCGCAGGCTTGCGGCAATCGCCTCGGCCCAATCGGGTTTGAGTTCGGCCTGGGGGCAGAGAGCCTGCGAGAAATAGTGCCGCTCGAGCTGGCGTACGCGGGCCCGGTAGACATCGAAGAAGCGGTAGCGCCGCGCCTCGATCAACAGGAAGACCGAGACCAGAAGCATGGCGAACAAGACGACGCCATGGTGCGATGACGGCGTTGATAGCGAGACGGACAGAAGACCCGCGACCACGGTCATCGACCAGTTGGTGGTTCGGTCTATGCGATCGCGCCAACTGGTCATGCGGCCCATTTCTCCACGATAATAGTGGATGATCATATTGGCCTTCTCGGCCGAACTCGCCGGCAAAGCAGGGGCAAGGCGCGCGGGCTTGGCGCTCTCCAGTGGCAGGATGCTCGTATCGGTCTGAGATGTTTGTTCCATGCTTGGCTCCCTGTCGGGAGAACACCAAGGGGCGCCCTGCGGTTCCCTTTTGATTGCCAAGCCGGGCGCGACCCGCTAGACGAGCCGAAAAGGCCCGGTGAGCGGCCAGGAAAATAGGAGCCGGACATGGCAAAGATCGACGAAGAAGCCCTGGCGGAAGCCTATAACCGTGCCCTCGCACTGGAAAAGGCCGGCGATGTCGATGCAGCCGTCAAGGCCTATGAAGAAGTCCTGGCAATCGACCCCGACGACCACGGCGGCGCGTCGGTCCGGATCGCAGCACTCGGCCGTGGCGAGGCTCCGCCCAAGGCGCCCGACGCCTATGTCGAGACACTGTTCGACCAGCATGCCGACGCGTTCGAGGACATCCTCGTCGAACAGCTGGGATATACCGTGCCCATGATGGTGCGCCAGCGCCTGCAGGCACTCAACCTTGGCCCGTTCAAACGCCTGCTCGATCTCGGTTGCGGCACCGGCCTGACCGGCGGCGCCTTGCGCGACATGGTGGACGACATGACCGGCATCGACATCTCGGAGAAGATGGTCGAGCTGGCGCATGAAAAGGATCTCTACGAGACGCTCTATGTTGCCGAACTCGAGGACTTCCTCGAAGACAATGACGACGAGCCCTTCGACCTGGTCACGGCCACCGACGTGCTCCCCTATCTCGGCGCCCTCGAGCCGCTCTTCTTCGGCGCGGCCGAAAACATGGTCACCGGCGGCATCTTCGTCTTCTCCTCCGAAACCATGCCGGCCGACGTGATGGCCGGCCGCCCCTTCATGGTCGGCCCACACCAGCGCTACGTCCACGCCGAGACCTATGTCCGCGAACGCCTGACCGCCACGGGCTTCGATCTGGTGGAAATCACGGACATCAATGTCCGCATGCAGGACGGCAACCCGTCACCGGGGCACCTCGTCGTCGCGAAAAAGAAATAATTCGAACGTGGGGGTTGCGAAAGACAACCCATGCGCGCATCAAATTTGTGGCCACAACGCGAATATCCTGCTTTGCTCCCTTTGAGAGGGCGCTGCGATGGATGTTGGCTATCTTGTGAACTACCTGAACGCATGGCTGGGTGAATGCTTTTCGCCCACCTGCCCGCCGAATTACTATGCACTTGCACTGGCGGTACTGACGCCCGCTCTATTCATCTACGCACGCAACGAGATGCGGCAGAAAAGGCTTCTCGTCATCCGGGACTTCCTCACGTCCTATCCCGCGACAACCAGGCCGTCCCAAGACCAGCCGGAAGGAACGGGCTATCTTAACCCGTCGGTCGAGTTCGTTCGATCCAAGTACGTGCAGGGCATTTCACTTAGCAAAGCATCAAGTCAGAGTGGCCGCAAACTGTCACCGGTCGAGGAGATCGATCAGTACATCAATGATGCTAGGCTGTTCGGCTGGGGAGACCTCAGACTGCTTGCATCCGCCCTCGGCATGATGATCGTGACCTACTACGGGATGGATGCGCTGCTCGTGGGGCTCTCGGCCAAGGTGTCGGCACAGGGCTGTGGCATTGCATTTCTGTCCCCGCTGTCCGCGCAAGTGCACCTGATCGCCGGTCTCGCGTTCGCCGGAGCCTTTCTCGCTGCCATCCGAGGGTTTACACGCGGGCTCGCCGCATTTGACCTCTCACCGATCACGTTCCTCCGTTACACCGTCGAGACGATCGTATCGGTCGTCTTCATCGTCGCTGCCTACCGCGCGATCCCTGATCCGACCCTCGGCATCCGGATAGTGGCCGAGTCCGGTGTGGCGACGCCCTCGCAGACTCCCGCTCCCCAACAACTACCTGACGTGTCCCGCATATGGCTGATTTTGGCGCCGGTCCTCGGCTACTTGCCAGACAGTGCTTCGAAGTTCGTGTTGCTGCGTCTGCAATCACTGATCTCCTGGGTAAAAATGGACGACGATCGCTTCAACAAGGTGACACGGATCACGCCCCTCGATGCGCTGGACGGCATCGACTATGCAACGCGCTTCCGGTTGCAGGAGTCTGGGATCTACGACGTTCAGGGACTCGCAACTTACAATCCGATCATGCTGCATATCGAGACCCCCTATGGCATCTATCAGTCAGTGGACTGGGTGGCTCAGGCGCAATTGTGTCACCTTGTCGGGCTCGAAAAATTCCTCATCCTGCGTGAACTGCAGATAAGGACCATTTTCGATTTGGAGAGGGCGATCGATTTTAGGAAGACCGGATCCGACGTCAGTGACAGCCCAGAAGAGTTCGATCTTCTGCTTGCGGGGGTGCTGATTGCGCCGACACAAAACCTCCGCGATGTCTGTAATATCGGTGGGACGAGCCTATTGATGGTGGACCAGAGAACCATCCGCCAAGCCGCCAATCCCGACGAATTTTGCCGCTGGTTCCGCGAAAACCTCGGGGTCACCACCACGGAAGTGAAAGCCCGTGTTGAACACATGATGGGCTGGATCGCCGACGATCTCCATGTCCGTCGTCTAAGGCGCATATGGCAGGAGATTTCCGACTCGCTGGGGGAACGCTCGAAACGCCTTGACGGTGAAACACCGAGACAGACCGCCCTCGGTTAGCAAGCAAGCCTCAGCGGTGTGGCATCTCTGACTTTTCCTTGATCGCGTCCTGCTTTATGCCTTTGCCTCAACTGTAATCGCAGAGGCAGAGCAAATGGCAAAGGTCGCATTCATCGGTTTGGGCGTCATGGGCTTTCCCATGGCCGGTCACTTGAAGGTCAAGGGCGGCCATGAGGTCAAGGTCTACAACCGCACCACCGCCAAGGCCGAAGAATGGGTGAAGAAGTTCGGCGGCAGCCATGGCCTGACGCCGGCGGAGGCCGCAGAGGGTGCGGATTTCATCTTCACCTGCGTCGGCAATGACGACGACCTGCGCTCGGTCACGACGGGCGAACATGGCGTGATCGCAACCATGAAGCCAGGCGCCATCCTGATCGACAACACGACGGCGTCCGCCGAAGTGGCGCGCGAACTGGCGCAGGCGACGGCCGCCAAGGGCTGCGGCTTTATCGACGCCCCCGTTTCGGGCGGCCAGGCGGGCGCCGAAAACGGTGTCCTGACCGTCATGTGCGGCGGCGAGCCGGAAGTATTCGAAAAGGCAAAGCCGGTCATCGATTCCTATGCCCGCATGGTCGGCCTGATGGGTCCGGCCGGTGCCGGCCAACTGACCAAGATGGTCAACCAGATCTGCATTGCCGGCCTCGTCCAGGGCCTCGCCGAGGGCGTGCATTTCGGCAAGAAGGCCGGTCTCGACATCGAGAAGGTCGTCGAGGTCATCTCCAAGGGGGCGGCCGGTTCCTGGCAGATGGAAAACCGCCACAAGACGATGAACCAGGGCAAATACGACTTCGGCTTTGCCGTGGACTGGATGCGCAAGGATCTGGACATCGTGCTGACGGAGGCCCGTCGCAACGGCGCCAACCTGCCGGTTACGGCACTGGTCGATCAGTTCTACGGCGAGGTCCAGAAACTCGGCGGCAACCGTTGGGACACGTCGTCCCTGTTGGCACGGCTCGAAACCAAGTGATCGACCCCTCCGCCACCGCAGCCGAGATTATCGCATATCTCCGCTCGATGCGGTCGGTGGAAAACGTCGCCGGGATGGCGCGCTTCGGGATCGCCACCGAGGATGCCCTCGGCATCGGCAATCCTGCCTTGCGCCACATCGCCAAAGCGATCGGCCCGAACCACGCGCGGGCCGAAAGTCTCTGGGCATCCGGCATACGAGAAGCGCGACTGGTGGCGATCTGGACTTTCGTGCCGACGCAGCTGTCGCCGGACGACATCTGGCAGCTCGCCGCCGATTTCAACTCATGGGAAATCGTTGACGCCGCAGCCGATCTGCTGACCGAGACGCCCTGCTGGCATCAACTGGTTGAAGACTTCGCCGCGGACGACAGGGAGTTTGTCAGGAGAACGGCGTTCGCCATGATCGCAGGCGCCACAGTTCACAACCGCAGTGAGCCGGATGCGACCTTTCTGGTATGGCTTCCGCTGATCGAGCGACACGCCGCCGATCCCCGAAACTTCGTCAAGAAGGCCGTGAACTGGGCGTTGCGGAACACGGGCAAGCGTAGCCGCGCTTGCCACGAAGGGGCGCTGCAATTGGCCGGAAAGCTGGCCGAAAACGCCGATCCGACCGCCCGCTGGATTGGAAAGGATGCCCTCCGAGAGCTGCGTGATCCGAGGCGGATCGCCAGGCTCAAGTGAAACGGCGTCCCTCTCAGTCTTCCGCGTTCTTCTGGCTGTCGAGCACCATGTAGTCGAGCGGCAGCTCGGTCGTGTACTTGATCTGCTCCATGGCGAACGCCGAGGAGACATCGCGGATCTCGATCTTGGCGATCATCCGCTTGTAGAAGGCGTCATAGGCCGCGATGTCGGGCACCACGACGCGCAGAAGATAATCGACGTCGCCGCTCATGCGGTAGAATTCCACGACTTCCGGGAATTCCGACACGACCTCCGAGAAACGCTTCAGCCATTCGATCGAGTGGCTGGAGGTCCGGATCGAAACGAAAACCGTCACCTTCGTATTGACCTTGCCGGGATCGAGCAGCGCGACGCGGCGTCGGATAACGCCGTCCTCTTCCATTTTCTGGATGCGCCGCCAGCAAGGCGTGGTCGAGAGCCCGACTTTTTTGGCGAGGTCCGCCACGGCCAGCGTCGAATCTTCCTGGAGAATGCGGAGAATTTTACGGTCGAGGCGATCCATGACAGGTCCTGAAAAACTGATTTTCCGTCATATAGCTGATTTCAGACAATTTATGGAAAATCATTTCAACCTATCAACAAGGAAACTTCACGCCGCAGGACAGGCAGCACTTCTGCCTCGAACCAGGGATGCCGCTTGAGCCAGCCGGTGTTGCGCCAGCTCGGATGCGGCAGAGGGAGCACCCGAGCCCCCTCGCGATTGGCGAGCAGGAAATCGCGCCAGTTGGCCACGGTCTCGGTCATGGTCTTGCGCCTCAGCGCACCCAGATGCCAGGCCTGAGCATATTGCCCGATCGCCAGGATCAGATCCACCTGCGGCATGGCATCCATGACCGTCTGGCGCCAATGCGGCGCGCATTCCCGCCGCGGCGGCAGATCGTGACCGTTTGCATCATAACCCGGGAAACAGAAACCCATCGGAGCAATCGCGAAGCGCGAACGGTCATAGAAGGTTTCCCGGTCCACCCCCAGCCATTGCCGTAGTCGATCTCCGGATGCATCGTTGAAGGGAATGCCGGTCTCATGCACCCGAAGCCCCGGAGCCTGACCGGCGATCAGCACCCGCGCCGTCGATGAAAGATAAGCGACCGGCCGCGGCTCGTGTGGCATCCGTCGTTCCGGTCCGCCGGCCGGACAATCCCGGCAGATCCGGCATTGCGCGATGGCGTGGCTCAATTCGCCGATCGGTGGAGGCAGATCGCCGCGCGGCATCACCGGCGGCAAGGGGGCATCAGCAGTCATTCTTTTATTCCTCGAACCAGCGCGACATCCATCGTGGCAGTAACGCCTCGACCCAACCGGCAAGTTCCGCTTCCTCGATCTGTCTCTGACGGCGCCAATCGGAAGGCCGCTCGAAACGTCCACGCCAGATCCCCTCGCTCGCCGCCCGCGCCTTGTCTTCAGCCGCCAGATATCGTCCGTCGGCAACGGCAAAGCCGGCCGAGACGATGCGCTCGGCAAGATCATCCGTTCCGGATTTGCAGAGAACGAGGAGCCGCCGATAGCGATCGCGGCCCGTTCCGCTGCATTCCCATGCACGGGCCACGACGAGGGTCGAAAGCAAATCCCGCGCGTCCTCGCCGCAGCGATAAGTGGAGCCATCCGCCGCGTCGCAAGTCTGGGCGAGTTCCGGAGCATCGATCCCTTCCAGGCGAAGCCGCTCCCCTGATGTCAGCAAGGTGTCGCCATCAACAGCCGTGAAAGGCCCCGCGAAACGCAGCGCCTGCTCGTTCTCGAGCTTCGCGATGATGAGCAGCGCCAGCGCCAGGATGGCGAAACCGAGCACCACATCCCGCAGGCGCTTCGTCACATTCCCACCCATTTCAACAACAGATCCTTTTCACACATGGCAAACAAATCCTTCCACGAAAGGATCTTCTTAAGAATTCCTCGCTAGGTTCCAACAAGGCGCGGAAGACTGCAACGCAATGAGTAACGGCGTAGACACATCGGCGGACAAAAATGTGCTCGACCTGACGCGGAACATCCGCAACCGGTCGACGAACCGTGCCGTGCGCTCCACCCGCGAACGACTGCAGTCTGGCCAGGGCACCTCGCCGGCCTTCGACGTCGAGATCCTGGCGATGCATATCGCGGCCTGCCTTCAAGGTGCGGCTGTCATCCCGATCATCATCCTGCTGATAGCCGCCTCCGGCGCCTACTTCACCTCGCAGCCGCATTTCATCGTGTGGGGCCTCTTTGCGCTGTCGATGCACGCCATTGGCATCATGATCGTCAAGCGCGCATCGAAGAGCGAGATCACCCTGGAGACCCAGGGCAGCTGGAGGCGCATCCTGCTTCTCTCGCAGGTCGCCATGGGGATGTCCTGGGCGATCTTTGCCCTGCAGGATTGCGACACCTGCAATCCCACGGCCTTCACGTTCTATAAGGGCGCCGTGCTTCTGGTCGCCCTGTCGATCACCGCCATGGCGAGCATGCTCCTCCGCCAGGCTGTCCTGTTCGGCTTCCTCCCGACGGTGATTGCGCTCACCTTTTCCTCGAGCCGAAGCCTCGACATGCTGGATCTCGGCCTGACGGCCGTCTTCACCACCGCCCTCATTTTCTTCATCTACATCACCAACAGGCTGCATCAGGCCAATCTCAAGCTCCTGTCGTTCCAGACGGAAAAGGATGACCTGATTGCCGAGCTGGAAGTGGCGAAGTCGCTCTCGGATGAAGCGCGTCGGCGCGCCGAAGAAGCCAATATGGCAAAGTCGCGCTTCCTCGCCTCGATGTCGCACGAGCTGCGCACACCGCTGAACGCCATCCTCGGCTTCTCCGAGGTGATGGCGACGGAAGTTCTCGGTCCCTTGAGCAACCCGCTCTACAAGGAATATGCCGGCGACATCCATCGCTCCGGGTCGCATCTGCTCGAACTGATCAATGAGATCCTTGACCTCTCCCGCATCGAAGCCGGCAAGTATGAACTGAGCGAGGAAAGCGTCTCTCTGCTCGAGATCGCCGAAGACTGCATCGGCATGATCCAGCTGCGTGCGAAATCAAAGAACATCCGCATCGAACAGCAGTTCGAATCCAACCTTCCCTCGCTCTGGGCCGACGAGAAGGCGATCCGGCAGGTCATCCTGAACCTGCTGTCGAACGCCGTGAAGTTCACGCCCCAGGGCGGCGAGATCATGGTGAAGGCCGGCTGGACCGCCGGTGGCGGACAGTACATCTCGATCCGCGACAATGGCCCGGGCATTCCGGAGAACGAGATCCCTGTCGTGCTCTCCGCCTTCGGTCAGGGCTCGATCGCCATCAAGAGCGCGGAACAGGGCACCGGCCTTGGCCTGCCGATCGTCCAGGCGATCCTGGCCAAGCATGGCGGCGAGTTCAAGCTGAGGTCCAAGCTGCGCGAAGGCACGGAAGTCATCGCCATCCTGCCCCCGAGCCGCGTGCTGGAGAGCCTGCCGGCCGTGTCCGAGGTCAAGGCCGTCGAACCCCGCCGGCGCCAGTTCGCATAAGCGGTGTGCTCAGCCGAGGAAGGCCCGGCTGACCACGACGTAGAAGGCAAACGCGCCATTCGCGATGATCAGGCAGAAGACCGCAAAGGAGCCGAGATCCTTGGCATTGCGGCCGACGGTCGAGATCTCCGGGGAGATCCGGTCCACCAGTTCCTCGATCGCCGTATTCAGCGCCTCCACCGAAAACATCAGCATCATCAGGACGATGAAGCCCAGGAATTCGAACAGGTTCGCGCCGACAAGGGCGAAGATGACGAGCCCGCCGACAAAGCCCAGCAATTCGTGCCGGAAGGCCGATTCCTGAACCAGGCGCCTGAAGCCCTGCGCGGAATACTGGGCGGCTGCAAACAGATGCGCGACGCCGGTCTTCTTCTTGATGACAGTCGATGCGAGCGGCTCGGGACCACCGGCCTGTGCGTTGCGGTCAGTCATGGGACTTGTTGGATACCCCGGCCTGTTCGAAGGTCGCCATGCCGGAATGGCAGGCAGCCGCAGCCTTGACGATGCCGGCGGCAAGCGCCGCACCCGTGCCCTCGCCGAGCTTCATGCCGAGCGCCAGAAGCGGCGTCTTGCCGAGCCGCTCGATCGCGCGCAGATGCCCGGGCTCGCCCGAGACGTGGCCGATCAGGCAGTGATCGAGGGCTGACGGATTGGCGGCCTTCAGGATCGAGGCGGCGGCAGTCGCCACATAACCGTCGATAAGAACCGGGATCTTCTCCATGCGCGCAGCCAGAATGGCGCCCGCCATGGCGGCGATCTCGCGACCACCGAGACGCCGCAGCACTTCGAGCGGATCCGAGAGATGCTCCTTGTGGAAGGCAACAGCCTGTTTGACGGCCGCGACCTTGCGGGCCAGCACATCGCCTTCCGAACCGGTGCCGGGGCCGACCCAGTCTTCCGCCTCGCCGCCATAGAGTGCGAGGTTGATGGCTGCGGCGATCGTCGTGTTGCCGATCCCCATTTCGCCGATGCAGAGCAGATCCGTGCCTCCGGCAATCGCCTCCATGCCGAATGCCATCGTCGCGGCGCAATCGCGCTCGGAGAGTGCCGGCTCGCAGGTGATATCGCCCGTCGGGTAATCGAGCGCGAGGTCGAAGATCTTCAGCCCGAGATCATGCGTCACGCAGATCTGGTTGATGGCCGCACCGCCGGCCGCAAAATTCTCGACCATCTGCTGGGTCACGGACGGCGGGAAAGGTGTGATCCCATGTTTGGTGACGCCGTGATTGCCGGCAAAGATCGCGACCAGGGGACGATTGACGGCGGGAGCCTTACCGCTCCAGGCGGCGAGCCACATGGCGATCTCTTCCAGGCGTCCGAGCGCACCCGGTGGCTTGGTCAGCTGCTTGTCACGTTCGCGCGCGGCCACCAGCGCTGCGGTATGCGGTCCCGGCAGGTCGCGCAGCAAGGCGCGAAAATCGTCGAATGGCAGGCCGGTAACGCTCATGGATCGGGCTTCCTTGTATTCTTCCAGCAAATCAGGCTTTGTGGCCTCTCTCATACTGACCGGACCCGTGCCGCTCAACTCAAAAAAGCGACGCAGGCCGTCGAGGACGAAACGGAAGGAACCATGCAGGTCATCGAGAACCTCGTCACGGAAACGATGCGCGCCATTTCCTTTCTGAGCCGCCTGCCGATACCGGATCGCTTCTTCGCCGGACATGATGGAAGCCTGAGCCGGACCGTTGCCGCCTTTCCCCTCGCCGGTCTGGTCATTGCCCTGCCGGCCGCGGTGATCCTCTTCTTGCTCTCGGCATTTGGCGCAGAGCCCGTGCTCGTTGCACTTATCGTCATTGCCCTGCAGATCATGCTGACGGGAGCTCTGCACGAGGATGGTCTTTCGGACACGGTCGATGGCTTGGGCGGCGGCGCGAACCGGGACAAGGCGCTGGCCATCATGAAGGACAGCCGCATCGGCACCTATGGCGCGCTGGCGCTAATCCTCTCGGTCACCCTGCGTGTCGTGTCGCTCGCGATCCTGATCGAAACCTTGCCACCGATCGCAGTTGGCCTCTCATGGCTTGCGACGGCTGCACTGAGCAGGAGCCTGATGGTCTGGCACTGGTCGTCTTTACCGGCGGCCCGCGCAGGCGGCGTGGCGGCTGCGGCAGGTGCGCCCGACAGTGCCGCGGCACGCATGGCATATCTTATCGGCAGCCTTGCCACGGCTTTTCTCGGTCTCCTCGCCTTGCCGTTCCATGCCTGGTTTGCGGCTTCGCTTTCCGCGCTCGCCGCGGTCGCCCTCTTTACCCGCCATTGCCGCAAGCGCATCGAGGGTCACACGGGCGACACGATCGGGGCCAGCCAACAACTCTCCGAGATCGGCTTCCTGCTGGCTCTTGCCATGATAGTTTAGGGACCCGATATAGGTGCGAAACCAAAGGGCTCGCGATGGAATCTCCCTGCATTCTCGTCTGTTCGATCGATGACAAGACCGGCTATTGCTTCGGCTGCGGACGTACCCGCCAAGAGATCGGGCTGTGGACGAGCTATTCGAGCCTCGAACGCCGCACCATCATGGCCGAGCTTCCGGCGCGCCTCGAGAATGTCGAGCGCAAGCCGCGCCGCGAAACCCGCCGCACGCGGATGATCCGTGAGCGCGAGGGCAGTTGATGCGGTTCATCCTCGGCATCGCCATCCTGGTGATCGGTCTCGTCGTCCTCGTCGTCAATCACGATAGCGGTCAGAGCTTTGGCATCGACAACGAAGCCTTCGGGCGCTTGGTCGTCGCACTGCCGATCCTGCTGATGATTTCAGCCGGTATTCTCGTCGGCCGCCGCTCGCTCGGCCAGAGCCTGCGCCAGATGGCGATCTGGGTTCTGATCGCGCTCGTGCTCGTCACCGGCTACCTCTATCGCGGAGACTTCCGCAGCATCGGTGAACGCGTCCTTGCCGGCCTCATGCCAGGGCGCGCCGTCACGGTCACAACCGCTGATGGTCGCGCCGAAGTCATCCTGCACAAGACCCTCGGCGGGCATTTCGAGACGACAGTCGATGTCGGAGCTACCTCCGTGCCGGTTCTGATCGACACCGGCGCAAGCTCGGTTGCCCTGCGTTATGAAGACGCCATGCGCATGGGCATCGATCCGGGCGAGCTCAGCTTCACGCGCACGGTCCTCACCGCCAACGGCCGGGCTTCAGCAGCACCGTTGCGTCTGCCCGAGATCCGGCTGGGCCCGATCGTGCGGACCGATGTCGAGGCCGTCGTTCTCGAGGAAGGCCTGCTTGACCAGAGCCTTCTCGGCATGAGTTTCCTCTCGACGCTGAGTTCCATGCAGATGCAGACGGACGAGTTGCGGCTGCGCGACTGACGCACTCCTCAGGGACGCAGCTTGTAGCCCGTGTGGAAGATCCAGGCGAGGAAGCCAAGGCAGGCAGCGAGGAAGACGCCGATCATGCCGAGGCTGATCAGGGGATGCACATCCGACACCTCGAAGAAGCTCCAGCGGAAACCGCTCACCAGATAAAGAACCGGATTCAGGTGGCTGACCGCCTGCCAGAAGGGCGGCAACATGTCGATCGAGTAGAATGTCCCGCCCAGGAAGGTGAGCGGCGGGACGACGAGTGACGGCACCAGGCTTAACTGCTCGAAATTCTTGGCGAGAATGCCGATGATGAAGCCCGCAAGGCTGAAGGTGATCGACGTCAGCACCATGAAGAGCAGCATCAGCAGCGGATGCGCAATGCTCAGATCGACGAAGAACATCGCCGTGATCAGGATGATCAGCCCGATCATCATCCCCTTGGTGGCGGCGGCCCCGACATAGCCGATCAGGATTTCTGTCATCGCGACGGGCGCCGACAGGATCTCGTAGATCGTCCCGGTAAATTTGGGAAAATAGATGCCCGCCGAACCGTTCGACACGCATTGGGTGATCAACGCCAGCATGATGAGCCCGGGCGTGATGAACCCGCCATAGGAAATGCCGCCAATGCCCTCCATCCGCGAACCGACGGCAGCGCCGAAGACGATGAAGTAGAGCGCGGTGGACAGAACCGGAGAGATGACGCTCTGCAGCAGCGTGCGGCGCGTGCGCGCCATCTCGTAGACGTAGATGGACTTGATGGCTTCGATATTCATGCGGCCTCTCCGATCAGCGAGACGAAGATGTCTTCAAGAGACGTCTGGCGGGTGGAGACATCGCCGACTTTCAGACCGGCGGTATCGATGGCCAGCAGGAGCCGCGCGATCTCCCCGTCCTCGCTTCCGAGTTCATATTCATAGACAAGTTCACGCCCGTCTTCACCGAGCGCCAGCGAGTAGCCGGCAAGGCTGGCCGGGATCACCTCGATCGGCTCGGTGAGCACGACCGACAGCTGCTTGCGCCCGAGCTTGCGCATCAGGGTGTTCTTTTCCTCGACAAGCAGCAGCTTGCCGCGGTTGATGACCCCTACCCGGTCGGCAATTCCCTGCGCTTCCTCGATATAGTGAGTGGTCAGGATGATCGTGACGCCGGTCTGACGCAGGCGCTCGACGAGTTGCCACATATCCTTGCGCAGCGCGACATCGACACCCGCCGTCGGCTCGTCGAGAAACAGG
Source organism: Rhizobium sp. K33 (assembly GCF_056501445.1). Classification (NCBI taxonomy): domain Bacteria; kingdom Pseudomonadati; phylum Pseudomonadota; class Alphaproteobacteria; order Hyphomicrobiales; family Rhizobiaceae; genus Rhizobium; species Rhizobium sp. K33. The sequence goes on from NZ_CP096478.1 coordinate 1,882,815, forward strand.
ATGCGCGGCTGGTGCGACAGCGCCTTGGCAATCAGCACGCGCCGCTTCATGCCGCCGGAGAGCTCGCGCAGCGCATTGTTGCGCTTGTCATAGAGGCTGAGGTCTTTCAGGACCTGCTCGATATAGGCGGGATCAGGAGACTTGCCGTGCAGACCGCGGGAGAAGCTGACGGTGTTGAACACCGTCTCGAACATATCGGTGGTCAGTTCCTGCGGTACGAGGCCGATTTCGGCGCGCGTCTTGCGGAAATCCTTGACGACATCGTGGCCAGACACGGTCACCTGACCTCCGCTGGGATTGGTCATCCCGCAGATGATCGAGATCAGCGTGGTCTTGCCGGCGCCGTTCGGACCGAGAAGCGCGAGGATTTCGCCCTCTTCGATATCGAAACTGACATTATCGAGCGCCTTGAACCCGTTGGAATAGGTTTTGGACAAAGATTTGATGGAAATAATGGGAGCCATGGGACACTCCGGGCTGCGGAAGGTCGGACACATATAGGCACCCACCCACGGCGAGACCAGAGCCGAACGGCCACCAAATCAGGAAAGCATGGTTTCGGAATAGACGCGGTTACGCCCATAGCTTTTCGCGAGATAGAGCAACTGGTCTGCCGCAGCGAGATAGTTACTGAAGCTCTCACGGCCCGCGATCTCCGCGAGACCGATCGAAATGGTGACATTCAGGTCCTGGTCATCGAGCGCCACCCGAAGGCTCTCTATGTCGGCGCGCAGGGTCTCGCAGAGCGCGGCACCCGCCTCGACATCGAGCCCCAGCATCAAGACGCTGAATTCCTCGCCACCCAGGCGCGCCAGAAGATGCCCGCTCCCCTCCAGCCGGCGTGCGAGCTTGGCGCCTACGGCCTGCAGAACACGGTCACCGATCTCGTGACCATAGGTATCGTTCAGCTTCTTGAAGTGGTCGATGTCGAGCATGGCGATGCAGCAGGCCTCGCGCCGCTCGAGCCGTCCGGCCACCTGCGCCGGCCCCTCATCGAAGAAGTAGCGGCGGTTGGGAAGCCCCGTCAGATAGTCGCTGAAGGCAGCGACGCGCAGCTGTCTGAGCTGCGCCAGGGTCTCGATATTGTGCTGGATCCGGCATTGCAGCTCTTCGACGACGTAAGGTCGGTAGACGAAATCATTCGCACCACCCTTGAGGAAGCTCGCCGACAGCAGCCGGTCGGCCGAAGAGGAGATGCCGATGATGCGAAGGCGATCGCTGTTGTGCTCGCGACGGATCCGCCGCGTGAGTTCGTAACCGTCCATATCGGGCATGTGGTAGTCGGTGATGACGAGCTCGATATGCGGCTGACGCGCCAGGATATCCAGAGCCTGATAGCCGGTTGCCGCCTCGTAGACCTGGAACTTCTGGACCCGCAGCAGATCGGCCAGCATCGACCGGGCCGACGGCACATCGTCGACCACGAGCACGCCGACATCCCGGTTGCCGAGCAGCCGCAAGACGGAGGACACCACCATATCGATGGCATTCTCGTTGTTCTTCACATGGTAATCGGCAACGCCCTTCTGGAGGAGCCGGTCCCGCAGATCGCGATTGAAATCCGCCGTGAAGACGACAGCCGGGATGCCTTCGGCGATGACGGCATCGAGCACCTCGCCATCGGACGCGCCGGGCAGGTTGAGATCGACGACGGCGACATCGAAGGGGTCACCTCGGCGGATGATGTCCCGGAAGACATCGGCGGACGCGCATTGCGTGACCTGGCAGAAGAAGTCCTTCTCGAGCCGATGCCGCATGAGGGAAGAAACCGACCGAGAGTCCTCGATGATGAGAATACGGCCCTGTTCGGCACGTTTTGCACTCAGCGCCCCCTGGCGCGCATACATCTGCTCTGAAAAATACATAAAATACCCACCACCTCGCGAGGTCGCTTGAAAAGCGACCTCTTCCCAATGGCAGGACATTAGCGACCTTGGTTATAAGTCGCACCTATTTTTTGCGGGCTTGCGCAGCTTTGATTTGTACCAGTGTGTCCAGGTTCTGGTTGACGCGGCAATAAAACTCTTCGTCGATGAAGGGACGCAGCATGAAATCGTTGCCGCCGACCTTCAGGAAGCGCGCGGAGAGGAGGCGATTCGTGGATGACGAGACCCCGATGATTCGCAGTTCGTGAGATCCGCGGACCGAGCGGATGCGTCGCGTAAGCTCGAAGCCGTCGATGTCGGGCATGTTGTAGTCGGTGACCACAAGGCCGATGTCCGGATTGGCCTTCAGGATCTCGATGGCCTTGGCGCCGCTTTCGGCGAGGCTGACCCGGAAGTTGTAACGGCGCAGGCGGCTCGACAGCAGCGCACGGGCGGTGGGGCTGTCATCGACGATCAGAACGTGATGACGATGGTTGGTGAGGAAGCGGTAGACCGATTCGGCCAGCATCTCGACGGCAAAGACATTGTCCTTGAGGATGTAGTCGACGATGTCCTTGGCGAGCAGCTTCTCGCGCATCTCGTCCTGGAAGGTCCCGGTGAAGACGATCGTCGGAATGTTGCAATCGATCAGATATTCGAGCGCTTCACCGCTTTCGGCACCCGGCAGGTTGATATTGGAGATTGCCAGCACCACCGGCTCTTGCGACAGCTCGTTCGCCATCTGCAGATCCTCGAAGGTCCGGCAAATCTCGACATCGACGCCCATCAGCTCCTTCAGGCGCTGACTGATCATCTGCGTGAAGACGTTGGAGTCTTCACCGAGGATGATCCGGATATCGGGAAAGGTCTCTCCCGAATATTGCATTCCAGAAACGCCGAGAACTGCCATGGCTAGCCTTTGTGTGTCTTGTTTATGGACAACACAACTATCTGAAGCCATTTGCGGAACCGTTAACTGCGGCCTCTCGGCGGCAGCAAGGACGGTTCATAGTTAAGCATTTCAGAATATCGAGTTACAACGGTCAGCGCCTGCAAACCCGGCACTATTTGATCGTGGCGACGCCGTCCTTGATTTCCACGGTCTCGCCACCGGCCAGACCGATACGATCGCCGTTCGGCAGCGTCAGAAAGCAACCCGACGAGCAGATCACGTCCGACCCGCCGGCATCGAGCGAGATCTCGACCTTGTTGCCGTCTTCGACCACGACGATCACCACCGAAGACGATCCGATATTGACGACGGAGGCCGCAAAAGCGGGACCGGCGACCAGCGCACCCGCGAGCACCGCGACCAGTTTTGCATAGAACTGCTTCATGCCGACAGCGAAGCCTGAGGCTTCGTCCTCTCAACCGCGGTCGGTCAATCCCGATCGCTCCTGCCCTTCTTGTGCCGCATTGCGCCTGAATGGCGGCTGAATGCAGCGTTCATGGCAAGAGTTTGTCATCATCCGTGTCCGGTGACAATTCCTCGGTCGGATCCGATCGCTTCTGCACCTCACGGGCCCGGCGCCGAACCAGCGCCTGCCGATCGTGATCCTGAACATGCAGCATGACGTCCTGATGCGGATACGGCATGACAATCCCGCGCGCCCGGAAGCGGCTTAGGATCTCCATCCGCACCTCGTTTCTGACCTTCAATCCATCGCCGATATCGGCGAGATGAAAACGCAGTTCGAAATCGAGCGATGACGCGCCGAACCGCAGAAACTCCACATGCGGTTCCGGATTGCGCATGATGTCGGTCCGCTCGTTCACGACCTCCAGCAGGACATCCATCACCTCCTGCGGATCGGTGTCGTAGGCGACGCTGACCGGCACCTCCGAGCGCTGCATGCGATTGCGATGCGTCCAGTTGCCCAGCGGCGAGTTGATGAGCTCCGAGTTCGGCACGATGATCGATTGGCGGCGGAACGTCTCGATCTCTGTGGCGCGCACAGAGATGCGCTTCACGATGCCTTCGTTGACGCCGGTGATGACGTGATCGCCCACCTTGAACGGCCGCTCAACTAGAAGGATGAGGCCCGAGACGAAGTTGGATACGATGTTCTGGAGGCCAAAACCGATCCCGAGGGAGAGCGCACCGGCGACCAGCGCCAGGCTGGAGAGGTCGATGCCGGCAGCGGAGATGCCGATGATACCGGCAATCCCGGTCCCGAGATATCCCACGCCGGTCTTGATCGAGTTGCGCACGCCGCCATCGACATGGCTGCGCGCCATGACATTGCCGTCGAGCCACTTCTGGAACCAGCGCGTGACCACCAGACCACCGGCAAACAGCAGGATGCCGCCGAGGATGCCGAAGATGGAGATCCGGATCGTGCCGATATTGATCTCGGTGAAGAGGTTGAACAGCCAGAGCTGCAGATCGCGCGGCTGGAAGCCCCAGGACATCAGGATCAGCGGAAGGCCTGTCGCGAGCGCAAAGATGTAGATGAACAGCCCGGCCGCGATCCCGCTTTGGTCCAGCCCCACGGCCGACAAGCGGAAGCGCCGACCGATGAAGCGACCCACACGGGTCTCGCCAAACTGATTGGGCGCCGAGATCGCCTTGCCGGACAGGATGCCGATATACATGGTCGCAAAGACTGCGCCCGTGAGCACGATCTGCGTCGCGAGGAATCGAGCAAGCCCCACATAGCCGATGGCGGCAGCAAGGATCAGGACTGCACCGACGACCCTCAGCGTGATCGCAATTGCCCGCGGCCAAGGCCGTCCCCGCTGGGCCGGGTTTCCATTCTCCGCCAGCACCGGCCGCAGGAAGGAGACCAGGAAGAGAAGCAGTCCGACGATCACCGAGGACGCGAAACTCTTCATGACGGTCAGCACGACCGGCGAACTGTAGGTCTCGCTGACAACGGACAAGACGTAGTCCAGCCCATTGATCAGCGCCATCAGGAAGATGGCGATGCTGATGTCGCGGGCGCCCTTGTTCGACAGCCGTACCAGCCGCCAATTCGGCGCGGCTGGCGCCATCACGGCACGGGAGATGGCGGTGACGAAGAAAACAAGACCGATCAGCCCGAACACGGACGCAACGATCGGCGCGATGTCGGGTCTCAGAACATTGAAGGTGTCGAGCAGGAAATAGGTCGACGCAAGGAAGAAGCTGAGCGCCAGCGACGGCAGGATCGTGGAGAAGAAGGCAACGGAAAACCGGCTGAGATAGGACGGGTTTTCGATTGTCGGATCGCGGCGGTTGATGCGCCCGAAGAGCCGGTATTCCGCAAACAGAATGAGCGAAGCCAGCACCATGGACAGAACGACGGCGATGGCGAGCGGCAGCGCCTTGAACTTGAAGACGAAGGTCAGCCAGCTCATGATACTCCGCTGCACCCGGTCCGCATCCGCCGCAAAGGACTGCAAGGCCTCGTCCAGAACGCTGCGATTAATCTCGGTATGCTCGAACAGGCGGCTCGTAAAGAGCGCGCGCCGCGTATCGGATATGCGATCGGAAAGCGCCTTGGCGTCGATGGAAAGATCCTCGGCCTGCCCTGTCAGCGCGTTGACCTCGGCCCTTGCCGCATTGAGCCGCGCACGTTCTTCCGCCACGCTCGCGCTTTCCGGTGGCTGCCCTTCCGCGGGCGGCTCGCCCAGCTCGGTCAGGCGGGCCTGGATATCGTCGATCCGCGGACGCAGATCGACGGTGGTCGCAAGCGCCTCCCGCACCATGGCGTCGGACTTGACCTTCAGATCAGCGAGAAGCCCGTCGTCCTGAAGGTTCTTCTCGACCTGATCACGAAGGGCAGCAAGACGCGCGCGCGCCTCCTCGATCCGGCGCTCGACGGCGACGATCGTCTCATCCCGCGCGGGCGCTGCTGCGGGCTGGGGTGCGGCAGTTGTCGGCGCGGGCTGGGGTGCGGCGGTTGCAGGCGCAGGCTGGGCGGGAGCGGCCTCCGGGGCTGCGGGCGCGGCAGGAGCCGGCGTTGCCGTCTCGCTTTCCTGCGCAAAGCCTTCGTGCGGACCGATGAAAAGCGACGGACCTGCAGAGAGCAGGCTGAGCGCAACGACAAGGGCAAACGGGCGGAAGCGGATCAAGAGGATGTCCAGTGCGAGAATGAAATCCGGCGGACAATAGATCGAGCTTAAGGCAAAAGAAAGAACGGCTTAAAGGCATTGAGCCGCCGGTCACACGGGGCCGGCGGCTACCGATTTTTCTTAGACCAGCGCGGCGCGCAGCGTCTCGAAACGCTCCACCTGCTCGTCCAAAAGGTTGCGCTCCTTGTCTCTGCGGACGAAGACCTTGAACATTGCCTTGCCGTCGGCATTCATGAACCAGACCGAGCAGGATCGGCGCCCATGGAAGCCGCGATCGACGAAGGCGATTGAGACACAGCGCTCCTTGCGGATGTGCCCGCCGATCGGACTGTCGCCGTGGATGTTGAACCAGCCGTGGCCTTCGCTGCCATCGGGGAGGCGCCCTTCGACTTCCAGCACGATGTCCTCGGTATGCACGATCATCAGGATCTCGCCCCACGAGCTCAAGTCCGTCCAGATCCGCTCCCACTGCTGAGCCGGCACGACGACGGCCGCGCCCTCGGGGAGAACCGAAAGCACCTCGGCGGGCGTCACCTCAGCCTTGGCAGCAATCTGCTCGATCACGCCATCGGGTTTCTCGGCGAGCGCTGCAATCGCTCGTTCCCGTCTTTCGCTGCTGGTTTGCGTCAGCGTGTCCATCATCGCCTCACGCGGCTTCGGGGGCGGAGCGCTTGCCCGAGCGATCTTCGTGGATGATCACGTCGAAGCCTTCGAAATGCGGACCCGACAGATACTGCACCTTGCTCTCGCCAGCACGGGCATGGGCAGCGCGGAACTGCTCGGACTTGGTCCAGGCGACGAAATGGGCATGTGTCTCCCAGACCGTGTGCGAGGCATAGAGCGTGTGGTCGTCCGCCTTCGGCCCCTTCAGCATGTGGAATTCGATGTAACCCGGCATCTCTGCGAGGCGGCCCTCACGAGCCTTCCACTGGTTTTCAAAGGCTTCTTCGAAGCCCGGGACGACGCGAAAACGGTTCATGGCGATGTACATGGATCAGTTTCCCTCTCTGGAAGACGCTGTTTCGCCGAGGTCGCACATGCTTGCGGATAGAGAGCTTACCCTGAAATCCGCCAGCGTGGAACGACCTCGCTCTGTTGCCTTCCTATTTAAACTTGTGTATCGCAGTCAAGTTAATTGTCGGGCTGTCGGCCCGACATGACGATCTCCACATCGGCACCCTGTTGGGCGACCCTGGCCGCTCTTCAGACGCCCGAAACACAGGTTTGAGCGCATCCATGTTGACCCTTCGCCCGTCGCGCCGTCAGGTGCTTTCCACCGCCTTCTTCGCCCTGACGCTCTCGCTCACACTCCCCACGACGGCTTCGGCCAAGGATGCCGAACGCATCGTTTCGATCGGCGGCACGATCACGGAAATCATCTACGCGCTCGGCGAAGGCGACCGGGTCGTCGCAGTCGACACGACAAGCCTCTATCCGCAGGAGGCCACAGCGAAGCCGAACATCGGTTATGTCCGGCAGATCTCGGCCGAAGGCGTCCTCTCGCAGACGCCGGATCTGATCATCGCCGAATCCGGCGCCGGTCCGGTCGATGCGGTGAACATCCTGAAGGCGAGCGGCCTGCCCTTTGTCAGCATCCCCTCCCCGCCGGAGACGGCGGCGATCCCGGACAAAATCCGCGCTGTCGGCGAGGCCATCGGCCGCCCGGAAAAGGCAGAGGCACTGGCGAAGTCCGTCGAGGAAAGCCTCAAGGCGATCGAGGACAAGGTGGCGGCATCACAGGGTGCCAAGAAAAAGGTGCTCTTCGCGCTCTCGCTCGCCAATGGCCGCGTGATGGCAGCCGGCAGCCAGAGCTCGGCAGACGCGATGATCCGTCTCGCCGGCGCAGAAAATGCCGTCTCGACCATCAACGGCTACAAGCCGCTCACCGATGAGGCCGTGATCGCGGCAGCACCCGACGTGGTGCTCGTCATGAGCGGTGGCGCCCAGCACCTGACGGCCGAACAGGCCTTTGCCCTTCCGGCCCTCGCTGCTACGCCGGCCGGACGCAACAAGGCGTTTCTCACCATGGACGGCCTCTACCTCCTGGGTCTGGGACCGCGGGCTGCCGATGCCGCCCGTGATCTGAATGCCATGCTTTACCCGGAAGGACAGTGACCGTGAACACGCTGGCCCTGATGTCCACCTTCGGCAGACGTGACGGAGATCGATCCGCGCTCGGCGCGCTGGTCATCGCTTTGCTGGCTGTTCTGCTGATCATCGCGATACTGGTGTCGATCGTGATCGGTCCGACCGGCGTCGGCCTGCCCCATCTGATCGCCTATCTGACGGGTGATGCGGCAGCCATCGACCCGCAGAACCGGATCATCCTCGAAGCCGTGCGGCTTCCCCGGACAGGCTTGGGCTTGCTGATCGGCGCAGCACTCGGCGTCTCCGGTGCCATGATGCAGGGCCTTTTCCGCAATCCGCTGGCAGATCCCGGCATCGTCGGGGTCACCTCTGGCGCGGCTTTCGCCGCCGTCATCGCGATCGTTCTCGGCCCGACCCTGCTCTTTCCGCTCCAGGCCTTCTCCGGCGAGCAGTTCCTGCCGATGATGGCATTCCTCGGCGGGCTCGCCAACACGCTGCTCCTCTACGCGATCGCGACGCGCAACGGCCAGACCTCCACCACCGCTCTCATTCTCTCAGGCATTGCGATTGCCGCCATGACGGGTGCTGCGACCGGCCTCCTGATTTTCATCGCCGATGACCGGGCCTTGCGCGACATCACCTTCTGGTCGCTCGGTTCGCTGAGTGGCGCAACGACCTCCAAGATCGTCGCGATCCTTCCCTTCGTGCTCTTCGTTGTCGCCATCATACCCTTCGTTGCCCGGGGACTGGATGCCCTGATCCTGGGCGACGCCGCCGCCTTCCACATGGGCGTGCCCGTGCAGCGGCTGAAGCGGATGACGATTCTGGCTGTCGCCGCCGCCTGTGGCGCAACGGTGGCCGCCGCCGGTTCGATCGGCTTCATCGGCATTGTCGTCCCGCATCTGCTGCGCCTTGCCATCGGACCGGCACATCGGTTTCTCCTGCCAGCCTCGGCGCTTGGCGGAGCGGCCCTGCTGCTGCTCGCAGACACCGTTGCCCGCACCATTGCCGCGCCGGCAGAACTGCCGATCGGCATCATCACGGCGATCCTGGGCGCACCCGTCTTTCTGATGCTTCTTCTCGGACGGCAGGGCCGTCAGGCCATGGAGGGCTTGTGATGATCCGCGCGCAAAACGTCTCGGTCCGCCGCGGCGGCCGCAATCTCATTGAAGACATCAGCCTCTCTCTGGAACCCGGCAAGTTCACCGTGGTGATCGGGCCGAACGGTGCCGGCAAATCGACGCTGCTCAAGACCCTCTCGGGCGAGATGAAGCCGGACGATGGCGACGTCTACTACAACGACCGTAGAATCCCTACTCTGAGCGCTCTGGAGCTCGCGGCCGAGCGGGCCGTGCTGCCGCAGTCCACCGCCCTCTCCTTCCCCTTCACAGCGCTCGAGGTGGTGCGTATGGGCGCCGTGGCACAGGGGAGCCGCGATCCCAATCTTGCGGCACGAAAGGCGCTCGCCCGCGTCGATCTGCTGGGCTTCGAAGGGCGCAGCTACAATGCCCTTTCGGGCGGCGAACAACAGCGTGTGCAGCTCGCGCGTGTCCTCGCCCAGATGCCGGACCCGGTCGCAAACGGCCGACCGCGCGCCATCTTTCTCGATGAGCCCACGGCAAGCCTCGACATCGGCCATCAGATTTCTGTCCTGGAGATCGCCCGCGATTTCGCAAGGCGTGGCGGGGCCGTGCTGGCAATCCTGCACGATCTCAATCTAGCGGCGGAGTTTGCCGATCATCTCGCCATCCTGCACCATGGCCGCCTGATCCGCGAGGGAAGCCCCAAGGCGACGATCGACGACGACACGATCGCCCATGTCTACGGCCTGTCTGGCACGGTCGGACGCGTCCCCAGCGCCACAATCCCCTACGTCCTGCCGCAATCCCGGTTCAGCGCATCTCGCTGAGCCGGCTACCGGTGTTGTCCACAGTTATCCACAGGGTGACGCCACACAATATCGCAAAAAACCCGATACATAACGGGAACACGATCGACCGGCGGGCGATACATAAAGAGAACACCGCCGTTCGGATCAGGGTGTTATCGGCTGCGTAAGACTCAGCCAATCGATTTCCCGGCTAACATCCTCGGCAAACGCTAATAGGCCGACGCAGTTGAGCAGCACGCGATGTTCAAACACAAGCTGAATGGTCCTCGGAGAGAGGTCCGAAATACGTGTTTCAGTGTTCTGAGAGAAGAATTTGGTGGGTGATGTAGGGCTCGAACCTACGACCCGCTGATTAAGAGTCAGAGATTCGCACGTTTCACCACCATTCGCAGCCGTTCGCTATCCACACCCACACCCGTTGCACTACAAGGCTTTCCGACGCTATGAAAGGTCGCGAACGTTCCATCACGTTTCACCGCCGACCACCCAATTCTGTTACCCCAGCGTTACCCCGAGGAAGCCCATGCCCAAAGCCCTTACCGTCAAAGCGATCGAGGCCTTGAAGCCGAAGGACAGCAGGCAGGAGATTGCGGACGGTGGGTTGCCGGGGCTCTACATCATCGTCCAGCCTTCCGGAGCCATGAGCTGGGCGATCCGCTACAGGTTCGAGGGCAAGCCTAAGAAGCACACGCTAGGGGCCTATCCGGCATATGGCCTTGCAGCCGCACGAGAGGAGGCGAGCAAGGCACTAAGGACAGTCTCAGAGGGGAGAGATCCGGCAGCGGAGAAGGTCGCCAGAAAGGCGAAAGAAGCCGGGACGCTGGTGGACGACGTGCTGGACGACTTCATAAAGCGCCACGTCGAGAAGAAGAACAAGCCGAACACGATCCGCGAAAACAAGCGCATCATTGACAAGGAAGTCAGGCCCAAGTGGGGGAAGCGGGAAATTGCCAGCATCAAGCGGGCAGACGTGATCAAGCTCATTGATGAGGTGGGCGAGCGGGCGCCGATCCTTGCGAACAGAGTGCTTGCCCTGCTTCGCAAGTTCTTCGCCTGGTGCGCAGAGCGGGACATCATCGAAGTCTCGCCTATGCAAAAAAAGATCCAGGCGCCAGGGCAGGAAAAGACCCGCTTTCGCATCCTTACAGATGAGGAGATCCGCTGGCTGTGGAAGGCCTGCGATAAGCAGGGATGGCCGTTCGGCACGTTGGCAAAGCTCCTGCTCCTCACGGGCCAACGTCGAGCTGAGGTTGCCGAGGCAAAGCGCAGCGAGTTTGACACCGCCGGCAATGACCAGCTTTGGAAGATCCCGGACCACCGATCGAAGAACAAGAAGGAGCATTACGTTCCGCTATCGGGGCTCGTGCTGGAGACGATGAAAGAGATCCCGGACGTGAAAAGCGAATACCTGCTGACTACGACGGGCGAGACGCCCATCAGCGGCTTTTCCAGGGGCAAGGCAGCGATAGACGCTGACATGAAGGAAATAGCGAGGAAGGAGGCAGAGGAGAAAGGAGAGGAACCGGACGAAGTGATTATAGAGCCGTGGACGCTGCACGACTTGAGACGGACAGCGGCCAGCGGCATGGCCCGTCTAGGCGTTCCGGTTCATGTGGTTGAGGCTGTGCTGAACCACCAGAGCGGGACGATCAAAGGGGTTGCCCGCGTCTACAATCGGTATGAGTATGCTGAAGAGAAGAGAGATGCACTGGCCAGTTGGGCAGGCTACGTCACCAGTCTTGTGAGCCGATAAATGCTGCCAGACATATTTACCCCGGAGGAAGTGGCCAAGCATTTCGGCTGGTCGCCTCGTAAGGTCCGCCAACTAGCTAGGAAGCTGGGAGCATGCAGCATCTTAGGTAACAGGATGGTCATGAGGCACGAGGATGTTGCTACTCTTCTTGAGGCGACGAAGCCACCTGTAGCGCCCAAACCAGTTTCGAGCGATGTCGCTGCAGCCTGGAGGGCGCTTGAGCGAGCAAAGGACAGAGAGAAGCTAGGCCGGGGGCGGCACCGATGAACGATGAAGCACAAAGCAAAGCGTTTACGCCTCGAACGTTGGCGGAGCGATGGCACTGTTCAGAGCGACACGTCCGAAACATGATCGATCGTGGGGAGATCCGAAGTTTCAGACTGGGTGGGAAGCTTCTACGGATTAGGCGAGAGGACGTTGAACAGTACGAACTAGGGGAAAGGAGTGAGGCAGAGCCTAGAGGCTTGAAAGACTGGTAAAGCTTGGCGCCTCGCCTTAGGGCTGGTTTTGCCTGTTTCCATTTTCAAGCCTTTGCAGGATTTCTTTCACAACCCGGATATCCGTGCCCAAGGCATTGAGCGTGGTTTCGAGAGAGCGCATGGAAACGGACGCATCGCTTGACTGCTTCTCAACAGCCTTCAGGCGGAGCTCCTGAGTGTCTAGAACACGCATTGATGCCTCAACGGCAGTCAGGCGCTTGTCGAGACGTTCGATCCCGATAGCGTTTGCTTCCGAGCGATTCTGTAGCTCGTTCCACGTCGCACCCCACGTCATGAACCCGCCAACGAAACCGGCCAACATGACTATGGTGTTCAGATTGAATTCGAATTTCCATGCTGGCGCGCGCATAACTTCGGGTCCCTTATCGGTCAAATCCCCGCCCTTTCAATGCTCATGCGTATTGGATAGTTCACTTCCGGCAGGCCGAGTCCCGGCGGCACTGCTGGTTGTTGCTTGAAATGGCAGGCCCGGCAGTCGGATCCTGAGAGGCGGCCACAGCCGCAGCGGCGTTGGTGAACTTGATGAACTGGTATCCGCTACCGCTCGTCGCAGCTGTCTTCTGGCAGCCCACTATCGCGCATGAAGCTAAGGCAACGCTCGCGATCCGGCAGAGCAAGGAAGTCTGCATTGTTCTTCTCCATTGTTTCGATGCGTTCAAGGGCGGCATGAGCTGCCGCCAGCTTTGCGGCTTCGCGCTCGTCGGATCGAGCAGCCGGAATCCACCACAGGGAGGCGAGGAGGTAGCAGGCAAGGAAGCCAAGCGCTGCGCTTGCCGCCAGCTTTGGAAGATCGAGCAGGCCTGACATGCTACGTCTTCCACCCGAGGCGCTTTGCAACGGCGTAATAGACTTCCGTTGCGGTCCACATGATCAGGCCTAGAGAGGCGTCAACCAGCGCCGTCATCAGCGTTTCAACGTCGGGATTGGTCATTAGCTCCTGCACAACTTCACGCGGCACCATGTACCCCATGAGGACGCCAGCAATGATGCGCAGGAGGATTCGGGTAATAGGGCCAGTCATGCCTTTCGTCCTTTCATTGCCGAGAGGATGGCCGCGAACAGGGACGCGAGCCAGTTTCCGCTTTTCACCGGCTGCCGTTCGATCGTCGCGGGCTTGGGAGCCGATACTTTGGGAGCAGGTTCTAAGGTTTCGCGGGGAGCTTCTAAGGGATCAGGTTTGAGTGGATAGCCGGCGGCAACCAGCGCCCGCTCAAAGGCCACGGCGTAGCCAGCAATCAGATCCGCCTTGTCGGTCCCGTTGATGATTTTCCGAGCCGCCTTGTATTCGGCACGGTCTAGCGCGTCGGACTCGTCAAGCTCGTCAATGAAGTCGTTGAACCCCTTGCCAGTGAAGGAGCCCAGCTCCATTCCTTCAAAGAGGATCTGAACCGCAATCTCAGGGTCAAGCGCCTTGTCAGGATCAGCCACGAGATCCACGCCGAGGGCTTCGGACATCTTCTCATAGTTGACCTTATGGGTGATCTGCGCGAGGCCGCGGCCCAGCCAGGACTTGCCGGCGCTATCCTTGCGCCAGTAAGCCGATCGAACCCACGGCATCCGGCCGCGCTTCCATGAGCTTTCCAGGCGAGCGATAGCGGTATCAACGGACGGGTTCTTGCGCTCGCTTAGCTGCCGCGTCTCAATGACCGGCTGCATTGAGTGCCCCGTCTCGTGATAGGTGGTCGAGAGCGCATAGGCGAGATGGTTTCGCAGAGTCCCGCGCTTGACCGCCTCGTTGATTATGCGCTCCGTCCCGTCAACCTGCCCCTGAGAGAGAGACGTTCCGAAAACTCCGGAATCGCGACGGCGCAGCGCCGCATAGAATGCGGTTCTGTTCATGATGTTTCTCCAAGAACTTGATTAGGAGGAGGGTTACGCGCTACGCACCGGCTGAGAGGAGACGCGCAAGCGCGCTCCTAAAGATTGTGGGCAAGGCAGCGGGTATGGACTTAGCAACAATTGAGCGCACAAAGCTCTTGGCGAACGCTCTAGATCGAGTTTCTACCGCTTGCTTGATCACCGGCTTCCTGACACCCTTCGCCGCAGCACACGCGCCGACTGTGGCTCCCGAAACTCAGGCTGGGACGACAATTTCCGTAGGGATTTGGATTCTGGCTTTTCTAGCGCTACATTATATGGCGCACATCGTCCTCGGAAGGCTTGAACAATGACCGTCAGCTTCTTCTATTTTGGACTCCCCATTGCACTGATGGCCTTGGGTTTGGCTGCAGTTGGAGTGCATGGTTATCTGCTTCGTCCGTCTGCTAAGGTCACAGAGGTGCAGGCAGATCATCACACGGAAGAGCTAAATAGACTTGAGGCAGAGACGGTAGCGCTAAAAAGTCTACTGCACCAAGCTATCTTAAAAGAGCAACAGTCTAGTTCAGACGAGCAAGCGTCTTCTCCACGTGTCCACCTCAGTGAAGCATACTACTCTACGGGTTGGGACAGCGACACAGGCCGGATTGTTGCGCGCGTAAGCAAGGCGGGCAGAGCAAGCGCAACTGCAGCCACCTCTCATGGCGTCATTACACAGGCCGAGATTGGCGGATTCTCCACACATGCAGAGTCCAGAGATAAAGACGACCGGCGCACTGCAGCGGTGAGCAAAGAAAGCTAACCTTCCTCCTCGGGTAGATCGATGATCACCTCGTAAGGCTGTGTGTGCGGGTTCGCCTTGAAGGCATTGATGATGGCCTGCGTCTGCGGCCACGTCTCTTGAGCCTCAAGAGCCCCCACGAGCGAGAGACTGAAGTTAACGCCAGGGTTCGGAGTAATGGTGTTCCAGACCCAGAACTTTTTTGCCGTACCGTTGGGCGGGATCTCGTTGGGGAAAAGGCGGTGGATCAGCAATCCCTCTGCGCCCGATACAGCGGCCCAGATGCGCGGCTCAGTCACGCCGTTGATTTCCTGCTCGAATACAACCTTTGTCATTTCTGGCATGTCCCTTTTTCCTTGGTTAGAACGAGTAAAGCGTGAAGCCGAACGAAGGAGGATCAATGAGCGTCCCGCCCGCGTGGTCCTTCACCTCGATAAAGAAATAGTCCTCGCCACGTTCGGAGAGGGAGACGCTGATGCCGTTGTTGGGAACCACGACCAGCTCATCTGTCACGTCGATCGGCTCCCCGAGCAAAGCCATGTAAGAGCCCATATCCATGCGGAAGATGCCGAGGACATTGAAAACGCCCTTCATGTCATCCACCACGCCGTCGTTGACCGAGACGCAAAGGGCACATGCTCGTTCGCGGCGCGTGTTCCCGACTGGCAAAGGATCAGGATCAACCGGCTCCGGCTCCGGCTCGAACGGCAGCGCATCCCCCATAGCTTGCGCCGCCGCAGCTGCTTCGGCGAAACGTGCATCCGTTTCCGTGATGTGATACGGCAGGCCGTCCACCATAGCGACAAACGTCCCATCTGCCCTGCGATACTGAAGAGTAATCATGCGATCCTCCAAGAAACACCGGTCCAGACCATCCCGGATTGTCCGTTCTGCGCCACCCCACCGCCCGCTACGATTGTCGCATTGATGCCCGCCCCCCATACGCCGGTTGCTGCGACGTAACCTGCCCATATGACCAACCAAGTGCCGCCGAGGGGGGCGCTATATCCGCCGCTCGTAGGGGTGCCCCACGCAACGACCTGACCGACGCCTGATGCCAGCTGAGGTTTTGGCGTGACCAGAGAGCTGATAATCGTGAACAGTTCGGATGCGGACAGATCCGTGGGGGCTCCTGTTCCAGCACCAGATGCCCGCCCCTTGACCGTACCTTGTGCCATATTGGCGAGCTTGGCATTTGTGAGGGAGCCGTTCGCGATCCCCGCCGCATAGAAGGCCGTGCCGTTGCACCAGAGAACGACATACGTCCCATTGGCGACGGTCAGTGTCGAGCTGCCGTTGATGGTCTCTGAACCGTTCGGATCAATCACGACATCGCCGCCGTCTGCCTGAACGAAACACTTCCAATTTGCGCCGAGCGTTGCGGCTGCCGTGAGCGAAAGTGTGTATACCCCCGTAAACCGAATGTGTGTATTAACGTCTCCCGCAACAGCTGTGTAATTGGCGCTCTTCGTTACCAGCTCGCCGACTGCTGCCTGCTCCGCCTCTGCCGCAGACTGTGCCGCGGCCGCTGCGGAGTTGTTAGCAGCTGTCGCAGATCCGGAAGCGGCCGCGGCATACCCTTGCGCCTCTGTAACAGCTGCGTTCAGGTCGCCAACAGGAAAGACAACCTCAAACCTCGTGCCGGTGAAGTAGAGAACCGCCTGACGGGCTGCAGTGAACTCGCCAGGGGCAATGTCAGAGGCGTTCCCGTACTTCACGTCATACGTGCCAACTCCGGCAACCTGGATTGTGGTTGCGCCCGTGTTGGTCGAAGAAGGCGTGATGAGGTAAAGCCGGTTAGACCTGAAGCCTTCCGGCTCAGAGACGACAACCGCGTCGGCCGTGCCGCCCGTGACCGTCAGGTTATCGACAGCCGACTGCCGAAACAGCCGATCATAGGTCATCGGCACCCAGGATGAGCCGGTGGAATCCCATTCCTTGAGAACGGCTGGATCGGTGTTCTTGTCGAGCCAGAGCTTGTCCGTTGCTGGCGCGGACGTGCCGTCTTCGAGGTTGCTGAACACGCCAGCCGCACGGAGAGCAGCAAGCGTCAACTCAGACATCCGCACGAACTTGCCGCTGGAACTCGTCAGCTTTGGGTTCGTGACGAAAATCCCGTAATGTTCGCTGTCGTCAAAATCGACTGCCATTTCTTTACCTCATGCGAATGGGGCCCACGGAGGGGCTTGCTGGATCATTGATTTTGAGATTGAATCTGCTCCTGACCGGAGACAGACATGGTATTTCTTGCTCTACTGATCGCGCAGACGATCGACCCACTCCGCATAGTGGCAGTGGCCCTCGGCGTGTTCTTTATTTGGAAGACCTACTCACCTGGTCGCAGGCTGTTGCCGCTCGCTGCTGTCCTGGTAGTAATCGCGCTCTTGATGACATTCATCATCTCAGAGCTTCTGATGATGCCGCTTGATGCCGCTCAGTTCGCCGTCAGATCAGCTCTAGGACTCGTGGCGAATAGCATCATCGCTCTTGTTGCCGCCGGCGTTGCGCGGCTGATTTCCGCCAGGCGCAGCCGCGCCTAGTCTTCCACCGCATCGACCAGCAGCGGCTTAGCCCCGAAGTGGAGCGCCGGCCGTATCCCCGGCAGCGTCCCGCCAGGGATCTGCCGAATGGCCGCGTTCGCTCCAGATGCCTTGATGTCGCCGTCAACGGTCTGGCGAAGGATTTCCGCTAGATCCTCGAACGCGCCGACAGTAGGGCCAGCCAGAGCCCCGAACTTCCCGCGGCTGGCGTAACGCGATGCCCCGCCGCTACGGTCCTCGTCGCCAGCAATCGCTTGCGCAGCCGTGACAATGCCAGGCAGGCCCATTTTTTCCGCCGTGTTGGAAATCTCAAACGGGATGGAGAGGATGCCCGATCGATCAAGGCCGTTCGCCAGCCAGAGACCAAGGTTCTCCGTCAGCTTTTCAGCGTCTTCAAAATTCCCGCGCTCGACGTACTTCAGATAGCTGACGAGCATCCCAAGGCCGGTTGAGAAGACGAGCATTTCCGCCAGACGGTGCGGCCGCTCCTGAAGACCGGCAATCAGAATGCGTTGGTGCGCAGCCAGGGCAAAGCTCTTGAACTGGAAAAGCAGCTTGCCCACGTTCGTTTTCATCCACAGCGGGTTATCAGCCACGCCCTTGATGATGACGGTACGGTCAGCATCCTTGTTCAGAGCTGCAGCCCACGCCCGCCGCGCCACGTCATCGTCCCAGGCCGAGGCGTTAGCACCGAAAATGCCCTCTTCCTCGACGCCCCACTTGCGGAACTGGTTTGCAATCCGCTGTGCCATCGTCTCGTCAATGCCGAGCATTGCCATATAGGCCGCTTCCGCTTTGTCGATTCGGCCATAGTTCGCCTTTACGAAGTTGACGGGAACCGTGCCAGCACCGCCAGCCCGAGCGACCGCATTGATAGACTGATCCTCTGAGGCTTTAACTATGTTACGTAGCAAGCGGTTCTGCGTCATGACCGCAACGACAGTGCGTAACGTGTCGTTCCAGAGGCCGAGGCCGGTTGCCTTGGTGAAGGCGTTGGAGGCGTTCGATAGCATCCGCTCATAGGTGGAGCCGTAGCGGTATGGGTCTTGAAGATCCGCCAGAGAGGCAAGCCGCGACTGCAGCACCCTTTCCGTCACCACGCCCAAGTCCCGCGCATCCTGCCTTGCAATCTTCGCAGCCTTCGTCCCGCGCACGAGCGCCGGCAGTGCATCCGATAACATCGCCCGCATCCCGAACTTTCCGAGGATGTTTGCAGCGTCCGTCATGCTTGTGAGAGTGACGCCACCCATCAGCCGCAGATAGTTCCAGGTCAGGGCGCCGCGACTAATCCGGCTCCAGGAGCTGCCCTCTTCAGCAGCGCGATAGGTGCCGCGGATCATGTCCCGGAAGGCAGAAAGGTTCTTGATGTCCCGCTGCTCAGCGTCGGCCAGCTTCGCGCGCTCCTGATCCGTCTTTGCCGCCTTGCGTAGCCCTTCATATTCACGGGTTATTTCCTCGAACTGGTCCCGCATGTCAGCACGGCCGAAACGCTGTGCAAGCTCCACTTCCGCGCCCATCGTGCGAGCATAGCGGCGAAGCACCAGCTCCATGTCGTTTTCCAGGAAGTCTTCAACCATCTCGTCGGGGATGTTGAACGTGCGCTCTTTCAGCGGCCCACGAGTAACCGGAACGATCCATTCCGGAATATCGCCCTGCCCCCGGCCCGTCAGGTTGTTGAACACTGATGTAACAATTTCTTCAATGTAGTCAGCGCGGTCTTCCGGCCCGATGAAGTCGGGGATTTCTTCGCGCTGCTTCGGAAGCATGGGCTTCAGCTTGTCCGAATGTGCCCGTGCCTTTGCCACCCGCTGGTCAATTTCGCCCAGCTCGCGCTCCAGGCGGATCATTTCTAGTTCCATTTCGCGGGTAAGGCGCCCTTCAGCGTCAACCAGGCGCAGAGCCTCAAGGCGATTGTTCGCCCTTACCTGCTCATATCGAGCCTTTCCGAAGTCGCGCCGAGCCTTGGCATAGTCCACCATGCGCTTGATTACCGGAGAGGACTTGGCGAGATCCGCAGAGGCGTTGATTTCGTCCTCAAGGGATCGCAGCTCTTTCGCCACGTTATCAGCTTCAGCCTTGGAGATAACCTGTTCATTGCGCAGCGCATCGGTCGCCGCGTCGAACTCGTCAATCTCACGGTTCAGGTCCGCAATCCGCATGTCCGCGTCATCAAGGCCCTTTTCACCGCGCAGAACTTCAGAGATCCGTTCGCGAACCTGCTTGATCGTTGCATTCTCGCTAATGCCTACGCTCTTCAGCCAGGCCGTTGCGGCTTCAATCATTGCTTCATCGTTCGCGGCCTGCGTCATGTCGTCAGACGTGCGAACCGGAGCGCCGGCCAGCTCTTGGCGAATGGCTTCCAGGATATAGTTCTGGTCAACGTAGCCGTTTGCATCAATCGGTGCAGACTCGAAAATATCGAAATCACGGGCAACGATGTTATCCGCAGCACCGCGGCCACCCTCATTCCGGAAGATCCCAGGATAGGTCTTGTTGGTCACGCCCATGCGCTGCAGCTCAGCATAAAGAGGGGAGCCGATCCGAACGCCACCACGACGCCGCAGGATGCCCAGGACCGGATATTTCGCTGGACGAGACGCCATAGCCTTCCGGCTTTCACGGATGAGTGTCATGACGGACTGGTTCTGATCCGCTTCCCGTAGAGCCTCGACTACGGCACGAGGCGCCCGATCGGCCAGGTAGTCGAAGCGCCTCGCCTCTTCTGCCTGCACTCGAGAGAGCTTGCCAGAGCGAACCTTCGCCCGCTTCATAAGCCGCTCTTCTACATTCTGCAGCCGATCGAAGGCGCGGGCGAAGCGGTCATCAATCGCCATAGATTGAACAATCTTGTTCCCGAGCTGCTTTTCTTCCTGCCGGATTAGAGCCCGGTCAAGTTCCTGCTCGAAATAGCGCCGGGCAATTTGCCGGAAACGCTCTTCCTCACCAATCAGGCGTTGACGGTTCCACAGGCGCGTCACGTAGCTTGCAGCCGTTGTGGTCTTTACATCTTCAGGCAGAAGCTCTAGCTGCTTCGCCCGCTCCAGCAGCGGGTTAAAGACCATCTCACGGGCCTTTTGCGCCGCCTGAGTCACATGGATGTTGCCGCCAGGATCTACATCGCCACGCCGACCGGCACGAGCGACAGCCTGATAGAACTCCGTTCGCGAGCCGACATAGCCCTGTTTCCGAGCCTGCCTGTACAGATCACGCGAAGCTGAGATCCACTCACCCACCGCGCCGCGCTCATAGAGCTTGACGGCGTTTTCAACGTCAGCGCCCAGAGAGCGGCCTTCCATGTTCATGGTGGTGTAGATCGGGTTATCCACAAGCCGACCGTAGGTTTCGCGCACCTTCACCGAAGGCGAGAGCATCGTCTGGACACCAGGATTGATTCTTGCTGCTGCCGTAGCTCGCGCCACCAATTCGGCAGCGCGGCCACCCCCAATGCCAAGGTCCGAAAGGTCAAGCTCATCAACTGCCGACGCGCCCGCAGACTGCATCCGCTTGACAATGGTATCAGTCACCGCGGCAGGGTCCGGAACCTCCTCCGCAAGATCCGCTTCAAGTTGCTTGCTCACCCGACCCCATTCCGAGGCCGAGAAGAAACGAGAAGCGGCCCCACCCAAGATACCGCCAAGCAGTACAGACCCGCCCACAGTTAGAGCAGATGTTTGCAAGGAGCGGGTTTCCTGTGTGGCCTGAAGCCCAGCCTCCTGAACCGCAGCACCCGCACCAGCCGCCAAGCCAACAGCAGCACTCGAACGCAGAGCCGAAAAGCCGATCCGGCCGGCACGATAGAGCGTCCCGCCAGGCAGCAGCGTGGGCAAGTCCGTAATGCTCGCGCCCATAGCCAGGCCGACGCCGGTCCACCCGCTCGCCTCAAGCGTTTGCCGGTCCCTCCGCTCCTGATCGATCTGAGCCCGCCGAGCGTCCGCAGCAGTCTTGCTGAAAATGTCCTCGCCAAGCGTGGGATCTTCGTCCAGGTAGGATTTCATATCCGAGTCTTGGTAGACATTATATTGCGG
Organism: Rhizobium sp. K33; assembly: GCF_056501445.1. Taxonomy (NCBI): domain Bacteria; kingdom Pseudomonadati; phylum Pseudomonadota; class Alphaproteobacteria; order Hyphomicrobiales; family Rhizobiaceae; genus Rhizobium; species Rhizobium sp. K33. The sequence goes on from NZ_CP096478.1 coordinate 1,904,132, forward strand.
ATCGACCGCACCCACGTCGCCGGCAGCAGCGTTGATCCGCGCCTTGGTGAAGGCCGAGCCAATGATGTTCTCTTGCCTGTAGGCAGCCGAGAGCGTGTCCAGGAATGACGGATCTGGAGCGTCGTGTTCCGAGACGCCGACCGTTTCCGGCTCCTGTAGTGTGATGTAGTCTCGCGGGCGATCGAGCAGCAGCGGCATTACCAGCCACCCTCACCGCCAATGCGAGGAGCAGCCCGCGGCGCTTCCGATGGTGCATTCTGTTCCATGCGCTCTTTCTCGATTGCCGTTTCAGCGGCCCGTGCTTTCATCCAGTCAGGGCCAACAGTGGTTTCCAGAGCCTGCCCCACAGTGTCACCCTCACGAACCCTGTCCGATCGGTTTTCCATCATTCGCTGTTCAGACTGGCGAAGCTCTTCCGCCTTCTTCGCCTTGGCTCGCTCTTGCGCTACGCCAACATCCGCCACGAAAGGAGCATTAAACCGCTGAATGATTCCATCCTCGTCCTCGTAGAAGACGACATAGGAAGGTTGCCGGCCGGCGCGTATATCCCGTTCAGTCTCAATGTCAGGATTGAGGAAGTAGCGGCTGGACGTGATGCCTTGCTCCGCCATCGCTTCGGAAAGCTGTTCGCTGATGTAGTCATGCGTCCCGTCAGGCCCAGGCGGATAAGCCTTCTCAGGTGGGTTCTTGACGACGGTATTGTTGCCCATCGTGGAGAAGTTCGAGACGCCGTAGCTGCGTTGGAAGCGGATGTTTGCCTGCTTCCGTGCCGCAACCATGTCGCCCTGCGTGTCAACAAGAGCTTCCTGCAGAATAGACCTGTACTCCGCCACCATAGCAGCCTCTGCAGCCGGATTAGGCCCAAGCTTCGGATTACGCGACAGCCCGCCCCAGCTCGTGTCAAAAGAGGCCGAAACCGTGCTGGCATCGATCTTGTCCAGCTCGTCTTTCACGGTCTTTGACTTGAGAAGGCTTTCACGTTGCGCCTGGTTGGCAGGATCGTTCATCTGCACGAGCTTCTTTGCAGCCTCATCAGGCGAATAGCCCATGTCCCGCGTATAAGTGCGGTAGAGATCCATCTTGTTCCGCACCGTTTCAGAGCCCTCAAAGGCACGGAACGACGCGGGCGCCCGCTGTTCCAGGACAAGCGCAGCTTCCATTGATTGCGCCATCAGTTGCGCATCGTTGCCAGCCGCACCGCGGCGAAGCTCAGCAACAACAGGCTTCGGGATATAGCTTGTGCGGGAAACATAATCCGCCGTGATGGCCTGCCGCTCAGCATCATCAGCAGCAGAACCGGCCAGCTTGTCATAGGCCTTGTCAGCAACCTTCGTCTGTTCGCTGTCGAACGGGTTCACGGAGACGTTGCCCGACGCCATTGCGGAAATCATGGCATTGACACCAGCCGTTTCCTTCATCGCCGTGCGTAGCGAAGTCACCAGCGTTGCCTTGTCGCCGTCGTCAAGCGTCGAGTCTTGGAGGATCACGCCTTCACGCACCCGTTCCGGCTGGGTAGCAATCTGCAGCGCGTAACTATCCTTTACCGCCGCCCGCTGCTTTGTCACCTGCTGGGAATACTCGGTCTCACCCCATGCCGCGAGCTGTTCACGCCGCTCATAAGGGATCGACTGGAAGTCAGGATCCGGAGCGCCGGCCGTGGCCGTGCTTATCCCAGCGCCTCCCATCTTCTTGTCAGACCAGGCAACGACATCAGCCGCCGTCTTGCCCTTCAGGAACGGGTTCGCATTGACCGCATCCTGTCCGACGATGTTAGCAACTGGCGTGGTAGGATCTGCCTTAAGCACTTGAACGGCACCACGCGGCCCGAGGAAGTGAGCAAGGTACAGATTGCCGTCTGTCGTCTGAAGACCTTGGTTCCGCAGGAACTGCCCGTTCTCTTCAGCGAGATAGCCGACCATCTCACGGGACAGCGCCATGTCGTTCCGAAGCGCCAGGACTTCAGCCGTAGAGCGACCCTCTAGGAGATCCGGACGGCGGCGCTTGACCATATCCATCCAGGTAGAGGCAATGAACTGACCGCCACCGGTGGCCGAGGAATTGGGGTTCTTCGCCGTAGCGACCCCGCCACTTTCAACGCCAACAATCTTGTCAACAAGCGTTCCAGGCGCCTGCCCACGGATCGCGCCGATAGCTTCCTGCGGGTTCTGCTGGAACTTCCACCGCCACTTGCTTTCGGCCGCGTCCGCTTCCCACTCGGCCCGACGCTCAGCCTTCCAGGGTTCCGGCATGTTGGTAGCGTTGATGGCGTCCAGGCCCTGCCGCTTCAGCGTCTCGAAATCAGCAGCATTGTTCTGGATCTGCGTCCGGTACGTGCCGAGAGACTGGTTCGTTGAGCGGTCGTAATATGCAGCCTTCGTCTGGTTCTCGTAGGCGTTGGCCTTCTCATAGAGCGAGTTGCCACGAGACAGGATGTTATTCAGGTATCCTGTCTGAGCATCTGGAGAAAGCCCTCCAAGGTGCTGCTTCGCGAATTCGTCGGCTCGTTGCTGGTAGCCTTCCATGAACTGCCGAGTGAAGCCAATACCGCTTTCCGACGACTTGGCCTGCTCATCAAGGAACCGCTTCTCTTCAGCATCCATGAAGCGCGTCAGTTCCGTCGAAACCTCATTGGATCGGTTGTTCTTCCGATCGATGCGCTCACGCTCTGCCAGCTCCTGCAGGTTGTAGCCAGCTTGAACGATCGACTGGCCCATGTCCTGCATAGCAGCGCCAACCATAGGCGTGGGACCGCTAGGAGCAACCCGCCCCGAGCGCGTTCCTGCATAGCCGACGTTTCGTGCTGTAGGGATATCAACCATATGCTTTCATCACCCGTAAGGCAGGGGAACGCTCGACGCGGTTTGACCCGCGCCCATGTTAGACTGTCCAAACCGGCTGAACATCGAGGAGAAACCGGAGATGAGGATCCCGTTCGCCTTCATCTTCGCGGCCCGCATTGCGGCTTGCGCGTCATAACCGGCAACCTCTGCAGCATCCTTGTAACCGCGTTTCTGCTGCTCGCCCTTGAACATCTCAGAATCGACGGCATAGCCGACCCGATCCCTGGTCTCGTCCATGATTTTGATGACAGACGGATCTTCCAGGCTTCCACCCGAAGCAGCAATAGCGGCCTGCTGCTGGGACAAGAGATAACGTCCCTCTCTCCCGCGCTCGATGGCGTCACGCTGAGAGGATGCCACGGCTTCGTCTGCCTGCTGCTCCCTCACCTTCTGCTCGTATTCAAAGCGCCGCTTCTGTTCGCGGCCCTCTTCCCGCGCACCTTCAGCCGCCTGCATGGTGCCAACAACCTGCAGCCCCATGCCAACGATGCCTAGGATTGGCGTCAAAGCACCCATTGCCAAACCACCTTTCCGTCAATCTCTTCGTCAGTCGGCTCAAAGCCGAGCTTCTGCATCATCTCTTTTGCGCGTGGGATATCTTCGTCGCACCACGTCTTGACGACGCGAGCCCCCCGCCCTTTCAGTTCTTCAAGAACCTGCTTCACATGCCGGTATAGGTGAGGCTTCCGCGCCTCTGCCGGCAGTTCAAGGAAGCCCAACCATTCGCTATCAGCCGTTTCCAGGGCGCCACCGAAACCCACGATGATGCGCCGTCGCCAAAGCGCCTTAGCCACAAGCGAAGATGTAGGCTGTACGCCGCGAAAGAAGCGGGCAAAGTCGATTTCATCCGCCGGACGGATGTCAGCCATTCGTCTTTGCATCCATGACGAGAGAGGCCGCAGTGAAGGGGTAAGGCGAGCGAGCCTCGATGCACACACGGCTGTCCGTGTCCCAATCGCTGGAGACGGACATCATGTCGGCGTCGAATGACGTATAGAGGTGGTTCGCCGGGATAGGCTTGTCGCCCTTCGTCGTGGTGAAGCGCCGCAGCGTGTCGAAGGAGTTTCCGACCCGCAGGCCGTCAAGCATGGTGTTCACCAGATACATCCCGAGCTGCGAAACCCGCTTTTTCTGGAATAGGGCGGTGCCACCAGCCGCACCGTATGCAAGCTTGGTGGACTTCCATCGTCCGGCATAGGGTAGGCCGATAACGACCCGCGCCCCTTCGTCTCGAGCCTCAATGACGACGTTTCCGCCTGAAACCGTGTAGAGGTCGCCTTGATCGTGAACCGCCACGCCATCCGCCCACACAGTAACGTCTAGCCCGTCCAGGTGCGGAACAGAAAACGTCGCCTGCCCCGCCGTCGCAGTGAACCGCGTAAAGCCGTCAGCCAAGCAGTTGAGGTCGCCACCCTTGCAGTCAACGAGATCCGCCAAACGCTCCAGGCGTTGCGTCCCATCGCGCACGACAGCGAAATAGACGTTATCCTGCCCAGAACCGCGGCAGGCTATCACGCCCTTGAAATCGCCATCCGTCAAAACGCGGGACCAGGCAATGACCTTCTCCGATGGACGATAGGTCAGCGCCCGCGCTTCGCCGTTCTCCAGAACGAACCAGACGACAGTATCAGGCCGGCGCTGCACGGCTATACTGACAACCGGAGAACCGCCGAAAATGTTCTCGTGCATCTGCGTCAGGTCCATAGCGCCGTAGTCTAGCGTTCCTGCTTCTGGAACTAGCGCAAAGACCCCAAGGCCCGAGCTTTGGACAAAGATCCCGTCCTTGTCGCATTTCACGGCCCGCATGTCGTAACTGCCTTGAGTTGACCCTTCTACAGGGAACCAGCTTGCGGCAGTCAGCGGTTCGTCAAAGCTTGAAGACTTCACCGAAATCTCTGCGTTGTCCGTGCCAGCAATCAGACGCTGAAGCCCAAGCAGCCATAGAATGCCGCGATCCGTTCCCGTGCCGATCGAGCGATAGATAGGGGCGCTGTCACCCTCCACCGTATCGTCAAAATTTAGGTACTCGTCAGGGACGGAGCCGTGGATGAAGTCTCGCTTGCCCCAATACAGGCGCCCGCCGAACGTCTCGACCGCCCACGGCCAGCCGTCAAAATCCGACCATGTGGAATAGTCCCATGTGAAGGTGTTTGACGTAATGCCGATGTTGGAGAAGCGCGAAAGAACCTCAATGTTCGCCTGGGCGTTGTTGAGGTAGCCCGTCATGCGGCAAGTTCCGGTAGAGCTTCCGCCAGCGTAGGCAAGTGTGGTGGCTATCGTTCCACCACCGTAGGAAGTGCAGACAAACCGAAAATATTTGATCGTGTTATTGTCGGTGTCTTCGTAGACCTTGCTGACGTTGGCGTTGGTGTAGCTCTCGCCAGATACGTTAGACCATGAACCCGGAGCGCCGCCGCTATCAAGCGCCTCCTGCAGCACCACTGTCCCGGTCCATGAGCCGCTGATGCTAACACTGAACCACCGATCACCACCCACGCCGGCAACCCGGATATAACCACCTTGAGCAGGTGCCGAAGTGAAATTCTCGTTGATAGTCTGTCCGTTTTGCACCAGGCGAAACACGCGCCCGACCATGCCGGGTTCGAAATAAGCGCGACTAGCGCTCAGAGTGCCGTTGCCGGTGTAAACGTCAGGCCATAGCGAAACCATACCGTCGGAAGTGATGAAGGGGCCATTGCCGACCTTGCACCGCTGAACGCCCCAGCTCGTGTCTCCAAAGTGAAGGATCTCACGCTGCTGATAAACCCGCGAAGCGACGTAGAGCTTATCAATGTTCTGCTTGTAGCGGATCAAACGGCGCACATCGTCGCCAGTCCACGGTGCCTCAATGACGAGCGTTCCAGCCGCGTCGATCGTGCAGCTATTGACCAGCACTTGCCGCGGGACATCAGTGCGCAATTGAAGATAGACAGATGCAGCGCCAGGAGTGAAAGCAAGGGAGTGGTCGCCGTCTTCAAGAACCCGTTGCTGAATGAGGTCATCGCCGCCCGATGTTGACCCAAGACGAACAACAACGGGACCGCGAACAACCTTAACCCGAAGCCCATGCTCTTTGTCTTGGTCGCCAGACGCAACAGTGATTGTCTGCCGCGCTTCCGCCCTCGCCTGCGTCGTACCGGTCAGCACAAGGTTGCCGCTTGAAACTGCAGCCGAGGCACCCGAGCCGCTGGCGTTCGTCCAGCCCGTAAACGAGCTAAAGTCGCCGTTGGTGATAGCCGTAGAGACAGCCACCCGAGAAACAAAAGCGCCATCTTTCAGGACGCGCAGTTCCCCATCAGAAAGAACAGGCACCAGAACCGCGCCATCAGTCCCGGAATAGGAATATTCCAACAGCAGGACACCGCCCAGATCGATATCAGCGATGTGCTCAAGACCAGGCCGCAAGGTCATCGCGCCAGAGATCCGCGGCAGGACGTTGGAGTAGAGCTCGCCGGCGAACTGCATCCTTTCCAGGTCCAGCCGGGAAAGCGCCTCCTCGCCTACCTCACCACCGTTCAGCGAATAGAGCGGTGCATTGACACTAGGCATCAGACATCACCCTCGCCAAGCGTGATTTCCCCGCCAATGATGGAGCCGCCCTCGCCCGTACCGCGGCCAATGCCGCCACCGTAGCGCGACATGATCCAGGAACCGGGGTTTAGAACCTTGTTGTTCTCGTTGCGGGCATCGACGCTCTTTGCTTGGCGCAGCGCCTTTTCCATGCGCTTTTCAATCTTCTGCTCCAGCGTGTCGCCGGCAGTCAGTCGGCCGCAGGTATCAAACGCAAGCTTCAGCGCGACATAGCGCCAGAACAACGTCGGCCAGTTCGAAATCTGGTCGTCTGCCATCTTGGCAGTGCTGATATAGCGGAGATAAAGCGCGTTGGTGTTGGCGAAGAGATAGCCGCCTTCGTCCCGGTACTCCAGGAACGGAGTGCGGAAGTCCGCTCTATCGGAGACGGCAATGGTGCGCAGCCAGTCATCGGGGTAGTCAAGCGTGTACTGCCACCCCGGCGAAGGGGTGACAGCATCGTTCACGTCGATTGCTGCCGTCACCTTGGCAAAGTTCCAGTCCCCCGCGTTGAAAGCTTCCTCGACCACGCCAGACCAGGCGGCGCCGAAGGTGTAAACAGCCTCAACGTCATCAGTCAGTGTGGTAATGGTCGCTTTCTCCAGGTGAACCAGAGCCTGCTTCCAGATCTGCAACTTGTCGGCCATTTATTCGCCCTTCATCAGCTCGAAATATTTGGCAGCCGCCTTGTCGGCAGCGTCCTTGGTTTCAAAGCCGGTTTGGATGATGTCTCCGTTATGGATGAAGCGCCACTTGTGAGCGGGTCCACCGAAGCTAACGACAGGAGCGGAGATTTCCCCTTCCTTGACCGCAGGCGCGGCAGCGTCGTCATAGAGACGGATCACGCGAACCTTTGCCGTGGTCTTCGTGACCGACAGAACGCGCAACGTGCAGTCAAGCTTGTGGTCGTCGGAGAGGACATCGATTGTCATTCCGGTGCGGAAGACGCCGAGGTGATTGGAGAAATACTCGGGATGCGTGACATCTTCGAGGGTGGTTTCAGCGGGAACCATCGCAGCGCAACGGCCGATCATGTAATCAGCCTGCCCAAAACGTTGAGCGCCCACCAGCTTTACAGCTTTGGAAGTCATGTTCTTCACCGTGAGAAAAGAGAAAGGGAAAAGGGGCGAATTTTCCCCGCCCCCATAGGTCCGATTAGTCGGTATCGGTTGCAGTGACAGCCAGACCGTCAGTCAGGTCGATGCCGAGAGCGTCCGAGCCGGTCGCTTCGTCAATGACCCAGCAGATATGCACTGCGGTGACGGTTGCGGTGTTCAAGGCGGTGCGGGTACGGACAAAGACGATATCGCCCTGCCGTGCGCCCTTCTTGTAGCCGTCGCTGACATAGTTGGACGTGTTGACGGTCGCGATTGCGTCCGTCGTGTCCAGGAGCCAGATGTTGACGTTGCCGGTGCCCGACAGCCCGCCGATGATCTGCTTGAAGCCCTGAGATACATAAGCCATGATGTGCGCCCTCCTTAGCTGAACGCTGCCGTGTCGTCCGTGAGGACTTCGATCACGCCGGCCTGCTGCAGGATGGTTGCACCGTCGAAGATGGTTGCACGGTCGTAGGAATAATCATCCTCGTCGTTGTAACCAGCCGCGACCTGAACCATGTCATTGGCAATGGCGTGGCCGACTGCACCCTTCGCGAAGATGAAGTTGGACGCCGTAGCCGTACCCTTGCCGGGAAGGCCGTTGTGCATGATGTGCTTTGCACCGAGCCAGATCTTCGGGCGATCGAGGGCAAGACCGACAAGCGGCTTTTCATCGATATAGTCCGCAGACTTGAACTCCTGGAACGTCAGCAGACGAGCCCAGGCCTTGGGAGTCCAAAGGCAGGTGATTTCGTCGCCAGCCATCACGTCCTGCTCGAAAAGTTCGGTCAGAGCGTCAACGGTCTTGCCATACGTCAGAGTGATGGCCGAGCCGCCGTTGTACTGGTTGGTTGCCGTCTCCAGTGCTTCGATAATCGTATGGTCGATTTCGCGAGCAGCGGTCTTGGCGCTGGCGTTCTGCATGGCTTCACGCAGGTTTGCCGGTGCGGTGAATACGTCGAAGCCGGTGCGCGTTTCCTTGGAGTGCTTCTCCTTCAGGGTAACGGTCGGCTGCGAGTCTGTGCGGTTGCGGGACGGGATGCGCCCGTTCGTGCCGCGCTCAGTCATGCGGCCGGCAGCGCCCTGAACTGCAAAGCTTGCAGTGAGGCCCGACAGCATGGTTTCTTTCGTCACGCAGTCCTTGAGGTAGGTTTCGCCGCGCTGAAATGCGACGACCCACTCATCACGGTACTGAGTCTTGGTAATAGCGTAAGCCATAACCTTGTTGCTCCGTTCTTTGATGATGTTGAGAGGTTGATTCCAGCCTTCGGATCAGGGTGCCGCGTGAGCGTTCGCGGGGTGCTTCGCATGGCGAAGGGCCGCTAGTGGCTTAATTGCGGGGCGTCTCTTTGGCTTGTCTTGCTTGGAAGGTGCGGGGCCGTCGCCGGGGTGCCGCGGGTACTCACATAACCGCCAGGTTATTTCCGGCGTTTATTGTTCTTGTCGAGCCGATCATAGATCTGCGTAATTTCACGCTGAACCTCGTCGCTCTTGTACTTCTCCGGGTCCGTAAGCTTCAGGGCCATCAGCTCTGCTCTGCGAGCCTCCAGCGTCTTGCCCATCGTCTCCACATCGCCGGTCATGATGGCGTTTGCGCCGAAGTAATCCGTGCCAATCTCTGCCATCATCTTGACGAAACCGACATGATCCTGAAGCCGGGAACCGTCAGCCAGCCGCAGGCCCATCATGTCGCTGAAACCCTCTTCCCCGAGGTGCTGTGTCATGATCTGTTGAGCGGCGCCGATATGGCCCTTGTATTCCCCGCCCCATTCCGCCTGCAGAGCGGCTTGCGTTTCCTTGGCAGTCTTCGCCATGTTGGCGTCAAGCTGCTGCTGCTGGGCAACGGCAAAGTCCTGATACCAGCCTAGCGCCGCTTCAGCAAATGCCGGCGGCACGTTCTTTTCAAACATGGCCGTCTTGAAGTCAGCCAGGATTTCACGGTCGAAGTCGCTGGCCTCGTAGCCTTCCCTGAAATCGCCGGGATAAGCCGCAGCGTCGTCAGGAATGCCGAACGCCTCGCGATAGGCCTTGACCTCTTCGGGCGTGGATTTGTCCGTCAGCGCGGCAGGGAGCTTCTTTCCGTTCTTCGCCGTGTTGTATGCTTCCCGGTAAGCCTTGGAGATAGCGTCGATCGACCGATAGCGAGCAAGCTGCTTCAGGATCGTTTCATCGCCGCCGGCCAATTTCTCGCGGAATGCCTGCAGATCCGCATCAGTGGAACCGTTATCAGCCCCAGGAGCGGGAGAGGCGCCGGGATCGAGATCCGAGCCAGTATCGACGGTGTCTAGCGCGTCATTCGTTCCGGGGTCTTGCCCGTTCAACGTTTCGGTCGTCTGCAGGTTTTCCGGTGCTGCGGTCGTGCTTTGGTCTGTCATGTGCTTCACCCGTTAAAATCGAAAGGGAAATGGTCGAAAGCTTGCGGAGCTGGTGCCCCACATGCTGCTTGCCTGCAGCGAACGTGGTGTCCCTGTCGCCGCCATGCTCTTCCGGCATCCAGGAAGCCTGATTGATGCCCGTTATGTGGAGGATCGCAGCCCAGGCCCTCACCTGTTGATCCTCAGAGGCAACCCCCTTTGAGAGCGCCTGAATTGCCACGCAGTCAGCCTTGCGAATTTCAAGGTCGCTTGTCGGCTGGTCGTTCGTGTTCTGCACCGTGACGGGAAGCCACGGGCGATAGTGCCGCCGCTCAGTCATTGCTCACCTGTTGAAATGGAAAACCGGGGAGACCGCCCCGACACGGTTACTCTGCGAAGCCAGCCTTGAGAGCTTGCGCGGCCTCGCCAACATTGGCAGCGACTTCCGCGCCCTGCCCTACCTGCTGCATCGCCTGCTGCGCCTGCATCGACTCTTGCGCCATCTGGCGATTCATTGCCGCCTGTTCCGCCGGCAGAAGCCAGTCAGAGCGGCCAGCAGGAACGGCACCGAACGCATCGCGGAACATGGTGCGGGTATCAACTTCAGCCGCAACCGAAGGATCAAGCGTCATTCCAGCTTGGAGAATGCCGGCACTCTCCTGGAACGCATTGATGATTTCGCGGTCCCGCGCTTCCTTCAGCGCATTGTTGAACTCGTAGGTGATGCTCTCGCCCAGGAGCGAGTCAGGCATGTTGAGAGGAACGCCATTGCGATCAACGGGGCCATAGCCGCCCGCCCGCATGACCTTCATCGTCACAAGCTCCAGCGTTGCGCCGGTCCACTCGTTTTCGATCGGCCCAAACAGCGGGAGAGCGTTCCTAATCCAAGACTGGACACGCTGCGCTGCCTCGTAGGCGGTCATCTGCTTGTCAGCCATCGCAATAGGCTGCAGCTTGTTCATGAAAAACGTATCGCCAAGCCGGTTCCGGACATCGTTCACGAGATCCACACCAAGCCCGACGTTCTTCCCAAGATCCAGAGCCCGCAGAGCAGGCCCAAGGCGCTCGTCATACTCAGCATCAATGAACGTGACGCCGTTTGATGTCAGATCGATCGGAGACAGGATAGCGTCTTGAGCAGCAACAAGTGGCGGGTCTACCTGCTTTTCGCCAGCCTCGATGATGGTCATCATCATGCGCTGAAGCATCCGGCTATCCATGAGCCCGAGCATCGCGGCCGAAGAGACGGCATAGAACTTGTTGCTCAGCAGTTCCCAGCGAGGAACCACGTAATCAAATGTGAAAGCAGGCGTTTCCTTCAGAATGTGCCCGTCAACGGTAACGTAGACATCCGCCCACTTCGCACCCTTCGGGAACTTCCGGTAAGGCTCGTAGATATCGAGCGGAATGAAGACGTGGCGGACCTTGAACTTGGTTTCCGTGTCCTTCTTCTTCAGCGCGTTTTTCACCGGCTGGGGAAGCCGATCGGAGCCGCACCAGAACTCCATCGTCTGTGCAGTCATGTCACATTTGCGGTGAACGTGGTTCACCTGACCGTCAGGCCCTTCTTGACCGGCGCAGTTCTTCGGATGATGGCACCTGAAAAGCAGATTGTTCCGTTCGCGGTTGTAGCTGACCTGTTGCCAGCCCATCCCGAACGCAGCGAAGTCACGTTCCACCTGACCGGCTGACCGTGCAAACCCGCTATCCTTTGACGCCAGGATGGCCGCATTGACAGCCGTCATTCCTTCCAGGAACTCAGCCGCCGCCCTGTCGCGCTGGACAGCCTTGTTGACGGCAGCAGCCTTGAACCACTGCCGCCCATGAGGCCGCACCATAGAGCCGATCTGATCACCCAGCTCACGAGCCATAAGCGCCGCGGTCGGGTCCGTCAGATGCGAAGCGAACTCTTGTCCGAGGATGATTTCGCTCGTGAAGTCAGCCCGCGTTGGGTACATGAACTCGGCAATCTCCTGATAGAGACTGTCAAGCGTTCCCTTTGCTGCGAACAGCCGGGAATCTATGGACATCAAGTCGCGGCCGGCCTGATCAGCCATTAGCTGGCTCCGAGCGTCGAGCGCGAGAACTCACGCCCCAATGTGCCAGGCACAGGAGCAAGCCGGTCAACGCGAGAGCTGCTTTGCCCCGTAGTACGACGCAACGCTGGAGACTTGGCACGTTCACGCTTTGCCATCGGATCTTCGGGATCTGGCATCGGTGCGGGCGGCTCAGGTTCCGGATATTCCGTCTTCTCAACCTTTGGCTTACTTCTGAATAGTCCACCCATGAGCGTGTCCTTTCACTTCTTGCCACGAAGACGCGCTTTGAATGAAGCGTTCGACGTGGCGGATTGCAGTTTGCGGCGCTGAACTTCCCGCCGTTCTTGTGCAGCCTTTGGCCGCTTGAGCCCCGACACATGCGAGGCGGAAAGCATGATGGTCGTATCTCCCTTGTCAGGCGATCGACCGAGCATTTCCTTCATGTCCTCTTTCGGCAGCACCGCGATAATCTCGCCACCACCACCAGGACGGACTTCATATCGGAACGCAGCGAGGTCTTGCGCCATCTCAGCGTCAGGAGGCAGCGCGATTTCCGAGCCGAATGCGGGGTCTAGCTGTTCCCTGAATTGCCACACCGCTTGCGAGCGAAGGTTCAAGAACCCGTACATTCCCTCACGGGAGGTAGACGCCGAGGCCGAGGAGCTTTTGAAGCCGTAGCAATCAACATCAGCATGAGCGAGCTGCGTTAGCGTGTCGCCGCCATATCCCCCGCCAGCATCGACAACCACTCTGCAGCGGTCCCGCATCTGGGGAACGATCAAACCCGCAACCGTTGGACCGTCCGGCGTGTCGCTGCCCTTGTGACTGCTGAATTGCGAATACCAGGAGCCATAGCGGCTTTGAATTTGTGTCTTGTCCTTGCCACCTTGCGCTACGTCAGCGGCAACGGCAGTCATCGGAATGTCTGCAGGCGGCTTGTTCGTCCAACGAGCTTGAGCAAGCTTGATCCACTTCGTCGGGATCACCTGCCAGGGATCGTCTTCCTCATCCGGGATGAAGTCGCCGTCTCGCAGTCTTGCCCGAAGCTCTGCCGGCATTGCTTCCAGCGTGGAGGCATAGCCCGAGGCCATGAGATCCGGATTGTCTTCCAGCTTGGAGCGGATGAAGGTTCTGGAGCGGGGACGTTCGCCGTTCGGACCCTCATAGTCACGGTCAACCTCGACATCTTCCCCGTCGATGCTTGTGAACCACCGCAGTTCGCCAGACTTCGCAGGGTTCGGGTGCGAAGGATCAAGCCAGGGCGCCCAATACTTGATGACCCACAGTCCCGCCGCAGAGGTTGGCGGATTGCCTGTTGCCACCACGCGGCACCGTCTGCCTTGAGCATCACGGTTCCAGCCGATGATGTAGCGGTATTGGCTTTCCGTGAACTGCGTTATCTCGTCAAAGCCCTTCAGCCTATGCGGCCGGCCCTGATACTTTTCCTTGTCTGATTCATGCGGGACGCCGCCTAGTTCGATCGTACCGCCACCAGGAAGGCGCCAGATGTGGCTTTGCGAGTTGTAGCCGTCCCGAGTTCCGAGAACCCGCGCTAGCTCGTCCTCAATGCCTTTGATCTGCGTTGCCTGCCGTCGAAGGATCAGCGCAGGCTGGTATTCCGTCGCAGCCAGTCCGCACAGCAGGGCGGTCTTTCCACCACCAGCAGCGCCGCCATAGAAGGTTTCATCCGCTTCCGTGAACCAGGCTTCTGTTTGGGGGCCGACGTTCGGCACGAATGCCATTGCAGCCGTCTCCATGAGAGCCAGCCGCTTGACCTCTTCCTGCTCCTCTTGCGGCAGCCCCTGAAGCGCCGCGAGGATCTGCTTAAGATCCACTGCCCTGCAGGCCCTTGGTCAGCAGGAAGGCAACACGCCGCAGCATTTCGTTCTCTGAAGGCTGATCCGGCACGAGAGGCGCGCCGTTCGCGCCAGTCACTTCCGACTTGTCAGCCAGCCCCAGGTCGCGGGCGATGATGGCAGGGTTCAGCAGATCCGCAGAGGCGCCCTCGAACTTCTGTGCCCGAATGATTTCTTCCACAGCCGCACAGACTGCAGAAAAGTCTTCTTTCTTCCGATAGGCATCCCATGTCGGGCGAGCGATATCGAGGAAGATGCAGAGCCCGCCGATCGACATTGCCCGCATCTTGGGAATGGCTTCCTGCTTTATCTCACCCTGATAAGCGAATGCCTTCATCTCGTGGAGCGGGTTATCCTGCACCCACTGAAAATACTCTTCGCAGGCGGACATCAGATCCACCGGAGCGGCGAAAATAGGCGAGCGTCCGTGAGAACTACGTGCCTTCCAAAAGGCGTTACCAGCTGGAGCAGCCATGTCAGCCCCCTTCAAACAAAAACGGGAAAACGTAAATTTGTAGCTGCCGCAGCAACCGTCCTTTCACCCCAACGGCCTAGACGAAACTCCGGCAAAGTGAGGGTGCGATGGAATTCGTCAGTAGAGTGTGGAGTGGCTTCCTGAAGTTCTTGGAAGTGGCGGCGACCAGCGAGGTCGCAACGACGACGGCGCTGCTGGACTTCTACAGCGTCATCTTTGCGCTTGTGCTGGCGCCCGCTTGGCTGCCGCGCATCTACAAAGGCGTGAACCACTATGAAGAAAAAAAGAACGAAGAAGGAAAGTGGGCGCACAGGATCTGGATGCTCTGCTATCTTGGAGCAGCTTACGCAGCGCTGCTGTCCCTGTGGCTGAAGACAGAAGGCTTCCGAAATGATTACCTCTGGCCCTACTAAGCCTGAGAGTCTTCAAACACGTCTGTTTGGCTGTCCGCTATAAACGAGACGTACATACCACCCCCGACACCTGAGAGCGTACGCTGTTGCCCAGCTATAAGGCGTCGGCTTTTGCCGATGGCGGCCTTGTCCCTGTGCGATCCTCTAGAGACGTGCAGCCAGCCATCCTCATCGGAGGAGACCAGCATCACGTCGAAGGAGCCGTCCAGCTTGACGCCGAAGGCACCACTCACCAGAGCGAGGGGCTTTGGGCCCATTGCAGGAAAGCCAGCCGAGGAGGCATGGCCGAGCTCGATGTAACAGGACATCCCAATACCTCATCTTGTTGTGTGCATTCGCCCTCACAAGCTTGCATTGGCTCTGAGCTTTTGTTTCCCTGCAGTTGCAGATCTTCAGGGAGATTCTAATGAAATACTACGTCACGTTCCAAGAACTGGGCCCAAACGGCCGGCCGATCGACCATCCTGGACCGGCTGATTTCGAAACCGACGGTCTGGGCATGATCCCAAACGTTGGGGATTACGTGCAGATGATCCCAATGGGCAATGAAGATGCGCCGGAGTTCGACGGAAAGGTTCGGTCGCGTCTGTTTCGGTACTTTGGTGCCGAAAACTGTGGCGTCAACATTGTCGTTGAAAGTGCCGACGGTGACGATTGGGGCAAGCTCATCAAAGAATAAATATTCGTCACAGCGCTTGGAGGAGTGACAATGTTTGAGGTTGGCTGCGAATACGAGTTTCGCATGATTATCGGCGGAGACGAAACCTTGTTCTGGGGGACCATAGAGACCTACGAGCACCCCCTGCTAAAGCTCCAGGACCATGAACTTCCAGTGATCACTTTCGAAGCTGAAGCCCCGCCCGAAGATGCTGGCCCTCCTACCTTCATTCCGGGAAAGGTGATCAACGTGACATCACCCAACTTCATCAGCGCCGTCAGGCACAGGCGGTAAGCGTTTTCGGGAATTCGGGCAAAGCGCGGCAAGCGGGAGAACTGAAACTCTCCCTTGGCCCCGCGGGTGACTTAGGACGCCCCCAACTGAACAGGCCGCAAATCAGTTGCGTGCAATCTAAGCGACCATGCGCAGATTTTCAACTGGTATTTCCACCTCCCGGTGGGAGCCGAAGAAGTCAACCACAGCTTTGATTGCCTTCTTACCGACAACGCCTGTGACGGTCGTATAGTGGCCAGCCAGTATGCCGTCCTTGATCTGAACGTGAGCGCCAGGACGAAGCCGCCGCTGTTGCGGGCGCATCTCGTCAAAGTCGCCCCGCTCTTGAGCATCCCGCACCGCGTCAACCACGGCAGAGGAAACGGGTATGGGACACCCCTCCCCGTCGCCCAGCACGCCGAGGATGTCCTTCATGTCCCGGAGCTTGCCGAAGTCTGCCGGCCACAGGCTCGCGAAAACATAGCCGGTGAATAGCGGGAACTCCCGCATGATCCATTTCTTGGTCTGATGGTGCCGGATCTCCTTGCGCATCTTCGGGTGATAGAACTCGATATCTGCATTGACCAGGTCTTGAGAGGCCTTCTCTTGTCGCCCTGCCCGCACCCGTACCACGTACCACTTTGCCATTTAGCTGGTCCTCGTCGCCGCGCTGTAACTGAATAACATTACTAGCAGATTCCGGCGGGCACCACACCCGCCGGGACCGTTATTCCTGCTCAAATCCCCTTACTTGGAACAGGGTAGAGCTGACATCTGGCAGATCCGCAAACAGATCCTCGGAGACCTTTACGCTTGCTTTGTGGTGCCCATAGAAGGACTCCGAGTTTAGGAAGATCCATGAGCCCTTGCGCCGAAACTCCAGCCGAACAAACGGCGAGTCGTCGAGCTCGCCCCATTTCTCAAAGAGCCGCAGGTTGTTGACGTGCAGGAAGCGCCTGGCGTCGGAAACGTAATTCCGAATGTCCTTCATCCTGTTGACTGCAGAGATAGCCGCGCGCCCGCGCCGCAGGATCTCGTCCAACCGTTCTGCGCCCTCTTCATCACCTGGTCGCCAATCCGGCAGTGGATCGTCCAAATCCTCAAGCGACTTGATGATTGGCTTCAGCTTGGTTGCCGGAGAGTACTTCTCGCAGAACTCGTGACCGACCAGAGTTCCGAACTGGACCGTTTCATATACCGTCTTGCCCTTCCGATCCTTCAAGCCCGTGTCCACCGTGGTGGAGACGACGCTGGCGCCGGAGAATTTGGCCTCAGATAGCATCCGTCGAAGGAAGTCCTCAGCGTCCTTGCCAAAATCCCTGCGCGCCTGTTCGACCGCTATAGCCACTGGCAGCAGTTGCGCCGCTGTCTCGCGAAGCAGTGGGGCTTTGCGCTGCAGCTCGCCCCATACATCAAGGACGCGCCTTGCTTCCGCCTCGCGCTTGTACTGCCGATCGGCAACAACGTAGTCCTCGCCGATATGCCGCTTGGCGCAGTCATGACCGACGAAGAGAACTGTCTTCTCGATAGGAAAGTAGAGCATGCGGCCCACGCCAAACTTCGGGCTGTTCGGACGGCAGAGAGGGCAAGGAACAAGCGCCTGATCTTCGCGCCGGATGATTGGCACCTTCAGTTCACCAGAAAGGACGACAACGCCGGCCATGTCGAACGGCCGAACCGTTGAGACGTTGTCGAATGTTTCGGGATGCCCAGTCTCGTTGATGTGTTCCTTCCAGCGATCGAGGAAAGCCTCGTCTGGCCGGCTATCGAAAACGGGGAAATGACGTACTTCCATCATGCTACCCCCATGATTTGCCGGAAACGCTCGCTAAGGGGATCGCGGGCCCGTTCCAGAACCTCTTGAATCCCGATGGTGGAAAGCTCATCCGCCCGCTCGTTGCCTATGACACCGGCATGGCCTTTGACCCACGTCAGCGTCAGCGGGAACGCCAGAAGCGCCGCGTCAAGCTCTTTCCAGAGATCGAGGTTCCTTACCGGAGCATTAGGCGCCCTCGTCCAGTGCTTGCGCTTCCAGTTATGGCGCCAGGTATTGCAGCCCTTGACGACATACTGGCTGTCACAGTGGAGTTGCGCCGATCGATCGGCCGCGTTCGCGGAGATCCACCGGACCCCCTCTAATGCGCCCGTCAGCTCCATGACGTTGTTGGTGGTCATCGCCGCCCCGCCGTGAGCCGAGAAGATTTCCGCGCCGTCCAGGTATGCGACGACGCCCCAGCCGCCAGGGCCAGGATTAGGTTCGCAGGCCCCGTCCGCGAAGACGTGCAGTCCCGTGAGATAGGAGGCGTGGTCAATCTCGTAGACCCGCACCGGATTACTGCCGCTGAAGCGCGGTCTTCTTGTCTTGGTCACGCCGCCCCCGCAACTTCGCGCAGAGCCTTGGCCTCCGTACAGGCGATAGCCGCTTGCGCCGCCGTGATGCTGAACCGTTGCCGCATGTCATGGATGACATTGGGAGGGGTTTCCTTCTGGCTCGCAAGCCAGGTAGCTGCTGCCTTGATCTTTTCTTGACCCTCAGTCATGCAGCCCTCCTCATGTCCTCGACAATCTCCAGCTTAGAGACCAGGAGGTACCGAGCGTGTGAGCCGGGGAATTGTCCGCCGTGCGCCTCGTCGCGGGTTTCGATATCAATTCCCGCCTGCCGCAGCTTCCAGACGTAATGCGACCATCTGGGCGCCGGATTGTCGATCGGCGTACAGCCTTTCTTTCCGGCCTGCATGAGCTGCTGCAGAGCCCACCAGTCCCGCCCGACAACTGTGATCGGAAGTCCGTGCGGCTCGCCATCCTTTAAGATCTGGATTCGACCGCTGATCTGTGCTCTTGTCCCACCCGGCATTGATAGTGATCCTTTTGCTATCGATGTTGGAGGAGCCACGGATTATTCCGTGACACCGTTCGGCAGCGTGGGCAGTGAGTTTGGCGACCGCGCCCATGCTGCTTTACGCCCGAGGCTAAGCCGCCTCGCGAGCGCGTTCCTTTTCCCATTTCTCAACCTCTTCTTCCTTGAACATCTTGCGCCGGCTGAAGACGACAGGCTTCGGAAAGCCGATATCGTCACTGCGGCACCAGCGCCAAAGCGTGGTAGGTGAGATTTGGTATCTGTTCTGCACATCGGCAGAGGTGAGATAACGCATCGGTTATATTTCCTCTCTTTGTTCCCGGCTTTTCGCGACCATTCATAATGCAAATCAGTTATACCACGACGCGCTGATTTTTGAATCGCCTGACAAGCCAAAAAGCGTAGCAATCAACGGGTTTAGCCGCTTTCCCCAAAGAAAATGCCGCCCTGTGGAGGAGCGGCCGCAACGTGCTGGCTGGCTGATAACTCGAGCGCTGACGGTTAACCGTCAGGCTATCTGGCCGCAATGGCCGCATTCCTATCAGGCCTTCCTTGGAGATCCCCCCCCGCGGCCGATGGCCGCCAGCGCTTCGCGCTATTTCCTTCGAGGCTTCCCCAGATCGCCCAAGGCCGTTCCGGCCCCCGGCGCTTCGCGCCAAAATTTTCCCAAATGGCTGTTTTTCGCCTGTTTTTGCTGCCTCAGACCCTTCAGAAAGAGACAGAAGAAGGGGGATAAGGAGAGGGAGGAAGAAGACCGGAAGGGCATATGTAAGACGTTTTAGGGTTAACCCTTTGTAAAGTAAACGAATTATTAAGGTTTTTGGCCCTCGGAAACTGAGGCTGCGCGTGGCTGTTACAGCGACCCTATAGGGCCGTTACCGTCTGTCTTACGCGCTCAGTCTTCAGAGCCTCAAACCCGGCCTCGTGGGCAACGCGGATCATCACTTCTTCAAGCTCAGAGGCTTTCGACTCCTGAACTAGAAAGCTGTCATGCACGGGCAGGACGACAACGCCTGCCATAAGCATCATGTGCATGATCATTTCGGCTAGCTCACTGTCGACCCTCATCAGCTCGCCGCCCTTGTCACTATGAAACGAGCCGGCAATCTTCCTGTGCTTGTCCTTTATGTCTGCGATTAGATCCGTCGCAGTTTGATATGCCTTCTGGCTGCCGGGCGCAGTCATGAGCCGCATTTCTTCGCTTCGCGCTATGCATGCTCTCGCATCGCTTTCTTTCTTCGCGTTGATAAGGACGAGGAAAGCCTTTTTCACGAGTGCCCGCGGCCAACGGCCGATAGCGTAACAGTCGTCTGGCAGCGGCTCTTTAGCCAAGGCATACAAAATAGCTGGATGAATGGTCTTGTAGTCAATCTCAACGACAGGCTCGCCATTGATCGTGATTTGCGTGTTGCGTAGTGTCTTGCTCATTGTCTGCCAACTCCCGCCTGTAGCGTAGAACCTGCCGCCTCTGTTGAAGCTTTTGTTGAATATCCTAACCATTGCGTCAGGCATTGTTCCTGTGAACATGGTGGTGCGGATTGCCTCGTTGATCTCTGCCAGCCGGTTGCGCATCTTCCGAATGGAAGGCGACTCCTCATAATCCAGGCTATTCTTGTCAGCGTCTCTGAGGATTATAAGCTCTGGTGGCTTAGCCGACACCAAGCCAGGGCCGGCGCTAATGATCGATCGCACTCGCGACACTGTCTCGGGCGTTGCGGTAAGCGAGCTTTGCCAGCCGAGTTGTCCCGGCTGGACTTTGTGATGAATGGCTAGCCCTTGCCCTGCGATATAGTCGGCTGCTTTCGTAACCTTGGCATAGGTAAACAGTGGAGACCGATACCGAGAGGAAGTGACGTAGAAATTCCTGTTGCGGGAATAGGAGACAGGGCCGTTTGCCGTCGTTAGGCTGAGGAGCATTGAAGCCGCTGTTTCGCTACCGCCAAACTCTTCCCGTAGCGCCGGCCAGTGTGGTCGATGCTCCCAGTTAAGGAATAGTGGGGTTTGGTGATCTAACAGCGGTCGGCTCCTAAAGTATTCATCCTATGGTCAACGGTTCGTGACAACAAAAATCTTGGGCTGACGATAGTTACCCGCCGGTTTTTTAGGAGCTATCCTTCAGGATCTTGTCGCGCACCCACTCGCTTACGCTAGCCGCGCCATCTTTACGCGCCCGCTCCTGGAGACGGTCTAGCTCGCGCTCCGTCAACATGACTACGAGCCGCTTGTCTCTCTTCAAATGTGCCGGGACTGCCGGTCTACCCATCTTTGCCACCTTCGCTCGATTGCTCTGGAACATACGCCATCCGCATATTCAAGGCAATATCTATTGCAATATGTATTGACAAGCCCCTAATGTATGGTCATAACTATTTGCATAGAAACTCAAGCCAGGAGGAAGAAAATGACACAGCAAGAAATGACCGTTTCGGACCTCACCGAAATCTTGACCGTCTTCCAGCACCTGACCCCCGAGGGCAGGCAAGTTGCTTTGGCCGAGGTTGAAAAGCTGGTTGCCGCCGCCGCTATCGCCGACGCGCTCGCCCGCGTCGAAGACACACACGCAGCTTGGGTTGCGACGGCAGCAGAGGGCGAGGATCTGGAAACGGACAATGCAGAGTATGAGGCATTCGCTCAGGCAGAGGCTAATCTGCTTTCTGCCCCGTGCCGCAGCTTTGACGACGTGCAGGCCAAGATTTCATACCTGCTCGGGTCGAAGACCTCAGCCGGTCGCGTCATCTTTGACGGCCTTACAGATCTGGAAAACCGGGACCGTCTCTTGCGGTCGCTCATCAGCGAGTAAGAGGAGGCAAGGATGCTCACCAACGCAGACGGAACAAAGATCCTCATTCCGACCGGACGCGGAAGCTACGTTTTCTTTGGAGAGAAGACGCTGGAGCAGCTTCTGGCCTCGTTTGATCGGGCGCACCCGGAACACACGAATGGAATGACGAGGGAGGAAGTTATCGCAGCCTATGAGCGGGCGAAGCAGTTCGCAGGCGAATGAAGCGGATCGGGAAAGGTTGCCGCCTCTCCCGACCCCAACCACCACGAAACCCACGCAAGGATAACGACGATGGAAAATCAGAATATGACCCGGGACGCCGCTGTTGACAATGCCTCGCCCTCGCGGTCTGGCTTGAGCCGCCGCACCTTCCTGAAAAGCACTGTCATCGCGTCCGCAACTCCTGCAGCGGCATTTGCCCCGCTCATGGAGAAGACCACGATTGGCGCCCTCCTCGCAGACTATGACAGCCTCGTGGGCCAAGCCCACAATGCAGACGAAAAAGCGAACGCCATCTATGACCAGCCAGGGCGACCGGAATTGCCTATGATCCGTTGGGCGGAAATGGATTTCCGGTATAGAAACACCCTTGACCGGTCTGACTTCTACTCGGTCAAGGCGTTGAACAAGCATTTCGATCAATGGCCGGCTGGCCTGTTCCCGACCGACGTCAAAGCCGCACGGGTCGAGGCTATGGAAGTTGAGAGGGAGAAGGTTTTGGCCCTCTTCCGGCAACGGCAGGCAGTCTATGACCAGTGGGGCAAAGCGTCCGGCCACACTGCGGCAGAGGCGGAAAGCAGCCGCCTTTGGAAGCTGGTGAACGAAACGGAGGAACGGATTCTCTCATTCCCATGCACGAGCTTGGAAGATGTCGTTACTCAGGCGCGTTTCATCAAGCGCGAGTTTGAGGGGGAAATGTCGGCAGAGCTTGGCAACAGAATCGTTGCGCAGCTTGCGTCAATCGGGTTGACTGCCTGACACCAGATACACCGACGATAGCAGACCCGCCCACCGTGGCGGGTTTTCTGCTTTTGTTACCCCAGACGTTACCCCAAAGAGGTAAGACTGGCCGGAAATTCGTCTAAGTGCTTGATATGATGGTGGGTGATGTAGGGCTCGAACCTACGACCCGCTGATTAAGAGTCAGCTGCTCTACCAACTGAGCTAATCACCCGCCTGCACCGTTTCCGGTGTCTCCGCCGCCGTTTCCGGTGGCGTGACCGGGCGTATAAACAGGATAAGGGACCTTGTCTAGCGCCGCCGCGAAAAATCTTGGCTGTTTGGTCAAAAAAATTTCAAAAAGCGGAAATTATCCTTTGTTTTCAAATGTCGAGCGTGCCGGTCGCAACACGCACGGCCTGTCCTCCGATCCGCGCGCGCGACACGGCGCCGTCCTTCACGTCGATATGCAGGTAAATATAGGACGGGCGGCCCATCTCGACGCCCTGCTCGATCATCATCGGATGATGCCCGTCCCGAAGCGCATCGAAATGATGGATCGCGCCGGAGAGAGCCGCAACCGCCGAGCCCGTGGCCGGATCTTCAGTGATGCCCATGTCCGGCGAGAACATCCGGGCATGGAACTTGGCGGCATGATGGACGCCACCGCGACAATAGACATAGGCAGACGTCAGGCGGCCCTCGCTGATCGGCGCGACGCGCTCCCAGAGCTGCGGGTCGAAGTCGATGCTTTCGACAGCGGCGAGATCATGCAGAGGTACCAGCAGAAACGGCACGCCGGCGCTCCAGACGACCGGCTGATGATTCTCGAACCCGATGGAGGTCACCTTCACCGAGAGGGCATCGGCTAGCCCCTGACGGTCGAGCTGGTGCTCGTGATGGCTGGAGATGCGCGGCAGGTCGAATTCGGCGAAACTCGCCTCCCCTGGCCGCACACGCACAGCGCAGCGCACAGGGCCGACGGTCTCCTCGAGAACCGACACCAGATCCATGCTGGCCGTGTCGCCGCTATAGGCCCGTTCTGCAAGCGCTATCGCCGTGCCCACAGTGGGATGGCCGGCAAACGGCAACTCGCGTCCAGGCGTGAAGATACGAATACGGGCCGTGTGCGAAGCATGATCGGCCGGCTGGACGAAGACGGTCTCGGACAGGTTCATCTCCCCTGCCACCGCCTGCATCATCTCGTCCGAGAGACCTGCGCCATCGAAGATAACCGCCAGCGGATTGCCCGCCAGTTTCCGGTCGGTGAACACGTCGTAGATGGCATAGTCTCTCGCCACGGGCCGTCTCCCTGAAGGTCTCGCTCGCGGCCCACACTGCCCGAGCCGAAACGGCAAGGCAAGACGAGCCGGCCTTACGCCCTCTGCGAGAAGTACCAGCCGAGAATCGGCAGCATGGCCAGGCCGTAGCGATGCGCCGTCGGATCCCCGTCGCGAATGGCAACCGCACGGGTGATCTCCGGCTCGTTGCACCGGCGGGCAAAGGCGTTGATGCTCTCGACCAGTTCATCTGCCGTCTCGCGGAAGTGGAAGAGCCGCAGAAGCGTCATTTTCCGCGATCGGTAGCTGGCATAGAGAATCGGATCCGGCTCGGCCGCGCGAAGGTCGAGACCCGTCTCCTCCAGCACTTCGCGCCGCATGTTACCCTCAATGTCACAGCGCCCGTCGACAATGTCCGAGAGGTCGAGTGATCCGGCGGCGAAATAGACCTGGCCGGGATTGGCCGTATGCGGCGCCATCTCGACCGCGATGAGCGCGCCATCGCTTCCGACCAATACCGGGTAGGCAAACAGGTGGCATGCGCCAGTGAGCTCGGGCTGTCGCCGCCACCACAGGAAAGTGGCAAAGCCCGCGACATGGCCCTCGGCCTCCAGATGCCCCTCAGAGTAGCGGATCTCCCGTTGCAGGATCAGCGGCCCATTGAAGAGTGCGGGATTGGCTGCCAACTCCGCCTCCCAGTTGCGGGCGATCGCTTCAGCCTGTGCCGCCTCCAGAGGATGAACCAAAGAGGAAACGCGCAGATCGAGCGAACGCACCTCATGCACGCTACCGTCTGCTGGCAGACCGACATCGTCGAACACGAGCGCGCTCATGGCAGGTGCAGGGTGATGGCGATCGGGCAATGATCTGAGGCCTTCGGCCGATCCCAACCGATCCGCGGATAGCGCTCCACCTCCTGCCCCGGTGGAAAGGGCGTGCGGAAAGGCTGGCCATTGCGGATCACCTCGGGCACGGCAGCCGGATTGGCGTCCGCGAGGCCTTTCGACAGCCAGATATAGTCCAGCTGGCAGAGATGCTGCTCTTCCGGCCCTCGCGCATGGTAGAGCGTCCAGCGATCGAGAGCATCGCGGCGAGCCATGGCATTCTCGGCAAATCCATCATGCGAGAAGACATCGAGCGCACTTTCGAGGTCTGGCCGATGAATATAGTCATAGCCCTGGCGGCGATCGCCGATAACGTCCACCCGCTCCTGATAATCGTTCATGTCGCCACAAATGACGAAATTGCGCCGGCTCGCATGGTCACGTCCAAAGCGGTTCTCGATGATGTGGCGGACGGCCTTCGCCTCGGCCTCGCGGATCGGCATGGTCGATGTGCGCCCGTCGACGCCATCGCGGCCATTCGTCATCGATTTGAAGTGGACCACATAGACGGTCAGCGGCCGCCCGCCGATGCGAAGGTCGAGCTCAAGGCAGTCCCGCTTGAAGATACGGTCATCCGGACGAGTATTGGGTCCAAGGCCCGGATGATGGAGGCCGAGATCGTGATAGGTGAGTGCGGCGTGACTGGTGACATCGCGCACCTCGATCCGCTGGCCATCGCGTGTCTCCTCACGCATCAGAACGGCGACGTCGATGCCGCGACTATCATTACCCTCGACCAGATATTTCTGTCGGTATCCCGAGCCGATCATCCGGAAGAGATAGCCGTATTCGAAGGCCTTCAGCGCCTCGATGTTATCGACTTCCTGCAGGCACAGGATGTCGGCATCGGTGTCGGCAATGGCAAGCGCCGAGAGCTGCCTTGTATCGTCCGTCGACGACACGATACGGGCTGCTTCCAGCCGCTGGTAATCAGCCTCGGACTTGATCTCGAAGAGTTTCAGCACACGATCGGACCGCAGCTGGTTCCGATAGCCCGTGAAATCGAAGCGGGCGATCAGGTTCTCGATGTTGAAGGTCGCGATGCGGATGGACATGGGCACTCGTCGGCTTGAGGCAATAGGGCGGGGCGCACTCAATCACGCCCTCCCCCTTGTCGCAACCCGCACGGCTGCGGCTGTCGAGAGCTTAGGGCAGAGTACCCGTCAGGCGGCGCGGTCCAGCGCGCTGCCGATCAGACGGCCGAGACGGCGGATCCCCTCGTCGATCATCGCCTCGTTTGCACAGGAATAGGAGAGCCGGATGGTGTTGGCACCGGACCGATCGGCGAAGAAGGCCTGACCGGGCACGAAGGCGACCTTTTCCGTTTCCACCGACCGGGCCAGGAGCGCGGCTCCGTCCATGCCGTCCGGCAGTGTCACCCAGACGAACATGCCACCTTCCGGCCGCGTCCACTGCGTCCCCTCCGGCATGTATCTGTCGAGAGCCGCAAGCATCGCATCGCGGCGGGCGGCATAGGCTCTCCGGATCTTTGCAATCTGCGCGGGGAAATGTTTCGCGGCGACCTCGGCCACGACCATCTGGTTGATGGTGGAGGAATGCAGGTCCGCTGCCTGCTTCATCAACACCAGTTTACGGATCACGGGCTTTGCCGCCACGACGTAGCCGACCCGCAGACCAGGCGCGAGCGTCTTGGAAAAGCTGCCGCAATAGATCGTCCGGCAGGCGTCGATCCCGCCGCTACGGGCAATGTCGAGCGAAAGGATGGGCGCGATTGGCGTCCCGTCATAGCGCAGATGCTGATAGGCCGCGTCCTCGACCACCGGAATGTCGAGTTCATCGGCCAGCGCCAGGATCTGCTGCCGTTCCTCAAGGCTCACCGTCTGGCCTGTCGGATTGGCGAAATCGGTCGAGAGATAGGCGAATTTGACGGCACTTGCCTGCGCTTCCGCCGCTGCCCGGTAGCTCGCCGGTGTCCGGTTGCCGGTCGACAGTTGATCATACTGCGGCTCATAGGCATTGAATGCCTGGAGCGCACCGAGATAGGTCGGCCACGTCACCAATGCGGTATCGCCAGGAGACAGGAAGAGCTTGCCGAGATAATCGAGCGCCTGCTGGGATCCTGACGTGATGAAGATATTATCGACGTCGCAGGCGATCCCGAGACGCCCCATCTCCTCCTTGAGCCAGGTCCGGAGCGGCAGATAGCCTTCGGACACCGAATATTGCAGCGCCGCACCGGCCTTGCCTTCCGAGAAAAGCGCCTGATACGCCTGGTTGAATTCCGCTTCAGGAAAGAGGGCTGGATCGGGAATACCGCCTGCGAACGAGATGATATCCGGCTTGTCGAGCAGCTTCAGCAATTCTCGGATTTCTGACGCGCGCATGCGCGACGACCGGGTGGCAAAGACGTGATCCCAGTTCAGCATCGGGGTTTCCTCAAGCGTGTTGTTATCGCGGCAGAAGACCACGAAATATGCGATAGGTCAACAATGCTGACCTATCGCATATCCATCGGTCACCATATGCTAACCACGCGGAAGTCGCTGCCTGAGATTGCGCTAACATTTGAGTAAAACTCCCCTATGATTGAAGGCGAAATCAGCAAAGGACTCACTGCTTGCTCCTGCAAAAGCTCGCCCTGCCAATGATCGGCGCCGAAGACGAGACGGATCCGCCATGGGATCATCTGGGCGTCCTCTTCAGCATCACGCCACATCTCGTTGCAGCCGTCGCCATCCTGGCCGCGACCATTCAGCCTTACGGCGCGGGAGAGTTTGGCAAAGTCGTGCTCGTTCTTCTGATCCTCT
This sequence comes from Rhizobium sp. K33, assembly GCF_056501445.1. Lineage (NCBI taxonomy): Bacteria > Pseudomonadati > Pseudomonadota > Alphaproteobacteria > Hyphomicrobiales > Rhizobiaceae > Rhizobium > Rhizobium sp. K33. The sequence continues at coordinate 1,931,217 of NZ_CP096478.1, forward strand.
CGGCCCAGGTCGCGATCCGAGGCATCGGCGACTACATGTATCGGCACCGCTCGCCGGCGGACAAGCTTCAGCTCTGGCTTGCGCGCTTCTCCGTGATCTCGCTGCTCTCGGGTGTCGCTTGGGGGCTGGCGCTTGCCATTCTCTACGCAGACAGCCCCCCGGACACCCAGGTGGTCGCGCTGGCCATTGGCTGCGGCATTGTGCAGTCGGCCGCCGCCCGCGCCTATCTCGCACCCCGCTCGACTTTGCTGGTCATCATGACCGTGACGGCCTTCGTCAATGTCGCGGCGATCCGCGAGGGCAACTGGGTCATGGTGCCGATCTGCGTCGCCTATGTCGGCTTCCTCGCAAGCTACATGGTGCGGCTCATTACCCTCGACGAGAAGCGCATCGCGGCCGAAAAGCGGACGCGTGTACTGGTCGACGCTCTGGCGGAGAGCAATGAGAAGCTGACCGAGGCAAACGAGCAGCTTCGCCGCCACGCCCGCACCGACGCGCTCACGGGCCTCGACAACCGACGCGGCTTCAATGAGGAACTGACCCGCCGGCTCGACCTTGCTCACAAGGCAGACCGGCCGCTGGCGCTTCTCCTGATCGATGTCGATCACTTCAAGCGCTTCAACGACACCCATGGCCACCAGGCGGGTGACCGATGTCTTCAAGTGGTGGCCGAACTCCTGCAATCCGCCATCAGGGGCCTCGATGCCACCGCCGCTCGCTATGGCGGCGAGGAATTCGCCCTCCTGCTTCAAGGATCCGAGGCGACAGACGCGACCGCCTTTGCCGAGACGCTAAGGGCCAGGATTGCGCAATTGCTGGTGCCGGCCGAGGATGGACGGGCGGCCAACCTCACTGTCAGCATCGGGGTCGCCGTGGCGCGTGCCGACGATGATGAGAACACCATCGTCAGCCGAGCCGATCGCTATCTCTATGCAGCCAAGGAAGCGGGCCGCGACTGTGTTCGCGGCACCGAAACGCCGATGTGGGCCGACGTCAGCGCCTGACCGAAGCCCAGCCTCACAATGGTGGTTTCAGGCCGTCCGATCCGCTCAGGACTGCGGAACGGCAAGGCCGGCGAGCAGGGTCTTGGCAGCCCATAGCGTGGTCTCCCGCGCATCGGCCGCATCCAGTCCGCAGACGTCCTTGAGAACCACGATCGTCTCGATCCCGGTGAGCAGGGACAAGGCGTAGACCAGTTTCTTGAAATCCCCCGGCGGCAGATGCGGGCGCAAAGGCTCGAGCGTGTCGGTCAGCCATCCGATACGCCGCCCTCCCCGCTTGGCTGTCTCCTCTCCGGTCACCGTGCTGGCCAGCAAGGCGCGAAACATCGCCTCATTGTCGATGACCATATCGAAGATGCGGCCGACCAGCGATTGCACTTGAACGCCGACGGTCTCCGGACGCGCATCTGCCTGGGGCGGTTCGATCGAGATCGTATTGGCGACCGCGTCCAGCACGGCCTCCCGGATCATTTCCTCCGGTGCCGAGAAGTAGCGATAGGCCGTGGCGCGCGAAATACCGGCATGATCTGCCACTTCGGCCACCGATGGCTGCCGACCGCCTTCCGCAAGATCTCGGGCTGCACGCAACAGCTCCGTGCGCGTACGCCGCTTCTGGTTGATCCGTTCGAAACTTTTCACTTGACTGCTCATCATCACCTCATTATGAGACAACCATCTCATTAAGAGATAATGTATCACAAAGGAGAAGGGATGCAACATGAATACGGAGACCATAACAGTATCGAATGAAACCGCCTCGCCGGCAAAGACCGTGCATCTTCTTGGAAGCCTCTTGACCTTCCGCGCCCGCGCGGCAGAAACCGGCGGTCAGTTCACGATCGTGGAGTCCTGCTCCGCACCGGGTGCCGGAGCGCCGCCGCACCATCAGGCCGACGCAGAAGCCTTCCTGGTGACCGAAGGCAGCTTCGAGTTCATGCTCGGCGAAACCTGGCGCCGTTGCGGCCCGGGCGAGTTTGTCTATGTCAGCCCCGGCATGGTCCATGCGTTCCGCAACCCGGCAAGCACGCCATCCAAGATGCTGATCATCAATCTGCCGGGCGGCCCGCATGAACACTTCTTCGAAGCGGTCGGAGAGCCGGTCGAAGACGAGACCACCACCTTCCCGCCGATGGGACAGCCGGATGTCGCGCACATCACCGCAGAAGCGGCACGTTTCGGCGTGACCATGCTGCCCCCGCCGGCGCATCACTGATCCCCACCCGCTGATGCCGAAGTCCCCGGGGGACGATCAGGGACTTCGGCAAGGAGCGAGTGGCCGACGTGGAGCGACTGAGGGACGGCGCTCCACGAAGGCCAAGCACCGGCCCAAAGGCACCGCGATGGCGCCAGCATGTGCCGAGCCATGGCCTCACCACCTGTCGGCGTTTTTCAAGACAATCTCAAATCTAAGAAAGGTTCGCCTCATGCGCGGATTGGCATATTTCTGTTTCGTGTCGGCTGCAGCCTATGCGCTGGTCGGCATGGGTTTCGGCATCGTCATGGCCGCATCGCACGACCACACGCTGTCGACCGCCCACGCCCATCTCAACCTCCTGGGATGGGTGTCCATGGCCATCTACGGCCTGTTCTACCATACGGTTCCCGCAGCCGCTGAAACGCGCCTGGCGCGGAACCACGTCGTCGTCGCAACCCTTGGCCTCTGGATCATGATCCCGGGGGTTGCGATGGCCGTGATGGGCATGTCGGAGGGCCCGGCGGTCATCGGCTCCCTGCTGACCATCGTCGGCATGATCCTGTTTGCCGCGCGCGTTGTGACGATGAAACGCTCTCTGGCGGTCTGATCGCCAGAGAGGCGGAGGCCCGAAAAAGAGAAGGCCGGGAAGGTTTCCCCTCCCGGCCTCTGTTCATCCTGAGCGGATGAAGATCAGTTGCGGTCCTTGTCGACCAGCTTGTTCTTGCCGATCCACGGCATCATGCCGCGCAGCTTGGCGCCGACTTCTTCGATCTGGTGGGCGTCGTTCATGCGGCGGATACCCTTGAAGCGGGCAGCACCGGCGCGGTATTCCTGCATCCAGTCCGAGGTGAACTTGCCGGTCTGGATGTCGTGCAGGACGCGCTTCATTTCAGCCTTGGTTTCAGCCGTGATGATGCGCGGACCGGTGACATATTCGCCCCACTCGGCCGTGTTCGAGATCGAGTAGTTCATGTTGGCGATGCCGCCTTCATAGATCAGGTCGACGATCAGCTTCACTTCGTGCAGGCACTCGAAATAGGCCATTTCCGGTGCGTAACCGGCTTCGACCAGGGTTTCGAAACCAGCGCGGATCAGCTCGACGAGGCCGCCGCAGAGAACGACCTGTTCGCCGAAGAGGTCGGTTTCGCACTCTTCCTTGAAGGAAGTTTCGATGATGCCCGAACGGCCGCCACCAACGCCACAGGCGTAGGAGAGAGCGAGTTCAAGGGCGTTGCCCGAGGCATTGTGATGGATGGCCACGAGGCAGGGAACGCCGCCGCCCTTCTGGTATTCGCCGCGAACCGTATGGCCCGGGCCCTTCGGCGCGATCATGACGACGTCGACGGTGGACTTCGGCTCGATCAGGCCGAAATGAACGTTCAGGCCGTGTGCGAAAGCAATCGCTGCACCGTCGCGGATGTTCGGAGCGATGTCAGCCTTGTAGATGTCGGCCTGCAGTTCGTCCGGGGTCGCCATCATCATCAGGTCGGCCCAGGCGGCAGCTTCGGCAACCGTCATGACCTTCAGGCCATCGGCCTCTGCCTTCTTGATGGTCGGCGAACCGGCCTTGAGGGCGATGACGAGGTTCTGAGCGCCGCTGTCCTTGAGGTTCAGCGCATGCGCGCGGCCCTGGCTACCGTAACCGATGATGGCGACCTTCTTCGACTTGATCAGGTTCAAGTCGGCATCACGATCGTAATAAACGCGCATTGTAGTGTCCTTCCCTATGCTTGTCAGTTGTGGTGGATGTTGTTGATCGGCGAGCCGGAACGGGAGGCCCCGTCCAGTCCCGCCAGTACGCGGTCGGTGCCATAGAGCGCGAGAAAGGCGGAGACAGCCTTTGCGGCGCGGGCACCAAATTTGTGGGTCTGCGGCGCTTCGCCAAGCAGCATGCGCACATGCAGATCGCTGACGATGAGGCCATAGAGCGTCCGGTAAGCTTCTTCACCATCGCCGAAGCGCAGCAGGCCGTCGCGCTGACCGGCTTCGAGCAGCGCCCTCGCCCGCCGATCGATCTGGCGGCGGCCCCGCTCGAGAAGCAGCGTGCCGAGCTTGGATCCGTCACGGCTCGACTGGCCGATGGCCAGACGGTTGAGCGCGAGCGAGACGTCGCCGGCAAGCACCTCCAGCAAATCACGGGCGAAGATCTCGAGGTGGTCCGTCAGGCTGGCGACCGTCAGCCGCTCGCCGGGACGCTCGAAGGTGCGAACCTTGCTCGCCTGATAGGAGATCATCGCCGACAGGAGACCGTCGCGATCGCCGAACCACTTGTAGAGGCTCTCCTTGGAGCAGTTTGCGGCGCGAGCCAGGCCCGCGGTCGTGACCGCCTTGTCCCCGCCTTCCACCAGCAGACGGAGAGCCTCGGCCAGAACTGCATTCTGGCGTGGCGTGAATTCCGAGCTCTGATTGTCGATCGACATGGGCGCCTCCTGGTACCGTACGGTACGGTTCGGCGTCTTTATGTCTGGTGGAACACCCGAGGTCAAGTCCACCGGCGCAGAAATTTTTGGCAACTGCCGTTCTGACGAGGCTGGATTTTGAGCAGCCGGCTCGGTGTTGTGGCCGCCATACTCCCCTCCCCCACCCCCTCGGGCCCTCAAACGGCAGTCACAAAAGGGTGAAAGAAATAAAAAATAATCGTTGTATGTCATAGTTAAATGACGGCAAAAAGACAGCCTAACCCGCTGTTTTCATTCAACCATAATTTCAAGTGCCTCCCGTGATACCGGGTACTTTCACCGAACCAATCAGTTCGATTGTGCGCAAAGGGGTATTGCAAACCCAATCATCCTGCGCCAAATACAACTCATCGAACCAAGCAGTTCGATCCGCAAGGTTCTAAAGGTACACGAAAATGAAGACCATCGCAGCAGCACTCCTGACCACCATCGCAGCCGCTTCGGCCGCTTTCGCGATCGAGCCAATCCCGGGCTCCATCACCTATGGCGGTGCGCAGCCGAGGCTCGAACAGGCGCCCGCCGGTTCGAACTTCTTCCATACCTTCTACGCCAATGGATCCGAAGTCCACGAGATCTATCAGGTGAACGCAGACCGGACCGTTTCCCTCGTTTCCCGTTCCGTAGCGAACGACTGACGCGCCAGACGATCTGAGATCCCGGGTAGAACTCTACCCATGTCCACAATCATGAGCTGAACACATCCGGTGTTGCTCAATTCAAGATAAGGAATACGACCATGAAGACCATCCTCTCTGCAGCCCTCATCTCGCTTGCAGCCGGTTCGGCCGCTTTTGCCGCCGTCCAGCCGATCCCGGGCTCGATCACCTATGACAACGCAAACGTCCAGCTGGAAAAGGCACCTGCGGGTTCGACCTTCTTCCACACCTTCTCCAACGGTGACGGCCGTGACGTCCGCGAAGTCTACAAGGTCAACGCCGACAAGACGGTGACCCTCGTCAACCGCACCGTCTCCAACGCTTCCTAATCCGAAGCGTCCAACCTCGCGCCTCCCAAGACGCAAAAGCAGACCTCCAGCGGCAGGCTCGGCCCCTCTCCACCGCCCCGAGCCGCCGCATCACACAACGCACAAAGGAATTAAGATCATGAAGACCATCATCTCTGCAGCCCTCATCTCTCTCGCAGCCGGCTCGGCCGCTTTTGCAGCCGTTCAGCCGATCCCGGGCTCGATCACCTATGACAACGCAAACGTCCAGCTGGAAAAGGCACCTGCCGGTTCGACCTTCTTCCACACCTTTGCCAACGGTGACGGCCGTGACGTCCGCGAAGTCTACAAGGTGAACGCCGACAAGTCGGTGACCCTCGTCAACCGCACGATCTCGAACGCTTCCTAATCAACGCGCCTCTTGAAGACGCATCCTTCGGCGGCCGGCTCGGTTCCCCTCTCCCCCTTCCCCCAACCGGGCCGCCGCCAACCCAAATCCTTGAAAGGAACAAGACCATGAAGACCATCATCTCTGCAGCCCTCATCTCCCTCGCAGCCGGCTCGGCCGCTTTTGCAGCCGTTGAACCGATCCCGGGCTCGATCACCTATGACAACGCCAATGTTCAGCTGGAAAAGGCACCTGCCGGTTCGACCTTCTTCCACACCTTTGCCAACGGTGACGGCCGCGACGTTCGCGAGGTCTACAAGGTCAATGCCGACAAGACGGTGACCCTCGTCAACCGCACTGTCTCCAACGCCTCCTAATTCAAGGGTGCGTGATGGGCCTCGGGGCTTCGGCCCCGGGGCCTTTTTTTGTATTCAGGTCCTGATCTGACCTTATTCGGCGTAATCCACCGGGACGGCAAATCCCTGCTTCAACGTCTCCATCGAAATGGAAGCGGACACATCGAAGAGTTCGACGCGTTTGACGAGCCTGCGATAGACGACATCGTAATGTTCGACACGGGGCAAGACGACTTTCAGAATATAGTCGTAATGCCCGGTCAGCCGATGCGCCTCGACGATCTCCGGGATATCGCTGATCGCCCGGCGAAACTCCTCGATCCAGTCATCGGCGTGATGCGCCGTCTTCACCAGCGCGTAGACGGTGGTCGGCACCCCGCTCTTTTCACGATCGAGCACCACGATCCGGCGAGCGATGTAGCCGCTCTCTTCAAGCTTCTGGATGCGTCGGGAGCAGGCTGAGATCGAAAGCGACACCTTCTCGGCTATGTCGGTTACGGGCGTTGCGGCATCCCGCTGAAGGATGTCGAGAATCTTCCTGTCCCTGTCGTCAATCACGCGATCAAATCCCGCTCATACTATACTATGCGCAAAAATTGCGCGTCCAATGACACTAAAGCCGAAATCGAGCTACGGCAACGCCCGAAATCGACGCGCGAAACGCAAACACAGCGCGATCGCTCTGCGCCATTCTTTCCCCATTGAAAACACGAGGGGCAAGACATGCGCACGATTGGTTTGATTGGCGGTATGAGTTTCGAAAGCTCGGGGGTCTATTACCGCCAGATCAACGAGACCGTGCGGGCGAAGCTCGGTGGCCTCGCCTCTGCCGAAGTCATCATGCACTCGGTCAATTTCGAAGAAATTGTCGCCTTGCAGAAGGCAAGTCGCTGGGATCATGCAGCCGACCGTCTGGCACGCGCCGCCGAAGGCCTGGAGCGCGCCGGCGTCGACTGCATCCTCATTTGCACCAACACCATGCATCTGGTGGCCGATGAGGTCGCAGCCCGCGTCGCGATCCCTCTGATCAACATCATCGACGAAACCGCTACCAGCCTGATCAGGAACGGCGCCCGCCGCCCGCTTCTGCTCGCGACACGCTACACCATGGAGCACGGCTTCTACGCAAAGCGCATGGCAAGCCACGGCGTGGACGTCATGGTTCCCGATGCGGATGGTCGCACGGCGACCCATGACATCATTTTCGACGAGCTCTGCGCCGGAAGTGTCAAGGATTGCTCGCGCGACAAGCTGCTCGCCATCATCGAAAAGGCACGTGCAGAGGGCGCCGACAGCGTCATTCTCGGATGCACCGAGATCTGCCTGATTTTGGATCCGGCCAAGCTGCCTCTTCCCGGCTACGACTCGACGACCATTCACGCCGAGGCGGCCGTCGCCTTCGCGCTCGAAGGCATGAGCGGCAGAAAAGCGGCCTGACGCTCAGCGGGTCAGATCGCCTGACCGCAGGCACGGCAGAAGCGGCGCACGGTCTCGGCCATGCCATATTCCAGCGCATCGGCCGTCAACCCGTGGCCGATCGAAACTTCGGCGAGATAGGGAATGCGCTTCACCAGAAGCGACAGGTTTGCGACCGTCAGGTCGTGCCCGGCATTGACGGCAAGGCCTTCCGAACGCGCCGCATCGGCCGTCAACCCGAGCAGTTCGACCTGTCGTGCAGCCTCCTGCGGATCATTGTAGCAACCGCCATAAGGACCGGTATAGAGCTCGACACGCTCGGCACCGGTCGCCTTGGCAAGCGCCATCGCCCCGGCCTTCCCGTCGCCGTCCACGAAAAGCGACACGCGCATGCCCTTCCCCCGCAGGCGCGAGACCACGCCTTTCAGAAAATCCTGATGCCGTTCGAGATCCCAGCCATGATCCGAGGTCGCCTGAGCCGGGTCGTCGGGCACGAGCGTCACCTGCTCCGGCTCGGTTGCTTCGCAAAGCGCCAGAAAGTCCTCGCTCGGATATCCCTCGATATTGAACTCGGCCGCCGGAAACTCGTCGTCGATCAGCGCCCGCAGCACCGGCAGATCACTGAAGCGGATGTGCCGCTGGTCTGGCCGCGGATGCACCGTCAGCCCGCTCGCGCCTGCCTTCAGGGCAATCCGACCGAGATCGGCCACATCAGGCCAGGGAAGGTCCCGGCGGTTGCGAAGCATGGCGATGGCGTTGAGATTGACGGAGAGCTTGGCAGGCATGGCGGCATTGTCCGGCGATGAAGATGGTGCGGCATCCTTACGGCATCGTGGAACCGAAGGCCAACGAGAATCGCAAATGATCTGATGCGCGAAATTGATGCATAGCAACGGCCAACACCCCCTAGACTTTGGGGTATTGACCGGATGGCCGCATCCTTTAGTCAGAGTGCCAATTGTGACGGAACGCACACGGCGCGACATCATCGCGCAGAGGCGTCCACCGAAACGGTTTGGAGCAACCATGTCGACGGCAGCCAGGATCGATGGCGCAGAAGTCTCTGACGCTCTTCAGCGCGTGCTGACGAGCCGGACCTTCGCGCGGTCCGAGCGTTTGCGCTCCTTCCTGAAATTCATCGTCGAGATGGAGCAGCTTGGCCTGTCCCATCAGCTGAAGGGCTACACGATCGGCATCGACGTCTTCAGTCGCGACACCGGATTCGATCCCGGCACGGATCCGCTGGTCCGCGTTCAGGCCGGCAAGCTGCGCAAGCTGTTGCAGCAGTATTATGCATCCGAGGGCCGCGACGAAACCTTGCGGATCAGCATTCCCCTGGGCGGCTACGTGCCGGTCTATGAGCGGATGGCCGAGGACGGGCTGGTGCCAGCAGACGGCAGTGGGCTCGACCTGATCGAAGCGCATTTTTCCGATGGGGCCGACCACTGGACCCTGTCGGGCGCAAAGTCTCTGCCACGCCTCTTCATCCGCAAACCGGCACCGGACGACCAGCTGGCTTCGATCTTCATCAACGCCATGCGCCTGTGGAATTCACGCCTCTGGGCCGTCAGCTTTGCCGGTCCGGAGGAGCGCATCCATTTCGAGGGCGGCGCGCCCCACCCGCTGCAGTTCGAGCTGAAGGCCGAGGGGGTCTCATCGGGGCTTCGCCTGCAACTGCGCCACCTCAGGTCAAACCGCGAAATCCCGCTCTCACCAAGCGTCTTCGAAACCTCGGGCGACAGCCTCGAGATCGGTGCCATTGCCAACCAGTTCGCCGGCGCCAACCTGACCATCCCGGGGTCCATCTATCGCTTCTGCCACAAGAACGAATTGTCGACCGGTCAGATGCAATGCCTCGACGCGACCTATCGCTATACACTCGAGGGCACCGACGCCGCTTACCTTGTCGCGCGGCGCTCCCAGCAGCAATGGGCGGGGCTTGGCTCGAGTGGCGAAATCATCACCGAGATGAGCAAGCTGATCGCACGGTCTTCCCTCCCGCGCTGAGGGCTTAAGCCCACCTCTCGCCGCGTAACGCCGCAACGCCGAAAGTTATTTCACCGATGTCGAATATACTGTAGCCTCGGGGCTGGCGGAGATTCGGAAATCGGGGAGAACGGCAAAACCAGAAAGAGCGGCAAATCATCGGCTTTCGCAGACGCGTCGAAACTGAGCATGGAGGGGACCATGTCGAACGGACTATACCATCTGCAACCGATTACCAGTCCATCAGAGCCTTCCGGAAAGCCTGTATACTTTCCCGAAATCGCCCTGACCCGGACACCACCCAGGGAGCCCGTGGCCATCGCGGATATGGCCGAATTTTTCGGGGTCACCCACAGGACTTTGCATTTCTACGAAGAGAAGGGCCTGATCACCGCGAAGCGGTTTGGCCTCATGCGTGTCTACGGGCGCAGCGAAGTCACCCGCATGGCGCTCATCAATGTCTGCCGCGAAGTCGGCATGTCGGTCTCCGTCATCCAGGATCTGTTCGACACCCTGTCAACCGCGACCTCGCAGAGCGAAGCCAACCTTATGTTCGAAGAGGCTCTGATCGCCCGGCGACGGGAGTTGGCAGCCAACCTCTCCACCGTTCACAGGCAGTTGCAGCAACTCAACATCCTCCTGGAGCCCGAAGAGACTAATCCCGGCCGTGGCCCGCAAAGCAAGGGACCTAGCCTTGACGACATGGAGACACGCTGCCTGCAACTGATGGCAGAAGGCTACACGTCGATGCGGATCGGCCGCACGCTGGAGCTCAAGGCCGACGAGGTCGCGTCCCTTGAGGCGAGCATCGCAGGCAAGCTCGGCGCACAGAACCGGTTTCAGGCCGTGGCCAAGGCCGTTCTCCTGGGCATGGTGGCGAACTGAAGCTCGGACTCAAACCTTGAGCATCGTCAAAAATGGAGGAAGTTTAACGGGACAGTGACGGGCGGCGGCGCTAGGAGCGGATGAGACCCACCTAGACAAGGCCGCCCTCATGCCCACGCTTCTCTCGCGCTATGCCACACCCTTCACGACCGGGCTGTTTCTCGTTTCGTTGATTTCCGGCATCGCGCTCTTCTTTCACTATGGGACGGCCGCCTTCCGCGGAATGCATGAATGGTTGAGCATGGTGCTCATCCTGCCGTTCCTGCTGCATGTCTGGAAAAACTGGCGCCCCTTTCTCGCCTATTTCAAGCGGCTGCCCATGGCGCTGTCGCTCGCGGCCTGTCTGATCGCCGGTCTCGCCTTCGCCTGGCCAGCCATCACCGGGTCTGCGAGCGGTGCAGGCGGCAACCCGGCTTTTGCCATGGTCAATGTCGTGGCCGCCGGAACGCCCAGCCAAGTGGCACCGCTTCTGGGCAAGACGGATGCGGATCTGGTGAGCGCGCTGAGGGAGGCCGGGTTCACGGCCGCCGAGACCGACAAGCCGCTGTCGCAGATCGCGACCGACTCCGGCAAGAACACGATGGAACTGATGGCAACGCTATCGGCCCAGAAGGCGAAATGAGCGGATCGCCGACGCTCACCGCACGATGGTGAGCGTCTCCGCCGCACGGGTGACGGCGGTATAGAGCCAGCGCTCGCGCGTATCTCGGAACGCCCAGCTCTCATCGAACAGCACGACGTCGTTCCACTGCGAGCCTTGAGCCTTGTGCACGGTCAGCGCATAGCCGTAATCGAACTCGTCGTAACGCTTGCGTGTCGACCACGGGATCTCGGTATCGATGTCCTCGAAGGCCGCCTTCAGAAGCTTGATCTTCGCCGCGCCGCGATCCATGTCGTCGTCTTCGGGCTTGATCAGGAGATTGATGCCGGGCTTCACCGTTTCGCGCGACGAGGTCATGACCTGCCAGAGCGAGCCGTTGAGCAGGCCCTTCACCTGATCGTTCCTGAGGCACACCAGCTTGTCGCCGGCCTGCGGATAATCGACGGTAAAGCCCTTCAACTCGCGCAGCCGCATGTTGTAGCGCCGCCTGGTTTTGTTCGTCCCGACGAGCACCTGATCGGCACCTAGCACCAGGTCCTGCGTCACCTCGTTCTTCGAGATCACGCGCGCGGTTGAGCCGTAGTCGCCATACATGATCTCCTTGCCCTCGCGGATATGCATCGCGAGCTGGATGATCGGGTTGTCGCGCGCCTGGCGATGGATCTCGGTGAGCAGATAATCCGGCTCCTGGTCGGTAAAGAAGCCCCCCCCCGAAACTGGCGGCAACTGACCGGGGTCTCCGAGCACAAGGATCGGCGTGCCGAAGCTCATCAGGTCGCGGCCGAGCGCCTCGTCGACCATAGAGCATTCGTCGATGACGATCAGTGCGGCCTTGGCGACCGGGCTCTGGCGGTTGATCGAGAACATCGGAGCAATCGACGTCTTGCCCGTCTCCTCGTCCTCCACCGCCTCCTCGCCGCGCGGGCGGTAGATCAGCGAATGAATGGTCTTGGCGTTGGAGGCACCGCGCGAGCGCAAAACCTGCGCCGCCTTGCCGGTAAAGGCAGCGAACAGCACGTCACCGTCGACATGTTCGGCAAAGTGCTTGGCCAGCGTCGTCTTGCCCGTACCCGCATAGCCGAACAGCCGGAAGACGGGGGATTTTCCCTCCTTCAGCCATTTTGATACGGCCTTGAGGGCCTCGTCTTGCTGGGGCGCGAATTGCATGGCCTAGGTCATGCGCGGATTCGTAGGCCCGATGCAAGGCCAAAGCCGGGAAAATCAGAACAAATCGTGGACATCAAACCCTGAGCGGGTCGTTTGAAAGCTCGATCGGCGCACCATGCGGCGTCGCTTCCGCCGCCCGCTGCCAGCTTTCCCGCAAGGCCTCGACCGTATCTCGATCAGCCAAGCCCTTCCGCTCCAGCAGTCCCGCCAATGCCGCGACCCAGGCGTCGAAATAGTCGGACCCGTCAGTCGCCCGCCCGGGTCGATGCACTTCGGCAGACAGGCTCTCCGCCCATTCGGACCAGCTGAACACATCGCGTGCATGCAGATGTACCGTCATGGCGAAGGCCTGTGCATGCCAGGGTTCGGCGAAGACGGGCGCCCCTTCGGACGAGCGCGGCAGGCCCGGCGATGCCGTAAGATCGGTCACCGTGTCACACGCGCTCAAGATAGCTCTCCCAGGCATCGATCGAGATGGACAGCGTCGGGTCAGCGCCCTCGCCCCAGATCTCGTCTCCGGTGAAGACAACCGTGTAGACCCATTGCGGGTTTTCGCCGCGTCCATGAGCATTATCATCCGGGAAAACGAAGCCGCCTTGGACGGCCTCAACCACACCCGTTTTCGCCCGGGCATAGCGGGGCAGCCGAGTATGGCCGGTCGGATGAAAATTCTTCGTCCGCACCCTGTCGCCGACGGCAAACGTCGGTTCGGTCTCGACGGGACGGTCGCAAGGCCCGCCTCGGGCCAGCACGCCTTCGACCATGTCCGCCTTCAACACGCGCTTCGGCACGCGGCCCGGCTCCAGGTGCCGACCTGTTGCCAGTTCCTCAGGCGTGGCAAAACCATGCCGCTCAAGCAGCATGTCGATACCGCGGATCCAGACCTCGTAATAGCTCGCCGCTAGATAGTTGGCAGGCGGGATGTTTTCGCGCGCATGCCGGCTCTCGTCGATCGACCAGGCGCCGAAAGCGCCGCAGGAGAGCGTGATACCAAGCGCCCGCTTTTCCCAGTCGGCATGAAAGTAAGGTTCGTCCTTTTCCGGCGCGACCGGACCGAAGCCCATCTGCCCGCCGAGATCATGCGCCCCATTCATCGCGACCCCTCCGGCGTAAGCGCCAGACCCGTGCCGATCATCGAATCGCGCGTCACGAGATCGGCGAGCGCCTCTTCGTCCATCTCCTCGGTTCCGGCGGGCCGTAAGGGCACGACGAGATAACGCAGCTCCGCCGTCGAATCCCAGACGCGGATCCGCATCGTCTCGGCCAAGCTCACCCCGAATTCGGCCAGCACGCCGCGCGGATCGATCACCGCCCGCGATCGATAGGCCGGCGCCTTATACCAGAACGGCGGGAGCCCAAGCACCGACCAGGGGTAACAGGAGCACAGTGTGCAAACGACGAGATTGTGCGTCTCCGGCGTGTTGAAGACGGCGCGCATGTGCTCGCCCTGCCGCCCGGTATAACCGAGGCTGGCGATCGCTTCCGTCGCATCCCGCCTCAGCAAGTCGGCGAATGCGGGATCCGCCCAGGCCCTGGCCACGACCCGCGCACCGTTTCTCGGGCCCACCTTCGTCTCGTAGGTCTCGACGATCGCATCGATCGCATCAGGATCGATCAAGCCCTTTTCGGTTAGCAGCGTTTCCAACGCCTTCACCCGCGCCTGCATGTCCGAATACTGGTTGTCGTGGTGGTGATCATGGCCATGGTGATGGTGATGATGATCGTCGTGGTCGTGATGATGGCCGGACATCGGGCAATCCTATTTCAGCATGGGCCAGAGGCTGAGCACGAGCAGCACAGCCATGGTGATATTGAACCATTTGAGCCGGACTGGCACCGCCAGCCACTCCCTGAGCGCCGAGCCGAATCCCGCCCAGGTCGAGACACTGGGTACATTCACAGCCGCAAACACCAGCGCGACGATCGCCACCGTCAGAGCATACTGCTCCGGATCAGGATAGACCGCCATGGCTGTCACCGCCATGACCCAGGCTTTCGGATTGACCCATTGAAAGGCGGCAGCCCCCAGAAACGTCATCGGTCGCGCCTTGGCCTCCCCCTCGCCCATCGAGCGCGACGAACCGATCTTCCAGGCGATCCACAGGAGATAAAGACCGCCGGCGACCTTGAGCGCGATGAAGGCCGGCGGATAGGCATGCAGCACCGCCCCCAGGCCCATACCCACGCCGATCAGAAGGGAGAGGAACCCGGCACCGATGCCGAGCATATGCGGCACCGTCCGCCGGAAGCCGAAATTCACGCCTGATGCAAACAGCATCATGTTGTTCGGCCCCGGCGTGATCGAGGTCGCAAAGGCAAAGAGGACGAGCGCGAAAAGCGTATCGGCCGACATGGATGTTTCTCCCGAATTTTTATGTCAGCCTAGCTGTCCTTTGGATCTATGCCATCCGCATTCTTGTTACGGTGACACGAAGACAACAGCGCTTTGTCCTTGCCTCGCGGGGCCGCCTCGCTATCCTTCGCGCATCCCGCCCGAAGGAGGATCACCATGCATGACACCATCCCCACTGTCACTCTGCCGAGCGGCCAGGAGATCCCGACGCTCGGCTTCGGCACCTGGATGATGGGGGAAACGAGATCCGAGGCCAAGGCAGAAGTCGATGCCGTCAGGCTGGCGCTCGATCTCGGCATGACGGTGATTGACACGGCTGAGATGTATGGCGATGGCGGCGCCGAACGCATAGTCGGCGAAGCGCTGAAGGATCGACGCGAAGACGCCTTTCTCGTCTCCAAGGTCCTCCCGTGGAATGCAAGCTATGACGGCACGATCAAGGCCTGCCATGCCAGCCTCGACCGTCTCGGTACCGACCATCTCGATCTCTATCTCCTGCACTGGCGCGGTGAACACCTGCTCGAAGACACGGTCGCGGCGATGGAAGAACTGAAAGCGGCCGGCAGGATTGGCGCCTGGGGCGTCTCCAATTTCGACCTTGACGACATGGAGCAGCTGTTCTCCGTGGCCGATGGCGAGAATTGCGCCCTCAATCAGGTCCTCTACAATCTCTCCCGCCGCGGCATCGAATTCGACCTCCTGCCCTGGTGTCAGGAGCACGGCATCCCGATTATGGCCTATTCCCCGATCGAGCAGGGCCGCATCCTCCATCACCCGGAGCTCATTCACATCGCCAAGGCCTATCAGGCGACCCCGGCACAGGTTGCCCTTGCCTTCCTGCTGGAGCGTGACGGGGTGATCCCGATCCCGAAGACCTCGAACCTGCGCCGTCTTCAGGAAAACCGCGACGCGGTCGATCTCGACATCTCCGACGAAGACTGGGCCCGCCTCGACGCCGCCTTCCCGCCCCCGTCGCGGAAATTGCCGCTGGCGATGCTGTAGAGGCCAGAGAAGGCCGGGCGGCACCCTATCCTGCCCATGCACCGCAAAATCGCGATCTATCCACAGGCCCCGCATTTCCGGCACTTTACCGCAGCCCCTCAGGAAATTAGGAGATTGCCTAACTGAAAAATTGCGGTGTGAAATCCGCAGGCTGAGGGGCATGACATGGCAAAGCGCGGAAAGACCGAAGTTCATCCGGCAATGGACAAGATCTCGTCCCGGGTCTTTCACGCGCTCGCTTCGGATCCCCGCCGGATGATGCTGGTGCATCTGTCGCAGTCGACCCTGACCGCCGGCGAAATCGCCGCCCGCTTCGACATGGCCAAGCCTTCGATCTCCCAGCATCTTTCGATCCTCGAAAATGCCGAAATGATCGAAGGCGAGAAGAAGGGCCAGTACATCCACTACAGCCTGAGACCCGCAGCCCTGCGCCATGCGCTGACCGCCATGCTGACGACGACAGAAATCGACGGCGAAATGGTCGAGGCGGCGACGCAGGAGGAACCGGTCGCTAAGGCGAAGAAGCCGACAAAGAAGAAGGCCGATCCGGCAGACGTCGGGGCAGCCTCTGACAAACCGGAGAAGGCTTCGAAGGCAAAGGCTGGTGAGAAGCCAGCTAAGGAAAAGCCGAAAAAGGCGGAAGTCGACCTGCCCCCTGCACCCCAGCAGATGGGCCTCCTTGACCTCCTCGGCATGAACTGAAACAGCGGACAACAAAAAAAAGGCGACCAACGGGCCGCCCTTCTGCATTTCGGGTATTCCCGAATTCCTTACATGCCTTGCGGGCCTCGGTTCATCGCGGCAATGCCGGTGCGGCAGATCTCGTTGAGGCCGAGCGGCTTCATGATCGAGACAAACTGGTCGATCTTCGAGGACTTGCCTGTAATCTCGAAGATGAAGTGATCGACGGTCGCGTCCACCACCTTGGCGTGGAAGGCATCGGCCAGACGCAGGGTCTCGGCGCGCATCTCGCCGGTCGAAACCACCTTTACCAGAGCCACTTCCCGCTCGATCGGGCGCTCCTGGCCCAGTTCACGGGCGCGGACGGTCAGATCCAGCACGCGATGCACCGGCACGATGCGCTCGAGCTGCGCCTTGATCTGTTCGAGAACGGTCGGCGTTCCGCGGGTCACGATGGTGATGCGCGAGAGATGCGCCTCGTGCTCGGTCTCGGAAACCGTGAGGCTTTCGATGTTGTAGCCGCGACCGGAAAACAGGCCGATGACGCGAGCAAGAACGCCCGGCTCGTTGTCGACCAGAACCGAAAGCGTGTGGCTTTCGATCGTGGCGGTTTCCTTGGCGATGAAATAGGCCGAGCCGGTCGGCTGAAGATGTGCATTCATGGTCTTGTTCCTCCCGGTCAGACGAGCTGACGGCCCTTGGCATCGATGGCATTGGCGACTGCTTCATCCGTCGCCTCGTCCGGCAGCAGCATCTCGTTATGCGCCTTGCCCGACGGAATCATCGGGAAGCAGTTGGCGAGATTGGCCACGCGGCAGTCAAAGATCACGGGCTTCTTCACGTCGATCATCTCCTGGATCGCACCATCGAGATCATCGGGCTTTTCGCAACGAATGCCGACGGCGCCATAGGCTTCGGCCAGCTTGACGAAGTCAGGCATGGCTTCCGTGTAGGAGTTCGACAGACGGTTGCCGTGCAGGAGCTGCTGCCACTGGCGGACCATGCCCATGTACTGGTTGTTCAGGATGAAGATCTTAATCGGTGCTTCATACTGGATGGCGGCCGACATTTCCTGGATGCACATCTGGATCGAGGCATCGCCCGCGATGTCGATGACGAGGCTCTCCGGATGGGCGATCTGCACACCGAGTGCTGCCGGCAACCCGTAACCCATGGTGCCGAGGCCACCCGAGGTCATCCAGCGGTTCGGCTGCTCGAAGCCGTAATACTGAGCGGCCCACATCTGGTGCTGGCCGACTTCGGTCGTGATGTAGGTGTCGCGATCCTTGGTGAGCTCATAGAGCCGCTGCAAGGCGTATTGCGGCATGATCACGTCCTTCGACGGCGTATAGGCGAAGGAGTTGCGGGCGCGCCACTTGGCGATGGTTGAATTCCACTCAGCCGTCTGCGACGCCTCGGGCTTCTTCGGCAGGGCGCGCCAGGCGCGGACCATGTCTTCGAGAACCCGGCCGACATCACCGGTGATCGGAACGTCGACGCGGACATTCTTGTTGATCGACGACGGATCGATGTCGATGTGGATCTTCTTGGAATTCGGCGAGAACGCGTTGAGGCGGCCGGTGATACGGTCGTCGAAGCGCGCACCGATGCAGACCATGACGTCACAGTCATGCATCGCCATATTGGCTTCGTAAGAACCATGCATGCCGAGCATGCCGAGCCAGTTCTTCCCCGAGGCCGGATAGCAGCCGAGGCCCATCAGCGTCGAGGTGATCGGGAAATCGGTGAGACCAACCAGTTCGCGCAAGAGCTTGGTGGCTTCCGGACCGGAGTTGATGACGCCACCGCCGGAATAGATGATCGGACGGCGGGCGGACGCCATCAGCTCGACGGCGGCCTGGATCGCGCGAGCGTCACCCGTAACCTTCGGCTGGTAGCTCTTCAGCGCCTTGTGGGCATCCGGCGGCGTATAGGTGCCGGTGGCGAACTGAATGTCCTTCGGAATATCGACAAGGACAGGACCCGGACGGCCCGTCTGGGCGATGCGGAAGGCTTCATGGATGATCGAGGCCAGCTGGTTGACGTCCTTGACCAGCCAGTTGTGCTTGGTGCAGGGGCGCGTGATACCGACGGTGTCGCATTCCTGGAAGGCGTCGGAGCCGATCAGCGAGGTCGGAACCTGGCCGGAAATGCAGACGAGCGGCACGCTGTCCATCAGCGCATCCTGAAGCGGCGTCACGGCATTGGTGGCGCCGGGACCTGAAGTAACCAGCATGACGCCAACCTTGCCCGTCGAGCGCGCATAACCCTCGGCAGCGTGGCCGGCACCCTGCTCATGGCGTACGAGAATGTGCTGGATGTCGTCCTGCTGGAAGATCTCGTCATAGATCGGAAGCACGGCCCCACCGGGATAGCCGAAGATGTGTTCGACACCGTTATCCTTGAGCGCGCGCAGGACGATCTCGGCGCCAGTCATCTGATTGTCTTTACCCGTCATGCTGTGTTTCCATCTGCCTTCTTGGTTTTGGGGCTGATAACCCGGTTCAGGGCATAAAAAAAGGCCCCTTTGAGGAGCCTGTCATCTAGCGCATGGGTGGCTATCGCCGGATGGTTACACCATCCTGCCCATGCGCCTTCCCACCACGATAAGTGCAACCGAGTTTTTCATGGGCCGAAGTGTTAGCCAGAAAGCCCCCGAGCGTCAACGCATCTTTTGCAAATTTTTGCCTTGCAGCACGAAAGTTTGTTGCGCCGAGTCCGATCACATCTCGCCATCCGCCTAATGAATTACACGAAATTTTAAGCGCTGCCGCCTAAGCTTGCGCCAGCAGGGAGAGTGCGCTTGTTGAACGATGATCTTCACAAGTCCGGCGATGCCGGAGAACAAGACCGCCGCGATGGCATGCGGCCTGGCAACCGGATGCTGGGGCGCGTCGTCGCCTGTAACGGCTCGCGCGCGACCATTTCTGCCGTTGCGGCCGACGGCGGAACCGACCTCACCGAACTCTGGTCCGTCGGCCGGCTGATCTCGATCAGCGTCGGCAAGAACCGGGTCGTGGCACTAGCCTATTCCATGCAGACCGAGGAGAAGGACTGGGGCGAAGGCGCCGACAACCAGTTCCTCATCGAGGTCGAGCTTCTCGGCGAGGTCTATGTCCAGCAGGACGGCAAGGAAGTCTTCTCGACCGGCATATCGCGCTATCCCTATCTCGGTGCGATCGCCCACCGCATCCGCGCCGCAGACCTGCTCCGCATCTACGACACGCGGCTCGGGGACACGGCAGTCATCGGCAAGCTCACCCAGGACGAGTCGATCGACGCCACGATCCACATTCCGTCAATGCTCTCGAAGCACTTCGCCGTGGTCGGCTCGACCGGCGTCGGCAAGTCCACCGCCGTGTCGCTGCTCCTGCGCAAGGCGATCGAGAGCGATCCGAAGCTGCGCATCCTCATCCTCGACCCGCACAACGAATTCGCGGCCGCCTTCCCCGAGCTTGCCGTCGTCATCGACACGGATACCCTCGACCTGCCCTTCTGGCTGATGCGCCTCGACGAGTTCGCGGAAGTTCTCTTCCGTGGGCGTCCACCCGTGCCGGAGGAACTCGACATCCTGCGCGACCTCATGCCGGAAGCAAAACGCGCCTTCCGCGGCAATGAGAGCGCCCTGATGCGCCGCATGGCCGACAAGAGCTCGATGACCGCCGACACGCCGGTGCCTTATCGTATCGCGGACCTGCTTGCGCTCATCGACGAACGCATCGGGCGTCTTGAAGGCCGCGGCGAAAAGCCGTTCCTGCGGTCACTGAAGATGCGCATCATGTCCGCGGTCAACGACCCGCGCTATCACTTCATGTTCTCCAACAACACGATCAGCGACACGATCATGGAGACGATCGCGCATATCTTCCGCATTCCGGGAGACGACCGCCCGATCTCCACGTTCCAGCTGGCCGGCATTCCCTCGGAAGTCGTCAACTCCGTCGCCTCTGTTCTCTGCCGCATGGCCTTCGAACTGGCGCTCTGGTCGAACGGCGCGATCCACATGCTCGTCGTCTGCGAAGAGGCGCACCGTTACGTGCCCGCTGATCCCACGCTCGGTTTCTTCCCGACCCGTCAGGCCATCGCCCGCATCGCCAAGGAAGGCCGTAAATATGGCGTGTCGCTCGGCGTCATCACCCAGCGACCTGGCGAGCTCGACCAGACCATCCTCTCGCAGTGCTCGACGCTCTTTGCCATGCGCCTTGCCAACGACCGCGACCAGGAGATCATCCGCTCGGCGATCCCCGACAGCTCGATCTCGACGACCAGCTTCATCTCCTCGATCGGTAATGGTGAGGCGATCGCCTTTGGCGAGGCCATCGCCGTGCCCATGCGCATGCGCTTCAGCCGCGTTGAGGAACGCCAGCTGCCAAAGGCCAATGGCGTGAACGCCAAATACACCGAGGACACGCCCGACACCGTCGACCTGCGCACGATCGTCAGCCGCATGCGGGCCATCGCCGGGCCGGATATCTCGGCCTTCCAGCAGGCCTTCGACAGCAGTTTCGGCGGCGGCCACGTGCCGAACGCACCGGATGGCATCTATGACGACGAGGAGTTCGACGACGAGGATCAATACGATGATCCCCGCGCGGCTTTCATGAGCCGCCCGGCGGCTCCTCCGCCACAGCCCATGCCGTCGTTCCAACAGGCCCCTCGCCCGAGCTACGAGCCGCCGATCCAACGCCACACGCTTGCGGCCTCCGAGACGCCCGCCATCGAGCCCTACCGACCGGACATGCTGCCGCGCGCCGGTGCGGACGAAGTCCTGCGTCCTCGTCCCGAGACACCGGCTCCGGCCTATGCCGCAGAGCCGCCGCCGCCGGCTTTCGGCTCTCAACCGCTCCGCCGCGAAGGTGGCACTTCCCTGCGCGAAAGCATCCTGAAGAAGCCGCTTTCGAGCCTCTACAAGCGGGACTGAAAGCCGATTACTCGATCCGGAATGTCGCCGGATCGACCCGCTGCCAGCGGTCATCCATCTGATTGCGGAACCAGGTCATCTGCCGCTTCGCATATTGCCGTGTCGCGGCAGACGCGCGCTCGATCGCATCTTGCCGACTGATGCGTCCGGCAAGCATTTCGGTAATTTGCGAAACGCCGATCGCCTTCATGACCGGCATCTCCGGCGGCAGCCGAAGCGCCAGGATGGCCTCCACCTCCTCGATCGCGCCTTCGTGCATCATCGCTTCGAACCGACGATTGATCCGCTCGTGAAGCACCTTGCGATCCGGCAAGACAACGAGCTTCAACGCACGATCCGGATCAACGAGAACCGGCCCGGACTGCTTCTGAAAATCGGCGATCGATCGCCCTGTCGTGCGAATGACCTCGAGCGCCCGGACGATCCGTTGCCCATCGCCAGGATTGAGACGCTCAGCCATGGGCGGGTCGACTTGCGCAAGCTCCTCATGCAGCGCGAGCGCTCCCTCTGTCTCCAGCCGTTGACGCAGCTCGGCGCGCAAGGCATCCGGCACGGCAGGCATGTCCGACAATCCACCCGTCAAGGCCTTGACGTATAGTCCCGTCCCGCCGACGACGACCGGCAAGCGCCCCTCGCTGCGCAAGCGAACGAGCAGCATCTCGACCTCTCGCAGCCACTCACCTGTCGAATAGCTCCGACCGGCGGGGACATGGCCATAGAGCTCATGGGGAACCCCATGCATCTCTTCGACGCTGGGGCGCGCCGTGACGACCCGCAACGTGTCGTAGACCTGCATGCTGTCGGCATTGATCACCACGCCTGCGTGGCGCTTGGCGAAAGCGAGAGCGAGCGCGGACTTGCCGCTGGCGGTCGGCCCGGTTATCAGGATCGCGTCGTTGTTCATGCTAGGATCTTCCATCATGGCCTTGGTTGCCACGCTTGTCGCCAATCCGTCAAACCCTGTTCTGACCCCGGCGCTCGCCGAGAAGGCTGCAGACGCGGTGGCATCCTCACGTCTGTACTGGCTCGCCGACGGCATTGCCTGTGACATCCCGCTCCTCGACCATGCCGATCCGGTCGAGGCGGAGCGCCTGTTGCGCGAGGCCGTCGCCGGCCATCCGGTGGACGTCGCCGTGCAGAATGCAGAGACGCGACGCAAGTCCTTCCTGATCGCCGACATGGATTCGACGATGATCGGCCAGGAATGCATCGATGAACTGGCCGCCGAAGTCGGGCTGAAAGACAAGGTTTCCCAGATCACGGCCCGCGCCATGAACGGCGAGATCGCCTTTGAACCGGCGCTTCGCGAGCGCGTCGCCTTGCTGAAGGGCCTGCCGATCACTGTGGTCGACGAGGTGATCGAGAAGCGCATCACGCTCACCCCCGGCGGGCGCGAACTGATCGCGACGATGAAGGCCAGAGGCGGCTACGCGGCCCTCGTCTCCGGCGGATTCACCGTTTTCACGGCACCGATCGCAAGCCGGCTCGGCTTCGATGAAAACCGCGCCAATATCCTGATCGAAGAGAATGGCATTCTGACCGGCGAAGTGGCCGAACCCATCCTCGGCAAGCAGGCCAAGGTGGATTCTCTGCTCGACATCGCCGGCAAGCTCGGCATTTCGCCTGATGATGTGATCGCCGTCGGGGACGGCGCCAACGATCTCGGCATGCTGAGCATCGCCGGCTCAGGCGTTGCCCTGCATGCGAAACCGGCTGTAGCAGCAGAAGCCAAGATCCGCATCGATCATGGAGACCTGACTGCCCTGCTCTATCTCCAGGGTTACCGAAAGACCGATTTCGTTACCGGCTAAGACCAATGATCCTTGTCGAAACCGAGCGGCTTGTCCTTCGCAACTGGCAGGAAGGCGACCGCGATCTTTTCTATGAGATCAACCGCGATGAGAAGGTGATGACCTTCTTCCCGCTGCGACGCAGCCATGCCGAATGCGATCTGCTCTTTGCGCGCAACCGTGATACGATCGCAGAGACGGGCTTGGGCTTCTACGCTCTGGCGGATCGCGACACCGACGAGGCCTACGGCTTCTGCGGTCTGGCGAGGGTTGACCTACCGGCCATCCTTCCGCAAGGCGCAGTGGAAATCGGCTGGCGCCTGGCCACTCGCTACTGGGGCAATGGATATGTCACCGAAGCTGGCAAACGCCTGCTCCAATACGGCCATGATCACTTGGGCTTGCGCGACATCTACGCCTTTGCCGTCCATGACAACATCCGGTCCACCGCTGTCATGCGCCGCCTTGGGATGCAGTATCTGCAAGGACAAGACTTCGATCATCCGAATGTCCCCGACACGCATCCGCACCTGAAGAGACATGTTCTTTTTCGCTCGACAGGCGATATTCGGCCAACCGCAACAAAGCAACACGACTAATTTACGCAGACTTAAAATATAGTGGCTATAAATTGCGCTATGGACACAAGAATCCTTGCGCGTGTAGCCGGCCCGATGATCCACATGTTCGACCGCTTCCTGCGCCTTGGAGAAGGCGGACAAACAGCGGAAGAAGCCGAACGCATTCGCGCCGTCCGCCTCTCCGTGGTCGGGGCCAGCACCCCATGGATGATGGCTGCCAACATTTGCAACGCAATGCTTGCAATGTTGGTTTTCCAGGGAAGCTCGGCATCCTTGGCTGTCAATCTCGTATGTCTACTCATTCTTGCCTGCGCCATCTATACGAGCTTTTCCTGGTGGCGTAACCGCAATCGGGGCCCGCGAGAGCGCGCAAGCCTGCGTGGAACAGTCCGGGCAGTCATCTACGCTGCCTTGCTCAGCGGCCTTTGGGCGACGCTGGACGTCGTTGCCTATCACGTCGCCGATGAAACCCAGCGGATGGTGTTGATCGCCTTGACGGTCGGCATGGCCGGCGGCGGTGGATTTGCACTGGCAACCATTCCGCCGGCAGCGATCACCTTCTGCGGCACGGTAGCCATCGGCGCGGCCGTTGCCCTCTCCCGCGATCCGACAGCGGTAGGCGCCTACCTGTTCGCCCTCTACCTCGTCTTCGCAGCCATCATCATCCGATCATCACTGGCCGTATGCCGCAGCCTGACGGAGCGCGTCCGCGCGAAGATCGCCGCCGACGAACAACGCGATGTGATCAATCTTCTGCTCAACGACTTCGAGGAGAATGCTGCAGACTGGCTGTGGGGCGTTGACCGCGACTTCAATCTGGAGCGCGCATCCGCACGCTTTTACGAGCAGATGCAGGTGCCGGAAAACATGGTCCTCGGCCGGCCGATCACCAGCATCATTCCCTTCTCGCCGGTCAGTGTGGACGGTCGCAACTGTCGTGAGAATTTCGTCAACAGCCTGCTCTCCAAGCAGACGTTTCGCGATCAGGACATCTGTGTCGAGCTCGGCGGCGAACTGGCGATCTGGTCCCTGACGGCCAAAGCCATTCTGGATGCGAAGGGCAACTTCACGGGATATCGTGGCGTCGGCCGTGACGTGACCGCCAGCCGTGAAAGCCGTATCCGTATCGAGCACATGGCGCGCCACGATCCGCTGACGGAGGTGGGCAATCGGGTGATGCTGGCGGAGGATTTCACCCGCGCCGTCTCCCGCCATGAGCGCTTCGGCGACCCCTTCTCCGTTCTTCTCCTCGACCTCGATCGCTTCAAGCAGATCAATGACAACCTGGGACACACGGGAGGCGACGAGCTGCTGCGCTCGGTCGCCAGCATCCTGAGCCAGCTGCGTGGCGAATCCGATACGCTGGCACGTG
This sequence comes from Rhizobium sp. K33, assembly GCF_056501445.1. Lineage (NCBI taxonomy): Bacteria > Pseudomonadati > Pseudomonadota > Alphaproteobacteria > Hyphomicrobiales > Rhizobiaceae > Rhizobium > Rhizobium sp. K33. The sequence continues at coordinate 1,956,314 of NZ_CP096478.1, forward strand.
TCGGGGGCGACGAGTTTGCCATCCTGCATCTCTCCGGTGACGACCCGCAGAGTGCCGCCTTGCTCGCGGCAAGGATCATCGACAAGCTGCAAAAGCCGATCGCCCTTCGCACGGGCATGGCGCATATCGGCGTTAGCATCGGGATTGCCTGTGCCCCGATCGATGGCACAGACCCTGACCAGTTGATGCGCAATGCGGACTTGGCCCTTTACCGCGCCAAGGCCGACGGCAGAAATCGCTACCGCTTCTTCGATTCCTCCCTCGACGCCGCAGCTCGACGGAGAAGCCTGATCGAGCAGGAACTGGCGCTCGCCGTGGCGGAAGAGCAGCTCAGCATCAACTACCAACCACTGATTGACGCCCAATCCCGGAAGGTCGTCTGTGCGGAGGCGCTTCTTCGCTGGACCCACCCGACGCTTGGCGTCATCAGCCCGGCCGAATTCATTCCGATCGCTGAAGAATCGGGCCAGATCGGCGCGATCGGCAGCTGGGTTCTTCGCCAGGCCTGCAAGGACGCAGCCAGCTGGCCGGATAGCGTCCGCATCGCCGTGAACCTTTCGTCCCGCCAGTTCCTGAGCCCTGGCCTGCTGCCACTGGTAGAAACGGCCCTGCGCCAGAACGACCTGCCGGCCCATCGCCTGGAACTCGAGGTCACCGAAAGCCTTTTGATGGAGACGGCGATCGGCGTTGAGGAAACGCTCGCCTCCCTGTCGCGGCTCGGCCTGCGCATCGCGCTCGATGATTTCGGAACGGGCTTCTCGTCGCTGAGCTATCTGCGCCGCTACCACTTCGACAAGCTCAAGATCGATCAGTCCTTCATCTCGGACCTCGAGACCAACTCCGACAGCCGCGCGATTGTCGAGGCCGTCATCAAGCTCGCCCGCGACCTGCGCATGAGCGTCGCAGCGGAAGGCGTGGAAACCAACGGTCAGTTCGAACTGCTGCGGCAACTCGGCTGTGGCGAGATCCAGGGCTATCTCGTCGGGCGGCCGAAGCCACTCGACCGTTTCGAGCAATATCTCCGGGACAACAGCACGTCTGTCCAGCGCCTCTCGGCCTGATCGCTATTCGAGCGGCACCGCAACCAGCCGCAGATTGCCGTCGCTGTCTGCGATCATCAGATAGCCGCTGCGCCGTCCTTCACCCTTGATGCTGGTGAGTTTCTGCGCGACCTGTTGCGGCGTCTTCATGAATTCCTGCGCGACTTCGACGATCACCTCGCCGACCTTCAGCCCCTTGCTCTCGGCCTTGGAGCCCGGGAGGACGCGGGTGATCAAAACCCCTTCGACACCCTCGGCGATGGAGAAGCTCTGACGCTTGGCATCGTCGAGTTCAGACAGCTCCACGCCGATCAAGCCCTCAGTGACAGGCGCCGCCTGCTGCGCCTGATCTTCGGCGCCGGGTGCGTCGCCCGGAGCCTCTTCGGCCTGCGGCGCTTCTTCACCCGCCTGCGGATCATCGGACGGGGTATCGCCATCCTGATCCTCCGGTGCCGTTCCCTCTTCACCCGGTTCGACCACGGTTTCCGGATCGGTTTCGTTGCTCGCCACCTCGTCGTCCTCGAGACGGCCGAGCGTCACCTTCACGGTCTGCTCCTTGCCGTCACGCAGTATTACCACGTCGAGCGGCTCGCCGATCGGGCTCTCGGCCACGATCCGTGTCAGATCGCGGGTCTCGGCAATCGCGCGACCGTTGAAGCTGGTGACGATGTCGCCGACCTGGATCGGCCCATTCGCGACCGGACCGCCTTCGACGACGCCGCTGATCAAGGCGCCGCGGGCGCGACCGATCTTCATGCTTTCCGCCACCTCGTCCGAGACCGGCTGGATGCGCACGCCGAGCCAGCCACGACGCGTTTCGCCGAACTCGATCAGCTGGTTGACGATATTCTCGGCGAGTTCGGTCGGCACGGCAAAACCGATCCCGATCGATCCGCCGCTTGGCGAAATAATCGCGGTGTTGATGCCGATGACCTCGCCATTCATGTTGAACAGCGGGCCGCCGGAATTGCCCTTGTTGATGGCCGCATCCGTCTGGATGAAATTGTCATAGGGGCCGGCATTGATGTTGCGGCCACTGGCCGAGATGATGCCGACGGTCACCGATCCACCGAGCCCGAAGGGGTTGCCGATCGCCATGACCCAGTCGCCGATGCGCATCTTCTTGGAATCGCCGAACTTCACCGACGTCAAAGGCTGCGGCGGTTCGACCTTGAGAACTGAAAGGTCGGTCTTGGTGTCGGTGCCGATCAACTTCGCCTTCAGCTTGGAGCCGTCGGAGAAGATCACCTCGATGTCGTCGGCATTTTCGATCACGTGATTGTTGGTCACGATGAAGCCGGTCGGATCGATCACGAAGCCGGAACCCAGCGAGTTGACCTTGCTGTTCGGCTCGGCACCTTCACGGTTCCGATAGAAGTCCTCGAACAGTTCCTGGAACGGCGATCCCTCCGGCACCTGCGGCAAGGGGCCCTCGCCCTCGTCGGCGACGCTTTGGGACGTCGAGATGTTGACCACCGCGCCCAACAGACCGCTTGCAAGATCGGCAACCGAATCAGGCCCCTGGGCGTAAACGCGCTGCGGTGCGCCAACCGTGCCGACAGCCAGTGCGGTTCCCACGAGGAGAGCCGGCAGAATCATTCGCGACGTGCGGGCAGGTTTCATCATCGGCTTCCTCGCTGATTTATCTGGGGTCTCATAGAACATAAGGCGGTTTGGGCAGAGGGAAAATCACAATTCCCGGAATAGCTCTATCCGCCGGTTGCGACCAGATCTTGTCAGCCCTGCAGCAACCAGACGATTGCGACACCTGTCATCACGGCGCCGAGCCCGAGGAGCCGCGATTGGTCTTCCGGAACATGCGGCAGGAGCCTTGCCATCCGCACAATGAAACGAGGGGCCAGCGCATAGGCCAGCCCCTCGATGATCAAAAAGATAGCGAACCCTGCGAGCAGGTCGTCCATCAGGTCAATTGCCGACGGCTGCCGGGGGCGTCGGAGCCGGTGTCTGCGCTGGCGCCTGAGCCGGCGCTTGAGCCGAAGGTGCCGTCGTGCCTGCCGGCGGCGTCGGAGTGCCTTGCGAAGCGCCACCTGTGTTCATTCCGCTGTTAAAAAAGCGGAAGAAATCCGAGTCCGGCGACAGGACCATTGTCGTGCCCTGATCGCTCAAGGCGGCGACATAGGCCCGCATCGAGCGATAGAACTCGAAGAAGCCCGGATCGCGCTGGAAGGCCTCGGCGAAGATGTTGTTCCGCTGAGCATCGCCCTCACCGCGCAGGATTTCCGAATCGCGCTGCGCTTCGGCCTGAAGTTCGACGACCTGACGGTCGGCGATCGCCCGGCGACGCTGGCTCTCTTCGTTACCGCGGGCGCGGATCAGTTCGGCTTCAGCGAGACGCTCGGCCTTCATGCGCTGGAAGGTCTGCTGCGAGACTTCCTGCGTGAGGTCCGTACGGCGGATGCGCACATCGGTCACCTGCAGGCCGAGGCTTTCGGCTGCGGCCTGGAGATCGTTGCGCACGTCCGACATCATCGAACCACGCTCTTCGGAGAGCGCCGCATCGAAGTTGCGCAGACCGTAGACACGGCGCAGGGCTGCGTCGAGACGGGTGCGCAGACGCGATTCTGCAGCTTCACGGTCGGCCGAAACCGTCTCACGGAAGCGGCGGGCATCGGCGATGCGATAGACGGCGAAGGCGTCGACTTCGTAGAAGGCACCGCCGCGGACCTGAACGCGGATATTCGGCAGGTCGAAGCGCAGAGCGCGGTCTTCGACATATTGTACCCGGTCAGCGTCGATGAAGGCGAAGGGCAGCTTGAAGTAGATGCCCGGTTCGCTCTTCACGTCCTGGATCTGACCGAAGCGCAGGACGATGGCCTGTTCGCGTTCATTGACCACGAAGATCGACGAATAGACGAAGAACAGGGCGACGCCGATGGCGACGAGGATATAGGGAAGACGGTTCTGCATGTCAGTTCCCTCCCGTCGTCGACTGGCCGGCAGGCTGATTGCCCGACTGGCGCGTGATTTCGTTGAGCGGCAGATAAGGCAGAACACCCTGCTGCTCGTCGATGATCACCTTGTTGGAATTGCGCAGGACATTCTCCATGGTTTCGAGATAGAGGCGCTGGCGCGTGACATCGGGTGCCTTGACGTATTCGTTGTAGATCGAGACGAAGCGCTGAGCCTCACCTTCGGCCTCCTTGACGACACGATCCTTGTAGGCAGCCGCTTCTTCACGGATCTGGGCAGCCTGACCGCGTGCCTGACCGAGACGCTGGTTGGCATACTGGTTCGCTTCTTCAACGAAACGATCTTCATCCTGCTGTGCGCGCTGAACTTCTTCGAAGGCTTCGGCCACTTCGCGCGGCGGAGCAGCGTCTTCGATCGGAACAGCATTGATCGCGATGCCGGCACCGTAGGTGTCCATGGTGCCCTGAATGATGTCGCGAACCTGGGTGGAAATCTCCTCACGATTGTCGCGGAAGACGTCCTGCGCCGGACGGCGACCGACCACTTCGCGCATGGCGCTTTCCGAGACCTGCTGCAGGGTCTGCGTCGGGTCTTCAAGATTGAACAGATAAGCCTGCGGATCCGAGACCGTGAAGAGCACCGAGAACTGGACGCTGACGATGTTCTGGTCGCCGCTGAGCATCAGCCCGGCGCCCGGATTGTTCGAGGTCGGACGGCTGCCGATGTTCTGCTGCTGCTCGGTGACCTTGACGATCTCGACGGATTCGATCGGCCACAGATGGAAGTGCAGGCCAGGCATGGCCACCTCTTCCTTGGGCTTGCCGAAGCGAAGTTCGACGCCGCGCTCGTCCGGCTGGACGGTGTAGACGGCCTGGATCAGCCAGAAGGCGACCAGCACGATGCCGACGATGACGAAGGCACCGCCGTTGAAACCGCCGGGGACGACATTCTTGAGCCGGTCCTGACCGCGGCGGATAAGTTCTTCGAGATCCGGGGGCTGATTGCCGCCGCCACCGTTACCGCGTGGCCGGTTTGGCCCCTGCCCCCAGGGGCCCTGATTATTACCACCGCCGCCGCCGCCGCCCCATGGGCCGCCGCCGCCGTTCTGATTGCTCCAGGGCATCAATACCTCTTTGCTGTAAAAGCTCCCAAGTCCCCTGCCCGCGGGCCGATCGGCCGACATGCATGAGGTTCCAGAGGGTTATAGGTATCGCAGCCACTCCTTTCAACGCGAGGCGGCCAACTTCTTCTGCGGAAAGGGCAAATTTTGCGTTATCAGCCGCTCCTGCGACGGTATATCGCGTAGCGTGTGGGGTAATTGTCCTTTTCCCCCGCCGGAACGCGTGTTTCCTCGACCCGCTCGAAGATTTCCGGATCGATCGCCGGGAACGAGGTGTCACCATCCACGATCGTCTCGACATGGGTGACATAAAGGACATCCGCAAGCCCGAGAGCCTGTCGGTAGATCTCGCCACCGCCAACCACGCAGACCTCATCAACACCGGCATCGACAGCGAGTTCTTTGGCCCGCCGGAGCGCCTCGTCCAGGCTTCCGACGGTCTCTACACCCGGCATCTCGATCTGCTGACTGCGGCTGACGATGACATGCGGACGGCCCGGCAGCGGCTTCGATCCGACGGACTCGAAGGTCTTGCGCCCCATCACCAGAGGCTTGCCCATGCTGAGCGCCTTGAAGCGCTTCAGATCGGTCGACAGCCTCCACGGCATGTCGCCGTCGCGGCCGATGATACCGTTCTCCGACACGGCGACGATGATGACGGTCTTGATCGCATTCATTCAGACGAGCCCTTCCGCCGCCTAGACGGCGATCGGTGCCTTGATGCTGGCATCGGCTTCGTAGCCGATCAGCGTAAAGTCCTCGTAGGTGAACGAGAACAGATCCGTTACCTCCGGATTTAGCTTCATGACCGGCAATGCCTTCGGCGTGCGCGTCAGCTGCAGCTTCGCCTGGTCGAAATGGTTTGCGTAGAGATGTGCATCGCCCAGCGTGTGCACGAAGTCACCCGGCTCCAGCCCCGTCACCTGCGCCATCATCAGGGTCAGCAGCGCGTAGGACGCGATGTTGAAGGGCACACCGAGGAAGATGTCGGCGGAACGCTGGTAAAGCTGGCAGGACAGGCGGCCGTCCGCCACGTAGAACTGGAACAGGCAGTGACAGGGCGGCAGCGCCATTTCGTCCACAAGCGCCGGGTTCCAGGCCGTCACGATGTGCCGCCGCGAATTCGGGTTCGTCTTGATGCTCTCGACGAGCTTCGCCATCTGGTCGATATGCCCGCCGTCATAATCCGGCCAGGAGCGCCACTGCGCGCCATAGACCGGCCCGAGGTCCCCGTTCTCGTCGGCCCATTCGTCCCAGATGCTGACACCGTTTTCCTTGAGATAGCGGATATTGGTATCGCCCTTCAGGAACCAGAGCAGTTCGTGAATGATCGACCTCAGATGCAGCCGCTTCGTCGTGATGACCGGGAAACCATCGGCAAGATCGAAACGCATCTGATGGCCGAAGACGGACCGCGTGCCCGTGCCGGTGCGGTCACCGCGGTCGCTGCCATTCTCCAGCACGTGGCGAAGGAGGTCGTGATACTGGTGCATGGGTCCATCATCGAGTCGTTGATGCCGGCATCATATCGCCGCCACCGCCACGAACCAATGCGTTTCGCGGGGTTATCCCCGAATCGCGTGGCGTCGCTCTCCTGAAGTGGAACTGGCGCGGTCTCATCAGGCATCCTGATGCGGTGTCCGATTATCCGCTCGCCCTCTTTTCATCGCGATCGGAAACACCTATATCAGCCTTGCCGGGGCTTGCTCCGGCTATGGCAATAAACGGTCGGTGTAATAAACCTATTGGACCCGGGGGCGGTACCCGGCGCCTCCACCAAAAACCGGTCGGTGACGACATCATGTTCGGACCGGCTTTTGATGGGGGCGAAATAGGATCGACAAGGGCGTAAAGATCGAACTTTTGCTCGGCATGATACCGCCGTTATCGGGTCACAAGTGTAGTTGCAAACGACAACAACGCTAAGGGTTACGCTCTCGCTGCCTAATGGCGGTGCGGGAAACCCGCTCTAAGTCCTTAGGGTTAGCCCCTTAAGGCGGGGTCCGAAGGCACCTGGCAACAGAAGCCTTCACCTAACCTCCCCCATTCCTTCCCCATGACTTTGCTTCGGATTTCGCTGCTACCCGGCGACATTGATTTGATATACATTACGCGAACCAGTTTCACGCGCCGGGGCTTTTCCGCTTCGCCGTGTCATGGCATAAGCCGCTGAAATTCGGCATGACAAGGAAAGCAGGGATCTGATGGGGCACGACCATATTCGCTACGACATTCTGGCCCAGGACGCACTTCGCGGCGTCATCCGCAAGGTCTTGGCCGAGGTTGCCGCGACGGGGCGCCTGCCGGGTGACCATCATTTCTTCATCACCTTTCTGACCGGCGCTCCGGGTGTGCGGATCTCGCAGCATCTGAAGGCCAAGTATGCCGAGCAGATGACGATCGTGATCCAGCATCAGTTCTGGGATCTGAAGGTGACCGACAGCCTGTTCGAAATCGGCCTGTCCTTCTCCGATACCCCGGAGAAGCTGGTGATTCCGTTCAACGCCATCCGCGGTTTCTACGACCCCTCGGTCAACTTCGAACTCGAATTCGATGTGCCGCTCTCCGAGGAAGAGGAAAACGACGCCGAGATCACCGCGTATCCAGTCGAAGCCATCGCCAAGCCGGACGAGACAGATGCGGCGAAGACCGAGGAAAAGAAGGAGGGCTCGGTCGTATCGCTCGATGCCTTCCGCAAGAAGCATTGATCAGACGACGATCGGCCGGGTCAAAAGCCCGGCCTTTTTTGTGGAGCACCGAGAATGGCCGCCGACATCGTCAATCTTCGCCAGTTTCGCAAGGCCAAGGTCCGCAGCGAGCGCGAAGCCGCAGCCGAGCAGAATCGCATCAGCCACGGTCGCACCAAGGCGGAAAAGTCTCTGACACGGGCATTGAACGACAAGGACGCCCGCCAGCATGAGCAGGGACGCCTCGAGAAGCCTGAGCAGGATTGAGGGCTTTTCAATCCACGTTCGTCCAGCTTGGCACGCGTCAGCGTCTAGCACGGAGTTGCCCTTGATCCGGAAGCGATCAATCAGCCTTCAGGGACACCGGACAAGCTTCTCGATCGAGGATGAATTCCTGGCAGAGCTGAAGCTGATTGCGGGCGAGCGGAAAATGAGCCTTGCGTCCTTGATTGCTGAGATAGACGAGGCACGCCCTGTGACCTCGAACCTGTCGTCGGCCTTGCGACTGTTCGTCTTGGCCGAGGCCAAGAAGACAGCATCCAATCGTGACAAAGAATAATTATCTGCGCCACATACTTATTTAAATATTGGAATAGGATGATCCTGTATCGCCGGAACCGGCGATTCGGCCTAGCTGCCGAATGGCCTGACACTCTGACGGACTTTTGAACTGCAACTTTTTCAGTCAAGGTTTTCCGATCATGACCTCCATCTCGACGTCGACATCCTCCACCACGATATCCACCTCCACCACCTCCGCCGGGAATTCGACATCGGCCATCAAGGCTCAGATTGCCAGCCTGCAGAAAAGCATCTCGAGTCAGGAAGAAGCTCTGGATGCAGCGGCAACTGACGACGAGAAGGCCGAAATCAATGAAGCCCTGACTGAACTTCGGGCGCAACTCTCGATATTGGAAGCGCAGCTTGCGGCAGCCAAGGCTGCGTCCGATCAGGCGACAGGTGAAGAGACCGCGCCACTGCTATCCGGCGAGAGTGATCTGATCGGCAGCTCGAATCTCACCGAAAATGTCGAAGACACACCCTTCGGTGAGCGGACCGCCTACGTCTGAGACGTCCAGGCGAACCACAAGGCATCACTCAACGCCCGGCAGCCCCTCGAAGGTCATGTCGGGCAGCGGCTGGCGCACGACGCGCTCCTCCGGCGCGACGGGAAATGCCGGTCGTTCGGCGGGAATAGTCTCCGTCGTCACGTCACCGGGCTCGGTGCTCGGCTGCGGCTCGACAGGTGTCCCAGCTTCGCCGGCGGCCTGCGCCTCCGCAGCAGCATTGGCTTCCTGTTCGGCTTTCAGCCGGGCTTCCTCTTCCAGTCTCAAACGCTCGGCCTCGGCACGCTCCCTCTCGGCAGCGCGGGAGCGCGCAAGAGCGGCCTCGCGGCGCAGACGCTGCTTCTCCAGCACGCTTGCTTGCAGTGCCTCGACCCGCCGCCGCTCTATCTCGAATGCCCGCAGTGACGCGAAATTCGTCAGTTCGGTAACGTCGAGCGAACGCTCCGGCGCAAGAACCGGACCATCGAGCAAGAGCCGAAAGTTCGGCTCGGCGCCCTCGATAGCGCCATCGCCAGCATCGAGCGCGATCCCGACCTCGGCCTCCAGCATGCCGCTCCGCAGGTCTAGCCGCAGATTCCCGTCGAGATCCGCGTCCGCCGTCCGCTGTGTCGCAGCCTGAACGCGCACGGTCCCATCCGAAAGGGCGAAGGGCAGCGCCACGTCACCCAGGTCCGTCGGACCGCTCCGCAAGAGACGCTCGGTGATCTCCCGCACCTTCTCCTCGGTCACGTCGGTACCGAGGGCATCAAAACCGCTCAGAAGGTCCGGCATGATCGAGAGATTGAAGTCATCGATGCGTGCGCCCTTGAGGCGGGCCTCGCCGGATCCGCTTGCGCCACCGATGAGTTCGGCCGGCGTCTTGCCGCCGCCCTCGACAACGAAGGTGGCGTTGAGCTCTCCGGAAGGCGTCTCTCTGGAAGCGATGCCCCGTTCGACACGCAGCGCATTGATGGCCCGCGCCAGATCCCCCTTGGAGAGATCGAGACGCGCCTGCATGAAGCCATTGCCGTCGCTGTTGGCGATCGAAAGACGCCCCTCGACCGCCCCACCAAGCCATGTGCCGGAAACATCCTCCAGGGCGAGTTCGCCGGCATTGTTGCGAAGCTTGGCCCGAACCTCGGTCATGGCCTCAGCAAGCCCTGGCCACAGCCGTCCGACGGAAAGATCGAGGTTGAGGTCGAACGGCAATGCGGCGGCAGCCAGCGGCGTCTCGGACAGGCTGCCGGTCGACGGATCATAGACCGGTCCGACCACGCTCTCCGCCAGCCACTCCAGGTCGAGTTGTTCGAGCGTCAGCGACCCTGTCGCAGCCGGGACCGTCCCCGTCAGATTGATTTCTCCCTTGGCCGAAACGTCTTGCCCGGCCACACGGCCGTCGAGGCTCTCGACCGCCAGCTGACCTTTCGCAAGCGAGATCCTGATGTCGCCGGCCACGGGCACGCCCGTCGCGGCCTCCGGCAGACTGAGGCCGAGCGCCATCAAGTAGGGGCCAAGATCCTGGCTTTCGACTGAGACGACCCAGGAACCGTCGAGCAGACCAGGCGTGTTGACTGCCGTGAGGCTGCCCGTGGCGTCGAGCGTCGTTACTCTGCCTGCGATTGTGACCTCGGCCTCCGCCGTGCCGTCCCCGGCCGCATCCAGCGTCAGCGTCAGGACACCACCCTCACCGATAGTCCAGGGAAGCGGGTCGAAACCGGCCTGTCCGAGCAGGATCTGCGCCTCCTCGTTTTCCAGCTGCACGTCAAACCGGCGCTGACCGCCGTTCAGAAGCGCTGAAAGGTCGGCAGCGGTGGCTTTGGCCGAGACTGCACTGTCATTGATCCGACCCGATAGATCGAGGCTGACGTCACCCGATGCCGGTACGGCGAGCGTCCCCCGGAGGTCGCTGTCTTCATACCAGCTTGCGCTGTTGGAGAGCCGCTCGATCAGCGGACTGTTCGGCAGCCGCTCGCGCATGAGCGCAAGAAATGGGCCGGGATCAGCGGAAGAAAAACCGATCTGTACCTGGCCGACCGGTTTCGTCTCGGTATCGCTCAGATTGCCGGTCACCCGCAGGGTGCTTCCGGCGACATCGCCGAGGTTCAGACGCTCGATCGAAAGCTCACCGGCCTGGTATGAGGCGACAGCCTCCACATCTTCGGCGGTCACACCGAATGCCCGGAGCGCATCCACCTTCAGGCGCGTCGCCACGCGCTCGGCCAGCAGCCGCTGCTCAGCATCCTCGCCGACCACCAGCGCCGCGATCGCGCGCGCCGCGTCGAGATCGAGCCCCTCGCCCGTGAGGTCAATGGAGAGGCTCGCCGCCTGGCCACTGCGCGATTCCCGCTCGATACGGCCCTTCAGCGGCTCGGCACCGATGGCAAGCTCGAGGTTCTCGAACCGCTGCAACTCGGACGTCAAACTGACCGAGGCGGAGAAGCCGGCCGACGGCAAACCTCGTATCGCCGGATCGACACGCCCGGAAATCCAGGTGGCAAGGCCGGAGGGCTGGGTGGTGGCGATCAGAAGATTGCCCTCGAAGGATGGCGTGTCGCGAAGCACCAGCCGACCACTCGCCTCGACCTGGGTGCGGCCGGGCAAGACGCCGACGGCCTTGTCCACGGTCCAGCCATTTCCCGCCGGACGCACATCGAGCTGCAGGTCACGGAACACGGTGTCACCGGCGACAATGGCCGGAAGCCGCAGCGTTGCGCGCCCGGGAACGGTCGGGATCGGGATCTCGGCGGCGGTCGCCATCAGTAGCGCCATGCGCTGCTGCATCGAGACCGTGCCGTTGCGTGAGGTTTTTGCCCGGCTTCCATCCGCCGCCAGCCGGTTCACATCCACCTGCTGCCCCTCGGCCGTCAGCAGGAATTCCGGCTCTGCGCCTGTATCGAGCTTGCCCTCCCCGGTGATTACATAGGGGTCGACGGGATCGCCGAGTTCGAGGCGGTAGCTGGGAATGGTCACGCTGTCATTGGCAAGCTTGAATTCGCCACGCACACGAGGCGCCGGCGCCGGTGGCTGGCTCGCGCCCCCCTCCTCGACAGGTGGCGCCACCTTCCAGGTCGCGCTGAATGTACCGGCATAGAAAGGTTTGCCTTCTTCGAGCGCCAGTTCGCCATCGAGCGTCAGATCGAAGGGCCGCGCCTGCGGATCGATCCGCAGCCGGAGAGGCAGGCTCGCATCGGTGAAGGCCGAAGTCGTCAGGGTGAATTGCGCCGCCTCGCCGTCGAGAACCGCCTCGCCTTCGACCGACCACGGCCCGGCCAACGTGCGCGCCGACAAGGCCGCATCAAGGTCGCTCAAGAGCCGATTGCGGCCGGTTTGCTCGTCGATGAATTCCACCGTCCCGCCCGTGACGGAAACTTTCTCCAGGATGACGGACCGCGCCGGGATGGTCGGCCTGCTGCCACGCAGCCAGTCGAGCGTGCCGTCGGGCAAGAGCCGGATGCGCGCCTTCGGCTCTTCGATGCGCATGTCGAAGATGCGGGCTTCACCGGAGAGAAAGGGGGCGAGTTCGGCATCGAGGGAAAAGCGCGCCACCCGCACCAGCGGCGTGCCATCCGTATCCGTCCCGACGGTGACGTCCTCCATCGTGACGGAGGGGAACGGCAGAAGGCGAGCGCTGACCTCGCCATTCACCACGACCTTCTTGCCGAGCAACTGGCTCGCCTGGTCCTCGAAGTTCTGGCGGAAATTGGTCCAGTCGACGAAGAACGGCGCCAGCAGCGCTGCGAAAAGCGCGAGCACCAGAAGTCCGCCGAGCGTTGCCAGTATGCGTCCGAGCACCGAATGCCACTCCCTTGATTACGGCCCCGAAGGTAACGCAATTCGCCGCAGGGGCAACCCGCAAGCTCTTGCAGTCACAGGCGAAAGATCTTGCCGGGATTGAAGATGTCGTGCGGGTCGAGACCGGCCTTGATCGCCCGCATTGCCGGCAAGGCGGAGCCCAGTTCCTGCCGCAGATATCCGATCTTGCCCTGCCCTATCCCGTGTTCGCCGGTGCAGGTGCCCTCCATGGCAAGGGCGCGACCGTTGAGGCGCTCCAGGAAGGCTTCTGCCCGCTCGACATCGGCTGCGTCCTTGTCGTTGAAGAGCAGCAGAACGTGGAAATTCCCGTCACCGGCATGGCCGACGATCGGGGCAAGGAAGCCGTTCTCCTTGATGTCCGCCTGGGTCGCAGCCACGCATTCCGCGAGCCGCGAAATCGGAACGCAGACATCCGTGGAAAGGGCCGCAAGTTCCGGCGCAAGCGCCCGGCTTGCCCAGTATGCATTGTGCCGCGCCTTCCACAGCTGATTGCGCTCTTCCGCATTGGCGGTGTAGGCGAAAGGCCCACCACCGAACTCAGCCGCGATCTCACCGAACTGCGCAGCCTGCAGCGCAACCGTTTCCTCCGTGCCGTGAAATTCGACGAAGAGTGTCGGCTGCTCGGCATAGGAGAGCTTGGAATAGGCGTTGCAGGCGCGGATCTGCATTTCGTCGAGCAACTCGATGCGCGCAACAGGGATCCCCATCTGGATCGTCATGATGACCGCATTGCAGGCATCCTCCAGTGTCGGGAAGGCACAGACACCGCCGCTGATCTTGGCCGGGATACCCTGCAGCCGAAGCGTGACCGACGTGATGACCCCGAGCGTGCCTTCCGAGCCGACAAAGAGCCGCGTGAGGTCGTAGCCGGCGGAGGATTTGCGCGCCCGATGGGCTGTGCGAATTTCCTCGCCGTCAGCGGTTACGACCGTCAACGCCAGGACATTGTCCTTCATCGTGCCATAACGCACGGCATTGGTGCCCGAAGCACGCGTCGCGGTCATGCCGCCGAGCGAGGCATTGGCGCCTGGATCGATCGGAAAGAAGAGACCGGTGTCGCGTAGATAGGTATTGAGGTCTTCCCGCGTCACGCCCGGCTCGACCGTGCAATCGAGGTCTTCGGCATTCACCGAGAGGATCTTGTTCATCCGGCTGAAATCGACGGAAATGCCGCCGAACGGGGCATTCACCTGACCTTCGAGCGAGGAGCCGGTCCCAAATGGCACGATCGGCACCCGATGCTCCGCACAAAGGCGCACCACTTCCCGAACATCCTCGCTGCTTTCGACGAAGACGACGCCGTCGGGCAACTGCGACGGCAGATAAGTCGTGGTGTGACTGTGTTGCTCGCGGAAGGACTGACCGGTCTGGAAGCGCTCTCCGAAGCGATGCTTCAGAAGTGGCAGAACGGAGACGATACCCTCTTCGTTGCGTTTGCCGTCGATCACATCCTTGCGGGCCATCCGCGACCTCCCGAAATCCTGTCATAGCGCGCACCGGCGAACTGCCGATGCGCTCCTGCTATGGGATAGGGTTTGGAGATTGTCCAGCCGTCCGACGGGCAGAGGAGGAGCATATCGCCCCTCCCCGTCACTCGGCAGCAATCCGCGGCGGTGCACCGGCATCATTGGCAATCTTCAGCGTCGCATCCTCGAGCTCCGTCTTCAGACGTGCCTCCTCCTGTGCATGCGGCTTGCTGAAGCGGGCGAGCAGCAGATAGGCAACGGGCGTGATGTAGAGCGTGACAAGGGTCGCGATCCCGAGACCGCCGACGATCACCCAGCCGAGCGCGATGCGTGCTTCCGCACCCGCCCCTTGCGCCAGCACCAGGGGCACACCGCCGAGCACGGTCGCGATCATCGTCATCATGACAGGACGCAGGCGGATCGTGCAGGCCGTTTCGATCGCCTCACGCACAGACAGTCCGCGATCGCGCAGCTGATTGGCGAATTCCACGATCAGGATGCCATTCTTCGCCATCACGCCGACCAAGAGAACGAGACCGATCTGGCTGTAGACGTTGAGCGTAGAGCCGGTGATGACGAGCGCGAAGACCGCGCAGGCGAGCCCGAGCGGCACGGTCGCCATGATGATCAGCGAGGACACCACACTTTCGAACTGCGCGGCGAGCACCAGGAAGATGATCGCAATCGCAAAGCCGAAGGTCAGCGCCATCCCATAACTGTTTTCCTCCAGCGTGGCCGCCTCAGCCAGCGGCATGAGACGCGAGCCGGGCGGCAAAAGTGGCTCCGCCAACTGAGTCACCAGCTCGACGGCATCGCCGAGCGCCACGCCGTCAGCAAGACCGGCTGAGAAGGAGACCGACGCCAGCTGCTGCTCGCGATTGAGCGTTGGCGCGACCGCCTTTTCCTCAAGCGATGCGATCGACGACATCGGCACGACCCGGCCGTCGGAGGTCGTCAGGAAGATGTTCTCGAGATCCGTCGGATCGTTGATCGGTGTCGTGCTGGACACCAGGCGGACCGGGATCGAATTGCCGTCGACAAACACGTCCGTGACCGAGCGTCCCTCCAGCAGCGCCTGCAGGGAGGTTCCGATCGCGCCGATATCGATCCCGAGATCGGACGCCCGCTCGCGGTCGATCGTCACCGAAATCTGCGCCTGAGTTGGCTCGTTGTCGATCCGCGGGGTCTGGAATTCCGGACGATCGCGCATCTGCTCGACCATGGCCAGCACAGCCTCGGTCAGCCGCTCATGACTGGCTCCGACCATGGCCATCTGCAGGCCACTGCCGGCGCCACGGATCCTCAAACTGTTCGTCTGGAAGACATTGCCGCGAAGCGCCGGCACCTTGGCGGCGGCCGCATTGACGTCCTGAACGATCTCGTCCTGCGATCGCTCGCGTTCCGACCAGGGGGCGAGCGTCATGACCATGAAGGCGCTGTTGGAAGAGCCCTGGCCCGAAATCGAGAAGATGTTCTGGATCTCGCCATTGTCCCGCAAGGGCTGAAGGTTCTCCTCGACCCGCTGCAACTGGTCACGGGTATAGGCGAGGCTCGATCCCTGCGGTGTCGTGAGCCGCATCAGGACGACCGAGCGGTCCTCGCGTGGCGTGATCTCGCTCTGGATCATCGTGAATGCGAGGTAGGCGGCGCCCGAAAACATGCCGGCCACGACAACCACGATCAGCGGGTTGCCAAGGCAGGCGCGCAGGCTGCGGCCATAGAAGCTTGCAAACCGCTTGCCGAAGGCGCCCAGCAGTCCTTTTTTCTCCTCGCTCTGGCGTGAGAGCATGCGCGACGCCATCATCGGGCAGAGCGTGAGTGCCGTGATCGAGGACAGGAGAACTGCAAACGCAAGCACGAAGCCGAATTCGCGGAAGAGACCGCCAAGCTGCCCCGGCAGGAAGGAAAGCGGAATGAAGACCGCGGCAAGCGTCGCCGTCGTCGCGAGAACCGCGAAGAAGACTTCCTGCGTGCCGAGCACGGCAGCCGCCCGAGGCCCCATGCCCTCGGCGCGTCGACGCACGATGTTCTCGAGCACCACGATCGCATCATCGACGACGAGACCGGTGGCGAGAACAATCGCGAGCAGCGTCAAGATGTTGATCGAGAAGCCGACGAGATAGATCGCAACCAAGGTCCCGATCAGCGCAACCGGCATGGTGAGCGCCGGGATCAGCGTCGCCCGCCAGTCGCGGAGGAAGAGGTAAAGCACGACCAGCACGATGATGGCGGAGAGGCCCAGCGCGATCTCCACCTCGTGCAGCGCGCCCTGGATGAACACGGCGTCGTCGCTGGTGACAATCACCCGTGTGCCCTCGGGCAGAGCACTCGCCATGGCATCGACAGCCGCATGGACGCCGGCCGAGATGTTCAGCGTATTCGACTGAGCCTGGCGGATGATGCCGAGACCGACACCCTGTACGCCGTTCGATCGGAGCGACGTCGAGCCGTCATCCGGTCCGAGCGTAACTGTCGCGACATCGCGCAAACGCACGCGTTCGCCGATCAATACATTCTCGAAATCCTCGACCGTCGTGAGGTTCGCCGTGGCACGGACGACAATATCCTGCGTCTGCGATTCCAGTGTGCCGGCGGGCACGTCGAGCGACGCGCTCTGCAATTCCGTGGCAAGATCGGCAACGCTCAGGCCCCGGCTCGCCAAAGCCGCCTGGTTCACGTCGATCCGGAAAACCTTTTCCTGATCGCCATAGATCTGAACATCGGCCACGCCTTCGACCGCCGCCAGGCGGTCGGAGATCTCGTTCTCGACCAGCAGCGTCAGGTCTTCCATGGAAAGCGTGCTGGAGGTGACGCCGAGGCGCATGATCGGTTGGGAATCCGAATCGGCCTTCACGATGCGCGGCTCGTCCGCATCATCCGGAAGCTGATTGCGCACCCGCGCGAGCGCATCCCGAACGTCGTTGGCAGCCACGGCGAGGTCGACATTGTCGCCGAATTCAAGCGTGGTCCGGCTATCCCCGAACGATGAGCGCGACGACATGGACTTGAGGCCGCTCACCCGGGCGACGGCCCCTTCGATGATGCGGGTCACCTCCTGGTCCATGGTCTGAGCGGATGCACCGTCATAGTCGGTGCTGACGGTGATCACCGGCTGGTCGACATCGGGCAATTCGCGGATTTCGATGCCGGCCAGGGCTGCCAGACCGGCAACGACAAGAAGTGTATTGAGCACCGCAGCCAGCACCGGCCGGCGGACGAACAGTGCGGTAAAGCTGCGGCCGGACTGTTCGGAACCGTTCTCTGTCGCGCTCATCGTGTGGCGACCTCCTCGGTACCGGCCCGATCGCCACCCGCGACCTCGACCGCGCCGCCTTCACGCACCCGCTGCAGTCCTTCGACCGCGACCACGTCGCCTTCCGTCAAAGAGGAGTCGACGAGGATCTGGTCGGAATTGCGCTGGACAATGGTGACGCGGGTCTTCACGGATTTGTTATCAATGATTTGCCAGACGAAAGAGCCTTCGCCATCCCATTGAACCGCAAGCGGGTTCACGGCCGCATACTGGTCGCCGGGGAATCGCATGACGACATTGAAGGACATGCCGGCGCGCAGCACATCGTCGGGATTGTCGATCTTCGCACGAATGCGGATCGTGCGGCTCGCCTCGTCAACTCGGTTGTCGACGGCCTCGACGCTGCCTTTGAACACCTGGCCGGGACGCGAAACGGAGCTCGCCTCGACCGCCATGCCGGGGGTTACGGCGGCTGCGAAACGCTCGGGCGCCCAGAAATCCACCAGAAGCTGGCTGCGGTTGTCGAGCGAGACGATGGCGGTCGTGTTCGTCACGTTGTCGCCTATGCTGACGCCGACGATCCCGATCGTGCCGTCGATCGGCGCCACGATGTCGCGACGTTTCAGATTGAGCTCGGCGGTCGTCAGCTGCAGCTGCGCCTGTTCCTCGGCAATCTGTGCGTCGAGAACGTCGAGGCGCGAGAAGCTCTGCAGGTTGCGATAGGACTCGGCCTTTTCCTTGGCGCTTCGCAGCGCAACGGCTGCCTGATCGCGCAGGATCACCTGCTCTTCGCGGTCGAGGCGGGCGATGATGTCGCCCCTTTTCACCTTCTGGCCTGAGGAGACCAGGATTTCCGCGATGGTACCGGAAGCCTGCGGCATGACGGTCACGGCCTCGATGGCCTCGCCGTCACCGATCGCGCTCAGCCGGTCATTGACCACGCCGATCGTCACCGGCTGGGTCGCTACAAGGATGTTCTGATTGCCGCCGCGGCGACCGCCCTGCCCTTGCCCCTGTCCCTGCCCTTGTCCTTGTACAGCGCCCTGAGCCGACTGACCCTGGGCCTGCTGTCCCTCGCCGTCAGGCTGACCCGAGACGAGAGCCACCACCGATTGCGGCACGCCCATGGACACGAGCGTCTGCCCCGCTCCCGGAGAAAAATAGACCCAGGAACAGAGGGCAACGAAAATTAGGGCAATACTGATGGCGAGTTGCTTCCAAAGCGGCATGCAGGGCTCCGAAATGTCGAACTGGATGATGTCGGTTAAGTATCGGGCGCAAACCCCAAGTGGCAATGGCAGAACGCCAAGCTTACTGATTTGTAATCTCGCGTCTTTTCACGCCACCGTGATCTCGGCCCGGCTGCATGCAAAGGAAAGTCTCAGGCGGCGAGCTTAGCACATCCCGTCAGACACGCGCCTGGAAATCCGTGCGCAACACGGCGCAAGGAATAAAACCAGAACGCCGTCACTGGCCTTTCCGACCCGAATCACTACATTGGGCCGCATGAGTAACGGTTTCGACGACATTCCCTTCTTCGACGAAGAGCCCGCGCCGCGCAAGCCGGCTGGATCTCCTGCCCCCGCGGCTGGCACGCCTGCCGCCGGAGGACTGGGCATTGCCGCCCGCGCCATGGCCGCCCGTGACCAGGCTCGCGCGCCCGATTACCTCTCCGGCTTGAACCCGGAACAGCGAGAAGCCGTCGAAACCATCGATGGTCCGGTCCTCGTGCTTGCGGGCGCCGGCACAGGCAAGACGCGCGTTCTCACCACCCGCATCGCCCACATCCTGGCAACCGGCAAGGCCTTTCCGAGCCAGATCCTGGCGGTGACCTTCACCAACAAGGCAGCGCGCGAGATGAGGGAGCGCATCGGCCATCTGGTCGGCGGTGCCGTCGAAGGCATGCCCTGGCTCGGCACCTTCCACTCGATCGGCGTGAAGCTTCTGCGCCGGCATGCCGAACTGGTGGGCCTCTCCTCCGACTTCACCATTCTCGATACCGATGATGTCGTGCGCCTGATCAAGCAGATCATCCAGGCCGAGGGTCTCGACGACAAACGCTGGCCGGCCAAGCAGTTCGCCCAGATGATCGATGGCTGGAAGAACAAGGGCCTCGACCCCGCGCAAATCCCGGAAGGTGACGCCCGCGCCTTTGCCAATGGCAAGGGCCGCGAACTCTATGTCGCCTACCAGAACCGCCTGAAGACCCTGAATGCCTGCGATTTCGGCGATCTGCTGCTGCATCCGATCCGCATGTTCAAGGCGAACCCGGACGTGCTCAAGGAGTATCACCAGCGCTTCAAATACGTGCTGGTCGACGAGTATCAGGACACCAACACCGCGCAGTATATGTGGCTGAGGCTGCTTGCCCAACGTCCCCCGGGCGTGCCGCAGAATGTTTGCTGCGTCGGCGATGACGACCAGTCGATCTATGGCTGGCGCGGTGCCGAGGTCGACAACATCCTGCGCTTCGAGAAGGATTTCCCGGGCGCCAAGGTCATCAAGCTGGAGCGCAACTACCGCTCGACCGAACACATCCTCGGCGCCGCCGGTCATCTCATTGCCCACAACGAAGGCCGCCTCGGCAAGACCCTGTTTACCGACCGCGTCGACCCGAACGACGGCAAGGTCGTCGTCCATGCTGCCTGGGATTCGGAAGAGGAAGCCCGCGCCGTCGGCGAAGAGATCGAGCAGCTGCAGCGTCAGCAGCATCCCTTGAACAACATGGCGATCCTGGTCCGCGCCTCCTTCCAGATGCGCGAGTTCGAAGACCGCTTCGTCACGCTCGGCCTGAACTACCGCGTCATCGGCGGCCCTCGCTTCTACGAGCGCCTCGAAATTCGCGATGCCATGGCCTACTTCCGCCTCGTCTGCCAGCCGGCCGACGACCTCGCCTTCGAGCGCATCGTCAACACGCCGAAGCGCGGCCTCGGCGACACCACGATCCGCAACCTGCACGACTATGCCCGCGCCCGCGACATCCCGATGCTCGCGGCAGCCGCCGACATCATCGAGACCGACGAATTGAAGCCGAAGGCGCGCAAGGCGCTTTTCGACGTCGTTACCGACTTCCGCCGCTGGCAGTCGCTTCTCGAAAACACGCCCCATACCGAACTTGCCGAGCAGATCCTCGACGAGAGCGGCTACACGGCCATGTGGCAGAACGACAAGTCTGCAGAAGCGCCGGGACGGCTGGAAAACCTGAAGGAACTCATCCGCTCGATGGAGGCCTTCGAGAGCCTGCGCGGCTTCCTCGAACATGTCTCGCTGGTCATGGATGCCGAGACCAACGAAAACCTCGATGCCGTCTCGATCATGACGCTGCACTCGGCCAAGGGACTGGAATTCGAGACCGTCTTCCTGCCGGGCTGGGAAGAAGGCCTATTCCCCCATCAGCGGGCGCTGGATGAAGGCGGCCGCTCTGGCCTCGAAGAAGAGCGTCGCCTCGCCTATGTCGGCATCACCCGCGCCAAGCGCCGCTGCCACATCTGGTTCGTCTCCAACCGCCGCATTCATGGCCTCTGGCAGTCGACCATGCCCTCGCGCTTCCTCGACGAACTGCCGCCGGCGCATGTCGAGGTCGCCGAAGCCGAGACCTCCTATGGCGGCTATGGTCGCAACCCCTATGGGCAGTCCCGCTTCGACAAGCAGGAGCCCTTCCAGAACAGCTATTCCACGCCGGGCTGGAAACGCGCCCAGGCGAACAAGACGGATGCCACGCGCGACAACTGGGGCACTCGCTCAGGCCATGCTGTCGAGCGCATCGGCTATGGCGAAAGTGGGCCCCGTGCCAAGACGATCGAGGGTGAACTGGTCGCCAAGTCGACGACGTCGGAACCCTCGCGCTTCTCTGTCGGCGACCGCGTCTTCCACCTGAAGTTCGGCAATGGCAACATCGCCTCGATCGAAGGCAACAAGCTGACGATCGATTTCGACCGCGCCGGCCAGAAACGGGTGCTGGATGGGTTCGTGGAAAAGGCCGGCTGATCGGCCTTTTCGCTTCTCGTAAGGATCAGGCCGCCGAATGCACTTCTTCGGCGGCGAAGGCGAGCTGCCAGTGACGCCGGCAGAGCGAGGTATAGGTCTCGTTGCCGCCGATCAACACCTGTGCCCCGTCCCGCTGCGCCTTGCCGTCCTCACCCATGCGCACGACCATCGTCGCTTTGCGGCCGCAGTGGCAGATCGAACGCGCCTCGGTCAGTTCATCGGCGATGGCAAGCAGCGCCTTGGAACCGGGAAAGAGCTCCCCGCGAAAATCGGTGCGCAATCCATAGGCCATGACGGGTATGTCGAGCACATCGACGATCCGGGCGAGCTGCCAGACCTGGTCGGTGGTCATGAACTGCGCCTCGTCGACGAAGACACAGGACAGCGGCGAGGCTTCATGATCGGCCTTGATGGCGGAGAAAAGATCCTCATCGTGGCCGAAGGCCTCCGCTTCCGCCTTCAAGCCGATGCGGGAGCCGATGAAGCCCTTGCCTGCTCGATTGTCGAGCGCGCTGATCAGCGTGGCAACCCGCATACCGCGTTCGCGGTAGTTATAGGCGGCCTGCAGCAACAGCGTCGACTTGCCGGCATTCATGGTGGCATAGATGAAATGAAGTTTGGCCAAGGCGTCGCTGCTCGAAAACTGTGTTCGTGATCGGCAACGTTCTAAAGGACGCCAGCCCCGCGGGACAACCGCCACAAGACTTTGCCAACAGGCAATTGCACCGACTGCCGCAAAAACGGCGCCCTCAGGCCGGCACAGCCGCCGCCGCCATTCGCTGCCCGCTGATCTCCTTCACCAGCTCCTTGATCACGTCCATGACGGCGCGGACACGAGGCACATGACGCAGCCGCTCATCCGTGACGAGCCACACCTCGGCGGCAGGAGGCACCGGCGGGCGGAAACAGAAAACCAGTTCCGGATCTCCGGCCGCCACGAAGTCGGAGTAGAAGCCGACGCCGACGCCATTCCTGACGCTGGTGAAGACGGCGGGCACCGAGTTGTGCCGGAGCAACACCTCTGCCGGGAAGTTCTTCGTTGCCCAATCGAAGATCGGGCGGCCGCGGACATGGGCATCGATGCCAATTATGGCGTGGCCGGCCAGGTCTTCGACGCATCTTGGGACGCCGTGGCGAAGGCTGTAGGACCGCGAGCAGTAGAGGCTCCAGTAGTCCTCGATCAGACGAACCCCCACCAGACCCGCTTGAGTGGGGGCGGGTGACGCCCGCAGCGCCACATCGGCCTCGCCACCAACCAAGTCGCGCAGGACATTGGTCGTATCCACTTCGAGCTTCACACCGGGATGCCTTTGCCTCAGGCGCTCGATCAACCGCGGCAGCACGAAGGAGCCCAGCACCTCATTGGTCGTGAAGCGGACGGTACCGGAGATCTCGCGGGAAAGGCTGTCGACGGCACCGGAAAACGCATCGACGGCATGGCGCACGGCCTCTGCGGGTGCGAGAAGAAGTGCCCCCGCCTCGGTCAAAAAATAGCCAGTTCGCCGCTTGTCGAAGAGCTCCACCTGAAGCGCGTCCTCGAGCGCCGCTATGCGCCGCGAAACCGTGCTCTGGCTGACCCGCAACATCTTGGATGCGGCAAGCGTCGTCCCCGTCTCGGCGACTGCCAGCATGTAGCGCAAGTCATCAAAGTTCAACGATGCGGTCACGTTATGCAAATCCGGTGATTGTCGCGGCAAAAACGGTGTTTGAAGCGGAAACGCTGACAATCTACACGCTTTTCATCGCCCACGATACATGTCCGCGGGCTTCCAATACGCACTCAAAACCTAGATCAGCAAGGAGTAAAGCCATGCGCGAAGCGCTTGTGCCAGCCGGCACCCGTATTCTCAATTCTTTCAACAAGGAGACTTTCGTTTTCACTCATCCTTATGAGGATACGATCTCCAGCCGCATGGACGTCGTCCTCGGCAAAGGCGGATCCGGCGGCGGCAATGCCGTCGCCCATATTCATCCGGAGACGGACGAGATCTTCACCGTCAACAGCGGCCAAGTCATGGTGATGATCGACGGACAGGAACACTACGCCTCGGAAGGCCAGTCGATCACCGTGCCGAAAGGCGCCAGCCATTTCTTCCGCAATGTCTTCGACGGAGACACGCATCTGACGGTCACTTTTGTGACCGCGCAACAGCATCTGCGTTTCTTCCTGAACCTTGCGCGCTGGACGTCCGAGCAGCCGGACTACTTCAAGCCGGATGGTTCGGTAAAGCTCTTGCCGATTGCGCTAGGGTTGAACGCGTTCCGCGACCACCTCTATATCTCAGGCACGCCTGTGGTGGTTCAGAAACTGCTATTCGCCGCGCTCGCGCCCATCGCACGGATCATGGGCTATCGCCTCGCCGTCGCTCCGCGCAGCGCGTCCCGGCACGTCGACCTGGAACACGAGGGCAGTCTTGTCTCAGGTCTTTGAGGCTCAGCCCTGGGCTGCTTCTTCGCGGTGCAGCCACATCAGCTCGACCTGGACGGCCGCCTGGAAGTCCATGATCTCGGCACGCATCTCGTCTTCGGGGCAGCCGAGTTCAAGGAGTTCGTTGCCGAGCCTGCGGCAGGTCATCTTCCAGAATTCGGTGGCCGCATAGCCATTCAGGCGATCGAGGTCGATCGCGGAACGGCGCACCAGGTCCCGGCGGCTCGCAAGCGGAAAGAAGGCGATGGCCGTCGGATTGGTCTGGCCGTTCATGGCTTGGCTACTCATGCGAAACATCCTCACGTTACGGCATGTGTGTAGAATCACATGGTTAACGTTCCGTTTCGCGCCAAGACCGGACACGCCGAAGTGTGCCGAAAGTGAACCCGCCCACAGCGGTGGGCGGGTTCGATTGTGGGTCGCGACCGTCAGTCCGGAAGCGTATAGGCGATGACATAATCGCCTGGTGTGGTGCCGACGGAGCCGTGTCCACCGGCCACCATCACGACATACTGCTTGCCGTTGTCGAGCGCGTAGGTCATCGGGGTCGCCTGGCCTCCGGCCGGCAGTCGGCTCTCCCAGAGCTGCTCACCCGTCGTCAGGTTATAAGCCCGCAGGTAGTTGTCGACGGCGGCACCGAGGAAGGCGACGCCACCCTTGGTGATCATCGGACCACCGATACCGGGTACGCCGACCTTGAACGGCAGCGGCAGCGGCGTCATGTCGTAGACCGTGCCATTGCGCTTCTGATAGGCGATCTGACCGGTTCTCAGATCGACGCCCGCAATCGTGCCCCACGGCGGCGCCTGGCAGGGAATGCCGAGCGGCGACAAGAAGGGGCCCATGACGACGCCGTAAGGCGCGCCCTCATTGCGGTTCAGCCCCTGCTCCGAACCCGTGGCACCCTCTTCCTTCGGCGGGATTTCCGAGCGCGGAACGAGCTTCGAGGTGAAGGCCAAATAGGTCGGCATGCCGAACATCACCTGCCGCTCAGGATCAACCGCGACCGAGCCCCAGTTGAACGTCCCGAAATTGCCGGGATAGACCAGCGTGCCTTCGAGAGAAGGCGGCGTGTACTGGCCCTCGTATTTCAGCTGGTGGAACTGGATGCGGCACATCATCTGGTCGATGATCGTCAGACCCCACATGTTGCTTTCGGTCATCGTCTGCGGACGGAAGGTAAGGTCCGAGATCGGCTGCGTCGGCGATGTGAAGTCTTCCGGGATCGCACCGCCAGGGGCCTCGATCTCGCGCACCGGGATGATCGGTTCACCAGTCCGGCGATCGAGAACATAGATGTCACCCTGCTTCGTCGGGCCGACAAGGGCCGGCGTCTGTTCGCCATTCTCGTTGGTCAGATCGAGCAGCACCGGCTGGGCGGGCACGTCCATGTCCCAGAGGTCGTGGTGCACGGTCTGACGTACCCAGCGATCCTGTCCGGTATTGATGTCGAGCGCGACGATCGAGGAGGAATACTTCTCCACACTTTCGCTGCGTCCCATGCCGAGCTGGTCGGGAACCTGATTGCCGAGCGGGATGTAGACGAGACCGAGCGCCTCATCGACCGAGAAGATCGACCAGCTGTTCGGCGAGTTCGCCGTATAGGTCTCGTCGGGGCCGATCGGCGCCGTTTCGGTCGGGTTGCCGCTGTCCCAGTTCCAGACGAGTTCGCCGGTATCGACGTCGAAGGCGCGAATGACGCCCGACGGCGACTGGGTCGAGTAGTTGTCGTTGACGGCGCCGCCGATGATGATCTTGCCGGCAGCAATGACCGGCGGAGAAGTCGAGTAGTAGTAGCCGGCCGGGTTGTACGGCATGTTCTGCTCGAGCCGCAGCGTGCCACCGTCCGCGAAGCTCTCGCAGATGGCACCCGTGTCGGCGTCGAGTGCGATGAGACGGGCATCCGACGTCGGCAGGTAGACCCGTTCTGCGCAAACCGTGCCTTCCGTGGCGGCCGGGTCCCGGTAATAGGTCACACCGCGGCACGTCTGGTGCTGGCGGTCGGGCTCAAGACCCGCATTGGGATCGTATTTCCACTTTTCCTGGCCGGTCTCGGCATCAACAGCGATCGCCCAGTTGTGGGGCGTGCAGAGGTAAAGCGTGTCGTCCACCTTGAGCGGCGTGACCTGATAGGTCGTCTCGCCCACATCTTCCGGCAGCTTCACGTCACCCGTCTGGTAGGTCCAGGCGATCTTCAAGTCCTGCACGTTGTCCGTGTCGATCTGCGTGAGCGGCGAGTAGCGCTGACCGTACGGCGTGCGGCCATACTGATGCCAGTCGCTGTCGGGCACATCGCCGCCGAGCTCGGGAGCTGCGGCCACCTGCTCGGTCGGAAGCGAGCCATTGCGGTCATAGGAGTCGGTGAAGAGCGAGATGAGAGCAACGATCGTCGCGATTACGACCGGCACGGCAAGCGGCAGAAGCCCTGCCGCCACACGGAGCCGACGATCGGCCGGGCCAAGCCGGCGACGGATGGCAGGCAGCATCAGCCAGAGGCCGAGAACGACGATCAGCCCGCCTCGCGGACCAAGCTGCCACCAGTCGAGCCCGACTTCGGAGACGGCCCAAATGAGGCTGCCGAGAATGAAGAGGCCATAAAGCCAAAGCGCCTCGACCCGGCGCAGGAAAAGCAGCAGAGCCGTGCCGAGAAAGACGAGCCCGGCGATCAGGAAGTATGGGCTGCCGCCGAGCAGCACGAGCTGAGCGCCACCGACGCCGAGCACAAGGCCCAACACGCCGAAGATGACAGCGGTGATAGTGAGAAACATACCGATTCCAATCGTATTGCGAGATGGAAAGTCCGTCCCGCGCCATCAGGATCGCGGGAACAACCACGAGGGCCGAACGTGGCAAAAGCGTGATTGTTCCATTTTCACATCCGGCGTCGAAATCCAGCGAAATGGCCTTGATCCCGAAGCGCTCGATTGCCATCTTGCGCCGCACAAGAGAGGACGTGCGATCATGACCAAGGCTCTGCTGCTCATCGACATCCAGAATGGCTTCTGCCCCGGCGGAAACCTGCCGGTCGCCGAGGGCGATGCGGTCGTGCCTGTCGCGAACCGTCTGATGGCAAGCGGCGCCTACGATCTCATCGTCGCCTCCCAGGACTGGCATCCAGCCAATCACGGCAGTTTCGCCTCCCAGCATCCGGGCAAGAAACCCTTCGACATGGGTGAGCTGTCCGGGCAGCCTCAGGTCATGTGGCCGGACCACTGCGTGCAGGAAACGGCAGACGCCGACTTCCATCCGGATCTAGACACCACCAGGATCGACTTCGTGCAGCGCAAGGGCGAGAACCCCCTTGTCGACAGCTACTCCGCCTTCCGCGACAACGACAAGGCTGCGCTGACGGGCCTCGCCGAGTGGCTGAAGAACAAGGACGTCACCGAACTCGACATCATGGGGCTCGCGACCGATTACTGCGTCAAATTCTCAGGACTGGATGCCGTCGACATGCTGCCCGGCGTCAAGGTCCGCGTGATCGAGGACGGCTGCCGCGGAATCGATCCTGAGGGCGTTAAGGAGGCGATGGACGCTATGCGCGCAGCCGGTGTCGAGATGGTCGACAGCAGCCGAATCGGTTTCTGAGGAAGTTTCTGCAAAGGATTCGTGCGATTGCCTTTTTTCTCGGCAAGCGCTAGAGCCGAGCCAACGAGAAGACAGGGAGGACGCCGGTCATGGAAATCGTAACCACGATCGCCGCTTTGCGACAGAAGCTCGCGCCCCGCCGCCGTGCCGGCCAGACGATCGGCTTTGTGCCCACGATGGGTTATCTGCATCAGGGGCACCTGAGCCTTGTCGGACGCGCCAAGTCTGAAAACGACGTGACCGTCGTCTCGATCTTCGTCAATCCGCTGCAATTCGGAAAGAACGAGGATCTCGAAAAGTATCCGCGCGACCTCGCCCGCGACAGCGCCATGCTGGAAGAGGCAGGCACCGACATTCTCTTCGCACCCGGTGTCGAGGACATGTATCCCGAGCCCATGCAGACGGTGGTCGACCTGCCGAAGTTGGGCTCCGAACTCGAAGGCGAGGCTCGCCCCGGCCATTTCGCCGGTGTCGCGACCGTAGTCACCAAGCTCTTCAACATTGTTCAGCCGGACAGCGCCTATTTCGGCGAGAAGGACTATCAGCAGGTCACGATCATCCAGAAGATG
Source organism: Rhizobium sp. K33 (assembly GCF_056501445.1). Taxonomy (NCBI): domain Bacteria; kingdom Pseudomonadati; phylum Pseudomonadota; class Alphaproteobacteria; order Hyphomicrobiales; family Rhizobiaceae; genus Rhizobium; species Rhizobium sp. K33. The sequence continues at coordinate 1,984,242 of NZ_CP096478.1, forward strand.
GTCGAGGATCTGGCGCAGCCCGTTCGCGTCGTGCCGGTTGCAACCGTCCGGGAAGCCGATGGCCTCGCCTGCTCGTCGCGCAATGTCTATCTCTCGCCCGAGGAGCGCGCCGCTGCCGTGATCGTCCCCAAGACGCTGGCCGAAGCCGAGCACCTGTTGCTGACCGGGATCCGCGATGTCGCGACCCTGGAAGCCAAGCTGATCGAGTTCCTGCGAAGCGAACCCCTGGCCGAACCGGAAGTCGTCGCCATTCGCCACCCACGCACACTGGAGCGGATCGAGACGGTCAATGAGACCGCGCTGGTTCTTCTCTATGTGCGTTTCGGCAAGACCAAACTTCTCGACAACCGCATCATCGGCCAAGCGGCCGCCACCGGCATGGAGGCCGCCTGACATGAGCACACCACCCCGCCAGAAGCGTTTCACTCCAGCCGACATCACGGCCCTTAAGGGCGTCCGGCCGATCGTCTCGCTGACCGCCTATACGACGCCGATCGCCCGCATTCTGGACCGCCATTGCGACCTGCTGCTGGTCGGCGACAGCCTGGGCATGGTGCTTTACGGCATGGACACGACCGTCGGCGTCACCATGGACATGATGGTGGCCCACGGCCAGGCGACCATGCGCGGCGCAACCCGCGCCTGCGTCATCGTTGATCTGCCCTTCGGCTCTTATCAGGAGAGCAAGGAGCAGGCCTTCCGCAACGCCGTGCGCCTGATGAAGGAAACCGGCTGCGACGGCGTGAAGCTCGAGGGCGGCGCGGAAATGGCCGAAACCGTCGACTTTCTCGTCTCGCGCGGTGTGCCGGTCTTCGGCCATATCGGCCTGATGCCGCAGCAGGTGAACACCTCGGGCGGCTACCGCTCCAAGGGCCACAGCGAAGCCGAGCAAGACAAGATCCGCCGCGATGCCAAGGCGATCGATGAAGCCGGCGCCTTTGCCATGGTCATCGAGGGAACCGTCGAGCCGCTGGCGCGTGAGATTTCGGCCACGGTGAAGGCAGCAACCATCGGCATCGGCGCGTCGCCGGCCTGCGACGGTCAGATCCTGGTCTCGGACGACATGCTGGGCCTGTTCAACGAATTCAAGCCGCGCTTCGTGAAGCATTACAGCGAACTGGCCGACGTCATCGACAAGGCCGCCAGCGACTATGCCGCCGAGGTCAAGGACCGCGTCTTCCCGGGCCAGGAGCACACGTTCCAAATCCGGCCGAAGAAGTAGTCACGCCTCGGGCAAACGCTCCATTTCGTAGAATGCGTCGTTGATCTGATCGACCTGCCGGGCAAGCAGTGCCTGGGCATCCCGAAGGCCCTTGTTGTAGAAGTGCGGCCCGATCAGCCGCGCCACGAGGTCGACGAGCGATTCGATCTCGAAGCGACCCAAATCGACTTCTGCCTCGTCGGACAGGTGACGCTGGACCCTGAGCAACAGCCGCTCCTTGTCCTCGCGACTGATAAGATCCTTCTCCATCTACCCTTCCCTCCAGGCCGGATGCAACTTTTCGACAAGACTGAGATCCTGGCCGGATGGCAATCCCATGCATCAACACCGATGGTCGTTCCATCAGCGGAATTGGTTTGTCGGACATGCCGACAGCGGTTAGCCAACGGTTGAACGTGAGAACTTACAGCATGTCCCGATCAGACTTCACCGAAGGCGCACTCAAAGCCCTTCCCATGATCATATCTGCCGGCCCCTTCGCCGTCTTGTTCGGCGCTGTCGCGGTGGCGAACGGCCAGACGGTCGCCGAAGCTGCCCTGATGAGCGCCACGGTCTATGCGGGCGCAAGCCAGCTCGTCGGCATCGAGCTCTTCGGGCAGTCGGTGCCGATGTGGGTCGTCGTGTTGTCCATCCTCGCGGTGAACTTCCGCCACATCCTCTATTCGGCGGCAATCACGCCGTTCATGGATCACTTCACCCTACCCCAGAAGCTCCTGAGCTTCTTCCTGCTGACCGACCCGCAATTCGCCGAAACGCTGGCGCGCGGCGAGAGTGGCCGCAGCGTTTCCTTCCCATGGTATCTTGGCTTCGGCGCGATGATCTACGTGCCTTGGGTGGCACTGACCGCGGTCGGCGGACTTGTCGGCAAGGCCATGGGTGACCCGGCAGACTGGGGCATCGACGTGCTCCTGCCGATCTACTTCCTTGGCCTCGTGCTCGGCTTCCGCAAACGCAGCAATTTCCTGCTGATCGTGATCGTCAGCGCCGTGGTGTCCGTGGTGGCGCAGCACCTGATCGGCTCTCCGTGGCACATCAGCGTCGGCGCTCTGGCAGGCGTCCTCCTGGCGGCTCTATTGCCACCACCGCAGCAGACCGGGCCCGAGGAGGCGACACGATGACCACCCTCCTTACACCTTACATGACGCTGTTGATCGCGGCCGCGGCCGCAGCCACGTTCGTCACCCGTATCGGCGGCTACATCCTGGTGAAGCGGCTGAAACAGATGCCGCCGCGGCTGGAAGCAGCCTTGAATGCGGTACCGGCCGCGGTTCTGACGACACTCGTCGCGCCCGCCTTCTTCTACGGCGAAATCGACGTGAAGGTCGCCATGGTGGCGGCCTTCCTGATCGGTTTGCGCTATCCGCCAATCCCGATGCTGATCGGCGGCTGGGCCGCCGTCATGCTGATGCGCCAGTTCCTCGGATGACCTTTAGCGCCTGAAGGGCGCCGTTGCCTGTTCCAGCCACTGGCGGGTCGCGGCGTCCGAGATGAGCGGAGAGAGCTCTTCCCGGGTCTTCGCATGATAGGCATCGAGCCATTGCAGCTCGTCACGCGTCAGCAGGTCCTCGACGATCAGATTGCGGTCGATCGGCACGAAGGTCAGCGTTTCGAAGCCGAGCATCGGCTGGTCGCCGCCCTCGATCGGTTCTGCCTCGCGCACATAGATCAGGTTCTCGATCCGGATGCCGAAGCTGCCCGGACGGTAATAGCCGGGCTCATTCGACAGGATCATGCCGGGCAGAAGTTCCTGCGTCGAAAGCCGGGCAATGCGCTGCGGGCCTTCGTGAACCGAGAGATAGGAGCCGACGCCGTGGCCCGTGCCATGGGCAAAATCGGCACCGGCCTTCCACAGCGCGATGCGCGCCAACGGATCGAGATCGCATCCGCGCGTGCCCTTGGGGAAACGCGCCGTGCTGATCGCAATCATGCCCTTCAGTGCAAGCGTGAAGAAGCGTTTCTGTTCGTCGGACACCGCGCCGACGGCAAGTGTGCGCGTGATGTCCGTGGTGCCGTTCACATATTGTGCGCCGGAATCGATGAGGAACATCTCGCCGGAGCGGATCTGCCGATCGCTCTCCGTCGTCACGCGGTAATGCATGATCGCCGCATTCTCGCCGGCACCGGAGATGGTGTCGAAGGAGATGTCTTTGAGCGGATTCTGCATCCGCTCGCCAACGGCGGCGCGTACCGCTTCCAGCTTCCGGGCGGCCGCGATTTCGGTCAGGCTGCCATGCGGCTGTTCGTCGAACCAGTGCAGGAACTCGACCATGGCTACACCATCCTGAAGATGAGCGGCAGCCGACCCGTTGAGCTCCACCATATTCTTGACCGCGCGGCCGAGCTTTGCCGGGTCATTGCCTTCGACCACGTCGCCGCCGCTCTCCCGGATCATGCGCGACAGGGCATGAGGAGCCAGATCGGGATCGACCAGAATGCGGGCGCCATCGCGCGCCACGCGCGCCAGTCGCTCCGGTAAGACTGCGGGGTCCACCTGTTCACAGAGATCGCGGAGGTAATTCTCGACCTCGAGATTGGTCTTGGCGCTGTCGAGAAAGAGCTCGGCCGAGCCATCCGACTTGATGATCGCGCGCGACAGCGGATGCGGTGTATGCGGCACGTCATTGCCGCGCAGATTGAAAATCCAGGCGACCGAGGATGGATCGGAGATCAGGACGGCCGCGAGATTCTTCTCAGAAAGATCGGCAGCGATCTTCTTCAGCTTGTCGGCAGCCGAGGCACCCGCATGATTGAGCGACTGGATCATCACCGCGCCCTTCGGCTCCGCCGGGCGGTCCGTCCACAAACGGTCGACGGGGTTGAAGGGCAGCATGACCAGGCTTCCGCCCTTGTCGGCCAGCGCCTTTTCCAGCCGCCGGACTTCAGCGCCGGTATGCATCCAGGGGTCAATGCCGAGACGAAAGCCCTTCGGCGCCCGGTTCTCGATCCATTTGTGCGGCGGCTCGCCGACCAGATCGCCGCCGGTGAAGACTTCCGGGTCCACCTGCTGGGCAAGCTGCGTCACATAGCGGCCGTCGACGAAAACGACGGCCAGTGCTTCCGTGACCATCAACATGCCTGCCGAGCCGGTAAAGCCCGTTGCCCAGGCAAGCCGTTCGGCCGACTCCGGTACGTATTCGCCAAGATACTCGTCCGAGCGCGGGACGAGCAGCCCATCGATGCCGAGTTCGCCAAGCAGCGCACGCAGCGCTGCGATTCTCGACTTGCCGTGATGCGGCGTAGACTTGACGTCAAAGGACTGAAACATGGATTGGCCTGCGCTGGTTGCTGAATCTGTGTTCTCTTATAGCAAGGCGTCAACGCCCTCACCACCACCGGCGCATCGTTCCAGGGCAATTGCCGATCATCTAAATCAGATATGCCGCAATTTCAGGCAACCCTTATGTTGCTATGCAACAAGCGCAGGCCTCCCGTGCTTCAAGCCCTCTGACTGAACGTATCGGATCCGACTATATCAGGATCATCGATGACGCAGAGTGATGCGTCCGAAACCGAAAAGGAACCGAGAGATGGCCAAGTCTTTCCTGCGTACTGCCCTGAACAATCTTGTTGAGGCACGCCAGCGCCGTGCCGATCTCTATGCCACGGGCGCCCTGCTGTCGCTTGACGACGCATCGCTGGCCGCCATGGGTCTGACACGCGACGAACTGCGTCGCCGCCCGCATCAGCGCTCGATCATCTGATCAGCGGCGGTCGGATACGACCACAAACCTAGCATCCGCTTGAGCGCTCCTCCCACGCTCGCGGATTTCGGCGCGGCATGATGCCGATGCCAAAAAGGCGGCTCCCAGCGGGCCGCCTTTTCCATTTCCGGGCGAGGCTGACGTTACGTCTCAGCCCTTCCCTTGCGTGAAGTGAATGGTCACCCAGCCATTGCGCCAGATGGTCTTCACATGGGAGAGCCCCTCGCCGCTATAGGCCGCGATCACCTTCCAGCGCTGCTCGGCCAGGATCCCTGACAGAACGACCGATCCATGGGGTGCGAGATGCGTGACCAGTTGCGGCGCCATCTTGATCAGCGGCCGCGCCAGGATATTGGCGATGATCAGGTCGAACGGACCATGCTCGCGGAAGGCTGTGGAGTGGAAGCCGGGCGCCGTGCGGAAGTCGATGCCGTCGACCACCTGGTTGCGCCGCGCATTCTCCTTGGCAACCCGAACCGCGATCGGATCGATATCGGTCGCAAGCACCGGCACCGGAAGCAGCTTGCGCACGGCAATCGCCAGCACGCCGCTGCCGGTCCCGAGATCGAGCGCGTTGCGCACCTTGCGGGACCGAACAACCTTTTCGATGACTTCGAGGCAGCCTGCCGTGGTCCCGTGATGCCCCGTGCCGAAGGCCTGGCCTGCGTCGATCTCGATTGCAACATCATGGCTCTGAACCTTGTCGCGGTCATGCGAGCCATGCACCAGGAAGCGCCCTGCCCGGACCGGCTTCAAGCCTTCGAGTGACTTCGCGATCCAGTCGATGTCCGGGATCACTTCCCGCTCGATCTTGGCGTCGGGATATTCGTCCGCCAGCAAAGCCTCCACCCGGGGCGCGACCTCCTCTTCCTGGTCGCCCATCAGATAGATCGAGGCTTCCCAGATGTCGGCTTTTTCATCCACCTCAGTGGTGGCGATCGCATAATCCTCTTCGCCGAAGGCAAAGCTCATCAGATCGAGGATCCGGTTGGCGTCCTTTTCGGTGCAGGTCACATAGAGGCGGATTTCAGCCACGATCGATTATCCTTGATGGTCAGGTGCGCAAGCGGTTGCGGTACAACGCAATCGCCCCCAAGGCAACCTTCATGGGCTTGAGGCCGCTCAGCCCTTCATCAGGTTTTCGAGCTTCTTGATCGCCGTGTCGGGATTCTCACCATAAGCGATCGTGCCCTTGAAGCGTCCCTCAGCGTCCAGCAAGAAGACCGAGGCCGTATGGTCCATGGTGTAGTCGCCGTCGGGCTGGCTTTCGTCGAGCGGGATCTTTTTCGCATAGACGCGGAAGCCTTTTACGACTTCGGCAATCTTCGCCGGATCGCCAGCAATGCCTGTAACCCGGTCGGTGACATTTGAGATATACCGGCCGAGGATCTCGGGCGTATCACGCTCCGGGTCTACGGTGACGAAATAGGCTTGGAGGCCGCTCGCATTGGGATCCACCTGCTTCAGCCAGCCATCGAGTTCGAACAGCGTCGTCGGGCATACTTCGGGGCAATGGGTGAAGCCGAAGAACAGCGCCGTCGGCTTTCCGCGGAAGGCCTGCTCCGTGATCGGTTGGCCATTCTGGTCGACCAGCTGGAACGGCACACCGAAGGGCGCCTCCGCAATCGTCTGGTCCGACTGCGTGACCTGATAGGTCAGCCAGCCGAGGACACCTGCCATCACGACAACTGCGGCCCACAAGACGATCCTGACTGTTTTCATGCTGGCAGTTCCTTGCATAACAATTCCTGGCCAAGGCGGATAAACCGCTCTGCATCGGGAGGCAATTCAACTCGGTGTGGAAAGAGCGACGAGCGCGGATTTGTCACGGGACTCAAGCGCATTCAGAAGCAGTAGGCGAGCCCACTCTCGATCAGCGTCAGGAAGATATCGCCGTCATAGCGCATCCAGCCCACGAAAACGGCAAGCGTGAACAGCGCCCCTGCCAGGAACAGGGCCGTCAAGGGCAACCATCGATGTGAGCGTACAGCCTCTGCCATGCAGTCATTCTAGCGCATTTCATTCAGGATGACACCGAAGAAAGTGATGCACGCAGTTGCGACTTGACGGTTATCAAGGAACAGAATCATCATTTGCTGACAGATTGTCGCAGGACCGGACGTCTTGGGAGGGACCAATGGAACAGCAGGCACTCGACCGTGGCACATTGCCGAAACTGCAGATCAACCGGCTGCGCATGGATGACGTGAAGGCGGCCTTCGCCGATGGCTGGCGCGACTTCCGCAGCTATCCCACGTTCGGGTTGTTCTTCGGCGCGATCTACGCGCTCGGCGGCCTCTTCATTGCGGTGATGCTGACCTATTATCACCTGCCCTGGATGATCATCCCCGTCGCGATCGGCTTTCCCCTGATCGGCCCTTTCGTCGCCGTCGGGCTTTACGAGATCAGTCGCCGCAATCAGAAGGGCGAGGCGATCAGCTGGAAAGCGGTTCTCGCCGAAGTCTTCCGCCAGCGGGAACGGCAGCTTTCCTGGATGGCCTTTGTCGTCCTCTTCATCTTCTGGATCTGGATCTATCAGGTTCGGCTGCTGATGGCTCTCTTTCTCGGCTTCCGCATTCCGGCAACGCTGGATGCTTTCGTCGACGTCGTGCTGACCACGCCGCCGGGGCTGCTGTTCCTGACCGTCGGAACGGTCGTCGGGGCCGTTCTGGCGACGATCCTCTTCACCGCCACGGTGATCTCCATGCCGCTGCTTCTGGATCACGACGTCGATTTCGTCACTGCCATGCTGACGAGCATGCGCACCGTAATCGACAATCCGGCGCCGATGCTCGCCTTCGGCGTCATCGTCGCGGCACTGTCTATCCTTTCGCTGATTCCCCTGTTTCTCGGGCTTTTGGTGGTCCTGCCGGTCGCCGGGCATGCCACATGGCATCTTTATCGCCGTGCAATCACAGCAACTTAGCCGCTCGTCGCCGTCCAGTTCTTCGGAATTTAGCGGGATTAGTTCGAGATTAACTAATATTCGGGATTCTTTGTAAGCGTTCTGGCTCACATAGCCAGGCGGACATGATTGTCCACCAGGAGACGGCTCCCCGGTCTGCGCATGTAACGTCACCGGTCCGCAAGGGCGGCCGGATCGGAGCTGGGGAGCACAATGTTCAATTTCATCTTGGGTAGAGACCTGACCGTCAGGCAGCGCCTGATGACACTCGGCGCTGCCGGAGTGATCGGCATCGGCTCGATGCTGGCGGTCGGCTGGTACCAGAATGCGCGGATCTCCACCGCCATCCACGATTCGATCGAGATCAAGAACGAGGTCGAGACGATCAACGAGATGCGTCTGGCCAATGCCAACATGGTTCTGGCGGCCATGGACACCATCATCGACCGGGGCGAAGGGGCCATCCAGCCGGAACGCGTCGACATCATCAACGCCGCTGTGGCACTTTTGACAGACGGCATTCCGGTTCTTACCACCGTGGCGACAGAGGCCGGCGTTCCCGGCGAAGTCGGCACCTATGCCGACGACCTGAAAACCGTGACCCAGGCCATTCAGGTCGATCTGAAGCGCATGGTCGAGACCGGCGCGCCGGAAGAAGACTATGCCGCGATCGACGACGCCATTGATGGTGCGGGGGAGCGCCTGGGCAGCGTGCTCAACAATCTCTCCGCCCTCGGCGGCAACCTCGTCGAGGAATACGCAAAGGAAGCGACCAGCCGCAGCGACCAGGCCCTGACGTTCCAGCTCGGGCTCGGGAGCCTCGCCTTCTTTACCGTCATCGCGCTGCAGTTCATTCACGGCAACTCGATTGCCAACGGCATCCGCTTGGTTCGCAACAGCATGCAGCGCATCACAGACGGCGATTACGATGCCCATGTCGACGGCACCGAGCGGCACGACGAGATCGGCGGCATGGCCCGGTCAGCCGACCTGTTCCGCAAGGCCGCGATCGAGAAGCGGGAGCTTGAAGAAACGAGCCGAGCCCAGCGTCAGCAGAACGAGGCCGAGCGCGAAAGCCGCACGGCCGCCATGGAAGCCGACACGCGGGCTCTGAAGCTTGCAGTCGATGCGCTTGGCGAAGGTCTGATGCGCCTCTCGAACGGCGACCTCTGCACGACGATCACAGGCCCCTTCCCGGCCGATCTCGAGCGCCTCCGCACGGACTTCAATGAGGTATCGACTAACCTGAAACGGGTCATGACCGAGATCTCGACGAACAGCAGTTCGATCTACGCCAACAGCCAGCAGATGCGCAGCGCAGCGGACGACCTCGCGCGCCGCACCGAGCAACAGGCGGCGTCGCTCGAGGAAACCTCGGCGGCCCTCTCGGAGATCACCGAAACCGTGAAGACCGCCTTCGACCGCGCCGAAGAAGCCAGCCACATGGTCGACAACGCCAAAGACTATGCAGAAAAGTCGGGCGAAGTCGTCAACGACGCCATGGCCGCCATGGAACGAATCGAAGGAGCGACCGACGAGATCGGCAAGATCATCAACGTCATCGACGAAATCGCCTTCCAGACCAACCTTCTCGCACTCAACGCAGGTGTCGAGGCGGCACGCGCCGGCGACGCCGGCAAGGGCTTTGCAGTTGTTGCCCAGGAAGTCCGCGCGCTCGCCGGAAGAGCTGCAGAAGCCGCCCACGACATCAAGACCCTCGTTGGCCGATCGAGCGACGAAGTGCGCTCCGGCGTCGAATTGGTGACAGCAACCGGCGAGGCCCTGCACCGCATTGGCGAAGATGTTTTACGAATTAACGAGCACGTTAAGGCAATCGTTACCAGCGCGAGAGAACAATCTGTTGGACTGAGCGAGATCAATTCAGCCGTCGGACAGATGGACCAGGTCACGCAACAGAATGCCGCGATGGTGGAGCAGACCAATGCGGCGAGCCATACGCTGGCGAGTGATGCGGAAAACCTTTCGCGCCTCGTCGGCCAGTTCAAGGTGAACTTGGACGGACCTGCTCATGGCCAACAGCAGGAGGCAGCGCGCACCGCCTCCCCTCAGAGACCGTCTCCCGCACGGGCCCTGATGAACAAGGTTGCGGGATCATTCAACCGGACCGCTTCGGCAACAACACCTGCTGCCGCAGCACAAGAACACTGGGAAGAGTTCTGAACATGAGCAATGCCATCAAACAGTCGGGCGCCTATCTGGAAATCGTATCCTTCCATCTCGGCGACCAGGAATTCTGCATCGACATCATGGCCATCCGCGAAATCCGTGGCTGGGCGCCGGTGACCCCGATGCCGCACACGCCGCCCTACGTTCTCGGCCTGATCAACCTGCGCGGCGCCGTGATCCCGGTTATCGACATGGCATGCCGCCTCGGCATGAAGATGACGGAACCGTCCGAACGTGCAGCGATCATCGTGACCGACATTGCCGGCAAGCTGGTGGGCCTTCTGGTCGAACAGGTTTCCGACATGATGACGATCAAGAGCGAAGATCTGCAGCCGGCACCGGAAATCATTCCGGAAGCCCAGCGCGCCTTCTGCCGCGGCATCGTCGCTCTTGAGAAGTCGATGGTCTGCTTCCTCAACCTCGACACCGTCATCGCCGACGAACTCGCTCAGGCTGCCTGAGCGTACCCACTCTTCCCCGGAAGGAGCCTCGACCGTGTCGGGGCTCGTTCCCGTTTGTGCAAAAGGTCAGGCCGAAAAGTTCCAAATTTTCCGGCGACAGATAAACACGTTTTAGTCAATAGTTATTTTAAAGCATACGGAACTCTGTCCGGCTCCGGACGTTTCTCCAGTGCTTCCGACGACGCGGAAGTTTCTGAAAGGAAACCAAGGAGAAATATCATGAATTCTGCCGTTAAACTCGCGCTCGCCGGTGCAATGTCTATCGCGTCCTTCTCGGGCGTGGCACTGGCCCAGACCGCTGATCCGATGGTTGACACCACGACCACCACGAATTCCACGACGATGACCGAAGGCGTGAACATCGTCTATCTCGACAGCCTGAACAATGACCAGGACCGTCAGCAGCACACCCGCCTGGAAGCAATGGTCAACGACCAGAGCGCCATGGCTGAAGCCCAGGCAGAGGCAAGCGCTGACCCGGCCATCATGGCAGCTCTGCAGGAAAAGAGCATCGAGACCATGAACGTCATCGACGTTGAAACTGCAGCCAACGGCGGTAAGGTCGTATACGTCAAGTAAGTCGCACTAGCGACTTCCAATAACGCCCTGGATCCGTAAGGCTCCAGGGCGTCTTTGCGTGGAGAGGCGAACAGGTTACCGCTCCGACCGGCTGCGAAATTGGGGGTAACGCGGTGCCGGTCGCGCATGAATGAAGAAGGGCTGGCGGACGTGAAAGTGACGCCCGTCACACAGGGCCACACTCAGTCCATTCCCCCCAAAACTGGTCTGTTACTTCGGCTTCCCGTTGGCCCAGACGACATTCTGGTTGAAGAGCGGCACCGTCGAAATGGCCATCTTTGCCGATCCTTCCACGACCTGCCGCGAATGGGCGAGATAGATCAGGGTATCGTTTTCTTTGTCGTAGATCCGGTTGACGACCAGCGACTTCCAGATGATCGAAAGCCCCTCGCGGAAAACCTCCTCGCCATCCTCCGAAAGATCGATATTGCCAATCTCGATCGGCCCCGTCTGGCGGCAGGCGATGGAGTTGTTGGAGGGATCCTCGAACCAGTTTCCCTTGGAAAGCCGATCGATGATCGACCGGTCGAAATAGGTGACATGGCAGGTGACGCCCTTCACTTCCGGGTCGGTGACCGCTTCAACAACGATATCATTGCCGACCCAGTCGACCCCGACCTTGCCGACAACTTCGGCAGCCACTGGCAGGGCAGTCGCAGCCGTTACAGCAGCGGCGGCAAGGATATGCTTCAGGGACATGTTCATCACTCCTTTGTGAACGCTGTCCCAAAGATAAGGCGCCGCATCACGCTTGCAAGGCAACAGCCCGTCTTGGCTTGCGCGCAAAGGAGCATGGCTCGTAGCCGCGGCGGTTCAACCGGCCGACATTGAGGCCGAGTTTCACCGCCAGATCGAAGATATCGGCGAGTTCCGCCTCCGCCGCCATTGCAAGGCAAGCCTCCGCGCAGATCCGAGCATCCTCTGCGGCATTGTGGTGCGCGAAGGTCAGGCCTAGGTGAGCAGCGAGAATATTCAGCCGATGCGAACCGAGATCCGGCCAGTGACGCTGGGCAAGCTTGACGCTGCACAGATAGGACAGCTCCGGATATTCGAGGCCACAGAGATCGAGGCAGGCTCTCAAAACCGAGAAATCGAAGGACGCGTTATGCGCGATCATCCGCGCGCCCTCGAAATCTCCCGCGAATTCAGCCATCACATCGGCAAAATCAGGGGCGTGAGCGGTATGCTCAGGACGGATTCCATGGATCGCGATGTTGAACGGCGAGTAGCGATTGCCGGGCGGCCGGATCAGCCGTTCCTCGACACGCACCACCCGACCATTCTCGATGAAGGCGAGCCCCACCGAACAGGCGCTCGCCCGGGCCTCGGTCGCAGTCTCGAAGTCGATCGCAATGGTTTTGCCGGGATAAGGAGAAATCTGCATCCACGATGCTTTAAATCCTCCGGCGGATTCGAACAAGGCACGCGCCGATCGCCTTGACCTTATGCCAGCACTTGGGCATCGTCCTGTCATGTCCATTCATTCGACCACCGTGATGACCTACCTCGTGCTCACCTCCCTTGAGGGTGTGCGGGTCAGGTTGCGTCGATAGAAGGCACCGACCCGGACGCCCTGCGGCAGAGCAGGCGTCTGGATCTCGCTCTCCCGCCATTCCTGAAGGAGAGAGAGATGTCGAAGCAGAAGCCCATCACACGACAGAATGAAGAGCCATGGCCGGAAGGCCTGACAATCAGGGCGCGGTCGGTTGCAGACGCGTCGGCCGTGGCTGAACTGCATAATCTTCAGGGCTATCGTTGGGGCACCATGCGGCTTCCCTTCGAGAGCGTCGAGGAGATCAGGCGCGGCATCGAACAACAAGCAAGCGGCGTCACAAGCCTCGTGGCTCTGCTCGATGGCGTCTTAGTTGGCGACATCGCCTGGTTGCCAGGCAAAGGTCGACGCGCGCATGCAGCCACGATCGGCATGGGCGTCCACGATGACTATCGCCGTCGCGGCATCGGCCGCGCCCTGCTTGGCGAAGCGGTTGCAATGGCAGACGACTGGCTGAACCTGCGGCGTCTCGAACTGACCGTCTATGCCGACAACGCGGCGGCGATCGCGCTTTACGAGCGCTTCGGTTTTGCGGTCGAGGGCAAGATGAAGGACTACGGCTTCCGCGCCGGCGAGTATGTCGATGCGCTCGCGATGGCACGCCTGCGCACGTGAGGCCTAGAGGCGAGCGCACTGGGTCATCCTCGCCTTCACCATATCGCGCCTTTTGCTCGCCTCCCCCTCGACTTTCGGGGTGGAGGCGAGTAGGAACAGCGCCAACATACCCGCAACCGGCGGGCGCGGCGCTTTGGCCCGCATCATCCATCACATTCGAAAGACCACTCCATGACTGATTTCGACGCCATCGTCCCGGCGATCGCCGAGGCCTTGCGCAAGCGCGGCTACGAGACCCTGACCCCCGTGCAGCAGGCCATGATCGACCCCGACCTCGAAGGTCGCGATGCGCTCGTTTCTGCCCAGACCGGCTCCGGCAAGACCGTGGCATTCGGGCTCGCAATGGCCCCGACCATCATTCCAGACAGCGGCCGCTTTGACCGCGCTGGCACCCCGCTTGCGCTCGCGATTGCGCCGACGCGCGAACTCGCGATGCAGGTCAAGCGCGAACTGGAATGGCTTTATGCCGAAACCGGTGCAATCATTGGCTCCTGCGTCGGCGGCATGGATATCCGCAATGAGCGGCGCGCGTTGGAGCGCGGTGCCCATATCGTCGTTGGCACGCCGGGCCGCCTGCGCGACCACATCACTCGTGGCGCCCTCGATCTGTCGCAGATGCGCGTCGTCGTGCTCGACGAGGCCGACGAGATGCTCGACCTCGGTTTCCGCGAAGACCTTGAATTCATCCTCGAGGAATCGCCGGATGACCGCCGCACCCTGATGTTCTCGGCAACGGTCCCGCGCTCGATCGCCGATCTTGCCAAGAGCTACCAGCGTGACGCCCGCCGTATCGAGACGGTTTCGGAAAAGAAGCAGCACGTCGACATCGAATACCGGGCCCTGCCCGTCGCCAATCCCGACCGGGAGAACGCGATCATCAACGTCCTGCGCTTCTATGAGGCGCGCAATGCCATTGTCTTCTGCTCGACACGCGCAGCCGTCAACCACCTGACCGCCCGCCTGCACAATCGTGGCTTCTCCGTCGTGGCTCTGTCGGGCGAGCTCTCGCAGAACGAGCGTACCCATGCGCTTCAGGCCATGCGTGACGGCCGGGCCCGCGTCTGCATCGCGACCGATGTCGCAGCACGCGGCATCGACCTGCCCGGCCTCGAGCTCGTCATCCATGCCGATCTGCCAACCAACTCCGAAACCCTGCTGCACCGTTCGGGCCGCACCGGGCGTGCCGGCAACAAGGGTGTCTCCGCCCTCATCGTGCCGAACAGCGCGCGCCGCAAGGCGGAGCGCCTGCTCGCTGGCGCCAATGTCCGCCCAACTTGGGCACTGCCGCCGTCGGCTGACGAAGTCCAGGCCCGCGACGACGAGCGCCTGATGGCCGATCCCTCGCTGACCGAAGCGATTTCCGAGGACGAGGCCCAGATGGTCGAGGCGCTGATCGCGACCCATGGCGCCGAACAGGTGGCAGCCGCCTTCCTGCGCCTGCAGCGTGGCAATCGCTCGGCACCGGAAGACCTGATCCCCGTCAGCCTGGACGCCGGCAAGGCTCGCAAGGAGCCTGACTACGCCAACCCGTCGAATGCCGCCACCAAGCCGCGCGGCGACTTCGGTCCCAGCGTCTGGTTCTCGGTTTCCGTCGGCCGTCGCCAGAATGCCGAGCCGCGCTGGCTGATCCCGATGCTCTGCCGCAATGGCAACATCACCAAGAACGAGATCGGCGCGATCAAGATGCAGCCGGAGGAGACCTTCGTCGAAATCGCCGAAAGCGCGCTCGACACCTTCCTCGGCGCACTCGGCCCCAACAAGGCGCTGGAGCGCGGCATCACGCTCGCGCAGCTTCCGGGCATGCCCGATTTCAGCGCGCCGCCGAAGGAGCGCGCTCCCCGCCCGCCGCGCGACAATGGCGATCGCAAGCCTTACGGTGAAAAGAAGGCTTACGGCGACAAGAAGCCCTTCGGCGAGAAGAAGCAGTTCGGCGACAAGAAACCCTACGCCCGCAAGGACGATGGCCCTGCCCGCCCGCGCGACGCCATGGCCGTAACCGATGCCGACGTCTGGGGCGATGCGCCGAAGCCCAAGCGGTCCGATTGGAGCGACGACAAGCCCTCCTTCAAGAAGAAACCGAAAGGCGCCTCCAACGCCTGGGACAAGCCAGCCAAGCCCGAATGGACCGGAAAGCCGAAAGGTGACAAGCCGGCATTCGGCGGCAAGCCCAAGGGCAAGTTCGACGATCGCGGCGGCAGCGGCGGCCTCAAGAAGAAGAGCTTCAAGCCGAAAGGCTGACGGCGGAAGCCAGCGCGAGCACTGCGCAGCCCTCAAGCGATAAGCGCGGTCGCCCTTCATGAGCGACCGCGAAATGGAACAAGCATCGTCCCTCGCGCATTCCCCGCGCGGCAAGGGACGGTGCGATTATGACAGCAATCGATGACGAAAACGACGATGCGAAGCGGCTCAATCGCTTCCTGGTCGGACTGGCGCGCGGCATCGCCGGCGCCCTGCTCTTCTCGCTTCCGATGCTGATGACGATGGAGATGTGGTTCCTCGGCTTCTACATGGAGCGGGAACGGCTGCTTCTCCTGCTCCTCCTGAACATCCCTCTGCTCGTCGGCCTGTCCCACCGCATCGGCTTCGAGCGCACGGCGACCTGGCGCGAATCCGCGCGCGATGCGGTCGTGGCCTACGGGATGGGAATTGCAGCGAGCGCCCTGATCCTAGCACTGCTCGGTGTCATCAAGCCGGATATGTCACCGCATCAGTGGATCGGCATGATCGCCCTGCAGTCGGTACCCGCAAGCATCGGTGCCTTGCTCGGTCGAAGCCAGTTGAGCATGAGTGACGACGATGACGATGAGGACGACGATCCCGCCGACACGCCCGAGACCAGTTACATCACCGAACTCTTCATGATGGCGGTCGGTGCGCTTTACCTCTCCCTGAACCTTGCCCCGACGGAAGAGATGATCCTGCTTGCCTACAAGATGACGGTGTGGCACGCGCTCGTCTTGCTCGCTCTGTCGCTCATGCTGATGCACGGCTTCGTCTACGCACTCGCCTTCAAGGGAAGCCACAGTCTGGATGAGGGAACACCCGCCTGGCACGCCTTCTTTCGCTTCACCGTGCCGGGTTATCTCGTTGCCCTCGCGGTCAGCCTCTACACCCTGTGGACCTTCGGCCGGCTGGACGACCTTGGCGCGACCGAAGCCCTTCTGACGATCATCGTCCTCGGCTTCCCGGCTGCCATCGGCGCGGCCGCAGCCCGCCTGGTGTTGTGAGGGATCCGACATGACAAGCAGCAAAAAGAACATGGAACAGGTCAGGTCGCATTGGATTGAGTGGGCAACCGGCCTGATCGCCACAGTGATGATCCTCGCCATGATCGGCTGGCTCCTCTTTGAAGCGGCAACGACGCGGGACCGTCCGCCTGAGCTCTCGGCCAAGGTCCTTGACGTCGCGCCCTTGTCCTCCGGCTGGCGCGTCATGATCGAAGTGAGCAATGACGGCGATCAGGCGGCAGCCGCCGTGGACGTCAAAGCGACGCTCACAGAGGGAGACGCCATGGTGGAGGAAGCGCAGACGACCTTCGACTATGTGGCGGCCGGTTCAACCTCGCGTGGCGGCCTGATCTTCAAGCAGGACCCGACGTCTTTTGGACTGGAAGTTGTACCGACCGGGTTCACAGAACCGTGACTGTGCCGTTTCGACACGGATGAAGATGCAATCCTGAGTTACAGATTCATCCAACCTTAATTTTTAAGGGATTAAGACTAGTAGAAATGCAGATGAAGACTTTACTCCTCAGGTTGCATTCGTCACCTTGACATCATGCGGCCGCGGGGCACGGGGCCACACAGATTTTATGATGGAAGACGGCGCTGACAGTAGTTCGCGTCGCGAAAGAATTTAACCTCAAGTCTTATTGTGTGGTCGCACCGATGTTGAAGAAGCAGATCGAAGCTTGGGTCATCCAGGACATTGGACTGACGGAGTTCGACAACTGGAACGCCGTCATCCGTTTCGCCAATCGACTGTCCATCCGCAACTCCATCATTGCCTGCTTCATGGTGGCGGGCATGCTGGCTGTCATGCATGCCTTCGACCTGCTGCTCAATCCCCTGTGGCGCGACATGGCCATCGGCTGCAGCATCGCTATCGTCGTTGCCTTCGTGCTGACGATGCTGTGCAGCCTCTACATGGGCTACGCCGTCATCCACCTCGCCCGCACCCGGCGCGAATTTCGCCAGTTGAGCCGGACGGACATGCTGTCTGGCCTGCTCAACCGCCGGGCCTTTATCGATGATCTCTCGCAGGTCGAGCGCGGCCATCTTCTGATCCTCGACATCGACCGCTTCAAACAGATCAACGACCGCTACGGTCATATGGCGGGTGACGATGTCATCATTTCCGTGGCAGCCACGCTGACCGAGATCGTCGGACCAAGCCACCTGGTCGCGCGCATCGGCGGTGAGGAATTCGCCATTCTCTTCCAGGACTGCGAATTTGCCGAAGTCGTCTCGACGGCGGAACGCATCAGGCGCTCGATCGCGAACCGCCTGATCGAAGCTTTCCACCAGTCGATCGCGGTCACCGTTTCCGGCGGCCTTGCCGACATCACGCCGATGCGGGATTTTTCGGCAGTCTACGCGGCCGCAGACCGTGCGCTCTACGCCGCCAAGTCATCCGGCCGCAATCGCATCGTGCTGGAGCGGGAGCTTCCCCGCGGCGCCCCGGTGGAACCGACGAGCCTCGACCTCACAACCGCTGCCATGAGCCTTGCCTGATCACCCACCGATCAGAGCGAGCCACTCGTCCTCGCTCATGACTTCGACGCCGAGTTCACGGGCCTTGTCGAGCTTGGAGCCAGCACCGGGCCCGGCAACGACATAATCCGTCTTCTTCGACACCGAGCCTGCCACCTTCGCCCCGAGCCCCTCGGCACGCGCCTTGGCCTCGTCACGCGTGAAGCGCTCGAGCGAGCCCGTAAAGACAACAGTCTTGCCGGCAACCGGACTGTCGCTGACGACGGCTGCCTCGGCATCCAGCGGCGTCACTTCGCTCAGAAGCCTCTCGACGACCTCAAGATTGCGCGGCTCCTTGAAGAACTCGACAATCGAGGCTGCCACCACTTCGCCGATGCCGTCGATGCTGTTCAGATCGTTCCAGGCATCACCGAACTTCGAGCCAGCCGCCTGCATCGCCTCTGCGAAGGCAGCATAGCTGCCATAGGAGCGAGCCAGGAGCTTTGCCGTCGTCTCGCCCACATGGCGGATGCCGAGCGCGAAGATGAAGCGGTTGAGGGCGATCTCGCGCCGGGCATCGATCGCCTCGAAAAGCTTGCGCACACTGACCCGGCCGAAACCTTCGATGTTTTCAAGCTTGGTGAGCGAGCGCTCCTGCCGCGCCTTGAGGGTGAAAATATCGGGCGCCGTCCGGATCATCAGCGCGGGATCGTCGCTTTCGAAGAAGAAATCGACTTGCTTGGTGCCAAGCCCCTCGATGTCGAAGGCGTTGCGAGAGACGAAATGCTTGATGTGCTCGACGGCCTGAGCCCGGCAAACGAAGCCACCGGTGCAGCGCGTTACGGAATCGAGCTTGCCGGTCTTTTCATTCTTCTCCCGCACGGCGTGACTGCCGCAGACGGGGCACGTCTTCGGGAAGACATAGCGGCTCGCCTCCGCGGGGCGCTTCTCCAGGACCACATCCAACACCTGCGGAATGACATCCCCCGCCCGCTGCACGATGACGGTATCGCCGATGCGGATGTCATGCTCTTCGGGGCGGATCCGCTGACCGGAATTGCCGATGCCTTCGATATAATCGGCGTTGTGGAGCGTGGCATTCGTCACCACGACACCACCGACCGTAATCGGCGTCAGGCGCGCCACGGGCGTCAGCGCTCCGGTGCGGCCGACCTGGATGTCGATGGCCTCGACCGTGGTGAAGGCCTGTTCGGCGGGAAACTTGTGAGCAGTGGCCCAGCGCGGCGACCGCGAACGGAAGCCGAGACGCGCCTGCAGATCGAGCCGGTCGACCTTATAGACGACACCGTCGATGTCGTAATCCAGATCCGGTCGCTGCAAACCGATTTCGCGGTAGTGGTCCAGGATCGCCTGAACCGACGAGAGCCGCTCGGTCAGCGGATTGATCGGGAACCCCCAGCGACCGAAGACATGTACCATCTCCCACTGCGTCTCGGCCGGCATCTGGCTCATTTCGCCCCAGGCATAGGCGAAGAACCGCAGCTTGCGGCTTGCCGTCACCTTCGGATCGAGCTGACGCAGCGATCCGGAGGCCGTGTTGCGCGGGTTCACGTAGGTCTGCTTGCCCTCGGCCTCCATCTGCGCGTTGAGCGCCATGAAGTCGGATTTCGCCATATAGACTTCACCACGCACCTCGACGATATCGGGGGCATCGGCAGGCAGCTCGTTCGGGATCTCGCGGATCGTGCGGATGTTCGCCGTAACGTTCTCGCCGGTCGTCCCGTCGCCGCGGGTCGCCGCTGTCACCAGCTTGCGGTTCTCGTAGCGCAGCGACATCGACAGGCCGTCGATCTTCGGCTCGGCGGTAAAGGCAATCGAGTTGTCGGGCATCTGCCCGAGGAAACGGTAGACGGAAGAGACGAAATCCTGCACGTCTTCGTCGGAAAAGGTGTTGTCGAGCGACAGCATCGGCCGCGCATGCGTCACCTGGGCAAAGATGCCGGCGGGCGCTGCACCCACCCGCTGTGACGGGCTGTCGGTGCGAACGAGCCCCGGAAACTGCGCCTCGATCGCATCATTGCGCCGCTTCAGCGCGTCGTAATCCGCATCCGAGATCTCGGGCTTGTCCTTGCCATGATAGAGCGCATCGTGATGCGCGATCTCTGCCGCCAGCCGCTGCAGCTCGGCCTTCGCCTGCTCCTCGCTCAGGGTTTCGACGGGAATGGTGTCAACGGCCATGGCAACCTCCGGAATCTCCTGTCGGGTTTAGCGGAAATTCGGCGAATGAAAAGAGCGTGCGATCAGTCCTCGACCTTGCTCAACGAGACCTTGCTGAGATCGATCCGAGCTGTCAGCGGCAGGTGGTCGGAAGCAAGCCTCGCCAGCGGCGTATCATGTACGCTGAGATCGGCGATCAGTCCGACCCTGTTCGCCATGATCCGATCGAGAGAGAGAACCGGCAGCCGCGCCGGAAAGCTCGGAAGCGGCGGCGGAAGCGGCCCGAAGACCGGCTCCAGGCGGGTCAGCGCCGAGCCCGGCCCCAGCCGCCACTCGTTGAAGTCCCCCATCAAAAGTGTCGGTCGCTCTGCGCGCCGCTGCAAGAGTTCGAGGATCACGTCGGCCTGCTGGCGCCGCGCCCAGCGCAGAAGCCCGAGATGCGCCGCGATGACGCGCAGCCCTGCCCTGCCCTCGAGATCGATCTCCGCCACCAGCGCGCCCCGCGGCTCGAGTCCCGGCAGCGCCACCTGATGCACGTCCCGGACAATCCCTTCTCGAAACAGCAGCACATTGCCACGCCAGCCATGCGATTTTGGCCCCGCGACCACGGGCACCGGCAGGAGCCCGGTTTCGAGCCGCAGCCGGTTGAGATCGAGCAGTCCGGATCGCTCGCCGAACCGCTGGTCGGCTTCCTGCAAGGCAATCACATCGGGACGGATTTCCTGGATCACGTCGATGATCCGCTCCGGATCGAAGCGCCCATCGACGCCGACGCATTTATGGACATTGTAGGAGGCAACCGTCATCACGCCATCGGCGGTTTCAGACGTGATGCGCTCGTCCGGACGCCCTTTGCGGTTGCGTATCGAGGTCAACATCGTCCGGGCGAGGCTGGGTTTTGTCTTCTTCATCAAACCAGTTGCATCCGTCGTCATGGGGCCTGAGGCCGATCGTGGCGAAGGCAACCGATGGCCGGCCGCCTATATTCAAAGATAGGGCGATCCGAGCCAGAACAAGCGGTCGATCAGCCGGTTGAGCAAAGAACGCGACTTCAAATCCTGCAAGGTCAGCTCTTCGGCATTCGCCAGGCTCTGGTCAATGCGACGCTCTATCTGTTCGGCCAGCACCCGATCGTAAACTTCCAAGTCTATCTCGAAGTTCAATCGCAGCGAACGCGAATCAAGGTTCGAGGAACCGATGAAGCACCACTGGCCATCGATCACCATCAGCTTGGAGTGGTCAAACGAGCCACTCGACAGATGGACGCGACAGCCGTCCCGCAAAATCTGGTCGAACTGTCCCATCATCGCCCGCGCGACGATCGCGAGATTGTTCTGAGACGGCACGAGGACATCGACCTGAACGCCACGGCGAGCCGCGGTATTCAAGGCCGCGATGAAAGTCGTGTCCGGCAGGAAATAGGGTGAAACGATGCGGATCGATTTCTCGGCAACAGAGAAGGCGCCGAGGAGCAGCTTGTGATTGGTTTCGATATGGGAGTCTGGACCTGACACCACCGCTCGGATGGCCGTTCCCGTTCCGGGCACGACGCCGTCGAGTTGGACATGCCAGACAGGCCCCAGCAACACCTCGCCCGTCTCGAAATGCCAGTCTTCCGCTGCAACGGCGAGGATATCCGCAACGACGGGACCGCTTACCTTGAAGTGGGTGTCACGCGCACCATCAGGACCGGTAAAGGCCGCACGGATATTCATCCCACCGATGAAGCCAACCGTGCCATCCACCACGAGGATCTTCCGGTGGGTGCGCAGATTGGCATAAGGCAGCCGGAGACCGATGATGACCTGCCCGTTGAAGGTGGCGACGGGCACGCCGCCCTCCTCCAGATAGCCGATGATGCTGGGCACGCTGTAGCGGGCTCCGACGGCGTCGACGATGACGCGCACCTCGACGCCACGCTGATGCGCGGCGATCAGGCAATCCGCGATCCGGCGCCCAACGGCATCCCGATCGAAGATATAGGTTTCGAGAATGATGCTCCGCTCGGCACCCTCGATCGCTTCGCACATAGCATCGAAGGTCTCGTCGCCGGTGGACAACATGGTGATCGTGTTGCCCGAGGAGAGCGGGTGCCGCGTGACCTTTTCGCCCAGCTGCAACATCTGCCCGAACCGGCGGCCGAACCTGTCGGCAATTTCGTCCTCGCCGATGCTGTAGCGCGAGAGGTGCCGCCAGATCTCATCCAGCTCGAGGGCGCGCCGCGAGATGAGCGTCGCCCGCCGGATGCGGTTGATCCCGGCAACCGCGTAGATCATGGCGCCGACGAGTGGGGAGAGGATGATGATGCCGACCCAGCCCAGCGCCGACCGGACCTCGCGTTTGGTCATTGCCGCATGCACTGCCGCGACCGTGCCGAACACCACGGACATGACGGCAAGGGTCTCGGCCCAGTAGATCTGGATCAATTCGAGCATGGCAAGCCAGCCAAACAGGTTTCAGCAGGAAGAGCAACCGGTAAGGGGGTGATGGGGATCACTCCCCGGCTGCCAGAAGCTTGGCGGCGGCAGCACGCGCTTCGTCGGTCACGGAGGCGCCGGCGAGCATACGGGCGATCTCTTCCTTGCGGTGCTCCGGCTCCATGATCGCAACGCGTGTCGCGATCTTGTCGCCGGCATCGCCGGTCGGGCCTTTCGAGATCAGGAAATGGGTCGAGGCGCGGGCGGCAACCTGGGGCGCATGGGTGACGGACAGCACCTGGACCTTGGCCGAGAGCCGCTTCAGCCGCTGTCCGATTGCATCGGCCACGGCGCCGCCGACGCCGGTGTCGATTTCATCGAAGACGAGCGTTGGTGCGGACCCACGATCGGCCAGCGCCACCTTGAGGGCCAGGAGGAAACGCGAGAGCTCGCCCCCGGATGCAACCTTCATGATCGGGCCTGGACGCGTGCCGGGATTGGTCTGGACGTGGAATTCGACCGTGTCGATGCCGTCAGCCGTCGCGTTGTCAGGATCGGCTGCCACTTCCACCATGAACCGCGCTCGCTCGAGTTTCAGCGCCGGCAGCTCCTGCATCACGGCATCGGCAAGCGTCTGCGCGGCGTTCTGGCGCTTGGCAGACAACTGGTGAGCCAGATGATCGTAATGCGCCTTGGTCTCGCGCACGGCCGCTTCCAGCTGGCCGAGACGCTCTTCGCCGGCATCGAGATCAGCGAGATCCGCCACCATCTTTTCTGCAAGTGCCGGCAGATCGGCGACGGCGACCGAATACTTGCGTCCGGCCGCTCTCAACGCGAACAGCCGCTCTTCGACGCGTTCCAGCTCGCGCGGATCAAACTCCGTCCGCCGCAGGGCCGATTCGACTTCCATTTGAGCCGCAGACAAGGTGTCGAGCGCCGTTCCCAGGAGTTGCACGGTCTCTTCCAGCAATCCCGGCGCTTCCTGGCTCTTGCGCTCAAGACGGCGCATCAGCGAAGCAATATGAGGGACCGGCGAGGCATTGCCGTTCAGGAACTCCGAAGCCTCGGCGATGTCGCCTGCAATGCGTTCGGACTTCTGCATGGCAGAGCGGCGCTCGGCAAGTTCATCCTCCTCGCCATCGAGCGGCGACAGACCTTCCAATTCCTCGACCGAAGCCCGCAGATAATCGGCCTCACGCGCGGCAGCCTCAACCTTGGCCTTGTGCGCCTTGAAGGATCGCTCGGCATCGCGCCAGCGACGATAGCTTTCGCCGAGATCGACGGCCTCGTCGGTCAGGCCTGCGAAGGCATCGAGCAGCATCCGGTGTGCATTGGTGTCGATCAGGGCGCGGTCGTCATGTTGGCCGTGGATCTCGACCAGCAACTGTCCGACCTGGCGCATCAATTGGACGCTGACTGGCTGGTCGTTGATGTAAGCGCGCGTGCGGCCATCAGCCGACTGGACGCGGCGGAAGATAAGATCGCCGTCGTCGTCGACGCCGTTGCCCTTGAGCAGGGTTCGCGCCGCATGGCTGTTGTCGACGTCGAAGACGGCTGTCACCTGCCCCTTGTCCTCGCCGTGGCGAACAAGCGACCCGTCACCGCGTCCCCCAAGGGCGAGCGACAGACTGTCCAGCAGGATGGATTTGCCGGCACCGGTCTCGCCGGTCAGCACGGAAAGGCCCGTTTCGAATGCAAGATCCAGCCGCTCGATCAGAACGATATCGCGGATCGACAGCTGGACCAGCATGGGCTCAGATTCTCACTTCGTCAGATTAGACTTGTCAGGTCCCGATCAGCAGCCTGCGGCCAGCACGGGTGATCCAGGACCCGCTGTTTTCACGCGGCTCGACCCCACCCCGCTGCAGCAGCGCATAACTATCGGCATACCACTGGCTGTCCGGATAGTTGTGGCCGAGAACGGCGGCCGCCGCCTGTGCTTCCGAGACGACGCCCATGGCGTAATAGGCTTCGACCAGACGCGCCAGCGCCTCTTCGATCTGGTTGGTGTTGGGATACTGCTCGACCACGACGCGGAAGCGCGAGACGGCGGCAAGATATTCCTTGCGCTCCAGATAGTAGCGACCGACCTGCATCTCCTTGCCGGCGAGCTGGTCGCGCGCAAAGCGGATCTTCGCCTGTGCGTCGTCGACATATTCCGAATCGGGGAATTCGTTGACGACGCGCTGCATCGCTTCGATCGTCTTGACCGAGTTGCGCTGATCCTGCGTCACGCTCGAAATCTGCTTCCAGTAGGAAAGACCGACCAGATACTGCGCATAGGCAGCGTCTTCAGACTTCGGGTAAAGGCTCATATAGCGGTTGCCGGTGGAGATCGCATCCGCATAGCGGCCGAGGCGATACTTCGTGAAGGTGCTCATCACGAGTGCCTTGCGCGACCATTCCGAGAACGGATGCTGGGCATCGACGGCATCGAACTTGCGCGAGGCTTCGCTCATGTTGCCGGCCTTGATGTTGGCAAGGCCCTGATTGTAGAGCACTTCCGGCGGCTCGGTCTCGGCAGCGAGCTTGCTGATGTCGATATCCGGGTCCGACTGGCATCCGGCGAGCACGGCGCCCACGGACATCATCACACACAGGCCTGCAATACGCGCGGCTTTCTTCACAACGACCGATCCCACTTGATTCATTCGAAAGATCCCGATTGCAGCGCCGCTTGAAAAACCGTCGCCTTCAACTGGCGTTTCTAGCCACAAAAGCGGCACTAGGGCAACGCAGTGATGTGACTTTAACGCATTTTTGTGGCGGGCCGCCCAGAAAGTGCCGCTTGTGCCCGCCTCTTTCCGCACCTTGCAAAAACGCCGACCTCGATGAAGGCCGGCGTTCGGATTCTGTTTCAGGAACTGGCGGTTAGGCCGACCAGGGAGCGAATTCCGGAACCTGGACCGGAACGAACTCACGGGCACGAACCTGATAGCTGCGGCTCGGCGCTTCCACGACCTCATAGGCCGTCGGGTCGCTGAGCAGCGCCTTCAACGCGTTGGCATTCATCTTGTGACCGCCGCGATAGGAACGGTAGCAGCCGATGAACTGCGCACCCGCCAGCGCCAGGTCGCCCACGGCATCCAGCGTCTTGTGACGGACGAACTCGTCCTTCTCGTAGCGCAGGCCTTCGACATTGATCACGGTATCGTCGTCGGAGATGACGACGGAGTTCTCGAGCGACGAGCCCAGCGCAAAGCCAGCGGCCCACAGGCGCTCGACATCACGCATGAAGCCGAAGGTGCGCGCCCGCGACAATTCTGTCTTGAAGGTTTCGGCTGTCAGATCGCCTTCCCACTTCTGCCGGCCAATCAGCTTGCTGTCGAAGTCGATCTCGACTTCGAAGCGTGTGCCATCGTAGGGGCGGAATTCCGACCAGGAGGCACCCGATTCGATCCGCACCGGCTTGGTCACGCGAATGTAGCGGCGCTTGACGCCGAGATTGGTGATGCCGACCTGTTCGATCGCCTCGATGAACACCTCGGAGCTGCCATCCATGATCGGCATCTCGGCGCCATCGACTTCGACGATGACATTGTCGAGGCCAAGCGCATAAAGCGCTGCCATGACGTGTTCGATGGTGGCGATCGAGCGGGCGGGATTGGTTCCGAGAACCGTGCAGAGATCGGTATTGCCGACGTGTGCGGAAACGGCGCGGTACTCGCTCACCGAACCATCGTCATGCTGACGCTGGAACACGACGCCCGTTCCGGCTTCCGCCGGCTGGAAGGTGATGCTGACGTCTCGACCGGAATGAACCCCGATCCCAGTCAGCGTGAGCGGCGCTGCGATCGTGGTCTGAAATCCGAGCAAAGCAATTGCCATTCCGATAGCCTTAATGATGAAGCGACGAGGCGGTGGATCTGAAACTTCCCGTCGCTAATGCGTGTCGAAGACTCAAGGAGAGCCCTGTTTCGATCTCATACATACGTGGCCCCGCCCCTCCAGCCAAATCACTGATTCTTTCGCGCTGTAACGAAGCCAGCCCATTGATTAACATCAAGAATTTCACGAACTGAAACAGTTCGTGAAATACAGAAAACCCGGGTCTTTCAACCCGGGTTTCCAAAGCAGGTCTGATCCAGTCTTAGCTCGTCTGACGACGCAGGAAGGCCGGGATCTCGAGCTGGTCGTCTTCGCTGCCAGCACGTGCCGGCGTTGCACGACCGTGATCATCCAGCTGGCCGCGACGCGGAGCGTAGAGGCTGGCTTCAGCCGAGAGCGGACGGCGCTGCTGCGAAGGAGCAGCCGGCGCAGAACCGGTCATGTCACCCATCACCGGCTCCTCGTCGGCCTGACGGCCCAGCGAGTTGGTGATGCGCTTCAGAAGACCCATCGGGCCACGCTCGTCCTGGGCGGCAGGCGCTGCCGGCTGGGCGCGGTGATCGATTTCGGCGCGCAGCACCGGCGGGAAGTCTTCAACCTTCGGCATGCGGACCGGTTCAGCGGCCATGCGGGGCTCGGCTGCCATCGGTGCCGGCGCGACAGGCGCCTGCATGACCGGAGCCGGCTGCTGCATAACCGGTGCCGGCTGGCCCATGACCGGGGGCGGAGCGACCGGCTGGACCATCTGCGGCGCAGGGGCTGCTTCCGGAGCCGGCGAAGCGAACAGACGGCTGGCCGGACGGAATTCCTGCTGCGGAGCAGGCTGCGGCTGGCTCACCGGCTGACGGGCGACGGCGATTTCGAGTTCCCGTTCCATGGCTGCTTCAGCCGAACGGATGGTGTCTGCGACCGGATCCATGGTCGGCTTGGGGGCCTGCGTCATTGCAGGCTGATATGCGGCCGGTGCCGGAGCAACGGCCGCGGAAGAACGCATAGCGGGCTTTGCCAGCGGAGCGGCTTCAAAGCCCTTGGAGGCAAGAGCAGCGCGGTCGATGCCAGTGGCAACGACGGAGACGCGAATGATGCCTTCAAGTGCTTCATCGAAGGTGGCGCCGAGGATGATGTTGGCATCCGGATCGACTTCTTCGCGAATGCGGGTCGCAGCTTCGTCGACTTCAAAGAGGGTCAGGTCACGGCCGCCGGTGATCGAGATCAGCAGGCCCTGAGCGCCCTTCATCGAAGTTTCGTCGAGCAGCGGATTGGCGATTGCGGCTTCAGCAGCCTGCATTGCGCGACCTTCGCCCGAAGCTTCGCCGGTTCCCATCATGGCGCGTCCCATCTCGCGCATCACGGAGCGAACGTCCGCGAAGTCGAGGTTGATCAGGCCTTCCTTGACCATCAGGTCGGTGATGCAGGCAACGCCGGAATACAGAACCTGGTCGGCCATCGCGAAAGCGTCGGCAAAGGTCGTGCGGTCGTTGGCGATGCGGAAGAGGTTCTGGTTCGGGATGACGATCAGCGTATCGACCGACTTCTGCAGCTCCTCGATGCCCTGCTCGGCCAGACGCATGCGGCGAGCGCCTTCGAAGTGGAACGGCTTGGTGACGACGCCGACGGTCAGGATACCCTTGTTGCGGGCCGCCTGGGCGACGACAGGAGCAGCACCGGTGCCGGTACCACCACCCATGCCGGCGGTGACGAAGCACATGTGGGTACCGTTCAGGTGATCGATGATCTCGTCGATGCACTCCTCAGCGGCGGCGCGACCGACTTCCGGCTGCGAACCGGCGCCGAGGCCTTCCGTGACGTTGACGCCGAGCTGGATGATGCGCTCGGCCTTGGTCATGGTCAGCGCCTGGGCATCCGTGTTGGCGACGACGAAATCGACGCCCTGCAGACCAGCGGTGATCATGTTGTTGACGGCATTGCCGCCACCGCCACCGACACCGAAGACGGTGATGCGGGGCTTCAGCTCAGTAATGTCTGGCTTCTGCAGCTTGATGGTCATGGTACCCGTTCCTTCTTTTTCCGGCCGCATCGCCAAGCCGGCCATGTCATTTCAACAGATTTCCCTTGGCCGAAGCTTGTGTCCGGCCGGGTAAACTCAAAAACTCTCTTTCAGCCATTGCCCCATGCGGGCGAAGCGGCTGTTTCCGTTGCCGAAGGGCGAGAACAACCCGCCCTGCCCGGCATGTGTTTCCTGATCCGCCATCTGCGGATAGATCGTCAGGCCAACGGCCGTGGAGAAGGCCGGTCCCTTGGCGGCAGCCGGCAGACCCGACACACCCATCGGACGACCGATACGCACGTTCCGGGCCAGAATGCGGCGCGCCGCCTCCGGCATGCCGGTCAGCTGGCAGGCGCCACCCGTCAAAACGACGCGCTTGCCGACGACCGGCGAGAAGCCCGACTTCTGGATCCGGTCGCGCAGCATTTCGAGGGTTTCCTCGATGCGTGCGCTGATGATCCGGGTCAGAAGCGCCTTCGACACCTGGGTCGGCTGATCGCGATCATCCTCGCCGATCGGCGGGACGGACACGACTTCGCGATCATCGGCGCCGTTAGCGACAGCCGAACCGTGAACGACCTTCAGACGTTCTGCATCCTCGATACGGGTGGAAAGCCCGCGCGCCAGATCGGTCGTCACATGGTGACCGCCGATCCCGATGGCGTCCGTATGGATCAACTTGCCTTCCGCGAAGACCGAGATGGTGGTCATACCACCACCCATGTCGATCGCCGCGCAACCCAGCTCCACCTCGTCGTCGACCAGGGCAGCAAGACCACTGGCATAAGGCGTGGCAACCACGCCTTCGACGGTCAGGTGAGCGCGGTTGATGCAGAGCTCCAGATTGCGGAGCGCTGCCCGTTCGGCCGTGACCACGTGCATGTCGACGCCGAGAACATCGCCATACATTCCAAGTGGATCACGGATTCCCCGCTCTCCGTCAAGCGAAAAGCCCGTGGGCAGCGAATGCAGCACGGCGCGGTCGCTTCCCTGCGACTGCTGGCCGGCAGCGATCAGCACCTTGCGGAGATCACCCGATTCGACTTCCTGGCCACCGAGATCGATGGTCGCGGTGTAGACGTCGGAACCGATGCGGCCCGCAGACACGTTGACGATCAGGCTTTCAACCGTCAGGCCAGCCATGCGCTCGGCAGCGTCGACGGCAAGGCGAACGACGTTTTCAACGGCATCCAGATCGGCAATGACGCCGGACTTGATGCCATGCGAACGCTGGTGACCGAGGCCGATGACCTCGACATTGTGGGTGCGCCCCGGCAGCACCGCGGATTCACGGCGCGGCGTCAGCCGGGCAATGATGCAGACAACCTTGGTCGAGCCGATATCAAGCACCGAAACGACATGCGCCCGCTTGGACGACAGCGGCTTGGCGCGCGGGAGACCGAAAGAAGAGCCACCAAAGATGCTCATATCTTCTGCTCCAGCTTCTTGAGGGCTTTGCGGCGCTCTTCAAGAGCCGCGGTACGACGCTCCTGCGCACCAGGCGTCAGGCGAATGGTGACACGGTCGGGGAGACGCAGATCAACGAGCGCCACATCCCGCGACAGAACCTGCTGCTCGGCATCGAAGCGATTGAGAAGCGCCAGCGCGCCCGCGACATTCTCTTCCGGCAGACGGACGATGATGCCGTTGTCCAGATGCACATCCCAGCGGCGACCGCCAACGCGAACGAAAGCCTTCACCCGGGAGGCAATCGCCGGCCAGTTCGAAAACTCTTCATCGATCGAAGCAGCCGCCGTCTCGGCATCGCGACCGACAAAGAGCGGAAGCGAGGCAAACTTGTTGTCGCGCAGCGGTGCAATCACCGAACCCGACCGCTCGATCAGCGAGAGATCATTGCCATGCTGCCAGATCCCATAGGCCTGACGCTCACGCAGAGTCACCTCGACGGTCGACGGATAGACCTTGCGCACCTCGGCCGATTCGACCCAGGGGAGCTCAGCCAGGGCGGCACGGGCAGCCGCAATATCGAGGCCGAGCAGGCTCGTGGAGCCGTCGAGACCGAGAAGCTGCAGGATATCGATTTCGGACGTGTGCTGATTGCCGGAGACGCGAACATCCTCGACAGCAAAACCAGCAGAAGCCGTCAGGCCCTGCATGACGACCGGACCATGACCACCAACAACCACGCCATGCAGCGCAACCAGACCGTAGAAGCCGGCAAGACTGACCTTGCCGAGGTGCCGCGGAATGGCGATACGCCCGGAGCACAGGCTGATCACGAAACGAACGATGCGGCGCAGGGGGCGCGGAAGCACCTTGGCCTCCGAAGAGGCGAGCGGCGAAGTCGGAAGCAGACCCGAAATCTCAGCCATTTTGTTACCGCTCAACGAGAACAAGAAGCGTCCTCCACCATCCAACGTAAAAACTCACCAAAGCTGTAGCCCGCATGGGCAGCCATTTCCGGCAGCAACGAGGTGGGGGTCATGCCCGGCTGGTTGTTGAGCTCCAGCCAAATCAGATCGCCATCCTCGGAGAAGCGATCGTCGTAACGGAAGTCTGAACGACTCACTCCGCGACACCCGAGCGCCTGGTGTGCCTTGAGGGCTAATGATTGTATTTTTTGGTAAATTTTCGGTGAAATTTCTGCCGGAAGTACGTGCTGCGAACCGCCCGCAGCATACTTGGAGTCGTAGTCGTAGAAGCTGTGACCCAGCGGCACGATCTCGGTTACGCCGAGAACCTTTCCATCCATGACGCCGCAGGTCAGCTCACGGCCGGCTACGTAACGCTCGACCATGACGACATCGCCATAGCGCCACTCGCTCGAAGTCAGGATCTGCGGCGGATGCGCCATGTCTTCGCGCACGATCACCACGCCGAAGCTGGAGCCCTCGCGGACAGGCTTCACCACATAGGGCGGCGCCATGGGATGGGTGTTGCCGATATCGAAGCGGTTGATGACCATGGCCTCGGCGACCGGAATACCCGCCTGGGCCGCAACGATCTTTGCCTGCCTCTTGTCCATGGCGAGCGCAGAGGCAAGGACGCCGGAATGCGTATAGGGAATTTCGAGATATTCGAGCACACCCTGGATCGTGCCGTCTTCGCCATAAGGGCCATGCAGCGCATTGAAGGCGACGTCGGGCTTCAACTCCTCCAGAACACGGCCGATATCGCGACCGACGTCAACACGGGTAACCTTGAAGCCCTCGGCCTCAAGCGCGGCAGCACAGGCATTCCCCGAAGACAAGCTGACCGGCCGCTCGGAGGACAATCCACCCATCAATACCGCGACATGCTTGCCACTCATCTACGCCTCGCAAATTCTAAAAATCTGACCGGAATCGCACCGCTTGCTCCGGGCTTGTGAGGCAAGTTCAACAACATTAAGGTTAATGAACCGTTTACTTTCGTTAACCGGGGCACCGCCCCACCCGCCCTCGATGCCGAACAAGGACTTGAGGAAGCAGGCGTAAATGGATGTAAAGACGGGTTAATTTTCGCCCTAGTGATGCTCAAGCCGTGAGCCGTGAGCGATCGGCCGGCAACTGATCATTGTCAGGAACAGAAGCCCCGAGGGCCGTTTCCGCGATCTCTCTCGCATGCACGATTCGATTGCGACCGGCAGCCTTGGCGAGATAAAGCGCGCGATCTGCGCCGGAAAACAGCTCGCTGAAGCCGAGTTCGGCCACCCCTTGCGAGACACCGGCAGATACGGAGACCGAAACGGAGCGGCCGGCGATCGCAAGTCCCATGCCTTCGACGGAGGAGCGGATCGCTTCAGCGATCTCCATCACCCGCTCGGTGCCCTGCCCGGTCACCAAGACGGCAAACTCCTCGCCGCCGATCCGGGCAACCGCCTGATCGGGCCCTAGAACGTCCGTCAGGCATTTTGCCGTCTGGATGATGACGTCATCGCCCGCCTTGTGGCCAAGCGTGTCGTTGATCGATTTGAACCGGTCGATGTCGAGCAGGATCAGGGCCACCGGGCCGCGTGCTGCCTCGAACGCATCGAGAAACGCGCGCCGGTTCATCAGCCCCGACAGCATGTCCGTTCGGCTCAACATTTCGAAACGCTGGCGCGAGACGCCGAGATCATAGATTGCGAGGCCGACGACCGAATAGGCAATAACGGCGACGATGAAGGACACCGGCGGCGTGAGCATGGTCGCGACGATCAGGGCCGGAACCAGCGGATAGGGAAGCAGCCCGAGAGCAACCAGAATGAAATGACTGATGACATTCAGGCCATAGGCAAAGACGGCAATCTTGGCCGCCATAGCAGCAGCTTTCCACAGCACCGCCTGCCGCGAGGAAAACTCGCCAAGCGTGAGCTGCCGGATTACCCAGACATGCACCAGATCAAACATAAAACTCCCCGAACCTTCGGGGAGCCTAACGGAATGGTGTTAAAACTTCGTAGGGCACAATCACGCTTCGGGCGGAAGCACGCCCATGAAGGGCTTCACCTCGCGACCGGGCATGAAGATGCCGAGACGCTTGATTTCCCATTCGAGCTTGATGCCGGAGGTCTCGAAAACTCTCTGGCGCACGGTTTCGCCGAGATATTCGAGGTCGTAGCCCGTCGCATGGCCCACATTGATCATGAAGTTGCAGTGAAGCGACGACATCTGTGCCCCGCCGATCATCAGCCCACGGCAACCGGCCTCGTCGATCAGCTCCCAGGCGGAGTGCCCTTCCGGGTTCTTGAAGGTCGATCCGCCGGTCTTCTCCTTCACCGGCTGCACCGTCTCGCGGTGATGACGCACGGCATCCATGTCGGCGCGGATCTTGGCCTTCTCTTCCGGATAGCCTTCGAACACGGCGCTGGTGAAGATCAGTCCTTCGGGCGCTGCCGAGTGACGATAGCTGTAGCCCATGTCGGCATTCGACAGGACATGCACATTGCCTTTGCGGTCGACGGCCTCGACCTCGACCAGCCGCCCGGCGGTATCACCGCCATTGGCGCCGGCATTCATACGAACAGCACCGCCGATAGAGCCGGGAATGCCGTAGTAGAAATGGAAGCCGCCGATATTGTTGTCCATCGCCATGGCGGCGATGTGCTTGTCGGGGCAGATCGCGCCGGCACGAATGCGGTTCTCGCCGGCAAGCTCGACCTGGCCGAAGCCCTTGGCCGACAGACGAATGACAACACCGGGAATGCCACCGTCGCGTACGAGCAGGTTCGATCCGACGCCGACGACGGTGAGCGGAACCTCTTCCGGCAGCAGCTTCAGGAAGCTGGTGAGGTCCTCGACGTCATGCGGCTGGAACATCAGTTCGGCGAGGCCGCCGGCCTGAAACCATGTGACCCGGTCCATCGGCGCATCAGGCGTCAGGCGCCCCTTGAGATCGTTGACCCCTGGGCCGAGCGAGGCCAGAAGCTTTTCCCCATCCACCTGTTTCATTCAAGACTTTCCCGAAATTGCATCTAGTTCCGTCGGCAAGGCAGCAGCCCACTGGGTGATGTTGCCGGCCCCCAACAGGACCACGAAATCGCCCGGTTGTGCAATGCCCGCCACGAGCGAGGCAAGCTGATCGGGCGCAGCGAGATAGCGCGCGTCGCGATGCCCGCCCGACTTGATGCGTGACACCAGCGTCTCCGAATCCACGCCATCGATCGGATCCTCGCCGGCGGCATAGACCGGCGACAGGAAGATCGTGTCGGCATCGTTGAAGCAGTTAGCAAAATCATCGAAGAGGCTGGCAAGGCGCGAGTAGCGATGCGGCTGATGGACGGCAATGATCCGTCCCTGGCAGGCCTCGCGCGCAGCCTTGAGCACGGCCTTGATCTCGACCGGGTGGTGCCCGTAATCGTCGAACACCTGCACGCCGTTCGACGCGCCGGTCAGCGTAAAGCGGCGCTTGACGCCGCCGAAGCCCGCGAGTCCCTTGCGGATAGCCTCTTCCGAAATGTCGAGCCGGTTGGCGACCGCAATCGCTGCACAGGCATTGGAGATGTTGTGCCGGCCCGGCATGGGCAGCACGAGATCCTTGAAGGTGAACACCCGGCCAGTGCGGCGACGGCGGATTTCGACGTCGAAGATCGAGCGCGTGCCATCGAGGCGCACATTCGAGAAGCGCACATCCGCCTGCGGGTTCTCACCATAGGTGATGACCTTCCGGTCTTCGATCTTGCTCACCAGCGCCTGCACTTCCGGATGGTCGAGACACATCACGCCGAACCCGTAGAACGGCACGTTCTCGACGAACTGGCGGAAGGCCGCCCGTGCATTGTCGAAGGTGCCGTAATGGTCGAGATGCTCGGGATCGATATTGGTGACGATCGCGACATCGGCAGGAAGCTTCAGGAAGGTGCCGTCGGACTCGTCCGCCTCGACGACCATCCACTCGCCCTCGCCCATGCGCGCATTGGTGCCATAGGCATTGATGATCCCGCCATTGATAACGGTCGGATCAAGATTGCCGGCCTCCAGCAGAGCCGCGACCATCGACGTGGTGGTCGTCTTGCCATGCGTTCCCCCGATGGCGATCGCATTGCGGAAGCGCATGAGCTCGGCCAGCATTTCGGCGCGGCGGACGATCGGCAACAGCTTCTCGCGCGCGGCGATCAGCTCCGGATTGTTCTTCTTGATCGCGGTGGAAACGACAACCACCTCGGCCTCGCCAAGGTTTTCCGCCTTGTGGCCGACGAACACTTCGATGCCCTTGGCGCGCAGACGCTGGACGTTTGCGCTTTCGGCCTGGTCAGACCCCTGCACCTTGTGTCCGAGATTGTGCAGCACCTCGGCGATCCCGCTCATCCCGATGCCGCCGATCCCGATGAAGTGGACGAGGCCGATGGATTTCGGCATTTTCATTGTGTGGCTCCCTTCGACTGGGCAATGCCCTTGCCGGCGGCAATAGCCTCTACGAGGTCTGCGAGCAAGCCGGCAGCGTCAGGCTTGCCCGTGCTTTTCGCGGCAGCCGCCATGGTCGCGAGCCGTTCGGGCCCCTCCATCGCCTTGGTCAGAAGGTCGGCGATCCGCTCCGCCGAGAGCTCCGCCTGAGGGATCACCTGCGCTCCACCCTGTGCAGCCAGTGCTGCGGCATTCGCCGCCTGATCGTGATCGAGCGCATGCGGATAGGGGACGAGAATACTTGGCCGCCCGATGACGGCGAGCTCGGAGACCGTCGATGCACCCGAGCGGCAGATGACGAGATGCGCCGCGGCAAGCCGCTCCGCCATGTCCGTGAAGAAGGGGGCGACTTCGGCGCGGATCCCGAGGGTCGCATAGCTGTCGATCACCTTCTGACGGTCCTCGGGCCGCGCCTGTTGCGTCACCACGAGCCGTTGGCGCAGGGCATCCGGCAGGAGCCTAATCGCACCGGGAATGGCGTCGGAGAAGAACTGCGCGCCCTGGCTGCCGCCGAACACGACGAGGTTGAATGCGCCACCGGCCGTCGACGGCATATAGGCCTGAGCCGAGGCCGCAATGACGGCGGGTCGGACAGGGTTGCCGGTCAGCACCATCTTGGCTGCATGCTCTCCGCTCGGCGAGAGGAAACCGCCCGCAATCGCCCGCACCCGGGACGCCAGCAGCTTGTTCGCCCGTCCCATCACGGCGTTCTGCTCATGGACAGCCGTTGCAACACCGAGACCGGCTGCTGCAAAAACCGGCGGCACGGTCGGATAGCCACCGAAACCGATGACGGCCTTCGGCTTCAGCCGGGAGACAAGCGCACGCGCCTCGCGATATCCACGCCAAAGAGATAGAAAGGCCTTGATGACAGAAATCGGGTTCTTGGAACCGATCGTGGCCGAAGAGACGGTGTGCACTTCGTCCGCCGGAAAGCTCCCTGCATAACGTTCCGCGCGCCGGTCCGTCACCAGATGCACGCCATAGCCCCGCGCCTTCAATTCATGCGCCAGCGCTTCGGCCGGAAAAAGATGGCCGCCGGTTCCCCCAGCGGCGAGCAGGACGATGCCCTTGTTCATACGCTTTTACTCCGCGGGCACGCCGGCCACCGATCGGAACAGGCTGCGCTCCTGGGCACGCTTTTCCGGACGGCGGCGGGTCAGCGCCAGGATGAAGCCGGCCGTGACGCAGATCGCCGTCATCGACGATCCACCATAGGAGATGAGCGGAAGCGTCATGCCCTTGGCCGGCAGAAGTTCGAGATTGACGCCGATGTTGATCATCGACTGGACGCCGAGCAGCAGCACGAGGCCGGAGACTGCCAGACGGTTGAAGTCGTTGCGCTCCTTATAGGCGTGGCTGAGGCCACGGAGCACGAGGAAGGCAAAGATCGCAACCAGCACCATGCAGAAGACGATGCCGAACTCTTCTGCCGCGACCGAGAAGATGAAGTCGGTATGGCTGTCCGGGATGATCCGCTTGACGATCCCCTCGCCCGGCCCCTGGCCGAACCAGTCGCCGCGAATGATCGCCTCGCGTGCCGTATCCACCTGGAAGGTATCGCCCTCGCCGGTCAGGAAGCGGTCAATTCGCCCCGCGACGTGCGGCAGTGTCACATACGCCCCGAAGAAGCCGACGCTGCCGAGGACGCCCAGGACCACGATCCAGAGCCAGGGCATGCCGGCCATGAAGAACATCGCACCCCAGACGCTGCCGATCAGGATGGTCTGACCAAGGTCGGGCTGGGCGATCAGCAGGGCTGCAGCGATGCCGAAAAGCAGGATCGCGAAGAGGTTTCCCGGGATTTCCGGCTGGCGCGCATGTTCGGCGAAGAGCCAGGCGCAGATCACCACGAAGGCGGGCTTCATGAACTCAGACGGCTGGATCGACATCCCCGCAAGCGTCAACCAGCGCCGTCCGCCTTTGACTTCCATGCCGATGAACAGCACCAGCACCATCATGACCAGCGAGCCGGCAAGAATCAGCATCGCGACCCGTCGCACCTGCCGCGGCGAGAGAAAGGACAGGCCGATCATCACGCCAAGCGCCGGCAGCATGAAGAAGGCGTGGCGTTTGACGAAGTGGAAGCTGTCGAGCCCGAGGCGTTCGGCAACGGCCGGAGACGCCGCGAAGGAGAGCATCAGCCCGATCCCCATCAGGAGAACGAAGATGATCAGGAACAGACGGTCGATCGTCCAGAACCAGTCTGCGATCGGTCCTCTCTCCACGCGGCTTACCATCTCATTCGCCTCCTGTCGGCATCTCGATCAGCATCGTTACACCTTCAAGACCCGCGACATGCGCCACGAAGGCATCACCGCGAACCTCGAAATTCTTGTACTGGTCGAAGCTCGCGCAAGCCGGTGACAGCATCACGGCGGAGGCTTCGCCATCCTGATCGGCATCGGCTGCGGCATGTGCCACCGCGCGCTCCAGACGGTCCGAAATCTCGTATGGCACGCGGTCACCGAGTTGCGCGGCGAACGCCGAAGCAGCTTCACCGATCAGATAGGCCTTCACGATGCGCGGGAAGAGTGGTGCGAGGCTTGCGATGCCGCCTTCCTTGGGAAGTCCGCCCGCAATCCAGTAGATCCGCTCATAGCTCGACAGGGCCGGCGCTGCCGCATCCGCATTGGTCGCCTTGCTGTCGTTGACGAACAGCACCTGGCCGCGTCGCCCGACAGGCTGCATGCGATGTTTGAGCCCCGGAAAGCTCTGCAAGCCCTTGCGGATCTCGTCTTCCGACACCCCAACCGCAAGGCAGGCGGCGATAGCAGCGCAGGCATTCTGCGCATTGTGGCTGCCGCGCAGCGTCTGGATGGCACTGAGATCGACCAGAAGCGCAGACGCACCGCTGTCGGCCCGGATGATGCGTGAACCTTCCGCATAAAGACCATTGGCCAGCGGCTGGCGCTTGGAAATCCGGATGACCTTCGTCCCTGCCCGCTCGATCCGATCGCCGATCAGCTCGCAATAGCTGTCATCAATACCGACGATCGCGGTCTTTGCGCCGGCGACAAGACGCTCCTTGACGTCTGCATAGTGCTGCATGGTCCCGTGACGGTCGAGATGATCGGGCGTGAGGTTCAGCAGGATGCCGGCTGTCGGATTGAGCGTCGGCGCAAGGTCGATCTGGTAGGACGAGCATTCAACGACGAAGAAGCGGCCGTCCTTCGGCGGATCGAGCGTCAGCACCGCACGGCCGATATTGCCGCCAAGCTGCGTGTCACGCCCACTTGCCTGCAGAATATGGGCAATAAGCGCCGTCGTCGTCGACTTGCCGTTCGTCCCCGTGATCGCGATGAACGGGCAGTCCGGCGCATGCGCGCGGCGCTCGCGCACGAAGATCTCGACATCGCCGATAATCTCGACACCGGCCGCCCGGGCAAACCCGACCGTCCAATGCGGCTTCGGATGGGTCAGCGGCACGCCGGGTGACAGCACGAAGGAGGCAACGGAGGACCAGTCGATTTCGCGCAGATCCTGGGTCGGCACGCCCTCGGCCGCCGCGCGCGCGACGCTGTCTGGATTGTCGTCCCAGGCGATCACGTTCGCCCCGCCGGCCTGTAGCGCTTTCGCCGTCGCGAGCCCGGAACCGCCGAGCCCGAACAGCGCGACCGTCTTGCCCTTGAACGTAGTGGCCGCGATCATCGCCGCCTCACCGCAGTTTCAGCGTGGAGAGGCCGAGCATGGCAAGGCCGACCGCGATGATCCAGAAACGGATGACGACCTGACTTTCGGTCCAGCCGAGCTTTTCGAAATGGTGGTGGATCGGCGCCATCAGGAAGACGCGCTTGCCGGTAAGCTTGAAATAGCCGACCTGAATGATGACCGAGAGCGTCTCCATGACGAAGAGGCCACCGATGATCGCCATGACGATCTCGTGTTTGGTGGCAACCGCCACTGAACCGATCAGGCCGCCGAGTGCCAGAGAGCCGGTATCGCCCATGAAGATGGCGGCCGGCGGCGCATTGAACCAGAGAAAGCCGAGACCGGCACCGATGACGGCGCCGAGAACCACGGCAAGCTCCCCCGTGCCGGGCACGAAGTTGATCTGCAGGTAATTGGCGAAAACCGCGTTACCGGCGAGGTAGGCGATGACGCCGAAGGAGGCAGCCGCGATCATGACCGGCACGATGGCAAGACCGTCGAGACCGTCGGTCAGGTTCACCGCATTGCCGGCCCCGACGATGACGAAGCCGCCGAACAGCACGAAGAAGATCCCGAGATCGATCAGGAAGTCCTTGAAGAAGGGGAAAGCAATCGAGGAGCCGAACGTCGAGCCCTGCGGGCCGGAGCTCAGCGCCGTCGACATCATGAAGTAGACTGCAATCCCCGCGATCAGAAACTCGATGCCGAGGCGAGCCTTGCCGGAGAAGCCCTTCTCCGTCTGCTTGGTCACCTTGAGATAGTCGTCATAGAAGCCGATGGCGCCGAAGCCGAGGGTCACCAGCAGCGTCGCCACGACATAGACGTTCGAGAGATCCGCCCAGAGCAGCGACGACACGACGATCCCGGCCAGGATCATCAGGCCGCCCATGGTCGGCGTTCCCGCCTTCTTGAAATGGGTCTGTGGCCCGTCGGCGCGGATCGGCTGCCCCTTGCCCTGTCGCACCCGCAGCGAGGCAATGATGGCGGGACCAAAGAGGAACACCACCAGCGCCGACGTGAAGAGCGCCGCCCCGGTCCGGAAGGTGATGTAACGGAAGAGATTGAAAAACTGAAGGTTGTCCGCCAGTTCCACAAGCCAGATCAGCATTGGAGCCCTTTCAAAAAGCCCGGATTAAAAGTGGCGCTCCGTGTCGGGGAATGCCGGATACTTGTCAAGCAGAGCCGCAACGATCTTGCCGAAACCGATACCGAGAGAAGATTTGACCATAACGACGTCGCCAGCACGGACCTCTGCGGTCACGAGATTGACGAGTTCATCCGTCGTTTCGAAATAGACGACATGCACGGTCTCCGGCAAAGCATCCCGCAGGGCCACCATTTCCGGGCCCGCAAGCCAGACATGCTCGATGCCGGAGGCGAGAAGCGGACCGGCAAGCTCCGCATGAACGCTGGGGGCGAACTCGCCCATCTCCAGCATGTCGCCGAGCACGGCAATCCGACGTCCTTCTTCGCCCGGCTGCGCTGAGGCAAGCACCGCAATCGCGGCCCGCATGGAAGCGGGGTTGGCGTTATAGCTTTCGTCGATCAGGGTCAGTGCCCCCTCGGGTATCTTCAACCGGTGCCGCTGGCCACGGCCCTTCACCGCAGAGAGGCTCGCAAATGCCTCGATCGCGGCATCGACATCGGCACCCACCAGCGATACGGCCGCGAGCACCGCCATGGCGTTCTCTGCCAGATGACGGCCCGGCGCCCCGATCGTCACTTCACGGGTCTCCCCACCGAAGGAAACCCAGACGGTCGAAAGCTCCGCCGCGCCATCGAATTCCGCGAGGCGGAACTCTGCCTTGGCATGCTGGCCGAAGCTGTGGATGTTCTCCACACCCTGCGCAAGCGCCGCCTGTTCGAGACGCTCGTAATAGGGATTGTCGCGATTAAGGATCGCGTCACCGCCGTTGACCACGCCTTCGAAGATCTCGGCCTTGGCATCGGCGATCTCGTCGACGCTGGAGAAGTTTCCAAGATGCGCCGGAGCGATCGTCGTGATGATCGCCACATCGGGCCGCACCATCCGCGACAAGGGTCCGATCTCGCCGGGATGGTTCATCCCGAGCTCGAAGACACCGTAGCGCGTATCGATCGGCATCCGGGCGAGTGTCAGCGGCACGCCCCAGTGATTGTTGAAAGAAGCGACGGATGCATGCACCTTGCCGGAGGGCGCAAGCGCCATGCGCAGCATTTCCTTGGTGGTCGTCTTCCCGACGGATCCGGTCACGGCGATCACCGTCGCCGGCGTCCGGTCGCGGGCGGCCATGCCAAGTTTTTGCAAACCGACCAGCACATCTTCGACCACGATCATGGGAATGGTCAGTCGCCCCAGGGCCGGAAGCTTGGCTTCGCTGACGACGAGCAGAGCGGCACCATTGGCAATCGCGATGCTGGCATAGTCGTGGCCGTCGACGCGATCACCCTTGATGGCGAAGAAGGCCTCGCCGGGCGTGATCGTCCGGCTGTCGATCGAAATACCTGTGACCCCCATCGGCAGATTGCCGAAGGGCCGACCGCCCATGGCGGTCACCATTTCACGCGCAGTCCAGAGCAGGCTCAATGGTCGAACTCCTCCAAGGCTTTGCGGACTTCCTCATGGTCGGAAAACGGATGGGTTTCCGTGCCGACCGTCTGTCCTTCCTCATGCCCCTTGCCCGCCACGATCAGCGTATCGCCGCTGGACAGCATGGCGACGCCCGCGCGGATTGCCTGCGCGCGGTCGCCGATCTCGATGCCCTTGGGCGTTGCCGCCATGATCTCGGACCGGATGGTCGCCGGCACTTCCGTGCGCGGATTGTCGTCGGTGACGATGGAGATATCGGCGAGCCTGGAGGCGATCTCGCCCATGATCGGTCGCTTGCCCTTGTCGCGGTCGCCACCGCAGCCGAAGACAACGATCACCCGGCCGGTGGTGAAGGGACGCACCGAGGTTAGCACATTCTCGAGCGCTTCCGGCTTGTGAGCGTAGTCGACATAGGCGAGCGCGCCGGCCTTGGTCTGTCCGACCAGTTCCAGACGGCCGGAAGCACCCTTCAGATGCTCCAGCGCCTTCAGGGCGACAGCGGGGGCAACCCCGGTCGAAATCGCAAGGCCCGCCGAGACCAGCGCATTGGCAATCTGGAAATCACCGGCGAGCGGGATATGAACCTCGTAGATCTCGCCGCCATGATGCACTTCGGCGACCTGCTTGTGGCGGAAATGCTCGACACGCTTCAGGCTGAGGAAATCGCCCTTGCGGCCAACCGTGCGCACGTCATGGCCGGAGGCCTTCGCCACCCGGATGGCTTCGTCCGACCACGCATCGTCGGCGAAGATGACGGCGGGCGCGCCCTTCGGCAGAAGCGTATCGAAGAGACGCATCTTCGCCGCCATGTAGTCTTCCATGGTCGGGTGGTAGTCCATGTGGTCACGGCCGAGATTGGTGAAGCCCGCGGCCGAAAGGACCACGCCGTCGAGGCGGCTCTGATCGAGGCCGTGGCTGGAGGCCTCCATGGCGGCATGGGTCACGCCTTCATCGGCGAGTTCACCGAGCAGCGTGTGCAGCGCCAGCGGATCCGGCGTCGTCAGGGAGCCATAGTCGTTGCGACTTGGCGAGATGACGCCGGTTGTACCGATCTGCGCCGCCGCATGCCCGGCTGCCGCCCAGATCTGGCGCGTGAAAGAGGCAACAGAGGTCTTGCCAGCGGTACCCGTCACCGCAACCATGGTCTTCGGCTGTCGTCCAACGTAACGAGCAGCGGCAAGCGCCAGGAACCGGCGCGGATTGTCGACGGTGATGACCGGAATGGACGTGTCGACGGCATGCGATGCGACGATGGCAACGGCACCCTTCTCGACGGCCTGTGCGACATAGGCCGCGCCGTCTGCCTTGGATCCGGACAGGGCGAAGAACACGGTACCGGGCTCGACCTTGCGGCTATCGGCCGACAATCCGCGAACCTCGACGGATGCAGCGCCAGCGGCTGCCACCTGTTCCCCAAACTCCTCGCCAGCCAGTGCACCCAAAAGCATTTTGCAGTCCATCCTTCCGGGGCAAGTTACGCGAATCGCCCCGCCTGTAGTCGATCTGATCAATAAGAGACGAGCAAAGCTGAGCCGTCTTCCCCGAAAGTGGGTTCTACACCAAGAATTGCGGCGCTTCTTTGAATGATCTCTTTCATCATCGGAGCGGCTGTATAGCCTGCAGTCGGTCCTCCGTTGTCATCGCCGCTCTTCGGTTCGTCGATGAAAGTCAGAACCGCGTATTGCGGGTTGGAGATCGGAAACGCGGCGATGAAGGCGTTGAAGTTCTTGTCGTCGGAGTATCGGCCGTTGACGACCTTTTCCGCCGTACCGGTCTTGCCGCCGACGTCAAAGCCATCCACACGAGCGCGGCGCCCGGACCCCTTGGTACCGTTCCAGTCGAACAGGAAGCGCATCTCGTCACTGGTCTTCTCCTTGATGACGACCTGTGCCAGCGCATCCGCCTGCTCCTTGCTTCGCGGCAAGAAGGTGGGGGGAATCAGTCGTCCCCCGTTGACCAGGGCTGCGACCGCAACCGCCGTCTGCAGAGGCGTGGTCGAGACGCCGTGGCCGAAAGAGATGGTGACCGAATTGATCTGCTTCCAGACGCGGGGCTGAGTGGGCGTTGCGACTTCCGGCAGCTCGGTCTCGATCTTGTTCAGCAAGCCCAGCCGGGTGAGAAACGCCTGGTGTTCCGAGATCCCGACGGCTTCCGCCATCCGTGCCGTGCCGATGTTCGATGAATACTGGAAAATTTCCGGAACGCTGAGGATGCGGTTCTTGCCGTGGAAATCCTTGATGGTGAAGCCGCCGATGCGGATGGGGTAGCGGGCATCGAAGCTGTCGCTCATTCTGACCTTGCCGGAGTCCAAAGCCATGGCCGTCGTGAACGCCTTAAAGGTCGAGCCCATCTCGAATGTCCCGTTCGACATCCGGTTGAGCCAACCTTCCTGCGCCCCCTCCGTCGGCTTGTTCGGATCGAAGTCCGGTACCGACGCCATGGCCAGCACTTCGCCGGTGTGCACGTCCAGAACAACAGCCCCCGCGCCGATGGCCCCATATTTCTCAACGCTGCGAACGAGAGTGTCACGGACCAGATTCTGCACGCGAATGTCGATGGAGAGCCGGACCGGCTCGAGCGGCGTGTCACTCGTCATCCCGAGCGCTCTGAGCTCCGCCATGCCCTGGCTGTCGATATAGCGCTCCATCCCGGCCATGCCGCGATTGTCGATATTGACGAAGCCGACGATATGCGAGGCGGTGGGACCACCCGGATAGAAGCGGCGCTTTTCCGGTCGGAAACCGATCCCGGGAATGCCGAGCGCCAGGATCTGGCTCTGCTGCTTCGGGGTCAGCTGGCGGCGCAGCCATTGGAAGCGGGAATTGGACGAGAGCTTGCGATAGGTGTCCTTGACGTCGAGGTCCTTGAGAACCGTCGACAGGCGTTCGACCGCCTCGTCGGGATCGACGATCTTGTGAGGCTCGGCAAAGAGCGAAACCGTGCGAATATCCGTCGCCAGCACTTCGCCGTTGCGGTCCAGGATATCGGGACGCGAGGCCATCAGGCGGTCGGCCGGAAGGATGCTGGAGACCGTCTCAGGCTGGGCATGGCCATACTGCACGAGGCGGCCGCCGATGATGGCATAGACCACGCAGAAGCCGGCAATCATCAGGCCCACGCGGGTCTTTGCCATCTCGGTCTTGCGCTTGCCGGCGCCCTTGAAGGTCGCGCCACTCACCACGGCACCGCCGCGCTGCACGTCGGTCGAGAAATGCGCCTGGCTCTTCAACAGCATGATTCGCGAAAGAAAGGTCATCAGCGGTTCACCGATCCTGTCGTGATGAGGTCCTTGATGGGGTCGGAAGGAGCCTCGGCACTCAATGCGGGCGCATCCTTGTCCTCGCCTTCCGGAACCGGAACCTGATCCTTCGGC
The DNA here is from genome assembly GCF_056501445.1 of Rhizobium sp. K33. NCBI lineage: Bacteria > Pseudomonadati > Pseudomonadota > Alphaproteobacteria > Hyphomicrobiales > Rhizobiaceae > Rhizobium > Rhizobium sp. K33. Next base: position 2,029,003 of record NZ_CP096478.1, read on the forward strand.
ATCGGCAGCTCCATCGGCCGCGCCAGCTGGGTCGGTTCGGTCGGCACGAGCTGCAGTTCGGCGGCATAGGTCTCGACCAGTCGCTCCAGCCGGTTCGGCTGGGTCAGCAGCGCCTCGTCCGCCTTCAGGAGATCGATCGTGTCCTTCTCGAGCTTGATCTCGGCCTCCAGGCGACGCACCTCGGCGGCCTTGTTATCCGTGTCGTGCTTGATCTGGTAGGTGACGGTCGCGGCCGTCAGCATCGCACCGATCATGATGAAATCGAGGGGTCTCAGCACGGTCAGCCTCCGATCTTTTCGAGAGTGGCAAGGTCTGGCAGATCGAAGATCGACATGTCGGCGCGCTCGGCAGGCGCCGAGGTGCGGATGCCGGCGCGCAGTTTCGCGGAACGTGCGCGGGGGTTGATTTCCGCCTCGCTCTCGCTGGCTGCGACCATGCCCTTGCCGACCGGTTCGAAGGTTGCCGGGCGCGCTTCCACCATGGGAAGATGGCGCGAACCTGACGCCTTGCCGGACCGCTCGGAGAAGAATTTCTTGACGATACGATCTTCCAGCGAATGGAAGGTCACGACGACAAGGCGACCACCCGGCTTCAGCGCCCGCTCGGCCGCAAACAGCGCCTGCGCGAGTTCGCCGAGCTCGTCATTCACGTAGATGCGCAGGGCCTGGAACACCCGCGTCGCCGGATGGATTTTGTCCTTGGCCTTGCGCGGATTGACGCTCTCGATGAGGTTGGCGAGGTCGCGAGTCGTCTGGAATGGCTCGTTGACGCGGCGCTTTTCAATGGCGCGCGCAATCCGCCCCGCATGCTTTTCCTCGCCGAGAAAGCCGAAAATGCGAATGAGATCGGACACCTTGGCACGATTGACGACATCGGCAGCCGAGACGCCCGAAACGGCCATGCGCATATCGAGCGGGCCGTTTTTCTGGAACGAGAAGCCGCGCTCGGCCTCATCGATCTGCATGGAGGAAACACCGATATCGAGCACGACACCGTCGAGCCCGCCTTCTGGCGCATAGTCGGCGAGATTGGAAAATTCCGTGTGATGCAGGCTCAGCCGGCCACCACTCGAGGCGACCAGAGCCTCACCGCCGGCGATCGCCGTCGGATCGCGATCGAGTGCCACGACATGAGCACCCTTGGCGAGAATGGCAGACGTATAGCCGCCGGCTCCGAATGTCCCGTCGAGAATGATCTTGCCGGCCTCAGACTCAAGGGCCTGAAGAACCTCTGCGAGAAGAACCGGAATGTGGCGAACCGGTCCGCCATCGGCATCGGAAAAACCTTCGCCAAAGTTCGCCGCCATTCCGTTTCCCCGTCTTTCTAGGTGCGCAGGCCCCGCTGCCTGACCACCTCTCTGGCTCGCGCCTGCGCCTCGTGAAACGCCCGCGGTTGCCACACCTGAAAATGATCCGACCGACCGACGAAACAGACCTCCGAGGAAATCCCCGTGAAATCCCGGATGAAATCCGTCACCGCCAATCGCCCCTCGGCATCGAGTCGCGTGAAGACGCCGCCACCATGAAGGAGCAGCGACATCTCGTTTGCCTCCAATGCGAAGGGATCCTCGGCCGCCACTTTCCGCTCGTACCGCTCGAGCAGATCCGGACCACCGATATTGATTGCCGGATAGACGAAATCCTGGAGACAATAAAGCTCCTGAATTCCGCGCTGCACCAGCACGGCGCGAAACGCCGCAGGGACGGAAACCCGCCCCTTCGCATCGATCCTGTTTGTCGCATTGGACAGGAAGCGGCTCATCACTGACAACCGACCTCCCCTTGAACGAAGGGCCGATCAGAGACCCTCGGATACACATGGATACGCCAGCCGAAACACCCGCAACACGCCCTCGCGAGACGCGAGAGGCAGCGTTGAATTCACGGGACTGCGGGGATGAAACGACCCCCGTAACGGCATGCAATTGGGATACCATGGGACAATATGGGCGTCAATGGGAACGGTCGGGAAGAGCCCCTTCCGAGATTCAAATATTGATAGGCGGTTAAGCTTAACGAATGGTTAGAAAGCCCTGTTTTCCGTCGGCTTTTCCGCTCGATCTGGCTTGAGCGCAGTTGGCGGCCGAACACGGGGTTCCTGCCGTGTTTTCAGAGGCTTCGCGCCACATGTCGAATGGGAAAGATTTTTTGCCAGTTGGCCTGTAAGCCGGGTTCTGTATGGCTCCGGTTTCCCGGAACGTGGCAGCCATTCATCTGGGACAGCGTTTGCACGCTGCCTCGCGCAACCCACCCGGATGACTGGCCCGGAAACAGGCTGTAGCAACGCTTTCGCGTCACCCGCGTCATCCCTATTCGGTCTTGCTCCCGGTGGGGTTTACCATGCCGTCCCTGTCACCAGCGACGCGGTGGGCTCTTACCCCACCCTTTCACCCTGACCTCGCATGCGAGGCGGTTTGCTTTCTGTGGCACTTTCCCTGAGGTCGCCCTCGCCGGACGTTATCCGGCACCGTGTTTCCGTGGAGCCCGGACTTTCCTCACCCTACCGCCTTTCGGCATTGGTAAAGCGCGGCTGCCCGGCCAACTGGCAAGGGGTCCTTAGCCGACCCTTGGAACGATTGCCAACGAAAAGCGAGAAAGACGTACCACTTGGCCGCTTTTGGTGAATCAGTCTCTGAACACCGGACGGAAGACATCGCCATAGGCCTCGTCGATGATTCGGCCATGCTGGATGAATTCCGCGCCGAGACGGCCGATCTCGTCCGAACTCTTCGCCGCCGCGCCGCAACCGCCGGTGAGAACCGCAATATGGTCGCTGGCGAAGCCGATGGCCGGGTAGTTTTCCGGGGTGAACGAGGTCACGCAAGCCGCCATGGAGAGCGGTGCATCGGCGAGTGTCGGCACGAGATCGGAGATGATGCGGCGAAGATGATCGCGCGTCGTCAGCCGTCCGCCGCGCCGGAACCAGGCGCGGATCTCCGGCTCTGTCTCGAGCTGGAGATCATCTGGATCGCCGCCGATTTTGAGATAGGTCTTGCCGTCAGGATAACGCACCGGCGGCAGGAGGTAGATGTGGTCTTTCGGATCGTCAGGCTGGTGGATGAGCGAAGGCATGCCGGAATAGGCGGCGAGATCTTCGTCAGGGATTTCGAAGAATGCGACCGTGCGCCCATAGACCTTGAGATCGAGCGGGCGCGGGACGAGGTTTTCGTTGATCGAAAAGCCACCGGCCGCCACCAGAACCCGTTCTGCGGTGTAGACCGCGCCATCGTCTGTCGTGACGATGGCAAGACCACCCTCTTCCCGGACCGAAACCGCCGTCCGGCGGATCACCCGCGCCCCCGCCTTTTCGGCAAGCAGGCTCTGCGCCTCGACCAGCCGGCGCGGATTGACGTAGCCGGCGTTCTTTTCCTCGTAGACGCCCTCGCAGTCCGAGCCGAAATCGAAGTAGCGGAACCGCGACTTCAAGGCCGCGTCGGAGAGCATCTCCACCGAAACGCCGAGTTGGTGCGCAGCGGCCTCGACTTGTCCCACATAGGGATCCTGGCCGCCCCGCTTTGGGCCGACGATCAGGCAACCGACTTCGGAGTAGAAGTCAATGCCGCTCTCGGCCGCAATCTCGCCGTAGCGCGCGATCGAGCGGTTCGCGAGCCTCGCCCAGATCGGATCCGAATCAATTGTCCGGGTGATGCGGGCTTCGTCGTAATGACTGGCAAAGACGCCGTGGTGGTTGCTCCAGTCCGTCGGCTCGTCCGGTCCGATGACCGCGACCCCCTCGCCCTGCAGAGCGAGATACCGCGCGGCCGCAGCTCCCATCATGCCCCGCCCAACAACAATCGACTTGAACCGCTCAACCATGCGTCACCATCCTTACATTGCGTCCGGTGATAGCACGACGAGCCTCGCTGTCCAGTCGACGCGGGAAGTCGGGCACAGCTCTTTCTCAGTTGCCGATCATGGCGATGACCTTGCCGCAATAGCGCTTGGAGATCGGATTCATGCGCTTGGCGCCATGGCCCGCATTGTAGCGCAGGATCGTTCCGCAGGTTTCTCCGCCACCGAGTTCATGCGCCTTGGAAAGGTACTTCATGCCATAGCGGATATTGGTTTCCGGGTCGTAGAGCCCCTTGGTCTTGCCGCGATAGCCCATGGCTCGCGCGGTCGCCGGCTTGATCTGCATCAGCCCCACTTCACCGGCACTGCCGCGCGCCTTGGGGTTGAAGTTGCTTTCAACGCGGACCACCGCGTGGGCGAGATCGACAGGAACGCCGTAACTCTTGGCATATTTGGTGATGATGTCGCTGTAGGGGCTTTTTGAGAAGGCGGGCGCTGCCGGATAGCCTGCGTCGCGGGTAATGGTCTTCAGCGGCTTCTTGAAGCGGCTCTCCTCGCTACCGGCAAGCGCGGTCTGGGCGTGAGTCAAAAGCATTGCAATGCATGCCGCAGCAGCAACAAGTCGTCGTGTCATGGGAAGGTTCAGTCTCCGGTCGGGGAACAGGATCGGCGCGCGTCAAAGCGGACGCAGGAATGCGTCGCGAGCCCTTCAGGGGCCGCCCGTTACGGTTCTCTCGAGTTGATGTTTGCGCCGCGTTTCAAGAAAATCGTCGGCGCCGTTCAGCGCGTCCTTTAGAGCGGCCCAATAAGGAAATCGTGTGGCGCCGCAACAAAAGCGTCCGACGCGCGTTGATTTCCTTGGTCTTGAGAACGGCGTTTCGCCTCGTTGCTCACCGAAAACGCGGCAGGCTCGTCAGCAGCCGATGAAGCGTCTCGATGGTCGAACTGTCGGCCACGCCGTCAACTTTGGCTTGCCGGAAATGCCGCTGGAAAGCGGCAACGACACCCTCTGTCTGCGGGCAGAATTCGCCGGAAATTTCAATGCCATATCCGTAGAGCGACAGCATCGACTGTAGCGCCTCGACCGGCTGTCCGCGGTCGCCGCGCTGGAAGAAGCGCCCGCCGCCGATGGGCGATGGATCAACCCAGTGGCCGACCCCTGCCCGGTACAGTTTGTCCCAGGGGAAATTTTCACCCGGATCGACCTTGCGAATGGGCGCCACATCCGAGTGCGCAAGCACTCGTTCCGCGGCGATCCCATGCCGTTCGACGCATTCGAGACACAATTCGATGACGGATTCGATCTGCCGATCCGGATAGTCCGGCAGGCCAGCAGGATGCCCCGCATTGGCAATTTCGATGCCGATCGATCGGGAATTGATGTCGGTTTCGCCAGCCCAGATGCTCTTGCCCGCGTGCCAGGCACGGCGGTTTTCCGACACCATCTGCACCACCCGACCGTCTTCGTGGACGATGTAATGGCTCGAAACCTGGCTCTCTGGATTGCAGAGCCAGGCCTGGGCGCCATCGGCTGACGGCATGCCCGTATAATGCAGGAGGAGAATGTCGGGGCGCTCTATCCCAAGACGCTCGCCATGGTTCGGCGAAGGACAGACCTCCGCACGCGCGTAATCGGCCGTGAAGGTCATGCCGCGCGGCGTGCCTTCTCGATCGCCGTATAGGCCGCGTTGAACTTCGCCATGCGATGATTGGCAACGGCGTGAAACTCGGTCGGCACACCGCGGGCATGCAGCCGGTCAGGGTGATGTTCGGCAGCAAGTGCCCGGTAGCGCTTGCGGATCGTCGCGAAGTCGTCGGAGGGCTTCACGCCAAGAACGCCATAGGGGTCGCCATCCTGATGGATGTGGCGCTCGGTGATCGAGGCGAAACGTTCATCCGATATGCCGAAGATCTCGGCAATCCGCGCAAGGAAGGCAAGTTCCTTCTCGTGCACGAGACCGTCGGCCTTGGCGATATGGAACAGCGCGTCGATGATGTCTTCCAGCACCGGGCAGAACTGATCGCAGGTGCGGCACATGCTGGCGAGATTGTTCGCATAGGTCTCGAAACCGGCAACGTCCTGACGGGCGAGATTGTAAAGACGCGCAACGTTGCGGGCCTCTTCCGGCGGAAATTCGAAGATCTTGCGGAAGGCCTCGACCTCGGCATTCGACACGATCCCGTCCGCCTTCGCCATCTTCGCCGAGAGCGCGATGATGGCCACGGAGAAGGACACGCGCCTGCGTGTTTCCGGGTCGCCTTCGAAGGCCGTTCGCACGGCCTCAACGATGCTGCCGATCACGTTACCGGCGGCATCACCGATCGCGCCAAGCAAACGGTCCCAGAATGACGATATTTGTTCGCAGGCGAAATCGAAGATCATGATGAAAGCTTGACCAAATAAGTCCCCAAAAAGCAAGGAGCCATGACCTCTGCCGCAGATTAAAGTTTCTTCATCTTAAATCCGTTTCGTTGAACACGTACGCCACGCATACGGTCGAACACCCGCTCGGGGCTTATCCACAGTCGGCCACACGCCCGCCTGCCGAATTGAAACGATTATATCCGCCGCGTCAGGGCTCAGCCCGACGAAATGCCCGTTTTTCTTGAATTTTTCGCTTTACAGCCGCCACCCGCTGTCGCATCCATTTGCCACCCGAACACCCAGTAGCCGGGCTGCGTGATGCCCGAGGAGGATCGATGGCCAAGCAGAAAGTCGCGATGTTGACCGCCGGGGGCCTCGCGCCCTGTCTCTCGTCCGCCGTGGGTGGATTGATTGAGCGTTATACGGACATCGCCCCCGATGTGGAGCTCGTCGCCTACAAGTCCGGTTTTCGCGGGCTGCTGATGGACTACAAGATCGAGATCACCAAGGAGATGCGCGAGAAGGCGCATGTCCTGCACCGCTATGGCGGCTCCCCGATCGGCAACAGCCGCGTGAAACTCACCAATGTCGCCGACTGCGTAAAGCGCGGGCTCGTCAAGGAAGGCGACAATCCACTGCGCGTCGCGGCCGAACGGCTCGCCGCCGACGGGGTGACCATCCTGCATACGATCGGTGGCGATGATACCAACACCACCGCTGCCGACCTCGCCGCCTATCTCGGCGCGAACGGCTACGACCTGACCGTGGTCGGCCTGCCGAAGACGGTCGACAACGACGTCTACCCGATCAAGCAGACGCTCGGCGCGTGGACGGCTGCCGAGGTCGGCGCCCGCTTCTTCGACCATGTGTCGAACGAACAGAGCGCCTCGCCGCGCACGCTCGTCATCCATGAGGTCATGGGTCGCCATTGCGGCTGGCTGACGGCGGCCACGGCGCGCGCCTACATGCAGCGCACCAAGCATAACGAATACATCGAAGGCTTCATGATGAACCAGGAGCTGAAGAACATCGATGGCCTTTACCTGCCGGAGACTCACTTCGACATGGATGGCGAAGCCGCCCGCCTGAAGGACATCATGGACCGCACCGGTTTCGTGACCCTGTTCGTCTCGGAAGGTGCCTGCATGGACGAGATCGTCGCCGACCGTGAGGCCGCCGGCGAAGAAATCAAGCGCGACGCCTTCGGCCATGTGAAGCTCGACACGATCAATGTCGGCAACTGGTTCCAGAAGCATTTCGCCAAGCTTCTCGATGCCGACCGGTCGATGGTCCAGAAGTCGGGCTACTATGCCCGCTCTGCACCCGCCAACTACGACGATCTCCGCCTCATCCAGAGCATGGTCGATCTTGCGGTCGAAAGCGGCCTCAACAAGGTCTCCGGAGTGACAGGTCACGACGAGGATCAGGGCGGTCGCCTGCGCACCATCGAGTTCCCGCGCATCAAGGGTGGCAAGCCGTTCGATCTGCATACGCCATGGTTCAAAGAAGTGATGGACTATCTCGGCCAGAAGTACCGTCCACTCCATTGACCTTACGGCGGAAAGCTGGCTTCCTCTTGATTGAGGAGTGACTGCCATGCCCTACCCTACCTGGATCCTGTTCGCTGTCGTCGCGGCCACCTTTCTGCTGGTGCCCGGTCGGTCGAAACGGCTGGTCCTGTCCTATGCCATGGCCCATGGCCGCAAGAGCGCCTTCGCAACGGTGACCGGAGTCACGCTTGGCTCCGCAATTCCGGTCGCGCTGGTGCTCGGCCTCTCGTTCCTCGTCCTGAGGGCATCACCGTCAGGCTTTGTCGTCCTGCAGTGGATCGGCCTCGTCTTGCTCATGCTGTTTGCCCTCGGGCTCTGGCGCGCGCCGGCGGGAAGCGCGCTCATCGCGGACAATGACAACCTGCCGGAAGAAAAGCCGCTGCGAGTCATCGCGCATTGCTTCGGCAGCGAGCTGAAGGATCCACGCAGCAGCCTGCTCGCCGCCGCACTTCTGCCGCAATTCCTGAACCCGACCATGGCTTTCCTGCCACAGGCGATTGCTCTCGGTTCGATCTTCATCCTGATGACGGCGGCGACGTCCCTCATCTACGCCCTCATGGCGGATAAAGTCCGGAAAACCATCAGAAAACATGCGGTTCGCCGGACGATCAACCGCTCCGGCGGCACGGTTCTGATCGCAGCCAAGGCCGTTACGGCAGGCTATCGCAAGATCGCGGCTTGACCGGCATTGGTGTCGAAAGGCTGCCTTTCCGGCCGTAAGCTTGCCGCAATCCCGGGCATAGATTAAGAAATGGAAACGAAGCGCCTGGTGATTTGCTCTGGCCTTCGCGTGCATCACGTAACGGATAGTGGCATGAACGTCAGAACTGACCGCGGCATCGCTCTGTGTATGGCTGCCTCACTGTTGGCTGGACTGGGCGGATGCACAGCGATCGACGACAGCGTCAAGGCAGATCTTGCCTCCGCACCGGTTGCCAATCCGAAATCACCTGAAATGCTTGCGGCCGCCGCCGCGGAAGCGGCGACGACGCCTGCCATGACGCAGGCCGAACTTGCGGCCGCAAATCCGGGCCCCGCTCCGATGATCCCGGGAACCGAGACGGCAGCCCCGATCCCGGCCCTGAAGGCATCCGCGCTTTCTGCGACCGCCCCCCAGACCGCCGCGACCGACGCCCTGGCCATGGTCACGAGCCCGGCGCCGACAACGGCCGGCGCTGATCAGATGGCAGCCGCCGCAGCCTCGACCGAAGCAACGCTCAACCCACCAGGCATTGCACCGGCAACGTCAGCTGTTGCAGCCACAGCGGCCGTTGCGCCGGCGGAACAGCAACCGGTCGTCCTTGCCTATGCCGCACCGCTGCGCGCGACGGCGCTCACAAGCTTCGGCGACCCCTTCGACATCACGCCGCCGGGCGCACCGCCCTTGGAGCGTCAGCCGGAGACGGTTGGACCGACGCGTCTCAACGCGCTGATCGAGAAATATTCGAAGCTCTACGAGGTCCCGGTCGATCTCGTCCATCGCGTTGTCCATCGCGAAAGCCGCTACAATCCGGCCGCCTACAGCAAGGGCAATTACGGGCTGATGCAGATCCGCTACAACACGGCCAAGGCCATGGGCTATGACGGATCAGCCGACGGGCTTTTCGATGCGGAGACCAACATCAAATACGCGGTGAAGTATCTGCGGGGCGCCTATATCGTTGCCGACAACGATCACGATCAGGCAGTCCGCCTCTATGCACGCGGCTATTACTATGACGCCAAGCGCAAGGGTCTGCTGCACCTCACCCAGTAAGGGTCTGCATTAGCGCAGCGCGTCGCGGACCGCCTGGACCAGCCTCTGTGGCCTGAAGTCGAGATTGCGGGGCGTGAGCCCGAGCCGCACCACCACCAGACCTTCCGACGGGATGATGGCGACGGACTGACCGTCATGGCCAAGCATCCAGACCGCGTCCTCCGGCAGACCATACTCGCTGTCCTTGCCTCCGGGACCATTCTGCCAGGCCTGCGCCTCCGTGTAGTCGCCTCCGGACGCAGCCGTCGGCCGCTTCATGCGCTCGATGAACTCAGGCGCGATGACCTGGCGGTCACCCCACCGACCGCCCTGCGCAATCAAGAGACCGAAGCGGGCCCAGTCGCGTGCCGTTGCGTAGAGGTAGGAACTGCCCACGAATGTGCCGGTCGGATCTGCCTCCAGCACTGCGCTGCTCATACCGATGACATCGAAGAGACCCTCCCGCGGGAAGGCGAGCGCCGCCGAGCGATCCGAAAAGCGCGACATCCAGTATTGCGAGATCAGGACCGTTTCGCCGGACGAGTAGTTGAAACGGCTTCCAGGCGCAGCCTCGCTTGGGAGCGATGCGACGTAGGCCGCCATATCGCGCTCCAGATAGAGCATCCGGGTGACATCGGTCACGTCGCCGTAATTCTCGTTGAAGCTAAGCCCGCTTTCCATGGCAAGCAGGTTCGAGAGCTTGACCTCGTTCCGCGCATCACCCGACCACTGGGCGAAGAGCTGGTCGGCATCAAGATCCAGCCTGCCCTCCGAAGCGAGCAGGCCGACGAGTGCAGCAGTCACCGTCTTGGTCATCGACCAGCCGAGGAGCGGCGTGTTCTCGTTGAAGCCGGGGCCGTAGGTTTCGCCGACGATGCGGCCATCCTTGACGACCACCACCCCGCGGGCCGCCGGCCCGATCATCTCCGGATCAGCCAGAATTTCCTGCAGACGCGGATCGGCCGCTGGTACCGCTTGCCCTTCCGGCCATGGCTGGTCTGACGAAGCTGTGTCGGCTTCCGGCACAGGAGCGGAAAGCCGGCTTGCCACCTCGATGCCGTCCTCGTCCACGGGGGTGCATCCAAGACCCGGACGATGAACGGCAACGGATGGCGCAATGCGCCCGAGGAGCGATGTGTGCACGAGCCCCCGGTCAAGATCGACCTCCGCGCGCACGAGCCGCAGCAACGGATGTCCCGGCGCCTGAACGTCGTCCCGCAGCACTTCGTCGGCATCGCGCCCGGCGATCAACACGTTCGAGCAGATGATCTTTGCCGCATAGCCTGTGCCGACACGCAGAAGCTCAGGCGGAAAGGCAACGAGCAGACCGATCGCGACACCGAGGAGCAAGACCAGGCCAATCGCCAGCCGCACCAACCACTTCACCACTCTCTGCATGCTCATCTCCTCTACGTCTCGCCATCGAAGCAGGAAAGCGTGACAGACGGAAGATGCAGGCGCGCGGTTCGTCGGGTTATCCCGGAACCTCTCACGCGCTCGGGAGAGGCTCGGACTGACGCAGACGCGCCTCGAGATAATTGAGCGCTTCAGCGGCACCCACGGGCTTTGAGAAGAGGAAGCCCTGTGCCTCGCCGATCCCGAGAAGCTTGACGAAATCCAGCTGATTCTTGGTTTCGATCCCCTCGATCGTGGTGCGGATCTGGAACGTCTCCGAAAGCTTGTGCATCAGGTCCACCAGCTTTGCCCCCTGGCTCGTCTCCAGCATCTGCCCGGCAAACGACCGGTCGATCTTCAGCTCGTCGAGTGGAAAGAGCCGAAGATTGTTGATCGAGGAGAAGCCGGTGCCAAAATCATCGAGCGCGACCCGGACGCCACTGGCGCGCAGCTCCGCCAGGCTGCGGCAGACGAGATCAATATCGACCGAGAAGACCGCTTCCGTCACCTCGATCGTCAGCCGCTCGGGCGCCAGACCGGTTTCCACGAGGCAATCGAGCACATGCGCCACGAAATTGGGATCCTTGAACTGATCGCCTGACACGTTGACGCTGACGCCCGTCGGCGCCGGCCAGGTGACCGCCGCCGCACAGGCTTGCTGAACCACCCATTTTCCAATGACCTGGATAATGCCCGTCTTCTCGGCGAGCGGTATGAAGACATCGGGCGTGACCAGCCCGCGCTTCGGGTGGCGCCAACGCAACAGCGCTTCGAGCGATCGCACATCGCCGTTCTCGACCCCGACGATCGGTTGGTATTCGAGATAGAATTCGCCATCGACGAAACCGCGCGACAGATCACGCTCCAGTTCCAATCCCTCCAGAACCTCACGCGCCAACGCTTCATCATAGAAGGCGTGGCTTGGTCCGAAGATCTCCTTGGCACGGTAGAGCGCGAGATCGGCGCGCTGCTTCGGGGCGGCGACGTCGCGGTCTGCCGAGGACAGCAGTGTCGCCCCGATGCTCGCACCGGCCATGATCCGACCATGGGCGAGCTCGAACGGCTGCGCCAGGGCGTGCTCGATCTCGAGGCAGACGAATTCGGCGACCGGGCGCCGCTGGGCCTGTGGCAGGATGACCGCGAACTCGTCGGCTCCCAGCCGGAACAGCAAGGCACCCTCACCCGCTGCCTCGCGCAGCCGATTGGCAACGGCAAGCAGCAGGCCGTCGCCTGCTTCATGACCGAGCGTGTCATTGACATACTTGAAACGGTCGAGGTCGATCAGCAGGAGTGTGCCGGAGCAAGCCTTGCCGGCCTTGAGAAGCGTAGCAAGCGTATCATTGAGAGCCTGGCGATTGCCGAGCCCCGTCAGCCGGTCGACGCGCGAAGCTGCCTCGAGCTCCTGCGTCCCACCTTCGAGACGCAGAATGCGCTCATGCAGGATGGCTTCCCAGGCAGCGATTCGCCAACCGATCGCCGCACCGACCAGAGGCAGCGCAAGGGCGCCGAGCGCGGACCAATGACCAAGAAGATCTGTGGAGAACGCACCGAAATTGCCGCTCGCGACGACCGGCACCAGCATGGCGGCGGGCGCGACAGCTCCGCCCGCAAAGCCCGCGAGACTGTAACGAAGCCGCCTCCCGAATGGGATTTCACTTAACATCATGTTAAACACCCCTAAAATAACTGGTGATAATTTGTATTAAATGCATAAAAAATCGGTTACCGGCCAGCGGAGCTGACGTCATCAAACTGTAGCAAGCAAAAGCTACACGCCGTGAAACCCAAAAGGACGGCGGAACGACATGACAGACCTTGCACCCGATGCCGGATTTCGTGGAAACGAGAAGCTGAAGGACGCGCTTCTCCAGCACGCCGCCCTGTCGCCGGCAGGTCTCTCGGAACGGCTCTTCGGCCTGCTCTTCTCAGGCCTCGTCTATGCCCAGATCTGGGAAGACCCAGAGGTCGACATGCAGGCGATGGATCTGACCGAGGGCCACCGCATCGTCACCATAGGCTCTGGCGGCTGCAACATGCTCGCCTATCTCAGCCGCCGCCCCGCATCCATCGATGTCGTCGATCTCAATCCGAATCATGTCGCTCTGAACCGCCTGAAGCTCGCTGCCTTCCGTCATCTGCCGGACCACGCCTCCGTTCGCCGCCTGCTTGGCGACCAGATGATCCGAACGAATGTCCGCATGTATGACCGGCATCTCGCGCCCAATCTCGATTCGGCGACGCGTCGCTATTGGGAGACGCGCGGGATCACCGGGCGCCGGCGGATCACGGTCTTCAACCGCAACATCTATCGCACCGGGCTCCTCGGGCGTTTCATCACCATCGGCCATGTGATTGCGCGAAGCCACGGCGTCAGGCTGGAAGAGCTCGCCGAAACCAGGTCCTTGCGCGAACAGCGGCTTTTCTTCGACAACCGCATCGCCCCCCTCTTCGACAAGCCGCTGATCCGCTGGCTGACGCGCCGCAAGAGCTCGCTCTTCGGTCTCGGCATCCCGCCGCAGCAATATGACGAACTCGCGACCCTTGCCGATGATGGCACGATCGCACCGGTCCTGCGTCATCGCTTGGAAAAGCTGTGCTGCCATTTCCTGCTCCGGGACAACTACTTCGCCTGGCAGGCCTTCATGCGCCGCTATCCGAAGCCGGAGGAAGGCACGCTCCCCACTTACCTGCAGGAGCGGCACTACCAGGCAATCCGCGACACTGCGGAGCGCGTGACCGTCCATCATGCGAACTTCACCGAACTCCTGTCGAAAAAGCCCGCCGGCAGCGTCGACCGCTTCGTGCTCCTCGACGCCCAGGATTGGATGAACGAGCGCCAGCTCAACGATCTCTGGACCGAGATTACCCGAACCGCCTCCGAGGGCGCGCGCGTGATCTTCCGAACAGCCGCCGAAGAGAGCATCCTCAACGGCAAACTCTCCCCGGCTCTCCTGGCCCAGTGGCAATATCAGGCGGAGCGCTCGCAGGCCCTCAATCGCCAGGACCGCTCAGCCATTTACGGCGGCTTCCACATCTACGAAAAGCGCCCCGCATGAGCACGCGAGCCGGCCTCCTCGCAACGGACGGCTCGCTGGAGCATGCGAGCCGCATGGACCGGATGTATCGCTATCAGCGCCACATCTACGACCTGAGCCGGAAATACTATCTGCTCGGCCGCGACCGGATGATTGCAGGCTTGAACGTGCCCGACGGCGGCTCGCTGCTCGAGATCGGCTGCGGCACGGGGCGCAACCTCGCGCTCGCCAGAGGGCACTTCCCGACGGCCCGCCTCTTCGGTCTGGATATCTCTGCGGAAATGCTCGCAACGGCACGCAAAAAGTTCGAGGGCGATGCCTCTCCGCCTAAGCTGGAGGTCGCCGATGCCACGAGTTTTTCGTCCAGCGATTTTGGTCAGCCCCATTTCGACCGGGTGATGATTTCCTATGCGCTCTCCATGATCCCCGACTGGCAGGCATCGATCGATCGGGGGATCGAAGCGCTCGGCCCTGACGGGTCCCTGCATATCGTCGATTTCGGCCAGCAGGAGCACCTGCCTCGCTGGTTCCGCCGGGGTCTGCAGGCATGGCTTGCCCGCTTCGAGGTCACGCCGCGCCCGGACCTGAAGGAAGCACTCGAACAGCGTGCCATGGCGCATAACCTGCACCTCACATTCGAGCCCCTCTGGCGTGGCTATGCCTGGCACGCGGTTCTCACGCGCTGACGGCCTCGCGCAAGCACGATTGCATACGCTCCGGTTTTGACAATGATGGACGAGGCTCTTGCCTGTCCTTGCGCGCGTTGTGGTGGCACCCACATGCAGCCTCTTCATAATCCCGGAAGGAATGCAGATCCTTGATGCGATGGCTTTCGATACTCCTCCTGCCCGCTTGTCTTGCCGTCACGGCTTGCACCTCCGGGTCCTATGATCTGCTTGAGACCAGTGCCGTCTCGCCCCGCTTTCACGACACCGATCCTCAGCATTTCGACGGCAAGACCCCGCATCGCCATGAGGTCCATGGCATCGACGTCTCCAAGTGGAACGGCGATGTCGACTGGCGTCAGGTGAAGAAATCGGGCATCTCCTTTGTCTTCATCAAGGCAACCGAAGGCAAGGATCGGATCGATCCGCGCTTCCGGGAATATTGGGAGGGTGCCAAGGCAGCCGGCATCCCCCACGCGGCCTACCACTTCTACTACTTCTGCTCATCAGCGGACGATCAGGCGGACTGGTTTATCCAGAACGTTCCGCGCGACGCAAATCTTCTGCCGCCCGTTCTCGACGTCGAATGGAACCCGAGTTCGCCCACCTGCCGCCTTCGGCCGGATGCCGCAACCGTGCGCAGCGAAATGCAGCGCTTCATGCAGCGCATCGAAGCCCATTATGGCAAGCGGCCGATCATCTACACCTCCGTCGACTTCCATCGAGAGAACCTGGACGGCGCCTTCAAGGACCATCACTTCTGGGTTCGCGCCGTCGCGCAGCACCCGAGCGAGATCTACCCCGGCCGCCGCTGGGCCTTTTGGCAATACACCTCTACCGGCGTGATTCCCGGTATCCGCGGGGAGACGGACATCAACGTCTTTGCCGGCACGCAGAAGAACTGGCAGAATTGGGTCTCTTCCGTCTCGAAATGATCGCAAACCGGGGCTAGAGGCTCCTGAGAAACGCTCGGCGCGACCGCGCGCCAAACTCGAAGGACCGACTGATGAAAAAAGCCCTGCGTCACGCGCTTCCCCTCACACTGCTCCTCGCGACCACTGGCCTTGCCCAGGCGCAGCAATGCGGCGGGGACCTCGGGACCTTCCTCGAAGGCGTGAAGGCCGAAGCCGTCGCTGCAGGCACGCCCCCGGAGATTGCAGACAAGGCGCTCGCCGGTGCGCAGATCGATCAGAAGGTTCTCGCCCGCGACCGGTCGCAGGGCGTCTTCCGCCAGACCTTCCTTGAATTTTCCGGCCGGACCGTGAGCCAGGCGCGCCTCGACATCGGCCGCCAGAAGATCAAGGAATATGCCGACGTTTTCGCCCGGGCAGAGCAGGAATACGGCGTCCCGCCAGGCGTCATCACCGCCTTCTGGGCGATGGAAACCGACTTCGGTGCGGTTCAGGGCGACTTCAACACCCGCAATGCCCTCGTCACGCTTGCCCATGACTGCCGCCGTCCGGAGCTCTTCCGGCCGCAATTGCTGGCCTTGATCAAGATGGTCGAGCACGGCGATCTCGAGCCGGCCAGCAACACCGGCGCCTGGGCCGGTGAAATCGGTCAGGTTCAGATGCTGCCCAAGGACATCATCGAGTTCGGGATCGATGGCGACGGCGACGGCCATGTCAATGTCAAGCAGAGCAGCCCGGACGCGATCCTGACGGCTGCCAAGTTCATCCAGCATCTCGGCTTCAAGCAAGGTGAACCCTGGATCCAGGAAGTGACGATCCCGGAGAACCTGCCCTTCGAAAAATCTGGTCTCGATGGCGCAATGACCGCAGGTGAGTGGTTCGCCCTTGGCGTTCAGCCACGCGACGGAAACACGGCCTTCGCTGGCCTGCCCGCCTCGCTGGTCCTCCCGCAGGGCCGCAAGGGCCCGGCCTTTATCACCTATCCGAACTTCAACATCTATCTCGAATGGAACCAGTCCTTCATCTACACGACATCGGCCGCCTATTTCGCCACGCGCTTCGGCGGCGCGCCCGTCTACCAGAAGGGCAATCCAGAACCTGGCCTCGACGTCGACCAGATGATGGCGCTGCAGACCAAGCTGCAGGGCCTCGGCCATGACGTCGGCAAGATCGACGGCATTCTCGGCGCTGGAACGCGTGTCGCCGTCCAGAAGGAACAGCAGCGCGTAGGCCTGCCTGCAGACGGCTGGCCGACGCCGACGCTTCTCAACGCCCTCTGAAACCAGTCTGCGGATCGGCGGTCAGGCCGGGGCGGCATCGCTGCCCCGGCCTTTTCGTGCGATCTGGAAAACCTGAGCGTGACCTCTCCCAGCGCAGCAGAGAGGCAATTTGAGCCCTCAAACCCTCACGGATGTTAAACTTCATTAACAGGCCGAGAGCACCAGCAAGATCTTGTTCTAAAACGCTCATTTGTCATTTCCGATAGGTTATCCACCGGCTGTTTCCGCAGCGCAGCACAGAATTGGCTTTGCGCCGACACAAATCGGACATAATATCTAACGGTCAACGCAAGGAGGCACACATGGGACTGACCAATTCTATCAATGTCCTGATCGTAGGTGCAGCGTTTGTTTTCGTAGCCACGATGCTGTTCATCTGACACAGGGTGAAATGAACCAACCCATGGGTTGGCCGAACAAGGCCTCTCCAGCAACCATGATTTCAAAATGAATGAGAGGCGCATGACACGGACCGTCATGCGCCTCTTTTCATGTCCGCAAATGTCGCCTTGGACAGGCTCAGGCGGCCGCGCCGGAGACCCTGCCGGCCTTCGGTGACACGCCGAGGCGATCGAGTGTGGCAATCGTCAGCGGCGCACGGTTCATCGTGTAGATGTGGAACTCCTGGACGCCACGGCGCGAAAGGTCCGCGATCTGTTCGGCAGCGAGGTCGGCAGCGATGGCAGCCCGCGCCTGTGCATCCCCTTCCGAACCTTCGAAGCGTGCATCGAGGAACGACGGGATGCTGGCTCCGCACATGGAGGCGAACCGCTTCAGTTGCGTGAGGTTCTGGATCGGCATGATGCCCGGCACGATCGGGATATTGATCCCGGCTGCCTGCACACGCTCCATGTAGCGTTCATAGACATCATTATCGAAGAAGAACTGGGTGAGCGCGCGCGTTGCACCCGCGTCGACCTTCTGCTTCAGCATGTCGAGATCGACGGTATCGTTCTCGCTCTCCGGATGACGCTCGGGATAGGCCGACACAGAGATCTCGAAATCGCCCATCTCCCGCAGGCCCGACACCAGATCGGCGGCGTTGACGTAGCCGCCCGGATGCGGCGCATAGCGTGTCCCGACGCCACCTTGCGGATCGCCGCGCAACGCCACGAAATGGCGCACCCCCGCGGCCTCGAACTCTTCGACAACGGCACGGACCTCGTCGCGCGTCGCACCGACACAGGTCAGATGCGAGGCCGTGGCGAGCGGCGTGTCATCGATGAGACGCTTCACGGTCGAAAGCGTCGGTTCGCGCGTGGTGCCACCCGCGCCATAGGTCACGGAGACGAAGTCCGGCTGGTATGGCTGAAGCGCTTCGACGGTCTGCCAGAGCTGCGCCTCCATATCGGGCGACTTCGGCGGAAAGAACTCGAAGGAAATCTTGAGCTCGGACGTTCTGGTGATCGGGCGTTCGGTCTTTGTCATTTATCTGCTCCCGGTCATGGCAAGAGGTTGGTCCTGGGTGGTTGCCGCGGGAGCAGCTGCCCGCCGCGCCAGCCAGATGGTGACGGTCAGTCCGCGCCCGGCCGCGCTCTCCGGCGGCAGATCGATCACGTCCTCGACCGAGAGCCCCTGCCGTCCGAGCCATTCGGCCATGGCGCCGTGCGAGAAACCGAGGCGGACATGGGCATGCTCGTCCCGCAGATACTCGTGATCATGCGGCGCAAGATCGATGATCGCGAGCCGCCCGCCGGGCTTCAGCATGCGTGCCGCCTCGGCAAGCGCCAATTCCGGTTCTTCGAGGAAGTGCAGAACCTGGTGAATGGTGACGAGATCGAAATCGCTGGCGTCGAGGGGAAGGTTCAGGATGTCGCCATGACGAACGCTGGCCGACAGAATGCCCTCCTTGTCCAGATTGGATCGGGCGACGGCGAGCATGTCTCGGCTGGCGTCGATTCCGATGGCGCGGCGATAGCGCGGCGACAAGAGCTGGAGGATCCGACCCGTACCCGTACCGAGATCGAGCATGGAATCGACCGCCTCGGTGCCGACGACGCTGAGCAGAGCAGCTTCGACATCGGCGTCGTTGACATGCAGTCGCCGAAGCTCGTCCCATTCCGATGCGTTGCGGCTGAAATAGGCCTGTGCCCGTTCGGCGCGTGCGCGCTTGACGGCGGTCAGCCGGTCGCGATCCCGCTGCAGGACGGGATCACTCGCTTCTGCAGCATCGAGAAGCACGCGAACCAGCTCGGCCCCGGCCCCTTCCTGCTTGAGGCGGAAATAGGCCCAGGCGCCCTCCTGATAGCGATCGATGAGATCCGCCTCTGCAAGCAGCTTCAGGTGGCGTGAGATGCGGGGCTGCGACTGGCCGAGAATTTCGGTAAGATCGGTGACCGTGAGGTCGCCCGATGCCAGAAGTGTCAGCAGACGCAGGCGGGTTGGCTCACCTGCCGCTTTCAGCAATTCCACCAGAGTATCGACACCGAGTCTCATTTGCACCACCGCAATAACCACATAAAGATATCTTTATGTCTGATCTGATGGTGATGCAAGCGAAACTTGCCGTGGAATTATCGAGGTCAGCAAAAAGGGCCGGCACCTTGCGGCCCGACCCTCGATTGTTCGACTGCCGACGGCTCAGCGCGTCAGGCGCTTGTAGGCCTGGCTGCCGGGGTTCAGCGCATCCGGGCCGAGACGGCGGATCTTGTCCTGCTCGTAGTCCTCGAAATTGCCCTCGAACCACTCGACATGACCGTCACCTTCGAAGGCGAGGATATGCGTCGCCAGACGGTCGAGGAACATGCGATCGTGGCTGATGATGATCGCGCAGCCGGCAAAAGCTTCGAGCGCGCTTTCGAGCGCACCCAGCGTTTCCGTATCGAGGTCGTTGGTCGGTTCGTCGAGCAGCAGCACGTTGCCACCGGCCTTCAGCATCTTGGCGAGGTGCACGCGGTTGCGCTGACCGCCCGAGAGGTTGCCGACCTTCTGCTGCTGGTCACCACCCTTGAAGTTGAAGGCGCCGCAATAGGCACGGGAATTCATGTCGAACTTGCCAAGCTTGATGACTTCGGCACCGCCGGAGATTTCTTCCCAGACGGTCTTGTTGCCATCGAGCGCATCACGGCTCTGGTCGACATAGCCGAGATGGACGGTGTCACCAATGCGGATCGTGCCGGCATCTGGCTTTTCCTGACCGGTGATCATCTTGAACAGCGTCGACTTTCCGGCGCCGTTCGGGCCGATGATGCCGACGATACCGCCCGGTGGCAGCTTGATCGAGAGATCGTTGATCAGCGTGCGACCTTCGAAGCCCTTCTTGATGCCTTCGAGCTCGATGACCACCTGGCCGAGACGCTCGGAGACCGGGATGATGATCTGGGCGTCGCCGGGGCGGATGTTTTCCGCCGCATCGACGAGCTGTTCATAAGCCTTGATACGCGCCTTGGACTTGGCCTGACGTGCCTTCGGGCTCGATGCAATCCATTCCTGTTCGCGCGACAGCGCCTTCTGGCGGCCGGCTTCGTCGCGGGCTTCCTGCTGCATGCGCTTGGCCTTGGCAGTTAGGTAGGCCGAGTAGTTGCCTTCATAGGGAATGCCACGACCACGGTCGAGCTCGAGGATCCAGCCCGTGACGTTGTCGAGGAAGTAGCGGTCGTGGGTGATCATCATCACGGCGCCCGGATAGTCGCGCAGATGCTTTTCGAGCCAGGCGATCGTCTCGGCGTCGAGGTGGTTGGTCGGTTCGTCGAGCAGCAGCAGATCCGGCTGCGACAGAAGCAGACGGCAGAGCGCGATACGGCGACGCTCACCACCCGACAGCACGGTCACGTCGGCATCCTTCGGCGGGCAGCGAAGCGCTTCCATCGCCATTTCGACCTGCTGCTCCAGGTCCCAAAGGTTCTGGCTGTCGATGATGTCCTGAAGCTTGGCACCCTCTTCCGCGGTCTCGTCGGAATAGTTCATCATCAGTTCGTTGTAACGGTCGAGCACGGCCTGCTTGTCGGCCACGCCTTCCATCACGTTCTCGAATGCGTTCTTGTTCGGATCGAGATGTGGCTCCTGCTCGAGGTAACCGACGGTGGCACCTTCGGCCAGCCAGGCTTCGCCGGTGTATTCCTTGTCCTGGCCGGCGATGATGCGCAGCACGGTCGACTTACCGGCGCCGTTCGGGCCGAGGATACCGATCTTCGCGTCGGGATAGAAGGAGAGGTGGATATTCTCGAGAATCTTCTTGGCGCCGTAGGACTTGCTAAGTCCCGACATGTGATAGATGAACTGGCGTGCCATGGGGTCTTGCTCCGGCGGGAATGGGAATTGGCCCGCTATGTAGGCGAATTGCGCCTGAGGGGCAATGCGGCGCACGAAAAACCACCGAGAAATACAGCAGTTCTCCCAAGCGGCGGGGACTTTGTTGGCGACCTTGTCTCGCTTATCGGCTTCGGGCCGCCGAGAAGAGCAAGGATAAGCCCGAGAGGCGCCGCCGGTATTGCGCGCGACCGAGAAATGGCCTCCTATCGTGACATCGGGAGAACCAAATGTTTTCAGTTCCAGCTTTTCACGAATCGCCCTCCGGCGCCCGCCTCGCCTATCACCACCAGCCTTCCGCGATGAAAGCACGCGGTATCGTGCTGATCTGCCATGGTCTGGCCGAGCATTCGCGGCGCTATGAAGCCTTCTCCACCGCTTTGTCTGAGAGGGGCTACCACGTCTATGCCCATGACCATCGCGGCCATGGCGAAACGACGGCACCGGACGCGGCACTCGGCTCGTTCGCCAGAAAGGGCGGCACCAGCAAGGTCATCGCCGATGTCATGGCCATGCGGGAATTGGCGGTGCAGAGCCATCCCGGCCTCCCCGTGATCCTGTTTGGTCATTCCATGGGCGGCTTGATTGCGCTGAATGTCGCGACGGAGCATCCGCAGGCGTTCCACGCGCTGTCGATCTGGAATTCCAACTTCAATCCCGGCCTCGCGGGTCGTTTCGCCCAGGGCGTGCTGTCCCTCGAGCAGATGCTGAAAGGCTCGGACGTCCCCTCGATGATCCTGCCGAAGGCGACCTTTGCCGTCTGGGGGCGCGCCATCAAGGGACATCGGACCGCCTTCGACTGGCTCTCCCATGACGCCGGGCAAGTCGACGCCTATATCGCCGATCCGCTCTGCGGCTTCGATGCGAGCGTCTCGATGTGGCGTGACATCTTCCGGCTGACTTTTGCGGGCGCAGACCCCGAACGGCTGGCGCGCCTGACGCAGCGGCTCCCGGTCTACCTTGTCGGCGGCGCGGAAGATCCGGCGACCAACAACGGCCGGGAAATCCGCTGGCTCGGGCAGCGCATGCTCGACATCGGCATGACCGATGTCGAAACAACCGTCTATGAAGGGATGCGACACGAGACGTTGAACGAGGTCGGCCGGGAAAAGGCCATCACCGACTTCCTGACCTGGCTCGACAATCTCGGCCCCTGACGCCGGCGAGTTCTTGCCGAAACGGAATGATGCCATGAGAGAATATCAGGTGCGGAGGGCATTATTGGCCGCTATAGCTCGGCAGACAGCAGTTCTTGTCATGGCAGGCGGTCTCATCTCGTAAGATTGCCGGCCCGACGACGCCGCACAGGATCGCGTTATGACGCCCAAGCCTTCAGCCCCTGCCCCGCTCGCCGGCATCCGTGTGATCGAACTTGCCCGCGTGCTGGCAGGCCCCTGGGCAGGCCAGATGCTCGCCGATCTCGGCGCCGACGTGATTAAAGTCGAAAACCCCGAAGGCGGCGATGATACCCGCGCCTGGGGACCGCCCTTCGTCGAGGGCGCCGATGGCGAAAACCTCTCGGCCGCCTATTACCACTCCACCAACCGCAACAAGCGCTCGATCGCGGTCGATCTGAAGACGCCGGAAGGCCAGGAGACGGTCCGCCGCCTGTGCGCCTCGGCCGATGTGGTCATCGAGAACTTCAAGCGCGGCGGCCTCGAGAAATACGGTCTCGACTATGAGAGCCTGAAGGCCATCAACCCGAAACTCGTCTACTGCTCGATAACAGGCTTCGGCCAGAACGGGCCCTATGCCGATTTCGCCGGCTACGACTACATCGTCCAGGGCATGTCCGGCTTCATGTCGATCACGGGCGAGAAGGACGGCGAGCCGATGAAGGCGGGTGTCGCCATCGCCGATATCTTCACCGGCATCTATGCCGTCACCGCCATCCAGGCCGCCCTGATCCACGTGATGAAAACCGGCCAGGGCCAGTTCGTCGACATGGCCCTGCTCGACGTCATGTCGGCGGTGCTCGCCAACCAGAACATGAACTACCTGATCTCCGGCAAACCACCGACCCGGCTTGGCAATGCTCATCCGAACATCAGCCCCTATGAAGTGGTCCCGACAGCAGACGGCCACCTGATCCTTGCGGTCGGCAATGACGGCCAGTTCAAGCGGCTCTGCATGATCCTCGGCATCCCCTCGGTCGCTGAGGACGAACGCTTCGCCACCAACAAGGCCCGCGTCGCCAACAAGGTCGAGGTTCGTGCCATTGTCACCGCTGAAACCGTGAAGTGGTCGAAGCGCGACCTGCTCTCCGCCTGCGAGGCCAATGCCGTACCGGCCGGGCCGATCAACTCGATCGAGGAAATGTTCGCCGACCCGCAGGTCCAGGCGCGCGGGTTGAAGATCGAGCTGACCGACGACCAGGGCACTGTGATCCCCTCCGTGCGCACGCCGATCGTGCTCTCCGAGACACCCCTGCGCTACGAGCGCCCAAGCCCGCGCATCGGCGAGCATGGCAATGAGATTCTGGCCGAACTGGCCGAGCTGGAAAGGAAGACGCAATGAAGAGAACCGGCGGTGAACTGATCGTCGAGGCGCTGAAGGCCAACGGCGTCGAGCGCGTGTCCTGCGTCCCCGGCGAAAGCTATCTGGCCGTGCTCGACGCGCTGAAGGACAGCGGCATCGAGACGCTGGTGTGCCGCCAGGAAGGTGGCGCTGCGATGATGGCCGATGCCTGGGGTCGCCTCACCGGCAAGCCCGGCATCTGCATGGTCACCCGTGGTCCAGGCGCCACGAACGCGTCCGCTGGCTTGCATGTCGCCAAACAGGATTCGATCCCGATGATCCTGTTCATCGGCCAGATCGGCCGTGACATGAAGGAGCGCGAAGCCTTCCAGGAGGTCGAATACCGCCGCGCCTTCACCGAATTTGCCAAATGGGTCGGTGAGATCGACGACGCCCGCCGTATCCCGGAATTCGTCACCCGCGCCTTTGCGGTTGCCACCTCAGGCCGCCCCGGCCCGGTCGTGCTGACGCTGCCGGAAGACATGCTGCTCGATGAGGTCGAAGCACCGGAAGCGAGGCCCTACACCGCGGTAGAAGCCCATCCAGGCCCAAGTCAGATCGCAGCCCTCGGCGAACTGCTGAAGACGGCGAAGCGCCCGATGATCGTTCTCGGCGGCACCCGCTGGAGCGAAACGTCCGTCGCCGGCATCCGGGCCTTCGCCAAAAAATTCAAGCTGCCGGTCGGCTGCTCCTTCCGCCGCCAGATGCTGTTTGATCACCTGCATCCGTCTTACGCTGGTGATGTCGGCATCGGCATCAATCCGGCGCTGGCGAAGGAAGTGAAGGAAACCGATCTCCTGATCCTGCTTGGCGGCCGCTTCTCCGAAATGCCGTCGTCCTCCTACACCCTGATGGACATCCCCTACCCGGCGCAGAAGCTCGTGCACATCCATCCAGACCCGTCCGAACTCGGCCGCGTCTACCGCGCCGATCTCGCCATCTGCGCAGCACCTGAGGAATTCGTCGCAGCGCTCGCATCGCTCGACGCACCCGCCACGCCCGCATGGGCCGGGCGCACAGAAGCCATGCACGCCGCCTATCTCGCCTGGTCGACGCCGCCGAAGGCCGGCCCCGGAGCCGTGCAGATGGGGCCGATCATGGAATGGATCGAGGCAAACACGCCGAAGGACGCGATCTTTACCAACGGCGCCGGCAATTATGCCACCTGGCTGCATCGCTTCCACCGCTTCCAGGCCTTCAACACCCAGGCCGCCCCGACCTCCGGCTCCATGGGCTATGGCCTGCCGGCAGCCGTCGCTGCCAAGCAGCTGTTCCCTGAGCGTGAAGTCATCTGCTTTGCTGGTGACGGCTGCTTCATGATGCATGGCCAGGAATTCGCGACCGCCATCCGCTACAACCTGCCGATCATCACGCTCGTCATCAACAACGGTATGTATGGCACGATCCGCATGCATCAGGAGCGTGAATATCCGGGCCGTGTCAGCGCCACCGATCTGACCAACCCCGATTTCGCAGCGCTCGCCAAGGCCTATGGCGGCCACGGCGAAACCGTCGAAAAGACCGAAGACTTCGCCCCCGCCTTCCTGCGTGCCCGCGCATCTGGCAAGCCCGCGATCATCGAGATCAAGCTCGATCCGGAGGCGATCACGCCGACACGGACCCTGAGCCAGATCAGGGACAAGAGCTGACGCGGACCGGCGGTTCCGTCATGGACGACGGAACCGCCACGCGTGGCCAAGTCCTGCGGCGGCATGGCAACTAATTCAAGACGAAATGCGCAGTGAGGAATGTCGATCTTTGTGATCGTCATCTTCCGGCTTGCGATGGCTCTCGCCGCCACCTACATTTTCGGCCTCACACCGGGAGAAGCCTAAATCCTGCACCATGACGATACGGCTTGGTCCATGCGGCAAGGAGAATGTATCAACATGGTCACCACGATCGAAACTCCGCGTCTTAACCTCCGACCCTGGCGCGAAGACGACATCGAGCAGATTGTGCTCGGCCTGAACGATCTCCAGCTCGCGAAATGGCTGGCTTTCGTTCCGCATCCCTATTCGACGTCGGATGCCGAAAATTGGGTCAGGCGATGCCAGGCAATCGCAAGCACAGGCGACCGACCAACCGCATACGAATTCGCTATCGAACTCAAAGCCGAGCGGAAAGTCATCGGTGGCGTCAGTCTCAACAAGATCGACTGGAGTGCGGGGACTGGCGGCGGAGGCATCTGGATCGCCACCCCCTCTCAGGGTCTGGGCTATGGACGCGAAGCCTTTGACGCCAAGATCCGCTTCGCTTTTCGCGACCTTGGTCTGACGAAGCTGATCAATGGCTACTTCGACGGCAACGAAAACTCCTGGGCGATGCAGCGCAAACTGGGATATCGCCGGGTCACCGAGGCTCCGAGCCGCTGCATGGCTGACGGTCGGCAGACGATCGAACATGTCACAATGTTGCTGCGCAGTGACTGGCAAGATCGCGAGGACCAGACTTCCGACCGGGTACGATCGGAAGCATGACCGAACGTGGCCCCAAGCGACCTGCCAATAAAAAAGCCGGCAATGGAAACTGCCGGCTTTTCCATGTTGGTCAAGACGGCGCTTAGATGGCGGCCGTGACGATGAACTCGACCTTGTAGTCCGGCGTCGCGAGCGGCGCGCCGCTCGTGGCGCGAGCCGGCGGGTTTGCCGGGTCGATCCAGGCTTCCCAGACGGCGTTCATTTCAGCAAAGGTCGACATGTCGGAGAGGTAGATGATCGTCTGCAGGATCTTCGACTTGTCCGAACCGGCAGCGGCCAGCAGACGGTCGACTTCGGCGAGCGCCGACTTCGACTGCTCGGTCACGGTCGAGCCTTCGCCGACCTGGCCGGCCAGGTAAACGGTATTGCCGTGAACGACGGCGCCGCTCATGCGCTTGCCGGGCTCGATACGCTTGATGCTCATGGGAAAACTCCTGCTTGAGGCTTGGGTAAAACACGCAGAAGCCGGACGCGAAGGCCCGGCCAGCGATGGTGACGAAATGGGATCAGCCGCGCTGGCGAAGCGCGTGCTCGTAGGTGGCAGTCGAGCGTGCGCCCGAGCGGCAATAGCCGAGCATGGGGCGCTCGAACTCTTCCAGCGCATCCACCATGTCTGCGACGGCATCCGGTGTGACACCCATCGGGCCAACCGGAACATGCTTGATCTTGAGGCCCAGTTCTTCGGCGCGTTTGGCGATGACGGCAAAATCGGGCTGGCCGAAGTCTTCGCCATCGGGGCGGTGGCAGACGATCGACTTGAAGCCGAGCGCCTTGATCTCGTCGAGCTCCTCGACCGTGATCTGGCCGCTGACCGAATATTCCTCGTTGATCTGCCGGATGTTCATCAGGGCACCTCGTCAATTTCCTGGGGCCAAACATCTACGACGGGCATCCCTGAGCGTCAATCGCAAGCAACCTGCCCTTGCCCGCTTAGACAAAGGAAAACGCCAGCCCGTAGTCGCGGCTTTCGCCCGGCTTCAGGATATTGAACTCGCCCGCGGCCTCGAGCTCGGCACGGCCGACCCAGCGATGGGAGACGGGTTCGATGCCCAGCACATGCGCCGGCGCCTTCTGGTTTCGCCAGATCTGCAGATGCGGCAGCGTATCGGTGCGGAAACGCACCTTGAGCCGCTTGTTTCCGATGGCAGCGATCGGGCCGAGACGAAGCTCCGCCCAGCCACCATGCCCCGCGGGCACGCAGAAGATGCCGCCGTCGCCCTCGCCGAAGGACCAGGGAAAGCCGCCCCCTTCGAGCATCGCGCCTTCCAGCCGGGTCGCCCCGTCGAAGTGCTTTGCACCGAGGTTCATGTGGTACATCAGGAATGTCGGGAAGGCGGTGTCGCCGACATTGACGACCGTATCGGCGAGCTGCACCTCGCCGCTTTCGCCCTTCAGGCGCCACTGTCGCTGAAGACGGGCATGGCCGCCGGCGGCAGGCGTCACGTCGACGGTGCCCCGCGCCACCAGATCCTCGCCCTCCGCAGTCACCTCGAGCGAATGCGCCGGATTGGCGGAGAAGGACCCATGCAGCGGATAGTCAAGCTCGGTGCCGGGGATCGGCTCGCGATGACGGATGTGGTCGGGCCCGCAGGTGAACAGGAACCCTTCCAGCGAATGATCGATGCGCGGATCCCCGTCATCGGGAATGGCCCTTCCCGGCGCCAGGTCGACCCCATCCACGATACAGGAGCCGATGTCGAACACCGACCCTTCATCGAGGGCGAGCCGCGGTCCCTTGGGACCGGAAAACATGATCATGCGAGAGGTTCCTCGGTCTGCCGCTGCGGCGCTCTGAGGTGACCGGTGGATACGAGATCCTCCAGCCCGACGAGTCCGCTGTCGAGCGAGGAGAGATAGGCGATATTCACATTGCGCTCAAGCCACCGCTGGAAGGCGGCCGCTTCGCTCGCGAGCCGCTCGAACCGGTCTCTGCCCTTGCTGGTCAGCGACAGAAGCTCGAAGCGCCGATCGCTGCGGTCACGCTTGCGCAGCAGATAGCCCTTGTCTTCGAGAACCTTCACGGCTCGGCTGATTTTGGTCTTGGTCAGGCCTGCATAGCCGGAGATCGCTTTGGCCGTGGTTGGCGAGCGCTCGCCCAGCGACCAGAGCACCTGCCATTCGGACCACGACAACTCGTCATCTGGCCCGCAGAAATGAGTGAAGCCGTTATCGACGATCTCCGCGACCCGGATCAGTCGGAAGGGTAAAAAGGCTTCCAATCTCAGTTGATCCTGCATTCTCCCCCCTTAATGCCGAACTATAAAGCGATAATTCAAAACGCGTTGGCCCGGCTGCCCCCACAGCAAGTTAACCCTATATTCACTATGAATTCACCTTTTCCACATTAGTGTCAAATTTCACGCGTTTGTCGCCTGCTTAGACGAGGAAACCGAATCGTGTTCGACATCAGGAATTCAGGCTTGATATTGGCAGCTCTGGCTGCCGGATCCCTAGCATTGGCAGGCGCAGCCTCCGCGCAGTCGGTCTATGACGATCGCAACGCACATACCCTCCTGATCTCGCCTGAAGGCGATATCCTCGATTACGTGCCTGAGGTCGGCGAAGTCGTGATCAGCCGCGACCGGATGGGCCGCACGATCCTGATCGACCGCATGGGCAATCTCGTTGCCACGGAAATCCCGGCCGAAAGCTATTATCCGCCGCGCGATCGCGGTCGAAACGGTGGCCTGCCCGGCGTTTACGATCCCTATCAGCGTCAGGACCCCTATCAGCAGCGCGGCTGGGATGATGACGTGACGACCGCGTCGATCCCCGACGCCCTGCCCGGCGATCAGGCACCGCTCGATGAGATGCCGCAGGACATGCCCTATGGCGGCCCCGACCTGCCTCTGCCGGCCGACAACGCGCCGGCTCGAACCGTCACGCCCGAAATCCCGGTCAAGAGCGACCTCTCCCGCCTCGAGATCACCGCGCTTCAGGTCTTCCTCGACCGCGAAGGCATTTCGCCCGGCGTCATCGACGGCAAGATGGGCCAGAACGTCAACAAGGCGATCCTCGCCTGGGAGCAGATGACGGGCGAAACCCTCGACCCGAACAATGCCGAGGACATTCTTGAGCGTCTGCGCCTGTCCGGCGGTCTCGCGATCAAGAACTACACGATCACCGCCGGCGATGCGGCCGGCCCCTTCGTCGCCTCGATCCCCGACGACTACGCCCACAAGGCGCAATTGCCGGCGCTCTCCTATACGTCGACCGTCGAAATGCTCGCCGAGCGATTCCACATGGACGAGGGCTATCTGCGCGAACTGAACCCGGGTGTCGACTTCTCGATCCCGGGGACGACGATCAAGGTCGTCGAGCCGGGCCCTGTGAAGAAGGGGAATGTCGCGCGGATCGTCGCCAACAAGGGGCTGAAGCAGGTCTTTGCCTATGGCGAGGACGGCAGCCTGATTGCCGCCTATCCCGCCAGCATCGGCTCGGCCGATACGCCTTCCCCGTCCGGCACGGTGACGATCGAGCGTATCGCGCTCGATCCCGGCTACACCTACAATCCGAAGGTCAACTTCCAGCAGGGCAACAACACCAAGGTCCTGCAGATCCCGCCCGGCCCGAATGGCCCTGTCGGCACGGTCTGGCTCGCATTGTCGAAACCCACCTATGGCATTCACGGTACGCCCGAGCCTTCCAAGATCGGCCGCACCCAGAGCCACGGCTGTATCCGCCTGACCAACTGGGACGCGACCGAGCTCGCCAAGATGGTCAAGGCCGGCGTGACGGTGGAATTTGTCGAGTAACGGCGACGGCTCTGGGTACATCGGAAGCATCTGGTCGGAGTTCCGAGAGATCGGAAGATCACTGCCGCCTGTGGTCTTTCTCCATGGAAGCAATCACGATGAGCACAGTCTGACTGACTTTGCAGCCCAGGTGGCCCATGGTCATCCCCAGTACTTTCCACGGGGCAGCGAGGCATGGGGAACAGCGTTCACCTTCTTCCGGCGCCACGCCGACCGGTCCATCGACGTGGCAAACCTTGGCCATCGAGCGGACGAACTGGCCGTTATGCTAGATGCCATTCGTGAGAGGCATGGTCGACCTGCTTTGCTGATGGGGTTCTCGAGCGGAGCGATCATGGCAACGGCCCTAATGGCAACGCACCGAGAGCTCGTGGACGGCGGAGTACTGCTACGCCCCCAAAGCCCCTTCGGCGAGCGAGGATCGCCGGAGTTGCAAGGCATGCAGGTGCTTATGATATCTGGAAAAGATGATCGAAGACGGACCCGCTGCGATGCTGAGCTCCTGCACAATCAACTGGTAGCATCGGGAGCGGCGGTGACATGGCACGATTCGCCATGCGGGCATGATTTCGACCCGCTAGGACACGACATAGAATTAACCCGCGCCTGGATGGCCAAGCGCGGGTCACAAAACTGATTGATTGCGAGCGTCAGGCCGCCGAGCGTACCAGCCGGAAGAGGCGACGTGGCTCACTGGACCGGATGACCTTGACCGGCAGCAGGCGCATCACTTCAGAGGCAAATGCCTTGGCGTTGTCCTGAGCCTTGTCGAGATTGCTGATCTTCGCTGCATCCATCGAATACAGCGTGCCACCACAGTCGAAGATCTCGCGGAAAGCGCTGCGCTCTGCGATCGGCGTGTTGATGACATTGACGCCGCGCGCCGACAGAAGACCCTTGATGGTCAACAGAGCGCGCGTTGTCACCATTGAGGTGACGCGGGTGAGGACCACAGAATGCGGAATGACCAGGTTGCCGGCATCTTCCATCAGCTTGATCAGATCGAGGATCTGGGCACCGCCCTTGGCATCCATGGCGCAACCTTGGACCGGGATCATCACGTGATCCGAAAGGCCGATTGCCGTGGTGACCATGGCGTCACGGGCGCCAGCGAGATCCATGATGATGTAATCGTTTGTGCGCGAGAGCTCGCGGATATGTCCCTGGACGGAGGCAACGGTCACTTCCGAGATGACTTCGATGTTGCGCTGCGGACCGGAGATCTCGTGCCACTGGGTGATCCAGCGCTGCGGATCGGCATCAAGGATGGCGACGCGATATCCCTGGTGCGCCAGTTCGGTGGCGAGAAGAAGGGCTGCGGTGGTCTTGCCGGCACCGCCCTTGGCATTGGCAAAAGAAATGACTGGCATGCTTGATCCTTGGGAGGTCTGGTCCGAGCGGCTCATCGCTCTTGGGCAACCCGCGTCATCGGCGCCCCATGCCTGCATTTTGCGCAAACATGGTTAACAAAGTGGAAACGCACCCCTGCCACCCCTCCCCCATAATGGGGAGAAGCAGCGGAAAAACCTAGCATATTCGAAGATATGAATGGGCCGAACTGCTCGTCAACTGCGCAGCGGCGTGCAACTGCCGACATGCTGAGGACCGACTCGGCCAGCCTTGAGATCAGAGAGCAGCGGCAAGGAAGGATCCGGTCCGCCGAGACTCGCCTCGAATGTCGCGCGGTCGACCTTCACCATGCGTCCGCTGCCGAGAATGCTCACCAGCGTCTTCTTGTCGACCACGGCAAGGCTCACTTTGGACTTGCAGAACTGCTTGCCATCCTTGCCCGTCAGCACCCAGCCTAAGGCGCCGGACTTTCCCTGGCTCATTTTTCCGACCGTGTAGCCCTTCTTGAGGAGCCCCTGAAAGCTTTCGGCAGAGGCAGGCGAGGCATGAAGAAGCAAAGCAGTCCCCAAGATGCAAAGGGCGCGAGCGATTACATAGGAACGAGACATCAAATGCACCTCTCCGGAATGAAATATGAAACCGGATTTTGGGACAAAGATTTGAGGGCCCCGACCGGTAGTGGCGGGGGCCCTCGACTCGTCAAAACAGACGATCAGAAGCAGTCGGCGAACAGCTGCTTGGTGTTTTCAAGCGTCATCTTCACCGGATTGCCGCCCGCACTCGGATCTTCAATTGCCATGGCCGAGAGCTCGTCGATCCGGTCATTGGCAATGCCCATCGCCGTCAGGTTGGCCGGCACGTTGAGCTCGGCGCGCAGCGCCAGCACATAGTCGTAGAAGCCGTCGAAGCCGCCGGCGATGCCGAGATAGGCCGCCGCACGCTCGATGCGATCCTCAATCACATGACGGTTGAACTTTAGGACCGGCGGCATCACGACAGCGTTCGTCATGCCGTGATGCGTGTTGTAGACCGCACCGATCGGATGCGACAGCGCATGGATTGCGCCGAGCCCCTTCTGGAAGGCGACGGCGCCCATGGCGGCAGCCGACATCATGTTGGTGCGAGCCTCGATATCCGTGCCGTCCTTGTAGGCGCGCGGCAGGAATTCCTTGACCAGCCGCATGCCTTCGAGCGCGATACCCTGGCTCATCGGATGGTAGAAGGGCGAGGAATAGGCTTCCAGGCAATGCGCAAACGCGTCCATGCCCGTGCCCGCCGTGATCATCTTCGGCATGCCGACGGTCAGTTCCGGATCGCAGATGACGACGCCCGGCAGG
This sequence comes from Rhizobium sp. K33, assembly GCF_056501445.1. NCBI lineage: Bacteria > Pseudomonadati > Pseudomonadota > Alphaproteobacteria > Hyphomicrobiales > Rhizobiaceae > Rhizobium > Rhizobium sp. K33. Next base: position 2,061,417 of record NZ_CP096478.1, read on the forward strand.
AACTTCGGGTGGAAGATGATCTTCTTCACATGGGTTTCGGAATTGGTGATGACAGATGCACGGCCGACTTCCGAGCCGGTGCCCGCCGTGGTCGGCACGGCGACGATCGGCGCGATGGCGTCGGAATTGGCGCGGGTCCACCAGTCACCGATATCTTCGAAATCCCAGACGGGGCGGGTCTGGCCGGCCATGAAGGCAACGCACTTGCCGAGATCGAGGCCAGAGCCGCCGCCGAAGGCGACGACGCCGTCATGGCCGCCGTCCTTGTAGGCCTTGATGCCGGCTTCCAGGTTCTTCTCGTTCGGGTTCGGGTCCACATCGGCGAAGAGCGCACGACCGAGACCCGCCACTTCCAGCACGTCGAGCGCCGTCTGCGTGATCGCCATCGGGGCCAGACCCCGGTCGGTGATCAACAGCGGCTTCTTCATGCCGAGCGACTTGCAGGCGTCCGCCAGTTCCTTGATGCGGCCGCGTCCCATCTTGATGGCAGTAGGATAGCTCCAGTTGGCGACGATGTTCATTTCGTGACTTTCTTCAGGTGATAGGATTTCGGACGGGTAAGGTTCTGGAAGCCGAGAACGGAGAGCGAGCCGCCCTTTCCGGTTTCCTTGACACCGGTCCAGCAAAGCGCCGGGTCTAGATAGTCGGCGCGGTTCATGAACACGGTACCGGTCTCGATCTCGCGGCCGATGCGCGCAGCACGCTCAGAATCCTGCGTCCAGAGCGAGGCGGTCAGACCATAGGGGCTGTCATTCATCAGCTCGAGCGCCTCTTCATCGCTCTTCACCTTCATGATACCGACGGCGGGGCCGAAGGTCTCGTCCTTCATGAAGGCCATGGAATGGTCCACGTTCACCAGGATCTGCGGCATGATATAGGCGCCGCCGTCATCGGCGGGGAAGAGCTTCGGGTCGACAAGTGCCTTGGCACCCTTCGACACGGCATCGGCGATCTGCTCGCGCACGACCTTGGCGAAACGCTTGTTGGCCATCGGCCCGAGCGTCGTTTCCGGATCGAGCGGGTTGCCGAGCTTGTAGTTCGACACCCAGGCGACCGACTTCTCGACAAAGGCGTCGTAGAGGCTCTCATGCACATAGACACGCTCGATGCCGCAGCAGCACTGGCCGGAATTGTAAGTCGCGCCATCCATCAGCGTATCGACGGCAGCGTCGAGGTCTGCGTCTTCCATGACGTAACCAGGGTCCTTGCCGCCGAGCTCGAGGCCAAGACCCGCGAAGGTGCCGGCAGCGGCCCGCTCGATCGAACGCCCGCCTTCGACCGAACCGGTGAAGTTGATGAAGTTGAAATTGCCGGCCGCAATCAGCGCAGAGGTCGTCTGGTGATCGAGGAAGAGATTGATGAAGACATCGTCAGGCACGCCCGCCTCGACGAAAGCGCGCACCATACGCTCGCCGACGAGAAGCGTCTGGGTCGCATGCTTGATGACGACGGTGTTGCCTGCCATCAGCGCCGGCGCGATCGTATTGATCGCCGTCATGTAGGGGTAGTTCCACGGCGCGATGACGAAGACGACGCCATGCGGCTCGCGCTCGATCCGACGCTCGAATTTGTCGCTGGCTTCGACGACGAGAGGCGCCAGCGAGTCGGCGGCGATCGCTGCGACATAGTTGGAGCGCTCGTTGAAGCCCTTGTACTCGCCGCCGTAGCGCACAGGCCGGCCCATCATGTGGGCAAGTTCCGGCACCACCTCGTCCGACATCTCGTTGAGCCGGGCAACGCCCTTCAGCACCAGCTGAACGCGATCTTCCAGAGGCCGGCGCGCCCAGGCCTTCTGCGCCTTGCGCGCACGGGCCACGGCTTCAGTCGCCGCTTCCAGCGACATGGCCGGACGTTCCGCGTAAACCGATCCATCGATCGGCGAAATGCATTGGATCATGGTCATGATCGTCTTCCTGTTGTTCTAGAACGAGATGACAGCGGCCGCAGCCGCCGTCCTTGTTTCCACCCTTACGCCGGGGATCGTGGCGGGCTCAAGGCCGCCTTTGGTCACGCACGCTCGAACCCGCGCGCCACCTCCCAATCGGTGATCCGGCGATCATATTCTTCCTGCTCCCACTCCGCAGCGCGGACGTAGTGATCGACCACGTCATCGCCGAAGGCAGCCCTAAGCATCTCCGAGCCCTTCAACGTCTCTGCTGCTGCGCGCAGCGTGCGCGGGATCTCGCGCACGCCCTGTGCGCCATAGGCGTCACCGGTGAAAGCCGGCTCGAGTTCCATCTTCTTCTCGATCCCGTCGATGCCGGCGGCGAGAAGTGCAGCCATGGCGAGATAGGGATTGAGGTCGGAGCCGCCGACGCGGCATTCGACACGGATGCCCTTGGTGCCGTCACCGCACAGACGGTAGCCCGCGGTGCGATTGTCCTTCGACCAGATCGCCTTGGTCGGCGCAAAGGTGCCCGCCATGAAGCGCTTGTAGGAGTTGATGTAGGGCGCGAGGAAATAGGTGATTTCCGAAGCGTGGCTGAGCAATCCGGCCATGTAGTGCTTCATGGTCTCCGACATGCCGTATTGGCCCTTCTCGTCAAAGAAGAGCGGCGTCTTGCCATCGGCGGACCAAAGCGACTGGTGGATATGCGAGGATGAACCGGCGGCATTGTAATGCCACTTGGCGAGGAAGGTGATGGCCTTGCCCTTCGACCAGGCGATTTCCTTGCAGCCATTCTTGATGATGACATGCCGGTCGGCCATCGTCAGCGCATCGGCATAGCGGACATTGATCTCTTCCTGACCGGCAGACGCCTCACCCTTGGAATTCTCGACCGGGATGCCCGCACCCTGCAGACCCTTGCGGATCGCCCGCATCACATCCTCTTCCTTGGTCGTCTGGAAGATGTGGTAATCCTCGTTATAGCCCGAGACCAGCTTCAGGTCGCGATAGCCCGAAAGCCGCGCCTCGTCATAGGTCTGGTCGAAGAGGAAAAATTCAAGTTCTGTCGCCATGAAGGCCTTCATGCCCATGGCTTCGAGCCGGGCGACCTGCTTCTTCAGGATCGCGCGCGGCGAATGCGGGACTTCCGCATGGGTCGCATGGTCGAGCATGTCGCAGAGAACAAGCGCCGTGCCTTCGAGCCAGGGGATCCGACGCAGGGTCGAAAGATCCGGCTTCATCGTATAGTCGCCATAGCCCTTTTCCCAGCTCGTCGCCTTGTAACCGGAGACGGTTTCCATCTCCATGTCGGTGGCGAGCAGATAGTTGCAGCTATGGGTTTCCTTGTAGGCGCTTTCGACGAAATACTCCGCCTGGAAGCGCTTGCCCATCAAACGGCCCTGCATGTCCACCTGACACGCCAGTACCGTGTCGATACGCCCCTCTGCGACGTCCTTTTTCAGATCTTCGAATGTGTAAGTGGTCATCTCGGTGTTCCCAGGGCAGCGATTGGCTCATGCCGTCTTGTTTTGTGGGAGCGACCCGGCCGAAGCCGGATCGCCCATGCGTGATTGATCAGCCGTAACGGTAAGGCTTGCCGGCCTTTTCCATGTCGGCATTGTACTTCTTGAGGATCTCGACGACCTTGCCGGTGCGCTCGGTCTGCTTGGCGACCTCTTCCCAGAAGACATGCGCCGCATCCTCGACCGTCTTCCACTCGGCGTCCGGAATGCTGGTGAGCTCGAGACGGCCACCTTCGGCGCGCAGGCGGGCTTCGCCACCCCAGTACCAGTGCAGACGCTTGTAGTGAGAGCTGTCCATGCACATCTGCCAGAGCGTCTGCAGGTGCGGCGGCACCTCGTTCCAGCGATCGGCATTGGCGAAGAAGGAGCCGCACCAGCCGCCCGAGACATTGTTGGTCAGGAAGTACTTGGTGACGTCGACCCAGCCGGACGTGAAGACCTCGGTGATACCGGACCAGGCGATCGCGTCGATCTCACCGGTCTGCATGGCAACCGGCACGTCTTCGAACGGAATGGTGACCGGCACGACGCCGAACTGCGACAGGAACTGGCCGGCCGTCGGGAAGGTGAAGACGCGCAGGCCCTTCAGATCGTCGAGCTTGGTGATCGGCTTGTTGGTGGCGAAGTTGCACGGGTCCCAGGCGCCAGCCGAGAGCCACTTTACGCCGACTTCCGAATAGGCCTGATCCCAGATTTCAGCGAGACCATATTCGTAGAACAGCGTCGGCACGTCGAGGCTGTAGCGCGATGCGAAGGGGAAGTAGCCACCGAAGACCTTGATGTCGACGGGCGAGTTCATCGAGTCGTCGTCGGACTGGACGGCGTCGATGGTGCCGGCCTGCATGGCGCGGAAGAGTTCGCCGGTGGGGACGAGCTGGTCGGCGGTGAAGAGCTGGATTTCCATCTCGCCATTGGCCGCCTTGTTGAAGGCATCGACCGCCGGACGGACGACGAATTCGGCAAGAGCCGCACCGGCATAGGTCTGCAGGCGCCAGGTGATCTTGGCATTCTGCGCCTTGACATAAGGGGCTGCCAGAACGGCAGGGGTCGCCATGGCGGCGGTTTTCAGGAATGAACGTCTGCTATTGGTCATTTCGTTTCCCTCTGTTCTTCGTTTCTTTTGAAGCCCGCAAGACATCAAATCCGGCGGGTAGTCCTGGTGCCGGGCCCGTTTGCCGGGCCTCTTGTCATTCGAACGCTAGCCTCTGAGATAGATCTGGCTTGGCAGCCAGGTCGCGATCTGCGGGAAGATCATGATGATCACCATGCCGAGCATCATGATCAAGACGAAGGGGATGACCGACCGGTAGATGTCGATCAGGCGGATATCCGGGGGCGCCATCGCCTTCATCAGGAAGAGATTGTAGCCGAAGGGCGGGGTCATGTAGGCGATCTGGCAGGTGATCGTGTAGAGCACGCCGTACCAGATCAGCGCATTGTCGACGCCGAGATCAAGCTTGCCGACAAGCGGGATGTAGAGCGGCGCCACGATGACCAGCATGGCCGTATCGTCGAGAAACGCGCCCATCACCAGGAACGACAGCTGCATCATGATCAGGATCTGCCAGGGCGTCAGTCCGATGTCGTTGACCAGCAGCTTCTCGATCGCCCTCACCGCACCCAGACCGTCGAAGACCGCGCCGAAGCAGAGGGCCGCCAGGATGATCCACATGAACATGCAGGAAATGCCGAGCGTCTGCTCGAGCACCCGGTTCCACACTGCCTTGGTGAGGCGGCCCTTGTACCAGGCGGCGAAGAGCGCACCGAGCGCACCGACGGCGGAGCTTTCCACCAGACTGGTGATGCCCATCAGGAAGAGGCCCATCATCAAGAAGAAGATGAGGAATGGCAGAATGCCGGCCCGCGCGAGCTTGAGCTTCTCGACCATCGGCATGTCGCGCTCTTCCTTGGGAAGCGCGGGGCCAAGCGCCGGGTTCAGCCGGCAGCGGATGATGATGTAGAGGCAGAACATCGTTGCGAGCAGCAGGCCGGGAAAGACCCCGGCAAGCCACAACTGGCTGACCGGCTGGCGCGCGATCATGCCGTAAAGCACGAGAACGACACTCGGCGGGATCAGGATCCCGAGCGAGCTGCCAGCCTGGATGACGCCGGAGACCATGATCTTGTCGTAGCCCCGCCGCAGCAGTTCCGGCAGCGCGATGGACGCGCCGATCGCCATGCCGGCAACCGAAAGCCCGTTCATCGCCGAGATCACCACCATCAGGCCGATCGTGCCGACCGCGAGGCCGCCCGGCATGCCGCCGAACCAGACATGGAAGGCCTTGTAGAGGTCTTCGGCTATGCCCGATTCCGAGAGCATGTAGCCCATGTAGATGAAGAGCGGCAGCGTCAGCAGCGGATACCACTTCATCAGCTTCATGCCAGCCGAAAAGCCCATCTCGAAGCCGCCATTGCCCCAGAGGAGCGCCGCCGCGACAACGCCGACGAAGCCGATGGTCGCAAACACGCGCTGGCCCGTCAGCATCGACAACATCATCGACGAGAACATGAGAAGCGCGATCATTTCGTAGCTCAGGAACTCACTCATGCGATCGGCCTCCCCATCGCGACCGCGAGATCCTTGATGAAGATCGAGGTGGCCTGCAGGAAGGTCAGGATAATGCCGATCACCATGACGATCTTCACGGGCGCCATGTAGGGTGACCATGAGGAGTAGCTGGTTTCACCGTATTCCAGTGCATAGTTCGTGCTCGACACGCCGCCCCAGAGCAGGAAGAAGAGGTAGACGAACAGCATCATGATCGTCACCACGTCGACGAGGGCCTTCGTCCTCGGCGACCAGCGACCGTACAGCAGATCCATGCGCACATGGCTGTCGAGCTGCAGCGAATAGGCGCCGCCCAAAAGGTAGTAGCCGGCCATGACGAACTGCGCCATTTCCAGTGTCCAGTGGGCGGGAAGGAAAAGGCCTTTCGAAATGGACGAATAAAGCAGGATGCCCATCATGACGAAGACGCCATACATGACGATGCGCCCGACGCGGCGATTGAAGGCGTCAATGACGCGCACATAGGTCTGGAGAGCCTGCGGCATCAGCTCACCGCCGCCCCGAACCGCCCGTGCGGTCCTCGTCTTGTTATCTCGTATGCCGGCATCCGTTCCCTCTTTGATATGTGGTTTGCCCAGCGTTTCCGAATAGTTATGCGACCCTTTCGAGCGCTCCTGAAATCAAGTCCGCGAGATAGACGGAGATAGCCTCCACGCCCGCATCGTCACGCACGAGGTCGTTGCGAACCTCGATCATGACATTGGCCAGGCCAAGCGGCAGCGCATGCAGGCGCAGCGTATGCGTCACGCCGTCTTCTGGCCCGTAAGGCGAGTTTCGTTCGACGCGATAGGGACCGCCGACGGTGGCATCCAGCATCGCATCCGCGAGACGGCTGTCGGTGTCGTGGAGAATGCCGATCTCAACCTCCCGCGGCTTGCCGAAATAGACGGGCGTGAAGGTATGGATGGTCACGACGACGGGCTTGCGCCCCTCCCCGGCGATCCTGGAAACCTCGGCCGAAACGCGATCGTGAAACGGAATGTAAAGGGCAGCCGTCCGCGCGTAACGTTCCGCCGGCGCCAGATCCCGGTTCCCGGGGATCTCGTAGATCTCGCTCTTCTCCGGCATGGCGGCAGGCGATTCCGGGGGACGATTGCAGTCGTAGATCAGCCGGGAAAAGCGCTGGTGAACGAGCACCCCGTCCAGCGCAGTTGAGAGGCGGCGGGCGATGGCCAGAGCGCCGGGATCCCAGGCGATGTGGCTGGAAAGCGCATCAGCCGAGAGACCCAGATCTCCGGCAGCCGCCGGCAGCACGGCGGAGGCATGCTCGCAGACAAGCACGATGCCGCTGGCGCCTGCTGCATTCTCCAATGCAACAGCTTCACCATCCGATGCTGTCAGGATCCCCGACCTCAAAAGCATGCTGAAATTCCCCCGGGCTCGTTGGCCCTTGTTCTTTCCGAAGAGAATTCTTCACGGTTAAGCGTCTGTCAATCCACCACTGAAAATTTCTCTTCAAAGGGAGATTGACTCAATTGTGACAGCGAGGCTTAATCCTGAAAAAGCCGGCGACAGATCGGCTTGAGGGGAGTCAATCGGTCCTTGATGAATGCGTCCACGACGGTGTCGGACGTGATCCATGCCCATTTCGATGGGCTGACGCGTGCCGAGCGGCAGCTGGCCGAGAGCCTGCTGCAGAACTACCCGGTCTCCGGATTGGGCAGCATCACGACCGTTGCCGAAAATGCGGGTGTCTCCACGCCGACCGTCGCGCGCATGGTCCAGAAACTCGGATATAAGGGCTATCCGGAATTCCAGGCGCATCTGCATCAGGAGCTCGAGGCGGCGATCTCCAACCCGATCGCCAAGCATGATCGCTGGGCGGCCAATGCGCCGAACCGGCATATCCTGAACCGCTTCGCGGAAGCCGTCATGGCCAATCTGCGCAATTCGTTGGGAGAGCTTCGGACCGCGACTTTCGACGACGCAGCAAGGCTCCTGGGCGATCGCAACCGGAGCCTCTATTTCGTCGGGGGTCGCATCACCGGGGCGCTCGCGGAGTATTTCTTCACCCATATGCAGGTGATCCGACCGCGAACCACGCTGATGTCGTCGAATGCCAGCTCCTGGCCGCAGCACGTCCTCAACATGCAGTCCGGCGACGTTCTCGTGATCTTCGACATCAGGCGCTACGAGGCGGATCTGACGACGCTTGCCGAGGTCGCCCGCGCCAATGGCGTCGAAATCATCGTCTTCACTGACCAGTGGATGTCCCCGGTCGCCAAGCATGCGCGGGACTGCTTCAAGCTCCACATCGAAGCGCCCTCGGCCTGGGACAGCTCCGTCGTCACCCTGTTTGTCGTCGAAGCCTTGATCGAAGCCGTGCAGAGCTCGTCCTGGGACGAGACGCGCGAGCGCATGAACACGCTGGAGGGGCTTTTCGAGCAGGCACGCCTGTTCAGGAGGCCCCGGTGAGACGCATTCCTGGAGATGGAGGGACCAATTCCTGGCGATGGAAACCTGAAGTTCGGACAATATTCGGGCGACCCGCCAACCGTCATATAACGATAACACAGCGCACCTAAGTCAACCGCATCGCTGCCAACCTCAGAGGAGAACCACAGTGAACAATCTTCGCAAGATCCTGTCGATGACGACTGCCATCGTCATGGCAACCTCGGCTGTTGCCGTCGCCGAGCCGAGCGCCGAGCTCATCGAAGCTGCCAAGAAAGAAGGCATGCTGACCACGATCGCCCTGCCCCACGACTGGTGCGGCTACGGCGCCGTCATCGACGCCTTCAAGAAGAAGTACCCGGAAATCACCGTCAACGAACTGAACCCGGACGCCGGTTCGGCCGACGAAGTCGAAGCCATCAAGGCAAACAAGGACAACAAGGGCCCGCAGGCTCCTGACGTCGTCGACGTTGGTCTCGCTTTCGGCCCGCAGATGAAGGCCGAGGGCCTGCTGCAGCCATACAAGGTTTCCACCTGGGACGAAATCCCGGACAACATCAAGGACGCTGAAGGCTACTGGTACGGCGACTACTATGGCGTCATGTCCTTCCTCGTGAACAAGGACCTCGTTGCCAACACGCCGAAGGACTGGGCTGATCTTCAGAAGCCGGAATATGCCGGTCAGGTTGCTCTCGCCGGTGACCCGCGCGCCTCCAACCAGGCTATCCTCGGTGTACTCGCAGCCGGCATGGCATCCGGCGCTGCTGCCGGCAAGGACGCTGGCGAAGCTGGTCTGAAGTACTTCGGCGAACTGAACAAGGCCGGCAACTTCGTTCCGGTCATCGGCAAGTCCGGTACCCTCGCTCAGGGCGCAACCCCGATCGTCGTCATGTGGGACTACAACGCGCTCGCCGCACGTGACACGCTTGCCGGCAACCCGCCGGTTGAAGTCGTCGTTCCCGCATCCGGCGTTCTCGCTGGCGTCTACGTTCAGGGTATCTCGGCCTACGCCCCGCACCCGAACGCTGCCAAGCTGTGGATGGAGCACCTGTATTCCGACGAAGGTCAGCTCGGCTGGCTGAAGGGCTACTGCCACCCGGCCCGCTTCAACGCCATGGTCAAGGCCGGCAAGGTTCCGCAGGACCTGCTCGACGCCCTGCCGCCGGCTGAATCCTATGAGAAGGCCTACTTCCCGACGCTCGAAGAAGTCGACGCCAACAAGGCTGCTGTCGTCGGCGGCTGGGACAGCGTCGTCGGCGCCAACGTCCAGTAAAGTCTGAGCTTGATGTGCCGCCCCGATCTTTCCTAAGGTCGGGGCGGCGCTTGCATTTTAAGAAGATCCGTCGAAACGCGGGCAGAGGGGCAGATCGAATGTCGACAGAGGCGGTGAGTCCGGGCCATCAGGCACGGCCACGAACAAAACTTCCACTTCACTGGCTGGGCGTCGTCCCCTTCGCAGCCTTCGTGTTGCTCTTTCTGATCCTGCCAACCATGAAGATCGTCATCGGCGCTTTCCAGCGGCCGGACGGTTCCTTCACCTTCGACAATGTGCTCGGCCTGTTCACGCCGTCGATCATGGCGGCCTACTGGATTTCCATCAAGATCAGCCTCGCCTCGGCGATCCTCGGATGCCTGATCGGCTTTACCGTTGCCGCTGCCGTCATTCTCGGCGGATTGCCCGCCTGGATCCGCAGCCCGCTTTTGACCTTTTCGGGCGTCGCCTCCAACTTCGCCGGCGTTCCGCTCGCCTTTGCCTTCCTGGCAACCCTCGGCCCGGTCGGCATGCTGACCGTCTTCCTGAAGACCCAGCTCGGCATCGATCTGCGCCTCCTCGGCTTCAACCTCCTCTCCTTCTGGGGGCTGACGATCACCTATCTCTTCTTCCAGATCCCGCTGATGATCCTGATCATCACGCCGGCGATCGACGGCCTGAAGCGCGAATGGCGCGAGGCGGCCTCCATCCTCGGCGCAACGAACTTTCAGTACTGGCGCCTGGTTGCTTTCCCCATCCTCCTGCCCTCGATCCTCGGCACCATCGCGCTCCTCTTCGCAAACGCCTTCGGCGCCGTCGCAACCGCGATCGCATTGACCGGCTCGTCGTTGAATATCGTGCCGATCCTTCTCTTCGCCCAGATCCGCGGCGACGTGCTGGGAGATCCCCATCTCGGCTACGCGCTTGCCTTCGGCATGATCGTCGTCACCGGAATTGCCAATGGCCTCTACATCTGGCTGCGCGCCCGCAGTGAAAGGTGGATGAAATGAAACGTCTCTGGGCTTGGGCCGCGCTGATCTTCGGCCTCCTCTATTTCATCCTGCCGCTCATCGGCATGACCAACTTCTCGCTGAAGATGCGCCGCGGCGAGTATTCCTTCGACGCCTATGCCAAGGTGCTTGCCGATCCGCGTTTCCAGGAAACCTTCAGCTATTCCGTCACCATGGCGCTGATGACGATCGTCTTCGGCGTCCTGCTGATCGTGCCGACCGCCTATTGGGTGCGCCTCAAGATGCCCGGTCTGCGCCCCTATATCGAATTCGTCACCCTGCTGCCGCTTGTGATCCCGGCCATCGTCGTCGTCTTCGGCTATATCAGGCTCTACAACACATCGAGCTGGCTGCCGCTGACCGGCTCGTCCGCCGGCACCAACATGCTGCTGATGTTCGGCTACGCCACGCTCGGACTGCCCTACATGTACCGCGCAGTGGACACAGGCCTCAGGACGATCGATGTGGCAACGCTGACCGAAGCGGCACAGAGCCTCGGCGCCGGCTGGGCCACCATCATTGGCCGCATCATCCTGCCGAATGTCTCGGTCGCCGTCATGTCCGGCGCCTTCGTTACCTTCGCGATTGTGATGGGCGAATTCACCATGGCTGCCCTTTTGAACAAGCCGGCCTTCGGTCCCTACATGCAGCTGCTCGGCGCCAACAGGGCCTATGAGCCCGCGGCACTCGCCGTGATCGCCTTCGGCATCACCTGGGCCTGCCTTGGCCTGATGCAATTGGTTTCCCGCCTCCAGAAAACAGCCCCGCGCCAGGCTTGAGGACTTTCTTTCATGACGTTCCTGACACTCTCCCATCTCAAGAAATCCTTCGGCGCCACGCAGGTCGTGCACGACTTCAACATGGCGATCGACAAGGGCGAATTCATTTCCTTCCTGGGGCCCTCCGGCTGCGGCAAGACCACGGTGCTGCGCATGATCGCCGGCTTCGAGACACCGTCGGGCGGCACCATCGAGATCGATGGCAAGGATCAGACCAGCCTGAAGCCGAACCAGCGCAATATCGGCATGGTCTTCCAGGCCTATGCGCTCTTCCCCAACATGAATGTCTTCGACAACGTCGCCTTCGGCTTGAAGATCGCCGGCATGCCGAAATCCGACATCGAGGCGCGCGTGAAGGAGATGCTGGCCCTCATCCATCTCGAACAGCTGGCTGAGCGTTTTCCCTATCAGCTCTCGGGCGGCCAGCAGCAGCGTGTGGCGCTCGCGCGCGCCCTTGCCCCGAAGCCGCAGGTCCTTCTCCTCGACGAGCCGCTGTCGGCGCTCGATGCCAAGATCCGCGTCTCGCTCCGCGAGGAAATCCGCCAGATCCAGCAGAAGCTCGGCATCACGACGGTCTTCGTGACCCATGACCAGGAAGAGGCGCTGTCGATCTCCGACCGCATCGTCGTCATGAATGCCGGCAAGGCCGACCAGATCGGCACGCCCTTCGAAATCTACAACCGTCCAACAACCCGCTTCGTGGCTTCCTTCGTCGGAACGCTCAACGTCTTGGACGCGATCGTCGCCGATCAGTCCGCCGGCATGGTCCGCATTGGCGATCAGACGCTGGCGATCCGCGAGACAATCCCCGCGTCTAACGGTTCGCCCATCCAGCTTGCCATGCGCCCGGAAGCCGGCTCGCTGGCGGCGGTCGGCGATGCGACCGTTCGTGGCCAGGTGACATCGAGCCAGTTTCTCGGCTCCGTCATCCGCACGCGCATCGCGGTCGACGGCAAGATGCTCTCCTTCGACACCTTCAACGATCCCGGCGTCAAACCGCCTGTCGTTGGCGACACCGTCGGCGTCAAGATCGACCCCGCCGCCTTGATCGTGCTCGCCGACTAAGGCAAACCGGTCTTCAGGATCGATCGGTCAGGATGCCGTCCGACAGGGCGGCATTCTTTGCATTTGGAGGAAGCCCATGCGCGCCATGTATTACGAGCAATTCGGAGCGGCACCCGAGATCAGGACGCTGCCCGATCCGACACCGACCAATGCCGGTGTCGTCATCTCGGTCAAGGCGACCGGCCTTTGCCGCAGCGACTGGCACGGCTGGATGGGCCACGATCCCGATATCAAGCTGCCCCACGTCCCGGGCCATGAATTGGCCGGCACGATCGCCGCTGTCGGCCGCGATGTCCGCCGTTTCAAGGTCGGCGATCGGGTGACCGTTCCCTTCGTTTCCGGCTGCGGCCATTGCATGGAATGTCGCTCCGGCAACCAACAGGTCTGCGAGGAACAGTTCCAGCCCGGCTTCACCCATTGGGGCTCCTTCGCCGAATATGTCGCGATCGACTATGCCGATCAGAATCTGGTGCATCTGCCGGAAGAGATCAGCTATGAGACGGCAGCGAGCCTTGGCTGCCGGTTTGCGACCTCCTTCCGTGCCGTCGTCGACCAGGGCCGCCTGCAGGGCGGCGAGTGGCTGGCGGTCCACGGCTGCGGCGGTGTGGGCCTATCCGCCATCATGATTGGTGCCGCCCTCGGCGCCAATGTGGTGGCCATCGACATTGCCGAGGACAAACTTGAGCTTGCCAAGGCGCTCGGCGCTTCCGTCACCATCGACAGCCGTTCAGTTGCCGATGTCTCGGAAGCGGTGCGCGAGGTCACCGGCGGCGGCGCCCATGTCTCCGTCGACGCGCTCGGCCATCCCCAGACCTGCTGCAACTCGATCCTCAACCTTCGCCGCCGCGGCCGCCATGTGCAGGTCGGGCTGATGCTGGCGGACCATGCGACACCGGCCATCCCCATGGCCCGCGTCATCGCCCACGAGCTCGAGATCTATGGCAGCCATGGCATGCAGTCCTGGCGTTACGACGCCATGCTGCGCATGATCCTGTCGGGCAAACTCTCGCCGGACCGCCTGATCGGTCGGCGCATCACACTGAGCGAAGCCGCCCCGGCCCTCGCCACGATGGACAGTTTCCGCGAAAACGGCATCAGCATCATCGACAGGATGATCTGACGGCCGATGCTGCGGATGTCATCGGGTGGTGTGATAGCGTTAACCCGTTTGTGCTGAAATTCGGCTGCACGAAACCGGCAACGGATTGAGGCAGCCATGGTGAAGCAGACGAAACCACCGGAGATCGACGCAGACGGCTTCATGACGGAGTTCATGCGGCTGAAGCGCGGATCCGTCACCCGTCGGCATTTCCTCGCCGTGACCGGCCTCGGAGCCGCAGCTCTGCTCGTGGGCGGCTCCGGGCGCACCAGCGTCGCAACCTCCGAAGGTTCGCCGCTCGGCAAGAAGGTCTCGCTTGCCACCTGGCCGAACTATCACGATCCCCAGACCTTCGAGGACTTCACCGCCCGTTATGGCGTCGAGGTCGAGATCTCGATCATCGGCTCCAACGAAGGCACCATGAAATCGCTGGAGCGCGGCCGCGCCTGGGACATCATTGTCCCGACACAGTATGCGATCGCGCCCTATGTCCGACGCGACATGCTGGCGCCGCTCGAGCTGCGCCGCATGCCGAACTTCGACCTCAACGCCCATGCCGACCGCTTCATGAAGCCGGGCGTGATGGCGGGGGCAATCTATGCCGTGCCGAAAAATGCCGGCACGACCGGCATCGCCTACAACACGCGAGAACTGAACCCCGTCAAAAGCTGGAGCGACTTCTTCGAGCGCGCCAAGGGCGAAGCCTCGGGCAAAACCATCGTGCATGACTACCAGCTGACGGCGATCGGCAATGCGTTGGTCGCGCTCGGCTACGATTTCAATTCGCTCGATCAGGCCGAACTGGCCAAGGCCTCGGACCTCCTGATGGAGGTCCGGCCGCATCTTTACGCCATCGACAGCGACTATCAGCCGGCGATGCGCACCAGCGACGCCTGGATGACCATGTGCTGGAGCAACGACGCCTCCCAGCTTCATCGCGACGTAGCCGAGATCGCCTATGTCATCGCAGCCGACGGCGGCGAGATCTGGACGGATTATTATGCGATCCCGAAGATCGCTCATAACAAGCCGGCGGCGCACGCCCTGATCAACCACCTTCTCGACCCGGATGTGGCGGCCCGCGAACATCTCGTCCACGGCGGCACGGCGACGGACCGGCGCGTGCGCGCCCTGCTGCCGGACGAGATCCTCGCCAATGAGATCATCTATCCCGACGAGGCCAAGCTCACCCCGCTGGAATTCGGCCTGGCGCTGGTCATGACGGACCCCAACCGCGCCGAGATCATGAACCGTTTTCGCGCCGCCCGCGGCTGACGCAACTCATCCGCCATGCTAGGCAAAGCCCCGGCCGGAACAATCCGGCGCAAGCTTCTTTCACGGGGTATCCATGCCGCAGATTTCGATTATCGACACCATCTCCAATCCCGGCAAGGACATTCGGCCGAATGAGGACCGCCTTGGCTACAACCGCGACGCCGCATTCGTCATCGATGGTGCGACCGGGCTTGGCGACCGCCAGTTCATGGAGGGCTACGGTTCGGACGCCGCCTGGATTGCCGAATTCGCCGCCCTGCGCTTTGCCGAACGCCTCGATCGCAACGCTGATCCGAAGGCTGTTCTGCGGCAGGTCTCGGAGGAAGCCCGCGATGCGTTCGTGGCGGTTGCCGGCGACCAGCCGCGCTACGCCTGGCCGCTCTGCAGCCTCACCGCATTGCAGGCCACACCGGACGGTTTCCGCTGGTTCGGCCTCGGCGACAGCGCGCTGTATATCCTGCATGACGACGGACGTTCCGATTTCGTCATCCCGATCCCCGGCGCCTATGAATGGGAGCAGCATCAAGCCGCGCAGCATATCGCTCGCGTCGGCGGCATCGGTGCAGCCGGCGTTGCCAATGAAGATCCGCAGACGCTCGAAGACCTCCGTCGCGGCCGCGCGAGGCAGAACACGCCCGGTGGCGCGACCTGGACCTTCGGCGTGGTGCCGGAAGCCGCCGATCACCTGGCAATGGTCGACGTGCCCGTCCACGGCGGCGGCGCCACCGCCCTCCTCTGCTCCGATGGCCTGGCCGACCTCATCGCGCTCTACAAGCTCTACGACGCCGCCACGCTGATTCAGCGCGCCGCAACGGCGGGCCTGAGATCCCTGGTCACGGAGTTGCGTCACATGGAGCGGGAGATTGATCCGGATGGGCTGAAATATCCGCGCTGCAAGCAGAGTGACGATACGACGGCGATCCTGCTGAGGCTGGAGGCGTGAAGGCAATTAGGAATCTGCCTCAATGCCTTGTCGCCGAATCTGGAATCGGTTTGTGAAGCAGTTTGAGCGGAAGCTGAGCACACTGATGGGCCCCTCATCCGCCCTTCGGGCACCTTCTCCCCGCTAGCGGGGAGAAGGAGGCGCCGCCGCTGGCCGCAGTCGACCTTCTCCCCGTTCACGGGGAGAAGGTCCCGGCAGGGAGATGAGGGGCAGCTCAGATCGAACCGCCTACTCCGCCGCCTTCGGCACATAGTTCAACACCGGCCCCAGCCAGCGCTCGACCTCGCGCACATCCATGCCCTTGCGCGCCGCATAGTCCTCGACCTGATCCCGCTCGACCTTGGCAACGCCGAAGTAATAGCTGTCGGGATGGCCGATATAGAGGCCTGACACGGACGAACCCGGCCACATGGCATAGCTTTCCGTCAGCGTCACGCCGGTCGCTTCCGTCGCGTCGAGCAGCGAGAACAGCGTCACCTTTTCCGTATGGTCGGGCTGCGCCGGATAACCGGGTGCCGGGCGGATGCCGGCATAGGTTTCCGAGATCAGCTCTTCCGGCGTCAATGCCTCGTCCGGAGCGTAACCCCAGAATTCGCGGCGGACCCGTTCATGCATACACTCCGCAAATGCTTCGGCGAAGCGGTCGGCCAGCGCTTTGACCAGGATCGAGGAATAGTCGTCATTCGCCCGTTCGAAGCGCTCGGCAATCGCCACCTCCTCGATGCCGGCCGTCACCACGAAGCCGCCGATGTAATCCGGCAAGCCGGTTTCGAGCGGCGCCACGAAGTCGCTCAGCGCCACATTGGCTCGTCCATCCCGCTTGGACAACTGCTGCCGCAGCGTGAAGAAGGTCGCGAGTTCATCGCGGCGGCTTTCATCCTTGAACAGGCGGATATCGTCGCCAACGGCATTGGCCGGCCAGAAGCCGATCACGGCGCGGGGGCGGAACCAACTTTCCGCGATGATCTTTTCCAGCATAGCCTGGGCATCGGCATAGAGCTGCCGTGCCGCTTCGCCCTGCTTCTCGTCGTCGAGAATGGCCGGGAAGCGCCCCTTCAGCTCCCAGGTCTGGAAGAAGGGCGTCCAGTCGATATAGCGCGCGAGTTCAGCCAGATCATAGGTCTCGAAGACCTTCGTGCCGGTAAAGCCGGGCCTGGTCGGTTGATAGGCGCTCCAGTCGATCTTGACTGCATTCTCCCGTGCCGAGGCCAGCGGGAGCCGCTGCTTCTCGGCCTCGGCGCGCGCATGCGCTTCTGCCACCTTGGCATATTCGCCCCTGATGCCCTCGACATATGCGTCGTTGCCGTCTTCTGCCAAGAGCGAGGAGACGACGCCGACGGCACGGCTCGCATCCGTGACATAGACCGCCTGCCCCGCCTTGTATTGCGGATGGATTTTCACCGCCGTGTGCACCCGGCTCGTCGTCGCTCCGCCAATCAGCAGCGGAACGGTGAAGCCCTGGCGCTGCATTTCTGAGGCGACATGCACCATCTCGTCGAGCGACGGCGTGATCAGGCCGGAGAGGCCGATGACATCGACATTCTCTTGGCGGGCCACCTCCAGGATCTTGCTGGCCGGGACCATGACGCCGAGATCGATGATCTCGTAATTGTTACAGGCGAGAACAACGCCGACGATGTTCTTGCCGATGTCGTGCACGTCGCCCTTGACGGTCGCCATCAGCACCTTGCCGGCGCTCTGGCGCTGATCGCCGCCGTTCTGCCGCTTCTCCTCCTCCATATAGGGGAGCAACACGGCCACCGCCTGTTTCATCACGCGGGCCGACTTCACCACCTGCGGCAGGAACATCTTGCCAGCGCCGAAGAGGTCACCAACCACGTTCATGCCCGCCATCAGCGGCCCTTCGATAACATGCAGCGGCCGCTCGGCCTTTTGCCGCGCCTCTTCCGTGTCGATCTCGATGAACTCGGTGATGCCGTTGACCAGCGCATGCTCCAGCCGCTTCTCGACCGGCCATTCGCGCCAGCTCATGTCCTGGGTGCGGGTCTTGGCCTCGCCCGTGCCGCGATAACGCTCGGCGATCTCCAGCAACCGCTCGGTGCCGTCGCGGCGTCGGTTCAGCACCACGTCTTCGCAGGCCTCGCGCAGCTCCGGATCGATGCTCTCGTAGACGGCGAGCTGCCCCGCATTGACGATGCCCATATCCATGCCGGCCTGGATGGCATGGTAGAGGAAGACCGCATGCATGGCTTCCCGCACCGGCTCGTTGCCACGGAAGGAGAAGGAGAGGTTCGACACCCCGCCCGAGATATGCACCAGCGGCATTTCCTGCCGGATGGTTCGCGTGGCCTCGACGAAGTCGACACCGTAATTGTCGTGTTCCTCGATGCCGGTGGCGACCGCAAAGATGTTCGGGTCGAAGATGATGTCTTCGGGCGCAAAGCCCGCTTCTTCCGTCAGGATGCGATAGGCGCGGCGGCAGATCTCCACCTTGCGCTCATAGGTGTCGGCCTGGCCCTTCTCGTCGAAGGCCATGACGACGACGGCAGCGCCGTAATTGCGGATCAGCTTGGCCTGGGCGACGAAATTCTCCTCGCCTTCCTTCAGCGAGATCGAGTTCACCACGGCCTTGCCCTGCACGCATTTGAGTCCGGCTTCTATGATCGGGAACTTCGAGCTGTCGATCATGACCGGCACCTTGGCGATGTCAGGCTCGGCGGCAATCAGGTTGAGGAACTCGACCATGGCCTTTTCGGAATCGATCAGGCCCTCGTCCATGTTGATGTCGATGATCTGGGCACCGTTCTCCACCTGGTCGCGCGCGACAACCAAAGCTGCGGAGTAATCGCCCGCCGTGATCAGCTTGCGAAATTTGGCCGAACCCGTGACATTCGTCCGTTCGCCGACGTTGACGAAGGGAATGTCCTTGGTGAGCTCAAAGGGCTCGAGCCCCGAGAGCGACATGAAGGGACGATGTTCGGCGGGCGCTCGAGGCACCCTGCCCCTCACGGCCTCGGCAATGGCGGCGATATGCGCAGGCGTCGACCCGCAGCAGCCGCCGACCACATTGACGATGCCCTCTTCGGCAAATCCGGCGACCAGCTCGGCCATCTCTTCCGGGCTCTGGTCGTAGCGACCGAATTCGTTCGGCAGGCCGGCATTGGGATAGGCCGAGATGAAGGTATCGGCGACACCGGACAATTCCTGCAGATGCGGCCGCATGGCATCCGCCCCGAGCGCGCAATTGAGGCCGACCGCAAAGGGCTTGGCGTGACGAACGGAATTCCAGAAGGCCGTCGGCGTCTGGCCTGATAGCGTACGGCCCGAGAGATCGGTGATCGTGCCGGAGATCATCACCGGCAGGCGGATGCCCTTGGCGAGAAAACGTTCTTCGCAGGCAAAGATTGCCGCCTTGGCATTCAGCGTGTCGAAGATCGTCTCGATCAGGATGAGATCGGCGCCGCCATCGATCAGTCCGTCGATCTGCTCGCCGTAAGCTGCGCGCAGATCATCGAAGGAGACGGCGCGGTAACCGGGATTATTGACGTCGGGCGAGATGGAGGCGGTCCGATTGGTCGGGCCGATGGCACCGGCCACGAAGCGCCGCTTTCCGTCCTCGCGCTCGGCGCGCCAGGCCGCCCGGCGCACGAGTTCGGCGCCATGGCGGTTGAGGTCATAGACCGCCCCTTCCATCTCGTAATCCGCCTGGGCAATGCGGGTCGAGGAGAAAGTGTTGGTTTCGAGAATGTCGGCCCCCGCCATCGCATAGCGGAAATGGATGTCCTCGATGGCGTTGGGTTGGGTCAGGATCAGCAGATCATTATTGCCCTGCTGATGACAGGCGCAGCCGATGAAGCGCTCGCCACGAAAGTCGTCTTCGCTCAGGCCAAGCCCCTGGATCTCGGTCCCCATGGCACCATCCAGGATCAGGATGCGCTCGCGGGCCGCGTCTTGCAGAGCCTTCAGGATCTCCGCCCCGTCCCGATTTGCGCCCTCGCGGCCGAACAGTTGATCGAGCATGCGAACTCTCCTATTGCGTATGCGACATCCGCCAAATCACATAAAGACATCTTTATGTCAACATGCGCCCTTGATTTGCTTGGCTCGACCGAAGCGGTGGTCGCAGCCCCGGTGATCGGCTATAGGGGATCCAGGAATGTCTTCAGGGAGGAAGAAATGTCGGAAAATCAGTCACAACCATCAGCCGCCACCCCCTGGAGCGCCCGCCCCTATCATCGCAAATGGCTGCTGGCACAGGCCGACGGCCTGTTCGACTTCTTTCAGCGTCCGGCCATCAACCCGAAGGGCGGTTTCTACGACCTGTCGCGCGACGGCAAGCCGCTGAACGTCGACAATCCGGCCCGCGGCATCCATGCCAGCGCCCGCATGGTGCATTGTTATGCCATCGGCCACCTGCTCGGACGGCCCGGCTCGGCCGACATCGTCGACCACGGCATGCGTTACCTTTGGGAGCGCCACCGCGACCCGAAGAACGGCGGCTATTTCTGGCAGGCCAACGACACCGGTGCTGCCGACGACACGAAGCAGGGCTACGGCCACGCCTTCGTCCTGCTCGCCGCCTCCTCCGCCAAATGCGCCGGCCATCCGCTGGCCGACGAGATGCTCGCCGACATCACCCAGGTAATCGAAGAAAAATTCTGGGAAGAAAACCATGGCGCGATTGCGGAGGAATTCTCATGTGACTGGCAGCCGGTCCCCGGCTATCGCGGCCAGAATTCCAACATGCACCTGACCGAAAGCCTGATGGCCGCCTTCGAGGTGTCAGGCGAACAGCATTATCTCGACAAGGCGGAGCGGATCGCCGACCTGATCATCAACCGACGCGCCCGCGAGGAAGCCTTCCGGGTCGCCGAGCATTTCGATGAGAACTGGGTCGTCGACCGCGACTACTATCATCCGAATGAGATGTTCCGCCCGGCCGGCACCACGCCCGGCCACTGGCTGGAATGGGCCCGCCTGATCCTCCAACTCTGGGTGCTCGGCGGAAAAAGCCATGACTGGATGCCGGAAGCAGCCCGCGGCCTCTTCTTCCAGTCCATGGCGCTGGGTTGGGACAAGGACAAGGGTGGCTTCTTCTACACGCTCGATTGGGAAAACGCCCCCGACAAGCGCGCGAAACTCTGGTGGCCGCTCTGCGAAGGCGCCGCCGCCGCCCACTTCCTCAACCAGCATCAGGAAAGCGACTTCCACGAAGAGAGCTACCGCAAGATCTGGAACTATATCGCGAACAACAATCTCGACCGCGAACAGGGCGGCTGGTTCGAGGAACTGACCGAAGACGGCAAGCCGTCCAACAGCCTCTTCCCCGGCAAGGGCGACATCTACCACGCCCTGCAGGCCTGCCTCATCCCGCTCTTCCCGGCTGAGGGCAGCCTGACCAGGATGATTGCGGAGCATCCGCTCGACATTTGATGCAAGCAGCAGCCACACATGCGAAAGGGCCGGAAGACCGGCCCTTTCTTCGTTCTAGCGCTGTGTCCGAAGCTTACTGCTCGATCGCATAGGTGATGTTGACGGTCACCGTATAGAGATTTTCGCCGGATGCGATCGGCACCGACTCATCCGCCATCTTTGCCATGGGCGCAGCCGCATACATCTGCGGCATCGGGCGCGCAAAATTCTCCGAGATCTCGACGATCCGTCCGAGCTTCACCCCGGCCGCGTCCGTGAGCGTCTTCGCCTTGGCGGCAGCCTTTTCAACCGCCTGCTTGCGCGCGGCCTCGACGGTCGCTTCCGGATCGTCATTGGTGAAGCTGATGCCGCCGCCCTGATTGACGCCAAGCTTCACGGAGCGGTCAATGATCGCGCCGAGCTTGGAGAGATCCCGCACCCGCACCGTCAGACCGTTGCTGACCGTATAGCCGACGATGACAGGCGCCTCATAGGTGCCGTCGGTGCGGGTCTCCTGCTTGTATTTCGGCTGGATCGAAAAATCCGTCGTCTGCAGGTCCTTGTCGGCAATGCCCTGCCCCTTCAGGTCCGCCAGAACCTCTGCCATGGCTGCACTGTTTGCCGAAAGCGCATCGGCCGCCGTCTCGGCATCGCGCACGACGGCAAGCGAAATGACAGCCATGTCAGGCGCAACCGTCGCCTCGCCCTCGCCCGACACCATGATCGTCGCCTCGCGACGCTCACCTTCGGCCGCCATGGCCTCCGTGACGAAACCGGTCGAGAGCACCGAACCCGAAAGAGCCGTGGCCATGACGAGTGCGCGTGTAATTTTCAGCATGAATAAGATCCTTTGTCCCTTGGCACCGGCGGCCGCTTTGGCCTCTCCCGGCACGATGCCCTTCCACCCTCTGTGATGACGCGTGATTGTGAAGCCATTGCGGCAAAGACTTGTCGCACAATGCAATTTGCGTTAGAGCCGCAGACCGGTGCGGGGTGACCATAACCCGCCCGACGGCGCAACGCCGGGCTGGGCCTGTAGCTCAATGGTTAGAGCCGGCGGCTCATAACCGCTTGGTTGGGGGTTCGAGTCCCTCCGGGCCCACCATTTCGTTTAAAATCAGATACTTAGAAGGCGGACTTTCTTGGGGAGACATCCAAGGGGAACATAGGTTTGTTCAATCCGGCCTATCTCGTGAAGTCTCGATGCGGCATCTTCTATCTGCGTTGGCCCATACCAAAGCAGCTGCATCCACAGAAAAAAGCTTCGACACTCAAGCTATCTCTACGGACTCGTGACCCACGAAAAGCATTGCGCTTGTCCCGCTCCCTGAGCCACATAGGCGAACAGTGGAATGAATACGGAATTGCGTGCGGAATGCGGTACGAGGAAATTAGAAACGCGTTGACCGAGCATTTCCGGCGTTTGCTGAACCAGGCGAAAAAAGAAATGGATGATACCGGCCCTCTGAACGAGATGGACCGGCAAGCCTACGAGACCAGCAAGCGCGTAGCGAAGCATGCAAAGAAAACAGATGCTCCGCTCTCTCTCGTAAAATCTGACGACGAGTTGTTGGCCCGCTTCATCAATGAATACGACCTAGACATCCAACCGGGCAGCACACAGTACGTCTGGCTGGAACGGGAAATGAAGCTATCATTCCACGAGTTTGCCAAAGCTGTTCTTGCTTACAACAAGTCCCTGACGCGGTATGACCTTGGTGAAGATCCACAGCAGACGTTCTTAGGGCCGACCCAAGCGGCGCAGACCTCTGGCATGACCATAGCCGAAGTAGCGACCGCCTACAGCGCGGAACGCCAGAGAGGTAAAGCCTGGGCAGAGAAGACCGTTATCGAGAAGGCTGACCACATCAGACTGCTAGAAGAGATCCTAGGCAGCGATACGGATGTTCGTACGCTAACCGCCATGGATGCCAAGCGGGTCAAGGACACACTACTAGCTTATCCGCGCAATCGGTCCAAGAACCCGCTCACACGGGGCAAGCCCCTCGCCGATGTTCTTAACATGCGGGGAGTCGAGGTTATCCAGGTTGCGACAATCAACAAGTACCTGCAGACCTACCACGAGCTCTTCGAGTGGGCGAAACAGAACCACCATGCCAGCGAGAATTTTTTCTCCGGTCTAGCAGTAAGGCAGACCAGGAAGAACAACGACGGGGACCGGGAGGCATATACGAACGATCAGATCAGATTGATCGTGCGGACAGTCGTGGACAATGAAAATGGTCTGGTCACGAAGCCCTATCAGAAGTGGGCGACCCTTATCGGGATCTATACCGGCGCAAGGCTTGGTGAGATTGCACAGCTGCACCTCAAGGACATCCGCCAGCAAGACGGCATATGGGTGTTCGACATGAACGAAGACGGCGACCGCAAAAGCCTCAAGACCTCAGCGGCCCGCCGTCTAGTTCCGGTACATGCCGAGCTTATTACCGTTGGACTTCTCGATTATGTACAGTTCATGCGCGACAGAAACGCGACCAAGCTATTCCCAGACTTTACCTACGACCCCAAGAACGGCTGGGGGCGACAGCAAAGTCGCTGGTTCAACGACAGGCTCCTCGTGCAGCTTGGGCTCAAATCAAAAACGCGCGTTTTCCACAGCCTGCGGCACACGGTGAACACTCGACTTCTGCAAGCAGGCGTAGCCGACCCGCTGGTGAAATCGATCATTGGGCACGAGCAGGATGGCATGACGCACAGGCAGTACTTCAAAGAGGGCTTCACCTTGCCGCAAGTGAACGAAGCCATGCAGAAGCTTAGCTACGAGCCATCGCCGCAGAAGCCTAACGACACCCAGCATCATTGACAGCGATTCCCGAATGCTGGAAACAGACCCTGGAGCCGTACGTGCGGCTTCGGGGCGTAGTAACCCCTCATGACTAGGAACGTGTGCCACTGAAATGGCACCACTCTTCGACCTATGGTCGGGGAGCCTGCGGCGTATGCAACAGGTTCTCTGAACTAAAGGCCGTAGGGCCGTGTCATGCGGTTACTAACTCCCCGATCACCAGAGATCGAAGGGCCAGTCGCGGAGACGTACCGCGCCTACCGCCCTTCCGCATTGGGGGGGTAGGTCATTGACATCGAAGGTCGCGTCGAATGCGAGAGCAGATCGCCAGCAGGTATCCCAGACCTCGTCCCAGCTCCAGCACATCAAGATAGGTGCAAGTTGTTTGCTGGTAGCTGTCAGCCTGTGGACAGGAACCGGTGGCGCTTATGCGTGTGGCTACGACAGTATTCCTGAGAGCTTTCGCCCTATCGACACCTCCGAGGGCACAACCAATTCAATGGGGCTGCCAGTCATAGGAGGGGACGCGGCGAGCACACGTGCGGAGCGGGAATGCCGGGAGGCTCGCGACAGACAGTCCTGGTATCAAACACTGGGGATCGCCACAGACGACAATACCGAGACGCTATTCGAGGGCATTGCTGACAGCTTCACAGCAGGAGGCAGCATCGTCTTCAACGCATCGCAGTCTTACCAGCGCGCCTACGAGAACCCTCCAGAGGTTGGCTTCAATCCTCAGGAATGGCTGGCTAACAACAGCGCCTACATCCGGATCAGTGAAGAGTACCTACCAATGATTGGGGGCGCCGCTTCAGATCGAGAGGCGCATGCAGTGCTGACAAACATTCAGGAACGTGAGGCCGCGAAAGCTCGCGTACAGCGCATGGGAACCATAGCGCAACTGGTTGCTGGCATTATCCCTGTGGCGATCGATGTGATGTTCCTGCTGGGCAGCCTCGCTGTACTATCTGTGCCAGCCAGAGGAGTGTGGTCTTGGCGGAACAGCCGAACGAAAGGGCGGAACGCAACAGCCTAGAGATCCGATACCGGTTTCGCGGACTTCGCAAAGCGACTACGCAATGATGCCGTCGCTGAGGATGTTGTGGCATGGAAACCGGCCAGCTATTTCTTTATAGCGTCCGGAATCGTCATTTCACGACAGCAGTGCAGCTATGCCCGAGACCAGATCCAGACCAGTCAACTGGTTCCGAGTGAACGCTCATCCAGCCTATCAAGCCGCCCTTGGCACGATCCTGCAGGAATTGAGCGCGCAAGAGAAGCGGACCAGAGGAAGAGGATCGTCCTCCGACGCATTCGCCAGCGCAGTCAGTGCCCTTATACTCGATCTGTTCGCGGCACAGCTCAGTGACCCAGAAATGACGATTGGGGTCAGCAAGTCGAACAGCACCTATGTCAATCGGTCCATCTATCGTCCGAGCTTTGTCACCTGGAGCATCTTCAAAGATGCCTTCAGTGGCTTGCTACAGGCCGGCTACATGGCTGTGATTACGAAGGGGTCTCACAGTGGCGGGCGAGTGACCCGTGTTGCCGGGACTTTGAAGCTAGCGCATACCTTGGCCCCGATGTCAGAGGTTGTGACCGCAACGACAGTTCTCAACACGGGTGACTTGCAGACGGTTGTGCTCAGGGACAAGGACAAGCGCGCTGTAGAGTATCAAGACGATGACAGCATACGATCCATGCGGGTCCATCTGCAAACAATCAACGTCGTGCTACAAAACCACTGGTTCGATATGCGGATCTCAGACACCGAACTCGAAGGGTTGAACCGGCGCATGGCCAATAAGGCCGTTGATAGCGCACCATGGCGCACGGACCCAGTCTATCAGCCTCCCGCTCACATTGATCTAACTAGGCGATCAATTGTGCGCATCTTCAATGACAACGACTGGACCAAAGGTGGCCGCTTCTACGGTGGCTGGTGGCAAAGCGTTCCGAAAGCCTACAGACCATACATCACAATCGACGACGAGCCGACTGTAGAGCTCGATTACTCCCACCTGCATCCGGCCATGATCTACGCCAAAGAAGGGCTGTCGCTAGATCACGATGCCTACGAGATCGGACTGCCAGTTCCCCGCAAAATCGTCAAACAGACATTCAACGCAATGCTGAACGCGGGCGAACGACTGAACCCTATCGAGGGATTCGACAGCCAGAAGCTAGGCATCAGCTGGGAACAACTTCAGCACGAGATATTACAACGGCACGGGCCAATTAGGAAATACTTCAAGTCCAAGCACGGGCTGCATCTACAACGCGAAGATTCCGATATGGCAGAGCAAATTATGCATCAGTTTGCGAAAAAGGGATACCCATGCCTACCTGTGCATGACAGTTTCATCATACATGCAAAACTAGAAGACGAGCTACAGGAGGTTATGCAGGAGACGTTCCATAGCAGGTACGGGAAGGATATAACCATTAAACCGAAGAAGATCGAACATGATGTGCCTTCCACTGGATTTCTGGATATGACCCAGCCACTTAAAGATATCACTGGTCCCTATAGAAAATACTATGACAGAGTGAACACATTCATAGAGAACAGAAAATGGGTACTAAACTAAGGAAGGCCATCAGGCTCCGCCCAATGACCTCCCTATTACTCGTGCAAATAAGCGCAAGCGCCTGTATCCTATAAGCTTTTGGCTCACATGCCCCATTTTGTCAGGATTGCCTCAGCCTTCGCCTGATCATCCCTGATCCTAATCACAGTCTGCCTCTTCAAATCGGTGGCCTTCGAGATCTCTGAGGCTCCATGCCCTAGCGCAAGCATGTCCACCACCTTCTGGAAGGCCTTGCGGTCGTAACTCGGCTTCTTGCCGGGGTAGGTCCTTGGATCCCCCTTCTTTGCCTCTATTCCGGCCCGCTGAGCGGCTTTCGACGCTTCGGCTTGCGCCTGTGCTGTTGCGGCCATGAACGCTATCAGCGCGTCTCTAACCGCCTTTTGCATTGGGTCTTTCGTCGCGCCGTCGAAGACCATGCCATTGATCACCGTTTTCACGATGACACCCATGTCCATGAAGTCCTTGATTGACTTGGTTACGTCCTCGTAGTTCCGCCCCAGGCGATCAACCCAACGAACAACCAACACGTCCCCATGCCTGAGCTTGTCGAATAACCTTTTGCCTTCGGGTCTGTCCCTAAGCTTGGTACTGATGCCTGACACGCCATGGTCAGCAATCACCTCGTCAATCACAAATCCTGCTTGTTCTGCTTGGATCCTCTGGTGGTCAAGCGTCTGGTCAACGGTTGACACACGGGCGTAGAGCACGGTCTTTGACATCACATCTTCCTGTCCATAAGAGTCATGTCCACACAAATCACTGTCCATAGTCCGAAGTCAACCCTTATGGACATACATTTTTGCAGACAGCCACTTGCTCATTAGGGTATACCCGTGCGGACAGCTCCCCCTCCCCTCGCTTATGTCGCTGCAAACGCACCTACGCGTATGGAACAATAGTAATTGAAACAAGGCATGACATCCTGGCAGCAATACAGATGGCACCCGTGGGGGAAACGGCGATTTGAGGTGACTTAAATACCCTCTCGTAAAATTATTCAGTTTCAGCGTTTGCGAACTTGAGTCAAAACGAGGCCGTAGTATGTTCGCGTGTACCAACCTATGGGGGAACCGGTAGCGACGAACAACGAGATCCACTGACCGCGAATGACTACCGTACGAAAAAGTTGACACTGTTCTCCACTAGCGTGAACGTCAGCCACTACATAGTCGAGCTGTTGGTTAAGAAGAACACGCATGCGCCTGAAAATCGTAGCCGTCGCTCGATACTGGCCATTATGGCGAACGCGTGCATACAATTATGGGCGCAGGGAAACACACCGTGAATTTGGAACTACTATTTAAGCTTATTAGCGCGCAGGGCACACTTGAACAGGTGAGCGCCTTTCTGAAAGAACGCAGCCTTCCGTCTTCTGCCAATTCATGGCAGGCCATGATTAATTCGCGGCTTCGGCCAGCACACGCAGATGGACGACTTACGCAAGACGATTTGATCGAGTTGCTCCGACAAACAGAGGAACATGGCGGGCAACATGTGTTTCTTTATCGACTGGTGCCTGGGAGAAACATTGCCTCTTTGTTCGATGGCAGCCTCTCACAGTCGGTCAACAGTGCTGGCCTGCCAAAGTTGGGAACGATGTCCCTTGTGGACATGCCAGACAAGCCCACAGTCGTAGAAATCAGAGAAGAAGCAGGAAGCACGCGAGCCGTCTACTTTAAGATCGTCGAGAAGCGCACATCGCTTGAGAAGGTCTCAGACCAAGCGGCAAACGGTCAATTGATCGTAACCTACAATCAAATCCCGTACCGCGCTGTTAACATGATCAGAATCCAGGAGAACGGCCTAGCGGAAGTTAGGTTGCAATCGTACGCTGAGGCGGTGAGCTACGGCGGAAACGCCGAGGGAGTTTTCAATCTTCTGCATCCCGTAGTGAATAGGTTGGACTGGATGGATGAGAATCTCGACAAGTTCAAAGCCAACCTATTAGACAGCACCAAAAGAAGCCAGCTCCAGACGATATTCGGGCTAAGACACACTCAGCATTCGAACACCTCCGGAACACGCCTCTCCGCTGCAGCAGGTGGCATCGGTTCCAGCATGTATGACGATGCCGAAGGCGTCGCCAGCTTGGATCGCTTTCTGCAAAAAAAGGGACATGCTCACTGTGAGCGTGTTACAATCACGATGAAGCGGCATGGACCAATGGAGCGTTCCATCGGTCTATTAGTTTCAGGCGAGGCAAACGAGCTCGCGATTACCAGTAAGGTGTCAAAATTCGAATATCAGTATATCGTGAGCACAATACTAGAGCACAACAAATGAGCTCAAAAGGTCCATGGGTACAGCGACTTAATCGCTTGGTCTCAACAATGCGAGCCAGCAAGCCGCCTGTTGAGTATCCGGCGAAGCGTGTTGTTGAGCTGGTTGGCGCCCCGAATGTCTCCATACTCAACGAAGAGCTTACGAAACTAATCGTCGACGGCAAACTCGACACAGTCTATCGGATTCGCTCGCAGCAAACGGGTGCAGGTATCGCTGAATACCGTTCTATTTCTGAAATACCGCAAAGACTATTTGACGACACCTCGGACACCTATCAAGATGTCGTCCTCGGTCGCGACGTTGAAATGATATATAGAGCCCCTTGATGCCGGCAGAACAAGATTGGCGCTCGATCAGCGACAAGATCATTTCGATTATAAACCAAACCCCCGCACAAGACCGCCTGAAGGTTTTTCAAGAGCAATTATCTTTATTACCAGAGCCGCCAAGAAAAATGGTAGAGCACTTTGTCTCCATAGCTCTGCTAGTCAACGGATCCGAAGAAAGAAATGCTGTCGCCATGAGTAGACACGTCCATATATCATTTATTACTGTTGTAAGCTTGGTTGCAGCTATAGTACTTACTGTTGCTGGGATTTATCTTGTCTCCATCTCAGATGATGATGCTGTGTCAAAGATTAATATCCTTGGCGCCAGTGTAGAAACGGGTAGCGTGGGAGTTGCCTGCTTGGCCCTGGCTGCAATAACCTTTATTTTCACAGTTCGCTCCGCGATTGCTAAGATGTGACGTATACAGTGAACTCGGCCGATGGGAAAAGCTAAATGAAGTCGGCATGATATGATTAATAACAAATATCAAACGTGGTGAGCGAACTACACTTTATCCCAGCCAAACTGTCATAATCGATGTGTTTGCCTAATGTATTAGGGATTCGCACCAATCAGCACTCTAGTCACAAACCATTGGTAGGATTGGTAAAAGCTACGAGGACCATGACACGTGCGGCATCAATTACTGCGTCGAATCTCGGTAGACTGTTGATTGCGGCTTTGCCGTGAAGCTTGAGGACGCGTCGGTAATGAGATTGCAGACAATACTGACAAACATGCTGCACCAACGGCACTTAGAGCCCTCCGAATGGATTGGGTCGTATCAAGAGAATTTCAAAGCGATAAATTTGGCCCTTGCGGGTTCTGCAGGCCTCAAAGCTCGACTGAGGCTGCAGCAGACTACTTATCAAGCTGCTAGCCTTATCCGTTTCTCCGCACTTATGAACGACGTTAGTCAGGTTTCCTTCAAAGCCACAGAAGGGATGGTAATCTCCGTCCCTGCACCAGGAGAGGCAGTCGAGAAGTTTGTATCCGAAAACGGAATTGGCTTTTCAATCGCCGATACAGCCGACCTGCCAATGCGCGAAGGCGTGCTTGAAGCTCTGCCCATGTTTTCCATGCCCAGCGATGACAATACAATCGAATTGCTACGGGATATTGAACCGCTAGTGTCTACTGGCCGTGTTGTACCAGAACCCACGAGAGGTTTGGTCACGCTAAAGACACAGGGACTAGACGGTCAACCATCGACCTGGGAAATTATTGATGTAGACGTCAACAGCCCATTCGATAGGTGGCACGTCGTCGTCCCTAGCGCGGCAAGTGCAGCGATACCGGTACTGATAGACGAAGACCGGTCAGCACGAGAGCAGCTGCTTTTTGATGTAACGTTTCCATTTATAGGAGGAGTTAGCACCCAAGATCTTTGCAGGATCTTGGACGACGAGCAGGACCACCTTGCTCAAGCACGAATGGCGCTCAAGGAATTAGTAACACAGGCTGGATGTACAGACCGAGACGAACTGATCAACGACGTTCTACGTCCTAAAATTGATGCGCTGGAGCGCAGATTTCGGGCTATAGCAAGGGCACAGACGCTCAGAAGGACTGGCGCTTTTCTAGGAACTGCGGCCATGGCTCTTACTTCATACATGACAGGGGGCATGATCCAGGCAGCTGCAGCCGTCGCAGGAGCGAGTGGCATTGGCCTCATAGCCAAACAAGAAGCAGACATGGTTGAGAGATTGGCAGCAGCGGAGGAAGATCCGCACTTCCTATTATGGCGCTTCAAACACTTGAACGCCTTCAGCGAATAACACCATACCCAAATGAGGCTACATGACTAAGCACGGCAGGATCTCGATTGTCACTATACTAGTTGCTGCCTCGGGCTGGCTCGTATCAATATTTCTGGGCATTCTTGACCTACCAGCTAAGATCAACTCGTTCATGGACGAAGCGCCGGAGGCCACGCAGAAAGTAACCGAGTGGCTGAAACTGGACAAGAACTATAGTGGTCGGTGGACTAGCAGTCTTGAGGGTTGGGTTGACGGCACCGAACAGGAATGGGCGCTAGCGACCGCCGATGGCGGGCCTATCAGCATGAGGCTGCAAGTATACGACGGACTAGTCGAAGGTGAGATTGAGTCAGAGGGGCTCAAAGAGGGTTATGTGTTCAACAACCTCCTGTTGGAGGGAGTAAAGGAAGCGGACGGCCTGCATGTCTGGGCTTACGATTATATTGGCGGCGAGAAACGCGGCCTTGCAGAGCTACGACTGCGGCTCTCAGATGATGAACGTCTCCCCCTAAAGATGGAGGTTCTTCAAGGCGGGATGCGCCTACCCGTGAAGGCAAGCTTGTACAGGACTTCGGAAGACATATCAGTGCCAATCTATAGACAGCCCAATATGCAATTGCTTGAGGGTATCTTAGAGAAAAGCAAAGTATCATCCCAAGGCGATGCCGACAGCGGCCAACGCTAGCCCGATCTAACGCTGCACAATGGTTTGCCCCGCCCTGACCTGAGACTGCGAGGTCTGCTGGAGCTCATTTATCCAGTAGTAACGCGCTAAAATCGGTGAGCCACTAGTGGAGATGAAGGCTGACCATTCAAGGTCTATTGCAAAGATCGTTAGCGAATGCGATGCAACGCCTTCAAAGGGGGACATCGTGTCCCCCTAGCCATCCCTCAAGCCACAGCTTTTAAGGCTTTTGAGCGATGGTGGGCGCTCCCTCCGGGCCCACCATTCCCCCTCACCCGCTGAAATAGCGCGAGCCCCGCAGCCAGCACGATCCCCAAGCCGAGACCGAAGAGACCGCCGCCGAAGGCACCCGCGATCAGGAGGACGGTTCGACCCGGCCCGTCGGCTGTTTGCGGCGGGAAGGCTTCGGCGATGATCCGGACATTGCTGGAATAGAGGCTCATCTCGGCCGCCGTTTCCTCGCTGCGCTTCAGCACCGCCTCGTAGACGTCCCGTGCAGCCTTGGCCTTGCGTTCGAGCTCGCTAAGCTCGATCAGCGCCGTTGAATTGGTGGCTTGCGAAGCCTTTTGAACATTGAGCTCCTTGAGGAGATCGGCCTCTTCCTTTTGCGCCGATTCGTAAGCACTGCGGGCAGCGACCACCATGCGCTCGAGTTCGAGGCGGATCTGCCGTTCGAGGTCGCCGAGCGATGCCTTGGCAGACTGCAGCTGGGGGTGGCGTGGGCCGAGCCGCTCCGTCAGGCTGCTGACATTGGCCGAAAGGCTCGCATACTGATTGCGCAGGTCTCCGAGCGTCCGCGAAGCGGTGGCATCGCCGACGAGAACGTCGTTGATGTTGAGCTTCGACACTGTGTCGAGCTGGGCCTTGGCTTCGATGATCTTCTGCTGGGCGGCAACCAGCAGATCATCCAGCGACTGCAGGCGCTTGTCGGCGATCTGGTCTCCACCAACGGCGAAGAGATCGTTCTTGGAGGTGAAAGCCTTCACCTCGGCTTCCGCCGCAATCACCGCCTTGCTCAGCGCCGTCAGTTGATTGACCAGGCTCGTATTGACGCTGCCGAAACTGTCTTCGGCATTGATGCGGCTGTTCTTGAGGTAAGCCGCAACGAGCGAATTGGCGATCTCGGACGACTTCTCGGCCTGGCCCGTCGTCACTTTCACCTGGAAGATAAAGGTGCCGTCCTGCCGGGACACGAGGATGTGCTTCTGCATGGCCGAGACCACGCGGTTCATGTCCGTCGCCGCGTCGCCCGAGGCCCGGCCGACGAATTCGGGATCGGAGGTCAGCTGCAGATTGCTTGCGACCGTCTCCAGGACCGAGCGCGAGGTGATGATCTGCGTCTGGCTGTCGATCGTCGCATTCAGCACTTCCGGCGATGTGGCGCGGTCGTTGTCCACGAGCTCCACCGCAAGCTTCTGCGGATCGAAGTAGAGCGTCGCCGTCGCACTATATTTCTTGGAGAGAAGGGTCGTCATGCCACCGCCAAGCAGCGCGCAGACAACGGCGCCTGCGAGCACCGCCGTCCGGTATCGCCAGGCGGCGAGCGCCACGAATTTCAGGTCGATGACGAGCGGAGCGTCGGCGTATTGCGCCACCGGCTGGGTAGCCTCCGGCTGGGCAGCCAGTGGACGCTCCTCCGACAAGGGCTTCTGGCCCATATCAGCACGCGGCATCTCCTCAGACAGGTCATCCCCGCGCGACAGATCCCAGCCGAAGCGTTCGCGGGCGCGCTGTTCGATGTCGTCCATGGTGAGCGGACGCCGCGCCCGCGGACCTCGCTCTTCCCCTGCCTCGGAAGTCGCACCGAGATAGCGACGCAAGCTGACATTGGCTCCGCCAGCAGATGACGGCGATTGCGTGCCCGTGCGGCGATGCTGAGGATCGAATTCGCCCATCGCTCGAGTTGTCTGCCTCACGATTGCCTTGCCCATGCATGAAGGCGTCAGGCGGTTGCCCGCGAGACGTCAGTTTCTTGCCGAACTATGAGTTTTTACGGTTAATTAAGTCTTAGCCTGCGGGCGGAATTCGCAGGCAAGCGCCCGGATCTGCGGCAGCAGGCTGAAGAGCTGGAAGCAGCACGGAGAGTTGCGGGCGGTCTCCCGCCTGCGTCGGCTGGATGTTGTTGCCCTCTTCCGGCGACCACCAGTCGCCGCCCGCCCAATAGGTCCAGCCGAGCCAGACATCGGAATCCGTGGCGACCTGATCCATCATGCGCGTCAGACCGGTCAGGCAATCCTTGTCCTTCGACCCGCCGAATTCGCCGAGGAAGGCGCGCTTGTCATGGGTCCGCAGCCAGTCGGACAGCTTGGCGATGCCGGTGACGGCCAGATCCGCATTGACGCAGGCCTCATTGGTGCCGGACAGGTCCTTGTCCATGTATTGATGCACCTCGAAGGCAAAATTATCGATCGGATCGACGACTCCGAGCATCACGGTCGCATTGGAACCGCGCCCAAAATCCTCACCCCAGGTGACGACACCGCTCCAGTGCGTGCCCGGCACGAGGATGAGATTGCGGGCACCGACCGCCCGTATGCCTGCGATCGCCTGGTTCGCCGCATCGAGCCAGACCAATGGCGCGATGTCATGGGGTTCATTCATCAACCCGAAGGCAATGCCCTCTTCATTGGCGAACTCGGCCGCGAGCCTGATCCAGAACTGCGCGAACTGCCGTGGGGAAACCTCCGAGGAGCCGATATTGTGGCCGCCATAATACCCAAAATTGTGCGGATCGAGGATAACGAGAAGGCCCCTCTCCCTAAGCCCAGCAACGCTGGTCTTCAAACGCTCCAGTTCGGTTCGCTCGAAGGCCTCACCGAGTTGTGGCTGCAGGCGCTCCCATTTGAAGGGAAGACGCACCGTGTCGAAACCCTTGTCCGCGAAATAGGACACGGTCGCAGCAGACGGGTAGGTAAAATTGACGCCTTCGACTCCGTCGAACTCGCCATATTCCGCACCGGAGATGTTCAGCCCGCGAAAACAGAGATCACCCGGGCCGGCATAACTGGGCCCCGCAGCAAGCGCTGCAATCAAGGCAGCGAACAGGGCGCGGCGACTAGGCGTCTTTGCGCTGGCTACGGTCATCTTGGCACCTGCTCTCATGCGCTGCCAGCCTTGGCGACCCGACCGAAACGGGGCGGATTGGCCGACGAAAGGAAACGGCCAACCGGCACTTCGAAGAGATAGTAGCTCGCAAGGCCGACGGCCGTGGACATGGCGATCATCAAGGCGACGAACAGCGTGTCGCTCTCAACGGCCCCGATCACGTAAGGATAGATCATGCGCGAGCCCGCCAGCGTGAAGATATGGGTGAGATAGATGGAATAGGAGGCATCTCCCAGGATCCGCAACCAGCGCCAGGCTTTGAGGTCGGGAATGCGGATCGCCGTGGCAAAAAAGATGATGAAGGCGGCCGGGATGCCGATCGTGACAAGCCGCGGCAGCTCGAAGGCGCGATAATCATTGTACAGCAGCGCCGCAAACCCGATCGCAAGGCCGGCCGCGACGACAGGGGCAGAGAGAGACAGACCTGACTTGTAGATCCGACCGAGGATCACGCCGGCGACGAATTCAAAGATGACGGTGTCGCCGTAGAACCTCGCTGCCGTGCTCTCGGGCGCAAGATTGGCAAGCACAAAAATGCTGCCGATCAAAAGCGTGATGGCAGCAATGCGACGACGCACCGGCACCAGCAGACAAAGGCCGAACAGGAGGTAGAAATACATCTCGTAATTCAGCGTCCAACCCGGAACGATGAGCGGCGCAATCATCTCGCCGGCGGGATCAGAAGGATTGATCCAGGGCAGAAAGGCGAGAGAGGCGAGGATGTGCGGCACATCGAACTGCGTGGATTTGAGGATCTGCGGGAGGACGAGCGCCACCATGGCCGCGGCGAGCGTGACGGCCCAGTAGAGCGGCACGACACGGCGCACGCGCTTCCACCAAAAATCCGTGACCGTCTGCGGCTTGTCGGCGGTGGTGATCCACATGACGAAACCGCTGAGCACGAAGAAGAGGTCAACGCCGCTCTTGCCGAACAGGTAGTCCGTCATCCAGGCATCCGGATTGAGCTTCTCAAGCTGCAGGATGGCATGAAAATAGACGACGAGAAGAGCAGCGATTGCCCTGATATACTGCAGCTGAACGCACATGAGCGGTGGCAATCCGTCAGACAGGGAGCATGGACCGTTCGCTCCTTATAGCCTGCCCGGCACGATCCTGTCCGGAAGACCTCCGAACGCGGTTAATGCGGCTCGGCGTCTGCCGCTCGCATCTGCCCGACGAGCAGCCAAAGAAGCGCCGCCACCTTGATCGAGAAAATCGCCGTGCCGCCAATCATCATGTTGAGGAAGATGAAGATGGCGAGCGTGAAGGCACAGCGCTTTTGCGCCGCCCCCTGCCCCGCCGGATAGAAACTGACGAACAGCCAGAAGGCCAGGAGCCCGAAGACGGTGCTGGCATTGATCACATAGATATAGCCGCTATCGGCAAAACTCGCGATGTTGCGCACATCGAGTGCGAGCAGTTCGACGAAATCGAGGCTGAAGAAGCCCTTCATGGTGAGCACGATACGACCGTCAAAGGTGTCGCCGCTCGCATCCGGGCGCATGAGATAGACGAGAGCGCCCGCGATGATGATCGCCGGCATGATCAGCGGTCTGACGCCATTGCTGATCTTCGGAAACAGGAAGTAGCCGAAAAGGCAGATGAACGAGAAGGCGAGCATGCTGCGCGAATCATTGGTCAGCAGAATGAAGACGACGGTCGCAAGGATCAGAACGCGGTCGAAGCGCGGGATCTGGTTGAACCGGCTGACGAGATAGATGCAGAGCACGCCTGAGAAATTGGCAAGCGACACCTGCTCGAGAAAGAGCGACGAGGTGCGGTGGTCGCTGAGCCCGAAGGAAAAGCGGCCCGGGATGTTGATTGCATTCTGAAAGATCTTCGCCCCACCGAATGCCACCTGCTCGAGCCCGCGCGTATTGGTGAAATAGAGCGCCGGATAAAAGAGATCCTCATAGATCCGGGTGAAGAAGATCTCGACCAGCAACACCGAGAGAATGAAGCCACAGCAGATCCTGAAGACAAAGGCGAGACTGCGCCCGTCCGTCATCATGCCCAACTGGCAGAACACCGCGATGATCAGCACATTGCGGAAGAAGTCGACGAACAGCATGCCATTGGCAGCCGAGGTGTAGAGCATGACCAGCGCAAAAAAGCCGACCAGGGTGACGATCGGCAGGGCCTCCTGCGACAGCCCCCGATAGAGCAGGTAGAGCAGCGTGATGAAGAGCAGCGTGATCTCGACCAGCGCGACATGGGAAAAGCCAAGCGGCATCACATGTGCATTCACGATGGCAAGCACGCCATTATACATAACCGCCAAGGGCACAACGACACGCACCAGCCGCCCGCGATCGCGGACAGGCTCGGGCACGGACTTGGAATGCGGATCGCCCAGCGCGCTGATGCTCATGGTTCAGAGGTAGCCGACTCGCGCTTGAGCGAGAAGGGAAATGAGGGCGTACAGAGTGCCAAGCAGCAGCGGCCTCCGAGTCCACGTTCCTGTCAGGGCACCAACACGTTGCGCTGCACCATCGGATCGATTTGATTAACTCACCCGAACCTTTTGACCGCATTGGTCGCGGCGGCGGGACTCTCCGCCAGGTGGCCAAGCGCTACCAGCGTTTTCAGGCACTTGCCTAAGTCATTATAGCAAAAGGGAGAGTAGCGCTACACCAAGGTGTACACGAAGGTGTACCACGCACGATACCAACCCACTCTCACTCAGGTGGAAACTGGTCATGCGTTTGGCACAGCCGATCAGGTTAATGTCAAATACCAGTTGTCGGGAAGTTCGAATCTAGTGGAGATTCCGAGCAGCGGACGAATGTGAATCTCTGGCGCAAACAGAAGGTTTGCGATGGGTTAAGCGCTTTCTTTGCTGTCGGATTTCGACGGGTCCATGTTGCAGCGCATGGCCCGGCATACGGGCGATGCCGATTAGGCGCGGCCGCTTCTTTCGCTCGCATCGATCTATGATGCTGGCTCATGTGCCGATGCCGCCCGGCTTGGCAGCTTGATAGTTCAGATCGTGCGCGACTAGGGGTGCGCTTCAATGCTGGCGAGCCCGGCGGGCTGATCAACGGCAAGGCTCCGGGAAAGCCTTTGCTCCTGAACGACAAACAGGAAAGGCATTGGCGTCAGCCATCGA
This sequence comes from Rhizobium sp. K33, assembly GCF_056501445.1. Taxonomy (NCBI): domain Bacteria; kingdom Pseudomonadati; phylum Pseudomonadota; class Alphaproteobacteria; order Hyphomicrobiales; family Rhizobiaceae; genus Rhizobium; species Rhizobium sp. K33. The sequence continues at coordinate 2,099,259 of NZ_CP096478.1, forward strand.
GCGCGGACCGACGCCTTATATTGATGGCGTCGTCCGATGGCGTCTGGTGTGATTTGGCCCAACGGATTTGGAAAGAGTTCCACATCTCGGTGAGCGAGGAGACGCTTGGGGGCGAAGCGCGGGCCATGGGGTATCGCAAGCTCTTTGCGCGCCCAAGACATCATGCGCAGGATCCGGCAGCGGCTGAGGCATCCAAAAAGGACTTCGCCGCCGCTCTGGCAGAAATCGCGGTCGGCCCCGCTAATGGCGAAGTGATCAAAATCTGGTTCCAGGATGAAACTCGGATAGGCAAGAAGAACAAGATCACGCGTCGCTGGGCCAGCGGGAACAAGGCTGTCTGTGCCGCACGACCAGCGAACCAGATCAGCCGACATCTTCCGTGCAATCTGCCCCTAACAGAGCAGGACTGCCGCCCTAGTCATGCCGTGGTGCCACACTAATCCCATGAACTAGGTTCTGTTGACAATGTATGGCAACCATATCTTTGCAGCGGCCAGGGCGAGGAATGCTGAGAAGGATTTCCGTGTTTTGTCGTATCGGGTCGCAACGCGACGGAATTGCTTGAGGCGATTGAACATCCGCTCGATGCGGTTCCTGTCCTTGTAAGCCCGGAAGTCGCAGGCAGGTGGGTTCTTCCGGTTTGCTTTCGGCGGAACGACTGGTCCGATCCCATGGATCAGAAGTTCCTCGCGCACGAAATCGCCGTCGTAGCCTTTGTCAGCAAGGAACAGCCTCGGCTTGCGGACGGGTATCGCCAGCAGATCCGGAACGGCGTTGTAGTCCGAAGCCTCCCGCCCGTCAGGACGAAGCCAAGAGGGCGTCCTTGACCGTCTGCGCGGGCGTGGATTTTCGTCGTAAAACCGCCGCGTGATCGACCAAAAGCCTCCTGATAAGTCCCCCTTTAGCACCCGCAGCCTAAGAATGACCGCGAACCGTGGTGCTGTCGATCATGTGCTGCCAGTCATCTGTCAGCCCCAGTTCAACGAGGGTCTCAAGCAGAGCGTCTCAAACGCCTTGTTCGGCCCAACGGCGGAAACGCACATAGACCGAATTCCACTTTCCGTAGCGCTCATGCATGTCGCGCCAAGGGCATCCGACCCGCAGAACATGCAGCATCCCGTTCAGATATTGCCGATTATCGTGCGAAGGCCGAGACTTCCTGCCACGTTCCCTGGGCAAAAGCCCCTCGATGATCCGCCATTCCATATCCGTCAGGTCGCCGCGAGCCAAAACTGCCTCCTAAAAGGTAGTCTTGAATCATGCTTCGGCTGATTTGGGAGTCCACTTTGTCAACAGGGCCTAGCACCTGATCGAGATCTCACGCAACATCGCGGACAATGCGCACGCCGTCCTCATCATCGAACAGGCGGGATGGCATACATCCACAATCTCATGCGGGGCTGGGCAGGCGGCCACAACATTAAATTGCACGTTACTCCCAGGATCCTATGGACCTGAGTATGTCAGTGTCAAATTGATGGAATGGGCAGTACGCAAGGAATTGCTTTGAGCCACATCCAATCGGAAAGCCGCAACGGAATGCCTATGTTGAGCGCTCCCGACCGCACCGTCCGACACAAATGGCTCGACCAATACATCTTGAAAGTATCGAGGAGGCGCGGGAACTCGCCACGCAGTGGCTATGGACCTATAACAACGAACGGTCCAATACGGGCATCGGCGGCATAACGCCCGTGCAGAAACTGAAAATGGCCGCGTGAATTCTACTGCGGAGCCCTGTAAGAATGGGGAGATTACCGAAGGGGCTGGGCGACAATCGCCACGCTCCTTCAGACGGCGAAGGTGAATAACGTCGATCCGCAGGCCTGGCTCATCCACACCCTCGAGCGCATCGCCAACGGCCGGCCCAGCAGCGATCTCGAGGCGCTCGTGCCGTGGAATTACACGCGCTGAACGGCCTCAGCTTGCCGTTTACGAAGTTATTGATGCTACCCGGAGAGATTTAAGTCCTGTCACGACAAGCGATTGGTTGGTCTTTCCGGTGTCGGAAAGACCCGTTTAACTCCCGCTCTGTCCCCGGATACGACTATTTGCACAGACCTGTCAGATTGATTACAACCGCAACCAACTTCAATGGGCGAGACTCTAGCTGCGGGCAATGCGCCGATGTTCCTCGCGTCACGTCGCTGATCAAGGGAAAACACATTGAAATTGCTTCCACTTTGCTCCGCGCTGTGCGCGCTTGCTTTTGCTGAGCCATGCGATCGAGTCGCAGGTGCGGCTGGGATCCGTCATTCAGTCTCATTAGCCCTAATCGCTGGAGGGCCTGTCGGTTGAGCCAGCTTAAGAGAATAGCCGAGACTGTCATCGAGCTCCGCCATCTCAGACTGTCCCAGTCGCGAGCTCTCCGGAATACAGCTTTCAACTTCGCCGGCGTGATTTGGCGCGCCGGTTTGAGCATACTCCTGATTCCGTTCTACGTGACCACGCTTGCGCCGCAAGAGTGGGGCCTTGTAGCCTTCTGTATAGCACTACAGGGCATTCTTGCGCTCTGCGAAGTTGGCTTAGGTCAACTTATTCCCCGCGAGATCGCTCGCGCCAAAGCCTCGGGAGGATCAAACCTATCTCGGACGTTCGGGATCTTCTCTGCCGCATATCTAGGGGTTGGCGCGGTCGTGGCGGCACTGGGAATTGTGTTCGCAGGCTGGATCGAAACCGAATGGCTCCAAGGCACAGCGGCAGCGTCGTCTAGTCACATTGAGATACGGCTGGCATTCGTTATGTTTTTCTTCCAATTCTTGAATGCTGTGCATTTAGGTTTTTGGAACGGTACCCAGGAACAAAAGACGGTAAACGTCCGGCAGACCCTGTTTGCGACTGCAAAGCATGCGGCGGCAGCATTGTTGGTAATTTTGTGGTCGCCGACAGCGGCGGGCTACCTGATTGGGTTTACCACTTTGACTGTTGTGGAGTGGTCCACCAACCGGTGGTCAATTCGGAAGCAAATGGCCAGCGAGCGCGCATTGGTTCGACTGACGGACGTGCTAGCACTTTTGAAAGAAACCGCAGGTCTTTCGGTCGCAATCTTAGCAGGTATGGCTGTTTCGCAGATTGACCGATTCGGGCTCTCGAGTCTTGTGCCCCTCGCGGATTACGGTCGTTACATCGCAGTTGCCAGTCTTGGCCTCGCGTTCTTCCAGGTTCAGGGCCCTGTGCTGAATGCATTTCTTCCGCGCCTGTCAACGGAGCTTCCGCGCGGCCAACGTCGCTCGCTCCAGCAGCTAGCACTGGCCATCTTCGTATTGAACTTCTTGCCTTGCCTTTTGATGGCAGCGCTGGCGCCAACCATTCTTCACTGGTGGATTCCGGACGCCGAAGTGCAGTCTGTCGGCACGTTTCCGCTGCAGCTGATATTCTTGGCCGTTGGGGTCAACTCGTTGTACCAGATCTTCTACCAACAGATGGTGGTGTTCGGCTCGGCTAAAGTGATCGGGACCATCAACGTAGTGAACATCATCGTTGGGTCGACCTTCATGCTGTACTTCGGACCCCGCATCGGGGTCGAAGCTGGAGGGTGGGTTTGGCTGCTTTGCGCAACGGTACAGTTGGCGGGCGGCATTCTCTGGGCCGCGAACTCGCAGGTGACGACAAAGAGGAGCCCGGAGAAGAATTCGTTACGCGGACTTTATTGGCAGATCACGTTTTGCTTTGCCGCAGCGGGCTTTATCGCTGCGCTGTTGATACAGGCGAACTTCTGGGCCGCACTGTCGGCTGGGTTCTCGGTGACTGACGTCGCCGCACTTGCTCACTCGCTGCACGAAATCGGAACGCTCGAGACGCTGTTTTACATCGATCGGCTCGATCTCCTCGGCCTATTCGTCCTTTACGCGCCGGGCTACCTAATCGGCTCGTGGATGTTTGCCGTGGTCAATCTCGCGCTGATATTGAGTGCTGCCTGGCTATACGAGCAGCTGGTGCTGAATGGCGGATTCGCGAAGCCGAACAGCTTTGCACTCGTCGGCATCTGCGCCAATGTTTTCTTGCTACTTTTGATGCCTGGGCCGAACAAGGAGCTTCCGCTGCTCGTGCTGTCACTTGCGATCTGCTGGGCCTTAGTGACCCGCCCACGACACTGGATTGTCACGTGTATCGCCATTGCCGCTGCAGCTGCTTTTTTCCGACTTGGGTATGGCGCCATTCTTGCAGCGATCGTTGTGACGACAGCCCTAGCTGAAAAGTTGAAGCGTTCAGAGGCAGAAATAGTTGCCATACTCGGCGGCGCATGCGCTGTAGTCGTTCCACTCATCTGGTTTGGGGCGGAGTGGCTGCCACTTTTCCGCGTCAACATCGAGACAGCGCAACGGATCGGTGGTCAGCTGCTCGCGGCTCCTGACTTGTCGGTTTTGAGTATCAGTCAAGCCTTGCTCGCGTGGTTAAAACGGTGCGCACTAAACGCTGCCAGCCTCGCGATGTATCCGGTAATATGGCAGTCCACAGGCGCTCCCTACTGGATCGGTGTTGGATATTGGGTGTTCGGAATTCTGAACATCGTGGCCTTCGGCGCTTGCACCGTTACAGCCCTCGCAAGACGTGCATTCCCGGATCGCGGGCCACAGATCATGGCGATGTTGTGGCTCAGCGCATGGCTGATGCTTTCTGTTTCATTGTATGTTCAACCGCGGTATCAAATGGTCTTGCTTCCAATTGGACTAGCGACGTTCGCAGCGCTCCCATTGCAGGCTAGAAACTGGCTCCTCATGTTCGCAATATTGTGCGTTTGCGTCCCCTTGGCGATGCGGTCCGATCGCCCCTTCCCCGTGGTACAGCCGGACGTATTCAAGGCCGATCCCTACGACTGGGTACCGGCGTCGCGCTAGCGAGGTTCCGACGGCGCAAGAAGTTGTCCGCCGTCAAAAACGAGGGTATTACCCCACAACCGCGCCGAACATTGGGTCTGCGTGCGCGGCACGGCGGAAGTGACCATCGCCGACACGGTGACCGTTCTGCACGAGAACCAGTCGATCTACATCCCGCAGGGCTCCGTCCACCGTCTGGCCAATCCCGGCAAGATCCGCCTTGAAGTGATCGAAGTGCAGACGGGCTCCTATCTCGGCGAGGATGACATCATCCGCCTGGCCGATGAATTCGGCAGGAGCTGAGATGCAGTTAATGGCAATGCTTACGCTGCCAGTTGGAGAAAGTGCCGAAGCTACCATATAGTCAGGACAACCTAATAAAGGCAACCGTCCTCGTCCTCTTTCGCCCTACGAAAAGCAAATGCGTAAACCCTCAGCAATAAAAAAGTAAGGGCAAGAAAAACAATTTCAACTACGTCCAAACCGGTTGGTCGATTTTTAGGTTTATAATTTGCATGGGTGACAGGCTGCACAATAGCGTTTTCCAGCAGGAGATTTGTGAGTTGACGGTTTTCTTCCGCGTCCGTCCCGTCGGCATCCCCCACAACAGGTTCTACAGATGACTTTATTTTCATGAGACGCCTCGCGCATGATTACAGGCAACACGATAATTAAAATTTAGCTGAATTGAAAACAAAATCTGCCGTGGCTTTGAAGTCGGTCAAGCGGCGAACCTTATTTGCCCTCGGCATCGGCAACAAAATTGTTCATTGTTGTCAACCGACTAGCCGATGCGCGGTGAACAACCCTAGCCGCCTATGGAGATCAATCTCAGCTTATCATAATGATTGGACTGAAGCATGACTACGCAGGTTCTGAACATGAAGTTTAAGCGCATTTTCGATATCATTATTTCGCTTGGCGTACTATGCCTCGCCTCCTTACCGATGGCCATGGTGGCAATCGCTGTTCGGATCTCTTCACCGGGACCGTCACTTTATTGGTCGCAACGCGTAGGAAAAGGAAACAAAATTTTCCTAATGCCCAAGTTCAGGACCATGCGGACGGACGCACCCGTCGTTGCGACTCATTTGCTAGATGACCCATCCCAATACCTTACGCCGATTGGAGGGTTCCTCAGAAAAACCAGCCTCGATGAACTCCCACAACTCTGGTCCATACTACGCGGCGATATGAGTCTCGTCGGCCCCCGACCTGCTCTGTTCAATCAGCAGGACCTAATTGCTCAACGTACTGAGGCAAATGTGCATCTTCTCACTCCAGGTCTCACCGGATGGGCCCAAGTCAACGGTAGAGACGAACTCGCTATCCCGCTGAAAGTTGCATTCGACGCTGAGTACCAACAGAAACAAAGTTTCGTGTTCGACATCCGCATATTGTGGCTCACGGCGATCAAGGTTATCTCGGCAAGAGGTGTTTCTCATTGAGAAGCGATCGTGAAACCGGAACTGGCTTTGTATTGTGACTGATTTCAATGAGCATCCCATGGTGCGCTTGTTGCGAGAGGCTATCATCCGCACCCCTCGTCGCTGGAAGCGTGTGGTATTGATCGTTATCGATTCCCTGTCTCTATTGGTCGCGCTGTGGGGAGCGTATGCCCTTCGGCTCTCCGACTGGACTCCGGTTTTGACAAATGAACGTCTACTGCTAGCCGTGCTCGCACCTGTGGTGGCAACCCCCGTCTTCGCGCGACTTGGCCTCTACCGTTCGGTTATCCGCTACCTACCTGAAGCCGCCATTTGGACAGTCATCCAGTCCATGGCGGTTTCGACCATGTGCTGGGTCATTATTGTCTTTCTGATGGAGATGGCTGGCCAAGGAATTGTTCCGCGATCGGTGCCATTCTTGTACTTCATTCTCGGCACGATCTTGATCTGCACGACACGCTTTTTGGCAAAGTGGGTGCTGAACGTTGGAACTGGAATGCGCCGTGATGAAGAACCGATCTTCATATACGGCGCTGCCTCGTCGGCTGCCCAACTGGCACACACGCTTCGCGGACATGGCAATCGCTATGTCATGGGCATTATCGACGATGACCCCGCAAATCACGGAAGAGACGTGGCCGGATATCGTGTTTTTCCACCGCAACAACTCCTTAATTTGATTGAGCGCTACGGCATCCGGGAAATTGTCCTGATAATGTCATCTATTGCGCCCCAAAGCCGGCAAGCAGTTATAGCGCGCGTTACAGGACTCGGCGTGAAAGTCCGCAGCATCCCTGACATCTCGGACATTGTCGATGGTCGCTACATCGTCAACCAAATCCGCGAGATAGAAATTGACGAACTGCTGGGACGTTCCTTCATTCCGCCTGATCGCGCACTGCTGGCACAGGCATTGGCAGGCAAGACGGTGATGGTAACAGGAGCTGGAGGCTCCATAGGCTCACAGCTTTGCCGCTTGATCGCCACCTGGAACCCGTCAAAGCTGGTGCTTTTCGAAGCAAGCGAATACGCCCTTTACCGTATCGAGCAGGAGCTCTCACGCCCGAATGGCCCCTTGCTAGTGCCAGTACTGGGCTCGGTCACTGACGAGCGCCTGGTGCGCCGGACAATGCGAGAGCACAAGATCGACGTCGTCTATCACGCAGCCGCGCACAAGCATGTGCCTCTGGTGGAATCAAATGTACTGGAAGGCATAAAAAACAATGTGTTCGGCACCTTGACCGTCGCTCGCATCGCCGCGTCTGAACACATCTCCAACTTCGTCCTCATCTCATCGGACAAAGCTGTCAGACCGACCAATGTCATGGGAGCGACAAAACGCTGGGCAGAGCTCATCGTTCGTCAGATCGCTGTAGAGGCCCGAGATGCCGAAAAGCCACAAATCTTCTGTGCTGTTCGCTTTGGGAATGTGATCGGCTCCAATGGCTCTGTCGTCCCGCTTTTCAAGGAGCAGATTTCCAAAGGCGGCCCGGTAACAGTGACCGATCCAGACATGACGCGCTACTTCATGTCTATCCCCGAAGCGGCTGAATTGATCGTGCAAGCGGGCGCGCTGTCAGAAGGAGGCGACGTTTTTCTACTGGATATGGGCGAACCAGTTAGAATTGGCGATCTTGCCGAGAACATGATCCGCCTGGCCGGATTTAGGGTGAAAGACAAGGCTGATCCGGAGAGTGGTATCGCGATCGAGGTCGTCGGAAAGCGTCCCGGAGAGAAGCTTTTTGAAGAACTCTTCTATGATCGCGACAACGCCAAGCCCACTCGGCATCCGAAGATCATGCGCGCCGACGCGTCCGGCATCACCGACTACAGAATGACATCCGCGTTGGACGAACTCCTTGAGGCGGTGGACGCAGAGGACACGGACACTGCGAAGGCAAAGCTCTTTGAACTGATTTCGCGGGAGAAACACCGTGACCACGCCCTCTAGTTCGGCAGAAGGACTCATCGTCGTAACCGGAGCATCAGGGTTTGTTGGCCGCGCGCTGACTTCCTATCTTGTGAAACTGGGCATACCCCAAAAAGGTTTTAGTCTGAAACCATCAGGGGATCAGGCCGCTCTATCCGGCAATGACGGCGGGCGTGGTTGGGCACATCTTCTTACCGGGGCGCAAACTGTTGTCCACCTCGCAGGCAGGGCGCATGTGATGAAGGAGACGGACAGGAACCCTCTGGAGCTCTTTCGTGAGGCAAATCTGAACACAAGTGTCCGTATCGCCGACGCTGCCGTACTGGCGGGCGTCAAGCGACTGGTTTTCGTGAGTACCGTCAAGGTTCACGGGGAGTTCACCGAGCCAGGTGCCGCATTCAAAGCGGGTGACCCGTTCGCGCCAGTGGGACCATATGCAGTCTCCAAAGCGGAAGCTGAGGTTGCCTTGAGGAAGATCGAGGCTCAAACGGGCTTGGAGGTCGTCATTGTGCGTCCGACACTCGTCTACGGCCCAGGCGCAAAGGGCAACATGGTGCGAATTCAACGCTGGGCAGAGCTTGGCTTGCCCTCGCCGTTTTCCAACATTAAGAACCTCCGCTCGCGCGTGCATGTGGCCAATCTCTGCGATCTCCTCTTGCTCGCGGCGCGGCACCCCAATGCTAGGGGCAGATCGTTTCTGGCCAGCGATGGCATTGATGTTTCAACGCATGCGATGCTTGAAGAAGCCTTTTCTGCGAGAGGAAAAAGGCCGATGGAACTTCCTCTTCCACCGGGCATCTGGAGCATGATGAAGCACCTGCCGAAGCTGAACGGTGTCTACCAGAAGCTGTTCATGAATCTGCAGGTTGATATCGAACAAACGAAATCTATCCTCGGCTATAGCCCTATCTCGCCAGCCGTTCTGAAAAGGGAAGGCTCCTAAAAATCATTCCCTGCAGTTGCTCAGCAAAGATAATCATCAAGCCTCATTTGTCTGAGAGGACAAGCGAGACACCATGACAGGCGAATAGAATGAGTAATCGACAGAATGTACTGCTCACTGGCGGCACCGGATATATTGGAAGTCACACCGCCTGTGAGCTCTTGATGCGTGGTTATGACGTTGTCATCCTGGACAACCTTACAAACAGCACGGTCGGCGTTGTAAACCGCATCGAAAAAATAAGCGGAAAGAAGTGTTCTTTTGTTCAAGGTGACATCCGTGACAGGAGGCTCGTTGTCGACACGCTGCGAGAATTTCAAGTATCTTCTGTCATTCATTTCGCAGGCTTGAAGTCCGTCAGCGATTCCTTTGACGATCCCGTATCTTATTACTCTACGAATGTTGCGGGCACTGTCGTTCTGATTGATGCGATGCAGGAAGTCGGTGTTACCAGCCTCGTCTTCAGCAGCAGCGCAACAGTATACGGGGTGCCGCAAGCCTTGCCTGTGGACGAGCTTCACCCAACTGCCCCGGTCAATCCTTATGGTCGAAGCAAGCTCCAGGTTGAACATATTCTGCAGGATCTCTCCGAATCCTCACCTAGCTGGTCGATCGCCTGCCTCCGTTACTTCAATCCTGCCGGTGCCCATGACAGCGGCCTGATAGGCGAACAGCCCTCCACCCGTCCGAACAACCTGCTGCCTGTGGTCGCTGAAGTTGCCAGCGGTCAGAGGTCAAAGCTGCTCGTCTTTGGCTCCGACTACCCTACGCCCGACGGCACCGGGGTCCGGGACTTCATCCATGTCATGGATCTTGCCGAAGGACACGAAGCGGCACTTCGATACATTGCGGACCGGACTAGATTGGAAACATTCAATCTTGGTACAGGGACCGGGTACAGTGTGCTCGAGATGGCTGCAGCCTATCATAGGGCGAGCGGACGGGACATCCCCATCGAATTTGCGCCTCGAAGGCCGGGAGACGTCGCCTCCTGTTATGCAGACACGGACAAGGCGCGCAGAATGCTGAACTGGCAGGCGCGACGTAACCTTGACGACATGTGTTCCTCCTCATGGAACTTCGTATCTCGTGCGGCAGACATCTAGCAAACGGGGCTGGCCAGTGACGCAAGCCTCTGCCAAACGTGCTTCAGCGTCCTGCGCTGTTAACGATCAAGACGGCATCCGTCTGGACTTGCCGGCTACTCATTCGGCCAGTTAACTCAGACGACTAAGATTGGAGTTTCAAGAAAATGATCCTGGTAACCGGCGGCGCTGGCTTTATCGGCAGCAACTTCGTCCTCGACTGGTTCCATCACAGCGATGAGCCCATCATCACACTGGACAAGCTGACTTACGCCGGGAACCTGCAGAACCTCGAACCGCTTGCGGGAGACGATCGACATAGGTTCGTGAAGGGCGATATCGGAGACATCGAACTGGTCAGAGCAATCCTTGCACAGGAACGACCACGCGCGATTATAAATTTTGCCGCCGAGTCTCATGTAGATCGCTCTATTCTCGGACCAGAAGAATTCATCAGCACGAATATTGTCGGGACATATCGACTTCTGGAGGCCACCCGCTGGTACTTCGCCCAAGCATCGAGTGCGTTGCAGGAACAGTTTCGCTTCCTCCACGTCTCAACCGATGAAGTCTACGGTTCCCTGAGTCCAAGCGATCCTCCTTTCGTCGAAACCAACAGATACGAGCCGAACAGCCCATATTCTGCAACGAAAGCGGCATCCGATCACATTGTGCGCGCATACCACCACACCTACGGCATACCCGTTCTGACCACGAACTGTTCGAACAACTACGGGCCCTACCACTTCCCGGAAAAGCTGATCCCGCTTTGCATTCACAACGCCTTGGCCGGTAAGGAGCTGCCGATCTACGGTGATGGCCAGCAGATCCGCGACTGGCTCTACGTGAAGGACCACTGCAGCGCCATCCGCTGCGTTGTGGAGCGCGGACGAGTCGGCGAAACCTATAACGTCGGCGGCTGGAACGAGATGGCAAATATCGACGTCGTCAAGACAGTCTGCTCTGTCCTCGACACCCTGAAACCGAAAGCGGACGGCTCAAGCTACGCCAGTCAGATCGTCTTCGTTAAAGACAGACCCGGTCATGACCGGCGCTACGCCATCGATGCATCGAAGATTTCCGAAGAACTCAACTGGAAGCCGGCCGAAACCTTCGACACCGGCATCCAGAAGACCGTGAGATGGTATCTCGACAATCCGGACTGGATTGCAAATGTGACAAGCGGCGCGTACCAAAATTGGCTGAACCGCCAATACGGCAATAGCCCTCAGCCCTGAAACCTCGAAAGACCAGCAGACCATGTCCACACGTAAAGGCATCATACTGGCGGGCGGCTCCGGGACCCGCCTGCATCCGGCAACGCTGGCCGTGTCCAAGCAGCTTCTGCATGTCTACGACAAGCCGATGATCTACTATGCCCTCTCTACGCTGATGCTTGCGCGGATCCGAGAGGTTCTGATCATCTCGACACCACAGGACACGCCTCGCTTTTCCACCCTGCTCGGCGACGGCAGCCAATGGGGTATGAGCCTGTCCTATTGTGTCCAACCCTCTCCGGACGGGTTGGCGCAAGCATTTGTCCTGGGGCGCGATTTCATCAACAACGCACCTTCTGCATTGGTGCTCGGTGACAACATCTTTTATGGCAACAATTTCCAGGAGTTTCTGAGGTCAGCAACATCCCGTACATTGGGGGCCTCGGTGTTCGCTTATCACGTGAACGATCCCCAGCGCTACGGCGTCGTCGAGTTCGACAAACAACGCAAAGCAATATCGATCGAAGAAAAGCCCGCGAAGCCGAAATCCAACTACGCCGTGACAGGCCTCTACTTCTACGATGAGCAAGTCTGCGACATTGCGGCAAGCATAAAGCCATCCACGCGCGGAGAATTGGAAATCACCGATGTGAACGCGCACTACCTCGCCATGCAACACTTGCATGTCGAGATTATGGGACGCGGCTACGCTTGGCTGGATACGGGAACACACGATTCTCTACTCGAAGCGTCTCAATATATTGCGATTGTCGAGAAGAGACAGGGCTTGAAGGTCGCATGCCCTGAAGAAATCGCATTCCGAAACGGGTGGATCGACGCGGAGGCGCTTGAAGGTTTGGCCCGACCTTTGGCCAAGAGCGGATATGGGGAGTATCTCATGAGGGTACTGGCAGAGTCCTAGACTTGATGGTGAACGGAAAGCTGCTCGCCATCACCGCACCGTCAACGCGTCACGAGCGAGCTGTAGAGTTTTACCGTCTCATACTGCACTATTTCGGTCGAGAACTGCTGAGCCGCCATTGCTCTGCCTCTGGTTCCCATCACCTGCCGCGTCGCCTGGTCAACTATCAACCGAAGCAATGCACTTGCCAGCGAAGGCACGTCACGAGGTGACACCAGAATGCCGTTGACACCATCGCTTACGGCCTCCCTGCACCCTGGGACATCTGTCGTCACGCATGGCAGCCCCGCTGCCATGCCTTCGAGCAAAGCTTTTGGAAGGCCTTCGCGATAGGATGGGAGGCAAACCACCGCCGCCTTGGCGAGCACAGCCGGCATGTCGCTCCTGAAGCCCCAGAACTCCACCGCAGCCTCCTCTCGCCACCTGCGAAGCGTTTCCTCGTCGATCGAGGCGCGGTTGCCAGGATCCGAGCCGCCGACAACGACAAAGCGTGCTGTGACACCGTCCCGCTTCAACAACCTCGCTGCCTCGACGAATTCACTGATGCCTTTATCCCACAACAGCCGGGCAGGAAGTACAATCAGGGGAATGTCGGCGGCGACATCGTTTTGCGAATATCGCGCAAAGTCGACACCGGCGCCCCGAATGAGCACCGCATCGCGTGCCTCGACATAGCCAAGGCTGACGAAACTTTTGAGATCATCGTTGTTCTCAAACACGACGCGGCTTTTAGACGGGTTGAGAAGGAGCTTGAGAACAAGGCCGATCGGAAGCCGGAGCGACCGAGCGACAAGGCCGTTCGAGCTGAATAAAAAGCCGCCTCCGACCACAGCGTTTACAATCGGTACCTTGCCCGTCAGCCTTGCTGCAAGACTGCCAAGAATGATGGGCTTCAGCGCGACATTGTGCACGAGTGAAGGCCGCTCGCGCCGCAGGATTTTCCAAAGTCTGAACAATGCCACAAACGCAAGGATCGGATTCACCGACTTGCGATCCAGGGCAAGATGAATGACCTTGAGACCAGCGGCTTCAATCTTCTCCCTGTGCTCGGTGACATGCGTCACCACCACGACATCAAATCCGTCACGAGCCGCAGCGACAGCGCGATCCAGAAAATGGGAGCAGAAGAACCAGTCAACAGAAACAAAGAGAAGGAGCTTTGGTCTATCTTTCATGAGTTGCCACGCGATCTAGGCTTCAGATAGCGCCTTATGCCTGGAGCCCAGCGTGCCATCAGACACTTGCCAAGAGATACCAGCAAACCTCCGACATTCCTGAAAGAAGGCCGCAGAAGACATTCCCTAAGCCAGTGGGACGCCACTTCGGCGTAGCCGAGGGACGACATGATGGATTGATTTTGGTGGAGCCGGTATTGCAACAGGATGTCGGGAAGGTTTCCCATTCTCGCCCCCTGTCGCCCTGCTCGCAACCACAGATCTGTGTCCTCTGAGACAAAACCTCCAAGGTAGCCTCTCATCTCTAACAGAAACTGTCTTCGCAACATCACAGCGGGGTGGCAGAAAACCGTTCGTCTCGGCAGTGCCCGAGAGAGCGCCTGAGTGGAATGAGGGAACGTCATGTTCCCGATCTCACGGCTGTCTTCGTCGATGATGGCAACGGCTGACCCCAAAACGTCCAGACCATCGCGCTCCATCACGAAAAGCAGTGTGCTGAGCCTGTTCGGAAGGCACACGTCATCAGCGTCCATGCGTACCAGATAAGGTGTCTTGGCCTGATCTGCGAGAAGGTTGAGGTTGAATGAGAGCTGCCCGATCGATGACCGAGAGAGACAAATGCGATTATCCTGTGCGGCGTATTCCAGGAGTTTATGCCACAATGAGTCATCACAGGCGTTCGCGCCGATCAAGAACTCAAATCTTGGCTCGTCCTGGGAAAGAACACTTTGGATAGCTTGGTCAAGCCAGGGATTGTCACGGTTAACGGCCATGATGAATGATGCACGAGGCTCAATCGTCTCGCGCTCACCAAATGCAGGTTGAGATTGGAATTGCTCAACCATTTGACGCGCTCGACGCCTTCATAGCAGACCACATCTCCGCAACACGTCCTTCAAAATGTTCCTTGGGACTCCAACCGGTTTGCGCAAAGAGCTTTTCATAGCTCAAGACATTTGAAGGCACATCAAAACCTCGCGCCGAAAGCTGCTGCACCTTCAATGTGAGATTGGCAGTTAGAGCAAGCTGCCTCAGGAAATCAAGGATATCGAGATTGGAGCGGCCAATCGATGTCCCGAGGTTGTAGGCCTCCCCAGGGCTACCCATCTCCAGCACCGCAGCGATACCGGCCGCCACATCATTGACATGGATATAGTCGCGAGTCGTCAGACCATCGCCGAAGATGGCAATCGGCTCGTCTCTCAGGGCGTAACCGATTGCTGTGGCAATGAAACCCTGCCCCGTGAATGCACGCTGCCCCACCCCATACACATTTGATGGGCGAACGATGGCTACGGGGAGAGATCTGAGCAGATGAAACATCAGGGCGTAACGCTCGATGGCCAGCTTGGTGATGCCATAGGGCGAAACAGGTCTGGTCGGAGCATCTTCCGAGATCGGCAGTTGATCTGCTGCACCATAAACAGTGCCGCCGGATGATGTCACAATCAGCTTGCGCAACCTTGCGAGACGTTCGGCTTCCTCCAACAGAACCAGCACCGGCTGGATGTTGGCGACATGGTCTCCCAAAAGGTCGTTTGTTCCCAACACGGGGGCCGTCGCGTGAGCGAGAGACACAATCTCGCCCACACCTTCGAGATGATGGCGTAAAGACATTCTGTCGACCAAATCGCAAGAAGCGTAAGCCGCGGCCTGAGGCAATTCATCCGGACGGTCGCGCCGACGTCCTAGCACAAGAATATCTCTGCCGCTCGACAGCAGGGCTTTCACGACATGCCGGCCAATAAAGCCGTGTCCGCCAATAACGCAGGTCCGCATTTTCATCGTCCAACGTCCGACGACGAGGATCCAATCAGTATGGCCTCATAACGCCTCGTGATAGCTGCCCATGTAAAACGCTCTCTCCAAGCTTCCTGTCCAGCCTTGCCCAAGGCTGAGAGCTTTTCCGGATCTTCGATCAGCTTGGCAATCTGAGCAGCAAGCACCGGCGGAGCGGCTCTGGTATAACCCCGTTCGTCTTTCTCTGCGGGGCAGATAACACCACCACCGGTCCATGCCGCAATCTCCTCAGCATTGCCAACGGGTACTGAAAGGAACGGCGTTCCGGCAGCGACGGTTTCATAAAGTACCAGCGGCGAGTATTCGATATTCGAAGCGAAGACGAACAGATCTGCAGCCATGTAGGCTTGCACCAGTTCGCTTCTGCCAAGATCAGTTGTGAGCAGCAGCCTGTCTTGGCCCAACTGCTGAGCTTCGGCTTTCCAATAAGACAGCGGATTGCTTGCCTCTCGAGCACTTGCCGGCAAGAAGCGCATCAATCCCGTTCCATCCAGTCGCGGTCCAATACGGCGCAGAAGGCGCATCCTGATGCCGATCCATCCTTCTTCTGACCAGACGGCGGTCAGTTTGCGCCCAGCGCGCTGGAGTGACAACAGATGCTGCGCATAATGCCGTGCCCTCCAAACACAACGCTTGCTTAGACCAGCCAGCCCCTCTGCCTGATGAATTATTCGCAAGCAGCCCAAAAGACCCGCACTCTGCTCCTTTATTGGCTGAAGCGGCGCTCCGGCATTCGCGTTGCAGGCTGCAGCATGGTCTGCTTTGCTTGCGACCACTGGCGCCGGCGGCGCATTGCCGTTCATAATGAAGGTAACATGTCGCCGTTGGGTCCGGAGACGGACAAAGGCTTCCAGCAGTTCACGATGCCCCTTCACGCCCGTCAAACTGCCTACAGTCAGAAGCACCGCGCTGTCGGCAGGTATGTCATGCCGAGCTCTAAACTCCCTATCCCGTTCGACCCCAAATTCGATCTCGCTTGCTCCGTTTGGAAGAATCGAGAAGTTTGAGATTCCATGCTTGCGAGCAAAATCGACATCACGATACCGCTCTGCATAAAAGATGAGATGGTCGAACTTTCGCAGCACATCTGGCAGTGCTTCAAAATACTCTCGGTAGCTGGGTTCGAATAATCCGGAAAAGCCGCAGGGAATGAAGACCTTGCGGCAGGTAATCTCGTCCAGCACCGGCCATAGCGCATCAAAAGTCCATTGCTGCGCAGCCTTGATCATGATCGCATCGCCGTCGAAACTACGTACAAAATCTCGATAGTGGTCGAGTTCTCCTTCCATGCCGCGCACTAGATTGCCCGCAGTGCCGAACTCCACTATCCGTACACCGTTGTGGCTATCAAAATCTCTGTTCGCCAACCGTGTCGTTGCGACGGTGACTTCATGTCCGCTTTGCACAAGTCTCTCGGCGATTTGGCGCATGACCTCTTGAACGCCACCAACGCTAGGGAAATAGAACTCGCTACAGAATAGGAAGCGCATATCAAATCTCCCGCTCAGCGGACTAGGTTTGCGAGACGCCTGACCACACGTCTGGCACGCTGAAGAAGCGGTTTTGCCCAGTCCGATCCCATCTGATGCATCATCCATTGATAGCGAATGATGTTGGATCGTTCGGCGACTTTGGACTGCACTTCAGGATCATCCGCAGCGATCGATTTGGCTGCGTCGGCGATGATCGCTGCCATGGCCGTGATATCGGTTTTTTGTGACAATCGATGCAAGGCAGAATGGGTATAGGCCGCCAGGTTCGCCGCATGGATGTCCCCCACTGACCGGCCACTCGCCAGCGCGAGGTTTTCAGCACTGATGGTGACAAGACGATCCAAAAAAGGGTTCGGACCGGTCCGCGACATGCTTTGCGGCACCTCCCTGTAGATCAGCAGTCGATCCTCCAGGTTCGCGATCCGCCCCTTGCGCGCCATGCGGGACCAGAGTTCGTAGTCCTCGGGCGGCTGCCGACTCGGATCTGTCGTATAGCCGCCGACGCTCAGGACCGCATCGCGCCTCATCATGACAGAACTATGGACGAACGGATTGTTGAACAGGAGGTCGAAAGCCAGCACCTCGTGCCGGGTGGGGTGATCGTGGGTCCGATCCGTAGGCTCGTCGCCAACCCAGATCTCCGCAGCGGTCCCGAGCAAAATGCAGTCGGCATGCCGACGCATGTAATCCAGCTGCCGGGCAAACCGCTCGGGATGGCTGAGATCATCCTGGTCCTGCCGGGCGATAAACTCGCCGCGCGCCAGCGATATGCCTTTGTTGAGGGTGGCCGCAAGGCCCATGTTGTCCTGATGGATGACCCGGACGCGGGGATCGTTGACCCGATCGAGCAATCTGCCGGATTCATCCTTTGAGCCGTCATTGATGGCCAGAACTTCGAAATCGGTGAAGCCCTGCGACAGCACGGATTGTAAGGCCTTCTCGAGATCAGCGGCACCATTGTAGATCGGCATGATGACCGAGATTTGCGGTATACTCATAGGCGCACCCAATCCCCGGGCACCAAGTCGCGCGTATCATGGGTCGCACCGCTGAACCATTGCTGAGGCGCGACAATGATCTTGTCTGAATGCGGGTTAAGCCAGGCACCCCACCAGCTGAATGAGCTGTTGGCGATGATGTGGTGGCGACAGGCCATCATCAAGGCCATGTCCCAGGCACCACTGTCCGGACCATTCGCATCGACGAGAACCATTTCATGATCGATCTTTAGGTTATCTCTGACCCATTCCAGATCGTCGGAGAACACGAAAAACTTCGGCGTCTCGCAACGTTCTGCGATATGGGCCACAGCGCGGCGGTAATAATCGAGTGAACAGATGCCGTGATACTGGGCCGTATGGGCGTTCGTCACATAATCGCCGCGGCGAATATGCAGTGAAACCGCAGACGTTCCGGCTGCAGCGATCTGACCCCGAACCGTCGCATTCTTTTGGTCAACGGGAGCACACAGAACAAACTCGGCGCGCAACTCCTTTGCAACATCGGAAAAATAGTGTGGGCTCTGGAAATATCCTTCGAGATAAGCCGGATCTTTCACGTCTAGAATACGCGGATCATAGGCGAACGAGGCTTCCTGGAACCGGTTCATGGGCAAACCGACCCCCGCCAGATGCATCAGCCGGCGGACCAGGGTTGGCCGTGCCGCAGAGACGCCAGCCCGCGTCAACTCGCCGGGCGTGGCGGGTCTGGCACGGATGGCCCACGAATCCAGCTCATAGCGCCGCAGGTCATAATGCGTGAAGGCACTGACATCGAGCAGGAGCTCCGCATTCAACCGGTGAGCAACAGCACGACCCGTTGCGAACTGGAACATCTGATTCCCCAGTCCACCCAACAGCTTCACGATAATCAAAGATCCGTCCTTTTCCGTCTATCCTGGCGCCGACCGTGCTCAGCCGGGTTTTCTAGCCTTCATGTTGAGCGAGATATACTCACCGAATGGCTGATTGGCCAGCGACGCGTCCACCACACCCGGTATGAAATGTGGCTCATGTGGATACTCGCTGCAGTCGACATAGCCGACCTGTTCCATGAGGTGCCGCAGCCAACAGAAATTGTAGCCGGTCTTGTGATAATCGTACGGCGTCGACTGGCCGCCATAGATCAGTCCGATCCACGGAGAATGCCCCGGCGTCTGGAAATGCTGCGGATTATCCGAGTAAATCTTGACGATACGGTCGATGTCGGGCACCGAAATCCGGATCTCGCCTCCCGGCATCAGCACATCGAACCAGCGCCGCAGGATGGGGATGATTTCCTCGTGGCCGAAATGCTCCATGACGTGGCAGGCATAGATCTGGCTGGCGGAATTGCTCGGAAAGCGATTCAGGTACCGGATATCGTCCACGACATCGACGCCCAGCGTCTGCATGACGTCCACATTGACATAACCCGGCAACCCGACGTTTCCACATCCCAGATGAAGACGATAGGGTTTTTCGAAGTCCTCAGGTGACTTTTGTTTTGGCTTGGCCAGTATCGACGCACCGCTGGAGCGCGCCGAATGAAGGAGGTTATAGATAAAGACGCGCTGCTTCTGTGTTGTGACAGCTCTTAACAGTTTTCTCATGATCAGCTCCCCGGATCCCCGTGAAGCGATCATTTCGAAAAAACGTAACAACCGCAACCGTAGTTCTGTGCATCGACAAGTTCGGCTGTCGGATTCTGCACCATTCCATTTTCAACTGCACCGTCCGGGATCAGCGCGTGCTCCACCAGCCTCAGTCCCGAGAACAGCTCGAGCACTTGCTCATGCGAATAAACACGATGCGCGTTGAACTGGATCCTGGGACGACCGACAGGCATGGCAACAATCAGATGACCATCCTTCGCGAGTACGCGTGAAAGCTCACGCCCTGCCTTGCCATCGCCGTCGACGTCGAAGGGATCTCCATATCGACCAAGGCCGATGTGCTCGATGACATGCATGCATGACAGAGAAGCTATGGAGCCGCTGTCGAAATGGAGATTTGTAAGGTCGGCCGGCTCAGATGACATGTTCGGCAGCACGAGTGGTGCAGGCCGGAAATCATAGAATGCGACCCTGACGAATGCCGAGACGATGGTGGCAAAGTGAAGGGTGGAGGATATGTCCACATGCACTTCTGGTTTTACCCTAGCAACAATCCGAGCCGCCCAAGCAGGATGATAGACATAGTGCCTATCGAACCCTGTTTCGGATGTTCGATCATCAAGACAGGGATATGCCTCGTTCTGATCGAGCGCAACACCCCGCGTCCCCTCAAGCAGTTTGCTGAATGCGGCAAACTCCTCGCGAAACCCGGTCATTGCGTTCTGACGCTTGCTCAGCCGCTCGATCTCCGCGCTCGTTTCATCAACGTCGATGCTTGAGCAACGGGTGAACGTTTGCGCAAGTTCCGGGTGACGCCAAGCGGTCAGGGCAAACTTGCCGACAGCATCAGCAAATTGACTTATGCGGCTGAAAATACTGCGATCTACCATCCAAGTGTATTTCTCTCCGGTAGGTTCAGTTCTTGATTGCTGTTACCTGACAATCGAAATGGAGCATCTCGCAGCTGCCGCTATCGCGTCTGGAATAATCTTGAAGCAGCTGCAAAAGGCTGGAGATTGCGAACCGCCCTTCGGCAGTGAGCTGCGATCCCGCATACTTTTCCGCCATAGGCTGGATGCGCCGGAGTTCCTGTGCAACGAACTCGAAGAAGTTCCCGTTCTCTTCGATCTTGATATCGCGAAAACCGAGCTCCCCGAGGTGATGCAGATAGAAGTATTTGTTGAAGCCAGTCGCATAGTGATAGGGAGCGAAATGCGTGAGACTGCAAAACGGCGCAGTGATGATCATTTTGCCACCCGGGCGAAGCACGCGGGCCATTTCGCGTACCGCCTTGACCGGGTCGGCGACATGCTCAAGCACTTCGGTGCACAGGACCGCGTCAAAGCTCGTATCCGGCACAGGCATGTCACAGATATCCGACACGATATCGATCCCGGCAGTGTTCCAATCACCGGTCTGCAATCCCACGGAGTTACCGCTGCCATCGTATTCGGCAAGATCCTGGGAGACGTACTCCAGATGCGCGCAGAATTTCTTGTACTGCATCTCACCCGCACCAGCATCGAGCAGCCTCGTGCCCGCGGGAAGTTCCGTGAGAACCCGCTCGATCCAGGTATCACGGGTGATCGCATTTAGCGTGCCGACGGTCGTCGTGTTCGCAGCATCCGGCAAGACGTTCCAGCTTGCCAACGTTCCGACCGCAGCATTTAACGCTGCCGTTGCGTCAGCATCGGAGTGAACCTCGCGACGCCCCGCATGACCTATGGCTACACGGACGTTCGGATCCACCGAAACGAACCTAGCTTTAAGCCGATTTTTGATGCGACTTACAAAAGACGGCATAACATACTCTTTCTGTGACATTGCTTAAAGACCGGTTGCAAGTTCAGTTATCACCGGCCAGCAAGTAAACACTTTAGCTCACATGACCCGAATGCGGTGTAGTTTCCGCTCGCGCCGTTCAACCTTGCTCCCAGACCCTAGGCTCAATCCTTACCCCGCAGGTTCTGGCGAGTTTGAAGTCGCGTGCCGCTTCCTGAAATAGACCTTCATGTTCTAGAACCAGCCCACGCCAGTAGCAGAAATAGCCGCCAATGCCATAGGACAGCGCGTGACCATAAAACTCTGGAAGAGCGACAATTACTTCCCGTTCCTCGCCTTGGGCGGAGGCGACCGTCGATTCGAGGCCAGCGAGTTCATCGGGAGTGTACTGGCCCGTACGCAGCTTCGATGTGGCGCGCAAAACCGGCGACAGCTTTACGCCGTCTAACAATCCACGCGGTATCGCGATCATGATATCGCAATTGACGAAGATCTCGAAGTTTGGATTAAGCGCCAGCAGCTCGTCGATCAACACATTTACTTCAGGGTACCCTCCGATCGACTCGTGCACATTGAAACCGGGATTCACACTCCAGAAGAAACTGATATCGTCTACAAGGATTACCACGTCGTCGATACCAGCGGTTTTAATACTCCGAACCTCAGAAAGGATCGGTGTGTTTCCATCCGCCTTTGCTGTATTCCCCCCGCTCCAGTGCGCATCCAACCATACGAGGGGCCGGGTCCCAGCAACCAAGCTAAATGCCTCGTTGATTTTCTCCGCAGAATCACCCTGTATCAAATTTACATTGTGATCCCCGGCGAACCGCTTCTTGGCAGCAGCATACAACTCTCCGGACAACTCAATGGATACGACGCGGTCAAATAAAGCCCTCATCGCGTCAGTAGTGTTACCCAGATATGTTCCGGTCTCGACAAAAGACGCCGCTCTGCAAACACGATTCAAGAGCCCTATTTTATCAGCCGAAAGAGCTCCTTCAGCGTCCTTAAATAGGGATAAACCTAGGACTGACACAAATTCTCTACTCATCGACTTTCACCATTGAAACGGTACGCCCAACTCAACCTTGGTCTCGTGACGCCGGGAATATCGCCTTCCCATCCATGCCTTCGCGGATCCGCACCCGCCGGCTCGTTTACTTCAAGCCTAAGGGCACCCTCATATGAGAAATGGTGAACATATTGAAGCCCGCCCTTGAAGCTCGTCATAACCAACATAATTGTATATTTTCCGGAGTTCAAAAAGAACTCCGGAACATTACAGACAACTTCGTGTACACCCACAGAATTTGGCGAAGGGAACTCCGGATAGGTTACAAAAACCCTCGATCCAAACTCATCAAATACGTGAAAGTTTGGAACAAAATCGTATTCCATCAACTGTTTTATATTGTACCTAAGTATAATTCTTATACTATCACTGATAGAGAACAAAGACGATCGAGATCCGCTAGAATTTTCTAGACTTGCGCCGATACACTCCAAATATCTATCGTCAAACCCATATTGGTTGACTGAATCGCTTGAAGGATCGAAGCTGGACTTGCTCCAGACAACACCGTCACCATGTTCAATTGAGCGTAGGTATTGAGTAGCCGCGTCATCTACAGAACCGAAAAGCACACACCGTCCCCGCTCCAGAAACAGAGCCTTCTCACACATGGCCTTCACCGCCTGCATGGAATGGCTGACGAAGAGGACTGTCCGCCCTGCCCCTGTCAGCTCCTTCATGCGCTCCGCGCATCGACGCTGGAATGCCTGGTCACCGACCGAGAGCACTTCGTCCACGATCAGGATGTCCGGATCGAGCCAGGCCGATACGGAGAAGGCAAGGCGGACATACATGCCGCTCGAATAGTGCTTCACCGGCGTATCGATGAATTTTTCGACGCCGGAGAAGTCGACGATCTGATCGAACTTGGCCGTGATCTCGCTGCGGCGCATACCGAGGATCGCGCCGTTCAGATAGATGTTTTCACGGCCCGTCAGTTCCGGATGGAATCCGGTTCCGACTTCAAGCAGACTTGAAACCTTGCCGCGGATCGCCACCTTGCCGCTTGTCGGCTCGGTGATGCGGCTGAGGATCTTCAAAAGGGTAGACTTGCCGGCCCCATTGCCGCCGATGATGGCAACCCGCTCGCCTTCAGCGATCTGGAACGACACGTCGTTGAGAGCCCAGAAGGTCTCCTTCGGCATGTCTTCATCAGGCATTGCGCCGACAGCATCCTGGCGCGCGAAGGGGTTGGCCAGCAATTCGCGCAGGCTACGCGCCTTTCGCTTCGAATTGTGGCTGATGACATAGCTTTTGGAGAGGTTTTCAACCTCGATGGCAAGGCGTCTAGATGTCATCGGCAAACCGTGATTCAGCGGACCTGAAATAGATCAGACCGACAAGCAGGAAAGACACCGTGATGACGAGCGAGGACACGATGCCATAGAGGCTCGGCACTTGACCGATGATGGCCCATCGAAACGCATCGATGATGCCGGCGATCGGGTTAAGGTAGTAAAGCGGCGCCCATTGTGCGGGAATGAGAGCCGTACTGTAGCCCACGGGAGACGCGTAGATCCCAAGCTGCAACATGAACGGCACAATATGCCTGAAATCGCGATAGCGCACCGTCAAGGCAGAGAACAACAGCCCTATACCAAGCGACAGAAGCCCAACCCAGAAACCAAGCAGCGGGATTAAAAGAAGTTTCCAGCTCGGATCGATGCCATACCAGAGCATCAGGAGCACAAGCACGGAAATGGAGACGACGAAATCGACCGCCCCCACAAGCACCGTGCTGGCCGGCACGATCATGCGGGGAAAGTAAACCTTCGACAGCAGGTTGCCATTCGTCACAAGGCTGTTGCTGGATTCAGATGTGGCATTGGAGAAATAGAACCAGGGCAGCAAGCCCGTGAAGACCAGGATCGCATAGGGGACATCGCCTGACGAAAGATTGGCGATTCGCCCGAACACCACGGTGAGGATCATCATCGTCAGGAGCGGACGAATGAGAACCCAGCTCACACCGATCACCGTCTGCTTGTAGCGGACCAGAATGTCTCGCCAGGCGAGAAACAGCAGCAGTTCGCGGTGGCGCCAGAGATCACCCCAGTAGGCCTTCGCGGACACACCGTTCTCAATCAGCAGCACGTTTTTTTCAGGCGTCATTTCTCAACCATAGCCTCTGCCTCAGAGCTGGCGCTGATCATTCATGGTGATCATAGGCCTTGAAGCCGCCCTTCTTGACCAGCGAGTCACGCTTGGCGGCCGTGAAATCGGCGTCGACCATCTCTGTGACCAGCTCCTTCAGCGTCGTCTTCGGCTCCCAGCCCAGTTTTTCCTTGGCCTTCGTCGGGTCACCAAGCAGCGTCTCGACTTCGGTTGGACGGAAATAGCGCGGATCGACACGAACGATCAGCTGGCCCGGCTTGAGCAACAATTCGTCGTTCGAGACTGTTTCGACGATGCCGACTTCACTCTCGCCCTCGCCCTCGAACCGGAGGGTGAAGCCAAGCGCTTCTGCGGCGAACTGCACGAACTGCCGAACGCTGTACTGGACACCGGTGGCGATGACGAAATCCTCGGCCTGCTGCTGCTGCAGCATCAGCCATTGCATCTCGACATAGTCGCGAGCATGGCCCCAGTCACGCAAAGCGCTGAGATTTCCGAGATAGAGACAGTCCTGCAAGCCAAGCGCAATACGGGCGATCGCGCGGGTGATCTTGCGGGTGACGAAGGTTTCGCCGCGAACCGGGCTCTCATGATTGAAGAGAATCCCGTTGCACGCGTAGATCCCGTAGGCTTCACGGTAGTTCACAGTGATCCAGTAGGCATACATCTTGGCGACAGCATAGGGACTGCGCGGATAGAAGGGCGTCGTCTCCCGCTGAGGGATCTCTTGCACCAGCCCATAGAGCTCGGAGGTCGATGCCTGATAGAAGCGGGTCTTCTGTTCCAGCTTCAGAATCCGGATCGCCTCGAGAATACGCAATGCGCCAATGCCATCCGCATTCGCCGTATATTCCGGCTCCTCGAAACTGACGGCAACATGAGACTGCGCCGCGAGATTATAGATCTCATCGGGCTGTGTCTGTTGAATGATCCGGATCAGGCTCGACGAATCTGTCATGTCCCCGTGATGCAGGACGAAGCTCCGATTCTTCTCGTGCGGATCCTGATAAAGATGATCGATACGATCGGTATTGAACAGGGAACTACGTCGCTTAATGCCGTGGACCTCGTAGCCCTTGTCCAGCAAAAACTCGGCGAGATATGCGCCATCTTGGCCGGTAACGCCCGTAATTAGGGCAACCTTCTTCTTCTGGTCTGACAAGGCAAGTTCCCTTGAAAAATTGTTCGATTCCGGTCTCGCAACTCAGCTGAGACCGCTCAGGTAGTCCTCATAAGCTTCACGCAGACCGGAGTCGAGGGCGATCCTGGCTTTCCAACCCAACCGCTCTAGACGACTGCTATCCATAAGTTTTCGGGGGGTGCCATCCGGCTTTCCGCTATCGAACTGAACAGGTCCGCTGTAGCCGACGATCTCTGCCACAAGGTGAGCGACATCTCGTATGGTGATATCCTGTCCGTAGCCGACATTTATGTGACTGGACATGGGCTGCGTGACGGAATCGTAGGTTGCCTTGTCGAGTTCCATCACAAAGACGCTCGCCTCTGCCATGTCTTGGACATGCAGAAACTCACGATAAGGCGTGCCCGTACCCCAAAGTAAGACCTTTGGTTCGTCAATGAATTGGGCGCGAGCCCCATCGAAGCCAATCATCTGAAGAATGTCGCCCGGAATTGGTCCGTATCGGAGCACATCAGCCTGAAGCCCGGCAACATCCTTGTTTGAAGCGAGCTTCGCCAGATGAAACTTGCGAATCATCGCAGGCAGCACATGGCTGTTTTCCAGATGGTAGTTATCCCCCGGACCATAAAGATTGGTCGGCATCACACTGCGATAATCGCGACCATATTGCCGATTATAGCTCTCACAGAGCTTGATGCCGGCAATTTTGGCAATCGCATATGGCTCGTTGGTCGGCTCCAAGATGCCGGTCAGCAGAGCGTCCTCGCGCATCGGCTGCGCAACAGCCTTAGGATAGATGCAGCTCGAGCCGAGAAAAAGGAGCTCCTGGACTCCATTGACATGGGCCGCATGGATGACATTGGCCTGGATCATCAGGTTTTGGTAGATGAAGTCGGCCGGGTACGTGTTGTTCGCGTAAATGCCACCGACCTTGGCTGCCGCGAGGTAAACCTGGTCCGGCTTCTCTGCAGCGAAGAATTCGAGCACAGCCGCTTGGTTTGCAAGATCCAGCTCGCTATGGGTGCGGCATATGATGTCGCAGTCACCCCGTGACTGCAGGGTACGCATGATAGCCGATCCGACCATACCGCGATGACCGGCAATATAGACTTTCATTCTCTTCGCCATATTCGCCCATTCCATCAACCAAAGCGCGGTCCCGCTACGCTGCCCATGAGCAACGCTTGGCAGTCATTGAGAGGGACGACTTTTATCAACGCGACCTACATCGTGATCTATCGAGGGTCAACACTGATGGCACTTGCGCTGCAATTACTCGCTTTGCATCCAAATGGGGGCCACTACAGTGTGTGGTAAATCATTTATGAGCTTGCGCCTCGCCGCAAACACCTCACGAGCTAACCCACAAAGTTGGCCCAACGGTACGACAAGCTGTATCTCATCGTTATCGTAGTGCCATAGGATTTTCGGCTGCCCCGTCGTATTAAGCCGAGCGCATTGTTAACCATACTGGAGCTCTTTGTTCCGGATGCGTTCTACACACCTTGTCGGCGAGCTATCTCCGGGCTAAGTCTGGGCTGTGCCGGATAATCAAGCGATCTCCGGAACTTAAGCGGCCCCCGCTGGTGCTACCAACACCAGACGAGGGCCTGACCCGCAACCTTATTGCACAAGGAATTGGGCTATGAAGACCCTTATCCGCTTCGTTTCGCTTATGGAAGCACTCCCCCATATGGATCCTGTTGATCCACGTTTCGATCAGTCCGTGGCGGACAGGCGTTCTGCCCTGTCTGGCTCCGGTTCACCGTCTGCGTTTCCGCAGGCCTGATCGAACAATTCTGTCATCGCTGGCAATTGCAATGGTCGAGCACGCCGGACGGCGTCCTCAGCCGGGCCGTAGCTATTGCCCTGATGTCGCTCCACAACAGGATACATAACATGACCAACACCGTTTCCGGTGCGGCTTCCGCACCAACCCATTTGCACGCCGTCAATCCGGATGTTCTGCATCCGAAGCTTGATGGACTATGCCATCAGCTGCTGACGTCGGGCTTGAACTCAACTGCCCTGATGGACGCGCTTGCGTCAGGACTTTCCGATGTTTCCAGCCTGCTGCGCGGTGTGCCGGCGGCCGAGGGCCGCCTGATCGAGCGCGGCATTCAAATGATCGCGATGCTTAATCCCGAGCTTGTCGTGCTGACGGAGAACATTCGCCTGCCGGTCAGCAAGGCAGCTCTCGATGTCGTCGAGCGCAACGATCCTCGCCATTATGCATCACTGACACTGGATGCCGATAGCGGCGGTCGGCGGGGCTACACACCCGACATGATCATCGTGAACTTTGGCACCAAGATCGCACATGTCGTCGACGTCAAGCGCAGTCTCAGCTCCTACGATGCTGTGCGGCTGCAGGAGCTGAAGAAGCGCATGCTGGCCGCAGCTCTCACGGTGCCAGACCTGCTTTATCAAGAGCATCATCGGCTCAGTGTCGACGCGGTCAAGGTCGTCATTCTCGACGCCCAGAATGCCAGTCGCGATGCTTCCTCAGGCATCTGGCCTGTGAGCGATCTCGATCACCTGCTTGGTGTCGAGGGTGCTGGCAAGGCGATCGCGTATCTGCGCCGGACGTTCCAGACTGCGGTCGAACAGGTCTGGCGTGAGGCCTTGCAGCATTACCGTCAAGCCCGGGACTTGAGCGAGGATGAGCGTCGGGTTGGGGCCATGCCATGGCTCGAGACCCAGCGACATGCGCCTGCTGACCGCAGTCTGTCTGGTCATGACAATCGAATAGTCGGCATGGCGGGCTCAGGAGCTGCCGAGCGTCCTGAGATCCGCATTGGATTTGCCAGTCTGCCAACCGTCAGATCGCACACGCTGAGCTAGGTCGAGTAATTCCGCGGCCGGCGCCGGCCGCCTCCCCAATCCATCCATTCATTCCGTCATTGTGACCGCGCATCTCAGATGCTGCGGCAGAGGAAACACGTCATGTCGAAACAGTTAACAGCAATCATCATCCCCTTCCCGATCCGTCCTGCCTCTCCGCCCAAAGCGGCCACGGATAAGGCTGCTCCTCCTGTCGTGCCCCTGGCATCGACAGCGCCGAAGAAGCCGTCGCGAGCCCGGCAGGCCTTCGAGGCACGAATGGCCCGTCCCGGAAACTCGTCGCCTGAGAACTGCATCGAATATCGAGCCTTCAAAAGGCTTCGGACGGTGAGCCGCCCGGTCGATCCTGCCTTCATTGTGCGTCAGGCTATTCACTGGACACGCAAACGGCCGATCGCGTTGAAGAGCCTTCCCGTCATGATCCGCAAAGATCTCGAGAAACTGTGCGCGGCCGGCGATCCGACAGGACTGATGGTCCGCGACTGGCTTGAAGGCAAAGGCCCAAAGCCCGTGGTCGAGGAGCAGGTATGATGGAGACCCTTACCGATCGCGTCACGCGATACCTGCTTCGCCGCATTCGGCGGCTTGCGGTTCTCGATCTCTATCAGCATGCAGCTGTCGCAGGCCTGCTTGATGAACTCACTTACGACGCCGGCAGCAGTGCCGGTCCTGCCTTGATCAGTCGCAGGGCTCCGACTGTCGAACTGATGCATCTGTTATCGCTTGGGAATCAAGGCAAGCAGATCCTGTCCCGCAGGCTCGGCCATGCCGGCCGGTACGGAGATTCGCTCGTAGAACACTGGCAGTCTCGGCAGGCGTCAGCGGCACCCGTTCGAGAAGCTCGGATGTCGGCGACGTCATCATTGGTGTGTTCGTCAGCATCCGATACAGAGCACGAGCGCCAGGCCGCATCCGAGCGTGAAGCGCTGGTTGTTCTTCGTGAGCACATGCCGCTTCCAAAAGCAGCACCCGTCGCTGTGGCTCTGCTGATTGCCCGTGCTGTCGGATCACATCCCGGCGGATGGGAGGCGCTGCGGGCGATCCTACGCCGCCCCGACCCGTTCATTGTTTTGCGCATCCCCGTCCCCGGCTTGCAGCGACATTGTGGGCGTTCGCTCGAAGACGCACTGCTCATCCCCTCATGGATGAAGCTTGAGGAACTCGTGCGTCTCGCCGGGATCTGCGACTACGGCGATCGGCGGCCGGGGAAACTGCGCAAGCCGATCAAGACGATTGCGGGAAGCGAAGTTCACAAAGTCTCTGATCGAGCGCTCGGCAGAGCTTTGAGTGATGCCGTCAATAGCGAACCTCCCCCGCCCATTCTGCTGGTCGATCAGACGAACCAGGGCCTGCCTGACATCATCATGCACGCCGCTGACCTTGTGCTTGAGACACATGGGCTCGATCACACCCTGCTGGCCGAGCTTTTGCAAATCTGCTGCGACATCGCGCCGAAACAGTCACTCGAACTGATGCAGGAGAAGGGTCTGACACTTGATCATCTGCATCTCGATGACCTGGCACTGATCGTCCGTCCGGGGCGATCCAATGCGGAAATCATTTCCGCGTTGGAAGCTCTTAAAGACGATCGGGCATCAGATCTGGAGAGTGGCGATGCCGAAGGCTCCGACGGTTCATCCAACCGCAGGAAGAGCTCGAGCGTTCCGGAATGGCGGTCGGGCGCAAAGCCCGAGGAGAAACGCAAAAGCACAGGGTCCGCTCCAATCGAAGTCATCCGCCCGCAGCCTGCGGACGCCGAGGGCGTGCTGCGCGTCGAAACGCTGAGCGGATATGGCGAGGCGGCAGACTGGGCAGGCAGTCTCAAGCTCGATCTGGATCTCTGGCGTCAGGATCTGCTGGACTGGAGTGAGTTGAGCAGTCGCTTGCTTCTCTCCGGTCCCCCTGGAACTGGCAAGACATCCTTTGCCAAAGCTCTTTGCAACACGCTGCAGGTACCACTGCTTGCAACTTCCGTCGCCCGCTGGCTCGAGGCAAGTTATCTTGGCGACGTGCTGAAATCGATCAATGCCGCATTCGCAGTTGCGTCCGAGCACCGGCCCGCGATCCTGTTCGTTGATGAGATCGACAATCTAGGATCACGCGCGTCCGCCGATAGCAGAGGACACAAGGGTCACGACGATTACTGGTCGTCACTGATCAACCGCGTCCTTGAGCTGATCGATGGGGCTGCAAAGACAGAAGGCGTGATTATCGTTGCTGCAACGAACCTGCCGGAGAAACTCGATCCAGCACTCCTTCGATCGGGGCGACTGGAGCGGCATGTGCAGATCCCAAGGCCGGATATCGAAGCGCTGACGGGCATTCTTGCGCATCATCTCGGTGCAGACCTCGCGAACGTCATCGAGACGGCTCCGAAGTCGGACAGAGCAGGCGTCAGTCAAGTCGATGACAGGCTTGACCAGGAAGCGACCGAATCCAGTGCCGAGCAAAGCCTTGTGGACGCAAAGGCGCCAGGTGGCAGGAGGATTACAGTATGAGTGAATATGCAGATGGCTTGACCCATCAATCCACCGATCAGAAACTCTGCCTCGCGCCACTGTCGCGGCTTGCTCTGTTGGCCTGCGGCAGAACCGGAGCGGATATCGAGCGGCTGGTGCGCGAGCTGCGGCAAAAGACACGGCGCGAAGGGAGACCTATCACCTGGAAAGATATCGAGACGGCGCTGATGGCGTCTCGCATCAGGCTGACTGACGATCATCGTTATCGGCTTGCAGTGCATGAAGTCGGGCATGCTATGGCTTACACGCTCCTTGAGACCGGAACTGTTTACGCTGTGACCGTCGGTGGCAGCCTCAATGGTTCAATCCAAAGCTTCGGCCAGGTCGAGTTTACGCCTTTCCTCGACAGGCCACAGAACGACGACTGGCTCATGCGCACCTGCGCCTCATCACTGGCGGGCAGGACTGCCGAGCTGCTGGTCTTTGGCGAGACACTCGCTGGATCCGGCGGGGATCCGAACAGCGATCTGGCCCGAGCAACGCGGCTGATGCTGGTGGCCGAAACACAGCTTGGTTTCTCCGATGTCAGTCCACTTCTCTACGTCTTGCCGGAACAGGCACAGCAGCAGTTGCTTTACGACGCCGAGCTTCGAAACCGGGTTGACGCACGGCTAACGCGAGCTGAGGCCATGGCGGCAGAGATGCTGTCACGGCACAAAGCGGCTCTGACCGCTATCGCCGCCCGGTTGGCAGACATCGGTGTCATGTCGGGGAATGAGCTCCGGAAAGCGCTGGCCCAGTTTTCTGGAGAGCAAAAGACAGATCCGCTTACGGCGTGATCTGCATCCGCGATTCCGATCGGCGCCCGTTCGATTCTGGACGCCAGATCGGCGTTGACGAACGCCGCTTCCGCGATACCGGATTGAAGATTCCCGTGTCCAAACTCCGTAAGATCGATTCCTGCAGTTACAGCGTGGCACATGCTGGGGAGAGCGTTCATGACCAGAGCGCTGACGCAGCAAGTCCTCAAGAAATCGGGAGGTCGTGATAGGCTTGGCAGTTCCTTGCGCGAGGCTACCCCAACTTACCAGCAACCTGCATCAGGGTCACATACCTCGCAGTCAAGCGGATCGAAGTTGCTCGCAAATCAAGTCGATTGGAATCGCCTTGCGGGTAAATCAGGTCAATTCACCTCAATTTACGCTGGCGCGATTCAGCATGAGGATTTGTCGATTCCAACCCAGGGAACGGCGATTCCGGCGCAAACGGCGTTTCGACTGTCGATCGGATCCATCAAGGTTCTGCTGTAGCTCGTAGCGGACAAGTTTTTTGGCTCCTGCCTTCGTTCGGCTTGAAACTCTCGTCGACGATCTGAACGGGATGCTAACGCGTCCTTAAAGGGGATGGCCTGATGCAAGGCTTCCTGAGGCTAAACGAGCGAGTTGCGCTCTCCAGGCTCAGGAGATCTCCCATCGCTGTTAATTCGAGGGACGGATATCCGGCTTTCCAACTCGTGTACGTTTCTTTCCCGGACGTATCGCAAGCTTCCAACGCCGACGACTCTTATGCTGAGTGAGGAAGACATCGTTTCAGGAAGGGCCATCTCAGAGCTTTGCGTTGCAAAGAACAGCTATGAAGCCGTTCGCCGACGTCGCACCGATCTGAAAACCGTCACTGAGGGGATAGACGGACTCCTCAATGCAATTTCGCCCTCGGCCGCTCGCTTAAATGGAAACAACTCATCCTGTTGAAGATACGATGCGATAGCTGTCGGCAGATTCGATGAACGTATGGTCTGCGGGCCTAAGGATCATGAATTCAGATATCGGCCGGTGAACTGGGGCATCCGTGGTCGGCAAACCAGAGAGTCTCCAGACTGTCTTCACCTTGACCATGCTCAGGTTACGTCGACTAAGAACAGGTCGCTGAAACGCGACCATCATGGACCGAACTGTGTCCCGGCGCTCGGAACGACACAGTTCGGCTTGAGGGGCACTTCTCAGGGTTAACAGAAAGAAAAGGGACCCAGGATTTTCACTGGGCCCTCGTAATCAACTCAGGCGCTCTCCGTCTGCCTAAATGCATCGGGGTGCGACCGGGGTAGATTGCGGTAGAACCGTGCGGGATAAACACTATCCAGTCGCCTGGGACCGCACCAGTCGTAATCTTCCTCGTAATCATCTTCGTCGCTGAGCTGTTCGGAAACGGGTTCTGACAATGGGACAAAACGATACTCCGGCAGATCGAGCGCTTTTCGGGCAATCTCGATAAGCCAATTCAGCGTGCGATATTCATCTTCAATATCAACATGTGAGAGCGCCTGATCTTCGGTACAGTTGCTCTCGGCCGCGAGGTCGGGGAGTGAATAGAAGTCGCATGCGACCTTCTCGATGATCTTCAAACTCTTGATTATCTGCAAGCGGAACTGGCTGGCGATTTGCGACACGTCGCTTCCCTCTTGTAGGCCGCGCGATTCAAAGTCACTCCATCGCAATTCTGGTATCATCTGACTGTAGACACATCCGTCAGTATCAACCGTCGCGACACGGATCACGTTGCTATCGCCTGCCTCAATAACCTTCTCGACGGCCAGCTTAAGCGCTTCCCACTTATCCGTAGTGGGAAGCTCCATTACCTCTGTGCTCAGGCGCTGGGCATAAACTTTGTACTTCATTTCTCGTCTCCATAACTTATATCAATAAGTGAAATTACAATATTGATAATGCGTAATAGGCTATATATTGGCGGATGTCAAACTGTATAATTAACATATAGTTGAAACCATTTCGATATTGGAATAACGCATAGCATTCTTCAAAGAACTCAAGGATGTATTTCTACACAAATATTATTGAACTTGGAGCACTTCATACAGACTCATTGCATTTAGAACATTCTGACCTCAAGAACGCTTTCCGGAGTGCCAACATTGCAGGAAACGTATGCGCTCGTCGGCCGGCGAACATCACGCCGTTTGTCTCTTGCATCAGCGCCGATGAAACTCATGGCTCAACCCAACAGGAGAAAATCCATGAGAAAATCAAGAAAACAGAAGCTGGAAAATCAGGCCAAGAGGCAAAGCAATTTGCGCAAACTGTCCCGGGAAAAGCGACGCCCAAATCGTGATGACTTGGCACGTGTTCTGCTGTGGCAAATGATCACTGCGGCCAAGGGGCGTCTCCGTCCCGAGAAAGCACTCAGCAAGGTGTGCGACTCTTTGCTGACGGAATTGGTGGAGCAGGGTTTCAGCGAACACGAAGCCGAGCAGGTTTTCTGGGAGCTTGTCAAAAAATACGATCCTACGCTTTCACCCTTCCGGCCAAAGCGCCATCTCGGTGCGTGATCTGCCGACCAATCTTCGGCAGCACTTTGTGCTGTCGACAGGTCCATTGATCGCGCAAGCCTATCGGCGCAAACGCCATACCCATCCAACTGCCTCTGTTCCCCCCATTACTCCATGTAACGGCGTTTATCCGAGAATCGATTTTTGAGGGTCAATGTCCTGATGAGCGGCTATCTCGAGGGACAGGTTGACGATGGGAAGCTCGAGCCAAGCGCGCTAGCGCCCATCCTGAAATCTGAGCCAGACTCTTCTGCATCCATCGATGCAGAAGAGTATTTAACGGTCCAGGATTGCGAACTCTCAGCGATGCACCATGCCGGCACCCGAAACGCAACCCCCAACAAGAAAACCGGAACGCACAGTGAAGCTTGGGTAAGCGCCCATGCCCAATATGCGGACCTGAAACCAGCCTTACGGTTTTTTCTTCGCCAAACGCTTGCGCACGTTTTCCGTCTTTTCGACAACGGGCTGTCGATGCCCTTTCATGCGTCGGTTCAGAGCAAGCCTGTCAAAATCGAGATCCTTGAAGACAGTGTAATCGACGCGCTCGCTAAGTGGCGCAAATGCGATTTCGAACGCATGGTCTTCAGTAATGACACGTGATCCGTAATTCGAGTGCTCGTCGTCGCCCAATGCATGTCCAACTTGCATTTTGCGTGCGCGATCGTCGATTTTTTTGGACCGCATATCATCAATCTTCCCGCTCCGGAGAGAATGGAAGACTTCGCGCCTGCCTTTTTCGATTCCAGCCTTTTCGAACAAGCGCCCCATGTATGAGGACGCTCTGCCGGCGGGATCCTTCAAGCGGATAAGATCCGGAAACAGGAATTGATCACCCCTACGCTTCGCCCAGTCGATGAAGCCAATTTCCCGTAGGAAATCGTGAAGCACGAAGTAATTGAGGCTGTCTCCAGTCTTATAAGGCACTCGCTTCCAGACACCATCGACTTCGACGATACCGTCGGTTTCAGCGATCCACACATTTTCAAACTTTTCGCGGATGTCGCTACCTTTCAAATATGTGAGCAGGCCAAGACGACGACCTGTCAGATGTCCGAGCAACGGCAACAGGGTGTTATCGATGTAACCGCTTTTCACCCCTTCCTCGAAAATACGGTTGAGCTGCACGGAACTCAAAGGCACGGTCGGCTTGGATTTGCGATGGCCCTTCGAGTAGCGCAACGACACCCCAGCAAATGGATCACGGTAGCCCCATTTGGTCATCCCTGAGCGAAGAGCGGCTTTTACAACGGCTACATAACCCTCGCGCAGTGTTTTGTCCGCAAGCGGTTTCAAATTTGTTCTCTTGGAGCGTTCAAGGGTATCGAATGCGCTTTCATTTTCGAGCCGCTCATCTGGATCCCCCGGCCAATGCGCCATCAGATTGACGAACGCCTGAAGATCCACGCCGCTGTATCGGTCAGCCGGGTGGTCTCCGATGAGATCGAGAAAAACTTGAATTCGCATTTTCGCGGTTGTGATATTCCGACCTTCGTATCCGCCGTGTTGATCGATCCGGCTCTGGATATACTGATGCGCTACAACGCTAAATTTGGGTACATCCGAGGGTGCCCGGTGAACAAACTTTCTGTCCAGTTTGTCGAGAGAGATCGGCATCCCATGTTCATCAAGGGGAATTTTCTCGGTCCGGGAAACACTGTGAGTAGCCAGCTGAGCTGAAGGCAAGTCAGCTTGTCCCGTCAAAGACGTCGTGTTTGACAAGGCTGCCGATTTTGTTTCGGGGGTTAAGTTCGGCTCTTGTGCAGACACCTCAATGCCCCCCGCGACGGAAGCCACAGGCTCAACTTCGACTGGCGTAACGATCTGCGAAGTTTGTTTACCCTCCTCCAGCACTGGAGTTGATTCCATCTGCGCGGGCGCAAACGGGGCATGCGGAGTTAGCGTCGACGCAGCATCTTCGACGTTGAATTTTGCGGCAGCAGCCCGACGCAATGCCTCTGCGTTTTCCACGACGATCGGCGAATGGGGTTCGCCGCGTTCCTTTGCTTCGACTTGCTGGCTGATTTGAACCAGATCCCGGATCCCGGCGAGCTTGCTCTGATCCTCAAGAGTGATGGGAGCAACAGGCTGGCGAAAGAAGAAAGACAGAACCTCAAGCTCTCCCTTTACCTGGCCGAGCCAGGTCGCAACTTCGAGTTCGCTCGGGGGCGGCGGATCATTTTCCTTATCTTCATTGCTCAATGCCATCGCCCTCAGCTCTTCGAACATCAAACGAGCTCTTGCCGCGAGAAGATCAGCAACAATGCGCGCCCGACGATGCAGGCATGGCCCGATACTGATCCGGATCGGGCTCGGCTTTGAATTGCCTGCAAGGTCTCGTGGCACCCTAATCTGAAAAATGTAAACGGAGCCTGAGCGCGTCAGATAAGGACCTGGGCCGCCCTGCCGAAGGGCGTCCGGATGATCGCTGGTTGAGGTTGAGAGACCATCGTGATTCGTTACCGGACGCGATACCGTAACGTGTACATCTTGCGCTACTCGCATTGCCATTATCTCCGTAACGGTTCGTGAAGAACCGGGGAATTGCCTTTAAATTCAAGGCGCTGTAAAAGCTGGTAGCGAGTGGCTATACAACCTGGCGGAGAGGGTGGGATTCGAACCCACGATACCCTTGCGAGTATGCCGCATTTCGAGTGCGGTGCTTTCGACCACTCAGCCACCTCTCCGGTCACATTGGTCGGCGCTCTGTGGCGCGGGCTGTCTCATAGCGGCAACTCACCCCCCGTGCAAGAGCGAATATGACGGTTTTTTTCAGAAGTCGCGCGGCCGTTTCAACTTCCCTGTCCGGATCATGAGCAAGGTCTCGGTCGCCGTCGCCCGCCAAGGGCGACAAACC
The DNA here is from genome assembly GCF_056501445.1 of Rhizobium sp. K33. NCBI lineage: Bacteria > Pseudomonadati > Pseudomonadota > Alphaproteobacteria > Hyphomicrobiales > Rhizobiaceae > Rhizobium > Rhizobium sp. K33. The sequence goes on from NZ_CP096478.1 coordinate 2,136,295, forward strand.
AAGGAGGTTTTCAAGATAGTTCCCGGGTCATGCCTCCGCGGCATCTGTAGATCTGCTCAGGATTAGATCTTCCCACCTAGAAGAACAGCAATCACACCTGGTCTCGGCTCCGTCGTTCGCACCGAGACGCTCAGCGGAACGCCCAGAAACGAAACTTAGAGCTCATCATGGCAGCCTGATCCTCGTCAAAGATACTCAATTAATTCAAGCATTGAGATTTATGCTTTAGGACAGAGACATAACCGTAGCTTTCATGAGATCCGGTGGTAGATGTTATAAATCTTACTTTGCTCCTCGTGTCCTTCAATGCAAACTGAAACATGTTTCTTCAGCCACCGATGGAGATTACCATCGATCAGCTAGCGCCTCAAAACGTCCCAGCGACGATAGCGAACGATGTGGGTATCATTCTGATAGGTCGCAACGAAGGCGTCCGGCTGGAGGCGAGTCTTGCATCGATCAGGAGGTTCGCCACCAACACAGTATACGTCGACTCCGGCTCAACCGACGAGAGTGTCGAAAACGCAAGGCGGAGCGGCGTAAAGGTCATCGAGTTATCGATGGAGGTGCCCTTCACCGCTGCTCGCGCCCGCAATGCAGGCTATGCAGCGCTCAAGGCTGCCGGAATCGGATTTGATTTTGTTCAGTTCGTGGATGGCGACTGCGTCATCGACCCCGACTGGATTGTCACCTCCACAAACTTTATGCTGGCCCACCCTGACATCGCCGTTGCCTGCGGACGCCGCCGTGAAAAGTTTCCTCTGGCATCGCTTTACAACAGGCTGTGCGACTGGGAATGGAACACTCCCCTCGGAAAGGCCGCCGCCTCGGGTGGTGACGCCATGGTGCGAGTTTCAGCCTTTGAAAGCGTCGGCGGCTTCCGCGAGGATGTCATAGCAGCCGAAGACGACGAGTTCTGTGTCAGGCTTGGCAAGGCGGGATGGGGCGTCTGGCGGCTGGATGCAGAGATGACACTCCACGATGCCAATATGACGCGATTTGGCCAGTGGTGGCGAAGAGCGGAAAGGGCCGGTCACGGTTTCGCGCAGGTCGGCGCGCTGCATCCCGCCCATTTTCTCGCGCAACGCAGGCGGATGTGGCTTTGGGGTGCCATTCTTCCTCTTGTTGCCGTCTTGGGGCTCTTCCTTCATCCGTGGATTACGCTTGGTGTCGCGCTGCTGTATCTTTTTTCCTGCGCCCGCAGCACATTGCGCTTTCTCCGCCAGGGTTTCCCGCCACGTGAGGCATTGCTCGCTGGCCTCCTGCTGACGCTCTCCAAGTTCTGCAATCTGAAGGGCGCCCTCACCTACTGGGTTCGGCGCGCACGTGGCAGGGCGAATACCATCATCGAGTACAAGTAACGGGACCGTATTGCGCAATGTCAAATCAAGTCATTCGAGTCGGCCTGGTGGGTGCTGGCTATATCGCATCCTGGCATGCGCAGACCCTCGCTCAGCTGAAGGGTGTAAAGTTGGCGGCGGTTTGCGATCCAGCGGCGGCAGCCGCCAAGGCTTTGGCGGACAGATACGGCGCGGCCCCCTACTCAACTCTCAGCGAAATGCTGGCGGCAGGGGCTTGCGACGCCGTTCATATACTGACCCCACCGCACCTACACCGGGAACAGGCAGAAGCTTGCCTCGCGGCGGGTGTTCATGTCCTCGTCGAAAAGCCCTTTGCGCTGTCAAGAAGCGACGCGAAAGCGGTGCTTGATGCGGCGACGCGCGCTGAGCGTCTGGTCGCGGTCAATCATAATTTCCTGGGCCTGCCATCCTATCGACGTCTGAAGGAGCTCATCGCCGGCGGCTTTCCGGGGCGCATCGATTCTGCCGATCTTCACTGGCGATACCCGCTCGCTCCTCTCCGCAGCGGTCCCTATGGACTGTGGATGCTTCGCTCTCCCGAAAACCTTCTGTTAGAGCTCGGGCCTCACCTTTTCGCCTTCGCCGTCGATCTCTTCGGCCAACTTGACGATATCGACCTGCGCCTCAGCAAGCCCATCACCCTGCCGACGGGTGTGGCGCTTCCGCAAGGCTGGCTGATCTCAGCCAGAGCCGGACATGTGGACGTGCGAATATCGCTTTCGCTCGTCGAAGGCCCGGACGATCGATCTGTCTCATTGAGGGGTGTTGCTGGCACGGCACGTCTTGACCTTGCCGCCGACACGCTTGTCCTACAAAGGCCAAACACATCGGAGCTCATTCTTGGTCCGCTTTTCAACGAGTTTTCGGCGGCTGGCCAGCATGTTCGGCAGGGTACAGCGAACGCCAAACAGCAGCTTCTCTCGCTGAATCAGAAGTCTCCCTATGCGCTCGGCTTTCTGGGCATGATCGGCTCATTTTACGAAGCAATGGCGCGCAACGAACCGATCGATAGGCGTTTCGACGCAAACTCCGCGGTGACGGTGATCGACGCGATAAAGCGAACGACCGCGTGCATTCCCAGACAAGACAACCCAGCCATGCCGGCCAGCGTCTCCGCCGCGCAGCGACCTGCGACCGAACTGATCATAGGCGGAACCGGCTTTATCGGCAGGTATTTGACGCACAACCTCGTGCAAAAGGGGAAGCGGGTTCGTGTCCTCAGTCGAGGAAAGTCCAATCCATTCCACGAACTTGGCGATCAGGTTGAGCTCGTTCCCGTCTCACCAAATGACCGCGACGGCCTGCGGAAGGCAATGCAGGACATCGAGACGACCTATCACTTGGGGCGAGCGACGGAAAACACGTGGCAGGGTTATCTCGACAACGACGTCGGCGTCACGCAGAGAATTGGCGAGACCGCGGTTGAAGCGGGCGTCAAACTCTTCGTCTACACCGGTACTATCGCGTCCTACGATGCCTCCTCTCCCGGACGAGTGATTACCGAGCAGACAGGCTTCGGTTCAACGGAGGACATGGAGAACCGCAACCTCTATGCTCGGTCGAAGGCACTGTGTGAAGCCAAATTGTCGGAGCTGCAGAAAAACGCGGGGCTGCCACTGGTGATCGCGCGTCCGGGGATCGTTGTCGGCGCCGGCGGACCTTTGCAACACTGGGGAATCGGTCGGTGGAACGGTTCTGCTGCCGTGAAAGTATGGGGCGACGGTCGGAACATTCTGCCATTTGTTCTGGTCGAGGATGTGGCGGAGGCTCTCGCACGCATGTCGAGAGCGGACATTATTGGGCAGTCCTTCAATCTGATTGGCGAACCCATGATGTCGGCATGCGACTACTTTGACGCAATCCAGGAACTGACCGGGACGCGCATCAATGTCCAACGGGGCAACTTGTCGGCTTACTACGTCGTGGACACACTGAAATACAGCCTAAAACGATACCTGCTGAGGCAGGCACACCTTCGACGCCCGTCGCTGAAAGACTGGCGATCACGTGCACACCTGTCGATCTTCAGCAATGCACACGCGAAGGCAGTGCTGGGTTGGGAACCTGAGACCGATCGGCGCAGATTCGCTGAACGCATGATCGGCGGTCCAGCGCTCTTCGGCTACTGATTGAGGCCTCGGGTTGCCAGCCTCCTACGAAGGCTTTGTTGCCCTGAGAAATGTTCTTCTCAATTTCCCAACAACCATGTCGGCCGTTGGTATATTGCGCTTGATGGTCTCCGCCAGAATGCCCAATCCCATGGGGTTCCAAGGTCGAAAGCCACCGTACTCCGTCCGGTCGAGAACAGCGTAGAAGCTGTCATACATGCGCCTGTTCAGGTCAGGGTCTTCGGGTCGGTACAAATATCGCGCGTGCCACGGCTTAGCAGAGCCAATGAGATGCACCACCCGGCCCGAAAGAGTGCTCGGGTTTTCATATTGGGAGGTATTCCAGCTCGGATCCAGAAGAAGGGTTTGCCCTTCGAACACGATATTCAGCGCATCCTGATCCTGTGAATCCAACCTGTCAAAGGCGGCGATCGAAAGTTCAACGAGCTTCCGTTCGATATCCAGTGCTCTCCACGCGGCCAGATCTATGATCAGAAAACCACCGTTGAAATACGTCCGCTCGTCCCTCAGGCCGAGCCTGTGGCGAAGCTCTGGCCACTCTCCACGAGTCCTCACCGATACATCGGCTACGGCAGCAACAGGGTACCCCTGCAGTGATAGCGCGCCGGCTTCCGCAAGGTCGCGGCATACCAAGAGATCGGTATCAAGGTAAATGCACCTGGAAACGGAGCTCGGAAGCATCGCGATGAAGTAGCGAGCATAGGAAGATTTGCTCTTGAGGTATCTCGTCGAACGAAAATGAGCCAGTTTGTCTGCATTCAGTTCGTAGAAGCGAACGCGACCACATCTTTTGTGATTCCAAGAGCGCAGGAGTTTTTCCTGCTCGTCGGGTCCAACTCCCGTGACAAGAACGTGTACATCGATGGTATCCGTACTCGCCTCAAGTGCGGACCTTACGGTTGCAGCGAGCCCAAGAACGGCTCCGCGATCCGCACAGAGAACTATGTCGACTGCCATTTAAAGGCCTCCACCCCGTCTCCATTCCATCGACTCTCGAGTCACATCAGATCAACGGCACCCGCCGAACTAATAGGACTCCGGAATACGATGTAGGACTTCCTCAGCCCCATGAAACGCTCGACTATGATCTTCCCATCAGGGAATAGATGCTGCAATTCCTCTCGCGACACAATGTTCGTGCCCTCGATCATTTCGGTCCATTCAGGCAACTTTTTCTTCCAGCGGGCAATGAACGCCCGCCTTAGTCTTTCGGGATAGAACCACCAGAAGGGCAAACCATTGTGAGCTTCAATGGGGAAATACTCGCACGGCTTCTGAACCCAGTAAGCGCGGCCAAGCCGCTGCACCTCTCGGGCGAAACTGGCGCGCGCCATGCGATCTCCCACATGCTCAATGACACTGTTGCTGAAGACGACATCGAAACTACCATCATTGTAACCTGCGACATCGCAGGCATCTCCTTGTGCTGCATCAGCCTGAAAAGTCGCCTCGGAATGGCACCCTTCGGCAAGATATCCGATTGTTGATGGACGGCAATCAATAACGTGCTTCATGGGCAATTAGCGATTGCACCAACCGAAAAACGACGAACATCAGATCCTTTCGGCATCCAGACCACAGCACTTCCCGCTCATTTATACAGATTCAACACGTAATAATTGACGAAATATACATAACGCGTATCATTCGAATTAATTCATTTTATTCGACGATAGGCTTTATGAACAATGATCGCTTCAATCGAATCCGTCACGAAGAGTACAGATCAGAAACATATTTTTATGGATGTCCCTTATAACTTTTTGACGTTCCATGAAGTGGTAAAGCGCATTGATGCAGAGCGCGGAAGCGGGCACTTTCGCTACGTCGTGACACCGAATGTCGACCATGTTGTTCGGATGCGTGACAGTGTGAAACTGAGACAGATTTACAAGGGATCCTGGCTCTCCCTTTGCGACAGCAAACCCATCTACTGGATAGCGCGCCTCTTGGGTGTCAGGATGACCCTTGTCACGGGATCAGACCTGACGTCCCACCTGTTCCACGAGAGAATTCGGCCTCACGACAGGGTGGTCCTGATCGCCCCCTATGCCGAAGTTGGCCGCCGAATGGCGGAACGGTTTCCGAAAGTTGAATTTCATTGCCATGTCCCGCCGGACGGGCTGATCAACAAGCCTGATGCGATGCAAGCCTGTGTTGCCTTTGCGGCTCAGCATCGACCAGATTTCATATTCATCGCCGTCGGCTCTCCTCAATCTGAGCTGCTGGCCGAAGATATCTCAAGACACCCCGAAGCGACGGGGATCTGCATTTGTTGCGGGGCATCGCTCGAATTCATAACGGACCTGCAAAAGCGTGCTCCACCAATCATGCGGCGACTTGCCCTGGAATGGCTTCATCGGCTTCTGTCGAACCCAAGACGTCTATGGCGCCGTTACGTTTATGCAGTCCCCCCACTTGCCTGGCTCTGCGTCAAGGAAGTCGTCAAGCGAAGCAAGCTGATGGGGAGCGTGAGCACACCCGGGGAAGCGAGCTGAGCGCAGCGTTTTCCTTCGTGCCAAGCGCGGATGACATGATCAAACGCGCCCTCTTCGCGGCTCTGACCTGATCTCGGACCTTCATAAAACGTAGATCGGATGCCGGGACTAGGCTCTTCTTCAACGGCTCGGCTGGGAGTCAAGAAAAAGAGCGAGGAAAGCAACGGGCCCTATCGTCTGGTCCACAGTGTACTCTTGCTGAATGATCACAGCCGGGTGCTCAACAAGATACTCAAAATAGGGCAAGGCGAAGCGCTGCGGCTCGATACGCTTATGGCCAATATTCTCTATCGAGCCCACTTCCGACAATGGTGACCACTCCGGCCCGAAGACCCATCCATAGGCAGAGGCGTTCTGCGGGGCCCAGCCATAAATGGTAATACCTTTTGGGGCCGCCACTCCCATCGACCTGTGATCTTCATGGAGGGGGTGCTCGATCTGGCGCACGCCAATCCCCGTCGTGAAGCTGATGCCTATCTGGTTGGCGCCATGCAGTCCGTGCAGTGTTTGCTGCAACAGGGCCAGGATCTCGGGTGTGCGACGGATCTGATAAGCTCTAAACAGCAACTGGCTCTGAGAGATGTCCGGAGCACCGCCCTGCCCCCACCCCGCTGGCGCGAAAGGGTGCTTCATGCTCGGATAGCTTGAGGTGGCTTGGGTAGCCAGGAGCGATTGAGCCTCTCGGATGATCGTTTCCTCGATTTCCCGGCGGATGGCTTGGTTGGCGCCATTGCTTCGGTAGTAGTCCCAAGCTGCGTCGCCCTTATGCATGTGGAGATCGCGTTCTACCCGCCATCCCGCCTCGAAAACTTCAGCAAACTTGCGATCTCCTTCGAGACGAAAGAGGGAAGATGCGGCTGAAATACGAAATCCAGTAGCAGATGCCTGGAACTGGGCCTTGCGCGAATTCCAGGAGGCAGTCCCAAAGGCGCCCATCTCGTTCGCTGCGGCGATCGCCTCCTTGTAAAAGGTCTCTGGATCAGAATACCCCTCTTCCGCAGCACGCCATGCGGCGAGCGCGCTGTCGCGATAGAGGTGAGCGAGTTCCACCGCATCCAGGGTGGTCAAGATGCGTGCTAAACGCGCTGAAGAAGCCGCATAGCGATAGGTTGAAACGACGTCGGGCGCATACACGTAAACTGGAAAATGCTCGAGATAGCTGGTTGTGCCCGGCAGCGGATGGCTAGTGCTCTCTATGCCGCCGCGAACCTTGCCATCCGGCATCTGCAAACGTCGATAGAAGTCGATATTCCATACCGCCTCGTGAATGAGGTCGCTGACCCCGTCGAGGCTGGCATACTGTTCGAGCGGCAGCACTTCACTCGATTTTGGAATGCCGAACTCGATGCCGCGCTTCTCACTGGGAAGCGCTTCCCAAAGATCAAGGAGAGCATCGGAGACTGCAAGGTGCTGGATTCGCCTGTCCCAGTCGCCGGCATCCATATACCCGCCCCATAACTCTCCCGGCGCCTCAACTCCGGTGTTCCAAGCCCCTTTCAGCCCGTCATCCTGTATGACAAAGCCTCCGGGCCAGTTTGACGACCAGATCAGCGGCAAGGCACTCTGGGTGATCTTCAAATTGGGCCCGGGCCGAAAAGCGCTCGGCCTCCGATAACCGAAGCGTCCGTCGAGCTCGATGCCACTGCGATGATGATAGAGGCCTGCCAAACTCACCGCAGCCACGAAATGCCATCGGTCTTCGGCAATCTCGAAGACATCACTGACACCCAAACCGCCAATGGCGATCCGATAGAGGCCTGGGTGCTCTGGAACCCAGGCGGAGTAATCCAGCTCGTAGACGAAAGTCCCCGCTCGATTGGCCTTATGGGTCGCCACAACCGTCGCATCTGGCGCGATGACGTCGGGCAGCGGCCGTTCAGCATCGACAATGCTGAAGCCTCGCTCGTCGACTTGAAGGACCGTAGCGGCCAGTGCAGAGGCATCCTGATCACCTTGAAGGCGCTGAAAAAGGACGCGTTGCCCCTGCATCAGACCGTGATCGGACGCGTAGAGGTACGGGACCGATCCCGGCCTGAAACCCTCCAACCGATGTGGCGACCCTACGGCATAATCCACGAGAGGCGAAGGAAGACCGTTGCCGGGCTCGGGGTCCCATGGCCGCGCTCGCAGTCGAACGACACCAGAAAAAACGACAGCCCCAGTGTCATCAATGATGGAAAAGGTGTCGATGCCATACCGACTGAAGTCCACCGCACCATGATCAGGACCATTCGGCAGCCAAAGTGAAAGATACGCGGTTTTTGATACATCTGCTGGGGCATGGCCGACCTGCGTGGCGTGCAGCGCCAGGGCGCGCGTCTTCAACGGGTCAAACGTGAACAATTGAGGCTGCAAGCGGCTATCTGGCCAGCTTATCCGGTACTCGCCGGGTTCAAGCGCCCGATCCAGCTTCAAGTACAGCATGTGCTTGAATGCTGCTCCCGACTTCGTCTGCCCGTCATCGCCTCTAAAAAGGCCGGAGTCATACGGCATCGACTTTCGGTAAACGGACATGACGCGCGGCTGATCGTTGATCCGATAACGAGCTGGATCGTCGTAGCTGGTTCTGTCGAGAAATTCATCGGGCGGAGTATCCGCCACTCTAACATGACGCCGCTCTGGGCCGATTACCATCGCCCATGCTCCATTCTGGCGGACCCATGAGCCCACTGGAAGCTCTATGGCGTGGTCCAGACCAGAGATACCGCCACGCATGAAAGCCGCGTCCCGAACTTCGACCGCGATCGTGTCGGGCGTGGCCATTGTTATCTCGTGGACACGCAAGCCTCGTTCCGGGTCTCCGAATGCCTTACCGTCACCAGGCACGCAAATGAGCATGAAGCTCACAAAGAGGAGATGCATCAACGATCTAGCCATACAGCTTATAAACCTTTCCACATTCAAACAGTATGGTACGAATACTGAGCAAAGATAGAGCGCCGCCCATCAAGGAAGATCATGTTGAAATTTGCTTTCGTGGCTATGCTATTTTTGAGCCTTTTTCCAATCGCCCTGCTGATTAGACAATATGCTTGGCTAACGCGACTGTTCTGGCTCAGCTTCGGCGCTCTCCCGTTCCTGCTTTCTTCTGCACCATTTCTGGATGTCGGGATCGCATCATGGGAAGACTGGCACGGCTTCGTTTCAGGTATAGAAGTAACGGTCATCGACCTCCTGGCCTTGATAGCATTATTCATTTTGCCCGCCCATCGAACGCCCGTCATCTACTTTCTGCCATTTGCGCTCTACATTGCCGTTGGGGTGGGCAGCGCGATAGCCGCACCTGAACCATTGGCCGCGACATTCGCCTTGTGGCAGTTTGGTCGTATGCTCTTGATCATGGCGGTCGTGGCGAGGGCATGCGCGTTCAGGGACGTGCCCGATCTCATCCTCAAGGGAATGGTGTTGGGACTTCTCGCCAATTTCCTAGCTGTCCTATGGCAACGCTTTGGCTTGGATCTTGCCCAAAATACCGGTCTCTTCATCCATCAAAACACGCTCGGCATGGCGATCCATTTCATTTTGCTGCCTCATGTGATCATGCTGCTTGCCGGGACAAAGAGACTGACTTACCTCGGTCCGACAATCCTTTTGTCTCTGCTTACGATCATCTTCACCGCCTCGCGCGGCTCGGTCGGCTCGGCTGCGATCGGCATGGCCACAGCCTTCGGGTTTTCCGCCATGCAGGGCGTAACCCAACGGAAAGTGGCCTCGATTGGCGCAGCCTTGGTGGTCGTGGCACTGGCTGCACCCGTCGTTGTGGCCACATTCGAGAAGCGTTTCGAAAGGGCACCGCTCAACGAAGAAGCCTATGATGAGCGCGCAGCATTCAACAGTGTCTCAGCTTATATCCTGGAGGATTTCCCCATGGGCATCGGGCTGAACCACTATGTCTACGCCGCGCAGAACTTCGGCTATTCGGACCGCGGCGGGGTCTTGCCTTTTGAAGCCAATCGCAGAGCGATCGTACACAATGCTTATCTTCTGGCTGCCGCTGAGACCGGTTATCTGGGCCTTGCCGCTTTCATCCTCGTGTTGATCACACCGCTCGCGGTCGGCTTGAGAACGGGCCTACGGATAAAAAATCGAAGAGACAGTGCCATCCAGATAGGATGCGTACTCGCCCTGATCATCGTGTATCTCCATTCTGTTCTGGAATGGATTATCTATTCCAAGGAGATCCAATATATGATGGTGATCACGATGGGTATTATTTTCGGGGTTTCATCCAAATACCTGAGGTCAGCAAATAGGAAAATCCCTCTTGAAAACGATTTAGCCAGAAAAATCATTTGACTGGCCGGCGAAAAGAAAATCTTCTGAGAAGGGCGCCCCCTTTCGCTATTGTAGAGGGCCGGATCAGACTTCTGCAGAATGGTTCTCGCAGAAAGGTAGCTTGCGGTGACCAGTATGAGATCTCGCTGTATCGAAAAACTGCGTAAAGCTGGCCTAACCAGCAAACATCGAGCGAGAACCGCTTCGGCGATATTCACCATCCTTCTAGCAGTTCTTGGCATCCCCGCTCCGGCGAGTGCCTCCGAGACTTATACTCTCGACGTTCAGGATCGTCTGAGAGTGTTTGTGGCGGAGTGGCCAGCACTGAACGTGGAGGTCGCCGTCGGTTCAAACGGCAGTGTAGCGCTACCAGTCGTCGGGGAGATCCGCGCACTTGGACTGGAACCTGCAGAGCTGGCGAGTGCAATAGCCACACGGTTGCAGGACAAGTCCAAACAGCGCCAGCTCCCCGATGTGACGATAGATATTGTTGGCTACCGCCCCTTTTACATCCTGGGCTCCGTCACCACGCCTGGCGAGTATGCCTACAGACCCGGAATGCTGGTGCTGAATGCCGTGAGCATCGCCAGTGGGATATATCGCGCCGTCGGGATATCCGAGTGGGATCTTGCGAGAACGTCAATCAGCGGAATGGGAGAGGCCGAAGTCACGGCACTAAGGCAGGCAACGCTGCGCGCCGAGCAAGTGCGCTACGAAGCGGAGATCAACGACCGCGCCTTTCCACCTGCGCCAGCAGATGCGTCGCCTGCCTTGTTGCGAGCCTTGGAAGAGCAACAGCAGCTCTTCCAAGCAGGCCAGGAAAGTTTCGCGAAACAAACCGAAACACTGCAGGCGATGGTTGAACTGCATGAGGCAGAAATAGAGTCCATCGCGACCCAGCTCGAGACCGTCGAAGCAAACCTTAACGCCTACGAAGACGAGCTTGCGAAGGCGACCCGTCTGGAAGACGCGGGTCTCGCGACCAACCGCCGCCTGCCTCTCCAACGGGACGTTTTCGATATTCAGCGTGAGAAACGACAGTTGGAATTCGAGCGCGTGCGGGCAGAACGGGCTGTGCAGGAAGCAAAGCTTCGCATCGAAACACTGGAAAGCACGCGAAAGGCTGAAGCCCAGGAAGGGCTTCAGCGGACGAATGCGTTGATACGGGAAACCGAACAGCAACTCGAGACACTCGACCAACTGGTGGCGGGTGCCACAGCACAAAGCGGGCAGGTTTCTCCGAGCAGCACCTCCCGCTCACAACCTCAGCTGCGGTACATCATCATTCGCGGGCGTGCTGAGGCCATGCAAGAGATTGAGGCAACCGAGATCACCCCGGTGCTGCCCGGCGACATCATCAAGGTGGAACTTTCGAGCCGGAACGGAATGTGATGTCGAATACATCTGTGCCGCATACACATACTCGGGGAGCAGAGGGGCTCGGCTCAGACGACACGCCCAAACGACGCCCACGCGCGACAGCAAAGAAAATTGAGGTAAGAATGCCTTCGGCTGATTTGAACGATGTCTCTCACGACGCTTTGCCGGTGGCTTCTGACAGCGCCTATGACTTCCGATGGATGGTCCGGACCATCATGGGAAAGCTCCTCCTCGTCATCGCGATTACTGCTTTGTTCGCCGGGGCCGCTGTGGCTTATGTATTTCTTCGGCCGCCAGAATACACGGCGGTCTCCACGCTGAACATCAGCAACCTGAGGCTGAGCATCAGCCGCGACGACGCTTACTTCACCGAGAATCAGTTTGATCCGACTTTCCTGGAGACCCAGATACAGATCATCGACTCTGACACGGTCCTCAATCAGGTCTTGTTAAAGCTGGGCATCCTGGCGCCGCGAGGGAATGAAGCCTCTCCCGAGGAGGAAGCAACTTGGCGCATGGAAGAAGCAAAGGCCCTTGACGAGTTTCGCCGAACGCTTGCGGTACAGCGTCGTGGAATGAGCAATCTGGTGAGCGTCAGCTATACCGCGGAGGATCCGCAATACGCAGCGCAAGTCGCGAACACCGTGTCCGCAACTTATCTGGAAAAACTGGAACAGGACCGGTCCGAGGCCGCAGAAACTGCAAGCAGTTGGCTACGAGAAAGGCTGCAAGAAGTCGGCCCGAATGCACAAGTTGTCTCAGAGGCCCTGCCCCCGGTGGAGAAGAGCAATGTTCGTGGCGTCTTTCTTATTGCAGCTGCAATTGGAGTGGGTGCTGCCGGCGCTGTGGTTCTCATTCTTGCGTCAGCGGTCATCGATAACCGGGTCAAAACACCTGAACAGCTCGCCCGCATCAGCGGCAGACCCTGCTTTGGTCTTTTGCCGACCCTCAGAACTCCAGGGGCTCGCGGCGACAGGCACAGTGTTGCAGTCTTGGCGATGATTGCGAAAGGTGAGCCGGCGCAGCTGTGGCACACGCTCCGCCACATCGACACCAAAGTGGCCAAGCCGGATGGGCATGGCGGGCCGTTGGTTGTCGGATTTACATCGACCGCCACCGGTGAAGGCGCCACGACGGTCGCTGCCAACTTTGCCGCCATGAAGGTATTGCAGGGCCAGCGCACCCTTCTGGTGGACGGCCAGCTCTATGACAGCCAACTTTCCCGCATCCTGAACGGTCGCGGCCAGAGAGGTCTGCGCGACATCTCTTCGAGCGACGGCAAGGATTTGTTGGACTACGTCATATTCGACAAGAACACGGGGTCGGACCTTTTGCCGGTCGGCTTGCCGCCCAGTGAGAAAGAGGCTTCTGGAGTTCCGTCAACACGGCCCCATCGTCCAGGCATGACTGCGAACGCACGCCTAACGCAGCTCTTCGCCTTGTACGACGTTGTGGTCATCGACCTGCCGCCGCTGATAGCCATCGGCGATGTTCAAAGCGCTGCACGAATGGTGGATCAGTTTGTGCTGGTGGTTGAATGGGGGCGGGTGACGAGCGATGTACTGAACGCTGCGCTCACAGCCAATCCCGAGGTTCAGGAAAAGCTCGCCGGCGCCGTTTTGAATAGGGCGGATCAGGCGCGGATGAGGCGGGTCTTTTCGCCGTTAGCGACACTGCTTCAAAAGCAGTCAACGCTCTCGCGAGCCTGGTGAGCAGCCTGAACCTTGTCGGCAATCGGTGCCTATAAAACACAGGACGTTCAAAGAGCTTGCAGTAAATTAGCCCGTGATTTCTCGCCCAGGTTTGTGCCGCTGCTACATATCAATGCATGACATATTTATGCTAGTTTTGGGTGCGACGGTTGATTCTCACTGTTGCTGCACTCGAGAGACCATATGTCACCACGCATCAAGGCACTGCTATACGCCGCGCTCTTTTCGGCAGCATGCTGGTCGGCAGTGGTCGTGATCGCGTCTGGGCTATACTACGGTTCTGAGCCTCGCCTTGACACGAACAACACAGCCAGTGTCACGAAATGACCCCTTGAGTTTGCGCGCCTAATGCTGCGCGGCCACTGCCTTTCCCGAGAAAGTCGCATCCTAAAATCGTGATGTGTTGAGTCCGCTGGTGCGTCCATTTTGGGGTGCAAAGCAGAGAGCCTTTACAGCTGTCCCAAATTGACATGCACAAAGGTTAACAACTGGTTGATAATACACCAGAAGCTGCTTATACTCACAATAGAGCTTTTCAGATTGTACTATTGGGATGTGGTGATTTCATGGCGTACCTTCCGGCGTCTCATCGGCGGATCATTAATATGCGGCGCCAATTCTCCGAATTCGCTCCCCACCAAGCAAAAGCTCGCGCCGAAATTGCAGCCAGTTCGAAGCTAAAACGTTCGCTTGATATTGTCATTTCTGCCAGCGCTCTGATTTTCTTGCTGCCGGCACTTATTGCTTTGGCGCTGCTGATCAAATTGGATAGCCCGGGGCCTGTCCTCTTCAAACAGCGCAGGTGGGGCCTTCGCGGCAGTGTGATCACTATCTACAAGTTCCGATCTATGAAGTCGGACCAGTGCGATACGACTGGTATCAACCAGACAGTTGCGCGCGACCCGCGGCTCACTTACGTCGGGGCTTGGCTGCGGCGGACAAACCTGGACGAGTTGCCACAACTATGGAACGTCTTGCTTGGCAACATGTCGCTTGTCGGACCACGTTGTCACGCAATCGGAATGATGGCGGCAGGTATGCCGTATGAAGTGCTGGTGCCGAATTACGCGGCGCGTCACGCAGTGAAGCCTGGGTTGACCGGGCTTGCACAAGTTCGCGGTTTAAGAGGACCAACCGACAGACCCTCCAAGGCGAAGTCGAGAATTGCGTGCGACCTCTATTACATCCAGAACTACAATATCTGGCTCGATCTCTGGATTCTTGCCACGACGATCAAGAACGAGTTTAGGGGCGGCACGGGCCTCTAGTTTATAGCACCTGCTTAGGATACGTGCCCCTCAAGCATCAGCAAAGGGATTGGATGAGGGGCTAAGCGCGACTGCGCGGGTGAGCTCAGGTCTGCTTCCGAGGCGCCTCACCATCAGCCAGACGCAAATGCTGGCGCATCTTGTCGGACAATACGCGAACATTCGGGTTCAACACCATGCTATCATGGTCCCCCGGCACCTCGACGATGGTTAGGTGGGCGCAATAGTCCGACCAGCCATTGTCATGGACCGCAATGTTGCGTCCCTCCTGCAGCTTCCGCCCGCCAGTGATCCGATAAAGGATCTTCAACTTCGGCCGGAGCAAAACGACATTTCCGCTGTAGGGCACGACTTGATAGCGTTCCAGCGCGCGCAGGAAGGCTTGGTGAACGCGTTCGTTGTGAAGCTCCACTTGTTTTGGCTTTTCATCCAACGCCTCCGCCCGCGCTGCCTGATACTCTGCCCAGCGACGCCGACTGTCGATCCAATTGAAGACGAAGCGCCCACGGTCACGTTGCAGGTCTTGCACCTTCATCAACAACCGATCGATTACGGTCAGCTGCGTCTTGGTCGGCAGTGGAGTGTCGAGCATGAAGAGCTGTGCAACCGTTTCACCAGCTGCCGTCAGTTGAAGGGCCATCTCGTAGGCAATCAATCCGCCACCGGAAAACCCACCAAGATAATAGGGTCCATGCGGCTGAACACGACGAATTTCGGCAAGACAATCGCGAGCCGCCTCCTGGAACGTTTCATGTGGCTCCTGCCCCGCATAAAGCCCCCTGGCCTGCAGGCAGTAGACCGGTCGCTCCTGTCCAAGTTGCATGGCCAGCGAACGCAGGTTTAGGACATTTCCGAACATGCCCGCACAAAGGAAAATCGGCCGCCGCCAGGTTTTGGGCCCCTCCCCCATGACGACCAGATGCGTCAGTTCCTCGGCGGCTGCGCCGACACCTTCGTTCAGAGGCGCCTCCGCATGCGCCGGAGCTTCTTGATCGATAAGGGCGGCACAAGCGGCAATTGTCGGCGCGCGGAACAGAACTGAAATTGGCAGGTCGACACCGAAAATCTTATGGATCATCCGAAACAGCCGGACCGCGATCAGAGAATGACCGCCGACATCGAAGAAG
Organism: Rhizobium sp. K33; assembly: GCF_056501445.1. NCBI lineage: Bacteria > Pseudomonadati > Pseudomonadota > Alphaproteobacteria > Hyphomicrobiales > Rhizobiaceae > Rhizobium > Rhizobium sp. K33. The sequence continues at coordinate 2,152,045 of NZ_CP096478.1, forward strand.
TTGTCGTGAACGCCGACGCGCTCGATACCAAGCAGTTCAGTCCAGCAATTCGCGAGCTTCAATTCCGTTTCAGTCTGTGGCGCAACGTAATTCGTGTCGAGATCCGGTCTGCTAAAGAGCTGCATGCTGTCTTTTTGCAATGTCTCGCTTCGCCGCGCCGCTTTTTCGATCAACCGGTCAAGCGGCAAGGAAGAAAGGATGGGCTGTGACTTGCCGGTAGCGAGTGCACGTTCCAGCAGCTCGAAGCCTTCGGAGGGGCGTATGCCCTGACCAACCTGCAATGCGAAGTCTGCTGCAACCGGAGCCTCGGATCTTTCTGCCCCACCACGAAGGCCAGCACCATTGATCGCTCTGCCAGCGGCAAATCCCGTGTCGGCGGCCAAGCGCTTTACGATGAAGCGATCGACTTCCAGCACCACCCGTCCGTCGAGGTCTGTGATTGTGACATCAAAGACCGCATATCCAGCCTCTGCTGGTCCTGTCTCCGCCAATCGCACATGGCTCAGTATGGCGGAGGGTAGACGACCGTATGCGCGTATACGTCCGTAGGAGATAGGCGCCCATAGGACGTCCGACTGCTCATATTCCCCTACCAGCTCCATCGCAAATCCGGTTGCGATATCCAATAGAGCTGGGTGGAGGTGCCAGCCGTCATCCAAATCAGAAGCAAATTGTTCTGGCAGTGCGAGCGTCGCAAGCGCCTCGGCCTGACCGAGAGATAGCTTTTTTAACACACCCCAACGTGGGCCGAAGTTTATTCGGCCCTCTTGAATGGATTTCAGTGCTGCACCGCCAGACGCTTCGACAGTCGAATTCCAACGCGTGTCAGCGTGGTCGAATGTCGAAATCGACGGAAGGAAAGAGGCCGACGGAGTTTGAGTCCGCGGAACGATCCTGGCCTCCGCATAGACCCGGAATGGAGCTTGGTCGTCGGCACGGGCGCCCGGACCGGCAGCGACAATGATCTGAAGGTGGTTCTCCTCTGCCTCGATCCGGCAGCGTATGCGTTTCTGGTCGCCATCGGCTATATCAAGCATACCGAGGAACACCAGATCCTCAAGGTCGACGTCAGATACCAACCCGTACTCAATGACAGCCTGCATCATGAGCTCGACGTAGCCCGTGCCTGGCAGAATGGCTTGTCCGGAAACCAGGCGATGCTCGTTCCATATCCAATGGCTTTCCGGAGTGGCATCGAATTCAAGCCAGACATTACCCTCCAGGTCTTCTACCCACCTCTTGAACAAGGTGGATTGAGAGACGTCGCCAATTCGGCAGTTCTGCGGCCGCTGGTTCTCGCGGATCGCACGCGCTGCGATACCGACTTCGTTCCACACGCCCCAATGCACGGCCACTGTTTTCCTGCCCTCGGCAGCTTGGCTCTCGGCGTAAGCGTTCAAGTAGGCGTTGGCCGCGACATAATCCACTTGGCCCGCAGGCGCGATATCGGTACTCGTCGAGGAAAACAGGATGAAGTGGTCAAGCGGCTCATCCTTCAAAAGCCGGTGCAGAACGTCTGTCCCATAGACTTTGGGCGCCATCACCTGTTCGATCTCTTCGGGCAACTTAACCTGGATGAGATTGTCCTTCACAAGGCCCGCCGTATGCAGGACGCCGTGAATTGCACCGAACTTTTGCTTGGCCGAAGCGATGACCGTGGCCATTTGTTCTTCGTTGCAGACATCCGCCTCCAGATAGCAGACTTCTGCGCCGGACTTCTCAAAGTCCTGCAAGGCCCTGATCGCACGCACCATTCGGTCATCGCTACGATGCAGGCGGCAATAAAGTTCCCATTCCGACCGCTTGGGCAGCTTGCTTCGTCCGACCAAGACGAGGCGCGCCCGATAGCGCTCAACCAAGTCTCGGGCCAACACCAGAGACAGGTCGCCGATCCCGCCTGTTAGAAGATAGACGCCACCTGTCCGGAACTGCGGCTTACCGCTCGTTTCTGCGAGGGGCAAAGACGTGTGCCCCGCCTTGTAGCGCCGTCCCCGACGGTGAGCGACAACTTCGCTTACGGGCGACGCACACAGTTCCTCCCAGACAAGCGCGAAGCCTTCATCCTCAAGATCCCCTGAAGACACTTGGCCGCCAGACAGCCACCGTTTTTTCTGCTTGGGCGCCGCTAGCCCGATATCGACCACGCGGACGGTAACCCCATCCAGTTCCTTCGGCATCACAAGAGCCGGTCCAAGGACGGTCGCCTTACCGGGATATGGCAGAGGTTCATCCCCCACCCGCTGCATGCCGTTAGCCACGACCGTCAGGTGGGCACCTTCTACCCCAGCATCCCCCATCGCTTGGCCGAGGTGTAGCAGGCTGTAGAAGCCGTGTTCCTGCGTCCTTTCAAAAAAGCTCGACCCGCGGCGGTGACGTTCATCCGCTGTCAACAACCAGAGATGCACGACTTGAGAGGGAAAGCCCGCTCCGTCCACCAGGCTTGACAACAGCGCGTCGTACCCAGCTTTTCCGTCCTCGGGGCACAGGCGATAGGCCTGTGGAGAGACTTGCTCGAAGCCATCGCCGACGGCCACGGTGGTGACCTGATGGCCCGTGTTTCGCAACCTCGTCGCGAGACGCTCGCCCAACCCGGCATCATCCATGAAAATCAGCCAGGAAGCAGGTGCGGGTTCGGCACCTACCGGCGCATCGGACGCTTCTTGCCGCCAGCAGGGCCGATAACCCCAGTCGCTCATGTTCTCATGACGCACAAGCTGAGCAGCCTCTTCCTTGGCAGGTACAGACTCGTTTCGTTCAATGAAATAGCGCTGCCGCTGGAAGGCATAGGTGGGCAATGTGACCAGCCGCCCCTTGGTGGTGGTGTCCGGATCGACTGGCTCGATCGGCAAGCCAAGTGCCCAGGCACGCCCGACAGCTGCAAGGAAATGAAGATGATCGTCGGTCTCGTATTCGGGATGCGGAAGGGTATTGATCACCTGATTGGCTTCAATGCCCGGCTGCGCCTTCGCGAGCGACGACAGCGCGCGTCCAGGGCCGACCTCGATATAGACCCGCGACGGATTGTCGGTGAGTTTGGCCATCCCCTCTGCAAAGAGAACCGTTGAACGCAAATGCCTGACCCAATAGCCCGGATCGCGCGCCTCCTCGTCTGACAGAAGCTGCCCCGTCAGGTTCGAGAGGATCGGAATGTCGGGAACATTCAAGCGGATTCCCCGCAAGAACGCTTCGAAACGAGGCAAGATGCCGTCCAGCATTCGGGAATGCGCGGCGATATTGATCGGGATCCGGCTCGTGTCGACGCCCTGCTCGGAAAGCGCTTTCGCGAAACGATCAAGATCGGCGTCGCGACCCGAAACAACGCAGAGTTCGGGCGCATTTACCGAGGCCAGATCCAGTTCCGATGGCAGCAGAGACCGCAACTTTTTCACAGAAAGCGGCACGCTGAGCATGCCGCCGGGCTCGACGCTATCAAATAGCTGGCCGCGCAAGTGGACGAGATTGACCGCATCGCGATAGCTCATCACCCCGGCGACACATGCAGCAGCGTTCTCGCCCATCGAGTGGCCGATCAACGCGCTCGGTTTCAGCCCCCAGTGCATCCAAAGTCTCGCCGTAGCGATTTCAGCAATGAGAATGGCAGGCAACTGCACCGAAGGGCGTAGAAATGTTTCCGCGGCGTCTGTCTTGTCATCCGAAGCGAACCAAGCCGCTCGTATCTGCGTCGCTGATAGAGAGGGCAGATAGGAAAGACCTTCGTCGACCCAGTTCCGGAACCGATCGTTCTGGCGATACAGGCACTGCACCATCCCAACATGCTGCGCGCCGCCGCCTGGGAATAGAAATGCCGCCTCGGCGGTCCCGTCCAGCGCTGAATGCGAGAATAAGCGCCTGTCATCGCTGGCAGAAAGAGCAGCGAGCGCATCATCCCGACCGCGCACCGCCACGACCCGACGATACTCGAAATGCTGACGCCCTTTCAGGAGGGTATGCGCAGTGTCCGCGATGTTCAGATCCGGATTTGCGGCCAGCGCTTGCGCGGTTCGGCCCACCTGCCCGTCCAGGGCCTTGCGGCTTTTCGCGCTGAAGATCAGGACGCTGGCTACATCATCGTCGATCGCGGCCTTGGCGCTTGGGCGCGGCGCTTCTTCGACAATGACATGGGCATTGGTGCCCCCGACCCCGAGTGAGTTCACAGCAGCCCGTCTCGGACCCATTCCTGCTGGCCAAGGCACCAGTTGGTTGTTCACCAGAAACGGGCTGTTGGCGAAATCGATAGCCGGATTGGGCTTCTCAAATCCCAGGGTCGGAGGGATCGCGCCATTCTTTATCGCAAGGGTCGCTTTGATAAGGCCCACAACGCCGGCTGCCGTATCGAGGTGGCCAATGTTCGATTTCACTGAGCCCACATGGCAGAAACTTGTTTTGCTGGTGCTCTGGCGAAAAGCCTGGGTCAGAGCTTCGATTTCGATGGGATCGCCCAGGGCCGTTCCTGTCCCGTGGCACTCCACAAACTGGATCGACTCGGCGTCGATCCCACCCAACCCCTGCGCTTCGATAATGGCTTCCGCCTGCCCCGTCACGCTGGGGGCCAGGTAGCCGGCCTTGCTCGCGCCGTCGTTGTTCACAGCGGACGCCTTGATCACGCCATGGATGATATCGCCATCAGCGATAGCGTCGGCCAACCTCCGCAAGACCACGACCCCGGCACCGCTGCCGAAGACCGTGCCAGCCGCGCGATCGTCGAACGGCCGGCAATGACCGTCAGGAGAAAGGATCTCTCCCTCCTGGAAGACATAGCCCCTGCGATGCGGCAGTTCGATCGTGGCGCCGCCTGCCAGCGCCATGTCGCATTCGCCATTCAGAAGGCTTTGGCAGGCGTAATGGACAGCAACCAACGAAGTGGAACAGGCGGTCTGAATGTTGACGCTGGGCCCCCGGAGATCAAAAGTGAAAGACGCCCGCGTCGCCAGAAAATCCTTGTCATTCCCAGTGTGGCGCAAAAGAAACATACCGGTCTCGTTGACCAGTTGCGGGTTGCTGCAGACATTGAAATAGAAGTAGCTACCCATGCCGCAGCCGGCGAACACACCGATCGGACCGGCCACTGTATTGGGCGTGCGCGCGGCTGCTTCCATGGCTTCCCACGCACACTCGAGAAACTTGCGATGCTGTGGATCCATGATCGCAGCCTCCTTCGGGCTTAACCCGAAGAATTCAGCGTCGAACAATTCCATGTCCGTGATATCAGCCGTGCGTGCGACGTAATTGGGATGGCCCAGCCGGGCGGCGGTTTCACCAGCGGCCAAGGCCTCTTCGTCAGGAACCGCACGGATGCTTTCAACGCCGGCTTGCAGATTGCTCCAGAACTCATCTGTTGTCGTTGCACCGGGTACGCGAAGCGCCATCCCGACTATAGCGACATCGTTCGGGGACACGTCAAACTGTTCTTGCATTTTTCAAGCGCTTCTCAAACGACATAAAATCACAACACTGCATCAGTTTGCACGTAACAAGAATTTCTGATGAACTTGATCCAAGCACGTCAACTTTAACAGCAGTTTATATAACCAACACGACGAATGTGAATTGACCCTCTTGGAAATGCAACATACGCTGACACAGATTTTTTCGCGGATACTATATCCATCGAAGTTTTCAGATCGGGCGATTGATCCACCGCGAAGGCCAACGCATGGAGCCACGCGAGGAGCTATGTTTGACTTCATTTGAGCATCTCATCGCGTTGTCGCTCTTGCTTTTGAACGTTGCAGTCCTGGTCCTGGTGATCATGTATGCTGCACAGATCTTGGCCGCACTGCGTCCAGAGCCGAGAACCAGGCCGGCGGGCCCGGATGCCTCTCGACGGGTTGCCGTTCTTGTCCCTGCTCACGATGAAGAAGACGGGATTGGTGCGACGCTGGCCGCACTTCGACGGGCAATGACCGAAGGCGACAAACTTCTGGTCATTGCGGACAATTGCTCCGATGCGACTGCGAGCATAGCGCGCGCGGCAGGTGCCGAAGTCGTTGAGCGGCATGATCCTTTGCACAGGGGAAAGGGCTTTGCCCTCGACGCTGGTTTGCGTTATCTCGCGCAATCGCCCCCGGACATAGTCATCGTGATTGATGCGGATTGCCTCCCCCAACCGGACGCTCTCCGTTTGCTGGCAGAGATCTCCTGGAGCAGCGGCCGGCCGGTGCAATCGCTTTATCTGATGCAGGCGCCGGCTGGTGCTCCATTGGGCACCAAGATCAGCGAATTCGCTTTCATGCTGAAAAACCGGGTCAGACAGCGGGGCCTCCAGCGGCTCGGCCTACCCTGTTACCTGACCGGCAGTGGCATGGCTTTTCCCTGGCAGGCCATCAAGGAGCTGGACCTCGCTGATAAACACCTTGCCGAAGACATGAAGATGGGCCTGCAGCTCTCCCTTGCAGGACATCCGCCGCAGTTTTGCGAGCAGGCCGTTGTCCTGAGTGTATTCCCAGAGACGACGGCGGGACTGAAAACTCAGCGCGGCCGCTGGATTAAAGGCCACATTTCGCTGATCGCGACGGCCTTGCGCGCGCTACCGACCGCAGTTCTTAGAGGAGACGTGACTGCGGCTCTCGCGACTGTGGCGACCGCAATCCCACCGTTGACTTTGTTCGTTCTCCTCCTCGGCCTTCTCCTCGTCCTGAACTTGGTGGCAAGCGTGTTTGTCGAGGCGGGATCCGCAGCAGTCTTGCTGTCCCTGTTCAACCTGACTTTGGCGCTGGCGGTAACGTTCGTCGCATGGCTCAAATTCGGGCAAGAACTCCTGCCTCCGCGCTCCGCTGCGCGTGCAGTCTGGCTAATCCTGGCGCGACTTATAGCGGCGCCGATCTACTTCATCGGGTTGCGCTCAACGAGCTGGATGCGCACCGATCGCAGCCGCAGTGGCAAGTAGGCCATAGCTCACTTCCGAACTGATACCTCCCGAAACTTGCAGGTCACGCCCCCAAGGGCAGCCGACAATTCTGCAATCACACGAGCCACGACAGGGGCATTCTTCGGGAATCCACGTCTCCGTATAGGTAGGCAGGGATCGGGCTCCGGCGCATTGCCTCGCGAAGCAGGATCAATTGGGCCAAAGACCCAAGAAAGGCGTGCCGTATCCGAGTTCGATACGAATTAAGAGAAGCAGTGCGAGCACTGAAAAGAAAATCGCTTGGAGGAGCAGGTCCTGTCGAACAAAGGACATGTCTTGTGAGATCTGGCCAGCAAGCAGCGGCAGGTAACGCATCATTTCGCTGGCGATAATGGCCAGAATGGCTCCTGGGAGGCCCAGGTAATGAAGCCCGATGGGCGTGATGCAGATCAGGGTGAGCAACTTGACGATGTTGCCCGCCACCCCGAACCCCGGTTTGCCAAGCCCCAACATCGTGTACTCATTGACGGTCGCCAGAATGGCAAACCAGCTCGCGATAAGGAGCAAGGAGAGCATCCACCCAGCCTCCCCATATCGAGCATCATAGATGATACCGATCGCAATATCGGAGACGACCACAACGGATGCCACACCAACCGCCATGAGGAGAAGAAGCTTGAAACGCAGGGGTCCGACTTGTTGCCGCAATGTGCTGCGGACGGCTCCAGCATTGGCTGACATCAGCGGAAACACGAGCTGAAAACTGATGCGTGCAATAAGGGTCGCGGGCAGTTCGGAGATCGTGCGCGCGATGGCATAGACGCCAAACACCGCGAGCGGCACTGATCGCGCCAGGAAAAGCTTGTCGAAATTGCTGCTGAGAAACACCAACATCGACGACAGAAACATCCACTTACCGAAGTCGAGGATCTGCAAAACATACGACCGCTCCCATGCGAACCAATTACGGGAGCGTGGAAAGAGGTAACTCGCGCAGGTGCGCAGCAAAGCAACCACCACGCCTGCAATCATGATCGACCACACGTTGGCGCTAAAGTAAGCAAAACCGAGGACGAGCACGAACGTGACAATGTCGGTTAGCAGATCGAACATGTTCAGCCGCTTGAACTGCATGTTCCGCTGTAGATAGTGGAGTACGGTCGACGAAAAGCCGCTGACCATGAGGGTGATGGCGCCAAGTTGCAGGACACCCGGCGGGACCTCATAGAATTCACCAAGGGGATAGGAAGCGATCAACAGCGCCGCGCAAAGCAGTGAATTTCTTAAAACCTGCAATGTCCAGACGGTGTACCGAAACCGTATGTCCTCTGCATTTTCGTTCCGCACGACAGACTGTCCGATCCCGATGTCAGTGAGGAGCTCAGTCCCCGCCTTTACGGTCATCACGATCATCAGGATGCCAAAAACATCCGGCGCCAACAGGCGTGTCAAAACGATGTTCGAAGCAAAGCGGAGGGTTATCGTCAGGCCGAATGTCCCCGCAGTCCATAATACACCGTTGAAAAGTCGTTTCTCTGAAATGGATGACATCAGTATTTCTTTCGTCAGCCGGGTTTCCGGGAGCGGGACTAAAAGAGGAAGCGTATGGTCCTTGGTGGGAAGGAAGTGTTTTGATCAGCGAACGGCAGCTTCGAAGCTTCGGTGCAGTACTTCTGCAAGATCACGTATATCATGCATGAGCGCGACACGCTGTTGGCCAGCAAGTCCCATCTTGAGCAGGTCTTCCGGTGAGGCAAGAAGCGCCGAGCGCATGGCAGCGACAAGCTCATCGTGGTTCCCGGGGGAAACGAGCCAGCCGCAACTCGGATCAACCAGTTCGGGAATGGCGGTGATTTTGGTCGTGATAACCGGACGAGCCAGAGCCAAAGCCTCCATCAAGACGATCGGCAAGCCTTCCTGGTAGCTCGGCAGCAAAAGGGCGCGGCTTTCACTGATCAAGCGTCTCACGTCCGCATTCGCCGCCCATCCCAGGAAGACAACGGAATCGCCCCCTTCCAGTCCGTGGCGTGCGACTTCCACCTCGATCTCACGGCGACTTTCGCCGTCTCCAACGAGCAGGACCCGCAGATCAGGAAACTCGCCCTTGAGCGCAGCCACGGCGGCAGGGATGTGGACCTGCCCCTTCTGTGGACAAAGCCGTCCCACACAGACCAGAGTTTGATTGTTTGGCGCCGTTGGCTGGGATGCCTGAAACTCATCGAGATTGAGACCGCAGCGTGCGATGACGATCTTGTCATGATCGCGCGGGGCCAAGCATCGGTCTGTCAACAAGGTCCGGCAGTACTCTGATATGGCAACGACGAAGCTTGCATTCTGGATCTTCAGCCCAAAATTGGCGGCGGTCTCGTTGAAGAACTCGTCGGGTCCGTGAGCCGTGAAGCTGTATCGCGGCCCACCCATCAGATGCGACAGCATCACGACGGTCGCCGGGTTCGTTCCGTAATGGGCGTGAAAATGCTCGATCTTGGGATTGCGTGCTTCTTCAAGAAGAGCGGCCGCTTGCATGAGATATGCCGCGTGTTGCACAAGCCCCGACTTCCCCTGTCGAAGAAGTTTGAGCGATGCAATGAGCGCACGCCCGACCCCTCGCGGATTGCGGAAAGCCACGCGGCAAAGAGCCTTGAGGAGGTCAAGTTTGCCTCGTTGCAGGAGGTAGACTGTTCTCGAAGCTTCCAGAATGTCTCTGTCATCGACGAGGGCGTTCGCGAAACTTCGTGCCGCAAACCGGAACACGACCTGCCCACGGGCTTCAATCGCCTCGATTTCACGCCTGATGAAAGTCGCACTCGGCACCGGATAGGTGTTGAGGAAGTAACCAATATTCACCACAGCCCTCGCCAAGTACCGGCATTACGACACCATCATATCGACAGTGCTGATAGGATCATTCCAGCAGACTGACAGCGAAAAACTGCCGCGCCTCTCTAGAACAGATGACTACGCTCGACCCGGTGAGTAAAGGACGGCTTCACCAAATAATACATGCCTTAAAATGGATCATGCAGAGGTCTTAGAAGCACATGGTTGCAGATCTGCAGTTAACAATTGATTTAACAGCTATTTTCGGTCAAGTTGTTGCTTGCTCCTCTATTTCCGGTAGCAGCCGCCGGGGCGATGCTGAGGCTATAGAGATGGAAGGGGCATGCGTAGGTATAGGCGTGTCCGAGTGACGGACGATAGGCAGGAGAGAGTTCTGGATGTTTAAATGCCTGTTGATCGGCAATGAATCCCTCCTAATCCAATGCGGACAACTCATACTCGACCGAAAACACGTGATTGCTGCGGTCATCACGTCAAACGACGCTGTCAGAAGGTGGGCTTCGTCGCACAAGATACGAACGATGAAGTGGGACGAGAGTCTCAAGGCCGAAGTAGAGTCCATAGACTACGATTATCTGTTCAGCATTGCGAACCTTCGGATGATCCCTTCAGCAATATGGCGAAAAGCCCGTATTGGAGCGATCAATTTCCATGACGGCCCCCTGCCCCGTTATGCCGGCCTGAACGCGCCGGCCTGGGCAGTCATGGAGGGCCAAAAGCGTTTCGGCGTAACGTGGCACGAAATCAGCGAGGGCGTCGACGAGGGCCGCATCCTGATGCAGGCCCATTTCGATATTGACGCTGACGACACGAGCTTGAGTGTCAATACGAAGTGCTTTGCGGCCGGCATGGAGTCTTTCTCGGCGCTGCTTGAAGCGATCGACGGAAATTCTCTGCGACGCATCAATCAGGATCTGTCAGAACGCACCTACTACGCAAAGAACCAACGGCCAGTTGCAGCCGGCACGCTTCTTCTAGATCAACCGGCAGAGCAACTCTCGAACCTGTTTCGCGGCCTTCATTTCGGGACGGGCTACACCAACCGCCTTGTCTGCCCAAAGATACGGCACGAGGATGCAGTCTTTGTCGTCCGCAGCCTTACGATTTGCGACTCCGAAGAGGCTTCCGCGGAGCCCGGCCTTGTCCTGGCGGTTGACGCCGATGGTGTGAGACTTGCTACCGGTCGGGGCTGCATTCTTGTTGATGCCGTAAAGCATGGGCGGCAAACGGATCAGAAGCTCTCAGACCGTGTGCGTCCGGGAGACCGCATTGCGCTTCTTTCCGAAGGGGAAATCGAAAACCTGACGGCAGCTGTCGGCAAATGGGTCAGGCACGAGGATTATTTTGTCGAGAGTTTGTCGGCGGTCGAAGACGTCAACCTGTTTGATGTCGTGGATCGACCGTCGAGTGAAGCGCGACTCAAGACGATCCCGATTGCATTCCCGTCCGATATTCCGCATGACAAGCGAATTGCTGCCATAGTGGCTTTCCTGGCGCGTATGTCGGGACAGGACCGGTTCCATATCGCCTATGCTGGACCCGAAATCGCAGAGCTGACAAGCAGATTCCCGGGTTATTTTGCAGACGCCGTTCCGCTGCTTATCCAGCTGGCTCCAGCTGACACAGCAGCGACGACACAGCAGAAAGTGGCAGAGAGCATTGCGAAGCTTCGAGATCGAGGGAGTTACCTTGCGGACCTTTATCTCAGGCATCCCGGTCTCAAGCACGCTGACTTAAGCGTTGGGCTCATTGACGGCAAGCATCCGGTCGACGGCAAAGGCCTGGAAGGATGCGCCATGACCTTTGTCATCGATGAGACCGATGGGAGTATCTCCCTGGTGATTGATGAGGCCCGGCTCGCTTCGGAACTGGCCATTGACTATGGTCGGCGCATCGAATTGGTCGCCAATGCTTTTGCAATCGATGACACTCCAGTCGCCGAAGTGGCGCTGATGGCGGACGATGAGTTGGATGTCGTTCAGAATGTCTGGAACGACAGCGAAAGGCCATTCGATCCAGAGATATGCATGCATACGCTGTTCGAACAGCAGGCGGCGGCAACGCCGGATGCAATCGCAATCGCGTGGCGCGACGAGCAGATCAGCTACCGCGAATTGGACGAGCGTGCCAACCGCGTTGCCCAAGCCCTTGTGAAAATGGGCGTCCGGCGCGACATGATCGTCGGGCTCAACGTTCCGCGCTGCACAAATCTCGTGGTGGCTGCCCTGGCCATTCAGAAGGCTGGCGGGGCCTACCTTCCGCTTGATCCCAATTTCCCGGCCGACCGCCTGTCCTTCATGGTCAAGGATAGCCTTTCACAGATCATACTATCCAGCCGAATGACCGCCGAACCCCTTTATGAGGCCGGTGCGCAAACCGTCTTCGTTGAAGACTTGCTCGCGCCAGCCCATGACGCGACCAAGCCAGTTGTCGAGGTTTCGGGTGAGAATCTTGCTTACGTAATCTACACGTCTGGCTCCACGGGCCGCCCGAAGGGCGTGATGGTTGAGCATAGGAACGTGGCCAATTTCTTCGTCGGAATGGACGAGCGGATCAACTATGGTCGCAATAGCCAACCGGTCTGGCTCGCTGTCACCAGCCTGTCGTTCGACATCTCGGTGCTTGAGTTGTTCTGGACTTTGGCACGAGGTTTCAAGGTCGTCATACACTCTGCACAAAACAAGCCCAATCAGACAGCGGCAGGCGCAAGCCGTTCGCTAGGCTCAAGACCTATGGACTTCGGCCTTTTTTATTGGGGCAATGACGACGGCGCAGGACCCGCCAAGTATCATTTGCTTCTTGAGGGAGCCAAGTTCGCTGACAACAACGGCTTTCAATCCATCTGGACACCGGAACGACACTTCCACGCATTCGGCGGGCCCTACCCGAACCCGGCCATAACCGGAGCCGCCGTCGCGACGGTTACCAAAAACCTGTCGATCAGAGCGGGCAGCTGCGTCCTTCCACTTCATCATCCGATCCGGATTGCGGAAGAATGGGCCGTAATCGACAATCTGAGCAATGGTCGGGTTGCCCTCGCATTTGCATCGGGGTGGATGCCGGAGGACTTCGTTCTCCGCCCGGAAAATGTCCCGCCGAACAACAAAATGGCGCTGATGCAAGGCATTGAAGCAGTCCGCCAACTCTGGAGGGGTGAGCGGATAGAGTTTGATCTGGGCAATGGCAAGGTCGGTGTCACAACACAGCCGCGGCCGCTGCAGGCGGAACTACCTGTCTGGCTGACGACGGCCGGCAATCCCGAAACCTATCGGGAAGCCGCAAGGGCCGGTACGCATGTGCTGACCCACCTGCTTGGCCAGTCGATTGACGAACTGGCTTCAAAAATCAAGATCTACCGGGAAACGCTGGTCGAATGCGGCCGCTCGCCGAGCGACTACAAGGTGACACTCATGCTGCACACCCTCCTCGGCGACAACCGGGAGGAAGTAAGAGAAGCGGCCCGCGGGCCGATGAAGGCTTACCTGCAGAGTGCCGCCGCACTGATCAAACAATACGCTTGGGCGTTCCCAGCCTTCAAGAAGCCGGTGGGCGCGACGGCTGCCCACGACATCGATCTTCAGACACTCGACGCTGATGAGTTGGACAGCATCCTGGAGTTCGCGTTTCTGCGTTACTTCGAGGACAGTGGGCTCTTCGGCACGCCCGATGATGCCATGGCTCGCATCAGCCAGCTCATAGATATCGGCGTAGACGAGATTGCCTGCCTCATCGATTTCGGCGTTCCCTCCGCGCTGGTCTTGGAGCGCCTCAAGCCGCTAGCCGGAGTTGTGGCACAAGCGCGTGCGGCGTCACGTCCTATCGCTGAGACCGAACCCGAGGCTCTGAGTTTTCACGAAGACGTACTTCGTCATGGTGTGACGCATCTTCAATGCACGCCGTCCATGATCCGCATGTTTCTGGTCAACGACGCCGACAGGGCAGCTTTGTCCCGGATTTATCACCTCTTCGTCGGCGGAGAGGCGCTGACTGGCTCGCTCCTGCAGGAGATCAGGTCCGTCACCGCCGCGACCGTCACCAACATGTATGGCCCGACGGAGACAACCATCTGGTCGTCAACCATGACTGCCGACATGTCGCACAGCGTCGTGCCGCTCGGTGAGCCGATCGCCAACACGCAGCTTTATGTGCTGGACCAATATGGCCGTCTGACGGCACCTGGCCAGCCCGGTGAACTCTATATCGGCGGGCACGGGGTGACCCGCGGCTATCTGCATCGCGAGGATCTAACTCGCGAGCGGTTCTTGCCAAACCCGTTTGCTCCCGGGCGCATGTACCGCACCGGCGATCTGACATGCCGTAGCCAGAACGGAACCCTCAAATTCCTGGGTCGTGCCGATCACCAGGTGAAGGTCCGGGGCTATCGGATCGAGCTTGGCGAGATCGAGACCCTGATCTCGACCTTCCCCGGCGTGGCTGAATGTGTCGTTGTCGCGAGAGAAGATCGTGCGGACGACGTCCGGATCGTCGCGTATCTGCGCGTGAGCCAGTCGGGGGTCGATGAAGAGGGTCTGCGTCGACACCTATCGGAGAAGCTCCCGGATTACATGGTACCGGCCCACTTCGTGGTGCTGGACGCATTCCCGATGACGCCGAACGCCAAAGTCGACCGAAAGGCGCTTCCGAAACCCGAAGAAGCGAGAAAGCCTGTACCAAGCGAAGTCTTCGTTGCGCCGGAAAACACGCTGGAGCGAGACCTTGCAGAAGCCTATCGTCGCACGCTCGGCCTTGATCGGGTCGGCTTGAACGACAACTTCTTTGCGCTTGGGGGCCATTCTCTCCTCGCTGTGCAATTGCACCGGGATCTGAAGGCGAGCATCGCACCGGACCTGACGATCACGGACGTGTTTCGCTTCCCGACGATCGGAGCGCTGGCAGCCCATCTTGCCGACCGCGGAAAGGCGGATGAACGGCTGAACCAAGTCGCAGACAGAGCCGCAGCGCGTCGCGCGGCATTGGGTGACAGACGGGCGGCGCTCGCCAGATTGCGGACATGATAGCCGAGAACGACACCCTGCTGCAGTTTCTCGGTCCGGGCGTGGCGTTGGCCCATACGGACCCGCGTTCAGCAAGCATAAGGGCGCACCCCCAGGAACTGAGATACGTGGAACGTGCGGTCGAAAGCCGCAAGCGCGAATTCCACGCAGCACGGGCCTGTGCGAGGCAAGCCATGGAAAGGCTGGATGAACCGTCGGTCGCAATACCGGCAGCTTCAGATCGATCACCCATCTGGCCAGCCCATCTAATCGGAAGCATTAGCCATTGTAGTTCGTTTTGCATCGCTGCGGTCGCTCGCAAAGGAGAGACCTGTGATGCGATCGGCGTGGACGTCGAACCCGCCGAGGATCTGCCGTCTGATCTTCTCGATACAATCTGCTCACCCCGTGAGCGAGCAGCACTGGACGACCAACCAGCTGACCAGTGCCTTCTAGCGGCTCGTATCCTGTTCAGTGCCAAAGAAGCCGTTTACAAATGCCAGTATCCCCTGACAGGGGAGATGCTGGAGTTTCTGGACATCGAGATCACACTATCCGAACGGTGCTTTCAGGCGAGTTTTCAGCGCGATGTCGGGCCATTCCGCAGAGGATCGACCCTCGAAGGGCGCATAGCCTTCGCCCATGGCTGCATTGTCACCGGTGTGACCGTACCAGTGGCAGAGGGCCCGCATGCATAGAGCGGGTGAAGACAGTATGGTTCCACCGAACAGCTCAGTTCTGGCTCCTCAACGCGGCAGATGCGTTGACGGCGTGTTTCTTTCAACGGACACCCAGATCAAGCACATCGCCTTCGCCACGGAGAAATCGACGACCAGACGTCAGTTCATCCGTCGCTGTGAGGGATTGATGAGGCAATGAGGGTGATTACGTTTCGCAGCCGCCTCGTGCTCGCAGGCGTCGGCATGGTGGTGATCGCGGCTGGCCTGATGTCCGTGACATGGCTTTCCAGAGCCCCGACAGAAGAGAGAACTCGCATGTACGCGACCTTGCCCGATCCGCGAGAAATGGCCGGCAAGCAGAGGTTATTCGTTTCCGGTCACAGTCTCACTTCACGCGCGATGCTGAACGACCTTCAGGAGATTGCAGCGGCCTCCGGATTGGCGACTTCGTGGGAGGGGCAGCTTGCTGACGGCTCCTCGATCAGGGACCGCTCCCTTGGCCAGGACCCATCAAGGCCGTGGTCCGGCTTTGAACACGGTCAACGCGCCGACGGCAGCCCAGCGGATGTCCAAGCGATCTTGAAATCGGCTGTCGATAACGGAGACCGGTTTGAAGCTCTGCTGATTACCGAGCAGCATCGCGTCCTGGACTCCCTCGTCTGGCAGGGGACGAAGCAATATCTGAGAACGTATCGGGATGCCTTCACCACGCTCAATCCGCAGGCAGACGTCTTGTTTTTCACTCCCTGGATCGACCTTTCAGATAAAGCCGACCCTACGGAATGGATCGCTTACGAGCGCGCGGCATGGCCGGTGTGGAAATGCATTGTCGCCGATGTAAATCAGGGCATTGAGGGTGGTGGAAACCGACCAATACGGATGATCCCGGCGTCCTTGGCGCTCGCGGAATTGGTAGAACACCTCAAAGAGAACCCGGACCAGCCTGGATTTGAGGGACGGAGAGGCAGCGATCTCACCGATACCTTGTTTTCCGACAGGGTCCATCTGACGCCACTCGGCTCTCGCTTCGTGGCTGCCGTGACAGCTGCCGTACTCTATGGCGGCCTGCCATCAGAGCAACCTCCGGGCAACGTCCCGGCTGATCAAGCTATGACGGTACAGAAGTTTGCAGCCAACTTCGTCGATGAGATTCGTCGCAAGGAACCAACCTTCGGCGCAGAATGCGGCCAGACCGTCAGCTGGGCCTTTGTGTCCCACTACACGGGCTATATCGAAAAAACCTACAATCGCCCCGACATGGGTTTCGTTCGCGCTAAACTGCGGCGGATGATGGACTTTCTCCGTTTCGCCCAGGCATCTTAGACCACGATATTGCGTGGCGGCCCGCATAATCGTTCGGAGCTTGTGGGCCTTCTTGTGGGTAAGACTAAAACCGGGCGGACCTGAAATAGTCCGCCCGCCCACTCAAGAACCACGACTTCCTAATCGTGACGCCTTCGCTTAAGCCACCTCCGGCAAGCCGCCGATCAGCTTGTCGAGCGTGACCGGATAGTCGCGCACCCGAACGCCGGTCGCGTTGTAGATCGCGTTTGCAATGGCCGCCGACACGCCGCAGAGGCCGAGTTCGCCAACGCCCTTCGCCTTCATCGGCGACGACATGGGATCGGTCTCGTCGAGGAAGACGACCTCCTGGTGCGGGATGTCGGCATGAACCGCGACTTCATAGCCTGCGAGATCATGATTGACGAAGAAGCCGCGCTTCGTATCGACGGCGAGTTCCTCCGAAAGCGCCGCGCCCACCCCCATGGTCATGGCGCCGATGACCTGGCTGCGCGCCGTGATCGGGTTGAGGATACGGCCCGCCGCACAGACCGCCAGCATGCGGCGCACCCGGGTTTCGCCTGTATAGACGTCGACACCGACTTCGACGAAATGCGCCCCGAAGGTCGACTGCTGGTAGGTCTTGGAAAGGTCGCCCCATTCCATCGTGTCTTCACCCACCAGTTCCTCGGCAGCGGCAGCCTCCGACAGGGCGACCGAGCGATTGCCTGCACGCACCTTGCCGTCTTCGAAGACCACCTCGTCGGAATTGAAGCCGAGCGTCTGCGCCACGGCTTCGCGCAGCTTCACGCAAGCCGCATAGACGCCGGCTGTCGAGCAATTGGCACCGAACTGACCGCCGGAACCGGCGGAAATCGGAAAGCGGGAATCGCCCAAGCGGACATCCACATCGGCGACGCGCAACCCCATCATCTCCGCGGCTGTCTGCGCGATGATGGTATAGCTGCCCGTGCCGATATCGGTCATGTCGGTCTCGACGGTCACGCGGCCATCCTTTTCGAGACGCACGCGCGCCCCTGATGGCACCAGGAGGTTGTTGCGGAATGCGGCAGCCACACCTGTGCCAATCAGTAAGTTCCCCTCACGCCGTGTGCCGGGCAGGCCGCGGTCGCCCCAGCCGAAACGCTCGGCGCCGAGCCTCAGACAGCCGACCAGATCGCGGTGGGAAAAGGGCCGCTCGGGATGCTCGGGATCGACCTGTGTGTCATTGATAATCCGGAACTCCACCGGGTCGATACCGACCTTCTCCGCCATCTCGTCGACTGCGATCTCCAGCGCCATCATGCCCGGTGCCTCGCCGGGCGCGCGCATGGCATTGCCTTCCGCAAGGTTAAGGATTGCAAGACGCATCGCCGTCATCCGGTGCTCGCCGGCATAGAGGAGACGGGTCTGGTTCACTGCCGTTTCCGGCTTGCCGCCGGGCAAATCGCCCGACCAGCTTTCATGCGCGATGGCCTGGATCTTGCCGGCCGCAGTGGTGCCGATCCGGATCCGCTGGATCGTCGCCGGGCGGTGCGTCGTGTTGTTCATGATCAGCGGCCGCGGCAGCGCCACCTTGACGGCGCATCCGGCCGCCTTCGCGCCGAGTGCGGCGAGAACCGCATCGGCCCGCAGGAAGAGTTTGCCGCCGAAGCCGCCGCCGATATAGGGCGACATCAGGTGGATCTTTTCCTTGTCCATGTCGAGGAAGGTCGCGAGATCCCCGCGCCACCAGTCGATCATCTGGCTCGAGGTCCAGATCTTGAGCCGATCGCCCTCCCAAAGACCGATCGAGGCATGCGGCTCCATGGCCGCGTGCGACTGGTCGGGCGTCGTGTAGTAGGCGTCGATCGTCACCTCGGCCTCGGCAAAACCCTTGTCGAAATCGCCATGGCCACTGTCCGGCTCATCGTCTTCGCTCGGCTTCTCAGCCGTTTTCATCCCCTCGGTCAAATCATAGGCGCCGACGTGCTCCTCATACTCGACCTTAACGAGTGCTGCAGCCGCCCTCGCCTGTTCGAACGTCTCAGCCACCACGAGTGCAATCGCCTGGTGGTAATGCTGGACCTCCGCCCCGCCGAAGAGTTTTGCGGTGTTGTATTCACCCTTCTCGCGGTCGCCGACCTCGAGCGTCGTCACGACGGCCATGACGCCGGGCGCGCTCTTTGCCTCATCGACATTCATGGAGGTGATGAGCCCCTTGGAAATCGCCGACCCAACAGGATAACCGTAAGCATAGCGCAGGGACGGCTCGTGATGTTCGTAGGCGTAGGTGGCTCGGCCGCTCGTCTTCAGCGCGCCGTCGATGCGATGCGTCGGTCGGCCAACGACCTTGAGCGTGTCGATCGGATTGGTGGATGCGGGTTTGTCGAACTTCATGGCCTTATCCCCTTGCCTCGGCGATCACGGCGCCAAGAGTGCGCTCCACCAGATCGAGTTTGTATCGGTTCTGCTCCTTCGGTCGTGCCTCTGCCAGCAACACAGACGCCGTGGCGCGAGCCCCGTCAGGCAGATGGGCTTCCGCCTCCTCCACCCGCCAGGGCTTGTGCGCCACGCCACCCAACGCCACCCGGCCGGTGCCGTCGGGCTGGATGACGGCTGCGACGGATACGAGCGCGAAGGCATAGGACGCGCGATCGCGCACCTTGCGGTAGATCTGCCGGCCGCCGATGGGAGGCGGAAGGATCACAGCGGTGATGATCTCGCCCTGCGTGAGCACGGTCTCGATCTGCGGCGTATCACCCGGCAGAAGATGAAACTCTTCGATCGGGATCATGCGGCGGTCGCCATCGGCCGTCATGGTTTCGACGATCGCATCGAGAGCCCGCATGGCAACCGCCATGTCGCTCGGATGCGTGGCAATGCAGGCATCACTCACGCCCACCACAGCATGCTGTCTGCTGAAGCCGCCGATCGCGGAACAGCCGCTTCCCGGCTGACGCTTGTTGCAGGGCTGGTTCGTGTCGTAAAAATAGGGACAGCGCGTGCGCTGCAAGAGGTTGCCGGCCGTGGTCGCCTTGTTGCGCAACTGCCCGGAGGCGCCAGCCAGGAGCGCGCGTGCGAGCAGCGGATAATTAAGGCGCACCGCCTCATGGGCGGCGAGATCCGTATTGCGCACCATGGCGCCGATCCGCAGACCGCCCTCCTCCGTCTGTTCGATCTCGGCGAGACCGAGACCGTTGACGTCGATCAGATGGGTCGGTGTCTCGATCTCGAGCTTCATCAGGTCGAGAAGATTGGTGCCACCGGCAATGAATTTGGCATCCGGATTGGACGCAACGACGCGTGCGGCCGCCTCGATCGAGGTGGCGCGTTCAAAGGTAAAGGCTCTCATGCGCGTGTTCCCGCCACTTCGGTGATGGCATCGATGATGTTGGAATAGGCACCGCAACGACAGATATTGCCGCTCATGCGTTCACGGATTTCGTCGACGGTGAGCGCCGCCTTTGCGGTCAGATCGTCCGTCACGTGGCTTGGAATGTCGGCCGCGATCTCCTCGAGCACGGCGACGGAGGAACAGATCTGTCCCGGCGTGCAGTAACCGCACTGGAAGCCATCATGCTTGACGAAGGCCGCCTGCATCGGGTGGAGATCGCCTGGCTCTCCCAGTCCCTCGATCGTCGTCACCTTGTCGCCGTCATGCATCACCGCCAGGGTCAGACAGGAATTGACGCGCCGGCCATCGACGAGAACGGTACAGGCACCGCATTGACCGTGATCGCAGCCTTTTTTTGTGCCGGTGAGATGAAGATGCTCGCGCAACAGGTCGAGCAGGCTCGTCCTGTTGTCAACGTCGAGGTCTTGGGACTGACCGTTGACCGTCAGGGAAAGCTTGGTTGTGTAACTCATGGGATGTCCTGGTGTCTGAGGGGCCGGCTGGGACGGAAGGCTATGGAGAATGGGATGGTCGTAAGCGCGAAAGCCAGTCTGACCGGGACTTGGCGACTGTCAAATCGTGGATCGGCTTTTCTTCCAGGTGAGATAAGGGGCAAGCAATTGACCGGGAAAGCGCCGATCGAGCTCCTCCTCGACAAGGGCAATCCGCGACAGGATCTCGTCCGTGTCGCCCTGCCCCGCTTCGCTGCGGTCCTCGAGTTGCTTCATGACGGCGAAAACCTCGTCATCGGTCATCGGCTCGAGCCGTGAGACGAACTCGGCCACATCTTCTTTGACAATATCGCTACCTAGCATTCATGCGCCTCCCGATGTCGGGAAAGGGCAGAAGGCACGAGATTGTTCCGAGAGAATGAGCAGTCCGCGTCCGGCGGGCAGTTAGCCGCGTCGGAAGGCCACGCTCTCCTCGGAGCGTGACATTGAAACTGGGTTTGAAACAAACGCCAGGGTTCAATAGGTGGCGGGCTGGCCAAGGTAAGCGGAGGCCTGCCCGCCACGTATCAATCAGGCATCGACCGTCTCACGAACATCGTCGAGCAGGAAATGGGCCACGACATAACGCGTCGAATAAGCCCTGCCGCTGTCCGAGACGTTGTCGACCGTACCGCCGTCGGCCGGGTGCCAGGGGCCATAATGGGGATTGTTGACGATCAGGGTGATGGCCTTGCCGGCGAACCGGCCCTGCAGCCGGTACCGCGCCTCGGCGAGCGGCCAGACGCGCTCGAAATCGGCCTGCGTCATCCGCACCTTCAACGCCTGCCGACGGATGGCTTCGCTATGGGTGCCATCATCGCGCTGCCGCCCAGGGCTTTCCAGCGTGACCTCTTCCGCATCATCGAGAATTGCGCTCAGTTCCTCCGGCCACATGCGTCTCATAGAATTGCTCCTCCCCGAGCGTGTTCATGCTGACAGGAGGGAGTGTAGCGCGTTGCGCGGCGGAAACAACGCATATGCGCCGAGACTGATGGAATTGACGTCTGGCGGGAGGAAGTGTGCGTGACGGAGACGTCAAGTTTCCGGCGTCGACAACGCAAAAGGTGCCGCCCGCTTTGGAGAAAGCGTGGCAGCACCTTTCAAGGTGGGCTGAAACGGGCTGAAGGGTTGGGCGCGCTTATTCCGTGCAGCCGGTGTCCTTCAGGGCCTGCGCATGAAAGCGGCGCAGGGCAGCCTCGATATCGGCCTTGCTGAAATTGTGACCGGCGGTGGCAAGATCGCGCGAAAGACGCGAGATGACGTCACTGTCTCCGCTCACCACGTGATCGACCATGTGCAGGTCGCGCGCATAGCGGCCCAGGTCGTCGCCGGCAAAACCGATCAGCGAACCGGCCCAGTATCCGGCAAGCAGGTTGCGGCGGGCGCGGATACTGCCGAGTCCGTCTTCCTCATGCGGATGGACGGCGCTGGCGGTGGTGGCAACACTCAAGGGCATGGACTGGATCTCCTCCTCAATCATCAATCAGGCTTCCCCTTCGGCAGACAAAAGATAGCTCGCAATCGGGGCGCAAGTGGGGTTGCCAGCATCGAGCAATTCGGCCGGGCTCGTAAAGCCGGTCGCGAGAGATACCACCGTGGTGCCCGCCCACCAGAGATCGCCCGTCGCGCGTTCGATCAGCAAGGGGCCGGTCGTGCGCAGACAGTCGCCTGCCTGCGTGACTACCTCGACGGGCGCCCGCATCTGTTCCAACCGCTGACGGATATCGGCCTCGATCGGATCGACGACGAAGAGGGCAAAGATTGATGCAATCCAGTCGGCGATCATCGGATGCCCTCCGGACGCATGGCAAGCGTGACCATGTCACGCGGCGTCTGCAAGCGCGGTTTCGGCTGCCCCGGACGCACATAGGTGTCATCGAGCGCAGGAAAGCGCCCCGGAGAAATCTGGATGGAATGGTGGCGTCTCACGGACTGGTCCCTGGACCGGCAGCGGTGTCGAAACGGTCCGACATCGCAAAAGCGCCGGTAGCTTTTGCCAGAGGGGCCCGGACCAGCGGGTTGACCGCGATATGGCGATCGATTCGGGCGTCTTCAAGGCATTAGGGAATGCCGATATAAAAAAGATCGGGCCATGCTAGCGGGGTCTTGATTGCCCCTTCTTGCATGGCCCGGGCGACGGGCGATCAAGGCTCAAGCCTTCGGGCAAAAGCCGGTCAGCGCCGCAGCCATCTCGTCAGTAGCGGATGACCGGGCAGCCGCGGACATTTGCAAACACCATGCGGTCACGGCCGCCATGGCGAACGCCGGCCACGACAACCCGGCGCGGCGTCACATCTGCGACAAAGGCACGACGCAGCCCATTCCACCGCGCCTTTTCGACCGCGTGGTGCGGACGGCATTCACCCCGACGCGGACGATCCCAGCCGGGACGATCCCAACCCGGGCGGTGACCGGGGCGATCCCAGCCATGGCCGCCATGACGCGGACCTTCGATATAGACGCCCCAGCCGAAACCATCGGCAGACGCCGTGGACGTGAGGCCCGTCGTCGCCACCACCGAGACCAGAGCAGCAAGACCGATTTTGCGAAGCATGCCGAACATTTTCTCTCTCCTTGAAGGGCGCATCCCGGCGCCGTCGTTTCCATCCCGCCGTTTCGAGCGATTGATGTGAGGATAGGAGAGACCGTCTGAATGCAGACCGAATCCGGCATTCAGCCAGCATTCACTTTGGCGTCGGAGGTAGAGAGGCATCAGACATGTAGAACGACCTCGCGGCGATGCGGACTGTCGCGATGTTCGAAGAGATAGATGCCCTGCCAGGTTCCGAGCAGCAGCCGACCTTCGGCAAAGGGAATGGACAACGAGACCGGCAGCAATGAAGCCTTGATATGGGCCGGCATGTCGTCAGGCCCCTCGTCGCGGTGGATGATCCAGTCCATCGCCGGATCCGTGGTCGGCGGCACCAGGCGTCGGAAGAAGGCCTTCAAGTCCGTCTGCACCGAAGGATCGGCATTCTCCTGGATGAGGAGCGAGCAGGAGGTATGGCGAACGAAGATCGTCATCACGCCCTCGTCCACGCCGCTGCCCCGCAGGAAGTCGCGTGCCGCGTCGGTGAACTCATAGAGCCCCTGTCCCCGGGTGGATATCGCCAATCGCAGCATTGCCATGTCTTGAAACCCTTCAAAGCTTGTCCGGGGAGAACCACTCTCTGCCCTAGCCAGTTACCACTCACCTCTATAGTCTCGCCGCAACACGGGAGGACGATTGACCAATGAGCCTGATCGAAACCATCGAGAAGCAGGAAAGCCTGCTCGTTTTCAAGAGCTTCGACGAAATGGTGGCGCTTGAGATCGGCCGGCGGCTGGTCGATCTGGCCCTGTCCGACAAGGCGCCAGTCGTCATCGACATCCGCACCCCGGACCGGACGCTGTTCCATGCAGCCCTCCCCGGCGCTTCACCCGACAATGACCACTGGGCGCGCCGCAAGAGCAATGTGACGCTGCGCATGCACAAGGCATCTCTGCGCGTCGGAGAACTCAACCGCAGTCGTGGCCGGACAGTTTCCGCCGAAATCGGACTTGATCCGCTGGACTATGCCGATCACGGCGGAAGCTTCCCGGTTCGTGTCGCAGGCACCGGTGTCGTCGCCGCGATTACCGTTTCGGGCCTGAAATCCGAAGAGGATCACGCCATGATCGTCACCGTTCTGGAAGCCTATCTCGGAACGAAATGACCGCCTCTTCCGTCAGGGCCGTGTCCCGGCATAGAGGCTGAGGCGGGAAAAGCGCTCGCCCTCCCGCTCCAGCACCATCACCGCCGGCAGCGCATAGGGTCCTGCTTCGCCGTTTTCGCCAGCGTCGATATCCCGCCGGTCCGAGCCATTCAGAGTGCATTCCACGGCCACGCGGAACCCGGCGCTGTCGGCCATGATGACGTGGTCGGACAAGGTGATGTCATGCCGTAGGACATAGGCCGCGAGCGTGTCCCGGAAGGACGAATGCCCGATCACCCGAATGCCATCCGGCAGATCGAGCACGGCCTCTTCTTCAAACGCGCCGAGCAGCGCATCAAAGTCGTGGCGATTGAGGGCATCGATAACGGTCAGTACCTGCTCGTCCAGTGGCATGGGCCTCTCCTTCTTTGTCTTCAACATAGGCCCGGCATGACTTGCGGCAAGATGTGCCCGACCGCCCACGACCGTCACCCGATTGGACGCAGAACAGCCGATGCAGCGCGAATCACCGACGCCGTCAGCGGCTTGAGCGCTGCCGAGATTGACCGGCTCACATGCCAGTAGAGCGGCACGTCGAGCGGCTGCCCGGGCACGAGCTCACACAGGCGTCCGTCGGCAAGCGCGCCTGAAACCAGGGGTTCGGGGTTCATGCCCCAGCCAAGACCGGCGATCGCGGCGTCGACAAAGGCATGACTCGACGGCAGCCAGTGGGAAGGCCCGGTCACCGTCGTACCGAGCGCCATCTCGGCCCAGCGCGTCTGCAGACGATCCTTGGCATTGAAGGTAATGACAGGGGCGCACCTGACATCGGCAGGCGCGATCTTGTCGTCCCCGAACCAGCGCTCGAGGTAGGCGGGGCTTGCTGTCGCGAGATAGCGCAGTGCACCCAGCGGTCGGC
This sequence comes from Rhizobium sp. K33, assembly GCF_056501445.1. Lineage (NCBI taxonomy): Bacteria > Pseudomonadati > Pseudomonadota > Alphaproteobacteria > Hyphomicrobiales > Rhizobiaceae > Rhizobium > Rhizobium sp. K33. The sequence continues at coordinate 2,177,148 of NZ_CP096478.1, forward strand.
AGTCGCATCCCTGGACAGCCTTGGGCGAACCGCTGATTGCTGCCCGCACCTCGCCGCGCTGCAGCCACTCGGCGCTGTAATCCTGGTCATCAATGACGAGATCGAAGAGCACACCCTCGACCGCTGCCATGGCCGGTACGAACCATGTCGCCAGACTGTCGGCATTCACCGCCAGCCTGAGGGTTGGCCATGTCTGCGTCTCATTCTCGCTTTGCCCTGCCAGCCCGAGATCGCGGCGCACGCCCTGCTCCAGAAGCTGCAGCTCTTCTGCATGGCGAAACAGGCGGTCCCCAGCCTCTGTCGCCTGGCAGGGCTGAGAGCGGACGATGAGCGGCGTGCCCACCTGCTCTTCAAGCTGGCGCACCCGCTGGGAGATCGCCGACTGGGTGACATGCAGTATCTGCGCCGCACGCTCGAAGCTGCCGCTGCGCAGCACGGCAGCCAGAGCCGAAAGCTGGGCTGGATCGAACATTAGAAGTCCTTATCTGGGATAAGATTTATGATCTTTTCTAATACCGCGTCTGAAGTTAGTCAAAGCGGTACACGACAGGAGACCATAATGATCGTCGCCGCCACCGCCGGCTTTTTCCTCGGCCTGAGCCTTATCCTCGCGATCGGCGCACAAAATGCCTTCATTCTGCGCCAGGGTCTGCGGCGCGAACATGTCCTTCCGCTGGTGCTGACCTGCGCGATTTCCGATGCCATTCTGATCGCCGCAGGCGTCGCAGGCTTTGCCACCGTTCTGTCCCGCCTTGACTGGCTGGAGCCGGCCCTGCGCTATGGCGGCGCAGCCTTCTTGCTCACCTACGCCCTTCGCAGCGCCCACTCCGCCTGGACCGGCGGCAACAGCATGCGCGCCGGGGAAGCTGCCGAGACGAGCCTGCGGACAGCGCTTCTCACCTGCCTTGCCTTCACCTGGCTCAACCCGCATGTCTATCTCGATACCGTGGTGCTGCTGGGCTCCATCTCGACCCGCTATGCAGGACACGAAGTGGCCTTTGCCCTCGGTGCCATGACGGCCTCTTTCTGCTTCTTCTTCACCCTGGGTTTCGGCGCCCGCCTGCTGGCCCCCCTCTTCGCGAAACCCATCGCCTGGCGGATCCTGGACGCTGTCATCGCCCTGGTCATGGCATCGATCGCCATCAAGCTGCTGAAGTGAGATTGTCCTGATAACCCTTGGGCGAGGTGGTGAATTTCTATAAACCGGGTGGCGGACCAGAGGAGGAGAAACGCATGTTCCTGACCAACCGAGACGCCATCGAACTGCAGGCTTTCCGGCATGAGCTCCACCGCCACCCAGAAGTCTCTGGCGAGGAACGCGAAACGGCGCGACGCGTCGCCGAAGCCCTTCGTCCTCTCGCCCCCTCGAAGATCCTGACCGGTCTCGGCGGCCATGGCGTGGCGAGCGTCTTCGACAGTGGCGTTCCGGGCCCCACCCTTCTCTTTCGCGCGGAACTCGATGCCTTGCCGATCGAGGAGAAGTCGGAAGCCGCCCACCGCTCGACGGTCCCGGGCAAGGGCCATCTCTGCGGCCATGACGGTCACTCGACCATCCTGCTTGCCCTTGCGCGCGGGCTATCACGCCAGCCGGTCGCGCGCGGCCGCGTCGTGCTGCTCTGGCAGCCGGCGGAGGAAGACGGCAGCGGTGCAGCCGCCGTGCTTGCCGATGTCAACTTCTCCGAGATCAAGCCGGATTTCGCCTATTCGCTGCACAACATGCCGGGCCTTGCCTTCGGTCAGGTGGCGCTGAAGGCCGGACCGGTCAACTGTGCCTCGCGCGGCATGAAGATCCGGCTCTCTGGCAAAACGGCCCATGCGTCCCAACCGGAGACAGGCCTCTCGCCGATGGCGGCCATCTCCAGCCTGATGCCGGCCCTGACGGCGCTGTCTCATGGCGCCCCGCCCGCGACCGACTTTACCCTGGCAACAGTCACCCACGCGATACTGGGCGAGAAGGCCTTCGGCATTGCGCCGGGTCACGCCGAGATCTGGGTGACATTGCGCACGCTCATCGACGATCGCATGGCAGAGCTTTGCCAAAAGGCCGAACACCTGGTGGTCACGGCAGCGCAGGAGACAGGCCTCGATTATGCCATCAGCTACCACGACATCTTCTTCCACTGCGAAAACGCACCGGAGGCCGTGGCCGACCTCGAAAAGGCGTTGACGACAGAAGGCGTGCCCTTCGACGAAGCCAATCTCCCCATGCGCGCTTCGGAGGATTTTGGCCGGCTACGCGCCGTCTGCCCCTCAGCCATGTTCTTCCTGGGTGCCGGTGAAAACCACCCTGCCCTGCACAATCCCGACTATGACTATCCGGACGACCTGACCGCAATCGGTGCACGGGTGTTCATGGCCGTCATCAGAGACAGGCTCGGCTAGTCAGCCCAGGGATCAGCTGTCGGGAAACCCGCGTTCGGCCCATTCGGACCGCGGGACGGTCTTGCCGACAGACAGGGAGAAGCTGACGACCTCGGTCGCGTTGTCATTGACCTCGCACCGGACCGCAATGTTGATCCAGGCACCGTTGACCTCGCGGAAAGCCGCCAGCGGCACGTCGATGACATTGCCCTCCTGCAGGCGCAGGATCGGCAGGAAATACGGGATATAGGCGGGCGAGCCGTTGCGCAGCTGCTGGCTGAGCTCGGTGCCGCATAACTGATCGCCGCGCTCCTGCCGGGTCAGTCCCGCCATGGCGGTCATCGCGGCCCGATCACCCGAAATTGCCGTGGAGAAGAGTTCGGTTACCTCCCGCGGCTCAAGCTGCGCTTCCTGCACGGCGGCCTCCGAAGGGCGGTCACTTGCCTCCTCATCGGCCGTTGCCTCCGCCTCGCCGGTGCTCTCACTTGTAACCTCAGCCGCTTCTGCGAGCGCAGCTTCGGCAGGAGGAGCCTCAGGCAAGGCGATCTCCGGCTGCGCCACCGTCGGCGCGGCCTCTGCCGTTTCCGCCTCCTCTGCCGGCGACGTCTCCTCCGGCGCCGCGACTTCGGCTTCGGTGCCTCGGGAGAGTTCGGGACCGCGATCTTCCTCACCGAACCGAACCACGGGCCTCAAGACCGGGATCGGAACCTCCGCCACATCCGGCACATCCGCCTCCGGCGCCTGAGCTTCAGGCTCCGGCTCTGGTTGTGGTTCCGGCTCCGGTTGCGGTTCGGGCGCAGGTGGAGGCGCGGCTTCAGGCTCGGCCGCCTCCTCCGGCGTTTCAGCCTCGGGCTCGGGCTCAGGCTCTGGTTGCGGCTCCGGTTCTTCCGGCTCGGGCGGCGCCACAAGCGTCACGTCGATCGCCTGTTCCTCCTGAGAGAAATCTTCAGGGCTGTCGAAACTCAACAGGAAGGCTGCCACTGCAAGGCCATGCAGCAGCAGCGAAAGGGCAAGCCCTCCCCCGAAGCGCTGCCAGCCTGTCTTCCTGGTTTCCGTCATGGCATGATCCATAGCGACGATTGCGGCGAAAAGGGAGGTGGCGCGAGGCCGTTACGCATTCCAAATTTCAACCAGATCTTTTCTGGCACCCGAGATAGGGTTACCATGACCATATTTCTAGTCATAAGCCTCAAGTCGGAGATGCAGCCATGACAACTGTCAATATCGCGACCGCCAAGGCGCATCTGAGTGAACTCGTCGGCAAGGCAGAAAAGGGCGAGACGATCGAGATCGAGCGCCACGGAAAACCTGTGGCGAGACTTGGACCTGCAGAGCACCCGCGTGAGCCTGTCGACGTTGACTGGCTTAAAACTATCCTTGATCAACTGCCCGAGACTGCTGCCGAGACAACGCGTCATCTGCGGGAGGAAGGCCGCTACTGATGACCTATCTCGACACGTCCGTCCTTGTGGCACTTCTGACGCGCGAACCGGCCACGGATCGGATAGCAGCCTGGCTGCGACAACAACAGGCAGGATCGCTCTATATAAGCGGCTGGACCATCACCGAGTTTTCCTCGGCTCTCTCCTTGAAACATCGGACTTCGCAACTCGACATCTCGCAGAAGGCGCTCGTCCTGGCCGCCTTCAACCGCCTGGTCTCGCGCTCACTGCTGACCTTGCCAGTGGCGCCGTCCGACTACCAGGCGGCTGCACGGCTCTGCGACCGGGCGGAACTCGGCCTTCGCGCCGGTGATAGCTTGCACATCGCCGTGGCAGTCACCAACGGGTTACCGATCGCAACATTGGATAAGGTCATGGAAGCGGCCTGCGGATTCATCGCGCATTCCACCACACCGATTTGATGGAAAACAAAAAACCCGCCGGATCGCTCCGGCGGGTTATCTTCTTGAATTCCATAGCTCGCATCAGCTGTCGAGGAACGAGCGCAGCTTCCTCGAACGGCTCGGGTGCTTCAGCTTTCTGAGCGCCTTTGCCTCGATCTGGCGGATACGTTCGCGGGTAACCGAGAACTGCTGACCGACTTCTTCGAGCGTATGGTCGGTGTTCATGCCGATGCCGAAGCGCATGCGCAGCACGCGTTCCTCACGCGGCGTGAGCGAGGCGAGAACGCGGGTCGTCGTCTCGCGCAGGTTCGCTTGAATCGCGGCATCGATCGGCAGAAGCGCGTTCTTGTCCTCGATGAAATCGCCAAGGTGACTATCTTCTTCGTCACCCACGGGGGTTTCGAGCGAGATCGGCTCCTTGGCGATCTTCAGGACCTTGCGGACCTTTTCGAGCGGCATGGCGAGCTTTTCGGCCAGCTCTTCCGGCGTCGGCTCGCGACCGATTTCGTGCAGCATCTGGCGCGATGTGCGGACGATCTTGTTGATCGTCTCGATCATATGAACCGGAATACGAATCGTGCGGGCCTGGTCGGCGATCGAGCGGGTGATCGCCTGACGGATCCACCAGGTCGCATAGGTCGAGAACTTGTAACCGCGACGGTACTCGAACTTGTCAACCGCCTTCATCAGGCCGATATTGCCTTCCTGAATGAGGTCGAGGAACTGCAGACCGCGGTTCGTGTACTTCTTGGCGATTGAGATGACGAGACGCAGGTTCGCCTCGACCATTTCCTTCTTGGCGATACGCGCTTCGCGTTCGCCCTTCTGGACCATTGACACGATGCGGCGGAATTCAGCGATCGAGATACCGGTTTCGGTGGCAAGATTCTGGATCTCGCCGCGGATGTCGCGGATCGTCTGGTATTCTTCCTTCGCAAATTCCTTCCAGCCACGACCGGAAAGGTTGGCGATCGACTTCATCCAGTTCGGATCGAGCTCGGCGCCCTGATACTGCTCCAGGAAGGCTTCGCGCTTGACGCCATAGCTTTCGGCGAGACGCAGCAGGCGCCCCTCGTTCTGCATCAGACGCTTGGAGATGTCATAGAGCTGCTCGACAAGGCTGTCGATGCGGTTCTGGTTCAGCGACAGCGACTTGACCGCCGTGATCAGCTGATCCTTCAGCTCCTTGTAACGGCGCTCCTGGCCAGATGACAGCGTGCCGGCGCAGGCAAGACGAGCCTCCACCTGCTGGTCCTGCAGCTTGCGCAGCTTCTTGTAGGTGTCGGCGATGAGGTCGAGGGTCTCCATGACCTGCGGACGCAGTTCCGATTCCATCGCAGCCAGCGACAGGTTCGATTCGTCCTCGTCCTCTTCCTCTTCTTCCGGCGGCATGCCTTCACCACCGATGGCGGTGATGTCGTCGTCGTCGCCTGAGGCGGCCTGCGGACGGCGCTTGGCGCGCTCCTTTTCCTTCTCTTCGGCAGCCTTGCGGTCGGCCTCGATCTTTTCCGGGCTCTGGAATTGCGGCGCAGCCTTGGCTTCCGGACCGGAATAGGTGGTTTCGAGATCGATGATCTCGCGCAGCAGCGTCGTGCCTTCGTTCAGCTCGTCGCGCCAGATGATCAGCGCCTGGAAGGTCAGCGGGCTCTCGCAGAGGCCCGAGATCATCGTTTCGCGGCCAGCCTCGATGCGCTTGGCAATCGCGATTTCGCCTTCGCGCGACAGAAGCTCGACGGAACCCATTTCGCGCAGATACATGCGCACCGGGTCGTCGGTCCGATCGGTCGGCTCTTTCTTCTTGGCAGTGGCAACAGCAGTGCCGGCGGTCGGAGCAAGCTCCCCGCCTTCGCTTTCGCTCTCTTCTTCCGAATCGTCGTCGCCGGCCTGGGCCTCATCGACGTCTTCGTCTTCGATGACATTGATGCCCATGTCGGAAAGCATCGCCATGGTGTCTTCGATCTGCTCCGAGGTCACTTCCTCGGACGGCAGAACCGAATTCAACTCATCCATGGTCACATAGCCGCGCTTCTTGGCGGCCTTGATCATCTTCTTGACCGCGTCATCGGAAAGATCGAGAAGCGGACCGTCCGGCGCGCCGTCGCGTTCGCTGTCGGCTTCTTCGTTTTCTTTGACTTTCGATGCCATTTATCTAGTCGCTTTCCCTGACGTCTGATCATGCTGCTGGTCGCCGGAGGAATGGGAGACGAACCACTCACCCGGGCGGATAGCTGTCACTGACCTAACGGAGTGTTGCTTAATTCCTGATTAACTATGGGCATTGCGGTCGCAGCCTTGAAACCTCGATTGCCTGCATGACCGGTCATCATACCAGAGATCCGTCCGAACCCACTTCCCCCTTGTGTGCTTGGATTGGTGATTCCCACAATTTTTCCTGGCGTCAAGCCTTTCCGCAGGCTGGATCGGGAAAATCAACAAAACAAGCCGTATTACGGCGCCTTTATCACCGATCTTCGCAGATGTAGGACGTCACGCCGGAGAAACAAGGGGTATCAGCGGCAGGAACAGCCTCGGGCCTCGACGACAGCATCCTGCCTGACGCCGGTCAGGAACCAGACGCGCATGGCGCCCTTCCCCTTGACGTCGATATCGCCGCGCAACTCGAACTCGAAGCGGTCCTCAAGCCTCTGCTTCAGGCAGTCGGCAACCTGAATACGGTTTGCCACCCCATGTGATTCCATATGCGCGGCCGTGTTCACCGTGTCGCCCCAGACATCGTAGAGCAGCTTGTTCGGCCCGATGACGCCGGCAACCACCGGACCTGTATCGAGCCCGATCCGCACTTCGACGGGTTCCCCCACCTGCTCCGAGATACGTCGGCAGCATGCGAGAAGATCGAGCGCCATCAGCGCCACGGCAGCCTCGTGATCACGCTTGGCTTCAGGCAGCCCGCCCGCCACCATATAGGCATCCCCGATCGTCTTAATCTTTTCGAGCCCATGCGCGCTGGCGATCGCGTCGAACTGGCTGAAGACACGGCTCAAAAAGGCAATTACCTGCTGTGGCTCCCACCGCGCGGCCCGCGGCGTGAAGTCAACAATATCGGCAAACAGGATCGTCGCGGACGGGATCTGGTCCGCAACCAACTGGGTTCGGTGATCCCTCAGCCGTGTCGCAACGGCCTGCGGCAGGATGTTCTGCAGCAACCGTTCGGAGAACTGATGCTCGGATTCAAGCGCCATCTCCGCCTGCGACGCCTCCTTGGACGCGAAGTAGGAGGTCGTGAAGATCAAGAGGAAGGCGAAGGACACCGTCAGGTAATAGAGCGTGTTGAGAAACACCGGATCGACCCGGATGAAATCGAGCGGCGCCACGAACATCACCTCCGTCATCAAGAAGGCAATGATCGCCACGATCGTCACGCAGGCCGAAAGAATGAGGCGCTCCGGCCCGAACACCAGCATCGACGCCGCAGCCCCGGGCAGGAAATAGAAATGCAGGCCCGACTCCCGCCCGAAGAACATGCAATAGCCGATCCCGAAGATCAGCCAGATGGTGCAGAGATAAAGAGCTGCCGACGTCTGGCCAAAGCGATGAAAGAAGGGCGTAACGGCATAGAGCGCGATCTGTGGCGAGAAGGCGATGATCGCGGGCAAGAGCCCGTACCAGTCATAGAGCGCGTAGATCAGGATGTAAGGGATGGTCATGAGGCTGACCATCGCGGCAATGATGTTGGTCACCGCAAGCCTGCGCCTGACACGTGGCGGATAGCCGGCCGTCCCAATTCTCGCCACCCACCAGACTGCATTCGGCAAACGCCAGAACGAGCGGAGTTTGCGCCCGTTCCGGGCTATGAAGTCGAACTCGTTCTGCGCCACTCTTGTTTCCGGCTACAATGGAACAGGATCTGAATCCCCCATTTGCCGCCGCAGTGCAACAGATTTATGCAAACGATTACATTAGCCGTGACCGGTCGCTGGTCCCTTCACACGGCCGGACATCACACCGAAGCCGTCGATGATCGCTTCCTGGTTCTCCATCCGCGCCACCTCGAGCTGAACTTCGTGCAGCGCGCTGATCACCTGCTCGATGCGGCCGGCATCGTCCGTCTCGGTTGCCTCGGCAATTTCCCGCTCGAGTTCCTGACGCTGACGCTTCAGCGCCCTCGCCCGCTTGTAGAGCGCGAGCGCCTGCCGGTAGCCCTCGCGGGCGTCTTCTGCCGCGGCAATCTCCGTCGCAATCCAGAGTCTTGCATTGCGGATCTGCTGATGGAGACCACGCAGCAAGGTGCCATGTCCATGCGCCTCCAGCTTCTGGATCAGGATTTCGCGCGTCAGGGATGACCCCGCTTCCGCAACGGCCGTCAGCAGCGACGACCAGAGCTTTTGCAATCCACCATGCTCGTAGTCGATAGCGGCAATCTCGTCATACTCGTCTTCGAGCAACTGCGGATGATTGACGATGGTAAGCGCCAGCACGCTTTCGCGCAGCGTCGGCTGATCGAGCGCACCGCGCACCAGACCCGAGCGCGCTAAGCGGTCGGAGATCGTGCCGCGACTGGAGGCGACAGGCCCCGGCGGACGTCCGCCATTGCGGCCGCCCTGCCCCTGACCGCGGCCGCCACCTTGAAAACTGCCGCGCTCGCCACGCCCAGACTGGCTGCCCTGGAAGAAGGCATAGAGCCGGTCACGCACATCCTGCTGGTAGTGGCGACGGACATTCTCGTCGGCGATGACATTGACGACCTGCTTGAGCTTCGCCTCGAGTTCGGCGCGCTTTTCCGGCGTATCGAAACCGCCAGCCTGCGTTTCGCGCATCCAAACCATTTCGGCGAGCGGGCGGGCTTCGGACAGCACACGGTCGAAAGGCTGACGGCCGTCCTGCTTGACGAGGTCATCCGGATCCTTGCCATCGGGCAGCATGGCGAAGCGCAACGACTGACCAGGCTTGATATGCGGCAGCGCCAGGTCGACCGCGCGAAACGCCGCCCTCTGCCCAGCGCCATCACCATCGAAGCAGAGCACCGGCACCGGCGTCGTCTTCCACATCAGCTGCAGCTGGTTTTCGGTGAGCGCCGTTCCAAGCGGCGCGACGGCGTTTTCGACCCCTGCCTGATAGAGGGCGATCACGTCCATATAGCCTTCCACCGCGATCAGCGTATCGGCTCCGCCAGCACCCTGCATCGCCCGTCTGGCACGGGAGAGGTTGTAGAGCACATTGCCCTTGTGGAAGAGCTCGGTCTCGTTGGAATTCAGATACTTTGCCATGGCATCCGGCGCCATGGCGCGTCCGCCAAAGGCGATGACCTTGTCGCGCGACGACAGGATCGGGAACATGATGCGATCGCGGAAACGGTCATAGGAGACAGGGATATCGGGGCCGTGCACGACCAGCCCGCAGGCCTCGATCTGTTCCTTCGGCACACCCTTTCCGGCGAGATACTCCTTCAGCGCATTGCGGCTTTCAGGCGCGTATCCCAGGCGAAACGTCTCGATCGTCCGCCCCGTCAGGCCGCGCTCGCGCAAGTAAGCTCTCGCCCGCGCGCCGCTCGCCGTCTGCAGCTGATCCTGGAAGAACTGCGTCGCCATCTCCATGACGTCCTGCAGCGTGGTCCGTTCCCGCTCCCGGCGCTCCGCCTGCGGGTCCGGCTGCGGCATCGCGATACCCGCCATGTCGGCGACCTGCTGCACGGCTTCGACGAAGCTCAGGCCTTCGAGATCGGTCAGGAAACGGAAATGGTCACCGGAAACGCCACAGCCAAAGCAATGATAGCGGCCCTTGCGATCCTCGCAGTGAAAGCTCGGGCTCTTCTCGCCATGAAACGGGCAGCAGGCCCAGTAATCCTGGCGCGAGACATTGGTCTTCTTGCGATCCCAGGTCACACGGCGACCGACCACGGCCGAAATCGGCACGCGGTCACGGATCTCGTCGAGGAAGTCGCTGGAAAAACGCATGGGTATCCCTGGGAAGCTGATCCTCCATATAGGCGCCGCCGAAGCGCAGCGCCAAGGCTTTCGCGCGGAGTGCCCGTTATTCACAGAGGGACGAGTTGATCACGCGGAAATACACATGTATATACATGCCGGAATCCTGATAACGTGGCACGTCCCGCACACATTTGGAACAACTACCGGAGGCCTCAAAATGGTTGTAAATACATCCAAAGGTTTTGGGATCGCCGTAGATGACAAGCGATTTGGCATTCAGAGATTTTGACTGGGACGAGAATAAACGCAGGCTCAATGTACTAAAGCACGGGCTCGACTTTATCGATGCTGCCAATGCACTCCGTACGGGGCCGCGGCTCGATATCGAGTCCTATAGGAATGGCGAGTTGAGAACGCTCTCGATTTGTCCCGACACGTTGAAACTCATTGCGGTCGTCTTCACCATGCGTGGCGACCTATGCCGCATCATCTCCGCAAGGACGGCACGGAAAGATGAGCAAAGAAAATATCGTCAGATATACAATTGAAGAAATTGAAGCCATGCGTGCCCGGGGTGAAAGCCTGACAGACTGGGCTCGTGTCGAGGCCATGACTGACGAGGATATCGAACGCGCCATGCGCGACGATCCCGACTGGAAGGACCACATGGACATCGACTGGTCCAAGGCCAGGATGGTGTTTCCGGACAAGAAGAAGGCGATCTCGATCCGCCTCGACCCCGACATCATCGACTTCTTCCAGGCGACCGGTAAAGGTTACCAGACCCGCATCAACGCGGTACTGCGTCATTTCGTCGACGAGCAGAAGCGATCGAAATCCTAAAACGCAAGACGCCGCCCGAAGGCGGCGTCCATTCAATTCAATCCAGTCGCAGGCTGTTACTTCAACAGGTCCTTGACCACGCCGGACGCCTTGCCGAAGTCCATCTGGCCTGGATAGCGTTCCTTCAGCGTGTTGATGCACTTGCCCATGTCGCGCAGGCCCTGGGCACCGGTCTCGCTGATGACGGCCGCGCACAGTTCGCGCACTTTTTCCTCCGGCAGTTGCTCGGGCATGAAGGACTTGATGATGACGATTTCCTCGCGCTCCTGCGCGGCAAGCTCTGGCCGATCGTTCTCGGCATAGATCTTCGCGGATTCGTCCCGCTGCTTGATCATCTTCATCAGGATCTGCATGATCTCGTCATCGCTGACGGGATCCTTGCCGGTGCCGCGATTGGCGATGTCGCGATCCTTGATCGCCGTCTGGATCAGACGAACGGTCGAGGTCCGCCTGACATCCTTGGCCTTCAGGGCCTCTTTCAGTGAGTTGGCGAGCGTGTCGCGTATCATTTTCTTCTCCGGGGAAGAGCCTGTCCCGCCGTTAGCGATTGTGGCTTTTCCGTGTTCGTTGAGTGGTTCTCATAGCCAGACATCTGCTGCAGTGCAAACGAATTGAGCAAACCATTGAAATGGCTTGGGAGAAATCCGCCGCTTAAGCGCATCCGGAATTGACCTCGCCACGCGATCCGTCTATTGCTCGGCACCTGCACGCAAATTGTCATCAGGGCTGAAAACGCGCGACCTCGCGCGCCCTCGATCTGCAACATAAATGGTCCTGCGAAACCGCTCCGACAAGGGGCCGGCACGCGGGCGAACAAGGAACGACCATGACCGCGACAGCCCCCTGGACGACCCGCAAGCCAACCGCCCTCCTCGTTCTCGCCGACGGCACCGTCATCGAAGGCCATGGCATCGGCGCGACTGGCAAGGTCCAGGCCGAGGTCTGCTTCAACACGGCGCTGACAGGTTACGAGGAAATCCTCACCGATCCCTCTTATCTCGGCCAGATCGTCACCTTCACCTTCCCCCATATCGGCAATGTCGGCACCAATGACGAAGACATCGAGGACCTGACGCCGGCAGCCCGCCACGGCGCGGTAGGCACGATCTTCAAGGCCGACATCACCGACCCTTCAAATTATCGTGCCGCAAGCCATCTCGACGCCTGGCTGAAGAGCCGCGGCATCATTGGCCTTTCCGGCATCGATACCCGCGCGCTCACGGCCTGGATCCGCGAAAACGGCGCCCCGAATGCCGTCATCGCCCATGACCCGAATGGCGTCTTCGACATCGAAGCCCTGAAGGCAGAGGCTCGGGAATGGAGCGGCCTCGTTGGCCTCGACCTCGCCAAGGTTGCAACCTCGGGCCAGTCTTCCGTCTGGAGCGAGAAGGACTGGAACTGGACGGAGGGTCACACCACGCTCGGCCCGGAGGATGCCAAGTACCATATCGTCTGCGTGGACTTCGGCGTGAAGCGCAATATCCTGCGCCTTTTCGCCGGTCTCGACTGCAAGGTGACCGTGGTCCCCGCAACGACATCCGCCGAAGACATCATGGCGCTCAACCCGGACGGCGTCTTCCTGTCGAACGGCCCGGGAGACCCGGCCGCAACCGGCGAGTATGCCGTTCCGGTCATCCAGAATCTGGTGCAGACCGACAAGCCGGTCTTCGGCATCTGCCTCGGCCACCAGATGCTGGGCCTCGCGCTCGGCGGCAAGACCGAGAAGATGCACCAGGGTCACCACGGTGCAAACCACCCGGTGAAGGACTTCACCACGGGTAAGGTCGAAATCGTCTCGATGAACCACGGCTTCGCGGTCGACTCGAAGTCGCTGCCGGAAAGCGTTGAGGAGACTCACATTTCTCTGTTCGACGGCACCAATTGCGGCCTCCGCCTCAAGGGCAAGCCGGTGTTCTCGGTCCAGCATCACCCGGAAGCCTCGCCCGGCCCGCAGGACAGCCACTACCTCTTCCGCCGCTTCATCAACATGGTGCGGGAGACGAAGGGCGAACCGGCACTCGCCGAACGCTGAGCCTCGTTCACAAGACTGCAAATATGCGGCCCGGGTTCACCCCCGGGCCGTTTGCATTTCATGCCGGACTTTGAGGTAGAAGCGCAGGCTCAGCATGAAGGCAGCGCTCGCGAGCCCCAGGCAGAAACCATACCAGATGCCGATGCCGCCGATCCCAAGCGGAAAGGCCATGAGCCAGGCGAGGAAGAAGCCGACCGGCCAATAGGCGACGAGCGCCAGAATCATTGGCACCCGCGCATCCTTCAATCCGCGAAGCAGCCCCGCGGCAATCGCCTGTAGTCCGTCAACCAGTTGGAAAAGTCCGGCGACCATGACGAGCGGCCCCGCAAAGGCCAGCACATCGGCTGCAGCCGGCGCATTCTCGTTGATGAAGGCGGCAGAGAGTTGCTGCGGCACGGCAAGGAAAAGGATCCCACCCGACAGCGAAAGGATCGCGGCGATGCCAAGAACTGTAATGGCGGCCCGCACCAGTTCCGGGTAATTGCCGCGTCCATGCGCAAGTCCCACCCGAACGGTCGCGGCTTGGGCGAGGCCGAGCGGGATCATGAAGGCGATGGAGGCCAGCTGCAGGGCGATGCCGTGAGCTGCCAGCTCGATCGTCCCGATCCGCCCCATCAGCAAGGAAGCGGCACTGAACAGGCTGACTTCGGCAAGCACGGTCACGCTGATCGGCAGCCCCAGGAACAAAACTTCGCGGAAGGCTTGCCAGTCGGGGCGCCAGAAGCGCACGAACAACTCGTAGCGGCGGGTTTCGTCGCGGGTCTGGATATAAAGGACCATCGCCGCGAAGCTCACCCACTGAACGATAACGGCGACGATTGCAGCACCGGTCATGCCAAGCGCCGGCAGGCCGAAATGTCCGAGCACGAGCGCGTAAGCCAGGATCGCATTGAGTACGAGGATGCCGACCGTGACCCAAAGCACGATGCGTGCCCGCCCCGTGGCGCTGACCAGCGAACGTAGGACGGCAAACAGCAACGCCGGCAGAAGCCCCAGCTGGCTGATGAAGACGTAGTTGGCTGCAAGTGCGGCCACTTCCGGCTTTTGCCCCAGGGCAAGCAGGATCCTCTCGGCATTGAAGAACAGAGGCGTCATGACCACGACGTAAAGGATGGACACCCACATGCCCATGCGGATCGAGCGCCGAACGGAGACCACGTCTCCCCGTCCATAGGCCTGCGCCACCATCGGCATGACCGCCATGGAGAAGCCCGAACCGAAGACGAAGATCGTGAAGAAGAACTGGCCGGCCAATACCATGGCGGCGAGCGGCACGGCGCCGAGCTGACCGACGATCACGACGTCCGTCGTATGAATGCCAAGCTGTGCCAGCTGCGCGCCGATCAGCGGGATGCCGAGGGCGAGGGTGGCGCGAATATGCGACATCCAGCTACCGGCTCCCACGGGAGTGGCGCTTGGGGTTTCGAGCGTGACGACATCGGTGTGCATGGCTTAGGTCTCAACGAAAAAAGCCGCTTCCAGAGCATACTGGTGAGCGGCATGTCGCAGAGGGATAAGCGCGCGCAGGCACGGCGGCAAGCCGGAATCATGATGCTGCAGAATTATTGCGCGATACATCAGCAAGTTTGATGAAAAATCAGGCAGTCCACGGCTATTCGGAATGAGCAGCCGACAGGATTGGTCTTGAATGACACCAGTTGACCTTGGCGCTGACGAAGAATCGCGTGTAAGCCTTCAGCGGTGCAACGGGAGCAAATGACAACGGCATGATGGATCTGATCTGGCGCGGCACACTCATCGGCATCGGCGCGACGCTTGCCATGGATCTCTGGGCCGTCATCCTGACGACGGTGTTTCGCCAGCCGAGAGCGAACTGGGCCCCAGTCGGACGCTGGTTCTATCATCTGACTTCGGGTCGGGTCTTTCACGACAGCATCGGGGATGCAGAGCCCCACGACCGCGAACTGGCGCTCGGCTGGATCGCCCATTACGCCGTCGGCATCGCCTATGGCATCATGCTCGCCTTTCTCGTTGGTCCGGCCTGGTTTGCAGACCCAACGCTGCTGCCAGCCTTCATCTGGGGGATCGTCACGGTCGCCGCCGGCTGGTTCCTGCTGCAGCCCGGCCTCGGTCTCGGCTGGGCGGCGTCAAAGACGCCTAACCCGAACAAGGTCCGGGCTCTCAATCTGGCCGCACACACGGTCTTCGGCCTCGGCCTGTGGCTGACAGCACTTGCGATCCGCTAGCCGCTCCGGTCCGTCAGATGGGGCCTGAGAAGGTGTCGCAGGCGCTCACATTGCCGCTATCGTAACCGCGCTTGAACCACTTCATCCGCTGTGCGGAGGTGCCGTGGTTGAAGGCATCCGGCACGACATAACCCTGGCTGCGCTTCTGCAGCGTATCGTCGCCGATCTGCTGCGCGGCATTCAGCGCCTCCTCCAGATCGCCGTCGGACAGGATGCCTTCCTTGTCGGCCGACTTCGCCCAGATCCCCGCATAACAATCCGCCTGCAGCTCGACACGTACTGACATCTGGTTCGCTTCGCGTTGGCCCATCGACCGGCGCTGGCGGTTGAACTCCGGCAGAACGCCGGTCAGATTCTGCACGTGATGCCCGACTTCATGCGCAATCACATAGGCCTGCGCAAAATCGCCGGCCGCATCGAACTGCCGCTCGAGTTGATCGAAGAACTCGGTGTCCAGATAGACCTTGCTGTCGGCGGGACAATAGAAGGGACCGGTGGCAGACGATGCCTGACCGCAGGCGGAAGCTGTGGCCCCGCTGAACAGGACCAGCGTCGGCTCGCGATATTGCTCGCCGGATGCCGAGAAGATCGCATTCCAGGTGGTTTCCGTTTCCGCCAGAACGGTGCGGACAAAGGCGGTGGTGTCGTCGCTCGATTGCCCTGCCGGCCGCTGCCCGATCGATTGCTCGTATCCGGAGCCTGCCCCCCCGATATTGCCTTCGCCCAGAACCTGCAGCATGTCGATGCCCATGGCCTTCAGCACGAAGTAGATGACGACGAGGAAGATGATCGTTCCGAAGCTCAGTCCGCCACCGCGTCGCCCGCCCATCGGGATCTGGATGCCCGAACGACCAAAGGGATTGCGACCAAACCCGCCCCGCGAGGACTGCCCACGCCGATCCTCGATATTGTCCGACTGCCGACGGCCTCGCCATTCCATGGTGCTGTCCCTCTCTTATCTGCCCCAGACAATGAGAAGATAGCCCAACTGTTCCCTAACACCAGTGACGATGAACGGTCGTTGGCCAGTCAGCCCTTATGTCCCGCAACGTCCCGCCTCAGCCACCACTGAAAGAAAAGCACCAGGATCAAGAGCAAGCCGATGGCAACCAAATGGGCTTGCCCCTGCCCCTCTCCGAAGATCAGCTTATGCATCAATCGTCCTGGAAGGAGCGTGAAAGCCCCAGCCGTCAGCAAAGCGAAGCTGTAGAGGTTGCCGACATGCCGGCGGTGTTCGGCGATCCTGCCTGCCCGCGCTGCCGTGATCGCCTGGAAACTGCCGATCAAAGTGAAGACGGAAAGAATGTGTATTGGGCTGAAGCCGAAATAGAGACGCAGAGAGGAGATGAAGAAACTCGACATGGCCGTGATGACCATTACCCCGATCCAGATCCGGCCGAGGATACGGTGGACATTGGTGCCCTTGCGGCCAAGCAAGAGCCCCGCGCCGAGGATCAAGGCGAGTAAGGCGAATACGACGTGGATTTGGATGGCGAGAGGTGCCTGTAAGAGAAGGGAAAGCGACATGGGACTTGCCTTGAGCGGGTTCGCGGTTTCAATGTTTGGCTTCCCGCTGATCGCGCCTTTGCGCCGGCGCCACCAATGCTTTGCCGTGAATGTCGAGAGAAATGCGTGAATAGCTCCGTCTTGCAGTCTGCGCTTCGTGAATGGACGAGACTGGGCCGTTCGCCCCGTCTCTGGGCGACTTTTGCGATCGTGGTCTCCATCTTTGTCGCCATAGGTCCTTCCGGCACGATCGAAGACATGGGCCTTGTCGAGCGTGCTGCTTTCTGGACACTGCTGCACGGAGCAGCATGGACCGTCGCGATCCTCGTCATTACCCTTGCTGATCATTGGCTTGGCCAACATCTGCGCAGCCAAGCATTGCTGCTGTCAGCGACCGCCCTGGTGGCTGCACCCTTCGTTGCGGCGGTCGTTGAGCTGATGCGCTGGTCCTGGATCGGAACCGAACCGAGTCTTGCCTCCTATGGGCGACAGCTCCTCGTCTGCCTGCCGTTGTCGGTGCTGTTCAGTCTGCTGTCCCATCTGACGATGTCGAACGCTCCGTCGGCGAGCGTCAGCAGCAGGGCGTCTGAGGACCCGGAGCCAAAACCGACGGAAGACGAGCTACCTCCGCTTCTCGCGCGGCTCAAGCCGGCGCTGCGGGCACCCTTGGTCCATCTGACGGTCGAGGATCACTACACGGTTGTCACGACGACAAAAGGCCGGCAGCTGGTCCTGATGCGATTTTCTGATGCCTTGCGGGAGGTTGGCTCGATCGCCGGTGTGCAGACCCACCGCTCCCACTGGGTAGCAGTCGATCATGTGGCGGGACTGAAGAACAGCGGCAGCCGGTTGCACGTGGTCTTGAAATCAGGTGCCGAGGTACCGGTCAGCCGCAGCTTTGCGGCTCACGTCCGGAGTGGCATATGCGAGAGCTGATCTTCCTCAGCTCTTGGCGTAGCCGTATTCCCCGCCCCTGCTCAGCGCGCGCTGATAGGCCGGTCTTGCGCGGATCCGTTCGATCCAGCCCTTAAGCGCGCTCACATCCTTGCCCTCGGCGATCCGGGTGAGGCCCGCCTCGACGGGAAAGCTCATGGCGATATCCGCGGCTGAGAGCTGCTTGCCGGCAAACCAGCCGTCCTTGGCGATTTCGGCGATCCAGAGATCGAGATGGTCCGAGAGCTGCGGATCGATCAGCTTGCTGGCCACGCCCTGGCTGATCATCTTCGCCACCGGACGGATGAAGAACGGCACCTGCCCGGGAATGCGCGAGAAGATGAGCTTCATGACCAGGAGCGGCATGGCCGAACCCTCGGCATAATGCATCCAGTATCGGTACCGCAGCCGCTCATCGGTGCCGGCAGCGGGACGCAGATCCTCGCCGCCATAGGTCTCGATCAGATATTCCATGATCGCGCCGCTTTCGGCCACCACGCGTCCATTGTCCTCGATCACCGGCGACTTGCCGAGCGGATGCACGGCCTTGAGTTCCTTCGGCGCCAGATAGTCCTTCGTCCTGTGATAGACCTTCACCTGATAGTCGAGACCGAGCTCCTCGAGTAGCCAGAGAATGCGATGGGCGCGCGAGTTGTCGAGGTAATGCACGGTGATCATCAGAGATGTCCCTTTGATTGTCGTTGCTTGAACTATCTAGAAGCAGACCCCGGCGCCGTCGAGACGTCCGTCGAAACTTTCTCCAGAGTGGCCAGAAAGACAGCCGGGGATGACCGCTTGGCAGGCATCACCGGGCGTGCCAGTCTTGCCGAAAGACTGCACTTTGGGAGGAGTGACACATGAAGGCGATGCGACTGGAGGCGACAGGGCAATTGTTCACGCGAGAGGTGAAAAAGCCCGAAGCTGGCCCGGATGAACTCCTCGTCCGCGTCGAAGCCTGCGGCGTCTGCGGAACCGACAGGCACCTGTTCCACGGCGAATTTCCCTGCGCGCCACCCGTCACCCTCGGCCATGAGTTTTCCGGCATCATCGAACAGGTCGGCAGCGCAGTCTCTGGGTTTAGCGTGGGTGACCGCGTCACCGGCGACCCGAACATTGCCTGCGGCCGTTGCAGCCACTGCGTCAATGGCCGCGTCAACCTCTGCCGAAACCTGACAGCCATCGGCATCCACCGCGACGGCGGCTTCGCGGATTATGTCGTCATTCCCCATAAACAGGCCTTCCTGCTTCCCGCAGATCTCGATCCGATGCATGGCGCCTTCTGCGAGCCGCTGGCCTGCTGCCTGCACGGCATCGACCTTGCCGGGATCAAGGCCGGTTCCTCCGTCGTCGTTTTGGGCGGCGGCGTCATCGGCCTCCTGACGGTTCAGCTCGCCCGGCTGGCTGGCGCAACGACGGTCATCCTCGTCACGCGCCAGGCGAGCCGCCGCAGCCTTGCCGAGGAACTCGGCGCGACGGCGAGTGTCGATCCGAACGCGGGCGATGTGACCGCCAAGATCGCGGGCGAACACGGCCTCGTTCCCGGCGGCGTGGATGTCGTGCTGGAATGCGCCGGCGTCGCAGAAACCGTGGTTCAGGCGACGAAGCTGGTGCGTCCGGGCGGCACAGCCGTGATCCTCGGCGTCATGGCGCAGGGCGAAAAGATCGAGATCGAGCCATTCGACCTGCTCTTCCGCGAGGTCAAGCTCGTGACCTCTTTCCTCAACCCCTTCACCCACCGCCGCGCCGCCGACCTCATCGCCTCCGGCCGGATCGAGGTCGAAAAGCTCATCTCGCGCAAGGTCTCGCTCGACGAGGCGCCGGAGGTCGTGCGCCAACCGCCGCACCCCGGCGAGGTGAAGGTCCTCGTCGTACCGGGGCTCTGATCAAAGGGGCGGCCGGCGGTCCTTCCACGGCCGCGCCGCTTCCAACTGTCCGGCGAGCGAAAACAGCGTATCCTCGTCAGCAAACCGCCCGACGAACTGCATGCCGATCGGCAGCCCCTCCGGCGACCAGCCTATCGGCACGGACATCGCCGGCTGGCCGGTCACGTTGAAGATCGGGGTCCACGGAATGAACTCGAAGGTTTGTGCGGCCAGCTGTTCGGCAATCCCGAGCTTCTTCAATAGCCGTCCGCCGCCGATGTAACCCAGCACCGTCAGGAGCTTCTTTTCCAAGGCACTCGGCTGCAGCGCACCGATCTTCACCGGCAAGGTGGAGAGCACCGGCGTCATCAACACGTCGACATCCTCGAAAAAGCCGAGGACCGAGCGCGCGGCAAGCCCAAGATAGCGATGGGCGGCGATGAGATCGCCGGCAGTGAACCCCTCTCCCAGCAAGCCCATGCCAAAGGACGAGGCATCATAGTCGCCGGGCCTGATCCTCACGCCGAAGGTCCTCGCTGTGAATTCGATATCGGCGCGCAGCTCACCGGCAAGCGCCGTCAGAAATGCCATGGAGAATGCCTCACGCTCCACAGGCGGCGCTGCGTCAATCACCTCGTGGCCGAGATCGGCAAGCAGCTTCACTGTGTCATCGAAGGCGGAGATCACCTCGGAGGATACCGCCTGGCCGAGCATCGGTTCGCGCGAGACAGCGATCTTCAGTCTGCCAGGCGCCCTCTGCGACGCTTCCAGGAAAGTCCCCGCATGAACCGGCAGCGGATGCGGCGAGCCACGATCTGCTCCATGGGTTACGTCAAGCACCGCGGCGCTGTCGCGCACCGTCCACGTCAGCACATGCTCGACTGCAAAACCCGACCATGCCTCGCCGATGAACGGACCCGCTGGTGTTCGCCCCCGCGTCGGCTTCATGCCGAAGACGCCGCAAGCGGAGGCCGGAATGCGGATCGATCCACCGCCGTCCCCGCCGGACGCGATCGGCACCATGCCCGAGGCGACCGCAGCACCCGAGCCACCGGACGAGCCGCCGGATGTCCGGCCGAGGTCCCATGGATTGCGCGTCGGGCC
Organism: Rhizobium sp. K33; assembly: GCF_056501445.1. Lineage (NCBI taxonomy): Bacteria > Pseudomonadati > Pseudomonadota > Alphaproteobacteria > Hyphomicrobiales > Rhizobiaceae > Rhizobium > Rhizobium sp. K33. The sequence goes on from NZ_CP096478.1 coordinate 2,197,727, forward strand.
ATTGGCGCCAGGCTCTGTATAGGGCGTCAGTCCGAACTCCGGCGTATTGGTCCGTCCGGCGATGACAAGCCCTGCCCTCTCCCAGCGCGTCACCAACTCGCTGTTGCCCTCTTGAACCCGGGCCGCCCAGAGCCGATTGCCATTGTTGGTCGGCACACCGTCGATCTGCGCCAGGAGGTCCTTGACTAGGAAGGGCACACCGCAGAATGGCCCGTCCGGCAGTCCGGCGGCCACTCTTTGGCGCGCCCGGTCGAAGAGCGGACGAATGACCGCGTTCAGTTGCGGATTGACCGCCTCGATCCGGGAGATGGCGGCTTCCAGCACCTCTTTCGCCGTGACCTCGCCGCGTCGGATCAGGTCGGCCAGCGCCAATCCGTCATGGTCCACATACTCCTTGAACATCGTCGCTCCCCCGGCCCGACTCGCATGATTGGCAATGAGCTTCCGGTCGATTTTCCCAGCGATCAAGGGCCGCACGGCATAACGGCTTCGCCGAATATAAATATCTACTTAACCATGGGCGGCTAAAGTCTGCCCCAAAGGCCGGTGCGACACCGGCGCAGCGGCGCTTGTCCGCTGCCTTGCAGTCATAGGCTAATGAGGGAACGGCCCATGTTATTCAAATCCGCCACCAGCCGGAACATCTTCTCGACCGTCGGCCTGGGTGTTGTCACCACGATCGGCGTCGCAGCCACGCTGGTGGGCTTGAGCTACGGCACCATTCGCGGCGCCGGCATCGACAAGATGCAGACTGCAGCGTCCGAAGCTGCGGCCGAAGTCAATCAGACCCTGAGTGTCGCCCATGAGATGGTGGCTGGCCTCGACTATTCCGTCTCCGCCCTTCGCGAAAAGGGGATTGCTGACCGCGACGTGGTCATGGCCGTCCTGACGAAGACGCTCGAGGGCTTTCCGGGTGCCATCGGCCTCTCCACGGGTTGGGAACCCAATGCCTTCGACGGCAAGGATGCAGACTTCGTTGGCAAACCCGCACACGATCAGACCGGGCGTTTTGTGCCCTACATCTATCGCGCCGGTGGGACCATCAAGACGGACGTCCTCGTTGACTACGACAAACCCGGTGCGGGCGACTATTATCAATTGCCGGTCAGGACCGGCAAGACCGTCCTGCTTGAACCTTACGTCTATCCTGTCGACGGCAAAGACGTCCTGATGACCACCATTTCCGTGCCGGTCATGGAAAACGGCAAGGCGATCGGCTATGTCGGCGCCGACATCGATCTCGACAAGACCGCTGCCGATCTCGCCGCCAAACGGCCGCTGGGTGACGGTTATGTCGCCCTTCTCTCCTCTGCCAACGCCTTCGTCAGTCACCCCGACAAGGCGGCCATGGGCAAGGCCTTGAAGGACAGCGGCCTTGATGCCTCCGCCTGGGAAAGCCTGCTGAAATCCCCCGGCTCCGTGGGCACGATGGTCGACAAGGACGGCGTCGAGCGCATGGCGATCGCCGTGCCGATCGAGCCCTTCCCCGGCGCGGTCTGGAATGTCGTCGTTGCCGTTCCGAGTGCCACTGTCCTCGGGGCCCTGTCGCAGACCATCTGGACCTCCGGCCTCATCATCGCCGGCGCCACACTCATCCTGATCGTCGTCGGCTGGCTGCTCGCCCGTCGCTTCATCGGCCGCATCAACCGCGTCATCGGCCAGACAACCGAAATCGCCGCTGGCCGGCTGGATGTCGAACTGACGGACAAGGACCGCGCCGACGAACTCGGTGACCTCTCCCGCTCGCTCGCCGTCCTTCTCGAAAGCAATCGCAAAAAGGTCGAGCTCGAAAAGGCCGCTGAGGCCCGTTATGAGCAGGAGGAGATCGAACGGGTCGAGCGCTCCAAGGGACACAAGGCGCGCGAGGAAGAAATCCGCTTCGTCGTCGACGAGTTGCGCACCGGGCTTGCTCGCCTGTCCGATGGCGACATGACGGTTCGCCTCGAAAAACCCTTCTCGCCTGCACTCGACGAGATCCGCGGCAACTTCAACGACTCCATCGAAAAGCTGCGCGCCGCGATGATCTCCTTCCGCGACAACGCGACCACGATCGAAAACGGTTCGAACGAGATCCGCTCCGCCGCCGATGATCTCGCTCGCCGCACCGAGCAGCAGGCAGCCTCCGTGGAAGAAACCTCCGCGGCCCTTTCGCAGATCACCCGCTCGGTCAAGGAATCGACCCAGCGCGCGGAAGAAGCAGGCAAGCAGGTCAGCCGCACCAAGGAAAGCGCCGAACGGTCCGGCGAAGTGGTGCGCTCCGCGATCGACGCCATGAGTGCCATCGAGCAGTCTTCGCAATCGATTTCCAACATCATCGGCGTGATCGACGAGATCGCCTTCCAGACAAACCTGCTGGCGTTAAACGCCGGCGTCGAGGCAGCACGCGCCGGTGAAGCCGGCAAGGGTTTTGCCGTCGTTGCCCAGGAAGTCCGCGAACTTGCCCAGCGATCGGCCAATGCGGCCAAGGAAATTAAGACGCTGATCACCGCCTCAGGCGATCAGGTCAAGCATGGCGTCTCCCTCGTCGACCAGACCGGCGAAGCCTTGTCGGCCATCGTGGCAGAGGTTCAGCAGATCAACACCAATGTGCATGCGATCGTCGAAGCCGCCCGCGAGCAGTCGACCGGCCTGCATGAGATTAATGCCGCCGTGAACGTGATGGACCAGGGCACCCAGAAGAACGCCGCCATGGTCGAGGAGACCAATGCTGCGTCCCATACGCTGGTGTCGGAAGTCCAGGCTCTCTCGGCCCGCCTCGCCCAGTTCAATCTGGGTTCGGCTCCGCGACAGCAAACGGCACCGGCGCCCGCTGTCCGGACCTATGCCGCACCGCAGCCAAGCGCGGCTCGCCCTGCCCCGGCCCCTGCCAACGAAACGACTCGCGCCATCGCCTCGCCGGCCCGGGCATTGGCCAGCAAGATCGCCTCCGCCATGGGCGCAAAACCTGCGCCGAGCGGTGCGGAATGGGAAGAGTTCTGAGCCTGATCTGAGAGCACTCCGATAAAGATCTGGCGGGCCCTGGCCCGCCATTTTCTTTTTCAAGCCAATCAGGCCGGATCGAAGACCATCAGTTCCTCGAAATGGTTCATGTCGTCGAAGACACAAAAAGCAGGCGCGCGAAGCTCGAGCACGGGTGTACGCCTGCGGATCTCCTCCGTCACCTCCTGCAGAAACGGCACCCAAGCAGCCATGGTCGCGTCGTCGAAGCGCTCGATCATGTAGGCGAAGGTGATGTGGAAGCTGTAGGTCTCGTGGTCAGGATGCCGGTAGCCAAGCAGATCCGCCAGCCGATCGCGCCATTCCTTCAGAATGGCTCGGTCACGTTCGCTCACGCCGCGCAAGGTCAATCCGAGCGGGGTCGCGTGCGTCACTTCGACGGCAAAGGCTTCACCCGGCTCGAAGCCGGCGAGCCGGTCCAGGAAGATCGCCGTCATGTCGTCGACCGGCGTTTCCACGGGCACGTCTTCGGGCCAGTAGGGCAGCGCGCGGCGCGTCTCGATGATCCCCTGGAACAGCGTCATGTGCAGGCTGGATGCCGCGGTGAAGGCGAGCTTGTCCGCACCCGGCATGGTCATGTACCGCGCCCGCGCCTCAAGCAAGGCGGCCGCCGTCTCCGACCCCTCGGCCAGATGGCAGACCACGGTATTGCCGCGCTCGGTCAGGAACCGGCCGGATGTGTCATACCGCTGACCGAGATGGGGGATCGCGTCGGGATTATGGCTCGATGATGCGAAAAGGAGATGGGACGGAAGTGACGGTTGAAGTGAAACTGCCATGGAAACCTCGGATCAAATACGAGGTTGTCTTCTAGCCACGGACTACGAACGGGGCATGACGGACGATCAAATGGCCTGTGTCTGGTTTCGTGGGCGCGTGACAATCAGCAGCAATGCGCAACTTAAGACGAGCGGTGCGACCGGTACGTGGCTGAGCCCTAAGAAAGCAAAGTGAATGAGCGGCAACAAGGCCACCAGAATGAAGGTTGGCCGCCACCAGGTCGATTGCTCGTCACTTCGCTGTTGGAACGCGGCAATCGCGGCGACGGCTGACAGTGCGCCCAGGTCGTAGACGAGGGAATATGGCGCCACGAGAAAGCTTGCCAACAGCAGTACGAGGCTCCGCTCAAATAGGCTGCGAGCGCGGACCAGCCCCACCAGAAATCCGGCGAAGCCGGCAATCGCCAGGACGCTGTGAATGATCATCGCCTGAGACGAAGGCATTTCCATAAATCGCAAAGTCCCGAACAAGGACGGCATCATGCGCAGGAAAATGCCGCCCATGTCTGTCATGACATAGCTCTGATAGGGAACATTGTGGCGGATGTAACCGGCCCATGTCTCCCACCCAAGAAGCGTGCCGGAGGCCGCGACCAAAGCGAGGCTGCTCAAACCGGCGGCGACAATCACCGTCCATCTTCTCTCGTAGAGAAGCAAAAGCGGCACAAGGAGCCCAAGCTGCGGCTTCACCGTCAGAAGGCCAAAGGCGATCCCTGCCACAATAGGATTTCGGTCACGGAGCGAGAGGCCGTAGAGCATCAGGGCCGCCGTCAGGAACCCGTTTTGCGCGGTGACCGTGTTGCAAATGAGAAATGCAATGAGCAGGGCCGCCGCACCGGGTGTGATGTCGCGCTGAACCGTGGAGACCGCATGCAGAAAAAGCAGTGCCGTGACGAGTTGAAATATCACGAGTGAACTCGCGAGTTGGGCGAAGCCCAAGGGCCACATCAGCAGCACGTAAGACGGCGGATAGCTCCAGTTGCGCCAGGGATAGTCCGGACCGAAGATCGCCTGCAAATTGGCAAAATAGGTCTCCTGCCCGCTGAAGAGGTCCATGACCCGCCCCTTAAGCAACAGCGTGGACGCCGTCCAATAGTTTGAGAAATCGGTATTGGACCAGGCGATGGTGTTCACCTCGACCGGCCTGCTCCAGATGAAGCCGATCGCGCCACAGGCTACCAGCACACAGCCAGCTGCGAGCCAGAGCAGCGGCGAAAAGCGCCTGGGCCGATTTTCGGTCATGTTTCCTCTGCCTTGCTACGAACGACTGCATTTCGGATCCTGACCTTACCCACAGGCGGTAAATCAACACCTAGCGAGGAACGCGATCTGACGCCGACCACGTCGCAGCGTCTGTGCGCTGAGAGCTCGTCTGGATCAGCCGCGAAAAAACTGTCGGAGCACTTCGATTCAGGGTTCCTTCCGCCGGTACATTTCCCTATAAGCCGCTTCTAGCCTGAAAAGACCATCTTCCTGCGCCCGGCCGGTGACCTCCCTCACCCAGGCCGGTTTTTCGCGCAGGCGCAAGAACGGATAGAGCCATGCCCAAGCGCCAAGATATCAAGTCCATCCTCATCATCGGCGCGGGGCCGATCGTCATCGGTCAGGCATGTGAGTTCGACTATTCAGGCACCCAGGCCTGCAAGGCGCTGAAGGAAGAAGGCTACCGGGTCATTCTGGTCAATTCCAATCCGGCCACCATCATGACCGATCCGGGTCTCGCTGATGCCACTTATGTCGAGCCGATCACGCCGGAAGTCGTCGCCAAGATTATCGCCAAGGAGCGCCCCGATGCGCTCTTGCCGACCATGGGCGGCCAGACGGCGCTGAACACCGCGCTCTCTCTGAAGCGCATGGGCGTCCTCGACCGCTACAATGTCGAAATGATCGGCGCCAAGCCCGCAGCCATCGACATGGCCGAAGACCGCGCCCTCTTCCGCGAAGCCATGGCCCGCATCGGCCTTGAGACGCCGAAGTCGATGCTCGCCAACGCCACCGAAATCAAGGATGCCGACCGCAAGACGCATGAGGCTGCCCGCGCGGAACTCCGCGCCAAGCTCTCCGGCGACGCGCTCGACAAGGCGCTCGACGAGCTTGAAAACCAGTGGAACCTCGGCGAGACGGACCGCAAGCAGCGCTACATGGCGCATGCCATGGCGATTGCCGCCCAGGCGCTCGACCACGTCGGCCTGCCCGCCATCATCCGCCCCTCCTTCACCCTCGGCGGCACCGGCGGCGGCATCGCCTACAACCGCTCGGAATTCTACGAAATCGTCAATTCCGGTCTCGACGCGTCGCCGACCACCGAAGTCCTGATCGAAGAATCGGTTCTCGGCTGGAAGGAGTATGAAATGGAGGTCGTCCGCGACAAGGCGGACAACTGCATCATCGTCTGCTCGATCGAAAACATCGATCCGATGGGCGTGCACACCGGCGACTCCATCACCGTTGCCCCGGCGCTGACGCTGACGGACAAGGAATACCAGATCATGCGCAACGCCTCGATCGCGGTTCTGCGCGAGATCGGCGTTGAGACCGGCGGCTCGAACGTGCAGTTTGCCGTCAACCCGAAGGATGGCCGCCTCGTCGTCATCGAAATGAACCCGCGCGTCTCGCGCTCGTCGGCTCTCGCCTCCAAGGCCACCGGCTTCCCGATCGCCAAGATCGCCGCCAAGCTTGCCATCGGCTACACGCTGGACGAACTCGAAAACGACATCACCGGCGGCGCGACCCCGGCCTCGTTCGAGCCGTCGATCGACTACGTCGTCACCAAGATCCCGCGCTTTGCCTTTGAAAAGTTCCCCGGCGCCGAGCCGACGCTGACCACCGCCATGAAGTCGGTCGGCGAAGTCATGGCGATCGGCCGCACCTTTGCGGAGAGCCTGCAGAAGGCCCTGCGCGGGCTCGAGACCGGCCTCACCGGCCTCGACGAGATCGAGATCCCCGGCCTCGGCCAGGGCGACGACAAGAACGCCATCCGGGCCGCAATCGGCACCCCGACGCCGGACCGTCTGCGCATGGTTGCCCAGGCGCTTCGCCTCGGCATGTCGCCGGAAGAAGTTCACGAAGGCTGCAAGATCGATCCTTGGTTCATCGCCCAGTTCAAGGCGATCATCGACATGGAAGCCCGCATCCGCGAGCATGGTCTACCGGAAGACGCCGAAAACCTGCGCATGCTGAAGGCCATGGGCTTCTCCGACGCCCGCCTCGCCTCGCTCTCCGGCAAGCGCCCGAAGGAAGTGGCCGAACTGCGCAACGGTCTGGGCGTCCGCCCGGTCTTCAAGCGCATCGACACCTGTGCCGCCGAATTCGCCTCGCCGACGGCCTATATGTACTCGACCTATGAGACGCCTTTCGTCGGCGCACTGCGTTCGGAAGCCCAGGTCTCCGACCGCAAGAAGGTCGTGATCCTCGGCGGCGGCCCGAACCGTATCGGCCAGGGCATCGAGTTCGACTATTGCTGCTGCCATGCCGCCTTCGCGCTGAAGGATGCCGGCTTCGAAGCGATCATGGTCAACTGCAACCCGGAAACCGTCTCGACCGACTACGACACCTCCGATCGCCTCTATTTCGAGCCGCTGACGGCCGAAGACGTGATCGAAATCCTGCGGGCCGAGCAGGAAAAGGGCGAAGTTGTCGGCGTCATCGTGCAGTTCGGCGGCCAGACCCCGCTGAAGCTCGCCGAAGCGCTCGAAAAGAACGGCATCCCGATCCTCGGCACCGCACCCGACATGATCGACCTCGCCGAAGACCGCGACCGCTTCCAGAAGCTTCTGATGAAGCTCGACCTCAACCAGCCGAACAATGGCATCGCCTACTCCGTCGAGCAGGCGCGCCTGGTTGCCGGCGAAATCGGCTTCCCGCTGGTCGTGCGCCCGTCCTACGTGCTCGGTGGCCGCGCCATGCAGATCATCCACAACGAGGGCATGCTGCAGACCTACCTGCTCGACACAGTGCCGGAACTCGTGCCTGAGGACATCAAGCAGCGCTACCCGAACGACAAGACCGGCCAGATCAACACGCTGCTCGGCAAGAACCCGCTTCTCTTCGACAGCTACCTGACAAATGCCATCGAAGTCGATGTCGACGCACTCTGCGACGGCGAAAACGTCTTCGTTTCCGGCATCATGGAGCATATCGAGGAAGCCGGCATCCATTCGGGCGACTCGGCCTGCTCGCTGCCGACCCGTTCGCTCTCCAAGGACATCGTCGACGAACTGGAACGCCAGACGACGGCGCTTGCCAAGGCGCTCAATGTCGGCGGCTTGATGAACGTCCAGTATGCGATCAAGGACGACGTGATCTACGTGCTCGAAGTCAACCCGCGCGCCTCGCGCACGGTGCCCTTCGTCGCCAAGACCATCGGCGCCCCAATCGCCAAGATCGCAGCCCGTGTCATGACCGGCGAAAAGCTCGATCAGGCCATTTCCGCCTATGGCAAGAAGCCCGACCCGCGCAACCTGAACCACATCGCGGTGAAGGAAGCCGTCTTCCCGTTTGCCCGCTTCCCCGGCGTCGACACTTTGCTCGGTCCGGAAATGCGTTCGACCGGCGAAGTCATCGGTCTCGACACCGACTTTGCGCTGGCCTTTGCCAAGAGCCAGCTCGGCGCCGGCGTCGAACTGCCGCGTGAAGGAACGGTTTTCGTCTCCGTCCGTGACGAGGACAAGGCCCGTGTTCTACCGGCAATCCTGATCCTCACCCAGATCGGCTTCAAGGTTCTGGCGACCGGCGGCACCCAGCGCTTCCTCGCCGAAAACGACATCCCGGCCGTGAAGATCAACAAGGTTCTGGAAGGCCGTCCGCATATCGAGGACGCCATCCGCAACCGTCAGGTCCAGCTGGTCATCAACACGACCGACGGCAACAAGGCGATCTCGGACTCGAAGTCGCTGCGCCGTGCAGCCCTGATGCAGAAGGTGCCCTATTACACGACCATGGCCGGTGCGCTTGCCGCTGCCGAAGCCATCCGGGCGCTAAAAGGCGGCCAGCTCGAGGTTCGCCCGCTGCAGAGCTACTTCTGAGGCGACACGCGTCAGCTGGCTTGCGGGCCGTCTGATACAGCATGAATACGACACGATCGCCGCATCCTCGGGTGCGGCGATTTTGTCTTATGGGCGGCGCGGCCCTCGTTACCATGCCACACTGGAACTCTGTGCATCATGCCTATGTTAGGGGCGAGAGCACTCCCGAACGGCAGACGAGACAGGTCACGCAATGTTTCTCGATCTCAACAACTTCACGCCACCGCCAGAGCCGCCGGCCGAACCGGACCGCCCTTGCCTGACGCCGCGCCAGCAAAAGACACTCGCCTGGATCGCCGGCTTGAACATCGTCCTGCTCTTCATCGCGCCAATCGGCGGTGCGACGGTCATCTCGGGGCTGATCGAACTCTTTGGCTGATGAAGCCGCTCCCGCTCCTTTCGCTCAGAACGAGCCGCCGCTTGGGGAGCCCCTCAACTTGACACGCTGTCGTATCGCCTGTAGTTAACTTATAAGTTAATTAACCGATCGGCTAAGCATGAGCGGCGATCCACTTTCTCTGACTTTGGCGGCTTTGGCCGACCCGACACGTCGGGCCATTCTGGCCCGGTTGGCCATGGGCGAAGCGACGGTCAACGAACTGGCCGAACCCTTCGACATCAGCCTTCCGGCCGTCTCCAAGCACCTGAAGGTCTTGGAGCGCGCAAAGCTCATCTCGCGCGGGCGCAGCGCGCAGTGGCGTCCCTGTCGGCTCGAAGCCGAACCCTTGCAAGCCGTCGATGGCTGGCTCGCCGATTATCGCAAGCTCTGGGAGCACCGGCTGGATCGCCTGGAAGACTATCTCGCCGCCATTCAAAAAGACCCCGAAGGCAGGAAGGATCATCAGAAATGACCGACAAACTGGAAATCCGGAACGAGCGGATCTTTGCAGCACCCAGAGCCGCAGTCTTCGATGCCTTCGCCGATCCGGCCAAGCTTGCGACGTGGTGGGGACCGCACGGCTTCACCAATCGTATCGACGAATTCGACTTTCGCGTCGGCGGAGACTGGCGCGTCACTATGACCTCGTCCGACGGCACCGACTTCGCCAACCGCTGGACTTTCCACGAGATCGAACCGGCAAGGCGCATCGTCGCCCTTCACCATGAGCCGATGCATGTCTTCACTCTGGAGATGACCCTCGAGGAGGACGCATCGGGCACGCGCCTGACTTGGCGGATGTTGTTCGAACCGACAGACGAAAACCGCGACCTGCAGAAATTCATTCGCGCGGCCAACGAACAGAACTTTGACCGCCTCGAGCAGGTCCTCGCCACGGGAGACATTCTGACATGACAGCCGAACTGGACCCGGCCCGCATCCTGAAAGTCGATCGGCTCGTCCGCGCTCCGATCGGCCTTGTCTTCGAAATGTTCGCCGATGCCCGCCACCTCGATGCCTGGTGGGGGCCGAACGGTTTTCAAAACGAAACCCATGAGATGGATTTTTCCGTCGGCGGCCTGTGGCGCTACACGATGCACGGGCCCGACGGCAAGGACTGGCCGAACTGGATCCGCTACCGGGAGATCAGCCCGCCGACCCGCATCTCCTATGAGCATGGCGGCGAGATGGGAGAGCCTGCGCATTTCGACGGCATCATCACCTTCGGAAGCGAAGGAGATCAGACCCGCATTACCATGATCCTGATCTTCCCGACGCAAGCGGCACGGGACGCAACCTTCAAATTCGGCGCAGTCGAAGGCGGCAAACAGACGCTGGCACGGCTGGACGTCTATGTCAGCGCGCTCCACACCTCAAGCTGAGGCCGAAAGCAGAACCACCAGATCAGGCCTGCCGCTTCTGCTTGGCGAGGATGGCAAGCGCGATCCCACCGATGACGCAGGAAGCGGCAATGACGAAATGCAGCGTCAACCGCTCATTGAGAAGCACGATCGCGCCAAGAGCCGCGATAACCGGCACCGAGAGCTGGATCAGCGCGGCGCGAAAGGTCGTAAGACCCCGCAGCGCCGTATACCAGATCGCATAGCCGAGGCCGGATGCGACGATGCCGGATCCCAGCGCGAGCAGAACGCCAGAGGTCGACGTCGTCTCATAGATCACGGCGAAGACGGCAAGCGGCAGGCAGAACACCGAGGCCCGGACGAAATTGCCAGCCGTCTCGCCGATCGGGTCCTGCGATCCGCGGCCGCGCAGCGTATAGACCGCCCAGGCAATTCCCGAGGCGATCATTAGGGCGCAGCCGACCGGATCGGGACGCCCGACACCGGGCAGAATGAGATAGACAAAAGCGGCAAAGGCAATCGCAAAGCCCACAACCTCTTGCAGGCTGGGACGGTCGCCCTTGACCAGACCGAAGGTGACCATGCTCGCCTGCACGGAGGAAAACAGGATCAAGGCACCCGTTGCGGCACCAAGCGAGAGATAGGCCGCCGAAAACGCGATGGCGTAGACGAAGAGAGCTGCAGCAGCCGGCCAGTCCCCCGGCAAGGACGGTCCCGATGCCTGGGAAACGCCTTGCCGGCGCATCAACCCGTATAGCACCAAGGCTCCCGACATGATCCGGACGGCTGTATAGCCGGCAGCTTCGATCGATAGCGTACCCAGCGCCTCGCGGGCGAGAAGCGAGTTCGCCGCAAAAGCGAGCATGGCGACTGCGGTCAAAACGATCGTCGATTGCAAAACGGCATCTCCCCCAGAGATCCCGCCATTATCTTATCTTCTGCAGGACCCGACCCGTGATAGCGCGAGCAGGCATGCCTGCACAAGCCGACGAGACACGAGCCTCATCGGTCGAGCCTCCCGCAAACCCGGACCAAAACCCAGCCTATTCGATCGATCAGTTTCCGCGACGCGTTCCATCAAAATTTGACGTTTGTCGAATGCACGGCCCTGCGGCACTCTGCACCCGTTTTGAAATGCGAGATTTTCCCATGTCCGTGACTGTTGACGCTGTTGCCGGCAAGGCCACCCGCCGCGAGTGGATCGGCCTCCTGATTCTGTCGATTGCCTGTCTGATTTATTCCATGGACCTTTCGGTCCTGTTCCTCGCCATGCCCGCCATCGTCGCCGACCTCGATCCCTCGGCCACCCAGCTTTTGTGGATCAACGACATCTATGGCTTCATGGTCGCGGGCTTCCTCGTCACCATGGGCACGCTCGGCGACCGGATCGGCCGCCGCAAGGTGCTCCTGATCGGCGCATTCTTCTTCGGTGCTGCTTCCGTCTTCGCCGCCTTCGCCAGCACTGCGTCGATGCTGATCGTCGCGCGCGCCCTGCTCGGCATCGCCGGCGCGACCATCGCGCCTTCGACGCTCTCGCTCGTCGTCAACCTTTTCCGCGACGAAGGCGAACGCAACCGCGCAATCAGCATCTGGGGCACGGCCTTTGCGCTCGGTGGCCTGATCGGCCCGCTGATCGGCGGTCTGCTCTTGCAGTATTTCCACTGGGGCTCGGTTTTCCTGATCAACGTGCCGATCATGGCAGCCCTGCTAGCCAGCGCCCCCTTCCTCCTGCCGGAATACAAGGACGAGAATGCCGGTCGCCTTGATCTCGCAAGCGTTGCCCTCTCCCTGCTCACCGTCCTGCCCATCGTCTACGGTTTCAAGAAGATGGCCGCCGAAGGCTTCGAACCGATCCAGCTTGCACCGATCCTCTTCGGCCTCGTCGTGGGCGTAATCTTCGTCAAGCGCCAGAAGCAGCTCGAACATCCGATGATCGATCTCGCTCTGTTCAGGATCCCGGCCTTCACCGCATCTCTGATGGTCAATCTCGCAGGCGTCTTCTTCATCTTCGGCATCTTCCTCTTCCAGAACCTCTTCCTGCAGCTGGTCATCGGACTGACACCGCTGAAGGCTGCCCTCTGGTCCGTCCCCTCCTCGCTCGTCTTCACTGTCATGTCCTTCCAGGCCTGGCGCGTGACCAATCGGCTCGGCCCGGTCAGAACCGTCCTTCTCGGCCTGATCGTCAACGCGCTTGGCACCGGCTTGATGGCAATTGCCGCCTGGCATTCGAACCTGGTCGGCGTGCTTGGCGCGAGCATGATCATGGGCCTCGGCTTCGTGCCCGTCATTCTGACCACGACAGGTCTGATCGTCGGCACCGCCCCGCCGGAGCGCGCGGGCTCCGCTTCTGCCATTTCCGAAACGAGTGCGGAATTCGGTGGCGCGCTCGGCGTCGCCATCCTCGGCAGCATCGGCACGCTGTTCTACCGCTTCGCTATGCAGGACGCAGATCTGACCGCGCTCTCCGCCAGCGACCGGAATTCCGTCACCGCAGCCTTGGGCACGGCGCTCGAAGTCGCCCGTTCCACCGGCGATGAAGCCGCGCCCTGGATCGAAATGGCGAAGGCAAGTTACGCCGGCGGCTTTGCGCTCTGTTGTGCGCTGGCCACCGTCACCCTGCTGCTGCTTGCGGCGATCGCATCGCAGGTCTATGCTCGCACCGAGCTCGACGAAAGCCGGATCGGCGGCCACTGAGCGGCAAGATCAGCCTGCCGACAGCGTATCGAAGAGCCGCCGGACCCCGGCCATGTCCGAGCGGAAGGCCTCGAGGCTGCGCACCTTCAGATCCTCGTCAGGCATTCTCAAGATGGCAGCCGGATGCGTGGTCACGAGCAGCATCCGGTCCTCCTGCATCGGGATCGGCATGCCCCGCACTTCCGCGATGGGGCGGCTCTCGCCGGTCAGCGACAGATAGGCCGTCGCGCCCAGTGCCACCACGATGCGCGGGCGGATGATCTCGATTTCCTTGGCAACCCACCAGCGGCAATGCGCGACCTCGCCGGCATCCGGGCGCATGTGGATCCGCCGCTTGCCACGCCGCTCGTATTTGAAGTGCTTGACCGCATTGGTGACATAGATCTGCCGCCGGTCGATGCCGGCTGCAGCCGCAGCCTCGTCGAACACCTTGCCCGCAGGCCCGATGAAGGGTCGTCCCGCCAGATCCTCCACATCGCCCGGCTGTTCCCCGACGAACATGATTTGAGAGTCCGCCGGCCCCTCGCCGAAAACCGTCTGCGTGGCGTGGCAATGCAGCGGACAGCGTGTGCAGCGGGCGGCCTCCTCGCGCAATCGCTTGAGCGGCGGCAGATCCGACAAGACATCCTCTTCCTCCTTGCCGCGCCACTGCGCCTGCAGCCGCTCATGAAAGGCCGGCGGCTGGCTCGCCTCGCGCGCCGCCATCTCCTGCACCCGCCGCTCAGCCCCGGCAATCAGGTCCGGAATGAGCGAAGCCTCCGGCATGTTCTTCCAGTATTTCTTCGGCATCTCCGACTGCATGGCCCGGATCTTCACCCGGGCCGGATTGAAGATATTGGCAAAATAGGTCCGCCACAGCTCGTCGGTCTCATCCTCCGCTTCCGGCCGCATGGCAGGCTCCCGCGAGGTCCTGAGTTCTTCGCCATTCCAGGCGGCCGAACCCTTAGGCGTGGCGATCAGCCAATCCATGTCGGTAAAACGGCGCTGAAAGAAGCCCGCTGTGCGCGCCACGATGAAATGCTCAGGCTCGAACCAGGCGACGAAGCGCCGCCGCCCGGCCTGCACGGCCTCGACCTCGCGAAACCGCACGAACGCCTTCATCTTGTGGCTGTCGCGCCGGACGTTCTTCACCAGGCGAACCAGCTGTGCCACATCGCCATCGGACGCGACCTGCAACAGATTGCGCTCCGCCTGCATGCGCCAGAGGATCCGGTAGAGCAGCGAGAAACGATCGGGATCGGAATGGCAGATTGCCGCCTCTGCGGTCTCCATGAAACTCTTGGGAACGACGACGTCGCGTGCCTCGCCGGGCCCGATTTCCGGGGCGGCAGCGCCGCCGAACAGGTCCGCTCCGTCACCGGCAAGCTGCCAGCGCACGGACGCCGGCTCCACCCGGTCCAGCAGCAGACCACGCGCGGCCTCCCGCCATTCGGCAAACTCACCTCGCCCCTCGAGCGTGACCGTCCGCATCAAAACAGCGACAACTGTTCGGCCGGCGGCGCGAAGACGGCCCTGAGATCCGAGCGGTCCAGACTGCGATGCGGCGACCAGCCCTCGGCCACGATGAAGGAGCGCACCTTCTTCAGGGAGACACCGAGCCGTGCCAGGTCCTCAAGACGCACCCGCCGATGGCGACGGGCGGACAAAAGCCCCTTGACCGTCTTCGTGCCGAAACCGGGCACGCGCAACAGCGTCTCGCGATCGGCAGTGTTCACATCGACCGGAAAGCGATCGCGATTGGCAAGCGCCCAGGCAAGCTTCGGATCCAGCTCCAGATCGAGCATGCCGTCCTGTCCTATCGACGCAATTTCATCGACTGAAAATCCGTAGAAGCGATAGAGCCAGTCCGCCTGGTAAAGCCGGTGCTCCCGCATCAAGGGCGGCTTGATCAGCGGCAGGTTCTGCGAACTGTCGGGGATCGGGCTGAAGGCCGAGTAATAGACGCGCTTCAGGCCATAGGAACTGTAGAGCCGGGCGCTCGATCCGATGATCGTCGCGTCATTGGCGCCATCAGCCCCGACGATCATCTGCGTGCTCTGTCCGCCCGGCACAAACTTCTTTCGGCGGCCGGAAAGCGTCGGTTCGCGCGCCTCGTCGATCTTGAGCCTCAAGTCCGCCATGGATCGGCGGATGTTACTCGGCCGCTTTTCCGGCGCATAGCGCTCAAGCCCGTGGTCGGTCGGCAGCTCGATATTGATCGACAGACGGTCGGCATAAAGCCCCGCCTCCTCCACCAGATGCGCGGAGGCCTCGGGGATCGTCTTCAGGTGGATATAGCCGCGGAAGTCATGCTTGGTCCTCAAGTCGCGGGCGACCTTCACCATCTCCGCCATCGTGTCGTCCGAGGACCGGATGATGCCAGAGGACAGAAACAGGCCCTCGATGTAGTTGCGGCGATAGAATTCGATCGTCAGCCACACCACCTCGTCGGGCGTAAAGCGGGCGCGCTCGACATTGCTCGAGGAGCGATTGATGCAATAGGCGCAGTCATAGATGCAGAAATTGGTGAGCAGGATCTTCAACAGCGAGATGCAACGGCCGTCGGGCGCATAGGCGTGACAGATGCCCGATCCCTCCGTCGAACCGAGCCCGCCGGAGGCCGCGGAGTCGCGTTTCGTCGTCCCGCTTGAAGCGCAGGATGCATCATATTTGGCTGCGTCGGAGAGGATGGCGAGACGTTCTTTGAGCGACTTCTTCATAAGAATGTTCTCTATACGTTCTCATGACGACCGTCAAGAAACAAGGCTGCGACATACCGTCTGTGCACAGCGTCAGCTTTTGATTTCGCTCGACTATTCCGCGCGAGACGTGCGCCTCGGCATCCCCTGTCGAAAACTCTGGAAATGTCGCGCGGCATTCTGCTATAGTCTTCGTCAACCTGATTTGTGACACGGTTCCGAAGCTTTGCTCCGGAACCTGTTTTCTTTTGTGTCCGCGCTCGCGGCCATGAAGACGAAGGAAGAGGAAATGGTAGACAAGGTACCGATGACGCAGAACGGTTTTGACAAGCTCAACGAAGAGTTGCGCTGGCGTCAACAGGAAGAGCGTCCGCGCATCATCGAGGCGATTGCCGAAGCGCGCGCCCATGGCGACCTTTCCGAAAATGCGGAATATCACGCCGCCAAGGAAGCCCAGAGCCACAACGAGGGTCGCGTCGGCGAACTCGAGGATCTGATCGCGCGCGCAGAGGTCATCGACCTCTCCAAGATGTCCGGCTCGAAGATCAAGTTCGGCGCCACCGTCAAGCTGGTCGACGAAGACACCGACGAAGAGAAGACCTACCAGATCGTCGGCGACCAGGAAGCCGATGTGAAGGCGGGCCGCATCTCGATCTCCTCTCCGATCGCTCGCGCCCTGATCGGCAAGGAAGTCGGAGACAACATCGAAGTCGTCGCCCCCGGCGGCTCCAAGGCCTACGAGATCCTCGCGGTCAAGTGGGGCTGATGCAGTCGGAAGGGCGTTCTCGTGACGCAATCGCTTGACGAGATCACGGTCGTCGCGCCGCATTTCAAGCGTCGCCTGTCCGGTGTGACATCGACCGTGATCCAGCTCGTTCCCGAGCAGCGTCGCCAGGGGCTGGGCATTTTGACCCTCGGCCCCGGCCTGCCCGACCATCTCCCGAAAATGCGCTGGACGCAGCTGCCGGGCCTTTGGAAGAAGCCCAAAACTGGCAGCGACCGCGTCTGGCATGCCCGCCGCAACAACGAGATGCTCGCGGGCCTGGTCCTGCGGGACGTCTTGCGCATGCCGCTGAAGCTGCTCTTCACCTCGGCCGCCCAGAGACATCACAGCCGCTACACCCGCTGGCTCATCTCCAAAATGGACGGCGTGGTCGCGACGAATGCCAAGTCCGGCTCTTTCCTCAAGGTGCCGCATTCCGTCATCCGCCACGGCGTCGATACGGATCTCTTCCGCCCCGCGATGGAGACGGACGCGGATCCGGCGACCATTTTGCCGGAAGCGATGCGAGACAAGCATCTGATCGGCTGCTTCGGTCGCGTCCGCCACCAGAAAGGCACCGACCTCTTCGTCGATGCCATGATCGCCTTGCTCCCAGCCCATCAAGACTGGGCAGCCATCATCTCCGGGCGCGTCACAGCCGAGCACACGGCCTTCGCCGATCAGCTGAAATCGAAGATCGCCAAGGCCGGCCTTTCCGATCGCATCCATTTTCTCGGCGAAGTCGACGACATCAAACCCTGGTATCGCCGCCTGACCCTCTACGTCGCCCCCTCCCGCAACGAAGGCTTCGGCCTTACCCCGCTTGAAGCCATGGCGTCAGGCACGGCCGTGGTCGCCAGCGATGCCGGCGCTTATGCCGAGATGATCGTCGAGGACGAAACCGGCAAGGTTGTCCCGGCCGGCAAGGGCGAGGCGCTGACAACAGCAATACAGTCCTTCATCGACAATCCAGCGCGCTGCGCCCAAGCCGGCCAGAAGGCCCGCCGCCGTGTCGTCGAAAACTTCGCCCTCGAAGGCGAGGCCCGGGCGCTTGCAGATATCTATACCGGCCTGCGAGCCAATCGAAAGGTTGCCTGACATGGCTCCGGTCGAGTTTATTTGCCATTCGAAGCATTTTAAGGGGATTCTGAAGCTCGCTCACGAAGAGGTCGTGGCGGTCCCTACGAGACAAAGGGACATCATCCGCGCTCTGTTTAAAAGCCGCGGCGTGGGCGGCCTCGTGCGAATAATTCTCGGCGAGCAACGCCTGATTGATTTGAAGCCATTGGTGGAGCGTAACCTCGTTCGGCGCCAAATCCGGTTACCGTGGCTTTATTCGACATCGATTGCCCGTGCTCTCTATCGTTTCATCTTGCTGGCAAAAGCTAGATTGGCAACCGCTCTCGTAGAGCAGACTTTCGCTGCCCACCCTCATGCGCGCGCGCTGGCATTCAACGGCTTCCTTATGCCGGATGCAATTACGCTGGCCATCAGCAAGGCTCTACGCCGCGAACGTCTGGTGCTGGAGCTTGGCTTCTTTCCCGGCACGACCCAAGTGGACGTCCAAGGTGTCAACGACGACTGTACACTGCCGCGTGAGCCAGCGTTCTATGAGTTCGCAGATCCTGAGGTACCGAAGGATAGGCCTGAACAACTAGTCCGAAGGCCGACCAAACAGAAGGCAGAGGAACAAGCTGTTCTTCCGCCGGATTACGTCTTCGTGCCGATGCAGGTCCCGAGCGACATGCAAATCCTGCATCATTCCCCTTGGATCGGCAGCATGGTGCATTTCTATGAGGCCTTGTTGGAGCTCGCCGACAAGAACCCCCGTCTGCATCTCGTCGTTAAAGAACATCCAAGCTTCCCGCTGAGCATTCGTCGTAAAGTAAGGCAGCACCCACGGATCACATTCGCCAATCATAACGAGACACGCGCTCTGATCGAGGGCGCACGGGCGGTCATCACTGTGAATTCGACAGTCGGCTTGGAAAGTCTGCTGCTCGGAAAGAAGGTCATCACGCTCGGCCGAACCTATTACAACATCCCCGGCTTGGTGCTTCATGCTGAAGACAACGAGCAACTGGAAGAACAGTTTTCGCGTCTAGAGACATGGGAGCCGGATGCCGTCCTGAGAGATCAGTTCATCCGTTATGTCTACAACGTCTTTCTCTTGAGGGCCGATCGCAACCAGCCCACACCAGAGTTCCTTGATGCCCTTCGCCGTCGCGCGAACAGGAGCGACACGCACCACGACTTTCTTCGCCTCTTCGAGAACCAAGAGTTGAACTCCACGACGGAGAAAACGTGATGAGAGCTCTGCTGATCAATCTCGACAGCGCGCGGGATCGCCTCGCCTTCCAACACCGCCAACTAACAGCGCTTGGGATAGAGTATCAGCGGCTACAGGCAACCGAGACTGACGCACCCGAGCTTGTAACGCAGCCTTATTGGCTTACCTGGGAGAGACCAATGCGCCTGCCTGAACGGGCATGTCTGGTAAGTCACCAGCGCGCTTGGGAGATCGTCGCCGAGGGCACAGAGCCCGTTCTCGTGCTTGAAGATGATGCCGTTCTCTCTGTGAACGTTCCGCGCCTCCTAGACCGCCTGCACACAACGTCCGGGATGGACCATGTCAGTCTCGAAACACGTGGCCGCAAGAAGCTTCTGGCACGGGCACGACATCCAGAGCTGCCCCTTCGCCGACTATACCAGGATCGCTCGGGCGCGGCGGCCTATGTGCTTTGGCCCAAAGGGGCTCGGAAGCTCTTGGCAGCATCTGAGGTGAAAGCTGGCCTTGCCGATGCAGTCATCTGCGCCTGCTACGAACTCGATGCTTATCAGGCGGACCCGCCCCTTGCGCTTCAATCGGACAGATGCGCAGCGCAGGGAATACCGGATCCGATAGCGACCGCATCATCCATTTCGTCCGCCACAGACCGCGCGGATAAAGGTGACCTGACCTTCCGGGCGCGGAGAATGAAGGCGCAATTGCGCATGGCCGTGCGACACGCCCGACATGCGTTTCATGCTACACGCGAGCAGCTTAGCGTTCACTCCTCGGAGTTTGATTATCTGAGAGAACTGTCTTCGCCAGAAGAGGTGGACCACCAACCCGTGCGATCTCGGTGATGGCGGGCTTTTAGGCGCGCATACGCGGTATCTTCGATTTGCAGCCGATCGAAAACGGTCTTCAGGATCAAGCCGACGGGTCTCTCTTCCATCAAAGGATCAAGGCGCCAACGCATGTTGCGCAAGGTATCGTCGGTACCGATGGTGAAGCACGACAATCCCGAAAAGAGCGGAATAAGTCGCAGCTTGACTTCGGCGATCTTCTCTTCATCCAGATCCGAAGGCGGATCCTTGGCCAGGACCCGCTCCGTCTCATATATCTTGATGGTGTTGACGAGGATCGAAACCAGCGTCGCCTGAGCCTTCACTGCCGGATCGGAGGAATGGTCCGAAAATGTATCGGTCGCGGAAACGAGCCAGCGAAGATTGAGGTTTCTACAGAGATAATCCGCTTCAGCATCCCACAAGCGCTGAAACTCGGTAAACACCTCAGATGTACTGACACCGCGGCGCAACAGAACGATTAACTTCGCGTGGTGCCAGACCAGCTCCGACTGACCGACGAACTCGCCGCGGAGATTCTCTAAATGCTGATCCAGCGATTTGGCCGAGCCTCGCGTCTGTTTGGCTGCTGCGCCGTCAATGACACGTGACTTGAGGGCCTCATACTCCTGAACCGATGTCGTGTGTTTGCCGCCACCCCAGCGCTTGCGGTGCCAGTTCAACGAAAAGAACCGCTCGATCTTCGTCTTCTTGCGCGCCAATGTGTTCACCTTAGTTCAGTCATTCTTCGAGAAAAGTAAACCAGCGGTCTGGTCCACCTCATATCTCCACCAGCCCCACCTTCTTCACCTGCCGGATCGTCAGCATGGTCCTCACCGTATCGACATGCTCGTTCGCCGTCAGCACTTCGATGACGAAGTCCTGGAAGCGGGTGAGGTTCTCGGCGACGCAATGCAGCAGGAAATCGCTGTCGCCGTTGACCATCCAGGCCTGGCGCACGATAGGCCAGCTGTCGGTGGCGGCGGCGAAGGCTTTCAAGTTCGCCTCCGACTGATGCTTGAGGCCGACCATGCAGAAGGCGACGAGGTCGTAGCCGAGGCGGCTGGCATTGAGGACAGCGTGATAGCTTTCGATCACGCCGGCCTCTTCCAGCTTGCGGACGCGCCGCAGGCAGGGCGGCGCGGAAATGCCGACGCGTTCGGAGAGTTCCACATTGGTCATCCGCCCGTCCCGCTGCAATTCCTTGAGAATGCGCAGGTCGATGGCGTCGAGTTCTAGCTTGAGCACGGCCGCTCCTTTTGACGATGTGTCCGTTATCTACTCCAACGGATAAAATTGGCAAGAATCCTCCGTGATCACGCACAATTATTGCGCGTCGAAGCAAAGCTCTGTTGCTAATGCAGGCCCATGCCTTGATCTGCGCTCCGCTTCGATCCTAAATGGTCGCCAGTTGCGCGACCACAGGGTGAGCCCCATATCGAGGCCCCGGTCGAAGACAAGGACCGCGCGTTGAAAGGAAGCGTCATGACTGCCCGCCACACGAAGGTATTGATCATCGGCTCCGGCCCCGCCGGTTACACCGCTGCCATCTATGCCGCCCGCGCCATGCTGAAGCCGGTCCTGATCGCCGGCATGGAACAGGGCGGCCAGCTGATGATCACCACGGATGTGGAGAACTATCCGGGCTTCGCTGATCCGATCCAGGGCCCCTGGCTGATGGAGCAGATGCTGAACCAGGCCATCCATGTCGGCACGGAGATCGTCAGCGATCTCGTGACGGAAGTCGACACCAGCCATCGCCCCTTCACGGTGAAGACCGACAGCGGCCAGGTCTGGACGGCCGATACGCTGATCATCTGCACGGGCGCCAAGGCCAAGTGGCTCGGGATCGAAAGCGAACAGCACTTCCAGGGCTTCGGCGTCTCGGCCTGCGCCACTTGCGATGGCTTCTTCTATCGCAACAAGGATGTCATCGTCGTCGGCGGCGGCAATTCCGCCGTCGAGGAAGCGCTCTATCTCTCGCATATCTGCAAGTCCGTCACCGTCGTGCATCGCCGTGACAGTTTCCGCTCGGAAAAGATCCTGCAGGAGCGCCTCTTCGCCAAGGAGAACATCCGCGTCCTCTGGAACACCACGGTCGAGGAAATCACTGGCACGCCCGCCAAGCCCCCGATGCCGCCGTCGGTCTCGGGCGTGAAGCTGAAAGATGCACTGACGGGAGCCGTCACGGAGATGCCGATCGATGGCGTCTTCGTCGCGATCGGCCATGCGCCGGCGGTCGAACTCTTCAAGGACAAGCTGAAGCTGAAGTCCAACGGCTATCTCTGGACCGCGCCGGATTCCACGGCCACGGACGTGGCCGGCATCTTCGCGGCCGGTGACGTCACCGACGATGTCTATCGCCAGGCGATCACCGCTGCCGGCATGGGCTGCATGGCAGCACTCGAGGCCGAGCGCTTCCTGTCCGCCCTGCCCGTCGAGACACAGCAAGCCGCGGAGTAAGCGCCATGAGGGGGGCCGGCATGCCGCTGGACTGGGACAAACTGCGCATTTTTCATGCGGCTGCGGAAGCCGGGTCCTTTACCCATGCCGCCGACAAGCTGCACCTGTCCCAGTCGGCCATCAGCCGCCAGGTCTCCTCGCTGGAGCAGGATATCGGCGTCAAGCTCTTCCACCGCCACGCCCGCGGCCTGATCCTGACCGAACAGGGCGAACTGCTCTATCGCACCGCCCACGACGTTCTCCTGAAGCTGCAGACCGTCAAGATGCAGCTGACGGAAACGACGGAAAAGCCTTCCGGCAAGCTGCGCGTCACCACGACCGTCGGCCTTGGCCAGGGCTGGCTCACCGACAAGGTGCAGGAATTCCTGCAGCTCTATCCCGACATGTCGATCCAGCTGATCCTCGACAACGAGGAGCTGGACGTGAACATGCGCCATGCCGATTGCGCCATCCGCCTGCGCCAGCCGCAGCAGTCGGATCTCATCCAGCGCAAGCTGTTCACGGTGCATATGCATGTCTATGCGGCACCGTCCTACATCAACCGCTATGGCGAACCCCAGTCGATCGAAGATCTCGACAACCACAAGATCATCACCTTCGGCGAGCCGGCGCCCAATTACCTGCTCGATGTGAACTGGCTGGAAGTCGCGGGTCGCTCGTCCGACAATCCGCGCGTCCCGCACCTGCAGATCAACAGCCTGACCTCGATCAAACGCGCCTGCCTTCTCGGCATCGGCATCGCCATGCTGCCCGATTACATCGTGGGTCGCGATCCCGGCCTGCTGCAGCTCGTCACCAGCGCCGACGTCCCCTCCTTCGACACCTATTTCTGCTATCCCGACGAGATCAAGAACGCCGCGAAGCTCAAGGCATTCAGGGACTTCATTGTCGCCAAAGCCCGCAACTGGAACTTCTGAAGGCAGCCTCGCGCTGCCTTTTTTCGTCTGTGCCGCACACAGACCTGCGGCCTGCGCATGCCTGACATGCATAAAAAAGCATTGTTCACTGCACAGAAAACCACCATATCGCACACAGCTGATGCACATGGTGGCTTTTTCCTCCCAGTTCCACCGCAGCAGCTGTTCCCCTCTGGAGGTTTTTGACCTTCACAATTCAAAGGGCCCTGGTTTTCCGGTGGCCCTCTTTTTTTGTTATTTCGTTGGAACAATACCTCCCGCCTGGCGTTCCAGTGGCTGGCGGAACTGAAGCCGTGCGCTCACGAGCATGGTGACAGGGATCGATCCGCTTATTTGGATTCGCAGTTCATATTGGAGGGGACATGTTCCTGGAGGACGTGATGAAGGCGCTGGCACACCCGGCACGCATGGAAATGCTGATCTGGCTCAAAAACCCCATGGAGTTTTTCGGGGTCCCGAAGGAAGAGGCAGTCGAAGGCATCAGTGCGGGTCAGTTCGAGCGCTCCGGTCTGTCCCAGTCTGCCGTCTCCGCCCATCTCGCCACCCTGCAGCGCGCCGGCCTCATCAGCTCCAAGCGAGTCGGCCAGCGTGTGCTCTATCGCCGCAACGAAGATGCCATTGCAGAGTTCGTGAAGACCTTGAACGGAACACTCTGAAGCCCCACATCGGAGTTCCCAATGAACCTTCCCATCATTGGAAACTCCCGAGAGGTTTCATGTCCAAGCTTTTTGAACCGACATCCGTCGGCAGCATCTCCCTTTCCAACCGTATCGCCATGGCGCCCCTGACGCGCAACCGCTCTCCGGGCGCCGTGCCGAACGATCTCAATGTCGAGTACTATCGCCAGCGCGCGACGGCTGGCCTGATCATCAGCGAAGGCACGGCCATCACGCATCAGGCGCAGGGTTATTCCGACGTTCCCGGTCTCTACAAATCCGAAGCCATCGACGGCTGGAAGAAGGTCACGGATGCCGTCCACGCAGCCGGCGGCAAGATCGTGACCCAGCTCTGGCATGTCGGCCGCATCTCGCATACGAGCCTGCAGCCTGAGGGTGGCGCACCCGTCGCTCCCTCCGCAATCGCGGCGAAGTCCAAGACCTATGTGCTGAATGCAGATGGCTCCGGCGGCTTCGTCGAAACGTCGCAACCGCGCGCCCTTGAAACCGCAGAAATCCCCGCTCTGCTGGAAGACTATCGCAAGGCTGCCCGTGCCGCGGTGGATGCCGGTTTCGACGGCGTCGAGATCCACGCAGCCAATGGCTATCTGCTTGAGCAGTTCATGCGCGCGAACAGCAATCAGCGCACGGATCAATATGGCGGCTCGATCGAAAACCGCATCCGCCTGACGCTGGAAGTCGTCGAGGCCGTCACCAAGGAAATCGGCGCCGAAAAGACCGGCATCCGCATCTCCCCGACCACGCCGGCAAATGATGTCTCCGATCCGGATCCGAAGGCCGTCTATACCGCTCTCGTCGAAGCTTTGGCCAAATACGACCTGGCTTTCGTGCATGTCATCGAAGGCGCAACAGGCGGCCCGCGTGACGTCCTGCCCTTTGACTGGAAGGCGCTGAAGGCGGCCTACCGCGATGCCGGCGGCAAGGGTGCATGGATTGCCAATAACGGCTACAACCGCGCATCCGCGATCGAGGCCGTCGAGAGCGGCTATGCCGATCTCGTCGCTTTCGGCCGCCCCTTCATCGCCAACCCCGACCTCGTCCGTCGCTTGAAGGAAGACGCAGCCCTCAATCCGCTCGACCAGGCCACGCTTTATGGCGGCGGTGCGGAAGGCTACACGACCTATCCGGCCCTGGCCTGACACATCCTGAGACCATGAAGGGCTCCCGGAAACGGGGGCCCTTTTCTTCGTCCGCCTCGCAACTCACCCCCAGGCGCGAGCGAGCCGGCTTGCGAGCAGGAATGCCACGGCGGCCATGGCAAGGCCGTTGACCGGATGCAGAGCCCCGAGCAAGGGCAGCCCATCTCCAAGAGCCGCCAGCATCACCTGCAGCAGATAGCCCACAAGCAACAAGGACGCGAGCCGGCGATACGGCAGAAGCGGCCCCCGGAATGAGATGGCGAAGGCGAGCAGGATCGGCAGCGCAAGCGCTCCGCCGGTGGCCGCATGCGCCTCCCAGCCCGCACCCCCGCCGAAAACGGTCAGACCCGCCAGGAAAAACTGCAGCGCGATACCGCTGATGATGAGCCACACCAGTCCTCTGAACAGGACCAGCCAGCCTCTTGTGGCAACCACAGTATTGTTCATCGGCTGACTCCTCGCGAAAGCTGAACGGGTTCACGAGCCTCTACCGAATGGCCCGACAGGCAGCCAAGGCTTCTCAGTGTCGTCTGTACCGCAATATCGATCGGGGTATTCGGCTCCTCCCCGAGAAACGCCACGAGGCGGCTATTGTCGAGCCGGATGGTCTCCCGCCACAGATAGCGCATCTCATGCAACTCCTTGAGAAACGGCACGAAGGGTCGCGCAAGACCGGCAAGCGTCCAGGGAAAGCCGACCGTGAAGATCTCGGGGCGTCCGACCGCCCGACCGATGGCCTCAGCCATCCGGACGCCGTCATGGTCGAAGAAGCCGTTCATGTGAAAGCGCGCAAAGAGTGGCAAGGCGTGCTCAGCGTCGAGCAGGCGCATGAAGGTCTCGGCCACATCGGGCAGATAGGCCCAGGCATGACCGACGCCCCGTCGCCCGGGATTGAGGACGAAACGCACCGGCTTGCCGGGTTGCACCATGGCCTGGGCGAACCAGTTGTTGCCGGCTTCGGGCCCGAAAAAGTCCCCTGCCCTCAGGACAATGACGGGCACACCCTCGTCGGCGGCTCGCTCCAGCCGGTGCTCGAGTTCGACACGGATCCGCCCCTTGACCGTCTGCGGCCGCTGCGGGCTGTCCTCCGAAAGCAGCGGGAAAGTCTTAGGGCCGAAATTGTAGATCGTGCCCGGCATCAGGATGCGCGCACCGACGGCTTTTGCAGCGGCGATCGTGTTGTCGATCATCGGCAGCACGAGCTCGCCCCAGTTCTGGTAACCGGGCGGATTGACGCCATGCACGATGACACTTGCGCCTTGAGCAGCAGCAAGAACGTCCGCGGCGCACATGGCATCACCACCCACCCATTCATACACGGGATGCGCGGATGACTGCTGCTTAGGGCGGCGGTGCATGGCCCGCACGCGGTAGCCGCGCTTGAGCAAAGCTTTGGCGAGCGCGCCGCCCACGCCGCCGGTGGCACCCAGAACCAGCGCGAGGGGTGGTTGTAACGAGGTCTGCGAAATGTCTGTCATGCTCGTCTCCAATCTTTGAACTGGAAACAGCTTCCCACGAACCTCCGACATGCAGAATTGCCAGAAGGTGCAGAATTGATATACATAAATGTATGACCATCGATCAGATCAGCTGGGACCACTACAGAACCTTTCTTGCCGTCCTCGAAACGGGCTCTCTTTCCGCAGCGGCTCGCGACCTCGGCCTGACGCAGCCGACGGCCGGCCGGCATGTGGAAGCACTGGAGCGGGCCTTTGGCGCACCGCTTTTCCTGCGCACGCCACAGGGGCTGCTTCCAACCGAGAAGGCACTCGCGATGAAAGGACATGCGCGGAGCATGTCCGCGATGTCGGCAGCGCTTGAACGCATTGCCTCGGGCGACATGGAAGATGTGCGTGGCACCGTGCGGATCAGCGCCAGTGAGGTGATTGCGGTCGAGGTCCTGCCGTCCATCCTGGCGAGGCTGCAGGAAGAACACCCGGGGCTTGAGATCGAACTCTCCGCCTCGGACGCCGTCGAGGACCTCCTCCAGCAGGAGGCCGACATCGCGATCCGCATGGTAGCGCCGAGCCAGTCTGCGCTGGTCAGCCGACGCACCGGGAAAATCACCCTCGGCTTCCACGCCCACCGCAGCTACCTCGCCCGCCACGGCACGCCTGGCTCCCTGGGAGAATTGGCCGACCACCGGCTGATCGGCTTCGACCGGCAACTTCCCTATATCAGGGAGATCTTGAAGCGCCGGCCCGATCTCAAAGGCATCGGCTTTGATTTTCGCGCCGACAGCAATCTGGTGCAGCTCGCCGCCATCCGCTCTGGCCTCGGCATCGGAATGTGTCAGCATGCCTTCGCAGCACGCGCCCCGGATCTGATCGAAGTCCTTCCCGGCTCGCTGGATATCGCGCTCGAGACCTTCGTCGTCTTCCACGAGACCTTGAAAACCGTCCCACGCTTTCGCGCAACCTTTGATGCCCTGGTGACTGGCCTGAGCGAATGGGTGCGGCTTCCCTCGGCGACAAGACCGCAGCGCGACACGCTGGAATCAGAACATGAGGATGTACCGACAACCGACTCTGCGGATTGAGTTTTTTGCCGACCTCAGGCTTGGGGCCTGTCATCATCCGCGAAGCTGTCGATGATCTCGACCTCCGGCCGATCGCCGCCGTCGCTATACTCCTCGCGCCAGCGGCCGCTTTCGTCCTGATAGCTGATGGTCACCGGCTCGTCGCCGACCTGCTGCTCCTGCATCACGATACGAGCGGCTTCTAGGGCCTGGTCATGGGTCGGGAACGCCTCCGAATAGACGCCGCCGAGCCGATAGGCCCAACCGCCATCATGAGGAACAATCTCGTAGATGATCTTCACCATGGCCTTCTCCTCCTAGGCTGCTGCGAGTATTCCATCAAAAGCGGCGGGGTGCAAACCTGCACGGTTTGCGATGGAACAGCATTGCCCTCCCTGCCGTTACGAAAATCTGGTCAGGACAGGGAGAAGCAGGTGTCGCGCATCAGGCAGGAGAGACTTCTTCTCATTCCGATCATTGCAGCCATCCTGGCCCTCGGCCTGGAACACATGGTCCTGGAGGCTGGACAGATCGCCTCGCTGATCGGGGCCGCCGGCCTGATCGCGGCCATTGTCGTCGGCTCCATGCGCGTTGCCCATCACGCCGAAATCCTCGCCCACAAGGTCGGCGATCCCTATGGCACCATGATCCTGACGCTCTCGGCAGTCGCGGTCGAGGTGCTGATCCTCGCGATCATGATGAACAACGGCGCTTCCCCCACCCTGGTGCGGGATACGATCTATTCGGCCGTCATGCTCGATATCAACGGCATCCTCGGTCTTGCGGCCCTGCTCGGCGGACTTAAGCATGGCGAACAGCCCTATAACGACGACAGTGGGAAGACCTATGGCGTGATGATCCTGACCGCCATGGGGATCTCGATGATCGTGCCGGAATTCATCCCGCACGACCGCTGGCGCTACTACTCCGTCTTCACGATCGGAGCGATGATCGCCCTTTACGCCCTTTTCCTGCGCATGCAGGTGGGCACGCACAGCTACTTCTTCTCCTACAGCTATCCCACCCGCTTGCCGGACCAGCCCGCACAAACGGCACCGCAATCTGCGCCGACGACTGAGCCGCGGGAGAAGGCCGAGAAGCATGGAAAAGATTCCACACTCTTCTCGATCGGCGTCATTCTCTTCGGCGTCGTGCTCATCGGCGTGCTGGCCGAGGTCATGTCGGTGTTGATGGACGCAGGGCTTGAAGGAACGGGTGCCCCGGTGGCCTTGACCGCCATCCTGGTCGCCAGCATTTCTGCGGCGCCGGAAATCCTGACCGCCTTGCGGGCAGCGCTCAGAAACCGCATGCAGGCCGTGGTCAACATTGCCATGGGCGCATCCTTGTCGACGGTCATTCTGACCGTGCCGGTCATGGAGGCGATCGCGCTTTATACGGGCCAGCCCTTCGTCATGGCGATGACCCCGGTCCAGACGACCATGGTTGCCATCACCCTGGTCGCCGCCGCGATCAATCTGAACGATGGAGAGACAAATGCCATCGAAGGCATGACCCATTTCGTGCTCTTCGCCACCTTCATCATGCTCGCCTTTCTCGGTCTCTAGGCGATCGCGATTCGCGGCCCCCTGCGACATTGACGCACGCAGCCGTGAGCATGGGGTCGCGGAACTTTTGAGGAAAACCTCCGTTCCTCCCGCACGGATCGGCCCCCATTGGGCCTCCCGCCGCATTCTCAACATGATGCGGATGATGATCGCCGCCGCGGGTCACCGGGGGGCCAACTCGGGAGTCGAACGTGAAGAGATTAGATGTGATCGACGGCATGCGAGGCTATTTCCTCGTCTTCATGCTGATCAACCACCTGGTGTTCACGGGGGGCCTTTGGCTCGTTGAAATCAACCACCGCAACCTCGCCTTCGTCGAGGACGCGCAAGGCTTCGTCTTCCTTTCCGGCCTGCTGACGGGCATGGTCTACAGCCGCAAGATGATGAAGGACGGCTATGCCGTTGGCCGTGACCGCATCTGGTCGCGCGCGCTGGAACTCTACCGCTATGCCATGGCCATCGTTCTGGTGGTCCTGGTGCTGCAGCTCATCCTGCCGGGCGCCGTGGCCGGCTGGAAGAACTGGCTGGGCGACGTCAGCCTGCTCGATCCGAGCTCGCTCGCACCCGTCGCGACCTTCCTTGTCCAGCCGACATTCATGGATATCCTGCCGCAATACATCGCCTACATGGTCTTTGCCCCGGTCGTCATCTGGCTCTGCCTGCGCGGCCAGTGGCTGGGAGTTGCGATCGGCTCGCTGCTGATCTGGCTCGCAGCCCAGCTCGGTCTGCACCGTATCATCACGTATCCCGTCGATTCCTGGCTCGCCGGCGCTCCGGATCAGGAGGGCCTACGCGTCTCCTTCAATCTGCTGGGCTGGCAGATCGTCTTCTTCTCAGGCATCATCGCCGGCACTCTCACCTCAATGAAGAAGATCGAGTGGCAGAAGGTCTTCGACCCGAAGCGCACGACGCTTGCCTGGACAGCCCTCGCCATCACCCTCTTCTTCCTGCCGCTGCGCGTCGCAACCGCCCATGGCTTCATGCCGGGCTTCGTGCTGGAGAAATTCGGTCTGATGGAAGTCCGTGCCGATTTCGGTCCGGTCTACCTGATCAACTTCGCGGCTGTCGCCTATGGCCTCGCCTGGATCCTGATTGCCGGTCCACGGCATGAAAGCCCTGTCATTCAGAAGATCGCCTCGACCCTCACCAGCCTCTTCACGCTGAACTTCCTGCAGCTGCTGGGCCGCCATTCGCTGCAGATCTATGTCTGGCACGTGCTGATCGTCTACATGGTCTACTATCTCGACGCCCGCACGCCGGAACTGTCGCAGCTGACCAAGACCATCATCACCATCGCCGCTCTCGGCCTCCTTGCAGTGCCGGCTCTGTGGCGCGACCGCGAAAAGATCTTCGCCAACACGCCCTATCTGGGGAGCTGGGTGAAGTCACCGGCTTGAGAATGAACGAAGAGGAGCGGGCTTATTGGCCCGCTCTTCAGCTTAGAACGTCCCCCTCCTCACTGACGGATAAAGCATTCTTGATCGCGCAGACACTGCCGATGCGGGAGCTTTGAACCACATCACGCGTTGATCGGGTCCAACCATCAGACCAGGAGGAATTGATGAACCGTTTGCCCCACATTCTCGCCGGCACCATGCTGAGCGTCACGCTCGCCGGCCTGCCCGCCTTCGCTCAGGACGCCGGCAACCCGGTAGAGACGCAGGCCCCCAATGCGCCCAACCAGGAGCCGGCCTTTGCAGGCCAGACCCGGGCGCCGCAGCCGGCCGAACCCGTGGAGATCAAGACAGAGGTCGTGGCAGAAGGCCTGCCGCATCTCTGGTCGATGGAGTTCCTGCCCGATGGCCGCATGCTGGTCACGGCCAAGCAGGGCGCCATGCATATCATCGGCACGGATGGTGAAGCAGGCCCCGAGATCGCCAATGTCCCCGAAGTCTTCAGCAACGGCCAGGGTGGTCTTCTGGACGTGGCGCTCGCGCCCGATTACGAGAACTCCGGCCGGATCTTCTTCTCCTTCGCCGAGCCGCGTGACGACGGCAACGGCACATCCGTTGCCAGCGCACGCCTCGTCACCGACGATCAGGGCGGCGGCTCCCTCGAAGACGTCAGCGTGATCTTCCGGCAGATGCCGACCTATGACGGCAACAAGCACTTCGGCTCCCGCCTCGCCTTCGGCCCGGAAGGCGAGCTTTACGTGACCGTCGGCGAGCGCTCCGACGCCGAACCGCGCGTTCAGGCACAGGACCTGCAGAGCGGCCTTGGCAAGATCTTCCGCATCAGCCAGACGGGCGAAGCCCTGGAAGGCAACCCGTTCGCCGGTGAAGACGGTGCCCAACCGGAGATCTGGTCGCTCGGCCACCGCAATCTTCAGTCCGCCACCATCGACGGCCAGGGCCGTCTATGGACGGTCGAACATGGCCCCAAGGGCGGTGACGAGTTGAACTTGCCGCAGGCGGGCAAGAACTATGGCTGGCCGGAAGTCACCTATGGTGTCGAATATAGCGGCGAGGAAGTCGGCGACGGCATCACCCAGATGGCGGACACGGAGCAGCCCGTCTATTACTGGGACCCGGTGATTGCACCCTCCGGCATGGCCTATTACCACGCCGATGCCATCCCTGAATGGCAGGGCGCCTTCCTCGTCGGCGGTCTGGTCAGCCAGGGCGTCGTCGTCCTTCACATGGAAAACGACCGCGTCAAGTTCGAGGAGCGCATAGACCTCGACGCACGCATCCGCGACGTGAAGGTCGGCCCCGATGGCGCAGTCTACGCCGTCACCGAGCAGCGCGGCGGCGGCAATTCGACGATCATCAAGCTGACCAAGGCTTGATCACCACATCCCGCCCCTGGCTCGTTCAGTCAGGGGCGGAATGCCAGGGGATGATCGACCAGGGCACGATCCACCGTGACGAGCTTCAGCCCTTCCACATGACATTGCGCGAGCAGAAGTCGGTCGAACGGGTCCCGCGTGGGTGGCTCCGGATCGAGAGTGTGTAAGACGTGGGAGACTTTAATCCCAAGCAAGCCTAAACCACTCGCTTCAAGAAACAGCGGTATGTCGAGCAAGGGCAGCCGAGGGCTGAGCTTACCAAGCCGCATCTTGATAGCAATCTCCCACAGGCTTGCGACACTGTAGACGTGGCTTCCTGGCGCGTTGTCCAAAATGGACCTGATTTCAGAAAACCTAGGATTCACCGCGCCATCAGCCGCAGCGATCACGTAATGCGTGTCGAGCAGCAAGCGCATCTCAGGGCAAGGGCCTTAGAAGAAAGTCCTCCGGAAGAGGATCATCGAAATCATCGGCGATGAACCCCGGCCCGCGAACGATGCCGCGCGAGCGTAGATATGCCTCGCCAGCCTCCCAGTCGATCCCACCCTTCTTCTGCTTCTCTCCCTCGCCCGCCCCCGCATGCGGCACCAGATCCAGAACCGGCTTGCCGTCGCGGGTCACGGTCACGACTTCGCCCCGCTCGACGGCGTCAGCGAGCGCTTCCAGATCGCGTGTGGCTTCCTGCAGACTGACAGTCTTCATGGAAGGAAAGATAACACGGTGGCGCATCGGTCTCAACAAAGCCGAAGATGCGAAAAGGGCCCGCCTTGCAGCGAGCCCTTCCCTAAAACTGCGATGTATCCCCGCTTACTTCAGCGAGGCGCAGAAGCGCTGGATACGGCTGCAGGCCTCTTCCAGCTTGGCGTTGGACGTCGCATAGGACACGCGGAAGTTCGGGCCGAGGCCGAAGGACGAGCCGTGAACGGTCGCCACACCTTCGGTGGCCAGCAGCTCCATGACGAAGTCTTCGTCCGTCTCGATCACCTTGCCCGACGGGGCGGTCTTGCCGATCAGGGCAGCGCAGGAGGGATAGACGTAGAAGGCACCTTCCGGCTTTGGGCAGACAATGCCGGAAGCCTGGTTGAGCATCGAGACCACGAGGTCGCGGCGCTCTTCGAAGGCCTTCTTCGATTCCGTGATGAAGTCCTGCGGGCCGTTCAGCGCCTCGACAGCGGCCCACTGGGCAACCGAGCAGGCGCCCGAGGTCTGCTGGCCCTGGATCATGTCCATGGCCTTGATCAGCGGCAGCGGGCCGGCGGCATAGCCGATACGCCAGCCGGTCATCGCATAAGCCTTGGACACGCCGTTCATGGTCAGCGTGCGCTCATAAAGCGCGGGCTCGACCTGGGCCGGCGTGTAATAAACGAAATCGCCGAACACGAGATGCTCATACATGTCGTCGGTCAGAACCCAGACATGCGGATGCTTCAAGAGCACGTCGGTCAGCGCCTTCAGCTCTTCCTTGCTGTAGGCGGCACCCGACGGGTTGGACGGCGAGTTGAACATGAACCACTTGGTCTTCGGAGTGATCGCCTTGTCCAGCTGCTCGGCCGTCAGCTTGAAATTGTTCTCGATCGTGGTTTCGACGAAGACCGGCGTGCCGCCGCAGAGCGCGATCATTTCCGGATAGGACACCCAGAACGGGGCCGGAATGACAACTTCATCTCCCGGATTGATCGTCGCCATGAAGGCGTTGAAAAGAATCTGCTTTCCGCCGGTTCCGACGATCACCTGCTCCGGCTTGTAGTCGAGCCCGTTCTCGCGCTTGAACTTGTCGGCGATCGCCTTGCGCAGCTCTGGAATGCCGGCAACGGGCGTGTACTTCGTCTCGCCACGGGCAATCGCGGCAACGGCTGCATCCTTGATATTCTGCGGCGTGTCGAAATCGGGTTCGCCGACGGAGAGCGAAATGACGTCTTTCCCCTGCGCTTTGAGCTCCCGGGCCATCTGCGTGACGGCAATGGTCGCGGAAGGCTTGATGCGGGAAAGGGCGTCGGCAAGGAAAGCCATTGTGCAGGTCCTGAGCTGATTGAACATCGACCCCGCTCCGGGGGGCCTCAGGTCCAAGCTCTATGGCGAAAGAGGCCCCGCCTTTCAAGCAGAAAGCACCGTTTATTCGAGAGTTTTGCGTCACCATACCAATGCGGCGGAAGGCGATAATTACGGCCTACCGTCGAAATCACAATTGAGCACAAGCACTGCCACATTTTCGTCGCTCTGCGGACGCGATCGCAGGGTTTCATGCGGTGCCGTCAAAAAGACCTGGGTGACTCAAGTGGATTATGATTTTGATGATTTTCCGCCTCCTTCCCGTCGGAACCGCTCGCTCGCATGGATGGGCGCGGTCAGCGGCGTCGCTTTGGCGCTCTTCATGTTGGGCAGCCCCGGTGCCGCCTCGTCCTCTGCTCCGCAAACCGTACAGGCCAGCACGGTCACCCCACTGGCTCAGGCGGATCAGCTGACGACCTCGAGCATCGTGCCTGCCTCCCCCGCGCGGATCGTCGACGCAACGACCGCACAGGTGCAGAACTTCCCGCTGCCGCAGAGCGAACGCCATCTTTTGATCATCCTTCTCTTCGTCTGCTTCACGGTCATGGCCGTCGGCGGCCTCGCGCTGTGGAGGCGCAATTGGCAGGAAGTCGTGCAGCGCGCGCGACCGCATGACGACCTATAAAATAGTATAGTTGATATCTACGTATTTTCGTAGATAATGGCTCCCAGATGATGGGAGGAACCGTTATGAAACGCATTGCAGTCCTGGGTGCCGGTCTTGGCGGCACGATCATGGCCTATGAATTGAGAGACCGCCTCGGCCGCGACGTCGAGATCCATCTCCTGAGCAAGGGAGCGACCTACTCCTTCGTGCCGTCCAATCCCTGGGTGGCCGTCGGCTGGCGAGGACGCGAAGAGATCGAGGTCGATCTGAGACCCGCCTGCGCCAAACGAAACGTCACCCTGCACAGCCAGGGCGCCACACGCGTACATCCGGGTGAAAACCGGGTCGAGATGACCGATGGCAGTTCCCTTGACTACGACTACCTCGTCATCGCCACGGGTCCCGATCTCGCCTTCGACGAAATTGAAGGTTTCGGCCCGCATCACCACACGCAGTCCGTTTGCCACATAGATCATGCGCTCGCAGCGAAGGAAGCCTTCGACAGGCTCGTCGCCAATCCTGGCCCCGTGGTGATCGGTGCCGTCCAGGGCGCCTCCTGCTTCGGGCCGGCCTATGAATTCGCCTTCATCCTCGACAAGGCTCTTCGCGATGCGAGGATCCGCGACCGCGTCCCGATGACCTTCGTCACGTCGGAACCCTATATCGGCCATCTGGGACTAGACGGTGTCGGCGACACCAAGGGCCTGCTCGAAAGTGCGCTCCGCTCCAAGCATATCAAGTGGGTGACCAATGCCCGCGTGAACCGCTTCGAAGTAGACAAGGTCGTCGCCGAAGAGGTCAACGAAGACGGTAGCGTCAAGACAACTCACGACATCCCCTCCGCCTACACCATGATGCTGCCCGCTTTTCGAGGCGTCGAGGCCATCAAGGGGATCGAGGGCCTGACCAACCCGCGCGGTTTCGTCATCGTCGACAAGCACCAGCAGAACCCGACATTCCCCAATATCTTCTCCGTCGGCGTCTGCGTTGCGATCCCGCCCATGGGCAAGACGCCGGTCCCGGTCGGCGTCCCCAAGACAGGCTTCATGATTGAATCCATGGTGACCGCTACCGCCCACAACATCGCCAATCTGATCGCCGGTGAAGAAGCCAATGCCCAGGGCACCTGGAATGCCGTCTGCCTCGCCGACTTCGGCGATGGCGGAATTGCCTTCGTGGCCCAGCCGCAACTGCCGCCGCGCAATGTCAACTGGTCGTCTCAGGGCAAATGGGTCCACGCCGCCAAGATCGGCTTCGAAAAATACTTCCTCTACAAGGTCAAACTCGGCAAGTCCGAGCCCTTTTACGAGAAGCTCGCGCTGCAGGCGCTCGGCATCGACAAGCTGAAGGCGGTCAGCTTCGACAGCTGAAGAACGACGGCGCTTCTACAAAATTTCGTCAAGAAGCGCCGTCTTGCCCCGCTTCGCCTTGCCGCCGACGCATCCGCTCCCATTTTTGAGCGCGGACAACGTGATGGAGCGAGGAAAGCCGATGCCGAACCTGTCGATCAAGACTGCATGGGTCACCACGCCCCTCCTCGCGCTATCGCTCGCCTGGCCGGTCTCAGCACAACAGACGGACGAACACCGCGCTGGTGACGTCACGCTGAATGTCACCACCATCGCCGAGGGTCTCGAACACCCCTGGTCGGTCGAGGTCTTGCCCGATGGCGGCTATATCGTCACGGAGCGCCCCGGGCGCATGCGCATCATTCGCGAGGGCGAGGTCAGACGTCCCCTGGGCGGCCTGCCCCGCATTGCAGCCGTCGGCCAGGGCGGTCTGCTCGACATCGCGCTCGCACCTGATTTCGCCGAGACGCGCCGGCTCTATTTCACCGCAGCAGTGCCCGGCCAGGGCGGACAAGGCACCGCTGTCTTCTCCGCACGCCTCAGCCAGAACGAACGACGCCTGGAAGACGTCAAGCGGATCTTTCTCATGAACAAGCTGACAGCGGCCGGTCAGCATTTCGGTTCGCGTATCGCGATCGCCGCCGACGGCAGCCTCTTCTTCGGCATCGGCGACCGGGGTGATGGCGACCGGGCGCAGGACCCGGCTGATCACGCGGGCAAGATCATGCGCATCAATACCGACGGCACGCCGTCAGCGAAAAACCCTCAAGGCCAGCCACTGCCGGAGGTCTGGTCGAGCGGTCACCGCAATCCCCAGGGCATCGCGATCGACCCTGTCGACAACCAGCTCTTCACGGTCGAACATGGTGCCCGCGGCGGTGACGAGATCAACGCGCCCGAAGCCGGCGCCAATTACGGCTGGCCGGTCATCTCCTATGGCAAGCACTATTCCGGCGCCGAGATCGGCATCGGCCAGACCGCCGATGGCTATGAACAACCCCTCCACTACTGGGATCCATCGATCGCACCGGGAGCTCTGGCCATCTACCGCGGCGCCATGTTCCCCGAATGGGATGGTGATTTCCTCGTCGCAGCCCTGAAGTATCAACTCGTCGCGCGTATCGAGCGTGGCGAAGACGGGACCATCGGAACAGAGGAGCGAATGCTGCAGGGTGAGTATGGCCGCATCCGGGACGTGAAGGTCGCGCCTGACGGATCGATCCTGCTCGTGACCGATGAGGAAGACGGGCAGTTGCTGCGCATCACGCGAGGCGGCGAGAGCTGAAGCACCGAACCGACGCCTGCAGTTGACGCGGACCCTGCGCTTTTTGAGGGGTAAAGACTGAGGCCACGTGGCTATCGGGCAGATAATCGCGCGGCCCAACACGAAAAATTTTCATCCGCAATTTTCCGTGTAGACAGCGGCAATTCACCCAATCTCCATCGCAAGCGATGCAAATTTTCGCCAAAATGGCGCCGAGAGACCTTGCGCCGGGTGCGAATCAGGCTGCTCGCACTGAAAACAAAGGACTCTCGCCTCCGAGAGTGTTAAAACTTTCGCTTGCCAATTTCCGACAAACCAAGCACTCTTCCGGTGTTCGGGCAATTTTGCGAGCATGGGAAGACCTATAAAGTAGTGCGCGCCGGGGACGCTATAACAACCCCGGGCAGTCAGACTTGAGGGGATGGTAACATCGTCTGGAGTTAGTCTGCGGTAACAGGGCCCCTTTCCTCCAATTTCGACAAATGCCTGTCGCTCACCCGCTTGCGGGTACATTGCAATGCTGCCCCGCCGAATACGGGCAGAGAGAAAAGGACCTGACGCATGGCCGAGACTGGCACTGTAAAATTCTTCAATACCGACAAGGGCTTTGGCTTCATCAAGCCCGACAATGGCGGCGCGGACATCTTCGTCCACATCTCCGCTGTTCAGGCATCGGGCCTGTCGGGTCTGACCGAAAACCAGAAGGTCAGCTTCGACACCGAACCCGATCGCCGTGGCAAGGGCCCTAAGGCCGTAAACCTGCAGATCTCCGGCTGATATCAATCGGATTTCTACGAATTGCGGCCCGGCATTCATGCCGGGTTTTTTCGTTCAGCCTGCGTTCAGGCACGGCCTCGTAGATTGCCATCATCGCCGGTGGCCCGAACCGCCAGCACCGGCTCCTGAATTCGGCAAGGTCGAGGAACGACGTCATGATGAAATTCGCGCAACACGCTCTTCTCGCGGCAGCAGTCACCCTGACGCCGATGGCCGCAGCAACGCAGGCTGAAGCGGGCGACCGCTACTATCGCCATCACCACCGTGGTGACGACGCCCTGGCGCTCGGCGTGATCGGGCTTGCGACCGGCGTCATCGTCGGTTCCGCACTCGCGAGCCCGCCGCCGCAGCGCCGCGTCTACGTCGATCGTCCGGTTTCGGTCTACGACGAGCCCGGCTATTACGTGGACGACTACCCGCCGCCGCCCCCGCGCCACACTTATCGTCCGCGCCCGGTCTACCAGCAGCCCCGCCCCGTGGTTCAGTCCTACGGCATCGAGCCCTGGACCGGCGCCTGGTATGACTACTGCGCTGAGCGCTATCGCAGCTTCAATCCGCGCACCGGCACCTTCGTCGGTTACGACGGCCGCACCCATTTCTGCACCGCGGGCTGATCGAGACTGCAAGACCTGAAAAAGAAGCGCCGGTTCCTCGGCGCTTTTCTGTTCAGAGACCGTGGATGAAGGGATTGCTCCGGCGCTCGTCACCGATCCGGCTACCGGGTCCGTGACCGCAGATGAAGCCGACATCATCCCCCAGCGGCAGCACCTTGTCGCGGATCGAATTCATCAGGGTCTGATGATCGCCCCCCGGCAGGTCGGTGCGTCCGACCGAGCCGGCAAACAGGACGTCGCCGAGATGGGCGAACTTCTGGCCGCGATGGAAATAGATGACGTGACCCGGCGCATGGCCCGGGCAGTGATAGACTTCGAAAATGTGGTCACCGAAACTGACCTTGTCGCCGTCTTCCAGCCACTGGTCGGGCTCGACGCTGCGCAAACCGCTGATGCCGTAGCTTGCAGCCTGTGTCTCGATCCTTTGCAGAAGCGGCAGATCGTCCTTGTGCGGCCCGATGATCGTAAGACCCATCTTTTCCTTAAGCTCGGCCGCGCCACCCGCATGATCGAGATGACCATGGGTCAGCCAGATCGCCTTCAGCGTCAGCTTGTTCTCCGCAATCACCTGCAGGATGACGTCGACGTCGCCGCCCGGATCGACAATCACGCCTTCGCGCGTCTCGTCATCGAACAGGATCGTGCAATTCTGCTGGAACGGGGTAACGGGAATGATGCCCGCTTGTATCTGGCCCATCGGCTGGCTTCCTTCTGTCGTTCACGACCAGCGCCTTAACACGGCGCGGCTGGCAGAGGAAAGTCGAAGGCCGATGTTGGAAGATGTCAGCGGGAGAGACCGTAGACCTGCGAGACCGGCGATGCCGGCAGCAGCGAGGCCTGGGCGACGAGAAAGCTCGCGACCATCACCTTGGCGGTAAACACCAGGATGGCGACAGGGCGCAGGCTGGATGGTTCAGAAATCTGTGCAGCGCTATTGCGGTCCGACATGGCACGAATCCTCTCTCCTTCGGCGAGCCTCACCGAAGCGGCTTGTCCGGGGCTTGTGTTTGATCATCGGTGAGGTAACGACGATCCCGGAAAGAGGTTTCCTCATGACCGCCTAACCTGTGCGATCTGCGTAAATTTGTTGGAAATTTGCTACACTTGCGCATAGTTTTGCCGGCATGTCCCGCCACTGAGGCGAGGATCAACGGCAGCCCGCAGAGCGGACCGCCCTTGGGGGAAGCATTGGCCCTCAGCGATGAGTGAAGGAACCGGCGGCGGCAGATGAGACGCTCGCTTGCGCCGGAGGAAAGGAATGACGAGCGTGGCCCGACAGTCTGCGACGAAGACTGCCAAGAAGACCTTGCCGGACCTGCCGGTGGTCGATGACAAGTCGATCGATTTCGAAACCATCGAAAGCCTATTCTTCGCCTATCGTGATTTCGTATCCGATCCCGACGCCATCCTCGCCAAGCTCGGCTATGGCCGCGCCCATCATCGGGTCGTGCATTTTGTCAGCCGACGCCCCGGCATGACGGTCGCCGATCTCCTCTCGATCCTGCAGATCACCAAGCAGAGCCTCGCCCGCGTTTTGAAGGAATTGATCGACAGCGGCTATATCCGGCAGATGGCCGGCCCCGCCGATCGCCGCCAGCGCCGCCTCTATCCCACGCTCGCCGGCCGGGAGCTGTCGCTTGCCCTCTCCGAACCGCAGTCCCGCCGGATCGCGCATGCCATGGACGGCATGACATCGGACGAGCGCGCAACGGTGCGACGTTTCCTGGAAGGCATGCAGAAGCAGACCGTGGCGCAGCCCCTTGAGACGGATGGAGTGGACTGACGTGTCGAAGAAGATCGAACTCACCGATGACGCCCCGCACCTCCTCGTGGTCGATGACGACACGCGCATCCGCGACCTCCTGCACCGCTTCCTGACGGAAAAGGGTTTCCGCGTCACGGTCGCGGCCGACGCTGCCGAAGCGCGCCGCAAGCTGGAGGGCCTCAGCTTCGACCTCCTCGTCCTCGACGTGATGATGCCGGGTGAATCAGGGCTGTCGCTCACCCAGAGTCTATCCGACGAGAAGCGTGTGCCGATCATCTTGCTGACGGCGCGCTCGGAAGCCGACAGCCGTATCGCAGGCCTCGAAGCCGGCGCCGATGATTATCTCGCGAAACCCTTCGACCCGCGCGAACTGGTGCTCAGGATCAACAACATCCTGAAGCGCAACATGAACCCGGACGCGCCGAAGATCGAGCAGGTCATGTTCGGCCCCTACACCTTCTCCGTCCTGCGCAAGGAGCTGCGCAAGGGCGCCGAAGTGATCCGCCTCACCGACCGCGAACAGGACATCATGTATCTCTTCGCCACCCGCGCCGGCGATACGATCCCACGTCA
The DNA here is from genome assembly GCF_056501445.1 of Rhizobium sp. K33. Taxonomy (NCBI): domain Bacteria; kingdom Pseudomonadati; phylum Pseudomonadota; class Alphaproteobacteria; order Hyphomicrobiales; family Rhizobiaceae; genus Rhizobium; species Rhizobium sp. K33. The sequence goes on from NZ_CP096478.1 coordinate 2,238,578, forward strand.
CGAACTCGTCGGTAACGACGCCGAGGTCGGAGAGCGCACCATCGACGTTCAGATCAATCGTTTGCGGCGCAAGATCGAGGACGATCCGGCCAATCCCGTGTGGCTTCAGACCGTGCGCGGCATCGGCTATCGTCTGAGCATGGACTGAAAGCTTCGGCAACGGCGCAGCATGCGTCGAGGAAGATGACATGACGCTGTTCGATCAGATCCGCCGGGATCAGGACCGCAGTCCGGCCACCGGGCTGAAGGGGTTGTCGCGCTGGCTGCGCCATCGCCTGCCGACGGGCCTTTACGCGCGCTCGCTGCTCATCATCCTCCTGCCGATGCTGATCCTGCAGACGGTCGTCGCCTTTGTCTTCATGGAGCGCCACTGGCAGCTGGTCACCGAGCGCCTGTCGGAAGCCGTCACCCGCGACATCGCCGCCGTCATCGAACTCCTGGAGCGCTATCCGGCCGAGGAAGACTTCGCCAACATCGTCGACATCGCGGCCAACCAGCTGAACCTGATCGTCTCGCTGGAGCCCGGTACCGAGCTGCCGAGACCCCGCCCCCGTCCCTTCTTCTCCATCCTCGATCAGATCCTCTCGGACGAGATCGCCACGCGGATCCGTCGTCCCTTCTGGATCGATGCCGTTGGCGAATCCCGCCTCGTCGAAGTCCGTATCGTGGTTGGTGACCAGACCCTCAGGATATTTGCTCCCCGCAACGCGGCCTACGCCTCCAACACGCACATCTTCCTGGTCTGGATGGTTTCCACCGCCCTCGTCCTGATCGTCATCTCGATCCTCTTCCTGCGCGGCCAGATCCGCCCGATCCTCGCTCTCGCCAATGCTGCAGAAAGTTTCGGCAAGGGCCAGCGTCCGCCGGAAGGCTTTTCGCCGCGCGGTGCCGACGAAGTCCGCCGCGCCGGCCTCGCCTTCATTCTGATGCGCGAGCGCATCGAGCGGCAGATCGAGCAGAGGACGGCGATGCTGGCGGGCGTCAGCCACGACCTGCGCACCATCCTGACGCGCTTCCGGCTCCAGCTCGCCCTTGCCGGTGACGGACCGGAAATCGACAGCCTCAATCAGGACGTCGACGACATGCAGAGCATGCTGGAAGGCTATCTCGACTTCGCCAAGGGTGAGGTCGAGGAAGATGTCGGCAAGCTCGATCTCGCAGACCTTCTGGAGCGGGTCAAAGTGGATTTCACCCTGCATGACCGCACCCTCAACTGGACGCTCGACGGGGATCCGCTCGTCTCCGTCCGGCCGAATGCCTTCACGCGCCTAGTGACAAACCTCGCCTCGAATGCGCGGCGCTATGCCCATCGGCTCGACGTCGATGTCCGCCATGGCGCCAAATGGCTGGTGATCACCTTCGATGACGATGGCCCGGGCATCCCGAAGGAGTCGCGCGACGACGTCTTCAAGCCCTTCTACCGGCTGGACGAGGCCCGCAATCTCGACGCATCCGGCACCGGCTTGGGCCTTGCGATTGCGCGCGACATTGCCCGCAGCCACGGCGGAAACGTCACCCTGGAAGACAGCCCGCTGGGCGGTCTGCGGGCGACCATTCGTGTGCCGGTCTAGCGCAAGCCTCGAAAAGAAGAAGGGCCCCGAAGATCCCTTGGATCACATCAGCTTCTTGCCGTTCGGCACCGGCTTCTCCACCGCCGCCAGCACAATCGCGCCATTGGCGTCCTCGAAACCGAGGGTCAGCACCTCGGAGCGAAACGGCCCGATCTGGCGCGGCGGAAAGTTCACCACGCCCAGCACCTGCCGACCGACAAGCCTCTCCGGCGTGTAGTGAACCGTAATCTGGGCGGAGGATTTCTTGATCCCGATATCGGGCCCGAAGTCGATCTTCAGCTTGAAGGCCGGCTTGCGGGCTTCCGGAAAGGTTTCGACCTCGATGATCGTGCCGACACGGATGTCGACTTTCTCGAAATCGGCAAAGGTGATTTCGCCGCCGCTCACTGGGCCAGTTCCTCGGCCCGTTTGCGCGCCGCCTCGATCGCCTGATCGAAGAGCGGCTGCATCGCATCCTCCGCCATCAGCACCGACAGCGCGGCCGCCGTCGTGCCGCCCGGCGAGGTCACGTTCTTGCGCAGGGTAGATGCCGGGTCGGGGGACTGGTGCAACAATTCACCAGCCCCCGCGACCGTTTCCCGCGCGAGACGCATGGCGAGGTCCGCCGGCAGGCCCGATTTGCGGCCTGCCTCTGCCATGCACTCGACGAGATAGAACACATAGGCCGGACCGCTGCCCGAAAGGGCGGTCACGGCATTGATGTCGGCTTCGCTCGCCACCCACTCGACGGGTCCGGAGACCTGGAGCAGGCGGTGAACGATCTCACGTTGACTGTCGGAAACGGCAGAATTTGCAAATGCGCCGGTAACGCCACGACCAACCATGGCAGGCGTATTCGGCATGGCGCGCACCATGGCGGCCTGACCAAGATGCCCTTCCATCGAAGCGATGGTCTTGCCGGCTGCGACCGAAACGACGGTTGTCTCAGGACCGACAAGCGATTTCAAACCGGGAAGCACCGCGTCCATGACCTGCGGCTTCAAGGCGAGGAAGAGAATATCGGCAACGAGGCCTTCCGGCGGCGTGACCGAATGGCGGGCGCCGGCCTCGGCGATGGCCGCCATCATCTTGTCGGAGGGTCCGGGATCGAGCACCGTCACCGAAGCTCCCGGCACGCCACTCTTCAACCAGCCGGCCAGCATCGCGCCGCCCATGTTTCCGGCTCCGACGAGGACGATCTGTCCGAATGCGGCATGCGTCATGCTCAGGCTTCTCCGACCGTCTCGAACAGGACCGCATCCATGGCGCTCTTGGCGTCCATGCCGGACCACACGACGAACTGAAAGGCCTGGTAATAGGCTTCGCAGGCATCGACAGCAGAAGAAAGAAGCACTTCGACCTGGCGATTGGTCGGCTCGGCACCGCCGGCGAGCAGCAGCGACTGACGGAAGATCACGACATCCTCGTTCCGCCACAGATCGAAATGGCCCATCAGGACCTGACCGTTCACGTAGGAGAGAAGCTTGATGACCTCGTTCAGGCGGTTTTCTGGGATCTTGAGATCGAAGGCCGAAGCGAGATGCAGCGCCTCGAATTCCTCCATCCAGGAGAAGGACACATGATAGTCGGCCCATCGGCCCTCGACCGTCATTGCGATTTCGTCTTCACCCGAACGCTCGAACGACCAGTCATTGGTCGCCGCAACGAACTCGATCATGTCGACCGGGTTGGATTGGCGTTCGACTTCGATTTCCATGAGGCTCATGCATCACCTTCTTGACCGGAATGATTACGGGCGCCCGGCAAACCGCCGGACCACTCGGACACCTGAACCGGAAACTACTGAAAACGATTCCGAAGGACCCCAGGGTAGAACACGCACCCTGTCCGAAACTTACGCGGCCCCCGCTCAGAATCATCGTTGAAAATCAGTGTATAATCGTGACGAGCCAGCACCAGCCCCCCTCGTCATATTTGGGCCAGCGGCCTGTGGATGGCGCTTTCAGAATCGCCTTTGCATCACCCCATAAGCGACTCTGCCGATTGGCTTTTTGGGAGATGTCCACAAGCGCCAATTTTTTCGTCGCGCATTACCTCCGCAACCATCGTCAAGGCGCTGAAAATGCAAAAAGACCCAAAGCCACAGGCAATGGGTCTTCGATAAATCCGATATCGCGATGAACGGTGTCCCGAAACGAGACGGCGGCCTTACTTGGCCTGAGCCGACAGCTGCGCTTCAAGGGTCTCGAGGCGCGTCTTCAGCGCCTCATTCTCCTCAAGCGCCTTGAGCGCCATTTCGCGCACCACATCGAACTCTTCGCGCTTGACGAGGTCCATGCTGTTCAGCCAGCGCTCGGCCTGCGCGTGAAAGGCGGTTTCCACCTCTTTGCGCACACCCTGCGCGGCGCCTGCGGCGTCCGTCATCAACTTGGCAAAATCATCGAAAATACGGTTGGGGCCGGTCGACATGGAATAACTCCTCTCAAGCAGACAGCGGACGGAAAAACGATCCTTGGAGATGAGGTAGGACCAGACAGGCCGGCACGCAAGACGGCAAGCACAGATAAAGGTGGTTGACGGTGCCGCAGCCGCCCCGATTCCATCTTGACCGTGCCAATTCGCAACGCCATTTTCCAGCAGCATTAACGAAAGTACTCCATTGTTGTCAGTCCTGGACCTTTTCGCCGCCGTCTCCTTTCCCGCGATCGACCCGGTCGCCTTTACGATCGGCCCGCTGGCGGTCCATTGGTATGGGCTTGCTTATGTCGCCGGGATTCTCCTCGGCTGGTTGATCGCCCGTGACCTCCTGAAGCGTCCGCATCTGTGGCCGAACGGCCAGGCGCCCGCCACCCTGCAGCAGATCGACGACTTCGTCCTGTGGGCCGCGATCGGTGTCGTGGCCGGCGGACGCCTCGGCTACATCTTCTTCTATGATTTCGCCTCGGTCGCGGCCAATCCGATGCGCGCCATCGAGGTCTGGAACGGCGGCATGTCCTTCCATGGCGGCTTCATCGGCGCGACGCTCGCCATGGTGTTCTTCGCCCGCCGCCATCAGATCCGACTGTGGAGCCTGTTCGACCTCATCGCGAGCGTCGTGCCGCTCGGCCTGTTCTTCGGCCGCATCGCAAACTTCATCAATGGTGAACTCTGGGGCCGCCCAGCCGACGTACCGTGGGCCATGGCCTTCCCGACCGGAGGCCCCTTCCCTCGCCATCCGAGCCAGCTCTATGAGGCGGCGCTCGAAGGCCTCGTGCTGCTGATCGTGCTGCAGGTGCTCGCCCGCCTCTTCGGCGCCCTGCGCGCACCCGGCCGGATCACCGGCATCTTTGTCGCCGGCTATGCCGCCGCCCGCATCTTCGTCGAGTTCTTCCGCGAGCCGGATGTGCAGATCGGCTATCTCTACGGCGGCTGGCTGACCATGGGCATGGTGCTGTCTCTGCCCATGGTCCTGATCGGCATCTGGATTTTCGTGCGATCGGGGCGCGCGGCCCCTGCGACACAAGGCTGAGGAGCGCCGATGGCCACACCGCTCGCCGAGAAGATCAAGTCGCTGATTTCAGCCAACGGCCCGATCAGCGTCACCGATTATTTCGCCCTCTGCCTCGCAGATCCCGAACATGGCTACTACCGCACCCGCCATCCCTTCGGGCGCGCCGGCGATTTCGTCACGGCACCGGAAGTCAGCCAGCTCTTCGGCGAAATGCTCGGCGTGTTCATGATCAACACATGGCAGCGCCATGGCGAGCCGCGGGATGTCCGCCTGGTCGAAATCGGCCCCGGCCGCGGCACCATGATGGCCGACATGCTGAGAGTGATTTCGCGTGCGGCACCGGAGCTCTATGAAACCGCGACAGTCCATCTCGTCGAGACGAGCGCGCTCCTGAAGCTCACTCAGATGGAGACCCTTTCGGCCCATGGCGACAAGGTCTCCTGGCACGAGAGCTTCGATGGCGTCCCACAAGGCTTCACCCTGCTTGCCGCCAACGAACTCTTCGACGCCATCCCGATCCGCCAGTTCGTCAAGACGCCGAACGGGTTCCGCGAGCGCATGGTCGGTCTTGATGATCAGGACGAGCTCTGCTTCACCCTCGGTGTGGCGACCCTCGATCCCTCTATGCTGCCGCAGGGGCTGAGCACGCCCGCCGATGGCGAAATCTTCGAAGTGGCCCCCGCCCGCCAGTCGGTCATGATGACCATCTGCGAGCGCCTGATCGCAAGCCACGGCACGGCGCTGATCATCGACTACGGGCACATGGTCAGCAACTTCGGCGACACGCTGCAAGCCGTGCGTGCCCATGAATATGATCCGCCCCTTGCCCATCCGGGTCTTGCCGATCTCACCAGCCATGTCGACTTCGAAAACCTGGCCCGGACAGCCGTCGCTGCCGGCGTGCATCTGAACGGCTGCATGCATCAGGGCGACTTCCTTGTCGGCCTCGGCATCGAGCAGCGCGCCGCGTCCCTCGGCCGGGACAAGGACGAGAAGACACAAGGCGAGATCATCGAGGCCGTGCACCGCCTGGCAGGGTCCGGACGCGGCTACATGGGTGAACTGTTCAAGGTTATGGCAGTCTCCTCGCCCGCCGTGCAATTGCTGCCTTTCAAGTCCAAGCATTGACAGGATGGGGTGCGATCTGCACGATCGCGCCAGAACCGAACGGCTCAAAATCGAAGAAAGCCGATTGAATTCAACAGCTTCTCAGGAACACCATCGCATCCTTGCAATGCCAGGCTCAGGAGAGACAATCATGAGCACAGCCGATCAACCGCGCCCTGTCACGGCCGAAAGCCTGGACGAAATGGGTGCAGCCGGCATCCGCCACGGCTTTTTCACCCGGGACGGCGGCGTGTCCGAGGGCATCTATCGCGGGCTGAATGTCGGCCTCGGCTCCAATGACGACCCCGAGAAGGTGCAGGAAAACCGCCGCCGTGTCAGCGCCTGGTTCGGCCAGCCGCTCGACCGGCTTGCAACGGCGCACCAGATCCATTCACCCGACGTCGTCGTGGTCGGCGCAGACTATGACGGCAGCCGCCCTCAGGCGGACGCTCAGGTCACGGCCAGCCCGGGCGTCATCCTCGGCGTCCTGACGGCCGATTGCGGCCCGATCCTGTTTGCCGACCCGCACAACCGTGTCGTCGGCGCAGCCCATGCCGGCTGGAAGGGTGCACTCGGCGGGGTTCTCGAAAACACCATTGATGCCATGGTCGCGCTGGGCGCGGATCGCAACCGCATCCACGCGACGCTTGGCCCGTCGATCTCGCAGGCCAATTACGAGGTCGGTCCGGAATTCGTCGACCGCTTCCTTGCCGCCGACAAGAGGTACGAGGGCTTCTTCAGCCCGTCCGCCAAGCCCGGTCATGCCATGTTCGACCTTCCGGGTCTGACCGTCATGCGGCTGGCCGAAGCCGGGGTGAAGGCAGACAGCATTGGCCTTTGCACCTATGCCGCGCCTGAAGCGTTCTTTTCCTACCGCCGAACCACCCATGCGGGTGAACCCGATTACGGGCGGCAGATTTCGGCGATTGCGATCAAGGAGGACTGAGATGGCCCTGCACTTTTCAGAAAGCGAGTTTTCCGACCGCCGTGCCCGCCTGATGGCGCGCATGGCCGAGGAAAAGCTCGATGCCCTGCTGCTCTTCGCTCAGGAAAGCATGTATTGGCTCACCGGCTACGACACGTTCGGCTACTGCTTCTTCCAGACGCTGGTCGTCAAGGCCGATGGAACGATGACGCTTCTGACGCGCACGCCCGACCTCCGTCAGGCCAAGCAGACCTCGACGATCGACAACATCGTCGTCTGGGTCGACCGGATGAATGCGGACCCGGCCGTCGATCTGCGCAATCTGCTCAGCGATCTCGACCTGCTCGGCATGCGCGTCGGTGTCGAATACGACACCCATGGCCTGACCGGCCGTGCCGCACGCCTTGTCGACAACCAGCTCAACAATTTCTGCGAAACGGTCGACGCGTCCTACATCGTCAGCAATCTGCGCCTCGTCAAATCGGCCGCGGAAATCGCGAAGGTCACGGAAGCTGCAGAACTCGCAGACCTCGCCTTCGATGCCGCTTTGCCCCTCATCCGCGCAGATGCCGACGAGGCTGAAATCCTGGCAGCCATGCAATCGGCCGTGCTTGCCGGCGGCGGCGATTATCCGGCCAATCCCTTCGTCATCGGCTCGGCTGCGGATGCCCTGCTCTGCCGCTACAAGTCCGGCCGACGCCGCTTGTCCGAAACGGATCAACTGACGCTGGAATGGGCCGGTGTCTCCAGCCACTACCACGCGCCGATGCTGCGCACCGTTCTGATCGGCGAGCCGACCGCGCGGCATCGTGAACTCTATGCGGCAGCGCTCGAAGGTATGCGCGCCATCGAACATGTGCTTCGTCCGGGCCACACCTTCGGCGAAGTCTTCGATGCGCATGCCAAGGTGATGGATGATCGCGGCCTGACCCGCCAGCGCTTCAACACCTGCGGTTACGCGGTTGGCGCACGCTTTGCGCCCTCATGGATGGAGCACCAGATGTTCCATGCCGGCAATCCGCAGGAAATTGCCGCCGACATGACCCTGTTCGTCCACATGATCATCATGGACAGCGACCGGGAAACGGCCATGACGGTCGGCCATACCTATCTCACGACGGAGACGGCACCCCGCGCCCTGTCACGGCATCCGCTGGATCTGATCAGCGCGTGAGAGCGCAAACTGGGGCACAGCCGCGGCAATCACGCGGTTTTGCCTGTTCGTTCAGGGAATTGACAGGCAGAGGATGCTAGTCACATTAATTGTGACGGAAGCGATTGGGAGGGACCCGCCGCGGTGACATGTTCCCGGACAATGCCAACGAGACTGCCCGCCGCGATCGGCGTGCTCATCCTTCTGGCCGGCTGCAACAGCACGGATGTGCTGACGCCGCCCGCGGACGTCGGCAACGGCAGCCTGCCACCCGCCTATACTCAGGAACTGGCTGCACCGGCCGCCGGAACCCAGCCGGTCCAGAGCGCGCCGCTCGGACAGCCCGGCTATGCCGAGCCGGTCCGCGGACCGCAGAACTCGCTTGAGGCCCAGGCAGCGGCTCTGGCGCAAGGCGGTCGCAACCCGGTGGCATCCGCGCCTCTGGAGGGTCAGGTCTCCCAGGCGTTCCCCAGCGCCCCGCAGCAGCAGACAGCACCTAGCCAGCCGTCGCAAGCCGCCCAGCCCGCGCAGCAGGCCTCGCTGCCACCTGCGGCACAGGCAACGGGCAGCATCCGCTTCCTGCCGATCATCGGCGCCCCGGTCCAGGCCGTCACACCGCTCTCGCGTCAGCTCGGCGCTGAAGCCCGCGCCCGCGGGCTGACCATCAAGAGCGCGAGCGACGCCTCGAGCGAGCACATCCTCAAGGGCTACTTCTCGGCCTTCTCCGACGGCGGCAATGTCACGATCACCTATGTCTGGGATATCCTGGACGGCAGCGGCGGACGCCTGCATCGCATCCAGGGTCAGGAGATCGTCCCGTCCGGCGCGCAGGACCCCTGGGCCGGTGTTCCGGCTTCTGTCATGCAGCAGATCGCAACCAAGAGCATGGCCGAATATGTCTCATGGCGAAACAGCCGCGCAGGCTGAGGCCCGACGCAAATCGGCCACGCAAACTGCAAATCCTGCGCCCGTTTTGGCGCATCAACCGAAAATATGGGCCTGACCGTCCAAACCTCTTGCATTCAAGTCGAAGGGCGCTAAAAAGCGCGCATCTCAGCATGGTAACAGGCGGGCCAAGATGAAGGTTTTCGCAGGTAATTCGAACCGGCAACTGGCCGAAGCGATCTGCTCCTATCTCAATGTACCACTCGGCAAGGCCAGCGTCCGCCGTTTCGCAGACCAGGAAATCTTCGTAGAGATCCAGGAAAATGTGCGTGGTGAAGACGTTTTCGTCGTTCAGTCGACGTCCTTCCCGACAAACGACCACCTGATGGAACTGCTGATCATGATCGACGCCTTCCGTCGATCCTCGGCACGCCGCATCACGGCCGTCCTTCCCTATTTCGGCTATGCCCGCCAGGACCGCAAACCCGGTCCACGCACGCCGATCTCGGCCAAGCTCGTCGCCAATCTGATCACCGAAGCCGGTGCCGACCGCGTTCTGACGCTCGACCTGCATGCCGGCCAGATACAGGGCTTCTTCGACATTCCGACCGACAACCTCTATGCCGTGCCGCTGCTCGCGCGCGACATCAAGGACAAGTATGACACCAACAATGTCATGGTCGTCTCGCCGGATGTCGGCGGCGTTGTCCGCGCCCGCTCGCTCGCCAAGCGCCTCGACTGTCTGCTCGCGATCGTCGACAAGCGTCGTGATCGCCCGGGCGAGTCCGAAGTCATGAACGTCATCGGTGACGTCACCGGCAAGGACTGTATCCTCATCGACGACATCGTCGATTCCGGCGGCACGCTCTGCAATGCGGCCGAAGCACTGCTGAAGAATGGTGCCACCAGTGTCACCGCTTACATCACGCATGGCGTTCTCTCCGGCGGCGCCGTCACCCGCGTCGCCTCGTCGAAGCTGCGGGAACTCGTGATCACCGACTCGATCCAGCCGACCACGGCTGTGCTGTCGGCCCCGAACATCCGTGTGCTCTCGACCGCGACGCTGCTTGGCGAAGCCATAAACCGCACCAGCCAGGAAGAGTCGGTCTCCAGCCTCTTCGACTGATCTCACCCAAGATTTGCGGGTTAACCCTGTAGAATAGAATGCAGTGCCAGCGGTGTCACAGCCACTTGCGCTGCGTCTACGCTTTGCATACAGCTTCCGGCGCACTGTTCCCCTCCAGAACGGGCGCGAAGACTACACCCCTTCTTGCGTGATATGATGTCACTCTCGGTCGAAAAGCTGCTTGCCAACCCGGATTTGCACGAGGCGATCAGGGACCAATCGCGCGCTCTGCTGCAAGTCAATGAAGAAACCCCGCGCCTTGCTGCCGTTTTCGGCACCCAGCAGCGCTGGCTGCTCGGCCATCTGGCCATGGGCCTCTATTTCAGCGAAGTCGCGCGCGGCAATCCCGACCCCGTCATCCTGATGGCCCGTTATCTCGAGCAGGTGAAGACCCTCGACATATCCTCGGTCAACACCGCCGACGCCTTCATCAAGGAAATGCTGGTCTATGGGATCGCCTTGAACGGCCAGACCTCTGACCGGCGCAATCGCCCTTTCGTGCCCGCCCCGCAAACCATCGCCGCCACGCGTCGCTGGGTCCTCATTCATCTTGCAACGCTCGACCGGCTGGATGGCGGCAGGCGCAGCGACCTGCTGGAAACCGACGACCGTTACCTCGCCCGCCTTCATCCGCAGATCGCCACGCGGGCCATGTCCTCGCCCCCCTTGCGCACGCCGACCCAGACCTGGTCCCTCTTCACCTGGCTGAACAATGGCGGGATCGTCATGGATTGGATGATGCTCGGGATCGAACCGGCCGATGCCGAATTGGAGCGTGTCCCGACCCGCGTGCGCTCCGTTCCGGAACTGGCGGAGACATTCCGCCTGTCGAGGACCCATCTGACCCGCAAGCTGCGAGAAGCCGAAGCGATCGGCAGTGTCGGCTGGGAAGGCAGTCGCGGGCGCTCCACCCTCTGGGTCTCGCGCGCCTTCCTCCACGAGTATCATACGACGCAGGCGGTCAAGCTCGCCGTGGTCGACGCCGCCTGCGAGGCCGTCGGGCTCTGCTGACGGACGAGCTTTTCAGCGGGCCCCAGGCAGCGGACAGGCCTCGCCGCCGTCGAACAGCCGCGAGCGCGTGAGGAACCGACGTTCCCGACCGTTGTCGAGGGAGAACATCCCGCCCCTGCCCGGCACCACGTCGATGATCAGCTGCGTATGCGCCCAGACGGCGTATTGGCTGCCACTGATATAGAACGGCACGCCACCGATCTCGCCAAGCTTCACATCCGTTTCGCCGACCCGGTATTCGCTCGCCGGATAACACATCGGCGACGACCCGTCACAGCAGCCGCCGGACTGGTGAAAGAGGATATCGGGATGATCTTGTCTGATCTCGGCAAGGAATGCGAGCGCGGCATCCGTCGCGATGACGCGGGGCTGGTCTGAAGTGATGCTGTCGGCCACGGTAGTTCCTTCCGAGCGGGTAGCAACGGTTAGACCCTCCCCTTGAGGGGGAGGGTCGGCACGCAGTGCCGGGGTGGGGTGACCCATGGATACCGAACCATCACCCCCACCCGCAGCTTCGCTGCGACCTCCCCCCTCAAGGGGGAGGTGTGGAGCCTCAGAAGAAACCCAAAGCCTTCGGGCTGTAGGACACCAGCATGTTCTTCGTCTGCTGGTAGTGATCGAGCATCATCTTGTGCGTCTCGCGACCGATGCCCGACTGCTTGTAGCCGCCGAAGGCCGCATGGGCCGGATAGGCGTGGTAGCAGTTGGTCCACACACGGCCGGCCTGGATGTTGCGGCCGAAGTGATAGCAGGTGTTCGCATCGCGGCTCCACACGCCGGCACCGAGGCCGTAGAGCGTGTCGTTGGCGATTTCGAGCGCCTCTGCCGCGTCCTTGAAGGTGGTGACCGAAACGACAGGTCCGAAGATTTCTTCCTGGAAGATGCGCATTTTGTTGTGCCCGCGGAAGACCGTCGGCTTGACATAGTAGCCACCCGAAAGCTCGCCCGGCAATTCGTTGCGATAGCCGCCGGTCAGCACTTCGGCACCTTCCTGCTTGCCGATATCGATATAGGACAGGATCTTTTCGAGCTGTTCGGAAGAGGCCTGCGCGCCGATCATCGTCGACATCGCCAGCGGATCGCCCTGGATGACGGCCTCGACGCGCTTGATCGCCTTTTCCATGAAGCGGTCATAGATCTTCTCATGCACCAGCGCACGGCTCGGGCAAGTGCAGACCTCACCCTGGTTCAGCGCGAACATGGCGAAACCTTCGAGCGCCTTGTCGAGATAGTCGTCGTCCTCGCGCATCACGTCTTCGAAGAAGATGTTCGGCGACTTGCCGCCGAGCTCCAGCGTTACCGGGATCAGGTTCTGCGACGCGTATTGCATGATTAGACGGCCAGTCGAGGTCTCGCCGGTAAAGGCAATTTTTGCGATCCGCGGGCTCGTCGCAAGCGGCTTGCCGGCTTCGAGGCCGAAACCGTTGACGACGTTCAAGACGCCCGGCGGCAGGAGATCGGCAATCAGCTCCACCAGCACCAAAATCGAGGCCGGCGTCTGTTCGGCAGGCTTCAGCACCACGCAGTTCCCGGCAGCCAGCGCCGGGGCCACCTTCCAGGCCGCCATCAGGATCGGGAAGTTCCACGGAATGATCTGGCCGACGACGCCGAGCGGCTCATGGAAGTGATAGGCGATGGTGTCATGATCGACTTCACCGATCGTGCCTTCCTGAGAACGGACGCAGGCGGCGAAGTAACGGAAGTGGTCGATGGCAAGCGGAATATCGGCCGCCATGGTCTCGCGCAGCGGCTTGCCGTTGTCCCAGGTCTCGGCGCGCGCAAGAAGCTCGAGATTGGCCTCCATGCGGTCGGCGATCTTGTTGAGGATATTGGCGCGCTCGGTCGTCGAGGTGCGGCCCCACTTGTCCTTGGCCGCATGGGCGGCGTCGAGCGCCAGATTGACGTCGGCCTCGTCCGAGCGGGCGATGTCGCAGAGCTTGCCGCCGGTGACCGGCGTCGTGTTTTCAAAGTAGCGGCCGTTCACCGGCTCGCGGAATTCACCGCCGATGAAGTTGCCGTATTTCAGCTTGAACGGCGAAGCCGCAATGGTCTGCACCTGAATGTTCATCTGTCATCCTCCCTGTGAAGGGACCCCTCCTCGGGTCCCGATGGCAGGATGATTGCCGCGATCCGGTGCAAGGAACAGTGTCGCGAAACAGTGCTGCAGCGCACAGTGTTTCAGGAATGCGACACATAACGAGTAGTCAGTGGAGCTGGAAGCGCTTCATCTTTCGGTGCAGCGTAGCGCGGCTGATGCCGAGCATCTGGGCGGCCTGCGAGACATTGCCATTCGCGCGCGACAGGACACGGCGCAGAGCGGCCCGCTCGGCATCGTCGAGATCGCTGATCGCCTCACCTCGTGTTTCCTTCAGCGCATCCGCCGCCGGCAGCCCCTGTGCAATCAGGCCGTCGTCGAGCTTGAGGGCGATGCGCGCGGCTTTCGTGGCGCCCAGGATCAGATCGTCGCCGTCGACGGCGATCAAGGCCGACATCGAATTAGCCTGCGGCACCATGACGATGCGGGCGCCGGCGAAGGCCTGGCGGAAAAGATTGCTTTCCACGCGCGCCGCAGCATCCCGCACCGCCTGGGACAGAACCGCAAGCGTCAGATCCGAGACGTCGTCGCGGCAGGTGGAGACGTCGAGCGCGGCCGTCACCCGACCGAGATGGTCCCGGATCGGTGCCGTCGCGCAGGAGAGACCGATATTGGCGCTCATGAAATGCTGATCGCGATGAATGACCACCGCCCGCTCGTCGGCCAGCGCCGTCCCGATGCCATTGGTGCCGACACTCGCCTCGCTCCACAGCGTCTGTTCCCAGAGCCCGAGAGACCGAAACTCAACATCATCACCCGGTGCACCGCGCCGTTCGACCACGATCCCGTTCTGGTCGGCAAGGATGATGCAGCAGCCGGAGCGACCGACCATCTGATAGAGCCGATCGACTTCGTCGGCCGAGCTGCCGATCAAGCGCTCCATGCGCTCCCGCGCCTCGCGAAAGGTCGCTTGGTCGACATGGATCGGCTTGCGCGCCTCTTCAGGCTGCAGACGATAGAGGTTCAGACAACGGCTCCAGGACGCCGCAACCGGCGAGGTCACGGCCGCCGACGCTTTCTGCGCCGTCGAGTAGACGAGATCGGAATGACGGATTTCCTTGCGCATCGGCTCCTCCCAAAGCACGGGCGACAGTATGCGCCTTCCGCCTGAAGAGGCAATCGCTCATCATTGCGGCAGATGACCGCTTCACGCTCCACGCCCGAAACTGGCGCAATTCTGCGACAGTCGCGAGCACGAAATGAAGATCAGGCTGCGAGACTGCCCTTGCCGGTCTCTCCGGCCTTCGGCGCGGGTAGTTCCTCTGAAGCCGGCGGATTGACGATCGCCTGGAGTTCGGAGAGCGGCTGCGGCTTGCCGTAGAGATAGCCCTGCACCTGCTCGCAGCCCTCGTCCTGCAGGAAACGCAGGTGTTCGGCATTTTCCACACCCTCGGCGAGAACCGGAATATTCAGGCTCTGGGCAAGAATGAGCGTGGAGCGGACGATGGCCGCCGACTGTCGGTTTTCCACAACGCTGTCGATGAAGCCGCGATCGATCTTGATCTTGTCGAACGGGAAAAGCTGCAGCGTCGAGAGCGAGGAGTAGCCGGTACCGTAATCGTCCATCGCGATCTTCACACCGATCGCCTTCAGCTGCCGGATGATCGAAAGGGCATTCTGCTGGTCGGCGATGATGCCGGATTCGGTGATCTCCAGCTCGAGCCGCTCCGGCACGAGACCGGTTTCCTTCAGGATGTCACGCACATGCTGCGGAAAATTGGCGTTGGCGAGTTGTTTGGGCGCGACATTGACGGCAATGCGCAGAGGATTGCCCCACTTCACCGCCTCCTGGCACGACCGACTCAGGACCCAGTTCCCGAGCTCCATGATGAAGCCGGTGCGCTCCGCAATCGGAATGAACTCGACCGGCGACACCAGCCCACGCTTGGGATGCAGCCAGCGCAGGAGAACCTCGAAACCGACGACTTCACCCGTCTGCGTGTTGTTCTGCTGCTGGAAGTAAAGCATGAACTCGCCGCGCTCGAGCCCGGCGCGCATGTCCATGGCGAGCGCACTGCGTTCGCGCGCGGCCTGATCCATGGACTTGTCGTAGAAACAGATCTGGTTGGAGCCGATCGACTTGGCGCGATACATCGCGGTATCGGCCTGGGCAAGCAGGTCGTCGATCGTTTCGGCATTGTCCGGGAAGACCGAGATGCCGATGCTGGTGCCGATGGCAAGCGTCATATCCTCCCAGCCGATCGGCTCGCAGAGATCACGGATGATGCGCGCAGCCATCTGCTCGGCCTCGGCATGGGTGAAGAGGCGCGAGGTCACCGCGATGAATTCGTCTCCACCGATGCGCGCCACGAACTCGCCATCGCGAAGGCGGCGGCCCAGTCGCTCGGCTGCGACACGCAGCACATGATCGCCGGCCGCATGGCCATGTACGTCGTTGATTTCCTTGAAACGGTCGAGGTCGAAGGAC
The DNA here is from genome assembly GCF_056501445.1 of Rhizobium sp. K33. Lineage (NCBI taxonomy): Bacteria > Pseudomonadati > Pseudomonadota > Alphaproteobacteria > Hyphomicrobiales > Rhizobiaceae > Rhizobium > Rhizobium sp. K33. The sequence continues at coordinate 2,254,309 of NZ_CP096478.1, forward strand.
AGGATGTAGATCCGATCCGCCCTCGCCGCCGGCGCCTCCATCATGTGGCCGAGCCGCTCGACGAAGGCGCTGCGGTTCGGAAGCCCGGTCAGCGCGTCATGCAAGGACAGCTGGCGATACCGCTCGACGGCGGATTTGGTGGACTGGCGGTCGATCACATAGGTCATGGATCCGATCGAAAGGATCAGAACCGTCACCAGCATCAGCACGACGGTCAGAACGCTTTCCGGCAGCATGTTGGCAGGTAAAGCCGCCGAGGCATCCGGCACGACCGTGACGGCCGTCATGCCGATGAAATGCGTCGATGCGATCGCCAGCACCAGCGCCACGCCACCGCCATAGCGGCAAAAGCGGGTGACCGGTCGGGCGACGCGGCTGGTGGCGAGCGCGCCAAACACGGCACCGGCAATCAGCGAGGCAACGACATAGGTTTGGTTCCACTCGAGATGGCCCTGCACCTGATAGCCGGACATGCCGACATAATGCATCGCGGCGATCCCACCGCCGACCAGCGCACCACCCGCCTCGATCAGCAGGCTGCGCTGCGTCGCTGCGGCAATGGCAAAGCCGATTCCGGTGATGGCAATGGCGAGCACGAGCGAGGTCAAGGTCGCCGTCGGTTCATAACCGGCCAGAACATCGCCCTCATACCCCATCATGGCGACAAAATGGGTCGTCCAGATCCCGGCACCGCCGATCACACTCGTCAACGAAATCCAGCTCGCGCGCGTTACGCCGCGTGTGTTGCGCACCCGACCGAACAGCCGCATCGTCAGAAGCGATCCGAAAAGGCAGACGGAGACGGCAGCGATCAGGGACAAGGGATCGTGTTCGACAGCGATGCAGGTGAGGACTTCGAGCATGGAAATCGGACCAGGTGATTAAGACCGGACTGATTTAACACCCGTCAATTTCGAACTGCTCAACCGAAATGGTTAGCAAATCGCCATCAAAGCCCTTATCGCCTTCTGGCTGATCACAAACGCGTAATCCGCGGCAATGCCCGGGATTACCTTGCTATTGCGCATCATCTGGTCTATAGGCGCGCGATCCACACAGACACCCTTGGAGGCAATGTGGATGGGACCGGCAACGGTCTCCGGTTCTGGCATGACCAAAATGCGTCGCCAGGGCTCTCCAGTAACTTGAAAGGTAAAGCCATGAGCCACGCTTCTTACGAGCTCAAGGCCGTAGCACGCGAACGGGTAGGTAAGGGGTCCTCCCGCGAACTTCGCCGCAACGGTTTCATCCCGGCTGTCATCTATGGTGACAAGCAGGCCCCGATTTCGATCTCGATCAACACGAACGAGATCACCAAGCGCATCCACTCCGGCGGTTTCATGACCACCGTTGCCATCATCGATCTCGATGGCGAGAAGATCCGCGTTCTGCCGAAGGACTACCAGCTCGACCGCGTTCGTGACTTCACGATGCATGTCGACTTCCTGCGCGTCTCGGCCAACAGCCAGGTATCGGTTCAGGTTCCGGTTCACTTCATCAACGAAGAGAAGTCCGGCATCAAGACCGGCGGCGTTCTCAACATCGTTCGCCACGAAGTTGAACTGCACTGCCCGGCATCGGACATCCCGGAAGCCATCACGGTTGACCTCGCTGGCCTCAAGGTCGGCGACGCGATCCACATCTCGGCCGTCAAGCTGCCGAAGGGCGTGACCCCTGTTATCGCTGACCGCGACTTCACGATCGCAACGATCGTTGCTCCGGCCGCTGGCGTCACGGAAGAAGAAGAAGAAGGTTCGGCAGAAGCCTGATCTTTCTGATCTCTATGATCGACAAGCCCACCCTTCGCGGGGTGGGCTTTTTTAATACAATCTCTGCTCGCAGACTCTCGAATCCGACTATTTATCTTTAGTCAGATTTAAAGTATTTCGTGAAAGCCTCCGTCTCTCAATTATTGCGTGAGGGGAGCTTTGAGGGTCATGTTGCATCATCCCGCGCCGCATCTGGCGGTTCGCTGATGACACGTTCGGTCGAGAGCCGATTCCTCGCCATCGTAGGGATCACGATCTTCATTCTGGTCGTGCCGCTCTTCGCGCTTTTCCTGTCGCTGGCGACGGAACGCGCCGCAAACGAACTGCAGCAGAACCTCGACATCCTGCTCGCCGCCAATGCACAGGCACTTGCCAAGCCGCTTTGGGATTTCGACCAGGAAAGCGTCGAACAGATCACCGCAACGATCGTCTCCAATGGGCCCGTCAGCCGCGTGAACGTCAAGGACGTCTCCGGCGGCATCTCGGTCTCCATGCCAGCGCTACCCAAGTGGCCGAAGAACGGCCTGGAATCGATCACGCGCGAGATCTTCTACCGGGCGGTCGAAGGCCCGAAGCTCGTCGGCACCATCACCATCTACTATAGCCGCATCGACATCTTCTCCTCGCTGCGCCAAGCCGAGGTCATGCTGATCGGCATCTTCATGCTGGCGGTCGTCGGCGTTGTCGGCGCGGCCGTCGTCGGCAACCGGTTGATGGTCATGAAGCCGCTGCTGAAGCTGACCGCCGCCATTGAAGCCACCCGCCGGCTCGGCTCCCGCCACCATGTCGATTGGCAGTCGAACGACGAGATCGGTCGTCTGGCCCGCAGCTTCAACGCCATGCAGATCAAGCTCGAGCAGGAAGAAGGCGAGTTGCGCCTCGCTCATCGCCGTTCGACGGACATCTACAACACGACGCCGGCCATGCTGTTCTCGCTCGACGAGGAAGACCGCATCACCAGCGTCAGCGACTACTGGCTGCTCGCCACCGGCTATCAGCGCCATCAGGTCGTCGGCCGCCGGTTCATCGAACTCGTCCCGCAAGAAGCCCGCGCCGCCTATCAGGAGCGAAAGAAGACCCGCTCGATCGCCGACGTTCTGGAAGCCACGACCCAGTTCGTCTGTGCCGATGGCACGGTCATGGATGTGCTGATCGCCGAAGCAAGCCGGAAGATCGAGGGTGCCAAGGAAGACCTCTCCCTCTCCGTCATGACCGACGTCACCGCGCTGAAGCAGTCGGAAGAGCGAAATCACCGCCAGGCGATCACCGACCACCTGACCGGTCTGCGCAACCGCCAGGGCTTCGAAACCGCTCTCGACAGCGAGATCGCAGCAACCGACGCCGCCGGCGAAGAACTCGCCTGCATTTTCGTCGACCTCGACCGCTTCAAATGGATCAACGACAATCTCGGCCACCAGGCCGGCGACCTCGTTCTCTGCCGCTTCGTCGAGAGCATGAACGACCGCCTCCCCCGCGGCGCAATTGCCGCGCGTCTGGGCGGTGACGAGTTTGCCGTCCTGCTCCGCGGCCCGGCCATCGAGCCGGTCGCGAGCGACCTCAGCCGCGCGCTTTGCGATATCTTCGTCGACCCGATGAACATCGAAGGCTCGACGGTCCGCCTCAGCGCCAGCATCGGCATCGCGCTCTACCCCAATCACGCCGCCAATGCCGCCGAACTTCTGCAGAAGTCGGACATGGCGATGTACAGCAAGAAGCGCGACGGCAAGAACGGCGCGGCTCTCTACAACTCCGAGATCCAGGATCACACCCGCCGCCGCGCCGAGATCGAGCACGACATTGAGGAAGGCCTGTCGGAAGACTGGTTCGATGCCTTCTTCCAGCCGATCGTGGAGGTCGAGAGCGGCCGCACCGTCGGCTATGAGGCCCTGATGCGCCTCGTGCATCCGGAGCGCGGCATTATTCCTCCGGCCGAACTCATCTGCGTCGCCGAAGAGACCGGTGCGATCAGCCGGCTGGGCGGCCAGGTCTTGGAAAAGGCGCTCGCCAATCTCGCCCGCCTCAGCGCCATCACTGGCAATCACGACGCCTATCTCGCGATCAACTTCTCGCCGCTGCAGTTCGATCCGTCTCTGCCGGTCCGGCTTGCCGCTCTGACGGCGCATTTCGACATCGCTCCGCAGCGCATCGTCATCGAGATCACCGAAGCGACCCTGCTGCACGACAACCCGCAGATCCGCACGATCCTCGACGAGTTCAACCGCTATGGCTATCGCCTTGCCCTCGACGACTTCGGTACGGGCTATTCGTCCCTGAGCTACCTCAACCGCTTCCCCGTCGACATCGTCAAGATCGACCAGTCCTTCATCCGCTCGCTGACTGCCGACGAGCCGGAACTGCGCCACAAGAGCCGCATGCTCGTCGAAGGCATCACCGCCATTTCCCACAAGATGGAATGCACCGTGGTCGCCGAGGGCATCGAGACCGAGGAACAGCGGCGCATCCTGGAAGAGTTCGGCGTCGATTATGGCCAGGGCTACCACTTCGCCCATCCGCAGGCGCTTTCCGCACTGATCGAGCAATCCACCAGCCAGCCGGCCCGCCTGCCGAAGGTCTCAGCCGGCTGACAGCAACTGTAAGAGGGAACCGCAATGAAAGTTTTAGGCATCATGCTTTCACTTGCGGCGGCCCCGGTCGCCGCCGCAGACATCGTCCATTTCACCACGGAAGACTATCCGCCCTATAACTTCCGCGTCGGATCCGAGATCCGCGGCGCTGGGTATGACCAGGTTCTCCTGATGATGGAGGACATCAAGGTGCCCTACACCATCGAGATGATGCCTTGGGCGCGCGCCATCGCGCTGGCGGAAACCGAGAAGATGCACTGCGTCTTCACCACCGCCCATATTCCGGAACGCGACAAGAAGTTCAAATGGGTCGAGCCCGTGGCCGTCGGCCGCAACTTCATGGTTGCCCACAAGGGATCGGGCATCAAGGTTGCCAATATCGAGGAAGCCAGGAACCACATCGTCGGCACGCAGCGCAATGACTACACCCAGACGCTGCTGGAGAACGAGGGCTTCCCCAAGATCGATCTCGCGACCGACCTGAAGCTGACGCTGAAGAAGCTGCAGAGCAAGCGCATCGACCTGATGCCGATTTCCGAGCAGCACTATATCGAGCTGCAGGAAAAGGGCGAGGAACTCGAAGCGCAATTCGTCTTCTCCGAGCAGAAATTCGCCATCGCCTGCAATGCCGATTTCCCGGAAGAACTCCTCGCCCGCATGCAGGGCGCGCTCGACAAGCTGATCGAGAACGGCACGCAGGCCGAGATCTTCGAGACTTACAATCTGCGCTACTCGAACTTCGGTCTCGTCGCCGCCAATCCGTGACGATCCGACATCCGTCTTGACATTCGGGCCGTTTCCCTGTGGGGAAAGGCAAAGAACCTCAAGACGGATCTCGGGCAATGATCATCCTGGCCGGCCTCGGCAATCCCGGTGCGCAATATCAGAAGAACCGGCACAATATCGGCTTCATGGCCGTCGACGCGATCCAGCGCCGCCACGCTTTCTCGCCCTGGGCGAAGAAGTTCAAGGGCGAGATCTCGGAAGGCACGCTGGCCGGCGAGAAGGTCATGCTGATCAAGCCGCAGACCTTCATGAACCTCTCGGGCGAAAGCGTCGGCGAGGCCATGCGCTTCTACAAGCTCGGTCCTGAAGACATCGTCGCGATCTATGACGAGCTCGACCTGATGCCCGGCAAGGCCCGCATCAAGACCGGCGGCGGTCACGGCGGGCATAATGGCATCAAGTCGCTCGACGCCCATTGCGGCCTCAACTACCGGCGGCTCCGCCTCGGCATCGGCCATCCCGGCGATAAGTCCAAGGTCCACAACCATGTGCTCGGCGATTTTGCCAAGTCAGACGCCGAATGGCTGGATCCGCTGCTCGAGGCCTTGGGCGACAATGCCGACATGCTGGTGCGCGGAGAGGATTCGCAGCTGATGAACAAGCTGGCCCTGGCGACCGGGGCGAAGGCCGAGGACGAAAAGCCCGCCAAGGCACAAAAGGCCGCTCCATCAGGCCAATCACACATCCGCCAGGCCCGCAACTTCAACCAGCCGAAGAAGCTTCCAGAGACCGGCCCCATGGCCGAGATGCTGAAAAAGATGTTCGGCCCCAAGGGCGACTGACACCCCGGAGGCAGCAACTCCCCTGCCCGCAAACCGATCCCGCGCAAACGACCGGAAGACGACCATGAGCCACGATATCACCACCGACCTCGTCACCCTGCGCGACTACTGGCGTTACGCCATCTCCCGCTTCAATGCCGCAGAACTGAGCTACGGCCACGGCACCCATAACGCCGTCGACGACGCAGCCTTCCTCGTGCTCGACAGCCTCGACCTGCCGATCGACACGCTCGACCCGTTCCTCGACGCCAAGCTGCTGCCGTCCGAGCGCCATCTGCTCGCCGAGCGCATCGAAACGCGCGTCGCAACCCGCAAACCCTCGGCCTATCTCACCGGCCGCTCCTATATCCAGGGCATGCGCTTCTTCGTCGATGAGCGCGTGATCGTCCCGCGCTCGCATATCGGCGAGATCCTGTTCAACGAATACGGCGGCGAATTCGGCTCGACCTTCCTACCCGATCCCTTCGCGGTCGAAAGCGTCGTCGACATCTGCACCGGCTCCGGCTGCCTCGCGATCCTGGCTGCCAAGTTCTTCCCGCTGGCATCCGTCGATGCCGTCGATCTTTCCACCGATGCGCTCGAGGTCGCCGAAAAGAACCGCCAGGCCTATGGTCTCGAAGACCAGCTGACGCTGCACCAGGGCGATCTCTTCGGGCCTCTGTCGGGCCGCAAGTTCGACCTGATCATCACCAACCCGCCCTATGTCGATCACGAGGCGATGGATGAATTCCCGGCCGAATACCGCGCCGAACCGGCCATGGCCCATGACGGCGGCGAAGACGGCCTCGACCTCGTGCGCACGCTGCTGGCCGAAGCCCCGAAGCACCTGAACCCGGGCGGCGGCATGCTCTGCGAAATCGGCCGCGGCCGCGACATCCTCGAAGCCGAATTCCCCGACCTCGACTTCCTCTGGGTCGAGACGACGGAAGAAGAAGACGCCGTCTTCTGGATCACGGCAGAAGCGCTGGGCGTCAAGGCAAAGAAGGGCAAGTGAGGCGAAAGCCTCACCACGCAAAAGTCTCGACGCGGTACCAGAAGAGATCGATGAGCGCGACGATCGCGCTGTCGATAAAGTAAGCGCAGAGCTTCGAGACGTCAGGACCGACCATCAGGACCACGAAGCCGCTGAGCATGGTCCAGCCAACGGCAAGCCGCAGATTGTGCAGACTGTCGAGACGGTAGTAGCCGGCCTCGTCGTATTCCGTCTTGAAGATCATGTCGTGCCAGCTGTAGCCGTCGCTGATGATGAGATCCATCATCGGCCGATCTGACAGACGATCCGGCAGGATATTGAAGACCGCGCGCACGACATGGCCGAGCGCGCCCAGGAGGGCAAGAGCCACAAGCGTGACGACATAGTGCCAGGTGGCCGCTTCTGGAAGGGTTTGAGGATCCGGAACCATGCGCCGAGACTAGCGCGTGGCGGTAAGCAATTGGTTTGCGCCCTAATGCGGCGGCTTATGCCGGCGCCTTGGCGAGCAGTCCCTCGACCAGTACTCGAAACGCCTCCTGCGCTTTTGGCAACACGCGCTCCGGCTCCGCACTCGCTGCAATCCACATGGCGGCATTGAGCGCGGCCCCGCTGATGAGCCGGGCCGCGGCCTCCGCATCCACGGGCTTCAACACGCCCTCGCCCATCAGCCCTTGGATCGCCTCGCGGGTCACCTGCAGGCAGGAATTCTGGCTCGGCCACAGTGAGGGATCGCCCAGCACCGCCGGACCGTCGAGCAGCACGATGCGCTGCACTTCCGGATCGAGCGCCATCTCGATATAGGCCGCCCCCTCGGCCAGCAGTGCATCCCAACCCGCACCGGCTGCTGCACCGCGCGCCTTGGCGCGCTCGGCCATCTCCGTGTCGATCTCGTCGACCACAGCGGCGAAGAGACCGCGCTTGTCGCCGAAATTATGATAGAGCGCACCGCGCGTCAGACCGACGTCGGCGGTCAGTACATCCATGGACGCGTCCGCATAGCCCTTCTCCGCAAAAGCCCTGCGCGCAGCCGCGATCAGCTTCCTGCGGTTTTCCGCCATGCTTTCCGATCGCGTCCGTTTCAAGAGAGCCTCCACAGTTCACATACGACACGTATATAAATTTGACATACGGCGCGTATGCAACTAAACCAACATACGCATCGTATATGAAATCTTTGCACCACAGCTAAGCGGCATTTCGCCGACCCGGTCAGTCGGGCGGAACGATGTCGCATGCTCGAAAGGACCACCATGACCAAGCCAGAACCCGTTTTCCCCGCAAACCGCCATGCGCTTTACGAACAACACGGCTATTCCGCCGCCATTCGTAGCGGTGACCTCCTCTTCGTCTCCGGTCAGGTTGGCAGCCGCGAGGACGGGACACCCGAGCCGGACTTCGAAGCCCAGGTGCGCCGCGCTTTCGCCAATCTCGAAGCGACCCTCGCCGCAGCCGGCGCCACCTTTGCCGATCTGGTCGACGTCACCAGTTTTCACACCGATCCCGAAAACCAGTTCGGGACGATCATGAAGGTCAAGGCAGAGGTCTTCCCCGCCCCTCCCTATCCGAACTGGACCGCGATCGGCGTGAACTGGCTCGCCGGCTTCGATTTCGAGATCAAGGTGATCGCCCGCATTCCGCAGGCAACCTGACAAAGCGCCGACGGCACTCTAAGCCTAGCGTCTCAAGGAGAGCCCCGCTCTCCCCCCTTGTGGGGGAGATGTCACGCAGTGACAGAGGGGGGTATTCCGACATGAAGCCTGTCAAACCGACAGGAGCAAAAGTTGCCCCCCGTCCTCACTCCTCCGGTTCTGCGGTGAAGAGCAGCGGCATGCCCGCTTCCTTGGCGAGATCCATGGCCTCCGTGACCTTGGTCTCCGCAATCTCCCGCGTGCAGACCACGACGACCGCCGAGCCGAACTTGTGCGCCGTCATCATCACCCGGTAGCCCGTCTCCTCGCTCATCCGGAACACGACCTTCAGGACGATCGTGACGAATTCGCGCGGCGTATAATCGTCATTGTGCAGGAGCACCTTGTAGAGCCGCGGCTTCTCTACCTTGGGCTTGGTCACCGTCTTCGGCGTCAGTACCGTATCCTTCGCCATGGGTTCCTTCCGGATCTAGAGGCCGCAAAGGGCCGCAACACTTGACCATGCCCCTCCTATACCCCATAGGCGTGGGCAACGAAAATCCATCCCGAGCAGGTATATAGAGCCATGGGCTTCAAATGCGGTATCGTCGGGCTGCCGAATGTCGGCAAGTCCACTCTTTTCAACGCGCTGACCAAGACGGCGGCCGCCCAGGCAGCGAACTACCCCTTCTGCACGATCGAGCCGAACACCGGTGAAGTCGCCGTTCCCGATCCGCGCATGAAGAAGCTGGCCGACATCGCCGGCTCCAAGGAAATCATCCCGACCCGCATCTCCTTCGTCGACATCGCCGGCCTCGTGCGCGGCGCGTCGAAGGGCGAAGGTCTCGGCAACAAGTTTTTGGCCAACATCCGCGAAGTCGACGCCGTCGTCCACGTGCTGCGCTGCTTCGAAGATGATGACATCACCCATGTCGAAGGCAAGATCGACCCGGTCGGTGATGCCGACACGATCGAGACCGAGCTAATGCTGGCAGACCTCGAAAGCCTCGAGCGCCGCGTCGAACAGGCGCGCAAGCGCGCGACCGGCAAGGACAAGGAAGCCGCCGCCCAGCTGCCGGTCATGGAAGCCGTCATCAAGCTTCTGAACGAAGGCAAGCCGGCCCGCGTTCTGCTGAAGACCATGGCCGCCGACGAGATCGAAGTCCTGAAGGGCCTGAACCTCCTGACCTCGCATCCGGTCCTCTATGTCTGCAATGTCGCCGAGGGCGATGCCGCAACCGGCAACAAGCATACGGAAGACGTCGCCAAGATGGCCGCCGAACAGGGTGCCGAATGCGTCGTGATCTCGGCTGCCATCGAAGCCGAAGTCGCCCAGTTGCCGGAAGAGGAAGCCACCGAGTTCCTCTCGGCCCTCGGCCTCGATGAAGCCGGCCTCGACCGCCTGATCCGCGCCGGTTATCACCTGCTGGACCTCATCACCTACTTCACCGTCGGCCCGAAGGAATGCCGCGCCTGGACCATCGTCCGCGGCACCAAGGCGCCCCAGGCCGCCGGCGTCATCCACACCGATTTCGAACGCGGCTTCATCCGCGCCTTCACCATCTCCTATGACGACTATATCGCCTACAAGGGCGAAGTCGGCGCCAAGGAAGCCGGCAAGGGCCGCGACGAAGGCAAGGAATATGTCGTCCAGGATGGCGACGTCATCCACTTCCGCTTCAACACCTGAAGCGAAACGACCAGAACGACGAAAGGCCGCGATCCCCTCGCGGCCTTTTTTGTTAAATCAGCACGCCGGCCGTCAGGCCCGCTTCACCGGGCAGGTCGACAGACCCATGATCGAATAAAGCGGGCAGGTCGACATCAGGCCGGTCAGAAGCGGCACCACGCCGATCAGCGTGTAGTAGCGCCACCACGCGCCCGGATAGATGAAGAAGAGCGACAAGAGCACGAGCCCGACAACGATGCGCAGCACGCGGTCGAGACCGCCGACATTCTTGGCAAACATGGTTTTTCCCTCCGTTCGATTGACGATGGGATGAGACTAGCGCCGCCCCTCGAACCCGTCGGTGACTAAGTCACGCAATTGGGCAAGTCTCAAAGCTCGCCGGCCCTCGCCATGCGGGCGAGCTCGCCTCTCTCGATGATGCGGATCTGCCCGCGCTCGCTTGCCACCACGCCCTTCGAGGCGAGCGCCTCCAGCCGCCGCGACACGACCTCCCGTGCCGTACCGATCACGACCGCGAGCTCCTGATGCGTGAGCGTCACGCGGCCCTCGTCGTCGGCCCGCTCGAGCAGTGCATGGGCCAGCCGCTGTTCGACCTTCACGAAAGCCACCTGTTCGAGCACGAACATCAGGTCGCCCAACCGGTCGGCAAATGCCTTGAAGACGAAGGCGCGGAAGGCGGGCGAACTGGCCATCAGCCGCTCGAAGACGGCAGGTGGCACCATCACCGCCACCAGATCGCTTTCCGCCACCGCCTCGCCCGTATAGGGCGCCCCACCCAGCACACCGAGCGTGGTCTGCACACAGGTCTCGCCGGGTGTGACGGAATAGAGAAGAAGCTCCCGCCCGTTGCGCCCGGTGAGATAAACGCCGATGCGCCCGGAAAGCAGGATGACGAAGCTTTGAGCCGCATCCCCCGGGCGAAACAGGGTAGTCCGCGCCGGGACATGCATCGGCTTCAGCGCCTCGAGCGCCCGTCGCGCCTCGTCATCGATATCAGCGAGAAAGCCCGCCTGATCCGCCCAACCCACCATGGACCACCTCACGATTCCCGCTTATGACCATAGCGACTGGCAGTGCATTGGAGAACATGTTGCATGCAGGACGACAGGCTTCACTACGAGGACTTCACCGAGGGCCGAAGCTTCGCGCTCGGTCCGCGTCTGGTAACCGCCGAGGAGATCATCGAGTTCGCCACCGAATTCGACCCGCAGCCCATGCACCTGTCCGAAGAGGCAGGCAAGGCGAGCATCCTCGGTGGCCTCTCGGCCTCCGGCTGGCACACCTCCAGCCTCTTCATGCGACTGATGATCGACGCCTATGTGTTGAGGGCCGCCTCGGAAGGCGCGCCCGGCATCGAGTTCATGCAGTGGCGGAAGCCCGTGCTGGCAGGCGACACGCTTTCGGGCCAGTCGGTGGTCGAGGAAACCCGCGTCATGCGCTCGCGACCACATCTCGGCATCGTCACCTTCGGTCATGAATTGAAGAACGAGCGCGGCGAAACCGTGCTGAAGGCCCGCAACGCCGTCATGGTGCGCCGTCGCGAAGCCGTGGAGGTGTCGGCATGAAACTGCTGGACCTGTACCCCGCCGGCACCCGGCTCGAACTTGGCTCGGTCACCTTCACGGCAGACGACATCGTCCGCTTTGCCGAGAAATTCGACCCCCAGCCCTTCCATGTCGATGCAGAGGCGGCGAAAACTTACGTCTTCGGCGCACTCTGCGCCTCCGGCTGGCACACCTGCGCCAACTGGATGAAGAGCTTCATCGGCTTCATAACGCGCGAGATAACGCGGCTGCAGACCGAGGGCATCGCTCCGCCGAAGCTCGGCCCCTCCCCCGGTTTTGCTGAGCTGCAATGGCTGAAACCGGTCTATGCCGGCGATACGATCACCTTCTTCATGACTCCGCTTGAGAGCCGCACCGTTCAGGGCCGCCATCGCTATATCCTGAATTCCGCTCTCTCCGAGGGCGTGAACCAGAACGGCGAGACCGTCTTGCGCTTCAAGAGCAATCTGATTGAATTCTTCCCCGACGAGGAGCGAGCGCCGTGACCGTACACGACTTCACCATGACCACCATCGACGGCTCCGAACGCAGCCTGAGCGACTACGCCGGCAAGGTGCTGCTCATCGTCAACACCGCGAGCGCCTGCGGCCTGACCCCGCAATACGAAGGCCTGGAAGCCCTCTACGAGGCGAACCCGGATCTCGTAGTCCTCGGCTTCCCCTGCAACCAGTTCGGCGCCCAGGAGCCCGGCACGGAGAAGGAGATCGCCCTCTTCTGCGAAACCCAGTTCGCCGTCACCTTTCCGCTCTTCGCCAAGATCGAGGTCAACGGGTCGGGCACGCACCCGCTTTACGCCTATCTGAAGGCGGAAACGCCCGGCGCCGAACGGGGTGCCGAGATCGGCTGGAACTTCGCGAAATTCCTCGTGGGCCGCGACGGCAAGCCCATCGCCCGTTTCTCGCCGCGCACGGCACCCGCCGAAATCGAGGCGGATATCACCGCCGCCCTCGCCGGCTAAACGCCATGGCTGACTTCCGCTTCCACCCGACACCCCTTGCCGGCCTGGAAGCGGTCTCGGCCACGAGCGCCCATGTCTTTGCCAAACACACCCATGACACCTATGGCATCGGCTTTTTGACGGCGGGCGGCCAGATCTCGGCCTCCGGTCGCGGCCAGGTCGAGGCGGAAGCGGGCCAGCTGATCACGGTCAATCCCGGCGAGGTGCATGACGGCGCACCGCTCGGGAGGACAGCCCGCAGCTGGCACATGCTCTATCTGACGCCCGATCTCGTCGCCGACAGCGTTGGAGATCTCGTCTCGACACGCTCCGATCTCGAATTCGAATTTCCGGTTTTCACGGATCCGGCGATCCACCGCCTTCTCTCCACGCTCCATGCGCAGCTTGGAACCTCAGACACACAAGCCGACGCGAACGCCTTCCGGGAGACGCTCGTCCTTCTGCTCGGCAAGGCTCTGATCCGCCGGGCGCAGCCCCCCGCCCCCCTACCCTTAACTCTGCAGCATATCCGCAAGCGCCTCGACGAAGAGCCGGCCCAGGCAGCGGATCTTCAAACGCTCGCGAGGGAAGCCGGTCTCAGCCGCTTCCAGCTCATCCGCGCCTTCCTGCGCCACACGGGGTTGACGCCGCATGCCTATCACATGCAGCGCCGCGCGCTCCTCAGCCGGCGCCTGCTGGCGGAAGGCATGGCGCCCGCAGAGGTCGCGGCCGCCTGCGGCTATGTCGACCAGAGCCACATGCACCGCGAATTCCGCCGCCGCTTCGGCCTTACACCCGGCGTCTACCGCAGCGCCTGGCTGAGCTGCAATCCTGTACAAGACCACAAGCTCTGAGCATCACACAGTCTCTCCCGCAAACCGCAGGAGACACTGCATGACCCTCGACTTCTTTCTGACCACCCTAATCATCGTCGCGACGCCGGGCACGGGCGCGCTCTACACGCTGGCGGCAGCCCTTGGCGGCGGGCGCCGCAGCGCAATCATCGCCGCCTTTGGCTGCACGCTCGGTATCATCCCGCACATGCTGGCCGCCGCCCTCGGCCTTGCCGCCCTGGTTGCCGCCGAGCCCCGCCTCTTCGAGGCGATCCGCTATGCCGGCATCGGCTATCTCGTCTGGATGGCGATCGGATTGTGGCGCAGCGGCCTTGCGGCCGATCCCGCCGCTGAGCCGCGCCAGGAGGCCTGGCGGATCATCCGCAAGGCAGTGCTGATCAACCTCCTGAACCCGAAGCTATCTCTGTTCTTCCTCGCCTTCCTGCCGCAATTCGTCACGCCGGCGGATCCGGCACCCCTTGTCACGATGGCCCTTCTGAGCCTCGTCTTCATGGGCGTGACCTTCGTCGTCTTCGCGCTCTACGGTGTCGCCGCATCAGCCATGCGACAGGGGCTCGTGACCCGCCCCCGCAGGATGCGCGTCGTCAACCGCCTCCTGTCCGGCGGATTTCTCGTGATGGCGGGAAAACTGGTCTTGGCACAACGCTAGGCGAGCACGGAGAGCACCGGCCAAGGGGTGGCCGGTCCGTCGAGGGGCTCAGTGCCCCTCGAATTCCACCAGCGTGCGGACTTCCACCCCCAGCGCCTCGAGCTTCTTGCGCCCGCCGAGCTCCGGCAGGTCGATGACGAAGCAGGCCGAGACCACATCCGCTCCGATTTGCCTGAGGAGTTGAACGGCCCCGACGGCCGTACCCCCGGTCGCGATGAGATCATCGACCAGGATCACCTTCTCGCCCGGCTTCACCGCATCCATGTGGATTTCCATTTCGTCCACGCCGTATTCCAGGCTATAGGCGATCCGCACCGTCTCGTGCGGCAGCTTGCCCTTCTTGCGGATCGGCACGAAGCCGGCCGACAACTGATGGGCGACAGCCCCCCCGAGAATAAAGCCGCGCGCTTCCATGCCGGCAATCTTGTCAACCTTCAGACCGGCATAGGGCTGCACCAGCTCATCGACGGCCCGCCGAAACGCCCGCGCATCGCCAAGCAGCGTGGTGATATCCCGAAAGATGATCCCAGGCTTCGGGTAGTCGGGAATGGAGCGAATGGCGGCGGCGAGTTCGTGGGCAATCTTGGTCATGAAGCATCCGGATTGGATCGGGAGGAAGTTACGCGGGACCTTACCAAGAATGGTATTGCCCCCCAACAAAAAAGGCGGCCCGAGGACCGCCTTTTCCGTGAAACGTGATCCTCGATCGGATCAGTGTTCCTTGTTCGCGTAGACCGACTTCTTCGTCAGGTAGATCAGCGCGGTGAAGATCGCGAGGAACACCATGACCATGAAGCCCATGCGCTTGCGGTCTTCGAGATGCGGCTCAGCAGCCCACATCAGGAAGGCGGAGACGTCGAGCGAATACTGCTCCAGCGTTTCCGGCGAGCCGTCGTCATAGGTCACCTGACCGTCCGAGATCGGCTGTGCCATGGCAAGCGACTGACCGGCGATGAAATACGGGTTGAAGTAGGTGCCCTCGGCAACTTCAACGCCTTCCGGCGGATCCTGGTAACCGGTCAGCAGCGCATGGATATAGTCCGGGCCGCCTTGCTGGTACTGGGTGAAGATGTCGAAGACGAAGGTCGGGAAGCCGCGGGTGACGCCGCGTGCCTTGGCGATCAGCGAGAAGTCCGGCGGAGCCGCACCGTTGTTCGCAGCAGCCGCCGCTTCCTTGTTCGGGAACGGTGCCGGGAAATGGTCGGATGCAACAGCCGTACGGGTGAACATCTCACCATCGGCATTCGGACCATCGGTCACTTCGTAATTGGCCGCGAAAGCCTTCACCTGCGCTTCGGAATAACCGAGGTCTTCCAGCGTGCGGAAGGCGACAAGCTCCATCGAGTGACAGGCGGCGCAGACTTCGGTGTAGACCTTGAGGCCACGCTGCAGCTGGGCCTTGTCATACTTGCCGAAGGGACCGGCAAAGGACCAGTCCATCTGCTCGGGCTTCAGGATCGGGTAGTGACCGGTCTGCGCCGCGTGATGCGTCATCTCGGCCAGATCGCCACCTTCCGCTGCGAGCGCCTGGCCGGAAAATCCGGCCATGGCGGCGATCAGCGCGATGCTCGTGACAAGCTTTTTCATTGTTATCGTCCTCTCACGTGCTCAGGCTTGTGCGGCAGCGGACTTGCCGCTCTTTTCGAGAACCGCTTCGGTGATCGAGTTCGGGATGCGCCTTGGCGTCTCGAACAGGCCGAGTAGCGGCATGATCACGAGGAAGAAGCCGAAGTAGTAGGCGGTACCGACCTGCGACAGGACAACATAGATGCCTTCCGCCGGCATGGCACCGAGCCAGCCAAGCAGGATCGAGTTGGCAACGAAGATCCAGAAGAACAGCTTGTACCACGGACGGTAGACGGCCGAGCGGACCTTCGAGGTGTCAAGCCAGGGCAGGAAGAACAGGACGATGATCGCACCGAACATCACCAGAACGCCGCCGAGCTTCGAGTCGATCGGACCGACATTGAAGGTGATCGCACGCAGCATGGCGTAGAACGGCAGGAAGTACCATTCCGGAACGATGTGCGCAGGCGTCTTCAGCGAGTCAGCCGGGATGTAGTTGTCCGGATGGCCGAGATAGTTCGGCATGTAGAAGATGAAGTAGGCGAAGACCAGGAGGAAGACCGAGAGGCCGAGTGCATCCTTCAACGTCGCATAGGGCGTGAAGGGAACGGTATCGGTCTTGGACTTCACTTCGACGCCTGTCGGGTTGGTCTGGCCGGTGACGTGCAGCGCCCAGACGTGCAGGATGACGACGCCGGCGATCATGAACGGCAGCAGGTAATGCAGCGCGAAGAAGCGGTTCAGCGTCGGGTTGTCGACTGCAAAGCCGCCGAGCAGGAACTGCTGGATCCACTCACCGACAAACGGGAAGGCGGTGAAGAAGCCGGTGATAACCGTCGCACCCCAGAAGGACATCTGGCCCCAGGGCAGGACGTAGCCCATGAAGGCGGTCGCCATCATCAGGAGGAAGATGACAACGCCGAGGATCCAGAGGATTTCGCGCGGTGCCTTGTAGGAACCGTAGTAGAGACCACGGGCAATATGCAGATAGACGGCGATGAAGAAGAACGATGCGCCGTTGGCATGCATGTAGCGCAGCAGCCAGCCATTGTTCACGTCACGCATGATCTTTTCGACCGAATTGAAAGCGACGGTCGTTTCAGCGGCATAGTGCATGGCAAGCACGACACCGGTGAGGATCTGCACCAGCAGCATGACGGTCAGCATACCACCGAAGGTGTAGGCATAGTTCAGGTTGCGGGGAACCGGATAGGCGACAAAGCTATCATACATCAGACGCGGCAGCGGCAGGCGCGCATCGATCCACTTTTCGACGCCGGTGGACGGCTGGTAACTCGAATGGCCACTCATTGTGTCTTAATCCCCTCAGCCGATCGTGATGACAGTGTCGGATGTGAATGCGAAGGTCGGCACCGGAAGGTTCGTCGGCGCGGGACCCTTGCGGATACGGCCCGCCGTATCATAGTGCGAGCCGTGGCAGGGACAGAACCATCCGCCGAAGTCACCCGCCTGACCGAGCGGCACGCAGCCCAGATGGGTGCACGAACCGATCATGACGATCCAGTTTTCCTTGCCTTCGCCGGCCGAGCGCGCCAGGTCGGTCGCTTCAGCGGTAGCATCGACGTTTGCGTTGCGGGCAATCGGATCCTTCAATTCAGCAAGGGCAACCGCCTTGGCCTCTTCGACTTCCTGCTCCGTACGGTTACGGATGAACACCGGCTTGCCGCGCCACTTGACGGTCAGCGACATGCCAGGCTCGAGCGCCGAGACGTCCACTTCGATCGAAGCGAGCGCGAGCGTCGATGCATCCGGACGCATCTGGTCGATGAACGGCCAAGCGAACGAAGCCGCACCAACCGCACCGGCCATACCGGTCACCATGTAGAGAAAGTCGCGGCGCGTAGGCTCGGCCGCATGTTCTGTCGTTGTCTCGTGTTCGCTCACGGTCACTTTTTCCTCTCGCAATCCTGCGACATACCGCATTTGCCCCCGCAGCGGGAATCACAGTTCGGCCACTGTCCAGCCACAGATTCCCCGCCAGATTGGCGCGTTCTAAGCCCGATAATCTATTCTGTCCAGTCTCCCGCAGGCAACGAGCCACGTTGTCGCGGATTTCCTGGATACCATCCCCAATTGCTTGATTTAACGCAAGTGTGAGAGGCAGTTCATCAAGCAATGCAGCCAGTTAAAATGTCGTGGCGTCTCGATCACGCGCCTCAGACCGGAGCGAGTTCACTTCTCGTATCGAGGAAACCACCCGACTGGCGGGCCCAGAGTTCCGAATAGAGCCCGCCCAGATCGACAAGCTCCTGATGCGTGCCCTGCTCGATGATGCGGCCCTTGTCCATGACCACGAGACGGTCGAGAGCGGCGATCGTCGAGAGCCGGTGCGCGATCGCCAGAACCGTCTTGCCCTGCATCAGGCGATCCAGATTGGACTGGATCGCCGCCTCGACTTCCGAGTCGAGCGCCGAGGTTGCCTCGTCCAGCACCAGGATCGGCGCATCCTTCAGCATGACGCGGGCAATCGCGATGCGCTGCCGCTGGCCGCCGGAAAGCTTGACCCCGCGCTCGCCGACATGCGCATCGAAACCCTTGCGGCCCCGCTGATCCTCGAGCCGCTGGATGAAGTCGAGCGCTTCCGCCCGTTCGGCGGCCTTCAGCAGCATGTCCTCGCTCGCGTCTTCGCGGCCAAAAAGGATGTTGTCCCGGATCGATCGGTGAAGGAGGGCCGTGTCCTGCGTGACCATGCCGATCTGCGAGCGCAGGCTTTCCTGCGTCACCGTCGAGATGTCCTGCCCGTCGATCAGGATCTTCCCACCCTCCAAGTCGTAGAAACGGAGCATCAGATTGACGAGCGTCGACTTGCCCGCTCCGGAACGCCCGACGATCCCGACTTTCTCGCCCGGCTCGACGGTCAGCGAAAGATGATCGATCGCCCCGCTCTTGCGGCCATAATGGAAGGTGACGTTTTCGAACCGGATCTCGGGTGACTTCACCTGCAGCTTGGCGGCATCGGGTTTGTCGGTGAGCCCGATCGGCTTTGCCACCAGCTCCGCCGAATTCTGGATCGTGCCGATATTGCGCATGATGCCGTTAAGCTGGGTCATCATCCGCCCGAGCAGCATGTTGAGGCGCAGAACGAGGCCGAGCGTGAAGGCCACGCCACCGGCCGTCACGGCGCCGGCGAACCACAGATCGACCGAGAGCAGCGCCACCATCAGGATCATGAAGCCGGACAGGATGGCAAGCGAGGAGCGCACGCCCGTCAGAAGACGCGCGAAAGGCCGGAGCGTATCCTGGAAGCGATCGAAACCGGCCCGGATGTAGTGATCGTTCTGCCGCTCGCGGGCAAAGAGCTTCAAGGTCTGAATGTTGGAATAGCTGTCGACCAGACGGCCGTTGAGCATCGAAGCCGCCTCAGCGGTCTCCTTCGCGTGGTGGCGGATCTTCGGCACAAAATAGCGGGCGAGCACCAGGAAGATCGCGACCCAGGCGCCGATGATCGCGGCAAGGCGCCAGTCGAGCTGCGCCACCAGCGCCATGGTGGAAACGGTGTAGATCACCATGAACCAGACGACCTGCAGAAGCGAGGTCAGGAGATCGCCGGTCGATTGTCCGGCCGACCAGACCTTGGTGACGATGCGGCCGGCGAAATCATTCTGGAAGAAGGAGATCGACTGGCGCGCCACATGCGCATGCGCCTGCCAGCGCACGAGATTGAAGAAGTTGAGAACAATCACTTGTTCTTCGACCAGCGCACCGATCGTCACCACGATGAAGCGCCCGATCAGCACGATCAGCGCCATGGCAAGCAGTTCGAGCCCATGGGCGGCGATCAGCCCGTCCCACCCGGCCTCCTTCGGCACCGTATCGAGAAGATCGACCAGCCGTCCGACGAACCAGAAGAGCCCCGCCTCCAGCATGGCCACGGCTCCCCCGAAGACGGCCATGAGGAAGAAGGCGAACTTGGCCTGGCTGACATAGAACCAGACGAAGGCCCAGGTCTTCTGCGGCGGACGCAGATTGTCCGTGCGGGCGAAGGGATCGAGCCAGTTTTCGAAGAGGCGGGCGACAGCTTGAAACATGGCAAGCGATATAGGCCGATTGCCGCAGACGGCAAAGCCTGAAACGTGGCGCGCGGGATTACAATTTGGTCAGGTCGCGCGGCCGAACCTGCGCCGCGTCACCTTCCGGAACGCCGCAACGGGTCCCCTACCGCGTATAGCGGGTCAGGTAGATGCCCGTGAGGATCAAGGCCACGCCCGCCAGCTGACCGGGGTGAAACTGCGCGGTCCCGCGTGCCAGGTCGATCAGCAGGCCGGTGATCATCTGGCCACCGATGATCAGAAGCCCCGAACGGGCTGCCCCGATGCGCGGAAAGACATAGGAGCTGATCGCCACGAAGCAGGCCCCGATGACCCCGCCGACGAAAAAGAAGAACGGCACGTCGGAAAGCAGGGGCAGACCGACCCGGTGGAAGAGCAGCACATAGACAGTCAGCAGCAGAAAGCCGATCCAGTGGTTCCAGGCCGAGGCCGTGAAGGCCCCGCGATCCATGGTGAGCCGCCCGTTGATCGAGCGGCTCATGCCGACGGCGGCTCCGCCGATCAGGGCGATGAAGACGGCACCCAACATCTTACGCCCCCTTCGAGAATATGAGCAGCGCGCTGCCGCCGATCACGCAGATTGTGGCGAGAAAATCGAAGCGGTTCAGGCTTCGCTTCGGCGTGCCGAACAGGCCGAACTGGTCCGAGACCAGGCCGAACAGGATCTGCCCGACGAGAAGAAGCGACAGGCCGCCGGCGAGCGCCAGCTCGGAATTGACCGCAATCGAGCTCAACGCCACCGCAAAGGCACCCGGCGCGCCGCCGAGATAGGACCAAAGCGGCGCCTTGCCGCTCGCCGGCATGCGTCCGGCCCGCCGGGCCACCGCCCCGTTCGCAATCAGGAGGAAGAAGGCTGCGACACCACCCACGCCATGCACCACCCAGGAAGCAGTGAAGGGTGTCGTCAGTGCCGCCAGTCCGCTGTTGATGGTCACCATGACAGCGAGCAGCGCGCCGGCAAGCACCGCCCAGATCCAGTCGACATATTTTAGCATGGCACTCCTGAGCGGGCCTCGGGACCGTAACCGGTCTGGCTCCGCGATTTTCAAAGCGACCGCATAGCCGCCGCGCCATCAAGGCGACAAGCCAATTCGGCGAATGAACCGATCAGCGCTGTGAATGTCGGACGTTGACCGAAAGCAAAACGGGGCATCCCTGCCCCGTTTCATCAACCTGCAAATGAGGTGGTGGAAATCAGAATTCCGACCACTCCTGCGCCACCGCGGCATTGCCCTTGAAGGCGTTTGCGATCTTGCGGCCAAGCGCCCGCGCCGGAGAGGCCTGCGGCTGGCTGCCGGCCTGAGCCGGGGCCACCCGCGGGGCAACCGGTCGCTGCACCTCGGTGCCCAGGCGGAACTGGCCAAGCAGCTGCATGAGCTCCGACGCCTGCTGCGCCAGGCCATGGCTTGCCGCCGTCGACTGCTCGACCATCGCCGCGTTCTTCTGCGTGCCCTGGTCCATCTGGTTGACGGCCATGTTGATTTCCGCAAGCCCCGTCGACTGCTCGCGCGCCGAGGTGACGATTGCCGCCACGTTCTGGTTGATCTCCTGCACCTCCCGAACGATCGCTTCGAGCGCCTGGCCGGTCTCGCCGACCAGCGCCACGCCGTTGCGCACCTGCTCGCCGGAGGTGTTGATCAGCCCCTTGATCTCCTTGGCAGCACTTGCCGAGCGCTGGGCAAGCTCGCGCACTTCCTGGGCAACAACGGCAAAGCCCTTGCCGGCTTCACCGGCGCGCGCCGCCTCGACGCCTGCATTGAGCGCCAGGAGGTTTGTCTGGAAGGCGATTTCGTCGATGACCCCGATGATGTTGGAGATTTCGCTCGACGACTTCTCGATCGCATGCATGGCATCCACCGCACGACGCACCACTTCGCCGGACCGCTCGGCACCGACCCGTGTGCGGGAGACCAGGGCTCCGGCCTCCTCGGCGCGCACGGCGCTGTCCTTGACCGCCGTCGTCACCTCTTCAAGCGCAGCAGCGGTTTCCTCGACGGAGGCCGCCTGCTGTTCGGTGCGCTTCGAAAGATCGTCTGCAGCCGCCAGCATCTCGCTCGCACCGGCATCGATTGCCCGGGCGTTTTCGCCCACCGCCTGCATCGCGTCGCGCAGGCGCTCGACGGAATGGTTGAAGTTGACCCGCAACGGATCGAGATGCTCGGCAAAGCGCTCACCCAGCTCGACGGCAAGATCCCCGTCGGACAGCCTCTGCAGGCCGCCAGCCAGCCGGTCGACGGCAAACTGCACCTCTGCCGCCTCGCGCGCCTTTTGCTCTTCGCGCTGCAGACGTTCCGTTTCGCTGAGCGACCGGTTTTGCTCGGCCTGGCGTTCCAGGGCGGCACGTTCGATCGCATTGTCGCGGAAGACGGAAACGGCCGCGGCCATGTCACCGACTTCGTCGTGACGATCGGCATGGGGGATCGCCGCATCCGTATCGCCAGCCGCAAGCCGGCGCATCGAAGCGGTGATCGCCGAGATCGGACGGGCAATGCGCGTGACCGACACGAAGGCCGCACCGATCGCAACCAGAGCCGCGATGATCACGGCCGCGATCGAAAGCTGCATGGCAAGCGACGAGGAGGCGCGCGCCTCTTCTCCGACGGCTTCACCCACGCGGCGGTTGATGTCGGTGATATCGTTCAGGCTCGCATCCATGGTGTCGCCAATGGGCGCCATCTGGGCGATCGTGTCCTTGGCCTGATAGATCTTCGAGGCAAGCGCCTGCTCGACCAGGGTCTGGCCCAGAGCCTGATATTCGCTGTTGGCCGCCTTGAACGCGTCGAAACGCTCACGCACCTCGGAAAGCGTGATCCGGCCGTCGAAACTTGTAATCGACGCATTCAGCCGCTCGCGCATGGCCGTGACCTGTTCGGCGAGCGCCTTCTTCTCCGCCGACGTGCCTGCACTGAGGATCATCAGGTTCAGCCGCCGCACTTCACCGAGCTCGGACGCAACGCTCGAAATCATCGTCGAGCGATCGAGACGCTCATCGAAGGCCTCCAACTGCCCGGTCATGTCCGAGACCGAGCGCAACGCAATCGCGCCCTGGCCGAGCGAGACGATGACCATGAGACCGAAAAGCAGCGGCAGAAGTATTCTGATTTTGAGATTTTTCACGTCTGAAATCCAGGATTGAAACGGGACGGGACTGCCGGAATATGCCGACAGTCCTCCATGCCAATCTGAATTCTAACAAAGCCTTACGCCCCGAAGGACATTTCTCGCCTCGTCCACAGCGCGCAAGGTCTTACCCAATCGAAAAAGGGGGCATCGCTGCCCCCTTCCCCATGTCTTCCCGTGCGCCGCGTCAGAATTCCGACCACTCGGCTGCGACCGCCGTGTTGCCCTTGAACGCATTGGCGATCTTGCGACCGAGCGCCCGGGCAGGCGAAGGCTGCGGCTGGGCGGCCGGCGTCGCCGGGGCCACCCGAGGCGATGCATGATGGCCGCCTTCGTCCGTCTTGAACTGCGCCATCAGCTGCATCAACTGGCCAGCCTGCTGCGCCAGGCCATGACTTGCCGCCGTCGACTGCTCGACCATGGCGGCATTCTTTTGCGTGCCCTGGTCCATCTGGTTGACGGCCATGCTGATCTCCTGAAGGCCCGTCGACTGTTCGCGGGTGGAGGTCACGATCGCCAGAACATTCTGGTTGATCTCCTGCACTTCGCGCACGATCGTCTCAAGGGCCCGGCCGGTTTCGTCGACCAGGTTGACGCCATCGCGAACCTGCTCGCCCGACGTGGTGATCAGAGCCTTGATCTCCTTTGCCGCATTGGCCGAGCGCTGCGCCAATTCACGCACTTCCTGGGCAACGACCGCGAAGCCCTTACCCGCTTCACCGGCGCGCGCCGCCTCGACGCCGGCATTCAGCGCCAGGAGGTTGGTCTGGAAGGCGATGTCGTCGATCACGCCGATAATGTTCGAGATTTCGGAGGATGATTTCTCGATCTGCTGCATCGCGGCCACGGCCCGGCGCACCACTTCACCCGAATGCTCGGCGCCTTCCCGTGTACGCGTGACCAGCTGGCCCGCCTCATCGGCACGGACAGCGCTGTCCTTGACGGCGGTCGTTACCTGCTCGAGCGCTGCAGCCGTTTCCTCGACGGACGCCGCCTGCTGCTCTGTTCGTTTCGACAGATCGTCGGCTGCAGCAAGCATCTCGTTGGCACCGGCATCGATCGACCGGGCGTTTTCGCTCACGGCGCGCATGGCTTCCTTCAGGCGGGAGACGGACTGGTTGAAGTTAAGGCGGAGCGGATCAAGATGATCGGCAAACCGCTCGTTGATATGCACCACGAGATCACCATCAGACAGACGCTGCAGCCCCGAAGCCAGTTGGTCGACGGCAAACTGAACTTCGGCCGCTTCGCGCGCCTTCTGCGCTTCGCGGGCCTGACGCTCGGTTTCGCTGAGCGACCGGGTCTCCTCGGCCTGACGCTCCAGTGCTGCACGCTCGATGGCGTTGTCGCGGAAGACAGACACGGCCGCCGCCATTTCACCGATTTCGTCCTGACGACCGGCAAACGGGATTTCCGTCTGCGTGTCGCCGGCAGCCAGACCACGCATGGAGCCTGTGATCGACGAGATTGGACGGACAATTCGAGCAAAGCTGAAGAAGGCGGCACCCGCGGCAATCAGCGCACTGATGAAGACGGCAATAATCGTCGTGTTGATAGCAGTCGTGGAGACGTCGTCAGCAGTGGCGATAGCCGCATCGCTGAGTTCGGTATTGGCCTTGATGGTCTCATCCATGAGCTGAACAAGTGAGCGCGCATTCGTTGCCATGGCACCGTTGAAGAGAGCCTTCGCAGCAGCCTCACTGCCCGTGCGCTTCAGTTCGACCATCTGCGAGGCAAGGCGATCATACTCTGCGAGCGCAGCTTTCATGCTGTCGAAACGGGCCCGAGTCGCCGACATGGTGATCATCGGCTCAAAAGCGGCAAATGCTGCGTCGCGTTCAGCCAAAGCGGTTTGGGTGGCAGACACGGCCGAATCGAGCTCCGCCGGTTCCGCATTCAACAGCATCGCGTAATCACGACGAACCTCTGCAAAAGTTGAATTCATCCGCGCAACGGCCAGCGTTCTGGGCAGGCGCTCTCGGCCAATGACGTCGACTTGTTCTTTGACGTTTCCAATGAAATTTATCGCCAGGATGCCCTGGCCGATGCCAAAGGTCAGCACGACTGCGAAAAGCAGCGGCAGCACTACTTTAATCTTGAGATTGGACATGAATGTCTCCGGGGAGGAAAAATGCATTCCCAACCGGGCGTCGGATGTCGCCAGGGGAAAGGACAAGACATTGTCCGAATAGGTCGGGATGAAACTGTTCTAGAATGTAAACAATGAATAATTTACTTAAAAGACACGCAACCTTTGATAGCGCAAAAAATAGGGGATACGCGAAATGCCTGCCGCTCAACCGGCGGCGGATTACTCCGCCGCCTCCTCTGACGACTCTTCCAGCGCCTTGGCCTCCTCTTCGGCGCGGCGCTTCTTTTCCTGTTCCTGCTCGGGATCTGTCTGGTCCGGGAGGAAACCGCCGGACTGGCGGTTCCACAGGTCGGCATAGATCCCGCCGGTCTGCACCAGTTCCTGATGCGTTCCCTCTTCCACGATCCGGCCCTTGTCGAGCACGATCAGCCGGTCCATCTGTGTCAGCGTCGAGAGCCGGTGGGCAATGGCAATCACCGTCTTGTCCTCGATCAGCTTGAACAGGCTTTCCTGGATCGCCGCCTCGACTTCCGAATCGAGCGCCGAAGTCGCCTCGTCGAGGATCAGGATCGGCGCATCCTTCAGGAAGACGCGGGCGATCGCGATGCGCTGCCGCTGGCCGCCCGAGAGCTTGACGCCGCGCTCGCCGACATGCGCGTCGAGCCCCACCCGGCCCTGCATGTCGGAGAGCCCCTGGATGAACTCCCAGGCATTCGCCCGCTTCGCCGCCTCGATGACATCGGCATCGGTGGCGTCCGGCCGGCCATAGGCGATGTTTTCGCGGATCGACCGGTGCAGCAGCGACGTGTCCTGGGTGACCACGCCGACAAGCGCGCGAAGACTGTCCTGGCTGACCTGGGAGATATCCTGACCGTCGACCAGGATCTTGCCCTTCTCCAGATCGTAAAAGCGCAGGAGCAGGTTCATCAGCGTCGTCTTGCCCGCACCCGAGCGACCGACGAGACCGACCTTTTCGCCGGCCTTGATGGTGAGCGAGAAGTCCTCGATGACGCCCTTCTGCTTGCCATAGTGGAAGCGCACGCCGTCATAGACGATTTCACCCTTCGGCGCGGCGAGCACCTTCGCTTCCGGCTTGTCGACGATGTCATGCGTCTTCGTCATCATGCCCATGCCGTCATAGACCGTGCCGATGTTTTCGAAGAGCGCTGCCACTTCCCACATGATCCACTGCGACATGCCGTTGATGCGCATGGACAGACCGATCGCCACCGCAATCGCGCCGACGGTCACCGTGCCGTTCAGCCAGAACCAGATGCCGAGGGCGGCAACGAAGAACTGGACGATCGCATTGTTGATGTCAACGCAGATGTTGAGGAGCGAAATCTGCCGCATCTGCCGGTGCACGGTGCCGAGGAAGGCATCCATACCCTCCCGCGCATAGACCTCTTCGCGGCCCGCATGGGAGAAAAGCTTCACCGTCGCAATATTGGTGTAGCTGTCGACGATCCGGCCCGTCATCAGCGAGCGGGCGTCCGCCTGCTCGCTCGACGACTTGCGCAGCTTCGGGATGAAGTAGCGCAGGATCAGCGCATAGATGACCAGCCACAAGACCAGCGGCACGCCGAGCCGCCAGTCGACGGAGGCGACGAGCGCCAGCATCGAGACGAAGAAGGTCACGGCATAGATGAAGACGTCGATGATCTTCATCACGCTTTCACGGATGGACAGCGCGGTCTGCATCACCTTGGTCGAGACGCGGCCGGCGAACTCGTTGGCGAAGAAGGTCATCGAGTGCCTGAGCAGGAAGCGGTGCATCTGCCAGCGCGCGATCATCGGGAAATTGCCGGCCAGCACCTGATGCATGGTGATCGTATGCATCACGCCGAGCACCGGCAGGCCGATCAGCAGCAGGCCTGCCATCCAGGCGAGCGTGCCGCCCTCCGTCTGAAGGAAGGTCGCGCGATCGGCGGTCGACAGCCAGTCCACGATATTGCCGAGGAACTGATAGAGAAAGACTTCGGCAATCGCGATCAGTCCCGAGCAGAGACCGAGCAGCACCAGCCACCAGCCCGCGGGTTTCGTGTAATGCCAGCAGAAGGCGACCAGGCCTTTCGGCGGCAGGGTCGGCTCACCGGCCGGATAGGGATTCAGGCGGCTTTCGAACCACGAGAACATGGATAGTCTCCAGAAATGGCGCGGGAACGGCACCGGACAAAGGTGGCGCCAGCACGCGAATATTCAATGATTGAGGCCACTTGTGGCCGCAGGATGAATCAGTTTGGAAAAAGACGCGGAGGTGACGCGCTCAGGCGGCAACAGCCATAAATCGGGACTGGCGCGAAATACCGAATAGATCCATCGATGGCCCTCCCGTTTGCGTGTTGAAGAAGAGCCTCGTTCTAACGGTCGCCTGTCGAATTTTCCAGCCGGCTTTCGCGGGCGATGAGACATTGTGCCGCAACTGTTGCAGACCGACCACAGGGCGATCCTCCGGCCAGAGCTCGTCTTGAGCGCTCTTACGGGATCGCCTAAGAGGCTCGCATGTCCGACCTGCGCATCGCCCTTTACCAGCCCGATATTCCCGGCAATACCGGCACCATCCTGAGGCTTGCCGCCTGCCTCGGGCTGAAGGTGGACATCATCGAACCCGCAGGCTTCGTGCTCTCCGACAAGAACCTGAAGCGGGCCGGCATGGACTATCTCGCAAGTGTCGCCATGACCCGCCATGTCAACTGGGAGCGCTTCGACGCGTGGCGCCTGTCGGAAGGTCGCCGCCTGGTGCTCGCCTCCACCAAGGCCGCCCTGCCCTACACCACCTTCGATTATGCGCGAAACGACATCCTGCTCTTCGGCCGTGAAAGCGCGGGCGTCCCGGATCACGTCCATGACCGCGCCGATCACCGGGTGATCATTCCGATGGTTGAAGGTCAGCGCTCGATCAATGTCGCGATGTCCGCCGCCATGATCGTGGGCGAAGCGCTCCGCCAGACCGGCTTCTAAAGTCGGCTCTACAACAGACAGACGTCAAGGCAATCGGTCCGCTCCTGTTCTAGGATGCCGGCACCGCTTGGCGCGCCTCAATCCAACGGCAATTGCTAATTCATCCGGAACGCGATATGCTGCATTGCAGCACAATGGGAGATGAAGTCATGTTCGAGACAGCATTCGCCCTGGGCCTCACCCAGTTCGCCCGATCCTTGAGCTTCCCCGAGCGCGTGAGGCATCGCACGATGCGCAATGCCGCTCTCGAGCCCTGGCGGCTCCGCAACACCGGCATCGATGCGCTCTATTATGACGTCAAGGCGCTGACAGCAGACGAGACCTTCTACATCAGCGACTGCATCGCCTCGCAAGGCCTGATCATGATCGTGCCGCCCACCGGCGGTGGCATGCTGACGCTGTGCGACAGCGTCGAGGAATTCCGTTTGCGCGGTGGCCGCAACGTGCGCGCCATGGCTGTTGCCGGCATCGGCGGTTCGGCCATCGCCGCGGCCGCCTTCGCCCGCAATGTCGCGGATGCGATCGACGCTCCGGTGGCCGCCGTCGTCTCCGGTTACGGCCTCGGCGACATCGTCAACGAGGCAATCGGCGGCGCCTTCCTGTTCGGCTGGCTCGGCCATATCAGAAACAACCTCGAAGTGATCGACGACGTCGTCGGCCGCCCCAAGCTCGGCGCCTATGGCAAGCGGGATCAGGAGACCGACGGCGAGCGGAAGACCGGCCTCGATGCGGACACCGTCTCGACCCTTCTCTCCGACCCGACGCTCTCCTTCACCTTGATCGCCGGTCATTCCCGCGGCAACCGCGTCATCGCCGATGCCCTTTACGCCCTGAAGGCCTCGGATCCCGGACGGCTGGAAACACTGGCCAACACCGCCCGCGTGGTCACCTTCGGCGGTCGGATCAAGATGCCGGAGGCTTTCACCGAGGTCATCGACGTCGTCGGTGAACTCGACTGGTTCGGCGAATTGAACTCCCGGCCGCAAATCCCGACCGACATCAAGGTCCCCTTCTGCGGCCATTCGACCAACACCGATCTGCCGGCCTCGCTCCAGGTCACCAGGATCCTCGGCGAAATCCTGCACGGCACGGCGGCGCCCGCAGAAAGCTCCACGGCGAACGTTGCCACAGAAGCAAAGACGCCTGCCCCTCTGACAGAAGCAGCGGCGGAAACGGCCATGCCCGAACCGGAGACAAGCGAACCCGTGGCTCTGCCGATGATCGTTGAAGCAGCACCCCTGCCGGCGCTCGTCGAAGCCGAGCCGGAGGCTGAACCGTCGCCGCCAGCCGAACCCGAAGCGGCATCCGCGCCCGAAGTGGAGTCTCCCAGCGTCAAGGCCGCAGCCGCCGCAAAGGCGCCGCCTCCTGCGACGAAGGCCGAGCCGGAACCGAAGGCATCGACACCGATCATGGTCCCGCTGGCCCGCGGCAAGACCAAGCGCCCAAGGGCGAAGAGATAGCAGCCACCGGACGACGAAAAGGCCCGCGCGATGCGGGCCTTTTTCGATTCCGGTTCAGCGTGTTGCGCCTAGAGCTTCAACCAGGAGGTCATCGCGACATTGGCCATGTTCAGCGAAGACGACTGCAACTGATCCTGCACCTTCTCCGCCGTCAGGCGCACGCTCTGCTCGTTGAGTTCGGTTTCGACAAGCCGGCTGACGCCAAGCTCGGTGGCGCCGCGCAGGCCTTGCACCAGCACGTCGCCGCTGGTCACCTGATTGCGTGTCGCGCTCACCTCGGCGCTCGCACCCACCATGTCGATGAGCACGCGGTTCAGCGACGAGATCATGCCGTCGATCTCGTCACCGCTCGTGCTGCTGCCGATCCTGATCTCGCGCGCACCGGCTTCGTTCGGCTCGCGGGCCCCGGCTTCCATCAGGTAGTAATTATAGGGAACGCCGCCGAGCGTCGTGCCCGCATAGGCTCGCGTCAACATCCCGTCCTTCGCCTCCTGGCGGGAGATGAGCGTCGACTTGGCCGTATCGAAATCCACCATGTTGATCGACAGACTACCATCCTCGCCCATCGTCACCGAGGCAAGCAGGGAGGCGACCTTCGGCCGACCGCCCGCCTCGACGGCAAGCCAGTTGTCGCCATTGAAGCTGCTCTCGGAGACGAGAGCGCCGAGGTCGGTCTTCATATCCTGGATATCGGCATTGATCGCCTCGCGATCGGCGCCCACGGCCTTGGCCAGCACCAGCTTCTGCTGGATCCGCGCGACGATGTCGGTCGCCTGCTCGAGACCGAGTGCGGCCGTATCCGTGACCGCGGCCGCAATCTCGTTTGCCTCCTGCACGCTGCCGGCAGAGAGGCTGCCGGGCCGCATGGTGGTCGAGATGGACCAGTAACTGGAAGCATCAGCCGGCGTCTCGGCGACCGGCGCCTTGGCAGATGGCTTTGCCACCCGTTCGAGCGCAGACGCGCTCGCCATCGAAGCCGCATTGGCCAGAGACGGGTTGAGCCAGACTGAACTCATGAGAAAACCTTGTGTCGCCTATCATGTCGATCGGAAGCCGGCATCATTCCGGCTGTGTTTGCCAACACTAGCGGTGAGGTTTTGTTTTTGACTTTCTGCGAATGTTAGAATTTTAGCGAGTGGGCGCTTTCACCCGCTGATCGGTTGCAGCAGGTGCCGGATCAATCCGCAGAAGGCAGCCGCCGCATGGTGAATTCGATCTTGTCGCCATCGAGCTGGCGCCAGCTTTCCACCTCTGTCCAATAGGCAGCCTTCGGGAAGGCGTCGAACCACTCCCGCGCCTTGGCGCGCGCTTCTTCCCGCGTCAGGCAATAGGTCTCGCGCACGAATTGCCCGCCCATGCGTCCGGCAGTCCCGGCGCGATGATCGGCAATGCGCTTCTTCAGGCCGTTGAACGACGGTGGGCCAGGTATCTTCGTCATGAAATCCCTCGCATGGCCCAAGATTAATCCAGCCAAAACCGGAAGGCGAGTCGAATTTCCGGGGACACCTCCGCCCTGATATGGCCGCCCGCGGTTTCACCTGATATTCGTTTGCTCTGAAAGAGTTGCCTGACGACGTTGAGGGGGACGAGATGGAGCGACCGCTACTGCCGAAAGGCCTGCCAGAGGACATCGAGGACAAGAAGGCGGCCGCCCGTGCGTGGTTCGAAAGCCTGCGCGACACGATCTGCGCCTCCTTCGAGACCTTGGAGGACGAGGTCACGGGTCCCATGGCCGATCGCGAGCCGGGTCGCTTCACCGCCAAGGACTGGCTGCGCGAAGAGGGTCAGGGCGGCGGCGGTCGCATGTCGATGATGTATGGTCGCGTCTTCGAAAAGGTCGGCGTCCACACATCGACGGTCCATGGCGAGTTCTCTCCCGAGTTCAGAAAGCAGATGCCCGGCGCCGAGGAAGATCCGCGCTTCTGGGCCTCCGGCATCTCCCTGATCGCCCATCCGGTGAACCCCCATGTGCCGACGGTGCACATGAACACCCGCATGGTTGTCACCTCCAGCCAGTGGTTTGGCGGCGGCGCAGACCTTACCCCAGTGCTCGATCGCCGCCGCACGCAGGACGATCCCGACACCCGCCTCTTCCATCGGGCCATGGAAGTCACCTGCGAGCGCCATCCCGCCGTCGCCGATTACGCCGCCTACAAGAAGTGGTGCGACGAATACTTCTACCTGCCCCACCGCAACGAGGCGCGCGGCATCGGCGGCATCTTCTTCGACTGGCTGACCATCGATGAGGACAAGGGCGGCTGGGACGCCAATTTCGCCTTCGTCCAGGATGTCGGCCGTGCCTTCAACCTCGTCTATCCGAAGATCGTCCGGTCCAACTTCAACACGGCCTGGACGGATCAGGACCGGGAAGAACAGCTCGTCCGTCGCGGCCGCTATGTCGAGTTCAACCTGCTCTACGACCGCGGCACGATCTTCGGCCTGAAGACCGGCGGCAATGTCGAATCAATCCTGTCTTCGCTGCCCCCGCTCGTGCGCTATCCGTAATCCACAGGGCGTTACCGCTGACATGTGGATAACCTTTTTCGTTCACGAAAAAGAATGATCGGCGATTCCCGCCGCTTACGACATTGTGTGTCGTTAACTTGACAGTTTGCATTGCGCTCCGTGCTGACACGTCCCATTCTGCGGCCTCACGCAGTATCGAGGAGGAGATTGCGATGACCCCATCCAGCTCAGTATCCGTGTCCCGCGTCAAAGAACCGGCCGACCGCGCGCTCGAAGCACCTGCCCTCATCGACCGCCTGGCCGAGCAGATGCGTCAGTCGAGCGACGTCGACCTGCCCCATTCCTATTTCGTCGAGCAGGTTCGCCTCGGTCTGGCGGGCAAGGATCTCGCCGACCGGCTTGCCGCCAATGACATCGAGACCGGCGCGCATCGTGGCAAACGCCAGCCCGCCCGCTCCGTCTTCCATGCCTGGGCCATGCCCGACTAGTTTCTCCAATCCACCGCGTCGGTTGTCCCTTGCCCGCACCTCGGTGCGGGCATTTTTTTGCAAGTCTGGCCGAACAAAAGCCGGGAAGCCGGTGTTTGCTTAGACGGTCATCACACGGGAGGAGACGATCATGAAGCGCTTCGAATGTGGAACCCTGGTCCCCGGTTGCGATTGGCACACGCGTGCCGACGAGGAGGCCGAAGTCGTCAGACGCGCGGTCGAGCATCTGCGCGTCACCCATGGCGAGGAGATTATCCGGCCCTCGATGGTCGACCACATCAAGGAACGCATCCGCGACGACAACAAGACGACGGCGTGACGAGCCGGAAGCGGAGCCTGAGCAACAGGCTCCGCACGCTTTGCAGGTTAGCTGCTCGGCAGCATGACCTTGTCGATCACATGAATGACGCCGTTATCTGTGCGGATATCGGCGGTCACCACGTTCGCGCCGTCAACCGTCACGCCTGCGCCGGACTTCGTCACCGCAAGCGTGCGGTCACCGCCGCTCTTGATGGTGCGGACATGGATCGTCCGGCCCGGCAGCATGGTCGATGTCAACTCTCGGCCCACCACGTGGTAGCTGAGGATTGCCGCAAGCTGGTCCTTGTTTTCCGGCTTCAGCAGGTTCTCAACGGTCCCGGCCGGCAGCGCGGAAAATGCTTCGTCGGTGGGTGCAAAAACCGTCAGCGGTCCGCCGCCCGACAGCGCGTCGACGAGACCGGCCGCTTGAGCGGCAGCAAGCAGCGTCTTGAAGCTGCCGGCCTGCTGGGCGGTCTCGACAATATTGTTGGCAGACGCCGAGGAAGCGGCGACCGTTATGCCGGCGGCAAGAAATGCAAATGCGATGCGTTTCATGGAAGTCCCTCCTCTGAAAGGCCAGACCAACATCATGTCGATCATCTGAAGCCGACAGGGATACGGGAGGGAGGAGCACCTCAGATTGCGTCAGTCCGGACACTTCTTGTTGAGCCCGTACGCGAGATCCAAAGCCGATCCCGCACGTATTGGCTCATCTTGTTTTCATGAAGTTCACGACTTCGCCAGGGTCTCCAGCCGCGCCAGGAGATCCTCACGCGTCAGATTGAACTGCGACGCGATCCAGCCCTCTTCGAGCTTGCCGAGGATCTCGCCCACCTTGGGGCCCGCGGCGATCCCGGCCGCCAGCACATCGCTACCCTTGACCGGCAGCACCGGCCGCACGAAACCCTCGGCCCGCTTGAGCAGGGCAAAGAGCCGCGCGCTGCGCGCCATGGCCTTCTGGTCATGCTCTGCATTGACGCGTGCGGAGGCGAGTTCGAGCTTCAGCATCGAGATCATCCCGTCCTTGCCGAACCGATAGAGATCGCGGTCGAAGGCAATGTCGGTCACCGTCTCCTGTGGCTTCGGCGCCCGGGCAAACCGGTCGAGCGCCAGCGCTTCGGCATTGGAGAGCCTCAGCCGCTCCGAAAGCGTCACCAGCCGGGCCGCATCCTTCGGCACGATGGCGCAGAGACGCAGCAGCGGATCCGGCGCCCAGCCCAGCGCCTGTTCGGCAGCGATCAGCCCCGGGATCGCATCGATCCCCCATTTTTCCGTCTCCGGCAGGACCTCGGTCAACACGCCCGACTGCCGCATCCACAAAAGCGCTCGGCCCGGATCGCGCGCCGACAAGAGCTTCTTCATCTCCGCCCAGACCCGTTCGGCCGAAAGTGTCTTGAGCTGCGCCCTGGCCCGGGCAGAGGCTTTGAGGCCTTCCGCATCGGGCCGGCCACTGCCGTAATGGGCAAAGAAGCGGAAGAAGCGCAGCACGCGCAGATAATCCTCTGCGATCCGCTGCTCGGCATTGCCGATGAAGCGCACCGTCTTCGTCTCGATATCGGCCAAGCCGCCGACGAGATCGACCACCTCGCCGTCGACACCGACATAAAGCGCGTTCATCGTCAGGTCGCGCCGGTCGGCATCCTCCTGCCACGTCGCCCCGAAGGCGACCTGGGCATGCCGGCCATTGGTCTCGACATCCCGGCGAAGCGTCGTCACCTCATAACCCTTGCCGTCGATGACCAGCGTCACCGTCCCATGCTCGATCCCGGTCGGCACCGCCTTGATCCCCTTGGCCGCAGCCCGGCCGCTCACCTCTTCCGGCAGAAGCGTGGTCGCCAGATCGATATCGCCGACCGGCAGCCCCATCAGACTGTTGCGCACCGCACCGCCGACCACGCGCGTCTCCGCGCCGCCGCTGTTGAGCAGCGCCATCAGCGTCTTCAGTCCCGGATCCTGGAACCAGTCGCGGTCTGCCAGATTGGTCATGCATAGAGCCTTTCATAGAGCGTCCGGATGATGCCGGCGGTGATGCCCCAGATATGCCGTTCCCGATAGGGCATCACATAGAAGTGTCGCACCGCCCCCTGCCACATCCGGCTGTCCTGCCGATGATTGGCCGGGTCCATCAGGAAGGAAAGCGGCACCTCGAAGACGCTGTCCACCTCATGCGGGTTGAGCGTCAGCGAAAACCCAGGCTGAACGATCGAAAGCACCGGCTGGATGCGAAAGCCGGTTCCCGACAGATATTGCGGCAAGCGCCCCACCGTCTCGACGAAGCGGCGGTCGAGACCGATCTCCTCCTCCGCCTCGCGCAGCGCTGCCTCTTCCGGCGAGGCATCAGTCGCATCGATCCCGCCACCTGGAAAGGCGATCTGCCCGGCATGTTTGCGAAGCTTGCTCGTTCGCTGGGTCAGAATGATGCGAGCATCGTCACAGTCGTCGATGACGCCGATCAGCACGGCGGCGTCCTTCAGCTTGAGCTGCTCGTACTGGATGATGGTATCGCGGTTCAGCACATGGTCGCCGTGGTCGCGCCAGGCATGCTCGAGCGGCGCACCCACCTGCTCCAGCGCCCGGCGACGGAAATCATCGGCAGTGAAGGTCTTGAGGCTCATCGGGACAGGCGATCGAGTTCGTCGGCAGGCATCACCGGAAAGACAACGCCGCGCGAGCGCACGGCAAACATCGCCTTGCCATCGATCTCGACGATCTCCCCCCGTTCTACCAGATCATACATCACCGCCCGTGACACCAGCGCCTCGAGCCGGCCGCGCACGGCAAGATAGGGCTTGAGCTCATGGTTCTCGCCGACGATCTCGAACCGCAGCGGATGGTCCGGCCCCGCCTCGACGACATCGCCGACATTGGTGCGGAACGTCAGCACCGACTCACCCGCCTCCTCCGTCACGCTCATCTCTACGGCCACGAAATGCGCATCCTGGACACGTATCCCGACCTTTTCCACAGGCGTGACGAGATAGGTTTTTCCGTCCTCGTCCTTGCGCAGAACGGTCGAAAAGAGCCTGACAAGCGGCTCCCGACCGATGGGGGTCCCCATGTAGAACCAGGTGCCGTCGGCCCGGATTTCCATGTCGAGATCGCCGCAAAAGGGTGGTTCCCAGCGGTCCACCGGCGGCAGTGATGCCTTTCCGCCCGATGTTTGCGCTGACGCGCGCGAAATCAGCGCGGCAAGCCCCGCCGCATCTGTTGTCGCCTTCAGCGTCTCACCTGCCATCTTTGCGTCCCGGTTTTGTCTTTAGCCTATAACAGTCACGAGATAGTCATTCGAAACGTCCTTGTCAGCCGTCCTCTGGCCAATAAGTTAGTTTCAGTAACATGCACCTTACGCGTCCGCTCGATTCGCAGGACACGGCCAGAACCAATTGGAGCAGACCATGGGCATGATGCCAAATCCCGATGCCGCATTGGATGAAAAGGCGATCATCGCCGAGGCCGAAAAGGCGCTGGCCGATATCGCGAACATCCGCCAGGAAGTCGCCAAGGTGATCTTCGGCCAGGAAAAGGTTGTCGAAAACACCCTTCTCGCCATCCTCTCCGGCGGCCATGCCCTCCTCGTCGGTGTGCCCGGCCTCGCCAAGACCAAGCTCGTCACAACCCTCGGCACGGTCCTCGGCCTCGACGCGAACCGCATCCAGTTCACGCCGGACCTGATGCCCTCCGACATCCTCGGCACCGAGGTCATGGACCAGGACGACACCGGCCGCCGCTCCTTCCGCTTCGTCAAGGGTCCGGTCTTCGCCCAGCTCCTGATGGCCGACGAGATCAACCGCGCAAGCCCGCGCACCCAGTCTGCCCTCCTGCAGTCGATGCAGGAATATCACGTCACCATCGCCGGCCAGCCCTACCAGCTGCCCGCCCCCTTCCACGTGCTCGCGACCCAGAACCCGCTGGAGCAGGAAGGCACCTATCCGCTTCCCGAAGCCCAGCTTGACCGCTTCCTGCTGCAGGTCGACGTGCTCTATCCGGAACTGGCTGCCGAGCGGCAGATCCTGCTAGAAACGACCGGCGTCGGTGACAAGCGCGCCAATGCCGTGATCGGTGCCGATCGCCTGATGGAAATTCAGAAACTGATCCGCCAGATGCCGGTCTCCGACACCGTCGTGGACGCGATCCTTTCGCTCGTCCGCTCCGCCCGCCCCGGCCATGGCAACGACACCACCGACAAGAATGTCGCCTGGGGACCGGGCCCGCGTGCCGGCCAGGCCCTGATGCTCTGCGCCCGCGCCCGCGCCCTCTATGAAGGCCGCCTCGCCCCCTCGATCGACGACGTGCACGCACTTGCCGAACCGGTGCTCGAACACCGCATGGCGCTGACCTTTGCGGCGCGCGCCGAGGGCATGACCGTCCGCGACGTCATCGCGGGTCTCGTTTCCGACCTGCGCAAGTAAGGGAGGCCGTATCCGCGTGGCATCGATCGGCCAGATCGTCGAGCAGACAGCCGGAAGCGAGGTGCTCAAGCGCGCCCGCCAGCGCGCCGTGCTGGTGCCTGACTGCATGGTCGAGGCCAAGCGGATCGCCAACACCGTGATCGCCGGCTGGCATGGTCGCCGCAAGCGTGGCATCGGCGAAAACTTCTGGCAGTTCCGTCCCTATGCGGATGGCGAAAGCTTTTCGCGCATCGACTGGCGCCGCTCGGCCCGCGACGACCACATGTATATCCGCGACCGCGAATGGGAAGCCGCCCATACCGTCTGGCTCTGGGCCGACATGTCGCCGTCGATGATGTACAAGTCGACGCTCGCCTCGGTCTCCAAGGAAAGCCGCGCCCTCGTCCTGATGCTGGCGCTCGCCGAAATCCTCGCCCGTTCCGGCGAACGCATCGGTTGCCCCGGCATCATGGAACCGGTCTCAGCCCGCAACGCCGCCGAACGTCTGGCAGCTGCCATCATGCATGCACCGCTGACCGAAGGCCTGCCCGATACCCGCATGATCCGCGGTGCAAGCGACATCGTGTTGATCGGCGATTTCCTCGACGATGCCGACCGCGTCATGCAGCGCATCACGCCACTTGCCCGCCGCGGCCTGCGCGGCCATGTGGTCGAAGTGGCCGATCCCGCGGAAGAAACCTTCCCCTATACCGGCCGCACCGAATTCACCGATCCGGAAACCGGCGAAAAGCTGACCTCCGGCCGCGCCGAGACCCTGCGCGAGGACTATCAGCAGGCCTATCTCGCCCGCCGCGGAACGATGTCCGATCAACTCCGCCGCATGGGCTGGAGCTTCACTCATAACCGCACGGACAGACTGGCCTCCGAGGCCCTCGTCGCCGTCCACATGCACCTGTCGGGCATGCCGCCCGCTGCCATCAGGAGTGCGGGATGATGTTTGGTATTCCGCTCGCCTTCGGCGCTCCCGCCATTCTCGGTGCACTCCTCGCTCTGCCGCTGATCTGGTGGCTGCTGAAGCTGACCCCGCCGCGCCCCAAGGCCGAAGTCTTCCCGCCGCTGAAGATCCTGGCAGGCGTGTTGAAGCGTGAGGAAACGCCCTCGAAAAGCCCCTGGTGGCTCACCCTTCTGCGCATGCTGATGGCCGCGATCGTCATCTTCGCGCTCGCAGACCCCGTGATGAACCCGCGCAACGCCACCCTGTCCGGCGATGGTCCGCTGCTGCTCGTCGTTGACAATGGCTGGGCAACCGTCGGCGACTGGGACCGCCGCGTCGAGACCGCGACGGCCCTCATCGGCGATGCCGCGGATCGAAGCCTGCCCGTCTCGATCGTCTTCACCGCAGATCCGACCCATGATGCGATCCCCGGCACGCCGGCCGTTGCGCTGGAAAAGCTTGCCGCGGCCAGCCCGCAGCCCCAGCGCCCGGATCGCGCGAGAACCATCGAGTCGCTGCGCACCACCTTCTCCGCCGAGACGCCGGGCACGCTCGCCTATGTCTCCGATGGCATCGCGCGCGACGCAGACGACCCCTTCCTGTCCGACCTCGCCAGCCTGTCGCCCGCCGAGTTCCGCATCGTTGAAGGGGATGGGGCAGCGAGTGTGGCGATCACCGGTGCGAACAACGGCTCGGATGCGCTGACCGTCACGCTCTCGCGTCTCAATGCCTCCGAACCACGCAGCCTGATCGTTGACGCCCAGGATCGCCAGGGCCGTGTCATCGCCTCCGGTCAGGTCGATTTTGCCGCCGGCAGCACGGAAGCCTCGGGCGAGATCGCGGCGCCCTTCGAGCTGCGGAACGATTTCGCCCGCCTGTCGGTTGCCGGTATCGCCTCGGCGGGCGCAACCCATCTACTCGACGATGGCTTCCGCCGCCGCAAGGTCGCCCTGATCTCCGGCGACAGCGGCGACGGCTTCCAGCCGCTGCTTTCGCCGCTCTATTACATCGAACGCGCGCTCGGCCCCTATGCCGATGTGGTCAAGCCCGGCCAGACGGATCTCACGGTTGCGATCCCCGAGATCCTCAATCAGAACCCGTCCGCGCTGGTCTTGGCCGATGTCGGTCGTCTGCCAGCCGACGTTTATGACCCGTTGCAGGCCTGGATCAACCGCGGCGGCACGCTGATCCGTTTTGCCGGCCCCCGCCTCGCGGCTGCCCCGGCCGATGATCCGCTGGTCCCGGTCATCCTGCGCCAGGGCGAACGCGCACTCGGCGGCGCTCTCTCCTGGGCCGAGCCGCAGCCACTCGCCGACTTCCCGACCTTTGGCCCCTTTGCTGGCATGCCACGCCCCGAGGGCATTCTGGTCAAACGCCAGGTGCTTGCCGAGCCGACGCCGGATCTGGCCGCCCGCACCTGGGCAAGCCTGGCCGACGGCACGCCGCTGGTCACCGTCGAGGAAACCGGCGCCGGCCGCATTGTGCTCTTCCATGTCAGCGCCGAAGCCACTTGGTCGGACCTTCCGATCTCCGGGACCTTTGTCGAAATGCTCCGCCGCATCGTGCAGCTCACCCGCGTCGGTGCAGCCGAAGCCCAGGCCGGCCAGGCGACGGCACCGTCACTGCCGCCCTTCCGCCTGCTGACCGAGCGCGGTGCCCTCACTGCCGAAGCCGGCGCGGCCAAGCCGCTATCCCTTGGGCCCGAGCGTCCTGAGGCAGCCACCTTCGACAATCCGCCCGGCCTCTATGGCACGGAAGACGGTTTCACGGCGCTGAACCTCTTGCCCGCGGATGCCACGCTGCGTCCGCTGCCCTCGCCGGCCGGCCTCACCGTCACCCGCGACCCGATGGCCGGCACCGCCGCCACGCCGCTGAAGCCCGGCCTGCTGACCCTCGCCTTCCTGCTGCTGGTGATCGACAGCCTGATCGTGCTCTTCATGGGCGGCGCCTTCTCGCGCATGCCGAAGCGTGCGCCCGCTGCCGCCGCATCCATCCTGACGCTCGCCGTCGCGCTCGCGGCTGTTGCCCCATCTGGCCAGGCGCTCGCGCAGTCGGCCGATGCCAAGCCCGGCGACGAACAGATCCTCGAGCGCCTCGACAACACCCATCTTGCCTATGTCATCACGGGCGAAGCCGAGGTCGATCGCCTGTCGGAACAGGGGCTCGCCGGCCTCACCGATTTCCTCACT
This sequence comes from Rhizobium sp. K33, assembly GCF_056501445.1. Taxonomy (NCBI): domain Bacteria; kingdom Pseudomonadati; phylum Pseudomonadota; class Alphaproteobacteria; order Hyphomicrobiales; family Rhizobiaceae; genus Rhizobium; species Rhizobium sp. K33. Next base: position 2,294,582 of record NZ_CP096478.1, read on the forward strand.
TACCGGACGACGCTCGAACCCGCGCCGCCTGTTGGTGTCGACATCTCCAAGGACGAGCTTTCCTTCTACCCAATCATCTTCTGGCCAATCTCGGCCTCCGCGCCCATGCCCTCGGCAGCTGCGATCAGCCGCATCGATGCCTATATGCGCGCCGGCGGCACGGTGCTGTTCGATACGCGCGACCAAGGCTCGATGCTCGGAGCGGATACGGGAACCTCGCCGAACGGCGAACGCCTGCAGGCAATCCTCGCCAATATCGACATCCCGCCGCTCGAACCCGTCCCCTCCGATCACGTGCTGACCCGGGCCTTCTATCTGCTGCAGGGTTTTCCCGGCCGCTACAGCGGAAGCCCCCTCTGGGTCGAATCCCGTCAGGAGGCCCAGTCGAGCAACAGTGCGGTCGCCTCCTCCGGCGATGGCGTGACCCCGATCATGATCACCGGCAATGATCTCATGGGCGCCTGGGCGATCGATGCCAACGGTGCAAGCGTGCTGCCCGTCGTGCCCGCAGACGAAATGCAGCGCGAGATGTCCTTCCGCTCCGGCGTCAACATCATGATGTATATGCTGACAGGCAACTACAAGGCAGACCAGGTCCACGTGCCGGCTTTGCTCGAACGACTGGGGCAGTGAGACCATGACGCTCGAATTCGCCCCCTTCATTCCCTGGATTGCGATCGGACTGCTGGCCGTTCTGGCCGTCGTCCTCTCCGTGCTCGGCTTCCTGCGCGGCGTGCGCGGCACGGCCATCCGTCTCGCCGCCTCCATCGCCGTTCTGGCAGCACTCGCCAATCCGCTGCTGCTGCAGGAAGAGCGTGATCCGCTGACCACCGTTGTGCCCGTGATCGTCGACCGCAGCCAGAGCCAGCAGATCGCCGGTCGCGCCGACGAGACCGATCAGGCGCTGCAAGGCATCCGCGACCGTCTCGGCCGCTTCGCCAATATCGAGCCGCGCATCGTTGAAGTCACCGACCCTGGCGACAGCGACGCCCCCTCGACCAAGCTTTTCGAAGCCCTGGCCGCAGCAACGACCGACGTGCCCCCGGCCCGCGTCGGCGGCGCGATCTTCGTCACCGACGGTCAGGTTCATGACATCCCGGCTGAGAACCAGCCGCTCCCCTTCGATGCCCCGGTGCATTCTCTGATCACCGGCAAGGCGGACGAATTTGATCGCCGGATCGAGATCCTGCGCGCACCGCGTTTCGGCATCGTTGACGAGGAACAGGAATTGACCTTCCGCGTCTTCGACGACGGCGAGGCCTCCAACCAGCCGGCGAACATCTCCGTGAAGATGAACGGAGAAGACCTCGGCATCGTCCCGGCCGTGCCCGGCGCCGAGACCTCCTTCGCCTTCCGCGTGCCCCGTGGCGGCAACAATGTGCTCGAATTTTCCGTCGCCGCCACACCGGGCGAAGTGACCGACGTCAACAACCGCGCCATTCACCTGATCGAGGGCATCCGCCAGAACCTGCGCGTGCTGCTCGTCTCCGGCGAACCTCATGCCGGCGAGCGCGCCTGGCGCAACCTCTTGAAGTCGGACGCCTCTGTCGACCTCGTGCACTTCACCATCCTGCGCCCGCCGGAAAAGCAGGACGGCACGCCGATCAATGAACTCTCGCTGATCGCCTTCCCCACCCGCGAGTTGTTCGTCGAGAAGATCAACGATTTCGACCTGATCATCTTCGACCGCTACCAGCATCGCGGCGTGCTGCCGATCCTCTATTACGACTACATCGCCGAATATGTGAGGAACGGCGGCGCGCTGCTGATTGCCGCCGGCCCCGAACATGCCGGCCAGGATTCGATCGCGCTAACCCCGCTCTCCTCCGTTCTGCCGGCCACGCCGACCGGCGACGTGCACCAGGCCGGCTTCTATCCGCGCCTCTCGGACCAGGGCAAACGCCATCCGGTCACCCGTGGCCTCGATGGCTCGGCCGTCGAGCCGCCGCAATGGGGCCGCTGGTTCCGCAGCGTCGATGTCGGCCGCACCGATGGCGAAACCGTCATGACCGCCGACGGCGACCGCCCGCTGCTCGTTCTGAACCGCGCCAATGAAGGCCGCGTCGCAATGCTGCTCTCCGATCAGGGCTGGCTCTGGGCCCGTGGCTTCGAAGGCGGCGGCCCGCATGTCTCGCTCTATCGCCGCATCGCCCACTGGCTGATGAAGGAGCCGGAACTCGAGGAAGAAGCTCTGAAGGCGCGCGCCACCGGCCGCACGCTGGAAGTCACCCGCCAGACCATCGGCGACGCCCCTGGCCCGGCAACGATCACCACGCCCTCGGGCGAAACGATTGCGCTGAACCTCAACGAGATCCAGCCCGGCCTCTATCGCGGCGAACGCCGCATGACCGAAACCGGCCTCTTCACCGTGACCAATGGCGACTTCTCGACCCTCGTCCATGTCGGCGCAGTCGACGCGCCAGAATTCCGCGCGATGATCTCGACAACGGACACGCTGTCGCCGATCAGCGAGGAAACCCGCGGCCTCACCGCCCGTCTCGACGACGGCGACGCCTCCGTCCGCATCCCCGACATCCTGCCGGTGCGCGGCGAAGTCCGCGTAGCCGATGACCGCCGGATGCTGATCCGCCTCACCGACGAGACGGTGCTGAAGGGCGTCAACACGCTGCCGCTCTTCGCCGGTTTTGCGGGACTTGGGATCCTCCTGTTGGCCGTCTCGGCCATGTGGTGGCGCGAGGGGCGCTGAAGCCACGCCTTCGCCTTCGCCATTGCACCGATCAGCAGACCGGTTGCTCAATAGTGACGGTAAACCAGATCGTCCGGTGACGGCCGCTCGGCCTTCGGGTCCAGCTCGGCGCCGAGCCGCACGGCAAGCCCCGCCGATCGCTTGTTGGCGGGATCGACATAGCTGACAAGGCTCGGCAATTGCCGAACCTCTTTCGCCCAGCTGAGCATCGCTTCCGCAGCCTCACGGGCATAGCCTCTGCCCTCGAATTCCGGATACACGAACCATCCCAGTTCGAACTCGGGAAACAGAGGTCCAACATTGATCCCCACCTGCCCCACGCAGGCACCAGTCACGGTCTCGTCGATCATCAGAGCGCCGCAGCCGAACAGGTCCCACTGCGCATGGTCGCCGCAGAACATGCCCCAGGCAGCGGCATCGGAAAATGGACCACCCATGTACTGGGCGCGCTCCGAACCCATCAGCCGGCGATAGGCGGCCCAGTCCTCGGAGCGCATGGGACGCAGGGTGAGACGTGCGGTGGTCAGGGTTGGAACGGAAAACATGTTTGTCCTGAGGCGATGGTCTCCAGCGTCTCTCTTTAACAATGAAACCGTAGCACTAGCCAGCCTCTCCGTAACAGCGAGCCACTCATCCCATCAACGCCTTCGCCTTTTCCTTCGCCAGCCCGCGAGAGGCTGATACCCCCTTCGGAAAGCCGCTCCTGTCGCCGAAGTCCTTGACCTCGCCGCGGCGCAAGTGTCGCCCGGTGGCAGCACCCGCGGCGATGAAGTCGAGCAGCGTCACGCCCGCCACCATGACGAGCGCGATCGCCACATTGTCCTGCTTCGGATTGTCGGGATGCATGGCCGATCCAAGCGCGACGATGTCGAGGCCGTCGCCGGCGATGCGGCTGGCAAGCCCCACCTCCTTGTCGACCGAAAGCGTCATCATGCCCGAGCCGATCTCGCGAAGCCCATAGGACCGGACCATGACTTCCTGCCCCTCCATGCCGAGCGCGCGCGTGATGCGGTGAGCGCCGAACAGTTCGACGAGGCCGAGCCCTATGCTGAACCAGCCGAGATTGCGGGCAAGCCGGTCCGAAGAGGAAAAGGAGCTCGGCCCCTTCTCCAGAACCTTCGGATCGCTCTTGGAACGTTTGAGTGTGCTGAGCAAATTCATGGCGATATCTCCGGTTACGGCTTCAGGACGACCTTGATGCAGCTGTCCTGCTTGTCGCGGAACACCTTGTACATCTCGGGCCCCTCTTCGAGGCCGACGGTGTGGGTGATGACGAAGGACGGGTCAATCTGCCCCTCCTCGATCCGGCGCACCAGATCGTCCGTCCAGCGCTTCACATGCGTCTGACCCATGCGGAAGGTCAGCCCCTTGTTCATCGCCATGCCCATCGGCACCTTGTCGATGAGGCCGCTATAGACGCCCGGAATGGAGATGATGCCGCCCGGCCGGCAGACATAGATCATCTCGCGCAGCACATGCGGCCGATCGTTTTCCATCAGCATCATCTGCTTGGCGCGATCCATCAGCGTGTCGGGATGGCTCATCGAGACATGGCTTTCCATGCCGACGGCATCGATGCACTTCTCCGGCCCCTTGCCCTTGGTCAGTTCATCGAGCCGTTCGATGACGCTCTCTTCCTTGAAGTTGATGGGGATTGCGCCGCCGGCCTCGGCCATGGAGAGACGCTCGGGAAGGTAATCGATCGCCACGACCTGCGCCGCACCGAGCAGCACGGCACTGCGGATCGCCATCTGCCCGACGGGACCGCAGCCCCAGACGACGACGGTGTCGGTCGGCTCGATCTCGCACTGGACCGCCGCCTGCCAGCCGGTCGGCAGGATATCGCTCAAGAACAGCGCCTGCTCGTCGCTCATGCTGTCGGGCACCTTGATATGCGTGCTGTCGGCATAGGGTACCCGCAGATACTCCGCCTGCCCGCCCGGATAGCCACCCGTCAAATGGGTGTAGCCGAAGAGACCGCCGGCCGTATGACCGAAGACCTTCTCGGACAGTTCCTTCTTGCGGTTGGTCGTCTCGCAGACGGAGTAATTGCCGCGGCGACACTGCTCGCATTCACCGCAGGTGATGGTGAAGGGAATGACGACCCGGTCACCCTTCTTCAGCGTGCCGTTCAGACCGGAGCCGGTCTCGACGACCTCGCCCATGGTCTCGTGGCCCATGATGTCGCCCGGCATCATCGCCGGCACGAAATTGTGGAAGAGATGCAGGTCCGAGCCGCAGATCGCGCAGCTCGTCACCTTGATGATCGCATCCCGTGGATCCTCGATCTCCGGATCCGATACCCGATCACATCGAATATCCTCCTTGCCGTGCCATACCAATGCGCGCATCCGGGTCTCCTCGCTGTCTTCGCTGTTCAGGTTGATGCCTGCCCAACAAGAACTGCGCCGAACGGTTCCGACAAAGTTTGAGAGCCACCCTCGACAGGGCCACGCTGAGCAGCGAAACTGCAGGCATGACGACACCGCTCACCCTGACAGACACTGTTCCCGAAGCCGCCCGCGAGAAGATCCTCGCCGGCATCCGCGCGCACAACGACACCCTGCTCGGCCCGACAGACCGCAGGGAGCTCTTCATCCCGATCACGGCGGAGAACGGGAGCGTCGATGGTGGCCTGATCGGCTATACCGGTCGAGGTTGGCTATACGTGGAACTGCTCTTGGTCCCCGAACGTCTGCGCGGACAAGGCATGGCCGGCAAACTTCTGGCATTGGCCGAAGAGGAAGCCAGATCCCGCGGCTGCATCGGTGCCAATATCGACACGATCAATCCCGTGGCACGTCGCGCTTACGAACGCGCCGGATACAGCGTCTTCGGCCGCATCGAGAATTTTGCGCAGGGCCATGATATCTGCTGGCTGCTCAAGCGGTTCTGAGGTTTTTTTCGCCCGGCCTCGTATCTCCTTTTCTGCGCCTTCCCTTCAAAGCCATATCGTCCGATCGCGGAACATCACGCCTGCGCAGTTGTTCCACTTGTGCGGTCACGGCGGCCGACCGCGGCCATCGACGCGAACAAGGGGCGATCAAATGACACGACAGGATATGGCACCGCACCAGCGTGTGGAGCGGGAAAGAGGATGGTCGAGACCTTCGATCTCGCTTGCGGTGCTGGCAGCGGCGTTGATCCTGTTCCTCGTCCTGCTGCCGGGTACCGTGCTGATGATCTTTGCAGGCATGCTGCTCGCAGTCTTCTTCCGCGCCGGCGGCGTCTGGCTCGCCCGTCACCTTTCGCTGCGCCCTGTCTGGGGTGTTGCCCTGTTCCTGCTGGCGATCCTGCTCGGCCTGGCGCTCGCCGGCACGGCGGCCGCCCCGGCCATCTCGACGCAGTTCGATGAACTATGGCGCCAGATCCCGGACGCGGCCGAGAGCCTCACCTCCCGCGTCGAGCAATATGCCTGGGGTCGAGAAATCCTCAATCGCATGGGCGAAGCCGACATCTGGTCGGGTGCCTTCGGCGGGGCGGCAACCCAGGCGCTCGGCTCCGCCTTCGGCTATCTCGGCAACACCGTGCTTCTGCTGTTCATCGCCCTTTACGGCGCCTTCGACCCGGGCACCTATCGCCGCGGCTTCATCAAGCTCTTCGCGCCCTCGCTGCGCCCCGAAGCAAGCGAAGTGCTGAACGAAAGCGTCGCGACGCTGCAAAGCTGGCTCTCCGCACAGCTGATCTCGATGTCGGTCGTCGGGATCCTCACCGGCCTAGGCCTGTGGCTCATCGGCATTCCGCTTGCTCTGGTGCTGGGACTGATCGCCGGCCTGCTCGCCTTCATCCCGAATGTCGGGCCGATCCTCGCCGCAATACCCGGCCTCCTGCTCGCCGTTCCGGACGGCACGAACGCTGTACTGATGGTGCTCGCCGTCTATCTCTCCGTGCAGACGCTGGAGAGTTACGTGGTCACACCTCTTGTACAGAAGGAAAAGGTCTCGCTGCCGCCCGTCCTGGTCATCTCTTCGCAGCTGATCTTCGGAACGCTCTTCGGGCTGATCGGCCTTGCAATGGCAACCCCGCTCACGGCGCTCGGAATGCAGCTGATCGACCGCGTCTATGTCGGGGCATGGCTGGAACGGGAGCGTCCGTCGTCGGAAATCATCACGGAGGCTTCAGCGAATACGAAGCCGGAGACGAGCGGCAAGGCCGCCCGCCTAAGCTCCTAGACATCAGGTCTTAGAAAATCAGCATCAGGAACAGGATCACCACGATCAGCCCGATGAGAAAGATGGCTCCGACTGTTCCACCGATGAACTTAAGCATGTCAGCGTCTCCTCTCTGGTTCAGCGCATGATCGACCGGCAAGCGGCCGATCTCTGCGGGGACAAGACAGGGGGAACAGCTCAGTTCAACCTTGGTTCCACTCAGGGCACCTGAACACCGGGAATGGTGGAGGATCAGCCTGCCGCATAGGCCTTGGCGGATGTGAAGGTGCTCAGGGCTTCCACCTGAGACGCTTCAGGATCATGCCACGCGATCACGCCCTTCAGCCGCGCATGCACATCATCCGCCAAGGGCACAACCAGCACGCGGTTTGGGTCGACCGGCCCCGGAAACTCCAGCGCCTTATAGGCGACCTTCTCGAAACCGAGCGGCATGTAATAGGGCGGGTCGCCGATCAGGATGACGCCTTCCGAGCCCTTGCGCCGTGCCGCTTCGATCGCGATCCGCACGAGTTCGCGGCCAATGCCCCGGTTCTTGTGGGAAGGCCGCACGGCAAGCGGCCCGAGCAGATGTCCCTTCACGCCACCGGCAAGCACCGGCGTCATGCGCACGGAGGCAATCGTCTCGCCATTGTCGGCACAGATGAAGGAGAGCGACCGGTCATGCGGCCCCTGCTCGCGAATGCGCGCGGCAGCACGCGTGTGCCGACCGGGACCAAAGGCTTCTTCGTTGATGACTTCAATAACCGCGTCGTGCGACGCATCCTCGGTGAGGTAGACAAGGCCGGAGTGAAACATGGATGACCGAAACCAGTAGACAGACAGCAATTAGGTTCAATCGCACGGGGCTCGTGCGTTCGAGAGCTTCAGCGTCGTCGTGGGTTCCGTGCGATGGTCATAGGGGCCTTCTAGGTTTTGAGTTTGGTTCCGATAGCAGCAAAATTTATTCCCGTCCAACGGAAAACGCAGTGTTCAACCCATCGCCCCTCGCAATCGCGGCCAACCGCCGTATCTTCCGGGTCAAGTTGAAACGACAAGGAACCGATCATGGGCAGGCTGGTAGATGGCATCTGGCAGGACGTCTGGTACGACACGAAATCGACATCCGGGCATTTCAAGCGCGCCGATTCGAGCTTCCGCAACTGGGTGACGGCGGATGGTTCGGCCGGTCCCTCCGGTGAAGGCGGCTTCAAGGCAGAGGCCGGGCGCTATCACCTCTATGTCTCCTATGCCTGTCCCTGGGCCCACCGGACGCTGATCTTCCGCAAGCTGAAGGGTCTCGAAGACCTGATCTCGGTCTCGGTCGTCGATCCCCTGATGCTGGAAAACGGTTGGGAATTTCATGAGCGCGACGGCGCGACTGCCGACCAACTCTTCGGCTCCGACTATCTCTGGCAGGTCTATGTCAAGGCCGACCCGAATTTCTCGGGCCGCGTGACCGTCCCCGTCCTCTGGGACAAGCAGAAAGGTACGATCGTCTCCAACGAGTCGGCCGAAATCATCCGCATGTTCAATTCGGCCTTCGACCACCTGACGGGCTCGACCCTCGACATGCATCCTGAGGCTCTGCATGCCGAAATCGACGAAGTGAACAAACGCGTCTACGACACCGTCAACAACGGCGTCTACAAGGCCGGTTTCGCCACGACCCAGGAAGCTTATGAAAGTGCGGTCTTCCCGCTCTTCGAAACGCTCGATTGGCTGGAAGATCGCCTGAAGACCCAGCGCTATCTCTTCGATAACAGCATGACGGAGGCCGACTGGCGGCTCTTCACCACGCTCGTGCGTTTCGACCCCGTCTATGTCGGCCACTTCAAGTGCAATATCCGCCGCATCGCGGATTACCCGGCACTATCCGCCTATCTGCGCGACCTCTACCAGACGCCGGGTGTGGCCGAGACGGTCGAGATGCGCCACATCAAGCATCACTATTACCGCAGCCACACCATGATCAACCCGACCGGCGTCGTTCCCGTTGGCCCGGACGAGGACCTGACCGCCCCGCACGGCCGTGAGACGCTTGGCGCCTGATCTTCACCAGTAATGCGCGGGGGAGGTTTCCCCGCGCAGCTCCGCGATGCGAAGCCGCGTTGCCTCGGTCGTGCCTTCCGGCAGGGCGTCGAGCGGGAAGAAGCCGGCTTCCGCGATCTCCCGGTCGGCAGGTCGCTCGGCCGTCTGCCGCACGTCGACGCGGTAGAGAAGAACATGGTCACGCCCGCTGATCCGCGCGTTGAAATAGACGTGGAAGAGCGCCGGGACGCTGATCGCCTCCAGATTGCCCTCCTCCCGCATCTCCTTGATCAGCGCATCCATCGCCGTCTCGCCGCGCTCCACGCCGCCACCCGGCAGATGCCAGCCGGGCACATAGGTATGGCGCACGAGAAAGATCCGGCCGGCCTCGTCGAAACAGGCGGCCCGTACGCCGAGCGTCATGCCGCGGCTCAGCGCGAAATAGACATGCAGCACGCGAACAAGGAACCTCTTCGGCCATCCGAGCCTTTCGCTATCGGAGCCGGTTCCGGCACCACCTGCTGGCCTCATTTTCCTTGCCCCTCGGTGTCAGCGCCGTTAAGAGAAGCGCCATGTTCAAGCTCGCCCACATCTCCGACGTGCATCTCGGCCCGCTGCCGAACCTGACGATCAGGGAATTGGCGTCGAAGCGAATTACCGGCTATGTGAACTGGCATCGCAACCGCCGCAAGCATCTTTTCCCCAATGCACTGGAAATGGTTCTCGACGCCCTGCGCGCCGAAAACCCGGACCACCTCGCCATCACCGGCGACCTCGTCAACCTCGCCTCCAAGCTCGAGGTCAAGCTCGTCTCGGAGTGGCTGAAGGAAGCGGGCGCCCCGCTCGACACCTCCGTCGTCCCGGGCAATCACGACGCCTATGTGCCCGGCGCCCATGAACGCGTCGTCCAGGCTTGGTACGACTACATGCGCGGCGACGATGACCCTCTAATCTTCCAGGACGACCACAAGCTCTTCCCCTATATCCGACGCCGTGGTCCGATCGCCCTGATCGGCTGTTCCACCTCGATCGCCACCCCACCCTTTTCCGCGCAAGGCTATTTTAGCGGCCGCCAGGCGCGCGAGACGGCAGCCCTGCTCAAGGCCGCCGGCGAAGAGGGGCTGTTCCGCGTGGTGATGATCCACCATCCGCCAATCCGCGGTGCCGCCCCCCAGCACAAGCGCATGCTCGGTATTCGTCGCTTTGCCGCGGCCATCCGCAAGGGCGGCGCCGAACTTGTGCTGCATGGCCATACCCACTTGAACACGCTCTATTGGCTGGCGGACCGCGAGAAGAAGGTGCCCGTCGTGGGCATCGCCTCGGCAAGCCAGGGCCCCGGTGCCAAGAAACCGGCCGCCGGCTACAACCTTTTCTCAATCGACGGCGAAGCGGGAAACTGGCAGCTCGACTGGCAGCGCTACAAGATAGAAAGCGAAGACGCGCCCCTCAAGCTCGACCACAGCGAGCGACTGATGGGCGAAGCGGTTCAGTCCGCCTGAACGGCTGCCGCAATCGCTGATGCCACCGCCTCCGGCGCCTCCTCGATCAGCATATGCCCCACACCATCGATGAGCGTCACCTCGGCACTCGCCCAGACGTGGCCGGCTTGAGCGACCGGGAGGATCGGATCTTCCGTCCCCCACAAGAGCCGCGTTGGAATGCAAAGCGCCTCGAAGCGCGCAAGTGGCAAGGTCCCCTGCCCGATCCGGCCGCCTAGCTCCACGAGAAAGGAGTGCAAGATCTCCATCAGGCGCTCGGTCGCGCCGGGAAGCCGACGCGCATCCGCCAGCCGCTCGATACCCGAGGCATCCGACCGGACATCCGGCGCGAACATCGCGGCCAACCCGGCCGCCAGCGCATCATGCGCCACGGCCGAGCCATAGCGCCGCACCGCATCATGATTGATCTCGAAGCCGAAGCCACCCGGCGCCAGCAGCGTCAGTGATCGCACGCGATCCGCCGCCTTGAGCGCAACCAGACTGGCAACAGCCCCGCCCATCGAATGTCCGCAGAGATGGAACGAGGACAGGCCTCGCCGGTCGAGATCCTCGAGAATGGCCTTGGCCATCACGCCGGCATGCCCGACGCCCTCTGCATCGAGCGAGGCCCCATGCCCGGGAAGGTCGTAGACGACAAGCGGCAGATCCGGATCGAGCCGCGCGACAACCGGCGCCCAACCGGATCCGATCCCGCCAAATCCGTGCAGCAGCACAAGCGGGGCCTTCGCCGAGGACGCAAGTCGGACCTCGGCGAAGAGTGTCATGGCATCAGGCCTTCTTCTGCTCGTCCAGCACGCGGTTGGCGGCAGACACGATGGCCTCAAGCGAAGCCGTCACGATATTGGTGTTGATGCCAGCCCCGAACAGCTTGCCGCCGGCATGGGCCATCTCGACATAGGCGATCGCAGCCGCATTCGAGCCATGCTGCAGCGAATGCTCGGAGTAATCCTGCACGGTGAGCTCGGTCCCGAGATAGGTCGAGAGCGCGTTGACGAACCCGTCGATCGGCCCGGTGCCCTTGCCCTCGATCCGCTTCGTCTCGCCGTTATCGGTGATCTCGGCGGCCACGACACGGATCCCCTTCTGGTCGGAGCCGGCCGGATAGGTGTGGTGATCGACGAACTTGATGCGGGCGCCGGTCTGGTCGACATAGCGCTCGATGAAGCGTTCGTAGATCGCCTTCGAAGGAAGTTCCTTGCCACCCTCGTCGGTGATCCGTTGGATATCCTCGCGGAATTCGATCTGCAGGTTGCGTGGCAGGTTGATGCCGTAATCCTCCTGCAGGATATAGGCGATGCCACCCTTGCCCGACTGCGAATTGATCCGGATGATCGCCTCATAGGTGCGGCCCACATCCTGCGGGTCGATCGGCAGATAAGGCACCTCCCAGACAGGCGAATTCGCCTGGCGGATCGCCTTCATGCCCTTGTTGATCGCATCCTGGTGCGAGCCCGAGAAGGCGGTGTAGACCAGTTCGCCGACATAGGGGTGACGCTCCGGAATGTCCATCTCGTTGGAATATTCGTAGACGGCCTTGATCCGCTCGATGTCGGAGCAGTCGAGCTCCGGGTCCACGCCCTGCGTGTACATGTTGAGCGCCAGCGTGACGATGTCGACATTGCCGGTGCGCTCGCCATTGCCGAACAGCGTGCCCTCGACACGATCGGCACCGGCCATCAGGCCGAGCTCGGTTGCCGCGATCCCGGTGCCGCGGTCGTTATGCGGATGCAGCGAGATCAGCACATTCTCGCGGTTGTCGATGTTGCGGCACATCCATTCGATCTGGTCCGCATAGATGTTCGGCGTGGACATCTCCACGGTCGACGGCAGGTTCAGGATCAGCTTGTTCTCTGCCGTCGGCTTCACCTCGGCGATCACGGCATTGCAGATCTCCAGCGCGACTTCCAGCTCGGTGCCGGTAAAGCTTTCCGGCGAGTATTCGAAACGATAACCGCCGCCAGCCTTGGCCGCCATGTCCATGATCATCTTGGCGGCATCGACAGCGATCTGCTTGATGCCGGCGACGTCCTTGCCGAAGACCACGCGGCGCTGCAGCTCGGAGGTCGAATTGTAGAAGTGGATGATCGGCTTGGTCGCACCTTCCAGCGATTCGAAGGTGCGCGTGATGAGTTCAGGCCGGCACTGCACCAGCACCTGCAGCGAGACATCGGCCGGGACACCACCCTCCTCCACGCACCACCGGGCAAAGTCGAAGTCGGTCTGCGACGCCGACGGGAACCCGATCTCGATTTCCTTGAAGCCCATGTCGAGCAGGAGCTGGAACATGCGGGCCTTGCGGTCATGGCCCATCGGGTTGACCAGCGACTGGTTGCCGTCGCGCAAGTCCACCGAGCACCATATCGGCGCCTTGTCGATCACCTTGGACGGCCAAGTGCGGTCTGAAATGTCGATTTGCGGATAGGGGCGATACTTCTGCGAAGCGTCCGGCATGCCCTGCTTGACGGTATGGGTCTTCAAAATCATCGTCTTCGTCTCTTCTCGTCCTAGTCGGCGTGAGCAGCTGATAGCAAATCAGTCTGGCTTTGACACGTCCGAGCAGGCCCTTTTCAAGGGATGGGTTGCATTACAAAGGGGGATTTCGAGGAGCAATCGCCAAACGGCTGACCCGGCCGCCGGGCGCTCCTCAATGGACCCGGCAACCGCGGATAAGGCCGAGAAGAAGAAGCGAGTTTGGCACCGACGCGACGAAGCCGGCCGCAGAGCGGGCCGTCATGTCAGTCGCAGCAATGGTCGTGCCGTTGATCTTCATGGGAGGAGGAATACCGCGACGAATTGAATCGCGCAAGAGTGTTATTCAGCTGCTGATTTTGGTGACTGTTTCAGACGCTCACGGATCCACTGCGAAACCAGTTCGTGCCGCGATACATTCAAACGCGCAGCTTCGGCATCGAGGGCCGAAAGCTCCTCCTTCGGCAATTCGAGCTGAATGAGCTGGTGACCCCAGTTAACATGTCGCGCATTGGCCCAGTCGAAATATTCGCTGACGTCCTCTCCGTCATCGAACTTCTGATCAAGCTCAGCCGCTGTGATAGTCTTCATAGTGCCGTATCTCCGCCTTTCTGGCCCGACGAACAGAAATGATCCGGATTTTGTTAAGCCGGAGCGTGAAGTACCCAACCCAGAATTTGCCTGCAATCCGCCCGATGATACCATATCGAACCTCGTCCTGCGAGCGCGCGTCGACGGTCAGGCCGTTGCCTGGTCGCCACAACTCCTGCGCAGCGACGAAATCGATTCCGTGCTTCACCTTGTTCACCTCGCTCTTGGCAGGATCGAATTCGAACTCCATGGCAATACCTAGCGCAACCATAACGATCGCGCCAGATGGGACACACGCCGATCAGCGCCGCCCGAATTAAGCGATGAGAGCCGCCGCCGCGAAGCCAAGCGCAATCACGCCCCAGACCATTCCGCCATCGGTGACATTGCTGCCGTCGGGCGTCAGGCAGCTTGATTGCGAGGCCGCGATACAGTCGCGCCAGATCCAGTAGCGCGTGTAGAAAACGTAGCCGAAGAAACCGGCTGCAAGTGCAAAGACGATCGCCCGGATGCGAAGCCTCTTCATCCCCTGGTTCTCGCAAGTTTCACCAGACCCAGCATTGCCACCCCGGCAATCAGCCCCCAGAACGCCCCGGAGATCCCGAGGATCGAAATCCCGGACGCCGTCACCAGGAATGTCACGGCCGCCGCTTCGCGCGTCTCCGGCGCCTGAAATGCCGCGACAGAGGATCCGGAAAAAGCGCCGATCAATGCCAGCCCTGCGACGGACTGAATGAGGATCGGCGGCGCGAGCGACACGAACCCGGTTACCGCACCAGCCGCCAGCCCCAGGAGCACATAGCCGATCCCGGCAATGATCGCCGCCCAGTAGCGCCTGGCAGGATCGGGATGCGCATCCTCGCCCGCGCACATCGCCGCCGTGATCGCCGCGAGATTGACCGCATGCCCGCCAAAGGGCGCAGAGAGTGCCGAGAACAGGCCGGTCACGGCAAACATCGGTCCCGGATTGGGCTCGTATTTGTTGACCTTGAGGATCGCAATGCCGGGAATGTTCTGCGACGCCATGGTGACGATGAAGAGCGGCAGCGCGATCGAAACGAGTGCCGGCAGGGTGAAGTGCGGCATCACGAACTCCACCGGCGGCGCAAGCGATGCCGCCCAGCTCGCCATGGCACCTTCCGGCAGGTCGACGCCGAAGACCAGCACCACCACGAAGGCGATGAGGGCCGCGGGCACCGCATAAAGCCGCTTGAAGGCTGCCACCACGGCCCAGACGACGAGGATTGGCAGGCCGAGTGCCGCATCGAAGGCCACCGCCTTGAACGGCGCAAAGCAGAGATTGAGGATCACGCCCGCCAGCATGGCATTGGCGATCGGTGCAGGGATTGCGGCCACCGCCCGTCCGAACGGCCGGATCAGTCCGGCGAGCACAATGAACGCCGCACAGACAAGAAAGGCGCCGACGGCCGCCGGAAAGCCGCCAAGCGGAATGCCCGCGGTCGCCATCAATGCCGCTCCCGGCGTCGACCAGGCGACCGAGACAGGCAGCTTCGTCCACACGCTCAAGACGATGCCGCAGATGCCCATGGCGACCGATAGCGCCATCAGCCCCGATGCCGCCTCGTAATCCGTGGCACCGACGCCCTTCAGCCCCTGCAGCACGACGGCAAAGGAACTGGCGAAACCGACAAAGGCGACGAGCACGCCCATGAAGGCGGCCTGGGGGGAAAAGTCTTTCAGCATGATGGACTCGCCAGAGAAAGAGGAATGACGCAAGGCCAATCAAATTCTGCCGGTGCTGGCAAGCCGCAGGCCGGGCCCAAAGGTTCCGCCCGGGCTCAAGCGAAGCTCTCGGTCAGCATAATCCGGTCGAACGCGGCAGCGCCTTCAACGGCCGCGGCATCGAGACGCGCCTCGACCACCCGGTTGCGCCCGCTACGCTTGGCGGCATAAAGCGCCTCGTCGGCCCGCGCGATCAACTGCGTCACGGACATCGGCAGCGGCGCTGTCGCGACACCCGCACTCAGTGTCACCGGGATCGTCGTGCCCTCATGTGCGATGCTGAGGCTCGCAATCCTTGTTCGCAAATGCTCGGCGGCTTGGAGGGCGGACACGTCCGACGTATCCGGCAGATAAAGACCGAACTCCTCGCCCCCCATGCGGGCCAGGATCGCCTCTTCGCCGAGCAGGTCCGTCATCGCCTGCGCCACCGCGGTCAGCACCGCATCTCCGGCCAGATGCCCGTATTGGTCGTTCACCTGTTTGAAGTGATCGATGTCGATGATGACATAGGCGCTGCCGGAGGCCGCCTGGCGCGGCAGGCGATCCATCATCCAGTGGCGATTGCGGATACCCGTCAGGCTGTCGGTTTCGGTGAGCGCGATGAGCCGCTGCTCGGCCCGCTCCTGGACCAGGATCAACACGAACATGGCAATCGCGAACTGACAGAGGATGAGGACGAGAAACGCACCCGCAGGCGTCACCTGAAACACGTCGGGCCTGAGCAGGGCACCGAATGTCGCCATGGCGGTCAGCGCCTTGAACCCGAAGGCGGCGGCAAGCCCGTAGCGGCTCGTCAGCGTCTGGCATTTCGGATCCGCAAGCACCAGCGCCCCACACGCAGCCGAGAACCCACCCATGCAGGTGAGAAACACCGCCCCGCGATACTCGCGCACCAGCGGAAACTCGGTCAAAAACGCCGCAATCGTGATAAGCGCCGGCACGGCCAGCAGCCACCAGACCCGGCCTGCCCGATCTTCCGTCACCACGTTGGTAAGCCCCGCCAGCATCAGCACATAGGCGATCGGCGTGACGATCGACGTCGTATAGGTCCAGGTCGCATAGGCGAGCACCCCCTGCTCCGATGCCCCGGCAAGCACGGAGGCTGCCGCCAGCACCAGAGATCCGATCGCCATCTTGCCGAGCCCGCGGCTGCGGCGGGAGCGAAAGCGGAGATAGAGGAAGCACAAGGCACCGACTGTCAGCGACAATGGGTGCAGGATGAGAATGGTGGCGAGGTCGAGATGCATGAGGCGTCCAGGCGGTACCGATACAACCAGGCTTAGCAACGCAAAGATTGCCGATTGCTGAACGCAGCCAGCCGCCCCGTGCATGGCTGCATCCCCCTCAACGCAGAGCGGCAACACGAAGCGCCACCGTCCGCCCGTCATCGGCATTTCACTCTTGTCCGGCAAACAGGATGTGGACGTGGAATCCCCGACCTTCCGCTTGCCTTTTGACCCCCTTTTGCCTATGGGACCCCCCGACGCATTCGGGGCGTCCCGTTCACTTCCGCCTGATATGGCTGGGTTCACGAAGGATAGAGCCTTGATCCAGACTCCCTATTACCTGATCGACAAGTCCAAGCTACTCCACAACATGGAGAAGATCGCGACATTGCGCGAGCTCTCCGGCGCCAAGGCGCTTCTGGCGCTGAAATGCTTTGCCACCTGGTCGGTCTTCGACTTCATGCGCGACTACATGGACGGCACGACCTCGTCGTCGCTCAATGAAGTCCGCCTCGGCCATGAGCGTTTCGGCAAGGAAACCCATGCCTATTCCGTGGCCTATGCCGACTACGAGATCGACGAAGTCGTCAGCCATGCCGACAAGATCATCTTCAACTCGATCGGCCAGCTGACCCGCTTCGAGAAACAGTCCTCCGGCATCATCCGCGGCCTGCGGCTGAACCCCGGCATCTCCTCCTCGAGCTTCGATCTTGCCGACCCCGCCCGCCCCTTCTCGCGGCTGGGCGAATGGGACCTGAAAAAGGTCGAGCCGGTCATGGACATGATTTCCGGCTTCATGATCCACAACAACTGCGAAAACGGCGATTTCGACCTCTTCGACCGCATGCTGGGCGACATCGAGCAGAAGTTCGGTCCCCTCTTGAAGAAGGCCGACTGGGTCTCGCTTGGCGGCGGCATTCATTTCACCGGCGAGAACTATCCGCTCGAAAAATTCGCAGAGCGCCTCAAGCGCTTTTCCGGCGAATTCGGCGTCCAGGTCTATCTGGAACCCGGCGAAGCCTCGATCACCAAGTCGACCACGCTCGAAGTCACCGTGCTCGACAAGCTTTACAACGGCAAGGATCTTGTCGTGGTGGATTCATCCATCGAAGCGCATCTCCTCGATCTCCTGATCTACCGGGAAAGCGCAAAGGTCCACCCCAACCAGGGACCGCACCGGTACCAGGTCTGCGGCAAGTCCTGCCTCGCGGGCGATATCTTCGGCGAGTTCAATTTCGAACAGGAATTGAACATCGGCGATCGCATCTCGCTGCAGGACACCGCCGGCTACACGATGGTCAAGAAAAACTGGTTTAACGGCGTGCAAATGCCGGCAATCGCCATCCGCGAACTGGATGGCAGCCTCAGGACGGTCCGTGAGTTCGACTACACGGACTACGAAACAAGCCTGTCCTGAACTCCCTCAGGAACAGGTTCTGACGATTGGACATAGGAGTTGGTCCCATTATGAAGAAGAACGTGCTCATCATCGGCGCCGGCGGCGTCGCCCAGGTGGTCGCCCACAAGTGCGCGCAGAACAACGACGTGCTCGGCGACATCCATATCGCCTCGCGCACCAAGGCGAAGTGCGACGCCATCATCGCTTCCGTGCATGAGAAGAAGGCGATGAAGCAGGAAGGCGTTCTCGAAGCCCATGCACTCGACGCTCTCGACATCGAAGCCACCAATGCCCTGATCCAGAAGCTGGGCACTCAGATCGTCATCAATGTCGGCACCGCCTTCCTCAACATGTCGGTGCTGCGCGCCTGCATGGACACCGGCGTCGCCTATATCGACACCGCGATCCATGAAGAGCCGAACAAGATCTGCGAAACCCCGCCGTGGTACGGAAACTACGAGTGGAAGCGGGCCGCCGAATGCGAGGAAAAGGGCATCACCGCCATCCTCGGCGCCGGCTTCGATCCGGGCGTCGTCAATGCCTATGCGCGTCTCGCCAAGGACGAATATCTCGACAAGGTGACCGACGTCGACATTGTCGACATCAATGCCGGCAGCCACGGCAAGTATTTCGCCACGAACTTCGACCCGGAAATCAACTTCCGCGAATTCACCGGCGTCGTCTATTCCTGGCAGGGCGGCGAATGGAAGGTCAACAAGATGTTCGAGATCGGCAAGGACTACGACCTGCCGGTCGTCGGCACCCGCCGCGCCTATCTCTGCGGCCATGACGAAGTGCATTCGCTGGCCAAGAACATGGACGGCGCCGATGTGCGCTTCTGGATGGGCTTTGGCGATCACTACATCAACGTCTTCACCGTCCTGAAGTCGATCGGCCTCCTCTCCGAACAGCCGGTCAAGCTGGCCGACGGTTCCGAAGTCGTGCCGCTCAAGGTCGTCAAGGCCTGCCTGCCCGACCCGGCCTCGCTTGCCCCCAACTACGAAGGCAAGACCTGCATCGGCGACTACGTAAAGGGCTTCAAGGACGGCAAGGAAAAGACCGTCTTCCTCTACAACGTCGCCGACCACAAGGAAGCCTATAACGAAGTGGGCAGCCAGGGCATCTCCTACACCGCCGGCGTCCCCCCGGTCGCAGCCGCGATGCTGGTCGCGACGGGCGAATGGGACGTCAAGAAGATGGCCAACGTCGAAGAACTGCCGCCCAAGCCGTTTATCAATCTGCTGAACAAGATCGGTTTGCCGACTCGCATTCAGGACGAGGATGGCGATCGGGCTGTCGAGTTCTAAGAGCGCGGGCAAGCGCTTGAGGAGTAAGGGAATACGGACCCCGCCGGAGAAATTCGGCGGGGTTTTTCGTTGACCCAAAAGCCTCAACGGGCGTCATCCTCGGGCGAAGTCCCGAGGATCTACTGCCGCCAGCGGCAGACGGCACGGTCGAGAGTGCGGACGCCGCGGCAGATGCTCGGCACAAGGCCGAGCATGACGACTGCACCCTTGGCACCCCACTCCGTCACATGTCTGTCGTGCCAAGCCCATAACGATCAGCGACATGAAACCGTGCCTCCTGATCATCGACCTCCAGAACGACTTCCTCGCGTCGCTGGATACCAGCGTCGTCACCTCCCTGGTCGCGAACACGAACCACCTCGTCCGCACCTTTCGCGCAGAGACTCTGCCCATTGTCTGGATACGGCAGGAATTCCGCGCCGACCTGAGCGACGCCTTTCTGGAAATGCGGGACAAGCACATTGCCGGCGTGATCGAGGGAACATTGGGCGCACAACTTCATCCAGACCTCGAAGCCTCTGAAAACGACGTGACCATCATCAAGAAGCGCTACAGCGCCTTCTTCGGCACCACGCTCGATCAGTACCTGCAGGAGCAGAAGGTCGATCATCTCGTCCTCTGCGGTATCAACACCCACGCCTGCATTCGAACCGCCGCCATCGACGCCTATCAACGAGACTACCGCGTTCTGCTGCCGAGGGAATGCATCGGTTCTTATGATGACGAACACGCGCGCGTGACCCTGCTTTATCTGGATCGGAAGATCGGGCGCGTTGTGGTTGTCGAGGATGTGGTGGAGATGGTTCGGGACAATGAGTGCCCAACCCGATTTCAGGAAGTGGACCTTGATCGGGCCATGGAGCTCTGAGAGCGCGGTTTAGCGTGTGAGGATTGAGGGAGACCAGGACCCCGCCGGACAGATCTGGCGGGGTCTTCTATTGGGTTACACAGACTGTTTATGCCTCAGAAGGCGACCCGCAGACCCGCCTTCACCGAATGCAGGCTGTCGCCCTCACCGAGCCTTGCGTCGTAGCTGAGGCTGAAATCCGCACCGGCGGCGATCTCGGTGGATATGCCGAACTTCAGCACGCCGGCATTTTGCGCGGCCCCCTTGCCCTCCACCCGGAAGTTATCGCTCCCGTCGAACGCAAGTACGGCCGCCGAACGATCCCCATAGAGAAGATGCTGCATGCCAAGTTGGCCATGCAGGCGGACCTTTCGCTCGCCAAGCATCAACTCGTGCCGCAGACGAAGCCCGACCATGCCGTAGGCGCTGAACTGGTCCTCGGCCGCGCCGGAAAGAGCGGCTGCGCCACCCGTCTCGGAAAACTCAGACTGTCGGCCATAAACCAGCGCCCCTCCCAGATAGGGCTCGAGCACGGTCTCGCCTATCTCTACCGCATAACTCGCTTCGGCAAACCCCTGCACGGTCGAGCCGCGATAGTCCGCTGTCAATCTTTCGTCGAGACTGGAAAAGTCGACATCACGCTCACTGTCGATGGCATGCCATGAATAGAGACCGCCGAAGCGCAGCGCTGTCGGGCCATAATCCAAAAGCCCATAAGTGCCGAGGCTGACGCTGTCGACAGACGCCTCGGATTGCCGGTCGGGGAGTGTCATGCCGAGATGGTCGTAGCCGGCCATGATACCGAGCACCAAGCCCTCGCCGTAAAGAATATCACCGCCAAACAGGACACCACCGCCCGACATACGGCCCTCGCTCGACACGGCGTCGGCCTCGAAATGGCTGTGTAGACCCTGTGCAATGCTCCAGTAGCGACCGCGTTCAGGTGCCGCGAGCTCGGAGAGGATCCCACTACGCATCACACCGGCTTGATCCGTCAGCCCCTGGCCAATCGAGGCATGGATCTCGCCCGAAAGGTCCCGCAACGCATCAGCACGCTCATCGTCCGTTACCCCGAGCAGCGCATCCGTCACCGGCCCGCTCGGCAAGCTGTCGATCGCCTCACCCACGGCCCCCTCATTGTCATTGCCCGGGTCGGTAGCGAAGGAGAGCCTGGTCAGCGTCAGGTAGATATTATTGGCATCGTAGGAGAGTGAGGAATCGAGAAAGGCGAAGCTGTCGGCAACCGACCCAAAGGTTCCGCTTACACCACCCGCGGCTGTCGCAATCGTGTAGGTGAGCGGCGAGGCATAATCGATGCCGGTATCGGTGCCGTTTTCCGGTCCGACACTCACCGTGGCATCGCTCGATACGGTGAGCACACCGCCCACATCGATCAAGTCTGCATTGCCAAGCCCATCGACCTCGACATCATAGACGGAGCCGGCGGCAAAATCCGCATCGCCGGCCACGGTGAGCGTGCCAATGGAATTGCCAGGCGCGATGGTCGCGCCCGTCAGCGCATCGAAGGCACCAACCGTTCCGGAGCCACCGAGCGCCGCCCCGTCATCGACCGTCACCAATCCGGAGAGGTTTCCGTTAACGGAGAGGAGCCCCTCCTCCACCTCGGTCCCGCCGGAGAATGTGCCTGTTCCAGTCCAGTTCAGACGGCCGGCCCCCGTTTTCACCAGCGCCCCGCTACCCGACATGGTCGAGGCATAGGTGCCGGAGGATGTCTCATCAAGGGTCACCAGCGCATCGTTGACGACATTGCCCTGAAGCCCGAGCCCATTGGTCAGCAAACCTCCGCCAAACACTTCAAATGTGCCGGAAAGCGTGTTGCTACCGGAAAGCGTCAGGATGCCTGTGCCGAGTTTGGTAAAGGTTCCGCTGCCGGAGAGTGCACCACCATAGGTGTCGTCGGCCGCCCCCAGATCGAAGACAACTGACGCATTGTTCTCGATGTCCCCCGCCGCATCCAATGTCGCGATGACGAGGGAACCCTCATCAACCCGGACATCCGCGTCGAGGCTTGAGGTTTGCCCAAGCGTGAGCGTTCCGGCCCCGGTCTTGACAAGCCGGCTTCTATTGGAACCCTCGATAAAACCATCAAATTGGCTGCTTGCACCGCCGACCCCGACGATCAGGTCTACGGCAGCACGTATGTGCCCATCACCGGTGATCGCGCCGAGGCTCCAGTCGCCAAACGTGGCCAAGACGCCGTTGATCTCCACTGGGATGCCGTCGCCCGTCATGGGAATATTGCCCCCAAAAGTCAGGCTTGCGCCATCCTCCACAATGACACTGCGTGCCGAAATGAAGTTACCGAGCCACCGGGATGTGCCTGTAAAGATTACGTCTTGTGCACTCTCTAAGGTGCCGTCGAACGAGCCTCCATTGATCGTCAGGTCTCCAATTCCTCGTACCACTCCG
This sequence comes from Rhizobium sp. K33, assembly GCF_056501445.1. NCBI lineage: Bacteria > Pseudomonadati > Pseudomonadota > Alphaproteobacteria > Hyphomicrobiales > Rhizobiaceae > Rhizobium > Rhizobium sp. K33. The sequence goes on from NZ_CP096478.1 coordinate 2,316,979, forward strand.
AGTCCCGAAAGATTGTTGAGCGTCAGATCGAAGAGCCCGAATTGCAGCTGGCTACCGTCTCCGACAGAAACGGAGGAGAGATTCCCGACCGCCTCCGCAATCGTGTTGACCACACCGGACTGGTTCAGTGTGAGGATCGACCCGTCCGCGACGGCCAGCCGATTGACATTGACCAGTGTCCCTTCGAGCGATCCGCCACCGGCAGTTAGGGTGTCGACATTCCTGATTTCGCCGAAGAAATTGGGCTCGATCACGTATAGATCGTCTCCGGATGCATCCAAGCGCCCCGATCCCTTGAGCCGATATACGTCACTTGGGCCATCCAGGACCAGAGTGGCACCCTCGTCCACGGTCGTCCCGCCTGCCATCGCGACCACGAAGCGGGCATTGTCGAACACAACGGCCGTTCCACCTGCAACACGAAAACTATTCGCTCCCGAGAGCCCACCACCCCCCACACGAGTAATTTCGACGGTACCAGTATCCACGACCGAACCGAGGGTAAGCTCGTGACCGGCAGCGAAAATCGATATCTGAAAAGTCAGGGTCGACGAATCCGTGGCGGAAATCGTACTCGACGCGTTCGCAACCAGGTTGATGGGCGAAGTCAAGGTGGCGGATGTTCCGACCGTACCGTAGCGGAGACGACTGCTGAGATCGATGACCGCGCCGCCGTATTCGTCTGCCGTATAGATAGTCGTAGGCGTCGTGATGTCGACGGCCCGAACTGCATGGCACGGCAAGAATGTCGCGCAGGCGAACGCAGCCAGAGACAACTTGGAAGCCATGATCTGAAATTTCCGATTGTAGTTTGCGGGCGAACTCGAAGATACAGCTGCAACCGAGATAGAGCATGTCCAAAAGCTGCAGACATATGACTCGGCCAGCGGCGAGTGTGACGCTGCGCACTTGGGATGCGCATCGCCATCACCCCCATATCCACCCCGCTCCCACCATGCTACGAGGCCGCACCACACACACGTCGAGACACCCAATTGATGCCCCCTGCCCTCCACACCGACCTCACCGCCACGCTGCGCCCCCTCCTCACCGAACTCCACCGATCCCCGGATCTCTTCCAGACCTGGGACGCCCATCTGGAGCTTGTCGCGGCCGGCGGGCTCGTGGTGGTGAAGTCGAAGCGGGCGAAGGGGCTGGTCGACAGCCTGTTCTGGGGCCGCGCGCCGGGATCCTCTGACAACAAGCAGCTGCCCGAGGCGACTGCCTTTGCCGCCATCGACCGTTTCCTCGGCCTCGGCGCCCATCTCGCGCTGTCGGATGCCCTGCCCGAAGGCGCCGTGCTGGACGAAGCCTTTCCCCATTGTGCGGTGAAGCTTGCTTTTCGCAAAAAGGGCGCGCCGAAGGCGCAATCGCTGTCGATGATCTTCATCGGCTTCAACGACGAGGCGGATGCGATGGCCTATGCCGAGCGCGCAGAGGGCAAGTTGCCACTGGTCATGACCCGGCCTCTGATGGCTGACCGGCTGCACGAGTGGCGCTGAAACCATTCTCATCTGCCTGAGACGACGGAACTTTCGGGCTTCCTGCGACTTCTTCCGCCACGACAGTCAAGGAGACCCCGATCATGTCCGCCAAATTGTTGCGTGCAGCCCTCGTCACCACGCTTGCCTTTGTCAGCGTTCCGCTGGCCGCCCCCTTCGCCGCGCCAGCCTCCGCCCAGGATGTCGAGCTGCGCATCGGCCCCGATGGCGTTCGCCCGATCATCCGCGATCGCGATCGCGACCGTCGTGATCGCGGCTGCAGCCCGCGTGCAGCCCAGCGCGCCGCCCAGGAAGAAGGTCTGCGCCGCGCCGAAGTCGTTCGCGTCACCGACCGCAGCGTGACCGTGCGCGGCTTCACCCGCCGCGGTCCCGAACAGCTGCGTTTCGCCAATCGCCGCGGTTGCCCGCTCATCTGATCGGCAAAGACCGCAAGCCACGAAAAAAGCCGCCGGATCGCTCCGGCGGCTTTTCTGTATCGTCATGCAAGCGGCAATCAGCCGATATCGGCATGGCTCTCGATGATCCGGCCGACGAGGCCGTAGGACACGGCGTCTTCGGCAGACAGCCAGTAGTCGCGGTCGATATCCTTGGCGATCTTCTCTTCCGACTGGCCAGTGGCCTTGGCGTAGATCTTGATCAGGCGCTGGTTCATCTTGATGATTTCGCGCGCCTGGATCTCGATGTCGGAGGCCATGCCGCGGGTGCCGCCAGACGGCTGGTGCATCAGGAAGCGGGTGTTCGGCAGCGCCAGGCGACGCTCCTTCGGCACGGACACGAAGATCAGCGAACCCGCAGACGCGGCCCAGCCGGTCGCGATGATCCACACCTTCGGCTTGATGAAACGGATCATGTCATGGATCGCGTCACCGGCTTCGACGTGGCCGCCCGGCGAGCAGACGAACACGCGGATGTCTTCGTCCGATGCGGCAGCGAGCGCGACGAGCTGCGTGCAGACCTTCTGCGCCAGCTCCATGGTGATCCCGCCATAGATGAAGATCGAACGCGACTTGAAGAGGTTCGCTTCCGTTTCCTTGCCGATCGGCAGTTCCTTGCTCTTGTCGTCTTCGTCTTCGTTCATCACAGGGGACAGTCCTCGTTGGTTTGGCTTATCCGCACATAGTGCGTCTCATGGCTTAAGACAATGCGGGAAAAAGACAAGCACGGAAGCGATGAACAGGAGGTTGACGTGAGCGCAATGGCAAGCTCCGTCCAACACGGCTTCTTAAGACAAAGCTTCTAAGCTCCCGTCCGAAGGAGCGTCCATGACCCAGACCATCAGGCTTGCCGAACTGATCGAAGCGCTCAGCCACGCGCTGGACATGACGGAGGGTCAGCCGCCCGGCCATTGCGTCCGCTGCTGCTTCATCGGCACCCGCATCGGCCAGGCGCTTGGCCTTGGCGAAGAGGAATTGCGCGATCTCTATTACACACTGCTCCTCAAGGATCTCGGCTGCTCGTCGAATGCCGCGCGCATCTGCGAGCTCTATCTCGCCGACGACTTGAAGTTCAAACACGACTTCAAGCTGGTCGACGGCTCCTTCCCGCAGATCCTCAAATTCGTGCTCTCCCATACCGGCATGCACGCGGGCCTTGCCGAACGCTTCCGCGGCATCCTCAATGTCTTCAAGAATGGCGGAGAGTTCACCACGAGCCTCATCCAGACCCGCTGCCAGCGCGGCGCCGAGATCGCCCGCCAGATGCGCTTTTCCGAGGAGGTCGCCCGCGGCATTCTCGATCTCGACGAACATGTCGATGGCGGCGGCCAGCCGCAGGGACTGAAGGGAACGGAGATCCATCTTTTCGCCCGCATCGCCCTGATGGCCCAGGTCATTGATGTCTTCTTCGTCCATCAGGGCTCGCAGGCAGCCCTGGCGGAGGTGAGAAAGCGGGCCGGCAGCTGGTTTGATCCCACGCTCGTCCAGGTCTTCGAACAACTCGCCACCCCCGTCTTCTTCGCCGAACTCGGCGCGGACAATCTGGAAGCCTATGTGCTGGCGCTCGAACCCGGCCGCCAGGCAGTCATGGCCGACGAGGATTATCTCGACGACATCGCGGCAGGCTTTGCCCGCGTCATCGATGCCAAGAGCCCCTACACGTCAGGCCACAGCGACCGCGTCGCCCTCTTCACCGACATGATCGCCGAAGAGCTCGGCATGCCCTTGGCCGAGCGCCGCCGCCTGAAGCGTGCCGCCCTGTTGCACGATATCGGCAAGCTCGGCGTCTCCAACAGCGTGCTCGACAAGCCCGGCCGCCTTGAAGGCGAGGAATGGGAGCAGATGAAGCGCCATTCGGAGTTTTCCGAGACAATCCTCTCGCGTATCGCCGCCTTTTCCGACCTCGCCCTGATCGGCGGCGCCCATCACGAAAAGCTCGACGGCTCCGGCTATCCGCGCGGCCTGAAAGGTGACGAGATCTCCTTCGAGACCCGAATCGTTGCAACCGCCGATGTCTTCGATGCCCTGACCGCCGACCGCCCCTACCGCGCTGCCATGCCGGTCGCCAAGGCGCTCTCGATCCTGTGGGAAGGTGCCGGCCGCCATCACGACGAGATCTGCATTGCAGCCTTGGAGCGGGCGCTCGACAAGGCGGAACTCGCCGCAGCCTGAGTGCAATTCGCTTAGGGAATTACCGATATGCCTGGCGCCACTCTTTCAGGCAGCAGTTCATTGCCCATCTGCAGGGTAAAGATGTCGGTGCCCTTTTCCGGCTCCTCGCTGCTCAGCCCGATTGCGACGATGGTGGAGAACTGCTCCCAGGCCGCATGGATTTCAAGGCGCCCCTCGTTGGAGGGCCGGATCTCGCCGCGCCACTCCGTATGCCTCGGACAGTCGGCCACCCCGTTTCGCCACGTGACTTGGAAGGCGATCATGCCATCGACAATGCGCCCGTCGAGCGCATAGGGAATGCCGCGGCACCCCTTGCCCGGAGCATTGTTGACGAAATAGCCCTGCAACAGCCCATCCTGCCCGCGGTCCAGAACCAGCACGGATCCGTTGCGGTTGATCCAGGTCGAAGTCCCCGGCGCAATCTCGAGCGCTACGCCTTTCTCGACGGCAGGCGTCGCAAGCAGGCCCGTCGGCCAGAGTACCGATGCAAGCAGAAATGCAACCACTCTCATCCCAACCCCCAGAACGATTTGGCACACAATAACAACATATGGTTGATTAAGGGTTTACAGATACACGGGCGCCTGCGTGTTCACCGCGCGATGCGCGTAGAGAGGATGATGGAGGACAAGGTTCTCTCCACGCCCGATAATTCGCCGATCCGGTCGATCAGCCGATCGAGCTCGGAAATGGACGGCGCAGCGACGATGGCAATCAGATCATAGGGCCCGTTGACCGAATAAAGGGCTGATACCTCGCGGATCGCGTTCAACTCGCCCGTGACCGCCGACAGCGCCTTCGGTGCGATCGTGATCATCACATGCGCCCGGATCAGCCCGCTCTGATAGGCGTCCGACAGCCGCACCTGATAGCCGGCAATCACGCCCTGCGCTTCCAGCCGTTCGAGCCTGGCCTGGACCGTGGTGCGGGAGAGATCGAGCTTGCGGGCAAGCTCTGCCACAGGCAATCGCGCGTTCTCCGAGAGAAGTGCGAGCAGTTCCCTGTCCTTGTCCGTCAGCTGCATATCGCGCATCCTGTTCGTCGATTTGCCAACAACGATACCGCAAACCGCACAGATCGTCACTTGGAATCGGCACGCATCGCCGCCACACTGGTTCAATCACAGACAACGAACCGGTCAGCCGGGCGACATGCATAAGAGGGGCAATGCCATGAAAAACGTCACCATCATCGGAGCCGGAAAGATTGGCGGCGCCATCGCCCGCATGCTGGCCGAAACCGGCGACTACCATGTTACCGTGGCCGACCGCAGCGCCGAGCAACTGGCAAAGCTCGACAGCCACCCGGCCGTGAAGACCCTTGAACTCGACATCACGGATGCGGCAGCACTCGACGCGGCGCTTTCCGGCCAGTTCGCCGTCCTCTCGGCAGCCCCCTTCCACCTCACAGGCGCCATCGCCGAAAGTGCGGCCCGCACCGCGACCCATTATCTCGACCTGACGGAAGATGTCGCCACCACCCGCAAGGTCGAAGAACTTGCCCGCGGCGCCCGTTCCGCCTTCATCCCGCAATGCGGCCTCGCCCCAGGCTTCATCTCGATCGTTGCCAACGACCTGACCAAGCATTTCGACACGCTGGACACGGTGCGCATGCGCGTCGGCGCCCTGCCGCAATATCCGTCGAATGCGCTGAACTACAATCTGACCTGGTCGACCGACGGCCTGATCAACGAATATATCGAGCCCTGCGAAGCCATCGTCGAAGGCAAGCTCACGGTCGTACCGGCCATGGAAGAGCGCGAGGAATTCTCCCTCGACGGCGTCACCTACGAGGCCTTCAACACCTCGGGCGGCCTCGGCACGCTGGCAAAGACCTTGGAAGGCCGCGTGCGCACGATGAACTACCGCACCATCCGCTATCCCGGCCATCAGGCGATCATCAAGGCGCTACTCAACGACTTCAACCTGAAGAACCGCCGCGATGTGCTGAAGGATCTCTTCGAAAACGCCCTGCCCGCCACCATGCAGGATGTCGTCGTGATCTTCGTCACCGTCTGCGGCTGGAAGGACGGGCGCTATCTGCAGGAAACCTATGCCAACAAGGTCTATGCCGGCGTGGTTGCTGCCAAGAAGATGAGCGCCATCCAGATCACCACGGCCGCCGGCATCTGCACCGTGCTCGACCTGCTCGCCGATGGCACGCTGCCGCAGGCCGGTTTCGTGCGCCAGGAAGAAATTGGTCTCGACGCCTTCCTTGCCAATCGCTTCGGTCGGGTTTACGACCCTGAAGTCATGAAGGTCGCGAAGGCCGGCTGAGAGTTCTCCGGGGGGAGGAAGGACCAGAAGGTCCGGAGGGGCGGTTCGCCACTGGCAGAACCGCCCCAACCCCGCCGAGAAGCGTTGATCTGCAGCGCCAGATCGTTGCAAATGCAATTATCACGATACACCGTTTCTTTAGCCTCCTAAGTTAGAGTATCCTGATCTGAGCCTCCCGCATGTCTGCCGGGAGTGCACCATCCGTGGCCCTGAGGGGAAGATCGGGCAGGATATGATCGGCATGGGCAGTGAAGAGCACAAAGCGGCTCGCATGATCCGCATCTACCAGGCCGTGTCGCTGACGGTGGCAGCCTTCGCCCTGTTGTGGACGGTCGTCTTCTTCGTCGACGGCCAGTATCTGATGGCGGCCGCCGAATTCTTCCCCGTCATCGCCGGCCTCGTCTGCTTTGCGCTCGTCACCAGGGGGCGGCTCGATCTCTTCCTGCTGGTCGCGCAGATGAGCTTCCTAATCTTCATCATCGGCTTTTCGCTGATGTTCGACGTGCCGCAAAATGGTGCGCCGCGCGTCACACATCTCTTCCTGCCGGTCCTCGGCATGCTCGCCTACCTCAATTATCTCCGGCGCCCCGCCCGGCTGCAGCTCGCCATCATCGCGGCCAGCCTCGTGACCTTCGTCGTCCTGCATGCGGCCGACCTGCGCCTCCCCTTTGCCCAGCCGGTCCCGCCGGAGCTCCATGCCATCGGTGTCTGGCTCAATCCGACCATGGCGGCCCTGGTCTTCTGCGGCACGATCTATGCCCTGCAGCAGCGCCTTTCCGCCCCGCGCGGCATCGCGCGTGATCTCCTGGCGGCTCTGCGTCAGGGCCAGCTTTCGCTCGCCTATCAGCCGCAGACCGACCGCGATGGCCGCGTGCTCGGCGCCGAAGCGCTCCTGCGCTGGAACCACCCGACCCGCGGGCCGATCCCGCCATCGACCTTCATTCCCGCCGCCGAGGAAATGGGCCTGATGCCGATCGTCGGCGGTTTCGTGCTGGAAGAGGCGCTCACGACCCTCGCCCGCTGGAAAGAGGATCCGCGCCTCTCGGCGCTCACGCTTTCGGTCAATGTCAGCGCCAGCCAGTTCAACGAAGGCGATTTCGAGACGACGCTCCGCCAATTGCTCGAACGCCACCCGATCGATCCGACCCGGCTGCGCCTCGAACTCACCGAAAGCGTGCTGATTGCCGGGCTCGAGCCCGTGGCGAACAAGATGAACGCGCTGAAGCGGCTGGGCCTCACCTTCTCGCTCGACGATTTCGGCACCGGGTTCTCCTCGCTCGCCTATCTGCGCCGTCTGCCGGTGAGCGAGCTGAAGATCGATCGCAGCTTTGTCGTCGCGGCCGCCGAGCATGATCGCGATGCAGCAATCCTCCGCTCGATCCGGGCGATCGCCACCGATCTCGGCCTCGAAACCGTCGCCGAGGGGGTCGAAACCCCAGCACAGCTCGCCTTCCTCGAGACGACCGGCTGCCGGACCTTCCAGGGCTATCTCTTCGGCCGACCCATGCCGCTTGCCGATTTCGAGCTGTCCGTCATCGCACCCCAGCCGAAGGCCATGCCTGCGGCTCCTGAGCCGCGCCCGGCACCCCGCATGGCCGCCGGCTGACCGAAGAGGCGCCTTGCCGTCATCCGAAGCGGCCAAGGAGTTTCAGCATCCAGTCGGAGAAGCGCCCATAGGGCGGATAGAGCAGCTTGACCGCCGACAGGCGCGACTGCTTCAGCACCGGCTTTTCCTTGGAAAGCGCGAGGAACCCCGCTTCACCGTGATAGGCGCCGTAGCCGGAGGCTCCGACACCGCCGAAGGGCAGATCGTCCTGGGCGAGATGCAGGATCGTGTCGTTGACGGTCACGCCGCCGGCGATCGTGCCGGTCAAGACCCGCTCCTGCGCCGCCTTGTCCTCGCCGAACCAGTAGAGCGCCAGAGGCCGGTCACGATGGTTGATATAGGCAATCGCCTCATCCAGCGTGTCATAGGGTACAATAGGGAGGATCGGCCCAAAAATCTCCTCCGACATCACGGCGGTCTCATCCGGCGCCCCGATCACGGCCACCGGTGAAAAGACGCGTCGCTCGCCATCATGCGGACCGGCCAGCTCGACCACCTCGGCGCCCGCCTCACGCGCTTCCTCGACAAGCCGGGTGAGCCGAGAGAAATGTCTTGGGCTGATGATCGAGGTGTAATCGGGGTTGGCCGGCAGACCGGGATATTGCCTGTTAACCTCGGCCTTCACCGCGGCGAGGAAGTCCTGGACCCGATCGCGCGGCACCAGCGCATAATCGGGCGCCACGCAGGTCTGGCCGGAATTCAGGAGCTTGCCCCAGACGAGGCGCGGCACGGCCTTGTCGAACTGCACGGAGGCGTCGAGGATGGCAGGCGACTTGCCGCCGAGTTCGAGCGTGACAGGCGTGAGATTCTTCGCCGCCGCTTCCGCCACCTTGCGACCGACGGCGGTCGAGCCGGTGAAGATCAGGTGGTCGAAGGGAGCGGATGTAAAGGCGGTCGCCACCTCGGGCCCGCCGGTCACGACGGCCACTTCGTCCTCGGCAAAGGTCTCGACCACGGCTTTCGCCAGGGCCTCGGAAAAGGCGGGCGTCAGCTCGGAGGGTTTCAGCATCGCCCGGTTGCCGGCGGCAAGCGCGCCGGTCAGCGGCGACAACATCAGGTTGAGCGGGTAGTTCCACGGCGCTACGATCCCGACCACGCCGAGCGGCTGGCGCAGGATGACGGCCGAAGCCGGCTGCCCGGTCCAGGCAAGCGACACGCGCCGCGGCCGCATCCAGCGTTTGAGATGCCTGCGCGCATGGCGGATCGCGGCGCGCAGCGGCACGATGTCGGTCAGCGTCGTGACAACGGCCGGCCGATTGCCGAAATCCGCGGAAATCGCGGCACAGAACCGCTCCTGCCAGTCAACGACCATCCGATCGAGCCGCTTGAGGCGATCGTCACGGGTGGCATGATCAGGCGTCACGTCCTTCGCCCAGGCGGCCTTCTGCGCGGCGAGCAGGGAGGCGATCCGCGCGCCGGGATCGGCCACGTCCACTTTCGGCAACACCTGCCCATCCATGCCTTTATCCTCCGGCTTCTTCTCCCTCAAGATGGGCAGTTTACGCCCATTTGTTCAAGGGAGAACAAATGATTTTTGGTGGGGGCCATCTCCCCCCTTGCGGGAGAGAACGGAAAATTGAAGGCTTGAAGTCGAGCCTGTGGCCTCTGCCCCTCACCCTACCCTCTCCCCGCAGGCGGGGAGAGGGGGGCGCAAGCGGTGGCCGTTTCGGCCTTCTCCCCGCTTGCGGGGAGAAGGTGCCCGCCCTTCGACAGGCTCAGGGGGCGGATGAGGGGCTGAGGTGCTTGGGACGAGGGGCGGTCGGTCTTGCGCGACGCCATCTCCCCCTTGGTGGGGGAGACTTCGGAGCGATGGCCGAAGGCCAGAAATCGAGCCAGTGAATCGATTTCAGCGAACGGAGGCCTGAGCGCGACGGCGCGCGAAGGCTGCGAGAGGAATTAGGCGAGCGTAAGCCGCCTAAACATCAGAAATCGCAAGTGAGGGGGTCCGTTCGTCGTGGCAACTGAACCGATCCCCTCACCAACAAAATCTGAGGTTTAGCCCTGATCGGGCTAAGCCCTCGATTTTGTAACCTCTCCCACAAGGGGGAGAGGTAAAAAAAACCGCCGGCCTCACGACCGACGGGTCCATAACCCTCCGAGCGAACCGCCCTGCCCTTTAGCTGCGCGGCTTCAAATTCTCCGGATCATACAGCGGCTTATAACCCACCGCCGCAACCTCGACCGGGAAGCTCTCGGCGAAGTATTCCACGTTCAGCTTCCGCCCCACTTCGCAATACTCCTGCGGCAGATAGGCGAGCGCGATGTTTTTGCCGATGGTCGGGCCGAAGGCGACCGAGGTCGTGTAGGAGCGGCGACCGAGGCTGTCGATCAGGACCTCGCCTGACGCGGGGTCGACGACCGGCATGGAGCCGACGGGGTAGCGGGCGACGCCCTTGCTGTCGACATTGTCGGTCATGACGAGCGTGCAGAGCATGGCCGGCTGCTGGGCGCGGGCCTTGTATTCGAGATGCTTGGCCTTGCCGCGGAAATCCGCTTCCTTGACCTTCGGGCGGGCGAGATCGGCTTCGATCAGGTTATACTGGGTGAGGAGATCGGCGTTCTGCAGACGCAGGCTCTTTTCCATGCGGCGCGAGTTGGCATAGGTCTCGACGCCGAAGGCCATCACACCCGTTGCACGAAGTGCATCCCAGACGGCCAGGCCGTCTTCGTATCTCATGTGCAGTTCCCAGCCCTGCTCGCCGACATAGGAGATGCGGAAGGCCGTGACGTGCTTGCCGGCAATCTCGATCGGCTTGATCGCGGCGAAGGGGAAGTTTTCGGGATCGAGGCCGGCGGGCTCGGCCACCGCCTTTTTCAGCGTGGCGCGGGCGTTCGGGCCCCAGATGCCGATGGTGATGTATTTTTCCGAGGTGTCGGTGATGGTGACGTCGAGGCCACGATCTTCCGCCACGCGCTTCATGTAATGGAGGTCGCGCGGGCCGGCATCGGCGCCGTTCACCAGGCGGCAGCGGTCGGCCATGCGGAAGACGGTGAAGTCGGCGCGCACCATGCCCTCGTCATCGAGGAAGTGGGTGTAGATGCCCTTGCCGATATTGGCGTCGCCGCCGATCTTCGCCGCGCAGAGCCATTCGAGCAGCTCGACATGGTCAGGACCTTCGATGTCGACCATGTGGAAGTGGCTGAGGTTGACGATGCCGCAATCCTCGCTCATCGCCAGATGTTCGGCGTTCGAAACGCGCCAGAAGTGCCTGTTATCCCATTCGTTTTCACGAACTGGAACGCGGTCGCCATATTTCTCCAACAGGTGCTCGTTGGCGGCATAGCCATGCGCACGCTCCCAGCCGCCGAGTTCCATGAAATAGCCGCCGAGCTCGACTTCGCGCTCATACATCGGCGAGCGCTTGACATTGCGACCCGAGGCATAGGGCTCGCGGGTGTGCACGGCAGGGAAATAGATCTTCTGGGCGGCCTCGTAGCAGCGGCCCTCGATGAACTTCTCTTCCAGCTGATGCGGATAGAAACGGGCGTAATCGATCGAGGAATGGTCGATTTCCGTGCGGCCGTCGGTCATCCAGTCGGCAATCAGCTTGCCGTAGCCGGGGCCGTCCTTAACCCAGATGGCGACGCAATACCAGAGGCCGCGGACCTTCTGGCTTTCGCCGCAGGACGGGCCGCCGGCAGCGGACACCTGCAGCAGGCCGTTGAATGAATGGCTTTCGTTATAACCGAGTTCCCCGAGGATCGGGGTGAGCTCCATGGCGCGCTCGAGCGGCTCGAGGATCTGCTCCATGTCGAGATCGCGCTGCGAGGGCGACAGGCGCGCCTCGTGCTTTTCGAGGAGCTCGCGCGGATGGCACATGCGCGGATTGTGCTGCTCGTAATAGCCCCATTCGATCTGGCCGCCTTCAGTGGTCTTCGGGTCGCCGGTGTCGCGCATATAGGCGGAATTGCCCTGGTCACGCAGCAGCGGATAGCCGATTTCCTTGCCGGTGCCTTCGAACTCGTTATACGGACCGAAGAAGGTCAGCGGATGGTCGACCGGCATGACGGGCAGGTCTTCGCCGACCATTTCGGCGATCAGGCGGCCCCAGAGGCCGGCGCAGACGATGACGTGCTCGGCCATGATCGTGCCGCGATGGGTGACGACGCCCTTGATGCGGCCGCCCTCGACGATGAGGGACTTGGCCGGCGTATTGCCAAACATCTTGAGCTTGCCGGACTTTTCAGCAGCATCGACGAGCTTGCCGGCAACGGTCTGGGAGCGGGGCACGACGAGGCCGGCGTCGGGATCAAACATCCCGCCCATGACCTGATCTTCCTCGATCAGCGGGAAGAGCTGCTTGATTTCGGCGGGCGAGACGTAATGGGCGCGGGTGCCGAAGGCGCGGGCAGAGGAGAGCTTGCGCTTGATCTCTTCCATCCAGGTGTCGTCGCCGGTGCGGGCGACTTCCAGGCCGCCGATACGGGCGTAATGGCCCATCTTCTCGTAGAAATCGATGGAGTATTGCGTGGTCCAGACCGAGAGATAGTCGTGGGACGTGGTGTAGCAGAAGTCAGACGCATGCGCCGTGGAGCCGATATCGGTGGGGATGCCCGACTTGTCGATGCCGACGATGTCGTCCCAGCCGCGCTCGATCAAATGATGGGCGATGGAGGCGCCGACGATGCCGCCGAGCCCGATGATGACGACTTTTGCCTTGGACGGAAACTCTGCCATGGTCTTCTCGATACCCCGATGTCTGGGAGTGGATGATGTGGCGCCGATCTTAAAAGCCCGGCGTGGGCATTTGCAGCCTGTCTGCGACATTCTGCAAGAGACCCACGACCACTGTCCACGCCCCGAACCGCGCGATTGCGCCGGGAGCCTGGGTGGAAGTGTCGCATCGAGAACGAGAAAGGGCGCCGGCAATGGCCGACGCCCTGATCTGTCAACGGTTGCGCGTCTGCGTCAGACGCGGATGACGCCGTTATCCTCGCCGTCCCAATACTGGATGGTGTCGGCATGGACCTTGATCAGCACGATGCCGGGCGTGTCGATGCCCTCGGGAAACCAGCGATCGAGATCCTTGGTCCAGTGGGCCTCGAAGACGGATTTGTCGGCAATTAGGCTCGCCCGACCTTCGACGGCGACGAAGATGCCGGGCTTGCCGAGCAGGCTGGGCGGGGCCGTGAACGTGAGCGACACCGTCGGGTCGGCGGTCAGTTCACGCACCTTGCGAGTGTCGGTATAGGAGAAGAAGTAGCTGTCGCCGTCGTAATCGACTTCGCCATTGTTGCTCATCGGGCGGCTGGCAATGGCGCCGAATTCCGATTTGGTGATCATCATGCAGAAATCGATCTTCTGCATTTTCTTGGCGAGTTCGGGAAGCGTGAGTGTCATGGCGGGTCTCCGGCTGGGGTGTCCGAGACAAGCGCCGGCGCTCGGATTTGTTCCGGGCGATCAAAAGGCTCGCCGTGGCGTTGGCGCGACGCGGCCAATGAAGCGGTGGATCGCCATTTTGCCGCCTATCTTCAGCCTCAGTTGGATCAATCTTTGCCGATAGGCGTTGTTCCATGCTGCCTGAGAAGCCGAAAACGGCCATCCCGCACCTGGCAGCCGAACATGGAAGGAGAATCGCCATGAAAAAACTGCTCACTCTGAGCCTCGCCGCCCTGCCCGTTCTGACCTCCGCCGGCATCACCGCCGCCGCCGACATGACCGCCGCAGCGCCCGCTCCCGCCGTGATCGAAAGTGACCGCGTTGGCGGTGTCCGCATCGGTTATCTGGATTGCCAGATCGGCGGTGGCTTCGGCTACGTTCTCGGCTCCGCCAAGACGGCCGACTGCGCCTTTACCTCCGTCATCGACGGTGAGCCGCTCGACACCTATTCCGGCTCGATCAAGAAGTTCGGCGTCGACCTCGGTTTCACGACCCGTAGCCGCGTGATCTGGGCCGTGTTTGCCCCGACTGCCGGTTATCACAAGGGTTCGCTCGGCGGCCTTTACGGTGGCGCAACCGCAGAAGCGACCGTCGGCGCCGGCGTTGGTGCCAATGTCCTCTTCGGCGGCACCTCCGGCTCAATCCATCTGCAGCCGGTCAGCGTGTCCGGCCAGATCGGCCTGAACATTGCCGCCACCGGCACGTCGATGACGCTGCAGCCGTCGATCTGATTGGAAGACTTGATCGAATAAGAAAAGGCGCCTCGCAAGGGGCGCCTTTTTCTGTCGCAGCCTCACGCGCTTTCCAGCACCCGCTGGCGGATCTGTTCGGCCACGGCGGGATCGACCGGCGTATAGATCATCAGGTTCAGATCGACGCGGCCATCGACGGCGAAGGAGGAAAACTCCAGATCGATGGTGCCGAAGACCGGATGCACCAGCCGCTTTTGCCCCTCGCCCGGCACGCTGATCTCGTTGTCGTTCCAGATCCGGCGGAAATCCGCGCTTTTCTCGCAAAGTTCTTCCACCAGGGCGCCGATTTGCGACACCGCTCCGGCGCGCGCGGCATCGGCCCGGAAGGCGGCGATGGCAAAGCGGGCAATCGTCTCCCAGTCATGCTGCTTGGCGCGCACCTCCGGATTGCAGAAGACGAAGCGCAGCATGTTGCGCTCGCCGGGCGGCAGCTTGCCGTAATCGGAGAGGATGAGCGTGGCAGCCCGGTTCCAGGCGACCACCTCCCAGGTGGCGGTCTTGATGACGGCAGGACAGGTCTCCAGTCGGTCGATAAAGCGCTGAAGCCGCGGGCTGACACCGTCGACCGAGGTGTAGCGCGCCTCGGGCGGACGGCCCAATCCCAGCATGAACATGTGCTCCCGCTCGGCCTCGGTCAGCAGCATGGCGCGCGCGATGCGGTTCAGAACGTCGGCGGAGGGCGCACCGCCGCGGCCCTGTTCAAGCCAGGTATACCAGGTGGGGCTGATATTGGCGCGCTGCGCCACCTCCTCGCGTCGAAGCCCGGGCGTGCGCCGCCGGCCAGCAAGGCCGAAGGTGGCGGGGTCAAGGCGCGTGCGGCGATCTCTGAGGAAGCTGGCGAGTGTGGTGGTGGCCATGACGGGGTCGCGATCCGGGAAGCAATTATACCATGATAAAGTCACTACTTTAACAGGATAACAGATCTGGCATTGCTTGTCGCGACACAACTGCAAAGGACAAGCACATGCGTATCTTCGTCACCGGCGCGACCGGCTTCATCGGCTCGGCCGTCATCCACGAACTCCAGACCGCCGGCCATCAGGTGATCGGCCTCACCCGTTCTGCCGAGGGCGCCGACAAACTCAAAGCCCAAGGGGTCGAAGTGCATCACGGCACGCTCGAGGACCCCGAGACGCTAACGCGCGGCGCGGAAAAGGCCGATGCCGTCATCCACCTCGCCTTCGACCATGACTTCTCGGATTTCCCCGGCAATTGCCGGAAGGACGCGGCAGCGATCGCAGCGCTCGGCGCCGCGTTGAAAGGATCTGACCGCCCGCTTCTGATCACCTCGGCCGTGGGAATGGGCACCCCTGCCCCCGGCGAAATGGCCCGGGAGGATGTGCTGAACCTCGAGCAGCGCAATCCGCGCACGGCCTCCGAGCGCGCCGGACAGGATCTGCTGCATGAGGGCGTCAACGTCACGGCGATCCGCCTGTCGCAGATCCATGACACGCGGCGCCAGGGCCTCGTCAGCTACCTCATCGACATCGCCCGCGCCAAGGGAGAGGCCGTCTATGTCAGCGACGGAGAGGCCCGCTGGTCGGCCTGCCATATCGATGATGCCGCCCGCCTCTATCGCCTGGCGGCGGAGAAGGCGACGCCCGGTGCGCGGTATAATGCGGTGGATGAAGAAGGCATCCGCATCCGGGACATCACCCAAACAATCGGCGAGAGCCTCAAGCTGCCGGTGAGATCCATCGCGGCCTCTGCGGCCGGCGAAGAACTCGGGGCGATGGCGCATTTCGCTGTTCTCGACATGAAGGCATCATCGGCATGGACACGCGCAGAGCTCGGCTGGACCCCATCGGGTCCCTCGCTGCTCGACGACCTCGCGGCCATGCGCCACGACTGACCCCGTCTGCAGCACTTACGTGCCGCAGAAGGTCCGCGTGACCCGCTGATCCGGCGTCGGCGGGACACGCAGATCCGCCGTCTCCGGATCCTCGACATAAGGCGTGGCAAGCGCGTCCACGAGACGATGGAAGAAGGAGTAGTCGCCGTAGATTGCTGCGGCGATGGCCTCTTCGATCCTGTGGTTACGAGCGATCAATGCCGGATTGACCGCTTCCATCGCAGCCTGCCGCTCGGCGGGTGTCCGGTCGTCGGCGATACGGGCACGCCAGCGGGTGAGCCAATCGGAGAGACCGGGCGGCGGCACCTGGAAGAGATCGATCAGCGTCTCGACCGCCGCGCCGCCGGCAACCTTGGAGAGGGTGCGGAAGGTGAGGGTAAAATCCGCCTCGCCCTGATGCATCAGCTCAAGGAAATCGCTCACCAGCTGCCGGTCGTCGGCGCCCTCCCCGTCGACGCCGAGTTTGGCCTTGAAGAGATCGAGCCACGCCTCCTGAAAGACATCGCCGAAGGCCTTCAGCACGCCGTTGGCTGCTTCGATCGCCTTTTCTTCCTCCTCGTCGAGCAGCGGCAGCAGGCATTCCGCAAGCCGCGCGATATTCCACTGACCGATGCCAGGCTGGTTGGCATAGGCATAGCGGCCGCGCTGGTCGATCGACGAGAAGACCTTGCGCGGATCATATTCATCGAGGAAGGCACAGGGGCCGAAATCGATGGTTTCGCCTGAGATCGCCATGTTGTCGGTGTTCATCACGCCATGGATGAAGCCGATCGAGAGCCAGCGGGCAATCAGCCGTGCCTGCCGTTCGGCAACCGCTGTGAGCATGGCGAGATAAGGGTTCGTCGCGCTGCGGGCCTCCGGATAATGCCGGTCGATGACATGATCGGCGAGTGTCTTCACCGCCTCTTCATCGCCTTGGGCGGCAAAAAACTGAAATGTGCCGACCCGAATATGGCTCGACGCGACACGGGTGAAGACGGCCCCCGGCAGCATGGTCTCGCGCACCACCTGTTCGCCCGTCTCGACAGCCGCGAGCGCGCGCGTCGCCGGCACGCCGAGCGCGGCGAAGGCTTCAGACACGATATATTCGCGCAGAACCGGCCCAAGGGCCGCCATGCCATCGCCATTGCGGGAGAAGGCTGTCGGGCC
The DNA here is from genome assembly GCF_056501445.1 of Rhizobium sp. K33. Classification (NCBI taxonomy): domain Bacteria; kingdom Pseudomonadati; phylum Pseudomonadota; class Alphaproteobacteria; order Hyphomicrobiales; family Rhizobiaceae; genus Rhizobium; species Rhizobium sp. K33. The sequence continues at coordinate 2,334,102 of NZ_CP096478.1, forward strand.
GGAGCCTTTGAGCTGGATGTCGCGGCGCCGCCCTTCCCGATCGATGACCTCCCCGAGCAGAAGCGCACGGCCATCGCCAAGCTGCGGATTGAAGTGACCGAACTGGTGACCGGCATAGGCCTGCGCCAAGGGCTCGGCGCCAACGGGAATGACCTGTCCGCCGAAGACCTGGCCGAGCCGCGCCTCATCCGCACCGGCCACATCAAGACCGAGCTCATCCGCCAGATCCTTGTTGAAGCGGATTAGCTTCGGCGCCGAGGCGGCAGCGGGTCTCGCCGGCCGGTGGAAGGTCTGCGGCAGGCGGGCATAGCTATTGTCGAAGGAAAACAAGATGGCACTCCTGGTCCGCGGCGGGGCGGACATGTCTTGGGCTTTTCTCTGATATGGGACCCAGCCGGTCACGAGACAAGCCGAACGACAGTTCAGCCGAGTGGTTCCGCCGCTGCCTTTTCCTGTCGCTCCGCGGCGCTTGCGACCTTAGGCAGTTCGGGCGCATCGAGACCGCTGAACGGATTTGCCCAGCTGGGCAAAGCCTCCAGCCGCCGATACCACGCGGCAACAGCGGGGTAGTCGCCAAGCGGCAGGCCGGCCACGTCGTTATAGGGCAGAAAGCTTGCCATGCGGAAATCGGCATAGGAGAGGCCGCTCTCGAGCAGGAAAGGCCGGCCCGACAGTTCCTTTTCCAGGATGGCAGCCGATTGCCGGAAGGCCTCAAGCCCCTCCGAAACGTTCGCCTGATCGACAGGGCCGATGCCATAGCGTTGCTTGGTGCCGAATTCGAAATGCACCATGTCGCAGGCCCTGACGAAATTTGCCTTGCCCCAGCTCAGCCAGCGGATCATGTCCGGCTCGTCCTCGTCGTCCGTCCGCCAGAAATTCTCACCCGAGAGCCGCGAAAGACGGCAGGCGATGGCATCCGCCTCCCAAAGGCTGCGCCGCCCCTGCTCTTCCAGGATCGGGATGGAGAGGCTGGGATTGAGGTGCCGGTAGCGCTCCGCCTGCCCCGGCGAAAAGGGCGCGGCGAAGACAAAGTCGACCGGCGATCCCAGGTGGCGCGCGACGGCCACGGCAAGCCGGGGATTGGGATTGCGACTGTAATGCAGCTTCATGACGACGACCCTCCCACGTCCGTCTGCCGGAGACAGGGCGAAGACGCTGGCAGAGCCTAGCAGATGTGCGCCCCTTCAATCCACGCTCTCCGCATCGAAGGAAGGCGCGGACTGAACTTCCTGCATCATCGGATCGAAGCCACCGATTGTCACCGCGGTTGCGGCTCTTCTCCATGGCGATGGTCCGCGCGGCGGGCGCGGATCGCCGCGGCGATGAAGTTGCGCGACAGACCGTGATAGAGCGGCTCCGGCGACAGGAGGCGCGAGGTGACGTATCCGATCATAGACACTGCCATGATCGGCAGGATTGCATGGTCGTTGCCGGTCATTTCGATGATGATGACGAAGGCCGTCATCGGAGCCTGCACGACACCCGCAAAATAGCCGGCCATGCCGAGCACGGCGCCGAGCGCGACGCTGGTGCCCATGACCTGCCCGATCGTGCTGCCGAAGCCCGCGCCGATCGACAGCGATGGCGCGAAGATGCCACCGGGAATGCCCGAAATCATCGACAGGAAGCTGGCGAGGAATTTCTCGATGAAGAAGATCATGGATGTGGGCTCGCCGGCCAGCGCCCCACGCGCCTGCACATAGCTGGTGCCGAAGGTCGTGCCGCCGGAGATGACGCCGATCAGGGCCACGCCGAGCCCGCAGGCGCCGGCAAACAACACCATGCGCTTGACAGGCGCCGGCTGCGCCCAGCGGCGGATCCGGATGCCGAGATGCAGCGCCAGACCGCTGAACACCGCCCCCAACGCGCCGCCCCCGATGCCGCAGATCGGCACGAGCACCCAGTCGCGCACCGAGACGGGAATGGCGGATGTGGAGCCGAAATAATGATAGCTGCCGGCAAGACCGAGCGCGGCCAGCCCGGAGAGAATGACGGCCGTCAGTACGATGCCATTGGCGCGGCTTTCATAGGCGCGGCTCATTTCCTCGATGGCAAAGACGATGCCGGCAAGCGGCGTGTTGAAGGCAGCCGCGATGCCCGCAGCCGAACCCGCAAGGATCAGCCCCCGCGCCTGCGCCATGCCGCCGAAGCGCGCAGCCGCCAGCATGAAGGAGGCGCCGACCTGCACCGTCGGCCCCTCGCGCCCGATGGAGGCGCCAGTAAACAGGCCAAGCGTGGTAAGCGCGATCTTGCCGAAGGCGACCTTGAGCGACAAAAGCCGCGACCGGTCCTCGTTGTCGTTCAGGTGACGGGCGGCAATCGCCTGGGGTATGCCGCTGCCTTGGGAGTTCGGAAAATAGGTGATGGCGAGCCAGGCGCAGGCGATGAAGCCGAGCGGCGTGACCAGGAGAGGCAGCAGGAAAGTCCACTCGCCGGCCATGGTCGCATGATGAAAGGTCTCCTGCGCGAAATCGGCCATCCAGGCAAAGCCGACGCTGGTGACGCCGATGGCGAGCGCCCCTGTCCAGAACACCAGCCGCGGGCGCCAGAGCCCGAGCGAACCACGAAAGACCCGCGACCGCCGGACGAGCTTCGACTTGCTGTAGGATTTTTGCATTCTCTCCACCGGTGCCAATCCGATTGCCGCGGGTTATCGACCCCGAGACTTCGAGAATCAAGCCGCAGCCGTGCTTTTGCCCGAGACCGGCCCTGCGGCCTGGAGATCACGGGCACAGTTTTGGACGAAGGGATAGCGCTGAAGTCCCGCGCCGCCTGCTTGCGAGGACGCGGACTACCAGTCTAGGATCAATCACCGAATTTTCGAGGAAAGCCATGCGAATTCAAAGCGCCCTCACCGCCGCCCTGATCCTTGGCGGCAGCATCCTTGCCGGCTGCACGACGACGGAAGACGCCAATCGCGCGCTGCAGTCTCGCTGGATCGGCCAACCGGTGGAACGCTTCTTTGCCGCCTATGGGCCGCCGATCAGCGAATATCCGCTGTCGACGGGCAAGATCTACACCTGGCGCGGCGGCGACAAGACCCGCTACATTCCGCCGACCTATTCGAGCCCCGAGCCGGCGCGCACGATCGTTCGGACGCAAACCAGGACCGATGGCGCCGGCAAGACGGTGGTGACCCAGACACGCGTGGTGACCCGCGATCCCTTCTGGGAACCCGAGATGATCAGCCCGCCGCAATACCAGCAGCTCTTCTGCGAGCTGCAGATCAACACCGACACGGCCGGCGTCATCGCAACAATCAGGGCGAGCAACGACACCGACGGCGACGGCTTCAGCCTGTCACGCTGCGCGGAAGTGCTGGGTGTGGAGAAATAGGGCTACGGTCATAGCGTCAATAAGGAATGATGGACGCTTGAGGCGTTGAGGGCCGGCGGGAAATGGTCTCCCCCGCCGCGTAAATGCCGGCGCAAATCTGTGCCCTGAGAGCCTCAATTGACGGAAGCGACCTCGGCGACCGGTGCGCGGTCATCCTGGGAAGCCTGCGGCAGAAGGGCGTCACAGGAGCCCTTGTGGCCGGTCAATTCCTTGACGAGATCATAGGTCGCATCCGCCAGCGTCCAGCGCACGGCAGCCTGCAGACCTTCCTGCGACTTGCTGCCGATCTTGATGTCGAACAGCTCGTCGGAGAAGAAGCGGAACACCGACGCGAAGACCTCGCGCCCGACTGCCTGCTTCGAATAGGACTTGGCCATGAGGATTCGCGTGGACTTCGTATCCGTGACCCGGATGTCGACGGCCGCCGTGACGGCGAACCGACGGGCACCGCCGCCGCCGCCACCCACGGTTGCTTCGAGGCCACCGGAATAGGTGTTGAAGTCGAGCTGGGTGATCACACCATCGATGACATAGTCGGAGCCGCGCAGGGCACCCTTGACGAGCGGACGGAATGGCAGACTTTCGTCACCGACGACGACATTGCCACCGTCGCCCAGGATCTGCTCACGGGCACGGGCAATTTCCCATTCCGGAACGGCTGTATTCGACCGATTGACCTGCTTCACACCGGCCTTTTGCAGAAGCGAAACCATCATGCCGGCGCTATCACGCGGCAGATAATTGCCTGTTTCCTCAGAGGAATAGCGGCCGGTCTGGTCCGTGATGACATGAACTGCAAACATCCGCGGATAGCGCTGAACTTCAGGTTGCTTGCTCAGGCATTCCAGCGCGGCATCAACCGGCGTGCGTGTTGCGATGGGAACCGGTCCCAGGAACGGCTCCTTCGGAGCCTTCTCGGCGGTCTGCGATTGGCAGGCGGCGAGCAACAACACGGGAGCGAGCAGCAGGCTGCGGAATTTTCCAGATGTCATGCCTCAGACCTCAATTGTTCAAGATCGAGTTGTTGCTGTCAGTCTGGGTGATCGTCTGCGCACCCGAATTGGTCTGGGTGACCGTGACCGTGTTGCCGGAGCCATTGATGTTGATCGTCGTTGCGTTACCGGTCTGCTGCGTGCCCAGTCCAGAGCCAGATCCGACGCCGGTGGCCGGGAATTCGCCCTGCAGTTCCAGTCGGGTCCGCTCGAGATTGAGCAGCACCTGACGCTCGTTGGCGGACCGGAACTGATAGGGGCGATCTTCACCGAGACCATTTGCAAAAGTGACTGAAGGGAACACCCCGGCCATCATGACGATGCAGATGAAGTTTCGAGCAACGATCATAATACCCCCTCAAAATCCATGAGCTTTTGGCGCATTTTCCACCCTTAGATGACCATGGGATAGCACTAAAGCCCACCTGGCACAGCGGAAATCTACTGTAAAAACAAACGAAGCGAGAAGACGCGCAGAGCTCGTTGCCGAAAGACAACACCTATACACAACAACGGCGATACAAATCGCGAGACTGGACAATAGAGAAGGGATGACGCAAGAATCCGGGAACGACAAGTGAATGTATAGGCTCATTACATGCGCGGATTTCTATCTTTGACACTTGCCATAAGCCTGGGCGCATCGGCGGCATACGCAGAGACGAACACGGTCGAAGACTTCGTGCGGGCCATGGTCGAACTGAAGCGGACCGGGGCCACTTGCGAGACCTATGTCCAGGGCTCGCCGCTCACGGTTATGTCCGGAATAGACGCTTATTTCCTGGCGCTGAAACAGCCTGTTCCCAATAGCATCGACCAACGGGCGAAGGACAGCATCGGCAAACTGATCAAGCAGCATGCCGCCTATATCTGCTCGACGAAACTCGTGAAGGCGCAGAACAATTACATCCGGGCGGCGGCCACTTACATGGAAAGCAAACCGGCAGAATGGCCGGATGCGCCGTGGATCGACTTCCCGCAATGGTGTCAGGATCCGGCCTGCGCGGAATACTGAAACTGAAATCTGTATGAGACTGGAAACGCGAGCTCGCCCGCTGTGCGGGCATGTGCTCACCGATCGATGACGACAGCGTTGCCGGTCTGCGAGACAGTGCCGGCATTGGCACCCTGGACCGTCTGTCCGTAATCGGTGGCCTGAAGCACGTCGACGATCTTGGTCGACCCGTCATCGGCTGGCGCCTTCAACACGATCATGTTGACGAAGTTGTTCGAGTTCTGCGTGATGTTCGGCGAGGTGATCTCGGTCAGGCCTTCGAGCGTCACCACCTGCACCTTGTTGTTGACGATCTGCTCCCCATTGCTGGAGGTCTGCTTCAGATAGCCGATGTTCTCAGCCTCGATATAGTTGGCGATGTTCGTGCCGTTCTGGCTGATCGAACCCCAGCGCGCACCGTCCTTCAAGGTCACCACATTGTTGATGATCTGATCGCCGGAGAAGTCACGGACGACTTCGTCGACGTCGCGGGCGACAATGATATTGCCGAGATTGGTGCCCTCCTGCACGATCGCCCCCTCGCCCCCCGCCCCGGTCACCACGACGCGGTTGTCGACCAACTGCTTGGCCTGCTTGGTGAAGTTCTGCGAGTTCAGGGCCACCGACTGCTCGGAATAGACGAGGTTCATCGTATTGGCGCCGGCCTGACGCAGCGTGCCGGGCAGATCGGGCAGGACAAGATTGTTCTTGGCATGCTGCACGGAGCCGTCGGCGAAATACTGCTCGACATTGCCGATGTCGCCGCCGATGACCGCGTTACCGGTATTCGCGGCGTCCTGCTCGATGCTCTCGAGCGCCGAGACGGCATTTAGCACGATATCGTTGATGGAGAACTGCTTGCCGTCGAAATCTTGCCGCACGCTGTCCAGAGAGCGGTCGTTGACATCGACGACATTGCCGGCATTGGCCGCGTTCTGCCGCGCGGACTTAGCGACGGACACATTCTTCCAGCCGAGCGACTGAACGGCGTCCTGTCGACCATTGAGAATCTGTACGATCTGGGCCGAGTCGAGGACCTCCTGCAACGGCGTCAGGTCAAGCGACTCCGCGGTCGAAAAACCGGGGGACACGACCAGAACCGCGCATGTGACGGCCAAGGAGACTCGATAACTCCGGGGCATAAGACATCTAACCGTGGCTCGTCATGAGCCAGGCCTCCCAACATTCAGCAAAAGAGAGAAGAGGCCAGGCTGATGAAACAGCCTGGCCAAGCTCCAGTTAGTTCAGGTCGCCGACAGAGTTGGCAACGTTGGTCGCGCTCTGGACAACCTTGTCAACCATGCCGTTCGCATCGATCAGGTTGGATGCGTTCTGCGAGACATACGCCACCTGGTCGAGTTCCAGATCTCCACCGATGGTGCCGATCGAGACCAGGTTGGCAGCGTTAACGGCCGTCTGGTTGAGGTCCCAGACCTCGGAGTAACCGCTGACGGAATCCGCTACGTTCTCTGCTTTCTGGTCGACGTTGGAGTACTGGGACAGGGTCTTGCTGATGACGGCAGCGGAGACGCTGTTGATGACGTTTGTCGCGTCCTGCGTTGCCGGGATCAAAACGCCTGCCAGTGTCGTGGCATTGCCGTCGATCTTGTATTTGAACTTGATCGTGTTGAGCGCATCCTGGTCGCCGTATGCGACCTGGTAGACCTCACCCAGACCGACTTTTTCGGACGAGATGAGGTTTGCGGCGTTCACAGCCTCCTGGGCAACGTCCTCAACAATGTTGCCGACCTCGATCTTGTTCTCGGCATACTGGTCGACACGAACTTCCTGTTCGACCTCATCGAGCATCTTGTTGATGTTGCTGGCAACATCCTCAACGTCGATTTCGCCGAGCGAAATGGAGTTCGCCACGTTGGTCGCGCTCTGCTTGACCATGTGCAGATCAGCGTGGTCATACCATCCGGTGTAGATCTTGTTCAGCGCGGTTTGATCACCCTTCGACTTCTGCGAGATGTCATCGATCACGCCGCCGTCGACTTCAAGCGTCACCAGATTGGCGGCGTTCACTGCCGTCTGACCGATGTTCTTGCCGAAATCGAGCTCCTCGATCTTGTTCATCGAGAACTGGTCGCCGTAAGAGCGCTGCTTGATCTTTTCCAGCTGCTCAGCTTCACCCAGCGCAACACCATCCGTGACTTCGCCGATGGAAATCGAGTTTGCCACGTTGGTCGCATCCTGCGTGACGTCTTCGACGGTCAGACTGTAGTATTTGTAGGATTGAATTTTGTTTTCTGCCGTCTGACCGACCTTCGAGGTCTGATAGACTGCTGTCAGATCGCCAGCATTGACCTTGGATACGAGGTTGGCCGCATTGACGGCCTCCTGGCCGGTGCTGGTGACCTTCTTGGCATCATCGATCTTGTTCAGGGCCTTCTGGACGCCCATGGCGAACTGACCGATGTCCGCGTCGATGCTTGTCGCATACGCCGAAGCGGATGTCATCAGCGCCAATACTGATGCTGCGATAACGCTTTTCATGTTCTCTCTCCTCTGTATTACCCATCGCCCCGATTTCAATCCGTACTCAACCACCTCAGACAGAGATTAGGCCGTACAAGACAACAGAGCTTCCCTATTCGCCAGACTATTCTGGAGAATTCTTGCATAACCAAGTATGTCAGATCAGACGCAGGCCCTCCCCACGCCGAAGCACAGCCAGCGTTAACTGACTGCGCGAATCTCTTACGGCTGCAATCGCTAGAACACGAAACAATACATCTATTTATTTATATAGACGCATCGCAATACTAACGATACGCACACACTTCGACTTGATGAATACAAACACCCCGCACTTGCTTCGTCAATACTGAATTAACAGAAAATTAGTGATGATTAATGACAAGAATTTTACGATAGATTTCCGTTGCGAATCAGCGATTTGGGCATCGGTCGTTGCACCGGCGACTGAATGTTCCGCTAAAACTCCCCAAATTTGGCCTGGCGAGCTTCACTGGAATCGACTTTTCGGCGCTCTCCAGCGGTTCGCGCCGCAACCGGTCGTGAAGTATTCCGCGGCGTTACTGTCGGTCCTGCGCAAGCCCCTGACGCAGACGCCAACATCTGATCCCCGGCATTCGACGTAGGTTCGGGCATCCTTTGTCGTGGACATCCGCGAATGGGTTACGCTAGGCTGAGCAATGGTTTAAGGGGACGATCGGCGGGACCGAATTCCGGCCGCCTTGAGTCGACCAAATAGAGGGACGAAAAAGACATGTTGAAGCGCCTTTCATTCACCGCTGCCTTGATGACGCTGGCCGCAAGCCCGGCCTTTGCCCATCTCGATCCGGAAGCCCATGGCTCCCTGATGGTCGGCATCTCCCACCCGCTTTTCGGCGCAGACCATATCCTTGCCATGGTCGCCGTGGGTATCTGGGCAAGCCAGATCGGTGGCCGCGCCCTGTGGGCCGTCCCGGCTGCCTTTGTCACGATGATGGCCGTGGGCTTTGGCCTCGCCGTCGCAGGTGTCGAGCTGCCCTTCGTCGAACCGGCAATCCTCGCCTCCGTCATCGGTCTCGGCCTGCTGGTGGCGGCTGCCGTCCGTCTGCCGGTTGCCGCGTCTGCTGCGGTCGTCGGTCTCTTCGCCCTGTTCCACGGCCACGCCCATGGCGGTGAGCTGGGTGCGGCCGGCGCCCTCCAGTTCGGCCTCGGCTTCCTGATCGCAACCGCCGCCCTGCATGGCGCAGGCGTTGCTCTCGGCCTCGGCGTCACCCGCCTTGGTCCGGCCGTCGCCCGCATTCTCGGCCTTGCCACCGTCGTCGGCGGCGCCGCGATCGCCTTCGGCTGATCGCAAGCACCGGACGGCGTAGCCGTCGCAATCAAGAGCCGCCGCGAGGCCCGGTTATAACCGGAACCCTCGCGGCGGCTTTGTCGTTTCAGGTCGTCAGCAGAGCAGCGTTCGGGAAGGTGGCGCGGGGTGATTTGAGTAATTTTTTCTCAACTGCCCAAATTTTTCGCGTTTTTCTCTCACTCCAACTCTCTCCTGATCTGCGATGAAGACGCTCCCAAGACGAGGCCCGCCCCTGGGCCGACCGCATGAAAGGAATACCCATGAGCTGGCTCAAGACACTGGCTGCCGCTGCAGCCCTCCAGACGCTCGTTTTCGCCCCCGCAATCGCCGGTGAAAACCTCGACCAGATCAAGTCCGCCGGCGTCATCAAGATCGGCACCGAAGGCACCTATGCCCCGTTCACCTATCATGATGCCGACAACAAGCTCGTCGGCTTCGATGTCGAGATCGGTCAGGCCGTGGCCGAGAAGCTCGGCGTCAAGGCAGAGTTCGTCGAAGGCAAGTGGGACGGCCTGATCGCCGGCCTCGATGCCAACCGCTACGATGCCGTGATCAACCAGGTCGGCATCACCGAGGCGCGCAAGCAGAAGTATGAGTTCTCCGATCCCTACATCGTCTCCAAGGCCGTTCTGGTGGTCAAGGACGGCAATGAGGACATCAAGAGCTTCGAGGATCTGAAGGGCAAGAAGTCGGCCCAGTCGCTCTCCAGCAACTTCGGCAAGATCGCCGAGGAAGCAGGCGCAGAGCTCGTCGGCACCGACGGCTTCGACCAGTCGATCCAGCTCGTCCTGACCGGCCGCGCCGATGCGACGATCAACGACAGCCTCTCCTTCCTCGACTTCAAGAAGCAGAAGCCCGATGCCCCGGTGAAGATCGCCGCTGAAAAGGCCGAGGCCGACGCCTCGGGCATCATCGTGCGCAAGGGCGATCCGGAGCTGGTCGCGGCCATCAACAAGGCGCTCGCCGACATCAAAGCCGACGGCACCTACCAGACGATTGCCGACAAGTATTTCGGCCAGGACGTTTCGAAGTAAGCTCCACCCTCCCCTTGAGGGGGAGGGTCGGACTGAAGGTCCGGGGTGGGGTGAGGATCGGGTGGGCAGCGTCACCCCCACCCGCCGCTTCGCGGCGACCTCCCCCTCAAGGGGGAGGCACCTCGCCGTTCACGCTGGGCTTCGGCCCACCGGGTCAAGATCGCTGCAATATCCTGCCGGCAGGAGCGCTCGGGCGCTCCTCCGGCTCTCTCATTTTCGGACCACCTGCCAAGGACGACCCCAATGCCGCACTGGCTCGACCTGATGCTAACCTCACTGCCGACCCTGCTCTGGGCCGGCGTGAAGTTCACCATTCCGCTAACGCTTCTCTCCTTCGCCTTCGGCCTTGCGCTTGGCCTGATCACGGCGGTGACGCGGCTGTTCGGGCCAACCCCGCTGGTTCTGATCGCCCGCTTCTATGTCTGGGTGATCCGCGGCACGCCGCTGCTCGTGCAGCTCTTTGTCATCTTCTACGGCCTGCCGAGCATCGGCATCCTGCTTGACGCCTTCCCGGCCGCCCTGATCGGCTTCACGCTGAACATCGGCGCCTACTCCTCCGAGATCGTGCGTGCGGCCATTGCCTCGGTGCCCAAGGGCCAGTGGGAGGCCGCCTATTCGACCGGTATGACCTGGGGCCAGGCCATGCGCCGGACGATCCTGCCGCAGGCGGGTCGGGTGGCGGTGCCGCCCCTTTCGAACACCTTCATCTCGCTGGTGAAGGACACGTCGCTTGCTGCAGCCATCACGGTGCCGGAGCTCTTCCAGTCGGCCCAGCGCATCGTCGCCACAACCTATGAGCCGCTGATCCTCTATATCGAGGCCGCCCTGATCTATCTTGCTCTGAGTTCGGTGCTTTCCAATCTGCAGGCCCGGCTCGAGCTGCGTTTCAGCCGCTATGGCGGCATGTTGGAGTCCATCAGATGATCACGCTGTTCAACATCGTCAAGCGCTTCGGCGAGGCGACCATTCTCAACGATATCTCGCTGAGCTTCCCGGAAGGCAGCGTGACGGCGCTCGTCGGCCCCTCGGGCGGCGGCAAGAGTACCCTCCTGCGCTCGATCAACCTGCTGGAACTGCCGAGTTCCGGCGCAGTCCAGATCGGCGACACTAGGGTGGAGTTCTCCCCCGGCCGCAAGGTGCCCTTCTCTGAGGTCCAGAAGATCCGCTGCCAGACCGGCATGGTCTTCCAGAACTTCCAGCTCTTTCCCCATCGGACGGCGATCGAGAACGTCATGGAAGGTCTCATCACCGTGCAGAAGTGGTCGCGCGACAAGGCCAGAGCCCGTGCCGCAGAACTGCTCGACAAGGTCGGCATGGCACACAAGGAGGATGCCTGGCCGGCAAACCTCTCCGGCGGGCAGCAGCAGCGCGTGGCAATTGCCCGCGCCCTGGCGCCCTCGCCCAAGGTTCTGCTCTGCGACGAGCCGACTTCGGCGCTCGATCCCGAGCTTGCGGGCGAAGTGGTGGACGTTCTCGGCCGGCTTGCCTCGGAAGGCACGACCATGGTGATGGCCACGCATGACCTGCGTCTTGCCTCGAAGATCGCAAGCCAGGTGGTGTTTCTGGAGGCTGGCCAGGTGGTGGAGACCGGCAGCGCCGACGAGATCTTCCGCACGCCGCAGCGTGAACGCACCCGCCGTTTCGTCTCCTCGATCAGTGCCGCCCAAACGGTTTAAAGTCGGCAGGGGCGAGCCGCGAGAAAGACGCGCGGCTCACGGAACCTGCAGGGGTTTCTAGAGGTCGGGATCGGTCACGAAGGGCATGATGTCGACGCCGTCTCCAGGAAAGACGGTGATATGCGGGTGATCCTGGAAGAGCCGGGCGGCAGCCTCTGCCGTCGGCGCTTCCACGATCAGATAGCCGCAGATCGGATTGGACGCGGCGGCGATACCGTCACGCGTCACCCGCGTGGTCTTGCCCACCATCCCGCCGCGATTGAGGATATGGGCGGCATTGCGCTCCTCCCATTCGACCCATTTCGGAATGCCCTCGGCATCGATGGCATCCTGCTCGGCCTTGGACAGGTTGCGAAAGCGCGCGAAATCCTCGGCTTTCATCGTATAGACGGCGAGAAACTTCGGCATGCAGCACCCCTGGTTGATGTTGAACCCCTGGGAAACTAGGGCAGCGGAGGAGCGAAGTCACCCGCGGCCGGGTGATTACCCGCGGCCGCGATAGGTTGCCACCCCCTGATCCGGCAGCCAGACACCCTTCGGCGGCTCGCCGGTCTGCCAGAAGACGTCGATCGGGATGCCGCCCCGCGGATACCAATAGGCACCGATCCTGAGCCATTTGGGATCGAGGAGCTCGACGATCCGCTTGGCGATATAGACCGAGCAATCCTCGTGGAAGGCGCCGTGATTGCGGAAGGAAAACAGGAAGAGCTTCAAGGACTTCGATTCCACCAGCCAGTCGCCGGGGATGTAGTCGATGACGATATGGGCGAAATCCGGCTGGCCGGTCATCGGGCAGAGCGAGGTGAATTCGGGCGCGGTGAAACGCACGACATAATCCGTGCCGGCATTGCCGTTCGGAACGCGCTCCATCACGGCGGTTTCCGGGCTGGTGGGGGCTTCCACGCTCTGGCCGAGCTGGGTGAGCCCGGAGGTATCGGTCTTGCTCATGATCTGTTCCTTTGAGTTCAACGGCCAAGCTCGACGCCGGCGCCATGCGCCATCTCGTTTTCGGGCTCGACATGGATGGTGACGCGGGTGCCGGGCACGGCCTTGTGCACGGCCATTTCCAACCGGTCGCAGATGACATGGGCGTCCCTGACGGTCATCTTGGAAGGAACCACCAGATCGAAAGCGACGAAGGTGGCGGCCCCGGCGCGGCGCGAGCGCAGATAATGCACGCCGAGCGAACCTTCCGAGTTTTCCTTGATCGCTTCGCGGATGGCTTCCGCTTCGTCCGGCGAGACCGCAACATCCATCAGGCCAGCGACCGACTGGGCGATCACCTTCCAGCCCTGCCAGATGATGTTGAGCGCCACGAGGATGGCGAGGATCGGATCGAGGATCGCATAGCCGGTGGCGAGCACCAGAACGAGGCCGATGATCACGCCGACGGAGGTCACGACGTCGGACATGATGTGCTGGCCATCGGCCGACAGCGCCGGCGAGCGATGGCTGCGCCCGACGCGGATCAGAAGCGTTGCCCAGGCGGCATTGATCACGGCAGCGGCGCCATTGATCGCCAGCCCGAGGAAAGGCGCATCCGGCAGCGTCGGGGTCTGCAGCGCCGGGATCGCCTCGCGGATGATCAGAAGCGCCGCGACCACGATCAGCACACCTTCGAGAACGGCGGAAAGATACTCCGCCTTGTGGTGGCCGTAAGGATGGTCGTCATCGGCCGGCTTCTGCGCATAGCGAATGACGAAATAGGCAAGGAAGGCGGCGATCACGTTGACGGTCGATTCAAGCCCGTCGGAGAGCAGCGCGACGGAGCCGGTAACCCACCAGGCAAGCAGTTTCAGCCCCATGACCCCGAAGGCAAGCGGTATGCCCCAGAACGCGATGCGCCGGACGAGCGTGTTGTCTTCAGCCACCATGGCCTCTTCCCTGCAGATGCGAGTGAATTGCAGACGCAATTCCAAAAACGACAAAACCGCCCGGCAAGAGCGGGCGGTTCGGTTGGATGGGAGGGTAATGCCGAAGGGTTGAGGAAAGGTCAAGGCTGGAGGTGGGGGATGCACAGGCGTCGTCTGACGAGAACTGAGCCAGTCCTTGCAGCAACACAGTGATTTTGAGATACTGCCGACATCAACCTGCGGAGACGGCCATGTCGACGATCACCATCGCGATTTCCGACACCATGAAGGACTGGATCGACGCGAAGGCGCAAAGCGGTGACTTCAAAGATCCGGCTGACTATGTCGTTGATCTCATCCGGCGGGAGCAGGAGCGCGCCAATAAGATCACATCAATGCAGGCTCTGGTGGACGAAGGTCTAGCCAGTGGCATTGGCAACCGATCCAAGCAAGAGTTGTTCGACGCCGCACTCACCAACTTCCGGGCAAGGCGCGACGGATAACATGGTTTATCGGCTAACATCAAAAGCCGAAACTGACATCATCGCCATTGCGGAAGTGGGCCTCTCCCGATGGGGCCGGGCACTGGCCGAAGAGTACATAGATGGGCTCTATGCACTCTTTGACCGGATTGCCCGATCACCGCATATGGCGAGACAGCGCAACGAACTGACTCCGCCAGTTCGGGTCCAGCGTTACCGAGCGCATCTGGTTCTCTATCTGATCGAAGGCGACGACATTCTCATTGTACGCCTTCGCCACGGTCGGGAAGACTGGCAGTCAGACCTGTAGAGAAGCTGCTTCAGCGCGGCCCTTTCAAGCCGCGCCCCGCCCAAGCTCCTCAAGCGGCCTTCACCTTCGCGCGTTTCGCCAGATGCGCCACCACGTTCTCGATCATCCGCATGCCGGCGTCGCCGCCGAGCGTCATGATCGATTCCGGGTGGAACTGCACCGCGGCGACCGGCTCCTTGGCGTGTTCGATGCCCATGATCGTGCCGTCTTCGCTTTCGGCCGTGATCATGAATTCGCGCGGCAGCGACGAGGGATCGGCGAAGATCGAGTGATAGCGGCCGACGGTGACTTCGCGGCCCAGCCCCGAGAAGACAAGGCCCGGTTCGAGCACGCGGATGCGCGACGGCTTGCCATGCATGGGAACGGCGAGCTGGCGCAGCTCCCCGCCATAGGCTTCGGCCAGCGCCTGCAGGCCGAGGCAAACGCCGAAGATCGGCAGTTCGCGGGCGCGTGCCTTCTTGATCGTCGCCTTGCAGTCGAAATCGGTCGGCGAGCCCGGACCGGGCGACAGCACGACGAGGTCGGGATTGAGGCGATCGAAGATCTCTTCCGGCACCGGCGTGCGAACCGTGTTCACGGTGGCGCCCGTCTGGCGGAAATAGTTGGCGAGCGTGTGGACGAAACTGTCCTCGTGGTCGACGAGCAGGATGTTGACCCCCTCGCCGACGCGCGCGACACCGCGCTTGGAGGACGGATCATTGCCGCTCTTGGCGTCACGGATCGCTGCAATCATGGCGGAGGCCTTCAGTTCGGTTTCGGCTTCTTCTTCCTGCGGGTCGCTATCGTTCAGAAGCGTCGCACCGGCACGCACCTCGGCAATGCCGTCCTTAATACGGACCGTACGCAGCGTCAGACCGGTGTTCATGTCGCCATTGAAGCCGACCATGCCGATAGCGCCGCCATACCAGGCGCGCGGACTTTTCTCATGCTTTTCGATGAAACGCATGGCCCAGAGTTTTGGGGCACCTGTCACGGTGACGGCCCAGGCATGGCTGAGGAAACCGTCGAAGGCGTCCATGCCGTCGCGCAGGCGACCTTCAATGTGGTCGACGGTATGGATGAGGCGTGAATACATCTCGATCTGGCGGCGCCCGATGACCTTGACCGAGCCCGGCTCGCAGACACGGCTCTTGTCGTTGCGGTCGACGTCGGAGCACATGGTGAGCTCGCTCTCGTCCTTCTTGGAGTTGAGGAGCTTCAGGATCTGCGCCGAATCCTCGATCGGATCGGCACCGCGGCGGATGGTGCCGGAGATCGGGCAGGTCTCGATGCGCCGGCCATTGACCCGCACGAACATCTCCGGCGATGCGCCGACGAGATATTCCTGGTTGCCGAGATTGATGAAGAAGGAATAGGGCGACGGATTGATTTCCTTCAGCCGCTTGGAGATCTGCGACGGCTTGCTATCACAGCGCTCCATGAACTTCTGCCCCGGCACGACCTCGAAGAGATCGCCCTTGCGGAAGCTCTCCTTGGCCTTGGTGACGAGTTCGGCATATTCGCCCGGGCGATGATCGCCGCGCGGCGGGATGGTGTCCGTATGCTGGAAGGGTTCGGGCGCAATCTCTTCCGCCTGACCGATCGTGGTGAGGTCACCCTTGGTGAAGTCGTAGCGGTCGATCCAGGCCTTGGCGGAATAGTGGTCAACGACGAGGATCTCGTCCGGCAGGAAGAGCACCATATCGCGCTGATCGTCGGGACGGACAAGCTTCAGATCGATCGCGTCGAACTGGAAGGCGAGATCGTAGCCGAAGGCGCCGAAGAGGCCGATGGCGCTGTCTTCCTCGGAATAGAAGAGCTCGGTGACCGCGCGCAGCACGGTAAACACCGTCGGCATCTTCGAGCGTTCTTCCTCGGTGAAGACCCGGGACGGCGGCTTGACGTCGAGATCGAGCCGGGTGGCCGTCCGGGCGCCGAGCGCCAGATCTTCGACGGTCGCAAGCTTGTTCGCGATCATCGACAGCAGCGCTTCGCCGCGGCCGTTATAGGCCTCGATCCAGACCTTGCGGCCGAATGAGGAGATGCCGAGCGGCGGATCGACGATGGCCGTGTCCCAGCGGGTATAGCGGCCCGGATATTCGTAGTTCGACGAGAAGACCGCGCCGCGCCGTTCGTCGAGCTTGTCGACATAGGTGGAGATGGCATCGCCATAAGGCGTCGGCCGGCGCTTGCGCGTGACGGTCACACCACCGCGCGTCTGATAGGCTTCCGAGCCGTCTTCCTGCAAAATCGTCGACATATCTGTCCTTCTCCACTCTTCAGGGCCCGTCTCCTGCAGGCCTTGAATACGAAAAAGCCGCCTCAGGAGTGTTTCCGGGCGGCTTTGGGGTCAATCGTCTAAAGACATGACTGGTCAAGGCCGCGTCAGCGTGCCCACCACCAAGCAATGTTCTTCGAAACGATCTTCATGGCGACAGGAATACCGTGGAGCCCACGCCTTAGCAAGGGCGTTTTGCGGTGCTCCTATCATGAACTTTTCGGCGGCTCGCGCCTTATCGACCCGGTGGCTGGGGAGACGGAGACGAGATGACGAAGACCAAACTGCCGGCCCGGTTCGCCCTGCTGCCCGCCTTGCTGTTCGCCTTGCCGATCGCAACGGGGCTGACGCTCCCTGCCCGCGGCCCGCAACCGGCACCTCGCCCCGAACCGTCGGCCCCTGCCTCGGACACCAATGCGGACCCGGCAAGCGACGAGGCCAGCCCCGCTGACCAAGCGGCGGTGCCGACACCGGATCCCAAGCCGGCACCGCCTGTGGCAGACGAGACGGAGGGCGACGGCGACACTAAAGCCTTGGAGACAAGGGACGAAGAGCCAGAAGTCGGCAATCCGTCCGAGGCAGCGGACGAGACGCCGGGCACTGAGAAGACCGAAGGCACGGGCACATCCAAGCCGGAGCCGGAGGAAAAGGCTGAACCTGCAGACCCGCCGCCAGCAGCCGAAGACCCGAAGGCGCTGGCCGCCTGCCTGGCCGATCTGCGGGAGATCGGCGCCCGTTTCGAACCCGCCGCCCCCATCGACGACGACGGCGGCTGCGGTATCGCAGCCCCGGTCACGCTGACGAAGATCCTGCCCGATGTGGCGCTGGAGCCGGAGGCGACGCTTCGCTGCGAAACGGCGCTGCAGCTTGCAAAAATGACCCGCGAAATGCTGAAGCCCGCAGCCGAAGCCGCCTTTCCCGACAAGCCCGGGCTCACCGCCATCCGCCAGGCATCCGGCTATGTCTGCCGCAACCGCAACAGCGCCGAAAATGGCAAGGTCTCGGAGCATGCCTATGGCAACGCGATCGACATAGCCGCCTTGCGTTTCGGAGAGAGGCAAGAGCCGGTGATGATCGCGAAGCAGGATGACGGCACGGCCGAGGCCGCCTTCCAGCGCGCCTTCAACGCCATCGCCTGCCTCTACTTCACCACGGTGCTATCCCCCGGCAGCGACCCGACACATCAGGATCACATGCATCTCGACGTGATCGAGCGGAAGAGCGGGTACCGGTATTGCCGGTAAAACGCAAAGCGGCGGCGCCCCGATGGGACGCCGCCGCAGGCGGTGGAAATGGGCGTTCGATTTAGAACTTCTGCGAGATCGACACCTTAAAATAGCGACCGGCTTCGGAATAGATGTCGGAGGCGTTGGACACGTTTTTGACTTCCAGCGCATCAAAGTACTTTTTGTCGAAGAGGTTGTAGACCCCTGCCTGAACACGGAGCCCCTTCAACTGTTCAGGCTCCCACCATCCTGTCAGGTTCACAACTCCGTATCCGTCCGGCTTGGTCAGCGCAGCCGAGTCATCCGAGACGGCGCTGGCCGCAACCAGGCTGACATCGGTTCCCCAAGTTTCCTGTTCATAGCCGAACCCGACAATGGCCTTGAGCGGCGGTACAGATGCGAGGAGTTCGTCGTCGTCCAGATCGGTGCCGCGTGCATAGGCCAGCGAGCCATGCAAGTTGAAGCCATTCGCGAAGGTCTTGTGCGCCTCCAGCTCGACGCCGCTGATCCGGACATTGTCGCGGTTGATATACTGCGCCGTGCCGGTACTGTAACCAGGTGTGCTGATCCAGTCGGAGGTATCGATGAAATTCTTGTAGCGTGTGCTGAAGGCGCTCACGCGGCCGCCGAAATCCTCGTCCCCAAGATTTGCACCGACATCGAAGCCCCAGCTTGTCTCGGGCTCAAGATCTGGATTCCCGATCGAGCGATAGCGCGGCGCATTGTCATAGTCGACATAGAGCTGGTAGGCGTTCGGAGCCTTGAAGGCCGTGACGAACTGCGCATAGAGCTCGACGTCCGGACGCACCTGCCACGCGGCGCGGAGCTTCGGCGAGAGACGTGTGCCGCTCTGGCCTTCCGGCATGTCACCCTCGAAACTATCTGTGGACTGCGGATCTTCCTTGTACCAGTCGAATCGCAGACCAGGCGTGACCGAAAACGCGCTATCACCAAGCGTGATCTTGTCTTCGGCATAGGCTCCGAAGCGGTAGGAATTTACATCCGGTGAATAAGACTGGTTCGTATGATAATTGGCGCAAGCCGAAACATATGTGACCGAGCAACTGTCGACGCCGGATAGGTAATAGCTGCTTTGCGTGAACCGGAAGTCGGTACCGATGGTGAGCTGATGGTTCAGGGCACCGGTTGCAAACTGTGAATTGGCATAGCCAGAAAAGCCGATGTCGCGCTGTTCGCTCTCCATCAGGCGGTCGTATTCGCCGATCGGCGCCGTCAAACGATAGGAGTCCTGCCCTTCCGTCCGCGCTGAACGCTGCCAGTAGAGTGTTGCAGCAGCTGAATCGATCAGGCCGTCATCGCCTTCTGCTTCATAGGCATAATCGAGCGAAAGCCGGTCGCGATCCTTTTCTTGGACCAGGTCATAATCACCGGCGCGATAGGTCGTGTCATAGGAGCTGGACGACATGTAGTCCTGGCGGGAATTGTAACCGTAGTGCTCGGCCGTCAGGCCGATCCGGTGACCGCCCTCCAGATCCTGACGGATCTTGAAAAGGAAATTCCGCTGGTTGTAGTCCATCGGATCGGCTTCTGTGCGCGTGCTACGTGTGCCGCCGACATCGCCCCCGGTCTCAGTTTCGTGCCCCTTCTTGTAAGAGGACTGGAACATGATCAAGGTGTTTTCCACCTTCTTAGCGACAGCACCGGACGCGGTAAACGAATGGTCCGAGCCATCATAGCCGAGCTTTCCGATACCCCCGAAATTCGCGCCATCAGCCAGAAGATCGTCTGGCTCGAGCGTGTTCAAGAGAAGGGCGCCGCCCAGCGCGCCGGAACCCGCACGGCTGGAGTCTGCGCTGTGCAAGACGTCAACGGACGAAAGAGAGTTGAAGTCGTAGGTATCAGCGCCACCGCCATAGTTGTAGACGGTGTCGAAGAAATACGGCACCGGAATTCCGTCGATCGTTGTCAGGACCCGATCGGCCTCCAAGCCGCGGATGTTGACGCTTTTCGACTGCCGGACATAGGTAACGCTGGGCTCGACCGTGTTACCGAGATCATCGACATCATCCACCTGCTTCTTTTGCAGCGTCTTGGAATCCGTCGTCGTTGCAGTAGGCGTATCCGCGACCGATCCGGCCGGCACGCGCTTGCCTTTGATGACGATGGTCTGCAGCCGGGTCTCGTCGCCATTGGTGGTCGTGGTCGAGGTCGTGGTATCCTGGGCGTGCGCGGGGAGAATGGCGGAAACCGCGATCAGGGCGGTGCATGCAAGCAGGAGGGGTCTGGCGGACCGGGAGCCCATGCGAATGTCCTTTCAAAAGGCCAGCCAAAAGCAGTCCCGCAACCGAAAAAGGCTGCAGGCTGGCCGAATGTGTTTGCGTCAAAACTGGGGCGGCGTTGAAATTTCGCCGCAATCACGCCGTATAAAACATGATTACGTGAGTCAACATATTAAACGTGATAATTTTAATCATGATTTGTGATGACCGTCACCGTGACAGAAATATCACAATTTCCCAGTGATTTTTGGGGGCAAAGATACTCGGGGCTTAGAACAGCCCCTCAATGGCGCCCTCGCCATTCAGCCGGATTTTCTCCGAAGAGGGCACGCGCGGCAGGCCGGGCATGGTCATGATTTCGCCGGTGATCGCCACGATGAAGCCGGCGCCGGCGGAAAGACGGACCTCCCGGACATGCACCACATGGTCTTCCGGCGCACCGCGCAGCGTCGGATCGGTGGAAAAGGAATATTGCGTCTTGGCGATGCAGACCGGCAAATGGCCATATCCCTGCCGCTCCCAGTCGGCGAGCTGTTCGCGCACCGCCCTGTCCGCCGTCACCTCTCCAGCCCTATAGATCTCGGTGGCGATGCGCTCGATCTTGGCGAAGAGCGGCAGGGCGTCCGGATAGAGCGGATGGAAACCGGAGGGTGTCTCGGCGACCCGCACGACGGTTTCGGCAAGTTCGGTAATGCCATGAGAGCCATCCGCCCAGTGGCGGCAGAGCACGGCTTCCGCCCCCAGTCCTCTGGCCACCGCCTTGACGGCTGACACTTCAGCCTCGGTGTCCGTGGTGAAATGGTTGATGGCAACGACCGCCGGCACACCGAACTTGGCGAGGTTTTCTAAATGCCGGGCGAGATTGACCGCGCCCCGCTCGACGGCGGCCACATCCTCGCGGGAGAGATCCTCCTTGGCCACGCCACCATTCATCTTGAGCGCCCGGACCGTTGCGACAATGACGACGGCGGAGGGCGCAAGCCCAGCCTTGCGGCATTTGATGTCGAAGAATTTCTCAGCCCCCAGATCAGCCCCGAAGCCCGCTTCCGTCACCACGTAATCACCAAGCTTCAGCGCCGTCCTCGTCGCCACGACCGAATTGCAGCCATGGGCAATGTTGGCGAACGGGCCGCCATGCACGAGCGCCGGATTGTTTTCGAGCGTCTGCACGAGGTTCGGCTGCATCGCTTCCTTGAGCAGCACGGCCATGGCGCCATCGGCATTGAGGTCGCGGGCATAGACAGGGCTCTTGTCGCGGCGATAGCCGATGATAATGGCGCCGAGGCGCTTTTCGAGGTCTTCGAGATCGGTGGCGAGGCAGAGGATCGCCATGACCTCGGAGGCCACGGTGATATCGAAGCCGGCCTCGCGCGGAAAACCGTTGGAGGCGCCGCCGAGCGAGGTCACGATCTGGCGCAGCGCCCGGTCGTTCATGTCCATCACCCGCCGCCAGGTGATGCGGCGCGTGTCGATGTTAAGCTCGTTGCCCCAGTAGATGTGATTGTCGATCAGCGCCGAAAGCAGGTTATGGGCCGAGGTGATCGCGTGGAAATCGCCGGTGAAATGGAGGTTGATGTCCTCCATCGGCACGACCTGCGCATGACCACCGCCGGCCGCACCGCCCTTCACCCCGAAACAGGGCCCGAGCGAAGGCTCGCGGATGCAGATGACGGCCTTTTTGCCGATCCGGTTCAAGCCGTCACCGAGCCCGACGGTCGTCGTCGTCTTGCCCTCGCCTGCCGGTGTCGGATTGATCGCAGTCACCAGGATCAGTTTGCCATCGGGACGGTCGGCAAGCCCCTTGATGAAGCTGGCCGAGATCTTTGCCTTGTCGTGGCCGTAGGGGATCAGGCTTTCGGAGGGAATGCCGAGCTTGCAGCCGATCTCCTGGATGGGCCGCTTGGACGCCGCGCGGGCGATATCGATGTCGGATGCCACGGTCATGTTTCCCCCTGTCTTCTGTTGGCCGGAGGATCGGACGGCACGGCTTGGCTTGCAAGCGGGCGACAGGACTTTTTTCACAGCGAAACAGATCTGCCCAAAACCGACATCCGCCTGACCTGCCTCTTGCGTGAAAATGAAGCGATGTATTATTTGCGCTGCACCATTTGCCCTCGAAAGGCCGCCTTGATGAAATCGCTGGAATTGCTCGTCGAGAAGATCATCCTGTCGAGCCGCTGGATCCTGGTAGCTTTCTACCTCGGCCTGGTCGCCGCTCTGGCTGTCTATGCCGTCTCGTTCGGCTATAAGTTCATCAAGGTCGCGCAGAACGTCTTTGTTTACGAGGATTTCGAGATGATCCTCGCCATGTTGGCACTGATTGATGCAGCACTGGTCGCGAGCCTGATAGTCATGGTCATGATCTCCGGCTACGAGAATTTCGTCAGCCGCTTTGACGAAGCGGATGACCAGGTCTCCTTCCTTGGCAAGCTCGATTCCGGTAGCCTGAAGATCAAGGTCGCCTCCTCGATCGTCGCCATCTCTTCGATCCACCTGCTGCAGGTCTTCCTCAACGCCAACCAGTATACCGATGGCAAGCTGATGTGGCTGACCATCATCCACCTCGCCTTCGTGGTCTCGGCGGTGATGCTGGGATACCTGGAAGTGATGATGAACGGCAAGAAGAAGGGTGGAGACGCCGACAAGATTTGAGGACACCACCCTCCCCTCGAGGGGGAGGGTCGGAGCGAAGCTCCGGGGTGGGGTGACGGGTGCGGCGCTCGCCCGAAAACGTGGGCCTAACTCGCGGGGGTGTTCACCCCCACCCGCCGCTTTGCGGCGACCTCCCCCCTCAAGGGGAAGGTAGGTACTCACCCCTCCCCGATCGCAATCAGGCTGGCATTGCCGCCGGCAGCTGCCGTGTTGACCGAGATCACCTGCTCCAGTGCAAAGCGGCTGAGGTAAGCGGGCCCGCCCGCCTTGAAGCCGGTGCCCGACATGCCAGAACCGCCGAAGGGCTGGGTGCCGACGACGGCTCCGATCATGTTGCGGTTGACGTAGATATTACCGGTGTCGAGCGCTTCGGTGACGGTGCGGATCGTCGCCTCGATGCGGCTGTGCACGCCGAGTGTCAGGCCGTAACCGGTGGCGTCGATCGAAGCGATCACCTTGTCCAGCGCCTTCGCCTTCCACCGAACGACATGCAGCACGGGTCCGAAGATTTCCTTGGTCAGCGCCTCGGGACGATCGAGCTCGATGATGTGCGGAGCAAAGAAGTTACCGGTGGCTGGCACCTTGCCGGCATAGCGCACCTTCTGGGTCCGCGTCATCTCCGCGACATGGCCTTCTAGCATCGCCTTCTGCTTTTCGTCGATGACGGGGCCGATATCGGTGGTGATCTCGAGCGGATTGCCGAGGTTCAGCTCGCGGGCCGCCCCTTCGATCATCTCCAGCATGCCGTCGGCGATGTCTTCCTGCAGATAGAGGATCCTGAGCGCCGAGCAGCGCTGGCCGGCCGAGCGGAAGGCGGACATGACGACATCGTCGGCCACCTGTTCGGCAAGCGCGGTCGCGTCGACGATCATCGCATTCATGCCGCCGGTTTCGGCAATCAGCGGCACGATCGGGCCGTTTTTGGCAGCAAGCGTCCGGTTGATCGCCTGCGCCGTCGCCGTCGAGCCGGTGAAGGCAATGCCGGCAAGCTGCGGATGGGCGGCGATCGCCGCCCCCACGTCGCCGGCGCCCGGCAGCAGCATCAGCACGTCTTCCGGCACACCCGCCTTGTGGAAGAGCTTGACCGCCTCAAAGGCGATCAAGGGCGTCTGCGGCGCGGGCTTTGCGATGACGGCATTGCCGGCAACGAGAGCTGCCGAGACCTGGCCGAGGAAGATCGCCAGCGGGAAATTCCACGGCGAGATGCAGGCGAAGACGCCGCGGCCGCGCCAGGACAGGCGGTTGAGTTCGCCGGTCGGGCCCGGCATGACCTCGGCCTCGCCGAACTGCTTGCGCGCCTGAACGGCATAGTAGCGGCAGAAATCGACGGCCTCGCGGATTTCGGCAACGCCGTCATCCAGCGTCTTGCCGGCTTCGAGCGCGAGCAGGCTCAGGAGACGGTCACGATCGGCTTCCAGAAGGTCTGCGAGCTTCTCCAGCGTTGCAGCACGCTCCTCCACCGAGACTCGCGACCAGCGGACAAAGCCCTGGCGTCCCGCGGCAAAGGCGCGGTCGACATCTGCCGGGGTGGCGTTGCGCACGGTGCCGACCCTGCGGGCGCGGTCGGCCGGCGACAGCACGGCCTCGTCGCTCGTCGCACCCGTTGCACCCGGAACCAGCGGACGGGCGGCAATCTCGCCGAGCGGCTGGGAAATGCGCACCATCAGCCGCTCCAGATTGTCGCGATGGCCGAATTCGAAGCCGGCGCTGTTCTTGCGGTCGCCATAGAGGCCAAGCGGCATCGGGATCTGGCTGTGGCGGGCGCTCTGGCCATTGCCGATGCCGAGTTTTTCGGTGGGGCGCTCGAGCAGCGCCTTGACCGGGATGTTCTTGTCGCCGGCGACGGCGACGAAGGAGGAGTTCGCGCCGTTTTCGAGCAGGCGGCGAACGAGATAGGCGAGCAGATCGCGGTAGCCGCCGACGGGCGCGTAGATGCGGCAGGCAATGCGGTCATTGCCCGAAAGCAGCGTGTCATAAAGCGCCTCGCCCATGCCATGCAGGCGCTGGAATTCGAAGCCGGAGCGATCGGCACCGGCAAGCTCGATGATGGTCGAGACGGTGAGCGCATTGTGGGTGGCAAACTGCGGGAAGATGCGCGCGCGCTTCTCCATGAGCTTCGCCGCGCAATGCAGATAGGAAAGGTCGGTTGCAGGCTTGCGGGTCCAGACCGGGTAGTCGTCGAGGCCGCGCTCCTGGGCGCGCTTCACTTCCGTGTCCCAGTAAGCGCCCTTGACGAGACGCACCATCATCCGGCGGCCATACTGCTGGCAGAGGCTGTCGATATAGTCGATCACCTGCGGCGCGCGCTTCTGATAAGCCTGGATGGCAAGACCGAAACCGTCCCACCCGGCAAGCGACGGATCGGCGAAGACGGCCGCGATCACGTCGAGCGAGAGCTCGAGCCGATCGGCCTCTTCGGCATCGACGGTGAAGTTCAGCTGATGAGCCTTGGCCATCTGCGCAAGCTTCAGGAGATCAGGCACGAGTTCGCGCATCACCCGGTCGCGATGGGTGGCGAGATAGCGCGGATGCAGCGCCGAGAGCTTGACCGAAATGCCCATGCGGTTCGGCAGCTGCTGGCTCTTGCCATGCTTGGCCATGAAGGCGCCGATCGCCTCGATGGCGCTCGCATAGGACTGGAAGTAGCGCTTCGCATCCTCGGCGGTGCGGGCGCCCTCGCCCAGCATGTCGAAGGAATGGCGATAGCCGCGCTCCTCGCTCTTGGCAGCGCGCGAGAGCGCATCCTTGATGGTTTCGCCGAGCACGAAGTGATGGCCGAGGAAACGCATGGCCTGTTTGGTGGCCGAGCGCACGGTGGGCAGGCCCAGCCGCTTGACGAGACCGCGCATGACGCCTTCAGGCGTTTCACCCGGACGGATGACGCGGGCGGAAAGCCCCAGCGCCCAGGCAGACGCCGAGACGAACCAGCTCTCGCCATGCGCCTCGTGTTCGCTCCAGCCGCCCTCTTTCAGCTTGTCCTCGATCAGGCGGTCCTGGGTGAGTGCATCCGGCACGCGCAAGAGCGCTTCGGCGAGCACCATCAGCGCCAGACCTTCGCGGGTCGACAGACCATATTCACGCAAGAAGTCCTCGACGCCGCCGACCGAACCGGAATTGCTGCGGATCGCCTCGATATAGGTCGTGGCGCGCCGGTCGATGGCGCCGTTCTGGCTTTCCGACAGGGAAAGGCGCGAGGCGAAATGGCGGATGAGCTGGTCGTCGTCACCCGCATAGGGGGCTTCGAAACGCGGGAAATCGGTCGTGGCTGGCTTGATCATGATCACCTCCGTGGTATCGCATACATATCTGCGGATTTGCCGCGTTTCCCACTATTCTTACGCCACATATCTGCGATATTATCTACAAAAATGAGAGAAGATAGAGAATGAGCAAAGAACTGGACCGTCTCGATCGAAAGATCCTCCGCGCGCTACAGGCGGAGGGTCGATTGACCAACATCGAACTCGCTGAACGGGTCAATCTGTCGCCGACCGCGACGGCGGAGCGGGTACGTCGCTTGACGCGTGAAGGCTACATCACCGGCTACATGGCGATGCTGTCACCGCAGAAGCTCGGACGCAACCTGCTGGTCTTCATCGAGGTGAAACTCGACCGGACGACAGCGGATGTCTTCGACACCTTTGCAGCGGCGGTAAAGCGCTCGGACGACGTCATGGAATGTCATATGGTGGCCGGCGGGTTCGACTATCTCGTCAAGGCGCGCGTGGCCGGCATGGAAGCCTACCGGCAATTCCTGTCGGAAGTGATTCTGCCTCTGCCCGGCGTCAGGGAAACACACACCTACGCGGTCATGGAAGAGGTGAAGGCAGGTTCGGCCTTGCCCGTATGAAGGTCACGCTAACAGGCAAATGCCATTTTGATCGGCAGCGGTCAGACATTAGTCATATTAATAGTGACAACCCCTGAAAAACTGCTAGCTTTTCGACCGGACTGATATATTGATCATAAACTTCAGAATGATTGTCAACTTTCGAAATTGATAAAATGTTGTCAGAACGCCAGACGCTCTTGAGCCAGGACATCGGGGGCTGTCAGAACCGCGCCGAGTTGATGGATTGCTGGTCACGGGCGACGCGTGAATACGGCCTGGACTATGTGAGCCTCGCCGCGGCCCCGACTTCGCATGACAGACTGGTCGCTCCCCTTGTTCGGGAGACGACTTTGCCACTTGAATATTGCCGCGAATTTGACCGCCTGGAATTTTTGAGACATTGCCCGACCGTGCCGCATATCAGCCGGTCGATCATGCACAATCAATGGACGATCGGGCCTGACGGCAGCGACCCATCCTTCGACTGCCCACCAGAATTTGCGGCCCTGATGCTAAGATTCCGGCTGATCACCGGCATCATCTTCTCCGTGCACTCCGTCGACGGCAGCCGCTATGTCGTGCGCTACGACGGCGACCGCGGACCGCTTGCGATGCCGGAAATCAACGAACTGTCGATGTTGAGCATCCAGGCTTTCGACGTCTTCGACCGGCTGCGTCGGACGGCCAGCAACACCAACGTGCTCTCGGCCCGCGAGCTGGAAGTCGTCCGCTGGACCGCACAAGGCAAGACATCACTGGAGATCGGCCAGATCCTCTCGCTCTCCGATCATACGGTCAATGCCTACATGACCAATGCGATCCGCAAGCTGGACTGCGTCAACCGCACCCAGCTGGTTGCGAAGGCCATCCGGATGAAGATCATCAGCTAAGGCTTCGACACTCAGTACAGTGTCTGGCGATAGGCGGCCTCGGGATCCTCGTCCATCTTGCTCATGACCGCCTTATCAGAGGGCGCGCCGGTCGTATCGTCGAGGATCATCTTGATCAGGGACGGCATCTCGCTCCTGTCCTGCCGATGGGCGGGATCCCAGAGATGCGAGCGGCGGAATGCCTTCGCACAATGCAGGAAGACCTCATCGATCTCCACGACGATCGCGAGCCTCGGACGTCGGCCGTCCACGGCCATGCTCTCGAGGAGGTCCGGCTGCGTGCTGAGCCTTGCACGCCCGTTGACGCGCAGGGTCTCGTCGTAACCGGGGATCATGAACAGCAAGCCGACCACCGGATTGACCATGATGTTCTCGAGCGTATCGAGCCGATTGTTGCCGGGTCGGTCGGGGATCGCCAGAGTGCCGGCATCGAGGATCTGCACGAAACCCGGCGCATCGCCCCGCGGGCTGACATCGGCCCTACCCTCCGCCCCCTGCGTCCCGATGCAGAGAAAGGGCGACCGCCGGATGAAGGCCTCGGCATGAGGGCCAAGTGTCGAACGCTGCTTCGTCACCGCAAGCGCATGCACCGGCTCATAGAGACGCCGCAATGCCGCCACGTCCTGCACCATGAATTCCGGCTTCACGTCAACCCTGTTCATCGTCTGGCCCTCCCTTGCACGACGAATCTGAGGTACGTACCTCATTTCCGACCATACGACATCTCGGGAGTATGAACAAGCAGAGATGCGCTGAGGTATCAGTGCGCAAAAAGGGCGGCCCGCACAACCGCGAACCGCCTCCCGATAATGCGATTGCCCGGATGTCAGCGATCGAGGATCGACTGGATCTCCACCATGTTGGAGCGCACACGCAGGATGTAGAATCCCATGGTGGCGAGATGCGTCGGCATGATCCAGCCATCCTCGCTGCCGTTCGAAATGATCGCCGGCTGGATTCTGAGCGCGGCCTGCAGCTGACGCTCCATCTCCGTCCAGATGGTCGTCAGGTTGCGCTCGCGGATAACGCCGCTGAAGTCTGCACGGGTTGCCTGCAGCAGGGCATATTGCGCATAGAGCTGGCCATAGGCGAACCAGAAGCGGTCATCGGCGCGGGTGTCGAACCAGCCGGCATTGAATTCCTCCGAGCGGCGGCGAAGGATGTCGGACGTGTTGCCGAGGTCGCTCGCCATGCCGTCGAGGAACTGCAGCAGGTTGTCGGAACGCGTATCGAAGACGGCGTCGCAGCTGACGAGAGAGGTATTGAACTTGTTCCAGCTTTCGACCGCGGCGCGGTAGTAGCTCGGTGTCGGCGTCTTGAAGCCGAAGGGATCGGTGCCGAAATACCAGGTGCTTTCGTCGAACTGGATATTGCCGCGCGCATTCTGCAGGTCATTGTTGATGCCGGACGTTCCGCGGACGCGGCCGAGATTGTCGGCGAGCTGGATGGCGGTCCGGCGCACGACCTGGTTCACGCCGCGCTGGAACGAGGCCTTGTTGTCCATGAAGGGCGTGTTGTCCCAATCGAGACCGAAAAGCCCGAGCTTGTAGAGAAGGGTCGACGAGACCCAGGCGTTCTGGTTGACATTCTGGTCCGTCAGCGCCGCGCTGATCGCGACGACGGCGGAATCCTGGCAGCGGTTCGCCTCGCCGGGCAGCGGATTGCCGGCCGGGACCGTGCGCTCATCGAACTTGTAGGCCTCGACGAAGGCGGGATCGAAGCCATGCCAGAGCTGGGTCCGATAGATGAACTGGCCGTAGAAGATCACGAGCAGGACGAGGATGGCGAGGATCGGGCCCCGGATGATCCAGCTGCGTTCGCGATACCAGCCATGGGCGGCAAGGAACGGCCAGAGCAGCCACGCGACCACCATGCCGATGCCGCGACCGATCGCGGCAAAGACGCGCTGGAAAAACGCGATGATCGGGTCAAGCATGGTCATCTCCTAGTCCGTAGAGGCGTTTGCGGAAGGCAGCCTTGTCTTTCAGATAAGTGTCGGACAGGCGGGATACAACATAATCACGATAGGCTTCTGGGTAGCGGTCATAGGCGCGGTAGAAGCCCTGCTTGTCGAAGACGAAGCGCGAGACGAAGTCCTCCGGCGTCAGATGCGCAATGAGCCGGTTCGTCAGCCACTGGTCGGGATGGCGAGGCTCGGCGCGCACCAGCCAGAGCCTGAGTTTCGGATCGATATCGGCCATGCGCAGATTGCCCGTGCGCGACAGCGTCCGCAGCGCCTCCTGCAGCAGCGGATAGACACCCCGCTCGTTGATCGCCTTGGCGTGCCGATGCAGGAAGGTCTGCATCCACACGGCGTCGATGCGGGTGAGATCGGGCACCGGATCAAGCGTGGCGGCAACCGAGAGCAGCGCCATTTCCAGCCGATGGGCGAAGAGGCCTGAGCTTTCCACCCAGCTCGCCCGCGGCAATTCCAGCCGGCCGGTGCGCGCGAGGAAATCGCCGACCTGTGCCCTGTCCTCGATCGAGATGTAGCTCACCTGCCAGGGCCGCGAGCGACGGAAGCCGGGGGCCTCGGGATCGCAGATCACGGTGGTGATTTTCTCATCGACGAAGACGAAGACACCGCCGAAGTGGTCGGCCCAGAAGGCGTCGTGGCGAAACACGAGCTTGTCCGGCACCAGGGTGTTCTGGCGGATGTCGCCGGTCTCCTTGGCGAGCGCCACCATCTGCTCCAGCATGGTATTGTCCCGCCAGGCATCCGGGCTCGTCACCAGCGCGTCGCAGAGCTGGCGCAACTGCCCTGCTTTGCCGAGCAGGTCCTCTGCCGACAAGACCTTGAACTTCACCTCGTTGATGGACAGCAGATCCTCGAGCGTCCTGACCTCGGAAACGCTGTCCTCGATCTCGCCATAGAGCGTGTCCTTCAGCGTGATCGCGTGGATCGCCCGCGCATTGGCGGCGAAGAACTCGTGCATTAGGCCGGCGGTGTTGGAGAAGCTCGTATGCACCACCGGCAGGCTGTCCTGCTCCGGCGTCAGGATGATGAAGCGCCGGTTGACCTTCAGCGGGTCGAGATAATCGGGGTCCCCCAATTCCTCCGCCACCTGTGGCGAAAAGCCGGTGATGTCGATGTCGAATTCGGCAAGCTTCGTTTCGTGAAGCCCGAAGGCGACGAGCGCCTTGTTGTAGCGGGCAATCAGATGCGGCTCACGGATGGGCAGGAGACGGCCATAGATGAGCTCGGCTTGAAGGAGGCGGTTCATGCGGGCCGCTCCGCCGGCAGATAGGTCAGGTCGCGACTGAGAACGGCTTCGTTGATCCGACCATCGAGGATGGCGATCAGAGTTTCGAGCACGGCTTCGCGTTCTCGCAACACATCTGCGTTCCAGAATCTGACGACTGACCACCCATTCCCATTCATGAATGCATTCCGTTTCGCATCATATTCACTGTCCGCATGCTGACTGCCATCGACCTCCACGACCAAGAGCGCCTGGCGGCAGGCAAAGTCCGCGAAATAGGGCCCGATCGGAAGCTGCCGGACGAACTTGTACCCTCCGAGGCGCCGGGCCCGCAGTTCGCTCCACAAGGCCGCTTCGGCATCATTCTCGACCTTCCGCAGGTTTTTCGCCCTTGCTGTCCTTTTCTGGTTCGCACCCCGCATCTGTGCCCCCTTGACCACATCGCGATCTGCAAATGCCCCTTACCCTACCCTCTCCCCGCAAGCGGGGAGAGGGAGGAGCGCGACGCTGGCCACCCGGCCTCCTCCCCGCCTGCGGGGAGAAGGTGCCCGAAGGGCGGATGAGGGGCAAGCGAGGCGCTCACTTACCATCTCCCCTCCCCCTTCATCTTCTCGATCTCCCCGATTGCGCGCTCGCGCTGCCGCTCCCTTCGAATGATCTCGCTGACCGCTGCATCATCAGACTTGTCGGCATAGCGGAATTCGCTGTCAGCGTAGCGGTTGATCTCCTGCAGGATCATCTCCATGGTCACGGGGCCGCGGAGTTCGGCGATCATCGCCTTCTTCTCGTCATAGCTCTTGTGGACGAAAGCCTCGGGGCTTTCGAACCAGGCGTCGGGCAGCTCGACATCCATCGCCCGCATCTTGATCGCATCGGTGATGTTCTTGATGGCGCGGCCGGTGAAGCGCGGTTCGGCGAGCTTGATCGCATGCAGATAGGCGCCGACATCGGCGAGCGTCTCGATTCTACCCTCGCTCTTCTCGAAGCGTTCCCAGACGGCCACAAGCCCGTCTTCCTTGGGGCGGTCATGCTCGCCATAGGAGCGGCTGACGGCCTTCTGGATTTCCTGACCGGCAAACAGCTGGTGGTCGCCGAGCGGGATCTGATGGTTCTTGCCGACGAGCAG
This sequence comes from Rhizobium sp. K33, assembly GCF_056501445.1. Classification (NCBI taxonomy): domain Bacteria; kingdom Pseudomonadati; phylum Pseudomonadota; class Alphaproteobacteria; order Hyphomicrobiales; family Rhizobiaceae; genus Rhizobium; species Rhizobium sp. K33. The sequence continues at coordinate 2,366,016 of NZ_CP096478.1, forward strand.
CGAGAAGATGTCGATATAGTCCTCGCGCGTCTGCGGCCCATCGACCAGCCAACGGGCACCGGCGCGCTGGCGCAGCGCATCGTCGACATTCTCGGGGTAATTGGAGAACATGCCGAATGTGGCATTGCCCCGCACCACGGTCGAGGCGCCGGCAAAGCTTTCCATCAAGACGGCGGTCACCTCGTGCTGGCCGGCCGAGGCCCGGTCGTCGGAGCGCTTGGCGGTGACCTGATCGATGTCGTCGATCGTGCCGAAGCCGATGACGCGCGGGTTGAGCACGTTGTTGACGAAGGCTTTGCAGTTCTGGCCCGACTTCCCCTGATAGGACGAGATCTGGTCGACGCCGAAATTCTCGTAGTGGAAGGCATAACCCGCCATCTTGCAGTAGTCGTTGAGCAACCCTGCCAGCATCTGGATCAGGATCGTCTTACCCGTGCCCGGCATGCCATCGCCGATGAAGGTGAAAAGGAAGCCGCCGAGCTCGACGAAGGGGTTCATCTGACGGTCGAAGTCATAGGCCATCAGCATCTTGGCGAGCTTCAGCGCCTGGTACTTGGCGATGTGGTTGCCGATGATCTCTTCCGGCTTCTTGAAGGTCATCGTGAGCGGCTTCGACTTCGCGCCCGGCACGCCATCGAAACCATCGAGCGTGAAATCGTCCTGGTCGACGCGGATATGGGCGTTTTCGAAGACGCCGAGATGTTCGAAGCGCGCCTTGCGGGAGAGAAGCCCGTCGAGCGCGAGATCGGCGAGACCACGCACACGCCCGATCAGCGTCGCATCGTCACCCGCCCCCTGCACGGCGGTATCGATACCGACGACCATGCTCTTCAAGGCATCCTGGGCCGTATCGAAGAGGAAGTCGGGCTCGCGGATACCGTCGAGCTGCTCGCCCTCTCCCGCCACGGTGGACTTGAGATAGGCAGCAAAGGCAAAGGCCGCGACATAGGCCTGGGAGGCAAGTAGCGCCTTGAAGCGGGCGGCGTCCTCGCCCTGCAACGGCGCGCTGATATTGCGGGCCTGCAGCGGCTCGAGCTCGCTCTGCCGGGCAAAAACATCCGATATCGCAAGCGCCACCTGCGCGCCACGCCGGACACGATAGAGCACGGTGTGCTGGGCCGGTGTCAGCAGCGGATCGGCAGTGCCGGTCGACTGGATGGTCTTGGCAAGCTCGATCTCGCGCGTGCGGCGGACTGAAGCTGTCGAGACCGTCGAGACGAAGCGCCGCCCCGTGCCGGCGATCGGGGCGCCAGAGGCGCCCTCGCCTTGGTCAAGCACCACGACCCGCGTCACCAGCCCCTGGGCGACCGCGAGATGTTTGGCGATATCGTCTTCGCGAAGTGTGGTCAGTCCCGCCGTCAATTCGCTCATGCTCAGACCTCACTCACAATCTGATGTCCTGAAATCACATGCACTTTGAAATTGCCGAAGATCGCCTGGACCTCGTTCGCCGCATAGAGCGCCTGATAGGCGTCATGCGGCACCAGCGCGTGTTTCTCGTAGGTCGAGACACCCATGCGCGCGGCTTCCAGATCATGCGTCTCGATATGGAATTCCTGGGACGCCGGGGTCGAGGAAAAAAAGCCCTTCACCGCCGGCTGCTCGCGCTTGGAGAAGACCTCCTGCACCGTCCAAGTCATCACCCAGGCATTCTCAGGCTTGCGCACACGATCGAGGATCTCGGTCACCCGACCAGAATTCTCGGTGAGCCCCGTCGAGTAGAGCGGGCCGAGCACGACGCGCCGCACCGACTTCGGATGAAGGTTCGGGAAATCGCGGTCCATATTGGTCGCGATCGTTGCCGGCGTCAGGGAATAGTCGGAATTCTTCGCGCAGAAATCATCGAAGCTGCGGGCAAGCTCCGGATTGAGCAGACCGCCGACCGGAAGCGGGATCTCTACCTCCTCGTTCAGCCTGCCGTCCTCGGTCACGAGGATCTTCGTGACGTTTTCGGAGGAATCCTCGACCGTCGCCAGATAGATCATCGGCAGCGTGCTGACGCCGTCGAACGCCGCCCAGCTGACGAGATAGGATGGACGGCGCGACTGCGGATTGACGCTGACGGCAACGGTCGTCGGCAGGACGAAAGGCGAGAAGATCTCGCCGGCGCCCACCTGTTCGAGATAAAGCCGTTCGGCGATCTGCTGCTGTAGCGCTGAGGGGAAATCCTTCTGCCGCAGGATGAAATCGACCATCTCCTCGCGCAGCTTGTCGACATCAGGAATGGTCGAGAGCCGCGTCGCCGCCCCCGCCCGGTCGTTTTCCAGTTCCAGAACGTTCTGGAAGATCGGAAAGCCGCTTTCCGCCTGGGCGATCTTGAACTGGCCCGTGAAGCCGATCCGGTTCTGCCAGGAGGTGAAGGAATTCCGCAGCCGGTCCAGATAGGGCAGCATATGCAGCGTCGGCGGGCCCTTCTCGCCAAAGCGGCGATCGGTCTGCCCGAAGAACTGTTCAAGACCGGCAAGTGCCGCAGCCATGGTAGCAAAGTAGTGCGACACGGCACTGTTGCGATCGACGACGTTCATGCCCCTCCCCCGCTTAGACAATCTGCGCACCCGGGAAGCGGCACGCGGCCAGATGGCCGCGCCCACATTTCCGCATGATCAGGGCTTCACGTAGTTGGCAGCGTCATGCTTGTCGAGAACCGCCTGGAAGCGCCGGGCGAAAGCCTCGTCGGCGAGCTTCTTGCGGCGCTGGATATCCTGCGTCGAGAGCATGTTCTTCTCATGCAGCTCCAAGAGATCGCCGATATGCCGCTGGGCGGCCGCACCGATGCCGGCCATGGTTTCCTCCGCCGCCGTATCGACCTGGCTGCCGAGTGTGTTGATCCGGTGCGCCACATCCTGCTGGGCGGCCGTTTTCAACGAGTCCTCGAGCGCCTTGTAAAGAACGATGCGCTGTTCGGTGTCGATCGTCAGCTTGTTGATCAGCGTGTTTTGCGCGGCGATCTGGTTGTTCAGGCTGTCCACGAAGGTCTGGAACATCGAGGTGTAGCGTTCCAGCGTCTGGCTCTCGGCCAGCAGCTCCTGTTCGCGCGCCTGGGCCTGATTGTAGTCGGTCGCAAGCTTCGAACGCTCGGCTTCCAGCGCCGTGCGCTCCGAGGTGTCGGTGGAGGCAGCGATCTTGTTTTCGATGTCGAGCAGCGCCGGGTTCAGCGTCTCGATCTTCTTCTGGGTCTCTTCGAGATTGGCAATCGTCTGCTTGCGGCGCTCGATGACCTGCACGAGGCTTGCCTCGGAGGTCTTGTAACGCTCTTCGAGAACCTTCTTCTGTTCCTTCAGGATGCCGACGATGCTGTCGGACTTCGCGAGCAGCTCCTGCAGATTGCCGGCAAGCGACATGTTGCGCACGCGCTCGGTGCGCATGCGCTGCGCCTTCTGCTTGGAGAAGATGCCGACGAACTTCTCCATGCCGGAAAAGCTCTTCATGCTTTCGAACTCGGCACCGAACACATTGGTTGCGTCTTCGAGCCCGATGATCAGGTCGGCGATGTTCGATTCCATCACCTTCTGCTGCTTCAGGACGTCTTCGATCCGCGCGTTCTCGATGTCGAATTCCTGCCCCGTCAGCTTGGAATCGCTCTTGGCGAGCGTATCCAGAACCACGCCGGACTGTTCGATCTTGCCGCGCATTTCGGAGACGATCTTGCGCGTTTTCTCGATCTCGCTGTCGAAGGATTGCAAAGTCGCCATATTCTCTCCCTGTCGCCACTCCGGCGGCGCGCCGGATTCGTGTGATGCCACCATAGCGCGTTTCCGGGCGCGGGAAAGTACCGCAGCGCACAGGACAGAACGCCCCTCATCGATATGGATGGTCGAAGCCCCCACACAAGAGGCGCTAGCAGAGAAATGCGACAGCCGCGAAACAGCTGTCGCATTCCAAAACGCATTCAGGGGTTGAGAGGAATCACTGGCCGCCGGCGGCGGGATCCTTGAGATAGGCGATGATATTGGCCAGATCCTCGTCCTTCTTGACGCCGGCATAGGCCATCTTGGTGCCCTTCACGACCGCCTTCGGCGCCTTCAGATACTCCGACAGAAGCGCTTCGTCCCAGACCTTGCCAGCCCCGAATTCCGTCATCGCAGGCGAATACTTGTAGTCGGCAATCGACGCGACCGGGCGCCCGACAACGCCCTGCAGATGCGGGCCAACCTTGTTCTTCGCTTCGGTCGCGATGTGACAGGCCTGGCAGGCTTTGAAGGCCTTGGCACCGGCAACGGGATCACCGTCGGCGAATGCGGGAAGCGGCGCTGCGGCCAAGGCAAGCAGCACGATCAGGGAAGACGTCTTCATCGAAACTCCTATCTCCAAACAATGGGCGCCGAAGCGCTGCAACCATCGCATCACCTGTTGGCACGAGACTCAAGGCGGCGCTTTGACGCCCATCAAGATCCCGAACTTTTTTTTGCAGCGCCACATTTCCCGGCTCAAAGGGGATGAAGGTCGCAAACAGCGCCGGTCGAGCGACGCAAACGCGCGGGCATCCTTGCATTTCTCCGGTATTGAATGTTGACTTGGGAACCATCAATAAAAAAACCGGGAGCCTGACAATGCCGTATCTTTCCACCCATCGCCGCACCCTCGTGGCCGCCGTTTCGCTCTTCGCCGTCATGGCGACGCCACTTGCTGCACAGGAAGCCGAGAGCTGCTCCACCGTGCGCTTCTCGGATGTCGGCTGGACCGACATCACTGCGACCACCGCCACTGCCTCCGTCATCCTGAAGGCGCTGGGCTATGAGCCGACGACCACAGTTCTTTCCGTGCCGGTCACCTATTCGTCGCTGAAGAACAAGGACATCGACGTCTTCCTCGGCAACTGGATGCCGACCATGGAAGCCGACATCGCGCCGTATCGCGAAGACAAGTCGGTCGAAATCTTCGGACCGAACCTCGAAGGCGCGAAATACACGCTCGCAACCAATGCCAAGGGCGCCGAGCTCGGCATCAAGGACTTCGCCGACATCGCCAAGAACAAGGACGCGCTGGACGGCAAGATCTACGGCATCGAGCCGGGCAATGACGGCAACCGCCTGATCCTCGACATGATCGACGGCAACAAGTTCGAACTCGGCGACTTCGAAGTCGTTGAATCCTCCGAACAGGGCATGCTGGCCCAGGTCGCCCGCGCCGAAAAGGATGGCACGCCAGTTGTCTTCCTCGGCTGGGAACCGCATCCGATGAATGCCAACTTCAAGCTGACCTATCTGTCGGGCGGCGATGACGTCTTCGGCCCGAACTTCGGCGGCGCGACGATCTACACCAACACCCGCGCCGGCTACACCACCGAGTGCCCGAATGTCGGCAAGTTCGTCACCAACCTCAAGTTCTCGCTCCAGATGGAGAACGAGATCATGGGCAAGATCCTGAACGACGGCCAGGACGCCGAAGCGGCTGCTTCCGACTGGCTGAAGGCCAACCCGACGGCGATCGAGCCCTGGCTTGCCGGCGTCACCACCAAGGACGGTGGCGAAGGCCTTGCAGCGGTGAAGACGGCACTGGGCCTCTGAGCCCTGTCCATCGATCGTGGAACCGCGCGACCGGAAGGGGGATCCGGCCGCGCGGCCTCCCAGGCATTGAACCTGTGGCCAATCGGGGACGAACATGGAATTTCTGACAGACAACAAACTGCCCATCGGGCCCTGGTCGAAGAGTGTCGTCGACTGGCTGACCGATAACGTCGATTTTGTCTTCGACTTCATTGCGAACATCTTGAGCGCGTCGATCGACGCCCTGCTCTTCGTCTTGCAGGCACCTTTTCTCGACAACACCCCGGCTGAAAGCTTCTATCCGCTTTTCATGATCCTGCTGTTCTCGGTGGTCGCCTGGGTCATGCGCCGCTCGCTGGGTGTCACCGCCTTCACCTTTCTCGGCCTGCTGCTGATCTATAACCAGGGCTACTGGGAAGAAACGATGGAGACGCTGGCACTCGTGCTGGCCGCGACCTGCGTCTGTATGGTCATCGGCGTGCCGATCGGCATCGCCTGCGCCCGGCGCCCCTGGCTTTACGCCGCCGTCCGGCCGGTGCTCGACCTGATGCAGACGATCCCGACCTTCGTCTATCTCATTCCGGCGCTCATTCTCTTCGGCCTCGGCATGGTCCCCGGCCTGATCGCGACCGTGATCTTCGCCATCGCCGCGCCGATCCGGCTCACGCGTCTCGGGATCATCTCCACGCCGCCCTCGCTGGTCGAGGCTGCCGTCGCCTTCGGCGCGACACCCATGCAGGTGCTGCGCAAGGTCGAGCTGCCCTTTGCCATGCCGCAGATCATGGCCGGCCTCACCCAGACCATCATGCTGTCCCTGTCGATGGTCGTCATCGCAGCACTGGTCGGCGCGAGCGGTCTTGGGGTTCCGGTTGTGCGCGCGCTGAACACCGTCAACATCGCCCGGGGTTTCGAGGCAGGCCTCTGCATCGTCATCCTCGCCATCATCCTGGACCGGATCTTCCGCATGCCTGGAGAAGACGCATGACCGACGCAGTGATCTTCGAGAATGTCGACATCGTCTTTGGCGACAACCCTGAACGCGCCCTGGAAATGGTCGACCAGGGCAAGACCCGCGACCAGATCGGGGCCGAGACCGGCCTGGTTCTCGGCGTCGCCCATGCTTCGCTCACCGTCAAGGAAGGCGAGATCCTCGTCCTGATGGGTCTGTCAGGCTCGGGCAAGTCGACGCTTCTTCGCGCCGTCAACGCGCTCGCTCCCGTCGTGCGCGGCAATGTCCGCGTGCGCACCGAAAACGGCTATGTCGAGCCCTACAAGGCCTCGGCACAGAAGCTGCGCGATCTGCGCACGCACACCGTGTCCATGGTCTTCCAGCAGTTCGGCCTTCTGCCCTGGCGGACGGTGGCCGAGAATGTCGGTTTCGGCCTTGAACTGGCGGGCGTTTCGGAAGCCGAGCGAAAGGACCGGGTCGCCACGCAGCTGGAACTCGTCAACCTGTCGCAATGGGCAGACCGCAAGGTGAACGAGCTTTCGGGCGGCATGCAGCAGCGCGTGGGCCTTGCCCGCGCCTTTGCCACCGGCGCACCGATCCTGCTGATGGATGAGCCCTTCTCGGCGCTCGACCCGCTGATCCGCACCCGCTTGCAGGACGAGCTCCTCGAATTCCAGGCGCGCCTGAAGAAGACCATTCTCTTCGTCAGCCACGACCTCGATGAGGCCTTCCGCATCGGCAACCGCATTGCCATCATGGAAGGCGGCCACATCATCCAGTGCGGCACGCCGCAGGAGATTGTCCAGAACCCGACCAACCAGTATGTCGCGGACTTCGTGCAGAACATGAACCCGATCAACATGCTGACGGCCTCGGACGTCATGCGCAACGGCGTCAGCGGCGAGCAGGGCCAGGTGACCGGCACGACCGGGCCGACCACGCCGCTGGTCGACGTGCTCGATGCCCTCTCGCGTCAGCCCGGGACGATCGGCGTCGTTGACAACGGCGTCGTCATCGGCACGATCGATGCTCAGGATGTGGTGAGCGGACTGACGAAGCACCGCCGGAAGGCCTGAACCGGCCCTGCCCCGCATCGCTTGAAGGCTGCATGCGGGAGACAGAGATGAACGACAAGCCCCAGGTGATTCGCGACACCGACGACGATGCGCGCCGACAGGCGCGCATTCTCTTGCGCGGGGCACGCTTCGCTGCCATCGGGGTGCTTGATCCGGAAACGGGCTTCCCCTTCGTCAGCCGCGTGCTGCTCGGCATGGACAGTGACGGCGCAGCCGTGATCCTCGTCTCCAATCTCTCGGCCCACACGACGGCGCTGCTCGCCGATCCGCGCGCTTCACTCCTGACGGGCGAGCCCGGCAAGGGCGATCCGCTCGCGCATCCACGGCTGACGCTGCAATGCACGGCCGAAAGCGTCGATCGGGACAGCGACAGCCATCAAAGGCTGCGCGCCCGCTTCCTCGCCCGCCACCCGAAGGCACAGCTCTATATCGACTTTCCCGACTTCCGTTTCTTCCGCTTGAGGCCCGAACGCGCGAGCCTGAACGGCGGATTCGGCCGTGCCTACCATTTGAGCAGCGCCGACTTTTTTATACCGAAAATAGACGATGATTTGTTCCAGACCGAGGAGGCCCTACTGCGAGATTTGGGGGGTCGTCATCCCGATCTCGCCACCCGCCTTGCCACCGGATTGAATGGCGCCCCGGACGGAGATTGGCGCATCGCGGCCATTGATTCTCACGGATTGGATATTGTTTTCAAGGACTTGCTGATCCGGCACGAATTTGTGACGCCCATCACAACAGTAGAACATCTGCTATTAGAGTTACCTAAATCAGTATACGCAGTACCTTAAATTTAGGCATATACAATTTTGGTGGTGCTGCTAAGGTTTGGCCTCCAGTTAAGTCATGGATTTTTCAACGACTGCCGCTCCCCCCAAGGGCACTCGACCAAGGAAAGTTGAACTGAGATGAAAACGAAAGCATTGTCCGAACAATCGACTGTCGCAGCCGGTTTGTTGTCCGCCATGGCAAACCCGAAGCGTCTGATGATCCTCTGCAGCCTCGTCGAGGGCGAGGTTCCGGTCGGTGTTCTGGCGACCCAGGTTGGCCTCAGCCAGTCGGCCCTTTCGCAGCACCTGTCCAAGCTGCGCGCACAGAAGCTCGTGAAGACCCGTCGCGATGCTCAGACCATCTACTATTCCTCGACATCCGAGTCGGTGATCAAGATCCTCTCCACTCTGGAAAGCATCTACTGCACCCCGGCAGCGAGCAAGACTGCCGCCTGATGACAGCGCTGCCAGCGCAGCGCTGATCAAGGATGGGAGGGATCGGCGCAGCACTCGCGCGAGCGGGTGAACCCTCTGGCGAGCTGATGTTTCTAAAGCCCCGGTCGCATTGGCGATCGGGGCTTTTTCGTGCCCGGCCACCGGGTGTCAGCTGCCCGTCTGCCCTTACGCGCTGCAGGGCTTTTCCATCACCTAAATTCAGTGATCCATGACCTTTGTTGATGCGGCCGGGCGCATGGCTTGACCGTGCTTCGCGCCCTGCTAACGTGACGGCGCAATCAACGGATATCGGCCCTCGCAGCCGACATCAGGGACAATGGCCGCCCGCAACCAAAGGCCATGGAGAACACGATGTCTAACCGCCTGAATTCAACGCCGAACGACCTGCGCGCCTTCTGGATGCCGTTCACAGCGAACCGCCAGTACAAGAAGGAGCCGCGCCTCTTCGTCGGCGCCAAGGACATGCATTACACCACTCATGACGGCCGCCAGGTGCTCGACGGCACCGCCGGCCTCTGGTGTGTGAATGCCGGCCACTGCCGCCCGCTCATCACCGAAGCGATCCGCGAGCAGGCCGGCGAGCTCGACTATGCGCCGGCCTTCCAGCTCGGCCATCCCAAGGCCTTCGAACTGGCCAACCGCCTGATCGACATCGCGCCCGACAACATGGCGCATGTGCTCTACACCAATTCCGGTTCGGAATCGGTGGAAACGGCGCTCAAGGTGGCGCTTGCCTATCAGCGCGTGAAGGGACAGGGCTCCCGTACCCGCCTGATCGGCCGCGAGCGCGGCTATCACGGCGTCAATTTCGGCGGCATCTCCGTCGGCGGCATCGTCTCCAACCGCAAGATGTTCGGCACGCTTTTGACCGGCGTCGATCACCTGCCGCACACCCACCAGCCGGCCAAGAACGCCTTCACCAAGGGCATGCCGGAGCATGGCGGCGATCTCGCCGACGAGTTGGAGCGCATCGTCACCCTGCACGACGCCTCGACCATCGCAGCCGTCATCGTGGAACCGGTTTCGGGCTCGACCGGCGTGCTGATCCCGCCGAAGGGCTACCTGCAGCGCCTGCGCGAGATCTGCACGAAGCACGGCATCCTGTTGATCTTCGACGAAGTCATCACCGGTTTCGGCCGCCTCGGCGCGCCCTTCGCCTCGCAGTATTTCGACGTGAAGCCCGACATCATGGTCACCGCCAAGGGACTGACCAATGGCGTCATCCCGATGGGTGCGGTCTTCGTGACGGCCGAAATCCACGACGCCTTCATGACCGGCCCCGATCATATGATCGAGTTCTTCCACGGCTACACCTATTCCGGCAACCCGATCGCGTCTGCTGCCGCACTGGGCACGCTCGACACTTACCGCGACGAGAACCTTCTGACGCGGGCGGCCGAGATCGCGCCCTACTGGGAAGAGAAGCTGCATTCGCTGCGCGACTGCCCGAACGTCATCGACATCCGAAATCTCGGCTTGATCGGTGCAATCGAGCTGAAGCCGATCGACGGCGAACCGACGAAGCGCGCCTTCAACGCCTTCCTCAACGCCTATAACGACGGGCTTCTGATCCGGACGACCGGCGACATCATCGCGCTCTCGCCGCCGCTGATCATCACCCACGAGCAGATCGACGAACTCTTCGACAAGCTGCGCAAGGTGCTGATGAACAACATCTGAGCTTCGTCTCGATCTCAGGAAAAGCGGCCCGCGTGGCCGCTTTTTTTTGTCGCTCAGGCGTAATCCCGCAGCATGTCGGCGAGCGGCAGCCGCACCCGCAGCTTCAGAGCGAGAAACGCAAGTCCTGTGATCTTGCGCTGCAGGAACATCTTGTCGGGAGACGGCAGAGCCCAGAGCGCCCGATCGGCAAACACCGGCAGGGCACGTTCGCGGACCCTCGCGATGGGACTGTGGTCACCGAAATCGATCAGACCGTCCGGCGCGTTCTGGACCAGATCGACGACGATCGAGATCATCTCGTCGAGCAAGCGCCCATGGCGGTCGACCTGCGCGCGGGAGAGATACTGCATCTCGATCAGCGCGCCACGCACATCCTCGACCCGTCCTGTGAGGCTCGCCCTGAGAAGCCGGCGATAGTCGTCGGCGCTCTCAGGCGCGACCGGGCGAACGGCGCCGAAATCAAGAAGCACAATCCGGCCATCGTCGGGCCGCCAGAGATAGTTGGCGAAGTTCGGATCCGTCTGCATGTGGGCAAAGACGAAGAGTTCACCCAAGGCGAGATCGGAGATCGCCGTGACCGCAGCGTCGCGCTTCGCCTGCGAAGCCGCAGCAAGCCGCTCGAGCGGAACGCCTTCGACGAAATCCATCGGCAAGACCGTCGGCCGCAACAGTGTATCCACTGGCGACGGCACAATGAAACGCGTGTCGTCGGCCAGCAGCCTGCCGAAGCGGCGCATCTCCTCGGCCTCGCGCAGGTAGTCCGCCTCCTCGCGCAACTGCCTCTTCGCTTCCGCCAGATGCGGTGTGATGTCGAGGCCGGCGGGCAGAAGGCCGGAGAGGCGCAGGAAGGCCGCAACATTGTCGATGTCGGAATCGATGCTTCTGACGACACCCGGATACTGCACTTTGACCGCGATGGCTTGCCCTGATGTCAGCACCGCCCGGTGCACCTGGCCGATCGACGCCGCCGCAATCGGCACCATGTCGAAGCGGTCGAAATGGCGGCGCCAGTCGGGACCCCAGGCATCGGAGAGGCAGGCGGTCAGCTGGCCCGGCGGCATGAAATGCGCGGAAGCCCTCAGTTGCGAGAAGATCGCCTGCAATTCGGGCGGCAGAAACTCGCCCGGCTCGAGCGAAATCATCTGGCCGAGCTTCATCGCGGCACCGCGCATACGCGACAACTGGTCGGCCGCCTTGATCGCGTTCGAGGGCGTCAGCAAGAGGTCTCGCAGATGCGGCCTCTCGCCCCGCGCCAGTCGTCCCAATCCTTCGGCGACTATGCCCGAGGCGACGCCACCGGCAATCTGGCCCAAGGCTGCAAGACGGCTGAGGCGCCCCTGAGGCACCGGACGAAAACGATCCCTCTCGCTCATGGCGTCACCGTCTCTTGCACAAGCGCCGGGATCTTCTCCTTGAGCGCAAAGAAGCCCTTCCGGCAATGGGGCCAGCTTCTGCGATCCCAGTCACGCAGCAATTCCGCGAACCGAAGCCCGTGTTCGGCAAAGGCTGCTCGCTGCGGCGCAATCGAGGCAGCAACCGGTCCGGCCGGGAGAAACGCGGTGGCGATCTGGCTGCAGCCGTGCGCGTTCGCTGTCTCGGCAATGTCGGCAGGAGAGACATTGCCGACCAATGCCGCCTCCGGCCAGACCTGCGCGGCACGGGCAAGGCCGTCTGACAACGCGGTTTGGTCCCAGGCGTTGCGCCCTTCGAGGACGGCGAGCGCCTGGACGGGAAGTGAACGCATCGGCGCCAGCTGCTCGACCGAGAGGTCTTCCACGGTCAGGAGGAGCAGCGTCGCGACCGAAGGGTTCACCTGATGTGCCTGACGAACGGCTGCGGGCTGGGGCACAACGAGGCTATCGGCCGGAATGCGGGCCGTGCGCGCGAGGTCCCGCGGGGCAAAGCGCCCCTCGTTCATCGCCCGGATCCGCTCGCCATCGGCGAGATAGGCCTTGCCGGCGGTGTGAAGCCCCGCCACCCAGCGCCAGGACAGAGTGTTCGAGGCCGGATCGGCATCGATCAGATGGTCGAACATGAAGGCGGCCCCGAGCTCCCATGGCAGGCCGAGCGTGAAGATCCAGATCGAGGCAAACTGCATGCGGGCCCAATTGTGCAGATAGCCGGTCTGCGTGAGTTCCAGCGCCCAGGCGTCGAAACAGTCGATTCCCGTCCGGGCCTCCATCGCCGCCGTATAGCGCTGGCCAAGTTGGGCCGAAGCCTCCAGCTGGGAAGAAGCCCGTTCAACCGCCTGGACGTAGCCGTCCCAGATCGACGGGCGTTGCTCGAGCCAGCCTTTCCAGTAGGTGCGCCAGAAGACTTCGCTCACGAATTTTTCCGCCTTGGAGAGACCGTGCCGCGCGACCACGGCACGGACCACCTCTTCCTCGCTGACCAGTCGTCGGCGCAGAGCGGCCGAGAGCCGGGAGACATGCACATGGCGGCCCGGCCCGTTCTCCTTGTTGCGCAACCGGGCATAGGCACCTGCCGCATCCGGCAGAAAGTCGTCGAGGCGACGCAAGGCGGCATCACGGGTCAAGGCTATTGCGGTCTCTGCCATGCAAACTCCAGGTAATTGGTCGGCAGCAGACCACATCCGACGGTCCGCGAGCGGGACTAAGCTGTCTGCCGCCTTCATCTACGGATGGCGGCGCCCGGCGGACTTCTGCTTGCCCCGGAAAGACGAGACCGCCTCGCTAGCTTGCGCGAGGCTGACCACGCGCCGTGGCTGCGCTTGTCCGCCGGCCTTCCCTCCCGTATCTTCTGAAGAATCGCACGATCGATCCCGGCGCAGATGACCGCGCGGGACACGGCCGACGACTTTGGCAGCCCCCGGCCGTTTCCGCTTCCGACATCACGTCTGAGGCGATCTGTCCGGGTCAGGTCCCGGGAGGATATCCGTGGTCGACCTCTTCAAGCGCATGTTCGGTAACAACGCGTCTCTCGAAGCCTCACGGGACAAAGCCGCTCCGGAACCGGAAGCGCGATCGGCCGCCCGCGCCGATGAGGCAAGGCTTGCCGCCCGCCGCGCCCAGATCAGCAACGATCTCTTCGAACTGCAGCAGATCGCCATGGCGGAACTGGCGCTCCGCCGCGAGCAGGACGCCGCCGCGGCGAAAGCCGGCTTCGAGGCGGACGACCAGACCTCCGGCGGACGCGTCCTCACCGTCTGAGCCTCATCGTCTCATCTGCTTCGAGAAAGCTGTGGCGTGAAGGCGCAGCTGAGCTTCCGGTCTTTTGCTGCCGTTCGTTTTTGTCTAAAGCGATCGTGGGGAGCAACAAAAGAACCCGAATGGCGCCCAAACCGACAGAGATCGGTCGCGCCGACCCAAGGAGCAGGACATGAAATTTCAACTCTTCGCAAGCGCGGCCCTTGCCGCGCTGATCGCCATCGCCCCCGCCGCCCGCGCCGAGATCGTGCTCGGCCTGATGGCGCCGCTCACCGGCCCGCTGGCAGCCGTTGGCGCGCAGATCAAGAACGGCGCAGAAACCGCCGTCGAGGAAATCAACAAGAAGGGTGGCGTGAACGGCGAACAGCTGACGCTGCAGATCGCCGACGACGCCGGCGAGCCGAAGCAGGGCGTTTCGGCTGCAAACCAGCTGGTGGGTGAAGGCGTTCGCTTCGTCGTCGGTCCGGTCACCTCGGGCGTCGCCGTGCCGGCTTCCAGCGTTCTCGCCGAAAACGGCGTGCTGATGGTCACCCCGACCGCAACCGCTCCCGATCTCACCGCCCGTGGCCTCACCACCGTGCTGCGCACCTGCGGCCGCGACGACCAGCAGGCCGATGTAGCGGCACAATATGTGCTGGGCGCCTACAAGGACAAGAAGATCGCCATCCTCGACGACAAGGGCCAGTACGGCAAGGGTCTGGCAGATGCCTTCCAGGCCGCGCTGAACGCCGGTGGCGTCACCGAAGTCTTCAAGGATTCGCTGACCGCTGGCGAAAAGGATTTCGGCGCGCTCATCACCCGTCTGAAGGCGGAAGGCGTCGAGGTCATCTATTTCGGCGGCTACCATCCGGAAGCGGGCCTCCTTGTGCGCCAGATGCAGGATGCCGGCCTGAAGGCACAGCTGATCGCCGGCGACGGCCTGTCGAACAACGAATTCGTCACCATCGGTGGCGAGGCAGCCGAAGGCACGATCTTCACCAATGCTGCCGACGCTCTGAAGAACGAAGACAGCAAGGCCGCCGTGGCTGCCCTTGAAGCCAAGAACATCCCGGCCGAGGCGTTCACCCTGAACGCCTATGCCGCGGTCGAAGTCATCGCGGCCGGCATTGCCAAGGCCGAGAGCGCCGAAGACGCCGAAGCTGTTGCCGCAGCCCTGAAGGACGGCTCGGAAATCCCGACCGCCATCGGCAAGCTGACCTATGGCGAAAGCGGCGACCTGACCTCGCAGAGCTTCGCCGTCTACAAGTGGGAAGCCGGCAAGACCGTGACTGCCGAATAAGCGCGCCATCATCTGAGAAAACGAAAGGCGGCCCCCGCGAGGCCGCCTTTTTTTGTCGGAGAATAATCGAGGCCACGGAACTCACCCGCATCTGTATTTGGCTCACCTCGATGTGCTCTGGCCTAGGCAAGGTCTCGGAAAGCTTCGCTCAATGTTGGGCTGCAAGGAGTGTTCAGCTCAACTGGTGGAACACTCATGGCGCCAATTATCCTGATTACCTTCGCAGGCCGACGCAACCGGATGGAAATCCTCACGAACTATGTCCAGGCGGCTCTGGCTGCCGGGATCATCGATGAATGGCATGTCTGGGATTTCACCCGTTCCGAAGAGGATCGGGTCTGGGTCAGCGAGAACTTTGGCCCCGCGCGATTCATGCACCCTGACACGCCCTATGTGAGCGCCGGCCAGGTGACGCCCATGGCGCCATTCCGGATGGATGCCGGCATCGCTGCCGATCTCCATCTCGCGCTTCTTCCGAAGAACGATCCCGATAACTTCTACGAATTCGTCATCGGAGGCTGGGACAACCAGTTGAGCGCCGTGCGCAAGATGCCGCGCGTCGAGCTCGCGACCTTCGCTCGTGACCATGTCCCGCGCATGGCAGACTTCTCCACCCCCGGCATTCTGTCCCCGAGCCTGCCGAACTCGGTCGTGATGTCGATCGATCGCAACGGCCATCCGGTGCTGACCGCCAATGGAATGAAGATCGGCCCGATCGCCGATGTGGATGTCTCAAGCGGCGCCGACGTCATGGTCCGCGGCGGCTGGGGTGCGGACCTCGAAATCCTCAACGTGAACGACAAGGTCCGCCGTTACATCGGACCGAGGAACGAGAAATACCCCTACCACCACACCTATGCCTATTACTCGAAACATGCGAACCGGTTCTCGGACGCCATCTTCCTGAAATGCGACGACGATATCGTCTACATGAAGCTCGATCGGCTGGGTGATTTCATCAATTTCCGCCGCGACAATCCCACGCCCTTCCTTGTCTCCGCCAATGTCGTCAACAATGGCGTTTGCGCCCATTGGCAGCAGCGCTCGGGCTCGCTTCCGATCGAAGTCGGCCATTTCGAAATGCCGCCCGGCGGCCTGAACGGCAGCCTGTGGGAAAGCGGAAAGCGGGCCAACGCGCTGCACGACTACTTCCTGCAGACCCCGGACAAGCGTCTGCCCCTGCACCAGCCGTTCATCGAGGTGAAGGAACGCGTGTCCATCAACTTCATCTCCTGGCTCGGCCAGGACCTCAAGCACTTCGGTTTCAGACGTCTGGGCGACGAAAAGGCTCTGGCCGTCGATATGCCACGACTGCTCAATCGGCCCGTTGCGATCTATTCAGACTTCATCGTCAGCCATCTGAGCTTCGGCCCGCAGGAGGCCGAACTGCATGTCGACCGTCTGGTATCGGCCTATAGCGACCTGATGCGAGAGCAACTCGCGGCGTAAACCATGACAGCCGCACGGTATCCTTGCTTTCCGTGCGGCCAGTCGGCCGGGGCCATACTGAACTCGCCAGGAGGGCCTCGTCAGCGCTTGAAACGCAACGCAGCCGTCGAGAAGCCTTCACTCCGCATAGATCATCTTGCGCGTCATGCCGCCGTCGAGCGTCAGCACCTGGCCGGTCATGAAACCGGCCTCCGCGAGATAGAGCACAGCCTTGGCCACATCGCTTGGCCGCCCGACCCGACCGACCGGATGCTGGTCGTGATCCTCGGCCCTGAGATCCTCGTCCTTGGTGATCCAGCCCGGCGCAATGCCGTTCACCCGGATCTTCGGGCCGAGACTGACGGCGAGCGCATGGGTCAGGCCGAACAAGCCGCCCTTGGAAGCCGCATAGGCTTCCGAGTTCTTCTCCGACATGAAAGCGCGGGTGGAGAGCATGTTGACGATCGAGGCACCCTCGCCCATCAGCGGCACGCAAGCGCGCGTCATCAGGAAGGCCGCGGTCAGGTGACTGTCGGTGACCTTGCGCCAGTCGTCGAGGGAGAGATCGGCGATCGGCCCGCGATGCGGATCTGCAATGCCGGAATTGTTGACGAGCAGGTCTAGGCTATCCCAGCCCAGCTCGGCAAAGGCCGCCGCGACGGCCGCCTCGTCGGAGACATCGCAGAGCACGGACCGGATACCGGCCGGTGCGTCCTTGAGATCGAAGGAAGCGACTTCGTAATCGGCCATCTGGAGGGCTGTGCAAAGTTCTGCGCCGATAAGGCCGGCGCCACCTGTGACGATCGCATGTTTCATGCAGCCCTCAACGACAGTGGACAGGGAAAGTTTCCTGGATCTTCTAAGGATCTACAGCAGCCGGTCATGAAACTTCGCTGACGGCAGCCAGCAACTCTCGCGCCTGCCGAAGATCCGGTAGCGATTGCGCGCGACGAAGAGATAGAGCGGATCACGGATGAAGCGCGGAACGAGGCGAAAGACGGCAAGCGCTCTCCATGGCCAGCCGAGGCCGGCATAGATGGCAAGCACCGCATCGCTGTCACGCAGCATCTTGTCCCCATCCACGACGATGATGCTGTCTGGATTGGTGGGATCGATACCGAAACGGCGATAGAGGCCGGAGCCCACCTCCCCTTGCATGGCGGCGAGGCGGAAGCGCTTCTTCCTGTCGTGGGTCAGCACGAATTGCGCATTGGCCGAACACAAGATGCATTCGGCATCGAAAAGGATGATCGGCCCTGCGGTGTCAGCTTTGGCGTCCATGGTTTGAAGCTAGGTCATCGACCCAGCCGGCTCAATGGGACAAAGCGTCTTTCGCAGTGCTTGCCGTCCGGCGGTAGGGCAAGAGGAAGAGATAGATGCCGGTGCCCAACAGCGGCAGAAGCGGCACGAGCGCAACGAAGCCGATCCATTGCGGCGAGCCAGGAATCATCATCGCGATCAGATTGGCGACGACGGCCAGCGTGAAGGCGAGCGATAGCCCGCGATGCCATTGGCGTATGCGGTGGCTGATGGACATGCGCAATCCTCTCTTGAAACAACAACGGTGAGAGCGGGTGGTGAAAGGCTTCAGACGGCGCGATCCAGCACCGCTTCAAGGCTGTCGAAGTAGCGCGGCCACCCCATCTTTGCGCCGCCGTAATATTGCGGCTGGTCGCGGCGGAAGCCGGTCTGCTCCATGCGAAGCAGCGTGCCCGCACCGCTCGGTGTCAGGGTCCAGGTGACAAGGCTCCTCAGCGGCCCCGCATCCCAGCTATAGGCAAGCCGCCGGGCCGGTTCCACCACCTGCACCTCGCATTCGACCGCTCCCCAGTCGGCGCTGAGCGTGAAGCGGTGCCCGATATCGGGCGCGAACGCATTGTCCATCAGCCACTCGGCGATCAGCTCTGGCTGGGTCAGCGCCCGCCAGATTTTTTCCGGCGCATGGCGAAACTCGCGCTCGACGACGACGGAGAGGCTGTCTGTCTTGAGGTCGGTCATTGGTCCATCCTGTTCAGGAGATCATCGAGCGCATCGAAACGCATCGGCCAGAAAGCTTCCATCTGCCGCGCCCAGGCAACGAGCGGATCGAGCGCCTGACGGCGCACGCTGTAATGGCTCTGGCGTCCGCTCACCCGATCCTCGACGAGGCCCGCGCGCTTCAGCACAGCGAGATGTTTTGAAACGGCGGGCTGCGACACCCCGGCCCCGGCGGTGAGACCGCCGACAGTCTGACTGCCGTCGCGGCAGAGCCGCTCGAAAAGCGCCCGACGCGTTGGATCGGCCAGTGCGGCAAAGAGGGTGTCAGTCGCGTTGTCCATGCAGGATCCATAACTTCAGGGCTATATATTTCTTATAACCACAGAGTTATACGATTGTCAAATGCAGGGCTAGAACGGCCCGTGACAGCAGCAGCCGACATGCTAGATTGGCTGCGGAATCCGCACGGAGGAGCGCTGTGAAGAAGGGTTACAAGGACTTGCTGGCCGAGGCGAACGCTCTGGTGGAGGCCGTCGACAGCGCAGAAGCAGGACGTCTGCATGCAGCGAGCAACGTCGTTTTCGTCGATCTGCGCGATCCCCGTGAGCGGGAGCGCGAGGGCACGATCCCGAACGCTTTCTCCTGCCCGCGCGGCATGCTCGAATTCTGGATCGATCCGGAAAGCCCCTATCACAAGCCGGTCTTTGCCGAAGACAAGCTCTTCCTCTTTTTCTGCGCCAGCGGCTGGCGCTCGGCGCTCGCCACGAAAACGGCACTGGAAATGGGCCTTGAGAATGTCTGCCATCTCGAAGGTGGCTTTTCCGCCTGGCGGGATGCGGGCCTGCCGGTAGAGGCTGTCGCAGCCAAGGCGAAGGGGTGATCGGCCGCAGCTGGCATGGACGGCCCTGCCCTTGAGCATCCTTTTCCCCGTCGCGCTCCCGCGCCGGAGGCTCTAAGATGGGCCGAACCATCCAAGGGAGTGCTCATGCCAGAGACGATTCGTATCGCCAGTGATCAGCTTGCCATCGAGGTCTCGACGCTGGGCGCAGAAATGCAATCGCTGAGGACGGCGGATGGGCGAGACTTCCTCTGGAATGGCGACGCCGCCTGGTGGACGGGTCGCTCGCCGATCCTCTTTCCGATCGTCGGCAAGGCGCCGGACGACAGGCTGGCGGTGAACGGCAAGACCTACCCGATGGCGCAGCATGGCATTGCCCGCCGGCGGGAGTTTGCGGTCATCGAGCAGACGGCAACCTCCTGCCGCCACGAACTCGTCTCGTCGCCGGAGACGCGTGAAGTCTATCCCTTCGACTTCCGCCTGGTGCTGGAACACGCGCTCGACGGCAATAGGCTCTCGGTGAACGCGACGGTGCAGAACAGCGGAGAAGCGCTGCTGCCCTTCGGCATCGGTTTCCACCCGGCCTTCCTCTGGCCGCTTCCGGGTGCGGACGGCAAGCCACACGAGGTGATCCTCGACAATGGCGCAGAACCCGGCGTCATCCAGCTGGAAGGCGGCCTGATCGGCAAGACGCTGCCCACCTCCCCCTTCAAGGCGGGGCGGCTGACGCTGAAGTCTGACCTCTTTGCAAACGATGCGCTGATCTTCCCGGAAGATGCAGGAACCGGGCTCACCTTCCAGGCGGAAGACGGCCCCTCCCTGCATTTCACCTTCGAGAACCTGCCCAACATCGCGCTCTGGCAAAAGCCCGGCGCCCCCTTCCTCTGCATCGAGCCTTGGCACGGCATGGCCGCCCATGCCGGTGGCACGGCGGAACTGGTCGAGCGCCCCTACACGGTGGCGCTGCCGGCGGGAGAAGAGATGCGGTTCGGGTTCACGGTGGAGATCAGGAACTGAGGAAACGCGATGGTGGTGAAGGCATCGCAACGGCTGACCGAGATCGCTGACGCACTGCCGCTGACCGCAGGCATGCGGGTCCTGGAAATCGGCTGCGGGCCAGGCGTGCTGGCGCGTTTGATAGCGGAACGCATGAAGGGCGACGTCCATGTGCTTGGCATTGACCGCTCGGCGTCAGCGATCGCTGCGGCGACGGCGCAGGTGACGGGGAGCGCCCATCCGAGCGCCATCGCCTTCCGTCAGGTGGCCGCCGAGCACTTCATGCTGGTTGAAGATGAAGAACCCTTCGACCTCGCCGTCGCCATCCGCGTCGGCGCCCTTGACGGCCGCCATCCGGAGGGCGGAAGGCTGGTACTTCCACGTATTCGCGCGGCACTTCGGCCCGGAGGGCGTATCTTCATCGACGGGGGCAATCTGCTTAGGGAAATCCCCCTGACGGGGCTCCCGGACCAGCAATGACGCAGCTCTTGCTCGTTGCCGTCCTTCGGCTACTCTCAACCGGTTATCAACCGTGGAGAGGGCAGAACAATGTGCAATCATTGCGTGACTGAGAATGTGAAGCAGAACATGCTGTCGCGGCGCTCGCTGTTCAAGGGCATGGCCTTTGCCGGCGCGGCCGTCGCCGCCGGCGGGGTCTCCAAGCCGGTTCTGGCGCAGCAGACCGCAAGCAAGGTCGTGGACCTGACCCATGCCTATGACGAGAGCTTCCCGACCTTCGACGGGAATCCGGGGATCCAGTACGAATGGGCCGTGGAATTAGCCGGCAACGGCTATCAGCTGCACAAGCTGACCATCTTCGAACACACGGGCACCCATATCGACGCGCCCTTCCACTTCAGCGCCGACGGCAAGAGCGTCGACCAGATCGAACCGCAACAGCTGGTCGCCCCGCTCGCGATCATCGACATCACAGACCGGGCCAAAGAAGACGCAAATGCGACCGTCGAGGCAGCAGACGTCGAGGCCTGGATCAGCGCCAATGGCGAAATCCCCGAGGGCGCGGTCGTGGCACTGCGCTCCGGCTGGGGGAAGAAGGTGAGTGAACCCGCCTTCCGCAACGACGGCGAAGGCAAGTTCGCCTTCCCCGGTTTCGGCAAGTCGGCAACCGACCTCCTGGCAACCCTGAACGTGGCCGCGATCGGTGTCGACACGCTCTCGCTCGATCCCGGCAATTCGGCCGACTTTGCCGTGCACAACAGCTGGCTGCCGGGCGGGCGCTACGGCATCGAATGCCTGAACAACCTCGAAGAGCTGCCGGTAACTGGCGCGACGATCTTGGTCGGCGCACCGAAACACAAGCGGGGCACCGGTGGTCCAGCCCGCGTTCTGGCACTGATGTGAGGAGGCGCAGATGGCGGTCCTCCCTCTCCTGAGTGACGAGGAGGCGAGCGCGGATGCGCTCGCTGTCTTCAACGACATCCGCGCAAAACGCGGCACCGACTACGTCAACAATTTCTGGCGGGCGCTCGCCCATGATCAGGACGAGCTGAAATCCGTCTGGGACCGACTGCAGACCGTGATGGCACCGGGCGCCCTCGACCCGCTGGTCAAGGAGCTGATCTATATTGCGGTATCCGCCACCAATGGTTGCACCTATTGCGTCCATAGCCACACGGCCTCGGCCAAGGCCAAGGGCATGACGCCGGACATGCATGCTGAACTGCTGCAGGTGATTGCCATGGCGAGCCGCACCAATGCGCTGGCGGTGGCGCTGGGCGTGCCGGTGGATGATCGGTTCGAGGCGGAGGTCGCAAGGAAGGGAAAGTAGCGCCGGTATCCATTCAGCTCAGTGCCCCCCGCTATTCGCTTCGCGGCACAAAACCCGCTCTGCCAGCCCTGGCGAGTTGAACGAACCGATCTCGCACGTCCAGGAAAAGCCTGCGCGGCAACAGCCCGTAGACGACACTGCTGCCCGCCTCGGTATCGAAAGGTCGAAGATCCGGGCCCGGCCAGAAAAATCGATTGGCCTCTGTCAGCACGATGAAGGAAGGCAAGTTATCGAGACCAAGTCGCTGCTTGGTGGCGGCCGGAATCTCCACCGCATACGCAGGATTTGAAGGCGGCGTGTGGGTGATCGGCAGCACCACCACCTGTGTTTCACCGTCATCCCGCGTCAAGGCCAGGATGACGGCACAAGGCCTGTCCTTGCGACCTTCCTCGAGCCCGCGGTGAAACTCGTGGTGCCACAGATAAGAGTAGCGAATGACCTGCCCCGGCTCCGGCGCGGGCCAAGACACGGGTCAGCGATCCAGTTCGCCGTCGAACGCATCCGCGCCCGATGGCGGCAGGCTTTCAGCGATGTCTTGCAACTCGGCGTCGGAGAAATCCGCAGCCGCTAAAACCTCCCGGTCGCGCCGCTTCAGCCGCTGATACTCCTCTGTCGAGATCATCACCGTACGGTCGCGGCCATTGCGCGTGATCACGACGGGTTGCGTGAGGGCAAGATCGAAGTAGCGCCCACTCTGCCGCTGAAACTCCGCAGCACTCACCTTCACCGGATCAGCCATCAATAAGCCTCCCATTTATACATAAGATCAGTATCAAACATAGAACATGTAATTTCAAGATCGTTGGCCCCGTCTGATCAAGAGGCTACACTCCTGAGATCAACAGAATCGGAGACGCCGCATGACCGACCTTGAACGCCGCATCGATCAGGGGACCGGCCGCCAGCCGGCGGACATCGTGCTGAAGGGCGGACGTTTCTTCGATCTGGTCACGGGCGAACTTGTCGAATCCGATATTGCGATCTGCGGCGAGACCATCATCGGGACGGTTGAAAGCTATGAAGGCCGGGAGATGATCGACATCTCCGGCAAGATCGTCGTGCCGGGTTTCATCGACACGCATCTGCACATCGAGAGCTCGCTGGTCACCCCGCATGAATTCGACCGCTGCGTGCTGCCCTATGGTGTCACGACCGTGATCTGCGATCCGCATGAGATCGCCAATGTGCTCGGCACCGAGGGCATCCAGTTCTTCCTGGATTCGGCCGAACAGACGATCATGGATATCCGCGTCCAGCTGTCCTCCTGCGTGCCGGCGACGCATCTGGAGACGGCGGGCGCGGATCTGCCGATCGAGCGGCTCCTGCCCTTCCGCAACCACCCGAAGGTCATCGGCCTTGCCGAATTCATGAACTTCCCCGGCGTGATCCACAAGGATCCGATCTGCGTGGCAAAGCTCGAGGCCTTCCAGGACGGCCATATCGACGGCCATTCGCCGCTCTTGTCGGGTCGCGACCTGAACGGCTATCTCTCCGCCCGCATCCGCACCGACCATGAATGCACCAGTGCCGCCGAAGCCATGGAAAAGATCCGCAAGGGCATGCATATTCTCGTGCGCGAAGGCTCGGTGTCGAAGGACCTGCATGCGCTGATGCCGATCCTGACCGAGCGGCTCTCGCCATTTCTGGCGCTCTGCACCGACGACCGCAACCCGCTCGACATCGCCGAACAGGGCCATCTCGACTACCTGATCCGCGAGGCGATCAGGAACGGCGTCGAGCCGCTCGCCGTCTATCGCGCCGCCTCGATTTCGGCCGCTCGCGCCTTCGGCCTGCGGGATCGCGGGCTCGTCGCCCCGGGCTGGCGGGCGGATCTGGTCGTGATCGACAGTCTCGAAAACTGTAAGGCCGAGATGGTGTTCGCAGCCGGCCGCCGCGTGACCAACGAGCTCTTCGCCACCCGCAAGCCGGTCGCGCCCGTCGGCCTCGACAGCGTCAAGGCAAGGCTGGTGAAGGCCGCCGATTTCGGTGTGCCGGTGGCGGAGGGTGAAACGCCTGTCATCGGCGTCATGCCTGGCAAGATCATCACCGAACACCGCCGCTACCGCCTGCCGAGCTCCGGCAACCAGACCGCCGTCGATCTCGCAAACGACGTGATCAAAGTCGCCGTCATCGAGCGGCACGGCAAGAACGGCAACCACGCCAATGGCTTCGTCCAGGGGTTCGGCCTGAAGAAGGGCGCGATTGCCTCGACCGTCGGCCATGACAGCCACAATATCTGCGTTGTCGGCGTCTCCGAGGAAGACATGGCGCTCGCCGCCAATCGCCTGGGAGAGATCAAGGGCGGCTTCGTCGTGGTCGAGGACGGCAAGGTAACCGGCGAGATCCCGCTGCCCGTCGCCGGCCTGATGAGCCTCGAACCCTACGAAAGCGTGCGCGATACGCTGCATCACTTGAGAAAAGCGGCCTATGCTCTTGGAACGACTCTGGAAGAACCCTTCCTGCAGGTCGCCTTTCTGCCATTGCCGGTGATCCCGCATCTGAAGATCTCCGACAAGGGTATGGTCGATGTCGATCAGTTCCGGCTGATCGGGTGATCTAAGTTGCATCAACTCGTGAGTTGTACCATATTACGGACAACTCGGAGTTTGCCATCATGGACACCATCTTTTTCTCGAAGGCACGGGCCGAGCTTGCCGGCTTGCTCGATAAGGTCAACGACGACGCGGCACCCATCGAAATCGTCAGGCGTGACAAGCCCTCAGCCGTGTTGATGGGCAAGGATGAATATGACAGCCTCGTCGAGACCATTCACCTTCTGTCATCTCCTGCGAACGCCGCGCGATTGCTAAAGGCCAAGCAAGACCTGGAGGCTGGAAACTTCGCCGAGCCTCCTGCGACGTTCGACATTGGGCACTAATCCATGCGGATCGCCTTCACGCCGGATGGCTGGGAGGATTACCTGTATTGGCAGGGGCAAGACCGGAAGACACTGGCGCGGATCAACGAGCTCATTCGAGAGATGCGCCGCCATCCCTTCGAAGGGATCGGCAAGCCTGAACCGCTGAAGGGCACGCTGAAGGGAATGTGGTCTCGTCGCATCACCCAGGAACACCGGATTGCGTACGCCGTTGTCGGTACAGGCGAGCACCAGACGCTGGTGATCCTGCAATGCCGCTACCACTACTGAAGAGGCCCTATGGCATTCGAGACTGCGAAATCCGCGACCCAATCCATACGCCAGCGCCTGACGCGCCTCTATTATGGCCGGGACACGGCAGCGATCCGTTTCCAGTTCGCATTGATGATCATCGACATTGCGATCATCGGATTTTTCCTGGCGGGCCCCTATCTGCGTGATCGGCCGAGTTATCTGATACTGGACTACACGATTGCCGCCTGGATTGCGCTGGAGCTCATCGCCCAGTGGTCGGCGACCTATCCCGCCCGCCGTTACCTCATGCGGCCGATGACCTGGATCGATCTTTTCGTTCTCTGCACGCTGCTCTTTCCGCAATGGCTATTCAACTTCGCCTTCCTGCGCGTCGCGCGCATCTGGGCGGTTGCGCAGCGACCGGTCTTCACGCTGATGCTGAACAGGCTCGGCCTGAAAGAGCAGACGGATGTCGTGACGGCCTTCATCAACCTCTTCGTCTTCCTCTTCCTGGTGACCGGCTTCGTCTACACCTTCTTCTTCTACCGGGAGGATGCCGGCACCGGCTTTATCGATGCGCTCTATTTCACCGTCGCGACGGTCACCACGACGGGCTTCGGCGACATCACGCTGCCGGGCACGGCCGGCAAGCTGACCTCGATCGTGACGATGATCATCGGCATCTCGCTCTTCGTGCGGCTCGCCCAGGCGATCGTCCGGCCCTATAAGGTCACCTTCCCCTGCCCGCAATGCGGCTTGCAACGACACGATGCGGATGCTGTGCATTGCAAGGCCTGCGGCCATGTGCTGAATATTCCCGACGAAGGGGCGGTCTGAAGGTCAAAGCGCCCGGCGGAAACAGACGACGCGTTCGGTTTCCTCAAAACCCAGTGCTGCATGCATCGCATGCGAAACCGTGTTGTCGAGTTCGGCATCGGAGGCGAGTTCGCTGAGGCCTTTACCTCGCGCCCACGCACACACGGCAGCGACCAGCAGAGCCGCAACGCCCTGCCGACGCGCGGCGGGATCGACGACGATGCCTTCGAGAAAGGCGACCGGCGATGTCTCGCAGCCATTCACATAGTCGGAGCGGATGCTGGCTTCCGCCAGCCCCAGGGCACGACCCTCAGTGTCGGAGCACAGGAAGGAGCAGAGCCGGTCCGGCTCTGACAGCGCCGCGACGATCTCGGCCCGATGGTCTTCCAGAGCAAGATGCGGCCAGAGCTGGTGGCGCAGCGCCGACCACGCGTTCAGGTCTTCCTCCGTCGCTTGATGAACCAAAAACTCGGTCACGAGAGCCTCGCGCAGATGCCATCAAGCGGCCCGAGCCGGATCTCGCCTTCGGCGGCCGTGCCGGTCAGTCCTGGCATGGCAAGCACCTCCTTCACCGCATGCCCCTTCGGCAGCGTGAATTCCTGCGGTCCGCGGCGAAGATTGAAGACGAAGAGCAGCCGCTCATCGCCCTTCGAGCGGGTGAAGACGAGCACGTCCTCATTCGTCACCAGAAACTCCATGTCGCCGTCGATCAGCGCGGGGTGGGTCTTCCGGAAGGTGAGCGTCGCCCGATAATGGGCGAGGACGGACTGGGATGACTTCTCCTGGGCATCAACGGCCAGCGCCTGATGCTCGGCCGGGACCGGCAGCCAGGGTTTGGCGGAGGAGAAGCCCGCATGCTTCTTCCCCTTCTCCCAGACCATTGGCGTTCGGCATCCGTCGCGTCCCTTGAAAGCCGGCCAGAAGCGGATACCATAGGGGTCGCGCAGATCCTCGAAAGCCAGATCCGCCTCGGGCAGCCCCAGTTCCTCGCCCTGATAGAGGCAGATCGAGCCGCGCAGTGCTGCAAGCACGGACATGGCAAGCTTTGCGACCGCATCCCGCTCCTGCGGCTGCTGCACGAACCGGCTGACATGGCGTGTCACGTCGTGATTGGAAAAGGCCCAGCACACCCAGCCGTCCCGCACCTGCCGCTGGAAGCTTTCGACGCAGTGGCGGATATGGCTCGGCGTGAAATCCGGTCCGAGCAGGTCGAAGGTGTAGCACATGTGCAGCTTGTCGCCGCCGGAGGTGTAGGCCGCCACCGTCTTCAGCGAGCGCGCCCCGTCGCCCACTTCACCGACCGTCGTACGATCCGGATACTGGTCGAGCAATGCCCGGAAGCGCTTGAGGAACTCGATATTCTCCGGCTGGGTCTTGTCGTAGAGATGACTTTGCATGCCGTAAGGGTTAACGTCGGGCGCATCGAGGCCGGCGTCTTCGCTGTCGGGCACATGGGGCGGATTGTCCCGCAGCTCCTTGTCATGGAAGTAATAATTGACGGTATCGAGCCGGAAGCCGTCGACGCCGCGATCGAGCCAGAACTTCACCGCATCGAGCACCGCATCTTGAACCGCACGATTGTGGAAGTTGAGATCCGGCTGCGAAGCGAGGAAATTGTGCATGTAATACTGCTTGCGGATTCCGTCCCACTCCCAGGCTGGGCCGCCAAAGACCGAAAGCCAGTTGTTCGGCGCCGTTCCATCGGGCTTGGCCGCGGCCCAGACATACCAGTCGGCCTTGGGATTATCGCGGCTCGTCCGGCTTTCCTTGAACCAGGGATGCTGGTCCGAGGTATGCGAGATCACCTGGTCGATGATCACCTTCAAGCCGAGCCGCTTCGCCTCCGCCATCATCGCATCGAAATCGGCAAGCGTGCCGAACATCGGGTCGACATCGCAGTAATCGGAGACGTCGTAGCCCATATCCGCTTGCGGCGAGGTGAAGAAGGGCGAAAGCCAGATCGCATCGACGCCGAGCGAAGCGATGTAGGGCAGCCGCTGGATGATGCCCTTGATGTCGCCGATGCCGTCGCCGCTCGTATCCTGAAAGGAGCGCGGATAGACCTGGTAGATCACGGCACCGCGCCACCAGTCGGCGGCGCTCGAACGTGTGGACTTGGCGGGTGGCTTGGTCATCAGGGGATCCTCCGGCGGGAATCGTCAGCTGCCCTTAGGCAATCGACTTGCACGGCCGATGTCAAACGGCCCCTCGGTAGACTGACATCAAGCTGTAATGTTCCCCGCCCATAAGGCGCCAAGAGCTTGTGAGAGAGAATCGCCGCTGCGGCGGCCGTTCGGATGAGGGCGGACACGCCATGCCGAAACTGACCATCGTGACCGATGCCTGGCACCCGCAGGTGAACGGGGTCGTCCGCTCGATCGAGACCACCAACCGTGAACTGAAGGCGATGGGCGTCGAGGTCTCGATGATCACGCCCGAGCCCTTCCGCAGCATTCCGATGCCCACCTATCCGGAAATCCGGCTGTCGCTTGCCACGCCCGGCCGCATTGGCCGGATGATCGAGGCGCAAAGACCTGATTACGTGCACATCGCGACCGAGGGGCCACTCGGACTGATGGCGCGCCACTGGTGCATCCGCAACAAGCGCCCCTTCTCGACCACCTATCACACCCGTTTCCCGGAATATGTGGCAGCCCGGCTGCCGGTGCCGCTCGCCTGGCTTTATGCCTTCGTGCGCTGGTTTCACAATCGCGGCGGCGCCTGCATGGTGGCAACCGAGAGCCTGCGCCGGGAACTGGCCGCACGTGGCATCAACAATCTCTGCCTCTGGAGCCGCGGCATCGATACCGCTCATTTCCGGCCGCGCGAGAAATCGGAGAGACCCTTCGGCCTGCCGCGCCCGATCTTCATGACGGTCGGCCGTGTGGCGGTGGAAAAGAACCTTCCCGCCTTCCTCGATCTCGATCTGCCGGGCTCGAAAGTTGTGGTCGGGGATGGCCCGGCCCGCGAGGAACTGCAGGCGCGCCATCCGGACGTGCTCTTTACCGGCGTCAAGCATGGCGAGGACCTCGCGCGTGCCTATGCCGAAGCTGATGTCTTCGTCTTCCCGTCAAAGACCGACACCTTCGGCAATACCATCCTGGAAGCGCTGGCGTCTGGCGTGCCCGTCGCCGCCTACCCCGTGACCGGTCCGGTCGACATCATCCCGGCAGGCTCGAATGCCGGCGCGCTCGACCACGACCTGCAGATCGCCTGCATCGCAGCCCTTCAGGCCTCGCCGGCGTCAGCCCGCAGGCTGGCCGAGACCTATTCCTGGGAAGCCGCCACGCAGCAATTCTTCGACAATGTTGTGGAGGCCAAGGAGCAGCGCCGCAAGCGCGGTCTGCGCCAGCGCTTCGGCGCCCGCCCGGCCGAGATCGACGCCCACGGACGCCCTGCCACCGAATAGCCGGCGTCGATTACCGCCGCCGCTTGCGGCCCTCGAACGGGTTCTCGCCCGCCTTGAAGTGGATGCGGATCGGCACGCCCGGCATGTCGAAATCGGCGCGCAGACCATTGGTCAGGTAACGCACATAGCTTTCCGGCAGCGCGTCAGGCCGCGTACAGGAAATCATGAAGGCCGGCGGACGCGCCTTCACCTGGGTCATGTATTTGAGCTTCAGGCGACGGCCGGAGACGGCCGGTGGCGGATGCTGGGTCGTGACCGCATCGAGCCAGCGGTTGAGCTTGGCCGTCGAGATACGCTTGTTCCACACCTTGTCGGTGTCGACGATGTTCTGCATCAGCTTGTCGAGGCCGTAACCGGTCTGGCCGGAAATCGGCACCGCGCGAATGCCACGCGCCTGGGGCAGCAGACGCTCTGTCTTCTCGCGCAGGTCTGCAAGAACGGCCTGCGGGTCTTCGACCAAATCCCACTTGTTGAAGGCGAGAACGGCAGCGCGGCCTTCGCGGATGACGAAGTCGACGATCTGCAGATCCTGCTTTTCGAAGGGAATGGTCGCATCGAAGATGATGACCACGGTTTCGGCGAAACGCACGGCACGCAGCGTATCGGCAACCGACAGCTTTTCGAGCTTCTCCTGCACGCGCGCCTTGCGGCGCATGCCGGCCGTGTCGAACATCTTGATCGTGCGACCGCGCCAGTCCCATTCGACCGAGATGGAATCGCGGGTGATGCCGGCTTCCGGACCGGTCAGCAGGCGGTCTTCACCGAGGAACCGGTTGATCAGCGTCGACTTGCCGGCATTCGGACGACCGACGATCGCCACGCGCAGCGGCTTGCTGTCGTCGTATTCGGGCTCCGCCTCGTCATCCTCGTCGTCGAACTCGCCGTCCTGCGAGAGCACCACATCGGTCTCGGCTTCATCGTCCGGTTCCGGGAAGGCGCGGTCCTCGCCGATCGCCTCGACGATCGCGTCGCGCAGGTCGATCATGCCCTGGCCGTGTTCGGCCGAGATCGGCACCGGCTCGCCGAGGCCCAGCGTATACGCATCGTAGAAGCCGGCGTCGGATCCGCGCGCTTCCGATTTGTTGGCAACGAGCACGACCGGCTTGCCACGCCGGCGCAGCATTTCGGCCAGCGTTTTGTCGAGCGGGGTCAAGCCGAACTTGGCGTCGACGACGAAGAGCGACAGATCCGCCTCGTCGATCGCGGCTTCCGTCTGGGCGCGCATGCGGCCTTCGAGCGTATCGGCACCGGCCTCTTCGAGACCGGCGGTATCGATGATGGTGAAACGCAGGTCCACGAGTTTGGCCTCGCCCGGCCGGCGGTCGCGGGTAACCCCCGGCGTGTCATCGACAAGCGCCAGCTTCTTTCCGACCAGACGGTTGAAAAGCGTGGACTTGCCGACATTCGGACGCCCGACGATGGCGACTGTGAAACTCATGGGAACGCTAGCTTTCCGGCCGTTCAGGCCTTGTCGTTGTTACAGGGCCTTGCCGGAGGCCTTGATGTTGTCGAGCAGCATCTGGGCACGGTTGGCGACATTGCGCGGCGCTTCGGCATCTTCCACGATCTGCTCGAACCATTCGCGCGCACGGGTCATGTCACCGGCCTTGTAGGCGGCAAGACCCAGCGCTTCGCGGGCGGCGTGGCGCATGGCATTGGTGGGCGTCGCCATGGCTTCGACCATGGCCGAAACGTCTTCATAGCTTCCGGTGTCGACCAGCAGCCACGCCGCGCGCACCTTGGCCGTGTTGCGAACCGCTTCCGGGATCGAGGCATCATCGCCGATCGTCTTGAACGAGGCAACGGCACCCGAAGGGTCACCCTTTTCGGCGAGAACCGAGGCCGCACGGAAGCGGGCAAGAATGCCATAGGCACCGTAACCGTCCTGTTCCAGTGCCTGCAGCGCGGCTTCCGCCTCATCGCGCTTGCCCTGGTCGGCCAGCGTCAGCGCGGCAAGGAACTTGTCGCCGGCATCCGACGCCTGGGTCGAATCCCAATGGGTCCAGAGGCGATGGCCAGCCGTGCCGAGAACGATCACCACGGCAGCACCGATGATCAGGCGGCTGTAGCGCTTCCAGGCATTGCGCACCTGGTCGGAGCGGAGCTCCTCGTTCACTTCGCGGATAAAGCTGTCGTTCTGGTCAACCATTCATACCTCCGGGCAATGCCGGCCTTTCGATGCAGTCTCTCATGCGTGAGCGGCCTTCTAGCCGATTTTTGCCCGCTTGTAAGGGGAAAACCGCCAACAGGCTTAAGGCGTCACATGGCAAGCGGCGCAACCCCGATCAACAGTTCGTGCAGCCACATGAGGATGACAGCCCAGAGCACGATGCCGCCGACAACGGCGATCGCATCGTAGCGGGCGGAAACGAAGGGCTTGAGCACGAGCTCACCGGCCCGCACACGCCGCTTGTAGTTGATCCGCAAAATGACCCCCCAGGCGAGCAGCGAAGCAAAGAGAAGGACGGAAGCAAGATCGCCATTGGCAAGAAGGTGGGCGGCGGCCCAGATCTTGATCGACAGGACGATTGGATGCTTGGTCTTGGTCGCGATATGTCCTGCGGGAAGGAAGCCCGCCACCAGACAGATCATGGCAAACAGCATCAAGGTCGTCGTCAGATGGTTCATGCCCACGGGCGGGAACCAGAGATTGATGACCGGTGCCGACGCATAGCCCCAGATCAGCACGATCAGCGACACGAGGCTCATCACCGAATTGATCACCCGCCAGCCCTTATCCCCGAAGCGCTCGATCATCGACAGCCGGAAACCGGGGGCGACGACCCGGATCAGATGGGTGGCGACAAACAGGATGATGCCGAGGATGAGAAGCGTCATGAGTGAGAACCTTTCAGGTCGAGTTGCCCCAAGCCTTACTGGTCCGCAAAGCGAATTTCCAGTGCGTTCAAAGCTTCGCCGCATTTGGATGGGAGGCACACGGCGTGTTGATTGCCGGATATTTGCTGATGTTTCATCGCCTGATTGCCTTGTCCCTTGCCCTCACGGCCTCCACCGCACTGGCCACAGAGCCGCCCCCTGCGGCAAATGGCGCGGACGAGGCCCGCCCGAAACAGCTTCTGCTCATCTCCTTCGACGGTGCCCATGACAACAGGCTCTGGGCTCGCAGCCGGGCGCTTGCCGAACGGACCGGCGCCCATTTCACCTACTTCCTCTCCTGCACCACGTTGATCCCGCGCGCCCGCGCCGAAGACTACAAGGCACCGGGCATGAAATCCGGCCGCTCCAATATCGGCTTTGCACAGGATGCCGAGGAAGTCTCGGTCCGGCTGGATCATATCTGGAAGGCCCGGACCGAGGGCCACGAGATCGCCAGCCACACCTGCGGCCATTTCGACGGCAAGGATTGGTCGAAGGCGGAATGGTTGAAGGAGTTCAAGGCCTTCGATCGGGTTCTTCTCAATGCCTGGAAGGACAACGGGCTTGCCGATCGCGAGCCGGAGGGCTGGGCCGATTTCGTCGAGAACGACATCACCGGCTTTCGCGCCCCCTATCTCTCCGCCCCGGACAGCCTGTTTAAGGCCGAGCGCGAACACGGTTTCCGCTACGATGCGAGCATCGTGACCCATGACCCGGAATTGCCGGCAAACGACAAGGGCCTCGCCCGCTTCGGTCTGCCGCTGATCCCCGAGGGGCCGAAGGAGCGGCGGATCATCGCCATGGACTACAATCTCTTCATCCGCCATTCGGCCGGCATCGATCATCCCTCGAAGGGCGACGAGTTTGCCGAGCGCAGCTACCGAGCCTTCCGCAAGGCCTTCGACAGACAATATGAGGGCGACCGGATCCCGCTTCAGATCGGCCTGCACTTCGTCACCATGAATGGCAGCGCCTACTGGGCCGCCATGGAACGGCTGGTCGCGGAAGTCTGTCCTCGTCCCGACGTCGCCTGCGTGACCTATGCCGAGGCGCTCGACATGCTTGAGAACCGCAACGCTGGGAAGGCTGCACCCGGCGCCATGTGATCGGGCGCCATGTGATCGCATGACGCATTTACTTGAGCGGGCTCTGCCCCGATATGAGCGGTCAAAACCTCGGGGCTAATCATGAAGATCCTGTTTCTCATCGCCTGTGCCTGCGTCATCGCCGCCACCATCGGCGCCGTCGCTATCGGCCTCTCGCTCTTTACCCAGCCGGAGGCCTATGCCGTCTTGGAGGCTCCGGCCGCAGTTAAGACAAACATCACGGTTCCCCTCGCCTGACACTTCGATCCGCCCCAAGAGAAAAAGGCCGCGCTGGCTTCCCGGCGCGGCCTTCTCGGTTTCGTGCAGTCGCCGACCCTTAGTAGGGACGGTCCGCCGCGATTTCACCTTCGGCTGCCTCGCGCAACAGATAGCGCTGATCGATCTCCGGCAGCGGCTCGCCATCAATGGCTGCCTCGAAGGCCGCAAGACGCTTGTGGATCGACAGGAGCTCGATGATCGTCGACCAGTAGCTGACGAGATACTGGAAGCTGTCCGTCACCTGACCGAAGGCGGTCGCGATCTGCTGCCACACGCCCATGGTGATGCGTCCGGCCACGACCGTCGGGATCAGGATGAAGGTGAGGAACAGGGCGTCGAGCTGGCCGTAGGTGTAACGGGCAACGTTGAAGTAGGTGTAGTGCCAGTACATGCGGAAGTAGTTGCGGCGGACGTTGGAGAAGAGCTCCCGGACCGTCACCGGCTGGGCACGTTCGGCATTGTCTTCGCCATAGACCAGTTCCTTTCGGAACGCAGCCTCGACGCGCTGGTTGCGGAACTGCAGACCCGGCAGCTTGATGCCGGCGACCATGAGAAGGATGGTGCCGAAGGCCGACCAGGCGATCGCCAGCCAGAACAGCGAATGCGGAATGGCGCCGAGGATTGGCAACTCGCTGACATTCTCCGACATCCGGAAGAGGATCGGCAGGAAGACCACGAGCGTCATCACCGAGTTGATCAGGGCAACGCCGAGACCTTCGAGAATGTTAGCAAAGCGCATCGTGTCTTCCTGAACACGCTGCGAGGCACCTTCGATGTGACGCAGCTTGTCCCACTTCGACATGTAGAAGTCGTTCATCGCGTTGCGCCAGCGGAAGACATAGTGGTTGGTGAAGAAGGCGGTGACGACCGAGAGCGTCACGCCGACCATGCCGATCTCGAGGAAGCGAAGCTGCAGCTCGTAAAGCTGGCCGGCGGTCACCGTGCCGTCACCGTTCAGCGCCTTCTGGAAGAGGTCGAAGAACGGGCCGCGCC
This sequence comes from Rhizobium sp. K33, assembly GCF_056501445.1. NCBI lineage: Bacteria > Pseudomonadati > Pseudomonadota > Alphaproteobacteria > Hyphomicrobiales > Rhizobiaceae > Rhizobium > Rhizobium sp. K33. The sequence continues at coordinate 2,400,481 of NZ_CP096478.1, forward strand.
AGTTGTTGACGGCGACCGAGATCTGCACGCTGAAATAGGCGATGAAGATGATGAAGGCCGAGCCCCAGATCGACCAGTTGGTCCAGGGATGGTCGCGCGCGACCAACTGCCAGGCGACACCGAAGATCACCACGAAGATGGTGAAGTAGAGGTAGAACCAGAGATTATCCGGCGTGAAGAAGAAGGCGAGCCCGACGGGCGGCTGCTGTCCCTCTGCCAGTGGCGGCATTCCCAGAGCGGAACCGATCTCGGGTCCGACCGTGTACCAGACGATGATGCAGACGAGCGTCCAGAGGGCCGCCGAAGTGAAGAACAGCTTGGGCTGCGGAAAGAAGGAGTGAAACACGCGGAAAACCTTCGTGTAGGAGAAGTCCTGTAGAACCTGGCGGGAACCTAGGGCAGAAGGTTCCGCCCAGCAATGGCATCGCCAAATTGTGGCAGAATTACCCCCGCCAAAATTAAGGGTCGGTAAGGTTAGGTCGCGGCTGTTGATTTACGCCGTCCTTGCCTCCTCTTCAAAAATCGCTAGGGAAGGGCCAAAGCTTTTTCAGGAGTGCCCCATGAGCGACCTCAGCCTGCAGCAGGCCATCGACAACATCTACACCTCGATCAACAACGACAATGAAGAGATCGACGCACACATCGCGGCGCTGAAGGCGGCGATGGCGCGTGAGGGTGTGAAGGAAGCCGTGTTCGAGCCGTCCAAGCTCGCCCAGTCGAACCGCCAGGGCCGCAAGATCATGCAGTCCTATTTCAAGAAGAAGGGCGTTGCCGTCGCTTTCTCGAAGTCGGAGTAAGATAGCAGTGATGTCAGAGCGCTCGCCTAGTCGGCGAGCGTCAGCACCAGCGGCCCGTTCCGGGTCACCACGATCGTGTGTTCGAACTGCACCGTCGGTGCCCGCGGCTCGCTGTAAAGCGTCCAGTCGTCATTTTCGCCGTCTTCGGCCCATTGGCCGCCCAGCGACAGGAAGGGTTCGATGGTGAACACCAACCCCTCCTCCATGACCCGGGTCTCGTCCGGATCGGGCCAAGTGGAAAGCTCGGTCGGCTCTTCGTGCAGCGAGCGGCCGACGCCGTGGCTCGCGAGATTGGTGATCAGCGTATAGCGGTTCTTCTTCGCAAACGCCCCGATCGAATTGCCGATATCGGCGAGCGGCCGGCCGGTCTTCACCTGGTTGAGGCCCACCCAAAGCGCCCGCTTGCCATCCCGCAGAAGCCGTTCGAGCTTGGTCGTGCCCGGCGGCACGATGAAGGATTGCCCGGTGTCGCCGAAATAGCCGAGCTTCTCCGCTGACACATCGATATTGACGAGATCGCTCGCCTTGATCACCCGGTCACCGGGAATGCCATGGGCGATCTCTTCATTGACCGAGATGCAGGTGGCGCCCGGAAACTTGTAACAGAGTTCCGGCGCCGACTGTGCGCCGTTCTCCTCAAGCACCTTGCGCCCGATCTGGTCGAGTTCGCGCGTGGTGATCCCCGGCTCGAGTGCTGCCGCCATGGTCTTGACCGCCGTCGCGCAGATCCGCCCGATGTCTTTAAGACGCGTGAGGTCCTCTTCGGTTTCGACGATCATGTGGGTCCTTCACTGCTCTTCGGTGGGGGTGACCGCTGCCTTAGGCGGCGGATGCCTTCTCCGTCAACGCCTTCCGAACCAGCGGCGCGACTTTTGTTCCGAAGAGTTCGATCCCGCGCATCAGTTCCTTGTGCGGCATCGGGCCGATCGCCATCTGCATCAGGAAGCGGTCATTCTTGAAGATGCCGTGCATGGCGACGATCTTCTCGGCCACGGCTTCCGGATCGCCGACGAACAGCGCGCCGCGAGGACCGCGCGAGGCATCGAACTGGGCGCGGTTGGCCGGACCCCAGCCACGCTCACGACCGATGCGGTTCATCACCTGCGCCTGCGGCTCGTAGAAGATATCGGCCGCTGATGCCGTCGTGTCGTGGATAAAGCCGTGGACGTTGATAGAGGTCTTCAGCGTCTTCGGATCGACGCCAGCCTTCGCCGCGCTCTGGCGATAGAGATCGAAGAAGGGCGCAAACCGATGCGGCTCGCCGCCGATGATGGCGAGCGCCAGCGGCAGGCCGAGATAACCGGCACGCGCCGCCGACTGCGGGGTACCGCCGATCGCGATCCAGAGCGGCAGAAGATCCTGCAGCGGACGGGGATAGACGCCCCTGCCCTGGATCGGCTTGCGGGTCTGCCCTTCCCAGGTGATCACTTCGTTTTCGCGGATCTCCATGAGCAACTGCAGCTTCTCGGCAAACAGCAGGTCATAGTCTTCGAGGTCATAGCCGAAGAGCGGAAAACTCTCGATGAAGGAGCCGCGACCGACCATCATCTCGGTGCGGCCGTTGGAGAGCAGATCGACGGTGGCATATTGCTGGAAAACGCGCACCGGATCATCCGAGGAGAGGACCGACACAGCACTCGTCAGCCGGATGTTCTTGGTCTGCACGGCAGCGGCCGCCAGGATCGTCGCGGGCGAGGACGCCATGTAGTCAGGGCGGTGATGTTCGCCGAGGCCGAAGACATCGAGCCCCACCTCGTCGGCGAGCTTGATCTCGGCCAGCAACTCGTCGACCCGCCGCTTCGCATCGGCCCCCTTGTTGGCGGCATTGGGATCGACATCGGCAAAGGTATAAAGCCCGAGTTCCATGACATGACTCCTGATCGCGTGTATTGGCTCAAGACATAGAGATTTGTGGCTGCAGACAAAAGGCCCGGAGAGCGAACACTGTGTCTCGTTGAAACCGGGGCGAGAGCGGAGCACGGGTGCTGCGGCAAAACGCCGTTGCACGCGAACTTCCTTTAGGACTAACCTTTGCCTTCGCGGGTGCAACAAGACACCCGTCATCCATCGGCATCCGTCGAGAAGGAACAATCAGATGAAGAAAACAGTCGTCGTCACCGGTTCTACCAGCGGCATCGGTCTGGGTATCGCCCGCGCCTTTGCGGCCGAAGGCGCCAATGTCGTGATCAATGGCTTTGGCGACAAAGCCGAGATCGAAGCCATCCGCAAGTCGCTCGAGGACAAGGGCGGCAAGGCGCTCTACCACGCCGCCGACATGACGAAGCCGGCGGAGATCGCCGACTTGATCGCCAAGGCCGAGCGTGAATTCGGCGGCGTCGACGTGCTCGTCAACAATGCCGGCATCCAGCATGTTTCACCCGTCGAGGATTTCCCGATCGACAAATGGGACATGATCATCGCGATCAACATGTCGAGCGCCTTTCACACGATTCGCGCCGTTGTGCCCGGCATGAAGGCGAAGAAGATGGGCCGCATCATCAACATCGCCTCGGCCCATGGCCTCGTCGCCTCGCCCTTCAAGTCGGCCTATGTGACGGCCAAGCACGGCATCCTCGGCCTTACGAAGTCTGTCGCCCTCGAAGTTGCCGAATTCGGCATCACGATCAATGCGATCTGCCCGGGTTATGTGCTGACACCGCTGGTCGAGAAGCAGATCCCGGACACGGCCAAGGCCCGGGGCATTTCGGAAGAACAGGTGAAGACCGAGGTCATGCTGCGCCTGCAGGCGACCAAGGAATTCGTCTCGATCGACGAAGTCGCCCAGACCGCGATCTTCCTCGCGAGCGACGCAGCCCGCCAGATCACCGGCACGTCGATCTCCATTGATGGCGGCTGGACAGCACAATAAACTTGAAAGATGACGCTGCGCCGCCCACCATCGACAAATCGGGCGACGCAGCCGCGTCCGGCAGCCGGACATCGAGGGGACAAGACCAGTTCATGGCAGACAGCATTCGTTTCATTCTGAACGGCGAGGATATCGCCCTTGCAAGCCTCGACCCGACCGAGACGCTGCTCGACTTCCTGCGCCTGAAGCGCCGGCTGACGGGCTCCAAGGAGGGCTGCGCGGAAGGCGACTGCGGCGCCTGCACGGTGCTGGTCGGGCGCCTCGTCTCGGGACGTCTGGTCTATGAAACGGTCAATGCCTGCATCCGCTTCGTCGGCTCGTTGCATGCCACCCATGTCGTGACCGTCGAGCATCTAGCCGCAAAAGACGGCACGCTGCATCCGGTCCAGCAGGCCATGGTCGACTGTCACGGCTCGCAATGCGGCTTCTGTACCCCGGGCTTCGTCATGTCACTTTACGGTCTGTGGCTGACCTCGGAAAACCCTGGCCGTGCCGAGATCGAACGGGCGCTGCAGGGCAATCTCTGTCGCTGCACGGGATACGAGCCGATCGTTAAGGCGGCCGAACAGGTGGCCCGCATCCGCCCCTCTGCCCTTTTCGACCCGCTGGAGCGCGAGCGTGCTGAAATCGTCGCGCGGCTGGAGGACCTCTCCACCCGCGACACGATCCTGCTGAAGGGCGCCGATGGCCGCAGCCTCGTGGTGCCCGGCAGTGTCGAAGCCCTTGCGAACACGCTCGCGGCCCACCCCAAGGCAACCGTAGTTGCCGGTGCGACCGATGTCGGCCTCTGGGTGACCAAGCAGATGCGCGTGCTGGATCCGGTGGTCTTCATCAACCACCTTGAAGACCTGCAGAAGATCACCGTTATGCCTGACGGCATCACGCTCGGCGCCGGCGTCAGCTACAGCAGCGCCTTCGCCGCACTCCGCCGCGAAATCCCCGCCTTCGGCCGCCTGATCGAGCGCATCGGCGGCCAGCAGGTGCGCAACATGGGCACGATCGGCGGCAATGTCGCCAACGGCTCGCCGATCGGCGACAGCCCGCCGGCCCTCATCGCCCTGGGTGCGACCGTCACCCTGCGCTCGGCTTCCGGCACCCGCACCCTGCCGCTCGAGGACTTCTTCATCGATTACGGCAAGCAGGACCGCCAGCCGGGCGAATTCGTCGAAAGCCTTTTCGTCCCCCGCCCGAAGGCGGAGAGCCACCTGGCGATCTACAAGATCTCCAAGCGCCGCGACGAGGACATCTCCGCGCTCTGCGGCGCCTTCCATCTGGAGAAGGATGCGGCTGGCATCGTCACCCATATCCGCATCGCCTTCGGTGGCATGGCGGCCACGCCCAAACGCGCCCGATCCGTGGAGGCAGCGCTCTACGGCAAGCCCTTGACGCAAGCCACGGTGGAAGCGGCCCGCGACGCCTTCGATCTCGATTACAAGCCGCTCACCGACTGGCGCGCCACGGCGGAATACCGCCAGCTGACAGCAAAGAACCTGCTGACACGGTTCTTCCTGGAGGTGTCGGGCACGCCGCAAGAACTGCAGCGGTTTGCGGTAGAGGAGGCGTGATGGGGAGCGTTTTGCATTGGGGTTGCCCCCCTCTGTCGACTGCGCCGACATCTCCCCCACAAGGGGGGAGAGTGGCCGCTGGCCGACTGCCCACCTACCCCTTGAGGGGGGAGGTCGCCGCGAAGCGGCGGGTGGGGGTGATCCGGGCCGCGAGTTCAATGCAACGGACCGGGGCAGATGTATCGTCTATCACCCCACCCCGGAGCTACGCTCCGACCCTCCCCCTCAAGGGGAGGGTGAGGCCGCGCCGCTTCCCCACACCGCTCTCCCTCCGTGTGGGGGAGATGTCCGGCAGGACAGAGGGGGGTACCTCGCGCGCTACATTTAGAGACGGAGGCCTTGATGGATAAGGCGACCTACGAGACGACGAAATACATCAAGGGGCCGATGCACCAGTCGCTGCGGCATGATTCAGCGCACAAGCATGTCGCCGGAAGTGCCGAATATATCGACGATATTCCCGAACCCGCCGGCCTGTTGCACGGCGCGCTCGGCATGGCGGATCGCGCCCATGCGGAGATCCTGTCGATCGATCTTTCGGCGGTGAAGGCCTATCCCGGCGTGATCGACGTCCTGAAGGCCGACGACATCACCGGCGTCAACGATGTCTCCTCCGGCGGCCGCCACGACGAGCCGCTGATTGCGACCGACAAGGTCGAGTTTCACGGCCAGACCATCTTCGCCGTCATCGCCGAGACCCGCGACGCGGCCCGCAAGGCGGCGCGGCTTGCCAAGGTCGAATACCGCGACCTGCCCTTCTGGACCGATATCGACGGCGCGCTGGAGAATGGCAGCCCGCTCGTCACGCCCGGCATGACACTGAAGCGCGGCACGCCGGAAACCGAGCTCGACAAGGCACAGCATCGCATCAAAAGCTCGATGCGCATCGGCGGCCAGGAGCATTTCTATCTCGAAAGCCATATCGCGCTCGCCATTCCCGGCGAGGACGACGATGTCACGGTTTGGTCCTCGACCCAGCACCCTTCCGAGATCCAGCACATCGTCGGCCATGTGCTCGACATCCCCTCCAATGCCGTGACCGTGAACACGCGCCGCATGGGTGGCGGCTTCGGCGGCAAGGAAACCCAGGGCAACCAGTTCGCAGCCCTTGCGGCGCTGGCCGCCAAGAAGCTGAAGCGCGCCGTCAAATTCCGCCCCGACCGCGACGAGGACATGGGCGTCACCGGCAAGCGCCACGACTTCAAGATGGATTTCGATGTCGCCTTTGATGACGACGGAAAGATCCACGCCATCGAGGCCAACTTCGCCGCCCGCTGCGGTTATTCCTCGGATCTTTCCGGCCCGGTTACCGACCGCGCCCTCTTCCATGCCGATTCGAGCTATTTCTATCCGCATGTGAAGCTTACCTCGCAGCCTTTGAAGACCCACACCGTCTCCAACACCGCCTATCGCGGCTTTGGCGGACCGCAGGGCATGCTGGGCGGCGAGCGAGTGATCGAGGAGATCGCCTATGCGCTGGGCAAGGATCCGCTGGAGATCCGGAAAGCCAACTTCTATGGCCAGAAAGGCTCCGGTCGCGACGTGACCCCCTACCACCAGCAGGTGGAAGACAACATCATCCTGAAGGTCGTCGAGGAGCTCGAAACCTCCTGCGACTATCAGGCGCGCCGTCAGGCGATCATCGACTTCAACAAGACGAGCCCCGTGATCAAGAGGGGTATCGCCCTCACCCCGGTGAAATTCGGCATCTCCTTCACCATGACCGCCTTCAACCAGGCGGGCGCGCTCGTCCATATCTATCAGGACGGCTCGATCCATTTGAACCATGGCGGCACGGAGATGGGCCAGGGCCTTTACACCAAGGTTGCCCAGGTCGTTGCCGACTGTTTCCAGGTCGATGTCGACACGGTGAAGATCACCGCGACGACCACGGCCAAAGTACCCAACACCTCGGCCACCGCCGCCTCCTCCGGCTCGGATCTGAATGGCATGGCGGCATGGGATGCCGCACGACAGATCAAGGAGCGGCTGATCGCTTTTGCCTGTGAAAAATACGCTGTCCCGGCCTCCGAGGTCGAATTCCTGCCGAACCGGGTGCGCGTCGGGGAGCAGATCTTCTCCTTCGGCGACTTCGTCAAACAGGCCTATTTCGGCCGCGTCCAGCTCTCGGCTGCCGGCTTCTACAAGACGCCGAAGATCCACTGGGATCGCGCTGCGGGCCGGGGCACGCCCTTCTACTACTACGCCTATGGTGCGGCCTGCTCGGAAGTCTCGATCGACACGCTGACGGGCGAATATCTGATGGAGCGCACCGATATACTGCACGATGTCGGCAAGTCTCTGAACCCGATCATCGACATCGGCCAGATCGAGGGCGGCTTCGTCCAGGGCATGGGCTGGCTGACGACGGAAGAACTCTGGTGGGACGGCAAGGGCAGGCTTCGCACCCACGCGCCTTCCACCTACAAGATCCCGCTCGCTTCCGACCGCCCGAAGATCTTCAACACGAAGCTCGTGCCTTGGTCTGAAAACACCGAGCCCACCATCGGCCGCTCCAAGGCCGTCGGCGAGCCGCCCTTCATGCTGGCGATCTCGGTTCTGGAGGCGCTGTCCATGGCGGTGGCATCGGTGGCGGGTTACCGGATCTGCCCGCGGCTCGATGCACCGGCAACGCCGGAGCGGGTGCTGATGGCGGTGGAGCGGCTGAAGCGGTCGTGATGGATCAGCGCGTCGCGGCCCGCAGCAGATAGAGGAAGGCTGCGAGGATCAGCACCGGCAGGACCAGCAGCTTGACGAGATAGGCCGCCGCGATCCCGATCGAGGCGGTGAAGAGATCGGTCGAGATTGCCACGCCATCCTGGATCACCTGCGCATTCGCGGCTGCGGTTTCCGCCATGTCAGAGGCTGCTTGTAGGGTGCCGGTAAATGCGGAGCCGAGGCGATCGAACATGCCATCGTCCGCCGGCGGGATCCGATCAGTGGGAGACAGGGTTTCCGCATGTGGCACCACGTCCACGTCGGCACCGGCCAGATCCTGCTGCCCGCGCATGCGGTCGAACACTTCCGTTGCATTGGTCCAGGCGCGGTCGGTGATCGCGTCACCGGCATAAAAGGCAATCGTGTACGAGGCGGGCAGCAGAACGGCACCGAGCAGACCAAGAACGAAGACCGCCTTCGTCAGGCGAGACAGCAAGGGCGGCACCTGACGTGCGGTCAGGATCAGTCCGGCTGAGAACAGCGCGCAGGCGCCGAGTGCGACCGAAGCGACCTTGGCAACGGGCACCAGCACGAGCGACAGAATGCCGGAGACGATGGCGAGGCCGAAGAGGAGATCGACGAGCCGCTCGATGGTATTGATAACCGGCTGCAGCAATTGTCCGGGGCTTGCGGTCACCGAGGCAACACCGACGCCGCCGGAGATATCGGCGTCGCGGGCGACACTCATCACCGAATTGGCCACCCGCAGCGTTCCATAGAGCGCGCCGCTGCCGACCATCACGTCACGGCTGAAGCGGGCGGCAATATCGGCGAGCGGATTGACGAGGAACAGCGCCACGGCAAAGCAGGCGACGAGCAACCAGATGATCAGGCCCTGCGTTCTGTTCATGTGACCCCCTGTGTCTTCAAGGCGAAACCATAACACCCCCCTGTGTCTTCAAGGCGAAACCATAACACGTCGGGCATGTTACAGGCGCTGTGAAACCTTTGTCGGATAAACTGAAAGCCGCGCTGTCCAGTTCCCCCTTGAGAATGCTAGGATTGCCGCATCATGAGCCTGACCACCCTCCCCGCCTTCCTCAAAACCCACCCCAACGCCGTTCTCGTCGAAGTCACCGAGACCAGGGGATCGACCCCGCGCGAGGCCGGCACATTGATGCTGGTGGCGGCTGAAGCGATCTGGGGCACGGTCGGTGGCGGCCATCTGGAATTCATGGCGATCGAACACGCCCGCAAGCAGCTGGCCGGCGAAACGGTGCCGGAGACGCTCGACGTGCCGCTCGGCCCCGAGATCGGCCAGTGCTGCGGTGGTCGCACGATCCTGTCGTTCCGCGTCGTCGATCAGACCCTTCTTGCCGAGCTCACGCAACGCCTGGCAAGCGAACGCGCGGCATTCCCCGACGTCACGGTCTTCGGCGCCGGCCATGTCGGCCTGGCGCTCGCCCAGGCGTTGGCACCCCTTCCCTTGAAGGTCAGCCTGATCGACACGCGCACGGAGATCGACGGCGACGTGCCCGCCGGCATCACCTTCCGCCGCGTCGCGATGCCGGAGGCCGAGGTGGCGAAGGTCAGGCCCGGCGGCGCCGTCGTCATCCTGACCCACGACCATGCATTGGATTTCCTGATCGGGAAGGAGGCGCTTCACCGAACTGACCTCGCCTATGTCGGCATGATCGGCTCGAAGACGAAGCGTGCCACCTTCGCCTCCTTCCTCGATCGCGAGGGCGCCCAGCGCTCGGCGGTGGAACGTCTCACGCTGCCGATCGGCGGCAATGCGGTGAAGGACAAGCGCCCGGCGGTGATCGCGGCCATGGTCGCGGCGGAATTGCTCGGCGTGCTGCTCGGCTCCCGGAGCTGAATCAGTCTCTCAAGCGCCGGAATCACATTGCCAGAACATGTCGACAAACGACTGATCCCAAACTCTTTTTTTTCAAAAGGGACCGGGACGGAGATAGTCCGTCACACCACGGCGATACCGCCAGAGATCGCTGCGCGGATCGGATGATGACGTCCGTTTCTCGATGCCGATATCCTTCAGGAGATCCTCGGGAATGTCATCGATATGGGGCAGCTGCTGGCGACGAGGCGACCGGGTCACTCCGGACCACAGGATCGACACCAGCCTGTCGAATGGCAAAATTCTACGGATCGCGGACACCATGTCTGCCTCCACGCGGGTTCAATCTTTGGGTTTCTGATGCTCCTTTTGTGCCTGCAGTTGCGGCGGCAATCCAATTCAATTACGCTGCCCGTGCATAAAGAGGCCTTATCCATGAAACTGTCGAAACAGCTTCCCCTCAACGCCTTGCGCGTCTTCGAAGCCGTTGCGCGACTTGAGAGTTTCACCCGCGCCGGCGAAGAACTGGGCATGAGCCAGACGGCGGTGAGCTATCAGATCAAGCTTTTGGAAGCGCATGTCGGTGAGGCGCTTTTCCTGCGCAGGCTGCGACGCATTTCGCTCACCGAAGCCGGAGAGCGCCTTTTGCCGAAGGTCACCGAAGGTTTCGAACTGCTGCGCGAGGCGCTGGCCGATCTGCGCAACACGGCTGACGGCACGCTGATCATCCACGCCACCGCCACCTTCGCCTCGCAATGGCTGGCCCGCCACCTCGGCCTTTTCCAGCTGAATAACCCGGGCATCGCCGTGCGGCTCGAGACCTCGCAGGAGGTGATCGATTTCAGCCGGACGGAGGCCGATCTCGCCATCCGCAGCGGCAAGGGCTTGTGGCCGGGGCTGCGCGCGCACTTCGTCATGCACAACCATTTCACGCCGATGCTGAGCCCGAAGCTCGCCGACAGCATCGGCGGCGTTCGCGAACCGCTCGACCTTTTGAAGCTGCGCATCATCGACCCGTCCGATCCCTGGTGGCGCATCTGGTTCACGGCGGCCGGCTATCCGGATGTCGAACTCGACACCCACCAGCGCACCCGGCTCGGCGCTCAGTCCTTTGAAGCGGCCGCCGCTGTTGCAGGCCATGGCATCGCCATCCTGCGGCCCGAATTCTATCCGGAGGAGATCGCCTCGGGCGCCCTGATCCAGCCGTTCGACCTCACCTGCGAGGACGGATCGCATTATTGGCTGGTGTATCCCGAAGCTCGCCGCAATGCCGGCAAGATCCGGGCTTTCCGCGAATTCCTGCGCAGCACCCTTCCGAGCTTCGAGGCGATGCCGGCAGGCGCAAAGAGCTGAGGCGCGTCGGCCGGGCGCTGGAGAGCGCGCCGTCCAAATCCGTGTCGAGGCCAAACACCAAAAACTTCCCGTGCAGCTTTTGCTGCAGTGCGTCCTTTCCGCTTTCCTTCCCGCGGAATTTTTCGCAATGTCGATCCAACAGGGGAACATGAAAGACTTATCAGATGTATGAATACGCGATCGCCTGGGAATGGCTGTCCTTCGCCGTCCGCTGGCTGCATGTGATCACGGCCATCGCCTGGATCGGCTCGTCCTTCTACTTCATCGCGCTGGATCTCGGCCTCGTGAAGCGCCCCGGCCTGCCGGTCGGCGCCTATGGCGAGGAATGGCAGGTGCATGGCGGCGGCTTCTACCATATCCAGAAATATCTGGTGGCCCCCGCCTCCATGCCGGAACATCTGACCTGGTTCAAATGGGAAAGCTACGCCACCTGGCTCTCGGGCTTCGCGCTGCTCTGCGTGGTCTATTATGGCGGCGCCGATCTCTTCCTGATCGATCGCACGGTGCTCGACATCGAGCCATGGCAGGCAATCGGCCTGTCGCTCGCATCGCTTGCCGTCGGCTGGATCCTCTACGATCTCCTCTGCAAGTCGCCGCTCGGCAAGAACACCTGGGGCCTGATGGTCTTCCTATACCTGGTGCTGATCGCCATGGCCTGGGGCTATACGCAAGTGTTCACCGGCCGCGCCGCCTTCCTGCATCTGGGCGCCTTCACCGCCACCATCATGTCGGCCAACGTCTTCTTCATCATCATTCCCAACCAGAAGATCGTCGTTGCCGACCTGATTGCCGGGCGGACCCCCGATCCCAAATACGGCGTGATCGCCAAGCAGCGCTCGCTGCACAACAATTACCTCACGCTGCCCGTCATCTTCTTCATGCTGTCGAACCACTATCCGCTGGCCTTCGCGACAGAGTTCAACTGGATTATCGCAGCCCTCGTCTTCCTGATGGGCGTCACCATCCGTCACTGGTTCAACACGACGCATGCCCGCAAGGGCAAGCCGACCTGGACCTGGCTGGTGACGGTGCTGATCTTTATCGTCATCATGTGGCTGTCGACAGTGCCCAAGGTGCTGACCGGCGAGGAAGAACAGGTGAGCCTTTCGACCCGTGAACAGACCTTTGTTGCAAACGGCCATTTCGAAGCCGTGCGTGATGTCGTACAGGGCCGCTGTTCGATGTGCCACGCCGCCGAGCCCGTCTGGGAAGGCATCGCGGGGGCACCAAAGAACGTGAAGCTTGAGACGGACGGCGAGATCGCCGCCCATGCCCGTGAAATCTATCTCCAGGCCGGCCGCAGCCATGCCATGCCGCCCGGAAACATCACCGATCTCTCGCCCGAAGAGCGCCAGTTGCTCGTCGCCTGGTACGAGACGACGGTCGAAGGCAAATGATGACAATTGAGACCCTGATCCGCGGCCGCCTCCTTTCCTTCCGTCGCGCCCCCGGGCACGCCGGCGACCGCGAGAGCTATCTCTACGAGGAAGACGGCGCGCTGCTGGTGCGGGACGGCAAGATTGCAGCCGTCGGCGTCTATGCCGATGTGAAACCCAAAGCGGGCGCAGACGCGACCGAGATCGACCACCGTCCGCATCTGATCCTGCCCGGCCTAATCGATTGCCACGTGCATTTTCCCCAGATGCAGGTGATCGCCTCCTATGCCGCCAACCTCCTGGAGTGGCTCAACACCTACACCTTCCCCGAGGAATGCCGCTTTGTCGAAAGCGCCCATGCCGAGCGCATCTCCACGCAATTCTTCGACGAATTCCTGCGCCAGGGCACGACGACAGCGGTCGCCTATTGCTCCGTGCACAAGGCGTCCGCCGATGCCTTCTTTGCGGAAAGCCTGCGTCGCGGCACGCTGATGATCGGCGGCAAGGTGATGATGGATCGCAATGCGCCGCAGGGTCTGCTCGACACGCCGCAGCTCGGTTATGACGAGACGCGCGCGGTGATCGAACAATGGCATGGCAAGGGCCGCAACCATGTCGCCATCACCCCCCGCTTTGCCATCACCTCGACGCCCGAGCAAATGGCGATGACGCAGACGCTGGCGGAGGAATTTCCCGACCTGCACATCCAGACGCATCTGTCGGAAAACCACGACGAAATCCGCTACACCTGCGAACTCTATCCTGACGCCACCGACTACACCGACATCTACGCCCGCTACGGCCTTCTGCGGAAAAAGGCGCTCTTTGGCCATGCCATTCATCTGTCGGAGCGCGAGGCGGATGCCATGGCCGAAAGCGGCGCGGTCGCGGTCCACTGCCCGACCTCCAACCTCTTCCTCGGCTCCGGTCTCTTTCCGCTGAAGTCAATCAAGCGGCGCGAGAAGCCCGTGACGGTCGCGGTCGCGACCGATATCGGTGGCGGTTCCAGCTATTCCATGTTCAAGACCATGGACGAGGCCTACAAGATCCAGCAACTGCTCGGCGAACGTCTGAACCCGCTAGAGAGCTTCTACCACATGACGCTCGGCAATGCCGTGGCGCTCGACCTTGCCGACAAGATCGGCACGCTGGACGAAGGCACGGACGCCGATATCGTCGTTCTCAACGCGGCGGCGACCCCGGCCATGCGACTGCGCATGGAGACCGTGACGTCTCTGTCCGAAGAGCTTTTCCTGCTGCAAACACTGGGCGACGATCGGTCGGTCGTTGAGACCTATGTGGCAGGCAAGGCCTCGAAGCCGGGAGCGGGGGCATAAGACGGTCATGAGCGAAAGCGGCTATTCCGGCACCCCTCTTCCGAAGAAACTCGGTTTGAAGCCGGAATTTGCCGCTCTCTTCATCGCACTGCCGCCGGACCTTCACCATCTGACTGCTGATCTGCCTCATGTATCACAGGCACCGACCCTTGAGGGCGCACAGGGCGCAAACCTCGACTACGCCCATGTTTTCGAGACCTCGCGCACGCGTCTCGAAGACCATGCGCTTCGCCTGAAAGCCATGCTGAAGCCGACGGGCATGCTGTGGATCTCCTGGCCGAAGAAGGCGTCGAAAGTCCCGACCACAATCACCGAGGATGCGCTGCGCACCATCCTCCTGCCGACCGGCCTCGTCGACGTCAAAGTCTGCGCCGCCACCGAGATCTGGTCGGGCCTGAAATTCATGATCCGCAAGGACCTGCGCTGAACCACAGTCATCCGGAGGAGGATGCGTCGTGCTGATCACCAACCTCGCCCTGGGCACCCTGATGATCTCTCTCACGGTCGTCATCCACACCTTCGGCCTGATGGGCGTGACCCATGTGATGAGCATCGTGACCGACCGCATCCGCCTGCACGGTCATCGCAGTCGGATGCTCGCCATGAACACCGTCGTCATCGGGGTTTTCGCGGTGCTGACGGCCGAAGTCTGGCTCTGGGCGAGCTGCTACTGGCTGATCGGCTTTCTCGATGACTTCGAAACCGCCCTCTACTTCGCCACCATCACCTTTTCCACCGTCGGCTATGGCGACGTCATCCCGCATCCGGAATGGCGCATGCTGGCGGCGCTGCAGGGCGTGAACGGCTTTCTGCTGATCGGCTGGTCCACCGCTTATCTGGTCGCGGCGGGCATTCGCGTCGGGCCATTCCGATCCGGCGAGCACTTCTGAAATGGACAAGAGGTAAAATTATCTTACCTCTACCACCTCTCCCCTGTTCACAGTCGGCTCCGTGGCATGATATGCCGGTTGCACGATATTGGCGGAGAGAGAGACATGGGGCCGATCCTTGAAATTTCCGATCTGAAGAAGCTTGCCCGCAAACGCGTGCCGAAACTCTTCTTCGATTATGCCGACAGCGGCTCCTATACCGAGAGCACCTACCGGGCGAACGAGAGCGATTTCGCCAAGATCAAGCTGCGTCAGCGTGTGCTGGTCGACATGAGCGGTCGCACGCTGGAAACGACGATGATCGGCGAAAAGGTGAAGATGCCGGTGGCGCTGTCGCCGACCGGGCTGACCGGCATGCAGCATGCCGATGGTGAGATGCTGGCGGCGAAGGCGGCGGAAGAGTTCGGCGTGCCCTTCACGCTCTCGACCATGAGCATCTGCTCGATCGAGGATGTGGCGTCCGTCACCAAGCGGCCTTTCTGGTTCCAGCTCTACGTGATGCGCGACCGCGATTTTGTCGTGAACCTGATCGAGCGCGCCCGTGCCGCCGGATGCTCGGCGCTTGTCCTCACCGCCGATTTGCAGCTGCTTGGCCAGCGTCACAAGGATATCCGCAACAGCCTCGCCGCTCCGCCGAAGCTGACGCCGAAGCACCTCTACCAGATGGCGATCCGTCCACGCTGGTGCTGGAACATGCTGCAAACCAACCGCCGCACCTTCCGTAACATCCATGGCCACGCGAAGAACGTGACCGACCTCTCCTCGCTGCATTCCTGGACAGCCGAGCAGTTTGACCCAAAACTCTCCTGGGCCGATGTCGAATGGATCAAGAAGCAATGGGGTGGCAAGCTGATCATCAAGGGCATTCTCGACGTCGAGGACGCAAAGATGGCCGCCGAAACCGGCGCTGATGCCATCATCGTCTCCAACCATGGCGGACGCCAGCTGGACGGGGCCCATTCCTCGATTTCCATGCTGCCGAGGATCGTCGATGCGGTCGGCGACAGGATCGAAGTCCACCTCGACGGCGGCATCCGCTCGGGCCAGGATGTGCTGAAGGCCGTCGCGCTGGGCGCCAAGGGCACCTATATCGGGCGCCCCTTCCTTTATGGCCTCGGCGCCATGGGCCAGGCAGGCGTGACCAAGGCGCTCGAGATCATCGCCAAGGAGATGGACATCACCATGGCGCTCTGCGGCAAACGCCAGTTGGCGGATGTCGACAAGTCGATCATCGCGGAAAACCCGTTCTGAGCCCGACCGGGCGCGATCGCACAACCGGAAACAACCGGTAATGCGCAAGTCACGCCTCATCGCTCGGTAGACGCGTAATGACCAGAAGATACTCTTTTCCCGCGAAATGACTTCGCGGGGGATACCATCATGACACGTACCATCATAGACACGCCCTACAGCGTGAAGGCGCGGGCGCACTCTCTGGCATCACAAGGCGTTCGCTGCGTGATCCGTTACTACAACCGTCAGAACAGCCAGACTTTCCCGGACAAGCGACTGACCAAGGCTGAAGCCGAGGCCATCGTCGAGGCCGGCATGTCGATTGCGGTGGTCTTTCAGCAGAACCACCGTCTGATCGGCGATTTCTCGAAGGACTGGGCCGCCAAGGATGCCGACGCTGCCTTACGCTGCGCAGCGGATGTGGGACAGCCGGCAGACAGCGCCATCTATCTCGCCGTCGATCATGACTTCCTGGCAAACGAGGATCTCAACACCATCGCCGCCTATGTCGACCACGTGGCGGGAGCATTGCGTTCGGAAGCGTTCAAGATCGGTGTCTACAGCTCCGGCCGGGTGGCGCGATTTCTGCAGTCGGCAAACCTCGTCGATCATGTATGGCTCGCTCGCCCCTTGGGCTGGTCGGGCAGTCGTGACTATCTGAAGACGGATGCCTGGAGCCTTTATCAGGATGCCGTTGGCCTGAAGATCGACGGACTGGACTGCGACAGCAACATCACCCAGCCGGGCCGGCCGGATTTCGGCCAGTTCACCTTCGGCAACGCGCCTGCCATCGCCCAGGCACGCATGCTCGACGCTGGCGCATCCCGCAGCCTCTACGAAATCGATGCCCGCGGCAGCCTCAATCTGCGCGGTGGACCATCGCTCGATTATCCCGTCATCCGCACACTCGTACCCGGAACCCGGCTCTATGGGCTGCAGCGCAGCGGGAACTGGATCCAGGTGGATGTCGAAGGCGATGGCCGACCCGACGGTTATGTCGCCCTGGATTATCTCGTTGCGCTGGCCGGCGACACGCGCGATCTACCCGTCACGGGATTGCAGGCGATCGACATCGCCTATCGGGAACTGGAGCTTCAGGTTCGCGAGGTGCCGGGTGGCGCGAGCAATCCACGGATCGCGCTCTACTACCAGCGCATGGACGGCCGAGCCGCCACGCCGGATGATGGCGAGGTTGCCTGGTGCTCCTACTTCGTCAACTTCTGCTTCTCCGAAGTCGGGCAAAAGGGGTCGGGCCGCGCCAATGCACGCTCCTGGATTACCTGGGGCAGACCTGTCAGTGGCGCCCCACAACGTGGCGACGTCGTCGTGCTGTGGCGGGAATCGCCCGACAGCTGGAAGGGACATGTCGGCTTCTTCGTCGGCTATGACGGAGACGACTGGCTCCTGCTCGGCGGCAACCAGGACGACGCGGTCTCGATCCGGCCCTACGACCCGAGCCGCGTTCTCGCCGTCAGGCGGATGTGATCTGGTTCACTCGAGGCGGCCGGTGGCAAGCCCGGCCGCCCACGTGGGACGACGGTTGCGCCCGGCAAGCTGCGACTGCGTCATGTGATCATAAGGCACGAGGCGAAACGAGACGGACCAGCCGAAAGGCGTCTCGTCGAGGATCGCATAGGACGCAAGCGGGCTGCCGGCCTCCACCTTGTGATAGACCGGCGCATCATCGTCATAGGCCGGGCAGCCGACGCTGCCGGGATTGACGATCAGGCGTCCATCGGCAAGCCGGACGGCCCGCGGCAGGTGGGTATGGCCGCAGAGGATCAGCGGCTGTTCGATACCCTCCGCCCAGGCCTCGATCTCCTGCCTGTCGCGCAGGACGACATTCCTCTCAGGAGTAACCTGATCGAGCCAGTAGGTGCCGTCATCCTGGGGCCGGGCATGGCAGAGATAGGCCACGTCCTGGAAGACGGCATCGAAGGGCAAGGTCCGCAGCCAGTCGAGATGCTGAGGGCTGAGCTGGCCGAACGCATCCGCTTCCCATTCATGCATGTCGCCGGCCGCATGTTCGATGAGATAGCGATCGTGATTGCCGCGGACGGTCAGGAGCCCGAGCGGCACGAGGATGTCGGCGGTTCTTCCGGCTTCGAGCGGCCCGGACAGGCAGTCACCGAGATTGACGATGTCGGAGGTCGCGATCCCCTGCGCCGCGATATCCGCGAGCACCGCCTTGAGGGCAGCAGCATTGCCATGAATGTCGGCGATCGCTGCAAACCGCATCAGCTGCCCCGATAGGTCGAATAGCCGTAGGGCGAGAGAAGCAGCGGCACATGGTAATGCGCCGTGGTGTCGGAGATGCCGAAGCGGATCGGGATCACGTCGAGGAATGGCGGCTCCGTCAGCGCGGAGCCTTTGCCTTTCAGATAGTCACCGGCATGGAAAAGCAATTCGTATTGCCCGACCTGGAAATCGTCGCCGATCAGCATCGGCCCGCCATCGACACGGCCGTCGTCATTGGTGAAGACCGTCTTGATCAGTTCTGCCTCCTCGCCCGTCATCCGCATCAACTGGATGCGCAGACCCTGGGCGGGTTTGCCGAGCGCTGTGTCGAGCACATGGGTGGTGAGGCCGGTCATATCTGGGGCTCCCGAATCATGAAGGGGGTCTCGAAGAAGAATTCCTCGAGATTGTTGCCGGGTCCGTCGCGATCGACAACCAGGAAATCGCTGACCTCGCCGATCGCCATCAGGGGATGGTGCCAGGTGTTGCGCCGATAGTTCACGCCTTGATGCGGGCTGGCAAGAAACACCTGTGGCTCCCCGGGCTTTCCGTCCTCATCAAGTGATACGGCAATCAGGAACGGCCGTCCGGAGAGCGGCGAAAAGCTCTGACTACCGAAAGGATGCCGCTCCATCATGTTGATCTCATAGGGAAAGGCGCGCGGCTGGCCACGGAAGATGTTGACGATCACCCGCGCCCCCTCGCCCGTCACCTCGGGTGAAAACAGCGCATGAAAGCGTTCCGTCGTGCCGCCATTGATCAGCCGCATGGTCGAGGGATCGGCCTCGATCACCTCGCCGAAAGGCGCAAATGTTTCAGCCGTCAGCGGACGGATCGTCAGGTCGATGGGCAAAGGGGTTATTCTCCCTCGGGATAAATGTGGATTAGGGAGTCGACGATCCGAACCAGATCAAGCGCTTCATGCTTCGCAGTCTGGTACACATAATCGAGATTTATGTCGAAATACCCGTGCGCCATCCGGTTACGCATGCCACGGATCGTCACCCAATCGATTTCAGGATGCTCTGCAACGAAGTCCGGCGAAAACGCTTCGAGTTGGACAACGCTCTCGCTTGCCATCAAAAGGCTCATCCCGACGCCGCGTTTAACAAGAAGATTCGTGCGGAACTCTTGCAGACCGAGCGCACCCAACAGCTCATGGGCATCCAAGGATGCACTTCGGATCCGTTCGAGAAGCGAGCGAATACGATGTTCACGCTTCATATTGGCAGCGCTTCCGCCAGGATACGTCCCCGATGCTTCTGCGGTATCTCGCTAGTCGTCACCAGATGCACCGGCACTCCCTCTGCAAGATCTTCGAGGGCAGACTGCAACCCGCCAAGCGTCATCAGGGAAGAACCCGGAAGCGCATCGACGAGAATATCGAGATCACTGTCTGAGCGGTCTTCTCCGCGCGCAACGGAACCGAAGACACGAGGATTCGTCGCGTTGTGACGTGCTGTCACCTCGCGGATCAAAGCTCTCTTTCGTTCCAGTATATCTGACGGTCGCATCACCGGGCTCCTTGACGACAATATATGTCACAGCGGCCGCAAACAAAAGACGCCCGGCTGTTGCCTAGACGCCAGAAACGAAAACAGCGCCGGCGTTTCCACCGGCGCTGCAATCATTGTCGCTCAACCTGAAATCAGGCGGCAGACTTGGCGTAGTCGGCCGTCGGGACTTCGGAGATCGTCTTCAGGACGATGGAAGCGATCGCATAGGGGTCGCCCTGCGAGTTCGGGCGGCGATCTTCCAGGTAGCCCTTGTAGCCGTTGTTGACGAAGGAGTGCGGAACGCGGATCGAGGCGCCACGGTCGGCAACGCCGTAGGAGAACTTGTTCCACGGAGCCGTTTCGTGCTTGCCGGTCAGGCGCAGATGGTTGTCCGGACCGTAGACGTCGATGTGCTCCTGCCAGTTCTTGGCAAAGGCCGCCATGAGGGCTTCGAAATATTCCTTGCCGCCCACTTCGCGCATGAAGGTGGTCGAGAAGTTGCAGTGCATGCCCGAGCCGTTCCAGTCGGTGTCGCCGAGCGGCTTGCAGTGGAATTCGACGTCGATGCCGTACTTTTCGCAGAGGCGGAGCAGCAGGTAGCGAGCGATCCAGATCTGGTCGGCGGCCTTCTTGGAGCCCTTGCCGAACACCTGGAATTCCCACTGGCCCTTGGCCACTTCGGCATTGATGCCTTCGTGGTTGATGCCGGCTTCCAGGCAGAGGTCGAGATGCTCTTCGACGATTTCACGCGCGATCGAGCCGACATTCTTGTAGCCGACGCCCGTGTAGTACGGACCCTGCGGAGCCGGGTAGCCCTGCTCGGGGAAGCCGAGCGGACGGCCGTTTTCGTAGAAGAAGTATTCCTGCTCGAAGCCGAACCATGCACCCTCGTCGTCGAGGATCGTCGCACGGCTGTTCGACGGATGCGGGGTGACGCCATCGGGCATCATGACTTCGCACATGACGAGAGCGCCGTTGGTGCGGGCCGGGTCGGGATAGATGGCGACCGGCTTCAGCACGCAATCAGACGAGTGGCCTTCGGCCTGCATCGTCGAGGAGCCGTCGAAGCCCCAGAGCGGCAGCTGTTCCAGGGTCGGGAAGCTGTCGAATTCCTTGATCTGCGTCTTGCCACGCAGGTTCGCTACCGGCTTGTAGCCATCGAGCCAGATATACTCGAGCTTAAACTTGGTCATGGTGCTCTCTCTTCAGTCTCGCGCCACTCATCGGCGCAACAGAGGGGTGATTCTCCGGCTTGCCCGGGAGTCGCATTTCAAAATGCAGGAAGCGTGCCAGTTTGCTCCGAGCCCTCGGATCCTGGCCATTTTGTCGCAGCCAGGCTGCGAAATTCCCGCGAAGCATGGGCTTTCTTTAACAGATACCGCTCATATTCAAGGAACCGCAGAGCCCGGCTGCGTGTTGTTGGAACACGACAGATCACGGAAGCACCGTGATGATTTTAAATTCATCACTTTTTCTGCGTGAATACTGCACACAAAATAGGCAAATTGCACTTTTCGTGTGCATATCAGTTTTGAATGTGATAGGGATGAAACATCGAAGAACTCGGTGAGACGAGAGGTAGTAGCATGACAACGAACATTGTTCGGGAATCGGCGAAGATCTACGAATTCCCGGTGCGTGACGCCGCAAGGCTGAATGCCATGCGCGAGCGTATGGCGCCCAAGCCCGTGATCTATGAAAGCGGCTCGGCCAGCTGGTATCACGAAGAGGCAATCCGCGAAGCCGAACAGGCCCGCAAGCAGTAATCGCCAACACGGCAAACGGAAAAGCCGCCCGCATTGCGGACGGCTTTCAGCATGCGATGAGCGGGCCTTGAGCCCGCTCTTTTCGTTTCCACCCTGCTTTTCAGGCCTTGGTGCCGAAGAGACGCAGGCGCATCACGCCACCATCCGGATGAACGCCAATGCGCACATGCGTGACCGGCCCGATCTTCTGGACCTGATCCCCTTGATAAAGATGCTCCGCATCCATCTGCATCTTCTGCCGCGTCAGGATCGGCTGCCACTGCTCGGAGGCCGCAATCTCGGCCTCGCTGAACGTGTCGCCGGCGTCGGGCAGATAGGCACCGAGCAGCTCGCAGGTATCGGGGTAGTTGCCCTTGTAGAAATGCGTGTCGATCAGCACTCTGTTGATCACGCCGGCATGCCCGAGCCGGATGATCGCCCAGTCGTGACCGGGACCGCGGCGGCGCTTGGTTTCCCAGCCATCACCCATATTGGTGCCACGGCCGGGAGACAGGATCTTGTCGGGGTGGCCGTAATGCGCATCCGACCAGGCCAGCGCCTTGGCGCCATGGAAGATATAAGCGAGATCGATCTCTTCCGTCGCCCCGACCTTCGACCAGTCGAAATGGGCAGCGCCATAGACGCGCAGACGCGCAATGCCGCCGTCGGGATAGATGTGCAGGCGCAGATGCGTCCAGACCTTCGAACTGTCGGCATTGGCAAAGAAATGCTGTGCGGAGGGCCCAAGCGGCGACTTGACCACCAGCTCCGTCCAGACCGTCGCGTCGGTCGGATCACCGCTCTCGACGAAAGCCGCCTCGATCGAGCAATGGGGCGGGTAGTTGCCGGTGAAGAAGCGGGTATCGACATCGAAGCCGAAGATGCGGCCCGGCATGGCCAGACGGATGATGGCGTGGTCGTGACCCGGCACGCGCTTGCGACGGCTTTCCCAGCCATCCATGTACTTGCCGTTATCGTCATAGAGATCCGGATCGAAGGCAGCCGGATCGTCATTGAGCATACGCGACAGCGGCGCAAAGAACTCGTCCGTCGAGGAGATGCCGACGGCACCCAGGCGGGCCGAGGCCAGATTGACGGCACCGGCAGCAAACTCCGGCAGGGCGACGGTCGAGGTCTCAAGCATGTCAGTGTGTCTCCGGCAGCAGGGCTTCGAGACGAAGCCGGGCAATTTTTTCCACCTGCTGGCAGGCGGTGTCGAATTCCTGGTCTCTGGCGTTGGCGATGCGCGTCTCGAAGGCGGCGAGAATGTCGTCCTTGGTCAGTCCCTTCACCGCGATGATGAAGGGGAAGCCGAACTTTTCGACATAGCCGGTGTTGAGTTCGGTGAAGCGGGCATGTTCCGCAGCGGAAAGCCGGTCCAGCCCGGCACCCGCCTGTTCGCGTTTGCTGTCTTCCGTCAGTTCGCCAGCGATTGCGAGCTTGCCCGCGAGATCCGGATGGGCGCGCAGCACGCCGAGACGTTCATCCGGGCTCGAAGTCCGGAAAATCATCGCCATCGCATCATGCACGTCGAGCGCATTCAGCGGCTCCTCGATCATGCCGGCATCGAAGGCACGCTCGGCAATGAACGGCGAATGCTCGAACACGCCACCGAAACGCTGAACGAAGTCCGCTCTGTTCATGCCCTGATCCATCTGTCATGAGGCCGCGGCTGAAAAGGCGCGGCGAAGGGAAGCGCTTCGCTGATCGACGCGAAGCAGTCGACGGAAGGATTAGCCGAGGCTCAGACGCTTGTCGAGTTCCCCCTCGCGACAGGATCACACCTGCAGATGATAACCGTTCCGCTCCGGAAACGGCCAGTCTGCAAGCAGGCTCATTTCGGGCCGGTAGATCTCCACCTTCAGCGGATAGCATCTGGCCACATCGCTCGAATGGCTGGTGCTGCAATCGCCACCCGGGCAGGCTGAGAGCGCGCCGAGCAGGTCGATCTCGGCGAACATCTCGAGGAAATCGCCGGGACGCACCGGGCTTGCCTTCATGAAATACTGCTGCGTGTCACGGGTGAAGCCGGTGCACATGAAGACATTCAGGACATCATGCACATGCGGCTCGGCGGCCTTGATGTTGATGCCCTTGTGCTGTGAAAGTGCCCGGCAAAGGTTCGAATGGCAGCAGTGGTGGTAGTCGCCGCCGGAGAGCAGCCGGTTCGTATAAGGATCGCAGCGCGTACCGATCACGTCATGCACCCCGCCGCCGAATTCGTCGAAGCCGTACCAGCCGAGCGTGTCATGGCTGATCGTCGCCATGGGGCGCAGCGACGGCAGATTGCTCCAGAGGCGGTTGCCGGTCGTCACATGGGTCGCATGCAGTGCCCGCGTCTTGCCGGAAAAGAAGCGTTCGGACAGGTCGTTGGCATTCCAGAGGTTCAGGTCGCCGACCTGCGGCCCCTCGACGCTGACGATGCGAAAGAAATGCCCCTTCGGCACCTCGAATGTGTTGCCCTCGCGCGGCGGCACGATCACCTCGCCGATCTTGTTCATCGTCGCCCGCGCGCGCTCCAGGATGCCCATGTCGGGCGCTTTCAACGACTCCACCGGATAGCAGACGACAGGCTTGACCGCACGGCGGGCAGCCGCATCGGCAGGAACGGGGACGTTGGCGTTGAAGGACGACATGGGAGGCTCCGGGATCGGGATGAGACGTGAGCCAAAACTGCCCCACCTCCCCCTCGGCTGACAACTGTCTCTCTTCTTGCCCCATGGACAAGTCTGGCTTAGTCATGCGGTGATGAGACTCCCACCACCAGCAACCCTTCGGGCCTTCGAGGCCGCTGCCCGACGCGAGAGCTTTCTCCAGGCCGCAACCGAGCTCGGCATGACGGCAGCGGCCGTCAGTCAGCATGTGAAAGCATTGGAAGACTGGCTGGGTCTCGCTCTTTTCGAACGTCGTCCGCGCGGCGTGCGGCTGACCACCGACGGACGCGAACTCGGCGCCGCCTGTTCCGAAGGTCTCGGCCATATCGCCCGCGCGGCCGAGCGTTTGATGGCCCGCCGCGGCGGGTTGCGCGTCAGCCTCGCCTGCAAACCCTCCGTGGTGAACCACTGGCTCGGCCCCCGCCTGCCCCGCTTTCGCGCCGCACATCCCGAGATCCAGGTCTCGGTCGTCTATCCGCTTGGCGCATTGACGCCGGATGAGGCCGGCACCGACCTGCTGATACGCCACGGCACGCGACCGCCGGCGCGGGCGGAGCGTATCCTGGATGCGGCCACCCGCCCGACCTGTTCGCCGTCCTATCTGGAAAAATATGGACCGATCACCAAGCCAGCCGACCTTCTGACACAGCATCTGCTGCATGATGCGACGGAAGCCGCTTGGCAAACCTGGCTCGCCGCACAGGGCATCAATGGCCCGACCCCGTCAGGTCCACTCTATGCCGATTTCAACCTGCTGGTCAGCTCGGTGCTCTCGGGCCTCGGCATCGGCCTCTGCCCGACAGCCCTGATATCAGACCACCTGGCAGCGGGCACGCTGACAGTCCTGTTCGACGAAGCCGCCGACCAGGACAAGGCCTACTGGCTGCTGTCAGGTCCGGATCTGTCAGACCCCGCCGCGACCTTGCGGGACTGGTTGTTGGAGGAGGCGGAGGTATCGCCTGTAAACATCACTCTGCCGGGACCAAATTGATCTCGAGCTTGAGGCCGACGGCCGCCGCGTAGCGTCGTAGAGTCGTCAAAGATGGGGACACACCGCCGCCCTCAAGCCGCGCGATAGCCGACTGCGTTGTGCCCATACGTTTGGCGAGCTCGGCCTGAGAGATATTGCCCTCTGTCCGAGCGCGAACCAAGGCCTCGACGATCTGGAATTCGGCATCAGCCTTCTCATACTCAGCCCGAAATTCTTCGTTCTGCATGAGCGTCTTTTTCAGATCAGCAAGCTTCGTCATCTTTGTATCTCCTGCAATCTCGCTCTCGCAAGTTCGAGCGCGCGCTGCGGTGTCTTCTGCGTCTTCTTCTGAAAGACGTGCAAGACAACCACTCTTCTGCCTGTCATGGTCACATAAATACCGCGAGCAATACCCTCAGCGGATTTCGCCCTCAGCTCCCAGAGCTTCCCTTCGAGATGCTTGACGTGGGGTTCGCGGAGCTGTTCCAGCCCCAGACGCTCGACAGCTTCCAGCAACCGAACAACGCGTGCCTGAAGTCCTGGCGGCAAAGCCAGGATCTCGGCATCTGCTTCACGGTGGGTTTCCACGTGCCATAACATGCACGCTATATAGCATGCGCGCTATAATCCTTCAAGAAGATCTCACCACGCCGGCTTGTGATGCTTGTGCCAGTGCTCGGCAATCTCGATGCGCTTCGGCACCCAGACCTTTTCGTGGCTGGTCACATAATCGATGAACCGCGCCAGCGCCGCAGCGCGCCCCGGCCGGCCGACGAGGCGGCAGTGGAGGCCGACGGACATCATCTTCGGGCTGCCGTTCTTTCCCTCCTCGTAGAGCACGTCGAAGGCGTCCTTGAGATAGGTGAAGAACTGGTCGCCGGAATTGAAGCCCTGCGGTGTGGCAAAGCGCATGTCGTTGGTCTCGAGCGTATAGGGAATGATCAGGAAGGGCTTGCCCTCGAGATCCGGCACCCAGAACGGCAGGTCGTCGGAATAATTGTCGGAGGAATACATGAAACCGCCCTCCTCCATGACCAGGCGCAGCGTGTTCATGGACGGCTTGCCCTGATACATGCCGAGCGGATGCGAGCCGGTCAGTTCCTTGTGCAGGCGGACTGCCTCCTGAATGTGCTGCCGCTCGACCTCTTCGGGGAAATCCTTGTATTCGAGCCAGCGATAGCCGTGGCTGGCGATCTCCCAATCCGCTTCCTTCATCGCCGCGACCGCTTCCGGATTGCGCGCCATGGCAAGCGTCACACCATAGACCGTCACGGGGACCTTCCGCTCGGTGAACATCCGCCAGAGCCGCCAGAAGCCGGCGCGCGAGCCATATTCGTAGATCGATTCCATGTTGAGGTTGCGCTGGCCGGCCCAGGGCTGGGCACCGACGATTTCCGACAGCAGGCATTCGGACGCCGGGTCGCCATCGAGAATGCAGCTCTCGCCGCCCTCCTCGTAATTCACCACGAACTGCACCGCGATCCGCGCATCGCCGGGCCATTTCGGATCGGGAATGTCACGGCCATAGCCGATCAGGTCGCGGGGATAAGGAGCAGTCGTCATCGGTTCACCTCTCGTGTTTTGACGCGAGGCTATTGGCGACGGCGGCACCTGTCGAGATGGCAAGACAGAGTTTTTGCTGCAGCGCGAAGCGTCAGGCGATCTTGCGGCTCGAAACCCGCCCCAGCGGATGCAGAGAATGCACGGTGAAGGGCGCGCCACGCTCCGGTTCGACGAAGAGCGCGAGATTGGTCACAATGACCGGCTCGGCCAGAACCGGATCGAAATGCGCCTTCAGCCCCTGCTCGATACGGGGAAAGTCCCGCGCCAAAAGCGGACCGGTCAGCGTCATGTGGAAACGGAACTCATCCATCACATAAGGATGGCCCCAGCGGCTCAGATTGCTGAATTGCGGAGCCGAAAGCCGCTCCGGATGTCGCCGCTCGATTTCGGCTTCGGTGAGCGGCGCGCGGAACCCGTCGAAGGCTTGAACGACGGAAGCGGCGAGATGATCGACCTCCGGACAAGGGCGTTCCAGGATCAAGCCAAAAACATCACCGATACGGCCAACCGAAAGCCCGTCCAGCACCACGGGCTCCATGCGGCCGGCAAAATGCATGAGTTCGCGCAGGAGAGCGCTTTCGCTCGATCCCTCGCTCAAACGAAACGGTGCCTTGAAGGTGGCATGAAAGCCGAAGCGGCGGGGCAGCGCCGTGTGGAAGGCGATCTCGTGCACACCGATGCCCTTGAGACCCGGATGCTCCTCCGCCTCGCCCGAAAAAACGTTGCGACCAAGCCAGCGCGCCGCTGCATCGGCGAGCGGTTCACGGGCAGGCGGCGTAAAGCAGATGGCATAGCGCATGTCGAGCACCTCGCACTGGCTCGGGTCGGAACTTTAGCAGTTGCCGTTACAAGCCGGTGGATAGGTGATTTGCATGACAGTATCACGAAGCGGCCTGCGCTAATTTCCCGCGCAAACGCTCGCAGAACCCTAGTATTTCAGGGTATTTCGGCAATTTCCTCATCATTTGCACGACGAGCAGCCACCGAAACGTGATGCGCGAGGCTGAAGCTGTGAGGAAGCGCAAGACGTTTGCCCGCGATCGAATCAAGCACTGCATCGGCCAATAGATGCGCGATGCCGAAGCTCACCTTGAACCCGCCCGTCAGCGCATGCACATGGGGGTGGTCGGGATGCGGCCCGACCATGGGATCACGATCGATGGCCTTGGGCCGCAGCCCCGCCCAGCGCTCCACGACCTCGGCCTTTCGCAGAACCGGAGCCAGCTCGCGCGCCTCGGCGATCAAGGCGTCGAGCTGCGCGTCGGTCGAAAAGGGGTCGTCATACCGGTTCTCGCTGGTGCTGCCGATCGCAACACGGCCGCCCTCATGCGGGACGACATAGAGGCCGTCGAGATAAAGAAGCGGCAGATCATCCGGCAGATCGGCCTTCAACAGCGCCGCCTGCCCTTTCACGCCCCGACCGAGCGGTTTCCCGAGGTTGGGGCCCACCATGTCGAGCAGAGGAAAGGAGCCGACACCGGCCGCGACCAGGAGATCACCAAAGCCGATGGCCGACCCGTCTTCCAAGGACACGCTCCTGGCAGCCGCATCGATTGATTGGACGGCCTGGCCTTCGATGACCCGCACATGCCGTGATCGGGCCAACAACTGCCTGATCGACGCCATCAAGCCGCGCGGCGAAACCCGCCCGGCGAGACTGTCGAGGACGATACCGGCCTCGGAAAACTGGCGTGACGGCCAGTCGGTGAAAGGGCTCTCATCCGTCACGGACCAGTCGAAGCGGCGGCCGGACTGGTCCCAATTCGTCTGAGCCTCATCCGAATGGCGTTCCGCCAGCGGCCGCAGATGCGGTTTCGGCAGAGGGATGAGCCGGCCGCATCGGCGATAGCCGGTGGAGAGCCCGCTCTCGGCCTCGACGGCAGCGATCTCGGCCTCCAGCGTGAGCAGCCCCTCGAACTGCAATTGCTTCTTCTCGTTCCAGCGGTCCGGCATATGCGCCATCAGCGCGCCGAGCAGTCCGCCGCTTGCACCGCTGGCGATGCCCGCCCCGTCGATGAGAATGGTGTCGATGCCGCGCCGCTCTGCCTTCAGCGCGGCCCAGAGGCCCATGATGCCGCCGCCAACGATCACGAGTTCTGCCCGCAATTGACCTGACACCGCAGCCGTCTTATCGGACATGGCCATGACCCATTCGAATTCCACGCCGGACAATCCCGACACTGCACCGCTCACCTGGCATGACGGCGATATGCCCTTTTCGACCGCCTTTGGCGACCATTTTTATTGCCAGACCGATGGGCGGCTGGAATGCGGCCACGTTTTCCTTGCCGGTAACGGTTTGCCAGAGCGCTGGCGTGAGGCCGAGCAGTTCACCATCGGAGAACTCGGCTTCGGCACCGGCCTCAACGCCTGCGAAACCTGGCGGCAGTGGAAGTGGCATCGCCTCCCTGGTGCCCACCTGCATTTCGTCTCCTTCGAGCTCTTTCCCATGCAGGCTGCCGAAATCGATCGGGCCCTGTCCCGCTGGCCGGAAATCGATGCCGAGCGCAAGGCCCTGGTCGCGCTCTGGCCGTCATCGCCCTCAGGCGTGGTGACGATTGATCTTGATGGTGAGACCCGGCTTTCAGTCGTCTGCGGAGACGCCTTCGAGAACCTGGCGGAAAGCGACCTCCGCTTCGACGCCTGGTATCTCGATGGCTTCGCTCCATCCCGCAACAGCGCCATGTGGTCGGCGGAACTGATGCAGAGGGTTCATGACACGACGGTGGAAGGCGGCACGTTCGCGACCTATGCCGCCGCAGGCTTCGTCCGCCGCAACCTGATTGCCGCGGGCTATGCCGTGGAAAGACGTCCGGGCTTTGCCGGAAAGCGGGAAATGCTCTGCGGGGTCCGGCCGGCGGCCTGATCAGCCCTCGGAGCCGGCGGCGGCCAGGATTGGCCGGCCGCTCCACTGCTCGATCTTGCGCATCAAGAGCTCCGGCGAAATCGGCTTGGAGAGATAGTCGTCCATGCCGGCGGCGAGACAAGCGTCCCGGTCGCTGTCCAACGCATGGGCCGTGACCCCGATGATCGGGATGCGGTCGCCCGGCCCAAGACCTTCTTCGCTGCGGATGACAGCGGTCGCCTGATGGCCATTCATCACCGGCATCGAAACGTCCATCAAGATCAGATCTGGCGGTTCGCTGCGCCAGGCCTCCACCGCCTCCTCGCCATTGCCGACAATGCGATAGGCAATGCCACTGCCAGTCAGAATCTGCCGAAAAACGATCTGGTTGACCGGATTATCCTCTGCGATCAGCACCCGAAGCGCGCCGTCATCCCGAGCAGCGACCGGTGCTGGCCTCGGCTCGACCGGCAGGGGCGCGCGTGGCGCAAGCGGAGCCGGTGTGGCCACCTGGCGCAAGCGAGGTCCGTTCACCCCATGGACGCGTGCGGTCCGGACCACATCGATGATCGCGCCGCGCAGGACATTCGCGCGGGCAGGCTTCATCAGATGCGCCTGGATCTTCAGGCTCTCGAAGAGACGGTCATCCCCCACCATGTCCATCGAGGTGAGGAAGACGAGGGCGATATCGTCGAACCGGCTGTCGCTGCGGATCGCCTTTGCGACATCGATGCCGTTCATGTCGGGCATCTGGTAGTCGATCACGACCACATCGATCGCAAGCCCCTCCCTATGGGCTGCACTGAGGATCTGCAGGCCGGTTTCTCCGTCCGGCACGGCAAGTCCGTCGAAGCCCCACATTTGCAGTTGTTCGGTGATGATGCGCCGATTGACGGCGTTATCGTCGATGACGAGGACCCGCGCATCCTTGACGGTCGCCGGCAATTCCTTCTGCCGGCGCCGCTCGGCAACGATGGCGAGCGGCAGTTCGACGGTGAAGGCAGAGCCACGCCCGACTTCCGACTCGACATGGAGCTTGCCGCCGAAGAGCCTGACCAGACCTGCAGTGATCGCAAGCCCGAGTCCCGTCCCCTCGTGGCGGCGTGTCGAGGAGGTGTCGACCTGCGAGAACTTCTCGAAGATCTTCGCCTGCATCTCCTCGGGGATCCCAATGCCGGTGTCTTCGATGCGGAGCTTCAGGACCGCCTGGCCATCCACCTGCGGCTCGGCGGAGACCTCGAGATGCACATGGCCCTTCTCGGTGAACTTGATCGCATTGCCGAGCAGGTTCGTCACGATCTGCCGGAAACGGCCGGGATCGCCCATGAAGGTGTGGTTGACCTTCTGGTCGCCGGAAACAACGAGCTCGATATCCTTCTCCGCAGCCGCGGCCGACAGGAGCGTGGCGACATCTTCGATCGCTTCGACCGGATCGAAGGGCGACTTGCGCAGCTTCAGCTGGCCGGCATCGATCTTGGAGAAGTCGAGGATGTCGTTGATGATGGTGAGCAGCGCATTGCCAGACTTCACCATGATGTCGACGAAGGTTTTCTGGCGGCTGTCGAGTTCGGATTTGGACAGGAGTTCCGCCATGCCGAGCACACCGTTCATCGGTGTGCGGATTTCATGGCTCATATTGGCGAGGAAGTCGGACTTCGCCTTGTCGGCGGCTTCGCTACGAGCCAGCAGCACCTCGAGCTCCGCTTCACGCGCCTTCACTTCGGTAAAGTCGGTAAGCACGACCACGCAGCTGCGATCACGCCCGAAAGTCGCCTCCAGCTTGACCCAGGTCTTGCCATTGGCGAGGAAACTCGTGGAAACGGCGTTCGCGCTGTGCAAGGCCGATTGCCACTGCTCAAGGATGCTCGAGGCTTCCGCGCCGAAGTCACCACGCGCCGCGCAGAATTCGAAAATCGGCCGCCAGCTCGAGCCAGGTACAATGAGGTCGTCGGGAAGGCCGAGGATGTGCGAGAAGGACGGATTGACCTCGGCGATCCGGCCCTGCTCGATCATCATCAGGCCCTGCGTCATCATCCGCATGGATTCCTGGACGAACCTGCCAAGCCGCTCCAGTTGCTGCTGGGCCTGGTCGATCTCCCGTTCCCGCGCGCGCATCTCGGTCAGATCGGAATAGGTGAGCAGGATCTTGCGGTCGTGCAGGCGCGTGATGGTCGCCAGCACGAACTTGCCATCGTCGTAAGCAAGCTCGGTCACATGCGAGCCTTCGAGCGCATCGAACTGCGCGATCCGGGCGCGGTACCCCTCTTCGAAATCCACACCCGGCCAGGCATAGCCGAGCTTGTAATTCTGTTCGCAATAGGAGCGGAAACTCGAGCCACTCAGCTTGATGTCGGCCGGCCAACGCCAGATTTCGCGGCACTTCTCGTTGGCGAACTCCACCATGTAGTCGGAATCGATGATCACGACGCCGACCGGCATCACCTGCAGCATCGACACGATGTCGGCATAAAGCGACTCGGCCCGGGCCTGAGCCGCCATCAGCGCTTCTTGCCCCTTCTTGAGCATGGAGATGTCGTTGACCGAGCCGACGAGATAATGCTTCTTCTGTGCGGTGGTGATGCGGCTGAGGCGCGTGATGACCGAGATCTCCTCGCCGTCGCGAACGACAACTTCCCGGTTCTTCTCGATCATCTCGCCGGTGGCAAAGATGCGAAGGTTCTCTTCCTTCATGATCTTGCCATGCTCCGGCCAAAGCTCTTCCTCTGTCAGCCCGTAAATGTCTTCGCGGCGCTGACCATGCAGGTCTTCGTAGGCCTTGTTCACATAGATCATCCGGCGATCGGGATCGCGAATAAAGACCGGCACCGGCATCTGCTCGAGTGCTGCGCGATAAAGGAGTGTTTCTTCCTCGCGCTGGATGACATCCGAGACATCCGAATAGGTGAGCAGGATCCGACCGCCATCCAGCCGACGGCTGCCGCCGGCCAGCGCCCGGCCCGATGGTGTCTTCACGTCGATCAGCGGGCCCTCCTCAAGGCTCACCACTTGCTCGATGCGATAGTCGACACGCTCATCAAGCTCCTCGCGCGAAACGCCGGTACCGCTGCGCCCCATGGTTCGCAGCAGGAACTCCCGATATCCCATGCCGATCAGCGACAGGGGAGGGTCAAATTCGGTCATCTCCACGGCTGCCGGATTGGCGAACGAGATCCTGAGATCCGGATCGAGCACGATGATCCCGACTGGAAGCGAACCCATCAGGCTGTGCAGATGCGCCTGAAGCGCTTCCGACTCCTGCCGCACCGCTTCCAGCTTCTTCTGCTCTTCCCGCAGCGGAGAAAGGTCGGTGATGGAGCCGACGATGTAGCGGGCTCCATCCGGACCCGTCACCGCGCCGGTCCGGGTCAGCACGGGAACCCGCGTTCCGTCCGCCTGGATGAAGGTATCCTGGACTTCCTCGGTTATGCCCGTTGCGAGCACATGGCTGTTGCCTTCGAAATAGGCCTGCCCCAGCTCCGGAAACATCTCCTGCTCGGTCAGCCCGACCAGTTCTTCGATCGGCCGGCCGACGATTTCGGCATAGGCACGATTGGCAAACAGCAGCCGGTGGTCTTCCCCACGGAAATAGGTGGCGATGGGATATTGTTCGAGCACAGCCTGAAAGACAGCAGTCGACGGAAGCGTCTCGGAAGCGGCACCCGCGTTTACAGGCGCCGACGAACGTTCTTCCATGAAACCAAAGAGATAAATCCGGTCGTCATCGTCGAAGAAGCGCTCGATATGCAGGATGCGCGCGGGCCCAGACGGCTCCGGCCGCAGATGCAATTCTTCCTCTTCGCCGAAGACGAGCACGCGCCGCTCGCGGTCATCCCGATGGTCATCGAGATTGGCGCCGAGGATTTCCCGATCGCTGCGGCCGATAAAGCTTTCAGGCGCGAGATTGTGAAGCAGCGCGAAAGCAGCATTGACCGCGACATAGCGCAGTTCGCTGTCCTTGACATACGCAGGCAGGTCAAGCGCGGCAATCTTGTCGCGGACTAGCTCGAGCAAGGCGCTTCCCCGGGTCAAATCTCTGTTCACCATGAGATCAATGACTTGTTTTGGTAAACAGCGAGTAAGCAGAGAACAATCTGATACTTAAAAAGCGAATACAGATAGACCTTCTGCCTCGCGACAAACAGCTGACCATGCCACTGTTCCAGATGAGCCGGTTTTTCGTCGCAAACGGCAATGCCTTTTGCGGCCCGAACCTGCGAGACTTGATGTCGAATTTGACACAATGGATCGACCATGAGCGACATTAGCATCTCCGCCTTGTCCGAGACTGAAACCCCGTCGGCCGGTGGCGAACGCCGCAGACGCACCGGCGGCCGCGGCAGCGAGCGCAGCCGCGCCGGTGCTGCCGGCAAATATCGCAACCTCGTCAATCGCCTCGCCAAGACCGAACTGCTCGATCCGGAAGCACTCGACGCCATCCACGATGCGTCGCTGACCATTCTCGAAGAAATCGGCATGGACATCATGCTGCCGGAGGCGCGCGCCATCATGAAGGCGCATGGCGCAGAGGTGACGGAGGGCTCGGACCGCGTCCGCTTCGACCGCGGCCTGATCATGGACATGATCGCGTCTGCCCCGCGGGAATTCCAGATGTTTGCCCGCAATCCCGAGCGCAACGTCAAGATGGGCGGCAACAATCTGGTCTTCGCCCAGATCGCCTCCGCCCCCTTCGTCGCCGACCGCGAAGGCGGCCGCCGCGCCGGCAATCAGGAAGACTTCCGCAAACTGGTCAAGCTCGCCCAGTGCTATGACGTGATCCACACGACGGGCGGCTATCCGGTCGAGCCGATCGACATCCACGCCTCGGTGCGCCACCTCGACTGCCTCTCGGACATGGTGAAGCTGACCGACAAGGTCTTCCATTGCTATTCGCTCGGCAAGCAGCGCAATCTCGACGCGATCGAGATCGCCCGCATCGGTCGTGGCATTTCGATGGAGCAAATGGAGAACGAGCCCTCGCTCTTCACCATCATCAACTCGTCTTCGCCGCTCCGCCTCGATGGCCCGATGCTGCAGGGCATCATCGAAATGTCGTCGCGCGGCCAGGTCGTCGTGATGACGCCGTTTACGCTCGCCGGCGCCATGGCGCCCGTCACGATCGCCGGCGCCGTCGTCCAGCAGAATGCGGAAGCGCTGTGCGGCATCGCCTTCACCCAGATGGTCAAGCGCGGCGCCCCGGTCGTCTATGGCGGCTTCACCTCGAATGTCGACATGAAGACGGGCGCACCTGCCTTCGGCACGCCCGAATACATGAAAGCCGTCATCGTCGGCGGCCAGCTCGCCCGCCGCTACGGCATTCCCTACCGAACCTCGAACACCAATGCGGCGAACACGCTGGACGCTCAAGCCGCCTATGAGAGCGTCTTCTCGCTCTGGGCACTGACCCAAGGCGGCGGCAACTTCATCATGCATTCCGCCGGCTGGACCGAAGGCGGCCTGACAGCCTCCTTCGAGAAGTTCATCCTCGACGTCGACATGCTGCAGATGGTGGCCGAATTCCTGACGCCCCTCGATGTCAGCCAGGATGCGCTCGCTCTCGACGCCGTCCGCGAAGTCGGCCCCGGCGGCCACTTCTTCGGCACCGCCCACACGCTCGCCCGCTACGAGACGGCCTTCTATTCGCCGATCCTTTCCGACTGGCGCAATTTCGAGACCTGGACCGACGCCGGCCGCCCGACCACCTACGACCACGCCAACCGCGTCTTCAAGGAGAAGCTCGCCACCTATGAGCGCCCGCCTATCGACCCTGGTGTCGAGGAAGAGCTCGATGCCTTCGTGGCGAAACGCAAGGCCGAAGGCGGGGTTGCGACGGATTTCTGAGGCGCCGGGTTCAGCCCATCGAAGCAGACTCGAGCAACAAAGCAAAACGCCTCGACCCGTAAAGGTCGAGGCGTTTGAGTTTTACGGCTTTGAAAAGGCGTGCGGACAGGACCGCGCCTTATGCCGATCGGCGCATGGCAGACGCATAGCCTCTGTCTGCCTGACCAGCGGCTTTCGCAGCGCTGATCTCGAACCGCTGGACCAATTGGCGAAGGCGTGTGCTTTCCGTTGCAAGTCCCGCACTTGCCGCATTCGTCTCTTCGACCATCGCCGCGTTCTGCTGGGTGAACTGATCCATCTGATTGACCGCGGTGTTGACTTCGGCAAGCCCCGTCGCCTGCTCTTTCGCCGCCGTGGCGATCGCGTTCATCTGGACATTCACCGTCGTGATGAAGCTCTCGATGGTCTTCAGAGCAGCGCCGGTGTCACTCACCAGCTTGACGCCGTTTGCGACCTCTTCGGTCGAAACCCTGATGAGGTCCTTGATCTCCTTTGCAGCCTGGGCCGACCGCTGCGCGAGTTCACGCACCTCTTGGGCGACGACCGCAAAGCCCTTGCCCGCTTCCCCGGCACGCGCGGCTTCCACGCCAGCATTGAGCGCAAGCAGATTGGTCTGGAATGCGATTTCGTCGATCACGCCGATGATGTTGGAAATCGACTGGGATGACTGCTCGATACGGCCCATGGCCGCAACTGCGCTCGCGACGACGGTGCCGGAAGTCTCGGCACTGTGCGCAGCATCCGATGCTGCGGCACGGGCCTCATCGACGCGGTTCGAGGCGTGTCGGACGTTGACGGTGATTTCGTCTAGTGCTGCCGCCGTTTCTTCAAGCGAGGCAGCCTGCTGTTCGGTACGACGCGAGAGATCATCTGTGCTGCCGCTGATCTCACGGCTGCCGTTGTCGATTGACGTCGTGGCATGCGCGACGGCCGAGAGTGTTTCGGCAAGTTGGGCGACGGCTTCGTTGAAGTCTTTCCGCAGGGTTTCGAATTCCTCGGCAAACGGCTGTCCGAGGCGAATTGTGAGATTGCCCTTTGCAAGTTCTGCCAAGCCACCGGCAAGCGTTGCGGTTGCCTGCGTCATCGCTTCGGAGCGAGCTTCGTCGAGCTTAGCGCGTGCGGCCCTTTCGGCCTCCGTCGTAGATTGCTGCAGCTTCGCATCGGCCTCGAGCTTCAGCGCGGCAATCGCATTGGCCCGGAACACTTCGACAGCGCCGGCCATCGAGCCAAGTTCATCCCGGCGCTCCATGGCCGGGATGTCGATGGACGTGTCCCCTTCCGCCAGCTTCCGCATTGCCAAAGTCATGCCTCTCAGGGGCGCCGCAAGGCTGCGTGTCAGCAGGATACCCATGGCAACGGCAATGAGGGCGGCCATGACACCACCGCCGATGAGAGTCATAGTACCGGTCTGGAAGGCGGCGTTTAGAGACGCAGTTCGCTCATCGGCAAGTTTCTGATTTGCCTCGTCGAGCGCGGTCAGCGCTTTGCGGATATCACTCAGGCGCGCCGTTGTTGCGATATTGCTCCGCGTTTCCTCGATCTTCGCGGGATCACGCGCATTGGCGACGGTCGCGTCGAGCTGCGAATAGAATGTTTGCATCGCTAAGCGGACGGGCGGCAGATAGGTGTCCGCATCGGACTTCTCAAGCTTCTGTTCAAGCTGCGCCATCAAGGGTGGAACGGCGTCGCCGTACTTGGCCATTCGCTCGATGAATTCCTCGTTCAGGCTCGCCACAAAGCCGCGCATGGCGTTCTGATGTTCAACAAGCGTCGCGAGGATCTGACCGGACAGTTTAAGCACCGACTGCGTCTGCTGATTGGCAATCGTGGCTTCGTGGATCCGCTGCATGGACACAAATGCAACGGAACAGAAGGCGATGACAACAAACAGCACCGAGGCGAAAGCCAGGGCCAGCTTGCGGGAGACTCTCAGGTTTTTCATAGGCGTCTTTCAGAAGTTGCTTTCGTAGCTCCACCTATCGGCTCGAACCCCTTAATTTTTAGGGAAATTAGG
This sequence comes from Rhizobium sp. K33, assembly GCF_056501445.1. Lineage (NCBI taxonomy): Bacteria > Pseudomonadati > Pseudomonadota > Alphaproteobacteria > Hyphomicrobiales > Rhizobiaceae > Rhizobium > Rhizobium sp. K33. The sequence continues at coordinate 2,437,780 of NZ_CP096478.1, forward strand.
AGACCCGCATAAAAAAATTTTGCTTCGCAGCAAACTTCAGCTGAGCTGCTTCAGATACGCCTGATAGGTCTGATGCGGCTGAGGCTCGAAGCGATCCTGCATCACCTTCCAGTCCTCAACCCTGTCGAGGCGGAAGTCGCGGAACCCCTGGCGCATCTCGCACCAGGCGGTCATCACCCAGATCGCGCCGAAGGCGGCCAAGCCCAGCGGCCAGACGACGCGCTGGCTGCGCTCGCCGGGCAGCGAGTGATAGGCGATCCAGACCTTGCGTTTGGCCGACAGCGCCGAGCGCACATCGCCCAGACAATCCGGCACCACCGGTTGGGCCGATGAGCGGAAGGCGTGGATCGGGGCGGAGATCAGCCGTTCGGCATGATCCTTCGGCAGCATCGCCAGCATCTTGTCCTTCGCCTCCCGCGCCGCCTGGCCGAGCCGCGGATCGCCGAGCATCTCGACGGCGCGAAGCCCGAAGGCGAGTGCCTCCAGCTGCTCGAATGTGAAGGTGAGCGGCGGGGCATCGAAGGCCTCGCGCAGCATGTAGCCGACGCCGCGCTCACCTTCGATCGGGGCGCCCGAGGCAATCAGGTGATCCATGTCGCGGTAGATGGTGCGCGGCGCGACCTCCATCTTCTCCGCAATCTCAGCGGCCGTCATGGCACGGCCGGTGGAGCGCATCAGTTGAATGATCCGGAACAGGCGGTCGGCGGGGCGCATGCGATACCTCCGGCAAAGACTATGGCCAGAAGGTTGTCAGTTGGGTCGTGTTAGGTCAAGCCGTCATCAACACCGGGAGAGCCACATGACCACCACCACCGTTCTCGAACTCGCCGTCTGCAGCGTGGCAGACAGACCTGCCGCCGAAGAGGCCCGCCGTGCCGCGATGGCGGCCGTTAAAACCTATCCCGGCTTCGTCAGCTGGAAGGCGCTGAACTCGCTCGACCAACGCGACCTGATCGCCGATCTCGTCGAATGGAGCGACAAGGAAAGCGCCGATGCCGCCGCCGCCAAGGTGCAGGCGGACCCCGCCTTCGCCCCTTATATGGCAGCGATCACCGGTGTTACCCTGATGCAGCATTTTTCAACGACAGACACGATCTGACATCATGGCCGAGCCGCTGAAACACCTGATCGGCGCCGAGACGGCCCGCGACACGGCAGACGCCGTAGCGCGGGTTTGGCGCCCTTTCGACCACGCCGCCTTCCTGACCGATACCCTTCCGGTGATCGACAGCCTCGAACTCATGCAGCGCGGGCAATGTATCGCGGATGCGCTGCACCGACATCTGCCGGGCGACTTCGAGACCGCCGCAAGGATCCTGAACGATTGTCTGCCGGCACCCGAAGTGTCAGGACTGAGCGGCTGGGCTCTCCTCTCCTTCAACCAGTACATTGCCCGCCATGGCCGCGGGCATCTGGCGACCGCACTCGATCTTCTGAAGGCGCTGACGCCGCATTTCACCGCGGAATTCGGCATCCGTCCCTTCATCGCGGAGGAGCAGGACGCCGCACTTGCGGTGATCTCAACCTGGGTGCTCGACCCGAACCACCACGTCCGCCGCCTTGCCAGTGAAGGCACGAGGCCCCGCCTTCCCTGGGCTATGCGCCTGCCCCAGCTCGTCGCGGACCCCACGCCGATCCTGCCGATTCTGGAGGCCCTCCTTGACGACCCCGAGGATTATGTCCGCCGCTCGGTCGCCAACAGCCTGAACGACATCGCCAAAGACCATCCGGATCTCGTCGCCGATTTCGTCGAGCGCCACTCGAAAGGCGCCTCCAAAGAGAGGCTCTGGCTGCTCAAACACGCCTCGCGCACGCTGATCAAGAAGGGACACGGCAAGGCGCTCGCCAATTTCGGCTTCGCCGTCCTCACCGACGTCGAAGCCACTTTCACGCTTGCATCTGACCGGATCAATTTCCCCGGAGAACTCGCCTTCGAGATCCAGCTCTCCAACACCGGCGCTGAAGCAAGGACGGTACTGGTCGACTATGCCATCCACCATCAGAAGAAGGACGGCTCGCTCTCCCCCAAGGTGTTCAAGGGCAAGAGCCTGACGATCGCGGCAGGCGACAGTGTGACGATCGCCAGGCGCCACGCCTTTCGGCCGATCACGACGCGGGTTTATCATCCGGGAAGGCATGCGCTGGAGGTCATGCTGAACGGCAGACGGGTCGCCATCTGCGATTTCCACCTCAACATGCCCCAAGGTGACAAGGGATGAGCGGGAGCGGACAGACCATCCGTTTCGAGGCAGAGGTCGTGAAGTTCGACGGCCCCGGCAAATGGCACGGCGTCTTCCTGGACGAAGAGGCGGCGGCGAGAGCCCGCTTCTTCGGTCACCCCAATGCTTTGGGCGCCATTGCCGTTCAGGTGCAGATTGGCGCCAGTATGGTCAAAACCTCTCTTTTCCCGGACAGGAAACGCGCGACCTACCTTCTGCCGCTGAAGGCGGAACTACGCAGGCGGGAGGGCCTTGTCGAAGGATGCATGATTTCGGTGCTGCTGACGGTCGACAGCTGAGCATGGGCCGGCACCTTTCACGCTGCACTGCAAACATTTCCTTGACTTCTCGGCCAAATAAGCCCATTTGCAGGTCAGCTTTCACCTTCCGGCCGCCGCGTGAGCGAGCCCAGCGACATCTGAGACGCGACGAAGGACAAGCGCATGACATGACTGGCGGACACTCCGCCGCTGCGCTGGAAGCTTTTTCCAACTTACAAGTTCCCAAATCACGCGGGGTTCTTGACGCCAATGCCAACCGGATCGCGAAGACCGCGTTCCGGGGTCGTGCATTTGGCGCCCCGAAAGGTATGACTTTGACAACTTTCGATGATCTTGGCCTCTCCAAGAATATCGTCGCGACGCTGACGACGCTCGGCTTCTCGACGCCCACTCCGATCCAGGAGAAGGGTATTCCCGTCGTCCTCGCAGGCCGCGACCTGATTGGCCTCGCTCAGACCGGCACCGGCAAGACCGCCGCCTTCGGCCTGCCGATGATCGAGATGCTTCTCAAGGACGAGAAGCGCCCCGACAACCGCACCACCCGCGCCCTCATTCTCGCCCCGACCCGCGAACTGGTGAACCAGATCGGCGACAACCTGCGCAGCTACCTGCGCCGCCTGCCGCTGAAGATCAACCAGGTCGTCGGCGGTGCATCGATCGGCAAGCAGCAGCTGCAGCTCGAAAAAGGCACCGACATCCTCGTCGCGACGCCTGGCCGCCTGCTCGACCTGATCGCCCGCAACGCCATCTCGCTGCGCGCCGTCCGTTACCTCGTTCTCGACGAAGCCGATCAGATGCTGGATCTCGGCTTCATCCATGACCTGCGCAAGATCTCCAAGATGGTCCCGCCGAAGCGCCAGACGCTTCTGTTCTCGGCCACCATGCCGCCGTCGATCGCCGATCTCGCCGCAAGCTTCCTGACCGACCCGCTGAAGGTCGCCGTCTCGCCCCCGGGCAAGGCCGCCGACAAGGTCGAACAGCACGTGCATTTCGTTGCCGGCCAGAACGCCAAGACGGAAATGCTCAAGAAGATCCTCAACGACAATCCGGATGGCCGCTCCATCGTCTTCCTGCGCACCAAGCATGGCGCGGAAAAGCTGATGAAGCACCTCGACGCCACCGGCTACTCGGTCGCCTCGATCCACGGCAACAAGAGCCAGGGCCAGCGCGAGCGCGCTCTGAAGGGCTTCCGTGACGGCGAGATCAAGACGCTGATCGCCACCGACGTTGCCGCCCGCGGCATCGACATCCCGGCCGTCTCTCACGTCTTCAACTACGACCTGCCGGAAGTGCCGGACGCTTACGTCCACCGCATCGGCCGTACGGCCCGTGCCGGTCGCGAAGGCATCGCGATTGCATTCTGCGGTCCGGACGAAGGTCGTCTGCTGCGCGACGTCGAAAAGCTGATGGGCATCGAGATCCCGGTCGCCTCGGGCGAACCGCCGGCAAACCTCGCGCGTCCGGCCCGCCCGCAGCGTCGTGGCGGCGGTGGCGGTGGTGGCAACAACCGCAATCACCAGGGCCAGGGCAAGGGTCGCGGCAAGGCCGAAGGCGCTCCCAAGGCCGATGGCCGTCCGGCCAAGACCGGTCACCGCAAGGGTGGCAATGGCGGCGGACAGAACCGCAACGCCAATGGCGGCCAGGGCCGTCCGGGTGGCAACGGCCAGGGCCGTCCGGCCCGTTCCGGCACCGCCGGCGGTCGTCGTCGCCAGGCCTAAGTCGTGGCTCGATAAGCTCTAGAATTTTGAAATGGCGCGGCACCCACCGCGCCATTTTTCATGGCCTGCGCGGCCGGCCGCTCACTCTGGCGCCGATACTGTCTTGCGATTGGTCAGGTAAACGCCGACCATGACCACGCAGGTCCCGACCATCATCGGCACTGTCAACTCTTCCCCGAAGGCGATGGCGGCTTCGAGAGCCGCCATCGGCGGAACGAGATAAATGAGCGAGGCCGCCTTCGACACGTCGCCGTGGCGGATCAGATAGAGAAGCAGCGCGATCGCGCCCATCGAGATCCCAATGACAGACCAGGCAAGCGTCGCGAAGAAACCGAGGCTCCAGTCGACATGCAAGTTTTCGAGCGCAACGGCCGCCGGAACCGTGACGATCAGGGCGCCGACATATTGCAGCGTTGCCACGGCGCGCAGATCGCCCTCCTTGACCAGCCGCTTCTGGTAGATCGTGCCGGCCGTCACGCAGGCCATGGCCAAAACGTTGACCGCCACGGCATAGGCCGGGATCGTGGAAGCATCGATGACCAGCACCTTAGGCAGGACCGCGATACCAACCCCGAGGAAGCCGATCACCAGGCCAAGCCGCTGACTGGCGCTGAGGTCCTCGCCGATCAGATAGGCGGCGGCGACCCCGGTCATCAGCGGCTGCAGGCCCGCTATGATCCCTGACAGCGCCGCCGGCACCCCCTGCCCGATCGCCCACCAGACCATGCCGAGATAAAGCCCGTGCAGGAACATGCCCGAGACGATGGCATGCATCCATCCGGCCCGATCCTTCGGCCAGGAGACGCCTCCGACACGACAGACGATGTAGAACAACACGACCGCCGTGCCGTAGCGAACGACGAGAAACGTCAGGGGATCGGCAAAGAAGGTCGCGTATTTGGCGGAGACCCATCCCGTCGACCACAGCAACACGAAGAGGACGGGGGCGATGCGGGCGAGTGTCATGAGTCGGTTCGTCTTTCCAGGACCGGATCGCAAGCCGCCGGCTGTCCGCTTCGATAATGCCGACCCCGGCCGCGGTCAAAAGAGTTTTCCTGCAAAGCCCGTTGAATTTCGCTCACATCTGGCTCGGACACAAAAAACATTCCCAAACGAATGCCTAATTAAGCGGCAGAAATTCATGTCACGCAAAAGCTGCGGTTCAGCGGCAGGGATTCACCACCCGGTAGAACCGGGAGATGCAGTGATCACACCGTCCCGATTGCTCAAAAATGGCGCTCATGCCGATTTTCCAGGCAGATAAAGCCGTGCCTAATTCTCGTCCCTTGACCTGCGATGCTGCTTGCATTGGCCAAATGCTTGTATTCAAATGAACCAAAAAGGGGATGGCGCCATTGGCATTTGATGAAATGATGACAGCGGACGGTGCTCCGCGCGGACCTTACCAGAACTACTTCGATTGGTATTCCAGCCAGGACCCGGCAAGGCTTCTGGCCAAGTCGAGAGATGCGGAAAACATCTTTCGCAAGACGGGCATCACCTTTGCCGTCTACGGCCATGCCGACAGTGCCGAAAAACTGATCCCCTTCGACATCATCCCGCGCATTATATCCGGCCGCGAATGGCGCAAGCTCGCCCAGGGCATCGAACAGCGCGTGCTGGCGCTGAACGCCTTTCTCGACGACATCTACCACAAGCAGGAAATCATCAAGGCCGGCCGCATTCCCCGCGAGCTGATCGAGAAGAACGTCGCCTTCCTGCCCGAGATGATCGGTTTTCGTCCGCCGGGCGGGGTCTACACCCATATCGTCGGCACCGACATCGTGCGCACCGGTGAAGACCAGTTCTACGTGCTGGAAGACAATGCCCGCACGCCCTCCGGCGTCTCCTACATGCTGGAGAACCGGGAAACCATGATGCAGATGTTCCCGGAGCTCTTCCAGCTCAACAAGGTGCAGCGCGTCGAGGATTATCCCTATCTGCTCCGCCAGTCGCTCGCCTCGCTCGCCCCTCCCGGCTGCAAGGGCAAGCCGCGCGTCGCAGTCCTCACCCCCGGTATCTACAATTCCGCCTATTACGAGCATTCCTTCCTCGCCGACATGATGGGCGTCGAGCTGGTCGAAGGTTCTGACCTCCGCGTCATCGACGGCAAGGTGAAGATGCGCACCACGCGCGGCTATGAGGCGATCGACGTGCTCTACCGCCGCGTCGACGACGACTTCCTCGATCCCCTCACCTTCCGCCCCGATTCGGCGCTCGGCATTCCCGGCATCATGGATGTCTACCGGGCCGGCAACATCACCATTGCGAACGCTCCGGGCACCGGCATCTCCGACGACAAGGCGATCTACAGCTACATGCCGGAGATCGTCGAGTTCTACACCGGCCGCAAGGCGATCCTTGAAAACGTGCCGACCTGGCGCTGCTCTGAGGCAGACAGCCTGTCATATGTTCTCGAACACCTCGAAGAACTGGTCGTGAAGGAAGTGCACGGCTCCGGCGGCTACGGCATGCTGGTCGGCCCGACCGCCTCCAAGAAGGAGCGTGCCGCCTTCGCCGAAAAGCTGAAGGCCCGGCCGAACAACTACATCGCCCAGCCGACGCTGTCTCTCTCGACCGTGCCGATCCTCGTGAACAAGGGGATCGCGCCCCGCCACGTCGACTTACGTCCCTATGTCCTCGTCTCCGACAAGGTGCAGATCATCCCCGGCGGCCTGACCCGCGTGGCCCTCAAGCAGGGTTCGCTCGTGGTCAATTCCAGCCAGGGCGGCGGCACCAAGGACACCTGGGTACTGGAGGACTGACATGGTCATGCTCGGAAGAACTGCCAACGGCCTCTTCTGGATGTTCCGCTACATCGAAAGAGCCGAAAACATTGCCCGCCTCGTCGATGCGGGCTTGCGGATGTCGCTCACCCGGACCGGCGCCTCGGACGATGACTGGGATGCGGTGCTGCAGAGTGCCGACGTCCGAAGCCTTTTTGCCGAGCGGCAGGACAAGGTGACCGCAGCCGACGCGATCGACTTTCTGCTGCGCGATACAGCCAACCCTTCCAGCGTCATGTCCTGCATCGACGCCGCCCGCAACAATGCCCGCATGGTGCGCACGGCTCTGACCCGCGAGACCTGGGAAGCCACCAACGAATGCTGGATCGAGCTGAAGCAGATGCTCGCCCGCAAGCTGAAGTCCGCTGATCTGCCTGAGGTCATCGACACCGTGAAGCGCCGCGCCGGCCTGATCCGCGGCGCCTTCCACGGCTCGATGTTGCGCAACGAGATCTATAACTTCGCCCGCATCGGCACCTTCATCGAACGCGCAGACAACACCAGCCGCATCCTCGATGTGAAGTACTACGTGCTTCTGCCGGCGATCACCCATGTCGGCTCCTCGCTCGACAACATGCAGTGGGAATCGATCCTGCGCTCGGTTTCCGCGCATCGCTCCTATCGCTGGGTCTATGACGGAGAATACAAGGCGGCCAACATTGCAGATTTCCTGATCCTGAGCGGTCAGATGCCGCGCTCGCTTGCCTATTGCTACGAGAAGATCACCTCCAACCTCGGCTATGTCGGCCAGGAATATGGCGAGCGCCTCGCGGCGCACCACACCGCCGATGCCGTGCTTGCGACCCTGAAAACGACCAGCATCGATCAGATCATGGATCAGGGGCTGCACGAGTTCCTCGACAATTTCATCTCGCTCAACAACAAGCTGGGCAATGAAATCACCGAGGGTTACAGGTTCTATAGCTGAGCAGGATTGAGCGCATGCGTCTGCGGATAAGCCATACCACCGAATATCGCTATGACGACCCGGTCCAGTACTCGCTGCAACGGTTGCGGCTGACCCCGCAAGATGGTCCGGGCCAGAAGGTGCTGTCGTGGAGCATCGCCGTCGACGGCGCCAATGTCGAAGCCGGCTTCAACGACCAGTTCGGCAACCAGACCCATCTCGTCTCCACCGAAGGCGATAGCCACAGCGTTCATATCGTCGCGTCTGGCGAGGTCGAGACCGAGGACCGCTCCGGCGTGTACGGCCCGCACCAGGGCTATGTGCCGCTCTGGCTCTACCTCCGCGACACACCGCTGACCAAGCCGGGTAAACTGATCCGCGAGCTTTCGCGCAGCCTGTCCGGCGACAATGATCTGGCCAAGATGCATGACCTGATGGGCAAGCTCAACGCGCAGATCGCCTATGAGACGGGTTCGACCGGCACGGAGACCACCGCTGAACAGGCGTTGGAAGCCGGTCGCGGCGTGTGCCAGGACCATGCCCACGCCTTTATCGCCGCTGCCCGCCTGCTCGCACTGCCCGCCCGCTACGTCTCGGGTTACCTTTTGATGGACGACCGCATTGAGCAGGTCGCGACCCATGCCTGGGCCGAGGTTCACCTGCAAGGTCTTGGCTGGGTGGGTTTCGACGCCGCGAATAACCACTGCCCGGATGCCCGTTATGTGCGGATCGCAACCGGCCTCGGCTACCCCGATGCCGCCCCCGTCTCCGGCATGCGGATCGGTCTTGCTGGCGAGGATCTGACCGTCACGCTGGTGGTCGAGTCCTCACAGAGCCAGTCGCAAAGCTGACCTGCCGCTCCAGCGGCGCGCGCGGTCGGAACCTTTCCGCAAGCTCCACTCCATCCCGGCATGATGATGTGCCCTTGAGGCGCGGCACGGCCGCAGCGGAGGTCGAACACGCATGCTGTTTGGAAAGTCTCTCTTCCAGTCGGTAGTCGACAGGCTTGATGACGAGGCCGAAGAGCAGCCCGTAGCCGAAGAACAGACCTTCCGGATCAAGGGCCTGAGCACCGGCTTCGTGGCCGAGCCGGATCTCGCAGCTTCCCCTGAAACCGGCGCCGACCAGCGTCTCGACGCCTACCTCTTCCTGATGCCCGAAGACCTGCCACCGGAAGAGCCCGAGCCGCCTGCTCCGCCGCCGCCACCCGCATGGGCAGGCCGCCTCTCGCCGCAGGAGATTGCCGAGGATCTCGGCATCGAACCGTCGGACGACCGCGATCGGCTGCAGGAGCGCCGCCGCCGCTTCGCCCGCGAGAACCATCCGGATCGCGTCGCCGCAGACTATCGCGACGCAGCGACCTTGCGCATGAAGATCGCAAACGGGCTGGTCGACGAGGCGATCAGCAGCCACGACCTGCGAAGCGGTCGTTGACGATCAGTCGTAGAGACGTCTGAGCAAGCGGTTGACGCTGTCGCGCTCGGCAATGCCGCCGAGTTGCTCCAGGACCCAACGCTCATGATCGACCCAGATCGGCATGAGTTCCTCAAGATAGGCCTCTCCCGCCGGCGTCATGTAAAGCGACTGGACACGCCGGTCGGTCTCGGACTTGCGCCGTTCGATGAAGCCCTTGTTTTCCAGCCCGTCGACGATGGCGACAAAATTCGCCCGCTGAATGCCGAGCGCCTCGGCCACTTCGCTCTGCTTTGCACCCTGGTTGTTGGTGAGCAGAAGCAGGACCGCAAAATCGGTCGGCCGAAGTCCCTTCGAAGAAAAAGCTTCATTGAAATGTTGAAAAACAGCGAGCTGTGCCCGCCGCAACCGATAACCCACAGCATCGTCCATGACTGAAAAGTCCAGCTTGGTCGTGTTGGGTATCAATTCATCCATGTTAAGTTCAGGCATTTCCCCGCCATCATCATTATGTCCCCTCAGAGAGCCATTACACGGGGCAATGACCTTCCTGCAACGATACTAACGGTTAAAACCGCTGCCACAAGGGCGCAAAGGCAACCGATTGGGCATGAAGCACCGTTTTTGGACATTTGCCGTTCATTTCCCCCAGGATTGGCTCCTTGCATTCTCGAAAGCCGGGCATTTGATCATCTACCGATCATTTCGCCCACCACACGACAGGCAAGCGGGATACCGCCACGGCCAAACGCTTTTTCGGATTGATGCGCGCGAGCGACTGCGCTATGACCGCAATCGGAACGGCGAGTCAAAGCCGCCTTCGGATGCACCCGTAGCTCAGCTGGATAGAGTGTTGGATTCCGATTCCAAAGGTCACAGGTTCGAATCCTGTCGGGTGCGCCAATTTTCTATTTAAAATCAGTGGGTTGGCCTGGAGGCGTGCAATTTTGCTACGTTTCTAGCGCAGAATTGCTACGTTTTCGCGCTCTTTCATGTACAATTAAATTTAATATTAGAATTTTATTCCAATAGGTCAGTACAGGCACGCACACCCAGTACTGAATGTTGACTATGTAGTATAGACCACTCACCCCAACGAGAACGCTTGACAATACGCTGTGTTTTGCTTATAATTCTCCCATAACGACAACATAATAGAAAACAAAGGGGAGAGAATGAGCCTTAATTACATCGTTTTACGTGAAAACGGAAACTATTACTTTAGACTATCCGTTCCTAAACGCCTAATTCCGAAATTTGGGAAAAAAGAAATTTGGAGGACTTTGAAAACTAGAGACAGGAAGGAGGCGCTAATCAAAGCCGGTCAACTTCTTGAGCAATATACTACGCTCCACAATTCGCATTTTATTACTGACGACACACCTCTCACTATGCCATTAATGCAGAAGACATATGAAAGACTTGGTCTGCAGCGAGCATCACCAAGAGATATAGAGGCTACATCCCTCCAGGACTATGTCGCCATGATGAGCCGAAGCCTGGAAATCTTGCAGCAGATCAAGAACCCCGACATTGCCGAAGTTGCAGCAATCGGCAGCGCCCTCGAAGATGAGCTGTCTTTGGATGCAATGTTCGAACGCTTTCAGGAGCTGTCGGCGGGCAAATGGAACGATCTCGACCACAGAGCACGCCAGAAGAAGTGGAACCGACACCGAGAGCCAGTTGATGACTTCAAGCGGGAGATGGGTGACCTGGATGTTCTGAAGATCCGCCCCAGAGACGCCGCAAACTACGCGATCAATCTAGGCAAGCGCGTCGAAGCAGGGGCGATCAGATCTGAAACTGCGAAGAAGAAGCTTCTGTTTCTGAACGCCATGGTTCGGAAGGTGTTACAAGCCGATCACCCAGATCATCGGAACCCATTTGAACACGCTAAGATCGACCACAATGGCAACGACGCAGAACAGCGCCTCCCATTCACGGAAGCGGAAATCGTCGCTCTTCGCGGCAAGCTAGCGTCTTCCAAAGCTAATGATGAACTAAAGGCAATCCTGCTGCTCGCTGAGTTCACCGGCACCATCGCAAGTGAACTGGTCTTGCTGCATGAGTCAGACTTCCACCTAGACTGCGAGATTCCCTATATCCGAATCGGCAAGAACCCAAACCGCAGGAGCCTAAAGACGGACAATCGACCTCGTGACATTCCTTTGATCGGACCAGCCTTGAACGTAGCAAGACAGTTCCCAAAAGGATTTCCCCGCTATTGCCGCTCAGGCGGCTCGGAGGCTCTATCGCAGGCGGCAAATAAGATAATCCGCAAAGTCGCCAATGACAAAACCACCTACAGCTACCGACATCGCTTTGTTGACCTACTTCGACAAGTCGAGGGCATGCAGGACAGTTTGCTTAAATCCATCGTCGGACACGATGGGAGCATGACTGGACGATACGGCGAGGGATACTCGCTAGAAAAAAAGCGTGACGCCATGCTTCAAGCCTTCGCCATAGCAGAAGAAAAACAAAAGAATATAACCCATTGAATATCAATCCAATATGCCTGACGTGACGTTTCGGCACACCGAACCAATTATATTATGAAGAAGGCATGTTCCACATAAGGAATATGCAAATTGCAACAATACGAATATCGAAAACTAATAACGGATCTTAAACTGAGGCAAAAATTTCTCTGCCAGCTACAACAGCTAATCGACCTCCTCATGCATAAGGGATATGTCGAAGCGGCGATGATCCACGCAAAGAAGCGTAAATTGCTAATCGACGACCTTAGGACCGCCGATGAGCTACTTGGCAGAATGGCGTCTTCTTGAGTTAAGGCGCCACATTGTAAATGCGCGCATTTCAATTATTCAGTAGGCAGGCGCGGCGACACTCCTCAGCCTCTTCGCAATCTTAGCGATGGTGGCTCTGCTTGCCCCAGTAGCATCCTGGATCTGGGTCCACGACATTTTTTTATTGAGCATTTCCGCGATACTGTCGTTGCGCCTCGCGTTTTCCGGGCGTCCTTTGTATCGACCCTCCTGCTTCGCGGTCACGATACCTTGGGCTTGTCGGCGCCGCCTGTCAGTGTAGTCCTTGCGCGCGAAGGCAGCGAGCATGTCCAACATCATTCCGTTGATAGCGTCGAGCATTCGAGCCTGGATATCATCCTCATCCGCGTTGGCGAGCATCCAGGATGTGGGCAGGTCGAGCGCCACAACACGCACGCAGCGAGATCGGATCTCGTCTTTCAACTTATCCCAGTCTTCAGCATTGAGACGCGATAGACGGTCTACCTGCTCGACAAGCAGAATGTCTCCCGGCTGACAATCGGAAAGCAGTCGAAATAGCTCAGGGCGTCTGAGAGAAGCCCCGCTTTCGTTCTCGACATAGAACGCAGCGACCTTCAGTCCCCGCCCTTCCGCAAACTCGATGAGGTCTTGGCGGGCACGGTTTGCGTCCTGATCTTCAGTGGATGCACGAAGATAAGCGCGAAGAAACATGCTCGAAACACCAACGGTTCATTTTAGATGGTTTACTTATATCTGGTTCATTATGGGTGGTCAAACGAATTAATTGAACCAGTAGTTTGACTAGTCTTGCAGAACTACACCCATATGGAACCAGCCCCGGCTGAACAGAACTGCACGCAACTCAAGGAATTCGCCAACACCGAGAGGACGCTTCGCGTCTCTCGCTTCGCTCGACTGCACCTGAAGCTGCATTAACATGTTATCGGGTATATCGCGCCACTCTTAAGTAATAATACAGGACCGGCTTAACAAAAAAATAAGAACGTCACAAAAAAAGACTTTATATATTAACAGTACACAAGTGTGATGAAAATTATTATTCCGTCCTGATTCTAAAGACCAAAGTGGCGCCATTTACCAAAGAACCATAGAATAAAAACGAACAATATATCATATTAACATAAATATAAATTAGAAACCAAAGCTGTCGGAAATGGCTCGGTTTCGAGGGTCATTAGACAGCAAAGGTTTCGCACGCCTCAATGGACAGAATAGACGCCAAGAGACATAGCGAACTCCGACAGCCGCTATGTCTCTTTCTTTCATTTCAATGAGGTATTTTAATGTCAAATCTTAAATTCTATTACGTTGACGGTCCAGTTGGAAGTCATAAGACAACGTCGCTACTGTCCTATCTCCGTAAAAAGCCAATACCCGCCACCATTTGCACACAGACGAACAATCTCAGCGACCAATACAAGTCTGCTGAAGGTCTTGGTATCGAAATGATATGTCGGGATATTCGCCCGGATGGTGATTATACCGCTGCAGGGAAGACCTACCGGGAAAGGCTCAAGAACCGCAACAGCGGCATTTATGCGGTTAATCAGCAAGTAGCTATTAGCTGCCAAGACGCCGATCCGGACCGGCTCTACTTCTTCGATGAAATACCAACTATCTTCGAAACGTTTAAATTCAATTCCCTGCCCCTAACTCAGGATTTCGTATCCGGATGGCTCGCTTCCTCACTCTCTGAAGCACCCGAATATTATGAACTGGTGCCTACAAATCACATTAGAAATATTGCCGAAAGTGGATGGAAAGATGACGTCCTGAAGGATTGTGAAGACATCCTGAAAGTGGCTCAACGGATTGCTAGCCCGCACTACCGAGTTTTCGTACTCACTAAGGCGTTCAACGCGTTCAAGAACGGAATCCCGAAACAAATTCAGTTCTTTGTCGTCGCCCGCCCGTCACTCTTTCCCAAGCATTCGACCTTCATTGGTGCGAACTATAAGAATTCCCTCCAATACCTTATTTGGTCCGCATCTGAGGATGTCGATCTGATTCCGCATGAGTCAATCAGGGCGGACCATGAGGACCTTAGCCATAAGGCTGCAATAACCGAAATCTACTACGTTAGCGAACGCGACTTCAGCAAGGCGCTCTTCACCAACAAAGGTCAGGGAACAACCAGGGCAGCAGCACCGACGAGCTTCACCAAGATAGCCAAGGCAACCGGAAAAGCCATTGCGGAAAACTTCCCAGGCATAAAGTTCCTGTATTGCACCAACACCATGTACGAAGCAACGAAATGGGATGCCCCGCTGGGTCATTTAATTTCGAGCAATTCCCGCGGTTGGAATGGTGGTCGAGAATTTAACATGGCAGTATTCTTGGCGGCTATTAACTTCGACCCGGCGACAGTCAGTTTCTTATGGAAGGTCTACGGCATAGACCGTCAGGCAGCTAAGTACGCTCTCACATATGAATCTGCCTATCAGTTTGCCGGTCGCACAAGCCTACGAACCAAAGAGGTGAACGACCGTGTAATTCTGATCTTTGGGGATCAGGCGACCGCCAATGCTATGCAGGGATTTATACCGGGTTGCGCGACGCCGACGCTACTGGATATCGGCATTCCGGAGCTGTTGTTCCGTAAGGACATAGAGACCGACGAGGAACCACAGAATGAGAAACAGCCGCTCAAGGTTGCGAAGCAAAGAGACGATGCCGCTCGGAGTCAGCTTCACCGCCGCCGCAAACGCATCGTCAGCAATCACAACCAAACAGTTCAATACGACAATTTTCGTTTCCGGTTTTGGGCAAATCGGTCTGCGGGTGAAACTTTTGAACCCGAAGCGCTCAACTGGGGGACCGTCCTTGAGTATTTCGAGACGCAGGTGAATGGGACAGAAATTCCCTCAAAAGACGCAAACTCGATGTTTCGCGAAGGCTTCTTCTTCAATTACGAAAACCATCTTCTGAAGGGCAACATTCAGTCGACCAAACTCGTCATCCTTGACATCGACGAAGTCACAGGCGACGTGACCGAGCTTTCCGACTACCTGAAAAACCAGAAGATTTCGCACCTGATAGTCAGCACGTTCAGTTGCGTTAACTTCGGCAATTTCAACGAACGTCAGATCAAAATCCGCGTTCTCATTCCGCTCACAGAAGCTGTGGATGCTGAGAACTACAATCGCATTATACGACTGTTGGATCAGGACATCAGAGAAAAATTTCCGAGGGAAGACGGCGGTAGTCACTTCCCGGTTGATCCGTCGTGCATGAGCATCAACAATCGCTTCTACGCACCGTGCCGTCCGACCAAGGGCGATCCAATTTACATCGATGGAACGTACTATGAGTTCGAATTAACACGATCTTTAGAGAAGAAGCCCGTGTTTCTCGATGCGCGTTGGTTCATCTGCCGTAACCTACCCGAAGATCGGGAAACGCCTGTTACGAAGCGCCACGTAGCTGCAAGCGTCCGGAAAGCAGCCAGAGCCATCGTTCTCGAGTGTGCCGCTATCGCGGGCAAAGGCAATGGTGATCGCACATGGTATAACGCCGCTGTCGAGCTCATAAAGGCGGGATACTCCAAGGAAGAAGCAATAGCTGCTCTGGTGGGCAAGGAGCACATGTTCGGCTCAGGGAAAGGTCGTGATGCTATTCGTGCGGTTAATCATGTAATAGACAGGAAACGATCACACGCGTTGAACGCTTCAGGACCAATCAATAATTTCATCTGAATGGGAGAATTAAAATAAATGATTATGATTTTCTTTAAATATAGATTCTGGATACAACCATGATGAATAACAATTTCGGCAGCTGGAGACAAAATGTAGCCATTACGGTCGAAGCTCAATATCGCAATCAGGCGCTTGTCCAACTTGGTTTGACTGCCATGGGGCAAGAGCCAGACATAATAGTGTGGACGCGCCAATCCGCGCGCAGGGGCGATTGCGAAAGCGTAGTTGCGGAATTGACGCTTCTACTAGCAAGCATACCAGTATCCAGTTGGACGGTGGACTGGTCGAGATCCTCGTACTGATCGTACCCTGTTTAAGCTAGGATTTTGCTACTCATGACACGGGTCGCACTGGATAACAGGATATGCAGCTCAGGCGACCATCCAGATCCTAAGTTTGTCTGGCAGGTATTGCCCGTACCAGTCGCGTTCAATTCGAATACATCGCCCAAAAATAATCGCGGATTCCAAGACATATTCCTCACACGTTCTCTTCCTTGGTGACGCAGTCCGTTTACAACTAGACGGATCGATCGTTAGGAGGAAATTGTGCTTATAGATCAATGGACATTCATACTTATACTAGCATCCATTATCGGCGGGGGAATCGGTGCCCAAATATCCGAAGTTGCAGCTTGGAAAGGGGCGCTGATCGCATCGCTGGCTTCGATCGTCGCGATATTGATAGCAATATTTGTTACAGCTAATGGGTTTGTTACGTTCATCTCATCGATGATTGTTGTGGGCGTGAGCGGCGGAGCTTTCAAGCTTACTGGCAATCAAAACATCGCAGTTTTTCTTGGGATGATTCTGGGTGCAGGCGCTGCATTCTTCGTTGCCGATTTGGGGCGGTAGCATCAACACGGGCACCTATCTCTACCTTACAGGGCGTAGACCAAAAAGTTCGCGCTTCTGTCGACTAGAACTAACGGCGATCAATTGCCTAGCTGCCGCGTAGGAGTTTTTTGACCGCCCCCTAGCTGGTCGCCACGTTATGCTTGCACAGAAATCAGGTTCACTTTCTACTGTCGAAATTCAAGGGGATCGCATGCTTCGCGCCGTTTCTATCTTTTTTTTAGCGTCCACCATTCCTGTTCACGCCGAATTTAAAGACTGGAGTGGTGGCTACTATTGCAAGATTACAGCCAGCGTTGGTGTCGAGTATAACAAAAGTACAAATGACTGGAGCGGCGCTATTTTTAATCCTTCTGATGCGGCGCTCATGCTTTCGGTCGAAGCGACTGGCAACATCGCGAAGTCATCTAGCGGTCCGGTTCCTACATATTTGGTGAGGGTAAAAAGGCTTGGTGAAAACTATGAGGCGGAACGGTGCGCGATCAATGGCAGTGACTTGCATGTGCCAGTTGATCTCGATGGCTCAGGCAGCTGCAGCAACAGATTCAATTATAGGTTCAATTTGATGACGTTAAAACTGCAAGTCTCGTATGATGGCAGTTTCATGGATGACTCGACCACAAGCTTTGACCCAGCATTCATTGCCGTAGCACAGTGCGAAAGAGCCAGCTGATGGGCATTCACCGCTGCCAATCCGCTAAACCCTAGCGAACACTATTTAGCGCGAATAGGAAGCCAAGATTGCCAGTACGCAGCAGATCCCATCAACTTGAAACGACCTCGATAAAGGCGTTCGAAAACCTGCTGCCGCCCCACTGGGTATGCAGGAGAAAGAGCGACGACTACGGCGTTGACCTAGAGGTTGAGCTCTTCGGTGAAGACGGAAAAGCAACTGGGTTGCAGTTCATCGTGCAACTGAAAGCAACTGACAACCTCATCAAAGAACGTTCAGTGCAGATGGAGGTAGATCGTATTGAGTACCTTGCCTCCTTTCAGCATCCCGGTATGGTCGTCCGGTATTGTGACGCCAACAAGAGCCTCCACTACGCCTGGGTCAGCAACATCATCGCCACCCACAAAAAACCTACGAGCAAAACATTCACGCTAAAATTTCGCCCGGACGAAGTTTGGACCGACGCCACCCCCGAAGCGATTTCCAAGACACTTAGAGTCAAGCGCACACTGACTAATCCACTTCGGCTTCCGATTGGGCTCAAAGTGGATATGGAAAGGACAGACGCCAGCAGCTTATTTAACTTGAACCATGCGATTTCGCGGCTCGTTAACTTAAGCAGTCTGATGACGTTTAGCGACGACCCGGACCGCTGCTTACCTGTGACGGTCTGGCTAAACGATCAACAGATGGCACTAGCGGTAGATGTAGTTGCAAGCCTTCAGTTTTCCTCACCTGACTCTGAACGCGCCGAAATTTTCAATAAACTAGTTTACGGCTTGGCTTTCATTTCGGGCACGTTGGGCATGAATGCTCAGAACGATGAGCTCAACCGCATCATCGTGCAGAATAAATTAGTCGCCCAATCCCGACCCATCTCGGCGACCGTAGCGGTGCACGCCCTTGAACACCCGGAGTTAGCCAGCGAAATCGCCAGCTTAAACTCTTTGCACGAATTTCAAGATCTGGCTTACGCTGAATATATTCACAGCCTACTGTCAAAACACACGGACCCAGGAAAAAGATCAGCCGCCGTCACACGATTTTTCTCGGAAGCAATATCCTCTGAACGATCGGAAACCGCGAAATCAGCGCTGCATTATTCATTAGCAAACTACCACTACAACACGCAGCAATATCTGCTCGCTCTAAAAAACTACAACCTAGCAAGGAAACTTAGTAATGAATACCTTCAGAGGGATTACTTTCTATGCGAGCTAGGCGGAACACTTTTCTTTAGAAAGAAGTATAGAGCAGCGGCTTCCGCTTACAGAGCTGCCTATGAAATTGCGCCTGCGCCAAAGGTAGCAATCTGCGTAGGTGATTGTCTTATATACTCAGGCATGTTTAGCGAGGCGAAAGGGTATTTCGAACGAGTCGGCGACGACGGCGACGAATTCCTAAAGCACGAGGCAAGTCTAAAATCCTGGCTATGCGACTGTCTCCTGAGCTTCGAGGGTACAACAGGCACTGAGTACCTATCCGACTCCAATTTTTGGATCACGGAACTCGACAAGCACAACGCTTCTCACAGTTTTGATGCCGCGGTGATCGCATGCTTGATGGTAGCGTTCTTAGTGGAGGACGAACCGAGCTTGTGGGCTCAAGCATTGCTGCTAAGCCTTCAAATAAGAGATTTCTCCCTTTTGGGCGCGGTAGTGACCTGTTCTGTGTTTCGCACCGGCTATGATGCGTACACAGAGTTCAGAGACAGGTTGGCGGCAGTAGGGCTCAGAAGTGACGACTTGGCTGACATTGATGGATTAGTTGATGAACTGCACAAACTTCGAGAGGAGAATCGGCTCAAAGGGGTCACGATGCGATTTCCGTCATTTGACACTACGACTGAGCAGAGCCACGACTGACTGCGGTAGTCGGCTGCAAAGCTGCATTTTTAGCACAATGAGGATGGGATGCCGGTAACAAAGGGTGCAGGAAATCCAGATTGGACTTGGGACGAGACGTTATTGACCCTTGACCTGCTCTACCGCCACGGCGCACCGCTCGACAAACGGCATGTAGATGTAATCGCGTTGTCCGAACGTTTAAGATCAGCAGCTATCCATCCGGAAGAGGTAAGGAAGGACAGCTTTCGCAATCCTGACGGTGTGGCGCTCAAGATGCAGAATCTGCAGTCCGCGATCGATCCAACTCGACGTCTTTCATCATCGCGCACCGATCGTGCAGTTGCTTCTGCATATCCACCCACAGCGAAGGAAGTTGTCGCGAAGGTGGCAGCGCAGATCTTGGGCGAACTGGCGCAGGTTCATCAGATCGAGGATGTTCCAGAAGACGAGCAGTTTATCGAAGGGCAAGTTTTGAGTTCTTCTCACAGGCGCCGAGACCGGCGGCTGCGTCGCAGACTTCTCGACAAGTGCTCAGACCAAGGTTTGATATGCCAGGTGTGCGACTTCAGCCCGCCTCCTTTGCCCAGAGACCTTATGGAGAGTTTCTTCGAAGCGCACCATATGATCCCGTTGAGTCACGGTACGGGAGAGACATCAACCCGGGTGCGCGACATGGCATTGCTTTGCGCTGGTTGCCACAGATTTATCCATAGGCTCATCAGTAGGAGCAAACGGTGGGTGGATATACCGGAGGCTCGACTAGCAATTTCTGACAACAAGATCTGAGGCTGAGCTGCATAGCCTTGGCGACCTCCCTTGTCCCGAAGGCTAATGCGGTTCTGCTGCTGCTAGACAGCTATTTGTCATACTCAATCCTCTAGACTCACTTCAGCGCAAGGAACTTGGGTCACGCAGGCAGAAGCTAGGCACGAAGGGATAAACTCTACAAGAATACCTACTGATCGTAATAATGTTCGCAGCGATTGATGAGAGAGCGAGACGAATCCCACCACCAAATAAAAACCGCGGCGCAAAATAAAATCGGAAGCGATACCACTGCAATAACCAACATTACCTCTGCTTTGTCCAGACACAGCCGTACGAAAGCACTGAGCATTAACGTCAAAAACGCAGTCAGCGCCGACAAAGACGAAATTAAAATAAATAATTGTGCTGCCTTATCCATTTTATTACTAGATGATTGAAATGCTATCATCATTGACGCAAGATCCCTCATTGACGCCCTGTCGCCCTGCGATTCTAGCTCTTCCACTAACGCCCTGGATGAAGACAACAATTTTTTTGCCCGCTCAGATAGCAGTTGATATACAACCGGAAAGATGAAACCAACTCCAACCGCTGTACCGAGCAAACTTTCCAAGCTCTTCAACTCAAAACCAGCGCAGACCGCTAATGCCATTTAATCCAACCATCTTAAATCAAGTTCTCGAAGCCCGAGGGATTGACGCGACGAGTCTTGCGGAATCGTTAAAAATTAGCAAGGAACGATTTCTAGAAGCGCTGAGTGGAGATCGAATCCCGACGAAGAACCAGATCTTCAGAATATCGTCGCTCCTCGCAGTCCCGGCTTACGCATTCTTCATGGAAGAGTTCAAGGTTCCGGATCCGGAGATTATTGACTTTCGTCGGAGGATCCCGAGGAAGTTTAAATTCGGACTAAGTGCAGGAAAATTTGAGAGCATTTTCCAGCTGAGGGATTTCCTGGCTGATTTGTATAATAGACTAGATCTAGATGCTCCCCAAAAGCTGGTGTCAGAACAACCAGATGAAAACCCGGAGCAGTTCGCTGCTACGATCGCGAAGCTCATTTCAATCGATGATCTTCAGAAGACCAGCAAAACGAAAGCAGATTTTTATAAGATATTCCGAGAAAAGATTGAAGATCTTGGAGTTTTTGTCATGCAAGATCATCACTTACCAGACGAAATTGATGGACTGGCGCTGTATCATAGTAATTTCACATCTAATGTAATCTATATCAATTCGTCGAAGCGTAATCATGGCGCCAAGACTTTTACGCTAGCACACGAGTTGGCTCATATCCTCGGAAAGCGATCTGCGATCAGTGATAATTACAGATTTCGCAATGATGTCGAAAGATTCTGCAACAGGTTTGCAGCTTCACTTCTGATTCCCAGAAACATGTTTTTTAACGCAGTTGAGCAGAAGAGGCTGTCATTCACTTCATTTGATGAAACCATTGAGTCAGCGAAAGTTATCTCCTTCTTATTCAAAACCAGCGTTAGCGCTGCTCTAGTTCGAGCTGTAGAGCTCGGCGTTGCCGAAAGAAAGCACTACGTTGCTTTCGCTGCGGGATTCGGCTCTCCGGATTTCCTTGATACATTGAAACCGAAAGGTGGAGGCGGGAATGAAGATGGACCAGAAGCTGGGATTATTGACCTCGCGACCTATGGCAAACGGGCAGTGTCAGTAATTACAGAGGCACTCAACACCAACAAAACAACCGAGTATGAGATCTTTAAAAAAACTGGATTATCCAAGCGCCGTATCAAAGGGCTTCAGTCGATTTCAGTTAAAAAAGGTCTAGATATCGGGGACAGCAGACAATGAGCTCAATTCTAGAGACCTTCTTGGGTCATGAAATCTCGACATCGATCGATGCTTCTGGAACCTGCACACATAGCGGCGATATCAATAAGCCATTTCATATCTGCGAGGTTGAAGCTTCAGAACTGAGCCGATTCGACCCAGATGCCTACGCAGCGCTAATCGCTTTCGGTGCAACCGTCGAGCCGATAACGCTCGACGATTTGGACAAGGTTGGCGAAAAGATCTCAATGCTGGGAACAGTGCTCACGGTCCACGGGAACGGTAAAAATGAATTTCTTTACAAATACGCTATGTCTAAGCGTGTAAAGAAGCCGCTTTTGATTTCCCAACAGGACCCTCACTACGAAATACATATCGAGTGTACAAAAAAGTTCAAGAATACTGTCATTGAATTCCCTTAGAGCAAATTCAGAGGCATGACTGCGGACTGAGGACTTTCCTCCAGACCAACTTATCGTCAAAGGACAGGTTGTACGTATGCTCAAAGGCTCGAAGACCGGCGCCTGCGGCAGAGGCTTCTCAAATGAGCACAGGCCAAGGTTTTGAGTGCCAGACGTGCGAATTTTGCTCACCGCGCATGCCAGAGAGCTCATGCTGTTCTTTTTTTTGTAGCCCAGATGGAATCGCGGCAAGTCAATATTCGGACGAAGCTTCGACCTGGTGTGCAACATGGCATTGCTCATCATTAGGAGGAACCGGTGGATATATGGCGGAGGCTCGACTAGCACATAATTTGCTACGTTATATCCCAATATTTGCTACGATGTGCCTGACGCGGACATCAAAAAACCATTGAATATACTGTATTATATTGAGATATCGAATCCTGTCGGGTGCACCAATTGCGTTTATATCTGCGAACCGTGTTTTCGCTGCCTAATCCGACATTGATATTGGCTTCGCGGGCTATCTCACCTTTCAGATCAGATAGCCTGCCAACGATGCTGATGTCGTCGCTGCCTACTTCGACGCGTGCAACTACTGCTGCCAGATAACTTTTTCATGCTGGCTCGGTTCGATTTCCGCAGCCGCTTAATGATCAAATTCGAAAACCAATTGATTTGCTGCTCGGTGATCGAGACATCATCTCCCCCGCTCGCCATCAACACTTTCAAACTATTTCGGTGTCGGGTCAGGTCACGTTCTAGCTCTGCCAGCTTGCTGAGCAAAATTGGTTCGCTTCCAAGGGATTCGGAACTGGCGACAGCAGCCAACAAGTTTCTATACGCGCGCTCTGAGGCTTCCAAGTCAACTCGAATTTCATTCGCGCGCGCCTCACCATGTTTCCCGGCCACCGCGATCTTTTCGTTCATCGAATCGAGGATGCCGCGCAGCCTATCTGGCACGAGCACATTCTCGATAACCGCCTCTACCACGGAGTCATCTAGTTGCTGCTCCGGCACGGTTGCGCCGTTACAAGTATTACGACCCTGTTTTGCGACGCGGGCACAGTGGTAGTATCGATAGATATCTCCCGAGCGACCCGTGCCTGTTCGGAGCGTCATTGCTGCCCCGCATTCACAGTGTACGAGCCCCGATAGCAAAAGCGGACTACTCACCGTCTTCGCTGCGCCCTTGCGAGGATTTTTCGAGCGTAGCAATTTCTGCAATTCGGCGAACTCATCAGGTGTGATGATCGGCGGCACCGGAATCTCTACGACCTCAGCGGCTACCGGTGTCCATCGTTTAGCCTTGGCGTTTTGATTATATATTTTTCTGCCCATATAAATGGGGTTGGTCAGCATTGAATGTATGTTGTTGGTCGAGAAAGGCGCGCCTGACCGAGTGCGATAGCCCGTGCTATTGAGGTGATTGACGATGGCTTTGATGCCGAGAGCAGGACCGTCGCCATTTCCATACAAAGCGAGCTGGAAGATTTTCGCTGCTAGCGGCCTCTCACTTTCGTCGATCACGACGCGTTTTCGTCGCGGATTTACCTCGTCAGGCTGCAACGTATAGCCTAGTGGCTGGACACCTCCGACGGCGTATCCTTCTTTTGCCATCGACGTCATGGTTCGCGTCACATCGGTCGACGTTCGCCTAGAATGATACTCGTCGAAAACGGCTGTCGTTGTTTCTGCGATAAATCCACCGGTATCATTAGAAAACTGCTGCGTCAGGCTGACGACTTCGACGCCATTTGCGTACAGTTGATTTGTAACGCGATTGTAGTCCTCGACGTTTCGAGCAAATCTGCTGATAGAGTGAACGATAATTTTCTGGACCGGCTTTGATGAATCCAGAGCTTCGGCAATCATCAACTGAAACTGAGGCCGATCCGCAGTCTTAGCAGATACCCCCGCCTCGATGAACGTTTTAAGAACCGTCCATCCATTCTCAGCTGCACGCGCTTTGGCCTGACGCTCCTGATCAGGTATGGAGAGATCGCTTTTAACGCTCTTATTGTCGGAAACTCTACAGTAGATAAAAACGGCGGGATTGGCAGTGCTTTCGAGTGAGGGCCACGAGGTTGGCGCTTCGATTCGTTGTCGCCTCGCCTCTACCGAAAGGCGTTTCGAGGAACTGCTATCCGGCGACAAATTTTGGCTTTGTTGCATACGTTTTCTTCGAGCCATTCGTAGCGACCTTTTAGTGAAACGCGGAAAACTGCGGACGCCCTAGGCTGCTATTTCGAGGGCCATCCATCCCCATTTAAGCTAGGAAATATGGACCGAAGTTCCTCGCGCAGGGCCGTAAGCAGGGCGGTTGTCTCCATATTGGAAAATGCCTCCGTCCTGGCAAAATCACAGAGTATAACTCGGTTGGCTCGCGGCTTAGCTCGCCTGATATTTTCTTTGCGATATCTTTTCTTGCCGGTTCTCGTTGGTGTCGATGTTCGGGCTGCTGCGATATCGAGCACAGCCGGATTGCTGCCTTCGCCACCAACGGGGTGGTTGTCTGTGAATTTTCTCATCTCAATGCTCCATTCTACCTACAGGCTACACAGGGTAATTTGAGGCACTTTCAATTCATTGCTGGGCGATGTTGCTCTGAATTGCGAGACAAAGGCTGTAATACTATAATTGATTTGTAAATATCTTTTGAGATTGCGTTTATGTCTGGGGGCGGCGCAATAATGTCAACATTCAAAAATCGAAATCCCATATCTGTATTTTTTTAGAATTAAATATTGACTGAATTTCTTCTTTTGAAGGATTTCTCCGAACTTTGGTTCGCACCCTATTTTCTAAACTGATCTAAAACTGCTCATGCTTTTGCAATATCACATTTTTGTGAACGACGGTGCGGCGTCTTTAAAACGGGCTTTTGTGAGGTGCGGACGCGGTGCAGGCTGGGCCACATCGCATCCACGGGCTCGGCCCAAACCGTCACGGGACGGCAATCGGTAGCATGGAACTTGAAGGTCCCTATCGAAATGACGGGGTTTCTAACGCGGCAGTTCAGGCAGCCACCATTACGGGAAACGACATTTCAATGGTAACCATTACCGACGCAGATATAGTGGCTGTCGATTTGGAGAGCGACGATGGAAAATGAGCGCCAATCCGAGTTGCGCATCCTGAATTCAACTGAGAACCTCGCCGGAGAAAAAGCCGACGTTGGACAGACGTTAAAGGATACCGCAATCGGCAATCTAACGATCCGCGAAGCCGCAGCTTTTGCATTTTTTGCCGTGTATGCTCGGTATGAGTACGCTGCTAAGGTCTGCGGCTTTGTACATCAAGGTCCGCCCCCTCGGGACCTCATAGTCAATCCGCAGATGGTAGCTGACAACGTCCGTGAACAATTCACAAGACAAATGGACGAAAATCCTCATCTTCGACATGCCGTCGACTATTTCGAAGCAAACCCGCCTCAAAAACAGGTTTGGGACGGACGCGGCGCAGCTTGGGTCGCACCACAGTATCAAGGCGCGGACGGTTTAAAGAAGCTTCTACTGCACCTTGCCCAGGCACGAAACAACCTGTTTCATGGTGGCAAAGGCTGGAAGCCTGATCTTCGTGAAGTTGAACGCGACAATGATCTGATAAGATATGGCCTAATAATCCTAGATGCGGTGATTAAGTCTGACGACAATCTATTCCATGAGTTTTCGTCATATGAGTGAGCGCTGGGTCCAGGTAAATGCTAGTGCTGCGCCCTTTTGGGAGATGATCTTACGGTGAGATCGATTCCAATAACCTGAATGGCTTCAATATCCGCCCGGCTGACTATTAGCGCCTGCGCATGGTCCTGCAATGCTTGGCAAAGCGCAGAGAAGTCCAAGGTGTCTGCGCTCTTTGGATTCGCCCATGACGCCCGCTTTCCATTTCTTAAAAGCATAAAAATACCATGTGATGATCGCTTGTCTCGAAGGTAGTCGTTGCAAAGTTGATTTTCGATCCGCTCAAATAGTTTGGGGCCAGACCAGCGGTCGGCAATTTTAACTTCGGTGGGCACAGGGCCGTCAAAGCCGGTTGTCAAAAAGCGAAGGTCTGGTCTCTTCGCATCAGCTAGTTCGTCCTCCTGGGGAACCACGTACCGGCCACGCGCGCGATCTCGAAGCCATCCGCTTACGAAGTTGCGCAGCTGCGTTTCCTTGGTCGCGTTCAACAGTATATCGGCTATGCTAGTGTCTCCATTTTCTAGATCGTCCTTGAGATCGAGAAGGCGCGAGCACGCAAGTTCGAATAGCTGTCGGTGATCGGAAGGTAGGACTTCGGCTTCACGGGAAAAATCTTTCACATCATTTGGCCGCCATGCGGGCAAATCTGAGTCTTGGATAGCTCGTCCTACGGCATGGGTCATCATCCAAGCCCGAGTCTCGATTTCTGGATAGTTCTCCGCGATTTCTTTGAGTGCCAGATAGGTCTCCTTACCTGGAATCTCACTGAGCAACTTGAAGACGGTATTCCTCGCGTCTTGGGCGTCGTCTCGGAGACCCGGAGAATAGACGCCTTTCCCTGCGCGCTCGATGTCGTCCTTCCGTTTGATGTTCTCATGCAGGACAAAATGGAGCTGTCGCAAGTGACGAGCGTTTTTGTAGTTTTGCCGAAACTTACCACCAGACCGTCTGCCACCCAAAAGCTGCACGGCAAAATTCATGCAAAACTCCGTTCGCAATTCCTCATTTTCGAGTTCGCGAAGGACGCCGTGAAGTCGCTCAATGCCCTGATCAGGATCGACCGACACTAAGAGTGCAACAAGGAAGGATTTTGTTTTAAAGTCAGAAGTCGTATCTATCAAGCTGGAAGCAAATATGGCGATTTCGTTGTCTGTGATCACCTCATCACGAACGATGATAAGAAGAGCGCTTTCTAGGCTGCGGTAGTTTTTAGGCATTCTACGCTTAAGTATGTCGATGATCGTCCGAGAGAGGCCGATTGCCAGATCATGGCCATGCCATAGCAAATCCGACAACAGGTAATTTGGGTCTACCTCGTTGTTAGATGTAGTAACTTCCCACTCGATCTCCGCTGCAAATCGTTCATGAACGATGTCTGGAAACGCTTTGCTCAAACTCGCCAGCCATGCCGGGAATCCGTTCAGTTCCCACAATGCGTACCGCACTGCTCGGTCTACTTCCGCTTTCGTGAGCCCGGACGGCCAATCGATGGTTTCGCTGCTTTCAATGGCAATTCCACTGAGCCCAAGTACGATGGCATGCGGTACGCTGTTCGGATTTTCCAATCCCTCAGACCGAAGTGTCGGCTGGTACTCGCGCCAATAAGCCACAATGCTATCCCGAAATGACTGGGCGACAGCAGAACCGTACGTCACTTCCAGGTCACGCCAATTGGAATAGGCCCATTTATTTCTGTCCGGCGCAGACTTGCGCATTTCTGAATGAAGGTTCACCTGGCAACGCCAAACCGACCCTGCCGCCGCTTCTCGATTGTCCAGCATCTGGGCATGGTTCTCGATGAGCCACTGTCGGTTATGCTCGTAGATTTCCGCTTCCCTCTTTTTTCGGTCGCGGCGTCGGCGCTTGTATTCACTCTCCTGCTTTTTCCATTTCCGCTCCGCCTCGGAAAGTTTGGGAGGCCGCAGGCGTTCATTCATCACAGCTTCCAGCTCCGAATTTCCTTTGACCTTTCGGCGAAGGGCTCTCAATTCTACGGCTGGCCTTCCTGCCTGCACATAAAGGTTTAAGGCCATGGTCAATGCGACGAGCTTGTCATCCTGATCTTCACGCTCTTCTATCTGCGCAATGAAATATGGGAGGTCTTCAGCTTTGAATTCCCAGTAGTCCCTGAAAATCCGGGCATGCCACCAATCGGTTAGTCGCTCACCATTTTCGGCTAGTTTAAGCTTTCGGGCATCCTCCACGTCAAACCAGAAGAGCGCCTTGTTAAGGTCTCCCCATGACCTAACGGCATCTTGAAAATTATGGCGTTCTTCGCCGTTTCCGTTCCAGTTACTATTGAGGGACGTGAGGGATATTGCTCCGAGGCTGGTTCGATCCAAGGCGTGCCTAGATTTCAGTGCGATCAATCGGGCCGCGATCTTGGCTGCTATGGGAAGAAGCCATTTAAAAGCTTGTGAAAGCTCAAGCTGATTGCGTTCCGCGAACGGTGAGCGCTTCAACAGCGGTGACAGCCCGTGAAGCGTCTTAACAAGGTCGCCCTCTGAAAGACGGTCCATCAGATTTCTAAGAGATCGTTCGAGGTCAGAGTAGCCTATTTCCTCAGGTTCGATGGTATGTTCCAAGCAAGCCAAAAGCTCGCTGATAGGCAGGTGCTCTGGAACGAACAGATCAACTACCTCAGAGAAAAGCCGTCTGCTGGGTTGAGGTGTCGATCTTGCGATC
This sequence comes from Rhizobium sp. K33, assembly GCF_056501445.1. NCBI lineage: Bacteria > Pseudomonadati > Pseudomonadota > Alphaproteobacteria > Hyphomicrobiales > Rhizobiaceae > Rhizobium > Rhizobium sp. K33. The sequence continues at coordinate 2,466,293 of NZ_CP096478.1, forward strand.
AACGTGGCTGCATCTGTTTTCTGCTTGATGGTCCCCACTACATTCAAAGCCCGTACGGCAGCAATTCGGCTGTATGTGTCCTGAGCCGCATCAATGGCGATCTCAAACGCGACATCCCGGCATGAGGCGTACTTTCCCTGCCAAACAAATCCAAGGAGAAGGGAGTTCACGTTGGCGTCGCTTTTGTGGAGGACGAGCAGGTCGCTGATCGTATGCTCCAAGTCATCCGTCGCGAACCGCCTTATCGCTGAATAATCCACTGAAGAGCGGAATAGCGTTTCCTGTTTAATTCGGTTGCACACGTCTCCTATGATCGCCGCTCGATCATCGTGTGGGAGTTTCGTTGGGTCACCATCGTGGAAAAGAATGTCCGGTGCGATCTTCATCACTCGTTCGCGAATGCGTTGATCGCCGATGCACAGCCAAGGGAGTATTGGCCTGGAGGTGGGCACAACGACTTCCAGGCCATATTGCACCCTGAACAACAAGTTTTCGATTTCGCGGCGCGATTTCCCTTCCGCAATCAGTTCCAGCAACCAAGCTGCACAAAGGAACTCACGAACAGAGCGATGATGAAATCGAACCGTACCGTATATCGCTTGGTCGAAAATCGGGCGCGCTAAAAGAGAAGAAATGTCGTCTGCCGACCAATCGTCCAGCACCTTCGAAGGGTCGATGCAGTCGGGGCGCAACTGAGTATCTGGCACCTGAATGCGAGATATTTTCTGATAGGTCACGGCCGCAGCAAGACGCTTTGCGCCAGAATACGCTTTGCTCCAAGTCAGCGGTCTCAGTCGATCTCGATTTGGATCGCGCTCCCGAAGCCTCAATTCAATATCCGCTTCCAGCAACTCTGCGCGCGTACCAATGCGCCCGTTGGTCTTCCAGAAGCTGACCAGCTCGATAAAATCTTGTGGGCGAGAGAGGTAGTCTCTGACATCTCTCCGCTCGACCTGGTCGAAGAATTCATTTTCGTTGGTGACGTTTAAGGCGCGAGCCAATTGCTTAACCTGGTCGTCATCCAGATGACCAAGAGTAACGACGCGAATCGTCCTTCGCATTTCTTTGGGCTCTGATGCTTGGCCATCATCTTGAATGTCGGAAAAGAGTACCTCATCCACGCGTTCCGACCCTGCCATATCGACGTTCGGCCGGGTCGCTTCAGCTTCGGCCTGATAGGGGAGCTGGGCCACAATAAGATCAAGGTCCGTCTTTGGACGCCATTCTGAAATCCTGCTCGTTATGAAGATATGGCTACGTTGACACGCCGACCCCAGCTTTCTGGCTAGCCTTCTGATCGCCCTTTCGAAGTCCCGGGGATCGCTTAGTCTTGCTTCGTCGACCGAGTCTAGGAACAACCAACCTTCATCGTCAGACCTGAGCCAGTGCTCAAATTCGTGAAAGGAGCCTGTCAGTTGGTCATCGAAGGCATCCTCGATTCCGTCCAGAAGATATTCCAGACGAATGAAAAATGCCTGCTTCCCGGCGGCTCTGATCCTCTTTGCCGCTTGCTGTATTTCTATGGTTTTCCCGGACCCGGCCTCTGCGAGAATAATGGTCCGGTATTCAGTCTCTAGATCATCCCAGTGAATTGCCGAAGACAAAGCCCAACGCGGCCTCTCTTCGTAGTCGGCCAGATTTGCAACGTCTTGTGGAACGGAATAAAAATTTCGACGAAGCTCTATGAATTCATCCATCGACCAGGCACCTGCGACTCGTCAGTTGTCACATGCAGATTTTCCCGACATTCAGATCGCTCAATCGCATTTTCATCCGATTGATGGGTTTTCACCAGGAAACAATATGGTTCGACCGAAGCACAGAGGAAGTCCGCCAAGTTTTGCCGCAAACCGATATTTGCAGCAGCAGTCTAGTTAACGTGTTCTGAGGCTGTGAGCATTCTGTGTCAAAATACTTGATAGCCCCGAGCTATCACACATCAGTCTTTTTCCCGGATGCATGATACGGAAAACGACATGGATCGTTGTCGTTGTCATATGGCACCGTCAGAATTTGATATCACCCATTTGCACTACGTCTGCATTGATGATCCGGTAGCCTGAATACCATTTTGTCGGCCGGTCGCATTTGTTGAATTCCACGTCGCCATTTTCAATGACATCTAAGACTTGGTTGGCGGCGGAGTCAGCGGCCTGGAGCACGCGGTTGACTACGTTCTCACGGCCGGTGTCCGCGCTCCCGTAGATCAGCTGGACACCAACAGGAAGATAGGTCGCGTCGAAGACCGGCACCTGACGTGCGTTGATTGCCGGGATGTTGCCGAGGTCGGAGTCTACAACCATTCCGACACGGTCCCCTTGCTTTATCATTCCCCGGTATAGCAGCTCTTCCAAAGCTGCGAGCCAACCAAGGTTTTCTTTCTTGTCTGTCGTGAGGTTGATGAATTCCCAGCAAAAGGGGATATCGAGTTTCCAATAGGCGTCCGCGCCTTCAGGTGGAGGCGCTTCCTTGAACGACACCACGGCTGTCACAGACACCTCGTGCCCCTTTATTGAGCGAGTGTTCGTGTCCACTGCGATGGTGTAATCGTAATTCCGGGACAACGCGTCTTTGGGATCAAAGCTCATAGAGCCAGCGCTTTGGGGAATCCTGGTAAGGACTTTTGGTCCTTTCGGCCGTTCATAGCTGACCTCGGAATACGTGTTTTCCATAGGCTGGTTGAACTTGAATTCGCCCGTTGACGGGTTGACGCTGATAGAGAGAGAGGTCACGTCTCCGACCGTCGTCCCATAAAGGTGCTCAATCCGCTTCTTAGTCGGCCGGTTCTTCCGCTTTGGCGACAAAATATGCTCCTCACGCAACGTGTATAATCGTTTCAGGGGTAGTTGGTGGGAAAACGTCTATCGTCCACATATCTTCACTCAATCCTTATCTGCTGATTGTTGTGAAGCCAATAGAAATAAGGGAAAGTTATAGCGCGATTCTATGCATGGTTGAGGTGGCATTGCAGCGACATGCTGAAGTATCCTGATAAGTTTCTAGAAGTCCGAGCGGAATGCGTAGACCTGCCGCCCTTTTCATCGCTGTGCGCGGGGTTTGACAGCGACCATTGGCGTGCAAAGCCGTTCGCGGATCATCTCTTCCAATGGTTACCGTTCGCAGCGTTGAGCCAGGAAAACCAATTGGCATTCGGAGCCAACAATTTTGTGGAAATGCTGCAGCTCGCCGCCGCGCACATTTACAACACGAAGAAGACAGCATCGAGAGGAGAGATTGGCGAGCTGATATTCCACTTGGCATGCATACAGCACTTCGGGACTTGCCCGGTGCTTTGCAAGCTCGTGCTCAAAACGTCTTCCAATGACACGGTGAAAGGCTTCGATGGGGTCCACATCTTGCCCAAGGGCGATGATTTTGAAATTTGGCTCGGCGAGTCGAAGTTTTACTCTGATCCGTTGAAAGGGATTCAGGATGCTGTCGCCTCGGTGAGAGATCATCTAATTCCTGCGTTTTTAGATACGGAGAAGGCGATGATTCTTGGCCATGTTGCCGAGGGAATTCCCAATCGAGAGGCAGTAAAAAAGGCGTTCAAACCTCAAACGTCGAAGGACGAGCTTCTGAAACGGGCGGTTTTCCCGATTTTGATCGCTTACAACAGTGACACTGTAGCGTCTCATAAAAATTTGTCTTCAAATTACATTGCAGAACTTCAAACTGAAGCTGAGAAGTTACGGACTTATTTTTCTGATAAAGCAGCAGGTCTCACGGTAAAATTCGTGCTGATGTTCGTGCCTATGAACAACAAGAAAGCGGTGATCGAGAGTTTCGACAAAAAATTAGAGGCTTTCCTATGACGATCCTGGAACGTTTGCGCACTCTTGAACCGGATAGGATGCTTAGTGCTGACGATATCTTTGATGCAATGACCAGCGCGGGTATTTCGCTTGCTCATTCTGATGATCGAGAGGACGACGAAGCACTCGAAATATCGATCCGTTTGCTGGAGGCCCGACGTCAGGGGCAAATTCCAGAAGATTGCCTCGCGGTTGTCGAGATGCTGGCTGAGGAGTGCGGACTTTATCCTTACGTCAACAGCGACAAGTTCAGCTTGTTCGGCCAGGCAGTTATCGAAGCACACGCGATACAACTCGACGAGAAACTGTACCTGCACTCCAAGCAGATGGAAATTCTGCTTCATTTGCTGGCAGGCGACAATGTAATCCTCAGCGCTCCGACGAGCTTTGGAAAAAGCATGCTCGTTGACGCCTTTCTGACGTATAAGTCACCGAACACCGTTGTGATGCTCTTGCCAACCATTGCGCTGATCGATGAAACGCGTCGACGTCTCACACGCCGCTTCGGGGATAGATACGACATTGTCACGACTGTGACGGACGCCGCTGATCCTATTCGGCCAACGATCTTTGTCCTTACTCAGGAGCGGTTCCTGCAACGCAAAGACGTCAAAAGGATTGATCTGCTTTTTGTCGATGAGTTTTACAAGCTCGATCCCACACGCCAAGATGATCGATACGAGAACCTGAATATCGCCCTGTATCGTGCATTGCCCGCGTCAAAGCAGTGTTTCATGGCCGGGCCGCATATCAAGACAATCTTCCTGGGTGACCAGTACCGAGGCAATTTTCGGTTCGTGCAAACCGACTATCGAACTGTATCTGTCAATATCTTCGACCGCTCGTCCCGCGAGGATAAAAAGCATTCGCTCCTTTCCGATCTTGCAGGTGTCGGGGATGAAAGCTCAATCGTTTTTACAGCAACCCCGGGGTCGGCCCAAAACCTCATGAAAGAGTTCGTCGCTGAGGAGCTTGGCACGGCAAACCGCATAGGGTCTCAATTGAAGGCCTGGATCGCTGAAAACTATCACCCGGCCTGGCCCGTCGGCGATGGGACAGAGAGGGCAATCGCCGTGCATCACGGACGGCTTCCTCGGTCACTCGGACAACTATTCATTCAGCTTTTCGACCGTGGCATAATAAAAATCCTAATCTGCACATCGACGCTGGTAGAAGGTGTGAACACGTCAGCGGCTAACGTCTTCATCTTTGATAAGAAGATTAATCATCGCGCTGATCTGGACTTCTTTTCATTCGCAAATATTCGTGGACGCGTCGGGCGGATGATGAGGCATTTCGTAGGGCGAGCATTCATATACTATACCCCGCCGGAGGTTGTAGAGACGAACGTAGAAATACCCATTCTTTCTGACCCCGCATCTTCTTCCGACTACATCCTCATGAACGTCGATAGCGACGAGCTATCCCCGGCGGGTAAGTCACGGAAGGACAGACTGCCTGCCGCAACAGGGCTGAGTATCGCTGTGCTGAAGGAGCACGGCGCGCTGGGCGTCGATAACCTGATGCTCGCGAACAGCCGCATTAAGCAGACGCTGATAGATAATCCGGGTCTACTACTCTGGAAGGGTTTTCCGTCTAAGGAGCAGAGGATTGAGATCGCTGAACTCGCCGTCACCATCGCCAGAGCCCGGGGCGAGCAGTTTGGCATGGGGAGCGGAAAACAGGTCGCTTGGTCATGGGCGCAACTCCAAAAAATTTCGACTCTACCGAAGTATCTGCGCTGGTTTGAGAGGACCTTTGCTCCGCGTGACAAAGCAAAAGGTATCGATGATGCGTTTCGTTTCCTTCAGGCGTGCGAATTCGCTTTCCCTCGGTCGCTTGCTGCAATCGAGGCTCTGGTTTTGATGAACGAGCCCTTGGAGGACGCCAATTATGGGCCATTCATCTCGTCGTTGGAAAGCTGGTTCCGGCCTCCCTGGATGAAGCAGGTCGACGAAGCCGGAATTCCGCTACCATTAGCGGAACGTTTGGCCAAGCATCTCGCCGCTCCGGTCGATAGGAAGGATGCTCTTGGACAGATTGCGCGGCTCGATTTGGAAGGACTTGGTCTAGGCGAAATCGATAAGCTATTGATCGAACTGGCGGCTGAGAAGTAGTGACCGTTCCTCGCGTCTGTTTGTTTTCTCCCTTACACGCCACTAGTTTCGGACACCTCCGATCCGATCCGCTGATGTGAAAGGAAAGACAGTCCAAAAGATGGGAAATCAGCCGAACGAGGTATTCAGATTTTAATCACGAACTCCGGCCGAAAACCTGTCGTTTCCCGACTATGGCCCATTGGGTTGCTTACGATTCAGCGCAGATGCAGATATCAGCGTCAGGTATAGCTATTTGCGCGCTGGCGGGGTCATGACATGCATATCGCTGACGATCCATGCGCGCATGGGCTTGTCTCATAAGTTTCAGGGGTTTGTCGGAGATGCGCTGTACACCTGTCTGGCCTGAAGGACGGGCTGCAGCGTGCTACGGTGCCATAGGCCTGTTGTTTAGGTTGCGGCTGCTGGCAAAAACTGCGCTGGGGTTCCCAGAAGGCAAAGGACGGAGGAGAGCGGCCAAAACTTGCCCGGTAACGCTGCGCTGCTGTCTCAAGGCTTCGGCCAATGAGAAGACGACATCCCTATGTTCCGCGAGGGTCATACGTGCTTCTTCCAATGCGGACTTCAAAATGTCATCTATCTCCTGCCGAATGAACGGATATTTTTGGAACAGCGCCGCATCTTTGGTGTCGAGGAAGCGCACCGGTAAGACGTGTAGTGTATTGCCCATTCCGAACATACCGACCATCCGGATGGCTAATTCGGTTGCTTCGACAAGGTCGCCTTTCTCTAGGCCGCCGGAAGCCGTTGATCGGTCCCCGATGAACAATTCCTCGGCCGCAAGACCAGCAAGCTTCATGGCGATCTCGGCACGATAGGAACTCTCAGTCTGCAATGTGACGTGCGGGGCGAATATCGTTGTTCGACCGTGAACGTCATCGTCCTGGTCGGCGCGATGGTCATCCGTGTAGATTTCGACCGAGGTGATAAGTCCGATGTCGAAAACCTTCGCGAGCACGGCGTGGCCTGCTTCGTGAAGGCAGATTCTCCATAATTCATCCGGCTTTAACGGAATGAAGACCGGGACTAATTCGACAAGGTCAGCGATCTGAGGAGATCGGCTGTCGTCTCGTGCACGCTGCCGCACCTGGCGAGCTATATACTCAAGATCGGCACCGCCTTTGCCGCTCAAATTCCTCGCGACCTCTTTCAAGACGCCGTTCCCGGAGAATTCAGGCAGATAGTGTGTGAGGATTGCCTCTCGCCCTGCGATATCGGGCTTCGACAATTCGATGTGTTTTTCCAAACGTCCAGGACGAAGGAAAGCCGGGTCAATTCGTTCAGGGAGATTGCTCGCCGCGACGATGATCACACCTTCACGGCCGGTAGCGCCGTCTACTGCTTCCAGCATCGCGTTGATGACTTCCAACATGTACTGGGCATTGTCACCAGAAAGTTTTGCCCGATGGCCGAATGAATCGAACTCGTCCACTAACAATATCGACGGAGCAGATGCCTTTGCATCCGCAAAAGTTGCGTACATTGCGTTGAGCAAGTCGCCCATGTGCCCAGCACTCTGCCATTGACCGAGTGAGGACGCGATAAAGTGCGCATCGCACTCGACGGCTAATGATTTCGCAAATGTCGTCTTGCCGGTTCCAGGAGGTCCGTAGAGCAGAATTCCTTTGTCGATTTGGTTCCAGGGGAGAACTCCTTCCCTCCAAAGCGCAAGATCACGCTTTAGGCGTTGTCCCCATTCTCCTGCAGAACCAAATGACGACAAAGGAAGGGTGCGTTTGTCGGCTCCATGCGACACCAGCTTTCTAAGTCTCCCAATAGCTCTTTCTGCGGGCTTGCCGCGCCGAAACGCACTGTCGATAATGCCGACGTCCTGTTGCTGAAGAAATTCTCTGTCATCGTCAGAAAGCCTACCGCTCCCCAAATATCTGCAGAGACCTTCAACGCACCGATGATCCAAAACATCCAAATCCGCTGTCCAGTCGACCACTGCTTCGAATTCCGCGTGCAGTTCATTTCCCTTTGAAATGAACACGATTGTCCTAGGAGCGGAGAGGTATCTCTGCGGCTGGAAATCCCATTTGCCCTTTCGGTTCCGAGAGGTGTGACAGCACACACTGAAATCTAAGGTGTCTCTGTTCTTGCCAGGCCCCAAACATAAATCCGCAAGAGGCTCGAAGTCTTCTATGGGCCAGCGAGAAGGCACTCGTACTACCAGAACCCCGCCGCCTTTCGACAGGAATCCATATTGCCGTTTGAGAATGCGAACTAGAGCGCAGTATCCAAGGAATTCACGCGGACTTTTATCAAGTAGCTCTCTGCCGCGACCACGATAAAGCCGCTGAGGAGCTTCTTGAATTAAGCGATTAAGCTCCCGTTTTGCGTGCGTTACAGCTCGCAACGCATCGATAAACTCATCAATTTGAGAACCGTGCTTGTCGCTCATCACACCACCAATTGGTCGTGGGCCCCGGGGCCTAACCGGTACCAGCGATTGAACGACCGAGCCAAACCAGCGGTCGCATCAATATAAAAAATCTCGGTTGTCGCACCGATATTGCCATTCTTGATTGAGGGGTGACCCATCATCCTTCCTACGAGGATGGGCACGACCCGATTTGCGAAAGTCCACTCCGAAATCGAGACACTAGCTTCGATCCCCTCCGGACCGACGGAACTCAATTCATCAAGAGCGGAGGCAAGGTCTCGCAGCTTATTGGCGAGATCAGCTAATTCGGTGCGAGTGTTCGCTTTGTCAGATGGCAACATCACACCTCTCCACAAGCCAGCGGCAGCCGCGAGATTTGAGGAGAGACCTGGCGTGCAAAATCAGGCACGGCGAATATGAAAGCCAAGTCGAGTTGCTGGCTCTTACGTTCCAGCGGCACTTCCGAGCGGAATTCAGGTCCAAACTTAAAAGGAATTTCAGTCATCGGACGTCCTCTTGATTCGTTTGATACGCATCAAAAACACCGATTCGGGACCTAAATGCAAAGAAAAAGATCGAAAACTCATTAAAAGGATCGAAATATCACCTATGTTGACATTTCAAGCTCCAGCGATTTCTTGAGAGAATGCAATCACTTCCGGCCCTTCTGCGAGCTGCACGATTTCTGCTTGGCTACAGCCAAAGTCATGTTGAAACCTCGTGCAAGCTGACTGGCCGGTTCCTAATCACTTTAGAGAACGGCACGCGGCAACGGCTGCCAAGCGCAGCTTTGACAGTTAAAGCCTTTTACGAAGTCCACGGGGTCGAGTTTCTTGATCCAACAGACGGATACGGTGCCGGAATCCGATGGAAGTCACCAGACAAGGCAGACGCGTTTGGTGGGCAAGTTTTTCGCGCCGCGCGAGGTCTTGCCGACCTTTCCCAAGAAAAGTTGGCTGAGCAAGCCCAGGTCGGCCGAAAATTTATCGCGTTGTTTGAGCGGGGAGAATTGAAGTCGATAAACTTGGAGACATTGAAAAAAATAGAGCTTTGCCTTCGCGATCTAAATATCGAGGTCACGAAGGGGACGTCGTCTCACGGAGCAGGTGCGCGCTGGATCAATAACGTGCTTCAGTAGAAGCTAAGTTACAGACATACGCAGGATTAAAGGCCTCTATGCTGTATCTAGGCTCCAATAGAAGACGCCGTGGACGTCTTCACTCCGCCCCTTTGCCCGTGCGGGTGTAACGTTTCGCGGTGGATAAAGACACATTCAAAGCTTCAGCTATCCACGCATGTGTGTAACCGGCAGCTTTAAGCATAACTGCTTTTCGCATTCGTGGGTCTTCGCTAAGAGACTGTTTTCTTAAAGAAAAACTCCAGAATTGCTCGGGGTTCGCTTTTATGTCATTCTTGGTGCGCCATCCTCAAAATCCTTCTTCTCTCCGACTTCCCGACACCCAATTGGCATGCACGCGTCGCGCGATAACGCGGACGTGATGGGATTGGGCCGGTCTTGCCCCACGAGAACGCCGGTCCGAGGCTGCCAAGCCCCCGAAATCGCTGGACTTTGACCAAAGACAAATTCATCCTTTCCCTGTTCCACGCCCTGCAGTTCAACGCAGGGCTGGAACGGCAAGGGCGCCGCAGAGCGCTTTCGGGGAGGAAACATGGAACATATCTTCACGCCGCCACGGCCGTGGCTGGCGGCCTATGGCACAAGCATTCCACAGGAACTGGGAGACCTTCGCTACCGGAGCATCGCCGATCTGGTCGATCAATCTTGTGCTGCTAACGGTCCGCGCAAGGCGTTTACCTGCGTCGTACCGAACGGCATGAACGGCAGCCTGACCTATGCCGAAATCGGCGAGATGTCGGATGCTTTCGCCGCCTTCCTGCATCATGACTGCGGCCTGCGCGCCGGCGACCGGGTCGCCGTGCAGCTGCCCAATGGCCTGCCCTACCCCGTCGTTGCCTTCGGCGTCTTCAAGGCCGGCTGCATCCTGGTCAACACCAACCCGCTCTACACGCCGAGCGAGATGGTGCACCAGTTCAATGATTCCGGCGCCAAGGCGCTGGTGATCGTCGACATGTTCGCCGACAAGCTTGCGGACGTTGTGCCGAAGACCGGCATTCAGACGGTGGTCCTGGCAGGCGTGCCGGAATTCTTCCCCAAGCTGCCGGAGATCATCATCCGCGGCGTGCAGAAGGTCTGGAACAAGGTGCTGCCGCCGGTGCCGAAGCTCGCTGTCCCCGTCCTGCTGATCAAGGAGGCGCTGGCCAAGGGCCGCGCGCACCGGGCGGATGTGCAGGCCATGTGGGCGGCTTCCGGTCCCGACGACCTCGCACTTTTGCAATATACCGGCGGCACCACCGGCGTCGCCAAGGGTGCAATGCTCACCCACGGCAACATCCTCACCAATCTCGATCAGGTGCGCGCGGTCTCCGGCGGCGTCATGGCCCGGGAGGACCAGGTGCTGACGGCACTGCCGCTCTATCATATCTTCGCCTTCACGGCGAACCTGATGACCTTCTTCGAACTGGGTGCCCGCAACATCCTGATCCCCTCGCCGCGCCCGGTGCAGAACCTGCAACGCGCCATCGAAAACTACCCGATCACCTGGATCACCGGCGTCAACACGCTGTTCAACGGCCTGATGAACGAGGAATGGTTTGCCGCCTATCCGCCCCGGAAGCTGCGTGCGGCGATCGCCGGTGGCACCGCGCTGCATGAAGCGGTCGCCACCCGCTGGCGGGTGATGACGGGAACCCCGATCGCGGAAGGTTACGGCCTCAGCGAAACCTCGCCGCTCGTCAGCTTCAATCCGCTGGACGACCGGGCACGAGCCGGCAGCATCGGCGTCCCGGTGCCAGGCTGCGACGTGATCCTGGTGGATGCCGACGGCAAGCAGGTGCCGCCCGGCGAACCGGGCGAACTCTTGGTGCGTGGCCGCCAGGTCATGCTCGGGTATTGGCAACGCCCCGACGAGACTGCGACAGCCCTGCAGAACGGCTGGTTTGCAACCGGCGATATCGCGGTCATGGACGGGCAAGGCTTCCTGAAAATCGTCGACCGCAAGAAGGATCTGGTGCTCGTCTCGGGCTTCAACGTCTATCCGAATGAGGTGGAAGACGCGCTTGCCAAGATGGATGCGGTGCTCGAAGCCGCCGTCGTGGCAATCCCCGACGCGAAGACCGGTGAAGCGGTGCGCGCCTATGTGGTGAAGAACCCCGATCATGAGGGCGACCTGACGGAAGACGCGATCCGCAGCCACTGCAAGACGCTGCTCAGCGACTACAAGGTGCCGAAATCCATCGTTTTCCGTGATGCCCTGCCCAAGACGCCGATCGGCAAGATCCTGCGCAAGGATCTGAAGGCCGAAGTGCTGGCAGAGTTCAAGAAGTGAGCGGAGGGCAAAGACCATGTTGACAGAACTTGAAACCACCCTGCTCGGCATCATGATGATGGTGATCATGTTGGGCATGGGCGCGTCCATGACCTGGCGCGACTTCTTCATCGCCTTCCGCAAGCCCAAGGGCATTCTGGTCGGCCTCTTCAGCCAGTATCTCATCATGCCGTTTCTCGGCTATGCCCTCGCTCTCGCGCTGGGCCTGCCCGCCGGCATGGCGGCCGGTCTCATCCTAATTGCGTGCATGCCGGGCGGTACCACCAGCAACATCTTCGCCTATTTCTCCAAGGGCGTGCTGGCGCTGTCGATCATGATGACGACGGTCTCGACGCTGGTGGCCGTCGTCACGGTCCCATTCCTGCTCAGCTTCTACAGCGGGCTCGCCGGTCTCGGCGGCGACTACGTGATCCCGGCCGGCAATGTCGCGCAGGTGCTCGTGGTCCTTCTGGTCCCGACCGTGCTCGGCATGTTCCTGCGCAAGATGAACGCCAATGCCGGCGCCACGATCGAGATGATCGGATCCTTGCTCGGCGTGGTCGTCATCCTCTTCTTGATCGGCTCCTGGGTGCCGCGCAATTACCAGATGCTGCTCGACACCCCCTTCCCCGTCTATGTCGCGGCGATCGGGATCGGCCTGACCGGCATGTTGCTGGGCTACTGGCTGGCCCGCGCCCTGCGCCAGGACGCCAACCGCTCGCGCACCATCAGCCTGGAAACCGGCATTCAGAACGGACCGCTGGCAGCCCTGATCGTGACCCTCTCCTTCACCGGCACGCAACAGCAGGAGGTCTTGTTCATTCCGATCCTCTACAGCCTGTTCATCGTGATCACCTCATCGGTCATCACGCTCTGGTATCGAAGGACAGCCACTGAAGAGGCTCTAGCCCGGGACATGGCGAAGGTCAGGGCTTGAGGCGAACGGACAGAGGCTGATGCTGCCGGCAGAACAGAAGCTCGTCGCGACTTCACCGTGCCACGGCGATACCCATTAGCCACCGCAACAAACGCCTCGACGTATGAGTACTCTCGGCGCAGACAAAGAAAAACCCCGCCCTTTCAGGCGGGGTTTGTTGTTTCAGGAGTTCGATCGTCGAACTCGGTATACTCAGGGCAATCAGATCGCCTGGTAGGCGGCGATGATGGCCGTGACCTGATCCGAGTTCATGGCCTGGATCTGGGCGGTTGTGATTGCCTGCAACTGGTCGGTTTCCAGCTCGCTGATGTCGGAGGTCGACAGACCGGCGATCGCTGCCGTGGTGATGGCGGCGATGTCATCAGTGGAGAAGGTATCCAGATCTTCGCTCGACAGCGCGCTGATGGCGGCCGAGTTCAGTGCTGCAACCTGGGCCGAAGTCAGAGCCTCGATCTGATCGCTGGTCATTGCGACCAGCTGATCGGTCGTCAGGGATCCGACAGCCCGCGAGCCGAGGGCCGCAACCTGTTCGGTCGAGAAGGACACCAGACCATCGGTCGAGAGGTTCTGGACCTGCGCCGACGTCAGGGCACCGATCTGGGCCGTCGAGAACCCGTCGATCTGTGCAGAAGTCAGGCTTCCGACCTGAGCCGACGTCAGGGCCGCCACCTGGGCTCCCGTCAGTCCTGTTAGCTGCGCGGATGTCAGGGCCCCGAGGTTCTCGGTCGACAGGGCTGCAATCGTCCGGGTGCTCAGCAGTGCCAGTTCACTCGAGTCGAAGGTCGCCATGTCTTCGGTCTGCAGGCCGGCGATGGCACCCGTGCTCAAGGCAGCGAGCTGGCCGGTCGACAGAACGCCGATCTGGGCGGAGGTCAGTGCGGTGACCTGATCAGACGTCAGGCTTGCAAAGACCCGCGTTCCGAGAGCCGCGATCTGCTCGGTCGAGAACGAAGCGAGGTTCGCAGTCGACATCGCAGCAACCTGGGCGCTGGTCAGAGCACCGACCTGAGCCGTATCGAGCCCGTCGATGTCATCCGTGGTCAGCACACCGATCTGAGCGGTCGTTACAGCAGCCACCTGAGCGGTGGTGAGACCTGCGAGCTGTGTCGAGGTGAGAGCCGCGAAGTTCTCGGTCGACATGGCTGCCAGAGCCCGTGAGTTGAGGGCTGCGACATCCGTCGGTGCGAAGGTTGCGACATCCTCAGTGGCCAGACCCGCAATACCTGCAGAGCTGATGGCTGCCAGCTGAGCCGTCGACAGATAGTCGAACTGGCTGGAGGTCATCGCGGCGATCTTGTCGGAGGTCAGGCTCGCGATACCGGCCGTTGCGATGCCGGGCAGCTGATCCGAGGTCAGCGCTGCAAGGCTTTCGGTGGACAGTGCGGCGATCTGGGTCGACTTCAGAGCCGCCAGCTGGCCGGAGTTCAGTCCGGCAATCGTGGCGCTGTCGAGCGTTGCGACCTGCGCAGTTGTCAGGGCGGCAACCTGAGCCGTCGTCAGACCAGCGAGCTGGGCCGAGCCGAGGGCTGCGAAGTTGTCGGTGCTCAGCGCAGCGATTGCCCGCGTCTGAAGAACCCCAAGCTCTGCGGAGTCGATGGTGGCGAGATCGTCAGTACCGAGGCCTGCGACCGCTGCCGAGCTCAGCTGCGAGAGCTGGGCCGTGGAGAGAGCCGCAAACTGTGCGGTATCCAGGGCACTGATCTGAGCCGAGGTCAGAGAACCAACGGCGCGGCTGCTGATGGCGGCAACCTGGTCGGTATCGAGACCGGCAACGGCGTCAGCCGAGAGACCGCTGATCGCTGCAGACGAGATCACGGCGATTTCGTCCGTCGAGAAGGTCGCGATGTCGTCAGAAGACAGGGCAGCCAGGTCGGCGGAGCTGAGCGAAGAGATCTGGCTGGAGGTCAGAGCCTCAACCTGAGCCGTGCTCATCGCCGCCAGCTGGTCCGCGGTCAGGGCACCCACGGCGCGAGAATTGAGCGACGCGACCTGCTCGGTGGACAGGGATGCGATGTTGTCCGTCGACAGGGCGACGATCTGCTGAGAGGTCAGGACACCAGTCTGGGTCGCCGTCAGACCATCGATCTGAGCCGAGGTGAGGACACCGAGCTGAGCGGTCGTCAGCGAAGCAACCTGGGCCGTCGTCAGGCCGGACAGCTGGAGGCTGTCGAGCGAGGCGATGTTATCGGTTGAGAGCGCCGCGATGGCTCGCGAGTTCATGACCGCAAGGTCAGCGGAGTCCAGGCCATCAAGGTCTGCCGAGGAGAGACCCGCGACTGCTGCGCTGGAGAGGGCAGCGAGCTGGCCCGTCGTCAGGACAGCCACCTGATCGGAGGAGAGTGCCGCCACCGCATCAGAACCGAGGGCAGCAACGGCCCGGGTGTTGATCGCAGCGACCTGATCGGACGACAGCGAGGCCAGTGCATCCGTGGTCAGAGCACGAACCTGAGAGCTGGAGAGCATGGCCACCAGAGCCGACGTGAGGCCGTCAATCTGGTCACTGACCAGGGTCGCGACTTGCGCCGTGGTGAGAGCCGCCATCTGGCTGGTCGTCAGACCCGACAGCTGAGCGGAGTCGAGCGAGGCGATGTTGGCGGTCGATAGCGCGGCGAGGGCACGGGAGTTCAAGGCAGCCAGATCAGCCGAGGCGAAGCCATCGAGGTCTTCGGTCGCCAGACCGGCAACGGCTGCACTCGAGAGAGCTGCCAGCTGTCCGGTGGAGAGAACGCCAACCTGATCGGAGGAGAGTGCAGCGATCGCGTCAGAGCCCAGAGCGGCAATGGCGCGGCTGCTGAGGGCCACCACCTGATCGGTGGTGAACGATGCCAGCGCATCGGTGCTCAGAGCGCGTACCTGCGAGCTGGAGAGCAGCGCCACCAGATCCGTCGACAGGCCATCGAGCTGGTCGCTGTCGAGAACGCCAACCTGGGCGGTCGTCAGGGCACCAAGCTGTGCCGAGGTCAGGCCCGAGATCTGAGCCGAGTCGAGCAAGGCGATGTTGTCGGTCGATAGAGCCCCGATGGCGCGGCTGCTGAGGACCGCGATCTCTGCGGAGCTCAGCGTGCCGATGGCATCCGAGTTCAGGCCGCGGATGGCAGAGGACGTCAGCGTTGCAAGCTGGCCGGTCGAGAGAGCTGCGAACTGAGCCGAGTCGAGCACATTCAGCTGATCGGACTTCAGCGAAGCGGTAGCGCGAGTGCTGATTGCAGCCAGCTGATCGGTGCTGAGCGAAGCAACAGCATCCGTCGACAGAGCCGCGACCTGCTGGGAAGACAGCGCACCGATCTGGTCGCTGGTGAAGCCATCCAGCTGATCGCTGTCGAGCGAGCCGATGATGGCCGTCGAGAGAGCCGCGATCTGCGAGGACGTCAGGCCGACGAGCTGGCCGGAGGTGAGCGTTGCGAACTTGTCGCTGGAG
This sequence comes from Rhizobium sp. K33, assembly GCF_056501445.1. Taxonomy (NCBI): domain Bacteria; kingdom Pseudomonadati; phylum Pseudomonadota; class Alphaproteobacteria; order Hyphomicrobiales; family Rhizobiaceae; genus Rhizobium; species Rhizobium sp. K33. The sequence goes on from NZ_CP096478.1 coordinate 2,482,352, forward strand.
AGAGCTGCAAGCGAGCGCGACTGCAGGGCGGCAAGATCGGCGGAGTCGAAGGTTGCGAGATCTTCGGTCTCAAGGGCACGAGCGGCGGCCGAATTGATGGCAGCGAGCTGACCGGTCGACAAGGCGGCGATCTGCGTGGATGTCATCGCGGCGATCTGGGTGCTGTCGAGAGCAGCCACGGCGCGTGTGTTGATGGAGGCGATCAGGTCGGTCGACAGGTTGCCGATGACGGCCGAGGTGATGCCGCGGATGGCAGCAGAGCTCAGCGAAGCGAATTCTTCGGTGCTGAAGGTGCCGAGATCGGCAGACGACAGGGCCGCAAGGTCGGAAGATGTGAGAGCCGCGATCTGAGCCGACGAAAGGGCCTGGATCTGGTCGGTGCTCATCGCTTCGAGCTGAGCGGTCGTCAGGGCGGCGACGGCGCGGCTGCTGAGGGCAGCAACCTGCTCGGTCGAGAGCGAGGCGACATTGTCGGTGCCGAGTGCGATGACCTGCGACGAGGTCAATGCAGCGACCTGAGAGGTGCTCAGACCGTCGATCTGGTCACTGTCGAGAACGGCGACCTGGGCGGTCGTCAGCGCGCCGATCTGGATGCCGGACAGTGCCGTCAGCTGGGCGGACGTCAGCGCAGCAACGTTGTCGGTCGACAGGGCAGCCAGGCTGCGGGAATTGAGCGAAGCAAGGTCGGCGGAGTCGAAGGTTGCGACATCTTCGGTTGCGAGACCCTTCACGGCAGCCGAGCTGAGAGAAGCGAGCTGCGTGGTGGTCAGAGCGGCAACCTGATCGCTGCCAAGGGCTGCGACCTTTTCAGAGGTCAGAACCGAGATAACGCGGGTGCTCAGGCTTGCAACCTGTTCGGTCGAGAGCGATGCGAGCGTATCCGTGCTCAAAGCGCGCATCTGGGCGCTGGTCAGTCCGACGAGCTGGGCAGTGGTGAGGCCATCAGCCTGTGCAGAGCTCAGGGTCGCGATCTGCGCGGTGGTGAGAGCGCCGATCTTGGCGGCCGTCAGGCCGACCATCTGGGCGGAGTCGAGAGAAGCAAAGGCCTCCGTGGACAGAGCAGCCAGCGATCTGGAAGAAAGAGCGGCGACGCCGTCGGAGGAAAGCGTATCGATATCATCAGAGCCGAGGCCCTTGACAGCCGCCGAGCTGAGAGCGGCGAGCTGACCGGTGCTCAGGACATCAACCTGATCCGTGGACAGGGCGGCAACCTGAGTAGAGGACAGAACCGCGACGGCGCGGCTGCTCAGAGTAGCGATCTGGTCGGTGGTGAAGGAGGCAAGGTTGGCAGAAGACAGGGCCGTCATCTGACGCGAGGTCAGGGCCGAGACCTGCGTCGGGGTCAGGCCATCGATCTGGGCGGTCGTCAGGTTGGCGATGACCGTGGTCGAGAGCGAAGCAATCTGCGCAGTGGTCAGGCCGGAGATCTGGTCGCTGTCGAGAGCAGCGAAGCTGGCGCTCGAAAGGCCAGCCAGAGCGCGTGTGCTCAGAACGGAGAGTTCGGCAGAGGTGAGCGTTTCGATGTCTGCGGCTTCGAGGCCGGCCAGTGCCAGGCTGCCGAGGGCGGTGAGCTGAGCGGTCGAAAGCGCGTCAAACTGCTCCGAGCTCAGCGCGTTCACCTGCGCGGAAGAGAGGGCGCCGAGGGTGCGGCTGCTGAGGCCGACCATCTTGGCGCTGTCGATGACGGCGAGCTGGTCGATCGTCAGGCCACGAACCGCGACGCTCGAGAGCGCGCCGAGCTGGCTGGTGCTGAGGCTGTCGAAATCGTCAGTCTGCAGAGCACCGATCTGAGAGGAAGAAAGGGCCGCCACCTGAGCCGTGCTCAGGGCCGCCACGTCGTCGCTGGTGAAGTTGGCGATCGTCGCGGTGGAAAGCGACCTGATCTGGGAAATGCTCAGAGAAGAGATAATCGAAGTCATGTGACGCGCGCCTTCAACGTTTGCGGTTGGCCGTTGCATTCCTTGCCACCGGTCGGGGGAGCACGTCAGGTGCCTCACCGCGCGACCTCGGGAGCATCCTGCGCCCTCAGTGGCTGCTATCCGCACGCAAGCGCAGGTCAATCGCGCTCTTGTACGGTGTCCTTGCGGACGTAAGTCTTTGGTGGAACATGGCTCGACCGAGCCTGACGGTGGAGAGGGCATCATGCAGCAGAGGTGATCTCTGCTTCCCACACCTTTTAAGGTTCATTCCCGGGACCGGGAGGCGAACCTTGTCACATCGATTCGCAAACAGACGGATGCGATGAGACGAGTCTTGCCCAGATGATTAGGGCTCACAGTCTAATTTTCTATTAACAGACCGCAGTGGAACTCATGGGTCTATTCTTGGCCCCACACGACTTCGGGCGCCTCTTTCCTAGGATGCTATCCCCCAACATCAGGTGATTTGGCAAGTCCTAAGATAAGACGGGGCACGACTACGCAAGCCCAAAGCAAGCTAAGCAATCTAGCTGTTGTAGAAACGCCGCTGCGCGGGAACGAAACCTGGCCTGCCAAGGCCGACAACAGATGTGATGTCGATGGTGATACATACAGCATTCGCCCCGGAGCAGAACGCACAGCTTTCAGCAGCAACGGAGAAGGCAAGACGCCAGAAGCTCTCGCTGCTCGAAGTGCTGCAGCTTGCCGAGCAGTGGGGCGCGGCCGGCCAGCTGGCACTTGCGGCTGAACTCTACAAAACCTGGACGGCCTTCAACGACCAGAGCCCCCTGCTGCATCTCGCCTTCTTCAATTACTCCGTCATCCTCAAGCAACTCGGCGACACGGCCGGCGCCATCAACGCCCTGAAGGCGGCGCTGAAGGCGGCGCCCCTCATGGGTCAGGCACACATCAATCTCGGACGGACTTACGAAGACTGCGGCCTTGGGGCCCAGGCAATCCAGCAGTGGCGCAGCTTCGTCGACGCGACCAACGAGATCACGCCGGACAAATCGGTGCATCGCCTGATGGCGCTGCAGCACATCGGACGTGTGATGGAAGGCGCGAACCTTCTTGAGGACGCGGAGACCGCCCTGTGGCAGGCAATCGAGCTTCGGCCCGACAAGCCGGAAGCCGGCCAGCACTGGATCTCGGTGCGCCAGCATCAGTGCAAATGGCCTGTTGTTCAGGGCTCCGAATTCGTCACCAAGCGGCAGATGCTCGATTCGATTTCGCCTCTGCCGCTGGCCTGCTACGCCGACGATCCGATCTACCAGATGGCAAAGGCCTATCGTTACTACAAGATGCTGGCCGGCCGGCCGGACCCTGCACATCTTAACAAGCCCGAGCCGCGCAAGAAGACCGGCACCGGCCAGCGTCTGCGCATCGGCTACGTGTCGTCTGACCTGCGCGACCACGCCGTCGGCTTCGCATTGAGCGAAGTACTGGAACTGCACGACAAGACCTCCGTCGAGGTCTACGCCTACTACATCGGCGAAGCGCGAACGAATGACGCGACACAGACGCGCATGAAAGCCGTCATCGACGTCTGGCGCGACATCACCGCAATGTCGGATCTCGATGCAGCAAAGCAGATCATGGCCGACCAGATCGACATCCTGATCGACGTCAACGGCTATACCAAGCTTGCCCGGACCAAGATCTTCTCCTACCGCCCTGCCCCGGTCATCGTGAACTTCTGCGGTTATCCGGGCACCATGGCGAGCCCGGTGCACCAGTACATCATCGCTGACGAGCAGATCATTCCGCCGGGCAACGAACTCTACTACACGGAAAAGGTCCTCTATATCCCGTGCAACCAGCCGGTCGACCGCAAACGCGTGATCGGTCCGCGTCCGGCCCGCGCCGAATATGGCCTTCCCGAGGATGCCTTTGTCTTTGCCTGCTTCAACGGCATGCAGAAGATCACCGCCGCCGTCTTCACCCGTTGGATGGCGATCCTTACCGCCACGCCCGGCAGCATCCTCTGGCTCCTCGGCGGCTCGGATGCGGTCAACCAGCGTCTGCGCGATCTGGCAGCATCCGCCGGCGTGGACCCGAACCGCATCTACTTTGCCTCCAAGGTCCCCAATCCGAACCACCTCGCCCGCATTGCGATTGCGGACCTGTTCCTCGACACCTTCCCCTACGGCGCGCACTCCACCGCGTCCGACGCACTGACCATGGGCCTTCCGGTTCTGACGGTTCCGGGCAAGAGCTTCGCCTCACGGTTCTGCAGCAGCATCGTCAAATCGGCCGGCGTGCCTGAACTGATCTGTGCCACACCGGACGACTATGTGCGCAAGGCGGTCGCCTTGGCCAGGGACAAGGCAGGTCTCGCTCAGATCCGCAACTCACTGCAGGCACAGCGCGACACCTGCGCCCTGCGCGACATCCCGCGCCTCGTGCGCCGTCTGGAAGAACTGTATTGGCAGATGCAGGGCGAGCGGGAACGCGGCGAGACGCCGGTACCGGATCTCTCCAATATGGAAATGTATTACGAGATCGGCACGGACGTGATGCTGGCCGAGGTCGAGTTCGAAGACGAAGCGAGCTACCGCAAGCGCTACACCGACCAGATCCAGAACTGGCACGATTTCCATCCCGTTGCGCATGACACGCGCCTGTGGCCGTCACGGTCCTGAATCTAAGCGGGCGCCGCTTTGCTGGCGCCCCTTTCTTTCCGGCCGAAGCAGGGTCCGGGCACCGCCTGCAATTCTCTACTTGATGCACATTTGTCCGCGGTCCGAGAGACCGCTTTCGAGAGGCCCGGAACACCATGCTGGAAAAATATCAGCACTATGAGACACTGGTCGGAGAAGTCGAAAACACCATTGCGAAGATCCACGCGCTTCCGCTCGCGCGGTGCTACGATACCCAGTATCTTGAGCACGAATTCATCCCGAGCCTCGGCTTGAACAACGAGAGCCTCGAGCAGCAGCCGACTGAGCTCGGCCCTTACTTCGGCAAGGGCCTGCACCTGTGGCAATATCCGTCACAGCTCGCCCATTATCTCGTCTGGCTCGCCCATAGCGCCCGCGACATCCGCACCTATTCCGAGATCGGCTGCCGTTGGGGCGGCACCTTCATCCTCGTCAACGAATGGCTGAAGAAGATCGGCGCACCGCTTGAGTTTTCGCTGGCGGTCGACCCGATCGACCCCACCCCCTTCGTGAAGAAGTACATCGAGATCTCCTCGACGCCCGTCCACTACATCAAGAACTTCTCCACCTCCCAGGAGGTGATCGATTACATGTCGATGCTGAAGCCTGAAATGGTCTTCATCGATGGCGATCATACACTCCAGGGCGTAATGTTCGACCACTTGCTGGTGCGCAAGACGGCCAGCATCATCGTCCATCACGATATCGCGTCCCAAGCCTGCCCCGGCACTTCGGTGTTCTGGAGCTATGTGAAACAGGCCGAGTCGGATTTCTATGCCTGGGAATTTACCCAGCAATACGCATCCGTGTCCGGAAACTTCCTCGGCATCGGCGCACTGAAACGCCTTTGATCCCGAGGACCGTCCATCAGTTGCCGCTTCCAAGAGGAATACATGGCGCCCGTCATACTCGTTACATTCGCCGGCCGCGAACACCGCATGCAGATACTCAACAGCTATGTCCGGAAGGCCATGGCCGACGGCCTGATCGACGAATGGCATATCTGGGATTTCACCCGTTCGCAGGCGGACCACGAGTGGGTGACCCGCGAGTTCGGCCCGCTGCGCTACATGGGCGATGCGGTGAGCTATCAGGCTTGCGGCACGGCAACCTCCCGTGCGCCGCTGCGGCTGGAAGCCCGGATCACCAATGACCTGCACATCGCGCTTCTGCCGAAGCATGAGCCGGACGCCTTCTATGAGATCGTGGTCGGCGGCTGGAACAATCTGCAATGTGTGGTGCGCAAGGGTCCGCGCGAGCGACTTGATGACCCCGACAGAAGCGATGCGGAGCTCACCTGGGCCAAGCTGACTCCGAGCGTCCTTTCGCCGGGCCGTGACAACGAGGTCATCCTGTCCGTCGATCCGGATGGTACACCTGAACTGATGGTCAACGGCGTGGTGCTTGGCCGTTGGCCCGAGATATCGGCACCTCAAGGCGCAGATGTCATGATCCGGGGCGGCTGGGGTTCTGCGCTCGAGCTTTGCCATGTGAACGCACCGGTCCGCCGCTATATCGGCAATCCGGGCGAGAAGATGCCTTACTTTCAGGCCTATCAATACTACGCGAGACGGCTTCCCGATTTCGCCGACGCACTCTTCCTGAAATGCGATGATGATATCGTCTATGTCGATCTCGACCGGCTCGCCGGCTTCATCGATCATCGCCGCAAGAACCCGCATTACTTCGTCACCTCGGCCAATGTCGTGAACAACGGCGTCTGCGCCTACTTTCAGCAGGCCTCGGGCGCACTGCCGATATCGCTTGGCCATTTCGAGCGTCCGCCGGGCGGATTCGGCGGCACCCTATGGACCGACCCGGACAAGGCCAACAAGCTGCACGACTTCTTCCTCGCCGCTCCGAAGAAGGAATTGCCGCTGCCTGCAAAGGTGGTCGATTGGCAGGAACGCCAGTCGATCAACTTCATCGCCTGGCTCGGCCGCGATCTGCAGCACATGGCGCTCGCCAAGGGCGACGACGAGAAGATGCTGACGGTCGACCTCCCGGCCTTTCTCGGGCGCCCCACCTGCATCTATTCCGACTTCACCGTCAGCCATCTGAGCTTCGGACCGCAGGAGCAGGGCGTTGATGTCAACCGGCTGATTGCCGCCTATGATGCGCTGATGCGCGAGAAACTGGCGGTCTGACGGGCTCAAGAACTGACCGGCGGGTCCCCGCCGGACGATCTGCAATAGGCGAGATGCGGCAGGCGAGAATGCTGGAACCGTGACCGCCCTCCGGAAATCGAGGAACATCCAACTGATGGCACAGGGTCAGAAAATCGGAATTGTCGGCGCGGGTCTTTCCGGCGCAGTCATTGCCCGGGAACTCGCAGAAGCCGGCTTTGAGGTCGAGGTCTTCGACGCGCGCGAGCATATCGGCGGCAACTGCCACACCGAGCGTGATGCCGAGACCGGCGTCATGGTCCACATCTATGGTCCGCACATCTTCCATACCGACGACGCGGAGGTCTGGAACTACGTCAACAGCTACCAGACCTTCCTGCCCTACAAGAACCGGGTGAAGACCACGAGCCAGGGTCAGGTCTATTCGCTGCCGGTTAACCTGCACACGATCAACCAGTTCTTCGGCAAGACCTTCCGCCCCGACGAGGCGCGCGCCTTCATCGAGGAGCAGGCAGACAAGACCATCACCGATCCTCAGACCTTCGAGGAGCAGGCACTGCGCTTCGTCGGTCGCGACCTCTACGAAGCCTTCTTCAAGGGCTATACCGAAAAACAGTGGGGCTGCTCGCCGACCGAACTGCCCGCCTCGATCCTGAAGCGCCTGCCCGTGCGCTTCAACTATGACGACAACTACTTCTTCCACAAATTCCAGGGCATGCCGGAAAACGGCTATACCGACATGATCGAGAAGATCTTCGACCATCCGAAGATCAAGGTCACGCTCGGCCATCGCTTCGATCCGCGCGCGCCGCATGATTATGCCCATCTCTTCTATTCCGGTCCGCTCGACGGTTACTTCGGCTATGAATTCGGCCGCCTCGGCTATCGCACGCTGGACTTCGAGCGCTTCACCTACCAAGGCGATTACCAGGGCTGTGCCGTCATGAACTACGGCGATGCATCGGTGCCCTATACCCGCATCACCGAACACAAGCATTTCTCGCCCTGGGAAAGCCACGAGGGCTCGGTCTGCTACCGCGAATTCTCGCGCGCCTGCGGCGAAGACGACATTCCCTACTACCCGATCCGTCTCGTAGAGGAGAAGGCGCAGCTTGCCGACTATGTCGACCGCGCCAACCAGGAGAAATCCGTCACCTTTGTCGGGCGTCTGGCGACCTATCGCTATCTCGACATGGACGTAACGATCCGCGAGGCCCTCGACACCGCCCGCCTCTTCCTTTCAAAGTCGAAGGAGCAGGCAGAGATGCCGGCTTTCGTCCACGCCCCGCTCTGATGCGAGAATGACCATGACTGCCACCCCCATCCTCGTTGTCGGCGGCGCCGGCTATATCGGCTCCCACACCTGCCTCGCTCTCTCAGAGCGCGGCTATCTGCCGGTCGTCTACGACAACTTCACCTCGGGCCATCCGGAATTCGTCAAATGGGGCCCGGCCGAACAGGGCGATATCAGGGACAAGGCACGCCTGAAGGAAGTACTTGCAAGGTACCAGCCGAAGGCGGCCATGCATTTCGCCGGCCTGATCGAGGTCGGCCAGTCCTTCAAGGAGCCGGAGCACTTCTACGACGTCAACGTCTCGGGCACGCTCAGCCTCCTGCAGGCCTTGAGCGAAGCCGATATCCGCAACTTCGTCTTCTCCTCGACCTGTGCCACCTATGGTGCGCCGGAGTATCTGCCGCTCGACGAGAAGCACGGCCAGAAGCCGATCAATCCTTACGGCCGCACCAAGCATATCGTCGAGCAGGCGCTGGGTGACCTGAACCTCTGCGGCCGCATGCGCTCCGTCATGCTGCGCTATTTCAATGCCGCCGGCGCCGATTTCGAAGGCCGCATCGGCGAGTGGCACTCGCCCGAAACCCACGCCATTCCGCTCGCCATCGAGACGGCGCTGGGTCGGCGCGAGTTCTTCTCGATCTTCGGCGAAGACTATGACACCCGCGACGGCACCTGTATCCGCGACTATATCCACGTCAACGATCTCGCCGACGCCCATGTCCGCGCCGTCGAATATCTGCTGAACGGCGGCGATACGATCGCCATCAACCTCGGCACCGGCAACGGCACGACCGTCAAGGAATTGATCGAGGCGATCGAGACGGTCTCCGGCCGTCCGATGCCCGTCAAGCGTACCGACCGCCGACCGGGCGATCCGCCCGGCCTCGTGGCCAGCAACGCCCTTGCCCGCGAGGTTCTCGGCTGGGATCCAAAGCATGGCATCGACGACATCATCCGCTCTGCCTGGAAGTGGCATTCGACCTTCAACGGCCATTCCGACTAGGCACGAGGCGACACGCCACGATCTTCCCCAAAAAGGCGCGTGAGCGGCCCTTTCCGCGCAAAGGGGGCGCTTGACGCGCCTTGTTCCATCGGCTTTTCGTCGTGCAGTTTTCTTCGGAGCCTTACCATGCGCGACAAGCTGAAAAAGATCCTCTCCTCGAACGAGTGGGAGCGGTTCATCATTGCCATCATTCTGATCAACTCGGTCACGCTGGGTCTCGAGACCTCGCCCGAGATCATGCAGATGATGGGGCCGGTGCTGCTGACGATCGACCGTGCCATTCTGACGATCTTCGTGGTCGAGATTGCCGCGCGGCTCTACACCTTCCGGCTCGCCTTCTTCCGCGATCCCTGGAGCATCTTCGACTTCTCGATTGTCGCGATCGCGCTCATTCCGGCAACCGGACCGTTCCAGGTGCTGCGCGCGCTGCGCATCCTGCGTCTGCTCCGCCTGATCTCGATCGTGCCCTCGCTGCGCCGGGTCATCGGCGGCCTGATTGCCGCCCTGCCCGGCATGGGTTCGATAATCGTGCTGCTCTTCATGCTGTTCTATGTCTCGGCCGTCATGGCGACCAAGCTTTACGGCGAAAGCTTCCCCGATTGGTTCGGAAACCTCGGCGCGTCCACCTACTCGCTCTTCCAGATCATGACGCTCGAAAGCTGGTCGATGGGCATTGTCCGACCGGTCATGGAGGTCCATCCCTATGCCTGGATGTTCTTCGTGCCCTTCATCCTGCTCAGCACCTATTCGGTGCTGAACCTCTTCATCGGTGTGATCGTCTCGGCGATGCAGGAACAGAGCATGGCCGACACGGATGCCGACCTGAAGACGCTGCATGTCGACAATGCCGATCTGCTCCGGGAGATGCAGGCGCTGCGATCGGAGATCGCGGCCTTACGCGCAGAAAGAAGCGCCACCGGCGCCTAAGTCACCGACAAGCGACGTCGGGCCTCAGCTCCTGAGGCCCGGCGCCTCATGGCCGGTGCGCTCGACATATTCGGTATAGCCGCCGCCATACTGGAAGACGCCTTCGGGCGTCAGTTCCAGCACCCGGTTCGACAGGGCCGCAAGGAAATGGCGGTCGTGGCTGACGAAGAGCATGGTGCCTTCGAACTGCGACAAGGCCTTGATCAGCATTTCCTTGGTGTCGAGATCGAGGTGGTTGGTCGGCTCATCGAGGACCAGGAGGTTCGGCGGGTCGAACAGCATCATCGCCATGACCAGACGGGCCTTCTCGCCGCCCGAGAGCACCCGGATCCGCTTTTCGATATCATCGCCGGAAAAGCCGAAGCAGCCCGCAAGCGCACGCAGCGGGGCCTGACCGGCGCGCGGGAAGCTCGTTTCCAGCATCTCGAAGATCGTCATCTCGCCATCGAGCACGTCCATAGCATGCTGGGCGAAATAGCCCATCTTGACGCTGGCACCGATCGCAACCGTGCCTTCGTCCGGCTTCGAATCGCCGGCGACCAGCTTTAGGAGCGTCGACTTGCCTGCCCCGTTGATGCCCATGATGCACCAGCGCTCCTTGCGCCGGACCATGAAGTCGAACCCGTCATAGATCACCTTGTCGCCGTAACGCTTGGAGACGCCCTTGACGCTGACCACGTCTTCACCGGAACGCGGCGCCGGCTGGAATTCGAAGGCAACGACCTGGCGGCGCTTCGGCGGCTCGACGCGGTCGATCTTTTCGAGCTTCTTCACCCGGCTCTGCACCTGGGAAGCGTGGGATGCCCGCGCCTTGAAGCGCTCGATGAACTTGATTTCCTTAGCCAGCATCGCCTGCTGACGCTCGAATTGCGCCTGCTGCTGCTTCTCGTTCTGCGCCCGCTGGCCCTCGTAGAATTCGTAGTCGCCCGTGTAGCTGTTGAGCTGGCCGGCATCGATCTCGATGATCTTGTTGACGATGCGGTTCATGAACTCGCGGTCATGCGAGGTCATCAAGAGCGCGCCGTCATAACCTTTAAGGAACTGCTCGAGCCAGATCAGGCTCTCGAGATCGAGATGGTTCGACGGTTCGTCGAGCAGCATCACGTCGGGGCGCATCAACAGGATGCGGGCAAGCGCCACGCGCATCTTCCATCCCCCGGAGAGGGCGCCGACATCGCCGTCCATCATGGCCTCGGAGAAAGAGAGACCGGCCAGAACCTCACGCGCCCTGCCCTCCAGACCATAGCCGTCGAGCTCTTCGTAGCGCGCCTGCACCTCGCCATAGCGCTCGATGATCGCGTCCATCTCGTCCATGCGATCCGGATCGACCATGGCGGCCTCCAACTCGCGCAACTCGGCGGCAACGATGCTGACCGGCCCTGCCCCGTCCATCACCTCCGCCACGGCCGAGCGGCCCGACATCTCACCGACATCCTGGCTGAAATAGCCGATGGTGACGCCCTTATCGACCGAGACCTGCCCCTCGTCCGGCTGCTCGTGGCCGATGATCATCCGGAAGAGCGAGGTCTTGCCCGCGCCGTTCGGCCCGACAAGGCCGATCTTCTCACCCCGGTTCAAGGCGGCGGATGCCTCGATGAAGAGGATGCGGTGGCTGAGCTGCTTGGAGATGTTTTCGATGCGGATCATGGACAAGGTGCCTGCTGGAAATCGGCGCCCTTATGGCATGTCGAAGGCTTGATGTCCCCTGCTTTTCTCAAGCAGCCGATGCACAGCTGCGCCGGATTGCCACGCAGGGTGCTCGTCGGTTGCAACAGCGCGCCGAAAGCGCGAAAAGACCTCACCTGAGGACGACACAGCATGAGCGACGAGACAATTACCCTTTATGAAGCGATTGGCGGAGACCCGACCGTCAAGGCACTCACGCGCCGCTTCTACGAATTGATGGACACTCTCCCCGAGGCAGCCCATTGCCGGGCCGTGCATCCGCCGGATCTGACGGGCAGCGAAGAGAAATTCTACGAATATCTCACCGGTTATCTCGGCGGCCCGCCGATCTATATGCAGAAGCGTGGCCACCCGATGCTCCGGCGTCGCCATTTCGTCGCCGAGATCGGCCCGGTCGAGCGCGACGAATGGCTCTTGTGCTTCCGCCGGGCGCTCGACGAAACCGTGGAGCATCCGAAGCTGCGCGAGATCATCTGGCCGCCCATCGAAAAGCTCGCCTTTCACATGCAGAACAAGGAATGACCCAGATGGCGATGATCCGGGACAACCGCTGGGCGGCAGTCGCTGCCGGACTGATCGGCGCGGCCGGGGTCGGCCTTGCCGCCGCGGCAAGCCACGCAGGCGGCGAGGCTTTGCTACGACCCGCCTCGACCATTTGCCTCGCCCATGCGCCGGCATTGCTCGCGCTCTCCCTTGCAGGCGAGAGGCTGAGGCTTTCGGGTCTGGGGGCTTTGGGGATGACGCTGGGGACGGCGCTCTTCGCGGGCGATCTCGTTGCTCGTCATTTCGCAGGTGCAGGTCTTTTCCCCATGGCTGCGCCAACAGGCGGCATGACGCTCATCGCATCCTGGCTTCTGTTGGCGGTGGGTGCAGCAATGTCGAGACGAAACTGAGCTTCCGCTGGAAGCGCAGCGGAAGCCTGAAAGCGCTTGAAAAGACTCAGTGCGCGAGCGCGGGCGCACCCATGCCGGAGAACATCAGCAGGTTTCCGTGCGGGTCACGCACGTGGAACCGAATGCTGCCATCCTCGCAGTCGGCCGGGCGGATGGCCTCGATCCCACGGTCGCAGAAATCGCGATAGATCTCGGTCGGCGCATCAGCGCGGAAGAAGACCGAGCTGTTCTGGCACTGGAGGGGATCGTCACTCAACCAGAAATGGAGCTCCATGCCGTCTCGACGGACCACGAGATAATCGAGACCGTCGAAGCCGACGTCTTCGAAACCGAGATACTCGACGTAAAAATTGCGTGTTTCCGCAAAATTCAGGGAGGGGAGGATCGGGACTGCGTTGAGGATCGTCTTCGCAACGGGAGGCTGGACGTTCATGCGGAAAGTTCCTCTGCTTCCCGCATGAGACTGGCTCAGGAAACGTCTACGACCGGGCGTTGGCGTTCCGCTGCCATCTGGGCGCGGGAAAATCGATGATAAGGGCGGGGGCCCGGTTCACATTGACGTACATGGGTGCGGACTTTCGTTCATGCAAGCCCGGCAAAGTGACGATTTCACAATTCGTCACTTCACTTTCCTGAGAGCGTTGCAAGATTGCCTCAGCGAGTTCGGGCAAAAGCCCCTCGCCGCGCTGCCGTGCAAGCTCGTGGAACGAGCTTATGCCACCCTTGTCGAAACCGTCCCTGCTCATGCGTCCGAATTCCTTTCATTGAGCGTCTGCAACGCGCGCTCGAGACTGGACTTCGAGCCATTTCGCAGCGGAATGAAAGTCTTTCCGAACTTCTTGCAACCGCTCTTCACGCGCAGACAAGCATCGTGACTGATACAGTCGATAGGGCAGAAGACGCAGTCGACGGAGGGAAGCACTGTGTCGATACGCGATACCGCTTCACGTAAACCCCCATCATGGTGAATTAGTTCCGCACCAAAATTGCTGGCGATCTGACGAAGATGCGCAACCTGACAATCACGGCCGCCGACATAGAGAAAACTGCGCACTTCTGCCTGGGTTTTCTGTGAGACGGATTGAGCCGAAACCTCGCCTCCGGTCCTCTTCTGGGCCTGCTTTTTCTTCTTCGCCATGACGTCTCGTCTCCTCGAATCCGATCTTCGGCGGCGCTTCGCCATCCCTCTGCGGACAGGCATACAAAACATGACTAATCGAGTAAAGTATATAGTTGACGATTACGGTCATGTTTTCACAGCAAGCTGCATCGCGCTCCGGGTTCCTCGTAGATTTGACAGGGGTCAACTTTCCCACATTCTCAGGCCCTGGAGCCTGAAAATCTCAAATTTTTACCGTTTGATAAAACTTTGATCCTGAGTTACGCTTCCCTGCATCGCTTCGAATATAAAAGAGGGAACTGCGATGCGAAGACTGGAACCGGGCCTCAAGGCCGGGCGGCTTGATGCTGCCGATTATGCGAAGAATTTCTCCGACCTGCATCCACGCTTCGGCGACCACGAGGCCCTCGTTGCCTCCGACCGATGCTACTTCTGTCATGACGCGCCCTGCATGACGGCCTGTCCCACCGCCATCGATATCCCGATGTTCATCCGGCAGATATCGACTGGCAATCCGATCGGCGCGGCCAAGACCATCTTCGACCAGAACATTCTCGGCGGCATGTGTGCCCGCGTCTGTCCGACCGAAACACTGTGCGAAGAGGCCTGTGTGCGCAACACGGCGGAAGAGCGCCCGGTCGAAATCGGCCGCCTGCAACGTTACGCCACGGATATCGCCATCGAAGAAGGCCGCCAGTTCTACCGCCCGGCCGCCTCCACCGGTCGCACGGTGGGGATCGTGGGTGCCGGCCCTGCAGGCCTTGCCGCCGCCCATCGGCTGGCCATGCACGGCCACCAGGTCACCATCTACGAAGCCCGCGAAAAGGCCGGCGGCCTCAACGAATACGGCATCGCCGCCTACAAGACCCCCAATGACTTCGCCCAGAAAGAAGTCGACTACATCCTGTCGCTCGGCAATATCGATGTGCTCGACGGCCAGATGTTGGGCCGCGATTTCACCATCGCCGACCTCCAGGCTAAGCACGACGCCGTCTTCATCGGCGCCGGCCTCGGCAATGTTAACGGGCTGAACATCCCCGGCGCCGGGATCAACGGCGTGCTCGATGCAGTCGAATTCATCGCCCATCTCCGCCAGGCGGACGATAAGGCCGACGTCCCCGTCGGCCGCGACGTTGTCGTCATCGGCGGCGGCATGACCGCGATCGATGCGGCGGTCCAGGCCAAGCTTCTCGGCGCGGAAAACGTCACCATCTGCTACCGCCGTGGCAAGGAGCACATGAACGCCTCCGAGTTCGAGCAGGATCTCGCGACCTCCAAGGGCGTCCACATCCGCCACTGGCTGCAGCCGAAGGAAGTCGCCCATCACGGCGGCCACTGCTCGTCGATCACCTTCGAATACACCCACCTCGAAAACGGCCTGATGAAAGGCACCGGCCACACGACCGAGATCAAGGCCGATCAGATCCTCGTTGCCATCGGTCAGAAGCTGGATGGCCAAGGCCTGGATGGGCTGAAGGTTGAGGGTGGCAAGATTGCCATCGACGCCGAAGGCCGCACATCGATTCCGGGTGTCTGGGCCGGCGGCGACTGCGCCTTCGGGGGCCAGGACCTGACGGTCTCTGCCGTCGCCATGGGCCGCGATGCGGCCGAAAGCATCAACCGCTCTCTCGCCGTTGCCACGGCGGGCGTGACCGCAGTCGCATGACGCACCCGCTTCGAGAGGATTAGAAACATGGCTGATCTCCGCAATAACTTCGTCGGCATCAAGTCGCCCAACCCCTTCTGGCTGGCCTCTGCCCCGCCGACAGATAAAGCTTACAACGTCGAGCGCGCCTTCAAGGCGGGCTGGGGCGGCGTGGTCTGGAAGACGCTCGGCTCGGAAGGGCCGCCGGTCGTCAACGTCAACGGTCCGCGCTATGGCGCGATCTGGGGCGCTGACCGCAGGCTGCTTGGCCTCAACAACATCGAACTGATTACCGACCGTCCCCTGCAGGTGAACCTGCAGGAAATGAAGATGGTCAAGAAGAACTGGCCGGATCGGGCGCTTGTCGCCTCGATCATGGTCCCCTGTGTCGAGGAAGAGTGGAAGGCGATCCTGCCGCTGGTCGAAGAAACCGGCGCTGACGGCATCGAGCTCAACTTCGGCTGTCCGCACGGCATGTCCGAACGTGGCATGGGCTCGGCCGTCGGCCAAGTACCGGAGTACATCGAGATGGTCGTGCGCTGGTGCAAGCAATACACCCGCATGCCCGTCATCACCAAGCTGACGCCCAACATCACCGATATCCGCAACCCCGCCCGCGCCGCCAAGCGCGGCGGCACCGATGCCGTGTCGCTGATCAACACGATCAACTCGATCGTATCAGTCGATCTCGACAACTTCTCGCCGAACCCCAGCATCGGCGGCAAGGGCAGCCATGGCGGCTATTGCGGCCCGGCGGTAAAGCCGATCGCGCTCAACATGGTTTCCGAAATCGCCCGCGATCCGGAGACATATGGCCTGCCGATATCCGGCATCGGCGGGGTCACGACGTGGCGGGATGCGGCCGAATTCCTGGCGCTCGGTGCTGGCAACGTGCAGGTCTGCACGGCGGCCATGACCTACGGCTTCAAGATCGTCCAGGAAATGATCACCGGCCTCAACAACTGGATGGATGCCAAGGGCCATCAGAGCCTCGACGACATCTGCGGCCGCGCCGTGCCGAACGTGACCGACTGGAAATACCTGAACCTCAACTACGTGGCCAAGGCCCATATCGATCAGGATGCCTGCATCAAGTGCGGCCGCTGCCACATTGCCTGCGAGGACACCTCGCACCAGGCAATCACCAGCATGGTCGACGGGGTCAGGCATTTCGAGGTGATGGAAGACGAGTGCGTCGGCTGCAACCTCTGCGTCAATGTCTGTCCGGTCGAGAACTGCATCACCATGGTCGGCCTGGAGCCCGGTACACTCGACCAGCGCACGGGCAAGCCGGTTGATCCGAACTACGCCAACTGGACGACCCATCCGAACAATCCGATGGCGGTTCAGGCCGCGGAGTGATCTCTTGGAAGAAGATCCGGCCCCTAAGTGGGCCGGATACTTCGAAGCCCAAGAAAAGTGCAGTTTCTAGACAATCGATTCAGAAATTATTCAGCGCCATACCCCACCATCCCGGCAACAACTGGCACAACCATAGCGTCAGAACGCCTCAAGCCGGGCTAGGAGATCATGGCGACCAAGAACAAGAATGCGGATGCGGCATCGAACCTGCGGTCGCGGCTGCAGATCCTGATCCCGAGCGCGATCGTTCTGGCCGGCGTCTTCGTCTCCGCGCTTTATGCTGACCTGCAGCAGCAAAGACTGAGCCGTGAGGCGGCCCGCAACGCGGTGGAAGAAGATCTCGGGCTGATCCGCACCAAGCTTGAAGCCAATATCAACGCCGACATGAAACTCCTGCAGGGCATGGTCGCCGTCATCGGGACCGAACCCTATGTGACGCAGAAGCGCTTCGATGCGCTTGCCACCGCTTTGCTGTCGACACCCTCGCAAATCGGAAGCATAGCCGCAGCTCCGAACCTCATCACGACCTTTGTCCATCCCTACGAGGAAAACAAGGCCTATATCGGCCATTGGGTCCTGCCACAGCCCGGCGGCGCCGAAGCTGCCCAACAACTGCGGGACAAAGGCAAGACCATCATTGCCGGTCCCCTTCCCCTTCGCAATGGCAGCAGAGGGCTCATCATCACCCTGCCGGTGACCATTACAAATGATGAAGGCAAACGCGCTTTCTGGGGCGGGCTCGCAGGCGTCTTGGACCTTGCGCGCCTTTACGATGACAGCGGCCTGCGCGCACCGGATCTTGCCCTCTCGGTAACGATCACAGACGATAGTCGGGGGACGAAGGATCCCGCAGTCATCTATGGCGACAGCCATGTCCTGACCGATGACCCGGTGACCATGACCGTCGATCTCGGCACGGAAAGCTGGACCCTTTCGGCCACACCCAAAGACGGCTGGCAGGCGGTCAGCAAGCCCGACCTCCTCATCCGCGGCATGATCGCCGCCATGGCACTCTTGATCGCAGGAAGCGTCATCTGGGTCGCGGGGCTGATGCGCGAGCGGCAGAAGAACTATGCCGCCCTCAGACAACGCGAGCAGCAGTTGACAGCGGTATCCCACCGGCTCGGGCTGGCGCTGGAAGCCTCTCGTATTGGCATCTGGGAACTCGACTTTGCCTCCGGGGACATCAGCTGGGACGAGCGCATGTACCAGCTCTACGGCGTCTCCCCTGACGTGAAATCCTCCTACGACGTCTGGAAATCTTGCGTTCATCCAGACGACCTGCCCGTATCCGACAGGGCTCTGGCGAAGGCGATCGAACAGAATGCAACTTACGAAACCGAATTCCGTATCCTCCGCGATGGCGGGGAGATCCGGCATATCCGTGCCGTGGGCATCGCCACGCGCGACGAGGACGGCCAGGTCACGGTTCTCGGCGTGAATTGGGACGTTAGCGCAGACATCCGATTGCAGGAGGATCTGCGCGAAGCGCAGCGCGAAACCGCATTGCGCAACGAAGACCTCGAAGCAGCCCGTCAAAGGATGGAATACAACGCCCTCCACGACGCGCTGACCACCCTGCCCAACCGCCGTTACCTTGACCAGCAGCTTGCGGATCTCGTCACCCGAGACGATCAGCCCGGCGCGCGCCTGACGGTCCTGCACCTGGATCTCGACCGCTTCAAGGAGATCAATGACACGCTGGGACACGGAGCCGGCGACGCCATACTGCGCCATGTCGCGGACGAACTAAGACAGCGGGTCGGCACAGACGACTTCGTCGCGCGCATCGGCGGGGATGAATTCGTCATCGTCTGCCTGGGCTGCGGCACGGCGGACAGTTACGAAGCCCTGGGGCAAGACCTCATCGCAGCAGTGAACCGGCCCATCGTCTACAACGGCCATGAATGCCGCGTCGGCGCCTCGATCGGCATCGCAGACCGGATCGAGCCTGAACTGACAGCCGAACAACTGCTCGTCAATGCGGACATCGCCCTCTACGAAGCCAAGCGCCGCGGCCGCAATCGTGTCGAACGCTTCAATGACCATCTGCGCGCCCGCACCATCAACACAAAGCATACGGCCGATGCCATCCTGCGCTCTCTCGCCGATGGCGACTTCATCGCCTGGTTCCAGCCGCAGTTCGATGCGCGCACGCTTGAGATCAACGGCGTCGAGGCTCTCGCCCGCTGGCGCCACCCGCAAAGGGGCATTCTTGCGCCGAACGCCTTCCTGGAAATTGCCGAGAACCTGAATGTCGTGGCACAGATCGATGCCTGCATCCTCGATCAGGCGCTGGCCGCGCTTGCTCGCTGGCAGGCGGAGGGACTGGGGATCGAGCATGTCTCGGTCAACATCTCCGCCCAGCGACTGTTCGAAGACAAGCTTCTCGACCATCTGAACAAGATCGCGGTCGCACCCGGCAGCCTGTCCTTCGAGCTTCTGGAATCCATCTCCTTCGACGACAAGGCCGATGCGGTCGCCGAAAGCCTGGAGCGGATCCGCGATCATGGCATCTCAATTGAGATCGACGATTTCGGCACCGGTTATGCCTCGATCCTGTCGCTGATCAAGCTGTCGCCCAGCCGCCTGAAGATCGACCGACAACTGGTGGCGCCCATTGTCGCCAACCCGGCCCAACGCAAGCTGATCAGCTCGATCGTCGACATCGGTCGCTCTTTCGGCATCGGCATCATCGCGGAAGGTGTCGAGACCATGGAGCACGCGGCGATCCTGCGCGATCTCGGGTGTCAGACGCTCCAGGGATTTGCCCTGGCCCGCCCGATGAACCCCGATGGCTTCATCGACTTCGCCCGGTCCCATGCTCTGCAGCGGGAAGATCTCTGGCAGCGCAGCGCATAAGCATGTTGTGAGAGCTCAGCCGAGCAGGCTCTGGCCGGCGGCAAATCCGGCGTAAGCCAGCGCCGAGAAATAAACGAGCGTCAGCACCACCATCAGATGCCCCATGGCCACGACCATGCCGTCGCGCTGGGAGATGCCGGTCGAGAGCAGCAGGATGGCGACACCCGGCAGGGTGTTGGAGAAGGGAATGAAGCTGAGCGGCATCATCAGGAGTACACCGGCCGCTGTGAGCACGAGCCCGTTGATGCGATTGACGACGGCGCCTGCGGTGAGCCCCGGAAGACGCGGCCGCACGAAACGGTCCACCTTGCGCAAAACCTTCAGCCCGCGCTCCAGCACCGGCACCAGACGCGCCCGTTCGAGCTTGCGGTCGGCCACCTTTTCCGGAAGCCAGGGAAAACGGTTGAAGGTGATGGCGATGCCGATCAGCACGATCCCGGCACCGAAGACGGTGGACACCCCGGGAATGGACACGGGCACCAGAAAGGGCAAGGACAGCAGGCCGCAGAGCAGAAGCAGTCCGCTCTCACCCATCCGCTCCAGGATCTGGCGCAGCGTGACATGCTCGTCATGCATGGAGTCGATCACGTCCTGCAGCACCGCGCTGGTGCTCTTGTCGGTATCGTTGAAGCCAATCGCCGTTGTCATCAGGGAAGCTTTCGATTAACTGCCGGGGAGATCTCGTAGGACGAAGCACTCGGCTATCGCCCGGAGCCGCAGATGAATGAGAATGAGGGCCGGGTCAAGTCACGCCACCAAGACGTGATGCATCTGGTACCCCGAGACATATCATGACAGATCAGGCTGAAGCCCCTTCCGCGCCAACCAACCGGCACACGGTCCACGCCAAAGGTCGCGAGAAGCTGATGGCGCATGCGGCCATGCTGCTCTTCGCCGCGCTCATTGCCGGCTCCTTCTCCTTCGGCGGCATGGCAGCCCAGCACCTGGAGGCGGGTCCGTTGACGCTCTGGCGCTACCTGATGACCATGGTGGTCATGGGTGTCATGACCTTCGGCATCCTGCGCGTGCCCTTCAGCAAACCGCGCCGGGTCTGGCGCTATGCCCTGCTCGGGGGCCTCATTGCCGTCTACATGCTGACCATGTTTGCCGCGCTCGAATTCACGAGCCCTGTGCAGACGGGCGCCGTCTTCACCCTGATGCCGCTGATATCAGCCGGCTTTGCGCTCCTGTTTATCGGCCAGAAGACACGCCCCGATGTTCTCGCGGCCCTCGTGATCGCAGCCCTGGGCGCGATCTGGGTCATCTTCCGCGCCGACCTCCAGGCGATCCTCTCCTTCGACGTCGGCCGGGGCGAATTGATCTACTTTGTCGGCGTCATCTGCCACGGCGCCTATGTGCCGCTGATCCGCCGCTTCGGGCTTGGTGAGAACCCTGTGGCCTTCGGCTTCTGGGTCGTTGTCTTCACCATCCCCTGGCTCCTGCCGACCGGGGCCGTGCCGCTCGCGACGACGGATTTCGCCAGCCTTCCCATGACGGTCTGGGCCACGATCGCCTATCTCTCGATCGTCACCACGGCGATCACCTTCATGTTGCTGCAATATGCCTCGATGCGCCTGCCCGCACCCAAGGTGCTTGGCTACGGCTATCTGACGCCGACCTTCATCATCCTGCTCGAAGGTCTGCTCGGACACGGCTGGGCAAGCCCCGCGGTCTTTGTTGGCGCACTGGTGACCGCAGCGGGGCTGCTCGTGATGGGGCTTCTCAAGGACTGACGGGCACCGGCTTGACGATCAAACCGCTGACGAACAGGCCTTCGAGGAAACCTGCCGCCTCTTCGAACCGATCCGTCTCCCCGCGACCTGTCCCCAGCACAGCCTTCACCTGGACGTCGAAATCGGCATAGTGCTGGGTCGTCGACCAGATCGAGAAGATCATGTGGTGCGGATCGCAGTCACGCACCTTACCGCTCGCGATCCAGGCCCTGATAACCTCGGCCTTCTCGTCGACCAGATCCTTGAGCGGTCCCTCCAGCACCGCCATGATATGCGGCGCCCCCTGCAAGATCTCGTTGGCAAAGAGCCGGCTTTCGCGCGGAAAGTCCCGTGCCATCTCGAGCTTTCGGCGAATATAGGAGCGGATCTCCTGTTCCGGATCGCCTTCGGCATCGAAAGCCTGCAATGGTTCGAGCCAGTTCTCCAGCACCCGGTCGATCAGCGCCCGATGCATCGCCTCCTTGGTGCGGAAATAATAGAGCAGATTGGGCTTGGACATGCCCGCCACCTCGGCAATCTGGTCGATTGTCGAGCCGTGAAATCCCCGCTGCGAGAACACCTCCAGCGCCGCTTCCAGGATCAGCTCTTCCTTTTCCTCCTGAATCCGCGTTCGCCTCTGGGTTTGCGCCGCTCTCGGTATGGCCATGTCGAACGTATTCCCCGCTAACGTCTTGAACTCGTTACTGATAATCGGCGCATAAATTCTGTGCAATTGCCGAGATTTTTGTCGTAGATTTTTGCCAAATTCAGCTTGAGTGCACCGATGGAAGCTGTAATGTTTTACCAGTCGGTCAAATTATTGGACAGATGTCAAATAAAGGCAACTGCCGATACGACAGCGGAAAAGACAAACATAAGCCGCTGCTTTTGACCCCGGGAACAAGGGAGTTGGGCGGAAGATCCGACTTCGCAAAAACAGGTGAGGATCTGCAATGACGGCGCAACCCGGCACGAACCTTCGCGTGAACGGCGATCGGCTGTGGGACATGCTCATGGACATGGCGAAGATTGGCCCCGGCATTGCCGGCGGCAACAATCGCCAGACCCTGACGGATGAAGATGCCGAGGGCCGCCGCCTCTTCCAGCGCTGGTGCGAGGATGCAGGCCTCACCATGGGCGTCGACACCATGGGCAATATGTTCATGACCCGCGCCGGCACCGATCCGAATGCTCTGCCCGTCTATATCGGCAGCCACCTCGACACGCAGCCGACCGGCGGCAAATATGACGGCGTGCTCGGCGTCTTGGCCGGCCTTGAGGTCGTAAGGTCGATGAATGACCTGAACATCAAGACGAAGCACCCCATCGTCGTCACCAACTGGACCAATGAGGAAGGCGCCCGCTTTGCGCCCGCCATGCTGGCCTCCGGCGTCTTCGCCGGCGTCCTGACGCAGGATTACGCCTATGCCCGCAAGGACATGGAAGGCAAGACCTTCGGCGACGAGTTGAAGCGCATCGGCTGGGTCGGCGACGAAGAGGTCGGCTCCCGCAAGATGCACGCCTATTTCGAATACCACATCGAGCAGGGCCCGATCCTCGAGGCCGAGGAAAAGCAGATCGGTGTGGTCACCCACTGCCAGGGCCTGTGGTGGCTGGAATTCACGCTGACCGGCAAGGAAGCCCATACCGGCTCCACCCCGATGAACCACCGCGTCAATGCCGGCCTTGCCATGGCCCGGATCATGGAGATGGTGCAAGCCGTCGCCATGGACAACCAGCCGGGCTGTGTCGGCGGCGTCGGCCAAGTGAAGTTCTCGCCCAATTCCCGCAACGTGCTTCCCGGCACGGTCATCTTCACCGTCGACATCCGCTCGCCGGAACAGGCCAAGCTCGACGGCATGCGCGCGAGGATCGAGAAGGAAGCCGGCGAAATCTGCGCGGCTCTGGGCGTCGGCTGTTCGATCGAGGCCGTCGGTCATTTCGATCCGGTTACCTTCGACCCGACCCTCGTCGCCTCCGTCCGCAAGGCGGCGGAAGACCTCGGTTACAGCCATATGAACATCATCTCCGGCGCCGGCCACGATGCCTGCTGGGCCGCCAAGGTGGCGCCCGCAACCATGATCATGTGCCCCTGCGTCGGCGGCTTGAGCCACAACGAAGCCGAGGAGATTTCCAAGGACTGGGCCAGCGCCGGCTGCGACGTTCTGCTCCGGGCGGTTCTGGAGACGGCGGAGATTGTCGGGTGACACGCTCGCTCCGCGCCCCCTCATCTGGCCCGTTGGGCCACCTTCTTCCCGCTGGGGAGAAGTGGGAGCGCGTTGCCACGTCTGAGGTAACCATTGACCTTAAGCCCCGCTGGATCGCATCATGGAACGCATTGAGCGCACGACGACAGCGTGACCTCTTCTCCCCCTCGGGGAGAAGGTGGCGCATAGCGCCGGATGAGGGGGGCCGAATGGCCATGACACACCCGCAAGATCCGACAAAAAGGCTCCCCGGAAAAACAGTCCAGGCCCGCAGCCTTCGCAACAACGACACCGAAGCCGAATACCGTCTCTGGGGTGACCTCCGCAATCGTCAACTGAATGGCCACAAATTCAGCCGCCAGATCCCCATCGGTGTCTATATCGTTGATTTTGTGTGCCGCGAGCAGAGGCTTGTGGTGGAGCTTGACGGCAGCCAACATGCGGAGAACGAACGCGACGAACGACGAACCGAGTGGCTGAACGTGCAGAGTTACTCTGTGCTTCGGTTTTGGAACGCCGAGGTCCTGCAGGAACGCCGCGCCGTCCTGAACACAATTCTCGCCGTTCTGCAGGGCCAGATCGTAGACCCTTGCGACGCTATCCGCTTCTCACCAGCGTTGCAAAGGAACCGGTAATCGCCATGCTGCTACGGCCTTCGCTCCGCGCCCCCTCATCCGGTCCTTCGGACCACCTCCTCCCCGCTGGGGAGAAGAGGGAGCGCGCGGTGGCCTCGTCGGACCCCAGTATTCGCTCACGTCGCCGCAGCGTCCGAACAGAAGGTCGGGGCGCGCAACGTCTGCGTGACCTCTTCTCCCCAGAGGGGAGAAGGTGGCGCGTAGCGCCGGATGAGGGGGCGCCGCAGGCGAAGGCACAAACGCGAACCAACCGCGCAAGCATCAAGAACACGACACGGGGAGAGACCACATGACCACCACAGTCATCAAGGGCGGCACGATCGTCACCGCCGATCTGACCTACAAGGCTGACGTCAAGATCGAGGGGGGCGTGATCGTCGCGATCGGGCCAAACCTCTCCGGCGACACCGTGCTGGATGCGGCGGGCTGTTATGTCATGCCTGGTGGTATCGACCCCCATGTGCATCTCGAAATGCCCTTTATGGGCACCTACTCGGCGGACGACTTTGAAAGCGGCACGCGCGCCGGCCTCTCCGGCGGCACGACCATGGTCGTGGACTTCTGCCTGCCCGGTCCCGATCAGTCGCTGCTCGAAGCGCTGCAGATGTGGGATAACAAGACCTCGCGCGCCACGGCCGACTATTCCTTCCACATGGCGATCACCGGCTGGAACGAACGCGTCTTCGACGAGATGAAGACGGTCGTCCAGGATCGCGGCATCAACACCTTCAAGCACTTCATGGCCTATAAGGGAGCGCTGATGGTGAATGACGACGAGATGTTCGCCTCCTTCCAGCGCTGCGCCGAGCTCGGCGCGCTGCCGATGGTGCATGCCGAGAACGGCGACGTCGTCGCTTCAATGACGGCAAAGCTGCTGGCCGAAGGCAACAATGGCCCGGAGGCGCACGCCTATTCCCGTCCGCCCGAGGTTGAGGGCGAAGCGACGAACCGCGCCATCATGCTGGCCGATATGGCGGGCGTGCCGCTCTATGTCGTGCACACCTCCTGCGAACAGGCCCATGAAGCGATCCGCCGCGCCCGCCAGAAGGGTATGCGCGTTTACGGCGAGCCGTTGATCCAGCACCTGACGCTCGACGAGAGCGAATATTTCAACAAGGACTGGGACCACGCCGCCCGCCGCGTCATGTCGCCCCCCTTCCGCAACAAGCAGCACCAGGACTCACTCTGGGCCGGCCTGCAGTCGGGTTCGCTCTCGGTCGTCGCCACCGACCACTGCGCCTTCTCCTCAGAACAGAAGCGCTTCGGCGTCGGCAACTTCGCCAAGATCCCGAACGGCACCGGCGGGCTTGAAGACCGCATGCCGATGCTATGGACCTATGGCGTGGCAACCGGCCGCCTGACGATGAACGAATTCGTCGCCGTCACCTCGACCAATATCGCCAAGATCCTCAACATCTACCCGAAGAAGGGCGCCGTCCTCGTCGGCGCCGATGCCGACCTCGTGGTCTGGGATCCCAAGCGCTCCAAGACCATCTCTGCCAAGACCCAGCAGTCCTCGATCGATTACAACGTCTTCGAGGGCAAGGAAGTGACCGGCCTGCCGCGCTACACGCTGACCCGCGGCTATGTCGCGATCGAGGAAAGTGCGGTGAAGACCCGCGAGGGCCACGGTAAGTTCGTCAAGCGCGAGCCCTTCCCCGCCGTTTCCAAGGCGCTGTCGACCTGGAAGGAACTGGTCGCCCCGCGCAAGGTGGAACGCACGGGCATTCCGGCTACGGGGGTGTGAGCGTTTACATGGCCTTGGCGCGCGGTCTTACCCCCCTCTGTCACTTCGTGACATCTCCCCCACAAGGGGGGAGATCGGCCGCGACGTTCTCGGGCCTCACCTCCCCCTTGAGGGGGGAGGTCGCCGCAACGCGGCGGGTGGGGGTGACCCCGGCGACGAGTTTGACGTCACAGCAGCATACGAGCGCTTTACACATCACCCCACCCCGGAGCTTCGCTCCGACCCTCCCCCTCAAGGGGAGGGTGAGGCTTCGGCACCTGCCCCAACCGCTCTCCCCCCTTGAGGGGGAGATGTCCGGCAGGACAGAGGGGGGTACCCCAAGCACCGACGTCAGCGAAACCACCAAACCAGCGCGCTCCGCGCGCCCTCATCCGGCGCTACGCGCCACCCTCTCCCCGCCGGGGAGAGGAGCAACCTCACACCTCGACCAACCCATCCAGCTGCGGCAACAACACGACGCTCTCCTGCTCGTTCGGGTCGGTGCGCGCAATGATCGCCGTGCAGGGCGCGTTCGACAGGTTCGCCGGCAGATGCGGCACGCCGGCTGGGATGTAGAACAGCTCGCCAGCATGCACGATCACATGGTTCTCCAGCCGGTCGCCGTACCAGGTATGCGCCTGACCGGAGAGCATGTAGATCGCGGTCTCGTGGCTCTCGTGCAGATGCGCCTTGGCCCGCGCGCCCGGCGGCATGGTGAGCACATGCATGCAGATGCCCTTCGATCCGACGGTCTCGGCCGCAATGCCCTCGAAATAACTCAGTCCCTGCTTGCCCTCATAGGTATGGCCGGGTTTGACGATCCGGCAGGTGGGCTTCGCTGATGCGTCCATGGTCTGATCCTCATCCCTTCGGCGGCCGGCCCGCCATTCTTTATCCGCTGCTCCCGAGCGGCCGCATGTCAAAAGAATGCAAGAGGCAGACGGCCTTTGCAACAAACCCGATTGGTCCCCGCGCATGAATGCACCCTATTCCGTCGTCTCGGCCAGGAATCTGAGCCTCACCTTCGAGACCAATGACGGGCCCGTCCACGCCCTGTCCAATGTCGATCTCGAGGTGAAGAAAGGCGATTTCGTCTCCTTCATTGGCCCCTCCGGCTGCGGCAAGACCACCTTCCTGCGCGTCATCGCCGATCTCGAGAAACACACGGGTGGCGACATCACCGTGAACGGCATGACGCCGGAAGAGGCACGCAAGGCACGCTCCTATGGCTATGTCTTCCAGGCGGCGGCGCTTTATCCCTGGCGCACGATCGAAAACAACATCGCGCTGCCGCTCGAAATCATGGGCTACAGCGCCGATGAGAAGAAAAAGCGCATCGAACAGACGCTGGAACTGGTCAACCTCTCGGGCTTCGCCAAGAAATATCCCTGGCAACTCTCGGGCGGCATGCAGCAGCGCGCCTCGATCGCCCGCGCGCTTGCCTTCGACGCCGACCTGCTTCTGATGGACGAACCCTTCGGGGCGCTGGACGAAATCGTCCGCGACCACCTGAACTCCGAGCTCTTGAAGCTCTGGGCACGCACCAACAAGACGATCTGCTTCGTCACCCATTCGATCCCCGAAGCCGTCTACCTCTCGACCAAGATCGTCGTCATGAGCCCGCGGCCCGGCCGGGTGACCGACATCATCGAGTCGACGCTGCCGAAGGAGCGTCCGCTCGACATCCGCGAGACGCCGGAGTTCTTGGAGATCGCGCACCGGGTGCGCGAGGGCCTGAAGGCGGGGCATAGCTATGAGGAATAGTGTGGCGCTTGTGGGTAAGATGCCCCTCACCCTGACCCTCTCCCCGCAGGCGGGGAGAGGGGATGGCCAGCGCGGTGCCGCACGTCCCTTCTCCCCGTCGCAACGGGGAGAAGGTGCCGGCAGGCGGATGAGGGGCAAGGCCGCCGGCGTTGTGAACGCCGGCAACGCGCTCCCCACCTCCCCCTTGAGGGGGGAGGTCACCGCGAAGCGGCGGGTGGGGGTGAACCTGACGACGAGTTCGACGTCATTGATCAACGCTCAGGTCTCGCACATCACCCCACCCCGGAGCTTCGCTCCGACCCTCCCCCTCAAGGGGAGGGTGTCGGCTACCGCAGGAGTGGAGCCCACCCCATGAACCCCACCTTCCTCCTCTGGCTCGGCGCCGCCATGGCAACCTTCTTGGGTGCCGCCACCGTCTCCCGGGCCTATGTCGACAACGGCAAGCTCTGGGTGCTCCTGGCTTCCCTCGCGCTCTACTGCATCGGCAATCTGATGATGGTGAAGCTGATGCGCGAAGGCGGGCTGGGGCTCGCGATCTCGGCGTCGGCCATCGCGCAGCTCGTCCTCATCAATGTCATTGCCTTCTTCGTCTTCGGCGAACGCCTGAGCCCCATCCAGTCGGTCGGCGTGGCACTCGGTGTCCTGTCCATGGCCCTGATGCTCTATCCCGCCAAGGGAGGCGCCTGATGACCTCAGCCCCTTCGACCTTCCGTGACCGCATTTTGCCGGTGCTTACGGTGGTTCTCGCAATCCTCGTGATCTGGCATGTCTTCGTCGTCTACCTGAATGCACCTTTCGTGCGCGACCAGGCTGCGCGCGCAGGCGAGGAGATCACCTTCGCCCAGGTGGTCGAACGCACCTTTGCCCAGGAGCGCCCTGTGCTGCCGGCACCGCATCAGATCGTCGCCGAGCTTTGGGATACCACCATCAACAAGGCGGTAACCTCCAAGCGCAGCCTCGTCTACCACGCCTGGATCACGCTTTCGGCGACCCTCATGGGCTTTGCCATGGGCACCGCGCTCGGTATCGCGCTCGCCATCGCCATCGTTCATAACCGGGCCATGGACAAGTCGTTGATGCCCTGGGTCATCGCCTCCCAGACGATCCCCATCCTTGCCATCGCGCCGATGATCATCGTGGTCCTGAATTCCATCGGCATCTCCGGACTTCTGCCCAAGGCGCTGATTTCCACCTATCTTTCCTTCTTCCCGATCGTCGTTGGCATGGTGAAGGGCCTGCGCAGCCCCGACATCCTGCTGCTCGATCTGATGCACACCTATAATGCGAGCCCCTCCCAGACCTTCTGGAAGCTGCGCTGGCCGGCTTCCATGCCCTATCTCTTCACCTCGCTGAAGGTGGCGATCGCGATCTCGCTGGTCGGGGCGATCGTCGGTGAGCTTCCGACAGGTGCTGTCGCCGGGCTCGGTGCGCGTCTCTTGTCAGGCTCTTACTATGGCCAGACGATCCAGATCTGGGCCGCCCTCTTCATGGCGGCGGGCCTCGCCGCCCTGCTCGTTTCGATCGTCGGCATGGCCCATACCAGGGTGCTCGCACGCATGGGGGTCAAGCCATGAACGGTTACCTCGTCTTCGCCTTTGTCTTCTGGCTCGGCGCCTGGGGCCTTAACGAGTGGCTGGTTCGCCTGCGCGCCAAGGATCCGACAACCCGCCGCGCGATCGGCATCGCCGTCCCGCTGATCTTCGGCGTGACCCTGCTCGTGATCTGGGAATGCATGGTGCGCGGCTTCGAGATCCCCTCGATCCTTTTGCCGGCCCCCTCGATGATCTGGGCGCGGATCCTGACCTCCACCCATATCCTCTGGGCGGATTTCCAACAGACCTTCCTGAAGTCGGTGATTACAGGCTATGTCGCCGGCTGCGGCCTCGGCTTCCTCGTCGCGATCCTCATCGACCGCTCGCCCTTCCTGCAGAAAGGCCTGCTGCCGATCGGCAATTTCGTCTCGGCGCTGCCCGTCGTCGGCATCGCTCCGATCATGGTCATGTGGTTCGGTTTCGACTGGCAGTCGAAGGTCGCCGTCGTCGTCATCATGACCTTCTTCCCGATGCTGGTGAACACAGTCCAGGGCTTGGCCTCGGCAAGCCACATGGAACGCGACCTGATGCACACCTATGCCGCCTCCTGGTGGCAGACGCTGGTGCGCCTGCGGCTTCCCGCCGCCTGGCCCTTCATCTTCAATGCGCTGAAGATCAACTCGACTCTGGCTCTAATCGGGGCCATCGTTGCAGAATTCTTCGGTACCCCGATTGTCGGCATGGGCTTCCGCATCTCGACAGAGGTCGGACGCTCGAATGTCGACATGGTCTGGGCCGAGATTGCGGTTGCCGCACTCGCCGGCTCGGTCTTCTACGGATTGGTGGCACTGGCAGAACGCCGGGTCACCTTCTGGCATCCGTCCGTCCGTGGTGGACGGTCGTGACTTCTACCAAAAACAAAAGAGGGAACTGAAATGACTGTCAAACTCGCATCCATGCTGCTGGCTGCCGCGGTCTCCTTGACCGCCATGCAGGCCGCGGCCGCCGACAAGGTGACCCTCCAGCTGAAATGGGTCACGCAGGCCCAGTTCGCCGGCTATTACGTCGCCAAGGACAAGGGCTTCTACGAAGAAGAAGGCCTCGACGTCGAAATCAAGCCGGGCGGTCCTGACATCGCTCCCCCGCAGGTCCTCGCCGGTGGCGGCGCTGACGTGATCGTCGACTGGATGCCGTCAGCCCTCGCAACCCGCGAAAAGGGCGTGCCGCTCGTCAATATCGCCCAGCCCTTCAAGTCCTCGGGCATGATGCTGACCTGCCTCAAGGAAACCGGCATCACCAAGCCTGAGGATTTCAAGGGCAAGACGCTCGGCGTCTGGTTCTTCGGCAACGAATATCCGTTCCTCTCCTGGATGAGCACGCTCGGCATCAAGACCGATGGCTCGCCGGATGGCGTGACCGTTCTGAAGCAGGGCTTCAACGTCGATCCGCTCCTGCAGAAGCAGGCCGCCTGCATCTCGACCATGACCTATAACGAATACTGGCAGGTCATCGATGCCGGGATCAAGCCGGAGGAACTGGTCACCTTCAAGTATGAGGACGAAGGCGTCGCAACCCTCGAAGACGGCCTTTACGTGCTCGAAGACAAGCTCTCGGACCCGGCCTTCAAGGAAAAGATGGTCAAGTTCGTCCGCGCGTCGATGAAGGGTTGGAAGTACGCCGAGGAAAACTCCGACGAAGCGGCTGAAATCGTGCTCGAGAACGACGCTTCCGGCGCCCAGACGGAACAGCATCAGAAGCGCATGATGGGCGAAGTCGCCAAGCTGACCGCCGGCTCGAACGGCGCGCTCGACAAGGCTGACTACGACCGCACGGTCAAGACCCTGCTCGGCGGCGGCTCCGATCCCGTCATCACGAAGGAGCCGGAAGGTGCCTTCACGACCGAAATCACCGACGCGGCCCTGAAATAGTCTTTGGCGGACCAATGCAACGATGAAGCACGGGGAGAAATCCCCGTGTTTTTTGTAGGCTTTACTGATGATTTCATGCTGCAGACGCTGGCAAATCGGCAACACCATCGTTCTATATTGAACTATTTTCACCCTCCGTGTGAAAATGCCTCAGACGGCTCTTGCATGGGCTGCAGCTATCCCCCACCTCAGGTGCTGATTTCAGATGCCATAAATGTGAAGCTGCGTGTTATCGTCGGGGAACACCTAGGCTATGAGCCGATCCGGCTTCCCCGACGTATACTCGACCGAACTGCAATTATCGTCCTTGGGAAGGGTCCAATGTCTCGAAACGCGCGCACGAGATCCGTGCTGATGGCTGCAATCCTGTCGCTTTCGGCGTCCGTTGCCATCGGGCAGGATCAGCCTGCCACGCCAGCCCAGAATCTTCCGTCCATCATCGTCACCCCGGCCGAGACCCGTGACCTGATCGATCGCGTCGTCGCTTCCGGCACGCTTCGCGCCGAAGAAGAGGTCCAGATCCAGCCCCAGGTCGAGGGACTGCAGATCGAGACCCTGAACGTCGACGTCGGCGACAAGGTCGAGGCGCAGACGGTCGTTGCCAAGCTCAGCCAGGACACGCTTCAGCTGCAGCGCAGCCAGTATGTGGCCAACCGTGCCAAGGCGGAAGCAGCACTCGCCCAGTACCAGGCGCAGCTCGTCGAAGCCGAAGCGAGCCTTGAGGAGGCACAGCGGCAGTTCGAGCGTGCAACGCGCCTGGCCTCGTCTGGTTCCGTATCCGCCTCACAAAAGGAACAGGCTGAAACCGCGCTGGCGAGTGCCACCGCCCGGGTCGAGACGGCCCGCCAGGCCATCACCGTCGCGGAAGCCGACATCAAGGTCGTGGACAGCCAGATCGCCGACACCGATCTGCGCCTTGCCCGAACCGACATCAAGTCGCCGGTGGCGGGTACAGTTTCGGTCCGCAACGCACGCATCGGCGCGATTGCCTCCGGTGCAGGCCAGCCGCTCTTCACGGTCATCCGCGATGGCCAGATCGAACTGGTGGCAGACGTGCCGGAAACTGATATCCTGCGCCTGAAGGCTGGCCAGAAGGCGGAGGTCTCGGTCGCCGGTTCCGACCGGCCTATGAGCGGTTCCGTTCGCCTGGTTTCGCCGGTCGTCGATCCGGTCACGCGTCTCGGCGCCGTGCATATCGCACTCGACGACGATGCGGCGGCCCGTGCAGGCATGTATGGCAGCGCCTCGATCGTCGTGCAGGAGGCCAATGGCGTCGCCCTGCCGCTTTCGGCGATCACGACCGAAGCCGGCAAGACGACGGTCCGCAAGGTCGCCGATGGCACGGTGGAGATGGTCGAGATCAAGACGGGCATCCAGGATGGCGCATACATCCAGGTGACAGAAGGCCTGAACGACGGAGACAAGGTGGTCGCCAAGGCGGGCGTCTTTGTCCGTGACGGCGACCGGATCAATCCGGTGGAAGAAACCAGCAGCGTTTCCAACTGAGGGGCGACGACGCCATGAACTTCTCTGCATGGTCCATACGCAATCCGATTGCGCCGATCCTAGCCTTCTTCCTGTTGATCGTGGTCGGCATTCAGTCGTTCAACTCGCTGCCGATCACCCGCTTCCCGAACATCGACGTTCCGCTGGTGGCGATCACGGTCGGCCAGAGCGGCGCCTCGCCGGCTGAACTCGAAAGCCAGGTGACGAAGGAAGTCGAAGACGCGGTGGCATCGATCACCGGCGTCGACGAAATCAACTCGACCGTCACCGATGGCCAGTCCCAGACGGTCGTCATGTTCCGCATGGAAGTGCCAACGGAACAGGCGGTCCAGGACGTCAAGGACGCGATCGACCAGATCCGCGGCGATCTGCCGGCCTCCGTCGAAGAACCGATCGTCACCAAAATCGACGTCGAAGGCCAGGCCATCCAGAGCTTTGCCGTTTCCTCGCCCAACATGAACCTCGCCGAGCTGTCCTGGTTCGTCGATGACACCATCAAGCGCGCCCTGCAGGGTCAGCCGGGCATCGGCCGTGTAGACCGCTACGGCGGCGCAGACCGGGAAGTCCGTGTCGAGCTGGACCCGAACCGCCTGGACGCCCTGGGCGTCACGGCTTCAGACATTTCCAGCCAGCTGAAGGGCACCAATGTCGATCTCGGCTCCGGCCGCGGTCAGGTCGCTGGTGCAGAACAGTCCATCCGCACGCTCGGCGACAACCGGGATGTGGAAAGCCTTGCGAATTCCACGATCGCCCTGCCCGGCGGTCGCTTCGTCAAGCTGTCCGACATCGGCCGCGTCACCGACACCTATGAAGAGCCGAAATCCTTCGCCCGCCACGACGGCAAGCCGGTCGTGTCCTTTGCCGTCTTCCGCGCCAAGGGTGCGAGCGAAGTGACGGTTGCCGAGACGGTTGCCGAAAGCCTCGCCACCGTGCGTGCCGAGAACCCCGACGTCCAGATAGAGATGATCGACGACTCGGTCTACTTCACCTATGGCAACTACGAAGCCGCGATGCACACGCTCGTCGAGGGCGCCCTGCTCGCCGTCATCGTGGTCCTGCTCTTCCTGCGCAACTGGCGTGCGACCCTGATCTCCGCCGTCGCGCTGCCGCTCTCGGCCATCCCGACTTTCTGGGTCATGGACCTGATGGGCTTCTCGCTGAACCTCGTCTCGTTCCTGGCGCTCACGCTGGCAACCGGTATTCTCGTCGATGACGCGATCGTCGAGGTGGAAAACATCGCCCGCCACATCAAGATGGGCAAGACGCCCTATCGCGCGGCGATCGAGGCGGCAGACGAAATCGGCCTCGCCGTCATCGCGACGACGTTCACGATCATCGCGGTCTTCGTGCCGGTATCCTTCATGCCGGGTATTCCCGGTCAGTACTTCATCCAGTTCGGCCTGACGGTCGCCTTCTCCGTCTTCTTCTCGCTGCTTGTGGCGCGTCTCATCACTCCGATGATGGCGGCCTATCTGATGCGGGCGGAAGACGCGATGGACGACCATCACGACAATGACAGCCTGCCGCTGAAGATGTACACGAAGCTGGTGCGCTTCACGACCCGCCGCTGGTATTCGCGCCTCGGCACGCTGGCTGCTGCCATCGCGTTCCTGATCGGCTCCATCATCCTGCTCGCAGGCGTGCCCGGCAGCTTCATTCCGCCGGAAGATGCAGGCCGCATCGTGCTGTCGGTCGAATTGCCGCCGAATGCGACGCTGGATGAAACCGAGCGCAAGACGGATGAAATCTACGCAGCCATCAAGGACGTGGCGGATGTCGACAGCATCTTCATCCTCGGCGGCTCCTCGCCGCGCGGGGATCTGGAACTGCGTCGCGCAAGCGTGACCATGAATCTTGACCGTATCGAGCATTCGCTGGCCAAGACCCTGGTCAACGACGGACTGGGTGGCCTGCCGCTGATTGGCCAGTATCTGCCCAAGCTGCCGGAGAACGGTCGTATCCGCCCGCAATGGGACATCGAGGAAGAGGTCTTCGCGAAGCTCAATTCGATTCCGGATATCCGCATCACCAAGCTGAATGACCGCGGCGAGCGCGACATCACCTTCAACTTCCTCTCCAAGAACGAAGCGGAGTTGAACGAGGCCGTCGGCATTCTCGAAGCCAAGCTTCGTCAGGTGCCGGAACTCGCCAATGTCAGCGCCGATGGCGCCCTGCCCCGCCCGGAACTGCAGATCCGCCCGCGCGCCGACGAGGCCGCCCGCCTCGGCATCACTGCGCAGCAGATCGCCCAGACGGTGCGTGTCGCCACCATCGGCGATGTCGATGCAGCCCTGCCGAAGATCTCGCTCGACAACCGCCAGATCCCGATCCGCGTCCAGGCCTCGCTCGATTTCCGCACGGATCTCGCAGCGATCCGCGCGCTCAAGATCCGCACGGCAACCGGCGAGACGGTGCCGCTTTCGAGCGTCGCCGATATCGACTACGCAGAGGGCGTCTCGTCGATCAAGCGCAACGACCGCAACCGCGTCGTTTCGATCGGTGCCGGCCTGCCGCAGGGCGTCGCGCTCGATACCGCAACGGCGGCCTTCCGCACGACGGTGGAGAATGCCGACATCCCGGCCAGCGTTCGTCTGGCCGAGAGCGGCGATGCGAAGATCCAGGCCGAGATGCAGCAGAGCTTCGTCAACGCCATGATTCTCGGCTTGCTTCTCGTGCTGACGGTGCTGATCCTGCTCTTCAAGGACGTGATCCAGCCCTTCACCATCCTCTTCTCGTTGCCACTCGCGATCGGCGGCGTGGCCGTCGCGTTGATCATCACGAACAACGCGCTCTCCATGCCTGTCCTGATCGGCATCCTGATGCTGATGGGCATCGTGACGAAGAACGCGATCCTGCTCGTGGACTTCGCCATCGAGATGCGCCGCCACGGCATGGATCGCCTGGAAGCCATGGTGGAAGCCGGCCGCAAGCGCGCCCGCCCGATCATCATGACCTCGATCGCCATGTCGGCGGGCATGCTGCCCTCGGCCCTGGGTGTCGGTGAAGGCGGTTCGTTCCGCGCCCCCATGGCCGTGGCAGTCATCGGCGGCATCATCGTCTCGACGGTGCTGAGCCTCGTGGTCGTGCCCGCCTTCTTCCTGATCCTCGACGACATCTCCCGCCTGCTCGGCTGGATCTTCAGCCGCTTCGTCGGCAAGAAGGAAGAAGAGGAAGAGCCGCTGACACCGGAAGTCCTGTCCTTCCTGGCGCGCCAGAATGTTCAGGCCCTGGAAGCCATGGATCGCCGCGTCGCCGCCGTCGAACGCAGCCAGCCGGTCACCCGCAAGAGCGACGGCAATGGCAACGTGATCAACCTGCCGCCACTCGCCGCAGAGTAACCAAAGCTCGACCGGCCGCTCCTCATGGCGGCCGGTCTCCCGCTCGGTGCGGCGCGCCTTAAACGCCCCCTCCCTCACATCCTCCAGTCACACGCAAGAGAATCGACGCAACCTGAGCGCATTGCATTCCATCTCAGGTCATGGGGATTCTCTTGAGACGTTTCATCACGATTACATTCTGCATGCTCGCAACCTCCGCTCTTGCGGATGACGGCACCCTCCTGCCCGCCCAGAAGCACACCGCAGCCTACGACTGGAGCGGCGCCTATGTCGGCGTCACCGGCGGCTATGGC
The DNA here is from genome assembly GCF_056501445.1 of Rhizobium sp. K33. Taxonomy (NCBI): domain Bacteria; kingdom Pseudomonadati; phylum Pseudomonadota; class Alphaproteobacteria; order Hyphomicrobiales; family Rhizobiaceae; genus Rhizobium; species Rhizobium sp. K33. The sequence goes on from NZ_CP096478.1 coordinate 2,518,490, forward strand.
TGGATGGATGGCCTGTTCGAAGTCACCGGTTATGCACCGAAGACAGACAGCCTGAACGGTAGACTTCCAGGCGTCTTTGCCGGGGTGAGCACCCAGTTCGACAACAACCTCGTGCTCGGCCTCGAGGGCGATCTCGAATACAATGTTCAGGACGTAACGGTGACCTCAGCCTTCGGAGCCTTTACCGGCGGCGCCGACTGGCAGGGCTCGGCCCGCATGCGTCTGGGTTATGCCCTGGATCGTCTCCTGGTCTATGCGACAGCCGGATGGGCAGCAACGCATCTCGAGGCGGAATTCATCGGCGTGGCAGAGGCAACCGGCAGCTTCCATGGATATACCCTGGGTGCCGGCCTAGATTATGCCATGACCGATCGTCTCTTCGGGCGGCTCGATTATCGCTACAACGACTTCGGCAGCGGCGAGCTTGATTTCGGCCCGGCAACCGTGAGCTCGGAGCTTGAGCAGCACACCGTCAAGATCGGTCTCGGGATGAAATTCTGAGGCCGAACCGGCAGTGAGTCAGACCCCGGATTGGCGGGCAGCTGCCACAGCGAACTGCCCGTCAACCCAGGCGTCACGCCTTCTTTCGACGATCATCATATACCGATGACCGTTTGATCGAAATCAATCCGGACTTCCCCACCTCGCGATAATGTGACTCGACTGGAAAGGGCACGATCACCCGGACCTGCAGGCGACGCGCAATTCGGCTGGGCCATGAAATGGCAGGCTGGACCTCGATGGAACGCGACGACCGCAGCGGTGCATGCCCGGACACCATGTGGATGGGGAGCCGTGAAGACCGTGAACAAGATGCTGAGACTGAACGCGCGCGACAAGAACACGCTTCTGCGGACGTCGTTCCTGTCCCAACTCGGCCCGAGCGCCATGGCCTCGATGATGGAGATCGCCAATATCTCCAACTACGAGGCGCGCGATGTGCTGTTCCGCGAGGGCGAGCCGGCCGACTGTTTCTACAGTGTCCTGAGCGGCTATGTCCGCCTCTACCGGCTGAACAAGGATGGGCGCGAAGCCGATATCCGCGTTTGCGGCCCGGGCGACACCTTCGCCGAATGCCTGCTCGCGCTCGGCGACAAGTATCTCTACAACGCCCAGGCGGCAGAAACGGTCACGCTTGCCCGCTTCGACCTGCAGCGTGTGCGTGCCCTGGCCGAGCACGAGAAGGACGTCTCCCAGGCGATCATCCGCTGCCTGTCCGACCATCTGCGCACCACGATGGACTGCATCGCCAACGACCGTCTGCAGACCGCCCCGCAGCGCGTCGCCCACTATCTCCTGACCCATTGCAACGTGGAAGGCGGCCCGGCCTCGATCAGGCTTCCGTTCCAGAAGAGCCTGCTCGCCGGCAAGCTTGGGCTCGCACCCGAAGCCCTGTCGCGCGCCTTCTCAGCGCTCCGCCGTGCAGGCGTCATCGTGCGCGGACGCACGATCCAGATCAGCGATGTCAACGCGCTGAAGCAGATCTGAGCTCAGGCTAGCTGCCGGTCAGAGGCCTCCGCTCTCCTGCAGGAAGCTGACGATCTTCTCCACGCCGGCCCCCCGCTTCAGGTCCGTGAAGACGAAAGGACGCTCGGAGCGCATCCGGCCGGCATCGCGTTCCATCACATCGAGATCGACGCCGACATGGGGTGCAAGATCGGTCTTGTTGATTACCAGCAGATCCGACCGCGTGATGCCCGGCCCGCCCTTGCGCGGGATCTCTTCTCCCTGACAGACCGAGATGACGTAGAGCGTGATGTCGGCGAGATCCGGCGAAAAGGTCGCCGCGAGGTTGTCGCCGCCGGATTCGATGAAGACGACGTCGAGATCCGGGATCCGCGCATTGAGATCGGCGATAGCCCTCAGATTGATCGAGGCATCCTCACGGATCGCGGTATGCGGACAGCCGCCCGTTTCGACCCCCACCACGCGATCCGAAGTCAGGGCCTGCATGCGGATCAGCGCATCGGCATCCTCGCGGGTATAGATGTCATTGGTGACGACGGCGACGGAGTAGTCGTCGCGCATCGCCTTGCAGAGCTTCTCCGTCAGAGCCGTCTTGCCGGAGCCAACCGGTCCGCCGATGCCGACACGGAGGGGACCATTTTTCGATTTCATCATCTTCGTCCTGTTTGCGCTTCAAGCCTAGGATTGGAACAGCCGGGAATATTGCGTCTCGTGCCGCATGCTGAGCGTCTCGGCAATGATCGTCGCCGAACCGAGGTCATCCAGCCCAAGGCGGCTCAGCTCTGTAGCGCCGGCCAGAATGGGCTGCTCTGCCGCCGCCAGGATCGCGACACCACGGCTCTGGCCGATGACGCCGAGCCGGATCGCGACCGAGATATATTGCGAGATCTGCGCATGCAGGAAAGCCGCGATGGCATCATCCTTCGCGACACCATGCGCAGCCGCCACGGCGCCGACGGCAACGCTGTAGGCGACAGACCCCTGAAGTCTCTCGATCACGGGATGCGGCCATGCGGCAGCGGCCTGGACAAAAGCCTCACCGAGCCGCGTCATCTCCGCATGCCGCTCGGCCGAACCGGCGAGTGCCCTCGCGAGGGATATCAGATCCTCAAGCGGCTGCCCTTCGCTCTGCAGCCGATGCGCTTCGCCGAGCAGGATCGCATCATTGCGCATACCGCCAGCCGAGAGCAGTGTCAGGAGCCAGGCCTCGACACCGTCTCCGTCGCGGACATGATCTTCGACGATCGCACTCTCGAAGCCGGCGGAATAGGAAAAGCCACCGACGGGGAAGGCCGGTGAAAGCCAGGCCATCAGTCGAAGCAGCGCCTGACGTCCGGCGAAGCCGCCAGCCGGCATGTCATCCGTGGCCATGCCCGCCCTCGTGATGACCACCATGTGAGCCGTGGCCACCATGGGAATGATAAGCCCCGCGGACAGGCTGGAAAGGCTCGACGATATCAGACACCTCGGCTCCCAGACCGACAAGCATGTCCCGGATCACGTGATCGCGCTGGATCAGGATGCGGTCCGGCTCGATCTGGGCGGAGAGATGGCGGTTGCCCAGATGCCAGGCAAGTTCGATCAGGTGGAGCGTATCGCGGGCGCGAATTTCGAACAGCCGCTCTTCCGCCGCCTGGATCTCGACCGTCGTCCCGTCATCGAGCAACAACCGATCGCCGTGATGAAAGAGCACGGGCTCCTTGAGGTCGAGCATGACCATGTCGCCATTGTCGAGATGCAGCAGTTTGCGCCGGAGATGACGGCCATCATGGGGAAGAACCACCACGCCATCAGGCGCGGCGGCGACGGAACCGGCGGGTTTGAAGGAAGTCGCGCGCTGCATGAAATCTCCGACATGGCTGTTTTTTGAACCATGCACAGGAATGAGGCAGACGGCAAGATCGTTCTTCAGTCCCGTCGGCCGATCGCGGCAAAAAGTCGAGCATCATCAGACGCATGGTCGCTGATCATCGGCTCCAGGATGACAAGCGATTGCTCGTGGATAACCCGGTCGCGCCCGCTGTCCTTGGCAAGATAGAGCGCCTTGTCCGCCCAGGCATAGACGATCTCGGGACGCTTGCCCGCAGCGAACTCGGCGATCCCGGCGGAGATGGTGACGCAAATCTCCGTTCCGTGAAAATCTACGCATCGGGCGGCGACACATTTCCGTGCCTCTTCCACCAGAGCCAGTCTTTCCTCCCGTGTCCCGCCCCGCAGAACGACACCGAACTCCTCCCCGCCGAGGCGGACGACGAGATGCCGGTCGCCGAAAACCTCTCTCAGAACCGAGGAGACCGCCTGGATGACCCGATCACCTACCTGATGCCCGAAGCGGTCATTGATCGACTTGAAGCGGTCGATGTCGATGATCGCGAGCGATGCCTCCCCCGAAACGGCGGCGACGGCTTCGTTGAACACACGCCTGTTGGCAAGCCCCGTCAACGTATCTGTCTTGCTCAGCCGCTCGAATGTGCTGCGCGAGGCGGCAAGGTCGCGAATGACATGGCCGGCGGCGAAGGCCAGACTGCCGGTGAGGATCCCGCCGAAGAACCAGGCGAAGGCCACCATCAGCCGGACCATCTCGTCGAAGGGAAGCGTGAGATATCCCGTGAGGGTGAGCAGCAGGAGCGACAGAAAGCCCGCGAGGCTGGCCACGATCACCGAGCAGAAGCAGACGCGCAGGGCAAAGTGCAGCACCGCGCGAGGCCTTTCGAAGCCTCCGAGGTCGATCTGCGGCCAGCGCCCTTTGCCGATGAGAATCACCGCCTGCTCCTTCATGAACATGCCCTTGAATTAGGGTGAGCAGGTTTTGCGAGTCCTAACGGAATCACTCAAATGCAAGCGATCAGCCGAATGGGCGAGGAACCACCGAAAAAGGACGCTGGACGGGCGCACGCTTGCGTTCAGGGCTGCCCGATGGTCAGTCTTGATCGCGATGGCGCCAGCGGCGGTGATTGCCGTTTCTCAGCGCCTCCGCGGCCTTCAGCCGTGATGGAGATCGAGTGAAAGATCAAGCAGTTGCGGCATGGGCGTCCACCAGCCGGTGCGGATACCCGCGGACCGCAACATGGCGGCCGTCCAGGTGTTGCAGCCGACCAGCGCGTTGAAGGCCCCCCTCGCCTCGAAGAAGGCGTCATCCAGGCCGTATGCGGCGCCTGGAACAGCAATCGGCATGCCGTCTTCGCGGACGAAACTGCTGCGGATCTCCCTGATCATCCGGCGACGCCCCTCTTCCGTGATCGCGAGCTTGCGCACGGAGGGATGCTGAAGATCGATTGGACCGGCCACGGAGGCATGCAGCACGGAGCGGTCGACGGTCAGCGCCCTGAAAACCGGCAGCGGGCGGATGTCACCCCAGGTTGGCGTCTCGATATAGAAGGACCGGCCGCCCCAGCCGATGATCAGATATTCCACACCCGGCATGTCGAGGGGCAACCCACCGGGAACGAGATCGGCGAACGCCGCCCGCACCTCGTCATCGACCGGCAGGGCGATATCCGTGTGGATCGGATTGGCGAGCAACAGGATCTCCGCCGTCTCGCCTCCAAGGGAAGCCTCCGCGCGCGGATTGAGCGGGCGCGGCACTAGCGTTCCCAGAGCCAGGAGGATGACGAGCATGGACAGGCCAAAGGCCAGTCTTCGAAAAAGCGTCTTCACTGTCGGGGCGTCTCAGTCTGCAAGGTCGAGCCTGTGCTCAATTCTCCGGACCTGTTCAACCAGACGATCAAGACGCAAGCCCATCTCCGCGACACCTCCGGCATCCGCACCTTGATCGCGCCGCAATCCTGCCAGGCCGATCTCCATCCGGGTGAGACGCTGCCCTTGCTCGGCCATGGTGTCGCGCATGTCGCGCAGATCCGAACGGATTGCTCGCAAATGCTCCAGAACCAGGTTATTCACGTCCTCGGCCACGGCACAACAATTCCTGAATGGGTCAGGCAGATGATACACTAGGCCATGCTGGCCGCAAATCCGACTGGCTACCGCGTCAGAACAGGAAATACCGCTGCGCCATCGGCAGCTTGGTCGCCGGTTCACAGGTCAGAAGCTCGCCATCGGCGCGCACTTCATAGGTTTCCGGATCCACTTCCACATGCGGCGTCAAGTCGTTGTGGATCATCGACTTCTTGGAGATGCCGCCGCGGGTGTTCTTGACCGCCACCAACTGCTTGGCGACACCCAGACGATTGCCAAGGCCCGCATCGAGGGCGGCCTGCGAAACAAAGGTGACGGAGGAATTCGTTCGCGCCTTGCCATAGGCACCGAACATCGGGCGGTAATGCACCGGCTGCGGTGTCGGGATGGAAGCATTCGGATCGCCCATCGGAGCGGCAGCGATCACGCCGCCGAGCAGCACCATATCCGGCTTAACGCCAAAGAAGGCCGGATTCCAGATGACGAGATCGGCGCGCTTGCCGACTTCGATCGAGCCGATCTCATGGCTCACGCCATGGGCGATCGCCGGGTTGATCGTGTATTTCGCCACATAGCGCTTGGCGCGCATGTTGTCGTTGTCGCCGGTCTCGGTGGAAAGCGCGCCGCGCTGGCGCTTCATCTTGTCGGCCGTCTGCCAGGTGCGAATGATCACTTCGCCGACGCGGCCCATGGCCTGGCTGTCGGACGAGATGATCGAGAAGGCACCGATATCATGCAGGATGTCTTCCGCCGCGATGGTTTCCTTGCGGATGCGGCTTTCGGCGAAGGCGATGTCTTCTGGGATCGACGAGGACAGGTGATGGCAGACCATCAGCATGTCCAGATGCTCGGCAACCGTGTTGACCGTGTAGGGCCGCGTCGGATTGGTCGACGATGGAATGACGTTCAGCTGTCCGCAGATCTTGATGATGTCGGGCGCGTGGCCGCCGCCCGCCCCTTCCGTGTGGAAGGCATGGATCGTGCGGCCCTTGATCGCGCCGACTGTGTCTTCCACGAAGCCGGACTCGTTCAGCGTGTCCGTGTGGATCATCACCTGCACGTCGTACTGATCGGCGACCGAGAGGCAGCAGTCGATCGCGCCGGGCGTCGTGCCCCAGTCCTCGTGCAGCTTGAGCGAGGTCGCACCGCCAAGCACCATTTCCTCGAGCGCACCCGGCAGCGAGGCATTGCCCTTGCCGGCAAAGGCGAGGTTCATCGGGAAGGCATCCGCCGCTTCGATCATCCGGGCGATATGCCAGGGGCCGGGCGTGCAGGTCGTCGCGAGCGTGCCATGGGCGGGACCGGTACCGCCGCCCAGCATCGTGGTGAGGCCCGACATCAGCGCCTCCTCGATCTGCTGCGGGCAGATGAAGTGGATATGCGCATCCATGCCGCCGGCGGTAATGATCTTGCCTTCACCCGCGATCGCCTCGGTCCCGGGACCGACGATGATGTTGACGTCGGGCTGCGTATCGGGATTGCCGGCCTTGCCGATCGCGATGATCCGCCCGTCCTTGAGCCCGATATCGGCCTTCACGATCCCCCAGTGGTCGAGGATCAACGCATTGGTGATGACGGTGTCGACCGCGCCGTTCGCCCGCGTCACCTGGCTCTGGCCCATGCCGTCACGGATGACCTTGCCGCCGCCGAACTTCACCTCTTCGCCATAGGTGGTGAAATCCTTCTCCACCTCGATGAACAGCTCCGTGTCTGCAAGACGTACCTTGTCGCCAGTGGTCGGACCGAACATCGAAGCATAGGCGGCGCGGGACATCTTGTAGGACATGGGTCTCAGGCTCCTTGGGAGAGGGAGGAAACGAAGATCGGTTGCAGCCGCAGGACGCGGCCGCTCGATATATATTGATCGACCAGCCGGCGCTCGGCTTCGAAAGGATGGCCATCCCACCCGCTGTGACCGAAGCCGGCGAGGATGATGGTATCTTCGGCATGCGTCGGATCGGAAAGCAGCGCCTCGATCACCACCATGCCGCTCGAGGGCACGACGTATGGCTCCGCATCGAGCGCCAGCAGTGCGGCGTCCAGGCCCTCATGCACGTCGCGATGGATGATCCGGTGCTGCTTGCCATTGGCCGTGGCGAAGGTCGCGAAGCCATCGGTGTAATCGTCGCAGAAGTCGTCGAGTTCGGGATGCGTGATCGCAAGCTGCGGCTTCATGTCGGCGAACTTCTCCGGATCGCGCACCGACCAGATCTCCGTCGTGCGGCGCACCGCCTCGCTGTCGCGCCATTCGGGATCGGCAAGCATCTGGGCCCCCGGGCGTCCCGTGTTGCAAACGGCGATGATATCCGTCTTGCGCCCCGCAGAGCCGAAGTTCCGGCTGCCATTGAAGCGGATCACGAGGTCCGCGGCGTCGATAAGGGGTGCTGCCCCCTCGTCTACCGGTCCGTTGCCCACGATCATGATCTGTCTCGCCTGAGCCATGGTCTCACACCCTCAATAGCCCTCGACCAGTGACTTGAGTTCTTCCGTGCGGTGTTTCGTGAGTTCCGCGAGGCAGAATGAGATCACCATCGGCTGCATGGTCCCACCTTCGGCCGAGTAACCTTCGAGATCGCAGGCTGCATCGCGATAGGCGAGCCAGGCACGCTGCGAAACCAGAAGCCGCTTGGCCGCCCCGTTATCATCCGAGGGTGGCGTCGCCTTGTCCCATGCGAGCATGGCGGCGCGCGTCTCGGCCCATTGGGCATTCATCGCGGCATCGGCTTTTCGATAGTCCTCGGCCGCACACTGGTTCATGTCGGCCTGGGTCTGGGCATTGTTGCAATCGACGTCCCGCACGTCCTCGCTCGAGGCCGGCGCGTCTTGCAGCAATACGCAGCCGCAGACGACGAGGATCACGCCCCAGTTCATCGCCCGCACCATGACCGTTTCCCCACCTTCATATCAGAGGCTGCCCATGACCTTTTGGCGGAAACCATAGACCTCGCGCTTGCCAGACAACGGGATCAGCGTGACCTGCCGCGTCTGTCCCGGCTCGAAGCGCACGGCAGTTCCAGCCGGAATGTCGAGCCGCATGCCGCGCGCCTTGTCGCGATCGAAGATCAGCCCGGCATTGGTCTCGAAGAAGTGGTAGTGACTGCCGACCTGCACCGGCCGGTCACCGCTGTTGGAAACCTCGAGCGTCACGGTCGGATGTCCGGCATTCAGTTCGATTTCGCCTGCGGCGGCAATGATTTCACCGGGGATCATGAATCGCTCCTTCATCGGGTTCAAGCGGCGCGCGAAGGCGGGCAGCCTTCGGCTTTGAGGACGCGTTTGGTGGACGCCGGATTGTTCGCAAGCTTGGCGGCGGGCCGGATCGGCCGACGCACCAATTCACCACCGCAATTCGGGCAGATGCCGGCAAGCGTGGTCGAAGCGCAGTCGGCGCAATAGGTGCATTCGAAGCTGCAGATCATCGCCAGGCTTTCCGGCGGCAGATCCTTGTCGCAGCACTCGCAATTCGGTCGAAGCTCCAGCGCCATGGTCCGATCCTCAGCGAATGGGTTCGTGAACGGTGACGAGTTTCGTACCGTCCGGGAAAGTCGCCTCGATCTGCACGTCGTGGATCATCTCGGCAATGCCCTCCATCACCTGGTCGCGGGTGATGACATGTGCCCCCGCCTCCATGAGATCGGCGACGGCCCGGCCGTCGCGCGCCCCTTCGACAACGAAATCGGTGATCAGCGCAATCGCTTCCGGATAGTTGAGCTTCACGCCCCGTTCCAGCCGGCGGCGCGCGACCATGGCCGCCATCGCGATCAGCAGTTTGTCCTTTTCCCGCGGCGTCAGATTCATGCGTGCTCCAATGGCGTGATCGTCAGAGATTCCAGACTTTTGGCACAGACGCGCCCCCGCGCAAGGCCGAAATGACCGGGATCAAGATTTTTCTCAAGGCAAAGCCGTCAGGGGCCGCGATACGGGCAACAAGCTTGCCTTCCCAATAACTTACGCCGCCCATTTCTTCAGCGATATGCTCACGAATTGGGCGGATCAGCGCTTCGGCGCGCGGACTGACGAGAATGAGAGTCGCGAAGGCAACGCGCCCGGCAAGCACTGCCGGCGACGCCACCAGACCGGCGACGTCGCCACCCAGTTTCAGCTCTTCGGCATGCAGCAGACGTCCGCCCCGCCGGATCCGCCAGCGGTCGCGCACGAGGCCGGCATTCATCGCCTCGCCCATGGCTTTGCGCCCGAGCAGGATCGCTTCCACGGCGAGAAATTCGGCATCCTCGGCAAGGTCGACCTCGAGCCTTCGGGTCAGCGATGCATTGTCGAAGAGAATGCTTTCCTGCGGCAGCCAGTGCATGCGAGCACCCTCACCCACTTCGATCCGAGTGGTGATCTCGCCGGTACCGGCAGAAGCCTTGTAGATCTTTTCGCAGGCCTGTGTCGTGGCAGTGAGAAAACTGCCCGGGCCGGCGCGGAAATTCCAGTCGAACTGGTCCCCGCCGGTAATGCCGCCGGCGGTGTTGATCGTCACCGCCTCGAGTTCACTGGTGAAACTCTCGGGCAGGCGGATCTTGGCCGCCCCCTCCTGATAGAGCTCGGCGATGCGCGTGCGCCCGCCGAGCGACTTCGTTACAAGTCGCCCGACACCGCGGGCGCGTTGCTGTCTGGTTTGCTGGATGGCGTGCAATCTGTCCCCTGCCCGCCGTCGCTGATCGCGGCGGTTTTCTGTTTGTCGCCGCAAGCATTGTCGACCGCGACCGTCGCAATCATTTCGCCGCCCGAGGCCTTGAAGAACTCCCACATTCTGTCGGTCGCATCAACCTCGCGGATCGCCTTGTCGCCATTCGAGGCGAGGCGGAAGCGCACGGTCCGGGCCGGCCAGGCGTGATCGGCGCTGGCGATCACATAGGAGACGACGCTGGTTCCCGCACGGCAGCCGGCATAGCTCATGACGTCGGCGTTCTCGCCCGTTTCCAGGGAAGCCCTGCCCTCGCAGCCGTTGAGCTCGGCCCAGCGATTGAGCGCCACTTCGCCGCCATAGCGCCAATAGGCCTTGCCGCCACCCTCGAACGGGTTGACGTGATCCTTCTTGCCCGAAAAGGCGATGATGGAGACCGGCCGGCTCGGCTGGCAGCTTTCCCGGCGCGGCTGCCAGACGCCGTTTTCCTCGACCGGCGTGCCGGCCCGTAGGCCCATGACGAAACCGGCAGCCGCAAAATCACCATAGCCGTTGCAGATGTATTGCGACAGCATGCGCCCGCCGCCGGAATAGCCGGAGGCATAGACCTTGGTTGCGTCGATGCAGAGCTTTTCCTTGGCGATCTCAAGCGCCGCGCGGATGGCAGCGGACTCGTCCGCGCCTTCTCCCATCGTCACCCCCGGCACATACCAGGCATGGGTGCTCGGCAACTCGCCTTTCAAGCTGCCGGCGAGCGCCATCACGACGAAGCCCTCGCGCTCGGCAACCTCGTTCCAGTGGCTGCGGCCGAGCTGAACCTTCGGATTGCTGTTGGAGCCGTGAAAGTCGAGGACCAGCGGAACCTTCTTCTTGCCCGAATAGCTCGACGGCACGACATAGATCGCCTCCCGTTCGATGCCACCCGACTGGAAGGTCAAGCTGTATTGGCCGGGTTCGATCGGCGTGCCGCAGCCCGCAGCTTGCGCCGCCGCGCTGGAGGCGCCGAGGAGGAAAAGCCCCGCGACCACGCGCAATATGCAGCGTGCCCGCACGAGTGGGATTACCGTGCTGGTCGTCATGGATGTGCCTTCTGTTCGCAGATGCGCGTCTAATATCACGCGTGGCCCCAGCATCAACCCGACTTCGCTAATAAATCATCAACCCTGTCTTGCAAAATCATACGGTCAGATGGCGACGCGCCTCCGGCGTATCGAGCGTCTCGGGCGCTCCCTGATGGACGATCTCCCCGCGATCCATGATGTAGACATGATCGGCGAGCTCCCGGCAGAAATCGAGATACTGCTCGACGAGCAGGATCGCCATGCCGGTCGTGTCGCGCAGATAGCGGATGGCCCGGCCGATATCCTTGATGATCGACGGCTGGATGCCTTCGGTCGGCTCGTCCAGCACCAGGATCTTCGGCCGTGTCACCATGGCCCGCCCGATCGCCAGCTGCTGCTGCTGGCCACCGGAGAGGTCACCTCCGCGCCGCGACAGCATGGTGTCGAGGACCGGAAACAGCGCGAAGATGTCGTCCGGAATGAAGCGGTCCTTGCGGTCGAGCGGCGCGTAGCCGGTCTCGAGGTTTTCCTTGACGGTCAGCAGGGGAAAGATCTCGCGCCCCTGCGGCACATAACCAACACCCGTCCGCGCCCGGTTGAACGGGGCCATGCCGTTGAGTTTAGTGCCGTTGAAGGTGATCGTACCAGCCGACACCGCATGCTGGCCGGTGATGGCACGCAACAGCGACGACTTGCCCACCCCGTTTCGGCCGAGCACGCAGGTGATCTTGCCCATCTCGGCATTGATGGAAACACCGCGCAGCGCCTGGGCGGCACCGTAGTGGAGATTGACGTTTTCGACTGTCAGCATGATGCGAGCTCCTCGCTCGGTTGATGCAAGGGGTTACCCCCCTCTGTCACTGCGTGACATCTCCCCCACACGGGGGGAGAGTGGAGCCAGCCTGCCAGCCCCACGATAATCTGAGCGCTTGAAGGGAAGCGAGCGGTCAACGACGCGCCGCTCTCCCCCCTTGTGGGGGAGATGCCCGGCAGGGCAGAGGGGGGTGTGCACGGCAAGACTTCCATCCGATCACCGCCCCAGATAGTTCTCGATGACCTTCTGGTCGTTCGAGACGAAATCGATCGAGCCCTCGGCGAGAACGGATCCTTCCGCCAGACACGTCACCTTGACGCCAAGGTCGCGGATGAAGCCCATGTCGTGTTCGACGACGACGACGGAGCGGGTCTTGGCGATTTCTTTCAGCAGAATGGCCGTCTCCGCCGTCTCGGCATCGGTCATTCCGGCCACGGGCTCGTCGACCAGCAAAAGCTTCGGTTCCTGCGCCAAAAGCATGCCGATCTCCAGCCATTGCTTCTGTCCATGCGAGAGATTGGCGGCGAGCTCGTCCTTGCGATGGGTCAGCCGCACCGTTTCCAGGATCTCCTCAATGCGCGCTTTGTCCTCGGCCGTCAGCCGATAAAAGAGCGTAGCGAACACGCCGCGCTTGCGGTTGAGCGCCAGTTCCAGATTGTCCCAGACCGTATGGCTTTCGAACACCGTCGGCTTCTGGAACTTGCGACCGATCCCGAGCTGGGCGATCTCGGCTTCATCGCGCTTGGTGAGATCCACCTTGCCGCCATCGAAGAAGACTTCGCCCTCGTCGGGCCGCGTCTTGCCGGTGATGATGTCCATCATCGTCGTCTTGCCGGCGCCGTTCGGGCCGATGATCGCGCGAAGTTCACCAGGCTCGACGATGAAGGACAGCGAATTCAGCGCCTTGAAGCCATCGAAAGAAACGGAGACACCGTTGAGATAGAGCAGGCTGGACGTGGTTTTGTCGCTCATCGCATCACTCCGCAGCCACAGGGGCCGATTGGGGTTTCACGTCGGTATTGGCCGCATCCTTGTCCGCGGCATTGCGGAACTCCTTGCGCCGGGCCAGAAACTGCTGGACCGTGCCCACGATCCCCTTGGGCAGGAAGAGCGTGACGCAGATGAAGAGCGCGCCCAGTGCGAACAGCCAGAGATCGGGGAAGGCACCGGTAAAGTAGCTCTTGCCGACATTGACGAGGATGGCGCCGATGATCGGCCCGATCAGCGTGCCGCGACCGCCGACCGCCGTCCAGACGACAACTTCGATGGAGTTTGCCGGCGCAAATTCACCCGGGTTGATGATGCCGACCTGCGGCACGAAGAGCGCTCCGGCAATGCCGGCCATCATCGCGGAGACGACGAAGGTGAAGAGCTTGATGTTCTCGACCCGGTAACCCAGGAAGCGCACGCGGCTTTCCGCGTCCCGCACGCCGACCAGCACCTTGCCGAACTTCGAGCGGGTGATCCCGGAGGCAATCACGAGGCAGAGCGCCAGGAAGATCGCCGAAAGCGCAAAGAGCACGGCGCGTGTGCCATCCGCCTGGACGGAGAAGCCGAGGATCTCCTTGTAGTCGGTGAGGCCGTTATTACCGCCGAAGCCCATGTCGTTGCGGAAGAAGGCGAGCATCAGCGCATAGGTCATCGCCTGGGTGATGATCGAGAGATAAACTCCGTTGACACGGGAGCGGAAGGCGAACCAGCCGAAGACGAAGGCAAGCAGGCCGGGCACGAAAAGGACCATGGCCATGGCGACCGGGAACATGTCCATCCCATGCCAGAACCACGGCAGCTCCTTCCAGTTCAGGAAGACCATGAAGTCCGGCAGGATGGGATCGCCATAGACGCCGCGAGAGCCGATCTGGCGCATCAGATACATGCCCATCGCATAGCCGCCGAGCGCGAAGAAGGCGCCATGGCCGAGCGAGAGGATGCCGCAGTAACCCCAGACAAGATCGAGCGCGAGCGCCAGGAGCGCGTAGCAGAGATATTTGCCGAGCAGCGACATGATATAGGTCGGCACATGCAGCGGGCTGTCCGGCGGCATCAGCAGGTTGAGCGCCGGAATGAGCATTGCGAAGGCGAGGAGGATGCCGGCAGCAATCAGGATCTTGCCTTCGAGTGCACGTAGGATGAAGCCGGTAATCATGCTTCCACCGCCCTTCCCTTGAGCGCGAAGAGCCCGCGCGGACGTTTCTGGATGAAGAGGATGATCAGCACGAGCACGAGGATCTTGCCGAGCACAGCGCCGACCGAGGGTTCGAGGAACTTGTTGAGGATGCCGAGCGACAAGGCGCCGACCAGCGTGCCCCAGAGATTGCCGACACCGCCGAAGACCACGACCATGAAACTGTCGATGATGTAGGACTGGCCGAGGTTCGGACTGACATTGTCGATCTGGCTGAGCGCCACGCCGGCGATGCCGGCAATGCCCGAGCCGAGCGCGAAGGTGAAGGCATCGACCCAGGGAGTGCGAATGCCCATGGACGAGGCCATCCGACGGTTCTGCGTGACCGCGCGCATCTGCAGGCCGAAGGCGGAGCGCTTCATCAGAGCCAGCAACGCAAAGAAGATGGTGAGCGAGAAGAGCACGATCCACATGCGGTTCCAGGTGATCGTCATGCCACCCAGCGCAAAGGAGCCGGACATCCAGGAGGGATTGCCGACTTCCTGGTTGGTCGGGCCGAAGATGGTGCGCACGGTCTGCTGCAGGATGAGCGAAATGCCCCAGGTCGCAAGCAGGGTTTCAAGCGGCCGGCCATAAAGGAAACGGATGACGCCGCGCTCAATGACGAGGCCGATCAGCGCCGTCATCAGAAACGCAACGGGCAATGCAATCGCCAGCGACCAATCGAACAGTCCGGGATAGCTGGTGCGGATCACCTGCTGCACCACGAAGGTGGAATAGGCACCGATCATCACCATCTCGCCATGCGCCATGTTGATGATGCCCATGACACCGAAGGTGATGGCCAGCCCGATGGCCGCAAGCAGCAGCACCGAGCCGAGCGAGATGCCGTACCAGACATTCTCGGCGGCATCCCAGAGCATCAGCTGGCTTTCCAGGCCGGCGATGGCTGAGTCGAGATCGGGCCTCAGGCTCTCGTCGATGCTCGATGACACCGACATCAAGATGCCGACCGCTTCCCGGCCGCCCAACGAGGCAACGGTTTCGATCGCCGCGCGCTTTTCATCCGCCGACCGGTCAGATGCAAGCACCGAAACGGCGCGAGCCTCCTCCATGCGCGCCTTGACCTCCGAGTCCTGCTCGGTGGCAAGTGCCGCCTCGACGAGATCGAGATTTTCGGCACTGGGCGACTGAAGCACCGCCTGCGCCGCAGCAAGCCGCACGCTCCGGTCCGGGCTGAGCAGCGTCAGCCCGCCAAGCGCAGAGCGGATCGCGCGGCGGAGATTGTTGTTGACCTTGATCTTGGTGAAGGCGCCCTTCGGCTCTTCGCCGACCGTCTCGCCCGTTAGCGGATCGATGGCCGCGAGGTTCTTGCCGGCAGCCTTGGTGATGAAGACGGCGCCATCGGATTTGCGGGCATAGAGGTCGCCCTCGGCAAAGGCTTCGAGCGCCGGCACAATCCTGGGATCGCCGGTGGCGGCGATCTGGCCGATCAGCTCTTCGGCCTGCTTGAAATTTGCGTCTCCAAGCGCGTTCAGGAGCGCGCGCGGGTCGCTCTGCGCCATCGAGTGGGCGGCGACGGAGAGGAAAAGAAAGGCGAGTGTGATGAAACGAATAAGCATTCTGTTTTCCCCGGGTTGGCGGGGCGGCAGAGCTCTTGAGCCCCTCATCCGCCTGCCGGCACCTTCTCCCCGCAAACGGGGAGAAGGAGTGTTCCGATGTCGGCGTTCCGCGAACACCCTCCCCTTGAGGGGGAGGGTCGAACCGAAGGTTCGGAGTGGGGTGACTCTGTGCACGAGATCACCCCCACCCATCGCTTACGCGATGACCTCCCCCCTCAAGGGGGAGGTGGAGGAAAGCCGATCAGCTGCCCTTGCCGCCGCACTTGCCGGTGGCGACGTTGAAGTTGCCGCATTCCATCGGCTTGCGCCAATCGGCGATCAGGTCCTTGGAGTCGGGCAGGTAATCGGACCACTCGTCACCGACGACGGCAGGCGTCTCCTGGACGACTTCGAACTGGCCATCGGCCTGGATTTCGCCGATCAGAACAGGCTTGGTGATGTGGTGGTTCGGCATGACGGTGGAGTAGCCGCCGGTCAGGTTCGGAACGGCAACGCCGATGATCGAGTCGAGAACGGCATCGGTGTCGGTCGTGCCGGCGGCTTCGACGGCCTTAACCCAGGCATTGAAGCCGATATAGGCAGCTTCCATCGGGTCGTTGGTCACGCGCTTGTCGTTCTTGGTGAAGGCGTGCCAGGTTTGGATGAATTCGGCATTGGCCGGGGTGTCGACGGACTGGAAGTAGTTCCAGGCTGCGAGGTGACCGACGAGCGGGGCCGTGTCGAGACCGGCAAGTTCTTCTTCACCGACGGAGAAGGCGACGACCGGAATGTCTTCGGCCTTGATGCCCTGGTTGCCGAGCTCCTTGTAGAACGGGACGTTGGCGTCACCGTTGATGGTCGAGACGACGGCCGTCTTCTTGCCGGCCGAACCGAACTTCTTGATGTCGGAGACGATGGTCTGCCAGTCGGAATGACCGAACGGCGTGTAGTTGATCATGATGTCTTCTTCGGCAACGCCCTTCGACATCAGATAGGCCTTGAGGATCTTGTTGGTCGTTTGCGGATAGACGTAGTCGGTACCGGCCAGAACCCAACGCTCGACGCCTTCGTTTTCGGCGAGGTAATCAACGGCCGGGATGGCCTGCTGGTTCGGAGCAGCACCCGTGTAGAAGATGTTGCGCGAGGACTCTTCACCCTCGTACTGGACCGGGTAGAAGAGGATCGAGTTCAGCTCTTCGAAGACCGGCAGAACGGACTTGCGCGAAGACGAGGTCCAGCAACCGAAGACGGCCGCAACCTTGTCCTTTTCGATCAGTTCGCGGGCCTTTTCGGCAAACAGCGGCCAGTCGGAAGCCGGGTCGACGACAACGGCTTCGAGCTTCTTGCCGAGAACGCCACCCTTCTTGTTCTGCTCTTCGACGAGCATCAGCATGGCGTCCTTCAGCGTCGTTTCCGAGATCGCCATCGTGCCGGACAGCGAATGCAGGACGCCGATCTTGATCGTGTCTTCCTGCGCGAACGCGCCGTGGAAGGCGGTCGTCGACAGCATGGCGCCAAGCAGCGCGCCGGTGAGTTTCATCTTCATGGACATTGTCGTGATCCCCTCTTCTTGGTCGCAACCGGTCGGTTAATGAGTGTTAACCGTTGCTGATGGGGACTATCCGATGCTGCGGCGCAAAACCGTATACGTCGTTTGACGTAGGTCATGGGGCAAAACGCGGAACGCAGGCCCCTGCATGCCCTCTGGTGAGGATCCATCACTTCACGACGATACGAAGCCGGCTTGTGAGCGACGGTGCACCCACACTATATAAGGAAGATAGATAAAGGAAAAACGATGCATCTCCCACCCCGCCGCAACGCCTTGAAAGAGGCCACAGCGAGCGCCCACGAGGCGCTGGACACGCTGGTCGGCAGCTTTGCGACCGTTGCGGATTACCGGCGCTACCTCGCCGGCATGGCAGCCTTTCGCCTGCCCGTCGAAGACTGGCTCTCCGGCACGCGCCTGCCCTCAGCCTTTCAGGATTGGCAGCCGGGCCTTGTGCGCGACGAACTGAAGGCAGACCTTGCAGATCTCGACGCGCCCGAACCGTCCATGGATCACCCCTTCACCCCCCCCGAAGGCGAAGGCGTCGTGGGCCTGCTTTATGTGCTGGAAGGCTCGTCTCTTGGCGCCCGTGTTCTGGCAAAGCGCGCCGAAGCGCTTGGTTTTTCAGCCGATTTTGGCGCTCGACATATTTTTTCGCAAGCTCGGAACTTTTCGAACTGGCGCGCGTTTTCCGACCGTATGGAGAACGTGCGTGGATACGACGACCGAGCCGCTGCGCGGTGGGCAAACACCGCTTTCGACTATGCCCGCAATGCTTTCGAAAGCGCCTTGAATGCAGACCGCACCGTCCGTTGATCTGACCAATTGTGATCGCGAACCCATCCATATCCCAGGCTCCATCCAGCCCCATGGATGTCTCCTCGCCTGCGATCCCGCTGTAACCTCCGTCCGATTTTTCTCCGCCAACGCGCCCGAAATGCTGGGAGCTCCTGATATTGCGCAGGGAAGCTACGTCACCGAGTTCCTCGGCGACGACGTGATCCACGATATCCGCAATGCCATTGCCGCGGCCCCCGAAGCCAACCGGGCAGCCGTGATTGCGCATCTTCGGCTACCGAATGGAAAATACTTCGACGTTGCCGTGCACCGTCAGAAGCAGGGCGCGATCATCGAGTTCGAACCATCGCTCCGCCGCACCCAGCCCCTTCAGCTGGCGCGCGAGATGATCGGCCGGATCAAGGACATCAACGATGTCGACCTCCTGATCTCCGCCTCCGCCAAACTCGTGCGCACCGTGCTCGGCTACGATCGAGTGATGATCTACCGCTTCGAGGAAGATGGATCAGGCCGGGTTGCAAGCGAAGCCAAGCGGGAGGATCTGGAAAGCTTCCTTGGCCAGTATTTTCCGGCCACCGACATTCCGCAGCAGGCCCGCATCCTCTACATGCAGAACCCGATCCGGGTGATTTCGGATGCCCGCGGCCTGCGCGTGAACCTGGAGCCGGAACTCGTAGAGCGCGAGTCCCCCCTCGACCTCTCTTTCGCCCATCTGCGCAGCGTTTCTCCGATCCACTGCGAGTATCTGCGCAACATGGGGGTGTCTGCCTCCATGTCCATTTCACTCATCCTCGATAATCGCCTCTGGGGCCTGATCGCCTGCCATCATTACGCACCGAAGACGCTGACGATGTCCGAGCGCATCGCCGCCGAAATGTTCGGCGAGTTCTTCTCGCTCCATCTTCTGGCGCTGAAACAGAAGCGCAAGCTAGATGTCGCCAACGAAGCTCGCCGGTCCCTCGATCGCTTCTTGCAGGCGGCCTCGCTGCACACCGATCTCGATGACATTCTGACGGCAGCCCTGCCCGAGTTTCAGGCGCTTTTTGCCTGCGACGGCGTCGGTCTCTGGATCAACGGTCGCTGGACATCGATCGGCAGCACGCCGCCAAAAGGCGCCGAAGACGAGCTGATCCGTTTCATCTCGAGCGTCGCAGACGGCCGCATCTGGTCCACCAAGCGACTTTCTGAGGACTATCCGCCCGCCTCTGCCTATTTCGAGAACGTATCCGGCGTCATGGCGGTGCCGCTGTCGCAGCTACCGCGCGACTATCTCTTCTTCTTCCGCAAGGAACGCCTGCAGACCCTCGATTGGGCGGGCAATCCCGAAAAGACCTACGAGACGGGTCCGCTCGGTGACCGCCTGACGCCGCGCAAGAGTTTCGCGCTCTGGAAGGAAACGGTTCAGCGCCAGGCCACCCCGTGGCGGGATTCCGATTTCGAGATCGCGGAAGCCATTCGCTCGGCGACCGTCGAGATCGTCTTGCGCCACAATGAGCTGATGCAGGAGGAACGCAGCAAGTCGGACGTTCGCCAGCGCATGCTGAACGAAGAGCTGAACCACCGCGTGAAGAACATTCTCGCGGTGATCAAATCGCTGATCGCGGCTCCCTCGCAGGACCAGATCCCGATCGAAACCTATATCGGCTCGCTGCGCGGGCGCGTTCAGGCTCTCTCCCACGCCCATGACCAACTCACCCGCGGCGGCGGCGGCGGCAAGCTTCATGATCTTCTCGAAGCAGAGCTTCTGCCGTATCGCGCAAGCCAAAGCAGCATCGAGATCCATGGCGCACCGGTGACGCTCGATGCCCGCGCCCATGCGGTGGCGGCCCTCGTCATTCACGAACTTTGCACGAATGCCGCCAAATATGGCGCCCTGTCGCGCGACGGCGGCTCATTGAATGTCGCCTGGGAAGAGGTCGATGATGGCGATTGCATCCTGCGCTGGCGCGAAAGCGGCGGCCCGGTTGTCGGTCCGGTTGGCCGCAAGGGATTCGGCACGGCGCTGATCGAACGCAGCATTCCCTACGACCTCGGCGGAACGAGCAATCTCGATTATCGCCCCGATGGCCTCAATGCGGAATTCCGCCTGCCCGGCCGCTTCCTGACCTGGGAAGATGAACCGGCGGCGGTAGAGCCGAGCATCACCGCAGACAACACTCCGGAAGTCACTCCGACAAGCCTTGCCGGCCTGCCGGTCCTTCTCGTCGAGGACCAGGTGCTGATCGCCATGGACGCGGAGATGATGCTCGCCGATGCCGGCATGGACAATGTCGTCACTGCAAGTTCCAGCACCGATGCCCTAAACCGGCTGAAGACCTTCACGCCCTCGATCGCCATCCTCGACATCAATCTGGGACGGGACACCTCGGTCCCCGTGGCCGAGGAACTTCTGCGGCGCGGCATCCCCTTCGTTTTCGCCACAGGCTATGATGATCGGTCAGTCGTTCCGGATGAATTGCTCTCGATCCCGGTCGTCCGGAAGCCCTACGATTCCAATGCGCTGATGAAGGCACTCTCCGATCGTCTGACGGCATCGACCGCAGCTCAATAAGATTGATGGAGCTCTCACAACCCTTGGATATCGGGGGTTGTGTCGGCTGCACAAAGTCTCTACGTTCCCTTTATGTTCTGGCGCAGGAGGGAAGCGTGGAGGCTTTGGAGCGATTTATCGTCGAAGCGAAGGCGGTCAGTTATGTCGGCGGCCAGCCTTCGGTCGCAGCGCTCACCCGTCGCGGCGCGCATGACATCACTTATCAGCGCGGTGCCTTTTCTTATCTCGACAGCTATTTTGGCGGGACAGACTTTCTGGGTCAGGAAGTCGTCTGGAAAAACGAAACACCGATCTGGGCTATGAACTACTACGGCCGCATCCTGGACCCGGAGCGCTTCGACGGCGAAAGGGCGGGCACCGTGAGCAAGCAGGCGCTGAGCGCCCTTTACCAGGAGAAGCGTTTCCTCGGCGGCTTCAGCTATCAGCATCCCCTCGGCGAATATGTCGATCAGTCGGTTGGCGACTGCGGCAGTTTCCACGGTGTCGAACGCATCTTTGTCGACGGTCGCGTCGTCTACCAGCTCGACTACCAGGGTGGCCTGATCAAGCCGTGACGGCCCTTGCTATTCTCGACAATCCCGTGAAAATGCCTAAAGGAAAGTCACTCGAGAAGAACCGCTAGATTTTAGGCATGCCGGCACGCCAACGCATCATTCCCGTCCGCCGCGAATACAATCGCTGGGTCGCCAACCAGACGCTGGAAGACTA
Source organism: Rhizobium sp. K33 (assembly GCF_056501445.1). Taxonomy (NCBI): domain Bacteria; kingdom Pseudomonadati; phylum Pseudomonadota; class Alphaproteobacteria; order Hyphomicrobiales; family Rhizobiaceae; genus Rhizobium; species Rhizobium sp. K33. The sequence goes on from NZ_CP096478.1 coordinate 2,539,709, forward strand.
TGCGCTGCGTTTCACCGCCAAGAGCGCCCGGAAATTCTCGTCGAGCCGGATCTCGCAGACCGCGATCGGCGCGATATCCTTCCTGGCACTCGAGGCGATCGGCGGCACGATCACCATCGCCTACGGCACCACCAACGCCTTTTTCGCGATCATTGTCGCCGCCATCCTGATGCTGCTCGTCGGCGTGCCGATCAGCAGATATGCCATCCGTCACGGGGTCGATATCGACCTTCTGACCCGCGGCGCAGGCTTCGGCTATATCGGCTCGACGATCACCTCGCTCATCTACGCCGCCTTCACCTTCATGCTCTTTGCCATCGAAGCTTCGATCATGACCAAGGCGCTGGAGCTCGCCTTCGGCATACCGCTCTGGCTCGGCTACATCATTTCGGCTGTCGTCGTCCTGCCGCTGGTGACCTATGGCATCCGGATGATCTCGAAATTCCAGCTGCTGACCCAGCCCTTCTGGATCGTGCTGAATATTCTGCCGTTCGTCTTCATCGCCTTTCTCGACTGGGAGAAAATCGACCTCTGGCGCGCCTTCGCCGGCATCAACCATTCCAATGCCCATCTTGGTCAGGCCGCCCCCTTCGACCTCCTGGAATTCGGCGCCGCCTCCGCCGTCATACTGGCGCTGATGCCGCAGATTGGCGAGCAGGTCGACTTCCTGCGCTTCCTGCCGCCGGAGGGTGCGCGCAAGCTGCATCACCGCATCGCCATCTTCCTCGCCGGTTCCGGCTGGGTCGTGCTTGGCGTGCCGAAGCTGCTCGCCGGCTCCTTTCTTGCCGTCCTGACGCTCTCCACCGGCGTGCCGATCAGCGAAGCCGCCGATCCTGCGCACATGTATGTCGCAGCCTTCGGCTACATGCTGCCGAACGAGACCGCCGCCATGCTGCTGATGGCCGGCTTCGTGGTGATCTCACAGCTCAAGATCAACGTGATGAATGCCTATGCGGGCTCGCTCGCCTGGTCGAACTTCTTCTCGCGCCTGACCCACAGCCATCCCGGCCGCGTCGTCTGGCTGGTCTTCAACGTCGCCATCGCCCTGCTGCTGATGGAGCTCGGCATCTATGGCCTGCTCGAAGAGACGCTCGGCATCTTTTCGATCATCGCCATGAGCTGGCTTTGCGCCATCTCCGCCGATCTCTTCGTCAACAAGAAACTCGGCCTTTCGCCCCCCGGCATCGAGTTCAAGCGCGCCCATCTCTACGACGTCAATCCCGTCGGCTGCGGCACCATGGCGCTCTCGGCGGGCCTCGCGCTCGCCGCCCATTTCGGCGCATTCGGCGACCTCATGGCGTCGCTCTCGACCTATGTGACGCTGGTCGCCTTCCTGATCTCGCCGCTCATCGCCTGGTGGACGGAAGGCAAGTTCTATCTGGCCCGCAAACCCCGCTACAGCTGGAAGAACCAGACCGGCATCACCTGCTCGATCTGCGAACATCCTTTCGAGCCGGAGGACATGGCCTGGTGCCCGGCCTACGCAGCCCCGATCTGCTCGCTGTGCTGCACGCTCGATAGCCGCTGCCACGACATGTGCAAGCCGCATGCGAAGATCAACGCTCAGGCCGCAACCGTCGCCAGGACATTATTGCCTGAAGCCGTGATCGAGACCTTCTCCACACGCCTTGGCCGCTATGCCGTGACCGCCATGATGTCGATCTCTCTGATCGGCGTCATCCTCGCGGTCATCGCCCATCAGGTGAATGCCGCCACGCCCGCCATGACCGATGTGGTGAACCGCACGGTGACGGTCGTCTTCTTCATCTTCGCGATCATCGCCGGCATCGTCTCCTGGTTCTACGTGCTCGCCCATGACAGCCGCGTCGTGGCCGAAGAGGAATCCTCGCGCCAGAACACGCTGCTGCTCAAGGAAATCGCCGCCCACCGCAAGACGGACGCCGCCCTGCAGAATGCCAAGGAAACGGCGGAGGCCGCAAACCGCGCCAAGAGCCGCTATGTCGTCGGCCTCTCCCATGAACTCAGGACACCGCTGAATGCCGTGCTCGGCTATGCCCAGATCCTTGAGCGGGACGACACGATCCCCGTGCCCCGGCAATCGGCGATCAAGGTCATTCGGCGCTCTGCCGATCACCTCTCCGGCCTGATCGACGGCCTTCTGGATATCTCCAAGATCGAAGCCGGTCGATTGCAGGTCTTCTCGAACGAGGTCAACATCCAGGACTTCCTCGACCAGCTGGTCGACATGTTTGCCCCGCAGGCAGCCGCCAAAGGCATTCTGTTCGAGCACCAGCGCTCGCGAAACCTGCCGCTCTATGTCCGCACCGACGAGCGCCGCCTGCGCCAGATCCTGGTCAACCTGCTCTCCAACGCCATCAAGTTCACCGATGAAGGAACGATCCGCTTCGACGTCGACTATCGCAGCCAGGTTGCGACCTTCACGGTGAGCGACAGCGGGCGCGGCATTTCGGAGAAGGACCTGAACCGGATCTACGAGCCCTTCCAGCGCGGCGAGGCCGACAATGTGCGCCCCATGCCGGGCCTGGGGCTCGGGCTCACGATCACCAAGCTTCTGACCAACACGCTCGGCGGCGAGATCTCCGTCACCAGCGAACGCGACAAGGGCTCGACCTTCAAGGTCCGGCTGATGCTGTCTGCGATCGACCGGCCGAACACCGCACCCGCCCCCGAACGCAAGATCGTCTCCTATACCGGTCCCCGCCGCACCATCGTGGTGGTGGATGACAACGAGGATCATCGCGAACTGATGCGGGAGGTGCTGGCGCCACTCGACTTCGTGGTTCTGACCGCCGCAGGCGGCCCGGAATGTCTGACGCTGATCGAGGGCGTAAAGGCCGACCTTTTTCTGGTCGACATTTCCATGCCAGGCATGAACGGCTGGCAGCTCGTGGAAAAGCTGCGCGATGCAGGCCAGAAGGCCCCGATCCTGATGCTTTCGGCCAATGTCGGCGATGCTCCGGCCCCGGGAGGCGAAGGCCATGACGACGCGATCGCGAAGCCCGTCGACATCACCCGCCTGCGCGACAAGCTCGCCCGCTTCCTCGGCCTCGACTGGATCTATGCCGACGATCCGCGTCTGCTGCAACCGACCATCCTGCCCAACAAACCTGTATCGCCAGGACCGAGCCATATCGAGGAGTTGATCAGCCTCTGCGATATCGGTTATGTCCGCGGCATCGAGGCAAAACTCGCCGAGCTCGGCGCGCTGGGAGATAACAGGGCCTTCGTCGACGCGGCGCGGGCCTATGTGCAGGCCTTCGATCTGGCGGGCCTGCGCAGCTTCCTGACCTCCTTCGAAACCGGCAGGGAGCCGATCCATGGCTGAGGCGAGCCGCCGCGATATCGTGCTTCTGGTGGACGACAGTCCCGATGCGCTGGGTTTCCTGACGGAGACCTTGGAAGCCTCCGGCTATTCGGTCCTGATTGCCACATCCGGACACGGGGCGCTTTCGATCGTCGCCCGCATCAGCCCCGACCTTATCCTGCTCGATGCCGTCATGCCCGGCATGGACGGCTTCGAAACCTGCCGGTCGCTGAAAGCGGATCCGGTCGTGGCCCAGGTCCCCGTGATCTTCATGACCGGGCTGACCGAGACGGAACATGTGGTAAAGGCGCTTGAGTCAGGTGGCGTCGACTACCTCACCAAGCCGATCAACATCGATGAGCTGCGCGCCCGCATCCGCGTCCATCTGTCGAACGCCCGTTCGGCCCAAAGCGCGCGCGTGGCTCTCGATGCCGCCGGCCGGCATCTGCTGGCCATCCGCGGCGACGGACAGGTCCACTGGACGACCCCGCAGGCCAACCGACTGATCGAGACGGCGACCGGCCATGCCGAGGGCATCGGCGACGTCGCCAGGGCCGCCGCCAACTGGCTTCAGGCCCGCCGCGCCGGCACGTCGGGGCACTCGGACTCGAGCTTCCCCTTCCCCGGCGCCACCGGCCTTCCCCTCACCCTCTCCTTGCTCGGCACGATCGGGGCCGACGAATACCTCTTCCGCCTCACCTCCGCGAACCGCCAGAGCGAAGACGAGATGCTGCGGGAGCGCTTCGGCCTCACGCATCGCGAAAGCGAAGTCCTGCTCTGGATCGCCAAGGGCAAGGCAAACCGCGACATTGGCGAGATCCTCGGGCTATCCGCCCGCACGGTGAACAAGCATCTCGAGCAGATCTACGCCAAGCTCGGCGTCGAAAACCGCGCCTCGGCCGCCGTCAAGGCAGCGGATGTGCTGCGCGAGACCTGAGCACATCGGCTCGGCTAGTCAGCGGTGAGCTGCAGCGCAGCTGGCACCGCTGACGCCGCCGGCTGGGGCCTCGCCTGCGCGAGCGAAACACCACCCCCCTGTCCCCCATAGCTAGGACAAGATCATGGACAATTTCGTCATCGTCACCGGTTGCTCCGGCGGCGGCAAATCAACGCTCCTGCAGGCCCTGCATGCACGCGGCTTTGCGACGGTCGAAGAGCCCGGACGGCGCATTGTCCGGCATCAGCAGGCGGTCGGCGGCAGGGCACTGCCTTGGATCGATCTGAAGGCATTCGCCGAAGAAGCGATCCGCCTTGGCCAAGAGGATCGAAATCGCATGGCGGGCCACGATGGCTGGGTCTTCTTTGATCGGAGCCTCGTTGACGCGGCCTCTGCCCTGGCATCCGCGACCGGGAATACCGCGGCAATCGAGGCGCTGCAGAAGGACGCGCGGTATCACCGCCGCGTCTTCGCCGTCCCGCCATGGCCCGAGATCTTCGCAAAGGACGACGAGCGCCAGCACGACTTTACAGCCGCTGTTGAGGAATACCACAGGCTCGCCACCCACTATGCGGAGCTAGGCTACGAGTGGACGGTCATTCCGAAAGCACCGCTCGCCCAACGCGCCGACTTCGTTCTTCGGGCTTTGCCGCACTGAAGCTCAGAAACGCAGAAAGCCCGGCGCGGGGCCGGGCTTTCCGTCGGTCCGATGAAGGATCGAATTAGTCCTGGAAGTACGAGTACTTGCCGTCCTCGCCCTTCTTCCAGGTGTACATGACGTAGTCCGGACGGGTGATGTCACCCTTGGCGTCGAAGGACAGTTCGCCGATAACGGTCGTGAACGGGCCCTTTTCCTTCAGAGCCGTTGCAACGGCTTCCGGATCGGTCGAGCTGGCAGCCTTGGCAGCGTCAGCGATGACCTGGAGAGCTGCATAGGAGTACAGCGTGTAGGCTTCCGGTTCGAAGCCGGCGTCGCGGAACTTCTTGACGGCGTCAGCAGCGTTCGGGTTCTTGCGCGGGTCCGGCGGGAAGGTCATCAGCGTGCCGTCAACTGCGTCACCGGCGATCGAAGCGAGTTCGTTCGAGGTGATGCCGTCGCCGGACATCAGGGTTGCGTCGAGGCCCTGCGAAGCCATCTGGCGCATGATGAGGCCAGCTTCGGTGTGCAGACCGCCGAAGTAGACGATCGATACGCCAGCTTCCTTCATCTTGGCGATCAGAGCCGAGTAGTCCTTTTCGCCGGCGGTGATGCCTTCGTAGATGACTTCGGTCACGCCGAGTTCGTTCATTGCCTTCTTGGTTTCGTCGGCAAGCCCCTGGCCGTAAGGCGTCTTGTCGTGAACGACGGCAACCTTGGCGTCCTTGAAGTTGTCGGCGATGTACTTGCCGGCAACCGCACCCTGCTGGTCGTCACGACCGCAAACGCGGAAGGTGTTCCACAGGCCGCGCTCGGTGTAGTTCGGGTTCGTCGAAGCAGGCGTGATCTGCAGGATGCCGTTTTCGGCATAGACTTCCGAAGCCGGGATCGAAACGCCGGAGTTGAAGTGGCCGATAACGTACTGGACGCCGTCAGCTACGAACTTGTTGGCGACCGAAACGCCCTGCTTGGCGTCCGAGACGTCGTCGCCGAGAACGATCTTGATCTGCTCGCCGTTGATGCCGCCGGCGGCGTTGATGTCGGCAGCAGCCTGCTCGGCACCCTTCTGGAGCTGTGCGCCGAATGCGGCGTTCGGACCCGTGAGCGGGCCGGCAACGCCGACGAGGATTTCGGCGTAAGCGTTGCCGCTGAAGGCGACCATGGCCGTCAGCGCAACTGCCGAAAGGAGAGACTTCTTCATATTGTTACTCCCAAGTTTTTTGTGCGGGTTTAGGATAAAAACCCTGCGCAATACCCGCTGTGACTGCGCCGGAAAACTGTTCCACTCTTTGTATGTGGCCGAAGCCTTGTTTTTTACCAAGCCGCAGCCCTCTGTCGCCAATCTGCGACAGAAAACAACGGCTTGTCAATCTTTGTTCTTCCACGAGAAATACGAAGTTCTCTCGTAGAGCCAGTAGTAGTTGTCGACCATCTGCGTGGTGCGGCGCGCCTGGAAACCAGCCACGGCAAACACCAGCAGAAGCACCAGGTCGATGACGTAATAGAAGGGGCTCAGGAACGGTCCGGCAAACAGCGAGAAGTGCAGGAACCGCATCGCAAAACCCAGTCCGAGCACATAGACGAAGACCGTGCCATAGCCGTTCCACCCGTCAGCCGCGGCCTTGCCCGTGCGCCAGGCGGTCCAGAAGCCGAGGAGCAGAACGAGGAAACGCAGCACGAGACGGACGGTCGTGTCGCTTTCGAAAAACAAACCTTGCATGTCAATTACTCCCCGCGCTCAGTGATGGCCGCCTTCGAGATAGGCCGCACGGACCGACGGATCGGCCAGCAGCTCCTTACCCGAGCCACTCATCGTCACCTTGCCGTTGACCATGACATAGGCACGGTCGGAAAGCTTCAGTGCGGCGAAAGCGTTCTGCTCGACGAGGAACACGGTCAGGCCTTCTTCCTTGTTGAGCCGCTTGATCTGTTCGAAGATGCCCTTGACGATCAGCGGTGCCAGACCGAGCGACGGCTCGTCGAGAAGCAGGAGCTTCGGACGGGACATCAGCGCGCGGCCGATCGAGAGCATCTGCTGCTCGCCCCCGGACAGGGTACCGCCACGCTGGTTCTGACGCTCCTTCAGGCGCGGGAACATGGTGAAGATCTTCTCCACGTCCTCCTTGAAGAACTTCAGATCGTCGAGGCCCGCGCCCATCTGGAGGTTTTCCAGGACGGTCATGCGCGGGAAGATGCGGCGACCTTCCGGAGACTGCGCAATGCGACGGCGCGCGATCAGATGGGTCGGCAGCTTGGTGATGTCCTCACCATCGAAGATGACCTGACCGGCACGCGCCTGGGGGCTGCCGCAGATGGTCATCATCAGGGTCGACTTGCCGGCACCGTTGGCACCGATCAGCGAAACGATCTCACCCTTGTGCACTTCGACATCGACGCCCGCGAGCGCGCGGATGTTGCCGTAATAGGTCTCGACGCCGGAAACTTTGAGTATCGGTTGAGAGGACATCAGTGCTCTCCTCCCGCTACGGCTTCGACTTCGTGGATCGCTTCTTCCAATTCTTCATCCTCGACACCCAGATAGGCCGCGATGACCTTCGGGTCGTTCTTGACGTGATCAGGCGTGCCGTCGGAGATCTTCTGGCCATATTCCAGGACGACGACGTGATCGGAAATCTCCATGACGACGGACATGTCGTGCTCGATCAGCAGCAGCGAGGTGCCTTCATCGCGGATCGCGCGCAACAGTGTGTTGAGCGCCAGAGATTCCTTCGGATTGAGACCGGCGGCCGGTTCGTCCAGGCATAGCAGCTCGGGCCCCGTGCACATGGCGCGGCAGATCTCCAGACGACGCTGCGCGCCGTAGGAAAGATCACCCGCCGGATCGTCGGCACGCTCGATGAGGTCCGCCTTCTCGAGCCAGTAGCGCGCCTTCTCGATCGATTCCGACTCCGCCTTCTTGTAGGCCGGCAGACCAAGCAGGCCGAGCACGGTGTAGCCCGATGCCTTCATCAGGGCGTTGTGCTGCGCCACAAGAAGGTTCTCGAGAACCGTGAGGCCGGAGAAGAGACGGATGTTCTGGAACGTCCGCGCCACCTTGGCTTTCTTCGGGATCTCGAAGTCCGGCAGGCGCTCGAGAAGATAGGTGTCACCGGACTTCTGCGTCAGGCTGATCATGCCCATGGTCGGCCGATAGAAGCCGGTGATGCAGTTGAAGACCGTGGTCTTGCCGGCACCGTTCGGCCCGATCAGCGCGGTAATTTCGCCGCGCTTGGCTTCGAAGGACAGGTCGTTGATGGCCATGAGGCCACCAAAGCGCATCGACAGATGCTCGACTTTCAGGATCGTGTCATTGCTCATTGTCGTGTTCCCGGAGGCCATCAGCCGTGACCCTCCTTGGTGAAGCTGCCCGAGACGGCCTTGCGTTCCTTGAGGAAGGCCGTCGGCTCTCTGCTGCCGACGAAGCCGCGCGGCTTGAACAGCATGACCACGACCATGGCGAGGCCGAAGAGGATCATGCGGTACAGTTCCGGCGTGAAGTCGGGGCCGAAGATGACCTTGAGGAACTCCATCTCGCGCAGCGCTTCCGTACCGCCTATCATGACGATGGCTGCAACCGCGATCCCCGTCAGCGAACCCATGCCGCCGAGAACGACGATGGCAAGGATAACAGCCGATTCGAGGAAGACGAAGCTTTCCGGAGAGACGAAGCCCTGACGGGCGGCGAAGAAGGAGCCGGCAAAGCCGCCGAACATCGCACCGATCGCAAACGCGGTGAGCTTGGTCGTCACCGTGTTGATACCCAGCGAGCGGCAGGCGATCTCGTCTTCACGCAGCGCTTCCCACGCACGGCCGATCGGCATGCGGCGAAGCTTGATCGTGACATAGGCCGTCAGGCAGCACAGCGCCAGGATCACGTAGAAGAGGTAGATCTTGTAATAGGCCGACGACATCGGCAGGCCGAAGGTCTTGGCAAAGCCATCCGGCGATGCGTTGAACTCGAGGCCGAAGAAGGTGGCCTTCGGAATGCTCGAGATACCGAAGGTACCGCGGGTCACGTCCTGCCAGTTGATCAGCACCAGTCGGATGATTTCACCGAAGGCAAGCGTCACGATGGCGAGGTAGTCGCCGCGCAGACGCAGCACCGGGAAGCCGAGGATGATGCCCCAGAAGGCGGCAAGAATGCCGGCCAGCGGCAGCAGGATCCAGAAGGACAGGCCGAAGTTCTGGGCCAGCAGCGCGTAGGAATAGGCTCCGACCGCATAGAAGGCGACGTAGCCGAGATCGAGCAGACCGGCGAGACCGACGACGATGTTGAGGCCCCACGCAAGCATTACGTAGATCAGGATCTGGATGCCGAAGTTGTCGACATACTTGAGCGAGCCCTGAACACCCGTCAGCGCAACGATGACCGGCGGGTAGAGGATGAGCGCGACGAGCGCGATCTTGAGGAAATGCGCCTTGAAGAAAGACGGCTGGGCGTCGATCTCGTGCACGGGAACGGAAGCGGACTTCTTTTCACGGCGAGCCGCGAACCACGGCGCGATGAAGGCGACCATGGCGAAGCGACCGACGGCGGCGATCACGACGAAGGAGGCGAGCAGACCCGGACGCGTGTACCACACCAGCTCATTGGCCATGTTCTGATCGGTCTTGATGCCGATATAGAGGCAGAACAGGCCAAGAGCGATGATACCTGCGTACAACCCTTCCTTGAGGGCGCGCGCCATTGTGCCGGACGACGCGGCACCATTTACGTTTGCAGAAGTAGTCATGGGATCAAACCTTCTCGACTTCCGGACGTCCGAGGATGCCGGTGGGCTTGAAGATCAGCACGAATGCGAGGATGCCGAAGGTTGCGACGTCCTTGTAGGCGATGCTGAAATAGGCGGACCAGAGCGACTCGATCAGACCGATGAGCAGGCCACCGAGCACGGCGCCCGGCAGGGAGCCGATCCCGCCGAGAACGGCGGCGGTGAAGGCCTTGACGCCCGGAATGAAGCCGTCGTGGAACGAGGCAACACCGTAATACATCAGGTACATCGTGCCAGCGACAGCCGCGAGCGCCGCACCCATCACGAAGGTGATGGAAATCGTGCGGTCAACGTCGACGCCGAGCAGAGCCGCCATCTTGCGGTCCTGTTCCGTGGCGCGCTGGGCGCGGCCGAGCGGGGTCTTGTTGACGATATACCAGAAGGCCGCGAGCAGGACGACGGTCACGAGGACGATGATCACCTGCTTGAGCGCGATGGTGATGTTGCCGAAATGCACGACGTCGCTGACCAGCGGCGGGATCGGCTTGTTGCGCGGACCCTGCGAGATCTGGATGAAGTTGGACAGAACGATCGACATGCCGATCGCAGTGATCAGCGGCGCAAGGCGGAACGAACCGCGCAGCGGCCGATAGGCAACCCGTTCGATGACCCAGTTCCACAGGCTGGTCATCAGCATCGCGACGATCAACATCACAAACAGCGCGATCGCCACGGGAACGCCAGCGAAGAAGGATGTCAGGACCAGGAAGGCGATGAGAGCGGCAAAGCCGCCAAGCATGAAGATGTCACCATGGGCAAAGTTGATCATGCCGATGATGCCGTAAACCATCGTATAGCCAATAGCGATAAGGCCATAGATGGAACCAAGAGTCAGCCCGTTGATGAGCTGCTGGGCAAAGTACTCCATATATTATCCCCCGGACGCGCCTTACTGTTGCGTCTCATTTTGTTATCCCTTGCGGGCATAGGCGTCGGGGGATTCCATATCGCTTTGTCCGAAAATGTGAAGCCAAAAAGGCATGCATCAGACAAAATGTTACTGTTAACAGGTGGTTTGAGCCGGGAAATGACAGGTCACACAAAAAAGCAGCAGAAAAAGCTTAGGAAATCAGCAGGTCGCGTGAGGCGACCTGCTCTTCATGTGCCGGAACTAATGCAAGCCCACTTTTGCCGAAAACGGTTCAGTTTCTCATTCGCGACCCGTTGGCGTCAAAAAGCGACTGAGGCTGCAGGCGAGCCGGCAGGATTTCCCCAAGAATTTCCACTTCCCAGCCCTCGATTTCGTCCGCGATCTCCTTTGGAACATAGCCGATGGCGACCGATACGCCGCTCGGATGGGCAAAGCCGCCCGAGGTCACCCAGCCGCGCACCTCGCCCTTGTAGGAGATCGGCTCGTCGCCGATGACATCGGCATCCTTGGCATCGACGATGAAGGTGCGCAGGCGGAGCGCGCCGCCGGACAGCTTCTCCTCCATCGCCGCCTGCTTGCCGATGAAGCTCGCTTCTTTCTTCAGCGCAACGAAACGGGACAGGCCGGCCTCGAGCGGCCCGTAAAGCGGGCGGTATTCCCGCGACCAGCTGCCGAAGCTCTTTTCGAGCCGGAGTGCATTGAGCGCACGCAGACCGAAGAGCGAGATACCGAACTCGGCCCCAGCCTCCATCAGCGCCTCGAAGACGTAGCGCTGGTATTCCGGCCGCATCCAGATCTCGTAGCCGAGGTCGCCGGTATAGCTGACGCGACCCAGCATCACCGGTGCCATGCCGAGATCCATCTCGCGGATCGCCATGAAGGGCAGCGCCGCATCCGAGACATCGAGATGGGTGAGCTTGGCCAGAACGTCGCGTGACTTCGGCCCCGCAATCGAGAGGCCGACCAGGCTGAGGTTCAGCGCCTCGACATCGACGGAGCCGTCTTCCGGCAAATGGCTCTCGAACCAGCGCATGTGATAGTCTTCGGCGATGCCGGAGCCGATCACGAGGAAATCCTCATCGTCGAGGTTGGCAACCGTGAAATCGCCGATCAGCTTGCCGGCCTCGTTCAGCATCGGCGCCAGCGCCATACGGCCAACCTCCGGCAGCTTGCAGGCGAGCATGTGGTCCAGCCAGTCGCGCGCGCCCTCCCCGCTCACCATATACTTGGCAAATCCGGAGGTCTCCATCAGGCCGACGCTCTCGCGCACAGCCTTGGCCTCGCGGCCGACCGCTTCGAAGTCGGTCGAACGGCGCCAGGAGAACTTGTCCTCGACACCCTCAGGCGCAAACCAGAGCGGCGTCTCCAGACCATAGGAGGCCCCGAAGACAGCACCGGCTTCCTTCAGCTTGTCATAGATCGGCGTCGTCAGCAGCGGACGGGCTGCCGGCAGTTCCTCGTTCGGATAACGGATCGAGAAGCGGCGGGAATAGTTCTCGCGCACCTTGGCATTGGTATAGGCGAGCGTCGCATAATCGCCGTAGCGGCAGACATCCATGGCAAAGACATCGAAGCCCGGATCGCCTTCGATGATCCACTGGGCAAGCGCGAGCCCCACGCCACCGCCCTGGGAGAAGCCGGCCATGACCGCGCAGGCAGACCAGAAGTTCGTCATGCCGCGCACCGGACCGACCAGCGGGTTACCATCCGGCGAGAAGGTGAAGGGGCCGTTGATGATCTTCTTGATGCCGGCGTTGTTGAAGGCGGGGAAATGGCGGAAGCCGATTTCCAGCTCGTTGGTGATGCGCTCCAGGTCTTCCGCCAGAAGCTCATGGCCGAAGGTCCAGGGCGTCTCGATCGGCGACCACGGACGGCAGTCCTTTTCATAGGTGCCCATCAGCATGCCGTTGCGCTCCTGGCGGATATAGATCTCGCCATCGAAGTCGACGCAGTGCATCAGCTCCTTGCCGGTGGTCTTGTTGAACTCGATCACCTCGGGCATGTCCTCGGTGATGAGATACATATGCTCCATGGCCAGCACCGGCAGTTCCAGTCCGACCATGCGGCCGACTTCGCGCGCCCAGAGACCGGCGGCATTCACCACATGCTCGGCGCGGATTTCGCCCTTGTTGGTGATGACACGCCAGGTGCCGTCTTCGAGCTGCACCAGATCCTCGACCTTGGTGTGCAGATAGATTTCCGCACCGTTCTTCTTCGCCGACTTGGCATAGGCATGGGTGGTGCCGTAAGGGTCGAGATGCCCTTCATGCGGATCGAAGACCGCACCGACGAACTGCTTGGGATTAAGCAGCGGCATCATCTCATAGGCTTCCTGCGCGGAAATCAGCGTCGCCTCGCCGCCGGCATATTTGCCCTTGGCAAGCAACGACTTCATCCAGTCGAAGCGTTCCTTGGTGGCGGCGAGCATCAGGCCCGAGGTCATGTGCAGGCCGATATCCTGGCCGGAATATTCCTCGATCTCCTTGTAGAGCTCGACCGTGTATTTCTGCAGCTTGGCGACGTTCGGGTCACCGTTGATCGTGTGCATGCCGCCGGCCGCGTGCCAGGTGGAGCCGGAGGTCAGCTCGGAGCGCTCGAGCAGCACCACATCGGTCCAGCCGAACTTGGTCAGATGGTACAGGACCGAACACCCGACGACACCCCCGCCGATGACGACGACACGCGCATGGCTCTTCATGGAAAAACGCTCCCCTTGGCAGCAAAGATTGATGTCGCAAAGCTAGATCGCGCGCATGAAAGCCAGAAGACCATGCTGCGACGAAAGATGTCGCATGGATGACAGGCAATGTTCTCAGCGCGGCGGCCCTGTCCGGGCAATGTGTCAACCTAACACGACAAGTCCACCTAATTTTAAGGGTTCGGTAAGTTAGCAGATATAATCATCTGCGGGCGGCAATGAACTCCTGGCCGCGTTTTAGAACCCAGAGATGCGTATGTCCTTTTTCGCCTTTGGCAGCGATGCCCGGTCCATTCTCGACGCCCTCGAAAAATCCCAAGCCATCATCGAATTCGACCTCGAAGGCCGCATTCTTCACGCCAACCAGAACTTCCTGAAGGCGCTCGGTTATCAGCTGAACGATATCGTCGGCCAGCATCACCGCATGTTCGTGACCGCAACCGAAGCTGCCTCCGCCGACTACAAGCAGTTCTGGCGCAACCTCGCCGCCGGCAATTTTGGCCAGGGACAATACAAGCGCGTGGCCAAGGGCGGCCGCGAAATCTGGATCGAGGCGACGTATAATCCTGTGCTGAAGGGTGGTCGCCCGCACAAGGTCGTCAAGTTCGCCACCGACATCACCGCCATGAAGCTGAAGTCGCTCGATGCTGAAGGCAAGCTGGCAGCGCTCGATCGCGCCCAGGCCATCATCGAGTTTACCCCGACGGGCGAAATCCTGCACGCCAACGAGAATTTCCTCGGCGCCATGGGCTACAGCCTGTCGGAGATCGTCGGGCGCCATCACTCCATTTTCTGCGACAAGGATTACGCGGCCTCGATCGAGTATCGCGACTTTTGGAAGGGCCTTGGTGAAGGCCGGTTTGTCGCCGACCAGTTCACCCGCTTCGGCAAGGGTGGCAAGCGGATCAACATCCAGGCTTCCTACAATCCGATCATGGACACCGACGGCAAGGTGCTGAAGGTCGTGAAGTTCGCGACCGACGTCACCGAGCGCATCCGGGTGATCGAGGAACTCGGCGCCGGCCTCGGCCGCCTCGCCGACAGCAATATCCGCATGACGCTCGACCAGCCCTTCAGCGCCGAATTCGAGCCGCTTCGCCGCGACTTCAACGCCTCGATCGGCGCCTTCCAGCAGACGCTCTCGGGCGTGCTCGACCAGACCTATGAACTCGCGCGCAACGGCAGCTCGATGAGACATTCGGCCGAGGAACTGTCCGGCCGCACCCATCAGCAGGTCGCCGCCCTCGAGCAGACGGCAGCGGCCCTCTCCGAAGCGACGAACAAGCTGAGGACGGCAACCGAGCGCACCCGGGAAACCCGCAAGATCGCGATGGAAGCCCGCACGGCTGCCACATCCTCTGTGGCCGTGGTGAAGGATACCGTCAGCGCCATGGAGCGCATCGAGGGCGCCTCGAACGAGATCGGCAAGATCATCGGCGTGATCGATGAGATCGCCTTCCAGACCAATCTGCTCGCACTCAATGCCGGGGTCGAGGCCGCCCGCGCGGGCGAAGCCGGCAAGGGTTTTGCCGTCGTCGCGCAGGAAGTGCGTGAACTCGCCCAGCGATCGGCGAATGCCGCCAAGGAAATCAAGGCCCTGGTCAACACCTCTGCAACCGAGGTGCAGGAGGGTGTCCGCCTCGTCGGCGAGACCGGGCGCGTTCTCCAGGAGATCGAGAAGTTCGTGTCCGATATCGATCAGAATGTCGACCGCATCGCACGATCGGCAGCGGAAGAAACTGCCGCTCTCGAGGCGATCAACGGCGCTGTCAGCGAGGTCGACGACATGACCAAGGCCAACGCGGCCATGGTGACGCAATCGACCGAGATCAGCCGAGCCGTATCGGACGGGGCAAGTGTGCTCGCCGACCTCGTGAAGCGCTTCAAGCTGAACCGCCGCAGCGAGATCCGGGAAGGCGGCAAGGACGTCTGGACACCGGCCGAGCGTGCTGCCCGTCTCGGACAGCCCGCCTATCGCGCGGCCTCCTGACACTGGATCGCAGATCCTGCGCACCGGAGAACGCCTCCGTTGAAACTCCAGATCGCCCGCGCTTCCCAGTGCGGGCGGTTCTCATCTCCCCTGCCCGCGGCTCAGCGCGCCGACGAGCTCCGGACAATCAGATCCATCACCAGCGGCACCCGCCCGCTCAATTCCTCCTCCAGGGCTTTGCGGGACAGGTTAAGCATCAGCGCGCGCAGATGGATGGAGCCGAGCAGCGTCGAGACGAGCATGTCGGCGAAAGCCTTGTTATCGAGGCCACGCGGCAGGCGAAGTGACGGATCGCTGGCCAGAGCCTGAGCAACATGGCTCATCGTCTTCTCGACGCAATCCCGGTAGAAGCGCTGCGCAAGCTCCGGATATTTTATCGACTCCGCGATCACCAACCGTGTCAGCGTGATCTGGCGGGGCGAGAGGATCGCTGCAGCGACATCCTCCAGTAGCCGGACCAGACGCGCCTCCGGCTGCTCTTCACCCGTCGCAGCGCGGCTGTCGATGACAGCCACATCATGGCTATCGACCAGCGCTCCGAAGAGCGAGGCCTTGTCCGGGAAGAACTTGTAAACCGTCTTCTTAGCCATGCCGCAGGCGCGCGCCACCTCTTCCATCGTTGCATCGCCATAACCGAGACTGTCGAAAACAGCCTCCGCTGCTTGCAATATCAAGGCCTTGCGGTCGTCGTCCGCGAGGCTTGGGGGCCGTCCCACCGTTGCTGAAGCCGTCGTCATGCCTGCCATCCCACAAGATTCCGGTTGACAATAAGAAACGATTTCGTTTCCTATCTCCCCAAGGAAACGATATCGTTTCCAATTCCACGTTTCAACCCCCGCCGCCGAAGAGACAAAGACCATGCAGAACAAGAACACCGCACTTGCCATCGCGCTGGGGGCCGTCTGTGCTCTTGGCCCCTTTGCGACCGACATGTATGTAGCCGCCATGCCCCGCATGGCAAAGGACCTCGCCACAACGGATGCTAACATCCAGCTGAGCATGATGACCTATTTCACCGGCTTCACGCTCGGCCAGCTGTTCTACGGTCCTCTCTCCGACAAGACCGGTCGCAAGCCGATGATCTATCTGGCGCTGGTGATCTTCGTTCTCGCCTCAATCGGATGCGTGCTCTCCACCGGCGCCACGGGGCTCCTCGTCTTCCGCTTCCTGCAGGGCATCGGCGGCTCAATCGGCATGGTCATCGCCACCGCCTCGATCCGTGACGTGCATACCGGACAGGCTGCCGCCCGTCTGATGTCCATGGTCGTGCTTGTGCTCGGCATCGCCCCGGTACTGGCGCCCCTGCTCGGCAGCCTCGTGCTGCAGATGGGCGATTGGCGGCTGATCTTCGCGCTCCTCGGTGCGCTTGGCGTGGTTGTCGCCGTCATCACCATCACCATGCTGCCGGAAACCCGTATGCCCGAACTGCGCGCCATGAGCCGCCCGGGCGACGCCCTGCACTGGTATGGTCGCCTGCTCTTCACCCGCAGCTTCATTCCCTATGCCGGCGCACTCGCGCTCGCCCAGGGCGGCTTTTTCGCCTATATCGCCGGCTCGTCCTTCGTGCTGATCAATGTCTATGGCCTCTCGCCCCTCGCCTATTCGGTCATCTTCAGCCTGAACGCAATCGGCATCGGCATGGGCGCGCAGCTTGCCCCCCGCCTTGCGGAACGGATCGGCGTGCGTGGCGTGGTCAAGCTGAGCGCGACCATCTACGCGGCCGCCGGCCTCATTCTGCTCGGCCTGCAGCTGGCCGGCATCGCCTCGCTGGTCCCGGTCTGCATTCTGCTTTTCATCATGGTCATGGGGGTCGGCGGCATCATGCCAACCTGCAACATCCTCGCCATGGAATCCCATGGCGCGATCTCGGGCACGGCAGCGGCCCTAATGGGTGCACTCGGCTTCGGCGCTGGCGCGCTCGGCAGCTTCGCCATCGGCGTGCTCGATGATGGGACAGCCCTTCCCATGATTGGCGTCATGGCCGCGTGCGCCGTAGCAACAGCCGCAATCGCCATTTTCACCTTCGGACCTTCAACGGTCACCAAAACAGCCGCCGCCTGACACGACCTCCGAAACGCATCAGCCGCCGGTCAGAAACCGGCGGCTGATGCTTTTTCGTTTGTAATTGTGGATGGCCTACATCCGCCGCAGCGTGAACTCCGTCAGCTCCGCCGGCACACCGATCCGAAGCGCAAAGCCCGGCCAGAGCCCTGTACCATTGTTCACATAGAGCTGCATCTGACCAACCTCATAGAAGCCCGAAACGAAACCGTTATTAGCGCGGGCGACGATCTGGTCCAGCCCGCGCACCATGCCACCATGGGTATGACCGGACAGCTGGAGGGCAACACCGTGGCTCGCCGCCCGCTCGGCCAGCCGCGGCTGGTGATCGAGAAGGATGACGGGCGCATCGGCAGGGGCACCTTCAAGCGCCTTGCCGAGATCAGGCTCGACCGCCCCGGTAAACCGCGCCGAAAGATCGGTCACACCCGCAATGACCAGCTTGCCCTCCCCGCGCTCGATCACCGCATGCTCATTCGCGAGGATCCGCATGTTGAGCGACGGCAAATGGTCAAGCCAGCGATCCACCTCGAAGAAATACTCGTGATTGCCGGGCACGGTCAGTACCCCATCCCGCGCGCTAAGGCCCGCCAGCGGCGCGATATCCTCCCGCCGGATATCGAGACTGCCGTCGATCAGGTCGCCTGTGATGACGATGAGATCGGCATCGAGCGCGTTGGTCTTTTCAACGACAGCACTCGCCCATCGGCCGGTAAACAGCCGGCTGATATGCATGTCTGTCAACTGCACCATCCGGTAGCCGTCGAGATCGGGTGAGAGGCTGGGGATGCTGACCTCGATCCGCTTCACCGGCGGCACCCGGATCGCCTGGCTGATGCCGAAGCTCGCGAGCGCAAGCGCCGCAATCCCCATGCCATAGCGCACCTCCGGGGGCACGGCCGGGAAGGACCAGGTGACGGCGAAAATCAGGATGCTGATGATATCGAGGACCACCTGCATCGCGGCCAGGAGCACGATCGCCCCGAAGAACAGGTTGAAGCCGATCACCAGCGGCCGCGGAAATTCCGGCGCAAAGACCGATCCGGAGGTGAAGCGGCTGAACAGGTGATATTGCGAGGCAAACAGCAGGAAGACTGCCAGCAGCAGCCTCACCCACCACGGCCACGGCAAGGGGGCGATGAAACGGGACGCCACGATGAGCCATGGCAGCGAAAACATAAGATGAAACATGAGGGTGGCGGGATCCTTTCTGCCTGAAACGCAGAAACAGCGCAGGCAGTTCACCCGAACATAGGAAGGGTCAGCCCCTCACGCAAACCCCGCCGTCAGCGCAAACTCCCGCCCCATCTCGCGCATCTCGTCGAAGAGGAAGCCCGCAAAGCTGCGCATCACGATGATCTCGAACGCATCCTGCCCTGTGCGCGCGAGGTTCGCAGCGACGTGGCAGATCTGGCAATTGGCCGACTGGCCGATCTCGAAGAGATCGGGATGCAGGTCAATCGCGGTGCATTTGGCAAGGATCGACCGGATCTTTGGCCCGTGGATGCGCAGCACCACGCGCCCGTCGCTCTGGTCGACGAAGGCGGCGCGGGCGCTGCCGAGGTCAGACAGCTGCCGCGCGATCGTATCAGCGGCAACGGTCTCGCTGACGACGAGCCATTCGCCCGGTCCGCAGAAACGGACATGCACGTCTTCGAGATTGGTCAGCGCCTCGTCGATATCGGCCTCGTGGCCCGGATGGGCGAGCACCGAAAACACGGAGACGGCCCGGAGGATGGCGAGATGATGAGGGTTCGGCGTCGCCTCGAAACCGGAAATGTGGTCCTCGAGCACGTGACGGGCGGCATAGGTCACCGGCATGGCAGGATCCTCACAGGTTCAGTTTCTTGTTGTCGGGATCATAGAAGACGGGGCTGACGACTTCCGCCAACACTTCCGAACCGCGCAAGCCGTCCCAGACGACGATCTTCTCGCCCAGCCGCTCGCGGCCGGATTTGAGGAAGGCAAGCCCGATCGTATGCCCGAGCGTCGGCGAGTGGCAGACAGAGGACACCCAGCCCTGGTCGTTCAGCGTCGACGGCTTGATGTTTTCCTTCAGAAGATGCGCACCGGCAGCGAAACTCTTGTCCCGATCCACGGGCTTCAGGCCGACGAGTTGCGGACGATCGGCGGCGGTCAGGCCGAAGCGGCTCGACAGCCGCTTGCCGATGAAGTCGGGCTTCTGAGTCGAGAACATCTTGCCGAGGCCAACATCGTCGGGCGTCGTGCGCCCATCGATTTCGCTGTGGGTGATGAAGCCCTTTTCGATGCGCAGCACGTTCAGCGCCTCGACGCCGTAAGCGCAGATGCCATGCGGCTTGCCGGCCGCCATGATCGCATCGGCGATCGCTTCGCCATAATTGGCGGGCACTGCCACTTCAAAAGCGAGTTCGCCGGAGAAGGAGATGCGGAAGAGCCGCGCCTTCAAGCCCCCCTTGAGCAGCACCTCGCGGGCCGAGAGGAAGGGGAAGGCTTCGTCGGAGATATCGTCCTCGATGATCTGTTCGAGAATGATCCTAGCCTTCGGACCGGCAACCGACATCTGCGCCCACTGATCGCTGGAGGAGACGAAGCGCACATCGAGATCCGGCCAGAGAACCTGGGAGCAGAATTCCAGATGCGACATCACCTCGCCGGCATAGGCCGTCGTCGTGGTCATGAAGAAATGTTCGTCGGACAGTCGGCTCGTCGTGCCGTCGTCGTAGATCATCCCGTCTTCGCGCAGCATCAGGCCATAGCGCGCCTTGCCGACCGGCAGCTTGAGGAAGGCATTGGAATAGACGCGGTTCAGGAATTCCGCCGCATCCTTGCCGAAGATCTCAATCTTGCCGAGGGTCGAGACATCGCAGATGCCGGCATTGGCACGGATGTTCAGGACTTCTCGGTCGACGGCTTCGCGCCAGGTCTTTTCGCCATCGCGCGGGAACCAGGAGGAGCGATACCAGAGGCCGGATTCGACGAAGACGGCGCCGTTTTTCTTCGCCCAGCCATGCAGCGGCGAGGTGCGCACGGGCCGCGAATGTTCACCGCGTGAGGTGCCCGCCATCGCCCCGAAGGAGACGGGCGTGTAGAAGGGCCGGAAGGTCGTGGTGCCGATCTCGGCAGGCGACACGCCACGCATGCCGGCCATGATGCCGGTCGTCGCGACATTGCCGAGCTTGCCCTGATCGGTTGCCATGCCGCCGGTCGTATAGCGCTTGGTGTGCTCGACATGACCCATGGCCTCGCGCTGGGCAAGGCTTAAGTCCTTCACATGCACATCGTTCTGGAAGTCGACGAAGGCCTTCGACTTGGCGCCCGGCACATACCAGAGCGGCGCAAAGCTCGCATCATATTCGCCCTCGACTTGCGGCACGTCGACGTTGCCGACGAGACGCCGGAGATCACCGATCGCCTCATGGGCCTTGTCCGCACCATCGCGCAACACAGCGGCAAGCGAGGCATGGCCGGCAGCCGAGCCTGCGATCCGCAGCCCCTGCCCCACATCGGGCGCGAGAAAGGCCTGGTGCTCGTCAGACCAGGTGGGCTTGGCGCCGCGCTGACAGGCGAGATGCACGATCGGGCTATAGCCGCCGCTCATGGACAGCGCATCGCAGGCGATCTCCTCCTGATGGCCCATGCGTTCGGCGATCAGCCCCTTGATCCGGTAATACCCCTTGGTGTCGATGACGGAGCCACCACGGATGACCCTTACGCCTGATGGCGCAACATCAGCCGACTGTGTCCGCCCGTCGATGATGGCAGCGACACCCACACCGGCAGCGATGAGGTCCGCCGCCGTGCGATACCCCGCACCGCCATTGGTGAAGATGGCGACGTTCTGGCCGGCGGCCACGCCATAGCGATTGAGATAGGTCCTGACAGCGCCCGAGGTCATCACACCCGGCTTGTCATTTCCGCCGAAGACCAGCGGCCGCTCTTCTGCACCCGAAGCGAGGATCGCCCGCTTGGCGACGATGCGCCAGACGCGTTCGACCGGCAGCTCGCCCGAGGGTTGGGCGACATGCTTCTGCACCTTTTCGACGGCGCCGAAGACATTGTCGTCGTACCAGCCGAACACGGTGGTGCGCGGCATCAGCGTGACGTTCGAAAGGCTCTTCAACTCCTCGACGACGGAGGCAGCATAGTCTGCCGCAGGCACGCCGCCGACGGTGACACGCTCGGACAGCAGCGAACCACCCAGCCGGAAGCCTTCATCCGCCAGAATAACGCGCAGCCCGGCCCGCGCCGCAGCCCGCGCTGCCATCAGGCCGGCGGGGCCGGCCCCGATCACCAGAAGGTCGCAATGCGCCCAGGCTTTTTCGTAGCGGTCCGGATCGGCGATGAACGGCGTCTTGCCGAGGCCCGCGGCTTTCCGGATGATCGGCTCATAGAGCTTTTCCCAGAAGGCCTTCGGCCACATGAAGGTCTTGTAGTAAAAGCCTGCCGAGAGAAATGGCGACAACAGGCTGTTGACCGCGCCGATGTCGTATTTCAGCGACGGCCAGCGGTTCTGGCTATTGGCCTCGAGCCCCTGATAGAGCTCGGCCACGGTCGCCCGTGTATTCGGCTCGGTGCGCCCATCCTTGCCGATGGTGACCAGTGCATTCGGCTCCGCCGAACCGGCCGTCACGATGCCGCGCGGGCGGTGATACTTGAAGGAGCGGCCGACCAGCAGCTGGTCGTTGGCGATCAGCGCCGAGGCCAGCGTATCGCCCTCATAACCCGTATAGGTCTGGCCATCGAAGGTGAAGGAAAGCGTGCGGGCGCGGTTGACAAGCCCGCCTGAGGAAAGCCGGTAACCACTCATCGTGCGGCCTCCTTCGCGTATTCGCTCGCATCGGTCACACTATAGACCTCATGGCTCGATGCGTTGTCGCGCTCGACCACCAGCCAGCGCCGGCAGCCGGCCGTGTGATGCCAGTGCTCGATGATCCGGCCCTTCGGATTGTCACGGATGAAGACATAGGCGTTCCAGGCATCGTCGGACGCACCCGGAGCCGGGCGGACCGGGCTCGCGTCACCGCGAATGCTGAATTCTTCCTTGGGACGGACGCCGCAATGCGGACAGGTAATCAGGCTGGCCATGGCGATGTCTCAATGCAGGTTCGGTTGTGGACCCTTGCCGCCTTCGTCGACGGCAAAGCCGCGCTCGAAGCGGTCGAGGCGCAACAGGCGGGCCACGGGATGGGGTTCGTTCTTGGCAATCAGATGGGCGAAGCAGAAGCCGGATGCCGGTGTTGCCTTGAAGCCCCCGTAACACCAGCCACAATTCAGATAGAGATTGTCGATCGGCGTACGGTCGATGATCGGCGAGCCATCCATCGACATGTCCATGGCGCCACCCCAGGCGCGCAGCACGCGAACCCGGGACAGGCCAGGGATCAGCGACACGCCCTCCTCGATCGTATGCTCGACGGTCGCGAGATTACCGCGCTGGGCATAGGAGGAATAGTAGTCGATGTCGGCGCCGAAGACCAAACCGCCCTTGTCGGACTGCGAGATATAGAAGTGCCCCGCGCCATAGGTAATGACATTGTCGATCACGGGCTTGATGCCTTCCGAGACAAAGGCCTGCAGCACATGCGTCTCGATCGGCAGATCGAGCCCCGCCATCTTGCCGGTGACCGACGTGTGGCCGGCCGTCGCCAGCGCCAGCTTGTTGCAGCCGATGAAGCCCTTCGTCGTCTCGACGCCGGTCACCTGGCCGAGTTCGTCGCGGCGGATGCCGGTGACTTCGCAATGCTGGATGAGATCGACACCGCGCTCGTCGGCACCGCGCCCGTAGCCCCAGGCAACCGCGTCATGACGGGCCGTGCCGCCGCGCCGTTGCAGCAAACCACCCATGATCGGGAAGCGCGCATGATCGAAGTTGAGATAGGGCATCATCTGGCGCACCTGCTCGCGGTCGAGCAGCTCAGCCTTCACCCCATGCATCATCATCGCATTGCCGCGCCGCGCATAGGCATCGCGCTGGCCGTCAGAATGGAAGAGATTGACGATGCCGCGCTGGGAAACCATGGCATTGTAGTTGAAGTCCTGCTCCAGGCCTTCCCAGAGCTGCATGGAAAGTTCGTAGAAGGGCTCGTTGCCCTCCAGCATGTAGTTCGAGCGGATGATCGTGGTGTTGCGCCCGACATTGCCGCCACCGAGATAACCCTTCTCGATCACCGCGACATTGGTGATGCCGAATTCTTTGGCGAGGTAATAGGCAGTGGAAAGACCATGCCCGCCGCCCCCGACGATGATGACGTCGTAATGCGGTTTCGGCTGCGGCTCGCGCCACATCGGCGCCCAGTTCCGGTTGCCGGAAAGCGCCTGGCGGAAGATCGAAAGGGCGGAATAACGCATCGAACAACCTCTGCAAATGTCGCGTCACATTCGCATAGGCGTCACAAAGAGCAAGCGCGATCAGGACAAAAACTATGCTGTTTGAGACATGGAACACAGGTTTGATTGCAGTGCAGCACAGAAACATCAGGTGCTGACCGGGCGCTGAGACAGCGCGCACTTTCCAAGCAGCGATGACCGCGTTACATCGGAGAGGATGTGATCGGGAGCCCGGTTCAGGTGCGTGACAGGACAGACATACTCGGACTTTTTGAAGCGAGCGCGATCGCCGCAGGTCGGGTCATTCTGGACATCTATAAAGCCGGGGCCGATGTGCGCCTGAAGAGCGACAAGTCGCCGGTTACCGAAGCCGACGAGGCTGCCGAACGCGTGATCCTTGATGCGCTGTCGCGCGATCTGCCGGATATTCCGGTCGTTGCCGAGGAGGAAGTCGCCGCCGGCCGCATTCCCGACATCAGCGGCGGCCGGTTCATCCTGGTCGACCCGCTGGATGGCACGCGCGAATTCATCGGCGGCCATGACGATTTCACCGTCAACATCGCCTTGATCGAGGACGGAACACCCGTTCTCGGCGTGGTTCACGCCCCGGCCCTCGGCGCCCTGTTCCTCGGCGGTTCCGGCAAAGCCGAAAAGGTGAAGCTCGACCAAGCGGATGCGATTATCGCCCGTCTGCAGATCGCCGCGCGCAAGAAGAGCCCCTCGCCCGCCGCCCTCGTCTCGCGATCGCATAATTGCGAGGCGACGGAAGCCTATATTCGAAAGTCCGAGATCATGGAGCGCAAGACGGTCGGCTCCTCGCTGAAATTCTGCCTCGTGGCAGAAGGGCTGGCCGACATCTATCCCCGCTTTGGTCCAACGATGGAATGGGACACTGCCGCAGGCGATGCGGTGTTGCGGGCCGCGGGCGGCATGGTTTCCACCGAAGACGGCGCACCCCTCACCTACGGAAAGCGTCTGGCCGGCCTGCGCCCCTTCGAAAACCCGCCTTTCATCGCCACAGGACGCCCGCAAGAGCGGGGATGACTTTTTTGATTTCCTGAGTGAATTCAAAGGGGGCTTGCGATTTTCGTCCCCCACCGTCGGACATGACGGAGACTTACCCCTTCACACCGCGCTGCCTCGGCAGCCGAAACCGAAGGAGAGACCATGTCCGACACAACTGCCAATCTCGCCCTGCCCTTCATCCTGCCCGCGCAGGCGCAGAAACATGTGACCCACAACGAAGCACTTCAGCGGCTCGACGCGCTGGTGCAGATGGTTGTCGCAACCAGCGCAGCCATTCCGCCGGCAGAACCTGCCGAGGGGGAAGTGCATTGGGTCACCTCTCCTGCTACCGGTCTGTGGACAGGTCATGCCGGGACGCTTGCGCTGTTTCAGGATGGCGTCTGGCTCTTCATTGCGCCGAGGCCCGGCTGGTCGGCGGTCTTTCTCGAAGAGGAACGATTGAAGCTCTACGACGGGACGGACTGGATCGACACGCCCCTGCCCGATGCGGCCCGCTTCGACCGCCTCGGGATTGCCGCCGATGCCGATAGCTACAACAGGCTGTCAGTCTCGGCCCCCGCGACCCTCCTCAATCACGCCGGCGACAGCCATCGCCTGACGGTCAACAAATCAGGCACGTCAGAGACGGCGAGCCTGATCTTCCAGTCGAACTGGCAGGGCCGCGCCGAAATGGGCCTCGCCGGCGAGGATCGCTTTTCCCTCAAGGTGAATGGTGATGTGACCGGCTGGCGACAGGCAATCAGCGTGACGCCGGAAGGCTATGTCCGCCAAGACCAGCGTCCCTTCGCCCGCGCAGCCCTCAACACGGCGACGCTGACACCTGTGGCCGGCAGTTTCACCGGCTTCGACACGCTGCATCTTTCGGGCGGAGACGTTTCGCTGGGCTCGCTGCTCTCTTCGGGCAATGGGCGTCCGCTCATCGTTCCGACCTCCGGCCTTTACCTTCTGTCGCTCTCCGTCCGGGCGATCAGCACCGGCACCCACACGGTCCATGTGAGCCGCAATGGTACGGCGGATGTCTTGAGCCATATCGGAGGTGCGGGATCGTCGAGCAGCGTCGGCCTCGTTTGGCTCGATGCTGGTGACGCGCTGACGCTTCGCCATCTCGGCACGATCCAATACGAGTTCGGCTATGGCAAGACGGAACTTTGCCTCGCCCTGCTGTGACCTGAGGCGGACATAAAAAAGAGGCGCCACGCAATGCCGGCGCCTGATCCTACTGCTGGTGTATTGGCGTCTCAGAGGAGACGATAACGACAGGCGCGCGCCACGGCCTGCATGCGGTTGACCGCTTCCAGCTTGCGCATGGCACTCTTCAGATAGCTGACCACGGTGTGGCTCGAGATATCGAGAATGATGGCGATCTCGTCGCTGCTCTTGCCGGCGGCCGACCAGCGCAGACATTCGATCTCGCGAGCAGAAAGCTTTTCCTTGGGGCCAAGACGCGGCACCAGGGCCTCGACGCCGGCGTCGAGCAGCTCCATCGCGCTCAGCTGGAGCGATGCGATCTGCTGGCGTTCGGGCTCTGTCGCCCGTCCGGAGAAGACCAGGATATACTGGGTCTGATTGCGGTCGTAGAGGCTGTAGGCGAGCGAGGCGCCGAGGTCGAAATTCTGGAAGAGCGGCGCCACCGGCTGGCGGGCTTCCGATCCGGCGGTCCCGAGGAACAGATTGTCTTCGCTGTAGATCGGCAGGATCGATTGCTTGATCCGCGCCACCAGCTGGCTGCCGGCATAGACTTCCGCCGCCTCGTAGCCCAGCCTCAACTCGTCCGGCCAGGTGCAGACGATGAGATTGGCCGAGAATTCCGGGCTGTCAGCCTTCGGGAAGCGCGCGAGAAGACAGTGGCGAAAGCCATAGGCACGCCCGAGCGAGAAAAGCTCCCGACCCCACGACCCCGTGGAGAGCGCTTCGCTCTGAAAAACGGCAGGACCGTCACCAAGACTGTGACCGCTCGTCACATCAGTTGGCCTGAACATAAAACTCCTTTCGACCAGACGTTCGTCCGATCGGGATCTGAATGTTTATGGACTTTGAGTCGTTCCATTGAGGAACGGGTATCATCTGGGCCTGTCGCCGGTCTTGCGGCTCGAACGAGGATCCGCTTGGCTCGACATTGCCCTCACGACTGACGGATCAGCCGGCATGGTTTTCTTGATGGGCGCCCAATGCCACAGATCCCGGACGGGCACCAGTCACTGGAGCCGCATAACTCCTATGCAATTGCCGCAAGTTTACTCAACTTGCGCAAAACCCTCCGAATCTTGGTGGGCCCGCATCGCGAAAATTATTATCAAATGCTTACAATGGGCTTAGGCAAATTTTAAAGCATCGGTCCTAGTATCAGGGTGTGTGGTCTTGAGTTTGTATAGAGAGTCCAATGACCGAAATGATCCGCCCCCGAGTGAAATATGTCATCGGCCCCGATGGCAGCCCCCTGACGATTGCCGATCTTCCGCCGGCCAATACACGCCGCTGGGTGATCCGCCGCAAGGCTGAGGTTGTCGCGGCTGTGCGTGGCGGCCTCTTGAGCCTGGAAGAAGCCTGCGAACGCTACACGCTGACCGTGGAAGAGTTTCTCTCCTGGCAGTCCTCCATCAGCGATCACGGCCTGCCGGGCCTGCGCACCACCCGCATTCAGCAGTATCGCCATTAGTACCTTTGGTGCCGGCCTGGCCGGCACGACGATACTTTGACAAGACACATTCCTGAACCGGCATGGCCCAGCCTGCCGGTTTCATGATTCCTGGGCTTAGGCTTTTCTGTCCAACGCGCTCAAGGCCACGACGGCGAGGCTCGATCCGGCATAGAACCAGAGCCCCGGCTGCGTAAAGGCCTGCGCCAGACCGCTGGTCTTCGTCGCGAAGATGACAATCGCGACCAGAAGCACGTCCATCATCGACCATTTCGACAAGACCGGGACCAGCCGATCGAGCAACCCCTCGCGCGCTGCCCCATCCTTCGCCAACTGTTCAGCCGCGACCAGCAGGAGTTTGACCAGCGGAAAGGCGATCGAAACGAGGCCGACAAGCAAGGCCAACAAACCGTCGCCACCCGACCAGAGCGAGAGAATGACCTCAACGAGCGAGGCATCTGTAGAAAAAAGATAGAAACTCTCAAATCGCATCAGCGGAAGAGTGATGCCGAGCGCGAAAGCAAAGGAAGCACCGACGAGAAGCAGTGCGTTCAACCAGACCAGCAAACAGAACCCCTTCCGATATCGAACACTGCGTGTCCGACCATGTCGTTGCCGGTCCGCTGAGCCCGATGTTAAGCAGAAGGCCATGACCACGGCAACAGGAGGCAAGGATGCAGATCACCAGTGAAGAAGCCGGATCCGGCGGGCGTTATGACGGCCGCGTCGAGGGAATTGAACAGCCTGCGATCATGACCTTTTCCCGCGCCTCGGACACCCTGATCATCATTGATCACACAGAGGTGCCCGCGGATATGCGCGGCACGGGCGCTGGCCAGGCGCTCGCGGAACATGCGGTGGCCGAAGCCCGCAAGGGTGGCTGGAAGATAATCCCCCTCTGCCCTTTCATGAAGGCGCAGATGGATCGTCACCCGGATTGGAACGACGTCCGCAAGAGCTGACACGTCTCTTGAAAACGAACGAAGGCGGACGCGGGACTACCCGCGACCGCCTTCTCTTTCGAAATCTCAACCAGACTGAATAGCGTTATTCAGGCCCGGACACGCATCTGGCCATCGCGCTCTTCGAGAGCGGCCGCCTTCTGGTATTCCGCTTCAGCCTCTTCCAACGCCAGTTCGGCCGCTTCCTGCTGGACCTTCAGTTCCCGGATCGAGACCTGAAGATTGTCCGCACGCTGGCGAGCTGCCTTGGCGAAGGTGGGATAGGCGAAATGATTGGGATCGGTGATGCCCGATTTCTTTTCCTCGATGCCGATCTGAGCCTCGAGCTCCTTCGCCATCCGTTCGAACTCCGACATCATAGACTGCAACTGCTGCAATTGCCGACGCTTTTCGGTGACCTGAAATCCCTTCAGGCGTACCAGGCTCTCACGCGACTTCATACGCAATACTCCCGTGATGCGAGATCCCCCGCCACACTTGCTACTCAACACACCCGCCACCGATTCGTCCAAAAAAAGTCCGCGGCGTTAACAAAAAGCTACCCTTGGTAACCTTTCGTTTACGGGCATCGTTAATGATAAGCCCGATCACTTAAGGGTCAGTAAATGCCAGAGCCCGAAAAGAGCTCCTGACAATGATGAGTCAAATGAATCGGTTACAGGGGATTCCTGAGGCGCTGATTCAGGTGTGGCGATGACCGAAACACATGAAGAATCAGGAGGCTGATATCTTTGCTTAATAAATTCGATACACCTTGCCAGAGGGAATCAGAATTTGTTAACCAATTGGTGGCAGCCTTCAAATCAGGCAACGACTGGATCCGTATCGCGTAGGGGGCCAACTTGACCTTTCGGCGGCGGTAAAGGGGATAAATATGCGGGTTCTACTCATTGAAGACGATAGCGCGACGGCGCAGAGCATCGAACTGATGCTCAAGTCCGAGAGCTTCAACGTCTACACTACCGATCTCGGCGAAGAAGGTGTCGATCTCGGGAAACTCTACGACTACGATATCATTCTGCTCGACCTGAACCTGCCCGATATGTCCGGCTACGAGGTGCTGCGCACTCTTCGCCTGTCCAAGGTGAAGACGCCGATCCTGATCCTTTCCGGCATGGCAGGCATTGAAGACAAGGTGCGCGGTCTCGGCTTCGGCGCCGACGACTACATGACGAAGCCTTTCCACAAGGACGAGCTGGTTGCCCGCATTCACGCGATCGTTCGTCGCTCCAAGGGTCACGCCCAGTCGATCATCATCACCGGTGAACTGATCGTCAATCTCGATGCCAAGACCGTCGAAGTCGGTGGTCAGCGCGTTCACCTGACGGGCAAGGAATACCAGATGCTGGAGCTCCTCTCGCTCCGCAAGGGTACCACGCTCACCAAGGAAATGTTCCTGAACCACCTCTATGGTGGCATGGACGAGCCGGAACTGAAGATCATCGACGTCTTCATCTGCAAGCTGCGCAAGAAGCTTGCAAACGCCGCCGGCGGCGCAAACTACATCGAAACCGTGTGGGGCCGTGGCTATGTGCTGCGAGAGCCGGATGGCGCGGAATACATGGAAACGGCCTGAGGCCTTTCCCTTTCCTGATCAAGAGGCCCGCGTCCTGGACGCGGGCTTCTTGCTTTCTGGGGTTCCCGTTCAGGCAGCAGATCCGGCAAAGCGCAGACGAAAAAAGGCGACACATTCAGTGCCGCCTTTTGCAGATCGATCAGGACTGTGAAATCAGGCGGCGATCGCCTTGTCGCCAAAGGTCTTGGTCAGGATCTCGCGATCGAAAGGCTTGAGCAGGAAGTCGTTGGCTCCGGCCCGCTTGCCGGCCATCATCACCTTCAGCTCCGCCTCGACCACGCAGTAGTAGATCTTGACGGCCTTGCCCTCGGGTAGCGCCCGCACATTCGAGATGAGGTCCAGCGCGTCGGCCATGCCGGCATCGACAATCATCACGTCGGGAAGCTCACGTTCACAGCGCGTCAGCGCCTCACGGCCGGAAGCGGCCTCGGAGATCTGGTAACCAAGCTCCGAAAGGATCTTCTTGCCGACCTTGCGAACGATGTCCGAGCCGTCTGCGATCATCAAGCGCTTCATGGTCAACTCCCCTCCCCGTGACGGGGATTTCAATTGTATCCGACACCATACCGGGCCGCGACTAAGGAAAAGTTACCGGTTGTATCACCTCACCGTCCCAGTTTGGGACGGCTCAGGCGACCACTTCGGCGGTGAAGGCGATCTCGCCTTCGCTCGGAACGCATTTCAGCTCCATGCCGCACTCGTCTGCCAGCAGCACCGTGTAATAGGGCTGGATGGAATGCGCATCGACTGCTTCCTCGAGCTGGCCGGACAGGATTTCCTGATACTTCGGCGGCACGCGCAGCATGCGGCCCTTGGCAACGATTTTGAACTTCGCGTCGGTCTCAGGGTTCTCGAGCGAGATGTCGAGCGAGCCGCCGCGCGGAATGGCGCCATAGGCGACCAGGAAGAGGTTGAGCAGCAGCTTCACGCGGTTCTTGGCAATGATCGCGCGCGGACCGCTCCAGGTGACCTCGGTCTTCTTTTCGGCAAGCGCGAAATCCTTCGCGGCCTTCTCGGCCTCGCCCGTGTCGATCGATGCGCCAACGGAGCCCGAGGCACCGAAAGCAAGGCGCGCGAACTTGAGGCGGACGGAGGCATTGAGCGCACTGGTGCGGATCAGATCCATCGCATCGGCATCGGCACCGCCCTCGTCGAGCAGTTCGAGGCCGTTGTTGATCGCGCCGACAGGCGAGATGACGTCGTGGCAGACGCGGCTGCACAGCAGCGCCGCAAGGTCGGGACCTGCCAGCGTGAGGTTGGGGTTCTTCGCCATGGTCGTCTCCAGAAGATGTGGACCCTCAGCGCAACAGGCGGACGCAGGTCCGCAGGCCGCGACTTGGTCGGATGCCGTTCGGCCATAATGACACCATATTTGGTAAACCGATTATTAAGACGACGCTCGCTAGGTTTAATTACCCCCAAGGAAGATGCCGAATCCATCGGCGTCGCATTCAGGAGGCACCATGCATCACCTGCCCCACCGCTCCCCGCTGTCGTTCAAGGCAATGGCCCTGGCCGTTCTGGCACTGATCAGCATCGCAGTCGCGCAGCGCCCTGCCGAAGCCGCCGGCGAATATTCGATCCAGGAAGTGGTCGATGCCGGTCACGGCTTCTTCGGCGAAACCAGCGGCGCCTTGGCAAAGGTGATCGAACAGGCCTTCGAACAATATGGCCTGCCGAACGGCTATATCCTCGGCCAGGAAGGCTCGGGCGCCCTGATCGCCGGCCTGACCTACGGCGAAGGCACGCTCTACACGAAGAATGTCGGCCAGCATGACGTCTTCTGGCAGGGCCCGTCCCTCGGCATCGATTACGGCGGCAACGGCACCCGCGCGATGATGCTGGTCTATGACCTGCCCGACGTCGACACGCTCTATGCGCGCTATGGCGGCGTCAGCGGCTCGGCCTATATCGTCGCCGGCGTCGGCATGACGGTCCTGAAGAGCCGCGACGTGATCCTCGTTCCGATTCGCACCGGCGTCGGCGCCCGCCTCGGCGTCAATGTCGGTTACCTCAAGCTGACCCGCGCACCCACCTGGAACCCTTTCTGAGCTGGCAAGTTGCGCCGCTCAGGCTCACGCAAGCTCGATCTGGTGTGTCGTTAGCCATATTCGTCGAAGGACGCCGCACCGCTAGCCGTTTTGCTTGCCGGGTGGCGGCCGGCATGCTTAACTAACTGCTAATTCTCTCAGACTGCTGTGGCGCGACCGTGATTGAATATGCCCTGATTTTCGCAATGGGATTTATGGCGGCAGCGCTGCTGGTGATGCTCGTCGCCCCGGCGGTGCATCAGCGTGTCGTGCACTACACGGAAAACCGCCTGAAGGCGACCATGCCGCTCAGCCCGCAGGAAATCCGCGCCCAGAAGGACATGGTGCGCGCGCTCTATGCCGCGGAAAATGCCCGCACCCAGCACGAACTGACCCGCGAGCGCGAGCAGTCGATCGCTTTGAAGCTGAAGAACGAGACGCTCAGCGGAGAGGCTGCACGGCTCCTGGCCGACAACAAGGATCTCAAGGTTCAGATCGAGGAGATGAGCACAGAAGCGGCCGATCTTCGCTCGCGGCTTCGCCGTGGCGATGTCGAGATCAGCGCCATCCGTGAGACCTTGAAGCGCGTCGAGATTGCCTCCGCTGCCAAGGATGTCGAACTGGAAGACCGCGCCCACCGGATCGCCCGCCTGCTCAGCGACATCGATACCATGCGTATCGAGGCGATGAGCCGCGACACCGAGATTGACACGCTGAAGACCCGCATCCAGGGCATGCGCGACGAACGCGAAGAACTGCGGCGCGAAAGCAAGCTGCTCGGCAAGCGCGCCAAGGACGCCGAACTTCGCCTCACCCAGGAAGAACACAAGGTTCTGCGGCTCGAAGACATTCTGGCCCGAGACGCCGCCGAGCGCGCCGATGCAAGCTCGCTTGCGGAGCGACGGACCCGTGAACTGACCGATCTGCGGGCGAAACTCAAAACCGTGAACGCTCAGCTGCGCACGGCCCAGCGCGCCCTCAGGGAGGCTGGCATCGCCCTGCCCGAGACGAAAGAGCTCCCCATGGCCGAAGACGAGATCGCCAATTCCAACCTCGCATCCGACCCCGCAGTGCTCGAGAACGACATCCGTCGCAGCCAGACGGTCCTGACGGAACGCCTGCTGAAGGCCAAGGCTTCGACCGAAGATGATGCGCTGCGCGAGGAACTGGGGGATATCGCCGCAAAGATGATCGTGCTGACCGCGGCGCGCGAGGGTGAGCAGTCCGTGATTTCGGATCTCATCGGTCCGCAACAGAAGACCGGCGACAAGCAGAAGAGCCTGGTCGACCGTGTCCTGGCCATGGATCCCTCCATCGGTCGCAACACGGGTCTGGCGACGCCGGCCGAGTAATCGATCTCCATTATTGGTGAGAAGGCGGGCGAAGCCTCAGCCGAGCCGCCCCATGGCGCGTGCGATCGCATAGAGCGCGATCCCGCTCGCCGTGCCGACATTGAGGCTGTCGAGCCCGGGCGCCTGCGCAATCCGCGCGGAATGAAACCGTTCGAGGATTGCCGCTGGCAGCCCCTCCCCCTCCGTGCCCATCACCAGCGCCACGCGGCGGCCGGACTTGATCCCACCGATCTCCACCGCTCCGGAAGGCGACAGCGCCCAGATCTCGAAGCCGGCCTCGGCAAGCGTGCCGAGAACCGTCTCTGCACTCTCCTGCCGCGCATAGGGGACGGCGAGCACGGAACCGACAGACACGCGCAGCGCCTTGCGATAGAGCGGGTCGCAACAGGTCTCGTCGAGCAGCACGGCATCAGCCGTGAAGCCGGCTGCATTGCGGAACAAAGCGCCGATATTGTCGTGGTTCGAAATCCCGCAGCCGACCAGCACGAGCGCACTGTCAGGCAGTTGAGAGACCAGGCTGGCAAGATCGGGCGGTGCAGCGCGGCTGCCGACCGCCAGCACGCCGCGATGCAGGTGAAAGCCCGCGATCGCATCCAGCACCGCAGTCTCGGCAACATAGACCGGCACATCCGCCGGAAACTGATCGATGACGTCCGACAGGCCTGCGACCCGGTTCTTCAGCAGCAAGAGCTTCTCGGCCCGCACCGGACCAGAACCGCCATGCGCCTTGGCCAGCATCGAGAGGACCACCGTCCCCTCGGCGATGAACTGCCCCTGGCGGCCCGTCAGATCGCGCTCGCGGATCGAGGTGAACTCGGCGATCCTGATGTCGCCGGGATCGGTGATCTCGATAGGGCGTCCCGCCTCCATGGCCGCCTCAGTCGCCGGCAAGCGTGACGTCGGCGATGATGCGGCCGAGCCCGAGATCAAAGACGAAGGCCTTGCGCTCGCCGGTGGCGGTTTCGCCATAGATCAGCATCTGGCTTCCCGACAGCGAAGTCTGCACCACGCGGAAGCCGGCCGGCAGATTGGCCGTGAGGCTAAGCGGCTGGTCGGAGGGAACCGCAAACGGCTGCGCAGCCGTGGCCACCGGCTGGGCGCCGCCTTCATCGCGTGTCAGCTTATAGAAGATCGACACCAGCACCGCGAGGAAGAGGGCCGCCATGATCCCGCCGGAGATCAGCTGCAGCTTGACCATCTTGCGCCGAACGCCTTCCATGACGGGATCAAGCGGCTTGTCTTCCTGGTTCTCGTCGTCGATATGCGTCATGGCTGCAGTCATTTCTCACTTGTGTTCGCGCTACACTCGACGCTTCCACCGGGGCGAACGGACCGGAGAAAATCGCCGGGCTCGCCGGCTGTCGATTGTCGAAGCCCCCGGTCTGTGCCAAATGGCAGCGACAAAGGCCAAAGCCCCGGCCGCCGTAAGACGGGATGACATGATGACCGACCCCTTTAACGAAGCCGCCGCATCAAGGAAAGAGCTGATTGCCGAGGACGATGCGGGGGGCCGCATCGATGCCTGGCTTACGGCAGCGCTTGGGGCCGAGTTTTCCCGCAATCGGGTGAAGGCGCTGATCGAGCAGGGCGCAGTGCAGTTGAATGGCACGCTCCTCGACAGTCCGAACCGCAAGGTGAAGCCCGGCGACAGCGTCATCATCGATCTGCCCGAGCCGGAAGACCCGCAGCCGAAGGGCGAGAACATCCCGCTCGACGTGCTCTACGAGGACAAGGACCTGATCGTCATTGCCAAGCCGCCAGGCCTCGTCGTCCATCCGGGCGCCGGCAATTGGCATGGCACGCTGGTCAACGCACTGATCTATCACTGCGGCGACAGCCTGTCGGGCATCGGCGGCGTTAAGCGCCCGGGCATCGTCCACCGCCTCGACAAGGACACGTCCGGCGTCATGGTCGTCGCCAAGAACGACATCGCCCACCGCCACCTCGCCGACCAGTTCGCCGACCATGGCCGCACGGGTCCGCTGGAGCGCGCCTACCGCGCCGTCGTCTGGGGCCGCCCGCGCACGCTGGCCGGCACGATCGACGCAGCCCTTGGCCGTTCCGGTGCCGACCGCACCAAGCGCACGGTGAAGCGCGAGGACACCGATGACGCCCGCGAAGCGATCACGCATTACACGGTGCTCGAGCGCTATGGCGAGAAGCCGGACGCCACCTGCCTCGCCTCGCTGGTCGAGTGCCGTCTGGAGACCGGCCGCACGCACCAGATCCGCGTCCACATGGCCCATATCGGCAATCCGCTGGTGGGAGACCAGGAATATGGCGCGGCGTTCAAGACCAAGGCCAATCTCCTGCCAGACGAGGCCAAGCGCGCGGTGAACAAGTTCCACCGCCAGGCGCTGCACGCCTATCTGCTCGCCTTCGAGCATCCGACGACGGGTGAGACCATGCGATTTGAAGCGCCGATCCCGGCGGATCTTCAGAAGGTTATCGACGCCCTGAAGGCGATGTGAGAGACTGGAAGTCGATCACCGACCGTTCCATGATCGGTTGACAGTCCGTCACGCTCTCGTGACGGAACGCAAATCTTGTATCGCCGTTTTGCCATACTTATCTGTCATATGGATTTCCGTGGGGTTGAGATCCACGGAGATCGGGCTCGCCGTCAATTTAGGGAGCCCCGAAGGAAAAGGGGGTGCTTTATGGCCCGCAATACGCTGCCGACCATCACTGCCGGTGAAGCCGGCCTCAATCGTTATCTCGACGAAATCCGCAAGTTCCCGATGCTGGAGCCGCAGGAAGAATACATGCTCGCGAAGCGTTATGCCGAGCATGGTGACCGCGACGCCGCTCACCGCCTCGTAACCAGCCACCTGCGCCTCGTGGCGAAGATCGCCATGGGTTACCGCGGCTACGGCCTGCCGATCGGCGAAGTCGTTTCGGAAGGCAATGTCGGCCTCATGCAGGCCGTGAAGAAATTCGACCCCGAGCGCGGCTTCCGCCTCGCCACCTATGCCATGTGGTGGATCAAGGCCTCGATCCAGGAATATATCCTGCGCTCGTGGTCGCTGGTGAAGATGGGCACAACCGCCAACCAGAAGCGCCTTTTCTTCAACCTGCGTCGCCTCAAGGGCAAGATCCAGGCGATCGAAGAAGGCGATCTGAAGCCCGACCAAGTCACGGAGATTGCCACCAAGCTGAACGTTTCGGAGGAGGAGGTCATCTCGATGAACCGCCGCCTCTCCGGCGACGCGTCGCTGAATGCGCCGCTGCGCGCCTCCGAAGGCGAGAGCGGCCAGTGGCAGGATTGGCTCGTCGACGATCACGACAGCCAGGAAGACGTGCTGATCGAGCAGGATGAGCTGGAAACCCGCCGCAGCATGCTGAAGCGCGCCATGAGCGTGCTGAACGAGCGCGAGCGCCGGATCTTCGAAGCCCGCCGCCTGGCAGAAGACCCGGTGACGCTGGAGGAGCTGTCCTCCGAGTTCGATATCAGCCGCGAACGCGTCCGTCAGATCGAAGTCCGCGCCTTTGAGAAGGTGCAGGAAGCGGTCCAGAAGGATGCGCTGGAGCGCGCCAAGGCTCTGCGCGTCGTGGAGGCCTGACCGGCTCTCAAATTCGGAAACACCTATTCAAGCCGCCCGGGCAACCGGGCGGCTTTTTCGTGTCGAACAAGCCGCTATTCCGTCGCAAGCTGCTGCCGGGAAAAGAGCGTGAGCCCAAGCCCGGTCAGGACTGCGAACCATCCCACAAGCGCGACAAAGCCGAACAGCGCGGCAGCCGGCGCACCGCCTGCCAGCAGCCAGTCGCGAAGCCACTGGGCGGCATAGCTCGGCAGAGGCAAGCGATCGGCATCCGTCCCCAGATAGAGCTGCAGCACCGTCGAGCCGATGGCGAGCATGAAAGCCGCGATCACGGCGCCGATCATCGAGCGGAACGCCACCACGAGCAGCGCAACCAGCGCGCAGAGGACACCGAGCTCCAAGAATGCAATGCCGAAGGCGACAACCAGAGAAGAGAGCGAAGAGACGCTGAGATCGACTGCCTGCCCCTGCAGGATCGCGAAGAGCAGATTGAGCACCATGTCGCCGATTGCGGCAACCAGAAGCGCGAGAGCCAGACAGAAGAGGCAGACGAGCAGCTTGGCGGCGAAGAGATGCACGCGCGCAAAGCGCGGCACCAGCAGCCTCCAGGTGGCATAGCGATATTCCAGGAAGAACACCGTCGCGACACCCAGCGCAAACAGGAGATGTCCGAGCGAGTTGCCGGAGACGCTGAGGCTCTTCGCCGCCGACAGGAACAGGTCGATGTCGCCGGACTGCCGTCCGAGCCGCAGATAGACGAAGCCCGCAATGACGAGCTTCACCACGAGCGCCGCGAGCGGCACGGACAGGAAGCCCCAGAAAAGGATCCCGGGCTGACGCATCAGCTTCAGCATCTCGGCGGAAAACAGCGATCTCATCGGCGCGCCTCCCGTGTTTCGGACAGGAAGACGGTTTCGAGATCCGGCTTGATCCACTTGGCCTCGTGGATCCGCACACCAGCCTGCGCGAGGGACTGGATGAGATCAGGCACCTCTGCCCGCTCAATCCGCACATAGACGCCGTCATCGCCAGCCTCGGCCTTGTCGCCAAGCCGCGCCAGCAGCACTTCCGGAGCCTCGACCTTCAGCCAGAAGCGCCCGTCCCTATCGAGCAGATCGGCGACTGCCCCTTCGGCGACAAGGACACCGCGCTGGAGAATGGCGACCCGGTCGCAGACCCGCTCCACCTCATCCAGCAAATGGCTGGAGAGCAGCACCGTCAGGCCATCGCGATGGGCGAGGTCGTGGATAAGCGCCCGCATTTCGAGGATGCCATCGGGGTCAAGCCCATTGGTCGGCTCGTCCAGCACGATTGCCTCCGGCTGGCCGATCAGCGCGCAACCGATCCCGAGACGCTGCTTCATGCCGAGCGAATAACCCGAGACCGCCTTGTCGGCTGCCGCCTGAAGCCCGATCCGTTGCAGCACCGGCTCGACCAGGGACAGCGTTCTGCGCGCGCGTGCCAGCATCTGCAGATGCTCGCGTGCAGAGAGAAACGGATAGAAGCTGGGCGACTCGATCAGCATGCCCAGACGAGCCCTCTGCCGGGGCCCTGCGCTCTCGCCGAAGATCTGGACCTCGCCCTGATCAGGCCGCAGCAAACCTGCCAGGATGCGCAGCAGCGTGCTCTTGCCCGCCCCATTCGGCCCAAGCAGGCCATAGACGACACCGCGCGGGATCGAGAGGCTCAAGCCGTCGAGCGCCTGCACAACGCCGCCACCGCGCCCGAAAGCCTTGCTGACGGACAAGAAGGCAATGGCAGGCTCACTGCCCTGATCGTCACCATGGTGTCTGACAACATTTTGCGCCTGTAGCGACATGCGGTCTCCCTGCTCCTGACGGATCAATCAGTCGGTTGCAGATCGGCCGCTTGGAGCCGTCTATCCCGATCTTTGATCGTCCCCCGTGAAAAGAAAAATCCGCCGGAGATCTTCCGGCGGATTGCTTAAGTGACAGACAGGCGCGCCTCAGTTCGCAGGCGCGGCAGGCGACAGCGCCGCCCATTCGCGCAGGACCTGCTCGAAGACATTTCCGCCCGTCGTGCCCTTGTCCAGCGTGATCAGCGCACGGCGGCCATTGCGATAGGTGACCGGAATGTCGATCCAGCCACGGGTCGAAAGAAGCTCTAGATTGCGCTTCACCACGTCCTCGAAGTCGTTGAGCGCCACCAGATAGGTGTCGTCGGTGACCTTGGCAGTTACGGCAACCAGCGGGTCGCCGCGGTCCTGCTCGGTGCGCTTCATGGCGATCCGCTGCAGGTTCTCGATCGCACCGCCTTCGAAATCCGGCGGAACCGAGAAGACCACCTCGATGATATGGCTTGCCGGCAGCGAGTTGTCGGTGTTGCGCTTGAAGGTCAGAAGCGCCGAGATGCCCCGCTCCGGAACCGTGATGCGGCCCTGGATCTGCGGGTCGGGACGGCCGTCCGGACCATTCTCGCGCACGGCGGTCCAGGTAATCGAGCCGGGCACGGCGACAGGCGTTGCCTGACCGATGCGCTCCTCATAGAGGAACAGCTTTTCGCCACCGGCAACAGGCGCCGTATTGGCAGCGGTCCCCGGCGTCTGGGTCGCGGCCGCGCCGTTTGCGGCGGCCGGCGCATCCGTCGGTTCGACGGTCGATGCAACGGTCTGTGCCGAGACCGAACGGCCTTCGGCAGGTGCGCCAGTCGCAGGCGCACTGCCCGCACCTTCATCCACCTCGGTG
This sequence comes from Rhizobium sp. K33, assembly GCF_056501445.1. Classification (NCBI taxonomy): domain Bacteria; kingdom Pseudomonadati; phylum Pseudomonadota; class Alphaproteobacteria; order Hyphomicrobiales; family Rhizobiaceae; genus Rhizobium; species Rhizobium sp. K33. The sequence goes on from NZ_CP096478.1 coordinate 2,579,098, forward strand.
CCATCAGCACGCAGACGCTGGGTGAACTTCTGGCCTTCCTGCGGCTCTTCGGCCGGTGCGGCAGCGGTCTCGGTGGCCGCCGGGGTTTCCGCAGGCGCCTCAGTTTCCGCCGGAGTGGTCGCCGGAGCCTCCGCCGTCTCTTCGGCAGGCGCAACCTCACCGGTCAGATTGGCGACCATGCTGCCGATGTCATCGCGCATGCTCCATGCCAGATACCCGCCACCAGCGAGCAGCACGAGCACCAGCGCACCGATGATCATCGGCGCGAAGTTGCGGCGCTTTTTCGGCTCCAGCCGATAGGCCGGCTGCTGTCCATAACCGCCGACCAGGGCTTCCATGCCGTCAGCCTGGCCGCCCAGATCGACCTGGGCACCCTTGGCGCTCGGCGCGAAGCTGTCGATATGCTCGTCCCACTCGGTCGCGGCGGGGGTGGCACCCGATGCCAATGCGGCATCGGCGTCACGCGGCGCCCTGCCCTCGTCGGCATGGTCCTGGAACCACTGACTGAAGTCGTCGGGGTCGACGGTCGCGGCCGCTGGTGTGGTCGAAAGCTTCTCCACGACAAGCGGATCTGCCTCGGGCAACTGCAGGCCTTCCGGGGCGATATAGTCGCGGCCGGCTTCGACATGCACCGGCTCTTCATAGGCAGGAAACTCGTCGGTCGGCGTATAGGACACCGCCGCCGGGCCGGGTTCGATTTCCGGCAGTTCCGGCACCCGGTTCGCAGCCGTCTCGCTGACAACCGGCAGATCCCAGGAGGCCGCCGGAATGGCCGGTGCCGGGTCCTGAGCGCGGCTCTGCAGCCAATCCTCGACGGAATCGACACGCAGGCCGAGCGCCGGTGCTTCGGGTTCGAGATGGGCTTCGACCTGCGGTGCTTCGGCAGCAAGAGGCTCCGATGCGAAAGGCGTAGCTTCAGCCTGCGGCACGATATCCCAGGCGGGCGTCACCTGCTCCGGCTCGTCCGCCTGCGACCAGGTCTCTTCAGCCGTCGGCTGATCGTCGAACGTCACCGGCTCGGGATGGACATCCGCGTCTTCCGGCCGCTCGTCGGCATGCACCTCGTCCGCGACAGCAGGCTCTTCGCGGCTGTCGTAGAGGCCGGCGTAATCGTCTTCCGCAGCGACATGGCCGAAAGCCGGTTCGCTCTGCCAGGACGTGCCATGCTCAACCACAGGCTCGCTCGAGACCTCCGGCTCAGGCTCGACAGGCTGATCAACGACCGGATCGTCCTGCGGAGCGGGCTCGTCCACATAAACCTCGGCCGACGGGGTTTCTGCCGGAGCGGCCTCCGCCATATGAGCATCGGCCCAGTCGTCACCGGTCACGACCGGCTGTGCCTCGACCGGCTCTTCATATTGAGCAGTCTCGGCAACGGGTTCCTTTTCGACCGGAGCGGGTTCGGCTTCGGGCTCCTGCGAAGCGTTAGGCTCCGCCCAGGCCGGCGCGGCATCGGCGGCGACAGCTGCCGTCGCAGCAGCTGCCGGGACGGCGGCAGAAGGCGCATCATCCAGCGGCGGTAGCGCCTCGGCATGCTCTGCCTCGACTTCCCGAATGGCCTGATCGAGCTTGTCCAGCTGGCGCTGAAGCATGTGCTCGGGCGGGCGCGGTGACATGTTCTCGAGCTGCCGAACGACAGCGGCGCGAGCCTTTTCATAGACCCGCGCGCGCATCTCCGGAGTATTGTTCGAGAGCCCGTCTACGGCCCGTCGAATCACTGCGATAAAGTCAGCCATCAGCACTTTCTCTAAGGTGCCGGCCCGATGAGAGCCGGCATAACTTGATTAAATTGTGAGATTAATCCTCGAAGGGGTCCGTCACAAGTATTGTGTCGTCGCGTTCGGGACTTGTCGACAGGAGGGCGACCGGCGCACCGATCAGCTCTTCCACCTGACGCACGTATTTGATCGCCTGAGCCGGCAAATCCGCCCATTTGCGGGCGCCAACAGTCGATTCCTTCCAGCCTTCGAGCGTGATGTAGATCGGCTCGACGCGGGCCTGGGCGGCTTGTGCTGCCGGCAGGTAGTCGATTTCCTGGCCATCCAGCTTGTAGCCGACGCAAATCTTCAGCTCTTCGAGGCCGTCGAGCACGTCGAGTTTGGTGAGCGCAATGCCAGTTATTCCATTGGTGGCGACCGACTGGCGCACCAGCGCCGCGTCAAACCAGCCGCAGCGGCGCTTGCGGCCCGTCACTGTGCCGAACTCATGGCCCTTCTCGCCGAGGAACTGGCCGATCTCGTCATGCAGCTCGGTCGGGAACGGGCCTTCGCCGACGCGGGTCGTGTAGGCCTTGGTGATCCCCAGGATATAGCCGAGCGAGCCCGGACCCATGCCGGAACCGGCAGCGGCCTGACCGGCGACCGTGTTCGACGAGGTCACGAAGGGATAGGTGCCGTGGTCGATGTCGAGCAGCGACCCCTGCGCGCCTTCGAACAAGATGCGCGAGCCCTTGCGGCGCTCCTTGTCCAGGAGCACCCAGACCGAATCCATGAAAGGCAGCACGCGATCGGCGATCGAGGTCAGCTCTTCCATGATCGTCTTGTGTTCGATTTCGGCAACGCCGAAGCCGCGACGCAGCGCGTTGTGATGGGTCAGGATACGCTCGACCTTGCCTTCCAGCGCATCGAGATCAGCGAGATCCATCACGCGGATCGCGCGACGACCGACCTTGTCTTCATAAGCCGGGCCAATGCCGCGGCGAGTCGTGCCGATCTTCGTGCCGCTGTTGGAGGCTGCATCTTCGCGCATGCCGTCGAGTTCGCGGTGCAGCGAGAGAATCAGCGTGGCGTTCTCGGCAATGCGCAGATTGTCCGGCGTGACCGACACGCCCTGGTCCTTCAGACGGCCGATTTCGGCGATCAGCGCGTGCGGGTCGACGACCACGCCATTGCCGATCACGGCCTTCTTGCCGGGACGCACGACGCCCGACGGAAGCAGCGACAATTTATAGGAAACGCCGTCGATGACGAGCGTATGGCCGGCATTGTGTCCACCCTGGAAGCGGACCACGATGTCCGCACGTTCGGAGAGCCAGTCGACAATCTTGCCCTTGCCCTCGTCACCCCATTGCGAACCAATCACCACGACATTCGTCATCACATAATCCTGTATATCGCGCAGCGTCTGCGCCCTACCCAAACCCGCGCATCTATACTGTGTTGTTTTTGGGAAATCGACCCGTATTGACGGGCGATTTGGCTTTTTGCGTGACAAAGCATGACCCCTCGCCTATTTCGGAGGCAATTCGCGCTGCACCGAACCGGGGGGACAAGGGTTTGGGCGCCGGCGCCAGCATGCAGGGAAGAGTAAGCTTTGCCCATTCGCGCCTATACCTTTCTCGTCATCACCACCCTCCTCTGGGGCGGCAATACCATCGCCGGCAAGCTGGCGGTCGGCCATGTCAGCCCGATGGTCCTGAGCTTCGGTCGCTGGGCGCTCGCGACCCTGATCATCGCTTCGATCTCGATCCCGCAGATCCGCAAGGACTGGGATGTCCTCAAGGCAAACTGGAAGCTCCTGATCTTCTACGGCGCCGTCGGGTATGCCGCCTTCAACGGCTTCCTCTACACGGCTCTCAAGTATACCAGCGCCGTGAATGGCGCGATCGAACAGGGCGCGATCCCGGTCCTGATCTTCGTCATCAACTTCCTGCTGTTCCGGATCCGCGTCTCGGCCATCCAGATCCTCGGCTTCCTGATCAGCTTCGTCGGCGCGGCGGTCACGGCATCTCACGGTGACCTGCAGACGCTTCTGACCCTGACACTGAACTATGGCGATCTGCTGATGCTGTTTGCCGGCATTTCCTATGCGATCTACACGGTCTCGCTGCGCTGGAAGCCGCCGGTCCACTGGAAGAGCCTGATGGCGGTGCCGGCGCTCGCCGCAGCCGTCACCTGTCTGCCGCTCCTCTACTGGGAGCAAGGACGCGGCGAACTGATACTGCCCGACATGCAGGGCTGGTTGATCGTCCTTTATGCCGGGCTTTTCCCCTCCCTGATCTCGCAGATCCTCTACATCAAGGGCGTGGAAGGCATCGGCGCGAACCGCGCCGGCCTCTTCATCAACCTCGTGCCCGTCTTCGGCACGCTGCTGTCGATCACCATTCTCGGTGAGAAGCTGGAAGTCTTCCACGTGATTGCGTTGATCCTCGTTCTGGGCGGCATCGCGATCGCCGAATGGGGGAAGCCGGCAGCGGAGAAACCTGCGGCGAAGCCGACGCCCTGATCTCATCCTTCAGGATGCGATAACTCGGGGCCGACAGACAGAATCCCGACATGGCCGTCTGCCAAACGGGCGGCGGTCAGCCGTCCGCTTCGATAGCAATGGGTATCGAGGCTCACCCGGTCCGGACCGACATGGGCCTCGCGCATGGGCGTGTGCCCATGGAAGACACGGACGGGAAGGCCCGGCCCAAGATCTAGGAACGAGCGGCGTATCCACATCAGATCGTCATCCGTCTGCTCCGAAAGTGGCCGTCCCGGGCAAATCCCGGCATGGGCAAAGACATCGTCCCCGATCGTCAGCAGCACCGGCAGCCCGCGCAGGAAATCGACATGGCTTTGGGGAATGGCCGCGCGCGCCGCTTCTCGCACGCCGTAGGATGCACACGCCGCCGCATCGTTCTCGTCCAAGTCGAGGCCGTAGGAGCACAAAGTGCCGATCCCGCCGTGATCGAGGAACCAGTCTCCCGCAGGGTCTCCATCCAGATAGGAGAGAAAGGCATCGTCATGATTGCCGCGCAGGCAGATGCGATCGAAACCGGCCGGTGCCGACGCAGTCAGATGATAGAGCACCGCCGCCGATTTCGGTCCGCGATCCATGTAGTCACCCAGCATGACGATCAGCTTTGGCCCCTCGACTGTCTCCGCATCCTTTCGGATGACCTCCTCGAGTGCCAGCAGCTGATCGAGGCATCCATGCACATCACCGACGGCATAGATACGGACATAGCGGGACGGCTCTAGGGCAAGGCGCGGAGGCCGGCCGCTTGAGGGAGTATCGGAAAAGCCTTCGCCCATGGAGGTGTCCTTACGCCGCGTTCCTGCAGAGAGAAAAGCGCAGGCCAACAAAAAAGGCCAGCACCTCGCGATGCTGGCCTTCGTTTTGTCGTTCGACCTGTTACGGGGTCGTGGTCGGCGCCGGGGTACCGGTACCCGTACCGCTATCGGCCGGCGGAGTTGTCGGAGCCGGGTCGGTCGCAGGCGGGGTTGCCGGAGCCGTATCGGTTGCCGGCGGCGTGGCCGGAGCCGTATCGGTTGCCGGCGGCGTGGCCGGATCTGCAGCCGGCGGGGCAGCCGGATCGGCGGCAGGCGGCGTCGCGGTGTCAGCCGGCGGAGTGGTGGTTGCCGGCGGCGTCGCCGGTTCCGTCGTTTCCGTCGTGGTGGTTGCTGCCGGATCGGTGGCGTCATTGCCGCCGAAGACAAAGAAGGCGCCGGCTGCGATCACGACGATCAGCAGGATGGCGATGCCCCAGGTTGCGCCGCCACCGGTGGCGGTCTGCTGCGTAACATGGGGACGCTGGTCAAGGCGGGGATCAGGACGTTGGTCCATGGGATATTCCTCCTGGTTGGGAGGCCGAGCATCGTGAAGGTCACCTGCCCGGCCTTATCATTGGATCAAGCCAGTGGTTACTGCACCACGCCGACGACGACGTAGGTCTTCGGGTCAACGATCACGCGCTGATTGTTGACGACGGCATAGGCATAGGTCGGGTTTTCTGGGACCGGCGTCAGAACGACCTGCTGCGGCAGGGGCTCGCCAACGGCGACCTGCTGTTCGATGACGATCGGCTGAGCCGGCAGCGGCTGTTCGCGAACATAGGTGACGACCGGGGCCGGCGGCGGATCAACGGCCGTGCCAGCAATGGCACCGACCACGCCGCCTACTGCGGCACCTACCGGACCACCGACGATCGCGCCGGTCACGGCACCACCGGCAGCACCGGTGACAGTGCTTTCCTGCGCCAGAACGGGCGTGGAGACGACACCAAGTACTACAGCTCCAAGAGCGATAATCTTCGTATTCATGGCTTCTTCCTTTCCGTTGACTGCCATTGGCGGAAAGAACGGCCATCACGCGAAATTGTTCCGCGAACTGATCAGAAGCCTCTACTGCAAGCCCTTGGAAAAATTGGCGGAATTTAGGCAGGGGCGTAGTATTTGGGGCAATCAATACTGGAAGTAGCAGAAAAGGAAGCGCACGCCGAGCGGCGCCAGCAACCGGTAAATGCCAGGAGAAACTCGCCAAAGATCAGCTGTGATCTGGTGACTTCATGTCGGTGTTTGAGCTTCAGCTGCCCCAGCCGACGATGCCCTTGATCTCCAGAAAATCGTGGATGCCCCAATCGGCATATTCGCGCCCATTGCCGGACTGCTTGTAGCCACCGAAGGGTGCGGACGTGTCCCAGTCGGGATAGTTGAGATAGACGGAGCCTGCGCGCAGCTGTGCCGCGACACGCCGGGCGTGATCGATGTCTTGCGACTGAACATAGGCCGCCAGGCCGTAGACGGTGTCGTTGGCGATGGAGATCGCCTCCTCTTCCGTCTCGTAGGACAGGATCGACAGGACCGGCCCGAAGATTTCCTCGCGGGCGATGGTCATGTCCGGCGTGACATGACCGAAGATCGTCGGGCGCACGTAATAGCCGCGATTGAGCCCGTCCGGTCGGCCCGGACCGCCGGTGACCAGCAGGGCCCCCTCCTCGATCCCCAACTCGATCAACCGCTGGATCTTGTTATACTGCACGTCGCTGACCACGGGGCCGAGCACCGTGTCCTCGGCGCCGGGATCGCCGACCTTGTGGGTTTCGGCGGCTTCACGCGCAATGTGCAGCGCTTCGTCATGCCGGGCGGCCGGCACCAGCATCCGGGTCGGCGCATCGCAGGATTGACCGGAATTGCCGAAACACCCTTCGACACCCTTGCGCACCGCGGTTTCGAAATCTGCATCCGGCAGGATGATATTGGCGGACTTGCCGCCCAGTTCCTGTGCCACGCGCTTGACCGTATCGGCCGCGGTCTTGGCAACGATGATGCCGGCCCGGGTCGAGCCCGTGAAGGAGACCATGTCGACATCGGGATGGCCGGCCATCACCTGCCCGACCTCGGGACCGCGCCCGTTGACGAGATTGAACACGCCATCAGGGGTTCCCGCCGCTTCCATCACCTCGGCAAAGATGAGACCCGAGATCGGCGCGATCTCCGAAGGCTTCAGAACTACGGTGCAGCCGGCGGCGATGGCCGGCGCGACCTTGCAGACGATCTGGTTGAGCGGCCAGTTCCAGGGGGTAATCAGCGCGCAGACGCCGATCGGCTCCTTGACGATGCGCGTCGTCCCGCGCTGCTCGGAGAACTCGAAACTCTTGAAGGCGGCGATCGTCGCCTCCAGATGCGCCCGGCCGGCCCAGGCCTGAGAGTCCCGCGCAAAAGCCAGTGGCGCGCCCATCTCGCGGCTGACGGCCTGCGCAATGTCCTCGAAGCGTTCGTTGTAGACCGCAAGGATCCGTTCCAGCAGCGCAAGCCGCTCGGCGCGGTCGGTGACGGAGAAGGTGGCGAAGGCTGCCTTGGCCGCAGCGACGGCGCGATCGACATCCGCCCGGCTGCCGATCGAGATCGTCGTGAAGGGCTCTTCCGTCGACGGGTCGATGACATCGAGCAACGCCGGCTCCACCGGATCGACCCATGCACCGTCGATGAAGAACTTCAAATGCTTGGACATACTGGCTCCGGCGGAGAAGATGAAATGAGATCGGCACTATTCGCCACACGCCTGAACTCGGCAAGCACGCAAGAGGCGACAGACCACCTTTCCCCAACCAGAATGGGGAGATCAGCGTTCCAGGCCATCGAGCAATCGATACCAGGCGATATGGCCCGCCACACCAAGGCGTCTGAAGCGATGCAAGGGGATGCGCCGCAGCGGTGTGATCGGCAAGGGGAACACGTCCTGATCACCGTCTGCGAGGTAACGCGCAAGCGGTGCGCCGAGCGCCGTCATCAGCCCGATACCGCGCCCCTGACAGCCGGCCACCATGACCAGCCCCGGCTCCGGCTCATGCAGATGCGGGAGATGATCCGGCGTCATGGCGACGCGTCCGAACCAGCGGTGATCGATGCGAAGAGAGGCGAGCGTGGGAAAGAGCCGGTGCAGCGCCCGCTCCAGATGTGCCCAATCCTCCGTAGAGCGCGGCTCGCGCATCGGCCCGCGGCCACCCAGCACGAGGCGACCATCAGGACTGCGACGATAGTAGACGACGATCCGGCGGCTGTCGGAGACGGCCTGCCCCCCGGGAAGGATGAAGTCCAGTTCGGCCGGCAGCGGTTCGGTGGCGATTTGGAAGGAATGAAGCCAGACGAGGCTCTCGGCAAGCTTCGGCACAGGGGCGCCCGAATAGGCATTCGTCGCGACCAGGACCTTTCTGGCCCTGATCGAACGCCCGCTCGCGGTCGTGACCTCCCAGCCAGCGCCTACTTTCCGGAGCGAGGCAACACCATCCTTCACCACCAGCCCGGCACCGGCTTCCGTGGCGAGACGCGCAAGCTCGTGAACCAGGGCCAGGGGATTGACGACCCCTGCCCGCCGATCGAGAAAACCGCCGCGATAACCATCCGCACCGGTCAGGAGCCCGACCTCGGCCTGATTGAGCAAAGCCACATCGGCCCCCTGTGCCCGCCATTGCCGATTGCGCCGCACGGCGGCTTCCATGGCCGTCTCGGTATGCGCCGCCTGGACCCAGCCGGTACGTGCATGCTCGACGTCGAGGCCCTCGCTTGCGATCAGGTTGAAGACGGCATCCGCTGTCTCCGCCGAAAACTTCGTCAGCCGCTCGCCAAGATCCGCGCCGAAGACGGCCAGCAAGGTCTCCGGGTCCTGCTTGAGCCCGGGGATGACCTGCCCGCCGTTCAACCCGGAAGCGCCGGCGCCGATCTCGCCCGCTTCGATGACCTGCACCGAAAGCCCGGCCCGAACGGCATGAAGCGCGGTCGAAAGCCCCTGATAACCCGCGCCGATCACCACAAGATCGACATCACCGTCGAAGAACCGACAGACGATCGACGAGGAGGGTCGCCGCCAGACCGGCGAAACCATGGATTGGCGCTGCATGAAGGTGAGACCCGAGACGCGATCGATGAATTGGGTCGCAATCTGACGCGCCGGAAGATACATGACAATAAACGTCAGGATGTATTTTGGCGCGTAGGTAGAATGACGGATCCCTTACTTAAGGAAATCGCGATAAGAACTGTGCGCGTTCAAATCATGGTGTGTCGGGCAATTGCCAATCAATCGCATTTCTGCCCTGCGCGACGAGATATTCATTCGCCTGCGAGAAGTGCCGGCTGCCGAAGAAACCGTTATGCGCCGAAAGCGGCGACGGGTGCGGCGCTTTCAAGACAAGATGCCGGGACCGGTCGACGAAGGCGGCCTTTTTCTGCGCATAGGAGCCCCAGAGCATGAAGACGACATGCTCGCAATCCTCGTTGACGGCCCGGATCACGGCATCGGTGAATTGCTCCCAGCCCTGGCCCTGATGGGACGCCGCACGGGATTCTTCGACAGTCAGAACGCTGTTCAGCAGGAGCACACCCTGGCGCGCCCAATGTTCGAGGAAACCGTGCCGCGCCGGCGCGATGCCGAGATCGCTCTGCAGTTCCTTGTAGATATTGACGAGCGATGGCGGGATGCGAACGCCCGGTCTGACGCTGAAGCAAAGCCCGTGGGCCTGGCCCGCCCCGTGATACGGATCCTGACCGAGGATGACGACCTTCACCTCATCGAGCGGCGTCAGATCGAGCGCCCGGAAATACTCCGCTCCTTTGGGGAAGATGGTCTTGCCGGCCGCCTTTTCGTTTTGCAGGAAGGCCTTGAGAGCGGCCATGTAGGGGCTGGCGAACTCCTTGCCCAGTGCGGCCTTCCAGCTGTCTTCGAGCTTTACTCCCGCATCCGCCATTGCCGCTCACCCCTCTTCTGTCTTACATGGTCTCGACGATAGAGGGCCCGCGACCGGGTCTGTCAACCTTAAGCCGAACGGAGCACACAAGAGAACCGTGAAGCCCTTCCTCAGACTCTGGCAACGCCACCGCATCCTGACATCGGCCTTCGTGCTGGCCATGGCGCTTGCCATCTTCTTCGCCGGGAGAACGATCTTTTTCGTGGTCTACTGGGCCGATCCGGCGCGCCAGGACCTGCCGCCAGAGCCCTGGATGACGATCGGCTACGTCGCCCATTCCTGGCATGTCCCGGTCGAGAAGCTGGCACGCGATCTCGATCTCCCGCCCCCGCCCAAGGATGGCCCACGCCCCTCCCTGGAGCGGCTCGCAGAGGATCGTGGAGTGACTTTCGAAGCCTTCAAGGCCGAGATCGAGGCGTCCATTATGGACCTGCGGCGGCAGGGCCCGCCGAGATGAGTTTGACCGAGACGCTGCTTGCCTCGCTGCCGTCCTACGGCCTTCCCCTTCTCGGCCTTGTCGTCGGCATCAGCTGCCTCGGCGCCCCTTTGCCGGCATCGATCGTCATGATGCTCATGGGCGCCTTCGCGACAGCGGGCGACTTCACGCTCTGGATCGTCGTCGTGGTGGCGCTGGCCTCGGCCATCGCAGGCGATCAGGTGGGTTACATGCTCGGCCGCCTTGCCGGACAGCGCCTGGTTCCGATCGTCGAGCGGAATCCCGACCGCCGCAAGGCACTGGAACGGGCACAGCGCGAAATGGACGCCCGCGGCAATAGCGCCGTCTTCCTCACACGCTGGCTCCTTTCACCTCTGGGGCCTTATCTCAACCTGCTGGCCGGTGCCTCGGGCTTCTCCTGGCTGCGCTTCACCATGGCCGGCATGCTCGGCGAAATCGTCTGGGTCGGTCTCTATACCGGCCTTGGCGCGACCTTCAGCGAAAGCGTGACCGAAATCGCCGAAATCAGCGGCAGCATCAGCGGCTTCCTTGCCGCCGGCGCGGTCGCAGCCTTCTTGGGATACAAACTCTTGCAGGCGCTACGGGCAAAGGACTAAGAGCCCCGGCCGCGCCCAGCCAGGGCTTCGCCGAACTGTCACAGAGCAATGTTATCCGGAGGTAAAAATCCGGAGACTCGCCATGACTGTTCTGATCTGGTTTGCCGCGCTCGCGCTTCTCGTCCAGCTCGCAAGCATTGCCTTTGTTCTCTCCGTGAAGCTGCGGCACCGCAAGCGCGACATGGCAGTGATGCCGCGCCCGCCAGTGACCCTGATCCGGCCGATCTGCGGGCTGGAAAACAACCTCGAGCGTTGCCTCGCCTCCTCTTTCCGCCTCGACTGGCCGAGCTACGAGATCCTCTTCTGTGTCGCGAGAGAAGACGATCCGGCCGCAGCCCTCGCCCGCCGGCTGATGGCCGAGCATCCGGACATTCCCTCGAGGCTGCTGGTCGGCGAGGATCTGTTCAGCGCCAATCCGAAGCTCAACAATGTCGTCAAGGGCTGGCGTTCCGCTCGCCATGATTGGATCGTGATGACGGACAGCAATGTCCTGATGCCACCCGACAACATCGCGCGCATGATGGGCCGCTGGGATGACCAGACTGGTCTCGTCTGCTCGCCGCCGGCCGGCACAGAACCGGAGAATTTCGGCGCCTTCCTTGAGAGCGCCTGGCTCGACAGCTTCCAGGCTCGCTGGCAGCTGTTTGCCGATGCCGTCGGCTTCGGCTTTGCCCAGGGCAAGTCCATGCTCTTCAACCGCCAACTGATCACACAGCTCGGCGGCTTCGAGCGTCTCGGCGACGAAGTGGCCGAAGACGCGGCCGCCACCCTCTTGATCCGCAATGGCGGCCTCAAGGTCCGCCTCGTCCACGAGCCCTTCCCACAGCCGCTCGGCTCGCGCAACATGCTGGCCGTGTGGAAGCGCCAGCTGCGCTGGGCCCGCCTGCGCCGCGCCTCCTTCCCGCTCTATTTCCTGCCGGAGATCTTCACGGGTGCTGCCCTTCCCGGTGCTGCGATGGTCGCGCTGGCCGCGACGGGTTTCGTCTCGCCGATCGCGCCCATCGCCTATCTCGCGGCCTGGTACGGTGGTGAAGTTCTGCTCGCCCGCGCCTATGGCTGGCCGGCCGGCTGGCGCATCCTTCCCGCCATGGTGACCCGTGACCTGCTCTTGCCGGGTCTCTTTGTCGCCGCCTGGTTCGGCAGCGGGTTCGAATGGCGCGGCAATGCCATGACAGTGGCTGACAATGACAACGGACGCACCGCGCGGCTTCGCAAGGCCGTCGTGAAGACCCGCGACAAGGCCCGGGCCCTGGTTGCGGCGCGCAGCCACTAGACTTTCTCGGAGAAAAAAGCGGGCAGGACCGCATGTCGCGATCGCTGCCCGCAAGAGGGAGGTAGTCTAAACCGCTCAGATCGTGCCTTGGCCCATCTGTTCGGCGATGTAATCCGCCTGGCGGATCGCAAGAGAAACGATCGTCAGGGTCGGATTTTCCGCGGCACCCGTGGTGAACTGGCTGCCGTCTGAGACAAAGAGATTGCTGATGTCGTGGGTTTGGCCCCACTTGTTGACGACGCCGTCCTGCGCCTTCTCGCTCATGCGGTTGGTGCCGAGGTTGTGGGTCGACGGATAAGGCGGCGTCGGGAAGGCCCTGTTGGCGCCGACGGCTTCATAGAGAGCCATGCCCTGCTTGTAGGCGTGATTGCGCATTGCCTCGTCATTCGGGTGGTCGGTAAACCAGACATCCGGGATCGGCATGCCGTATTTGTCCTTGAGCTCGCCATGCAACTTCACGGCATTCTGCTCCTGCGGCATGTCTTCGCCGACGATCCAGAGACCGGCCATGTTGGCGTAATTGTCGAGCGCCGAGGTGAAGGACCGGCCCCAGCCGCCCGGGTCAAGGAACGCTGCCATGAAGGGCAGACCGAGCGCCAGCGTTTCCAGCTCGTAGCCACCGACGAAGCCACGCGACGGATCATGCCGCGCTTCGTCACGGATGATGCCGGCCATGGTCGTGCCACGGTAGAAATGGACCGGCTTGTCGAAGACGGCATAGACCGAGCCCGTCGTGTGACGCATGTAGTTCTTGCCGACCTGGCCGGACGAGTTGGCAAGACCATCTGGGTACTTCGACGAGGCTGAATTGAGCAAGAGCCGCGGGCTTTCGATCGAATTGCCGGCGACGCAGACGATGCGTGCCTTCTGGCTCTGCAGATTGCCGTCCTTGTCGGCATAGACGACGGCAGTCACCTTGCCCGTATCGTCATGCTCGATCTTGATGACATGAGACTGCGGACGTACTTCCAGTTTACCGGTCGCCTCGCCCTTCGGGATTTCCGTGTAGAGCGTCGACCACTTGGCACCCCATTTGCAGCCCTGGAAGCAGAAGCCCGTCTGCTGACAGCTCATGCGGTCGTCGCGATCGGCCGAATTTATGGCCATATTGCCGGTGTGACAGTCCTTGTAACCCAGCTTGTCGGCACCGGCCTTCAGGATCTTGAAGTTATTGTTGCCGGGCAGCCCCTCGATACCGTTGGTGCGGGTGACACCCATCTTGTCCTCGGCCTTGGCATAGTAAGGCTCGAGATCGGCAAGCGTGATCGGCCAGTCGAGAAGATTGGCGCCTTCCACTTTGCCGTAATGGGTCAGCGTCTTGAACTCGTGCTCCTGGAAGCGCAGCGAGGCGCCGGCCCAGTGGGTGGTGGTGCCGCCGACCGCCTTGACGATCCAGGCGGGCAGGTTCGGGAAGTCCTTCGACACCCGCCAGCCGCCACCGGTCGTGCGATGATCGAGCCAGGCGAGCTGGGCGAAACTGTCCCATTCGTCGTTGATGAAGTCCTCGTGTTCGATGCGGGCACCGGCTTCGAGCACGACCACGTCGATGCCCTTCTGGGCAAGCTCGTTGGCGAGCGTGCCGCCACCTGCACCGGAACCGATGATGACGACCACGCTGTCGTCGTTGAGATCATAGGGCGCTGCCATGTTTTCCTCCCGGGAAATCGGTCAATTTGGGTAAGCGCCGCCGTTCCCATCCGCGATGGGCCTCCTTCCGGCGACGATGTATGCGTGTCTTAAGGGTCGCTCAGAGCCAGGTGATGTCGTTGAACCCGCGCTCGATATAGCCGCCCTTGGAATAGGACTCGCCCTCGTAGCCGAAGATCGGCCAGATCTCCTTCTGGTTATAGAGGCTGACCACGAGATCGCCGCGCACCGCCTGGAAGAAGGGCGTCGTCTCGATGTCGCGCAGGATCGCCACGCGATCGTCCTCCCAGCCGAGCCCGCGATAACCGCCGGCACCGGCCCGCTTGTCGAGATCGGCGATACCGTCCTCAATCAGCGCCTTGTGCTTCTCGTCCTTGGCAGCCATCGTGTCCTGACCTTTCACCGCAGCGGCATAGAAGCGGTCGGCGAGCTGGTCATGCGGGTAGATGTCGCGCGCCAGCTTGATCAGCGTCGCGAGCGTGTCGGGTTTGAGTGCGGTCGCCTCCAGGCCCCAGGCCTGTTCGGGACAGATCACGGCAGTGCCCGTGACCATCAACACGGCACTTGCCGCACCCGTCTTCAGAAGCTGCCGGCGCGACATGCCGCCGGTCTTGTCGAGTATCGTAACCACGTCATTCTCCTCCCATGAGATTGATGCGCAACGGCATCTTGCCGTTGTTCTCGGCAGGCCCGGCGACCGCGCCCGCCATGCTTGAAACGAGTGAGGCCGGGAGCACCGCCTTGCTCCCGGCCTCACCATCACTTGAACCGACCGTGGCGCTGCAGAACCTCGATCTTGTAGCCGTCCGGATCTGTGATGAAGAAGAAGCGCGCGAGCAGCGCACCGTCGCGGTTGAATTCGACGATCTTGCCCGGGGTCATGCCAAGACCCGTCAGTCGCTGATGCTCGCTGTCGAGATCCAAGACGCTGACGGCAAGATGGCCATAGCCATTGCCGAGGTCATAGGCATCCTCCCGCCCCTTGTTGATGGTCAGTTCCAGCTCGAATTCGCTCTCAGGATTGCTGAGATAGATCAGCGTGAAGGTCTCGAAATCGAGACGATCGGCGATTTCGAGGCCGAAAGCCTGGGTGTAGAACGTAACCGAGCGCTCCTCCTCAAGAACGCGGATCATCGAATGGATCATTTTGGCCAATGGGCTGCTCCTCGCATGCTGACTGATGTCATGTCGGGAGGATGTCGCGATTTGCCGCTAGGCTGGTAGCAGCCCATTACCGCAGCCGATTTTTTTCGTCGCTGGCGGACCCATTCTTCACGACAGAGCGAGGCAGTTTAGCGAAGAGCGAAATTGACCAGAACAGCCGCTGGCAACATAATGCCTCAAAAGACTTGAAATCGAAAAAACTGAAAATCAGGGAGGAGCATGCCATGTGTGAAGTCTTCGCAGGACAGGACCCGGCCCGCTATCGCGCGGTCAACCGCTCCGTTCGCATTGGTGGTCATTCCACCAGCATCCAGCTCGAAGCCGCCTTCTGGGTGCTGATCGACGAGATCGCCGCCAGCCAGAATTTCTCGACGTCCCGCTTTCTCTCGACGCTTTACGACGAGGCGCTCGAGATCAATGGCTCGGTCTCGAACTTTGCGTCACTCTTGAGGACGAGCTGTCTGATCTACCTGATGAGCAAGGCGCAGAACCCGACCGAGCCGCAGGAGTTCCACATCATCGCTGCGGAGTGATGAGGGCAAGGACGCGTGCCCCCGAGCGGAGGCCGGACGTCATCTGGACAGGTCACACCACAGGTTACGAATAGCCGCCCGTCTCTGGAGCCGTAGACGGGTCGGCGGCTTCGGCGCCGCGCATCTTCTCGGCCATGGCCGCAGCCGCATTGGCCAACAACCAGGTATCCGTCCCATTCGCCATGAAGCGCACGCCGGCGCGGCGCGCCAGCGCGATCATCTCAGGGTCACCGGTCATGATGCCCGCCGGCTTGCCGGCAGCCTTGATCTTGCCGATCAGCATCTCGACCGTCTCCATGACCTCCGGCACGGTCGCCTTCCCGCCATAACCCATGTCGGCAGAGAGATCGGCCGGACCGATCAGGATCGCATCGACACCCTCCGTGGCGACAATCGCATCGACATTTTCGACACCCAGCCGGCTTTCGATCTGGGCGATCAGGCAGACTTGCGCATTGGCCGTCTCGGCATAGTCGGCGATCCGGCCGAAGTTCGAGGCGCGCCCGAGGCTCGCGCCCATGCCTCTGATACCATCCGGAGGATAACGCAGCGCCTTGGCCAGCAACTCCGCCTGCTCCGCCGTCTCGACCATCGGGATCATCAGCGTCTGCGCGCCGATATCGAGCGCCTGCTTGATCAGCCATGGCTCGCCCATCGGCAGCCGCACGACCGGATGGGAGGGATGGCGGGTGACGGCGGCAAGCTGGGCGGCGATCAGCGGAATGTCGTTCGGCCCGTGTTCGGCATCGATGAGGATCCAGTCGAAGCCGGCCCCGGCGCAGATCTCCGCCGAATGCGGATTGGCAAGCGCCACCCAGAGGCCGGTGAGCAGGCCTGTGTCTTCGCGGAGCGCTTTCTTGAAGGGGTTCACGGGGGCGGGCATGGACAGTCTCCTCGGGTATCAATCGACCGGCGCGATGGCCGGGAGAGTGAAGCTATCCCCGGAAGCAGCCATTCCCGCAAGCCTCGAAGACGACGAGCGGTACGCCTGCGACATTGAACGCCGGTGCCGCCTCGTGATACGGGCAGCCGCAGCCACCATCATCATCAGGACGTCACCCATGCTCCCCTGGATCCAGCTCGACACGGCCAAGATACCCGGCGGCGGCGAATTGCGCCTGAAGCAACGCGGCACGGAATTCTCGATCATGCTCGGCACCAACGAGCTGATGAACAGCCGCCTCAGTGGCTCCGAGGAAGCGCTCGCCACCCTGGCTTACGAACGCATCGCTGATCACAAGCGCCCGCATATCCTGATCGGCGGCCTCGGCATGGGCTTCACGCTGCGCGCCGCCCTCGCCGTTCTGCCTGAGGATGCGAAGGTCACCGTCGCCGAACTCGTGCCCGCCGTCGTCGACTGGGCGCGCGGACCCATGGCCGAAATCTATGCCGGCAGCCTCGACGACCCGCGCGTGAGCGTCCATGTCGGCGATGTCGGCGCGCTGATTGCGAAGTCGAAGGGGCAATTCGACGCCATCCTGCTCGACGTCGACAACGGCCCCGACGGCCTCACCCGCGAAGAGAACGACTGCCTCTATTCCTATGAAGGGATTCGCAAATCCAAGGTAGCGCTGACCCGCGGCGGCGTACTCGGCGTCTGGTCGCAGGGTCCGGACCCCAGGTTCACACGCCGCTTGAAGGACTGCGGCTATGGGGTGGAAGAGATTCCGGTGAGAGCTGGCCGAACTGGTCGCGGCAAGAAGCATGTGATCTGGATGGCGAAGAGCTGAGATTCGGGCTTTCATTTGAAGAAAATCCCCTCCCAACCCCTCCCCAAAGGCCCTCCCAAACCCTCCCCACAAGGGGGAGGGCTTAACCCAGACGCACCGCTGCGGGCTTCGCCAACACCCCCCTCTGTCACTGCGTGACATCTCCCCCACAAGGGGGGAGAGCAGGCGCCGCGCTTGCCGCTCCCTTCAGCAATCCCAAAGGAGAGCGACAGGCCAGCGTCTCGGCCAGTCTCCCCCCTTGTGGGGGAGCCCGGCAGGGCAGAGGGGGGTGTTGCATGGCAAAGCGCGAGTGGAGAATTCTACCCCCACAACCCACGCGGCGGCAGCGGCATCACCGCGCCGTCATAGGCAATCGCCGGCTCCCGATCCCGCGCCAGAAGCAGCGGCCCGTCGAGATCGACAAAGGCCGCCCCCTGTCCGATCAGAAACGCCGGGGCCATGGCAAGCGAGGTGCCGACCATACAGCCGACCATGATGTCGAAACCGGCTTCAACAGCCGCATCGCGCATGGCAAGCGCCTCGGTGAGCCCGCCCGTCTTGTCGAGCTTGATGTTGACGGCATCATACTTGCCCATGAGGGCGGTAAGCGACGCCGTGTCGTGACAGCTCTCGTCGGCGCAGACGGGCAGGACCCGATCAAGGCCGAGAAGCGCATCATCAGATCTCGCCGGAAAAGGCTGCTCGACGAGCTTCACCCCGAGATCGAGAAAGACAGGCGCCAGCGCCCTGTATTGATCGAGGCTCCACCCCTCATTGGCATCGACGATGATCGCAGAGTTCGGCGCGCCGGCCCTGACGGCCCGGATGCGCTCGACATCGCCCTCCCCGCCGAGCTTGACCTTCAACAGCGGCCGATGCGCTTCCTTCTCCGCCGCAGCCTGCATGCTCTCAGGCGTGCCGAGCGACAGCGTATAGGTGACCGACAGCGGCCTCGGCTCTTGTAACTTCGCAAGTTGCCAGACAGGCTTACCAGCGCGCTTGGCTTCGAGATCCCAGAAGGCGCAGTCCAGCGCATTGCGCGCAGCACCCGGTTTCAGCCTGCTCTGCAGCCCGGCCCGGTCCAGTCCCTTGGCCACCTCTTGCACCAGCGCCGAAAGCGCCTCGACGACACTCTCCACCGTCTCGCCATAGCGCGCATAAGGCACGCATTCGCCTTGGCCCACAAACACGCCATCCGTCAGCCGCACCGTGACCACCTTGGCCTCGGTCTTCGACCCGCGCGAAATCGTGAACGTCCCCGCGATCGGGAAGCTCTCGGGCGTGACGGTCATCTTTACGGGCATTCTGGACCTCCCTGGGGCAAGCCCCGCGAATCGCTGCTCTTGCACGAAGAAGCAATCCTTTCTATATCCGTCAACAATCGGACCGGTACCGGCCGCGGGCGAAAAAGCCCGCAATGCCTGAAGCCACATCCCCGCGCATTGCGGGCTGAACGGTCGCATGAAGCACAGAGACGAAGCCCGTGAACACGCTGGATTTTGACAAGAGACCGGAAGATACGCGCGTTGTCGTCGCCATGTCGGGCGGCGTGGACTCGTCCGTCGTCGCCGGCATCCTGAAGCGCGAGGGCTATGACGTCCTCGGCATCACGCTGCAGCTCTACGACCATGGCGCCGCCGTCCATCGCGCCGGCTCCTGCTGCGCCGGTCAGGACATCGACGACGCCCGCCGCGTCTGCGAAACGCTCGGCATTCCCCATTACGTGCTCGACTACGAACAGCGCTTCCGCGACACCGTGATCAACCCGTTCATGGAAAGCTATGTCGCCGGCGAAACGCCGATCCCCTGCGTCGCCTGCAACCAGACGGTCAAGTTCGCCGATCTGCTTGCGACCGCCAGGGAGCTCGGCGCCGATGCGCTGGCGACCGGCCACTACATCCGCTCGAAGTCCGTGCCGCTCGCCAACGATCCCGGCCACCGCGCCCTCTTCCGCCCGATCGATAGCGAGCGCGACCAGAGCTATTTCCTCTTTGCCACCACGCAGGAGCAGATCGACTATCTGCGCTTCCCGCTCGGCGCCATGTCGAAGGCGGAAGTCCGCGTGCTTGCCGAAGAGATGGGCCTCGTCGTCGCCCAGAAGGCCGACAGCCAGGACATCTGTTTCGTGCCCCAGGGCAAATATGCAGACGTGATCAACAAGCTGAAGCCGAATGCGGCGCTAGCAGGCGAGATCGTCCATCTCGACGGCCGGGTGCTGGGCAATCACGAAGGCATCCTGCATTACACGATCGGCCAGCGGAAGGGATTGGGCGTCGCCACCGGCGAACCGCTCTATGTCATCTATCTCGACGCCCGCTCGCGCCGCGTCATCGTCGGACCGAAGGAAGCGCTCGAAACCCACCGCGTCTATCTGCGCGACATCAATTGGCTGGGCGATCGTCCGATCACGGAAGAAGCCGCGGGCGGTTTCGCCTGCTTTGCCAAGGTCCGCTCCACCCGTCCGCCGACGCCGGCCGTGCTGCATGCCGACGACAAGGGCGTCTATGTCGATCTCGAAATCGGCGAAGCCGGTGTCGCCCCCGGTCAGGCCTGCGTGCTCTATTCGGCACCGGGCGCCGACGCCCGCGTCTATGGCGGCGGCTTCATCGAGCGCTCGGAACGCTCAGGCACGGCCGAAAGCGCGCTGAAGGCGCTTCTCGCCAGCCCCGTGGCGGCCTGAGCCCAAGGCTTTCGGGCCGCTCTCAAGGTCTTCGCGCAAGCCGGTGGAAAGCCACGCTGTTTTTGCCCAAACCGCGCTTGACTTTGATCGGACCCTCGCCTTATAAGCCGCCCATCGCTTCGGACGGCGACGGCCTCAAGGCCCGAATGTTCGATGTGTGGCGGGGTAGCTCAGGTGGTTAGAGCGTGGGATTCATAACCCCAAGGTCGGCGGTTCAAGTCCGCCCCCCGCTACCATAACTTCTTAGTTCTCATTGACTTGGTAGAATGAATTGAATCAGAGCAGCCTTACGGCTCCGCTGATCACAGGCGCTTCTTGACGCCCAACCAATTTCCCGCAAAGATTGCAGCCAGTCGCAGTGACTCCGTGATTGGATGATACGCCATGGCAAACGAAACGCCGAAGCGCCGCATAGCGACGGCAGCCGCCTTGAAAGACAGCGACGGCGGTGGCACATTTGATGCCATGGAACAGCGTGTCAAAGCCCTCGAAGACGATATGAAGCGGGTCCTGCAGGATACCGCCGAGATCAAGGGCATGCTGCGCGCAGCACCTTCGGCGATCGAGTTCGGCGAGCTGAAAGGCCGCGTCAACAGCCTTCCAACCATGGGCAAGGCCGCCGCCATGCTGTCGATTGCGACCGCCGTGATCGTCATCCTGAACAACTGGGCCGCAATTCGCGGTTGGCTGATCGGCTAGTCCGCCCTCACCGCGCCGCCCAAACCAGCCCACGCCGTACAATCTCCCGCATCTGCGGCACCTCAAACTCCGCCGCCTGGTGGCCGAGCGAGGAGTAGAACACCCTGCCCTGCCCGTGGCGGCGCTTCCAGACGACCGGCATCACATGTCCGTCGATCCAGGTATCGTGCTCGCCGGTGAAGGTCGTCGTCGCCAGCACTTCGTTGTTCGGGTCGACATGCATGTAATACTGCTCGGAGCGATAGGGGAAATCGCCGATGCCGGAGACGAGCGGGTCCTCGGGCTTCACGATGTTGACCCTGTAATCATAGATATTGCCGGGATGAGCGACCCACTGGCCCCCGATCATGTATTGATACTGCACGCAATCGCGAAAACTGTCGCCCGCCTGACCGTGAAAGCCGCCGAGGCCGACGCCGCCGCGCACGGCCAGCTCCAGGTTCTCGATTTCAGGCTTCTCGATCTTGGTCATCGTCAGCATCGGCACGATGAGGCTGTAGTCGCGGATCGCGGGATCGGCAAAGGCCTCCGTGCCCGCCTCGACGCGGACGGTGAACCCTTCCGCCTGCAGCATGTCGGAGACGATGGCCGCGCATTGGTCGGGCTGGTGCCCATCCCAGCCGCCCCAGCAAATCAGAACCTGGCGCATGAAAACATCCTTCTGAAAAATGAACTCAGCGGCCGATCAGGCCATCGACGAGCGACTGTTCGAGCGGCGCCGGCCGCTCGACGCTGGTGGTGATCTTGACGGTTTCGCCCCGGTCGGACGCCGTCTGGAAGGCTTCCATGACCTCAAGCACATGCAGCGCCAGATCGCCGTTTGCCCGATGCGGGCGGTCGGAGAGAATGGCATGCGCCATGTCGGCCACGCCGAGCGAGCGCCAATTGCCTTCGGAATAGGGCAGCGTCACGGGCTTGCCCTGCGCCTCGCCCGTCAGCGGCAGGACGAAGACATCGCCGCCGAAATGATTGGGATCGGGCACAATCAGCGTGCCCTCCGCGCCATAGACCTCGAGCGGCTTGTGCCAATGGGCGGCGACATCAAAGCTCATGGAGATCTGCACCACTGCCCCGTTGGCAAAGGACATCAGCCCCGCGACATGCGTGGGCACATGCACGGGGATCGTCTCGCCCCGGCGCGGCTCGCTGCCGATCTTTCTGGTGTCCCGCACCTTCGTGGCGAAGCCCGCAACCTTCTCGACCGGACCGAAGAGGTTGACGAGATCGGTGATGTAGTAGGGCCCCATGTCGAGCATCGGCCCGCCACCGGCCTCGTAGTAAAAGTCCGGGTTCGGATGCCATCGCTCATGGCCGGGACACATGAAATAGGCCGTGCCGCCGATCGGCTGGCCGATGAGGCCCTGGTCGATCAGCCCGCGCGCCGTCTGATGCGCGCCACCGAGAAAGGTATCGGGCGCCGAACCGACGCGGAGATCGAGAGTCTTCGCTGTCTCGACAAGCCGCTTGCCCTCGGCGAAGGTCACGCCGAGCGGCTTCTCCGAATAGACATGCTTGCCGGCTTGGAGAGCCTTCAGACCCACCTCGACATGCGCCTTGGGGATCGTCAGGTTGACGATGATGGCAACCTCGGGATCGGCATGAAGCTCGTCGATCGTGCGTGCCGGAACGCCGAATTCCGCAGCCCTGCTTGCGGCAAGCTCGCTGTTCAGATCGGCAATGCCGCAGACCTTCAGGATTGGAAAATGCTGGAGCGCCTTGAGATAAGCGCCTGAAATATTGCCGCATCCGATGATGCCGATGCCGACTTGCTGCATGCTTTGATTTCCTCACTCCCGGACGAACGTCCACCTGCGATCGCCGGACAAGGACTGCCCCGTCCCTCCTCGCTGCCCCGCGATCGCCCGGCAGACTGGGTGCAAATGCGACCGGCGTCAACGCCTCATTGTATGGGGTTGATTGTCTGTCGACAGGCATCTTCACAGGCGCGGCAGGCCTCGGCGCAGATGCGGCAATGGGCATGCATTTCGGCATGGCGCCCGCATTCCTCCGCGCAGGCCGCACAAGCGCGGGCGCAGGCTTCGACAAGCGCCTGCAGCACCTGGGCGTTACGCCCCGTGCGGCGGATGGCGGCCTGCCCCGTGGCCAGGCAGATATCGGCACAATCCTCGTTCAACCGGATGCACTGGCGAAGCTCATCCACCATGGTCTCGCCCAGGCAGGCGTCGGCGCAGGAGATGCAGGTCTGGGCGCAGTCGAAGCAGGCCTTGATGCAGGCGATCAGTGCCTCGTTCGCTTCCCCGTCCATATGGGGATGGGTTTCGATCATGGCTCGAATGGACATCGGCTTCGCCTCCTTCTGCTGTTGGTCACGGGAAGGAAACCTGATGTCGCGCGCAGTGTTCCCCACCCCGGATCGGGGATGCGAGATCCGGGGGCGGTTAAGAAAACCTTTCGTTAAATTTTAATGAATAGGATGGAGGGCCTGTAGCGAGGTTTTGTCATGCGTACCGCTCTCTATTCCGCCCTCGGCGTCATGCTGATGCTGTCGGCCTGTGCCAAGCCGCCATCCCAGACCCGCAATGCCTGCGCGATCTTCGAGCAGCGCGACGGGCTGTTCAACAACTGGCGCAAGGCCGCCATCGCCGCCGAGCGCGAATACGGCGTGCCGGTGCCGATCCTGATGGCGACGATCTATACGGAATCGAGCTTCCGCCATAACGCCAAGCCGCCGCGCAAATGGCATCTCGGCTTCATCCCCGGCAAGCGCCCATCGACGGCCTATGGCTATTCGCAGGCCCTCGACGGTACCTGGGAACGCTACCAGCGCGAAACCGGCCGCTGGGGCGCCCGCCGGACCGACTTTGCCGACGCCATCCGCTTCATCGGCTGGTATCACCGCGAGAGCGCGACGAAGGTCAACATTCCCTTGAACGACCCTTACAAGCTCTACCTCGCCTATCACTCCGGCCACACCGGCTATCTCCGCGGCGCCTACAACAAGCGCCCGGAGGCTCTGCGCGGCGCGAAGCGTTTCACGGATATTACTTACACTTACGCCAAGCAGCTGCAGCAGTGCCCGGGTTGAGGGTGAGGCATTAGTCTGGTTGCTCGCCGGTTGACGTCGGCTTGGGGGTTGCCCCCTCTTCCCTGCCGGGCATCTCCCCCACACGGGGGGAGAGTCGAAAGCCGCGACGTCCCCGCATGTCAGAACCGTTCCGTAATTGATACTCCTCACAACGGTCAGGCGGCCACGGCGGTGGTGGCCACTCTCCCCCAGTGTGGGGGAGATGTCACGAAGTGACAGAGGGGGGTACCCCAGCCATCAACATAACGCCCAAAACAAAAAACCTCCCCGCCGAACCCGACGGGGAGGTTATTTTAGCCATACAGCTGAAGATCAGTTCGCGCTCTGGATCGCCGCGATCTGCCACTGGGTGGACGGGCGGCGGGCGAAGGTCCAGATTTCGACCGACTCGGACGGCGTGTTCGGATCACCCTCGACCACGGCGCCGGACTGACGGTCGACGACATAGTCGATCGCTTCGTAGCGCATGGCGACAGTCGCATATTCCATCTTATCCTCGGCCCAGCTTTCCGCCACGTCGCCCTGGACCAGATGCACGTCGCGCACCTCGTTCTTGACGCCCTTGGTGGCGTTTTCGCTGAGTTCTTCGGCCAGATAGGACATGGCTTCCGGCGTCGTGATCCGGCGCAGCGCGCCGTAATCTTCCGCAGCATAGGCGCGCTGCATCTCCTTCAGCAGTTCCTCGAAGCGCTCGAGATCCTTCGGCGTGATGCCGAGTTCGTCGGCCGGACCGGAGCGCGAGGCTGCAGCGCTTGGCGCAGCACCGCCGCCGATCTTCGGGATCTGGAAGCTCGGACGCGGCTGGTCACCGCTCTGGTTATCGCGCGCCATGCCACCGAAGCCGCCAAAGCCGGGACCGCCGCTTGGGCCCGATGCCGGCGCCTGACGATTGGCGAACATGCGCATGGCAAAGCGGATCAGGAAGAAGATCAACAGGCCCTGCAGGAGCAGGCCGAGGAAGCCGAAGCCACCGCCAAAGCCCGTGCCCATCAGCATGCCGAACAGACCACCGAGCAACAGACCGCCCATCAGGCCACCGGCGAGACCACCGAACAGGCCGCCCGGACGCGCTGCCTGGTTGGCCGCCGTCGACTGGGCCGCACCCGGCTGGTTGGCATTGGTGCGCGGCGTCATCGTGCGCTCGATCGGAGCAGCCGGTGCTGGCGCCGTGCGGGTGATCGCAGGCTGGTTGAAGGTGCGCGTGCCACGGCTGCCGAAGCCGCCTGAAGCGCGACGGGCTTCGGCGAAATCGACGGCCACGAGCGTGACCATCATGCCGAGCGCGAGCGTCGCGAAAGTTTTTGCGTATTGACGCATAGGTGTTTCCTGTCCTCCTCGAAACAGTCTCTGTGCTCCTTTAAGAGCTTGGCTCCCATATGGAGAGAGCTCACCCTCTTTTGAAGAGTGAGCCCTGGAAATTCCATTGAATTTCAGGTGATCAAGCTCAGCCGTTGAGCCAGAACTTGATGATCAGACCGACGATCGAAATGGCGAGAACACCGCCGGCCCATAGGCCGACGAACCACAGGAGACGGCTGAGAAGAAGGCGCTTGTCCATCAGTGATAGCCCTCGTCGGGCTTGAGCTTTCCGCGGAAGACCCAATAGGCATAGGCCGTGTAGCCGAGGATCATCGGCACCAGGACGACCGCCCCGACCAGCAGGAAGGCAAGGCTCTCGTCGGGGGCTGCTGCCTCCCAGATCGTCAGCGAGGACGGCACGATATAGGGATAGAAGCTGATGCCGATGCCGGCATAGCCCAGCACGAAGAGGCCGAGTGCGGCGATGAATGGCCGCGCATCATGTCCGCTCTTCAGCCCCCTCACGATCACATAGAGGCAGCCGAGCACCAATGCAGGGACGATGATCGAGAAGATCATCGTGGGATAACCGAACCAGCGCTCGAAATAGGGCGCCTCCAGGAACGGCGTCCAGAGGCTGAAGACGCCCATGGCACCCACGGTCGCGAAGGCGAGTGGCAGGGCAAGGCCCCGCGCGCGCTCGGAAATGTCGCCCTCGGTCTTCATCACGAGCCAGGTGGCACCAAGCAGTGCATAACCGATGACCAGTGCCACGCCCGTTGCCAGCGAAAACGGCGTCAACCAGTCCCACCAGCCGCCGGAATAGGCGCGATCGGTCACCGGTATGCCCTGCACCAGCGCCCCGAGCGCCACGCCCTGGAAGAAGGCCGCAACGACAGAGCCGCCGGTGAAGGCCCAGTTCCACAAATGCTCCGCCCTTTGCGTGCGCCAGCGATATTCGAAGGCGACGCCGCGGAAGATGAGGCCGAGCAGCATCAGGATGATCGGCGCATAGAGTGCCGGCAGGATCGTCGCATAAGCGAGCGGGAACACGGCAAGCAGTCCTCCCCCGCCGAGCACCAGCCAGGTCTCGTTGCCGTCCCAGACGGGGGCCACCGAATTCATCATCAGGTCCTTCTCGTGCTTCTCAGGAAAGAAGGGAAAGAGGATCCCGACGCCCAGATCGAAGCCGTCGAGGATGACATAGGCGAGCACGGCAAAGGCGATGATGCCCGCCCAGATGAAGGGAAGATCAATGGGCATGCTTGCCTCCATGATGACCAGTCTGAGATGCCGGAGTGGTGCCGGATGTACGAATCGGACCATCGTCGAGATCCGGCATCGGATCGCGCGGCAGGCGGCCCATCAGGCGCAGAATGTAGAAGGTGCCAGCCCCGAAGACGATGAAATAGACGATGATGAAGGCAATCAGCGAGGCTGCCACTGCGGGGGCTGCGATCGGCGAGACCGAGTCGGCCGTGAGGAGATGGCCGTAGACCGTATAGGGCTGGCGCCCGACCTCGGTCGTGATCCACCCCGCCAGCACCGCAACGAAGCCGGAAGGTCCCATGACCAGAGCGACGCGATGTAGCCAGTGATTGGAATGCAGCGTGCCCTTCCAGCGACACCAGAGCGAGAACACGCCGACGCCGAGCATGGCAAAGCCGATCGCCACCATCACACGGAACGACCAGAAGACGATCGCGACCGGCGGCTCCTTGTCGTCCGGGATCGTATCGAGACCGGCCAGCGGCGCGTTGAGATCATGCTTGAGGATCAGGCTCGAAAGCTTCGGGATTTCAAGCGCGTAGTCGACCCTCTTCTCTTCCGTGTTCGGGATGCCGAACAGGATCAGCGGCGCGCCATCCGGATGGCTGTCGAAATGGCCTTCCATGGCCATGACCTTGACCGGCTGGTGCTCCAGCGTGTTGAGGCCATGCATGTCGCCGGCGAAGATCTGGATCGGCGCGACGATCGCCGCCATCCACATCGCCATCGAAAACATCTTGCCCGCACGCCGTGGTGCCGTGCCCCTCAGGAGATGCCAGGCACCGACGGCACCGACCACGAAAGCCGTGGTGAGGTAGGCTGCGATCACCATATGCACAAGGCGATAGGGGAAGGACGGGTTGAAGACGATCGCCCACCAGTCTGTCGGCACGAACTGGCCCACATCGTTCATGGCGAAGCCTGCAGGCGTCTGCATCCAGGAATTGACCGAGAGTATCCAGGTCGCGGAGATCAGCGTGCCGAAGGCGACCATGAGCGTGGCGAAGAAATGCAGGCCCGGCCCGACCCGGTTGCGCCCGAACAGCATGACGCCGAGGAAGCCCGCTTCCAGGAAGAAGGCAGTGAGCACCTCATAGCCCATCAACGGCCCGATGACCGGTCCAGCCTTGTCGGAAAACACCGACCAGTTGGTGCCGAACTGGTAGGACATCACGATGCCGGACACGACCCCCATGCCGAAAGCGACCGCAAAGATCGTCTTCCAGAAGTCGAAGAGCTCCAGATAGACCTTGTCTTCCTTCCAGAGATAGAGGCCTTCGAGCACGGCGAGATAGCTCGCAAGCCCGATGGAAAAGGCGGGAAATATGATGTGGAACGATACGGTAAAGGCAAACTGTATGCGTGCCAGGAGTTGGGCGTCGAAGTTTTCGAACATGGGATGTCCTTTCCTTCTCTCCTCCCGGAGATGATAAACATCAACTATACCCTCGCATCGCAGAAGCAATGCGACAACCCGCCATGCGTCAGTTCAACGCATATTATTTTCCATATATAAAAGCAGTCCGATCGGGTTATGCCCCAAACGAAAACGGCGCGGGTTGGGTCCCGCGCCGTTTCGATTTCCTATTCGACTGTCGATCAATCGACGTTGAAGACCAGTGGCTTGGCCTGCTTGATGGCAGGGTTTGCCGTCAACTGGTCGAGCACGGCCTGATCGACCGGTCCATCGACGTAAAGCAGTGCGATGGCGTCGCCGCCTTCCTTGTCGCGGCCGAGCTGGAAGTTCGCGATGTTGACCTTGGCATTGCCGAGCGTGGAGCCCATGAAGCCGATCATGCCGGGAACGTCGGTGTTGGAGATGTAGATCATGTTCGGACCGACATCGGCATCCATGTTGATGCCCTTGATCTGGATGAAGCGCGGCTTGCCGTCGGAGAAGACGGTACCGGCGACCGAACGGGTCTGCTTCTCGGTGGTGACGGTGAGCTTGATATAGCCGTCATAGACACCGGTCTTGTCGCGCTTGACCTCGGAAACGATGATGCCCTTCTCCTTCACCATGATCGGTGCGGAGACCATGTTGACGTCGGCAACCAGCGGGCGGATGAGACCGGCAAGCAATGCCGAGGTCAGCGCCTTGGTGTTCATGCCGGCGGTGACACCGTCATAGAGGATCTCGATTTCCTTGATCGGGTTCTCGGTCATCTGGCCAGCAAACGAACCAAGCACGTCGGCGAGGCGGATGAAGGGCTTCAGGATCGGCGCTTCCTCGGCCGTAATCGACGGCATGTTGATGGCGTTCGAGACCGCACCCTTGATGAGGTAATCCGACATCTGCTCGGCGACCTGCAGAGCGACATTCTCCTGGGCTTCCGTGGTCGAGGCGCCGAGATGCGGCGTGCAGACGACATTCGGCAGGCCGAAGAGCGGGCTCTCGGTTGCGGGCTCGACTTCGAAGACGTCGAAGCCGGCACCGGCGACATGGCCGGACTTGATGGCTTCGGCGAGTGCGGCCTCGTCCACCAGACCGCCGCGGGCGCAGTTGATGATGCGTACGCCGGGCTTCGTCTTGGCGATGTTTTCCTTGCCGAGAATGCCGCGGGTCTTGTCGGTCATCGGCACATGCAGGGTGATGAAGTCCGCGCGCGGCAGGAGTTCGTCCAGCTCGACCTTTTCGACACCCATTTCCTGAGCGCGTTCAGCCGAGAGGAAAGGGTCGTAGGCGATGACATGCATGCCAAGGCCGATCGCCTTCTTGCAGACGATGCCGCCGATATTGCCGGCGCCGATGACACCGAGCGTCTTTCCGGTGATCTCGACACCCATAAACTTCGATTTTTCCCACTTGCCGGCCTGGGTCGAGGCATCGGCCTGCGGCAGCTGGCGGGCAACGGCAAACATCAGGGCGATGGCGTGCTCGGCGGTCGTGATCGAGTTGCCGAACGGCGTGTTCATCACGATGATACCGCGCTTGGAGGCGGCCGGAATATCGACATTGTCGACACCGATGCCGGCGCGGCCGATGACCTTGAGGTTCGTCGCAGCCGCGATCAGCTTTTCCGTCGCCTTGGTAGCCGAGCGGATGGCGAGACCATCGTAGTTGCCGATGATTTCGGCGAGCTTTTCCTTGTCCTTGCCGAGCTTCGGCTGGAAGTCCACTTCGACGCCGCGATCACGGAAGATCTGGACGGCGGTTTCCGAGAGTTCGTCGGATACGAGAACGCGAGGTGCCATGACGAGGCCTCCTTGAGAGAGTTCGTTTGAATGAGATGATGAGAATTGCGGGGCTCCGCCGGTCAGGCGGAGCCGAAATCGGCTAGGATCAGGCAGCAGCCTTGGCCAGAGACGCCTTCTGGGTCTCGTAAGCGAAAGACAGCCACGGCATCAGCGCTTCCATGTCGGCAGTCTCGATCGTGGCACCGGCCCAGATGCGAAGACCAGCCGGCGCATCGCGGTAAGCGCCGATGTCATAGGCGACACCCTGCTTCTCGAGAAGGCTCGCGATGCCCTTGGCGAAGGCCGCCTGGGCATCGGCATCGAGTGCCGTCACTGCGGGGTCGACAATCTTGACGCAGACCGAGGTGTTGGAGCGCGTCGCCGGGTCGACGGCGAGATTGGCGATCCAGTCGTTCTTCTCGATGAAGTCGAAGATCACCTTGGCATTCGCATCGGCACGCGCGATCAGGGCGTCCAGGCCACCGATCGACTTCGCCCACTTGAGCGCATCGATATAGTCCTCGACGCAGAGCATCGACGGCGTGTTGATCGTCTCACCGACGAAGATGCCTTCGATCAGCTTGCCACCCGAGGTCATGCGGAAGATCTTCGGCAGCGGCCAGGCCGGCACATAGGTCGTCAGGCGCTCGACGGCGCGCGGGCTGAGGATGATCACGCCATGACCGCCCTCGCCGCCCAGAACCTTCTGCCAGGAGAAGGTGGTGACATCGAGCTTGGAGAAGTCCAGATCCTGCGCGAAGGCAGCCGATGTGGCGTCGCAGATGGTCAGGCCCTTGCGATTATCAGGGATGAAATCGGCATTGGGAACGCGGACGCCAGAGGTGGTGCCGTTCCAGGTGAAGACGACGTCGCGGTCGAAATCGACCTGCGCCAGGTCCGGAAGAAGGCCGTAGTCGGCATTGAACTTGCGAACATCGGCAAGCTTCAGCTGCTTCACCACATCGGTGACCCAGCCGGCGCCAAAGCTTTCCCAGGAGAGCATGTCGACGCCGCGCTCGCCGAGCAGCGACCACATGGCCATTTCGACGGCGCCCGTATCGGAGGCCGGAACAATGCCGATGCGGTAGTCAGCGGGAACGTTCAGAATTTCGCGGGTAAGGTCGATGGCCAGCTTCAGCTTTTCCTTGCCGACCTTGGCGCGGTGCGAACGACCGAGCGGGGCATCGGAAAGCGCATCAAGCGACCAACCAGGGCGCTTCGAGCAGGGGCCAGAAGAAAAGTGAGCATTCGCCGGACGCGCGGCGGGGGCGACGATATCAGCCATATAGATACCCTTCCAGGTAATTAGCCTCTCGTTGGGGAGAGGTGTCCCGCCGTCGGAACTACTCCTGTCGCCTCATTCAGTCAAGCGGGCCTGCGTCGCGGGCAGCAAAATTTTTGTTCCGTCCGCGCCAGGCATGGGGGTCTTCGCCATCCGCAGCTGTCATCAATCCTTCACACAGCTGGCGCATCAGCCAGACGACCGGCCAGATTCCGCAGCCGCAATGGAGCCCTTTTGATGTTTCCCCTGAGCAGCACCATTCCGGGTCTCGTCTGGGCCTATCGGATCAGGCCTGGCGAGAGGAGCGAACGACTGCCCGCGGAATGTTCGCTTGCAGAAGCTGAGCCCGGCGATGGCTTCATCTGGCTTCACCTCAACCTGGCGGATGGACGCGTCGGTGCCTTTCTCGAACAGTTCGACGGGCTGACGCCACCGGCAATCGCGGCGCTCACGACGCATGACACCCATGCAGCGCTTTCGGTTGATGAGGGCCTGCTCTTCGGCACGCTGATCGACTTCCAGCGCGAATTCGACTCGACCACCCGCGACATCGGCTGGCTGCATTTCGCGCTCTCTGAGCGGTTCATCATCACCACCAGGCTCCAGCCGATCCGGTCCGTCGACAAGGTGCGGGCGGCCGTCGACAAGAACGCCACCCGATATGGCTCGCCCTTGCAGGTCTTCGAACTCCTGGTGGCCGAGTTTCAACGGGGGCTCATCGCCGTGGTGTTGGAGTTGACGGAAGAACTGAACCAGATAGAGGATCAGGTCTATGGCAGCGAATTGCGTGACGAGCGGCGACGGCTCACACCTGTCCGTCGTTTGATCGTGAGGCTGCATCGGCACCTGCGCACCATGCTGCTTGTCATGCGCCGCGCGGCGGCGGCCGACGATGAGGATCTCTCCGAAGATATGGAGGATAGTCTGGCCCGCCTCGCAGCGCGTCTCGAAGCGGTCGACCAGGATGTCTACGCGCTCGCCGACCGGGCACGCCTGTTGCATGAGGAGCTGGACAGCAAACAGAGCGCCGAGACGAACCGCCACCTCTACATTCTGTCGCTGATGACCGCGCTGTTGCTGCCGCCATCGCTTGTGACAGGCTTTTTCGGCATGAACACCACCGCCCTCCCCTTCTCCGAAGGGCTGCATGGCACAGCCTATGCCTTTGGCTTCATTCTGATATCCGTGATCCTGTCATGGTGGATCTTGCGACGAACCGGCATCCTGTAGGCCTGACGCAAGAAAGGGCCCCGAGGGGCCCTTTCGGCATGCGTTCGTCGAGATCTTCGATGGCCTATTACTTGTAGACCGGCAGTTCCGGCGGCGGCTCATAGGCAACGGGGGTCTCGCAACCACCGAAGACATAACGCGCACCAGCGTGAACGCTGTGGCTGTAGAAGCCCTTGTCATAGCCCGGACCGCTTCCCGTGGAGAAGCCAAACATGTCGCCGCCAGCGGTGTGACGGAAGCGGTAACCAACATCGGCCTTGACGTTGCAGGTGACGTCGATCGAGGCACCGGCCATCAGCTGGTAGGCGAAGCGCCAGCTTCCCTTGCCGCCATGCTCGACGGTGTCGTCGCAGTTCGTTGGATCGGCGGTTTCGCACGATGTGTTGCGGAGCTTATCCCACTTTACATAGGAGCCGCCGATACCGCCACCAATGTAGGGCGTGAAATAGGCGTAAGTGCCGAGGTCGACATAGGCGTTCGCCATCAGCGTGTATGCGCGCATCGCGGAGTAATCCGAAGATGTGCATGGAATGCCGGGACCTGCACCACATTCACCGCTGGTCGAGCCCTTGAAATCAGACTTGAACATGTAGTCAAATGTCAGATCGGTGCGCAGGTAGTTGTTGATCTGATAGCCGACACCGCCGCCGACCCAGAAGCTGTCCTTGATCGAAGCCGTGGTGAAGTCGGCATCCGTCTCGTTGCCGCCTTGGAAGAACTTGGCACCACGCATCTTGTTGAAGCTGTAGCCGAGATCGCCGCGCAGGTACCAGCCGGAGGCTTCTGCCACGGCGACTTCCGGAGCGTCGACATAAACGGGCTGCGGTTCGGGCTGATAAACATCTGCAGCATAGGCGGCCGAGCTGGCAAGCAGAGCAAGCGTCGCCGCGGCAAGAATGGTTTTCGTCATGACAGGATACTCCAAGTCCCAGCGTTGTGGCGTCAGGGTGTCCACGCCCGACATCCTGAATTGGCACAGATAATGGAGCGGAAAGGTTAAGTTGGGATTAACTACAGTTCTTAACTCTAACCTTTATCCATTTGCTTACCTTGATACTTGCGTCTCCGAGAGATCAAAAGGAAAGAGCGCGACTCCAAAGGAACCGCGCCCGCTAAATCCAAGCCGAATGCGTGTTCCGCCTCAGGCGGCCCGCTGGCCTACCTGACCTCTGTCACTGCCCAGATTGAACAGCCCCAGCCGCTGGTCCATCTCGGCCGCCTCCCCGGCAAGCCGGTGAATGGCCGCGGTCGTTTCCTCGACCATCGCCGCATTCTGCTGTGTCATCGCGTCGAGCTGGTTCACGGAAGTATTGATGTCGACGAGGGTCTGCGCCTCCTCGCGTGTCGACTCCATGATCTCGCCGATATGGCTGTTGATCGACAACACATGCGAGCCGATGCCATCGAGCGCGTGCCCCGCCTTTTCGACAAGCTTCACGCCGTGATCCACTTCCCCGCGCGACTTGGACAGCAGGTTGGCAATCTCCTTCGCCGCATTCGAGGAGCGCTGTGCAAGCTCCCGAACCTCTTGCGCCACCACTGCAAAACCCTTGCCACTTTCGCCAGCCCGGGCCGCTTCGACACCGGCATTCAACGCAAGCAGATTGGTCTGGAAGGCGATCTCATCGATGACGGAAACGATCTTGTTGATCTCCTGCGACGAGCCCTGGATCGCCTCCATGGCCGCGATCGTGTCGCGCATGATGTGGCCCGACATGGCAGTGTCGTCTTTGGCCGCGCGTGCAATGCGCTCGGCTTCTTCGGCGCGCGCGATCTGCGTCTTCACAGCGCTGGTAATCTCCTGGATCGCCGTTGCCGCCTGGGAGATCGCCGCAGCCTGACGCTCGGTCCGCTCCGCAAGCTGATCTGCCCCGGCCCGCATCTCCTCGGAGCCCTCACGCACCGCAACCGAGTTCCCGCCGATGCCGCCAAGGGTGGCACTCAGCGTCTCGATTGCCTTGTTGAAGTTCGAACGCAGCCCCTCCAGATCGGCGGGGAAACGCTGCTCGATGCGGAACGCCAGATCCCCGGCGGCAAGCCTGTCGAGCCCCAGGTCGAGCGTCTCGACGACCTCCTGCAGGGTCCGTGCCTCCTGATCCCGCTCTTCCATCCTCTGCCGGCGCTCGTCTTCCGCACGGGCGCGTTCCTCCCGGCGCTCGACCGACAGTCTCTGCTGCTCGATGAGCGCCTGACGGAAGCGCTCGAGCGCGCGGGCCATGCTGCCGATCTCGTCGCGACGCTCCTGATTTTCGACAGGCTGATCGATCTTGCCGTCGGCCACGGCTCCCGTAAACGCGACGAGGCGCTCGAGCGGTGCAAAGAGCCGGCGCGTAAAGGCCCAGGTGGCGGCAGCGAGCACGCAGAGTGCAATCAGACCGGCCATGAAGAGAATGGTGGCGATGCGAACCGAACCCTGGGCCAATTCCGCTTGCGTGAGGCTCTCGGTGACAATGAATGTCTGGTCACCAAAGCTGATCTGTCGACCATAAATGAGCGCCGGCCCCTCGGCTCGCTCACCCGGCTGTATGGCAATACCGTCACCCGAGGCTGCGAAATCGGCACGGATATCGGTGAGCTTTCCGGAAGCGTCGAGCGCGATGCCGGTTCCTTCGCCCGAGAGAATGGCGGCCTGCTGGCTGCTGCCTGCGACAATGCCCTTGGACAGAAGGTTGACGAAGACCTCCGCCTTCGCCTGGAACATCAGGCTGCCCTTGAAGCCTCCGAGCTTGACCAGCGGGACGGCAAAATAAATGTCCGGCGCATTGGCATCGGCACCGACGGAAAGGCCGGAGAAGTTCACGCCGACGACATCATCGACGGAGTTCGCGGCCGCCTCGGCGGATTTCTGGTAGACGCGGCCGAGCCCTGTTTCGGCCAGATTGCCTCTGGTGATATTTTCGCCGAAGGCAGGGCCCTTCTTGTACGAATAAATGACATTGCCGTTCTGATCGGCAATCAGCATGTCGCTGAAACTGGTCCCGTCAAGATAGGCCGCGACCTGGGTCTGCGTCGTCTCATGCGTGGAGTAATAAAAGCCGCTTGGCCCTTCAGGCTTGATCAGCTTCTCGCGTTCACCGGCCGGATGCGGGTTTTCGGTGACGAAAATCCGTTGCAACTCCGCTTTTGCGTCACCGGTGCTTTTCGTGATCGTATTCCAGCCGCTTTTCAGGCCGGTCAGCGACTGCTGCAGCGTTTCGATCTTGGCGATCGAGGCCGCCTGGTTTTCCAGTGCCTGCAGTTTCTCGGTCAAAAGGTCGCCGCGGAAAGTCAGCGTGCTGGCCATGGCTTTTTCGGTCTGCTCTGCGAACAGCTGGTTCGAGCTGCGATAGGCAAAGACGTTGAGAAGCGCCACGGTGACGAAGGTCAGCACCAAGAAGACGGCGATGACCTTGAAAGAAAGCGAATGGATGCGAGCTGTCATGACTGTTCCCCCGGATGACCCGGCAGAGCCCGGCCTCCGTCACATTATCGATCCATCGCAAATTGCGACGGATTCCCCAATTATGCGGAAACAATCACCCTCAGCTCTTAAGCGCTCGTAAAAAATTCCGGCGAAACCCCGTAATATGAGGGGGCCTCAGACCGCCTCCCTGACGCCTTCTCGCAAGCCGGCAAAGAGCTCGACAGACCGGATGCGGGCCTCTAGATCATGCACCGGTGTCGATACGATGATCTCATCGGGCCGCACCTCGGCGATGAAGCGGGACAGCTTGTCGGCTGCGGTCTCCGGCGATCCGACGATCGCGTAGCGCAGTGTGTGCTCGACACCGATACGCTCCATTTCCGTCCAGAAGCCGTCCATCGTCTCGACCGGTCTCGGGAACTGTCGGCGGATATTGCGTCGCAGATTGACGAACTGCTGCTGCGCAGACGTGAAGAGATGCTCGGCCTCCCGATCTGTCTCGGCAATCGCCGCCATCGTGCCCACCATGACATAAGGCTTCTGCAGCGCCGCCGACGGCTGGAAGCGCTCGCGGTAGATGGCAACGGCATCGAGAAGTTGGTCAGGCGCGAAATGCGAAGCGAAGGCATAAGGCAAACCAAGCGCAGCCGCGAGGTGAGCACTATAGAGGCTGGAACCCAAAAGCCAGATCGGTACATGGCTGTTCATACCAGGTACGGCAATCAGCCCACCCTCCTCGTCCGGCTCGCCCATCAGCCGCTGCAGTTCAAGGATGTCATGCGGGAAGCTTTCAGCGCCCGCTTCCATATTGCGCCTAAGGGCACGCGCCGTGCGCATGTCGGTCCCTGGCGCGCGGCCAAGACCAAGCTCGATCCGCCCGGGGTAAAGCGCCTCCAGCGTCCCGAACTGCTCGGCGACCACGAGCGGCGAGTGGTTGGGCAGCATGATGCCGCCGGAGCCCACGCGGATGCTCTCCGTGCCGGCTGCGACATGTGAAATGACGAGCGAGGTTGCGGCGCTGGCAATGCCGGGCATGCCGTGATGCTCGGCCAACCAGAACCGGCGATAGCCATTCTTCTCGGCGGCCTGCGCAAGGCTGCGCGACGCGTCCAGCGCCTCGCGCACGGAGTGCCCCTCGGCAATGGGAGAAAGGTCGAGAATGGAAAACGGTATCATGGCGGCGGTCCTGTTCGATGCTTGCACCTTATGTAGTCAGCCCCGGAGGGGCACCCAAGAGGCGATTGTAATAAAATATAATCACCGCGGATGTTTTTGCTTTGTTCACATTTGACTGGCACATCTGCCGGGAACTGAACTAGGATTTCCCATGACTTCCACGATTCGCATCATCGGCATAGATCCGGGCCTCCGCCGTTGCGGCTGGGGCATCATCGAGACGCTCGGAAACTCGCTGCGCTTCGTCGCCTCCGGTACGGTAACCTCGGACGGCGACATGGACCTCGCCTCGCGTCTTTGCCAGCTTCACGATGGCCTCGCAGAGGTCGTCCACAGTTACAAGCCGGATGAGGCGGCGGTCGAGCAGACTTTCGTCAACAAGGACGCGGTCGCCACACTGAAGCTTGGTCAGGCCCGTGGCATCGCCATGCTGGTGCCGGCCCGCGCAGGCCTCCGGGTCGCCGAATACGCGCCCAACGCCGTGAAGAAGGCCGTAATCGGCGTCGGCCACGGCGAGAAACAGCAGATCCACATGATGCTGAAGATCCTGATGCCGAAGGCCGAATTCAAGGGCAACGACGCCGCCGATGCGCTCGCCATCGCCATTTGCCACGCGCACAACAGAGGCGGCGAACGCATGCGCCAGGTTCTGGCGTCAGCGTGATTTGTTCTTGACTTGTTCCGTCGGTAAGAATTATTCTTACCTCACCGGAGGCAATCCATGCGTGTGACATCAAAAGGTCAGGTGACCATTCCCCGCGATCTGCGCGAGCTGGTCGGGATCGAACCCAATTCCGAAGTCGTGTTCACCGTCGAAGATGGCCGGCTTATGCTGAGCCCGAAACACGGAACCGAGGCACTGCAGGAGCAGAAGCGATTGGCCGGGCTGATGGAGAGCTTGGCACGACTGGAAGGGACTGGCGATCCGGAGCTCGATGCAGACGCTCTGATGCAGCTGACCAGGGATCGCTGAACCATGGCTGTTTTGGTCGACACCAATGTGCTGGTCGATGTCGCGGTGCGCGATCCAGTGTGGCTGACTTGGTCACGCGGGCAGATGATGCGGCTGGCCAAAGACGAGCCGCTTGTGATCAACCCGATCATCTATTCGGAATTTTCGGTGCGGTATTCCGATCGCGACGAGGTTGAGGAACTGCTTCCGTCCTCAGATTTCCATCGGGAGAACCTGCCATGGGCCGCCGCCTTCGCAGCCGGCGTGGCCTTTCGCATCTATCGCCGCGCCGGTGGCGGACGTGATCGCGTGCTCCCTGATTTTCTCATCGGGGCCCACGCCGCAATCCGCAATCACAAGATCCTGACCAGGGACCCCAAGGGCTACCGTACCTACTTTCCCGACGTGCCCCTTATCTCCCCCGAAACCCATCCGCTGTAACGCGACAGCCACGGACCTTCCCATGATCGGCAAACTCAAAGGCACCATCGACGAAATCGGCGATGACTACGTCCTCGTTGACGTCCACGGCGTCTGTTATGTCGCGCACTGCTCGGCGCGAACCCTTTCGCGCATCGGCTCGGCCGGCGAAGCGGTGGTGCTCTTCATCGAGACCTATGTCCGCGAAGACCAGATGAAGCTCTTCGGCTTCATGAGCGCGCTGGAACGGGAATGGTTCAACCTCTTGCAGAGCGTGCAGGGCGTCGGCGCCAAGGTGGCGCTGGCGGTCCTTTCGACCCTGACCCCATCGGAACTGGCCAATGCCATCGCGCTCCAGGACAAGGCGGCGATCTCGCGCGCTCCCGGAGTCGGTCCGAAAGTGGCACTGCGCCTCGTCACCGAATTAAAGAACAAGGCGCCTGCCTTTGCCGGCGAGGCCTCCGCCAATATCGGGCTCAAGCAGGAACTCGGCGAAGGCGTCGCCTCCGCCCCGGTCGCCGATGCCGTCTCGGCTCTCACCAATCTCGGCTATTCCCGCGATCAGGCCGCCAATGCGGTAGCCGCCGCGCTGAAGAACGGCGGCGAAGGGGCAGACAGCGCCAAGCTCATCCGACTGGGGCTGAAGGAGCTGTCGCGATGAGTCGCCCTCCGAATTTGGCTCGCTCCGACATTTCTGATAAAGTTGGAAAAATATTGAAACGTCGGAGACTGTGATGAAAGTATGGGAAGTCACCATGTCCCCTAAAGGTCAGATCACCATTCCCAAAGAAATGCGTGAGCTGCTCAACCTGAGTCCCGGCGATCAGTTGGTCTACAGCGTGGTCGACGGCGAAATTGTGATTACTCCCAAAAACATCGACCTCAAGGATCTGGCCGGTTTTCTCGGCAATCCGCCAAGCGGACGATCCACATTGGAGGAGATCGACGAAACGGTCGTGCAGGCGGCAGGCGCAAACGCGCTCTCCACCGGTGGTGACGATCCATCGGATCTTGCGGCATGACCCTCCTCGGCCTCGACACCAACATCGTGATCCGGCTTCTGACCAATGACGATCCGGATCAACGACGTCTGGCGCTGCGTTTTGCCGAAGGGCTTGGAAAGGACTACCTCGCCTTTCTCCCTCTTATTTGTGTATTGGAGTTGGATTGGGCATTGCGCTCGCAACTTGGCTACGGCAGACGCGAAGCCTCGACGGCGATCGCGAAGCTGTTGCAGGTCCGGGGCCTGACCGTCGAAAGCCACAACCTCGTCGTGAAAGCACTGCGGCAGGTCGACCAGAAGAATGCCGACTTCGCCGACGCCTTAATTGCCGCCCGCTCTCTCCAAGAGGGCTGCACCTCCGTAAAGACCTTCGACAAACGCGCCGCCTCCCGCGTACCCGGCATGGAACTTCTCGCATGATGACCAACAACCCGATCCTGACACCTGAAAAGCGCGGGGAAGATCTCGATGCAGCACTGCGCCCGCAGACGCTCGATGACTTTACCGGTCAGGCGGAAGCGCGTGCCAACCTCAAGATCTTCATCGAGGCGGCGAAGAACCGCGGCGAGGCGCTGGATCACGTGCTCTTCGTCGGCCCGCCGGGCCTTGGCAAGACCACGCTTGCCCAGATCATGGCCAAGGAACTCGGCGTCAACTTCCGCTCGACCTCGGGCCCTGTTATCGCCAAGGCCGGCGATCTCGCCGCACTTCTGACCAATCTCGAAGAGCGCGACGTGTTGTTCATCGACGAAATCCATCGCTTGAGCCCCGCGGTTGAGGAAATCCTCTATCCGGCCATGGAGGATTTCCAACTCGATCTTATCATCGGAGAAGGTCCGGCCGCCCGCTCGGTCAAGATCGACCTCTCCAAGTTCACGCTGGTCGCCGCCACCACCCGTCTCGGCCTGTTGACGACGCCATTGCGCGATCGCTTCGGCATTCCGGTCCGGCTCAACTTCTATACCGTCGAGGAGCTGGAATCGATCGTCCGCCGAGGCGCGCGACTCTTGAACCTGCCGATGACCGAAGACGGCGCCCGCGAAGTCGCCCGCCGCGCCCGCGGCACGCCGCGCATCGCCGGACGACTGCTCCGCCGCGTCCGCGATTTCGCAGAGGTGGCCCGCGCCGAAGCAGTAACCCGCGAGATCGCCGATGAGGCGCTTACAAGGCTGAATGTCGACAACATGGGTCTCGACCAGCTCGACATGCGCTACCTCTCGATGATCGCCGTCAATTTCGGCGGCGGCCCTGTCGGCATGGAAACCATCGCTGCGGGCCTCTCGGAGCCGCGTGACGCGATCGAGGACATCATCGAACCCTACATGATCCAGCAGGGCTTCATCCAGCGCACCCCCCGTGGCCGCGTGCTCACGGCGACCGCCTGGAAGCATCTCGGCATGACGCCGCCCAAGGATCTGGAAGCTGCCCAATTCCGGCTGACGCTCGAGGACGAATAAGGCCGTGTCCAAACGCACCCTCATCACCATCAAGGACGGCAAGCGGCGGTTCAATCATCGGATCGCAGGCCTTGCCTTCCGCGACGGTCATGTG
Source organism: Rhizobium sp. K33 (assembly GCF_056501445.1). Lineage (NCBI taxonomy): Bacteria > Pseudomonadati > Pseudomonadota > Alphaproteobacteria > Hyphomicrobiales > Rhizobiaceae > Rhizobium > Rhizobium sp. K33. The sequence continues at coordinate 2,619,613 of NZ_CP096478.1, forward strand.
CTGGTCCACCGCGCAACCCACGAAACTTTTTGGACCTTCCCGGGCGGACGGGCAGAAATCGGTGAGACCTCGGCGGAAACGCTGGTACGCGAGATGCAGGAAGAACTGGGTGTGGAGGCCGTCGTCGGCCCGCTGCTATGGATCGTCGAGAACTTCTTCGACTACGAGGGCAAGGCCTGGCACGAGGTCGGCCTGTACTATCGCATGGAGATCCCCGCCCACTTTCCTTTTCACGAGAGTGACATCATCCACCGCAACGAGGATGGCAAGAACAGCCTCGAGTTCAAATGGGTGCTGGCATCGCGGGAGGCGCTGATCGCGCTCGACATCCCGCCCTATTTCATCGCCGACGAGATCGAGTCCCTGCCGACCTCGCCGAAGCATATCGTATGGCACGATGGAGATCTGGACGACAAATGACCGACCCGCGCCGCAGCTTCATCAAACTTGCCTACAACAACAGGCTCGCCAATGACCGGCTGCACCAAGCGGTCTCCATGCTCCATCCGGGCGAATTCGAAGCAGCGCGCACGGGCTTCTTCCCGTCGATCCAGGCGAGCCTCAATCACATCCTGGTCATTGACTGGTTTTACGTGGATGCCCTCGAAGGCGGCAGACTGGGACCGAAAGCCTGGGCCAATCAAATCCCGTTCCCCCATCCTGAAGAACTGCGTGAGGCGCAGGCGGCCGTGGATCAGCGGCTCCTGAACTTCTGTCTCTCGCTAACCATCGACGCCTTGGCGAGCGAGGTTCAGATCCACAGGAGCACCCGTCTTCAGACCGAACGCATGGACGATGTCTTGAGCCATCTCTTCCAGCATCAGACCCATCATCGGGGCCAGGTCCACGCGATGCTGTCCGGCACCAGCGTCTCCCCACCGCAACTCGACGAATTCATCGTGGCCGATGATGCCGCCTCTCGGTCCCCGGAAATGAAGCGACTTGCGATCACCGAAGCCGAGTTGATGAGGCTGGACAGATCGACCTGACCTGGGCTAGCCACCGGGCCTCAGCATAAGAAGATCGATCGGCAGGACGAGCCATGACGACACTCCAGCACCCGCTCGCGGGCGAAATCATCGACGGCGTGCACCACCTCATCCAACGCGTCTACTACGAAGACACCGACTTCTCCGGTGCCGTCTACCACGCCCGCTACCTGCACTTCATGGAGCGCGCCCGCACCGACTATCTGCGCTGCCTGGGCGTCGAACAGTCCCATCTCTTCGCAAGTTCGGACGAAGGGCTCGCCTTCATGGTCCACCGCATGGAGATCGACTTCAAGGCCCCTGCCCGCATGGACGACATCGTTACGGTATTGACCCGCACCGAGAAGGCCGGCGGTGCCAAGATGATCCTTGAGCAGGAGATCCGCCGAGGCGACCAGTTGCTGATTGCAGCGAAGGTCATCATCGCCGTCGTCAATCGCCATGGCAGGCCGCGTCGCCTTCCCGAAGATCTCGCAAGACCGTTCCTCGCCTGACTTCACAAAGCCCTGATCTCCGCCTCCGGTAACCCCTTTTTAACCTTAATCGGGTCTTACTCGACGCTTGGAAGATTGTGCAGCGCACGCCTTCCTTTGACCAAATTTTCATCTCAGAAGCACACTGGGAGCTAAGGCGGGAAAAGGGTTTCGGCGGCTGCGACCGCACAAGTTTTCCACCAGTAGAGCTCATGTCGCCGCCCGGTCCAACCCACCGGGCGTTTGGATTTCGGGGAATTGAAGGCGATGGAACAAGTTGGAATGGCTGCAGCGACGCATGACGTGAGCCTCTGGGGCCTGTTCATGCAGGCAGGCCTGATCGTCAAGCTCGTCATGATCGGTCTTTTGGCCGCCTCCGTCTGGACCTGGGCCATCGTCATCGACAAATATCTGAGCTACGCCCGGGCGCGCCGCCAGTTCGACCAGTTCGAACAGGTCTTCTGGTCAGGCCAGTCGCTCGAAGAGCTCTATCGCACGCTCGCCGAACGCAACAACACCGGCCTTGCCGCCATCTTCGTCGCCGCCATGCGCGAATGGAAAAAGAGCTTCGAACGCGGCGCCCGCTCGCCGATCGGCCTGCAGATGCGTATCGATCGCGCCATGGATGTGACCATGGCCCGCGAGTCCGAGACGCTCGAATCGCGCCTGTCGTCGCTCGCGACCATCGGCTCTGCCGGCCCCTTCATCGGCCTCTTCGGCACCGTCGTCGGCATCATGACCTCCTTCCAGGCCATTGCCGGCTCGAACAATGCCAGCCTCGCGGTCGTCGCACCGGGTATCGCCGAAGCGCTGCTCGCAACCGCCATCGGCCTGATCGCCGCTATTCCCGCAGTTATCGCCTACAACAAGTTCTCCGGTGAAGCCGGCAAGCTCTCGGCCCGTATGGAAGGCTTCGCAGACGAATTCTCGGCCATCCTGTCGCGTCAGATCGACGAGAAGCTGCAGCCCCGCCAGGCGGCGCAGTAAGGCCCGGAGAGCAGGAGACGCATCATGGGTATGTCGGTCGGATCAGGAAGCAAGGGTGGCGGACGCCGCGGTCGTCGTGGCGGCAAGAAGGCCCTTGTAAGCGAAATCAACGTGACGCCCTTCGTCGACGTCGTTCTCGTGCTGCTGATCATCTTCATGGTCGCCGCACCGATGATGACTGTCGGCGTGCCGATCGATCTGCCGCAGACCCAGGCCAAGGCGATGAGCAGCGAAAACCAGCCCATCACCGTCTCGGTCAATCCGGAAGGCGAAATCTACCTGCAGGAAACGGCAATCCCGATCGAGGAAGTCGTGCCGAAGCTGCAGGCGATCGCCACCACCGGCTACAATGAACGCATTTTCGTGCGGGCCGATACCGCTGCCACCTATGGCATCGTCATGCAGGTCATGGCGCGGATCTCGTCCGCCGGTTTCACCAATATCGGTCTCGTGACCTTGCAGGAACAGCAGAACTGATCGGACGGACATGAAGGGCAGCCTCTTCACATCCTCGTTTCTGCACACACTGGCGCTCTCGGCGGCGCTGGTGAGCCTCGGCTCGCCCGAAAAACTCGAGATCGCCCCGATGGAAACCCTTCCGGTGGACATCGTCCCGATCGAAGAGTTCACCCAGATCCAGCAGGGCTCCAAGACCGCTCCCCTGGCGGAGACATCCGCCCCCGTCCCGACGAAGAAGCCGCCGATCGCCGAGCCGGCCGAAAACTTCGGTGACAACGAGGTCGATCTCAAATCGCCCCCAACACCTTCGCAGCGCCCGGTCGAGCAGGAAGTCGCCGCCGCACCGAAGAAGGTGGAGACACCCGCGCCCGAGCCTGATCCGCAGGCCAACGAGGTGAAGGAGATCGTCAAGGAAGACACGGCCCCGCCGCCAGAGCCGGAGACACCGCCGGCCGAGGAGGCGCCGCCGGAAGAGACGGTTGCCGAAGAAATCCCACTGCCCGAGCAGGCGCCGATTCCGGCTGCCCGCCCGCAGCCCGAGATTGCCAAGCCGTCCGAAAAGAAGCCCGCTCCGAAGCCGGATGCCAAGAAGGACACCAAGGCCCAGGAAACGGCGAAGTCGAAGCCGCAGATGGAAAGCGACTTCAACGCCGATGAAGTGGCGGCCCTCCTCAACAAGACGGATGCGGCCGGCGGCGGCGCGAAGCGCTCGACGGCACCCGAATCCCTTGGCGGCAGCACCAATACCGGCGGCTCGAAGCTCAGCCAGAGCGAACTGGACGCGCTTCGCGGCGTCATCCAGGAAAACTGGCTGATCACGCCGGGCATGGCGGATGCCGCCGATGTCCGTATCCGCGTGACCTTCCGCCTCGATCAGAACGGCGCGCTGGTCGGCGAACCCGAAGCAACTGCCACCGGGGGCTCGCCGTCTGCCCAGCAGGTTCTCATGAGCGGCGCCGTGCGCGCCGTCCGCAAGTCCGCCCCCTTCACCAATCTGCCCCCGGACAAATACGACGCTTGGTCTGAAGTTGTCGTCAATTTCGACCCCAGCGAACTGATGTAAGAGCTGAAAGGCTTGGTAAGCATGAAAACTCTCCTCCTCCGCATTCTGCTGGTCTGTGCCGGCATGGCAGGTGCCTTCGTGGCACCCGCAAACGCAGCCGTTGAAATCAACATCAACCGCGGCAACGTTCAGCCGCTCCCGATTGCGATCACCGACTTCGTCTCTGCCGATGGCATCGGCGCTCAGATCTCCGCCGTGGTCGAAGCCGACCTGAAGCGTTCGGGCCTCTTCGCGCCGGTCAATCGCGCCGCCTTCATCGAGAAGATCCAGAACCCCGATCAGGCACCGCGCTTCCCCGACTGGACCGCGCTGAAGGCGGAAGCCCTCGTCGTCGGTCGCATCGCTCGCGAGCCCGATGGTCGCCTGCGCGCCGAATTCCGCCTCTGGGACACCTTCGGTGGCCAGCAGATGACCGGCCAGCAGTTCTTCACCGACCCGAAGAACTGGCGCCGCGTCGCGCACATGATCGCCGACGCGATCTATGAGCGCATCACCGGCGAAAAGGGTTACTTCGACACCCGCATCGTCTTCGTTTCCGAGTCCGGCCCGAAGACCGACCGCAAGCGCCAGCTGGCCATCATGGACCAGGACGGCGAGAACATCCGCATGCTGACCAACAGCAACGACATCGTTCTGACGCCGCGCTTCTCGCCGAGCCGTCAGGAAATCACCTACATGTCTTTCGAAGGCCAGCAGCCGCGCGTCTATCTCCTGCAGCTGGAAACCGGCGCCCGCGAAGTCGTCGGCAATTTCCCCGGCATGACCTTTGCGCCGCGCTTCTCGCCCGATGGCCAGCGGGTCATCATGAGCCTTCAGCAGGACGGCAACGCCAACATCTACACGATGGACCTGCGTTCGCGCACGACGACAAGGCTCACCAACACGGCAGCGATCGACACCTCGCCGTCCTACTCCCCCGATGGCAGCCAGATCGTATTTGAAAGCGACCGCGGTGGTCGCCAGCAGCTCTACGTGATGGGAGCCGACGGTTCCGGCCAGCGCCGCATCTCCTTCGGCGACGGTTCCTACTCCACCCCGGTCTGGTCTCCGCGCGGCGACCTGATCGCCTTCACCAAGCAGTCGGGCGGTAAGTTCTCGATCGGCGTCATGAAGACTGACGGTTCGGGGGAGCGTATCCTGACCACCGGCTTCCACAACGAAGGCCCGACCTGGGCGCCGAACGGCCGCGTCTTGATGTTCTTCCGTCAGAACGCCGGTGCCGGTGGTCCGCAGCTCTACTCGATCGACCTCACCGGTTACAACGAGCAGCTGGTCCGCACGCCATCCTTCGCCTCCGACCCGGCCTGGTCGCCGTTGATGGAATAGTGATCGAAAAGAGGCGCATTTGCGCCTCTTTCTCGCCGCAAAGGGCGGTCAATCGCCCTATCCGGCACGTGATTTGACGGTTTGTTAACCACGATTGTTTGAAGCCGGTTAACCGCGATTGGTTATGGTCCGGCAACCCTAACAGAGAATTCAAGGAGACCGGCGATGAGCCGCATTCAATCCCCGGCCAAGAGCCGTCTGCAGAAAATGGCAACCAACCCCGCCATGGTCGCATTTGCCGTGGCCCTCGCCCTGGCAGGCTGCGCCAACAAGAAGAACCTGCCCAACAGCGCCGGCGAACTTGGCCTCGGTGCCGGTGGCGCAGGTGCAGCAACGCCGGGCTCTTCGCAGGACTTCACGGTCAATGTCGGCGACCGCATCTTCTTCGACACCGACTCCACCGCGATCCGCGCCGATGCCGCCCAGACGCTCGACCGTCAGGCTCAGTGGCTGCAGCGTTATCCGAACTATGCCATCACGATCGAAGGCCATGCCGACGAACGCGGCACGCGCGAATACAACCTCGCGCTCGGCGCCCGTCGTGCCGCTGCCACCCGTGACTACCTTGCTCAGCGCGGTGTACCGGCGCAGCGCATGAAGACCATCTCCTACGGCAAGGAACGTCCGGTCGCCGTCTGCGACGACATCTCCTGCTGGTCGCAGAACCGCCGCGCCGTCACCGTTCTCGGTGGCGCCGGCATGTGATCCGGTCCAACCGGCACTCACCATCACGTGAAGGCGGCCTCAGGGCCGCCTTTTACTTTTCTCCACACTTTGGCCGAACTTGGTTGCTTTTTGCAGGCAATTGAGAAAACTCCTGTCGGCGCTGGTTCGGCGCAAATCGTCGCGAAAACAGGAAGAAGGAACATGAACAAACTTGTGATGGCCGCTCTGCTAGCGACGGCCTCGCTGACGGGCCTGCACGGCAGCGCCCACGCTTTTCAGCTGTTTCCGAATGTCCAGTTCGGCCAGAAGGCTCAACCTGCGCCGGCCCCGAAGGCTGAGGTTCAGATGGTCCAGGCCACGGACCCGACGCTGCGCGTTCAGCAGCTCGAGGAAGAGATCCGCGCGCTGAATGGTCGGATCGAGGAGATGAGCTTCCAGCTTCTCCAGATGCAGGAAACCATCCGTAAGCAGCAGGAAGACAACGAGTTCCGCTTCCAGGATCTCGAGAAGAAGAGCGGCTCGCTGCCCCGCCCCGTTGACAGTGGCCAGCAGCAGGACTCGGTCGCTGAAATCATCACCGAAACCCCGGACGTCGGCGCAGCCGCCGACGCCTCTGGTGTCGGCACGCCAGGCACCGCCCCCGGCGAGCAGACGCTCGGCTCGATTGCACTCGACGAAAGCGGCATGCCGGTCACGGCCACGCTGAACGAAGGTGCCATCGACAATGGCTCGACCGCCCTGCCCGGCGTCGATACCGGCGTGACGGCCCCCTCGACGACCCCTCAGTCCGCGCCGCAACAGACCGCCTCGCTCAATTCCGAAAGCGATGTCTACCAGGTCGCCTATGCCCATGTTCTGTCCGGCGACTATTCGCTGGCCGAGAGCGAATTCCGCGACTTCATCGCCGCCTATCCGAGCAGCGCCAAGATTGCGGATGCCAACTTCTGGCTTGGCGAAGCGCTCTATTCGCAGGGCAACTACAATGAGGCGGCCAAGACCTTCCTCAATGCCCACCAGACCTACAACACCTCGCCGAAGGCGCCGGAAATGCTGCTGAAGCTGGGCATGTCGCTTGCCGCCCTCGACAATACCGAGACCGCCTGCGCCACGCTGCGCGAAGTCTCCAAGCGCTACCCCAAGGCTTCCCGCGCCGTCGTTTCCAAGGTCGCGAGCGAACAGAAACGCCTCGGCTGCTGATGCCGGCCCCGCTCGCGGCAGGCTCTTCACTGCCCGACCTCTCGCCCGAAGCGGCGATCGAAGTTTTCCTTCATTCCCTCCGTCGCCCCACCACTCTGCTTGTCGCCATCTCCGGTGGCAGCGATTCGACCGGTCTTCTGCTGGCTCTTCAGCGCGCGATCGAGACGCAGCGCTTCCCCCACTGCCACAGTCTGACAGCCGCAACCATCGACCACGGTCTCCGGCCGGACTCGGCCGAAGAAGCGCAAGAGGTCGCCACCCTTTGCAAAGGCCTCGGCGTTCCCCACAGCATAGAGTGCTGGACGGATGAAAAACCGCGACACGGGCTCTCTGCAGCAGCCCGCCAGGCGCGCTATCGCCTGCTTGCAAGCGCCGCGGACAATCTCGGCGCCGACGTCATCGTGACCGGCCATACTTTGGACGATCAGATCGAGACGGTGGCCATGCGTGCCGATCGCTCGTCCGAGGGCGCTCTCGGCCTCGCCGGCATGGCACCCGCAACACTCTATGCCGGCCGCCTCTGGATCCTGCGTCCATTCCTGCGGACCCGCCGCACCGCAATCCGCACCTATCTCACCGATCTCGGCCAGCCCTGGATCGACGATCCCAGCAATGAGGATCCCCGATACGAGCGCGTCCGCATTCGCCAGGCAGCGCCCGCAGTCGACCCCGACGTAATCCGGAAAGCGGCCGACCATCGTACTGCCCTGTCGAGCGCCGCCGCCACTTGGCTGGATGCAGCCGCAACATGTCTCCCGGGTCCGGTTGTGAAGATCGATCTCGACAACGCTCCGCCGCCCGAGCGCGAAGCACGGGACCACGCCCTGGCGACGCTTGTGGCAATCCTGGGCGGCAGGTCGCATCGACCGGCAACCGAAAGCCTCGCGCGTCTTGCCTCCGCATTGGACTCTGGAGAGGATTTTCGCCTGACGCTGTCCGGCACTCTCGCTTTGCGCAGGGGAAAACACCTCTTTCTGCTGCGCGAGAGGCGCGGTTTTTTGCCGCTGTCGGTGCCAGCCTTCGCATCGGCAACCTGGGACGGACGCTTCGTCATCGAAAACCGCAGCGCACAGGACGTGACCATCACGGCCGGTTCTGCAGCCGGAATTGCAGAAGACCTGCCGGGTGCCGTGCGGTCAGCTCTCTCCGGAAACGCACCACAAGTCGTTGCAGCGGAAGCATTTTCAGGCTCTTCTGCAGACACCGTCGCCATCACGCCGCGGCTCTCGCTCTTTGCCGAGTTCATGCCGGGTTTCGACCAACCCTTGGCCGACGCGATCGGTCGGCTGATCGGCACGGAACCGACGCCCGCCGTCCCCATTTAAGACTTATTGACGGAAAACGATCTGCGAAGGCCCGATTGCCTTGGCAAGGGTGCGGCGCGATCCTATGTTAGAGGATAATTCTGCGGGGCTCCGTCCCGCACCACAGGTTCGGGGAGTTCAATGAACCCAAATTTTCGCAATTTCGCGCTCTGGGCGATCATCGCGCTGCTGCTGATCGCGCTGTTCAGCATGTTCCAGACCTCGCCGTCGCAGACGGCTTCGAGCGAAGTGCCGTATTCGCAGTTCCTTCGGGAGGTCGATGCCGGGCGCGTTCGTGAGGTCACGGTCACCGGCAACCGCGTTCTCGGCAAATATGTCGAATCGGGCACCGCCTTCCAGACCTACGCGCCTGTTGTTGACGACAACCTGTTGAGCAAGCTGGAAGCCAAGAACGTGATGATCGTGGCCCGCCCGGAAACGGACGGCTCCTCCGGCTTCCTGAGCTATATCGGCACGCTTCTCCCCATGCTGCTGATCCTCGGCGTCTGGCTCTTCTTCATGCGCCAGATGCAGGGTGGCTCGCGCGGCGCCATGGGCTTTGGCAAGTCGAAGGCGAAGCTGCTCACCGAAGCGCATGGCCGCGTCACCTTTGACGACGTTGCCGGCGTCGATGAAGCCAAGCAGGACCTGGAAGAAATCGTCGAATTCCTGCGCGACCCGCAGAAGTTCCAGCGCCTCGGCGGCAAGATCCCGCGCGGCGTTCTTCTCGTCGGACCTCCGGGCACGGGTAAGACGCTGCTCGCTCGCTCCGTTGCCGGCGAAGCCAACGTCCCCTTCTTCACCATTTCCGGTTCGGACTTTGTTGAAATGTTCGTCGGTGTCGGTGCGAGCCGCGTCCGTGACATGTTCGAGCAGGCGAAGAAGAACGCGCCTTGCATCATCTTCATCGACGAAATCGATGCCGTCGGTCGCCATCGTGGCGCAGGCCTCGGCGGCGGTAACGATGAACGCGAGCAGACGCTGAACCAGCTGCTCGTCGAGATGGACGGCTTCGAGGCCAATGAAGGCATCATCCTGATCGCCGCGACCAACCGTCCCGACGTTCTCGACCCCGCCCTTCTGCGTCCGGGCCGTTTTGACCGTCAGGTCGTTGTCCCGAACCCCGACATCGTCGGCCGCGAGCGCATTCTCAAGGTGCATGCCCGCAACGTGCCGCTTGCCCCGAATGTCGACCTCAAGGTTCTCGCCCGTGGCACGCCCGGCTTCTCCGGTGCGGACCTGATGAACCTCGTCAACGAAGCCGCCCTGATGGCCGCCCGCCGCAACAAGCGCGTCGTCACCATGGCCGAATTCGAAGACGCCAAGGATAAGATCATGATGGGTGCCGAGCGCCGCTCGTCCGCCATGACCGAGGCCGAGAAGAAGCTGACCGCGTATCACGAAGCCGGCCACGCCATAACGGCCTTGCAGGTGCCGGTGGCGGATCCGCTGCACAAGGCGACCATCATTCCGCGAGGCCGTGCGCTTGGCATGGTCATGCAGTTGCCCGAGGGCGACCGCTACTCGATGAGCTATAAGTGGATGGTCTCGCGCCTCGTCATCATGATGGGCGGCCGTGTGGCGGAAGAACTGACCTTCGGCAAGGAAAACATCACCTCGGGCGCATCCTCGGATATCGAGCAGGCCACCAAACTTGCCCGCGCCATGGTCACCCAGTGGGGCTTCTCCGATGTCCTCGGTCAGGTCGCCTATGGTGAAAACCAGCAAGAGGTCTTCCTCGGTCACTCGGTTTCGCAGTCGAAAAACGTCTCGGAATCGACCGCCCAGAAGATCGACACCGAAGTACGCCGCCTGATCGACGAGGCCTATACCGAGGCCCGCCGCATCCTGACGGAGCACCACGACGAGTTTGTCGCGATCGCCGAAGGGCTTCTCGAATACGAGACGCTCTCGGGCGACGAGATCAAGGCGCTGCTGCGTGGCGAGAAGCCGTCCCGTGACAGCGGCGACGACACTCCGCCGAGCCGCGGCTCTGCCGTGCCTTCCACCGGCCGCAAGGACGCCCCGAAGGGCGGCGAGCCGGAAGGTGGCCTGGAGCCGCAGCCGCACTGAGTGCGCGCCCAGATCAAGACACGAGAAAGGCCATCCTTCGGGGTGGCCTTTTTGGTTTCAGTTGCAGTGATCGTCAGATTCCAGTGGACGAGCGTGGCAGAGGTAACGCCGTGTAATCGTTTTTAGCGCTATTTTACGTGTCCTGTACCGCGTTCTGTGGCATGAGCAGCCAACCAAGGGATCTCCGCGCGATCGCTCGAGACGAATGACGTCTCGCAGCCGCGGAGTTGAAAAGGACTTGAAGGAACACCTGATGACACGTCGCTACTTCGGCACGGACGGCATTCGCGGCCTTTCCAACCGCTTTCCCATGACCCCGGATCTCGCCATGCGGGTCGGCATCGCCGCAGGCACCATCTTCCGCCGCGGCGGCCATCGCCACCGCGTGGTGATCGGCAAGGATACGCGCCTTTCCGGCTACATGCTGGAAAACGCCATGGTGGCAGGCTTCACAGCGGCCGGTCTCGATGCCTTCGTTCTCGGCCCGATCCCCACGCCTGCCGTCGCCATGCTGACGCGTTCGCTCCGCTGCGATCTCGGCGTGATGATCTCGGCCTCCCACAATCCCTTCGCCGACAACGGCATCAAGCTCTTCGGCCCTGACGGCTACAAGCTCTCCGACGAACTCGAGATGCAGATCGAGGAGTTGCTCGAAAAGGACCTCTACGGGCAGCTCGCATCGCCGAACGACATCGGCCGTGCCAAGCGTATCGACGGCGTGCATGACCGCTACGTTGAATTCGCCAAGCGCACCCTGCCCCGCGACGTCACCCTTCATGGCCTGCGCGTCGCGATCGACTGTGCCAATGGTGCGGCCTACAAGGTTGCCCCTGCGGCTCTTTGGGAACTCGGCGCCGAGGTCGTGACGATCGGCAACGAGCCCAACGGCACAAACATCAATCTCGAATGCGGCTCGACCCATCCGGAGACGCTGCAGAAGAAGGTGCACGAGACCCGTGCCGATATCGGCATCGCGCTCGATGGCGACGCCGACCGTGTCATCATCGTCGACGAGAACGGCACCGTGGTCGACGGCGACCAGCTGATGGCGGTCATCGCCGAAACCTGGGCGCAGGATCAGACCCTGCGCGGCGGCGGCATCGTTGCGACCGTCATGTCCAATCTCGGCCTCGAACGCTTCCTCGGCGACAAGGGCCTGACCCTTGCCCGCACCAAGGTCGGCGACCGCTATGTCGTCGAGCACATGCGCAACCACGACTTCAATGTGGGGGGCGAGCAGTCCGGCCACATCGTGCTGTCAGATCATGGCACGACCGGCGACGGCCTTGTGGCAGCCCTCCAGATCCTGGCAGCCGTCAAGCGCACAGGCCGTACGGTGAGCGAACTCTGCCATCGCTTCGAGCCGGTGCCGCAGCTCCTGCGCAATGTCCGCTTCTCCGGCGGCAAGCCATTGGAAGACGCCGTGGTCAAGCAGGCGATCGCCGATGCGGAAGCCGAACTTGCCAAGTCCGGCCGTCTTGTCATCCGCCCTTCGGGCACTGAGCCGCTGATCCGTGTCATGGCCGAAGGCGATGACCGCGAGCAGGTCGAGCGCATCGTCAACGAACTCGTGGACGTCATCGGCAGCGTGCGCAGCGCCGCCGCCTGAGCGCAGGTCGATTGCTGGAAACGAAAAAGCCCGGCTGGTCTGCAGCCGGGCTTTTTGATGTCTGGTGTTGCGCCGCGGATTAGGCCGAAAGCTTGGCCATGACCTCGTCGGAGATTTCGAAGTTCGAATAGACGTTCTGCACGTCGTCATCGTCTTCCAGCGTGTCGATGAGCTTCATCAGCGACTGCGCCTTTTCCTCGTCCACTTCGATCGTGTTCTGCGGCTTCCAGATTGCCTTGACGGAGCTGGCTTCGCCGAGAACCGCTTCGAGCGCCTTGGACACATCGTTGATGTCCTCGAAGGCGCAGTAGATGGTGTGGCCGTCTTCGTCGGAGACGACGTCTTCGGCACCGGCTTCGATCGCCGCTTCCATCACCTTGTCCGCGTCGCCGACCGAAGCCTTGTAGGTGATCTCACCGACATGATCGAAGGAGAAGGAAACCGAACCGGTTTCGCCAAGCGCCCCACCGGCCTTCGAGAAGGTGGACCTTACGGAAGATGCGGTGCGGTTGCGGTTGTCGGTCAGCGTCTCGACGATGACAGCAACGCCGCCCGGACCGTAACCTTCGTATCGGATCGCGTCATAGGATTCGGCGTCTGCACCGGATGCCTTCTTGATCGCGCGCTCGATGTTGTCCTTCGGCATCGACTGTGCCTTGGCGTTCTGGACGGCGAGGCGAAGTGCCGCATTCATCGCAGGGTCGGGCAGACCGGTCTTTGCGGCAACCGTGATTTCGCGTGCAAGCTTGGAGAACATCTTCGAACGGATACCGTCCTGCTTCCCCTTGCGGTGCATGATGTTTTTAAACTGTGAATGGCCAGCCATGGCACCCCTGATCAGGTCTCTATATTGGGAATGGCCGCCTTATAAGGGCGAAACCGGCCCGGTTCAAGAGTCATGAGACCTCTGCGAAGCCAGTCATGAATGAGGAACATCTCACCCTTGAGTTCGTTGCCTCCACGGCAAAACCCGTAGGAGACAAAACATGGCAAGCTTCACCGAAGCCAAGGAAAATCCCATAGAACAGCTCTGGGACGAGATCGACGACATCCATGCCGGCATGCTCGGCCTGATGGGTGGCAACATGCATATGCAGCCCATGGCTCCGAATGCGGATCGCAAGCGCAACGCCATCTGGTTCTTTACCAAGACCGACAGCCATCTGGTGCAGGCTCTGCGTCCGGGCAGCCGCGCGCATTTCTGTGTCGTCGGCAAGGATCACGACTACCACGCATGCCTCGCCGGCACGCTGACCGAAAACAAGGACCCGGCGAAGATCGACGAGTACTGGAACTCGGTCGTGGCTGCTTGGTACGAAGGCGGAAAGTCCGATCCGAAGCTGACGCTTCTGGAACTCAAGCTGGATGACGGCGAGATCTGGGCCTCGACCGACAGCTCGCTCAAGTTCGGCTGGGAGATCGCGAAGGCCAATATGAGCGATGAGAAGATGCCGGATGTCGGCGTTCACCGCGAAGTCCGCTTCGCCTGAGGTGTCAAGGGGTCCTAGACCCCTTGAAGAACGAGGATCAGCGGCTTTCTCGGCAGTGTCCGTATGGACACGGTAAAGCCGCGGTTCTCGGAAATCTGCGTATCGAAACTGTCGTCGAACATCGACAGGAAGGTTTCGATCGGCGGACCACGTCGATGCATGGGCAGGATCACGGCGGACCGCAGCCGCTTGACGATCCGGCTCATGCTATCGGCTCCGAGCGTCAATCCGCCATCCACCGGCACCATCAGGATATCGAGCCTTCCGATCTCGCCGTAATGGGTATCGGTCAACTCGTGATGCAGGTGTCCGAGATGCCCGATGCAAAGCCCCGCCACCTCGAAGATGAAGATGGAATTGCCGTTCGGCTCCATCTCCCCACCCCAGCTTCTGATATCCGTCGGCACATTGCGCACATAGGCGTCGCCAACGACCAGCCTGTGCTCGATCGGCTGCCCGGGCTCCGCTTCGTTCCAGCCATGCAGAACTGCGCCGATCGCCGGATCCGGATTGAGCGTGTAATGGCTCGAATGGGCCTTGTTCATCGTCACGACATCAGGCGTGCGCGACGTGCGAAGCCAGCCATTGAAGTCGGTCGCAATCGAGATGCCCCCGGGGGTGTCGATCTGGAACGTGGAGTGACCCACGAAGGTGATGACAACGTCCTCTTGCACCTGCGCCAGCGTCAAGCCCGGAGCCCCTGATGCGGACGGCGTGAAGTTGGCATATTGAACGTCGGGGATTTTCTCGGCGATCAGCTGGCACTGGCTGACCTGCGGTCGCGGTGCCTCTTGCGCAAAGGCGCTGCCGGCCAACACCGCAAGCGCCATCGTGGACAACATCAGTCTCAGCATCATGCCGCTCCCTGCACCGTATCCAGATCGTGCATGAGAGAATGCGGGAGCGCCGGGAAAGCGTAAAGCGCCCACCCGGTGGCATGGCGTCACAATGGCGTTATCGGCAGAGTGTCAGGCCCAGAAGGACGGGATCGTCTCGGCCAGCCGCGGCCCGAGCCTAAGCGGCGCGATCTTTTCGGCAAGCCCCGTGCTGTCGGAGATCTCGACACCGACGCCGCAGATGGTGGCAGGCCCGCTGGCCGCCTCGAAGCGGCCCTTGGGCATCTTCGAGATGAAGCGGTTGAGCGGCTCCTCCTTCTCCATGCCGAGCGAGGAATCGTAGTCGCCGCACATGCCGGCATCCGACATATAGGCCGTGCCGCCGTTCAGGATCTGATGGTCGGCGGTCGGCACATGCGTATGCGTCCCGACGACAAAGCTCGCACGGCCATCGACGAAATGGCCGAAACACTGCTTCTCGCTCGTCGCCTCCGCGTGGAAATCGAAGACGATCACATCCGCCTGCTCCTTCAGCGGGCACGCTGCCAGGATGGCCTCGGCGGACTTGAAGGGATCGTCGAGCTCCGGATGCATGAAGACGCGGCCCATGATGTTGGCAACGAGCACACGAGCACCATTGCGGGCGTAGTAGAGGCCGGAGCCCTTGCCGGGCGTTCCGGCCGGATAATTTGCCGGACGAAGGAATTGGTCATGCCGCGTGCAGAAGGAGACGGCCTCCTTCTGGTCCCAGACATGATTGCCGGTCGTGACGACATCGGCCCCGGCATTGATGGTCTCGAGATAGATATCTTCGGTGATGCCGAAGCCGCCGGCGGCGTTCTCGCCGTTGACGATGACGAAATCGAGTTTCAGGTCGGAGATGAGGCCCGGCAACCGCTCCCAAACAGCCGTACGTCCGGTCTTGCCCACCATATCTCCGAGGAACAGAAGTCGCATTTCGTCCAATCACTCCATGAATGTTCTGAGGCCGCTCTCTGTCAGCACGGCCTCCAGCCGGACGTCATGGGCTTCGTAGGGCACTTCTGCCACCTCCTGACAGTCGAATGCAATGCCGATCAGACGCGGATGCCGGCCTTTTTCCCTGAGACGTGCAATCGCGCGGTCGTAGTGGCCAGCACCATAGCCGATGCGGTTGCCTTGAGCATCGAAGGCCGACAGCGGCACAAGCAGCAGATCCGGATCGAGAACGGCCGCCTCAGGCCCGGGCCCACGCGTGCCGAAGCCGGTATCGACCAGCTCCGCCCCGGCCACCAGTTCCCGGAAGACGATGGTCTCCTTGTCCATGACCACGGGCAGGCAGAGACGCGCGCCGCGCGCCTTTAGCCGCGCCATCAAAGGCCGAATGTCGGCCTCGGAGCGGATGGGGAAGAAGCCGGAGACGATGGTACCCGGCTCGATGCTGAGATCATCGCCGGCAAGCTCGGCCATGCGCAGGCTGAACTCGAGCCGAAGCTCGGCGGGGATGGCGTCACGGGCGGCAAGCCGCTCACCTCTAAGATTTGCCTTTAATTGGCGTTTTGACATCATGAAACGCTGATCCTGAACGGGCCACCCCAAATCTGGGGTGACAAAAGCCAAAAAATCGAGCAATTGCCCTTTATCAAGTGCCTTTGCAATTCCCTTGGAAAACCAAGGATTAACCCGAAGAGCTTAGACTAAGGTTCGAGTTAATGATCAAGGGGCATCGCTTCATGCAGCTATTTTCACGCTTCGGCATCACGAAAACGATCACGGCAACGACGGTTCTGATCCTCGTCGCGTCCCTCGGAGCGGTGGCCTGGGTCATTTCCGGCAGCATCGAGACGCGCATTCAGCAACAGGCCATCGCCGGCCAGGATGCAAGCCTGCGCACCGCCGCGACGATCATCGAACGCGACCTTCCCGGCACCCAGATCACCTGGGCCAAGGACGGCAACGTTGAACGGGTCGTCATGGAGTCGATCCCTACCGAATTTACCGAGCATGGCATGATCGACACGATCGGCCGCATGACCGGCCAGACCGCGACGATCTTTGCCTGGGATGCCGAGAGCAAGGACTTCTGGCGCCGCACGACCAACATCATCAAGCCTGACGGCAACCGTGCCGTTGGCACGGCACTTGGCCAGACCGGCGCGGTCTACCCCTATTCCGTCAAGGGTCAGGTCTACCGCGGCGAGGCCGTGATCCTGGAAACGCCTTACTACACCATCTATCAGCCGATCTTCTCGCCTGCCGGCGACGTCATCGGCATTCTTTATGCGGGTGTGCGCAAGGCTGAAATCAACGGCATCGCCACCGAGATGACCTATGCGATCGGGACAACCGCGCTGATCGTCCTGCTGATTGCCGCGACGCTGATCGCCCTTCTCGTGCGCCGCATCGTCGGCTCGCTGCCGCGCCTCACGGCCGTGGCCGAAAGTCTGGCAGCCGGCCAGCTTGACACCTCGGTTCCCGACCAGGATCTGAAGAACGAAGTCGGCGCACTGGCTCGCGCGATCAACGTCTTCCGCGAAAGCGCCATCCAGAAGATCGAGATCGAGCGCCAGGCGGCAGAAGCCGCAGCCCAGGGCGACCAGGAACGTGCTGAACGCGAACGCGCCAAGGCCGAGGATTCCCGCATGGTTCAAGAAGCCGTCGACGTTCTCGCCGGCTGTCTCAACCGCCTGAGCGACGGCGACTTGACGGTGCGCATCGATCGTCCCTTCACCGGTGACCTCGATCGTCTGCGCCTCGATTTCAACGCGTCTGTCGAAAAGCTGAGCAGCACGCTGTCGGAAATCCGCGCCGAGACTTCCGGCATCGAGGCAAGTTCTGCCGAAATGCGCTCGGCAACGGACGACCTTTCGAAGCGCACCGAGCAGCAGGCAGCCTCCCTCGAGGAAACCTCCGCGGCACTCGAGGAAATCACCTCGACCGTTCGCGGCTCCTCGGCCAAGGCGGATGAAGCGGCCCACATGGCAACCAAGGCGCGCCAGAGCACCGAAAGCTCCAGCAAGGTCGTCTCCGACGCGATCGAAGCCATGAGCCGGATCGAACAGGCATCGAGCGAGATCTCCAAGATCATCAACGTCATCGACGAGATCGCCTTCCAGACCAACCTGCTTGCCCTGAACGCAGGCGTAGAAGCCGCACGCGCCGGTGAAGCCGGCAAGGGCTTTGCCGTCGTTGCCCAGGAAGTTCGCGAACTTGCCCAGCGTTCGGCCAATGCCGCCAAGGACATCAAGGCGCTGATCAACAAGTCGGGCGAAGCCGTCGCCGGCGGTGTCTCGCTGGTCCAGCAGACCGGCAGCGCGCTCGGCGAGATCTCCAACCAGGTGGCCGTTATCAACGACCACATCACGGCGATCGCATCGGCGGCCCGCGAGCAGTCCACAGCGCTGAACGAGATCAATGGCTCGGTCAACCACATGGACCAGTTCACCCAGAAGAACGCTGCCATGGTGGAAGAGGCAACCGCGGTCACCCACCGCCTTGCCGACAGCGCCCGCAATCTCGGTGGCCTTGTCGCCCAATTCCGGATGGCCGGCAACGCTGCGGCCCCGGCACGCACCGTCTCCACCCCGGCCTACACGGCGCCGGCAGCTCCGGCTCCCCGCGCCGCCTCGCGTCCGGCAGCCGCCGCAGCCGAGACCCGGCCGGTTGCCTCTCCGGCTCGCAAGATGATGGGCGGCCTCGCCAAGGCCTTCGGCGGCGGCAACACGGCCGCTGCAGCCTCGCAGGACAACTGGGAAGAATTCTGATCCCAGGAGCCCAAAAACAGGAAAAGCCGTCGCGAGCAATCGCGGCGGCTTTTTGCATGTCATCTCTTGAAGAGTGAGGTGCGATCCACGGCAACCGATGGAGATTTACGATCCTGGGTGCCTACAAACGTAGGTGGGCGCCATATGTCCGAGCCCACGGGCCCGGTCAGGGACAGCTCCCTTTGGATCGAGTATGGCCCCAGGGATTGTGGTTCCTGTCGTGAGGCGCAGATCGCAATTCAGATATAGGCGCTTCGCCCTGACTGCGCCAGTGGGCTCAGCAAATTGTCCTTAAGCCTGGGGCTGGGGCGCGGGGCGCTGGGTGAGCTTGCGGGTGATGCCGTTCAGCCGCTCGGCGAGATCGGCAATCGCATGCGCCACGGCTTCTTCGCGCTGATGGACGCCTGAGAGGACCGTGTCGCGTCCCTCGCGGAAGCCCTTGAGTTCGGCTTCGGCAGCGGCGAGGCGGCGGTTGATCTCGGCCATCTCGTCCATGACCATGATGCCGGCCATTACCGTGATCCTGAGATCACCGATTTCGCCGAATTGTCCCTTGAGATGGCCGACATAACGATCGAACTGGCTCGCAAGCTCGGTCAGATGGGCCTCCTGCCCCTCCTCGCAAGCCATGCGATAGGCTTTTCCGTCGATCGTGACTGTCACCTGCGACATCGGCCATCCAACTCTTTCTTACGCACGACGCCATCGCGCCGGAAGCACACAAACGCCTTTAGCCGACCGTTCAGCGGTCGAGAACCGCCCGGATCGTCTCCATCGCGGTCACCAGTCGGCGCGAAACCTCGCGATTGACCTCTTCAAGCCGGTTGGCGCGAAACTCCGACTGATCCAGTTCCTGGGCGAGGCGCGCACGATCTGCATGGACGCGGCGAACTTCGCCATCGATCTCCGTGCTCTCCCGTTCCGCCTCGAAGCGCATGTCGACGGCGTTCTCGAGCCCGGCGACAGCCTGCCGTAGCGCTGCGAGCGCGGCATCAACCGAATTTTCCGCCGGCATTATTTCGCCCCTGCCTCAGTGATGTCTGTTCGCTACACGAATCGTTGTGGCCGCCCCGATCCTGTGTGCCGGGACAGTAAGCCCCGGTCTTGCCGCGCGTCAATAAAGCGCGGCCCCTTGGAAGAAGCCAATTCTGTGGAAGACTGCCGCTTATTGCCGCTGCGGAAGTCATCCGGACAAGTCGCACAGGAAAGAGGCAATGAGATGTTTTATTGGCTCAGGAAACGCCCCGGGCCGGCCCTTTTGTTGACTTGCGCGATGCACCTGATAAGGATCAGCCCCGTTCAGGCGGCCCGTCCCGGCGGGCCGTATCTCGAAGCCCCGGAACAAGCGGATAAGCCATGATTTCTCCCGAAAAACATCAGCGGATGGCGAATGCGATCCGTTTCCTCGCCATGGATGCAGTGGAAAAGGCCAATTCCGGCCACCCCGGCATGCCCATGGGCTGCGCCGATGTCGCGACCGTTCTCTTCACCCGCTACCTGAGCTTCGACCCGAAGAACCCGCTCTGGCCTGACCGCGACCGTTTCGTGCTGTCGGCCGGCCACGGCTCCATGCTGATCTACTCGCTCCTCTATCTCACCGGATACGAGGACATGACGATCGAAGACATCAAGTCCTTCCGCCAGCTCGGCGCCAAGACTGCAGGCCACCCGGAATATGGTCATGCCTCCGGCATCGAAACCACCACCGGCCCGCTGGGTCAGGGCATTGCCACGGCTGTCGGCATGGCACTCGCCGAAAAGAAGCTGTCGAGCGAGTTCGGCTCGGACCTGCAGGACCACTACACCTATGTGCTCGCAGGCGACGGCTGCCTCATGGAAGGCATCAGCCAGGAAGCGATCACGCTGGCCGGCCACCTCAAGCTCAACAAGCTGATCGTCTTCTGGGACGACAACGGCATCTCGATCGACGGCGCGATCTCGCTTGCCGACTCGACCGACCAGCATGCCCGCTTCCGCTCGGCCGGCTGGAACACCATCGCCATCGACGGCCATGATCCGGAAGCAATCGCGGCTGCGATCGAAACCGCAAAGGCATCCGACAAGCCGACCATGATCGCCGCCAAGACCGTCATCGGCTTTGGCGCCCCGAACAAGGCCGGCACCCACAAGGTTCACGGCTCGCCGCTCGGCGCCGACGAAATCGCCGCCACCCGCAAGGCGCTCGGCTGGGAAGAAGAAGCCTTCTCGATCCCGGCAGACGTGCTCGACGCCTGGCGTCTGGCTGGCCTGCGCTCGACCAAGACCCGCAAGGAATGGGAAGCACGCCTTGCTGCTGCAGACGCTGAGAAGCGCGCTGAATTCAACCGCCGCTTCGCAGGCGAACTGCCCGGCACGCTCGCCGGCGCCGTCGACGCCTACAAGAAGAAGCTCGCCGAAACCAAGCCGACGGTCGCCACCCGCAAGGCTTCGGAAGACGCGCTTGAGGTCATCAACGGCGTCGTCACCGAAACACTCGGCGGCTCCGCCGACCTGACCGGCTCGAACAACACAAAGACCAGCCAGACCAAGTCGATCACCCCGACCGACTTCTCCGGCCGCTACATCCACTACGGCATCCGCGAGCACGGCATGGCCGCGGCCATGAACGGCATCGCCCTGCATGGCGGTCTGATCCCCTATTCCGGCGGCTTCCTGATCTTCTCGGACTACTGCCGTCCGTCGATCCGCCTTGCTGCTCTCATGGGCATCCGCGTCATCCACGTCCTGACCCATGATTCCATCGGTCTCGGCGAAGATGGCCCGACCCACCAGCCGGTCGAGCACATGGCCGCCTTGCGCGCCATTCCGAATCTCCTGATGTTCCGCCCGGCAGACGCCACGGAAACCGTGGAATGCTGGCAGGTGGCGCTGGAGCACAAGGACCGTCCGTCCGGTCTGGCCCTGACCCGTCAGAACCTCATCCCGGCCCGTACGGAATATGAAGAGCGTAACCTCTGCGCCCAGGGCGCCTATGAGCTGATCTCGGCCAGCGACGCACAGGTCTCGATCTTTGCCTCCGGTTCGGAAGTCGAGATCGCGATCAAGGCGCAGCAGCAGCTGGAAGCCAAGGGCATCTCCGCCCGCGTCGTCTCGGTCCCCTGCTTCGAACTCTTCTTCGAACAGGACGCCGCCTACCAGGAAGCGATCATCGGCCATGCGCCGGTGAAGATCGCCGTCGAAGCCGGCATTCGCCAGGGCTGGGACGCGATCATCGGCTCCACCGGCACCTTCATCGGCATGAAGTCCTTCGGCGCCTCCGGCCCGGCCAAGGAACTCTACAAGCACTTCGGCATCACGGCAGACGCAGTTGTCGCCGCGGCTGAAGAAAAGCTTGCCTGACACCATCCCGCCAGGGCGCGCGTGCTGCGCCCTGACATTGCCCAAGAGCTCAATATTCAATCGGGAGTGCACCAATGACTGTGAAAGTTGCCATCAACGGCTTCGGCCGTATCGGACGTAACGTTCTCCGCGCCATCGTCGAATCCGGCCGCACCGACATCGAAGTCGTCGCCATCAACGATCTGGGCCCGGTCGAGACCAACGCCCACCTGCTGCGCTATGACTCGATCCACGGCAAGTTCCCGGCCGACGTGAAGGTCGAAGGCGACACCATCATCGTTGGCGGCGGCAAGCCGATCAAGGTCACCGCGATCAAGGATCCGGCCACCCTGCCGCACAAGGAACTCGGCGTCGACATCGCCATGGAATGCACCGGCATCTTCACCTCCCGTGAAAAAGCCGCCCTGCACCTGCAGGCTGGCGCCAAGCGCGTCATCGTTTCGGCTCCGGCCGATGGCGCCGACCTCACCGTCGTCTTCGGCGTCAACCACGACAAGCTGACCAAGGACCACCTGGTCATCTCGAACGCCTCCTGCACGACCAACTGCCTGGTTCCGGTCGTCAAGACGCTCGACGACGCCGTTGGCATCGACCACGGCTTCATGACCACGATCCACTCCTACACGGGTGACCAGCCGACGCTCGACACCATGCACAAGGATCTCTACCGCGCCCGCGCGGCAGCGCTCTCCATGATCCCGACCTCGACGGGCGCAGCCAAGGCCGTTGGTCTGGTTCTGCCGCACCTGAAGGGCAAGCTGGACGGCACCTCGATCCGCGTCCCGACCCCGAACGTCTCGGTCGTCGACTTCAAGTTCGTCGCCAAGAAGGACACGACCAAGGAAGAGATCAACGAAGCCATCATCGCAGCCTCCAACGGCGCGCTGAAGGGCATCCTCGGCTACACCGACGAGCCGCTGGTTTCGCGCGATTTCAACCACGACAGCCATTCGTCGATCTTCGCACTCGACCAGACCAAGGTTCTCGAAGGCAACTTCGTGCGCATCCTGACCTGGTATGACAACGAATGGGGCTTCTCCAACCGCATGTCGGACACGGCAGTGGCGATGGCAAAGCTCATCTGATCGATTAAAATCAGTCTCGCATGAAGGCGGGTCAGCAATGGCCCGCCTTTTTCGTTTTCGAAGATGCCGGCATCGCCTGATGAAAAAATTGGCTCCAACCATGGAACAATCAGGCGGCCCACTAGTTGCCTCTTCGAAATGTGGCGCAAATGCGGCTTCTTTGGATAGCCCGCGCCACCCCGATGGCGCCCCTGCGCGCCGATCTGAGGCTTGAAGCCTCGACCTCACATTGAAAGGATACCGGAACATTGGCTCTCACAACGACCGATCCCCATGAAGCTGTCGCGGAAGATGCGATCCCGGCGCCAGAGGGGCGGACCGAGATCATCGATACCAGCTATGAGATCGGTCAGGACAACATCAACTTCCGCCGCCGTTTCGTCTTTGAACTCGACATCCACAATGTCGTCTTCAGCGTCTCGGCTTTGTCGATCGTACTCTTTACCTTCCTGACGCTGGCGTTCCAGACGACGCTCGAGCCGGCCTTCACAGGCCTCAGGAACTTCCTGACCAGCAATCTGGACTGGTTCTTCCTGCTGACCGGCAATGTCTTCGTCCTCGTCTGCATCGGCTTGATCCTCTCGCCACTCGGGCGCATCCGCCTCGGCGGCCCCGACGCCCGTCCCGACTATGGCAACCTCGCCTGGTTCGCGATGCTGTTTGCCGCCGGCATGGGCATCGGCCTAATGTTCTATGGCGTCTCCGAACCCATGGGGCACTTCACGGCCGCACTCGGCGGTCCCGTTGTCGAAGACGGCGTCCGCACGGACTGGGCACCGCTCAACGGTGCGGTCGGCGATCCCGAAGCAGCCCGGCGCCTCGCCATGGCGGCAACCATCTTCCACTGGGGTCTGCACCCCTGGGCGATCTATGCTGTCGTCGCCCTCGCTCTGGCCCTCTTCTCCTTCAACAAGGGCCTGCCGCTGACACTGCGTTCGATCTTCTACCCGATCTTCGGTGAGCGCGTCTGGGGCTGGCCAGGTCACGTCATCGACATCCTGGCGGTCTTTGCGACCATCTTCGGTCTCTCGACCTCGCTCGGCATCGGTGCCCAGCAGGCAAGCGCCGGTCTGGAATTCCTCTTCGGCATTCCCGCGACCGAAACCACGATGATCCTGCTTGTGCTGGCCATCACCTGCATCGCCATCGCCTCGGTGGTCGCGGGCATGGACAAGGGTGTAAAGCTTCTGTCGGAGGTCAATCTCGGCCTTGCAGCCCTGCTGCTCGTCTTCATCATCGCGGTCGGGCCGACCATGCAGATCCTTAAGGGCTTCTTCCTGAACCTCTCGGCCTATGCGACCTATCTTCCGGCACTTGCCAATCCCTTCGGCCGTGAGGACACCAACTTCTCCCAGGGTTGGACGGCCTTCTACTGGGCCTGGTGGATCAGCTGGTCGCCCTTCGTCGGCATGTTCATCGCCCGCGTCAGCCGCGGTCGTAGCGTGCGCGAACTGCTGACGGCCGTTCTGCTGATCCCGTCGCTCGTCTCGGTCCTATGGATGACGGCTCTTGGCGGCACCGCGATCAGCCAGCTCGTCAATGACGGCCTGACCAGCGTGCAGGATGCGGCTTTGGAACTGCAGCTCTTCGAGATGCTAGCCCATCTGCCGATCACCGCGGTGACTTCCTTCATCGGGATCATCCTGGTCGTGGTCTTCTTCGTGACCTCCTCCGACTCCGGCTCACTGGTCATCGACACGATCTCGGCAGGCGGCAAGGTCAATGCACCGGTCCCGCAGCGTGTCTTCTGGGCAAGCTTCGAGGGTCTGGTTGCAGTCGCCCTGCTTCTCGGCGGCGGCCTCGTGGCACTCCAGGCCATGGCTGTGTCCACCGGCTTGCCTTTCGCGGTCGTCCTCCTCGGCGCGTGTTATGCGCTCATCCGAGGGCTGATGTCCGAGCCGAGGTAAAAAATGACGTGGGGCGGATTAAAATATTTAAATCCGCCCCATAATCATCATGATCTTGCTCCAGCTTGCTGAAGCCGTTCGGCAAGCCATTGAACTTCCGCCTTGCAAGAAGTGCCCGTCATGACGACGGGAAGCGACCACGTTTCGGTTTGACAGCCGGATCGCGGAAACGGACAGTGGTGGGTGCGACCGGTCGACAGGTGATGGGAAAGGGGAAGAGGATTGAGTGAGTTCTACGCGGTCACGCTGGTTGCAACGGCCCTCGTCTTCCTGGCCGCCTTTTCGAGCCTCATCGCCTTCCGCTTCGGTGCGCCCCTCCTTCTTCTCTTTCTGACGATCGGCCTGGGTGCCGGCGTCGATGGTCTCGGCATCGACTTCTCCAATTTCGGACTGGCTTACGTCGTCGGTTCGCTCGCCCTTGCGGTTGTCCTCTTCGATTCCGGTTTCGGCACATCTCTGCAGTCCTTCAGGCTTTCCGCAGCCCCGGCGCTGACGCTCGCGACGGCGGGCGTCCTGCTCACCACCCTGCTTCTTGGCTTTGCCGCCCATTTCCTCTTTGGCTTCAGCTATCTCGAAGGCATGCTGCTCGGCGCGATCCTCGCATCCACGGACGCGGCGGCCGTGTTCTTCCTGCTGCGCATCGGCGGCATCAACATTCGTGACCGGGTTCGCTCGGCGCTCGAAGTCGAATCCGGCACCAACGACCCCATGGCGATCTTCCTCGCCATCGCGCTGGTCGAATTGATCTCGAACGGCAGCGGCGCAGACGCTCTCTCTTTCGATCTGCTGAGGCTCTTCGTCGAGCAGATGGGGATAGGCCTCATCCTCGGTCTCATCGGCGGGGCGTCGATTGCCTTCATCCTGCGCCGGCTCCAGATCGAGCAGGGTCTGGCACCGATCTTCATGCTCGCCATGGCCCTGATGATCTTCGCCTTCACCGGCCTGATCGGCGGCAGTGGCTTCCTCGCCGTCTATGTCGCCGGCATCTATGCCGGATCGCGCAAGCTGCCCTCGACGGTGTCGATCAAGCGTTTCCAGGACGGCATGACCTGGCTCTCCCAGATCATCATGTTCCTCGTGCTCGGCCTCCTCGCGACCCCTTCCGAGTTTCCGCAGATCCTGCTGCCGGCCGTCCTGCTCGCCCTCTTCCTCGTCTTCATTGCGCGCCCCCTCGCCGTCTGGCTCTGCCTGCTGCCCTTCGATTTCACTCAGCGTGAAACGGGCTTCATCGCCTGGGTCGGCCTGCGCGGCGCCGTCTCCATCCTGCTCGGGATCGTGCCGGTCATCGGCAACATGGACAACGGCCAGCTCTTCTTCAACACGGCCTTCATCGTCGTGATGATCTCGCTGGTGCTGCAGGGTTGGACCATCAAGCCGCTCGCAAAGCGCCTCGGGCTGATCATTCCGCCACGTATTGGCGCAATCGACAAGGTCGAGCTTGACCTGCCGGGCTCGGCCAATCACGAACTCCTCGCCTACCGCGTCGTTGCCGGCAGCCCTGTTCTTCGCGGCGAGCGTATTCCGCGTTGGGCTATGCCCTCGCTGGTCATCCGCGACGGCAAGTCGATGCGTTACCAGTATGCCGGCCGGCTGCGCGAAAACGACCAGGTCTACCTCTTCATCGCGCCGAGCTATTCCAAGCTGCTCGATCGCCTCTTCGCCACCGAAGCCCCGGTGGAAGAAGACGACGGTGAGTTCTTCGGCACCTTCGCGATCTCGCCCGCAACCCATGTGCGCGACCTCGACGAAGCCTATGGCCCGCTCTCGATCACCGACAGCGAGCGCGGCAAGACCGTCGCCGAGATGATCACCCAACGCCTCGGCGGTCGCGGCGATTATGCCGACCGGGTTCGTCTCGGTGCCATCGTGTTGATTGTCCGCGACATCGACGAACACGGCCATATCGCTTCCGTCGGCGTGTCCATGGAGCCGGTCGAGCCCGCCACCACCTGGCCGATCTTCCTCAATATCCGTGAACTTGTTCTGGCGAGCCGCGATTATCTGCGTCGCAAACGCGGCGAGACGAGGCTGGATCAATCCGGCGAAAAATGAAACCTCGCGCCTTGCGCCGTCATCTGAGCGGTGTAAGGTCCGGCCCGTCAGCCCAGTTCAACAGCATTCAAGACGGGTAGTTTCATGCCGGCTTTCAAGACACTCGACGATCTCACCGACATCGCAGGCAAGCGTGTGCTTGTCCGCGTCGATCTCAACGTTCCCGTCACGGACGGCAAGGTTTCCGACACGACGCGCATCGAGCGCGTGGCGCCGACGATCCATGAGCTGTCGGAAAAGGGTGCCAAGGTCATTCTGCTCGCCCATTTCGGCCGCCCGAAGGGTGAGCCGGTCGCCGACCAGTCGCTCTCGCTGATCGCACCGGCCGTCGAGGAAGTACTCGACCAGAGCGTCTCCTTCGCCTCGGACTGCATCGGAGCACCGGCCGCCGACGCCGTCGCCAAGATGGAAAACGGCGACATCCTGCTTCTCGAAAACACCCGCTTTCACAAGGGCGAAGAGAAGAACACACCGGAATTCACTGCAGAACTTGCCAAGAACGGCGACATCTACGTCAACGACGCCTTCTCCGCCGCCCACCGCGCGCATGCCTCGACCGAAGGTCTTGCCCATCACCTGCCCGCTTATGCCGGTCGCACCATGCAGGCCGAGCTGGAAGCGCTGGAAAAAGGCCTCGGCCAGCCGACCCGCCCGGTCGTTGCCATCGTTGGCGGCGCGAAGGTCTCGACCAAGATCGATCTACTCTCCAACCTCGTGACCAAGGTCGACGCCCTCGTCATCGGCGGCGGCATGGCGAACACCTTCATCGCCGCTCAGGGCATCAATGTCGGCAAGTCGCTCTGCGAGCATGATCTGGCCGACACCGCCCGCTCGATCATGGAAACGGCCAAGAAGGCCGGCTGCTCGATCGTTCTGCCGGTCGACGGCGTGGTTGCCCGCGAGTTCAAGGCCAATGCCGAAAACGAAACGGTCGACATCAATGCCATCCCCGCCGACGCGATGATGCTCGACGTCGGTCCGAAATCGGTCGAACTGATCAACGACTGGATCGAAAAGGCAGCGACCCTTGTCTGGAACGGCCCGCTCGGCGCCTTCGAGATCGTCCCCTTCGACAAGGCAACCGTCTCCGCGGCCGAGCATGCGGCCGAACAGACCAAGGCCGGCAAGCTTGTGTCTGTCGCCGGTGGCGGCGACACCGTATCGGCGCTGAACCATGCCGAAGTCGCCGACGACTTCTCCTATGTCTCGACGGCCGGCGGCGCCTTCCTCGAATGGATGGAAGGCAAGGAATTGCCAGGCGTCGCGGTCCTGACCAAGGGCTGAGCTGTCTTTAACAGAACCTGAAACCGATCGACCGCGCGCCCCTCCGGCGCGCGGTCTTTTTGTTGTCGACAGTCATTTGGCCGTCTCAGTCTTTGCGTTACCATGAGCCAGCGGGAACCTCGGTCGGTGGCATGCGTTGCTTTGCCCCGCTCAAATTCCGAGCACCTCGACTGCGACAACCGCAATTTCCATGCCGTTTGAAACGCATTTAAAAATCTTTGAATTTTCAAACGATTGAAATGATTTCAATCGTTTCAATAGCTTAGCGGACCATTTTCCCTTCGCGGAAGTTCTGTTATCGCCGAAGACAGACCGGTCCCGCAGGACCGAGACGGTCCGGGAGTGACCGGCACAGCCCAGGCGGCCAGGTGCCACAACAGGAATTCAGTTGGGCGCGTTGCGCGCCATGTTCAGGGATAGGAGTGAGAGATGGTGGACGCGAAGATGTTGGACAAAATGACCTCGGCACCCGGCTTCATCGCCGCGCTGGACCAGAGTGGCGGTTCGACACCGGGCGCCCTGCGTCTCTACGGCGTCTCCGAGAGCGACTACCAGGGTGACGACGAAATGTATCGCCTGATCCACGCCATGCGCGTGCGCATCATGAAGGCCCCCGCCTTTACCGGCGACAAGGTGATCGGCGCCATCCTCTTTGAACGCACCATGGACGGCGATGTCGACGGCGAGCCGGTTCCAACCTTCCTCTGGGAAAAGCGCGGCGTGGTCCCCTTCCTGAAGATCGACAAAGGCCTGCTGGAAGAAGAGACCGGCGTGCAGCTGATGAAGCCGATGCCGGAACTCGAGGCGCTGCTCGTCCGGGGCCGGGAGAAAGGCATTTTCGGCACCAAGATGCGCTCCGTGATCGCCCATGCCGACAAGGGTGGCATCGCTGCGGTCGTCAAGCAGCAGTTCGAGGTGGCGCGCCAGATCATCGCCCAGGGCCTCGTTCCGATCGTCGAGCCGGAAGTCTCCATCAAGAGCCCCACGAAGCGGGAAGCCGAAGCCATTCTGCGTGACGAGATTGCCGCCGAACTCGACCGGCTGCCGGCAGGTGACAAGGTCATGCTGAAACTGACCATTCCGACGGTCGACGATTTCTACGCACCGCTCGTCTCCCACCCGTCGGTCATCCGGGTTGTCGCTTTGTCTGGCGGCTACAGCACGGTGGATGCCTGCGAGAAGCTCAGCCACAACCACGGCATGATCGCGAGCTTCTCCCGCGCGCTTGCGGAAAAGCTGCGCGTGTCGATGAGCGATGCCGAGTTCAACGCCAGCATTGCCGAGACGATCGATCAGATCTACGCCGCCAGCGTCAACAAGGTCGGCGCGATGGCCGCCGAATAGGCGCTCCGACCGACCAGAAACAGCAAACTTGTCATCAGGACACGAAAGCCCGGCCACGCGCCGGGCTTCTTGCGTTATCAGGAGCAGGGAAAGCCTCTGGAGCAATCATGCCGAACTCGTCTCGTACCATCCCCTTCGTCACCGTCGATGTCTTCACCGAAACGCGCTTTGCTGGCAACCCGCTGGCCGTGATCACCGATGCACGGGGCCTGAGCGACAGGGAGATGCAGCAGATCGCGGCCGAATTCGGCTATTCGGAAACGACCTTCGTCCTGCCGCCCAAGGATCCTGGCAACACCGCCGAGGTGCGGATTTTCACCCCCGTGACAGAAGTGCCCTTCGCCGGTCACCCGAATGTCGGCACCGCCTATGTGCTCGCAAGCCAAGGAACGATCTTCGGCAACCCTGTGAGCGACCGGATCCGATTCGAGGAAAAGGCTGGGCTGGTTGAGGTCTCGGTTTCCCGCAAAGACACTGGCGACGTCAGCGCAACGACGATCCGGGCGCCCGGCCCGCTGACGATCGGCGCCTCGATCCCGCCGGGGGTGATGGCACCCTGCGTGGGGCTCTCGTCCAGGGACATCGAGACCAGTCGGCACCAGCCAACCTTTGCGTCCGTCGGATTGAAGTTCATCCTGATCGAAGTGAAGGACCTCGACGCATTGGCCCGCGCCGCCTCTCGTCTGGAACCATTGACGGCCCTCAGACAGGAATACGCCGCGGAAGACTGCGATTGCGCGACCTTCCTCTACACCTGGGTCGGTCAGGATCATCTGCGCGCCCGCATGTTCGCCCCCTTCGACAATGTCACCGAGGATCCGGCAACGGGCAGCGCATCCGCAGCACTTGGCGCGTTCCTGACGACGCTCAAGGCGCCACCCGACGAGCGCCGCCTCCTCATCGAGCAAGGCGTCGAGATGGGCCGCCGAAGCCTGATCCGGCTGTCCGTCCGGACACGGAACGCAGCCTTCAACTCCGTCGAGATCAGCGGAAGCTCTGTTCTGGTCTCGCGCGGCGAACTGCTGATCTGAACGGAACCCTCTCGCTCAATCCTTGCGCAAATGCCGAAAACTTCAGCAAGACTATCTTGCCGCAGCGGGCTTGGCTGACTATATCCGCGGGTGAGGACGACCTCCCCATATAGGGTATGATGATCACTGCGGGACGACCCGCCTGTTTTCCCGGAGGGAAGAACATGCGCACCGCCGCAGACCGTATTCGCCACGCCATCAGCTTTGAATTGATCGGCCTTGCCCTGATTATTCCGATCGGCAGCTGGGCGTTCTCGGTCCCGCCCACCGACATCGGCATTGTCGGCATTGTCAGCGCGACGCTCGCGACCGGCTGGAACTATCTCTACAATCTCGGCTTCGACCACATGTTGCGCCGCTACACCGGCACGACGCTGAAGACCGTGCCCATGCGCATCATTCACGCCATCCTCTTTGAGGTTGGCCTGCTCATGGTGCTCATGCCGTTCATCGCCTGGTATCTCGGGATCAGCCTCTGGCAGGCCTTCGTCATGGACGTGGCCTTCGCCCTGTTCTACCTGGTCTATGCCTTCATCTTCAACTGGGCCTATGACAGGCTCTTCCCCCTGCCTGAATGGCAGACGGAGAAGGCTGCGGCTGCGAAGTGAGGCGTCGGCCGATCACGGCCGGATCAGGAGCGTGATCGACCAGGTGACGAAGGCGACCACGGCGAGTTTCCAGAAGTCGCTGCGGCGCCTCAGTCCCGGCAGGCCGAGGGGCTTGATCAGCTGGACGATCATCGCGAGGATCAGAAAGGCGGAGATGGCCTTGGTCATTCGTATTCCCTGTGGAGCGTGCGCGCGTGAACGCGCAGAAGCTTTGATAGCGGCGACGCAGCCACACGACTGTCACTTTTGCCCGCCAGAAGAGAATCCTGCAAGCTCCAAGGTCGCATTCAGACAACAGTAGGAAGATCGGTCTACTGTGCCTGAACAGCGTCGCCCGTCCGCGGGTGTCCTCAAAACACCAATCGACAAGAATGCCATGAGACGTAATCTTCTGCCGGTAATGGCCCTGCTGCTGGGCACGCTCTTCCTATTCCTCGGAAACGGCCTGCACGGCCTCCTGCTGCCGGTTCGAGGTGCCGCAGAGGGTTATTCCAACGAGGTGCTCGGTCTGCTCGGCACGACCTGGGCGGCGGGCTTCGTGCTTGGCTGCTTCGTGGCGCCGAAACTGGTCATGCGGGTCGGCCATGTCCGCGCCTTCTCCACCTTCGTCTCACTGATCTCGGTCAACGCCCTGCTCACCGGCATCATCGTCGATGCCACCTGGTGGGTCGCCTTGCGCGTCATCACCGGCTTCTGCACCGCCGGCACCTCGATGATCATCGAAAGCTGGCTGAACGAGCGGGCGACGAACGAGAGCCGCGGCATGATCTTCTCGTTCTACATTTCGATCACGCTGATCGGCGTCGTCGGCGGCCAGATGCTGGTGGGCGTCTTCGATCCGGCAACGACCATTCTCTTCATGATCTGCGGGATCGTCTACGGCTTTGCCGTGCTGCCGACGCTGATGTCGACGGCCGCCTCGCCGCAGCCGCTTCGCTCGATCAAGCTCGATCTGCCCCTGCTCTATCGGAACTCGCCCGTCTCCTTCGTCGGCATTCTGCTGATCGGCATCGCGAACGGCGCCTATGGCACGCTCGTCGCCGTCTTCGGCTCTCGCGCCGGCCTCGACGCCACGACGATCGCAATCCTCCTGTCGGTGACGATTTTCCTCGGGGCTGTGATGCAGTTCCCCGCGGGCAAGCTGTCCGACCGGATCGACCGCCGCTACGTGCTGGCAGCGCTTTCGAGCCTGGCTGCCTTCGCCGCGCTTGGGCTCCTGTTCTTCACGCCCAGCGATCCGCTCTGGATCTTCGTGTTGGTCGGCACCTATGGCGCCGCCGCCAATGCGCTCTATCCGATCGCCGTCGCCCATGCCAACGACTTCGCGAAGGCCGATGAGTTCGTCAAAGTCTCCGGCGGCCTGTTGCTGCTCTTCGGCATCGGCACGATCATCGGCCCGACACTGGGCGGCCCGGTCATGACCGCAGCCGGACCTTATGCGCTCTTTGCCGTCACCGCGGTCTCGCACCTTCTGATATCGGCCTATGCCATCTATCGCAGTCGTACCCGTGCCGCGATCCCGGCAGCCGATCGCGAAAACCTGCCGAACCTGCCCATCACGGCCTCGCCGATCAGCAGCACACCGGAGGGCTTGAGCCTCGACCCGCGTGCTGCCCCCTTGCCTGATCAGGAAGAGATCGACGAGAATGAGCCGATGGAGGCACGCGCATGATCATCGATGAAGACCCTCGCAAACGCGGCACCAGTCACGAGCTGGGCTGTGACCTGTCCAGCATCTCCGCCGACGAGTTGCGGCATCGAATCACGCTTCTGCAAGACGAGATCGTGCGACTGAGTCGCGAAATCGACCTCAAGGAGGCGGGCCGGAAGGCGGCAGACAGCCTGTTCAGCCCCAAAGTATAGAGGGTGAATTCTACAGAACCGCTCCCGAAAGAACCATCTTTCAATTTTCCGTTTACTTGCCGTTAAGCATTTTAGCCTAATCTGCCCTCATCCAGAGCTCCTGGATTCAGGCGATTTCCTCTTTGGGCGTGGTCTGATTTTTCTCCCTGTTTTACCTTGAGAGCCGCATTTGCGGCTCTTTTTTTGTCCAAACGGCCAAAGGTTTCACGAAATTGTGGGAATTAACCCTTCCTTAAGTTTCGCCTTGCGGATTTGGGCTATTGGTAGCATCGTAGCCTCACAAAATGCGGCAGGAACAAGTTCGTAGCGCTGTCGTTACATGCCTAAGTGATGCGTTTACAGGGAAACATCCATGTCTGAACTCGGTGTGAATACGGTTAGCTTTGCCGGTCGTGTGGCAGCGTCCAGCCAGTTCAAGTCGACCTATGCTGAAGGCATGGGACTGGTTGAAGAAACTGCCGCTTACCTCGACGGCCCCGGCCGCGCAGCCGCCAAGGTTCTGCCGCGCCAGGCCTCTGTGCTTTACGCTGCCGAGTCGATGCGCCTGACGACCCGCCTGATGCAGATGGCCTCCTGGCTTCTTCTGCAGCGCGCCGTCAACAACGGCGAGATGAGCCGCGACCAGGTGATCTCCGAAAAGAGCAAGGTCCGCCTCGACGGCTTCAACGTCGACCGCGCCGCACCGGGTTGGAACGACCTGCCGGAAGCCTTCCGCGATCTCGTCGAGCGTTCGCTCCGCCTGCAGAACCGCATCGCCCTGCTCGACCGTGAAATCTATCGTCCGTCCGAGGAAGAGTTCCAGCCGGACAACGAGAACAGCGTCCAGGCACAGCTCAACCTGCTGCGCACAGCCTTCAACGCAGGCTGATTGATCTAAAAAAGCACCACTTCAGCCCGGCCAGCGCAAGCTGAGCCGGGTTTTTCATGTGCGCTTTCAAAAGGTTGCAAGAATAGCATTTACAACCTTTAATAATGTGCAACAATTCCTTTAAAAGGGGGAGTTGAGCATGACACGGTTCATTCTTTCGATTGATGGCGGCGGGATCAGAGGCACCATCCCGGCAGCCATACTCACGGTGCTGAAAAGCAAACTTGAAAAACGCGACAAGCGACTGCCACTGCATCGCTACTTCCACATGATCGCGGGCACATCGACCGGTGCGATCATCGCCGCGGGTTTGACCTGCCCAAAGCCAGAGAAACCGGACGAGCCGGCCGCCGACCCGACGACACTGCTCGACCTGTATAAGCGCAAGGGCGGCGAGATCTTCAACATCGGCCTTTTCCGCAAACTCGCGAACTTCGGCGGGCTGTTCGAAGAACGCTATGACGCGGCACCGCTGGAGAAGATCCTGCGGCAGATGCTGGGTGAAAAGAGCGAGATCAAGGATGCGCTGACCAAAGTGCTGATCACGGCCTACGACATCCAGGCGCGCCGGGCGGTCTTCATGACCAATGCCGACAAGGATCACGAACGTTTCCGCTTCTGGCAGGCGGTGCGCGGCTCCTCGGCAGCGCCAACCTACTTCGAACCCGCACTGGTCGAGAATCTCGCCAAGGAAAGCCACGGACAGATCCCGGCGCTGCCGCTGATCGATGGCGGCGTGTTCGCCAATGATCCGGCGATGGCGGCCTACGTGGAGGGCTGCAAGCTCGGCTGGCTCGACAAGGGCAACGAGATCGTCATCCTCTCGCTTGGCACCGGCTCGGCGAACCGCCCGATCCCCTATCAGCAGGCCAAGGGCTGGGGCGCCGGCGGCTGGATCAGTCCGGCAAACGACACACCGCTCATCTCGGTCCTGATGCAGGGACAGTCCAGCACGACATCCTACCAGCTGAACAAGCTGCTCAACGCCGACCCGCCCAGTTTTGCCGAAGGGGCGACGGTGGTGACGACGGGCAATCGCAAACGGCTGAACTATGTCCGGCTGGATGCGCCGCTGGTCGGCGTCAATGACGCTCTGGACGACGCGACGCCGGAGAACATCGCCAAACTCGAGCGCTTTGGTCTCACACTGGCTGAGAAGCACGATCTGGCACTCGAGGAGATCGCTGACCGGCTCGGCGCCATCTGAGACGCTTCATTCCCTGAGCCTCAACGCAAAAAGCCCGGCACGAAGCCGGGCTTTTTGTATGCAGATCGTCCGAAGCGATTAGAGGCCGAGGCCGCCGAAGCGCTTGTTGAACTTGGAAACGCGGCCACCGCGGTCCAGCAGCTGCTGGTTACCACCGGTCCAGGCCGGATGCGACTTCGGGTCGATTTCGAGGTTCATCACTGCGCCCTCGGAACCCCAGGTCGAACGGGTTTCGTATTCGGTGCCATCGGTCATGACGACCTTGATGACGTGGTAGTCGGGATGGATGTCAGCCTTCATCGCTCTATTCCTGCTGTGCCGTGGGGTCCATATGCCGCAATTGCCTCGGCAGAACCTATTCAATAGATGAAGCCGCAGTCCTTATGGGCTACGGCTTCCCAATTCGATGCCGTGCCTATACATGAAGGGCGCAGGGATAACAAGTGCCATGGCGTGAAAGCCGGTATGCGTTGAAGGAGCATGACAGAGTGACCTCGGAAGCTGAAAACACAGACAAGAAACGCCGCTCTCTGAAGCCTCTCACCAGTCTCTTTCCCTATCTGAAGCGCTATAGAGGTCTAGTGGCCGGCGCGCTGATCTTCCTTGGCCTTGCAGCCGCCACCACGCTGGCCCTGCCGATTGCCATCCGTCGCATGCTGGACCACGGTTTCCAGGCTTCCGACAGCGAATTCATCAACAAATACTTCGCCATGATGATCGTCATGGCGCTCGTTCTCGCGATCGCCAGCGCCCTTCGCTATTACTACGTCATCACGATCGGCGAGCGGGTCGTCGCCGACCTGCGCCGCGACGTCTTCGCCCATGTCACGAAGCTCTCCCCCTCCTTCTTCGACATCAACCAGTCGGGCGAAATCGTCTCGCGGCTGACCGCTGATACGACTCAGCTGAAGTCGGCCGTCGGCGCGACAGCGTCGCTTGCGCTGCGCAACACGATCCTCTGTCTCGGCGCCGTCGTCATGATGATCGCAACGAGCCCGAAACTGTCGATCATGGTGCTGGCCGCCATTCCGGTCATCGTCTTCCCGCTCGTCGGCTTCGGCCGCTCGGTGCGTCAGCGCTCCCGCGCCGCCCAGGACACGCTGGCCGAAGCCTCGTCCTATGCCGGCGAAGTGATCGGTGCCGCCCGCACGCTTCAGGCCTTCAATGCCGAAGAATCCGCGCGCGGCCGCTACTTCGGCTCCGTGGAAAGCGCCTATGAAGCCGCCCGTTCTGCCATCCGCTCCCGCGCGCTTTTGACCGGGGTTGCGATTGCGCTCGTCTTCGGCAGCGTTGTCGGCGTCCTCTGGTACGGCGCCCAGAGTGTTCTCGCCGGCACCATGAGCGGCGGCACGCTTGGCCAGTTCCTCCTCTATTCCCTGATCGCCGCCGGCTCGCTCGGTACGCTATCGGAAGTCTGGGGCGAACTCTCCCAGGCTGCCGGCGCCGCAGAGCGTCTGCATGAGCTTCTCGCCGAGCATCCGGCTATCGCCGCCCCCGCCAATCCCAAGGCCTTGCCGGACCCGGCTCAGGGCAGTGTCTCTTTCGAGGACGTGCACTTCTCCTATCCCTCGGCGAAGACCAAGTCGGCGCTCAATGGTCTCTCCTTCACCGTTGCCCATGGCGAAACCGTCGCCATCGTTGGTCCGTCAGGCGCCGGCAAGAGCACCATCTTCTCGCTGATCCTGCGCTTCTACGATCCGGCCTCCGGGACGATCCGCCTCGACGGCGTCGATATCCGCGAGGCAGATCCCCACGCCGTTCGGCAGCGGATTGCCATCGTGCCCCAGGACACGACGATCTTCGCCTCCTCGATCCACGACAACATCGCCTTCGGCACACCCAACGCCTGCCGCGGCATGGTGGAGGCGGCAGCGGAAGCCGCCCAGGCCAGCGAGTTCATCAGTCGGCTGGAGAACGGCTTCGACACCATCGTCGGCGAACGCGGTGTGACGCTTTCGGGCGGTCAGCGTCAGCGGATCGCGATCGCCCGCGCCTTGCTGCGCGACGCCCCGCTTCTGCTGCTCGACGAGGCGACCTCGGCGCTCGACGCCGAAAGCGAAACCCTTGTCCAGAAGGCACTCGACGGCCTGATGCGCGACCGCACCACCATCGTCATCGCCCACCGTCTCGCCACCGTGCTGAAGGCGGACCGCATCCTCGTGCTTGATGATGGCCGCATCGTCGAAGAGGGCACGCATCAGAGCCTGATCCAGCAGGGTGGCCTCTATGCAAAGCTCGCCCGCCTGCAGTTCGAGACCGGCGGCCGCGACTTTACCGCCGCCGCACAGTAAGCTTCGTCAGGCTCAGCGCCCGACGCTACGCCCCGCCACGCGACCGGAGAACAGGCAGCCGCCGAGGAAGGTGCCCTCGAGCGCGTTGTAACCATGCATGCCGCCACCGCCGAAGCCGGAAACTTCGCCGGCCGCGTAAAGCCCCGGCACCGGCTTGTTTTCCCGGTTCAACACGCGCCCTTCGAGATCCGTGTGTAGCCCACCCAATGTCTTGCGCGTCAGAATATGCAGCCTGACGCCGATCAGCGGACCCGCGGCCGGATCGAGCAGCCGATGCGGCTTGGCCGTGCGCATCAGCTTGTCGCCGAGATAGTTGCGCGCGCCGCGGATCGCGACGACCTGCGCGTCCTTGGAGAAGCTGTTTTCCATCTCCCGGTCACGCGCCTCGATCTGCGCCCGGACATGATGCACGCCCAGCCGATGCTCGCCGGTCAGCTCGTTCATGCCGGCAACAAGATCCTCCAGATTGTCCCTGACCACAAAGTCCTCGCCCTTGTCCATGAAGGCCTGCACGGGCCCCGGCGGGTTCTTGCCGAGGCGTTTCAGGAGCAGCGGAATGTTCTTGTCGGTCAGATCCGGGTTCTGCTCAGATCCCGAGAGGGCGAACTCCTTCTTGATGATCGCCTTGTTGAGGATGAACCAGGAATAGTCGTGCCCGCGGGCGCGGATGGCCTTCAGCGTGCCGAGCGTGTCGAAGCCCGGCATCGCCGGTGCGGGGAAGCGATGGCCATCGGCATCGCACCAGAAGGACGAAGGCCCCGGCAGAATACGGATGCCATGGTTCGGCCAGATCGGGTCCCAGTTCTTGAGCCCCTCGGTATAGTGCCACATCCGGTCACCATTGATGACCTCGCCACCGGCCGCCTGGGTGATTGATAGCATGCGGCCATCGACATGGGCCGGCACGCCAGCGACCATCTGCTTGGGCGCCGGTCCGAGGCGATTGGTGGGCCAGCTCTTGCGGACGAGGTCGTGATTGCCGCCGATACCGCCGGAAGCCACGATGACGGCCCCTGCCCTCACCTCGAACTCGCCGACGACATTGCGCGAGCTGGAGGCACCACGGGGCGTGGCGTCACCGGCAAGAAGCTGGCCGGAAGCGCCGGTGATCGTGCCATTGGTCGCAATCAGCCGGTCCACTTGGTGACGGAAGAGGAAGGTCAGCTTGCCGGCCTCGGCAGCAGCCTGGGCACGCCGGACGAAGGGCGCGAGAACCCCAGGACCAGTGCCCCAGGTCACATGAAAACGCGGCACGGAGTTGCCATGCCCGTCGGCATGCCCACCGCCGCGTTCGGCCCAGCCGACGACGGGAAACCAGCCGACACCCTGGCTTTTCAGCCAGCTGCGCTTTTCCCCCGCTGCAAACTGCAAATAGGCTTCGGCCCATTGGCGCGGCCAGAAATCCTCCGTGCGATCGAATGCGGCCGACCCCAGCCAGTCCTGCCGGGCAAGCTCCAGACTGTCGCGAATGCCCATCCGGCGCTGTTCGGGACTATCGACGAAGAAGAGCCCGCCAAGCGACCAGAAAGCCTGACCACCCAGGTTCTGCTCGCCCTCCTGATCGATCAGCCCGACGCTCAGGCCGCGATCGACAGCCTCCGTGGCGGCGACCAGGCCGGCAAGGCCACCTCCGATGACGATGACGTCGAATTCCTGCATGCCATCCTCCCCATGCGCATGTTCTTACCTTTACGCACACGTAATACAGCACGCAAGTTGTCGGGAAGGCAAACAATTATGCCTGTATCAGCGCTCGGTGAGCTTGAGCTCGATGCGGCGGTTCTGGGACAGCACTTCCGGCGTCTCCCCTTCGGCAATCGGCTGGAACTCGCCGAAGCCTGCGGCGACGAGCCGGTTTGCCGGCACACCCCGGGAGATCAGATATTTAACGACCGAGGTGGCGCGAGCGGACGAAAGCTCCCAGTTGTCCCGGTAGCGACCCGTACCGGTCAGCGGCGAGGCGTCCGTATGGCCATCGACCCGGAGCACCCAGTTGATCTCGGACGGAATCTCCTCCGCCAGCTCGAGAACCGCAGCGGCGAGCTTGTCCATCTCCGCCTGCCCTGCCGCATCGAGATCGGCACCACCAACGGGAAACAGCACTTCCGACTGGAAGACGAAACGGTCACCGACGATGCGAATGTTCTCACGATCCGACAGGATCTCGCGAAGACGCCCAAAGAAGTCGGAGCGATAGCGGTTGAGCTCCTGGACGCGCTGCGCCAGCGCCACATTGAGGCGACGACCGAGGTCGGCGATCCGTGTCTGCGAGGCCTGATCCTTCGCTTCGGAGGCCTGCAGGGCTTCCTCGACCGCCGCGATCTGCGCCCTGAGTGCGGCGATCTGCTGGTTGAGCAGCTCGATCTGGCTCATTGCCCGGGCGCTGACCTGCTTTTCGGCGTCGAGTTCTTCCGTGAGACGGCCGACCTTGGCATTGGCGGCATCCGCGGTCCCCGCTCCACTGTCGAGCAGTTCCTGCAGGCGCGACCGCTCGCTTTCCGACGAAGCGAGAGAGGATTGCAGCGCTGCAAGCGTATCTTGCAGGTCCTGCTTGCCGCTTTTCTCCAGCGCGAGCAGCTGCGTCAGTTCCGCGATCTGGCTGTTCAGCCGGTTCAGCACCTCATCCTTGCCGGAGATCTCGCGGCCCAGGATGAACTGCGCCACGACGAAGACCGTGAGCAGGAACATGATGGCGAGCAAAAGCGTGGACAGGGCATCGACGAAGCCCGGCCAGTAGTCGACGCCGCGCTCGCGGCGGCGGTTGCGCCCCAGCGCCATTTACTTGTTGCTCCCGCTGATCTTGTCGTTCAGCCGGTCGAGCGTCTTGCGCATGGCGCGAGCATCCTCCTGCTGCGCTTCGATCCAGTCGCGCAGCATCTGCTGCTCGTTGCGCATGTTCTTGACCAGTCCCTGAATGCCTTCTGCAAGCCCCGCGATTGCCGCCACCGAGCGGTCATTGCCCTCGCGATTGGCAAGCTTCTGGATCTCCTCCACCAGCAGGCGGACGTCATCGCTGGCAACGGCTGCACTGCCTTCCGAAACCACCGGACGCTCCGAATCGAGATCCGTGACGGAGGAAAGCCAGTTTTCCAGTTCGGTATAGAAGCGGTTCTGCGCACGGCCCGCCTGCAGATCGAGGAAACCGAGGATCAGCGAGCCGGAAAGACCGAGCAGCGAGGACGAAAAAGCCGTGCCCATACCGGAAAGGGGCGCGGTCAATCCCGACTTGAGCGACTGGAGAATGTCGTTGCTGTCGCCCGAAGCCGGGTCGAGCGAACCGATCACCTCGTTGATCGAGCCGATGGTGCCGAGCAGACCCCAGAAAGTGCCGAGCAGGCCGAGAAAGACGAGAAGACCGATCAGATACCGGCTGGTGTCGCGCGATTCGTCGAGGCGCGTCCCGATCGAATCGAGGATCGACCGCAGCGCCGTCGTCGAGATCGCCATCGAACGGCGACCGCCGATCAGTGCGCGCATCGGTGCAAGCAGCTTGGGATCACGGCCGACAAGGGTCGCATTGTCGCCGGCGGCACGGAAGGAATTGAACCAGCGCACTTCCGGTCGAAGGGCCAGCACCTGGGCGAAGACGAGAATGATGCCGACCGCGAGAACCCCGAGGATCAGCCCGTTCAGCCCGGGATTAGTCACGAAGGCCGCATGCGCCTGGCGGTAGAGGATGGCCGCGATGAAACACACGATGATCAGGAAGATCACCATGGTTGTGAAGAAGGGCATCGGGCTGGAGAGCTTCTGGCCATATACGCCCGGACGGGTCTCGCCCACCTCGAGATCCTCCAACTTCACTTTCGCCATGGTATGCTCGACCTCCGGGGAATCTTGGACGCGGAGGCTAGTGCAAAAATGAGACGAATTGAAGCCGCGGACTTTGGGAAAATTTTCCCGAAGGCAAAAATCAGGCCTGCGGCACCGGACGGTTGACGACCTCTTCGAGAGCCTTGCGGATATATTCGTTGCCGGCCAGCACCGTGCCGTTCTCGAACATTTCCTGACCGCCCTTCATGTCGGAAACGAAGCCACCGGCCTCCTTGATGAGGAGAATGCCGGCTGCGATGTCCCAGGCATTGAGCTGAGCTTCCCAGAAGCCGTCGAGACGACCGGCCGCAACATAGGCGAGATCAAGGGCTGCAGCGCCCATGCGGCGAACGCCGGAGACTTCGCCCATCACATGGCGCAATTCGATGAGGAATTTGCCGTGCTGGCCACGACCGAGATGCGGCACACCGCAACCGATGACGCAATCCGACAGCACCTTGCGAGCGCCGACGCGGATGCGGCGGTCGTTGAGGAAGGCGCCGCCGCCCTTTTCCGTCGTGTAGAGTTCGTCGGTCGCCGGGTTGAAGATCACGCCGGCGACGATTTCGCCATTGCGCTCCAGCGCGATCGACACGGCAAACTGCGGAATGCCGTGCAGGAAGTTGGTCGTACCGTCGAGCGGGTCGACGATCCAGCGATGCGCGCCGTCGGTGCCCTTGATCTCCTCGCCTTCCTCGCCGAGGAAGCCATAGGTCGGACGGGCCTTGAGAAGTTCCTCGCGCACGATCTTCTCGGCGCGGAAGTCGGCCTGCGAGACGAAGTCACCGGGGCCTTTCACGGAAACCTGCAGGTTCTGCACTTCACCGAAATCGCGCGAGAGCGACTTGCCGGCCTTGAGTGCTGCCTGAACCATGACATTGAGAAGGGCTGAGCGGGCCATGTATCGAATTCCTTGAAACTGGGAGGCGCCGGAAGGCGGCAACGGACGAGCGCGCGACGGCGGCGATGTTTGGCCGGTTCAAGACCACAAATGCCGCCGGAATTCAAGGGGTATGGCGGTTCCGGCCCATGCGCGGGTGTCAGACGTGCCCTGCAGCGAAGGTGACGATCAGGCCTGCCGTAACGGCAATCAGGGAGGCTGCACCCAGTCGAAGCACAAAGCCTGCACTTCCTGCGACACCTGCATAGACGACCTTGGCCGCCATATTGGCGGTCACGGCGATACCGACAGCAATCGTTGCCACATCGAGCGACAGGGCCGGCAGCATTCCGGCAACCGTCACACTGACGGCATCGACATCGGCCAGCGCAGTCAGAGCCGACACGACATAGAGCCCGCCATCGCCGAAGATCTGGCTTGCCGCCCGCGCGATGAAGGCGACGACGGTGATCAGCAGCGCCATCTTCACCACCTGCGCCAGCTCGAACGGATTGCCGGGCAGCTCCGCCTCTGCCGCCACGACCCCACGGGCCACCAGCGAAAAGGCGATCACCAGCATCAGGGCACCGGCGACGAGCAGTCCCGGCAACAACCGCTCTCCAAGCGATGGCGCAAGCGCCAGCATGAGCAGCGCCGTGCGGATCAGCGACACGCTGCCGGCTGCAATCGCACCGGCAGCCGGGCCGGCAGCATTGGCTGAAGTCAGGCTGTGGCGCGCCATCGCAAGCGTCGTCGCCGTTGACGACACCAGCCCGCCCACGCCACCGGCCACCAGATCGCCGCGCCCGCCGCCGATCAACCGCACGGCGACATAGCCGACATAGGAGATGGAGGCGAGCAGGATCACCAGGATCACGAGGCTTCGCGGAGAAACACCGCCAAAGGGACCATAGGGATCCGCTGGAATGAGCGGCAGGATGACGAAGCCCATGGCCAGCAACACGACCGCCGAACGCAACTCGACCCAGGTCAGCCGCCGGATCGCGCCATGCAGGAATTCCCGACTTGCCAGCAGCGTGACCATCGCGGCCCCGGTGGCAGACGCCACCGCCATGTCCCCCATCACCGCCAGAGCCCCGAGCCCGAACGTCGTGATGCCGGCAATGACCGTGGTGGCACTGAAAGTCCCCTCGGCGCGCGCTTCCATCAGACCGAAACGCAGAAGAACGACCGAAATTGCCAGCAGGAAGCTCGCAACGATCAGCCCGGAAACACCGCCCGGGGTGAAGACGCCGTCCAGAAGTCCGGCGATGCCGCCGGTCATGCTGATCAGGGTAAAGGTGCGGATCCCAGCAATGCGGGCACCTTCCGGCTCGTCGCGTTCCCGCCAGTGACGCTCGACGCCAACAGCAGCACCGATGGCACACGCAAGCCCGAGACGCTGGAAAATGTCGATGAGATCCATGACCGCCGCCCTCCCCCGAAGCGGCAGGCGGCTAACTTACGTGCGTCTGAACCGGTTGGCGAGATCGATGGCCTGCTTCTGCTGCTCTTCGTTGAGGCCGAGATAGAAGTCCTCAAGCCCCGGATCCTTGAGCCCCGCGCGTCGCGACAGCACATACCACTTGGCCGCTTCGACGGGATCGGGCTTCGTGCCGAGAGCATTGATATAGAGATGCGCCAGCCGGTTCTGCGCCACCACATTGCCGCGAGCCGCGGCGATGCTGAGCCAGCGGTAACCGGCCTCATAATCCCGTGGTCCGTTATAGCCGTTCACCAGCCAGAGCCCCATGTCGAGCTGGGCCGTATCGAAGCCCGCTCTGGCCGCGCGCAGCATCCATTCTCGCGCGCGCGCCTTCTTCTCCGGCGGAACATCCTTCAGCGCCGAATAGACCTGCGCCAGCGCATATTGCGCATCGGCGATCCCCTGCTCGGCCGCCTTTTCGTAAAACGGCATCGCCATGGTGAGACCACGCACGCCCGGATTGGCCGAGACGAGGATCTGCGCCCAGTTGAACTGCGCCGAGGCGTTTCCGGCCTCCGCAGCGCGGCGCATGTAGTCGTCCGCCTTCGCCTTGTCCTGCGGGACCTCGCGACCTTCCATCAGGAGGAGCGCGTATTTGAACATCGCAGCCGGATCGCCACCCTGGGCGGCCTGGCCATACCAGAAGGCAGCCCCCTTCGGATCGCGCTTCACCCCGAGACCGCGAGACATGATTTCGGCCAGCAGCGTCTGGGCTGCGGGATCCCCAAGCTGCGCCCTCGGCAGCGCCTTGTCGACGGCCGTCAGGAACAGGCCGCGCTGGAAAGCGCCGTAAGCTTCGTCCGGCTTGCCCTCATAGGGCTTTTCCGGCGGCAGATCCGGCAGGGGCGTGCCCATGCGCAGATAGATGTTGATGCCTTGCAACTCGTCCGGCTTGTCGCCGGTGGTCGGCTTGGCGCCCTTCGTGGCAGGCGGTGCGCTGTCCCGCTCGCCGCGATCCAGCGTGCTCGCATCGCCGGTCGAACTGTTCGGCCGCGCACCGCGCTCGATTTCGCCGGCATCGGTGGGATTGGCCGGCAGGATTGCCGGCTGGTCACCGATCTCGATCCCGTCCTCGCTCTCCTGCGCCACCGCCGGGATGGCGATCAGAAGGCCCGCACCGGTCAGTGCGGCAAGAATCAGACGGTGAAGAGACGGGTTTGAACGCATGAGGCGGTTCAAGCCTCAAACCGTGGCGCTTTTTCGTCAAGCTCGGCATTCACCCGGGTTACGATTGCGGCAGCTTGTGCCGGATCGGAAAACACGGCCTTGCCGAGGGCCACGAATTCGACGCCGCTTTCGGCGACGACGAGGGCCGAAGCCGGATCCGTGCCGCCCATGACGATGGCCGGGATTTCGATCATCGCCGACCACCATTCGCCAAGGGCAACATTCTTCGAATGCGCCTCCGGCTTGATGTCCCCATCGATCTTGCCGAAGAAGATGTAATCGGGCTGGATCTCGCCCATCTCCAGCGCATGGTGCCGGTCCATGGCGTTGCCACCGCCGACGATCAGCTTCGGCACATGCTTTTCGACCGCTTCGGCCAATGCCTCGGCATTGCCGGAGATATGCAGACCGTCAGCCTTCACCCGCCCGGCAACCCGGCTGTTGTCGACGACAAGCGCGGCCGCC
Organism: Rhizobium sp. K33; assembly: GCF_056501445.1. NCBI lineage: Bacteria > Pseudomonadati > Pseudomonadota > Alphaproteobacteria > Hyphomicrobiales > Rhizobiaceae > Rhizobium > Rhizobium sp. K33. The sequence goes on from NZ_CP096478.1 coordinate 2,664,518, forward strand.
CCCGCCTTCTGGATGACGGGAACGATTGCCTCTGCATGCTTCTGGAAGGCGGTATCGTCGAGGCCGTATTGCGGCACGATCACCGATGCAACATCACCGCCACGTAGCGCGTTTCCGACGACTTCGGCGCATTGCGCCGTGTCCGGCATATCCGGAACGATGAGGACGAGGCGGCAGCGATCTTCGGTCATGCGCGGTGTTTCCGTGTGCGGGACGGGTCCGTTTCTCAGGATTTCGTCCTCGTTTTCTCTGGACAAATCCGATAGACCGCTCTTCCGAAAGGATCAACCGCGCAATGCTGACTGACCCGAACTTCTATGCCGTCGCCATTCCCGCCGTTGCCCTTGTCGGCCTTTCCAAAGGAGGTCTCGGTGGTGCTTTCGCGCTGATCGGCGTGCCTCTTCTGGCGTTTGCCGTGCCGCCCATGCAAGCCGCCGCGATCTTCCTGCCGATACTTCTGGTGATGGACGCCGTCGCGCTCTGGGCCTGGCGCCGCCACAACGACCGCGCCACCCTGATCGCCATGCTGCCGGGCGCCATCATCGGCATCGGTCTCGGCTGGGCCACCTCGACCTATGTTTCGGCCGACGCCATGCGCCTTGTCCTCGGCGGCATCTCGATCGTCTTTGCGCTGAAGTATTTCGTGGAAAGCTGGGCCGCCTATAATGGGCGGGAGACGGCGCCCGCCGGACAGCGCCCGGTCGCCGGTTCCTTCTGGGGATCGCTTGCCGGTTATGCGAGCTTCGTCGCCCATGCCGGTGGCCCGCCCTTCCAGATCTACGTTTTGCCGCTGAAGCTCGACCCGCTCACCTATACCGGAGCATCCACGCGCTTCTTCGCGATCCTGAACGCGATCAAGGTCATCCCCTATTTTGCTCTCGGCGAACTGGACGCGACAAATCTGAGCCTGTCGGCCGCCCTGCTGCCGATCGCCCTGATTTCGACGCTTGCCGGCGCCCGTCTCGTGCACTTCCTGAAGCCCGCGATCTTCTATCCGCTGATGTATGGAATGGTGCTGATCGCAGGCAGCAAATTGCTGTGGGACGGCACCCGCGGATTGACCGGCCTCTAACACGCGCATTCGTGTTCGCCAGGCCTTGCTGCAGCGCACATCAGTGCTTGCCGCCAAAGGGCCTTTGACATAACGTTCCATCCATGACGAACGCAGACCCGTTCATGGCGATCGCAGATCCGAACCGACGGCATATCCTCGAGGATCTGCGTCGGGGGGAAAAGACCGTCAACGAACTGGCGGGCCAGTTGCCGATCAGCCGCCCGGCGGTGTCGCAACATCTGAAGGCCCTGCTCGACAGCGGACTTGTGGATGTCCGCTCGGAAGGCACCCGCCGCATCTATTTCATCCATCGTCCCGGCTTCGACCGGATGAACATGTGGCTGGACCAGTTCTGGTCCTGACCCCTCCTACATCGTGAAAGTGCGCAAACAAAAGCCCCGAAGTCGTGTGAACTCCGGGGCCAAGGGTGTTGTATTGGCTGCTTCATGAATACATCGGGATCGGTCTTTGGGTCCGCCAGATCCCGGCGCAGCCGGAAGGGTGGTATCAGTGGCGGGTGGAAGCCCTCAGGCGTTCCATTTCATCCTTGAGGCGCAGTTTGAGGCGCTTCAGTTCGGCAATGTGCCGATCATCGACGGAGGGAGATGCAAGCGCGTCATGGAGTTGATCCTCGAGGGCTCCATGCTTCTTCTGCAGCGATTCAAGATGAGCCTGTATGGTCATTTGATGCGTCCTTCCTTATCGCCTACCTCCAGCCCTCATCCGCTGGAGTTTCAGGCTTTGCGAAGATAATGTGACACGAGAAATGCGGTTTGTCGAAGGCGAACTGGGCAAAAAGGCCCATCAAAATGGAAGACAGGGATAACTTCCCGTTACCGGTATTTGGTGATAGGAGCTTGCGCGAATCTTCCGGGCATCCTTTAAGGATGGGCCACACGGCGATAATGGGGAATGAGCATGGCCGATCAGGAACAAGCCGACATCAGGCTCTCGTTGGCACGGCTTCGCCAGGAGCACGAAGACTATGATGCGGCCATCAATGCCATGATCACGGTCGGCTGCGACGCCCTTCGCATCCAGCGCATGAAGAAGAAGAAATTGTCCATCAAGGACAAGATCACAGCGCTGGAAGACCAGATCATTCCCGACATCATCGCCTGACCGCGCAACATGACGGCATAAGGATATGAGATGACAGCTGAGTGCCCGCCCGTCGCCATCATCATGGGAAGCCAGTCCGACTGGGAAACCATGAAGAATGCCGCCGACACGCTCGACGCACTCGGCGTCTCCTATGAAGCCCGCATCGTTTCGGCACATCGCACGCCAGACCGCATGTATGCCTTCGCCAAGGGCGCCCGCGACGAGGGCTTCAAAGTGGTCATTGCTGGCGCCGGCGGTGCCGCCCACCTGCCCGGAATGGTCGCATCGCTGACGACCCTGCCCGTCTTTGGCGTTCCCGTTCAATCCAAGACGATGTCCGGCCTCGACAGCCTCTACTCCATCGTCCAGATGCCGGCCGGCATTCCCGTCGGCACGCTCGCCATTGGCCGCGCCGGCGCGGTCAACGCCGCCCTTCTTGCCGCTCGTGTGCTGGCAGCCTTCGATGACGAGCTTTCCGAGCGTCTTGAGGAATGGGTCGAGCGCCAGACGGCCTCCGTTGCCGAATATCCCGTGGACGAGGCCCCATGACCATCCGCACGATCGGCATCATCGGTGGCGGCCAGCTCGGCCGCATGCTGGCCATGGCCGCAGCCCGCCTGAACTTCCGCACGGTGATCCTCGAGCCGCAGGCCGACAGCCCCGCCGCCCAGGTGGCCAACCACCAGATTACCGCCGCCTATGACGACCCGACAGCACTTGGCGAGCTTGCCCGCCTCTGCGATGTCGTCACCTACGAATTTGAAAACGTGCCCGTGACGGCCGCAGAGACACTCGCCGCGAGCGTGCCCGTCTATCCGCCGCCGAAGGCTCTCGAAGTGGCCCAAGACCGCGTGACGGAAAAGCGTTTCCTCAACGCCTCCGGCATCGAGACGGCCCGCTTCCACGCCGTCGACAGCCAGGCCGATCTGGAAGCCGCTCTTGCCGATTTCGGTGGTGAAGGCGTGCTCAAGACCCGCCGCCTCGGCTATGACGGCAAGGGCCAGAAGGTCTATCGCAAGGGCGAAAGCGCAGAAGGCGGATATGAAGCCCTCGGCTCCGTCCCGCTCATCCTCGAAAGCTTCGTGCCCTTCGTCCGCGAAGTCTCCATCATCGCGGCCCGTGGCGCCGACGGCGAGGTCCGCTGCTACGACCCGACCGAGAACGTGCACCGCAATGGCATCCTGCACACGTCGACGCAGCCGGCCGCCATCACATCTCAGACCGCAAGGGCTGCTCGCGAAGCCGCGACCAAACTGCTCGACGGTCTCGCGTACGTCGGCGTCGTCGGCATGGAGTTCTTCGTGCTCGAAGATGGCAGCCTCATCGCCAACGAGATCGCACCGCGCGTCCACAATTCAGGTCACTGGACGGAAGCCGCCTGCATCGTCTCGCAGTTCGAGCAGCACATCCGCGCGGTCGCCTCTCTGCCGCTTGGCGACACCGTTCGCCACTCCGATTGCGTGATGACGAATCTGATCGGCGACGACATCGATTCTGTCCCCACATGGCTCGCAAAGCCGAACGTGCTCGTTCATCTCTATGGCAAGACGGAAGCCCGCCCCGGCCGAAAGATGGGTCACGTCACCGAAATCCTGCCGTTTCGCGACTGATTTTCCCGGTTTTTTAGCCGGATCTGTCCGGCATTTTCCGCTGAGCATGTTGACATCCGGGCCTCCCTTGGGCTAATTGCCGCCAACTCTTCAAGGGCGCGCCCAGTGGCGCGCTTTTGATTGTTTGAACACAGTGGGTGAATGACACATTCCCCGACAATCGTTGTGGACCAGAAAAATGAAGATCAAGAACTCGCTGAAAGCGCTGAAGGCCCGTCATCGCGACAACCGTCTGGTTCGCCGCAAGGGTCGCATCTACATCATCAACAAGCAGAACCCGCGCTTCAAGGCTCGCCAGGGCTGACGCCCCGGGATCTCCGGATCCCATGAGCCAGACGGACTGCCCGCCGCCATTGCGGCGTGTTGATATCGGAAATTTGAGTTTGAAAGACGGCGCTGAGGGACTACCTTCCCTGCATGCGCCGTTTTTCTTTGCGACTCGCCCCAAGTCTCGCCATCCTGTCCACCCTGCTTTTCGCCGGCGCGGTTGCCGCGCAGGCGCCTGAAGAGGGCGGTGGCGCGGCCACCACTGAAACGCCCGTCGAGCGAATTCCCATGAATACGCCGGTGAAGCCGAAGACGGTCGACGACCTCTTGGCGGAGCTGAAACGGGAACGCAATCCGCAAGCCGCCCGGCAGATCGCGAATGCGGCCATGGCCACCTGGAGCGAGTCGTCGAGCCCGACGATCAATCTCCTGATGCAGTGGTCGGCAAAGGCGGCCGCCGAGAAGCGCAATGCCGCCGCCCTCGACTTCATCGATCAGGCGATCATCCTGAAGCCGGACTTCGTCGGCGCCTGGAACCAGCGCGCCACGCTGCACTTCACCATGGGCAACTATCAGAAATCGGTGTCCGACATCGAAAAGGTGCTCGATCTCGAACCCCGCCATTTCGGAGCGATTGCCGGCCTCGCCGGCATCCTCACCGAGCGCGGCAGCAAGGACGCAGCCCTGAAGGCCTGGGAACGATATCTCGAGGTCTTCCCCGCCGACCGCGAGGCCCAGGAGATCGTCGCCAAGCTTTCGGAAGAACTGGCCGGCCAGCGGACGTAAAGCAGCACGCAGTTCCCTTGACGAATGGCGCGGCAGCACGATCTTGTTGCCTGTATCGCCTCGCCGAAAGCTCAGCTCTTGCTCATCCTCTCTCGCATCGGTCTTCTCTTGCTCGTCATTCTCCTCCTTCTCGTCGCCGTGCTCGTGGCGCTCGCCATTGCCACCGAAATCCGGGCCCGGGGCATCGAGGCGCGGACCCCAAACATTGGTGAGCGCACCGATGTCGGCGGCTACAGCCTGAATGCGCTCCACGTGCCTGCAGGCCGGAACGCGGACCTGCCGCCGATCGTTTTCATCCATGGCGCCTCCGGGAACCTTCAGGACCAGACGGGCGCCTTCCTGGAGCCTCTGCGCGGTCGTGCCGAGCTCCTCTTCGTCGATCGGCCCGGGCACGGATATTCCGAGCGCGGCGGGCCGGAAAACGACATGCCGGACGGCCAGGCCAATGCCATCGCGCGCCTGATGGAGAAGAAGGGGATCGATCGCGCCATCATCGTCGGCCACTCCTTCGGCGGCGCGATCACCGCAAGCTTCGGCGTGCTGCATCCCGACAAGGTCGAAGGCCTCGTCTTCCTCTCGGCCGCCACCCATCCCTGGCCCGGCGGCGTGGACTGGTATTATCACCTCGCCTCCGCGCCGGTGATCGGCCCGATCTTCTGTCATACCCTGGCGCTGCATGCCGGGATGATGCGGATCGACGCCGCGACCGAGCATGTCTTTGCTCCCAATACGCGTCCGGTCGATTATGTGGAGAAAACAGGTCCTCAGCTTGTCCTGCGTCCCTCCGCCTTCCGGTCAAACGCGAAGGACGTCGCAGGCCTCCACGCCTATGTGACCGATTTCGCGCCGCGTTACCGCGAAATCGCCAAGCCGACGGTGGTGATCACCGGTGACGCGGACACGATCGTGCTGGAGGAAATCCACTCCAAGGGCCTCGCCCGCGATATCGAAGGCTCCGAACTCGTCTGGATCAAGGGCCTCGGCCACAAGCCGGATTACATCGTGACCGACATCGTCATCGCCGCCTTGGAGAAGATCGCGGGCAAGGAGCGCGATCTCCAATCCATGGCGCGGGCTGTCGAGCCGCGTCTTGCCGCAACCAGCGTCGATCCGGGAGGCTCGGCCCCGTCGCTACAAGCTGGTCAGTAAAGCCATCAAAAAAAGCCGCCCGAGGGCGGCTTTTTCATTTGCAAGGCGCTGGGATCAGATCCCCGTCTGGCCGTCCGAACCGATATAGGCGATGCGCAGCATATTGGTCGAACCTGGCGTGCCGAGCGGAACACCGGCCGACATGATGATGCGGTCGCCGGGCTTGCCGAAGCCTTCTTCGACCACGATGCGGCAGGCGCGGTTGACCATATCGTCGAGATCGGTCGGTTCCGACGAGACAACACAGTGCAGGCCCCAGACGACGGAGAGGCGACGCGCGGTCTGGATGACCGGCGACAGCGCGATGATCGGCACTTCCGGACGCTCGCGCGAGGCGCGCAGACCTGTATTGCCCGAAGAGGTGTAGCAGACGATCGCCTGCAGGCGCAGCGTCTCAGCGATCTGGCGGGCAGCAAGCGAAATGGCGTCCGCACCGGTCGCTTCCGGCTGCGCGCGCTGGGCGTAGATGATGCCGGGGTAATGCGGCTCGCGCTCAACGGTTTCGGCGATCGAAGCCATGGTCGCAACCGCTTCGACCGGATACTGGCCGGAAGCCGATTCTGCCGAGAGCATGATGGCGTCGGCGCCTTCGAAGACGGCGGTCGCGACGTCGGAGACCTCTGCACGGGTCGGCACCGGCGCCGTGATCATCGATTCCAGCATCTGGGTCGCGACAACGACCGGCTTGCCTTCTCGGCGGCAGGCGCGGATCAGCTGCTTCTGGATGCCCGGAACGCGCTCGAGCGGCATTTCGACACCGAGGTCACCACGAGCGACCATAAGTGCGTCGGAGAGTTCGATGATCTCGTCAATGCGCTCGATGGCCTGCGGCTTCTCGATCTTGGACATCAGGCCAACGCGGCCCTTGGCGATCTTGCGGACTTCCGCCAGATCTTCCGGGCGCTGGATGAAGGAAAGCGCAACCCAGTCGACATCGTTGACGGCGAGCACGGCATCGAGGTCGGCGCGGTCCTTGTCGGTCAACACGCCGGTTGCGAGAATGGTGTCGGGTAGGCTGACGCCCTTGCGGTCGGAGATCTTCGTGCCCGAGACAACTTCGGTAACGATGCTCTTGCCGTCGCATTTGACGGCCTTCAGATGCAGCTTGCCGTCGTCGATCAGAAGACGGTCGCCCGGCTTTACCGATTCCAGAATTTCCGGATGCGGGAGGTGAACGCGCGTCGCGTCGCCCGGCTCCTGGCTGTTGTCGAGCGTGAAGGTCTGACCCGGCTGCAGCTCTACCGTGGTGTTGGCGAATTTGCCAACGCGGAGCTTCGGGCCCTGGAGGTCGGCGAGGATGCCGATCGGGCGGCCACAGGCAGCTTCGACATTGCGGATGCGTTGAACCAGCGTGCGCATCAGGTCATGGCTGGCATGGCTCATGTTGATGCGGAAAAGATCGGCCCCGGCTTCGTGAAGCTTCCGGATCATCGCCTCTTCGGAAGAGGCGGGACCAAGCGTGGCGAGGATCTTTACTTTGCGGTTTCGCTTCATCAGTTCTGGCTTTCCTGGGTGCCCGACGTATCGGACAGCTGGACCATCCAGCTCCCCTGCCTGCCGGTGTCGTATTCCTTGAATCCCATCTGCTGATAGCCGCGTGCGAAGCAGTCCTTCACGCCCACGATCTTGAACTCGTTTTCGGCAACACACATGTTGATGTCACCGGTCCAGCGACCACCGCGAGCGGCATCCTCAGCATAGAGATAATAGTAACGCGATTGGAGTTCGCCCTCGATCAGGGTGGCGCAGGTGCCGGCAGGAACCTGCCACCAGCCCTCCGTGATCCAGCCTTCTTCTGCCCGGTAGCCGACGGCGACGCCGACGAGGTTCTGAGTGCCGTTGCAGACACGGAACTCGGCATGGGCGGCAGAGGCTGCCAGCATGGGCGAAAACAGCGCACCCGCGATCAGGAGGGGCTTCAGATAACGTGCCTTCGCACGGTCGAAAGTCTGTCTGATCAGGTGATGCACGATTGCCGCCGGAACTCCAAAAATGCGCATGGGATGCCTTCTTGCGATGCTGACCAGAGAATGTCAACGCAACTCTAATCGATTATATTTTCTGTCTTTGGCCAGTCTCAAAACCTATATGTCCGATCTTGGCACAAACGTGACAGCCATGAAAGCTTGCGCTCCCCCATTCCCCATGCGATCAAGCGCTTGTAGCAGCTGATGGCTTCAAACTGATGAATGTTTCCCCTGTTTTCGAGATTTTGGACGGCCGTTTCGACGCCGGGCTCGTGATCCTTGCCGACCACGCCACGAATATCGTGCCGGAACGCTATGGAAGGCTCGGCCTGCCCGACAGTGCCTTCGGTCGGCACATCGCCTATGACATCGGCATCGAACCGCTGACGCGCCTGCTGGCCGCGCGGCTCGGCGTTCCCGCCGTCATGTCGCGCTTCTCCCGCTTGCTGATCGATCCGAATCGCGGCGAGGACGACCCGACCATCATCATGCGCATCTCCGACGGCGCGATCATACCCGGCAATCATCCGATTACACCGGAGGAATGGCAGCATCGCATCGAGACCTATCACCGCCCTTACCACCGGGCAGTGTCCGAGGTGATCGCCAAGGTCGCCGAAGCCTCAGGCAAAGCGCCACTGGTGCTTTCGCTGCATTCCTACACGCCGGCCTGGAAGGGCGTGCCCCGCCCCTGGCACGCGGCAGTCCTCTGGGACACCGATGCGCGCGCCGTTCGCCCCCTAATTGAAGGCCTTGAGGCCCCGGGTGACATCCTCGTCGGCGACAACGAACCCTATGACGGAGCGCTCAAGGGCGACACCATGTACCGCCATTGCATGATGGCTGGCATTCCACACGCGCTTCTGGAAGTCCGCCAGGACCTGATTGCCGATGAAGCCGGCGTCGCGGCCTGGGCGGACCGCCTGGCACCGATCTTCGAGCGCCTCAATGCCGACCCGAAGCTGCACGAATATGAGCTCCATGCCTCGCGCACAGGGCCCTACCCTGGCGACCCCATTATGCCCTGAAGGAGAGAACCATGACGCTCCCGAGCAAGGACCAGCAGACCGAACTCGAAGCCGCCGCCTTCCGCCGGCTGGTATCCCACCTGCGCAACCGCACCGATGTGCAGAACATCGACCTGATGAACCTGGCCGGCTTCTGCCGCAACTGCCTGTCCAACTGGTATCTGGACGCCGCCAAGGAAAACGGGCTCGACCTCACCAAGGACGAAAGCCGCGAGATCGTCTATGGCATGCCCTATGACGAGTGGAAGGCACTGCACCAGCGGGAGGCGAGTGCCGACCAGCAGCAGGCCTTCGAAGAGAACCGCCCGAAGGAATGACGCGCATCTCAAGCTTTGGGGCTTGACGCGGAGGCCGCTTCGCGGCACGTGGTCGCCACGAAAATCCATCCCGAGAATGCCATCCCCGCAATGAAGGAGATTGCCCATGTCTGATGCCGCCCACGGCGTCGCCCGCGACCAGCTCCGCGCTTTTGTCGAACGCATCGAGCGCCTGGAAGAAGAAAAGAAGACCATCGCCGACGACATCAAGGACGTCTACGGCGAAGCCAAGGCCATGGGCTTCGACACCAAGATCCTCAAGAAGGTCATCGCGCTTCGCAAGAAGGACGACCAGGAGCGCATGGAAGAGGACCTGATCCTCGACACCTATCTGCACGCGCTCGGCATGATCGAGAGCCCGCCGGAAGGCTGAGGCACACACTTCTGGCCAACAAAAAACCCGCCGATCCGGCGGGTTTCTTTTTGTCTGCAATCGCGAAGGTCTGAGATCAGGGAGCGCCGAAGCGGCTCGGATCGACCGTCGTGGCATCGAGGCGGAAGCCATCCGGCACGGCGGTGGCCGGCGCGACCAGCGAGCGCGATACGACGCGCGGTGCCTTGACCGGCTTGGCGACGGATTCGAACTTGCCCTGGTTCAGCGCCCACTGCTCGATCATGTTCTTGGTGAGCTTCGTACCGCCATACATGGCCATATGCGCACGCTCGGCATCTTCCTGCCCCGGACGGCCACCCTTCTTGGGCAGAGCCGCATCGGCATTCGCAACCGGATCGGACGGCGCGTCGAACATGTCGCCGAACTGCGTGGTGCTCTCGACCGCAGGCGTCTCCTGCGGGATGGAGGCAACCTCGACCGGCTTCTCGATAGGAGCAGGTTCGGGTGTTGCGCGGAGTTCGGCCTGAGCCGGCGCACTCGACGGGATCGGTGCTGCCATTTCCGGCATGGTGCTGTCTTCGAGCGCGGCTGCCGCTTCCGGCGACAGGATCGCCTGCTCGACCTCGTCGACTTCGGCCTCGGCTTCTGCCTGGGCGGACGCGAGCAGCGCTTCGGCGACCTGCGGACGAGCCGCAGGAACCGGAACGGCCATGCCTTCGGCAAGCAGCATCGCTTCAGAATTCGGATCGATCGACGCCGTCATCACGCCTTCCGTCGGTCCAGCACCGGGACGCGCGTTAAGGAGCGTCGGCACGGGCACGTTTAGCGAGGCAAGATCGGCAAATTCATCGGCTGGCGCGTTGGCTGGAACCGGCACACCACTTGCCACCTGCTGCAGCGCGTCTTCCGCCGCATTGCGTGGCGGCTGGTAGAGAGCAACGGCGAGGCTGTTGTCAGCCGGACGAAGCGACGGGCGAGCCTGAGGGACAGGCGCATCGGCGGCATCGACACCCGGCAGCGCATTGGCAACCATGACCGGCTCTTGTGCAGCGCCAACGGGTTGCTGGCGCGGTGCGGCGGGAGCCGGCTGCGGCTGAGCGACGGCCGGACGTTCTGCGGGCTCCGGAATATCCTCGACCTCGTCTTCATCACCGCCGCCGAATAGCATGGCGAGGAAGTTGCGCGGACGCGACGAGGACTTCTCCTCGGCGATCATAACCGTATTTCCGGAAGCCACGCGGCGCTTGTATTCGGCGAGCGCCTGCTGATAGCCCGGCAGCGGCTTGCCATCCGACGGGATATGAACGGTCTTGCCATCCGGGAAGAGACGAACGAGATCCTGGCGGTTCATGCGCGGCCAGGCGCGCACACCCGCCACGTCCATATGCACGAAAGGCGAACCGGAATTGGGATAATAGCCGACACCGCCGGCCTGCATCTTCACGCCGATTTCGCGCAAGGTCTTGAGCGGCACACCTGGGATATAGAAGTCCATCGCCGTGCCGCGCATGTGCTGGCTTTCCTTGGCGACACCCTTGGAGCGCGACCGCAGCATGGCGTTGGTGGCAGGAGAACGATAGGCGGAAACGACCTTGATATAGCCCTTGGCGCGGGACTGGCGATAGACTTCCCAGACGAGGTCGAAGAGGCGCGGGTCCATCTTCGTCGGCTCGTTGCGGCGCCAGTCGCGCAGAATGTAGTTGAGCTGTTTCAGACCCTTGGGGTCATAGCGGCCATTGCGCTTGAAGGTGATCGAGGCCCGTTCGCCCGTATGGACGAATTCGATGTTGAGCGTGCGGCTTTCGGCATGCGCCGCGCCGGGATTGGCCAGCAGACCTCCCAGCCCCATCAGCACAACGGCGAAGAGAGAAAAGAGCAGCTTCGCTGCCAACTGCGCAGACGCAAGCCGGGTTTTGCGCCCGATTTGCGTATGGAGCGCGCTGATGTCCTGCGATGCCTGCAATGCAATCCCCGTCCGAAAGACTACGTCCCACGCCAACTCGAATGAACGTCAAATGCGGTCATACCATGGCAAATTTGCCACATCCGCACAAGCTGTCCCTTTATAGTGAACGCTTGCCTAACAAATGCTTAGCTCTTGGTAGGCGATTAAGCTTACCCCAGAGTTAACACCGGACGGTTGAGACAGATCAAGCAGCGTCCTTCTGCGGGTCGTCGGGATCGATTCCGTAGTCCTTGAGCTTGCGATAGAGCGTCGAGCGACCAATGCCGAGCTTGCGCGCCACCTGGCTCATCTGGCCGCGATAGAACTTCAGCGCGAAGCGGATCAGCTCCTCCTCAATCTCGGCGAGCTTGCGCACATTGCCGGCTTCGTCGGTGCTGACGATGACATTGGCCGATTGGGTCGAGCCGAAACCTGTGGATGGAGCAGATTGCCCCCCGGCAAAGGCCGCAGCACGCTCGGCAAGGCTGGCCTGCACCCTGGCAATCGGGCTCTGCTCCTGCACGGCAGCCTGAGAATCGGCACTGGATGCGCCGCGGTGGCCGCTCATCTGCGCGGCGATCTGCGGGAAATCGGCCTCGCGGAGGCTTGTCCCTTCCGCCAGGACGACGGCACGGAAGATGGCGTTTTCCAGCTGACGGGTGTTGCCCGGCCAATCGAAGGATGTGAGCAAAGCAAGTGCCGAGGGCTCGACATGCAGGCTTCGCGGCAGGCGCTGCTCGAGCGAGAAGCGCTCGACGAATGCGCGGATCAGATGCGGGATGTCTTCCTTTCGACGGCGCAGCGACGCGATGGTGATCGGGAAGACGTTCAAACGATAATAGAGATCTTCGCGGAACCGCCCGGACTTGACCTCTTCGATCAGATCCTTGTTGGTCGCGAGGATCAAGCGGACATTGGCCTTCAGCGGACGCTGCAGCCCGGCAAGATGCACCTCGCCAGACTGAACAAGCTCGAGAAGCCGCATCTGCCCGGCGGGCGGCAACTCACTGATTTCTTCGATGAAAAGCGTTCCGCCTTCGGCCTCCGACAGCTTGCCGGTCAGCCCTTCGCTGCCGAACAAGACCTCCTCGATCTGGGCCGGAGAAATCGCGTTGCAGTTCACGCCGACAAAGGGCCGGGACGAGCGATCGCTGGCGACGTGAATGGCCCGCGCGATGAGCTCCTTGCCAACGCCCGCCTCCCCTTCCAGCATCACCGGAATGGTCGACTGCGCCGCCCGGCGACCGAGCTCGACGACGCGCGACATGGCAGCACTGGCAGCCGTCACGTCGGAGAAACTGACCGAACCACTGCGGGCACGACGCGGCGTACGGCCCTGCAAACTGGTGCGGTGGATCTTCAGGGCAGACTCGATCGCGCCGATCAACCGCTCCTGCGCGATCGGCTTGACGAGAAAATCGAACGCCCCGGCACGCATGGCGTTGACCGCCGTCTCCGTTGCGCCTTCGGCAATGCCGACAATGACGGGCACGGCCGGATTGATCTCCGTCAGCATGGGAATGATGCTGGGATCGAGCCCTTCACCGGATGCCGCGTCGACCAGCACGACGCTGATGGCATCGCGGTGACGGCGAAAGGCATCAAGACCTGCATGCGCCGTATCGGCGACGTGAACGGCATGACCGTGCGCTTCGATTGCAGCCTTCATGCTGCGGCGCTCGGCGGCATCTTCATCGATGAGTAGAATCTGTGCGGTCAACTTGCGCTCCCCGGGGCTGTTTCGGCGCCTTCGCGCTCCTGGGTTATCGCGGCGACACTGCCAGAAAGGCCTGAAGATGTTCTTGGGAGAAAGCCTAGCATTTTAACGGTCCTTAACCGTTTCTGGCACAATCCACAGACGTGCCCGCCGAACCGCAGCATGGTGGCTCGCCCCGCTCTGACACAGGCTGCAGCTTGCCGATCCGCTGCCGACTGACTACATCTCCCGGACAAAAGAGAGAAAGGACATCACCATGAGGATCGACCGTCGCCCCGCTTCCAGCCCCGCCACCGAGGCATCCGCGAGCCGGGATCAGAACCTCGGTGAATTGCCCGTCTGGAAGCTCGAAGACCTTTACCCCGGACAGACCTCGCCGGAATTCCTCGCAGCTGTCGAAAAAGCCGGCACCGATGCCTTGGCCTTCGAGACCAAGTGGAAGGGTAAACTGGCGGCCGCCCTGGAGACAGTTGGCGACGGCTCGCTTGCCGAGGCGCTGCGCGAAATGGACGCGCTGGAAGACCTGCTCGGCCGGATCGCGTCCTTTGCCGGCCTCACCTACTACTCCGACATGACCAATCCGGCGAACGGCAAGTTCTTCGGTGATATCCAGGCAAAGCTGACGGACATGTCCGCCCGCCTCCTCTTCTTCCCTCTCGAACTTAACCGCCTGCCCGACGATGCCGTCGACGCCGCCATGGACCGCGATCCGGCGCTCGGACATTTCCGCCCCTGGATCGTCGACCTTCGCAAGGACAAGCCCTTTCAGCTTGATGACCGGATCGAGCAGCTTTTCCTGGAAAAGTCGCAGACGGGCGCCGCTGCCTTCAACCGGCTCTTCGACGAGACGCTGGCAGCCCTCCGCTTCAAGGTCGGCGAGGACGAGATGCCGCTCGAGCCGACGCTGACACTTCTGCAGGATGCTGATCCGGCCAAGCGCAAGCTCGCCGCCGAAGCCCTGTCTAAGACCTTCAAGGAAAACATCCGCATCTTCACGCTGGTGACCAACACGCTCGCCAAGGACAAGGACATCTCCGACCGCTGGCGTGGCTTCGAGGACATCGCCGACAGTCGTCACCTCGCCAACCGTGTGGAGCGCGAAGTGGTCGACGCACTGGCAGAAGCCGTGCGCGAGGCCTATCCGCGCCTGTCGCACCGCTATTACAAGATGAAGGCGAAGTGGCTCGGCATGGACCAGATGAATTTCTGGGACCGCAATGCCCCGCTCGCCGAAACACCGGATCGGCTCATCTCCTGGGACGTAGCCAAGGACATGGTTCTCTCGGCCTATGGCCGCTTCGCGCCTGAAATGGCCGAGATCGCCGGCCGCTTCTTCGACGGCGGCTGGATCGATGCCCCGGCCCGCCCCGGCAAGGCACCCGGCGCCTTTGCCCATCCGACCGTTCCCTCGGCGCACCCTTATGTCTTGGTCAACTATCTCGGCAAGCCGCGCGATGTCATGACGCTCGCCCATGAACTAGGCCATGGCGTGCATCAGGTGCTGGCCGGCGGCCAGGGCGCGCTGATGTGCCAGACCCCGCTGACGCTCGCCGAAACCGCCTCCGTCTTCGGCGAAATGCTGACCTTCCGCGCCCTGCTCGACAAGACGACCGACAAGCGTGAACGCAAGGCCATGCTTGCCCAGAAGGTCGAAGACATGATCAACACGGTCGTGCGCCAGATCGCCTTCTACCAGTTCGAGCGAAAGATCCACACCGCCCGCAAGGAAGGCGAACTGACAGCAGAGCAGATCGGCGAACTCTGGCTCTCGGTCCAGGCGGAGAGCCTCGGACCGGCGATCAAGATCTCCGAGGGCTACGAGACCTGGTGGGCCTATATCCCCCACTTCATCCACTCGCCCTTCTATGTCTATGCCTATGCCTTCGGCGACTGCCTGGTGAACTCGCTCTATGCCGTCTACCAGAACGCCGATCAGGGCTTCCAGGACAAGTATTTCGAGCTCTTGAAGGCCGGCGGTACCAAGCACCATTCGGAGCTTCTCGCTCCGTTCGGCCTCGATGCCACGGATCCGTCGTTCTGGGCCAAGGGTCTGTCGATGATCGAGGGGCTGATCGATGAGCTGGAAGCGCTAGATAAGGCAGCCTGAACCGGAGCAGCCGACAGTCCATGCGTGACCACGCGCCCTATGCGCTCTTCCGCGACGACCGCGCGGGGACAAGCCTCGTCTTTGCCGAACCGGAGACGCTCGTCGTCGCCCGGACGGCAGACGAGGTGGAGCCCGCGCTTGCGCAGCTGGAAGCGCACCGGAAGGCCGGCAAGTGGCTGGCCGGCTATCTGTCCTATGAAGCCGGTTTCGTTTTCGAGCCGAAGCTTCGGCCGTTGATCGAGGTTGGGCGCGAGACACCGCTCATCGCTATGGGTGTTTTCTCCGCTCCGGCAGCGGACGATCACCTGCTGGCGCAAGCACCGTCCAACATTCCAAATGCGCCGCTGCTCAGCGATCCCCGCGCCGCCTGGAACTTTGATACCTATCGCAATCGTTTCGACCGACTGCATCACCATCTGCGCAAGGGCGATTGCTATCAGGCCAATCTCACCATGCCCATCAAGGCAAAATGGGAGGGCGATCCGCGCGCTGCCTTCTGGTCGCTCGTCGGCCGCCAGCCCGTGCATTATGGCGCCCTGATCGACTACGGCACCGGCCCTGTTATCCTGTCGCGCTCGCCCGAACTCTTCTTTTCCGTCGATGAAGAGGGCTGGATTGAGACCCGTCCGATGAAGGGCACCGCACCGCGTGGCGCGTCACCGGAAGAGGACGAAGCGATCATCGAGGCGATGCTGGGTGACGAGAAAACCCAGGCCGAAAACCGCATGATCGTTGACCTTCTGCGCAACGACGTCTCCGTCATATCGGAGGTCGGCACGCTTTCGGTGCCGAAGCTCTTCGCCATCGAGTCCTATCCGACCGTACACCAGATGGTGAGCTATGTGCGGGCCAGGCTCCTGCCCGAAATTGGCCTGCCTGAGATCATGGCCGCCCTCTTCCCCTGCGGATCCGTGACCGGTGCGCCAAAGATGTGGGCGATGCGCATCCTGCATGAACTGGAGGCCGGGCCACGCGATGTCTATTGTGGCGCGATCGGCTGGTGCGATCCCGCCGGCCCGATGCGATTTTCGGTGGCAATTCGAACCATCTCCCTTTTCAACGGCGGGCGCGCCGTCTTCAATGTCGGCGGCGGCATCGTCTTCGATTCGAAGGCCGAGGCCGAATACGAGGAATGCCTGCTGAAGGCGCGCTTTGCCGTGGGTGACGAATGGATTTCTCGCTGATCGAGACCTTGCGGTGGCAGCCGGACGCAGGTTTTCTGCGGCTCGACCAGCATTTGCGCCGCCTTTCCCGATCCGCCGATGCGCTCGGCTTTCGCCAGCCGCAGGACGCGAAGGGAAAGCTGCAGAAGGAAGTCTCGGGCGACGTGCCGCTGCGCGTCCGCCTCGTCATGACATACCGCGGCAAGATGGACGTGACAGCCAGCCCCTTTGAGCCTGTGCCGGAGGAAACCGTCTGGCGGCTCAAGGTCGCAAAGACGAAACTGCAATCCGAAGACAGCCTCTTCCGCCACAAGACGACACGTCGCGAACCCTATGAGGCAGCCCGCGCCGAATTCTCGAAGGAAGAGGCCGACGAAGTGATCCTGCTCAACGAGCGGGACGAGGTCTGCGAGGGCACGATCACCAATATTTTCGCCGAAGCCGCCGATGGCATGCTGCTCACGCCACCGCTCACCAGCGGCCTCCTGCCGGGCGTCTTGCGCGCCGAACTGATCCGCGAACGCAAGGCACGCGGCGAGGTCCTGAAACTCGATGACCTGCGCCACCGCAAGCTCTTCGTCGGCAACTCCCTGCGCGGGCTGATCCGCGCCGAACTGATCGAATAGGACAGCCCATGTTCATCCTCTCCCTCACCTATGTGAAGCCGACGGAAGAAGCCGATCGCCTGATGCAGCCGCATATGGACTGGGTGAATGAAGGCTATGACCGCGGCATGTTCCTGGCGTCGGGCCGCAAGAACCCGCGCACCGGCGGTGTGATCCTCGCCAGGGGAGAGCGGGCCGAGGTCGAGGCCTATGTCGCGGCCGATCCTTTCACGATCGAGGGCGTGGCTCTCTACGAGGTGACGGAAGTCGCCGTGACCCGCACTGCAGCTGGACTCGATGCGTTGAAAGAATAGCCATATCCGACTCGTTGAAACCGAGGTATGATGCGCATATATTGGCGCACGGGCACCGGTATGGAGAAGGATTCACGGAAGATTATCCAGCGCCTCAAGGTCGAGGGATATGAGTTGGTGTCAGTATCCGGCTCGCATCACAAGTTTCGGAAAGATGGCAAGACGGTCATCGTGCCACACCCGAAGAAGGATCTTCCGCTTGGCACCGCTCGGGCCATCGCTAAGCAGGCTGGGTGGATCTGATGAGCAAGAGAATTGGGCATATGCGATACTACGTGGCACTGGTTCATAAGGACCCCGGAAGCGCCTATGGGGTCAGCTTCCCCGACTTGCCCTCCGTGTTTTCTGCGGCGGACAGCGACGAAGATATTGTCAGCAATGCCATCGAAGCTCTGAGGCTCTGGGCCGAGGATGGAGAACTTCCCGCACCTGACTCGTACCAGGAGATAGTCGAAAGGCCAGAAGTCCGCGCGGAGTTGGCGACCGGCGCGTTTCTGATCCGCGTGCCTTTCATAGAAGATGACACGCGCACCGTCAGAGCCAACATCACGATGGAGGCCGGGACACTGGCTGCGATCGACCATGCGGCAAAACAGCGAGGTCTCACGCGTTCAGCCTTCTTGGCCAGTTGCGCACGCAAAGAGATCGAGCGCTCGGCGTGACCGATTTGAAGCTCGCTCGTTCTGGTTTCACCCACACCCCCTATGCCGGCCCGACCCGGCCCTTCACTATCGGCCTGACCGCTCTCGATCCTACCCGCTGGATCGAACCGGACGCAGAATTCGATCGCTACCTTGGAGAAAAGGGAGCGCTGGCGGCCACCCGCCTGACCGACGTCTTCCGCGCGACCGAGGACAGCCTTCCCGCCCAGGAGGAATGTCTTGCAGCGCTTGTCGCGCATTTGAAGGCCTGCCATCCGCAGCTTCTTGATGACGCGATCCCGACCGATCCGGGCCTGCCGCCGCTGCTCCGCGCCGGAATGCTCGTGCAGGATGACCTCGTGATCATGATGCGGCGAGAGACGGGCTGGCATATCGCCGCCGCCCATCTCTCCTTTCCCTCCTCATGGTCCCTCGCGGAGAAGTTCGACCGGCCCATGGAAGAAGTCCATGAACATGTCCCGGGATTTGAAGCCGGCACGCGCAATGCCGCGATGATCAACCGGATCTTCGACAATCTCGCGCCCGGCCACCCTGCCGAACGCTTCAACTGGTCGATCAACTGGCAAGAAAAGCTCTTTCACCCCGAAACGGGCCGAAACGACGCGGCCGAACCGGACGCGGCTGTGATACGGGTCGAGCGCCAGACCCTGAGCAAGCTGCCGGAAACCGGCGCGATCGTCTTCACCATCCGCATCTATCTCGACGCGGTAACCCTCTTCAAAAGGCATCCGGAGGGTAGACATCTTGCTCTGGCACTTGCCGAGCAATTGGAGGGGCTGACCGAGCCTCAACTCCGCTACAAGGGGCTTGATCGCCAGCGCAGCCGCCTCGTCGCACGGCTGCGGCAAGATGCAGCGTCGGAAAATCATGATTAGCCACCCTCTGCCCCTGCTCCCCCACCTTTATTGTGTCAGAGTTTTGTGATCTAGAACCGCCAGTATCGCTCTGGCCACAGCACACTGGCCGGAAACACGGCCCGGGCAAGAGACCCGCGCCTCCAAGGAGACAAGAATGAGCGAAAAGACCTACCCGGTTTATGGCGAGATCACCGGCCCGATCGTGATGATCGGCTTCGGATCGATCGGCCGCGGCACCCTGCCGCTGATCGAACGCCACTTCAAGTTCGACAAGAGCCGGATGGTCGTCATCGATCCCCGCAACGATGAAGCGGACCTGCTCGCCAAGCACGGCATCAAGCACATCCAGGCGCATGTCACCAAGGACAACTACAAGAAGCTCCTGAAGCCGCTTCTGACCGAAGGCGAAGGCCAGGGCTTCTGCGTCAACCTTTCGGTCGACACCGGCTCGCTCGACCTGATGAAGCTCTGCCGCAAGCTCGACGTGCTCTATATCGATACCGTCGTCGAGCCGTGGCTCGGCTTCTACTTCGACAAGAACATGAAGAACTCCGAGCGCACCAACTATGCGCTGCGCGAAACCGTGCGCCAGGAAAAGGCGAAGAATCCAGGCGGCACGACGGCCATCTCCACCTGCGGCGCAAACCCGGGCATGGTCTCCTGGTTCGTCAAGCAGGGTCTCGTCAACATCGCCAACGAACTCGGCATCAAGTTCGACGAGCCGGACCAGAATGACCGCGAAGGCTGGGCCAAGCTGATGAAGAAGGTCGGCGTCAAGGGCGTGCATATCGCCGAGCGCGACACCCAGCGCACCAAGAACCCGAAGCCGCTCAACGTCTTCTGGAACACCTGGTCGGTCGAAGGCTTCATCTCGGAAGGTCTGCAGCCGGCCGAACTCGGCTGGGGCACGCACGAAAACTGGATGCCGAAGAACGCCAAGAAGCACAAGAAGGGCTGCAAGGCGGCGATCTATCTGGAGCAGCCGGGCGCCAACACCCGCGTTCGCACCTGGTGCCCGACGCCGGGCCCGCAATATGGCTTCCTCGTCACCCACAACGAGTCGATCTCGATTGCCGACTACTTCACCGTCGAGAAGGACGGCGAGGTCGTCTATCGCCCGACCTGCCACTATGCCTACCATCCGGCCAATGACGCGGTTCTCTCCCTGCACGAGATGTTCGGCAATGGCGGCACGCCGCAGCCGGTGCTGCACGTTCTGAACGAAGACGAACTGGTGGACGGCGTCGATGAACTCGGCGTGCTGCTCTACGGCCACGAGAAGAACGCCTACTGGTACGGCTCGCGCCTCTCGCTGGAAGAGACGCGCGAGATTGCCCCTTACCAGAACGCCACTGGCCTGCAGGTGACCTCGGCCGTGCTGGCCGGCATGGTCTGGGCACTCGAGAACCCGAAGGCCGGCATCGTCGAAGCCGACGAGATGGATTACAAGCGCTGCCTCGAAGTGCAGTCGCCCTATCTCGGCCCGGTCGAAGGCCATTACACCGACTGGACCCCGCTCGACGGCCGCCCGGGCCTCTTCCCGGAAGACCTGGACGAAAAGGATCCGTGGCAGTTCCGGAACATCCTGGTCCGCTGAACGGTTAAGGCACGAAGTTGAGGTCCGTCGCTCGCGGCGGGCCTCTTTCCATGCAGAGCAAGCCGGGAAAACCCTGAGGAAGCAAGGCTATCTCCTTGCTTTGACCGAGGCTTCGCGGCATGGTTCGATGACATTGCAGAAGGCGGACGGCTGAGCCAAACCGCCGAGTTGGTGGGAGACAAGAATGAAAACCAAGTCCCTGGTCGCCGTCGCCGCAGCGAGCCTCGCCCTTTCGTCCTGCTATTCCAGCCCGCCCCGTCAGTTGCCGGCGGTCCAGCAGGGCCCGTCGATCGAGGGCGCCTGGGTCGACCCGAACGGCATCCAGTCCACATTCCAGGGCGGCACGTTCACCACGCGCACGACCGACACCAACCAGATCCTCGCATCCGGCACCTATATGCTGGTCAACGACCGGCTCGTCGAGATCAACATGACGTCGCTCGTCCGCAACACCCGCCAGAAGGTCAACTGCGCGCTCGTCACGCCGACGCAGCTCAACTGCACCTCCGACAGCGGCGCCCAGTTCTCGCTCGCCCGCAGCAACGTCTGACGAAACGGCTTCGGATGAAGTTCAAGGAAGCGGCCCCAGCGGCCGCTTCTGTCGTTTTGAGCGTCGCTAACATGCGGACATCAAGCGATTTTTGCTTGCCCTGCCCCAATCGAGATGAAAACATCCGCCATCCGAATTCTGGCGCGCGGCTGTCATCAATCCGTGCCAGAGTGCTGGCGATGGATTGCAACAGGAGACATAAGATGTTCAGACATTTGAAGATTGGCTTGTTCAGCGCCTCGGTGCTGGCCCTCACGGCTGGGACCGCCCTGGCCGATTTCGAACTCAACATCCTCCATATCAACGACCTGCATTCGCGCATCGAGGCGATCAGCAAATCCGACTCTACCTGCTCGGCAGAAGATGCGGCAGCCAATGAGTGCTTCGGCGGCATCGCCCGCGTGAAGTCCGCCATCGACAGCCGTCGCGCGGAACTTGAAGGCAAGAACGTTCTGACGCTCGACGCCGGAGACCAGTTCCAGGGTTCGCTCTTCTACACGACCTACAAGAGCGCTCCGATCGCCGACTTCATGAACGCCATCGGCTTCGACGCCATGGCGATCGGCAATCACGAATTCGACGACGGCCCGGAAGAGCTGGCCAAGTTCATCGACGCCCTCCAGTTTCCGATGATCTCCGGCAACACGCTGGCGGGTCTGGATTCGCCGGTGGCGGACAAGTTCAAGCCCTATATCGTCAAGGAATTCGGTGACGAGAAGGTGGCGGTTGTCTCTGTCCTCGCCACCGATACCGACGAAACCTCCTCCCCTGGTGACAGCATCCTCTTCGCCGACGAGATCGGCTATCTGAAGGAAGCGGTGAAGGAAATCGAAGCCGAGGGCATCGACAAGATCGTGCTGCTCTCCCATGTCGGCTACGCCAAGGACAAGGAAATCGCAGCAGCCGTTGATGGCATCGACGTGATCGTCGGTGGCCATAGCCACACGCTGCTTTCCAACACCGACGAGAAGGCTGCCGGCCCCTACCCGACCATGGTGAAGAACCCGGCCGGCACCGATGTGCCGATCGTGCAGGCCTATGCCTATTCCAAGTATCTCGGCGATCTCACGGTTGTCTTCGATGATTCCGGCGTCGTGAAGAGTGCCACCGGCGAGCCAAAGCTGCTCGACGCGTCCGTCACCCCGGACGAGGGCTTCGTTGCCAAGGTGTCCGAGCTGGCAGGTCCGATCGAGGAACTGAAGCAGAAGGAAATCGGCGAAACCGCAGAAGCCATCGATGGCTCGCGTGAAGTCTGCCGCGCCACCGAATGCACCATGGGCAATCTCGTCGCTGACGCCATGGTCGACCGCCTGAGCGACCAGGGCATCACCATCGCCATTCAGAACGGCGGCGGCCTGCGCGCCTCGATCGATGCCGGTACGGTCACCATGGGCGAAGTCCTGACGGTCCTGCCGTTCCAGAACACGCTAGCCTCGTTCCAGCTCAAGGGCTCCGACATCGTGGCCGCCCTTGAAAACGGCGTGGGCCAGGTGGAAGAAGGCGCCGGTCGTTTCCCGCAGGTCTCGGGTCTCAAGTACACGGCCGATCTCAACAAGCCGGCCGGCAGCCGCATCACCTCCGTCGAGGTGAAGGAAGGTGACGGCTTCGTCGCCATCGACCCGAACAAGGTCTACGGTGTCGCCACCAACAACTACATGCGCTCCGGCGGTGACGGCTACAGCGTCTTCGCAAGCGGTGGCCAGAATGCCTATGACTTCGGTCCTGGCCTTGAAACCGTGGTCGCCGACTACATCGCCAAGAACAGCCCCTACAAGCCTTACACGGACGGCCGTATCACTGTGATCTCCGCAGCAGCGGAACCGGCCGCAGCTGAGCCGGCGGCCACCACTGCCGATGCGCCGGCCGCACCGGCAACCACCGAAGCGCCAGCTGCCGCAGCCACGGCGCCTGAGACCACAGCGCCCGAAGCGCCGGCGGCAACCGCCACGGAGACGGCTGCAGCGGTCGCAGAGACCATCTACAAGGTGGTTGCAGGCGACAGCCTCTGGAAGATCGCCGAAGCCACCTATGGCGACGGCACGATGTGGGTGAAGATTGCCGAAGCGAATGCGCTGCGCAATCCGAACGTGATCGCCATTGGCCGCGAATTGCAGCTTCCGGCACAGTAAGACCTTGTGACGCACACCAACAGCCGGTCCGGGCTTCCCCGGGCCGGCTTTTGCTTTTATCAGATGATCCCAACACGCCTTCATGACGTAACGGTCGAGTTCTCATCACCAGGATATCAAGATGAATGCACTTCCCGCCCATTGGCCCTCCGACCATCCGCCCGTGAATTTCGGCAAGGTCGGCGTGCTGCTCGTCAACCTCGGCACACCTGATGGCACGGACTACAAGTCCATGCGCCGGTATCTCGAGGAGTTCCTGACGGACAAGCGCGTCATCGAGTGGTCACGGTGGTTCTGGTATCCGATCCTTTACGGCATCGTCTTGAACAAGCGCCCGCAGAAGGTCGGCAAGGCCTATGAGGAGATCTGGAACAAGGATCTCGATGAAAGCTATCTGCGCACCTATACCCGCAGCCAGGCCGAAAAACTCGCCGTGGCCCTCAAGGACCTGCCAAACGTGCATGTCGACTGGGCCATGCGTTACGGCCAGCCGGCGATCCAGGCGAAGATGAACGAGATGCAGAAGGCCGGATGCGAACGCATTCTGGTCTATCCGCTCTATCCGCAATATGCGGCCGCCACCACGGCCACGGTGAATGATGAGGCCTTCAAGGCCTTGCTCAAGATGCGCTGGCAGCCGGCACTGCGCACCGTGCCGCAATATGCCGACGATCCCGTCTACATCGAGGCGCTGGCCAATTCGATCAACAACCACCTGGCCACGCTCGACTGGGAGCCGGAACTGGTGATCACCTCTTACCACGGCATCCCCAAGTCTTACTTCATGAAGGGCGACCCCTATCACTGCCAGTGCTACAAGACGACGCGCCTGCTGCGCGAGCATCTGGGCTGGGAGAAGGAAAAGCTGATGGTCACCTTCCAGTCCCGTTTCGGGCCGGAAGAATGGCTGCAGCCCTATACGGACAAGACTGTGGAGAAACTGGCCAAAGAGGGCGTGAAGCGCATCGCGATCATGAATCCGGGCTTCGTTTCCGACTGCCTCGAGACGCTGGAAGAAATCGCCGGGGAAGCCGGGGAAGACTTCCTCCACAATGGCGGCGAAAAGTTCACCCATATCCCATGTTTGAACGACAGCGAGGATGGCATGCGCGTGATCGAGAACGTGGTGCGACGCGAATTGCAGGGTTGGGCCTAGAGCCAACTCCCAGAACTTTTTAGACGGTCGCCCTTGGGCGGCCGTTTTCATTTTGGGCCACCCCAATCAACACCACTATCCCGTGCGACGGGTTGCAGATCGACCGATCCGGAATTCGGCCGAATAAAAGTATGCAACCATAACGTTTTTTAGTCACATCAACTTGAACAAGACGGCTTCCGCCGCTCGCGATACATTGAAGATTAGCGATGTGATTTCATTTGCTTAAGCCGGTCATGAAGACACTGCGCCTCTTGTAGCGGCAACCGCGGCGTGATTGTGCAGCTGCGTCCCACTGTTCTCCTTTGAACTAAATTATTGGATTTAAATGCAATTTTAGAGGAGCGATTTCTTATATTAACGTTACGTTTAATAATGATGCCTAGAATTAGGGCATTCAAGGAGATCACTCATGCATCGTTTCCGTTTGCCCCTGGCCTCTGCGCTCTTTGCGGTATCCATTCTTCCGGCACAGGCCGAACCGCCACAGCCGGATGTCAACAAGCTCGTATCGCCGGCTCTCATCGAGGAGATGCGCGCGTTCATCGACGCTGAAATCGTGCGGGTTTCGGTCGACGCCCAGAACAAGCGTCTCACCGACCTGTCACAGGAAAAGATCGATGAGCTCGACAATCAATGGAAGGCCGAGCGCGAAGCCGCCGACAAGCCGCTGATCGCAGCGACACTGTCCAGCCCGCTCTCGGTTTACCTCGCCCGCATCCAGGGCAAGTCGCTCGGTCTCTACGCCGAGATCTTCGTAATGGACCAGAACGGCCTGAACGTCGGACAGAGCTCTGTCACCAGCGACTTCTGGCAGGGTGACGAAGACAAGTTCCAGAAGACCTTCGACGTTGCAGATGACGCCATGTTCGTAGACGCCCCGGAATGGGATGACGAAGCGAAGATCTGGCGCAACCAGGTGAGCTTCACCCTTCTCGACGCGTCGAAGAAGAAGATCGGCGCCGTGACCGTCGAGCTCAACCTGACCGAACTCGAAAGACGACTGCTGGCCGCATCCTGATCGGCCTGACGCGGAGCCATGACGGCGTTCGCCTAGACATTTTATATTGAGACCTTCAAACGTTGAGGCTGCCGAACGCCATGCTGAACAACATTTCCGTCACCACGAAAGGCTTGATCGCTTTCAGCCTGCTGGCGGCGATTGCCATCGCAAGTTCCGTATTCATTTACAATCGCACGATTGTTGCCAATGAACTTGTCGAAGAAAGCGACAAAATCAAAGCACTGGCAGATGCGGTTACTGAATTCAGCGACGACGTCTATGTCGCCGACCTCAAGCTGAAAACCTATCTGCTGACGGGCAACCGCGACTTCGCCGAAACGACACAATCCCTTCTCGGCGAGATGGCTCAGGACGTGACCGACCTCACCAAGCTTTTCAGTGAGCAGGCACCGGCGGAATTGCCTGCATTGCAGTCAAGCTTCGCGACTCTGGCACAGTGGCAGACGGAAATCGTGCAGCGCCAGATGGACCTGATGCGCTCGCCGGATACGGTCGAACTCGCCCGTGCGATCGAAGTCGGTGGTGCTGGCGAAGCTCTGGTTGAGCAAGCCCAACAGAGCCTTCAGCTGGTCACCCAGCAGTTTGCAACCCGCAGCACTGCAGCGAAAGAGCAGCAAGGCGCCGCGCTGTTGATGGTTGAACGGATAGCTTTGGGCGCGGCGATCGCCGTCGCAATCGTTGCGGCACTCATGGGCTTCTTGAACTATCGCCTCGTCTCCCGTCCGCTTTCCAGACTGGCAACCGCAACTGACCGACTTGCAAATGGCGACCTCGACATCTCGATTGTCTCTGGCGGCAAGGACGAAATCGGCCAGATGGCGGCATCGATGCAGATCTTCCGTGAAGCTGCCATCGCCAACAAGCGGCTGGAAGCCGAAGCTGAAGGCAACCGCCAGCGTGCCGAAGCTGAACGCATCGCCGCTCAGCAGCGTGCCGAAGCCGATGCGGCCGCCCGCCTGCAGGCTGCCACCTCGGGTCTTGCGGCTGGCCTGAAGCGCCTCGCCTCCGGCGACCTGGCCTTCCAGATCAACGAAGCCTTCGCTCCGGATTTCGAAGCCCTGCGCCACGACTTCAACCAGTCTGTCCGCCAGCTGAACCAGACCATGGCCGCGATCACTAACAGCGTTGCGACCATGGAAACTGGCACCCGCGAGATTGCGTCGGGCACCGACCATCTTTCGAAGCGTACGGAACAGCAGGCTGCGGCCCTCGAAGAAACGGCAGCAGCGGTGGAGGAAATCACCGCCAACGTCGTCAACTCCACCAAGCGCACCGAAGAAGCACGCTCGGTCGCGGCTCAGGCCAACACCTCGGCAAACCAGTCGTCGGAAGTCGTGTCCCGCGCCGAAGACGCCATGCGTCGCATCGAGGGGGCCTCGCAGCAGATCTCCAACATCATCGGCGTGATCGACGAAATCGCCTTCCAGACCAACCTGCTGGCACTCAATGCCGGCGTCGAGGCGGCACGCGCCGGTGAAGCCGGCAAGGGCTTCGCCGTCGTCGCCCAGGAAGTCCGCGAACTCGCCCAGCGTTCGGCCAATGCGGCGAAGGAAATCAAGGCGCTTATCCAGAACTCCTCGACAGAAGTTGCGGGCGGTGTGGATCTGGTTCGCAAGACCGGCGAAGCGCTGCGCACCATCGGCGGTTTCATCACCGAGATGAACACCCACATGGACGCAATCGCTCTGTCGGCCAAGGAGCAGGCGACCGGTCTCTCGGAAGTCAACCACGCGGTCAACGCAATGGACCAGACGACCCAGCAGAACGCCGCGATGGTGGAAGAATCGAACGCCGCCTCGGGCGCTCTGGCAACCGAAGCCGCCAAGCTCCGCGAACTCATCGCCCACTTCACCATCGATGGGGTCCAGCAGGCCCAGGCCTCTGCGCTTCGCGAAACCGCGCGCACCATGGCCCAGCCTGCAGCAGCCCGCGCTCCGGCACCGCGTGCAGCCGAACCCGCCCGCCACGCCGCCCCTGCCCCGCGCAGCCATGGCAACGCGGCAGTCGCGCAGGACAACTGGGAAGAGTTCTGAGAACTCTCCTTTGAAATCAGACCAAAGGCGGTGGGAGCGATCCCGCCGCCTTTCTGTTTTCCGACGCCCCCGTGACGGTTGGCGCCTGCTGGCTGTGATCCCCGACCCTTGCAATTCCCCTGGCACCCCACGATGTTAGCGCATGGGGGTGCGGCGTAGGCTGCGCCAGAGCTGGAGGAAGTCATGCCCATCACCGGTCCTGATATCGTCGTCATTGTCCTCGTCGCGCTCGTCATTCTCGTCCTCTTCGCCGGGATCAAGACCGTGCCGCAGGGCTATCGCTACACCATCGAGCGTTTTGGCCGCTACACCCGCACGCTTGAACCGGGCCTCAACCTGATCATCCCGTTTTTCGAGCAGATCGGCGCCAAGATGAATGTCATGGAGCAGGTCCTCGACGTGCCCACCCAGGAGGTGATCACCAAGGACAACGCCTCCGTCGCCGCCGATGCCGTCGCCTTCTACCAGATCCTGAACGCTGCAGAGGCCGCCTATCAGGTCGCCAATCTCGAAAACGCGATCCTCAACCTCACCATGACCAACATCCGCTCGGTCATGGGCTCGATGGATCTCGACGAACTGCTTTCGAACCGCGAGGTCATCAATGACCGCCTATTGCGGGTGGTGGATGAAGCCGTGCGTCCCTGGGGCATCAAGGTGACCCGCGTAGAAATCAAGGACATCCAGCCTCCGGCAGATCTCGTCGACGCCATGGGTCGCCAGATGAAGGCCGAGCGCGAAAAGCGCGCCCAGGTGCTGGAAGCGGAAGGCTTCCGCAATGCCCAGATCCTGCGCGCCGAAGGGGCCAAGCAGTCGGCGATCCTCGAGGCGGAGGGCCAGCGCGAGGCCGCCTATCGCGAGGCAGAGGCGCGCGAACGTCTGGCCGAAGCCGAAGCCAAGGCAACCCGGCTCGTTTCGGAAGCGATCGCCGCTGGTGACGTTAACGCTATCAACTACTTCGTCGCGCAGAAATACACTGAAGCGATGGCCTCGATCGGCACCTCCAGCAATTCCAAGGTCGTGCTGATGCCCATGGAAGCCACCTCGCTCATCGGCTCGCTCGGAGGCATCGGGGCCATTGCCCGCGAAGTCTTCGGTGACGAAAAGCGCCCGACCCCGCCGCGCCCGGCCACCCCGCCCCGCACCACCCCGCCGATCTCCTCCTTCAATCCGAACGGCGAGTGAGCGACATGATCGGTCGCATCATTGCCGAACTCGGCCCCTGGAGCTGGTGGGTGCTCGGCATGCTGCTTCTCGCGGCCGAACTCGTCATGCCCGGTGTCTTTCTGGTCTGGATCGGGCTCGGAGCAATCCTGACCGGAGCGATCTCGCTCCTGCTGTGGGAGACAGGGTTCTGGACATGGCAGCTGCAAGCGCTGGTCTTTGCCGCAAGCGCCATCGTCTTCACCCTGGCCGGCCGTCGCTATTTTTCGCGCCTGGAAACCGAGAGCGACCAGCCGCTCCTCAACCAGCGAGGCGCCAGTCTCGTCGGCCGCACGGCGGTGCTGGCAGAGCCCATCCGCGAAGGGCGCGGCCGGATCCGTCTGGACGACACATTCTGGCTGGTTTCAGGCCCCGACCTGCCCGGCGGCGCACGCGTCCGGATCGTCTCCGCAAACGGCCAAGACCTCAGGGTGGAAGAGGCGTAAGGCCGGCCGTGCTTGAAACCGTATCAAACAGTGGCATAGTGGGGCCATGACGATGGAACTCGACCTCACGCCAGACCTTGCTGCGCGGATCGACGCTTTGGCGGCACGATCCGGTGGATCACGTTCGCAAATCGTCCGCGATGCGCTGGAGAAGGGCCATTCCATCGAGTGGCAGGAGAAATTCGTCCAGAAGGTCCAGTCCGCGATCGAAGCGGCAGACCGTGGCGAGTTCGCCTCGAGATCGGACATCGAGAAGATCCTCAACAAACACCGACCCGACTGATGAAAGTCTCCTGGTCTCTTCCCGCGATCCGAGATCTGGAAGAGATACAGGACTATATTGCGGAGCGGCGTCCGGCATCAGCGCATCGCTTGATCTCCCGGATTTTTGGTCAAACCGAACGGCTGCTGTCGGAACGGCCAGAGATCGGGCGCGTCGGTCGCGTGGCGACGACGAGAGAGCTCGTCATCACGCGCACCCCCTACATCGTGGTCTATCGCCTCAGAACGGAAATAGAAATTCTAGCCGTGATACACGGCGCAAGGGATTGGCCGGAAAGCTTTCCCTAGTGCCTCACGCCACGCCGATGCGAAGCAGGTCGTGGAAGTGGATAAGGCCGATCGGCGTGTTTTCGTCGTCCACCACGATCAGCGCCCCAATGCCATGCTTGTTGATCATGGCGGCTGCGGTGGTGGCGAGCGCGTCACCCTTGATGACCTTGGGGTTGCGGGTCATCACGTCCTCGACGTTGAGGATC
This sequence comes from Rhizobium sp. K33, assembly GCF_056501445.1. NCBI lineage: Bacteria > Pseudomonadati > Pseudomonadota > Alphaproteobacteria > Hyphomicrobiales > Rhizobiaceae > Rhizobium > Rhizobium sp. K33. The sequence continues at coordinate 2,694,400 of NZ_CP096478.1, forward strand.
GACAGATCGCGGGCAAGATTGCGGGCCATATCGCCTTCCGTCACGATGCCGCAGAGCTTGCCAGCCTCGTCCGTGATGCCAACGCAACCGAAATGCTTGTGCGACAGGGTTTTCACCGCCTCCGGCATCGACGTCCCCACCGCGACCAGTGGAAGACGGTCGCCGGTATGCATGATGTCGCGCACATGCGTCAGGGCAGCGCCCAGCTTGCCGCCGGGATGGAAGGTGCGGAAATCCGACGGCGAAAAGCCGCGCGCTTCGAGAAGCGCAATCGCGATGGCATCGCCGATCGCGAGCTGCAGCACGGCGGACGTCGTCGGTGCGAGCCCATGCGGGCAGGCCTCCTGGACCTTCGGCATCAGCAGAACCACGTCGGCATTGCGCGCAAGCGTCGAATTCGCGCCCGCCGTGATCGCGATCAGCGGGATCGAGAAGCGGCGGGAAAAGGCGAGAATGCCCTGCAGTTCCGCGGTTTCACCACCCCAGGAAATCGCGAGGATTGCGTCATCCTGTGCGATCATACCGAGATCGCCATGATTGGCTTCTGCCGGATGCACGAAGAATGCGGGCGTGCCGGTGGAGGCGAATGTTGCCGCAATCTTCGAGCCGATATGGCCGCTCTTGCCGACGCCGGTCACGATGACGCGCCCGCCGATATCGCCGATCATCTTGACTGCATTGCAGAAGGGAGCCGCCAGCGGCCCGGCCAGCGCTTCTTCCAGGACGCGAAGTCCCTCCCGCTCGGTCGAGATGACCTTCAGAGCGGATTCGGTGGCACTGGCTTCGACGAGGTTCACTGCGCGCTTGATCATGCCGTCCCATACTGCGTTTGCCGGTCGCTGTAAATTCTCCTTTGCCCCGGGCGGGCCGGAGGACTGGCTTCTCAGGGAGAGTGATGACAACCAAACATTAACCATCAGGCTTTACGTTTGGGTAAGCATTGCAGTTTGCCGGGCGCAGGAATGAGTTCAGTCGAAAATCGGGATATGCGCGGCAAGTGCCGCCTCGGGCTGCGCGCCTTTGCAGGCGCCCTGGCGCTCTCCATCTGTGCCCACCCTGCCCTTCTGGCGGCTCAGCAGACAACGCCGCTACAGTCGAGCCAGTCGAGCGGCACGCAAACTGTTGGAACGAGCCAGCCGGCCCCTTCCACCTCGGGCACCCTGGATCCCAACTCAACGACGACGGCTCCCGACCCGACCGTGACCGGTACGGTCGATCCCAACCAGCCTCTTGAACCTTTGGCGGATCCTGATGCACTGCCCGTGGACGAAGACATGGGACGGCAGAACCTGCGGGAGAGCCGCCTCGACAACCCGACCGCGGAGCGCATCAACCGCGAGCTCGATGCGGAAGACGACAGCGGCATCCGTCTCGGCACGCTGATCCTGCGTCCCTCGATCAGCCAGAAGCTCGGCAGCGAGACCGAGAAGACCGGCAGCGTCAAGGAAGACAGGATCTTCTCCGAAACCGGTCTCAAGGGCACGATCACATCGGACTGGTCCCGCCATGAACTGACCGTCGGCGCCGAGGGTGCCTGGCAGGAGACGCTGTCGGGCGACGCTACCGACAAGCCGCGCGCCGACATCGACGCACGCCTGCGCCTGGATCTCTCCGACGACACCACGGCGACGCTATCCGGCTCTTACAATTTCAGCCGCGAAGACTCGGATGATCCGAATGCGATCTCGGGTGCCAAGGTCCAGTCGGGTGTGCATGAATATGGCGCCGGTGCTGCAATCGAGCGCGACTTCGGGCTGATCCGAGGATCCCTCGCCGCCGACATTACCCGCTCGCAATACTCCGACGCGGAACTCTCGGACGGTTCGACGCTCGAACGCAGCGACCGAAACCGGAACCGCTACACGCTGACCAGCCGTCTCGGCTATGAACTGTCTCCGGCCCTGATCCCCTTCATCGAGGGCACCATCGGCAAGATCGATTACGACGATGCCGTTGATTCCGCCGGTTATCGCCGCTCGGCCGATCTCTATGGCGCGAGAACCGGCGTGGCTTTGGAACTCGGTGAAAAGCTGCGTGGCGAGATCGCTGTCGGCTACGAACATCAGAAATACGAAGACCCACGCCTGAAGGAACTCTCGGCGCTGACCGTGGACGGCAGCATCTTCTGGTCGCCCCGGGAAGGCACGACCATCGACCTGACCCTCGACACCAGCATCGACCCGTCGACCACAGCCGGCATCAGCGGCGCGACGATCCATCGCGTGAGCGCCCAGCTGGCACACGACCTGCGGTCCAACCTGGTCGCCCGCCTGACCGGTGGCGCGAGCTTCACGAATTACGATGGGGATGCGAGCGCCAGTGATTCCACGTCCTATCTCACGGGCGCCGGTGTGACGTGGAAGGTGAACCGCTACCTCGATGCCACGGCCGATCTGACCTATGAGCGGACGAACTACAAGACCGGCACGGACAATGACAGCGTGACGGCCCTGGTGGGCCTGACCGCCAAGCGTTGAGCCGGCGGCCAGGATTTTCTCGATTATTTCAGCGCGGCGAGCAGAGCCTTGAGCTGATCTTCGATCGCCGGACGGATATCCGCACGCTCAATGGCGAACGCCACGTTTGCCAGGATGAAGCCATCCTTGGCACCGCAGTCGAAGGTCTGGCCCTTGAAGTGATATCCGGCGAAGTCCTGGGCCTGGGCAAGCTTCAGCATGCCGTCGGTCAACTGGATTTCATTGCCGGCACCGCGTTCCTGCGTCGACAGGATCTCGAAGATCTCCGGCTGCAGGATGTAACGGCCGTTGATGAAGAAGTTGGAAGGGGCAGTCCCCTTGGCCGGCTTTTCCACCATCTGGGTGATCTTGAAGCCACCCTCCAGCGTCTCACCGACGCCGACGATGCCGTATTTGTGCGCCTGTTCGGGTGCGCATTCCTCGACCGCCACGATATTGCCACCGGTCTTCTCATAAAGTTCGACCATGCCCTTGAGGCAAGCCTTCTCCCCGCGCATAATCATGTCCGGCAGGAGAAGAGCGAAGGGTTCGTGCCCCACGATGTCACGGGCGCACCAGACCGCGTGGCCGAGACCGAGCGGCTCCTGCTGGCGGGTGAAGCTGGTCTGTCCGGCCGTCGGCTGCAGCTCGTCGAGAAGCGAGAGTTCGGCGTTCTTGTTGCGGGCCTTCAAGGTCTGCTCGAGTTCGAACTGAATGTCGAAATAGTCCTCGATGACGGCCTTGCCGCGACCGGTGACGAAGACGAAATGTTCGATGCCAGCCTCGATGGCCTCGTCGACCACATATTGGATGACCGGCTTGTCGACGACCGTCAGCATCTCTTTTGGCACCGCCTTGGTGGCGGGCAGAAATCGGGTGCCGAGACCGGCGACGGGAAACACAGCTTTCCGGAGCTTTTTAGACTGAACCACTCATCCCTCCTGGAGGATCTAATCGATTAACGCCTTCATAACGCGGTCACGGCCAGTAACATACAATTGCTTCAAAATGGCAAAGACTAAGCTTGGGCGGACAACGTGGTAAACGGTTTGTTGACTGAACAGCATTAACCTGTGGTGAACAGCCTTGTTCCGGCTGCCAACACGAGAATGCACGGGAGATGCCCATGAAAAGACACCGCCCCAGCCTGCTCGGCGCCATTGCCCTGGCCCTGTCGACGTCGCTGATGCCCATGGAAGCGCTGGCGGATGCCGGTTTCCAGAAATGGATCCGCGACTTCTATTCCGTTGCCGCAAAATCCGGCATCACCGAGCGCACCTATAGGGAAGCCTTCAAAGGTGTCACCGAGCCTGACCAGTTTGTGCTGGAAAAGGCAGCCTACCAGCCCGAGTTCAAGTCGGAGATCTGGGACTATCTCGACAGCCGCGTGAACCCCTACACCGTCAAAGTCGGACGAGAGATGCTCGCCAAGCATGGCGGGCTGCTGAAGGCGCTCGAAAACCATTTCGGCGTCGACAAGCATGTCCTTCTGGCGATCTGGTCGATGGAATCCAATTACGGTGCCGCGCTTGAGCGTCCCGACCGGTTGCACAACGTTCCGCGCTCGCTGGCGACACTCGCCTATGCGGATCGCAAGCGGGCAAAATATGCCCGGACCCAGCTGATTGCCGCCTTGAAGATGCTGCAGAACGGTGATGTCACCAACAAGAACCTCATGGGTTCCTGGGCAGGTGCCATGGGCCATACGCAGTTCATTCCCTCGAGCTACCTGCTCTATGGCATCGACGCTGATGGCAACGGCAGCAAGGACATCTGGCACTCGATCCCGGATGCGCTGGCCACTGCGGCCAATCTGCTCGCCAAGAACGATTGGCAGACCGGTCGCACCTGGGGCTATGAGATCGTCGTGCCGAGAGGCGGCCACAAATATACCGGCCAGACCAAGACGGTTGCGCAGTGGCAGGCCCTTGGCTTCGCCCGTCCCTCCGGCAAAGGCTTCAGGAACGGCAGCGAACGGGCCGAACTCAAGATGCTCGGCGGGCCGAACGGCCCCGGCTTCCTGATGACCAAGAACTTCTTCGTCATCAAGCGCTACAACGCGGCCGACAGCTATGCCCTCGGCGTTGGCCTGCTGGCCGACGAGATCGCCGGCTATGGCGGCATGCAGCAGCGCTGGCCGCGCCCGAACGGCTCGCTCGACATCAAGGAGAAGTTCGAGCTGCAGACCCGTCTGCAGGCCTTGGGCTACTATGACGGCAAGATCGACGGCAATTTCGGCTCCGGCTCGAAGGCGGCGATCACGGCCATCCAGCAGCGCCTCGGCATGTCGGTTGACGGCCAGCCCTCGCGCGTGCTGCTCGACGCACTGCGCAACTGATCACGGCATGGCCGTGCATCGCAAAGGTTGACTTGCCCTCCGCCGCGATCCAGAAACATCGGATCGCGGCGGACTGCTTTTGTGAAGGCTGCCGCAGCGACGGCGAAGGAGTGTCACTTGAAGAGCCCGCGCGGATCCCTTGCCCGATTGCTCTGCCTCGGCCTGGCATTGATGCTGGGCGTAACGGCCTTTCTGACATCAGAGGCAGAGGCCCAGCAGCCGGAACGCCGCCGCAACCTGCTCGACATGCTCTTCGGATCAAGGCAGCCGGCCTATGTCCCGCCGCAGGACGCCCAGCGTCCGCGCGAGGGCAAGACACGCAAGAAGACGAACGGCAGCGTCACCACGATCAAGACCCGCCAGCCATCGACACGTGCCGCAGCGGCCCCACCACCGCCACCACCGAAGCTCGACAACGCCAAGAAGGTGCTCGTCGTCGGAGACTTCGTGGCTGCGGCCCTCGCGGATGGTCTGGAAACGGCGTTCGAGGATGCACCAGGGGTGCAGGTCCAGGCCCGCGCCAACGGCTCCTCGGGCCTCGTGCGCGACGACTTCTACGACTGGCCCGCGCAATTGCCGGCGCTGGTCGAAGAGATCAAGCCCAGCGTCATCGTGATCCAGATCGGCGCCAATGACCGCCAGCAACTGGTCACCGCAACCGGGCGGCTGGACTTCCGCACCGACGAGTGGTTCGCCGCTTACGGCGAGCGCGTTGCCAATCTCGCGACCCTTGCGGCTGCGTCCCAGGTGCCCGTGGTCTGGGTCGGCCTCCCGGCCTTCCGGCCGCAGAACATGACGGCGGATGCGCTGCGCCTCAACACCATCTACCGCTCCAGCATCGAAAAGGTGAACGGCGAATTCGTCGATGTCTGGGAAGGCTTCGTGGATCAGGAAGGCCGCTTCATCGTGACCGGATCGGACATCAACGGCCAGCCCGTGCGCCTGCGTGGCAACGATGGTATCGGCTTCACCGGCCCCGGCAAACGCAAGCTCGCCTTCTATGTCGAAAAATCCGTGCGTCGCTATCTCGGCGACATGACGAGCCCGGATCTCGTCCGCCTCGACGCCAGCAATCTGCCGGACCTGGTGAGCCTGCCGCCCTCCGAAAACCGGGGCATCACCACCACCCCGCCGATCGACCTCTTCGACCCCGAACTCGACGGGGCGGACGAGTTGCTGGGCGGCACGCTCCCGCCCTCCTCCAGCTTCCCGACCCCGCGCGACCAACTCGTGCAAAACGGCCGCATGCCGGATCCGCCGGTTGGACGAGTGGATTACGTGAAGCGGCCGGCCGAGCCAGCCACATCAACTGCAGCACCGCCGGCAACGGCGACGCCTTAAGCTCGCAAAAGCATCATCCCAAATCAAAAAGGGGCCGCCCGAAAGCAGCCCCTTTGTCATTCGTAGATGTGCGTTGCCTCAGCGCGGCAGGACGCTCTCGCCCATCAGAGCCTCGTCGATGGCGCGGGCGGCCTGACGTCCCTCGCGGATCGCCCAGACGACCAGCGACTGACCGCGACGGGCGTCGCCGGCAACCCAGAGCTTGTCGACCGAGGAGCGATAGTCTTTGTCATTGGCAACGACATTGGTCGAGCCGCGGCGGTCGGTGTTGAGTTCGAGCTTGCCGTCGAGTTCCTTCAGCACGCTGTCGGTGAACGGACCGGAGAAGCCGATCGCGATGAAGGCGAGATCGGCCTTGATGATGAACTCCGTGCCCGGGATCGGCTTGCGGCGCTCATCGACCTGGCAGCACTTCACGCCGGTCAGAACGCCGTCTTCGCCGACGAATTCGAGCGTTGCCACCTGGAACTCGCGCACGGCACCTTCGGCCTGGCTCGACGAGGTGCGCATCTTGGTCGCCCAGAAGGGCCAGACAGCGAGCTTGTCTTCCGTCTGCGGCGGACGCGGACGGATGTCGAGCTGGGTGACCTTGACGGCGCCCTGGCGGAAGGCTGTGCCGACGCAGTCCGACGCCGTGTCGCCACCACCGACGACGACGACATGCTTGCCGCCGGCGAGGATCGGATCGGCCGGCCAACCATTGCTGTCGATGTTTTCGCGACCGACGCGACGGTTCTGCTGCACGAGATAGGGCATGGCATCATGCACACCATGGAACTCGACGCCGGGGATGCCGGCCTCGCGCGGGGTTTCCGAACCACCGCAATAAAGCACCGCATCATAATCTGCGCGCAGCTTCTCGACGGTCACGTCTACGCCGACATTGACGCCGCAATGGAAGGTGACGTTTTCGCCCTTCATCTGCTCGACGCGCCGATCGATGAAGTTCTTTTCCATCTTGAAGTCCGGGATGCCGTAGCGCAGCAGGCCGCCGGGCTTGGTTTCACGCTCATAGACATGCACTTCATGGCCGGCGCGGCCAAGCTGCTGGGCAGCGGCAAGCCCCGACGGGCCGGAGCCGATGATCGCGACTTTCTTGCCGGTATGGATCGTTGCCGGCTGCGGCACGATGAAACCGAGCTCATAGGCCTTGTCGGCAATCGCCTGCTCGACCGTCTTGATCGCGACCGGCATGTCTTCGAGATTCAGCGTGCAGGCTTCCTCGCAAGGCGCTGGGCAGACGCGACCGGTGAATTCCGGGAAGTTGTTGGTCGAGTGGAGGTTGCGGATCGCCTCCTCCCACTTGTTGTTATAGACGAGGTCGTTCCAGTCCGGGATCTGGTTATGCACCGGACAGCCGGTCGGACCATGGCAATAGGGAATGCCGCAATCCATGCAGCGCGCCGCCTGCTTGGTGACCTCGGCATCCGACATGGGGATGGTGAATTCGCGGAAATGGCGGATGCGGTCGGAGGCCGGCTGATACTTCGCCACCTGCCGGTCGATTTCCATGAAACCTGTAACCTTGCCCATTTTAAAGTCCTGCTAATCTGAGCTTCAACTGCACGGCCTAGCCGTGGGCGGCGACATCCCGGCCCATCCGGGATGTCGAGGTGGCAATCATTCGGCGGCAACGCCCATGCGCATACGTTCCATTTCCTCAAGCGCACGGCGGTATTCCACCGGCATAACCTTGCGGAACTTCGGACGATACTCGGCCCAGCTGTCGAGGATCTGCTTGGCGCGGTTCGAGCCCGTGTAGTGCAGATGGTTCGAGATCAGCTGATAGAGGCGCTCCTCGTCGTGGCGGGTCATGTCGCCTGATACGTCGACCAGGCCCTTATGCATGAGGTCGCCGCCGTGATGGTGCAGCTTCTCCAGCATGTCGTCCTCTTCCGGAACCGGCTCGAGTTCGACCATGGCCATGTTGCAGCGCTTGGCGAAATCGCCGCTCTCGTCAAGAACATAGGCGACACCGCCCGACATGCCGGCCGCAAAGTTGCGGCCCGTTTCGCCGAGCACGACGACCACGCCGCCCGTCATGTATTCGCAGCCGTGGTCACCCACGCCTTCGACGACGGCGATCGCACCCGAGTTGCGGACGGCGAAACGTTCGCCGGCCACGCCGCGGAAGTAGCATTCGCCTGATATCGCGCCGTAAAGCACGGTATTGCCGACGATGATCGAGTTCTCCGCAACGATGCGGGCATTTTCCGGCGGGCGCACGATGATGCGGCCACCCGACAGGCCCTTGCCGACATAGTCGTTGCCATCGCCCACAAGGTCGAAGGTGATGCCACGCGCGAGGAAGGCGCCGAAGGACTGGCCGGCGGTGCCGTTCAGCGTGACATGGATCGTATCATCTTTCAGACCCTTGTGGCCGTAACGCTTGGCGACTTCGCCCGACAGCATGGCGCCAGCCGAACGGTCGACGTTCTTGATGTCGACATCGAAGACGACGGGCTGCTTGCTTTCGAGAGACGGCATCGCCTTCTCGATCAGCTTGCGGTCGAGAATGTCGTCGATCGGGTGCTTCTGGCGTTCGGTCCAGTAGGTCGCTTCCTTCGGCGCTTCCACCTTGTGGAAGATCTTCGAGAAGTCGAGGCCCTTGGCCTTCCAGTGAGCGAGCATCTCGTCCTTTTCGAGCAATTCGGAAGCGCCGATGATCTCATCGAGCTTGCGTACGCCGAGCGAGGCGAGGATTTCACGCACTTCTTCGGCAACGAAGAAGAAGTAGTTGATCACGTGCTCGGGCGTGCCCTTGAAGCGCTTGCGCAGCACCGGATCCTGGGTGGCAACGCCAACCGGGCAGGTATTGAGGTGGCACTTGCGCATCATGATGCAGCCGGCCGCGATCAACGGAGCCGTCGCAAAGCCGAATTCGTCGGCACCCAGCAGCGCACCGATGATGACGTCACGGCCGGTCTTCAGACCACCGTCGACCTGCAGCGCGATGCGCGAACGAAGCCCGTTCAGCACCAGCGTCTGCTGGGTCTCGGCCAGACCGATTTCCCAAGGGGAGCCGGCATGCTTCAGCGAGGTGAGCGGCGATGCACCCGTGCCACCGTCGAAGCCGGAGACGGTGATATGGTCGGCGCGCGCCTTGGCGACACCGGCGGCAACCGTGCCGACGCCGACTTCCGAGACGAGCTTGACCGAGACATCGGCTTCCGGGTTCACGTTCTTCAGGTCGTAGATCAGCTGCGCCAGATCTTCGATCGAATAGATGTCATGATGCGGCGGCGGCGAGATCAGACCAACACCCGGCGTCGAGTGACGGGTCTTGGCGACCGTCGCATCGACCTTGTGACCGGGCAGCTGACCGCCTTCGCCGGGCTTTGCACCCTGCGCGACCTTGATCTGCAGCACGTCTGCATTGACCAGATATTCGGTCGTGACGCCGAAACGGCCGGACGCGATCTGCTTGATCGCCGAACGCTCGGGGTTGGCAGAACCATCCGGCAGCGGATTGTAACGGTCGCTCTCTTCGCCACCCTCGCCGGTGTTCGACTTGCCGCCGATCTTGTTCATGGCGATTGCCAGCGTCGTATGCGCCTCACGGCTGATTGAGCCGAAGGACATGGCACCGGTCGAGAAGCGCTTGACGATATCGACAGCCGGTTCGACCTCATCGATCGAGATGGGCTTGCGGCCCAGATCTTCGGCAGTCTTGATCTTGAACAAACCGCGGATGGTGTTCATCCGCAGATTGCTGTCATTCACCATCTCGGCGAATTCGCGGTAGCGATCCTGGCTGTTGCCGCGCACGGCATGCTGCAGCGAGGCGATGGAATCGGGGCTCCAGGCATGGTTTTCACCACGCATGCGATAGGCATATTCGCCGCCGACATCGAGCGTGCTGGCAAGGACCGGATCCTTGCCGAAGGCCGACAGATGACGCGCCACGGTTTCCTCGGCGATCTCGGCAAGGCCGATGCCCTCGATCGTCGTCGCCGTGCCGAAGAAATACTTGTCGACCAATTCGGACGAGAGGCCGACCGCGTCGAAAATCTGCGCGCCGCAATAGGACTGGTAGGTCGAGATGCCCATCTTGGACATGACCTTCAGGATGCCCTTACCGACAGCCTTGATGTAGCGGTAGACGACTTCGTCCTCCGACACTTCCTTCGGGAATTCGCCATGCTTGTGCATGTCGAGCAGCGTATCGAAGGCGAGATAGGGGTTGATCGCCTCGGCGCCGAAGCCCGCGAGACAGCAGAAGTGGTGCACTTCGCGTGGCTCGCCCGATTCAACGACGAGGCCAACCGAGGTGCGAAGCCCCTTGCGGATCAGGTGATGGTGTACGGCAGCGGTCGCGAGCAGCGCCGGGATCGCAATACGATCCGGGCCGATCTGACGGTCCGACAGCACGATGATGTTATAGCCGCCGCGCACGGCCGCTTCCGCCCGCTCGCAGAGGCGATCGAGCATTTCCGGCATGCCTTCGGCACCGCGGCTGACATCATAGGTGAAGTCGAGCGTCTTGGTGTCGAAATGGTCTTCGACATGACCGATCGACCGGATCTTTTCGAGGTCGCCATTGGTGAGGATCGGCTGGCGCACTTCCATGCGTTTGGCCTTGGCCATGCCCTCATGGTCGAGGATGTTCGGACGCGGACCGATGAAGGACACAAGGCTCATCACGAGCTCTTCGCGGATCGGGTCGATCGGCGGATTCGTCACTTGGGCGAAGTTCTGCTTGAAATAGGTGTAGAGCAGCTTCGACTTGGTAGACATCGCCGAGATCGGCGTATCGGTGCCCATGGAGCCGATCGCTTCCTGACCGGTCGTCGCCATCGGCGACATCAGGATCTTGGTGTCTTCGGTGGTGTAGCCGAAGGCCTGCTGGCGATCGAGCAGCGACACGTCGCGACGCAGCGCACGTGGCTCCACCGGCTTCAGGTCTTCGAGGATCAGCTGGGTGCGATCCAGCCACTCGCGGTAAGGATGGCTCTGAGCGAGCGAGGACTTCACCTCCTCGTCGGAGATGATGCGACCTTCCTGCATGTCGATCAGCAGCATCTTGCCCGGCTGCAGGCGCCACTTCTTGATGATCTTCTCCTCCGGCACCGGCAGTGTGCCGGCTTCGGAGGCCAGGATCACGCGGTCGTCGTCGGTCACGAGATAGCGGGCCGGGCGCAGGCCGTTACGGTCGAGCGTCGCGCCAATCTGTTTGCCATCGGTGAAGCAGACAGCGGCCGGGCCATCCCACGGCTCCATCATCGCCGCGTGGTATTCGTAGAAGGCCTTGCGCTCGGGGCTCATCAGCTGGTTGCCGGCCCAGGCTTCCGGGATCAGCATCATCACGGCATGCGCCAGCGAATATCCGCCGCGCTGCAGGAATTCGAGCGCGTTGTCGAAGCAGGCCGTGTCCGACTGGCCTTCGTAGGAGATCGGCCAGAGCTTGGAGATGTCCTCACCGAAAAGCGGCGAAGACACCGACGCCTGGCGCGCCGCCATCCAGTTGACGTTGCCGCGCAGCGTGTTGATCTCGCCGTTATGGGCGACCATGCGGTAGGGGTGCGCGAGCTTCCACGACGGGAAGGTGTTGGTCGAGAAGCGCTGATGCACGAGGGCAACGGCTGACTCGAAACGCGGATCGGCGAGATCCTTGTAATAGGCACCAACCTGATAGGCCAGGAACATGCCCTTGTAGACGATCGTCGAGGACGACAGCGAGACCGGATAGAAGCCGGTCTCCTGACCGCCATACTGGTCGTAGATGCGGTTGGAAATGACCTTGCGCAGCAGGAACAGGCGACGCTCGAACTGCTCCTGGGTCGCCGCGTCACGACCGGCACCGATGAAGACCTGGATCTGGCGCGGTTCGGTCGCCGCAATCTCGGGCGCCTTGGACAGCGAGGAATTGTCGACCGGCACGTCGCGATAGCCGAGCAGATGCTGGCCTTCGGACTGACAGACCTCTGCGATCACCTGCTTGAAGTGCGCGATCTGCTGCTCGTCCTGCGGAAAGAAGAAATGACCGACGGCATATTCACCCGCCTTCGGCAGCGTCACGCCCTGACCCGCCATTTCTTCCCGGAAGAAGCGGTCGGGGATCTGGACGAGAATGCCGGCACCGTCACCCATCAACGGGTCGGCACCGACCGCACCGCGGTGGGTGAGGTTCTCCAGGATGAAAAGGCCGTCCTTGACGATCTGGTGCGACTTCTGCCCCTTCATGTGGGCGATGAAGCCGACGCCGCAGGCATCGTGCTCGTTGCGAGGATCGTAAAGGCCCTGCTTCGGAGGAAGACCGGTGCGCACAACAGCCGTTTTGGCCGTCGCTTCCGCACTGGCGGACCGGATGATCGCTTCGGATGACGTTACCTTCGTCATGACCTTTACCTCCTTGAAGCCGGACGGACCGGGCTGTTGGGAACTCTCTCGGGCACCGACAGGCGCCAGCGGCAGCCCCACCATCCTGCACGGATCGTTTGACCACCCCATGACGCCCGAAAACCAACTGCCTTCGAAACTGGAATTAGGTCAACTAATCTGACCTAATTTCTGCTGTTCCTATGACAGAAAGTAAACGCTCATGCAAGACTTGACCCGGAAAATTAACGCATGGAAGGACGCGAAATTACAGAAGCGGCACAAAGCGCGAAATTTAATTACGCGCAGCAGCATGCATCAAGCCGCCTTGTTGCGGAATGAGCGTGAACGGCCTGCTTTCGCGATCGGCCGGATTGATACCGATACGGAAATGCCTACAGTCCCTGCAGCATCCCATCCGCAGGAATTATCCCATGCATTTTGCTTCCGACAACTGGGCCGGCACTCATCCCCGGATTGCCGACAATCTCACCCGTCACGCCCAGGGCTTTGCCTCGGCCTATGGCACGAGCGAGCTCGACAAGGCGGTCGAAGACAGGTTCAGCGCCATTTTCGAGCGTCAGGTCGCCGTCTTCTTCGTGGCCACCGGCACCGCCGCAAATTCGCTGGCCTTGGCAAGCGTAGCAAAAGCCGGCGGGGTGAGTTTCTGCCATGCCGACGCGCACGTCAACGCGGACGAAGGCGGCGCGCCGGAGTTCCTGACCGGCGCCACCCGGCTTTTCGGCGTCGAGGGCGCAGAGGGCAAGATCGACCCGCAGGCACTCGACAAGGCCATCGCCCGTTTCGAGCCAGCCTCCCCGCATCACGGCCGCGCCATGGCGGTCACCGTGACCCAGGCGACCGAGGCCGGTACAGTCTATTCTCTCGACGAGCTGGACCGGTTGGCGGCCATCGCCAAATCCCGCGACCTGCCGCTGCATATGGATGGTGCCCGTTTCGCCAATGCGCTCGTCGCGCTCGACGCGCCCCCCGCAGAGATGACCTGGAAGCGCGGCGTCGACATTCTCTCCTTTGGCGGCACGAAGAATGGCTGCTGGTGCGCGGAAGCCATCGTCTTCTTCAATCCCGAAATGGCTGCCGATCTTCCCTTCATCCGCAAGCGTTCGGCCCAGCTCTTCTCCAAGAGCCGGTTCATCTCGGCCCAGCTTGAAGCCTATCTCGAAGATGATCTCTGGCTGGACCTTGCCCGTCATGCCAATTCGATGGCCGATCGTCTGCGTGAAGGTCTCGCCGCCAAGAATACCGCGCGCCTTGCCTGGGAAACGACGGCGAACGAAGTCTTCGCGGTAATCGAGAAGTCGTCTGCTGATCGCGCACGGCAAAAAGGGGCAAAATTCTACGACTGGCAGCCGCCCCATGGCTGGTTGCCCTTGCCGAATGAAAACGAGACCCTAGTTCGACTGGTAACGAGCTTCGCCACCAGTGAAGATGAAGTCGATCAATTCATAGAAGTCGTTTGAGCGAGACGTTTCTTACAGTCTAGTTTCGCACGTTTTCTACAAAAAACCTTGATTTTTCAAAGACGCTTCTCCTCGACATGATGCATTTGCCAGCCCCGACGAGGGCTGGACCAACAACGCGCTTCACGATCCGAGGAGAAGTTTCATGACCAAGACCACCATCAACACCGCCGCCCTCGCAGCCGCCGTCACCATGGCCATCGGCAGCGCCGCCCTCCTGTCGGGTCCGGCGGTCGCCCAGGAAAAGGAAAAGTGCTTCGGCGTCGCCATGGCGGGCAAGAATGATTGCGCCGCCGGCCCCGGCACCACCTGCGCCGGCACCTCCAAGGTCGACTTCCAGGGCAATGCCTGGACCTATGTTGCCAAGGGCACTTGCACGGCCATGGCTCTTCCCGATGGCCGCATGGGTTCGCTCGAAGCCCTCGACCGCGACCTGCCCAAGGCCTGAGCCGATACGGCACCTGCGGACGACCCGCAGGTGCCGTCCCCTCGTTCCCGAAACCGGAGGAGCCGGTCATGTCAGCGGCAGATGCACCGAAGGCACCCATGCGCGTGTCGAACCAGACACCCCGCGATCACGGCCTGCCGGCCCGCGCAGGCGCCGGCTTCAAGCCGCAACACGCAGACGCCATTCTGGCCGATGACTTTCGCATCGGCTTTCTCGAAGTCCATGCCGAAAACTATATGGGCGCCGGCGGCCAGCCGCATCGCATTCTCACCCGCATGCGTGAAGACTTTCCGCTCTCGATCCACGGGGTCGGCCTTTCCATCGGCAGCCCGACCGGTCTCGATCCGACACATCTCGCTCGCCTGAAGACGGTCGTCGATCGCTACCAGCCGGAGCAGGTCTCGGAACACCTCGCATGGTCGACGCATGACAGCCATTTCCTGAACGACCTCCTGCCGGTGCCCTATGATGAGGCGACGCTTTCGCGTGTCTGCGCCCACATCGATGAGGTCCAGGACACACTTGGCCGCAAGATCCTGCTAGAAAACCCCTCGACCTATCTCGGCTTCGAGGCCTCTACGATGAGCGAGACGGACTTCATTCGCGAGATCGCCCGCCGCACCGGCTGCGGACTGCTGCTCGACATCAACAATGTCCATGTATCCGCCACCAATCACGGCTATGGCGCCCGCGACTATCTCGCCGATTTTCCGCTGGACTTCGTCGAGGAGATCCACTTGGCAGGCCATGCGGAGGACATCGACGATGCTGGTCTCCCGCTGCTGATCGACAGCCACGACCGCCCTGTCGATGACCTGGTCTGGGATCTCTACGTCCACATCATCGGCCAGCTTGGTCCTCTGCCGACCCTCATCGAATGGGACAACGACGTGCCGGACTGGCCGGTCCTGAAACGGGAAGCCATGCTTGCCGAGGCGATCCTCCACCGGCACCAGGCAATGCGTGGCGGGATGCGCCATGCGTCCTGATCCCGTCTCGAGCGGCACCTTCGCTGCGGCCCTTTTCGCCCCGGATATGGCGCCGCCGGAAGGTCTGACGGGCCGGCATCAATTCGCCCCACAGCGCCGTTTCGCCGTCTATCGCAACAATGTCACTGTCTCGCTCGTCGATGCGCTCGCCTCGATCTTCCCGACGGTCCAGAACCTCGTCGGCGAGGAGTTTTTCCGCGCGATGGCCCGTCTCTATGTGACCGCCCATCCACCCACATCACCGCTGCTCTTCACCTATGGCGAAAGCTTTCAGGCCTTCCTTGAAACCTTCCCTCCGGCAGCGGACCTGCCCTTCCTCGCGGACGTCGCCCGCATCGAGCGGCTCTGGCTCGAAGCCTATCACGCGGCCGATGCGGAACCGCTTGATCCGGCAGCCCTGGCTCAGGTCTCCGCCGACGACCTTCCCGCGATACTGTTCCGGCCGCATCCGGCCACGCGGATCAGCCGCCTCACGCATGCCGCCGGCACGATTTGCCTCAGGGACCGCTCCGGCCAGTCGCTCGAAGGCGTCAATCCGATGGCACCGGAAGCGGTGCTGATCACACGCCCCAATTTCGAGGTGGCGATCGAGGTCCTGCCATCAGGCGGCGCCACCTTCTTTGAAGCGCTCCTTGCGGGCGAAACACTGGGCGAGGCTTGCCTTGCCGCCAGCGCGGAAGATGCCGACATTCCCGCCCTGATCGGCCTATCGCTCACCTCCGGCGCCTTCTCGAAAATCGACCTAACGCAGGAAAGCGACAGATCATGACTTCAGCCGTCTCGCTCATCGAATTCTACCGGCGCACCGTCCGACAGCTGGATGCCATTCTGGACGGCTGGTTCCTCGGGCTTTTCGCGCGCCTGGTCTTTCTCGCCGTTCTCGTGCCGTATTATCTCAACTCGGCGCTGACCAAGTTCGACGGGCCCCTCTCGATTGCAGACAGCGCCTATTACCAGATTGCCCTGCCCGCCGTGGATGCTGCCGGCGGTGATGTCTCGGCCGTTTCCTTCTTCCCCTGGGGGCTGATGGTGTTTCTCGGCTCCTATGGCGAAATCATCTTCCCGCTGCTGCTCGTCGCGGGTCTCTTCACGCGCATCGCGGCCCTTGGCATGATTGGCTTCATCATCGTGCAAAGCCTGACGGACATCCTGGTGCACAATGTCGATGCGACGACCATCGGCGCACTTTTCGACCGCTTCCCCGACAGCGTCATTCTCGACCAGCGCCTGCTCTGGATCTTCCCGCTCGTCTATCTTGCCGTGAAGGGTGCGGGCCTGTTCTCGTTGGACAAGCTGCTCTGCACGATCTGGACACGCCGACACAGCGCGCATGAAAAAAGCGGCCGGCTTTCGCCGACCGCCTGACTGGAGCCCGTGGAGCGCGACCGCGCTTAGTTCACATGCGCCTCGATTGCCTTCGGTGCCGTGCCGACGGGTTCGGCGGCAATGGCAATCCGGCGCGGCTTCATGGCTTCGGGAATGTTGCGCAAGAGGTCGATGTGCAACAGGCCGTTCTTCAGCGATGCGGCGGTGACTTCCACATGATCGGCAAGCTGGAAGCGGCGTTCGAAGGCGCGCTTGGCAATGCCGCGATAGAGGAACTCGCTCTGCTCGGTCTTCTCGTCTTCGGCCTTCTCACCCTTGACGGTCAGCACATGGGCATGCGCCTCGATCGAAAGCTCGGTTTCGTCGAAGCCGGCAACGGCCATGGTGATCCGGTAAAGGTTCTCGCCGGTGCGTTCGATATTGTAGGGCGGATAGCTCTGGGCCTGTTCCGGCTGACCGAGGCTGTCCAGCATGGTGAACAGGCGATCGAAACCGACGGTGGAACGGTAGAGCGGGGAAAAATCGACGTGACGCATGGTGTCCTCCTTGAAGCGACGTTGGCGTTCTCTTTGGACCGCGGGCATCCCGCTTGGGGCGATGCTGGCGGCGGTTCACGGACCCTTCTGGCGTCCGCAGGCACGATGTGGGAAATGCCGAGATTGAATTCAAGATCCTCTGTCCCGGGCCGGATTATCCCGGGATGAACTTCGGGTGAACGGCCGGTTCAAGCCGGGTTCAAATGCCCTCTTCTAGATTGGCATCATCGGTTGTCTCGACCGACCGGGCCGGAGATATCGTCCCTTCCACTTCGGCCGGACTTCGCCGGGATCGCAGCCCTCCGTCTGCGGTCCCGGCTTTTTTCTTTGACTTGAGCCACGGCTCGGGCCTATCCCGAAAGAGACGAGACGCGCTTCAACCGACAGGCAGTGCAGGCATGGAAGCCATTCTTCACGCGACCCCCGGCAACCCCATCCCTGGAACGCCACTGGTCGGTTTCTTCGAAGGTCATCGCGGCGTAAAGCTGCGCTACGCGGTCTTCCGTTCGAGCACAGCGAAGACCAAAGGCACCATCGTCCTCGTCCACGGGCGCAACGAGGCCATCGAGAAATACTTCGAGACGATCCGGGATCTGACGGAGCGCGGCTTCTGGGTGGCGACCTATGACTTCCGCGGTCAGGGCGGCTCCGAGCGTCTGCTCAAGGATCCGCGCAAGGGCCATGTCGGCCGCTTCGACCATTACGTCCGCGATCTCGAGATCTTCCTCGAGCAGATCGTCCTGCCCGACACCCGCCTGCCCTTCTTCCTGCTTGCCCACTCGACCGGTGGGCTGATCGCGCTGAAGGCGGCACCGCGACTTTCCAACCGGATCGAGCGCATGGTGCTGACAGCCCCCTTCGTCGGGCTCGGAGGCCAGAAGGCCTCGCCGGAAAACATCAGGCGGCTGGCGACGCTCGCCTCCTTCACCGGCTTTGGCAAGATCAACCTCAACAAGGACGAACCGCTGAAGCCTTTCGAGGGCAATCCGCTGACGACGGACGAGTTTCGCTTCGCCCGCAATCAGAAGATCCTTGTCGAGCATCCGGAGCTCGCACTCGGCCCGCCCACGGCGCGCTGGCTTTACGAGAGCCAGAAGGCGATCGACGACGTCAGGCGTCCGGGCCATCTCGCCTCGATCACCGTGCCGACGGTGATCGTCGCGCCGGGCAATGACCCGATCGTGCCGTATCATTATCAGGAGTCGCTGGCGCAGTATTTCCGGGCCGGGCAACTGGTGCCGGTGCCTGGCGCGCGCCATGAAATCCTGCAGGAGCAGGACCGCTACCGGAACCAGGCGCTGGCCGCCCTCTTCGCCTTCATACCGGGCGGAGAGCCGGACGAGGCAGATCCGGTCGGCGAATTGACCGACACCGCGCTCGAAGCTTGAAGCCCCGCGTCAGCGGCGCTTCAGCATCTCCATAGCCTCGGCATGCACGGCCTTCGACCCTGCCGCGATGATCGAGCCGCCCGATTCCGGCCGCCCGCCATCCCAGGTCGTGATGATCCCGCCCGCCTGTTCGATGATCGGGATCAGCGCGCCGACGTCGTAAGGCTTCAGCACGGTCTCGATGACCAGATCGACATGGCCGGCGGCGAGCAGGCAATAGGCATAGCAGTCGACGCCGTAGCGGAAGAGCTTGACCTTGTCCTGCACGGCCTCGAAACGCTCGACCTCCCAATCCTTGAAGAGATGCGGCGAGGTGGTGAACAGGATCGCGTTTTCGAGGCTGCCGCAATCGCGCACCTGGTTCTGCCGCTCGCCGTCGGGACCGGAATACCAAGAGCGCTCGCCATCGGCATAATAGCGCTCACCCGTGAAGGGCTGCTCCATCAGCCCCATGACCGCGCGGCCCTTTTCCTGGAAGCCGATCAGCGTGCCCCAGACCGGCACGCCCGAAATGAAGGCCCGCGTCCCGTCGATCGGATCGATGACCCAGACATGATCGCTGTCCATGCGGATATTCTCGTGCTCCTCACCGAGAATGCCATGGGTCGGGAACTCGGCCTCGATCAGCTTTCGGATCGCGATCTCCGCCGCCTGGTCGCCCTCGGTCACCGGGTCGAAACCCGCCTTCTCCTTGTTGACGACGGAAAGCCCGGAGCGAAAACGCGGAAGGGTCTCGGCCTTGGCAGCATCGGCAAGGCGGAAGAAGAAGTCACGGTCAGGGCGCATGAAGATATCCGTCGTCTGGAGGGAGCACCCGTCTTACTGCCAGATGCTGCGAAAGAAAACCTCCGGCTACCCCGCGCGGGTGGTCGCGCCCGGGCCGCGACCACCAAAATGCGTAAATTTTGGCCTTGCTCAAAAATGCACCAAAAATCGACTTGACAATGGTGCACCGCAACATCTAACGTGTCACTTACAGTCTTCTGACTGTAAATACCCTCCTTGGGTGTTTCCTCCCTAGACTTAACCGCGCCACGAGCGCGGTTTTTTTTGCCCGACGCGAGGCATCGGGGAGTTTCTTCGGAGATGCAGTGGAAGTTGTTACTCGGCAGCGAGCGCCCGGTCGCCTGCATAATCCGCGACGAATTCTGCCATCTGTTCCATGAAGACAGCCAGAGAACCGGCGAGAACATCGAAATCGGAGCGTTTTTCGAGCGTCGTCTCGTCGATATAGATCGAGCGGTTGACCTCGATCTGCAGCGCGTGGAGCCCACGTGCCGGGCGGCCGTAATGCTCGGTGATGAAACCGCCGGCATAGGGCTTGTTGCGCACGGCCGTGAAGCCGAGATCCTCGAGGAATTGCAGAGCCGCCTGGCTGAGTTCGGCCGAGGCGCTGGTGCCATAGCGGTCACCGACGATGAAATCGGGTTTCAGACCGCTGCCGGCGACACGGATATTGCCCGGCATGGAATGGCAGTCGATCAGAACGCCAAAGCCGAACATTGCATGTGTCCGGGCAATCAGTCTGCGCAGGCAGGCGTGATAGGGCTTGTAGCAGCTCTCGATCCGCTCCATCGCGACGGTGAGAGGCATGCGCCGCTCGTAGATCTCCATGTTCTCGGCAACGATGCGCGGGATGGTACCGAGCCCGCCGGCCACCCGCGCCGAATTGCTGTTGGCATAAGGCGGCAGCGGATCGGAGAACATCCGCGGGTCGAGCTCGTAGGGCTCCCGGTTGACATCGACATAGGCGCGCGGGAAATGCGCAACAAGCAGAGGCGCGCCGAAACGAGGAGCAGCGGAGAACAGCTCATCGACATAGTGATCTTCCGAACGGCGAATCGAAATCTCGTCGAGTCGCGACTCATCGAGGAAGGTCGAGGGATAACGACGACCGCTATGCGGGGAATTATAGACGAATGGAATGGTCTGGATCGCGGGCTCTCGAACCTCGAACAGCTCGATTTCGTTGGTCATCCGCTTCCCAGGGCCTCTTCTTTACCAAGTCACAAACTTGTTGTGTTCGCCATGTTGCCAGTCGACCGCTGCAAAGTCCATACTCCCGGAAATGGCGGAGCAGGCTCACTTTTTCGTTGTTCACCGGTTCTTTACTGAGCCAACCCTAAAGTGAGCGGCTGCGAGCCTCCCTATGCAATCGAGTACAGCGGTCCCTAAATGACTCAGAAAATCCTTCTCGCCGAAGATGACAACGACATGCGCCGGTTCCTGGTGAAGGCGCTGGAAAAGGCGGGGTACAAAGTCTCCTCCTTCGACAACGGCGCCTCAGCCTATGATCGCCTGCGGGAAGAGCCCTTCTCCCTTCTCCTGACCGACATCGTGATGCCCGAGATGGACGGCATCGAGCTGGCGCGCCGCGCCACCGAACTCGATCCGGACCTGAAGGTCATGTTCATCACCGGCTTTGCCGCCGTCGCTCTGAACGCCGATTCGAAGGCGCCGAAGGATGCCAAGGTCCTCTCCAAGCCTTTCCACCTTCGCGATCTCGTCGACGAAGTGAACAAACTCCTTGCGGCATAAGGCCTTCCGAGGAGATCGAAAAAATCTCTTCACAAAACTGCAAAATGCCTATTGACGGGCGAAGCGGTTTTGTGGTCTTAAGCCGCCATCGGATGGGCGTGTAGCTCAGCGGGAGAGCACTACGTTGACATCGTAGGGGTCACAAGTTCGATCCTTGTCACGCCCACCATTCGAATTCTTTCAAGGGCTTGCCGGAAACGGCGAGCCCTTTTGAGTTTCTAGGATTTCAACCTGAAAAAGTGGCGAATCAGGAAGGGTCTCTACCCCTTCACCACCGCTACATCCTCCCCCGCATAGACCACCACATAACCGCCGGCCGGCTTCAGAGACCGTGCCTTTTCCTCGAGCCAGCCATGATAGGGCGCATCCCGCCAGATCGCGGCCGCCTCTGGCTCGACCAGCACCGTGAGCTGCGGCCCCTGCCCGTACATCATCATTCGGCTCACCCGCGGATCCCATTCCTCCCCGAGCGCCGGGTCTGTCCGCCAGAGGCAGAAGAAGTCGCGACAGGTGGCCGGCCTTACATCATAGGCGTCGCAGCCACCGCCGGGCTGGCAGTGGCGGCAGGGCTTGTTCGCCGGTTTGTCGAATTCCGCGATGTCGGGAAGGATGCAGCAGAGCGAACAGCTGCCGCAGTCGCGGCCCGGCACCAGCGCCGGGCCGGCTTCGACCTTGATTCCCGCACCCACTGCAGTCACGTCAGACCGCCGGGCCGATCGTGACGGTGATCGGGGAAAGGCCATCCACGGCCCCGACAAGCCGATCGCCTGGCTGCAACGCGCCGACGCCGGAGGGCGTGCCGGTATAGATGAGATCGCCCGGCGTGAGGTGGTAGTAGCGCGAGAGATGGCTGATCATCTCGGGCACCGACCAGACCATCTCGTTGAGATGCCCTTCCTGGCGCAGGGCGTCATTGACCCTGAGCGAAATGCGCTGCTCGGCAGGAGCAAAATCGGCGGCAGGCGTGATCGGTCCGATGACGGCCGACTCCTCGAATGCCTTGGCGATATCCCAGGGCCGCTGCTTCTCCTTCATCGCGTTCTGCAGGTCGCGCCGCGTCATGTCGAGCCCCACGGCATAGCCGAACACGGCCTTCATCGCGTCCTCTGCTGACACCTTGAAGGCGGGCGCACCAATGGCGATCACCAGCTCGATCTCATGGTGATAATCCTCCGTACCCGGCGGATAAGCGATCGAGCCGCCGTCGAGCACGAGGCCGGTCGGCGGCTTGGTGAAGTAGAACGGCGCGACCCGGTCGACGGTGTTGCCGAGTTCGGCCGCATGCGCCGCATAATTGCGGCCGACACAGAAGATGCGATGGATCGGAAAGCCTTCCTCGGCACCCACTATGGGGATGAGCGGAGCGGAGGGAACGGAAAACAGCGGACGGGATGCGGACAAGGCACACTCTCTTTGAATGGGACAGCGAACAACGCAGCCGGCTGCTGCGACTAAGGCACCATAACCGTCGCCGGGACGTTATGCATCCTCTCTGATTATGATGACCGATGCGCAGGTCGGGGTTGGAACATCGCGCCAAACATGTAACAAAACCGCCGCACCTGCGTTCAATTGCGCATGCGACACGTCTGTCGCTCCGACATCAGCCGGGACGGAAACGCCCCGGCAAGACATCGAAAGGCAAGAAAACATGAGCATCAAGATCGTGCCGGTCATCATGGCCGGTGGCAAGGGAACAAGGCTCTGGCCGCTGTCGCGCGCTGCCGCTGCCAAGCAGTTCATCCGCTTCCTCGGCGAAGAAACGCTGCTGCAGAAGACTTTGGCCCGCGTCTCCGACGAAGCGCTCTACGATGCTCCTGTGGTAGTGACCAACGAGGATTTCCGCTTCCTTGTAGCCGAACAGGCCCGAGAATTGGGCGTGGCCCTCGACGGCATCGTGCTGGAGCCGGAGGCGCGCAACACGGCCGCCGCCGTCGCCGCCGCAGCCCTCCTCGTCGCAGGGCGCCATGGCCGCGACACCCTGATCCAGATCCTGCCTTCCGATCATGAGATCACGGTGGATGCGACCTATCGCTCCTGCGTTGAAAAGGCCGCGAAGGCCGCACAGGACGGCAAGATCGTCACCTTCGGCATCACGCCGACCGAGCCCGCCACGGGCTATGGCTACATCGAAATCGGCAAGGAGCTTGTCGACGGCGTGCATCAGGTGTCGCGCTTCGTCGAGAAGCCCAATGCGGATGTTGCCGAGCAGATGCTGGCGGAAGGGAATTACGCCTGGAACTCCGGCATGTTCGTCTTCTCCGCCGGCCAGATGATCGCGGAGCTCGAAGCCCTTGCGCCGGAGGTGCTCGCAGCCGTCGAAAAATCCATCGAGAACGCCAAGACTGACCTCGACTTCACCCGCCTCGATGCCGAGAGCTTTGCAGAAAGCCCGAGCATTTCGATCGACTATGCCGTGATGGAAAAGACGGAGAATGCCGCCGTCGTTCCCGCCTCCATCACCTGGTCGGATCTTGGCAGCTGGGATGCGATCTGGAAGCTCGCCGGTGGCGATGAAAATGGCAATGTCGTCAACGGCAATGCCACCGTCTCCGACACCACCAATTCGCTGGTCATGTCGCGCAACGCCCATCTCGCCGTCCAGGGCATGGAAGGCGTCGCTGTCATCGCATCGGAAGATGCCGTCTATGTCGGCCGCCTCGATCGCAGCCAGGATGTCGGCAACCTCGTCAAGATGCTGGCGGCGGACAAGAAGACCAGCCACCTCACCGAAAACCATCCGACGGCACTGCGCCCCTGGGGCGGCTACACATCGATCCTCAACGGCGATCGTTTCCAGGTGAAGCGTCTCTTCGTCCATCCGGAAAAGAAGCTCTCGCTGCAGAAGCACCATCACCGCGCCGAGCACTGGGTCTGCGTCAAGGGAACGGCCGAGGTCACGATCGACGACAAGGTGACCGTTCTGCACGAGAACCAGTCGATCTACATCCCGCAGGGCTCGGTCCATCGTCTCGCCAACCCCGGTAAGATCCGCCTTGAGGTGATCGAGGTGCAGACCGGCTCCTATCTCGGCGAAGACGACATCATTCGCCTCGTCGACGAATTCGGCCGCAGCTGAGACGTCTCATCCACCGCATGTTCCACGGCCCGGCGGCTTCCACCGTCCGGGCCGCTTGCTTTATGGCGCTGCATTGCACAAGATCGATGCAAGCCGGAAAAAACGGCAGGGGCGAACAGCGAAGCGGTAACGAATGTCGATCAAGGCAAGCATCTATCACCTCACGCATTACAAATACGACAACCCGGTCCGCCTCGGGCCCCAGATCATCCGGCTGAAGCCCGCTCCCCACTCGCGCACGAAGGTGATCTCGCACTCGCTGAAGGTCACGCCCGAGAACCACTTCGTCAATCTGCAGCAGGACCCTTACGGCAACTATCTCGCCCGCTTCGTGTTTCCCGACCCGGTCTCGGAATTCAAGATCGAGGTCGATCTCGTTGCCGACATGACCGTCTACAACCCCTTCGACTTCTTCACCGAAGAGGAGGCGGTCAAATGGCCTTTCGACTATCCGGCCGATATCCGCGAAGACCTGAAGATCTACATGACGCCCGAGCCGGCTGATCCGGCGCTTGAAGCCTTCGTCAAGACGATCGACAAGACACCCGGCCAGGGCACGGTCGACATGGTCGTCGGCCTCAACGCCCGCCTTCAGCAGGAGATCGGTTACGTCATCCGCATGGAGCCGGGCGTCCAGACGCCGGAGGAGACACTGACCTCGGCCCGTGGCTCCTGCCGCGATTCGAGCTGGCTGCTCGTCCAGATCCTGCGTCACCTGGGCTTTGCCGCCCGCTTCGTCTCGGGTTACCTGATCCAGCTCACCCCGGACCTGAAGGCACTCGACGGCCCCTCCGGCACCGAAGTCGACTTCACCGATCTGCATGCCTGGGCGGAAGTCTATATCCCCGGCGCTGGCTGGATCGGCCTTGATCCGACCTCGGGTCTGCTGACAGGCGAAAGCCACATCCCGCTGGCCGCGACCCCGCATTACCGGAACGCCGCGCCGATCTCCGGTGGTTACTTCGGAGAGGCCAACACCGAATTCGCCTTCGACATGCAGGTCAAGCGCGTCGCCGAGCACCCGCGCATCACAAAACCCTTTTCCGATGACAGCTGGGATGAGCTTAACCGCCTCGGCCACCAGGTCGATGCCGAGCTGCAGGCCCGCGACATCAGGCTCACCATGGGCGGCGAACCAACCTTCGTCTCCATCGATGACTTCCAGTCGGACGAATGGAACACGGCAGCCGTCGGCCCGACCAAGCGCGACAAGGCCGATCAGCTGATCCGCCGCCTGCGCGAACGCTTTGCCCCCGGCGGCTTCCTGCATTACGGCCAGGGTAAGTGGTATCCCGGCGAAAGTCTGCCCCGCTGGACCTTCTCGCTCTACTGGCGCCGGGACAACAAGCCGGTGTGGAACAATCCGGATCTAATCGCGGTGGAAAGCCGCGACCACAAAGTCAGCCATAAGGACGCCGCGCGCCTCCTGCAGGCGATCGCGACCGAGCTCGACATTGCCACCGAAAACGTCATGCCGGCCTATGAGGATCCCGCCGAATGGATCGTCAAGGAAGCGAACCTGCCGGAGAACGTCGACCCCTCGAACTCGAAGCTCAAGGACCCGGAAGAGCGCAGCCGCATTGCCAAGGTCTTCTCCAACGGGCTGACCACCCCGGCCGGCTATGTCCTGCCCGTGCAGGCCTGGCAGTCCCGTGTGTCGGGCCGGACCTGGGTGTCGGAACGCTGGAGCACACGGCGCGGCCGGCTCTATCTCGTGCCCGGCGACAGCCCCGTCGGCTTCCGTCTCCCCTTGAATTCCCTGCCCTACATCGCCCCGTCCTGGTACCCTTATATCAATCCGGTCGATCCGACAGTCGAGAAGCCCCCGCTGCCCGACTTCACCACGGAGAAGGGCCGGGTCATGCCGGAGCACTCCTTCCAGGCGGACATTGCCCAGCAGCAGCTGCTCGGCCAGTCCTATGAGGAGATCGGCGGACGCGTCCGCACGGCAATTTCGGTGGAAGTCCGCGACGGTCGTCTTTGCATCTTCATGCCGCCGACGGCGGCACTCGAAGACTATCTCGACCTGATCGCCTCGGCCGAACGCGCGGCTGCCGCGCTCAATCTGCCGGTCCATATCGAAGGCTACACACCACCGCATGACGAGCGCTTGAATGTCATCCGCGTCGCGCCGGACCCGGGAGTGATCGAGGTCAACATTCATCCGGCCTATGACTGGGAGGATTGCGTCGCCACCACCACGGCGATCTACGAGGAAGCACGCCTCTGCCGCCTCGGCGCCGACAAGTTCATGATCGACGGCCGCCATTGCGGCACCGGTGGCGGCAACCATGTCGTCGTCGGCGGCGCGACCCCGAACGACAGCCCTTTCCTGCGTCGGCCCGATCTCCTGAAGAGCCTGGTCCTGCACTGGCAGCGCCACCCCTCGCTCTCCTACCTTTTCTCCGGCCTGTTCATCGGTCCGACCAGCCAGGCACCCCGCATTGATGAAGCGCGCCATGATTCGCTCTACGAGCTCGAAATCGCGCTCGCCCAGATCCCCATGCCGAACCAGGGCGAGCTGCCGCCCCTGCCCTGGCTGGTCGATCGCCTGTTCCGCAATCTGCTCGTCGACGTCACCGGCAACACCCATCGCTCGGAAATCTGCATCGACAAGCTCTTCTCGCCCGATGGCCCGACGGGGCGCCTTGGCCTCGTTGAATTCCGCGGTTTCGAAATGCCGCCGAACGCGCGCATGTCCCTCGCTCAACAGCTCCTGATCCGCGCGCTGATCGCTCGCTTCTGGAAAAACCCGATCAGCGGCAGCTTCGTCCGCTGGGGCACGAGCCTGCATGACCGTTTCATGCTGCCGCATTACATCTGGCAGGACTTTCTCGAAGTGCTGGCGGATCTCCGCCAGAACGGCTTTGACTTCAAACCGGAATGGTTCGCGGCCCAGCTCGAGTTCCGCTTCCCTTTCTTCGGCGAGGTCGAATACGAGGCATCCAGGCTCGAACTGCGCGGTGCGTTGGAGCCCTGGCATGTCATGGGTGAGCAAGGGGCGATCGGCGGCACGGTGCGTTATGTCGATTCCTCGGTCGAGCGCCTGCAGGTGAAGCTGGAGACGGCCAATCCGGAGCGCTTTACGGTCGCCTGCAACGGACGCGCGGTGCCACTGCGCAAGACCGATGTGAATGGCGTGGCCGTGGCCGGCGTCCGCTACAAGGCCTGGCAGCCCGCATCGGGCCTGCATCCGGTGCTGCCTGTCAACACACCGCTAACATTCGATATCTATGATACATGGTCTGGCCGATCGATCGGGGGCTGCGTCTATCACGTCGCTCATCCCGGCGGCCGCAACTACGATACTTTCCCTGTGAATGGGAATGAAGCGGAAGCCCGTCGGCTTGCACGTTTCGAGCCTTGGGGCCATACAGCCGGCTCCTATCCTCTTTGGCCCGAGACCGTGTCGCCGGAGTTCCCGCACACTTTGGACCTGAGACGACCGCAAGGTATCTGATTGATGGCACAGAAGACGGCAGCGGAACTTGCCCCGCCAGACGCGCCGATAAGCGAGGCCCGCACGGCCGGCTATCGCGCATTGGCGGGCGCTGCCGACGAGATGATCGACACACAAGGCAATGTCCGGCCCGTGTGGCAGGCCCTCGTCTCCGCCATCGACACCATGCCCGAACAGGATCTGCATGAACGCTTTGCCCGTGCGGATCGCTATCTGCGCGATGCCGGCGTCTTCTACCGAGCCTATGGCGCTGGCGGATCGAGCGAACGGGCTTGGCCCTTTTCCCACATCCCGGTGCTGATCTCCGATGCTGAATGGCAGGTGCTGGCCGAGGGGCTCGTTCAGCGCGCCAACCTGCTGGAAGCGGTCGTTGCCGACATTTACTCCGAAAACCGGCTGGTGCAGGAAGGCTTCCTGCCGCCGCAGCTGATTGCGTCCAACCCCGAATTCCTCCGCCCCCTCGTCGGCATCAAGCCTGCCGGCGGCCACTACCTTCATTTCTGTTCCTTCGAAATCGGCCGGGGTCCCGACGGCAACTGGTGGGTTCTGGCCGACCGCACCCAGGCGCCCTCGGGCGCAGGCTTTGCGCTCGAAAACCGGGTCGCCACCGCGCGTGCCTTTTCTGACATCTATTCCGAGACGCATGTCCACCGGCTCGCCTCCTTCTTCGGCGCCTTCCGCAAGGCGCTGCAGGCGCGCACCCGCAGCAGCGACGAGCGCATCGCAGTGCTGTCGCCAGGCCCCGCCAACGAGACCTATTTCGAACACGCCTATATCGCCCGCTATCTCGGCATCATGCTGCTCGAGGGCGAGGACCTGACCATCGTCAACGGCCGCGTCATGGTCCGGACCGTGGCCGGCCTGAAGCCCGTGAGCGTCCTCTGGCGCCGCCTCGATGCCGCCTTCGCCGATCCGCTGGAACTCGATCAGAACTCCTATATCGGCACGCCCGGCATGGTGCAGGCGCTGCGCAACGGTTCTGTCACCTTCGTCAATGCACTCGGCTCCGGGATCCTTGAGACCCGCGCGTTGCTTGCCTTTATGCCGACGCTCTCGCGTCACCTGCTCGGCGAAGAGCTGAAGCTGCCCTCGATCGCCACCTGGTGGTGTGGCCAGAAGGCAGAACGAGAGCACGTCGCCGCCCATCTCGACCGCATGGTCATCGGCTCGGCCTTCTCCCGCCTGCCCTTCTTCGACGACAATGGCCGGTCCGTCATGGGGTCCCGCTACAAGGACCCGCAAGGTCGCACCACGGCCGAATGGCTGGAAGCCGAAGCGGGCAACCTCGTCGGCCAGGAAGTGGTGACACTCTCGACCACGCCGGCCATGATCGACGGCAAGCTGACGCCGCGGCCGATGTCGCTGCGCGTCTTTGCTGCCCGCACGAAAGATGGCTGGCAGATCATGCCGGGCGGCTTCGCCCGGATCGGCAGTGGTTCGGATGTATCCGCGATCGCCATGCAGGCGGGCGGCAGTGCGGCCGATGTCTGGATCGTCTCGGACAAGCCTGTCGACCGCACCTCGCTTCTGCCGGCGGAAGAGACCTTTACCCGTAACATGCCCGGAAGCCTGCCGAGCCGCGCGGCGGACAACCTCTTCTGGCTCGGTCGCTATATCGAACGCGCTGAAGGCGTGTTGCGCATCCTGCGCGCCTGGCACGCCCGTTATGCCGAGAGCGCCAACCCGGATCAGCCGCTGCTGGCCTTCGTCAGCGAATATCTCTCCAACATCGACGTCGACACCAAGTCTGGCGTGCCGGAAAGCCTGCTGCGAAACATCGACAGCGCCGTCTATTCGGCGAGCAACATCCGCGACCGGTTCTCGCCGGATGGATGGCTGGCGCTGACCGACCTGTCGAAGACGGCCAAGCGCTTCCACGAGAAGGTGAAGCCGGGTGACGATGCGGCGCACGCCATGACGATCCTCCTGCGCAAGCTCGCGGGCTTTGCCGGTCTCGTGCATGAAAACATGTATCGCTTCACCGGCTGGCGCTTCCTGACTATCGGCCGCCTGCTGGAACGCGGTCTGCACATGACCCGCCTGCTCGGCCACATGACCGGACCCGACGCGCCCGATGGCGGCCTCGATATGCTGCTCGAGATCGGCGACAACGTCATGACCCATCGCCGGCGCTACAACGTGTCTACGGCGCGGCTCACTGTTACCGATCTGCTGGCGCTCGACCCGCTCAACCCGCGCTCGATCCTCTTTCAGTTGAACGAGATCCGGATCGAGGTGGAGCAACTGCCCAACGCCATGGTGAACGGCCAGATGTCGAGCCTCTTCCGCGAGGCAATGCGCCTGCATTCGGGCCTTGCGGTCATGACGCCGGAAGCCATGAATGCCGATGTCTACACCAACCTGGAGCGGGAATTGGAGAAACTCTCCGACATCCTCGCCCAGTCCTATCTGAACTGACGCGATGCTGTACGACCTGTCGCTCCATATCGGCTATCGCTACGAGGTTCCCGCATCGGGCGCTCACCACATACTGCGCCTGCTGCCGCTGTCTTTGCCCGACCGGCAGCGCCTTGTCGCCGGCGCGATAACCGTGTCGCCAGAACCCGACGAGCTCTCAACCTTCAACGACTTCTTCCACCATCCGACGAGCCATGCGATCCTGCGCGGCCCGCACGAGAAGCTCGACATCCGCATGCAGGCCCGCGTCATGGTGCAGGCCCAGCCGCTGGCCGCCGATTTCTCGCCGCTGCTCGACCGCCTGCCGCAGGAGATGGCCGAGACCTGGTCGCTCGACGCCGAATCCCCGCACCATTTCATTGGCACCAGCCCCCGCCTCCCGCGCGACAAGGCGATCGCCACCTATGTGCGCGATATGCTGAAGCCCAGCATGACGGTGCGCCAGATCGCCGAGACGCTCTGCAGCCGCATCCACAAGGACTTCAAATACGACGCCGAAGCAACCACGGTGGACACCACACCCGCGGAAGCGTTTGAAAAGAAGCGCGGCGTCTGCCAGGATTTCAGCCATGTGATGATCGTGGCGCTGCGCAGCCTCGGCATCCCCGCCGGCTATGTCAGTGGCTTCCTGCGCACCATCCCGCCACCGGGCAAGGAGCGGCTGGAGGGAGCCGACGCCATGCATGCCTGGGTCAGGGTCTGGTGCGGTAAGCTGACCGGCTGGCTGGAGCTCGACCCCACCAACGACATTCATGCGGGCACCGATCACATCGTCGTCGGTTACGGCCGCGATTATGCCGACGTGGCCCCGGTCATTGGCGTGCTCAAGAGCTACGGCTCTCATCAGACGGCACAGGCCGTCGACGTCATCCCGGTCCGACAATAGAGCATCGTTTCATCGAATTTTATCGATCCGCTTAAACGGATCGCAAGAGGCTGTAGGGTATATCGGTCCAAACGCTGATGTTGGATGGACATGATGACTAACCCTTGCAGCCGCACGAAATCTCTTCTCTCCCGCCTCTGGCGCGACCGAGCCGGCAATTTTGGTATAGTGACAGCCATCATTCTGCCGGTTGCCGCAGCCACGGCGGGTATCGCGCTGGACCTCAACAAGATGGTCCAGATCCGCGCCGCACTTCAGGAATCAGCCGACTCGGCCGTTTTGTCGGCTGCGAATGCTCTGGCTCGAGACGAGGCCATGACGGACCAGGAAGTCCTCGAGTTCGCTCGGAAGTTCATGAAGGCCCAGTTTGCCAATGTCGTTCCCTCTGCGGGCAGCGATGAGTCCGATGAAGCTGCCGAGGAGGATCCACTGGCGGGAGCCGTCGGCAACGTCGAACGGGAACTGGGCCAGAGCGGCAAGTCCGTCGAGGTCACGCTGTCGCCCTCATACACGATGCCGACCAATGGCATGACTGCTCTCCTGGGCTGGAAGGAAGTGACCTTGAGCGTCACGGCAACCGCCCAGTCCACCCCTGAAAGCGGTGCCGCCGTGTCGATGTATGTCGTTCTCGACAGATCGGGCTCGATGTCCTTCGTCACGGACACGGTGGACACCTCGGTGGATAGCTGCGTGAACTATACCTCGTCGAACTGGGCTTACAAGGACGTCAAGCCGGGGAAGAGCGGGTACATCAAGCCCACTAAACCCTGCTACGTGAAGAAGATCCAGGCCCTGAAGACAGCCTCAGCGGTGATGATGAATGAATTGGTGAAGGCAGATCCTGAAGGCGATCTCATCCGTGTCGGCGCGGTATCCTACAATGACAGCACGCAGAGCCCCTCGGGCATGGCCTGGGGTGTCACGACCGCCACGAACTACATCACCGCTTTGCCATCCGTCCCGACCGGGGGCACGAATGCCTCAGGTGGCATGAAGCTCGCCTACGATGCTCTCTACACGGAGAACAAGACTGAGGAGAATGCCCACGCGGCGAAACGGAACAGCAGCTTCACCCGCTACATCGTCCTGATGACCGACGGCGAAATGACTGGGAACAGCTCCTCGTGGAATAAGAGCATCGACGACGCCGTTCGGGCTCAGTGCACCGCAGCCAAGGAAAACGGGATTCAGGTGTTTACGGTAGCTTTCATGGCCCCTCAGAGAGGCCAGGATTTGCTGTTCGACTGCGCGACGTCCCCCGACCATTACAAAGCGCCGACCGATATGGCTGGTCTGGTCGCGGCCTTCGGCGAGATCGGCAAGGCAGCGGCCGCCGCCTCCACGCGCCTGACCAACTGACCTGATCCAAAACGTTTTGGATTTTGACAGACGTTTCGACCGCAGCTCCCGGGCTGCGGTCTTATCGTTTCTTCATGCTTCTCACATAATCCAAAGGGATCAAGGGGTTGCCCACGCGAATAGCTCCTTGAACAAATTTGCCGGCCTTAGCTGAGGCCTGTTGCAACTGTCTCATTTCGATGCGTAAACTGCCGTTCACGGGAGCGGCACCGTCATCGCGTCGCCGATGCCCGGAGACACCAACAACGCCAGGCGGACCGATGATCAAGACTCCCCACAAAGTCGACCTTCCCCTTCCAAAGCGCGGTGTTTCCGATCCGGACGCCCTGGCTGCCGAAATCATGGAAAAGCTGACCTACAGCATCGGCAAGGATGCCAAGGTAGCGACCCCGCACGACTGGCTGACGGCCACCATCCTCGTGGTGCGCGACCGCATCATCGACACCTGGATGGAATCCACCCGCAACACCTACATGAACAACGGCAAGCGGGTTTATTATCTGTCGCTCGAATTCCTGATCGGCCGCCTGCTGCGCGACGCCATGTCGAACCTCGGCCTGATCGACGATATCCGTCAGGCGCTCTCCTCGCTCTCCGTAGAGTTCGATGTTATCGCCGGTCTGGAGCCGGATGCCGCTCTCGGCAATGGTGGCCTCGGTCGCCTCGCCGCCTGCTTCATGGAAAGCATGGCGACCGTCAACATCCCGGCCTACGGCTACGGCATCCGCTACGTGCACGGCCTTTTCCGCCAGCAGATGGCCGATGGATGGCAGGTTGAACTGCCGGAGAGCTGGCTTGCGCACGGCAACCCCTGGGAATTCGAACGCCGCGAAAGCTCCTACGAAGTCGGCTTCGGCGGCACGGTCGAGACCATCGAGGGTCCCGACGGTGAGCCACGTTATGTCTGGAAACAGGGCGAGCGCGTCATTGCCACCGCCTATGACACTCCGGCCGTCGGCTGGCGTGGCGAGCGGGTCAATACGCTCCGCCTCTGGTCGGCCCAGCCGATCGACCCGATCCTGCTCGACGCCTTCAATGCCGGTGACCATATCGGCGCCTTGCGCGAGAGCAACAAGGCGGAATCGCTGACCCGCGTCCTTTATCCGGCAGACGCCACACCGGCCGGCCAGGAACTGCGTCTGCGGCAGGAATTCTTCTTCTGTTCGGCGTCTCTGCAGGACATCGTCCGCCGTCACCTGCAGCAGGGCAACTCGCTTGCCCAGCTGCCGGAAAAGGTGGCGATCCAGCTCAACGACACCCACCCGGCCGTCTCCGTCGCCGAACTGATGCGCCTCCTCGTCGATGTGCACGGTGTCGCCTTCGACGAGGCCTGGGAGATCACCCGCAACACCTTCTCCTACACCAACCACACGCTTCTGCCCGAAGCGCTGGAAAGCTGGCCGGTGCCGCTCTTCGAGCGCCTCCTGCCGCGCCATATGCAGCTCGTCTATGCGATCAATGCCAAGGTGCTGCTCGATGCCCGCAAAGTCAGAGGCTTCAACGACCATGAAATCCGCCAGATCTCGTTGATCGACGAAAGCGGCGACCGCCGGGTGCGCATGGGCAACCTCGCCTTCATGGGTTCGCATTCGATCAACGGCGTCTCGGCGCTCCACACGGAGCTGATGAAGGAGACCGTCTTTGCCGACCTCCACAAACTCTATCCCACCCGCATCAACAACAAGACCAACGGCATTACGCCCCGCCGCTGGCTGATGCAGTGCAACCCCGACCTGACCGACCTGATCAAGGAAGCGATCGGCCCGGACTTCCTGGATGATGCGACAAAGCTCAACGGACTGGATGCCTTTGCAGATGATGCGTCGTTCCAGCAGAAGTTCGCCGCGGTGAAGTTCTCCAACAAGCAGAAGCTGGCAGGCCTTGTGGCGAGCCGCATGGGCATCAAGCTCGATCCGCATGCGATGTTCGACATCCAGATCAAGCGCATCCACGAATACAAGCGCCAGCTTTTGAACATCATCGAGACCGTCGCGCTGTTCGACCAGATCCGCTCGCATCCGGAACGCGATTGGGTCCCACGGGTCAAGCTCTTCGCCGGCAAGGCAGCGCCGAGCTACCACAACGCCAAGCTGATCATCAAACTGGCCAATGACGTCGCCCGCGTCATCAACACGGATCCCTCTGTCCGTGGAATGCTGAAGGTCGTCTTCATCCCGAATTACAATGTCTCGCTGGCCGAAGTCATGGTGCCGGCGGCAGACCTCTCCGAACAGATTTCGACCGCAGGCATGGAAGCCTCCGGAACCGGAAACATGAAGTTCGCGTTGAACGGTGCACTGACAATTGGAACGCTCGACGGCGCCAATGTCGAAATGCGCGATCATGTGGGCGAGGAGAACATTGTGATTTTTGGAATGACCGCAGATGAGGTCGGACGCGTGCGAGCGGATGGACATAATCCCCGCGCCGCGATCGATGCTTCGCGCGAACTGCAGCAGGCCCTGTCATCGATCGCATCTGGCGTCTTCTCGCCTGATGACCGCGACCGCTATGCCGATCTGATGCAGGGCATCTACCAGCATGACTGGTTCATGGTGGCCGCCGATTTCGACGCCTATGCCAAGGCGCAGCGTCAGGTCGACGACATCTGGACCGATACCTCGGCCTGGTATTCCAAGACCATCCGCAACACGGCCCGCATGGGCTGGTTCTCGTCGGACCGCACCATCCGGCAGTACAACGCGGACATCTGGAGAGCTTGATGGCAAAATCACCGAAGAGGAGCGGTGACGTAGCGAAGCCGGACACACCGTCGGCAGCAGAAATCGAAGCGATCATTCAGGGCACCCACGGCGATCCCTTCGCCTTTCTGGGGGTCCACGAGGCAGGCACAGGCCACGTCGCCCGCTGCTTCATCCCGGGTGCAGAAACCGTCGTTGCCTATAATCTCGCAGGCGAACAGATCGGCGAGCTCGCGCGTCTGCACGATGCCGGCTTCTTCTCCGGCTCGGTGAAGCTGGACGGTGTCCTGCCCGTCCGCTACCGCGCCACCCGCGGCGACGCCGAATGGACGGTGACCGACCCCTACAGCTTCTGGCCGATCCTCGGACCGATGGACGATTACTTCATCAAGGAAGGGTCGCACCTGCGCCTCTTCGACAAGATGGGCGCCCATCCGATCAAGCACCAGGGTGTCGACGGCTTCCACTTTGCCGTCTGGGCACCGAATGCCCGCCGCGTCTCCGTCGTCGGCGACTTCAATGACTGGGACGGCCGCCGCCACGTCATGCGCCTGCGCCGCGACACCGGCATCTGGGAAATCTTCGCGCCTGATGTTCGCGCCGGTGCCACCTACAAATTCGAGATCGTCGGATCGCATGGTGACGTTCAACCGCTAAAGGCCGACCCCTACGCACGTCGCGCCGAACTGCGCCCCAAGAACGCCTCCATGACCACGCCGGAACTGGAGCAGGTCTGGGACGACGAAGCGCATCGCAAGCATTGGTCGAGCATCGACCAGCGCCGCCAGCCGATCTCCATCTACGAAGTCCATGCCGGTTCATGGCAGCGTCGCGACGACGGCTCCATGCTGACTTGGGACGAAATGGCAGCGCGCCTGATCCCCTACTGCGTCGACATGGGCTTCACCCATATCGAATTCATGCCGGTGACCGAGCATCCCTACGACCCGTCCTGGGGTTACCAGACGACGGGCCTTTACGCCCCGAGCGCCCGCTTTGGCGAGCCGGAGGGCTTTGCCCGCTTCGTCAACGGTTGCCACAAGGTCGGTCTCGGCGTCATCCTCGACTGGGTACCGGCACACTTCCCGACGGATGCCCATGGGCTTCGCAACTTCGACGGCACGGCGCTTTACGAACACGCTGACCCTCGCCAAGGCTTCCACCCAGACTGGAACACGGCGATCTACAATTTCGGCCGTCAGGAAGTCCTGTCCTATCTGATCAACAACGCGCTTTACTGGGCCGAGAAATTCCATCTCGACGGCCTGCGCGTCGATGCCGTCGCCTCGATGCTGTACCTCGACTATTCCCGCAAGGAAGGCGAGTGGATCCCCAACGAATATGGCGGTCGCGAGAACCTGGAGGCGGTGCGCTTCCTCCAGCAGATGAACCACCATGTCTATGGCAGCCATCCCGGCATCATGACCATCGCCGAGGAAAGCACTTCGTGGCCCAAGGTATCGCAGCCCGTCCACGAAGGCGGCCTGGGCTTCGGCTTCAAGTGGAACATGGGCTTCATGCACGACACCCTGAGCTATTTCGCCAGGGATCCGATCTACCGGAAGTACCATCATCAGGAGCTGACCTTCGGCCTGCTCTACGCCTTCTCGGAAAACTTCGTTCTGCCGATCAGCCATGATGAAGTCGTGCATGGTAAGGGTTCGATGATCGCCAAGATGCCCGGCGACGATTGGCAGAAATTCGCCAATCTCCGCGCCTATTACGGCATGATGTGGGGCCATCCCGGCAAGAAGCTGCTCTTCATGGGCCAGGAATTCGCCCAGTGGGGTGAATGGTCCGAGGAGCGTTCGCTCGACTGGAACCTGCTCGACTACGCCCCGCATGAAGGAATGCGCCGCCTCGTGCGCGATCTCAATTTCACCTATCGCTCGAAGGCAGCGCTGCATGCCCGCGATTGTGAGGGCGAGGGCTTCGAGTGGATCGTCGGAGATGACCAGGAAAACTCCGTTTTCGCTTGGCTGCGCAAGGCACCTGGCGAGAAGCCGATCGCCGTTATCTGCAACCTGACGCCGGCCTATCACGACAGGTACGAATTGAACTTGCCTGCCGCCGGTCGTTGGCGTGAGATACTAAATACCGATGCCGAGATTTATGGCGGCAGCGGCAAGGGTAATGGTGGACGCGTGGAGGCGCATGCCACGGGAAGCGGATGGGCAAAGGCGGGTCTGACCCTTCCGCCGCTCGCCGTGATCATGTTGGAATTGGAACAGTAAGGGGAGGAATTACATGACCGAGAAAACGGCAAGAAGCCTGTCGCGCGATGCCATGGCCTATGTTTTGGCCGGCGGGCGCGGCAGCCGCCTGAAGGAATTGACGGACCGCCGGGCAAAGCCCGCCGTCTATTTCGGTGGCAAGGCACGCATTATCGACTTCGCCCTCTCCAACGCGCTCAATTCCGGCATTCGCCGTATTGGCGTTGCCACCCAGTACAAGGCACACTCGCTGATCCGCCACCTGCAGCTCGGCTGGAACTTCTTCCGGCCGGAGCGCAATGAGAGCTTCGACATCCTCCCCGCCTCCCAGCGCGTGTCCGAGACGCAGTGGTACGAGGGCACGGCAGATGCCGTCTACCAAAACGCCGACATCATCGAATCCTACGCGCCGGAATACATGGTCATCCTTGCGGGCGACCACATCTACAAGATGGACTACGAGCTGATGCTGCAGCAGCACGTCACCTCGGGGGCAGATGTGACGATCGGCTGCCTGGAAGTGCCGCGCATGGAAGCGACGGGCTTCGGCGTCATGCATGTAGACGCGACCGACCGCATCATCGACTTTGTCGAAAAGCCGGCCGACCCACCGGGCATTCCGGGCAATCCGGATCTCGCGCTGGCCTCGATGGGCATCTACGTCTTCCACACCAAGTTCCTGATGGAACTTCTGCGCCGAGACGCCGCCGATCCGGAATCCAGCCGCGACTTCGGCAAGGACATCATCCCTTACGTGGTGAAGAGCGGCAAGGCCGTCGCCCACCGCTTCGCCCAGTCCTGCGTCCGCTCAGACTTCGAGCGCGAACCCTACTGGCGCGACGTCGGCACGATCGACGCTTACTGGCAGGCCAATATCGACCTGACCGACATCGTTCCGGAACTGGATCTCTACGACAAGACCTGGCCGATCTGGACCTATTCAGAGATCACCCCGCCCGCCAAGTTCGTCCATGACGACGAAGGGCGCCGTGGCTCGGCCATCTCTTCGCTCGTCTCGGGCGACTGCATCATCTCCGGATCGTCGCTCTACAAGAGTCTGCTCTTCACCGGCGTCCGCGCCAACTCCTATTCCCGCCTAGAGGGCGCAGTGGTCTTGCCGAAGGTCCAGGTTGGCCGTCATGCGCGTCTCACGAATGTCGTGATAGACCATGGCGTGGTGATCCCCGAAGGACTGATCGTCGGGGAGGATCCGGAAATGGATGCCAAGCGCTTCCGCCGCAGCGAAAACGGGATCTGCCTCATCACACAGGCGATGATCGACAAACTGGGTTAGCCAATTCGATGAAGGTCCTTTCGGTCGCCTCCGAACTTTATCCGCTGATCAAGACCGGGGGCCTCGCCGATGTCGCGGGCGCGCTACCGATCGCGCTCGCCGCCCATGGCGTCGAGACGAAGACGCTCATTCCCGGCTACCCCGCCGTGATGAAGGCGATCAAGAAGCCGAAGAAGGTCCACGAATTCGAGGATGTCCTCGACGAGCGGGCGACACTGCTAGAGGTAAAACACGAAGGCCTCGATCTCCTGATCCTTGACTGCCCGCCGCTCTACGAGCGCTCGGGCGGTCCCTATCTCGACACCCAGGGCCGCGACTATCCGGACAACTGGAAGCGTTTCGCGGTGCTGTCCAAGGTTGGCGCGGAGATTGCGGCAGGGGCTATTGCGGGTTTCAAGCCGGATCTCGTCCATGTGCATGACTGGCAGGCAGCTCTGGTGCCTGTCTACATGCGGTATTCCGAGGCGCCGGAGGTCCCGAGCCTCATCACCATCCACAACATCGCCTTCCAGGGCCAGTTCGGCGCAACGCTCTTTCCCTATCTCGGCCTGCCCACGCACGCCTGGCACGAGGCGCTCGAGTACTACGGCACGATCAGCTACCTGAAGAGCGGGCTCCTGACGTCCCACGCGCTGTCCACTGTCAGCCCCTCCTATGCCGAGGAAATCCTGACACCCGAATTCGGCATGGGCCTCGATGGCGTCATCGCCAGCCGGGCCTCCGACCTCTATGGCATCGTCAACGGCATCGATGCCGATGTCTGGAACCCGGCCAGCGATCCGCTTCTGCCGTCGGGCTATTCGGCCACGACACTCAAGAAGCGTGCCGGCAACCGCGCGGCCCTCGTCGAGCGCTTTGGCCTCGATGGTGACGACGGCCCGATCTTCTGCGTGATCTCCCGCCTCACCTGGCAGAAGGGTCTGGACCTCCTGCCTGAGGTGATCGACGAAATTCTCGCAGCTGGCGGCAGATTGGCGATCCTCGGGTCGGGCGAAAGCGGTATCGAAGCGACTTTGCAGGGGGCGGCAGCCCACAACCGTGGCCGGATCGGCATGGTGCTCGGATATGACGAGAAACTCTCCCACCTGATGCAGGCCGGGTCGGACATCATTCTCGTCCCCTCGCGCTTCGAGCCCTGTGGTCTGACCCAGCTCTACGCCCTGCGCTATGGCTGCGTGCCGCTTGTCGCCCGCACCGGCGGCCTTGCCGATACCATCATCGACGCCAATGAAGCGGCACTTGCCGCGGGTGTCGCAACCGGCATCCAGTTTGCCCCGGTGACATCAGAAGCCCTGCGCCGGGCGATCCGCCGCACGCTCAGGCTCTACAGTGACCAGCGTCTCTGGTCGCAACTGCAGAAGCAGGGCATGAAGTCCGACGTCTCCTGGAACAGGAGTGGCGCGACCTATGCCGATCTTTATCAACGCCTCGTCTCGAAAGGCCAGTAATCGATGATCTCGACCGTCTCCACGAAACCCTATGCGGATCAGAAACCGGGCACATCCGGCCTGCGCAAGAAGGTTCCGGTCTTCCAGCAGGAAAACTATGCGGAGAACTTCATCCAGGCGATCTTCGACAGCCTTGAGGGCTTCGAAGGCCAGACGCTGGTGATCGGCGGCGACGGCCGCTATTACAACCGCGAAGTCATCCAGGTGGCGCTAAAAATGGCCGCTGCCAATGGCTTCGGCAAGGTCATGGTCGGCAAGGGCGGTATCTTGTCGACGCCGGCAGCCTCGCATGTCATCCGCAAATACCATGCCTTCGGCGGCATCGTGCTCTCTGCCAGCCACAACCCCGGCGGCCCGACCGAAGACTTCGGCATCAAGTACAATATCGGCAATGGCGGCCCGGCACCGGAAAAGATCACCGACGCGATCTTCGCCCGCACCAAGGTCATCGACAGCTACAAGATCGCCGATGTCGCCGACATCGACCTCGACACGGTCGGCAGCTTCGATCTGGCTGGCATGACCGTAGAGGTCATCGACCCGGTGGCCGACTATGCCGACCTGATGGAAACCCTCTTCGACTTCCCCGCGATCCGCAACCTGATCTCGGGCGGCTTCCGCGTAGTGATCGATTCGATGAGCGCCGTCACCGGCCCTTATGCCGTCGAGATCCTCGAAAAGCGCTTGGGCGCACCTTCAGGCTCCGTCCGCAACGAAGTCCCCCTGCCGGACTTCGGCCACCACCATCCAGATCCGAACCTCGTCCACGCCAAGACCCTCTATGACGATGTCATGAGTGCCGACGGCCCGGACTTTGGCGCGGCTTCCGATGGCGACGGCGACCGCAACATGGTCGTCGGCAAGGGCATGTTCGTCACGCCCTCCGACAGCCTTGCGATGATCGCTGCCAACGCCACCTGCGCCCCCGGCTATAAAAACGGCATCGCAGGCATCGCTCGCTCGATGCCAACAAGTGCTGCCGCGGATCGCGTCGCGGAAAAGCTCGGCATCGGCATGTACGAGACCCCGACCGGCTGGAAGTTCTTCGGCAACCTTATGGATGCCGGCAAGGTCACCGTCTGCGGCGAGGAAAGCTTCGGCACCGGCTCGGACCATGTGCGCGAAAAGGACGGCCTTTGGGCGGTGCTTTTCTGGCTCAACATCGTCGCCGCCCGCAAACAGAGCGTCAAACAGATCGTCGAGGCCCACTGGGCCGAATACGGCCGCAACTACTATTCTCGCCACGACTATGAAGGCGTGGACACCGACAGTGCCAACGCTCTGGTCGCAGCCCTCCGCGCCAAGCTCGACAGCCTGCCCGGCACCGCAATCAACGGCCTGACCGTCAGCGCTGCCGACGACTTCGCCTATCACGACCCGATCGACCACTCCGTGTCGAAGAACCAGGGCATCCGCATCCTCTTCGAAGGCGGCAGCCGCATCGTCTTCCGCCTCTCCGGCACCGGCACCTCGGGTGCTACGCTTCGCCTCTATGTCGAGCGCTACGAGCCCGACGCCAGCCGCCACGGCATCGAGACGCAAGGAGCCTTGTCCGACCTCATCGCGGCGGCGGAAGAGGTGGCCGAGATCAAGCGCTACACGGGGATGAACGAGCCGACCGTCATTACGTGAACCCATCAAGATCTTCGCTCACACATCGAAACCCCGGTGTCTTTGACACCGGGGTTTTTCTTTGCCGGCAGCATCACCCCGATTGACTCCACATTCATATCCACTATTCTGGATATATGGATGAAAAATCGACAATCGCGGCCCTCGCTGCCCTGGCCCAGCCGACACGCTTGCAGACCTTTCGTCTGCTGGTGGCGCATGAACCCGACGGCGTGCCCGCCGGCGAACTCGCGCGCCTGATCGGCGTGCCGCAGAACACCATGTCGGCGCATCTGTCGACGCTTTCCCAGGCAGGCCTCGTCACCGGCGAGCGCCAGAGCCGCTCGATTATCTACCGCGCCGATCTCGATCGCTTCCGCGCCGTTGCCCTTTACCTGCTCAAGGATTGCTGCGGCGGCAATGCCAGCCTCTGCCAGCCGCTGATCGACGATCTCGCCTGCTGTTCACCCACCCTCGAAGTCACCCGCCCCAACTGAGAGACCGGCCATGTCCGACAAGATCTATAACGTGCTCTTCCTCTGCACCGGCAATTCCGCCCGCTCGATTATCGCAGAAGCGCTCCTAAACCGTCTTGGCCAGGGCAAGTTCAAGGCCTATTCAGCCGGCTCTCAGCCGAAGGGCGAAGTCCACCCCTACACGCTGCAGCTTCTGAAGGGCATGAACTACGACACCGGCTTTGCCCGCTCGAAAAACTGGGACGAGTTTGCAGTCCCCGGCGCGCCTGAACTCGATTTTGTCTTCACCGTCTGCGACAACGCGGCCGCCGAAGCCTGCCCCGTCTGGCCCGGCCAGCCGATGACCGCCCATTGGGGCGTGCCGGATCCCGCCGCCGCAGAAGGCACGGACAGCGAAAAGCACTTCGCCTTCGCCGAGGCCTATCGCATGCTCAATCACCGTATTTCCATTTTCGTCAGCCTGCCGATGGTGAGCCTCGACAAGCTCTCACTGCAAAAGCGTCTGGCCGAGATTGGCACGACCACTGATGCCGCCAACCCCGAGGTTGCCTGACCCATGTCCACTTTCGAACGTTACCTGACCCTCTGGGTCGCGCTGGCGATTGCCGCTGGCATCGCGCTTGGTTCGGTCTTTCCCGGCCTCTTCCAGCTCATCGGTTCGGCCGAGATCGCCAAGGTCAACCTGCCGGTCGCTGTGCTCATCTGGCTGATGATCATTCCCATGCTGATGAAGATCGACTTTGCCGCCATCCGCGAAGTCGGAACCCATTGGCGCGGCATGAGCGTCACTCTCTTTGCCAATTGGGCCGTGAAGCCCTTTTCCATGGCGGTCCTCGGCTGGATCTTCATCGGCTGGCTCTTCGCACCTTTCCTGCCGAGCGATCAGATCGACAGCTATATCGCGGGTCTCATCCTGCTTGGGGCCGCACCCTGCACCGCCATGGTCTTCGTCTGGTCGAACCTGACCCGCGGCGACGCGCCTTTCACCCTCACCCAGGTGGCACTGAATGATGCCGTGATGGTGCTGGCTTTCGCGCCGATCGTCGCCATCCTGCTCGGCGTCTCGTCGATCATCGTGCCCTGGGACACGCTTCTCATCTCGGTCGCGCTCTTCATCGTCGTGCCGGTGATCGTCGCCCAGATCCTGCGTCGGGCACTCGGCAGCGGCGATGGTCGCGCCCTGCAGCGCTTCCAGGCCCAGATACAGCCGCTCTCGATCGGCGCGCTGCTCCTGACGGTCGTTCTGCTCTTTGCCTTCCAGGGCAACCAGATCCTCGCCCAGCCGATGGTAATCGCCATCCTCGCCGTGCCGATCTTCCTGCAGACCATCTTCATCTTCGGCTTCGCCTACCTGGCAAACCGAATGACTGGTGAAGCCCATTGCATTGCAGGCCCCTCGGCCCTGATCGGCGCCTCCAACTTCTTTGAGCTTGCGGTCGCAACCGCCATCAGCCTCTTCGGCTTCAACTCGGGCGCCGCCCTTGCCACCGTTGTCGGCGTGCTGATCGAAGTGCCCGTGATGCTGGCACTGGTCGCCATCGTCAATCGCAGCAAGGATTGGTACGAGGCCGGCCATGCCGTCACCGCCAGATCCGCCAATCAAGCAAAGGCCTGAAATCCCATGAACGTCACCATCTATCACAACCCGGCCTGCGGCACCTCGCGCAACACGCTCGACCTCATCCGCCATGCCGGCATCGAGCCCACGGTCATCGAATATCTGAAGACCCCGCCGAGCAAGGAAGATCTGGCAAAGATGATCGCCGATTCCGGCCTTTCGGTGCGTCAGGCGATTCGCGAAAAGGGCACGCCCTATGAGGAACTCGGCCTTGCCGATCCCGCCCTCTCGGACGACCAGCTGCTCGACGCGATGATCGCGACGCCGATCCTGATCAACCGCCCGCTTGTTGTGACCGAGATGGGCACGCGCCTCTGCCGCCCGTCCGAAGTGGTGCTCGACATCCTTCCCGCTGACGCTTTCACCTCTGCCTTCGTCAAGGAAGACGGAGAAGCCGTGCTCGATGCGGAGGGCAAGCGCATTGTCTGATGTGAGAGTAGACCTGCCCGCCGCCGATCTCGATCACCTGCGCCTGCCGGACCTGGAAGCACTGCGCCGCCCCTTCTCGACCCACAAGCCGCGTATCCTGATCCTCTATGGCTCGCTGCGGCAGGTCTCCTACAGCCGGCTGCTGGCGATGGAGGCCAAGCGCCTGCTCGAGCATTTCGGCGCCGAGGTGAAAGTCTTCGACCCGTCAGGCCTGCCGCTGCCCGACGATGCACCGGTGAGCCACCCGAAGGTGCAGGAGCTGCGCGACCTCTCGGCATGGTCCGAAGGCCAAGTCTGGGTGAGCCCCGAGCGCCACGGCACGCTGACCGGCATCATGAAGGCCCAGATCGACTGGATACCGCTCTCGGTCGGCGCTGTCCGCCCGACCCAGGGCAAGACGCTCGCTGTCATGCAGGTCTCCGGCGGCTCGCAGTCGTTCAATGCCGTCAACGCCATGCGCCTGCTCGGCCGCTGGATGCGGATGATCACCATCCCCAACCAGTCCTCGGTGGCCAAAGCCTATCAGGAATTTGACGCCGACGGCCGGATGAAGCCCTCCTCTTATTACGAGCGCGTCGTCGATGTCTGCGAGGAACTGGTGAAGTTCACGCTTCTGACGCGCGACATCTCCAGCTACCTCACCGATCGCTACAGCGAACGCAAGGAGGCGGCAGTCAAGGGTGTGAACCTGAAGGCCATGTGATGGGAACGGCTCTGGTCCGGTTCGGGCCGCCTGCTATTGTTTCTCGAAGGCAAGCGAATCAACCGGACCACGAGGCGATCCATGACCAAGCCGATGCTCGGAGCCACCCCTGGCAAGAC
This sequence comes from Rhizobium sp. K33, assembly GCF_056501445.1. Lineage (NCBI taxonomy): Bacteria > Pseudomonadati > Pseudomonadota > Alphaproteobacteria > Hyphomicrobiales > Rhizobiaceae > Rhizobium > Rhizobium sp. K33. The sequence goes on from NZ_CP096478.1 coordinate 2,739,374, forward strand.
GGGTGCGGATGTTCGTCTCTGGTCGCATCATGCAAGCCTCGTGGAACTCTGCCTCTTCGACGATCGTGGGGAGACCGAACTCGCCCGCCTGTCGATGACGCGGGGTGATGGCGATGTGCATCATGTGTACGTCGACGGCATGAAGGAAGGTGCCCGCTACGGCTTCCGCATTCACGGCCCCTATGATCCGGCTGAAGGGCACTGGTACGACCCAGCGAAACTGCTGGTCGACCCCTATGCCACCGAGCTTGACCGACCCTTCGTCTATGATCCGAGGCTCGGCCAGTTCGGTATCGACACCGCCGATCTGATGCCGAAAGCCATCCTGAAGGCGCACAAGTCGCTGAAGCCCATGATGCCGCTCGGCGAGCGCACCGGCTTTATCTATGAGGTCAACGTCAAGGCGCTGACCATGCTGCATCCGGACGTGCCGGACGGGCAGCGCGGCACGCTCGCAGCCCTCGCCCATCCCGCCATCCTCGCCCATCTGAGGCGCATCGGCGTGGACATGGTCGAACTCATGCCGATCACCGCCTGGATCGACGAGCGGCATCTGCCGCCGCTCGGCCTCACCAACAGCTGGGGTTACAATCCCGTCGCCATGATGGCGCTCGATCCGCGAATTGTCCCAGGCGGTGTCCAGGAACTGCGCGAAACGGTCGCCGCCCTGCATGCCGAAGGCATTGGCGTCATCCTCGACCTCGTCTTCAACCATACGGGCGAAAGCGACGTCCTGGGGACGACGCTGTCGCTCCGTGGCATCGACAACCGCTCCCTCTTCCGCCATGTGGCGGATGATCCGGGCACGCTGGTCAATGACACCGGCTGCGGCAACACGCTGGCCTGTGACCATCCCTTTATCAGACAGCTGATCGTCGATACGCTGCGACACTTCGTTTTGTCAGCAGGCGTGGACGGTTTCCGCTTCGACCTCGCGCCGATCATGGGCCGCCACTGGGACGGGTTTCATCCGGATGCCGCGACGCTGAAGGCCATCCTCGAGGACGAGGTGCTCGAGGATCGCATCCTGATCGCCGAACCCTGGGACATCGGGCTCGGCGGCTATCAACTCGGCCGCTTCCCGCCCGCCTTCCTCGAATGGAACGACCGCGCCCGCGACACCTTCCGCCGCCACTGGCGCGGCGATGGTGGAACGACGGGCGATCTCGCGACGGCGCTGGCCGGCTCTGCCGATCTCTTCGCCCTTGACGGTAAGGACCAGACCCGCAGCGTCAATTTCATCGCCGCCCATGACGGCTTTTCGCTCTACGACCTCGTGTCCTTTGAGCACAAACACAACGAGGCGAATGGCGAGCAGAACCGCGACGGCCACAACGAGAACCATTCCTGGAACAACGGCATCGAGGGTGAAACCTCCGACAAGGCGATCCTCAAGAAGCGCCGGCAGGATGTCGAAGCTTTGCTCTCCACACTGTTTGCCAGCCGCGGCGCCGTGATGCTCACCGCCGGCGACGAGTTCGGCCGCAGTCAAGGTGGCAACAACAATGCCTATTGTCAGGACAATGCCCTCACCTGGCTCGACTGGTCGAAGGCGGATGAAGAGCTGATCGAAACCACCGCCCGCCTTGCCGCCATGCGCCAGCGCTTCAGCTGCTTCATGGATGCGAGTGTTCTCACCGGCGATGGTGATGTCAGCTGGCTGAATAGTCACGGCCTGCCCATGACGGTGACCGACTGGGAAACACCGGATCTCGGCGCCTTTGCCATGGTGCTTTGCGCCATCGATCGCGAAACCGGCAAGGAATGCCGTGTGGCGGCGCTCTTCAACCGTACATCCGAGCCGACAGACTTCGTGCTGCCGCAGGACGACAAGCGCAAATGGCGCCGCCTCCAGACCGGCCGCAGCGCCTCGAAGATCGGTGTGAAGGCCAGAACTGTCGATTTCTGGATCGAAACCTAGTTTTTTGCACGGCAGTGACCGAAGCCTATTCCGCTTCGGCGCAAGCGGCTGTACCCTTCGGAAATTATTGAAGGATCAGGTTCTTTTCATGCCGCAAGAGATTTCGCTCAGAGACGTCCCCGGCCTCGTTGGCACCGTCGTCGGCGTATCGGACTGGATTACCGTCGACCAGCCGATGATCGACGCCTTCGCCGGCGCCACCATGGACCACCAGTTCATCCATACCGACCCCGTGCGGGCGGCGGCGGAGACCCCCTTCGGGGGCACCATTGCCCATGGCTTTCTGACGGTTTCGCTGCTCTCAGCCATGAACTTCAACTGCCTGCCGAAAATCCGCGAGCAGACGCTCGGCATCAATTATGGCTTTGACAAGCTGCGTTTCATGTCGCCGGTGAAGACGGGAAAGCGCATCCGGGGGTCATTCAAGCTGGCCGGAGCACGCTTCCGCGGCGCCGGCATGCTGATGAACACCTATGAGGTAACCGTCGAGATCGAGGACGAGCGTAAACCGGCGCTGACCGCCGACTGGATTACGATTTCCCAGTTCGACCCGAAGGATCGACCCGAAAACGTCTGATGATGGCCCGGCACAAGGGAGAGCCCGACGATGACCGACGAGCGCGCTGAGGCCATCCGGCAGAGCTTCCGCCGTCAGGCAAAGGCCTGCGATGATCTGGGCTCCCCCTTCACCGCGCGCCTCTGCACGCTGGCGGCAGAGCGGATGACCGGGGAAACCCGTGTCGGTGCAACAGTCCTCGGCTGGCCCGGCAATCCCGACGGCACAGGGGATGCCCTGGCGCTGAGGCTCGCGGGCACACTGCATGCACTGGTGCGCTCCGGATCGGATCCGCAGCTGGCCGCTGTCTATCCGCCACACGCCGCCGATGACGACACCCTCTGGGCCGCTGTCGAGGCCGCCCTGCGCCGCGACGAGGCTTTCATCCTCGACCGCCTGACATCCGCCCCGCAGACCAACGAGGTGCGCCGGTCCTCCGCCCTGCTCCCTGGCTTCCTGACCATCGCTGCGTTGACCGGCAAGCCGCTCGTTCTGTCGGAAGTCGGCGCCAGCGCGGGGCTCAACCTGCAATGGGATCGCTACCGCTACCGCCTCGGAGATTTCAGCTGGGGCGAAGCCTCCGCTGTCGAACTCGCCCCGCGCTGGGAAGGCCCGCCGCCACCGCAAGCCGCAATGGAGATCACCGAACGCGCCGGCTGCGATCTGAACCCGCTCGACCCATCCTCCGATGACGCCCGCCTGCGGCTCTTCTCCTATATCTGGGCCGACCAGCAGGACCGCCTCGACCGCACGGCAGCCGCACTCGCAATGGCCACGGAAAGCGGCGTGAAGGTGGAGAAGGCCGATGCCATCGACTGGCTGCGCAAGCGTCTTGCAACGCCGCGTCCGGGCATGGCCCATGTGACCTACCACACCATCGCCTGGCAATATCTGCCGTCGGCGCTGAAAGCCGAGGGCGAAGCGCTGATCGCCGACGCCGGCAGCCGCGCGACGGAAGCCGCCCCACTGGCCCGCCTGCAACTGGAGGCCGACGGCAAGCCGGAGGGAGCGGCAATCCTGCTCACGCTGTGGCCGACAGAGGAAACCCGCGAGATCGGCCGGGCGGACTTTCATGGGCGCTGGGTGAAATGGGTGGGGTGGGAAGGTTCAGCCGCTTGAATGGCAGAAAGCCGGTCTTACGTCCACTATTGGCGCGAAGCGGAAGACGCCTCTCGGCCCAGTGCGGTCATACCTTGCTCAGCAAGTCTATAAGGCCGTCAGGGAATATGGTGTCGCAAGTTTCTCGAAGCTCTTGTTCGGACCACCAGCGATGATCGGCCATCACTTCTCGTTCATTCTCGGTCCAACCGGTGTCGGCAATGGGACTTCGTTCGGCTCGGATGCCAAAGAACCTCTCCTCCGCCCAAACAACCTCACCTCTCGTCAGGGGAAGCTCAAAGGACCGACGGCCAACTTCGCCGGTCAAATCGACGCCAACGAGGCCAGTCTCCTCTTCCAACGCTCGCAATGCCGCCGCCTCAAAAGTTTCACCCTCGTCGACCGCACCACCGGGCATTGCCCAGTATGCTTTACCAATCAAGGGCCCCGAGGAATGAGAAAATTTGAAAAGCAGAACTCAACCGAATTGGTCGATGACCAATAGCCGGGAAGATGGCCGTGACCGCATGAATAATCTCCTATCAATCATGCGTACTATAGAGCGTCAAGCGAGGCTCGCCATGACCGCTTTTGGCGCTGAGCGCCAAACGTCTCTCGACCCGAAGCGGTTGCCTGCTAACCGTCATGCGGAAGCTGGAATGGCGGCAAGCGGCATGCTGTGAGCTGGGCGAGCTTCACCGTTCTTCACCCATACAGGTTGCCCGATACAAACGATGTCGCCCTTAATCACGATCAGGCCGTCTCCGTCATTACACGCGATGATGGGTCTTGGCGTGTGCCTGCTGTAGCGAATTAGATCTGGAAGATATCTTGGGCTTGAATTGAGATGAGGAAAAAACTCGAATGGAACGAGCCCAAGCGCGGTCTCACTCATATGGTCTTGCGGCGCTTGATCGATGAATAGCGCGTCGGTGGCTATCGTTGGGGTTAGAATAATGGCTCCTGCGCTGGTTCCGATAAGCAATCCTCCATCGGTAGCCCATTGCTTCAGGCGTGGAAACAACTCGCTCCGCTTCAACCGAGAGAGAAATCCCCCGGTATGGCCTCCCGAGAGATGGATCGCATCACAGTCAAACAATGCGTCTTCATCGTGCGAAGAGCGGGGCTCATCCAGATCATGGAACAGACAAAGGTCCAGTCCATGGCGCGCATAGTAAGCTGCCCGCTCTAGGAAAAAGCGCCGATCCGGCTCAGGCCCCGAAGCGATGTATCCGAGCCGGTTCCCCAAGCCGTTAGCGGCTATCGCTGCCAGGAGTGTTTCGGTTATGGCTTCGTTCTCTGGGATGATCTGGTCGCTGTAAAAAGCCAAATTGATCAAGACGCTTCTCCAAACCTGCGCGGCAGAGACTTGCACCGAATGCTGTGGTGCGCAATGTCCCGTGTTGGCACGAAGCGGTCATCAGCTCTCCACACCTTCGAGTCACATGCTACCTCGCAATGCCATCCCCACACTTGCGCCGAATCCGCCATCAAATGAAAAAGGCCGGGTCACCCCGGCCTCCTCAAATCCCATCGAACATCCCCGCCCCTCAGAGCGAGGCATCTTCCGCGCCCTCGGCCAGCATGCCGAACGCATATTCGGCAAACGAGCGCCAGCATTCGAGACGAAACGTCTCTTCCTCGACGCGGTAGAGGATGATCTCGATCTTGCCGAAGACGGTGCGTGTGACGGCACCCACCGGGAAGGCGGTGAGCGAGAGGTCGAGCGGGCAAGCCGCATTCAGGGTGTCGGCAGCCGCAGGTCCCGAGACGATGATCGCGGTGTTGCGGTGGGAGATGTCGGTCGCCGAATGAACCACGCCGGAGGCGGCGCAGTCGGCCATCAGCGCATCACCCTTCTCGTCGATCAGGAACCACTCGTCCGGACCGATCCAGAAGGCCGTGCGCCCCTTGGCCGAGGCGGACGTCTTCGGCTTCACCGGCAGCTTCAGGCCGAGCGACTTCGACAGACCGGCAACGGCATCGGCACCGGCGCGCAGCGACACGCGGGTGGCGGGCAGCGCCGGGGAGAGGCGCACCTTGGCGCTGCCGCCATGGAAGCCGGCAAGAACGGTCTTGCGTTCTGCAACAGACATATCAGCCATGGATGCGGCCTCCTTCCTTGTCAACGAACACCATATCGGTGACTTCCACCGCGATGGTCTTGTCCTTCATCGGCACATAGAGCGTCTCGCCCATGCGGGCGCGGCCACCGGCCACCATCGCGATCGCAATCGAGCGCCCGAGGTTTTCCGACCAGTAGGACGAGGTCACATGGCCGAGCATGGTCATCGGCTTCGGCTGGTTCGGGTTGGCGACGATCTGCGCGCCCTCTTCCAGCACTTCGTTCGGATCCTTGGTAAAGATGCCGACGAGCTGCTTGCGGCCTTCCTTGACCAGATCCGGACGCTTCATGCCGCGAATACCGACGAAATCGGTCTTCTTCTTCGACACCGCCCAGGAGAGGCCGGCATCGTCGGCCGTCAGGGTGCCGTCGGTGTCCTGACCGACGATGATGTAACCCTTCTCAGCGCGTAGCACGTGCATGGTCTCGGTGCCATAGAGGCAGGCGCCGAGCGACTGGGCGCGTTCCCAGATCTGGCGGAAGACATCCGCGCCGAAATCGGCGGGGACGTTGACTTCGAAGCCGAGTTCACCGGTGAAGGACACGCGGAAGAGGCGCGTCGGCACGCCGCAGAACTTGCCTTCGGCAACGCTCATATGCGGGAAGGCTTCGTTCGAGATGTCGATGCCCTCGACGAAAGGCGCGATGATGTCACGCGCCTTTGGACCCTGGACGGCGATGACAGCCCATTGTTCGGTGGTCGAGGTAAGCCAGACCTTCAAATGCGGGAATTCCGTCTGCAGATAGTCTTCCATGTGGTGCATGACGCGCGGCGCACCGCCCGTCGTGGTCGTCACGTGGAAGCGATCCTCGGCGAGACGCCCGACGACGCCATCGTCATAGATGAAGCCGTCTTCGCGCGTCATGATGCCATAACGTGCCTTGCCCGGCTTCAACGTGTCCCAGGCGTTCGTATACATCAGGTTCAGGAACTCGGCGGCATCAGGACCGACGACTTCGATTTTGCCGAGCGTCGAGGCATTGAACACGCCGGCGGCATCGCGGACCGTCTTGCATTCGCGGTTGACGGCGGCATGCATGTCTTCGCCCGGCTTCGGATAATACCAGGCGCGCTTCCAGTTGCCGACATCTTCGTAGACGGCACCCTGGGAGACCTCATAGGCATGCATCGGCGTCTTGCGGGTCGGATCAAACAGCGCATCGCGCGAATGGTTGATCAGCGTGCCGAAGGTGACGGGCGTATAGGGCGCCCGGAAGGTGGTGAGACCGACCTGCGGGATCTCCTTGCCGAGCACTTCCGCTGCGATGGCGAGGCCATGCATGTTGGAGAGCTTGCCCTGGTCAGACGCCATGCCGTTCGTCGTGAAGCGCTTGATATGCTCGATCGAATGCATGCCCTCACGCACGGCAAGACGAATGTCCTTGGCGCAGACATCATGCTGGAAGTCGACGAAAGCCTTGACGTTGTCTTCGCGGCCAGCACCTTCGGCAGCGCCGATCATGCCGCCGGTCCAGGCATGCGCATTGGCACCGGAAAGCGAAACGGCAGGCGTTTCGGTCGCACCCGCAGCCTTGGCGGAGGAGAGACCGGCAGCGGTTGCCTCGTCGAGCAGCGCCTGCAGATCGTCGGTGCCGTTGCAGCCACCGACGCAGATGCAGTCCTGGGCATAGACGTCAGGCAGGAAGCGCTGGTTGGCAGCATCGAACTTCAACTTGCCGCGCGACTGCGAGAACATGTGCACGGACGGCGTCCAGCCGGCGCACATCAGCAGCGCATCGACCTCGATCTTGCGGGTAGAGCCGCCGCCATTGCGGCGAACGGTGATCGAACGGACACGCAGACGACCAGCGGTATTGACCACGCCATGGCCGGTCAGCACCTCGATGCCGAGTGCGCGGGCCTCTGCCAGCACCTTTTCGCCCGGCTTCTCGCGGGCATCGACGATGACGGGCACCGAAACGCCAGCCTTCTTCAGGTCGATCGCCGCTTCATAGGCCGAGTCATGTGCCGTGTAGACGCCGACCTTGGCACCGACGGCCACGCCGAAATGGTTGAGATAGGTGCGGCCGGCGGAGGCGAGCATGATGCCGGGGCGGTCATTGTTGGCGAACACCATGTGCCGTTCGATCGAACCACTGGCGATGATCACGCGCTTGGCACGCACCTGCCAGAGCCGTTCGCGCGGCTGGCTCTTCGACGGCTTGGCCACGTGATCGGTGACACGCTCGACCAGCGCCACATAATTGTGGTTGTGATAGCCGAAGGCCGTCGTGCGGGAGAGCACGGTGACGTTGGACATGCCCTTCAGCTTGGCGACGGTTGCTTGCGCCCAGTCCCAGCCGCTCTGGCCGTCGACGGTCGCACCGGTGTCGAAGTGGAAGGCACCGCCCATTTCCGGCTGTTCGTCGACGATCATGACGCGCACGCCCGTCTGGGCGGCGGCCAGCGCCGACGCGAGACCGGCGGCACCGCCACCGATCACCAGCACGTCGCAATGCGCATAGCGGTTGGCGTAATGATCCGGATCGGCTTCTTTCGGCGCATGGCCGAGACCGGCCGCGCGACGAATGAAAGGCTCATAGATCTGATGCCAGGCAGCCTTCGGCCACATGAAGGTCTTGTAGTAGAAGCCGGCGGCGAAGAAGGGCGAGAGCAGATTGTTGACCTCGCCGATGTCGAGCGACAGCGACGGCCAGCGGTTCTGCGTCTCGATCTTCATCCCGTCGAAGACTTCCTGCACGGTCGCCCGCACATTCGGCTGGCGGCGGGCGGCGTCACGCGAGACGTCGAGCAGCGCATTCGGCTCTTCCGGACCTGCGGTCAGAATGCCGCGCGGACGGTGATACTTGAACGAGCGACCGGCGAGATGCATGCCGTTGGCGATCATGGCAGAGGCAACAGTGTCGCCCTTGTAAGCCGTCAGCGTGCGGCCATCGATGGTGAAGCGGGCAGTCAGCGCCGGCGTCAGGCGGCCCTTGCCGGGGATACGGTTGGCAGCGCTCATGCCTTCTCTCCCTTGGTGACGGTGGCGGACTGAAGCGTTGCAGGATCGGGCATGGGTTCACCGGCCTTGTAGGTCAGCAGGATCTTGTCGGAGATGGTGTCGCGGGCCGCGTTGAAGAAGCGCCCGCAGCCATGGATGTGGCGCCAGCGTTCGAAGATCAGGCCCTTCGGGTTGTCACGCAGGAAGAAGTAGTCGGCGAACTCCTCGTCCGTGATCGAGGCGATGTTTTCCGGGCGTGCGATATGCGCTTCACCGGCGGCGCGAAACTCGAGCTCTGCGCGCTCTTCTTCGCAATAGGGGCATTTGATGACCAGCATGGTGAGTGATCCCTAAAATCAGTGCGCCACGGCAGCGGCAGCTGCCTCGTCGATGAGGCGGCCGGTGCGGAACCGGTCGAGCGTCAGGCCCTGGGCCAGCCGGTGTGGCTCGCCCTTGGCAATGAGATGAGCGAACAGGTTGGCAGACCCCGGCGTCGCCTTGAAACCGCCCGTACCCCAGCCGGCATTGACGAAGAGGTTCGGAACCGGCGTCACGCTCTGGATCGGCGAACGGTCGGCGGTGTTGTCGGTGATCCCGCCCCACTGGCGCATCATCTTCACGCGACGGAACATCGGGAAGAGCTCACAGATGGCATCGAGCGTATGCGTGATGATCTGCATGCCGCCGGTCTGGCTGTAGGAGTTGTACTGGTCGGTACCGGCCCCGATGACCAATTCGCCCTTGTCCGATTGCGAGATATAGGCATGCACGGTGTTCGACATGACCACGCAGGGGAAGATCGGCTTCAGCGGCTCGGACACGAGCGCCTGCAGCGGCGTCGAGTGAACCGGAAGGCGCACGCCCGCCATGCCCATGACGACGGAAGAATGGCCGGCAGCGGAAACGCCGATCTTCTTCGCGCCGATAAAGCCCTTCGTCGTGTCGACGCCGGTCACTTCACCATTCGGGCCACGGCGGATGCCGGTGACTTCACAGTTCTGAATAATGTGCACGCCGCGATCGGACGCCGCACGCGCATAACCCCAGGCGACCGCATCGTGACGCGCCGTGCCGCCGCGACGCTGGAGTGCTGCCCCATTGATCGGGTAGCGAGCGGTCTTGGAGATATCGAGCGGCGGGCAGAAAGCCTTGGCCTGCTCCGGCGTCAGCCACTCATTGTCGATGCCATAGAGATTGTTGGCATTCACATGGCGCTTGAACGACTGCATGTCATGCACATTGTGCGACAGCATCATAACGCCGCGCGGTGAATACATGACATTGTAGTTGAGGTCCTGAGACAGACCTTCCCAGAGCTTCAGCGAATGCTCGTAGATGTCCATGCTCTCTTCATAGAGATAGTTGGACCGGATGATCGTCGTATTACGGCCGGTATTGCCACCGCCGAGCCAGCCCTTCTCGATGACTGCGACATTGGTGATGCCGTGCTCTTTGGCGAGGTAATAGGCCGCGCCGAGGCCATGGCCGCCGGCGCCGACAATGATCACGTCATAGGACTGCCGCGGCTCGGGAGAGACCCACTGAGCCTCCCATCCCTTGTGGGCACGCATGGCCTCACGGACAACGGCAAAGACCGAATATTTGCGCATTCGCCTTAAACTCCTGTGGTTCAGGCACTGGGGTAGGATGATACAGGTCGCAGATCAACCCACGACATGACGTCCGTTTTGCGACGCATTGTCATCCGTCTTTCGACACCCCGAAGATGTTCTGGTGAGTAGCGCAAATTTGTTGCTTCAAGGCCCTGCGACATATGGACTTCACCAGGGTCTTCTGGTATCTCGCTCGCTAATCGCCGGACTCACGGGCCGAGCGAACCATTATGCTGTTTCCGAAGATGTGACCTCCATCGACGGAAGGACCAACTCAAAGAACCAAAGGAACGGGATAAACGTGCAGGTACTAGTCCGCGACAACAACGTTGACCAGGCGCTCCGCGCTCTCAAGAAGAAAATGCAGCGCGAAGGCATCTTCCGCGAAATGAAGATGCGCGATTTCTTCGAAAAGCCGTCTGAGAAGCGTGCACGCGAGAAGGCTGAAGCTGTTCGTCGCGTCCGCAAGCTGGCGCGCAAGAAGATGCAGCGCGAAGGCCTGCTGCCGGCTGCACGCGGCCGTTGATCTGCCCCGATTTGGGCGTTTTCCTATGAAATGAGGGCGGGGGCGAGACGAATCGCCGCCGCTCTTTTGATATGCAACACGAACTTGTGCTGCCCGATGCCTTTCGAGGTCCCGGCGGCCGCCGGATGATGCGCCTCATGACGAAAACCTCCGTGCTCTCCCCAGCCTCCTCTGTCGCATCCAGATCGCGACTGGCATCTGCAGCTGCTCTCTTTGCTGCCTTGACCCTGGCAGGCTGTGCCACGACGACGGAAACGACGGATGTCATTCGGCTCGATCGCGCGCAGGGATCCGACGAAAACATCGCCTCGCTGACAGCCGTTATCCAGGCCAATCCGCGCGATCCGGAGGGCTACAACGTTCGTGGTTCGGCTTATGGCCGCGCCGGCCAGTTCAAGCAGGCGCTCGACGATTTCAACACGGCGCTGCAGCTCAATCCGCAGTTCTTCCAGGCTTACGCCAACCGCGCGCTGGTCTATCGCAACATGGGTAAGCCGGTTGAAGCGGCAGCCGACTACAATGCGGCGCTGAAGATCAACCCGAATTACGACGTCGCCTATATCGGCCGAGGCAACATCTACCGCCAGGCTGGCCGCATCGACGAAGCTTTCGGCGATTTCAACCGCGCGATCCAGCTCGATACGACGGACGGTCGCGCCTACCACAATCGCGGCCTGATCTATCAGCTGCGCGGCGACCACCCGAAGGCCATCGAAGACTTCTCCAAGGCGATTTCGCTCTCCTCGCGCGCCCCGGAACCCTACAATGGCCGTGGCGTCTCCTACATCGCGCTGAACGACGACGAAAACGCCTTCGCCGACTTCAACCTCGCCATCGAGCTCAACGGCAACATCGCCGAAAGCTGGGCGAACCAGGCGCTTGTCTACGAGCGCCGCGGCGACAAGGCACGGGCCGCCAAGTCCTACAGCCATGCGCTGCGCCTCGATCCGAAATACGAGCCGGCCAAGCAGGGCCTTGCGCGCACGCGCGGCACGACCTGACGGGCCGACACAGCACTGAGGTTCCAAACGGCGGGGAGACCCGCCGTTTTTTGTTATCCATGCTGGGCGGATGAGACGGCAAACAAAAAGGCGGCCCGTTTCCGGACCGCCTCTGACATTCGAAGTTTTTCGACGCTGATCAGCGCATCATGAAGACGCCGGCAACCGACAGCACGATCCAGATGAAGAGGCCACCGAGCAGGCCGGCGCCGCCGAAGAAACCAGCAGCCATGGCGATCATCAGCGCGACCAGGATGGCGGTGCCATACTTGGTGCCGGCGATGAAGAGGTCATAGGTCTTCTCGTGCTCCTTGTAGTCCATCGAAGCACCGGTTTCGACCGGACCGGAATGATGTTCGCTCATGTTCGATCTCCCAAATCTTAAGCCAGACGGCACCACGGCAGAATCACGCAAGGACGCGGCTGTGGGCGAAATTTTCTCTGTTTCCGCATACACAAAGGCCGGCCCAAGTGCAATCGCATCCGGGGATCGTGGTCAATAATCACGGCCCGCCACCGCACCGATGATCTTCCCATCGGCCACGAGCCGCGCCGAAGGCAGAATCGTCAGCGGCGTCGTCGGCAACCGCCCCTCCCCGCGCCCGAACATCAGCCGCCGCTCGTGAACGCCCGAATCGAAAAAGGGATAACGCTTGAGCAACTTCGACCCGGTCGTATGGGTATTGGTCGCCATGAGAGTGAGTTCAAGACCGTATATCTCGGTCATGCGGCGCTCCACGACTGTCTCCGCATAAAACACGCGCTTATAAAACGCAGCGTGATGCGGGCGCACGTGCTGCAGCACGCGATCAGCCTTGAAATAGGCAGCAGCAACAATGCTGGGACGTAGCGTTATATAAGGTAGAATCGGCAGCTCAGCCGCGACCTGTGGATCGACAGCAAATCGGGCAGGATCGATAAGGGTCAGCCCAGCATCGAGATAGGCTTCCATAACATCCGGAAACACCCCTTCAGATTGAGAAAGCGGGTGGGAAGGTGTCACGTGATGGAGCCTGATGGTGCTCACCAGCTCTTCGAAATAGTAGATGCCGAAGACATAGGCATGTCTATCAAAGTCGGCATCATCGATCATACTTGGTGCCGCGACCGGCAGCACATTCGCTGCTTTATATGCCTTGTAGCGGAGATGCTCGATGTCTTCAAAATCCTCTTGCGTCTCAATGCGGCGATACTCGACATAGTCGAGGTATCGCATCAGTCGCTCCGAAAAGCCTTCAAGTTCCATACCCGACGCTCACCATGGTTAACACCCGGTGAATGGCTAGCACGCATTGTTCCCTGCCGCGCCCCCAAATATTAATAACAAATTAAAACCCCATAGGTTAAGGTTAACAGTCGCATATGCGACTACGCGTTTCCAAGCGGCAGGACCGAGTCACGGCGGAGCTGAGTTTTCTAATTTGCTTGGGCAGCCTCAGGCGACGCCGGCGTGACCTGACAGGCCATGAAGGGACGCTTCTTCCGCAAGACCTTCGATGGCGTGGGTCGCTATCGGTGTGGAAAACACATAGCCCTGAATGAGGTCAGCACAATTGTGTTTCTTGATGAGAGCAAGTTGCTCCCGGGTCTCCACCCCCTCGACAACAATGCCGATATCAAGCCCCCGCGTGAGGCTGACAATACCGCGCAACAGTTTGAGGCGACGGGCGTCCTCTCCAATGTTCCGAACAAACGACCGATCGATCTTGACGACGTCAACGGGCAGTGTGTCCAGATAGCTCAGACTTGAAAATCCGGTGCCGAAATCGTCAATAGAGATGGTTATGCCGAGTGATCTCAGTTGCTCCAACACGTCACGCGCAGCAGAGAGCTCTTCAATAAGACTGCTTTCGGTCACCTCCAGATGGAGGCGTGCCGCTGGCAATCCGGCATTCGTCAGGATCTTCTCTACTGTTGAAGCAAGATCTCCCTGCCTCAAGTCTTGGACTGAAAGGTTTACTGACACGCCAATGGATTCAGGCCAGGTCCGGCAATCGGCACATGCTTTCTGCAGGACCTGATGCGTGATGTCGGTAACGATACCCATCTCCTCCGCGATCTGGATGAAGATGTTGGGGGCGATCGGTCCTTTTTCCGGGTGGTGCCACCTGGCGAGCGCTTCGCAGCAGGCCAGCTTACGACCATCCGGGGTGAACATCGGTTGATAGACGACCGTGATGCCATGGCTGTCCACAGCGGCACGCAAGTCTGCTTTCAGCCGCTGACGCTCAAGATAGCGAGCATCCATCTCATCGACGAACAGCGTGAAATTTCCGCGTCCGCGTGCTTTGGATTCAAAGAGCGCGATGTCCAGCTTGACGAGCCACGCCTCCATATCGCCTTCAGCGGTGTCTACCAGTGCTGCGCCGGCAGAGAAGTTGATCGGAAAGCGGGTGCCGTCGATTTCGTATTCTCCTCTCGCCGCAGCATGTAGACCTTTCATCTCGATCTCGAGATCCGGCCGCCCCTGCACATTCGGGAAGAAGAAGATGAAGTGATCGCCTACCTGACGTCCAACGACCGCCTTGCCGGCAGCCAGTTCCGTCAACCGCTCCCCGACAGCGACGAGCAGCTTGTCGCCCGTGATGTGCCCCTTGAGGTCGTTCACATGCTTGAAATCGGCGATGTCCAGCAGCAGCATCCCGACAACGGGTCCGTATTCGCCCGGGCGATCCAGACGGTCGCGCACGAGTTCGGCAAAATAGCTGCGTTGCGGCAGCCCCGTCAGCGCATCGTAACGCGCCATGTGAAGGATCTTGCGATCCGCGCGCACACGAGCCGTCACATCTTCGAAGATCAGGACAACGCCACCCTCGTCGCGCCGTTTGGCGGAGAACTCGAGAACGAGGTCCTCGGAAAAATGCATCACGGCTCGGCTGGTTAGCCCCTGCGTGAGTTGGGAAAGCTGCTTCTGCAGCAAACTCGGCATGGCACCGTCGACAAAGGTGTGCCGCACGCCGTAGCGCAGGACCACATCCAGGTCGCAGCCCGTCAGCCGTCGACGGTCGCCCAAGTTGAGCAACTCACAGGCCTTGCGGTTGACGACCTCGATCCGGTTGTTCGGGTCGAGCATCAGCAGGCCGTGCGTCATGTTGCTCAGAGCCGTGTCGAAGCGGTCGGCGATCTTCGCCATCTCGCGCGAGGCGATGACATTTTCATAGAGAAAGTCTCGGACGCCATTGGCCATCGATCGGACCGTGAGCCCAAAGGGCACCAGCATGAGTGATAGCAACGACTTGAAGATGTCCTGCGCAAGGAGACTGCCAATCACCATCGGCGCGCAGCAGGCCAGCGTCTGCAAGTCTACAGCGAGCCGGGAACCATAATTGCGCCCGACAACGGACACCATCGACGCCATGGCCACGGCTATACATGCGAGTTCCGCGAACGTGTCCTCGAATGCGAGCATGGCATAGCCGCTACCAATCCCGAGAATAGCGGCTGTCAACGCACCGCCCAGCACATAGCGCCGTTCCCAGGCCGCGATCTGTTCGCGGCTCAGCGCGGTTTTGTCCTCACGATCGAACAGGAAAAACGAATGCAGGCGAAAGGAGAAGACGAGAACGAAGCAGCCGCAGAGCAGCAGATAGAAACCCGCACCGGTCTGAACATAGACAGTGACGAAGGTCAGGATGTGGACAACCATGCCGGTGAACAGCGTGAAGCGGTTGTCGAACAGGGAGCTCACGAACGAGAGATAGACATCCGTGGGCACATTGTGCTCAGGCCCCTTGTCGGCCCTCATGATCTGCCCTCCCGGCGCGGCTGGACGTGAAACCTCAGCTGCCAAACGATGTCTCTTCCAATCCCTGTGCCCGGTCCGAAGGGCAAAAAGCATGTACTAAAACGTCACAGTAATGTGCATAACGAAGCAATTTCTAAAATGCACTGCTTCGATGCGGGACGCAAACGAGTAAGTCACAACCTCTTAAGGGCGGCATAGGGAAACCATTAAAATGCGACGAATGGATCAAGACGGGTAATCAAGCTCACGGCATCCGCTCAGGCCGATCGAAAGAGCGGGAACTGCGACTTTCGTATGCCCGCCAGAACCACAAGCGCTGTTGAGTTGCGCCCGGTTTGCCATTGCTCTAAGCACAAAAAGACAAGGGGAGAACAAACACAATGACAATCCTGTTGGCTGTTTCCCGGCTGATCGACGCGATCAACGGGGCCATCGGGCGCTGGGTTTCCTGGCTGCTCCTGGCCGCGGTTCTGATCAGCGCCGGTAATGCCGTCATTCGCAAGGTCTTCGACATCTCGTCGAACGCCTGGCTCGAACTGCAATGGTATCTCTATGGCACAGTCTTCATGCTTGCCGCTGCTTATGCCTTGCTTCGCAACGAACATATCCGCATCGACATCCTGTCCAGCGGATGGACGAAGCGGACCCGCGACTGGATCGACCTGATCCTGCACATCATCTTCCTCGTGCCCTTCTCCGGGCTGATGGCCTATCTCGCCTGGCCGTGGTTCTGGCTGTCCTTCCGTTCGGGTGAAGTCTCCTCGAGCGCCGGCGGCCTGGTCATCTGGCCCGCGAAGGCCGTCGTTCTGATCGGCTTCATCCTCCTGACCGCCCAGGCCTTCTCCGAAATCATCAAGCGCGCTGCCGTGCTGATGGGCCGGATCGATGACGCAAGCGTCACCCCACCGGCAACCGAAGGCAAGGAGGCCTGAGATGATCGACTTCATCGCGCACAACCTCGCGCCGATCATGTTCACCAGCGTCATGCTGATGCTGCTGCTCGGCTATCCCGTCGCCTTCACGCTGGCAGCTGGCGGCCTCATCTATTTCGTCGTCGGCGTCGAACTCTCGCACATCTCCTCCGAGATCCGCCTGTTCTGGCCGCTGCTTCAGTCCCATCCGGAACGCATTTACGGGATCATGTACAACGACACCCTGCTGTCGATCCCGTTCTTCACCTTGATGGGCATCATCCTAGAACGGTCGCGCATGGCGGAAGACCTGCTCGACACCATCGGCCAGCTGTTCGGCCCGGTGCGCGGGGGTCTTGCTTATGCGGTGATCCTGGTCGGCGCCCTGCTTGGCGCAACCACCGGCGTCGTAGCCGCATCCGTCATGGCCATGGGTCTGATCTCGCTGCCGATCATGCTGCGCTACAAGTATAACGGCCCGCTGGTCTCCGGCACGATCGCCGCCTCCGGTACGCTGGCACAGATCGTGCCGCCATCGCTGGTTCTGATCGTCATGGCCGACCAGCTCGGCCGTTCCGTCGGCGACATGTATGTCGGCGCGCTTTATCCGGCGCTGATGATCATCGCGGCCTACTGCCTCTACATTTTCGCCGTCACCATCATCAAGCCGGAATGGGCCCCTGCTTTGCCCAAGGAAGCCCGCACCCTCGGTGACGGCGTGACCTCGCTGCTGGTGATGATCGCAATTGGCACCGGCCTCTATTTCCTCGGCTATCATCTGCTGTTCACCGGCGTTGCCAGCGCGGAATGGCAGCTGGTTGCAGCGCTCGCTTTCGGCGTGGTCACGGTCTATGTCTTTGCGCTCCTCAACCGTGGCATGAAGCTGAACCTGATCTCGCGGCTCGCCCAGGAGGTCATCATCGTGATGGTCCCGCCGCTGGCGCTGATCTTCCTCGTGCTCGGCACCATCTTCCTCGGCATTGCGACGCCGACGGAAGGCGGCGCCATGGGCGCCACCGGAGCCCTGATCATCGCGACTGCCAAGGGCCGCCTGAACCTGGCCATCCTGAAGAACGCTCTGGACGCCACGACGCGCCTGTCGGCCTTCGTCATGATGATCCTGATCGGCGCCCGCGTCTTCGGCCTGACCTTCTACGGCATCAACGGCAATGTCTGGATCGAGGATTTGATGCTGGCGCTGCCGGGCGGCGAATACGGCTTCCTGATCGTCGTCACGATCATCGTCTTCATCCTCGGTTGCTTCCTCGACTTCTTCGAGATCGCCTTCATCATGGTGCCGCTGCTGGTTCCGGTCGCCCAGAGCCACGGGATCGACCTTGTCTGGTTCGGCATCATCCTCGGGATCAACCTGCAGACGTCCTTCCTGACGCCGCCGTTCGGCTTCTCGCTCTTCTACCTGCGCTCCGTCGCACCGGAAGGACAATGGAAGGACAAGGTGACGGGACAGATGCGGGCGGGCATCAAGACGGTCGACATCTACAAAGGCGTGCTTCCCTTCATCATCATCCAGTTCCTGGCGATCATCACCGTTATCTCCTTCCCCGGACTGGTCATGCATTACAAGGGAACACCGACGACGACCGACCCGGGCAGCATCCAGATCGAACTGCCTGGCTTCGGATCAAGCCCCGCGCCGTCCTTCGGTCAGCCGGACGCTGGCGGTGGCACAGCACCTGCCCCGTCATTCGGTCTGCCGCCGCCGAGCTTCGGCTCCGGACCGGCGCCGGCCCCTGAAGGATCGGCACCGGCGGCTCCGGCACCAAGCCTCGGCCTACCGCCGCTGGACTTCGGCGGGGGTTCGACCCCGGCTCCGGCAGCGCCATCGGCGCCGCCGGCCGCGCCCGCCACACCGGATTTGAGCCAGCCTCCGGCCTTCAACTGAGACACCTCGAAAGCCCCCTCCCGGGGGCTTTCTTTTTGAGCGGGCAGAGGAGCAGCGCTCGCGCATAAAAAAACCGGCCTCCCGAAGGAGGCCGGCCGAAGATGGAACAGGCGATCGCTTAGAGCTTGCCTGCGCGCTGCTGCATCATCATGAAGGTGTCGTAAGTGTATTCCGACAGCTGCATCCAGAGATAGGCTTCGCGCTTGAAGGCCACCTGGTCTTCATAGATCTTCTTGAACGCTGCGTTCTGCGCGCCGATTTCCGCATAAAGCTCCATCGCCGCGTTGAAGCAGGCCTCGAGGATCTCCTGGCTATAAGGACGCAGCTGCGTGCCGGCGGCCACGAGTTCCTTGATCGCCTTCGGGTTCTTGAGGTCGTACTTGGCCATCATGTTGGTGTTGGCATAGGCGCACGCGTCGCGCAGGGCCGCCTGGTAGGCCGGCGGCAGAGCCTCGAACTTTTCCTTGTTGGCGAATGCGTGGATGACCGGGCCACCTTCCCAGAAGGCCGGGTAATAGTAGAACGGCGCAACTTTGTTGAAGCCGAGCTTCTGGTCGTCATAGGGACCGACCCATTCAGCCGCGTCGATCGTGCCCTTCTCGAGAGCCGGATAGATGTCGCCACCGGCGATCTGCTGCGGCACCACGCCGAGCTTCTCGACCACGCGGCCAGCAAGACCGGCAATGCGCATCTTGACGCCCTTGAAGTCGTCGACCGTGTTGATCTCCTTGCGGAACCAGCCGCCCATCTGAGCACCGGTGTTGCCGGCGATGAAGCCGACGAGGCCATGCGTGGCATAGAATTCGTTGAGCAGCGTGTTGCCGTTGCCTTCATAGAACCAGGCATTGGTCAGGCGTGCATTCAGGCCGAAGGGAATGGCCGTGCCGATGGCGAAGGTCGGGTCCTTGCCGACGTAGTAATAGGAGCAGGTATGGCACATCTCGACCGTGCCGGCCGATACGGCATCGGCGGCCTGAAGGCCGGGTACGATTTCGCCTGCAGCAAATACCTGAATTTCGAAGTTGCCGCCGGTTGCATCCGACACGTTCTTGGCGAGATCTTCGGCACCACCGTAAATGGTATCGAGCGACTTCGGGAACGACGACGTCAAGCGCCAGGTCACCTTCGGCATTTCCTGCGCGATGGCAGGTGCGGCCAACACGGTGGACGCGGCAGCGCCTGCACCGGCGACACCGGCTTTCTTGATAAATGAACGACGATCCATAAACTTCCTCCCAGTTGTTGCCCTACCGGCGGGCATCGGCGGCCCCTCCCGGCAGCGATGTGCGAGCTAACCATTTTGGTCAAAGCGTTTCAAGCGCTTGCAAGCTATTCTTTTGGATGAGAGGTTTCACTTCGTCGTGGCCTATTTCCGAGGCTCGATGTTAGCGCAATCAGACAAAATACTTGAGCGAAGCAGACGGTCGAGTCTGACCGATCGAGCCAGCAGCCGTCCAAGAGGCTATCTTGCACTCAAGGCAGCATCAGAAGCGCGAGATCGGCATCGGCGGCGTCGGTGACCTCATAGGAAAAGCGCCGGCCGCGAACGAGCGTCAAAAGTGTGCCACCACCGGTATCACTGATGGTGACACTGCCATCCTCGTTTTGCGTCCAGGTGGTTGCCCGTGTCAGGCCGGGCCAGACTTGCTCGCAATCCGGTGGCGCGTAGAAGTCACGACTGCGGCTGGTGAGCGCCGCACCACGCTCCACCAGACAGACCGTCTTGCGGGTAAAATTCGAGACCGAGAAGATGGCCGGAGGCGAGACCGGGGCTGTCCTCAGCGACGCAATCGTCGGATGCGACTGTCCGACAGTGGTCGGGATCGTTCCGAGCACGATCGGATCCGCAGTCACTGCGTCTGAGGGTGCCGAGCTCGCCCAGAAGCCGAGACCCGCCGCCGAAACACCCGCACATATCAATGCCGTCGCCACGATGACGAGAGAGGACTTCATCGGAGCATCCTTCCGCTCGAGACCCCAAGTCTCGGAAGAATGCGCTCTCAAGCTTGCCGAAGGCTGAACAGCCGAATCAGCGGGCCGCAGGCGTTTCGGGCACCGGCGTCAGCGGTCCACGGCCCTCAAACCAGCTAATGAGGTTATCGACCACCAGATCGGCCATGGCATCACGCGTTGGCACAGAGGCCGACGCGACATGCGGCAGCAGCGAGACATTGGGAAGGTCGATCAGCGCCTGTGGCACATGCGGTTCGTCGGCGAACACATCGAGACCTGCCGCGGCAATCGTGCCGTTCTGAAGGGCCGCAATAAGCGCGGGCTCGTCCACCGTCGAACCGCGACCGACATTGATCAGCACGCCATCCGACCCCAGTGCGGCCAGCACCTCAGAATTGATGGCGCCGTTCGTCTGAGGCGTCGACGGGACGATCGAGATGAGGATATCCACCGCCTTGGCCATGCCGACGAGGCTGTCGTGATAGGTGTAGGCGACATCCGCGCGCGGGCGCCGCGTGTGGTAGGCGATTTCGACCTTGAAGGGCACGAGCCGGGAGGCGATTTCCATGCCGATCCGCCCCAGTCCATGCAGGCCGACCTTCCGGCCCTTCAGCGACATCGGGGAAAGAGGAAAGGCCCCTTCCTTCTCCCACCGCCCTTCGCGCAGAAACTGCTCGGCAAAATGAAAGCGCCTGATGGTGTTGAGCAGCAATGCGATGGCCGTATCCGCCACTTCGTCATTCAGCACATCGGGCGTATTGGTGACGACGACCCCTCGCTGAGCCGCGGCCTTCACGTCCACCCCATCATAGCCAACGCCGAAGCTGGCGATTACCTCGAGCTTCGGTAGCCGCTCGATCAGCGCGGCAGGGAAACGGCCGGAAACGGCTGCGCCGCGCACCTGCTGAAGGATATCCGGGTCACAATCTGCAGCCGAAGCATCGGCGACTTCAACGAGCTCGAACTGCTCGGCAAGGCGGGATCGGACGCGGGGATTGATGCGGCCGGGGATCAACACGAGGGGGCGATCGGACATGGCTGTCTCCTCTGGCGGTCTGGGTGGGGAGCCGCCGGCTGGGTCAGCCGGCCGCGCTTCAGCGGCGGATCGGGCCCGTCGACTGGCGAATGCGCATCTCGGGCTTGATCAGGTGAATGCCGTCAGGCTCATGACTGCCGGCAAGCTTGTCGAGCAGCGCACGCGCGGCCAGCCGCCCCACTTCGGCCTGACCATTCCAGACGGTGGTTAGAGAGGGTGTGGCGATCGAGGCCTCCTCAAGATCGTCATAGCCCGTCACCGAGATATCCTGGCCGGGAACGAGCCCCGCGCGTGCAATGCCGTTCATCAACCCGATCGCGACGAGATCGTTCCAGCACACGGCGGCCGTCGGCTTCTGCGGCAGGGACAGGAAGTTGACGGCCGCTTCGAAGCCCCCCTGCTTGGTTCGGGGGCCGGGGATGCGAAGCCCCGGATCGACCTCGATCCCGGCTTTGCGCAGCGCGTTCACGTAACCCTGGTAACGGTCGCGCCCCGTCGAGGTCTGATCCGTACCGCCGATCATCGCAATCGAGCGGTGACCAAGACCGATGAGATGGTTGGTGGCCAGCGATATCCCGTAGGTGTCGTCGCCTCGATAGATCGGCACGTCGAGTCCCTCCATCGAGCGCGCCACAAAGATCGCCGGCATGCCGTTGTTTTCACAGAGCAGCACGTCTTCCGGTGGCGTGCCGATCGCGGGCGACATGATCACCCCGTCGCCGCCGAGCTGCAGCAGGGTCTCGACGAACATCCGCTGCTTGTCGACGCTGTCATAATGGTTGGAGAGAATGAAGGTATGCCGGCTCCGGTCGAGCTCGGTCTCGATGGCCTTCAGGATTTCGCCGTAGAAGGGGTTCATGATGTCGTGCACGACCACACCGATGATGCCGGAGCGCGAGGTTCTAAGGCTGGCGGCACGACGGTTGTAGATGTAACCGAGAACCCGGGCCTGCTCCTTGATCTTCTCACGCGTGTCGGCGGCAACGAGCGGGCTGTCACGCAGGGCGAGCGAGATGGTTGCGGTGGAGAGACCCAGCGTTTCCGCAATGGTCGAAAGCTTTACCTTTTGTGCCACGTTTCCTCCCTCGCAGCAGACCGGTGGGCGCTTTACCGCCCTTAAACGTTTTAATTAAACAGTTTAATCGACAAGATCAATCGTCGTCATCGGCCTCGTGCGCAGAGCGCGATTCCCCATGGCCGGAGAGATTATCATCGATCAACGAGAGCAGCTTCACGAGGGTCTTCAGCTCTTTCCCGGACAGGCCCTGAACGGCCAGCGTCTCGCAGTCGGCCATCGCCTCCGCAATGCGTGCGACGCTGCCGCGACCTTCGTCGGTGAGGTAGACCTTGGTGAGCCGGCCATCGCGATCATCGGTCCGGCGCTGGACAAAGCCCTGCGCCTCCATTCGGCCGATCGTTCGGGTCATTGTCGGTGCCTTGACCCCCAGCTGATGGGCAAGCGCCCCTGGCGTCTGACCGTCTTCCTGCGCGAGCAGCTGCACCACACCGTCCTGGCCGGGGTAAAGGCCACTTTCGGCAAGACCATGGGAGAGGCGCGTGCGCATGGCGCGCGCAACCTGGGTGACGGCAGCACTCAGCACGCCGGAGCCTGGTGGCGACTTCTTCTTGGCCTTCTTCTTTTCGCCGCGGTCCTTGTCGGCCTTGTCCTTTTTCGCCATGACTCTCCCCGGTCGGCACACGCTGCGGTGGCTACTTCATCCCTGTCGCGACGGTTGCCATGCATAACGAAGATCAGGAGATTAGGCCAGATGGCGAAACCGGGCCCTTGGTTCAAGGATAACGATCCGCACCTGACCGCCGCAGATCGGCACGACTGGATTGCCGTGCTGCCTCTCGGCGCGCACGAGCAGCACGGCCCCCATCTCCCTTTCGAGACGGACACGATCATTGCCTCCGGCATCGTCGAGCGCGTGGCGAATGCCCTCCCCGACCATCTGCCTGTCACCTTCCTGCCGGTCGAACCCATCGGTTACTCCATCGAGCATATAGACGTCGAAGGCACACGCACCCTCACATTTGACGAGGCGGTAAACCGCTGGCTAGCAATCGCCACAGACCTCCGCGATCAGGGGATCCGAAAGCTGGTCCTGCTAAACGCCCATGGCGGCAACTCCCCGCTGCTCACCATCGTCGCGACCGAGGCGCGCGTCCGTCTGAACATGCTCGTGGTCGCCACGAGCTGGACCCGCTTCGGTCAGCCGGACGGCTGGATCTCACCGGAAGAAAAGGCAATCGACATCCATGGCGGAGATATCGAAACCTCGGTCATGCTGGCCCTTGCGCCGGACCAGGTCGACATGACGAAAGCGAGAGCCTTCCACTCGCACCAGTCGGATTTCGCGGCTCGCTTCAAACACCTGCGCGCCTATGGCCCGCATGCATTCGGCTGGAAGATGTCGGATCTGAACCCGGACGGCGTGGCAGGCAATGCCGCAGCGGCCACGGCAGAGAGAGGTGAGCTGCTGATCACGCATGCGGTGAAGGGGATTGTTGAACTGTTGGACGACGTTCATCGGTTCGACGTGGCAACACTGACGTGAGCTTGAAGGCTCCAAGGGGAAAGCGCATATATGTTGGAAGAGACCATGAGGGGAAAACATGCGTGTTTCCATGGAACAGGCAGCAGCAAGGGTCGAAGAACTCATAGAGCGCGTTGAAAGCGGAGAACCCGTTATCATCACCCGCGACGGCCAGGATGCCGCGGTCTTGCGCCCCATCGAGACCGTCGAAACGCGGGCACCCCTTTCCGAAGAGGAAAGGCGCAAGGTCTTTAGAGAGATACGCGAACGCATTTCGCAGTTACCTGATCCATTTCCCGGGGAAACGGCAGAAAGGAGCCAGGACTTTCTGTATGACGAACACGGTCTACCCAAGTGATCGTCGTCGACACCTCGGCACTGATGGCGATCCTCAAAACCGAAGCTGCCGCGATCGAATGTGAGACTATTCTGGCTGACTCATCCCGGCGGCTGTTGATGTCTGCCGGCACGATAACGGAAGCCCACATTGTCGCTGCGCGCAATCAGCGGCTCACGGAAATGAAGATGCTCATCTCAGCGTCCGCGATTGAAGTCATCCCGTTGACATCGGCACGAGCGGAACGAGCCAGCTTCGCCTACCAACGCTTCGGCAAAGGCTTCCACCCCGCCGCACTCAATTTCGGCGAGTGCTTTTCCTATGCCACCGCCGAGGAGTTTGACTGCACTCTCCTCTATGTCGGCGACGACTTCGGCCGCACGGATCTCCGCTCCGCGCTCACCACCGACTGAACCTCACGAAAGCCTTTGAACTGAATGGCCGGAACCCCTATATGGGGGTAATACCATTACAGCCGCATCGCCCGGCGCCCCCTGACATCAGAGGCTTTCATGACCGAAGCAACCGCGAAACCGACACCCGTCACCGTGCTCACCGGCTATCTCGGCGCCGGCAAGACGACGCTCCTGAACCGGATCCTGTCCGAGAACCACGGCAAGAAATACGCAGTCATCGTCAACGAATTCGGTGAAATCGGCATCGACAACGACCTGATCGTCGAGTCGGACGAAGAAATCTACGAGATGAACAATGGCTGCGTCTGCTGCACGGTGCGCGGCGACTTGATCCGCGTCGTGGAAGGCCTGATGCGCCGCCCGGGCCGCTTCGACGGCATCATCGTCGAGACCACGGGCCTTGCCGATCCGGTTCCGGTTGCCCAGACCTTCTTCATGGACGATGACGTTCGGTCCAAGACCGAGCTCGACGCGGTCGTCGCCCTGGTCGACGCCAAGCACCTGCCGCTGCGTCTGAAGGACAGCCGCGAAGCCGAAGACCAGATCGCCTTTGCCGATGTCGTTGTGATCAACAAGGCTGACCTCGTCTCCCACGACGAGCTGCACCAGATCGAACACATTGTCCGTGCGATCAACCCGTCGGCCCGCATTTACTCGACCACCCGCTCCGGCGTGGATCTCGCCAAGGTGCTCGATCAGGGCGCATTCAACCTCGAGCGCGCACTGGAGAACGACCCGCACTTCCTGGACCACGATGATCCGGATCACGTCTGCGGCCCGGATTGCGACCATGATCATGGTCATCACCATCACCACGATCATCATCACCATGATCACGACCATCACCACCATCATGGCCATGATCATCACCATCACGATCACGGTCCGTCCCCGATCCATGATGTGACGGTGACCTCGGTGTCGCTGCGCGGTGGCGAGATGAACCCCGACCGCTTCTTCCCCTGGATCCATAAGGTGACCCAGACGCAAGGCCCGAACATCCTGCGCCTCAAGGGCATCATCGCCTTCAAGGGCGACGAGGAGCGCTATGTCGTGCAGGGCGTGCACATGATTGTCGAAGGCGACCATCAGCGCCCGTGGAAGGACGGCGAGAAGCGCGAGAGCCGCCTGGTCTTCATCGGCCGCGAACTCGACCGCGAGAAGCTTGAAGCAAGCTTCAAGGCCTGCGAAGCCACCGCCTGATCTGTCGGAGTGGGCGCGCCCCGCGCCCTCCCCGCCCGCACATTGCCCGAAAGAAAGCCTGAACCTATGCCCACAGTCGCCCCTCTCGATATCGAAGGTCATGTAGTCTCCACGCATTTCCTAGGAGACATCCCGGTCTTTGCTGCCGCGACGGGTGCCGTCCACCGCTTGGACGGCGGCGAGAAGGTGACGGAAGCCAATGCCGGCCTCCTCACCTGCGTCAAGGATCCGGCGAGCCAGACCCTCCTGACCGGCGGCGAAGACGGTCGTGTCCTGCGCATCGCCCATGACGGGACCGTCACTGAACTGGCGCATGTACCGCGCAAGTGGATCTCGGTCGTTGCGCCCGGGCCACAGGGTGCTGTCGCCTATGCGGTCGGCAAGTCGACCTTCGTGCGTCTCGCCGATGGCACGACCAAGGAATTCGTGGAGGAGCGCACGGTCGAAGCCGTCGACTTTGCGCCCAAGGGGCTGCGAATTGCTGTTGCCCGCTACAACGGGGTGACCCTGCACTGGGTCGGCACGTCGGGCGCACCCGTCGATCTGGAGTGGAAGGGCGCTCATACCGGCGTCACCTTCTCACCGGATGGCCGCTTTGTCGTGACGATGATGCAGGAAAGCGCGTTGCACGGCTGGAAGCTCGACGGCAAATCCTCCGACACGCGCCACATGCGCATGACCGGTTACCCGGCCAAGGTAAAGTCGCTCTCCTGGTCGCCCAAAGGCAAATGGCTTGCCTCGTCGGGCGCGCCGGCCGCCATCGTCTGGCCCTTTTCGGGCAAGGACGGCCCCATGGGCAAGGCACCGCTGGAACTTGGCACACGCGCCAATATCCTCGTCACCCAGGTCGCCTTCCATCCGATGGAGGAAGTCTTGGCCATCGGCTTCATCGACGGGATGATCCTTGCTGTCCGCATCGCCGACGGAAAAGAGGCGCTGTTGCGGCGTCCCGGCAAGGGCGCAATCACCTCGCTTGCCTGGAGCAGCACCGGCAAACTGCTCGCCTTCGGCTCCGAAACGGGCGACTGCGGTGTGATCGATATCACCGGCTGATTGTCTGAAATCGGCCCTCAAAGCCTTTTGGTTGCGTGTATGGGCGACAAAAATCGCGCCTAAGGTCAAAAATACCTAAATCTTGCACTAAACCGTTCACCGAATACTCACCTTAACCATGTGGTAGTGATTGCCTCCCTAATTTCGGGGAGGCGAGCGAGAGACAAGACAGCCGCGTCTCGCTGGGACTGGAATCATTCCTCTGAATTCAACTTTGATTATTCTCTCCAACCACGGCAGCTGAGCCGAGGGCGCAGACGCCTGCGCCCGGCCGCGGCGCGCGTTCGAAACGGACGACACATGAACCTGAACCTCAAAATCGTGGTGACGGCGGCAGGCCTTGCCCTCGCCGCCGGCATTGTCGCGGTCGCGGGCGTAGGCGCCCAGACACTGCAGACCCTCAAGGTCAACGGCCCCATCTACAAGGAGATCGTCGACGGAAAGGACCTGATCGCCGACATCCTGCCGCCCCCGCTCTATCTGATCGAATCTTACGCGCTGGCCAACGAAGTCTTCGTTCATCCGGACACCGCGGCCGTGAACCTGCCGCGCTTCGATCTGCTCCACAAGCTCTATGACGAGCGCCGGGAATACTGGAAGAACTCGACGCTGCCGGATAACTTGCGTGCCAAGCTCTACGACGAAGTCATCGCCAAGGGCGACCGTTATTGGACGACTTTGCAGAATGAACTGAAACCGGCTCTTGCTGCCGGCGATGCCAGCGCTACCACGCCGGTGCTCGTGAAGCTCAAGCTAGAGTTTCATGACCATGAGACCTCGGTCAACGAACTGGTGACCATGGCCGGCGACTATCTCGTCGGGCGCGAATCCTACGCGGCAGCCAAATCCGCGAGCGAAGAAGCCCTGCTGCTGACGCTCGGCCTCATGCTGATCGCCACGGCCCTTGGAAGCGTCTACTTCATCCACCGCCGCGCTCTGAAACCGCTCGGTGAGATCACCGGCTTCATGACCAACATGGCCTCCGGCGACTTCACCGGAACCGTTCCCCATGCCAATCGCCGCGACGAGATTGGTCACATCGCCGAAGCGGTGGAAGTCTTCCGCCAGTCGGGTCTGGAAAACCAGCGCCTGCAGGCAGAGACCGAAGCGGCACGTGCCGAGGCAGATCGCGAACGCGCGCTGCGCGACCAGGATCGGACGATCGAGGCGGAAGCGCTGCGCTTCGTCATAGAGGCGCTGGGCGCCGGCCTTCACCGTCTCGCCGAATGCAACATCCGCATCACCCTGGACGAAGCCTTCGATGCCCGCTTCGAACCCCTGCGCCAGGACTTCAACCATTCCATCGCCACCTTCCAGGCGACGCTGGAAAAGGTCATGGAGGAGACCCGCCGCCTGTTGGAAAACAGCCAGGAGATGCGCGAAGCCTCCGGCAACCTTGCAAGCCGCACCGAACAGCAGGCCGCAGCACTCGAACAGACCTCGGCAGCTCTGGAACAGGTGACCGCCACGGTACGGGCCTCCGCACAGCGCACGAGCGACACCCGTGAACTGGTACGGGACGCGAAGAACTGCGCCGTGGCTTCGGGAAGCGTCGTTCGCTCCGCCGTTTCGGCCATGGAGCGCATCGAATCGGCTTCGTCCGAGATCGGCCAGATCATCGGCGTCATCGACGAGATCGCCTTCCAGACCAACCTGCTCGCTCTCAATGCCGGGGTCGAGGCGGCCCGCGCCGGCGAAGCCGGAAAGGGCTTTGCGGTTGTCGCCCAGGAAGTCCGCGAACTCGCCCAGCGGTCTGCCAACGCAGCGCGCGACATCAAGGGCCTCATCCAGAAGTCCAGTGTCGAGGTCTCATCCGGCGTCCAGCTCGTCGGCGAAACCGGCAGCGCCCTTGATCAGATCGGCGACTTCGTCAGCCGCATTGACACCAATGTCGATGCCATCGCGACAGCAGCCCGCGAGCAGGCCATCGGCTTGCAGGAAATCAGTGCTGCCATCAACAGCATCGACCAGATGACGCAGCAGAACGCGGCAATGGTCGAGGAAACCACGGCTATCAGCCACACGCTTGCCGAGGGTGCGGTTCAGCTGACCTCATTGGTCAATCGCTTCCAGCTCAATCGCCGAAGCGATATCCGCGGCACAGAGGCTACCGCGATCGAGCATCGCGCCGCCTGATGGAACCGCAAACAGAAAAGCCCGGCTTCCGCGAGGAAGCCGGGCTTTTCCGTGTCAGATCAGTTGAATCAGAACTTGACGGCGAGGCCGACATTCACCGTGTGCTGGCTGAAGTCGACGTCCGCACCACCGAGGTCACCGCTGCCGAAGTCGTTGTAACGATATTCGACGCGGGTAAACATGCGGTCGGTCAGAGCGTAGTCAACGCCACCACCGATGGTCCAGCCATGCAGCGTGTCGTCGTCACCAGCACCTTCGATGTTGGTGCCGGTGTAACCACCTGCTGCGAACAGCAGTGCGCGGTCCATAGCATAACCAACGCGGGCACGTGCCGACCAGTTGAGGCCGGACTCATAATCCGTGCCAGCAATGGTTTCTTCGTTCCAGTCGTAGTTCAGGTCGCCTTCAACGCCAACAACCAGCTGGTTGCCGAGGTCCCAGTTGTAACCAACAAAGCCGCCGAAACGAGCGCCGTCGAAGCTCTCGTCGATCGCGCCGACTTCGCCGTCACCCCAACCGTAGCCGGTCAGGATACCTGCATAGCCACCTGCCCAGGAAAACTGCGGAACAGTTTCGACGGCAACCGGCGGCTCAGCCGGGGCTTCGTAAATGGCGTCAGCCGCGAAAGCCGAGGTCGAAATCGCCAGAGCGGCGGCAGATCCGAGAAGGATGCTTTTGATCATGTGATAAACTCCTGTGTTACAAGATCGCTTATAGCGCCATCTGTGGTTCATGTATGTGATGATTATACAACATAACCACCTAAACCCAACCAGCGGTTTTGTTCCCGCCCATGCGATAATTTTCCGCACAGGACCCGCAGCAAGAAGTATCGAGCAGCAAAATGGTTCCTTCGTGTGGCGGAAAAATGGACGAGCCTGTCAGCAGTGCGTGAACACTGCGTGAGATTTGCAACACAGGAAACAGGTGCAGTCGGGCTTCCGACCTGGCACAAGATCCTCAACCCGTTGATATCACGACATCAACGGCATCCATTGCTGGCCGAAGACGCAAAAAAGGGACGGTGCCAACGGCATCCGCCCCCTCTCAAAAAAAGAAACCGCCCGGCGATCAGAAACGGTAGGTGACGCCGGCGCCGATCAGCCATGGATCGAGTTTCGCCTTGCCGGAATAGTCCGTGCCGTTAATCGTCGCGTCGAAATCGGCCTTGAGGAAAAGCTTCTTCACGTCGAAGTTAACGCCCCAATGTTCGTTGACCATGTAGTCGGCGCCGATCTGCAGCGCCGTGCCGAACGAATTCTTCACATCGAGGCTCGTCGCCGCGTCGCCATCCTGGCTGTAGAAAATGGTGTAGTTCACGCCGGCGCCGACATAAGGCTTGAAGGCGCCGAAGTCGGTGAAGTGGTATTGCAGCGTCAGCGTCGGCGGCAGCACCCAGGTCTTGCCCACCTTGCCCACGCCTGCGAGTGCACCCTCGCCATAGATATTGGCATAGGTGGTGCCGAGGATGAGTTCGGCGGCAATGTTGTCGGTGAGATAATAGGTGATGTCGAGTTCCGGTATCACGCTATTGCTGTAGGACAGGTCCGAGCCCGCAACGCCATTCACCGAGCCCGAATCATTGGTGATCACGCCGAGACCGCGGACACGAATCTGCCAGGGGCTGGTCGCCGCCACCGCCTCGGTCGCCGCCTCCGGTGCGGGTTCCATCAGTGGCGCGAGATCCGCCGCCGAAACTGCCGGTGTAAGCAGCATCAGTGTGGCGGTCGCGACAAGAGCGCGGGTTGAGGCAGTCCGGACGGTGGTCATCATTCTCTCCTTGAAACAAGCATTGGCGTTAAGCCGATGCCAGCTAGCAGCCTGAGAGAGGCGAGCCACTTGAGCCAGATCAATAGGTTAGAGCTTGATTATGAAGAACAACGATCGCCGCTCGAACTGTGACCGCCACGACACGGCCAGAGTTGACGATTGGAAAAAACCTTCGTCATGCGGCTGTGGTCGACCACCAAAGGAAAGGGCCCGGCGCGAACGAGTCGCGGCCGGGCCCTTCAGCGAGCATCCGGGAGCCTTCACTCAGGCTGCGCGGCGCAGGTTCGTCGGCTGCGACAGCTTGCGACCCGACGCGACCACCATGCCGGCGGCTCCTTCGAGCCAGCCATGCACGAGTTCCAGCGCCAGGAAGCGGTCGCGCGCAAACGGACCCGGCATCACCAGATGCTGCGTCTTGTCGGCAAAAAAGCCGAAGCGCTCGTAGTAAGGTGCGTCACCCACCAGAAGCACGGCACCATGGCCGCGCTTGCGGGCTTCGAGGAGGGCGGCCCGCATCAGCGCGCCACCGATACCCTTGCCCTCATGCGCCGAATCGACGGCGAGCGGACCGAGCAGCAGCGCATCAATGGCCTTGCCTTCGCGGCTAACGCCGGCCTCGACATTCCACAGGCGCACGGTCCCGATCACATGCCCCGCCGGATCACGCGCAACGAACGCCAGCCCCTCGGCCGGGATCCGGTTGCGACGGATCTTCTCCGACGACTTCTTGCGGCGATTGGTGCCCATGGCACGGTCGAGCAGCGCCTCACGCGCGACGACGTCGGCTGGCGTTTCGGTATCGATGACAAAGGCAGGCGCCGGCGCGAAAAGCGCGCGCATGCTGGTCAGAACAGCGGCCATGGTGGCCTCCCATCCCAAGCGGTGACGATGATTGTGAAGGTCCGTGCCGGTTGGCCGGCACGGGAGACGTCAGATGACGTAGGACTTCAGCGGTTCGAAGCCATTGAACGCCACCGCCGAATAGGTGGTGGTGTAGGCGCCGGTGCCTTCGATCAGGACCTCGTCGCCGATCGAGAGCGAGATCGGCAGCGGATACATGTTCTTCTCGTAGAGCACGTCGGCCGAATCGCAGGTCGGGCCGGCGATGACGCAGGGCTCCATGTCATCGGCGTCACGAACGGTGCGGATCGGGTAACGGATCGCTTCGTCCATGGTTTCTGCGAGACCGCCGAACTTGCCGATGTCGAGGAACACCCAGCGATGCTCGTCATTGTCGGACTTCTTCGAGATCAGCACGACTTCCGCCTTGATCACGCCGGCATTGCCGACCATGCCGCGGCCCGGCTCGATGATGGTCTGCGGGATGTTGTTGCCGAAGTGCTTCTTCAGCGACGCGTTGATCGCCTGACCATAAGCCTCTGCGGACGGGATGTCGCGCAGGTACTTGGTCGGGAAACCGCCACCCATGTTGACCATCTTCAGGACGATACCCTGCTTGGCCAGCGAGTTGAACACGCGCTTGGCATCGGCAAGGGCGCCATCCCAGGCATCGACCTTGGTCATCTGCGAACCGACATGGAACGAGACGCCGAAGCTTTCGAGGCCGAGCTGGTGGGCGTAGACGAGAACGTCGACGGCCATCTGCGGCACGCAGCCGAACTTGCGCGACAGCGGCCATTCGGCGCCTTCACCATCCGTCAGGACGCGGCAGAACACGCGAGCGCCGGGAGCGGCACGGGCGATCTTCTCGACTTCCTCATGGCTGTCGACTGCGTAGAGGTTGACACCGAGTGCAAAAGCACGGGCGATGTCGCGCTCCTTCTTGATGGTGTTGCCGAAAGAGATGCGGTCGGCGGTGGCGCCGGCATCGAGTGCCATCTGGATTTCGGCAACGGAAGCGCAGTCGAAGTTCGAGCCGAGCGAGGCCAGGAGCTGGAGGATCTCCGGCGCCGGGTTCGCCTTGACTGCGTAGTAGATGGCGCTGTCCGGCAGGGCGTGACGGAAGGCACCGAAGTTGTCGCGCACCACGTCGAGGTCGACCACGAGGCAGGGACCTTCCGGACGTCGGGTGTTGATGAAGTCGAGGATACGTGCAGTGGTCATCGGTCAACCTTCCATAGGCCAAGGGTTCCGAAGCCTGAGACTTCGGATGGACAAAGGACGGCGAGACATCGCAAGAAACCAGTCGGTGGAGACACTGGTACCGTACGAACGCTCGACGCGCGAAACGATGGATAAACGCACTCTTGCCTGAGCGCATAAATCCGCTTTGTCTGCCATGGATTGGAGGGAGACCCTACCGCACTTCCGGCAATGATGGTGTGCCTCTTCAGTACCCCGACTGATGGAAAGCCGGCAGAGAACCAGAAAGGCCCGCACCGTCGTTGCTTCAAGATGTCCTCGCATTTCCCGGTTGGCCGGAATAGCGACTGGAGGGGTTAGTTCCAGGTACCTTACCGATGACCTCACCTTAGGGATAAATCCCAGTTCGAGGGTCGGCGGACACCCACAGGCACGTGCGACTTTGGGCAAGCACGGAGATAAGAAAACTGTCCGTCATAATCAAGAGGAAAATTCGCCCCTGGTTAATTTCTGCGCGGACCGTGCTATTCATTGAACAATTCACTTCGCGCGTTCACAATCTGCGCGGCAACAGGGGAGCGACATGGATACGCTGACGAGGATCCGGGCTTTTATCGATGTGGTGGAAGCCGAAGGTTTTTCGGCCGCCGCCCGCAAGACGGGCCGATCCAAGGCATTGCTGTCCAAATATGTCCGTGAATTGGAAGACGAATTGGGCGCCCTGCTGCTCAATCGCACCACCCGGCAGTTCTCCCTGACGGAGGCTGGACATACCTATTACAGGACGGCTGCCGATATCCTGAAGGAGATCGACAACCTTGCCGATCTCGTGCGCGAGAACAATGCCGACCTCAAAGGCAAGCTGAAGGTCACCCTGCCCCGCACCTTTATCGACGCCGAGATCGGTCAGTCGCTGATCGATTTCGCCAAGGAAAACCCGGAACTGTCTCTGGAGATCGTCGCTGAAGACCGATTCGTCGACCTGATCGAGGAAGGCTTCGACCTCGGAATCCGAATCACCAAGCTGGACGATTCCGGCATGATCGCCCGCAAGCTCTCGGACTTTCGGGTCTATGCCTGTGCGACCCCGGCCTTCCTGGAGGCGAAGGGCCCTCTCGTTCACCCCAGCGAGCTTTCCCGTGTCCCCTTCCTCATCGACACCAATTCGCGGTCGCATAACAGCCTGCGGTTCGTCGATACCGACGGCAGCCCGATCACCGTCAGCGTGTCCGGTCCGATCGAAGTGAACAGCCCGCAAGCCACCCTGCGCGCTGCCCGTGCAGGCCTGGGTGTCGCCATGATCCCTGACTTCATCGCAAGGCCCCATCTCGCCTCGGGCGAGCTCGTGTCGCTCTTCGACGAATACATCGCCAAGGACCGCGGCATCTATGCCGTCTATCCGCACCGTCGCTATCTGCCGGCCAAGGTGCGCGCCTTCGTCGATTACCTTCACGCATGGTTCAAGCGCTACTCGTGATCGGCGAATCGCGTCGGGTCCCACTTTTGTCCCATTCATCCGACAGGAGGGAACCCATGCGGGACATCGGGAAGGGTCTGGACAGAATGCTGAGAAGCCTGAGTTATTGGGCGGCCGGAGCGGCCGTTGCCTTCGCGACACCGGCACTCTCCCATCCTCACATCTTTGCCGAAGCGCGCGTCGAGATCGTGGCCGCCGATGACGGCACGCTGAAGGAGCTCCGCAATGTCTGGCGCTTCGATGACATCTTCTCCTCGAGCGTCCTCATGGACTTCGACAAGAACACGGACCTCAAGCTCGACCACGCCGAGCTGAACGAGATCGCCAACACCATCCGCGATTCGCTCGGCGACTACAGCTACTTCACCTTCATCACCAAGGACGGAACCACCAGCGAAATCGCGAGGCCCGAGGTCTTCAACGTCGACTTCAAGGACAACCAGCTTCTGGTCTTCTTCGTGGCAAAGCCGAAGACGCCCGTGAAGATCGGCGGCCGGATGAATTTCGGCGTGTATGACCCGACACTCTATACCGCGATCGACTTCGCCAAGGACGAGGACATGGTGGTCGAAGGCAAGGCGTTCGAGGCTTGCACGCACAAGGTCGTCCGACCCGACCCGGACGAGATCATCGCGCAGAACCAGCTGAATCTGACCGAAGCCTTCTTCAGCGATCCGACCGGCAATGACATGGGCAAGCTCTTTGCCACCAGGCTGGAGGTGACATGCTGAGCCATGCCCGACGCGGCCAGGTTGCCCGGATCGCAGCAGCAGCACTCGCTCTCGCCCTTGTCGCCGGCGTCGCCCACGCCGCCTCCCCGCTCGGCATCGGCACGGCCGAGCCCAGCTATCAGCCGTCTTCCGGCCCCTTCGCCGAGCTGCTGGTCTGGATCAACGCCCATCAGCAGGCCTTCTATCGCTCGCTGACCGATGCTCTGAAAGCGATGCGCGAGGATCCCGCGAGCCTCGTAACCCTGATCGGCCTCTCTTTTGCCTATGGTGTCTTCCACGCTGCCGGCCCCGGGCACGGCAAGGCCGTCATCTCGTCCTATCTGTTGGCCAACGAGATCGAACTGCGCCGCGGCATCCTGATCTCCTTCGTCTCGGCCATTCTTCAAGGCATGGTGGCGATCGCGGTCGTCGGAACGGCCTATCTCGTCCTGCGCGGCACCTCGATCAGCATGACGGACGCCACGCGCACGCTGGAGATCGCAAGCTATGCGATGATCGTGGCCTTCGGCATCTGGCTCCTGGTGCGCAAGCTGCGGACGTCATTCGCCCATGCAACACCGTCTGCAGCAACAGCCGGCCTTTTCGAGAGAACGGAGGCGCCTTCAGGCAGCAGCGTCACGGCATCCCTGTTTGCCAGCCCCTCTGAACCGACGTCATCGAAAGAGGCAGCCGGCTCACGCTTCCGCGCTGTCGCCGTCGCCCACGATCATGACGCGCTCGCGCCCGGCTCGGTCTGCCATGAGTGTGGGATCGCCCATCTGCCAGACCCGAGCCTTCTCGGCGGCAGCACCTTCAGCCTGCGCGACGCCTGGTCGGCTGTCATCGCCGTCGGCATGCGCCCCTGTTCCGGCGCGCTGCTTGTCATGACCTTCTCGCTGCTGAACGGCCTCCTGCTCGGCGGGATACTGTCGGTCTTCGCCATGGCACTCGGCACCGCCATCACCGTCTCGGTTCTGGCAAGCCTTGCCGTCGGCGCCAAGGGCTTCGCCTTGAGGCTTTCCGGCCCCGGCTCCCGCCGCGCCGGCATTGTCGCAAGCTCGATCGAAGTGGGAGCAGCACTGCTCGTGATCCTGCTGGGCGCCCTGCTGCTGGCCGCCAGCCTCAACGCCTGAGGATCAGCCCTCGTCGCTTTCGTGGCTGCGCTGATAGCGCGAGCGTAACCAGAGAATGAGGAATAAGGCCATGAGGGCGACGCCGCCGACCAAAGCGCCGAGTTCCGGAGAATAGCGGCCAAGCCAGAGCACGACGGTCGGGACGACAAGCATCAATCCGAAAATTACGGCGACGACCACCGCAGCCTGTGCTGCCGGTGACCGTTGCGTCTTGGGCGCCTCGTCCGACCGCGCCACCTTCTTCGGCTCCGGCAATAGGCTGAAAGCATAGACCACGACACCAATCGCCACGCAGATGCCGACCGACCAGGCAACGGTGGCGCTCTTGAAACTCGCATAAGCAAGCGCCAGAGCGGCGACAGCCGTTCCGACATAAAGGATGATGCTGTAGATATTCGGCTTCACGGTATTTTTCCTATCAGGTCGAGGCGGCTGCGATCTCGGCGCGCAACTCTTCCAGCCGCCGCTTCTGGCGTCCGGCCTCATCGAAATTGTCAGGGGCGAGCCAGGCCTCGAAGGCGGCCCGGATGACCGGCCACTCGCCATCGATCATAGAGAACCAGGCGGTATCGCGGTTCTTGCCCTTCGACAGCATATGCTGGCGAAACACGCCTTCAAAGCTGAAGCCGTAGCGCTTCGCCGTGACCTTGCTCGGTTCGTTTTCGTTGTGGCACTTCCATTCATAGCGGCGATAGCCGAGGTCATCGAAGACATGCCGCGCCAGGAGATAATGAGCCTCGGTCGCGAGCGGCGAACGGCTCATGGCGGGACCATGCGCAACACCGCCCACTTCGACCACACCGTTCGCCGGGTCTGGCCGCATGTAATTTGCCATGCCCACGACCTTGCCGGTCGCCTTGTCCCGGAAGACTTCCGTGACCCACCCGCCCTTCTGAACGGTCGTCAGCCAGGCATCGAAGTCTTCGATCCCCTTGAAATCCGGCTGCGTGAAATAGGTAAGCAGCGGGTTGATCTCCATTCCGCCGAGACCGTCCCAGAGCGCCTGAAGATGCGTATCGCGGTCGTAAGGTTCGACAACGACGAAGCGCCCTTCCAGCCTGACGGGCTGAGGAGCCGGACATCCCTTGAAGGTGGACAGATCACGCATGAAAAAGTCTCGGGCCCAGTGTTTGCCCGAGGCTTATGTCACGCTGGCGCCAAAGGCAACCGCCACACGCGGCAACCAGACGGACCGGTTGCCGCAGAGCGTCGTTCTCAGAGGCTGACCTTGGCGGAGGCGACGGTCGCCTCGATGTGGTCGACGAGTGCATCGGGAAGGCCGAGGCGGCCGGCGAGCATGTCGAGATAGCCGCGCTCGGTGCGGGTATCCGGCTCGATCGTCAGACGCGAGGCCGTGTAGATTTCGACACGCTGCTCTTCCGTCTTCGCGGAGGCAACGAGCGCATCGAGGTCGATGGGCTTGGCCAGTTCTGCTTCGATAAAGGCCTCAGCCTCCGCACCCAGGCCCGACAGATGCACCTTGTCCATGATGCGCGAGCGCTCGCTGGCATCGATGTGACCATCGGCCTTGGCGGCTGCGATCATCGCACGCACAAGCGAAAGGGCGAAATCATTGGAGACGGCCTGCGGCTCGGTGCTGAAGGGCGAATCCTTCGGTGGCGGCAGGAGTTCGGGCAGCGACTGGGTCGGCTCTGCCGGCTGACCGGACTTGTAGTTCTTGTAGGCCTGGTAGCCGAGACCTGCGATGACGGCGAGGCCACCGATCTTGAGGGCGTTGCTGCCAAGGGAGCGCCCCGTCTTCGTGCCGAGCAGCACGGCTGCAAGAGCGCCGGTCTTCCAAGGATTGGCCTTGGCCATGCCCATGAGGTCATTGCCCTTCTGGCCGATCGAACCGGCAGAACCGGGCATCTGCGAACCGAGGAATTGATCCAGCAGCTTCTTGGCGTCGAACATCGCGGTCTCCTTGTTGTCTCTGTCGCTCCCTAGATAGGAAGCCACAGAGACAATACAAAGAGCGGTAAACGGCGACGTGACGGGAATGTCAGCCCTTCAGGGCCGAAGCTTCACTGGCAAGCTTCGTGATGCCAGCCCAATCACCGGCCGAGACCAGTTCCTTCGGCGCGACCCAAGAACCGCCCACGCAGACGACGTTGGGCAGCGACAGGTAATCCATGGCATTCTTCAGCGAGATGCCGCCGGTCGGGCAGAACAGCGTGCCGGCGAGCGGCGAGGACAGCGCCTTGAGGTAAGCGGCACCGCCGGCCTGCTCGGCGGGGAAGAACTTCAGAACCTTGTAGCCCTCTTCGCGCAGCGCCATGACTTCGGATGCAGTCGCAGCCCCCGGCAGCAGCGGAATGTCGGACTGGCGCGCCACATCAAGCAGTTCCTGGGTCGTGCCCGGGCTGACGATGAATTGCGAGCCGGCATCGACAGCCGCCGCATAATGTGCGGCATTGAGGATGGTGCCGGCACCGACCACGGCGCCTTCGACTTCCTGAGCAACCAAGCGCACGGCTTCCAGTGCGGCATCGGTGCGGAGCGTGATCTCGATCGCCTTCAGGCCACCTGCGACAAGAGCGCGCGCCAGGGGCACGGCGGTCTTCGCGTCCTCAACGATCAAAACCGGCACGACCGGCTGAAGCTTCAGGGTGGAGAGGAGCTTTTCGGTTTTGTCGCCCATGGCAGAACCCTCTTTTAAAACGATTAGATCGGCCCTTCACTAACGCGCGAAGCTGCCGATGTCGAGACCGACAGGTAGCACGGAATCTTTCCAGTTTGCTAACGCTGCAGCCTCGGATATGTTTGCAACGGTTATATTTCGGAGCGTGAGCGTATGGCGAAGGAAATCGAGCGCAAGTTTCTCGTCCGAACCGATGGCTGGAAAAAGGCCGTTACATCGCAGACCCATATCCGCCAGGCCTATATTGCTGCCGAGCCGGACCGTTCGGTGCGTGTGCGCACACGCAACGACAAGACGGCCCAGCTGACCATCAAATTCGGCAAGGGTGCGCTGACCCGCGACGAGTTCGAATATCCGATCTCCCACGACGATGCCTTGGAAATGCTCGCATTCTCGATCGGCAACGTCATCGAGAAGACCCGCTACACCGTCGACTTCGAAGGTTTCACCTGGGAAGTCGATGTCTTCGAAGGCGCCTATCGTGGCCTGGTGACGGCCGAGGTTGAAATGACATCGGAGGATGACGCGCCGAGCCTTCCCACCTGGCTTGGCCGCGAGGTCACCGGCGACAAGCGCTATTCCAATCAGGCTCTTGCGACCGAGCGCATGCGGCCGGAGCTGGTGCATGCCATATCGCATTAGGCCGGACCGCCCGCTTCTCGACGAGGTCCAGACCGTCGCGCGCCGCGAGCTGGAAAAGGCGATAGAGGCCCTCGAGGCAAGGCCTGAAGGTCTCCATGCCGCAATCCACGCCGCCCGCAAGAAATTCAAGCGCCTGCGCAATCTCTACCGCCTGATCGCGACCGGCGACAAGGAATTCCGCCGCCAGGAAAACGTCAGACTGCGCGATGCCGGCCGCAGCCTCTCGCGCATCCGCGATGCGACCGCACTGATCGAAACCGTCGAGCATCTCTCGGACCATGCCCTGACAGACGACGAGGCGGAAACGCTGGACGCGACCCGCGCGGTGCTGGCGCTGCGCCGCGACGAGATCGCCGCCGAGGAAAAGGATCTGGAAGCCGGGGTCGAAGCTGTCGTCGGCGAATGCCGAGCGGCGATCGACGCGCTGGACACACTTTCCCTGCCGTCAAAGCCCAGACTGGCGTCGCGCCTGATCGCCAAGGGCTGGCGTAAGGGGTTGGAAAACGCCCATGAGGCGCTTGAGACCTGCAAGGGCGAAAGCCACGGCGAAGCCTTCCACGACTTGCGAAAGGCGGCCCAGGCCTACTGGATGAACCTGTCGCTGCTGCGCGACCTCTGGCCGAGCGCCTTTGCCGCCAAGCGCAACGAAGCGAAAAGGCTGGTCGACCTTCTCGGTCACGAACATGACCTCACGGTCCTGACGACGCTCCTCGACCACGAACCCGAGACCTTCGGAGACGGCGAAGGTCAGTCTTTCCTGCTCGCAATCATCATCCGCCGCCAGCAGGACCTGCGCCGCGAAGCGCTTGATCTCGCCGATCAGGTCTTCGCCGACCCCGCAAAACACGAGGCCGGCATTGTCGAGACCTTGTGGATGCGCGCGGCGACCTAAACCGCGCCGATCTCAACCTGCCTGTCGCAGGTCTTCTCGATCATCGCCGCGTCGTGACTGACCAGCAGAACCGCGCAGTTTCGCTCCCGCGCGAGCTCCGTCAGCAGCTCGATGGTCTCCTGTTGCGTGATCAGGTCAAGACGCGAAGTCGGCTCGTCGGCGAAGACGAAGACCGGATCGAGGAGTAGAACCCGCAACAGCGCAAACCGCTGCAATTCGCCGCCCGAAACCTCCGTGGGCAGCCTTGTCAGCAGAACCGGCGACAGCCGCAGCCGCTCCATCAGCGGCTGGACGCGTGATGCGTCGAGCCGATGCAGCCGCACCAGATCGGAGATGGCTTGACCCAGGGTGAGTTTCTGCGGGAAGGCCGAGGGCGGATCCTGATAGAGCTTCTGATAGCGGACCGGTTTTGCCTGTGGCAGACGGATAACTTCACCGGCATCGGCTTTCAAAAGCCCGAGGAGGACATCTCCGAGCGAACTCTTGCCCGAACCGCTCGGACCGGTGATGCCGACGATCTCGCCGCGTCTGATCGACAGATCCTGATCCGAGAACAGAAGCTTGCCGCCGCGCGCCTTCGCCAGTCCGGAAGCCACGAGGATGGGGGCTTCCTCTGCAGCAGAGGCTAACGCCCGGCGCTCCCAGTTTTCCGGCTCAGCCGCAATCAGACGACGGGTATAGTCATGCCTTGGCGAGGCCAGCACCTCTGCGGCTTCGCCGATTTCAATGATCCTGCCATCGAGCATGACGGCGAGATCCCCGCCCATCTGACGAGCGAGCGCCAGATCGTGGGTAATGGTCAAGACGGTCCCGCCGGCTTCGACTTCCCTCATCAGAAGCGCGATGACCTCGTCGCGGCGGGCGACATCGAGCCCCTTGGTCGGCTCATCGGCAATGATGATGCTCGCACCACCGGCACGCGCTGCGGCAAAGGCGACACGTTGGGCCATGCCGCCTGAAAGCTGACCCGGCAGCTTCGCCTCGGCATCGAGCACACCCAGCGCTTCGAGATCGGTGCGCGCGGCCGAGACGGCCTCGTCTTCCCCGAGCCGCCTCAGATAACGGTGCCCCTCGCTGACCTGCTCGAGCGCCACCATGGTGGGGTCGAGCGCCAGCCACGGCTCCTGCGGCAGGACGCCGACCTTCCGGCCCCAGAGCGGGCGAAACCGCTTGGGCTCTGCCAGCGAAAGGACCTGGCCGTCGATGGTCACCGAGCCAGTGGCCGTCAGTCCCTCTGGGAGCACGCCGATCATGGCCTGTGCCAAGAGGCTCTTGCCCGACCCGGTCTCCCCGAGAATGGTGAAGGGTCGTCCGGCCCGCAAGGAGAAGGACACGGGAGACACGATCTCGCCGGTCACGGCAGAAACGGAAGCGGAAACGACAGAAAGAAGAATGGTCATGACTTGTCCTTTCCGCCGATCAACTGGAGTGCGAGCACCATCAGAAAGATGACCGCGATCGGCTGCAGCAGCGCATGCGGTGCTTCCTGGTAGTAGGGCAGAAGCTCGATCATCATCGAACCGAGCTCCGGCGTCGGGGGGCGCACGCCGACACTGACGAAGCCGAGGGCCGCGATCGCCATGATGGCCGTGGCTGCACCATAGGCAGCGACAGTCAGCACCATCGGAGCAAGTTCCGGCCACAGATGCCGACGCAGGATATAGGCAGGCCCGAACCCGAGAAGCCGTGAGGCTTCGACCGCCGGCGACATCAGGAGGGGCCGTGCCAGGGCGCGCGTGAGGCGGAAGTATTCCACCCAGAGCACCA
Organism: Rhizobium sp. K33; assembly: GCF_056501445.1. Classification (NCBI taxonomy): domain Bacteria; kingdom Pseudomonadati; phylum Pseudomonadota; class Alphaproteobacteria; order Hyphomicrobiales; family Rhizobiaceae; genus Rhizobium; species Rhizobium sp. K33. Next base: position 2,781,467 of record NZ_CP096478.1, read on the forward strand.
GCGAAATGCCGATATAGAACATTGCCGGATTATCCGGCACGATCGCCGTCAGCATCAGAACCAGCAGGAGGCCGGGCAGCGCGAGGAAGGCCTCGGAGACCGCACCGACGGCGCGATCGACAAAGCCACCGCGCCAAGCCGCCAAGACGCCGAGCAACACGCCCGGGATCATGGCGGTGAAGACCGAAAGAAGCGCAAGCCCCAGCGACAGCCGAAGGGCAGCCGCCAGACGCGCCTGCATCGAACGGCCGAGGTGATCATAACCAAACCAGTCCGCAGCAGTCGGTCCCTGCAGTGTCTGCCGCAAGGTCTGCTTCAACGGGTCGGCTCCGCCGATCAGAAGCGGCAGGAATGCAAAGCCGAGGAGAGCCAGAAGGATGGTCGCGCCAATGATACGGCGGACCGGCCAGCGCGCCGGGCGCGGTGCCACATAGTCGAAGGTCGTCATGCGCTGCGCCTCCTCGGATCGATGCCATGGCAAAAGAGATCGACAAGCGCGTTGAGCGCCACGAACATCAACCCCATGACAAGTGCCGTTCCCTGGATCATCGGCACGTCCCGCCCAAAGATGGCGTGGACCAGAGCATGGCCGATGCCTGGCCAGGCAAACAGCGTCTCGACGACCACAACGCCTTCAACGAGATAGACGAATTGCACGCCGAGATAGGTGACGATCGGCACTGCGACATTGCGCAGCCCGTGCCGCGCAAAGACCTGCCACTCGGAAAGACCCTTGGTGCGGCCAAAGGCGTAATAGGGCGAGCGCGACACCGCGACCATCGCATCACGCGCGACGCGATTGGAGACGGCCGCAAGACCGAGCGCCAGTGTCAGCGCCGGGAGCACGAGATGGGCGCCATGCGTATGTCCGGCCGCAGGCAAGACATTGAGCGTGATGCCGAAGACGATGATCAGGATCAGCCCGACCACGAATTGCGGCAGAGCGCGAAGCCCCGTCGATACCAGCATCAGTGCCCGGTCCAGGACCCCGTCGGGCCTGAGGCCCGCAAGGATGCCCAGCGGCGGCCCGATGAAAAGCGACAGCACGATCGCTGCGAGCGCCAGCTCGATCGTATGGCCAAGCTGCATGCCGATCTCATCGATAACGGGTTTGCCAGTCACCAGTGACGTGCCAAGATCGAAGCGCAGAAGGTCGGCCATCCACTCGAAAAGAGCGACGATCGCCGGTTTGCCCAGGTCGAGTTCGGCAGCCACCTTCGCGGCGGCTGCACTGTCGACGACGTCAAAGCCATAGCGGCCAGCAGCGATACGGTAGGCAAGGTCGCCAGGCAGCGACCGTGTCATCACAAAGCAGATGAGGCCAACCATGAATGCCACCAGAGCCGCCTGAATGAGGCGGTTCAGGATTGCTTTCGTCATTTCGCCCACCGCATGTCTTCAAGCCCGAAGGAACGTTCGAACGGATCAAGCTCAGCCCCCTCCAGTTGCGGGGAGACGGCAACGGTTTGCTGGTACCAGGCGATCGGGATGACCGGCAGGTCGGCCTGGATCGCCGCGACGGCCCGGTGACGCAGAGCTTCGCCTTCTGCCGGGTCCGCCACGCGGGTCAGGTCGTCCAGCGCCGCCTCGAAGCCGGCATTGGTCCAGTTCATGGCGCCCCAGTCTCCACCACCCGGTCCATAGTCGGAGAGCATCGTGCCGATCGGATCAGGAACGAGCGCGAAGTTGCGCGCCATCAGCGCAAGCTCGAGTGACCCGTCCTGATGTTTGGCCGGGATCTCGGAGGAATTCGTGGAATTGATCGTCAGCGCGCCACCGATTTCCTTGAGCTGGTCCTGGAGGACCGCAGCAATCAGCGGCAGCTCCGGGCGATCGGGGTAGGTCGTCAGCGTCAGCGCGAACGGCTTGCCGTCCTTCTGAAGCATGCCATCATCGCCCGCGCTCCAACCGAGCTCGGCAAGAAGCGCCCTCGCTTTTTCCGGGTCATAGGCAAGCGGGGCAAGCCCGGCATCGTGCCAGATCTTGAGGCTCGGCGGGAAAAGCTGCGTGGCTGCTGCCGGATAGCGCAGGATCGCGATGGCCAAGCCCTCGCGGTCGATGGCAAGGCTGAGCGCTTCGCGCGCCTTGACGTCGGAAAGGAAGGCATGACCCGCATTGACCTTCAGGAGCACGCTGCGCGGGATGGACACGGATTGCAGCACCACCTTGTCGCTCTTTGCCAGACGCGTCCGGCTTGCGGGATCGAGATTGAAGACATAATCGGCGTCGCCGCTCTCGGCCATCAGCGCGCGGGTCTCGGCGCGGCTGACCGACAGATAGGTCGCCTTCTCGATTGCAGGCTTGTTACCCCAATAATCGGCAAAGCGCTCGACCGCGAGGCTTTGCGGTGCCTCGAGCTTGGTCAGCTTGAACGGTCCCGTCCCGATGATCGCCTTGACCTCGGCCCCTTCGTAAGCAGCCGGCGCCAGGATCTGCGCACGGTTTTCGGCGAGGAAGGCAAGAAGCGGCACGAAAGGCTTCGACAGCGTCACCACGACCGTCCCCTCCCCTTCAGCCTTGATGTCGGCAATGGGCGCCTTGCTCAATAGCCCGGCCTTGGCCTTGGCAATGTTGAGCGCAGACGCGGCAGCGTCGGCAGTCAGTGCCGTGCCGTCCTGAAACTTGACGCCGGGCTGCAGCTCGAAGCGCCAGACCAGCCCATCCTCGCTGACGGACCAGGTCTTCGCGAGAGCCGGAATCGGATTGCCGGCCTTGTCCGCTTCCACAAGCGTTTCCACGATCCCCATGCGCAAGAAGATGTCGCCGGACTTGGCGGGATCGAGGCCTGTGATCTCGAACGGCGCGACGATATCGACAACCCCATCCGTTGCCATGGCGGGCGCTGTGCCTGAGAGCAGAAGCGCGAGCGAAGCTGCGAACATATTCTTGAACATTAGCATCACCTTTAATGTTATAAAGTAACAAGCGTGTAGCCAATGCCATTTCTGCTGTCCAGTGTCATGGCGCACTGCCCACAGCCTGCTCATGGACTTGACGATTTTCAAACTTGTCCCGGCACGCGGAAATCCGTTGCACCGCAGGGGTAGAGGGGGTATTTCGCAGGCCATGACAGAACACTCAGCAGCCCCACGCCCCGAGACCAGCGGCGCCTTTTGCGTCGCCGCGCTTTATCACTTTGCCAAGTTCCCACGCTTCGAAAGCTTCCAGGAGCCGCTGGAGAGCCTTTGCAAGGCCGAAGGCGTGAAGGGCACGCTGCTTCTCGCCCATGAGGGCATCAACGGCACGATCGCCGGGACTGATGCGGCCATTGCCAAGGTGCTGGCCTATATCCGCAGCCAGCCGGAATTCGCGAGCCTCGAGCACAAGGAAAGCCGTGCGTCGAAGATGCCCTTTCTGCGCATGAAGGTGCGGCTGAAGAAAGAGATCGTGACCATGGGCGTCGAGGATATCGACCCCAACGAGATCGTCGGCACCTATGTCGATCCGAAGGACTGGAACGATCTCATCTCGGACCCGGACACCATCGTCATCGACACCCGCAACGATTACGAGACGGCAATCGGCATCTTCCGCGGCGCAGTCGACCCGAACACGAAGACATTCCGCGAGTTTCCCGACTGGGTGAAGAACAATCCAGGTTTGCACAACAAGCCGAAGATCGCGATGTACTGCACCGGCGGGATCCGATGCGAGAAGGCAACGGCCTTCATGAAGCAGCAGGGCTTTGAAGAGGTGTACCACCTCAAGGGTGGCATTCTGAAATATCTGGAGGAAGTGCCGGAAGAACAGAGCCTGTGGGACGGCGCCTGCTTCGTGTTCGATGAGCGCGTCTCGGTCACGCATGGCCTGAAGGAAGGCAACCACAAGCTCTGCCACGCCTGCCGCAATCCGATTACCGCCGAGGAACTGACCCATCCCCATTACGAGGAGGGTGTCTCCTGCAGCCATTGTTATGAAACCCGCACCGAGGCCGATCGCGACCGTTATCGGCAGCGCCAGCTGCAGATAGCACTGGCGAAAAAGCGTGGCGAAAAGCATATCGGCGGCTGAACGCCGCCGAATGTCTCTTTAGCCAGAGATCATGTCGCCACGTTTCCACTCGCGACGACCCCAGTTGCGCAGACGCATGCGCGGGGCGATCACAAGCGCGAACAGGGGTGCTGCGGCGAAGGCGGCGATGATGACGAGCGGCAGCAAGACCTTGGCGTGGACGGCAAGCGCCGGAACCGACAGGACAAGAATGGCACCAGCGCCGAAGATGACGGCGTTGATCATCATGCTGCAGACAATTTTAAGCCAGGTATCGGTGGTGAGCATCTGATCTCTCCTTTCTCCGAGAGAAAGGCATGAAGACCGGATCCGGTTCCCCCTCGCCTTACACCAGCTGCCCACCGTCGCGGCTCGCTGCAAAGGCAAGCTCCGCTGCCTTGGCACGCAGCTCCATCGGCCGGACCATCAGTGCTGCAATGTCCTCCGGCGATTGCGGTCGACCGAAGAGATAGCCCTGCAGCTGGTCACAGCCGGCAATGCGCAGGATCACCGCCTGCTGCTCCGTCTCGACCCCCTCGGCCGTGACGGGAATGCCGAGCGAGCGCGCAAGCGCGACCGTTGCCTGCAGCATTTCCACTGCCCGATGGCCCCTATCAAGCGACTGAACGAGCGACCGGTCGATCTTCATGCGGTCGAAGCCGAACTGCCGCAGATAGCCGACACTGGAGAAGCCGGCGCCGAAATCATCGAGCGCAATGCGCAGCCCCAGACCTTTGAGCCGCTCCAGCGCCTGGCGCGCCCGGTCCGGGCTCTGGATGAAGTAGGTCTCCGTCATCTCCATGACGACGCGGGCCGGCTCGATCCCGGCCTCGTCAAACACCTCGGCCACACGATCGACAAAGGCCGGATCGCGAAACTGCCCCGGAGAAACATTGACAGACAGCTTGAGCTCGGGCCACTGCGAGAGCTGGGAGAGTGCCCGGCGCAGCACACACAGGCCCAGCTGATCGATGAGGCCGCTCGCCTCGGCGATCGGAATGAAGACATCCGGAGAGACGGGGCCGTGCCCCCTGCGGTTCCAGCGGGCCAGCGCTTCGACGCTGACAAGCGCAAAGGTCTTGGCGTCGACGACGGGCTGATAGACGACCTCGATTTCGCCACGCGCAATGGCCGCCCGGAGGTCCAGCTCCAGCAGATTCCGGGTCTCGCGCGCCTCGTCCATCTGCGGGTCATAGAATGTCCAGCGGCCTCGTCCTCCATCCTTGGAGGAATACATCGCCATATCGGCCCGGCGCGTCAGCTCCGCGCCGTCGACACTACCGGCCGGTGACGTGCAGAGACCGATGCTGCAGCCAACCACGACCACTCGCTCGCCAAGCGTCAGTGGCTCGTCGAAGAAGGCGAGAATGGCGTCGGCCAGAGCCGTCGCACGCATGTTGAGGTCGGTGCCGGAGAGCACGACGGCAAATTCGTCGCCCCCGATACGAGCGAGTGCCGCTTCCGGACCGACAAGCACGGTCAGGCCCGCGGCCACGGCCCGGATCAGGCTGTCCCCGGTTGCGTGACCATAGGCGTCGTTGACTTCCTTGAAGCCATCGAGATCGAGATAGAGCAGAACGACATCGGTCTGGTTGGCGCGGGCGGCCTCAACGCGCTCCTGCAGCAGCACACGCAAGCCTTCCCGATTGGCAAGCCCGCTCAACCTGTCTGTCAGGGCAAGCTTCATCGCGACGGCTTCGTCGGCGGAAAGGCTCCGGAAGATGCGCTGGCCGACCACCAGGAGCAGCAGGCAGTAGATTGCGACCAGCGTCAGTGCCAACGTCACCAGAGGCTGCACCTGCCCACGGCTGAGATCGCCCGGCGCCCGCGGGGTCCAGGCAAGCGCGGCAATGGCGGCATTCGACGGTGAGACGATCGGTACAAGATGGGTGGCCCGGGTCGACGGCGGCACCAGCATCAAGCCGGGCAGCACATAAGCCTTACCGATCCGCTCGACGGTCGACGTGAAGAGGTGCCGGATGAAGATGAGATAGGCACGTTGCTCGTCGGGCACGCCGAGTTCGCCGGACTTCATGCGGATCACGGCGACGCCGGCAGCACCGATGCCCTTGTGCGTGCGCACGAAGCCGCTGGCCTGCGGGATCTGGTTCGCAGGCGTGCTCTTCACCTTGTCGAGCAGCTGTTGAACGTCGGCCTGCAGGAAACCACCGACCTCGCCGATGATCGGCTGACCGTCGGAATAGGCCATGCTGACCTCGCCCTGCTGGTCGATGACGATGGCGACATCGAAGAGATCGCTGTCGAAGGTCATGTCGCCGAAATTGCTGTTGACCCAGTCGCTGTCCCGCAACCGATAGACATTCTCTGCGGCATCGTCCCAGGCGGCATAGTCGTTCAGCGTTGCGCCGAGTTGGTGCTCGAAGGTCTGGATCGCGCCGACCAGCGTCTCGCGCGAGCGTTCCTGATCGAGATGGTTGGCATAGGTCGCCACACGATCAAGTGCGGTGAGCACAGTGAAGGCAACGAGAACGGCGACCGCGGCAAACACCAGCAGCAACGCACCGACGGCAAAACGACGATCTCTGATCGGCTGGAGCCGTCTCTTTGAATTCTGAAGCCGCATTCTCTACACCCTGGCCTGGGAAGCACGGTGCCTCAGAATTGTTCAATTTGACTTAACATGCTGAGGAAAAAGAGGAATATCAGAAGATCGCGGAATCCTGTTTCGAGCAGACCAAAAACAAAGGGGCCTCCTTTCGGAAGCCCCTGTCGCGCTGCCGGCCTGGAGGCGCCGGCGAGGTTGAAAACAATCACGCAACGACGGAAACGAATTCGTCCTTCGGGCGGCGCACCTTCTTGAGCGGCGCAAGCCAGTCGCCCTCAGAGGCGCGATAGCCGAGCGGCAGGATCGTGACCGAGCGCAGGCCTTTCTCGCGAAGACCGAGGATCTCGTCGAGCTTGTCGGCTTCGAAGCCTTCCATCGGGGTCGCGTCGACGCCCTCGAATGCGGCAGCGGCAACGGCCATGCCGAAGCCGATATAGGCCTGGCGCGCGGCGTGCTCGAAATTCACGTCCGGATCGCGGCCGGGATACATGCCAAGCAGCATCTGGCGATAGTTCTCAAAGCCCTCATTCTTGAAGCCGCGCTCATCGTTGACGAGATCGAACATGTAATTGATGCGGTCGGCCGTATAGTTGTCCCAGGCGGCGAAGACGAGAAGATGCGAACCCTCGGTGACCTGCGCCTGGTTCCAGGCGATCTCCTGAATGCGGGCGCGCACTTCCTTGTTGGTCACGACGATGACTTCGAAGGGCTGCAGACCGCTGGAGGTCGGAGCGAGACGTGCGGCCTCGACAATGCGCTCGACCTTGTCCTCGGACACGCTCTTGGTGGGGTCCATCTTCTTGGTGGCGTAGCGCCAGTTCAGCTTTTCAATGAGTGCGGACATAGTCGGCTCCTGGTTTGGATCCGCAGCGATGGAGGGAGTTTGCATCGCAGGGCGGATCTGGTATCAAATAGTAACCAGGCCTAGATATGTAACTGGGCTGGATGTGCAAGAAGGCACATTTTTGATACCAGGTAACATCGATAGAACGATTGGACGCGCCATGTGCGACAACTACGACCCGAACAAATGCCAGACGGTCAGCGAGATGCTGGCAAGGCTGGGCGACAAGTGGACGGTGCTCGTGATCATGATGCTCGGCGACGGTCCGCAACGCTTTTCGGATCTGAAACGATCGGTGGTCGGCATATCGCAGCGCATGCTGACATTGACGCTGAGGGCGCTGGAGAGAGACGGCATCGTCGAGCGCACGGTGCATCCGACCGTGCCGCCGAAGGTGGAATATGCCTTGACCGATCTCGGCCGCTCGTTCGGCGAGCCGATCCGGGCACTCGGCGGCTGGGTCTTCACGCATCACGAGCGCATTCAGTCAGCCCGCGCCGAATTCGATCGTCGAAACGAGATCGATACGGGCAACAAACTGATCAAGCTGGGATGACGGCGAAGTTGCGGGGCGTGATGCCTCGCTCTGTCAGTCGGCCTTGAAGTTCCCCTTGGGGAATTCGAGCGCCAGATCGCGGTACCACTTCCCGCTCTTCTTGATAGTGCGCACCTGCGTGTCGTAGTCGACATGCACGAGGCCGAAGCGCATCTTGTAGCCCTCCGCCCACTCGAAATTGTCCATCAGAGACCAAGCAAAATATCCCTGCATCGGATAGCCCTCGGCGATCAGGTCGGCGACCTTGTCGAGATGTTCTGCGTAGTAATCGAGGCGCGGCTGGTCGTCGACCTCGCCCCCTTCAACTTCCATGTTGTAGCAGGCGCCGTTCTCGGTGATGTAGCACGGCGGCAGTTCGTAACGGGCGTAAAGACGCTCGACGAGCGACTTCAGCGCCGGCGCATAGACTTCCCAGCCGATATCCGTCTTGACCTTGGAAACCGGCGGCGCACCCACCGTTGCCGGGAATTCGGCACCGGGTGTCGGATCGTCGGCGACACGCATCGGCGTGTAGTAGTTCAGCCCCCACCAGTCGAGCTTCTGGTTGATGATGGCAAGATCGCCCTCTTCGATCTTCGGCATGCGGTGACCGAGGGCCGAAAGGAAATTGGCCGGGTATTCGCCCTTGAAGACCGGGTCGAAGAAGACGCCGTTGTGGAACTGATGCGCCCGTTCGGCGGCCGCGAGATCAGCGGTACTGTTAGAGCCCGGCAGCGTCTCATGGGCGTTCAGCACCAGCCCGACCGGCACCTTGGGCGCCACGTCGCGGATGGTCTGAACCGAAAGGCCATGCGCCAGATTGGTGTAATGCAGGGCATGAAGGGCTGCATCCATGCTGCGCTCGCCCGGCGCATGCACGCCGTAGAGATGGCTGAGCCAGACCGAGCACCAGGGCTCGTTGAAGGTTGCAACCGCATCGAGCCGGTCGCCGAGCCGCTCCATCACCACCTTGGTGTAGCGCTGGAAGGCCTGCGCCGTGGAGCGCGCCGTCCAGCCGCCGTCGCCCATCAGCGCCAGCGGCAGATCCCAATGGTACAGCGTCGCATAGGCCTTGATGCCCCGCGCCTTCAGGCCATCGATCAGCTTGTCATAGAAATCGAGACCCTTCTCGTTGATCGGGCCGGTGCCCTCCGGAATGATGCGCGGCCAGGCGATCGAGAAACGATAGCCAGTAACGCCCATCTCCTTGATCAGGTCGAGATCGCTTTCCCACCTGTTGTAGTGATCGCAGGCGACATCGCCATTGTGCCGTCCGAAGACCCGGCCCGGCATGTTGGAGAATGCATCCCAGATCGACGGCTTGCGGCCATCCGCCTTCGACGCCCCTTCGATCTGGAAGGAGGCTGTGGCGACGCCGAACAGGAAGTCACCGGGGAAGCGCGAGGCGAGAGCCTTGGGATCGATCATGGAGTAAGTCCTTCGTCATGCAAGCGCGGACACCGCCGCCGCTTATCCGTGGCTCAGCGGTTTAGAGCAAAGCCAAGACGGGGTGAAGACGGCGGAAATAAAAAACTGCAACGTTGCAGTTTTCACACCCCCCTTGAGGGGGAGGGTCGGAGCGAAGCTCCTGGGTGGGGTGATCGCCTGCGTGACCGCCTCGCCGCTTGGGAAAGGGCCGCCGAATAAAGCGGAGGCGGGATGTGGGTGAGGATCAGCATGCCTCGTCAAGACCACGCCCCTCATCCGCCCTTCGGGCACCTTCTCCCCGCAGGCGGGGAGAAGGCCTCGCCGCTGGCCAAGCATTCCCCCCTCTCCCCGCTTGCGGGGAGAGGGTAGGGTGAGGGGCAATTCACGCTCGCGTGGACTTAAACCTTCACCCAGCCACCATTCTGCTTCGAAGACGCGATGCAGGCCTCAACGAAAGCAACACCCTTCACGCCATCATCCACCGTTGGGTAGACCACCGCCGCATCGACCGCAGTGCCTGCCTTCGCCGCATTGATGGCGGCGGCGGCCTCCGTATAGATCGTTGCGAAGGCTTCGAGATAGCCTTCCGGATGCCCCGACGGAATGCGCGTGACACGGGCTGCTGCGGCATTCGCCCCTGCCCCGCCGCGCGTGATCAGCTGCTTCGGCTCGCCGAGGCGCGTGAACCACAGATAGTTCGGATCGGCCTGCGTCCATTCGATGCCGGCCTTGGTGCCGTAGATTCGAACCTTCAGACCGTTCTCGTTGCCGGTCGCGACCTGGCTGCACCACAGCATGCCCTTCGCACCGCCCTTGAAGCGCAGCATGACATGGGCGTTGTCGTCGAGGCGGCGGCCCTCGACAAAGGTGTGCACGTCAGCCGCCAGTTCGTCGAGTTCGAGGCCCGAAATGAACGAGCCGAGATTATAGGCATGCGTTCCGATATCGCCGGTCGAACCACCCGCACCCGACTGCTTCGGATCCGTGCGCCAGGCGGCCTGCTTCTGGCCGGTCTGCTCGATCGGCTCGGCCAGCCAGTCCTGCGGATATTCCATCTGCACGAGACGGAGATCGCCCAGTTCGCCGGAGCGCACGAGTTCGCGCGCATGCCGCACCATTGGATAGCCGGTGTAATTATGCGTCAGGATGAACAGCGCCTTCGCCTTGTCGGCAACCGCCTTCAACGCCTTGGCATCTTCGAGATTGGAGGTCAGCGGCTTGTCGCAGATGACGTGGATGCCCCGCTCCAGAAACGCCTTGGCCGCCGGGAAGTGCACATGGTTGGGCGTCACGATCGAGACGGCCTCGATACCATCGGGGCGAGCGGCTTCCTTTTCCGCCATCTCTTCGTAAGAGCCATAGCAACGCTCCGGATCGAGCCCGAGTTCGCGACCCGAGGCAGCAGATTTTTCCGGCGTCGAAGAGAGAGCACCGGCAACGAGATCATACTGGTCATCGAGACGGGCTGCCATGCGATGCACCGCGCCGATGAAGGCCCCGGCGCCTCCGCCGACCATACCCAGCCGAATCTTCGGTGTCCGTTCGCCCGACTTGCTTGCTTCGATCGCCATGATGCGTCCTCCTTCATGAGCTGCGTCTGGAGTTCACGCTCCAGATCCGTTAGACTGGCATCCGAGAAGAAGGATGCCCTGACAGTGAACAGCTAAGATCCGCCTCTTTGGAGGCAAAGCAGAAAAAACGGTGTCGGCGACTGCCGCGACATCAGATGCATGCTTTTGCAAGGATCTCAGCCATGCCTTTTCTCGATCCGAGAAAACCCTATCCCATCACCCTCGCCGATGGCACGCCCTATCGCGAGACCGTTCAGCTCGCCGTCGTCATCGACCATCCCCGCATGGACATCGGCGACTTCAGCTACTTCACGCATCCCGGTCCGACAGAAGAGACGGCAGCGATCCTCGCGCCCTATCTCTACCCCTTCAGCCAGGAGCGGCTGGTGATCGGCCGCTTCGTCCAGATCGCGCGTGAGGCGATCATCATCACCAGTTCGGCCAATCATGCCATGGCGGGCGTGACAACCTTTCCCTTCCGCGTCTTCAGCCCTGAGACCATCAATGGCTATCAGGACCTGCCGTTCCGCGACACCGTCATCGGCCACGATGTCTGGATCGGTCATGGCGCGACGATCATGCCGGGGGTCAAGATCGGGTCCGGCGCGATCATCGCCGCCCGCGCCGTCGTCACCCGCGATGTGCCACCCTACGCAATCGTCGGCGGCAACCCTGCGACCGTGATCCGACAGCGCTTCCCAGACGATCAAATAGCCGACCTGCTAGCCCTTGCCTGGTGGGACTGGCCGCTCGACAAGATCGAGCGAGCACTGCCCCACCTCGAGAGCGGCGATATCGCCGCCCTCAAGACCGTCTAGGTCTCAGAGCCCCAGCATCCGGCGGTTGGCCGCATCGTCGGTCCCGCCGGAGGCGAAGTCGTCGAAGGCCTTCTCGGTGACGCGGATGATATGCGCCCGGACGAAGTCGGCCCCTTCGCGGGCGCCGTCTTCGGGGTGCTTCAGCGCGCATTCCCATTCGACCACGGCCCAGCCGTCGAAATCGTTGGCCGCCATCTTCGAGAAGATCGCGCCGAAATCGACCTGGCCGTCGCCAAGCGACCGGAAGCGCCCTGCCCGCTGGACCCAGCCTTGATAACCGCCATAGACGCCCTGACGGCCGGTCGGATTGAATTCCGCGTCCTTGACGTGGAACATCTTGATCCGGTCCTTGTAGATGTCGATGTTGTCGAGATAGTCGAGGCACTGCAGCACATAATGCGAGGGGTCGTAGAGCATGTTGGCGCGGGAATGGTTCTTCACCCGCTCAAGGAACATCTCGAAGGTCACGCCGTCATGCAGGTCTTCACCCGGATGGATCTCGTAGCAGACGTCCACGCCCTGCTCCTCGGCATAATCGAGGATCGGCAGCCAGCGGCGCGCGAGTTCATCGAAGGCGGTCTCCACGAGACCGGCCGGGCGCTGCGGCCAGGGATAGATGAACGGCCAGGCCAGCGCGCCGGAGAAGGTCGCGTGCGCCTTGATGCCGAGATTGCGGGACGCCTTCAGCGCATACTTCACCTGCTGCACGGCCCATTCCTGGCGCGCCTTCGGATTGCCGCGCACTTCGGGTGCCGCAAAGCCGTCAAAGGCTTCGTCATAGGCCGGATGCACCGCAACCAGCTGGCCCTGCAAATGGGTGGAAAGTTCGGTGATCTCGACGCCGTTCTGGCGGGCAACGCCGGCAAGCTCGTCGCAGTAGTCCTTGGATTCGGCGGCCTTCTTGAGGTCCATCAGCTGGCCGGCCCAGGTCGGAACCTGAACGCCCTCATAGCCCTTTTCGGCCGACCATTTGGTGATTCCATCCCAGGTGTTGAACGGCGCGGCATCACCCGCGAACTGGCCGAGAAAGATCGCCGGTCCCTTGATCGTCTTCATGAATTCTCCTCCCTGAGTATTACTGCAACGTTTCCGTGAACGATTACAGGAGATGGAATTTTGACACAACCGCAATGATGGTTGCAGCAGAAATCTGCCCGGGAAAACCCGGGCAGACCTTGGTTTTGGGTGGTTCGGATCAGAACGGCGAATCCGGGAAGTAGTAGTTCTCGGCATTCTCCGGCGTGATCAAGGTCGCGTCGAGCGTGTAGGTGCCGTGAACCGGAACCGCATCATAGAGCGCAGCAGCCGTCAGCTCCATCGCCGTGCCGACCATGGACGGCGGGTAGAGAACGTTGACCGGCACCATCTTGTCGCCATCCATGACCTTCTTGATCATGTCCTTCGAACCGGCACCGCCGATGATGTACTGGATGTCGGTACGACCGGCCTGCTCGATGGCCTGGAGAACGCCCACAGCCATGTCGTCGTCCTGGCACCAGACCACATCGATCTTCGGATACTTGGTCAGGTAATCCTGCATGACCTTGAAGGCATCGTCGCGGTTCCAGTTGCCGAACTGGCGATCGAGAACCTTGACGTTGGAGCCTGCGATACCCTCATCGAAACCGTCCTGGCGCTGCTGGTCGATCGGGATCGGCAGACCGCGGATGATGACGACTTCGGCATCCGGCGAGTTCTTGGCGATGTACTCGCCGGCGACCTTGCCAAGCGCCGGATTGTTGCCGGCGACATAGAGGTCACGCACGCTATTGTCGTTGGTCGAGGGTGCACGGTCGACGATGGTGACGAAGTGACCCTTGTTCTTCACTTCCTTCATCGCGTTGACCAGCGGATCCGGATCGGTCGGCAGTATGACCAGCGCATCGATGCCCTGGACTTCCAGGTCCTGCACGGCATTCGCCTGCGTGGCCGGATCGGCCGAGGTCTTCACGACGACGTTGAGGCCGGGATGCTCCTTCATCAGGAGTTCAGCGACGCGGTTCGCGTGGTAGACGACGCCAGCGGTCCAGCCGTGGTCGGCGGCCGGGATGGACACGCCGATCGTCTTGGTTTCCTGCGCCTGCGCTGCCGCGAAGAGCGAGGTGAGCGCCGTCATGGCAACGGCAAGCCCGAGCAGTTTCTTGTGCATTGGTTTCCTCCCAAAATGCCTAGGGTCGAGTTGGAACGGACCGGGCGACCCTCCTGCCCGGTCACGCGTCACGCCTTGCGCGCCAGCGACCGCTGGACGAGCATCGCGATGATGATGATCGTGCCCTGGATGGCGCCGATCAGATATTCGGAGATGAAATTCGAGAGCAGCATGATGTTGCCGACGAGCTCGAGGATGAAGGCGCCGCAGATCGTGCCCCAGACGCGACCCGCCCCACCTTTCAGCGCCGTGCCACCCACGACAACAGCGGTGATCGCCTGCAGCTCCCACAGAATGCCCGTGGTCGCAGACGTCGAGCCGAGACGCGGCACGTAGAGCAGCACAGCGATGGCCACACACAGGCCTTGGATGACGAAGGCGATGGTGCGCACCCGGTCGACGGCAATGCCAGAATAGCGCGCGACATCGCGGTTCGAACCGACGGCGACCACATGGCGGCCATAACGCGTGCGATAGAGTATGACGGCGGCAATGGCGGTCACCACGAGGATCACGACGATCGGCACGGGCAGCCCGAGGATCGAGCCGAAATAGACGGGCCGATAGATCTCCTGCTGGGCCGGGTCGCGCAGCGTGATCGCCCCGCCCTGGGAGAGCCAGGTCGTCAGGCCACGATAGATGCCCATGGTGCCGAGCGTGGCAATGAAGGGCTCGATCTTGCCGACGGTGGTGATCAGGCCATTGGCGAGACCACAGAGCGAGCCGATGATGATGGCGAGTGCCATGGCCGCTGCGATCATCAGGCCGGGATCGGCAATCGCGCCGGAATTCATGAAGAGGATCATCAGACTGGCCACGAATGCCACCATCGAACCAACCGAAAGATCGAGATCGCCCGAGGAGATGACGAAGGTTGCCCCGACGGCAATGATCGCGATGAAGGCGGAACGCGTCGCGACATTGGCCAGGTTAGTGAGGCCGATGAAGTTCGGGTTTACCAGCGCACCGATGATCAAGAGGATCAGCAGCGCCGCAAAAGGCGCTACCGCCCGCAGGTCGACGTCGCGCCAGGTGCGGCGGCCAGGGCCAGGGGTGGTCGTTTCAGTCTCGGCAGTCATGGTTTTCCCGTCTCCTCCCGCACCTCGCATCGGAGGTCGCGTACCCTGAAGTCTTCGTTTCGAAGCCCGGTCTTGTGCGCCGAGCCTTGGGCATTGATCAACTTGCCATCTGCCGTTTCAGGCCGGCGGCGTAGCGCATGATCGTCTGTTCATTGATATCTTCGCCCTCGAGCAGACCGACCATGCGACCCTCGCGCATGACGGCGACCCGCGTGCAAAGCCCGATCACTTCGGGCATCTCCGAGGAGATGACGATGATCGACCGTCCTTCGCGGGCCAGTGCCGCGATAAAGTGATAGATCTGCTGCTTGGTGCCGACATCGATGCCGCGCGTTGGCTCGTCGATGATGATGATGTCGGGCTCGACTTCCATGATCTTGGCGAGCAGCAGCTTCTGCTGATTGCCGCCCGACATGCGCCCCACCCGCACCCGATCGTCGCGCACACGGATGTCGAAGCGGCGCTTGGCGCGCGCCATCGCCTTCGCCTCGCTGCCGGGATCGAGGTAGCCGTGGCGCACATGGTTGTCCATCGACTGCAGCGTCAGGTTGGCGGTCATGCCCTCGCCGAGCAACAGGCCCTTGCCCTTGCGATCCTTGGTCATGTAGGCGAGCCCGCGCCGGTTCGCCTCGCGGAAGTCGCCGGCGTCGAGCACCATGCCCTTCAACTGCACGTCACCGGAGAGGCGCGGACGAAGACCCGCCACCGCTTCCATCAGCTCCGTGCGGCCCGAACCGATGAGGCCGGAAAACCCCAGCACTTCGCCCCGCTTCAGGTCGAAGCTTGCATTCTTGACGAAACCGGTGGTCAGGTTTTTCACCGACAGGACGATTTCCTCGTCGACATCGGGCTCGTGTTTGGTGGGATAGAGGCTCGACAATTCACGGCCGACCATCAGCTGCGCGATCGCCTCGCCGTCGAGTGCCGATGTAGGTGCGGTCTTCACCCATTGCCCGTCCCGCAGAACGGTGACGCGGTCGGTGAGCTCCATCACCTCATCAAGTTTGTGGGACACGAAGACGAAGCTCGTGCCGCGGGCGCGCAGCTTGCGCACCTGATCGAAGAGCACTTCCGTCTCCTCACGCGACAGCACCGCGGTCGGCTCGTCCATGAAGACGATCCGCGCCTTGCGGCTGATCGCCTTGGCGATCTCGACCATTTGCTTGTCGGCAACCGCAAGCGAACTGATCAGCGCATTCTCATCGATCTTGGAGCCGAGCTGGTTCAGCACACGGCGCGTCTCGGCCCGCATCGTCTTGCGGTCCAGAAGGCCGAAGCGGGTCACTTCGCGGCCAAGAAACAGGCTTTCGGTGACGGTCAGATGCTCGGCGAGATTAAATTCCTGATGGATCAGCACGATGCCCATGGCTTCAGCGGCACCGTTGGCCGGCAGCGTCACGGGCTCGCCATCGAGTAGGATGCGCCCCGCCGTCGCCTGCTCGAAGCCCGAGAGGATCTTGACCAGCGTCGACTTGCCCGCGCCGTTCTCGCCCATCAGCGCATGGACCTCGCCCGGCGCCACATCGAAGTCGACGCTGAACAGCACCTGGACGTCGCCAAATGACTTGGAAATACGCTCCGCCACGAGCACGGGTGTCCGCGCCTCGCCCCCAACCGATGTCATGCAATCCTCCCGGCGGTCCTCCACCGCTCTGCCATCTGTGTAAACCTTTACATGACCGATGTAAAGGTTTACATCATTCACTCACAGGGAGATTTTGTTCCCTCTCGGCTTTCGCAGTCGCAGCAGTAAATGTAAGGTCTCCAACGATTCCAGACGGATAGGGGATAAAGCCGCGTGCCGAATTCTGCACCAGCGACGATCGAGGACGTGGCACGCATCGCAGAAGTGTCGATCGCGACCGTGAGCCGTGCGATCCACACGCCGGACAAGGTGGCGAAATCGACCCGGCAGCGGGTGAACCAGGCCATCGCCATCACCGGCTACACGACCAATGCCATGGCGCGCTCGCTGCGCATGGGCCGGTCGAACATGATCCTGATCCTGGCGCCCGACATCGGCGACCCCAACTTTTCCTCGACACTGATCGGCCTCGAGAACGAAGCTCGCGCCCATGGCTACGGCGTGCTCATCGGCCATACCCAGAACGATCCCGAACGTGGGCTGGAATATCTGAAATTCCTGAGTTCCGGCCAGGCCACGGGCCTCGTGCTTTTCACCGGCCACGAACCCTTCGGCCATCAGGTTGTCGGCCAGCGCCTGCCGCCCTCGGTCGCCGTTTTCGAACCCGTCTTCGGCTCGAAGATTTCCTATGTCGGCGTCGATGACGTGGCCGGCGCGCGAAAGGCGGCCGAACATCTGCTCTCCTCCGGCCACCGTTCCATCGCCTTCATCGGCGACAGCAAGACGCGCCTCGGCCACCAGCGCCGCCGCCAGGGCTTCGACAAGGCGCTGGATGCCGCGCGCATCCCGCCGAACCAACGTTTCGTGCTGGAAGGCGAAGGCACGATCGAAAGCGGCCGCCTGGCTGTCGAGCAGCTCTTCATGCGCGACCAGTTGCCGACGGCCTTCATGTGCGTCAACGACGCCACCGCCGTCGGCGTGATCAACGGCCTCACCGCCCGCGGCTACGACCTGCCGCACGACTTTTCCGTCATCGGCTTCGACGACGTACCCCAGGCGACGTATCTCAACCCGGCGCTGACCACCATCCGCCAGCCCCGCACGGCGATCGGCCGCCAGGCCATGGCGCTGCTGATCAAGTCGCTGGGTGACCGCACAATGGAACGCCAGGAGATCCTGCTGATGCCGGATCTCATCGTGCGCGGCTCGGTGACGGGGCCGGCAAGGCGCTAACCGCCGTAGCGCCGCCTTTGCAGATGGACCCATCATCAGTCTTGGCCGTTGACCGAGATACCCCTACATTCGCGGGTCCGGATCCAGGCCCCGCCCCAGCAATCGGAATGCCCCCATGAGTGTCGCCTTCACCAAGGAAGAGAGTTCGGAAACCGCAGCGGAAACCCATCTGCCGGATCGCCCGATCTCGCCCCATCCGAACCTCGTGACGGCGGAAGGCTTGAGGCGTCTGGAGAGCGAAGCCGAAGAAGCCCGCGCCGCCTATCTCGCCGCGCAGGCGATCGAGGACATCAACGAGCGCCGCCGCCAGTCGGCCGTGCCCTATCGCGACTTGAAGTACCTGACAGAGCGCATCCGCACCGCCCAGGTCATCCCGGCCCCGGAGAGCAATGCCCTTGTGGCCTTTGGCAGCACGGTGACATTCGAGCGGGACGACGGGCGAGTGCAGACCTACCGCATCGTCGGCGAGGATGAGGCGGACCCGAAGACGGGATCGATCTCGTTCGTCTCACCGGTCGCGAGCCGATTGATGGGCAAGGCCGTGGGTGACGTCGTGACGGTCGGCGATCAGGAGCTGGAGATCACCGCCATCGGGTGACGGTAACGTGGAGGGCAACGTCCTTTCACCGCCGTCATCCTCGGGCTTGTCCCGAGGATCTACTGGCATCTGCCGTAGACCGACGCTTCAGGCGACCGCTGCGCCCGCCCGGCGGTCCTGAAGCGTCCAAACCGCGACACCCTTGGTAGATCCTCGGGACAAGCCCGAGGATGACGACGGTTGAACAATGCAAAAGGCCGGGACGCTTGCGCGCCCCGGCCCCAGCCGCACTCGTACACCCAGCAATCAAACGTAGCGATTGACCACGTTTTCGAGCAGTTCCTGCTTGCCGGAGACCGGCTTCGGGTTGATGTTCTGGCTTTCGACGCGGGCGGCGATGGCGTCGAGGCTTTCTTCGCCGCGCAGCATCTTCTGGTTCTCGGCCTTGTCCCAGCCGGCATAGCGGTTGGCGAGAGGCGTTGACAGGGCCTTATCTTCCACCATCTTGGCGGCAGCCTTCAGACCACGAGCGCAGCAATCCATGCCGCCGATATGACCGATCAGCAGGTCTTCCGCGTCGAGCGACTGACGGCGCAGCTTGGCGTCGAAGTTTGTGCCACCGGTGGTGAAGCCGCCAGCCTGAAGAACCTGATAGTAGGCCAGCGCCATTTCCGGAACATTGTTCGGGAACTGGTCGGTATCCCAGCCGGACTGGTAGTCGTTGCGGTTCATGTCGATGGAGCCGAAGATGCCGAGCGCATTGGCAAGCGCCAGCTCGTGCTCGAAGCTGTGGCCGGCGAGGATCGCATGGCCCTGCTCGATGTTGACCTTCACTTCCTTTTCGAGACCATAATTCTTCAGGAAGCCATAGACTGTCGCGACGTCGTAATCGTACTGGTGCTTCGACGGCTCCTGCGGCTTCGGCTCGATCAGGATCGCGCCCTTGAAGCCGATCTTGTGCTTGTATTCGACCACGAGGTTGAGGAAGCGGCCCATCTGGTCCATTTCCTTCTTGAGGTCGGTGTTGAGCAGGGTCTCGTAGCCCTCGCGGCCGCCCCACAGCACATAGTTCTCGCCGCCAAGCTTCTGCGTTGCGTCCATGCAGGTCTTCACGGTCGCGGCTGCGAAGGCGAAAACATCAGGATCCGGATTGGTGGCCGCACCCGACATATAGCGGCGATGCGAGAACATGTTCGCCGTGCCCCAGAGGAGCTTGACGCCGGTCTCTTCCTGCTTCTTGGCGAAGTAGTCGACGATCTCGTTCAGATTCTTGGTGTTCTCGGCAAAGCTGTTGCCCTCAGGGCGAACGTCGGCATCGTGGAAGCAATAGTAAGGCGTGCCGAGCAGCTGGAAGAATTCGAAGGCCACATCGGCCTTCATCTTCGCCGCATCCATCGTATCCTTGAACCACGGGCGCTCGAAGGTATTGCCGCCGAACGGGTCGGTGCCCGGCCAGACGAAGGTGTGCCAATAGGCAATCGCAAAGCGCAGATGGTCTTCCATGCGCTTGCCGAGAACGACTTCGTCCGGATTGTAGTGGCGGAAGGCCAGCGGATTGGTGCTGCCTTCGCCTTCATATTTGATCTTCTGGATGTTGCCGAAGAAACCTGTGCTCATGGGTAGTCCTCCTTGGTGTGTTGTGACCACCCTCCCCTTGAGGGGGAGAGTCGGACCGTAAGGTCCGGGGTGGGGTGAAAGTGGGGGATCACCCCCACCCGCTGCTTGCGCAGCGACCTCCCCCCTCAAGGGGGAGGTGGACGTTCAAATCCCGCGGATCGCCGGATAAAGCGCCCGATAACGTCCGTAAGCCGTCTCATAGGCCGAGGTCAGCGCCCTGACCGGCTCGACCGTCTCCGCCGTTTCCGGCGCGGTGCAGACCGAAAGCGGATCGGCTCCCGTCGCGGCGATCAGGCCCAGACGAGCCGCACCGAAGGCAGCCCCGAAGTCGCCGTCAGCGGGAATATCGACCGGCATGTCGAGTGCCGTCGCAATCGAAGACAGCCAGTAGCGCGAGCGCGAACCACCACCGATCGCCGTCACGCGGTCGATCTTGGTGCCGGCGGATTTCAGCGCCTCGAGGCTGTCGCGAATGGCGAAGGTCACCCCTTCCAGCACCGCCTGGGTCAGCACCGCGCGGTCGCTCTCATGGCCAAGCCCGATAAAGGCACCCCGGATCTTCGCATCATTGTGCGGCGTGCGTTCGCCCGAGAGGTAGGGCAGGAAGGTCACCCCGGTCGGGGGCTTCAGCGCATCGCCGAGTTCACCGGTCAGTTCGCCCGCAGATTTGCCGGTGACGCCAGAATGCCAGTTGAGCGCGTCAGTGGCCGAGAGGATGACGCCCATCTGGTGCCAGGTCTTGGGGAGAGCGTGGCAGAAGGCATGCACTGCACTTTCCGGCTTCGGCAGATAGGAGGCATTGGCCGCAAAGAGAACACCCGATGTCCCCAGCGAAACAAAGGCCTGGCCTTCCGCAACGGTCCCCATGCCACAGGCGGAGGCCGCATTGTCCCCTGCCCCACCGGCGACAACGACATCAGAGCCGAGGCCCCATTTTTCGGCCAGCTCGGCACGCAAGGTGCCGGCGCGATCCGTCCCCTCAACGAGGCCCGGCATCTGCTCGACGGTGAGGCCCGTGGCCTCCAGCAACTCACTCGACCAGGCGCGCTTGCCGGTGTCGAGCCAGCTGGTGCCGGCCGAGTCCGACATGTCGGAGAAATATTCACCCGTCAGCCAGAGGCGCAGGTAATCCTTGGGCAGGAGCACCTTGGCCACCTCGCTGAAGGTATCGGGCTCGTTGTTCTTCACCCAGGCCAGTTTCGGTGCCGTGAAACCGGGGAAGACGATGTTGCCGGTCAGTGCCCGGAAGCGTGGATCGGCATCGAGGCTTGCCGCTTCCGCATGGCTCCGCGTATCGTTCCAGAGAATGCAGGGCCGCAGCACCCGATCCTTCGCATCGATCAGTGTCGCGCCATGCATATGGCCGGAAAGGCCGATGCCCTTCACCGCCGCCAGTTCCTTCGGATGCGAGGCCTTGAGCGCAGCAACGGCCTCTTCCGTGGCGCGCAGCCACTCGCCCGGCGCCTGCTCCGACCAGCCCGGATGCGGCCGCTGTACGGTCAAGGCCGCATGGCCGACGCCGATGACCTGCTGCGCATCATCGATGAGCATCGCCTTGACGCTGGATGTGCCGAGATCCAATCCGAGATACATGGGTGTCCTCCGTTCCTCTGCCTTCAGGGCAGATTGTCCTTCAAGAATATGTCGATACGAATGCGCTCCTGGGCAGCCACGACCGGCAGCCCGTCGGCCTTCGCCTTCAGGACGCGGATGGCGCTGCGCACCTCGTGGCCTGCGTCCTGGTTGAGCACCGCATCGATCAGCCCCGATTGCAGGGCATCGCGGGTCGTGTCCGTCAGCTCATGCGCAATGACGACGGGACGTCGCTCGCCCGGCAAGCGATCCAAAGCCCTCACCAGACCGCGATTGCCGGCGCCGAGGCTGTAGAGCGCGACGATATCGTCCCGCTTCGAAAAGAGCGCCGCGACCAGCCGCTCCACGGTGACGGGATCGTCCCGCCCTTCGAGCACCGGCAGCAAATCAAGTCCGGCATAATCGGCGGCCATCACGGAGGCGAAGGCATCGCAACGCTCCCGGTGGTCACGCACCATCATGGAGCCGGCGAGCACGCAGACCTTGCCCTGGCGACCGCCGGCAAAGCGCCCGAGCAGGCTGGCAGCCGTTCGCCCTGCAGCGGCATTATCGATCCCGGCATAATGATCGCGACCGGTTCCGGAGAGATCAGAGACCAGCGTCACCAGCGGAATGCCAGCAGCCGATATCTCCGCTGCGGCCTCGGCCACGTCGGGCGCATCGACAGCGACGAAGGCAATACCGGCAGGCTCCTGCGTCGCGGCCTCTCTTAAGGCGGCCGCCAGTGCTGGCGCATCGAATGCGGGCACATCGACAATGCGGATCGCGATGCGCTCCACGGCAGCGCGCGCGCTCGCCTCTTCAAGCGCTAGCCTCAGGCCGCGCATGAAGGAATTGTCGTTCGAGGGAATGATGAAGGTCAGCGGATAAACGCGCCCCTTGGCGAGGTTCGCGGCCGCCACATCGCGCACGAAGCCGAGTTCACTGACCGCCTGATCCACCTTCTCGCGGGTACGCGCGCTGACCCCCGGCCGCCGGTTTAAAACCCGGTCGACGGTTGCAAGGCTGACGCCCGCGCGGCTTGCGATGTCATGGACAGTCGGCTTCATAGTCTCCTCCGGCGCCTGTCCTACACCAGTCGCTGAGGTACGTAAATCAGAAATCTGATGTACGTACCTCTATTGCCACAAAAAAAACAGGCCGCCCGAAGGCGGCCTTGAGGCTTGGAGATCCTGGGCAGGATGGCGAGGCAAGCTTACGCCGGGATGATCCTGTCAGTGCCCGGAGCCGGCCGGCGCTGCCCCCTTCGGCTTCTTCAACAGCAGCACGAGGAAGATCAGCGCGACGAAAAGCACCGTCAGCCCCATGAAGACGTCGATGAAGGACAAGAGCCAGGATTGCTGCGTGACGACGCCCGAGAGCTTCTTGATGGCGACTGCCGTTCCATCGAGGCCATAGCTGTCATAGTTCGTACCGACACTCGCAAGCCAGTCGAGAGCCGCCTGGTTGCTCCAGGAGAGCTGCTCCGAAAGCCGGGCATAATGGTCATCGGAGCGCTGTGTCAGCATGGTGTTGATGATCGCGAGCCCCACGGCGCCGCCGAGGTTACGGGTGAGGTTGAACAGGCCGGACGCATTCTTGATGCGGTCCGGCGGAAGAGTCCCGAGCGCCAGATTGTTGATCGGGACCATGCAGATCATCAGCGAGCAACCGCGCAGGATCTGCGGCACGAGCAGCTCGTAGAAGTCCCAGTCCGCCGTCATGCCGGTCATCATATAGGTACCGAGCCCGAAGCCCCCGAAACCGATCATCATCATGACGCGCGGATCGAGCTTGTTCGACAGAGCCCCTGCAACAGGCGCCGTCAGGAACATGGCAGCACCGGAAACGAACATCGTTTCACCGATCATGAGCGAGTCATAACCGCGGATGCGTCCCAGATAGAGCGGGTAGAGATAGGTGAGACCGTAAAGGCCAACCCCCATGACGAAGGAAAAGAGCGAACCGAAGGCGAAATTGGCGTTGGAAAAGGCTCTGAGATCGACCACCGGCAACTCGACCTTGAACACGCGCCAGAAGAAGATTGCCCCACCGATCACCATGGCGATGGTGCCCATCACGATGTGATGGTCGTTGAACCAGTCCTTGTTATTGCCCTCCTCCAGCACGAACTCCATCGTTCCCAGGAAGACCGCCATGGAGGCAAGCCCCCACCAGTCGAACTTCTTCAGAAGCTTGAGATCCGGCTTGTCGAAATCGATCAGACTCCAGGCAGCGGCTGCGACCAGCACGCCAGGAATGACGTTGATCAGGAACAGCCAGTGCCAGGACATCGCATGGCTGATGTAACCGCCGATCGTCGGACCGATCGTCGGCGCCAGCGTTGCCACAAGGCCAACCATGGGCGACACGATGTTGCGCTTGGACGGCGGGAAGATCGTGAAGGCGGCCGCAAAGACGGAGGGGATCATGCCGCCACCGATGAAGCCCTGGATCGCGCGATAGACGATCATCTGCTCGATGTTCGTCGCGGTCGCACACAGCGCGCTGGCAAGCGTGAACCCGGCAGCACAGAAGGTGAAGAGTACCCGCGTCGACAGGATGCGCGCGAGCACGCCCGAGAGCGGGATCATGATGACTTCGGCAATCAGGTAAGAGGTCTGCACCCAGGCGATCTCGTCGGAACCCGCACCGAGACCGGCCTGGATTTCGGAGAGTGAGGCCGAAACGATCTGGATGTCGAGGATCGACATGAACATACCGAAGACCATCGCCAGAAAGGCGAAGACGCGTCTCGGATCCATCGGCTCCTCGGCGGGAGCCGAGGGCGCGATATCTGTCGTGACTGCGGCCATGACACGGCCCTTTCGATAACGTCAGCCGGTGATGTTACTTCGCGGCAAGCGCCTGGCCGTCAGGGGCCGTGCGGGTGTCGACGTCGACGATGACGCTGAGGCCGGCGCGTAGATGGCCACCGGCGAGAGCATCCTTGGGCAGCGCGATGCGAACGGGCACCCGCTGCACGACCTTGGTGAAGTTGCCGGTCGCGTTCTCGGCCGGCAGCATCGAGAAGATGGCACCCGATGCAGGAGCGATCGACGTAACCGTGCCCTCGAGCGGCTGGTCGCCATAGGCGTCGACATGGATCGACACCTTGGAGCCCGGCACGAGATCGGCGATCTGCGTTTCCTTGAAGTTCGCCTCGATATAGAGCTCGCTGGTCGGAACAAGCGCTGCAAGCCGCTTGCCGGCAGAGACGAGATCACCGGCCTGAACGGCCAGATTGCCGACAACGCCGTCATAAGGCGCCTTGAGGACGGTAAAGTCTAGGTCGCGCTTTGCCTTATCGATCGCCAGCTGCTGCAGGCGCACGGTGTTCAGCGCTTCCTCGCGCTGCGCCTTGAGGATCGAAAGATTGGCATTGGCGGAATCCACGGCAGCCTGGCCGGCAACGAGATTGGCGCGCGCCTGATCCAGCGCCACCTTGGCATTGTCGAGATCGGCCGTGGTGCCGACGGACTTGGATGCAAGCTCGCTCGCCCGATTGGCCGTGATTTCGGCGCCGCGGACCGAGGCTTCCAACGCTCCGAGCTGGGCCTGGGCCTGGGCCACACTGGCCTCTCCGCCGATGATCTGGGCGTCGATCCGCTTGACCGACAGCTCAGCCGTCTCCTTGTTCGCCACAGCCTGGTCGTAAGCGATCTGATAGTCGCCGCCGTCGAGCGTCACGAGCGGTTCACCCGCGCGGACGAACTGGTTGCTGCTCACATTGACCGTCTGGACATAGCCCGACACCTTCGGCGAGATGATGGCGATATCGCCCTCGATATAGGCATCCTCAGTCGACACCATGAAGCGGCCATTGGTCCACCACTCATAACCATACCACGCGCCACCGGCGAGCAGTGCTGCCAGGATGACGGGCAGCACCGGACTGCGGCGCTTCGGCTTCGAGGGAGCGGCTTCCGGAGCCGGATCTGGTACCCCGGCTTCCGTTTCGGTCACGGGCGCGGCCTCATTCCGATCGACTGGAGTAGGAGTGGAACGAAGGGCGGTGGATCTTTGCGTCGATGACATGGTGGAAACCAGGGATGGGTTGAATTTATTCGAACTGAACCGTTCGGTTCGATTGACATATAGGTTTCGCTAACGCATATCAAGGCATAGAAACGCGGATTTTCACTGAAGATCCCTCTAAGTTAATTTTTGATGGCGTGATGCCGAGGCAGACGATGAAACAGGAAGAGATCACAATGGCAGTCCCCGAGGGCTGCGGTGGGGTCGGCCGGTTCGCGGCGGGTGCAGACCCGGTCAAGCGAGGCCAGATCCTGGACGGCGCGAAGCGCGTTTTCATGAAGCTCGGCTACGACGCCGCCAGCATGAACGACGTCACGCGCGAAGCTGGCGTGTCGAAAGGCACCATCTACGTTTACTTTCAGAGCAAGGAAGATCTTTTCGGCGCTCTGGTCGAGCGTGAGAAGAGCGCCTTCGATGCCGCAATTCGCCAGATCCTGGCAGAAAGCGCCACTGTCGAGGAAGGCCTGCGCCGCTACGCGCTCGCCCACGCGCACTTCATTCTCGACACCGAGATGATCCCCACCATGCGCATTCTGATGGGCGTGCTGGACCGTATGCCGGCCCTCTGTCAGCGCTTCTTCGCCTCGTCGCCGACCAATATCAAGGTTCTGTTGCAGGACTATATTGCAGCGGCGCATGAGAAGGGCGAGCTCGACGTCGAGGACAGCGACCTAGCGGCCCGTCAGTTCATCGACATGTCCACGGCGGGTTACTTCAAGAAGCGCCTCTTCAATGACATCCCGGTTCGTCCGGATGACAAGGAGATCGAGCGGGTCGTCGATTCCGGCCTGCGGATGTTCATGAACTTCTATGGTCCGAAAAACACGGAACCCCGTGCCTGATCACTGAGGGAACTTTGTTCCGTCGGGGGACTTTTATCGGCGGCTTGCCAATACCCAAGATATGCCGCATGTCTTGGGTCCCCCCCTCCGTTTGATCAGCACGGAAGACAACAATGCAGGATATCCTTCTTCTCCTCCAGGACCCCGCCGCCTGGGTCGCCCTCGTGACGCTCGTCGTCATGGAAGTGGTTCTCGGCATCGACAACCTCATCTTCATCTCCATCCTGACCAACAAGCTGCCGCAGGAGATGCGCGAAAGGGCCCGCCGCATCGGCATCGGGCTCGCACTCGTCATGCGCCTGGCCTTGCTCGGCACCGTCGCCTGGATCGTCCAGCTGACCACGCCGGTCTTCGAGGCCTTCGGCCACGGCTTCTCGTGGAAGGACATGATCCTGATCGCCGGTGGCCTCTTCCTCGTCTGGAAGGCCACGAAGGAAATTCACCACAATGTCGATCCGATCGACAAGGAAGAGGATTTCATCGCGTCCACGGCGTCGACGACCTTTGCCAGCGCGATCGGCCAGATCCTGCTGCTCGACCTCGTCTTCTCGATCGACAGCATCATCACCGCCGTCGGCATGACGCCTCATCTGCCGATCATGGTCGTGGCCGTTCTTGCCGCCGTCACCGTGATGCTGGTGGCTGCCACCCCGCTTGCCAACTTCATCGAAAAGAACCCGACGATCGTCATGCTGGCACTCGCCTTCCTCCTGATGATCGGCACCACGCTGATTGCCGAAGGCATGGGCTTCCATGTCCCGAAGGGCTATGTCTACGCCGCCATGGCCTTCTCCGCACTGGTGGAGGTCCTGAACATGTTTGCCCGCCGCAAACGCGAGCGCGACCGCCTGTCGAAGCAAGTGGTCCATTGAGGATACCGGCTTTAAACAAACTGAAAGGCCCATCGCGAGATGGGCCTTTTTTACGGGAGCAGTGGCCACGGACACGGATCGCCTCTTGCCGGACCTGCCGCAAGCGCTTACGCCTTCATCGATGATCCGCACTCTTGCCGGAGCCCCATGACCTACGAGCAAATTCTCGCCTTCAGCCTCATCGCCTTGATGATGGGCGCGTTTCTCTGGGAGAAGTTCCGCTACGACGTCGTGGCCTGCGTGGCCCTCGTCGCGGCCGTTGCCCTCGGGCTGGTGCCGGCCAGCGAAGCCTTTTCCGGCTTTTCGGACGATCTCGTGATGATCGTCGGCAGCGCTCTGGTGGTCAGCGCCGGCGTGGCGCGCTCAGGCGTCGTGGATCTCGCCATCAAGCGCTTCTTTCCGGCCTTGAGCTCCCTGCACGGGCAAATGCTGCTCTTGCTGGTGACAGTGACCGTGCTCTCGGCCTTCATCAAGAATATCGGCGCGCTCGCCATCATGATGCCCGTCGCTTTCCAGTTTGCCCGCAGATCCGCTGTCACGCCCTCCGTCTTCCTGATGCCTATGGCATTTTCGGCCCTTCTCGGCGGCCTGATGACGCAGATCGGCACCTCGCCAAACATCGCGGTTTCGCGCCTGCGCGAGGAACTGACTGGCCAACCCTTCACGATGTTCGACTTCACGCCCGTCGGCGGGACCCTGGCCCTTGCCGGCATCCTCTTCCTGATCTTTTTCTACTGGCTTGTGCCACGCCGCGAGAACCAGAACCCCTCGCTGCAGGAAGCGCTGGAAGCCTCGAGCTTCGCCACTGAGGCAATGATCACGCGCCAATCGCCCTTCGTCGGCAAGACGCTCCATCATCTCCTGCAGGCGGCCCATGGGGATGTCGTTGCCACGGCCATCCTGCGCGGGCATACACGGCTCTCGCCCTTTCCGGATGTCCTGCTGCATGAGGAGGATACCCTCCTGCTGGAAGGCCCTTCCGAGGCGCTCGACCGCATCGTCTCGCAGGGCAATCTCAGCCTCTCGGGCAACACGCAAGGCGACCGGAAAAAGCGTGGTGACATTTCCTCCGTCGAGGCGGTCATCGGTCGCGGCTCGCCGCTGATCGGACAGACGACCAGCGAGCTCTCGCTGGTGCACACCTATGGGGTCAACCTCCTGGCCGTCAGTCGCCAGGGCAAGCGCATCCGCGAGCGCCTCGGGCAACTGACGCTGCGCTCCGGTGACGTCGTGGTGCTGCAGGGCCTGCGCCAGCAGATGCCCGCCATCCTCACAGAGCTCGGCTGCCTGCCGCTCGCCGAACGCGAAATCCTGCTCGGCACCAGCCGCAACATCTTCATCCCGCTGGCGATCCTGGTGGTCGCCATGGGGTCGACGGCCCTCGGCCTCGCTCCGGTTGCCATCGCCTTCTTCGCGGCCGCTCTGGCCATGGTAGCCTTCGGCGTGTTGCCGGTGAGCGAGGTTTACCGTGCCGTCGACGGGCCGATCCTCGTGATGCTGGCAGCGCTCATTCCGGTTGCAGATACCCTTCGCACATCAGGCGGCAGCGATGTCATCGCCGGCTGGCTGAACGCGGTGGCTGGCGGTATGCCGGCCTGGGGCGCGGTCGCCATGATCCTGCTCACCGCCATGGCTGTGACGCCCTTCCTCAACAATGCGGCGACCGTTCTCGTCATGGCCCCGATCGCCGCGAGTTTCGCCACAGGTCTCGGCTACAAGCCGGAAGCCTTTCTGATGGCGGTCGCGATCGGCGCGGGGTGCGACTTCCTCACCCCCATCGGCCACCAGTGCAACACGCTGGTCATGGGTCCCGGCGGCTATCGCTTCTCGGACTATCCGAGGCTCGGCCTGCCTCTGTCGTTTCTGATCGTGGTGGTCTCGGTCCCAGCACTTCTGATGGTCTGGCCGGTCAGCTAGCCGCCTTTTGAAACGGGGAAAAAACGCAAAGAAAAACCTGCGTCGGCGGGACGCAGGTTTTCCTTGGGGGCGGGGACTTGGGGGAGAGCACAGGCCGGACGGTTAAGGGGCTCGCCTGCCATTTCGTTGGCCACGGAGAGAAACCGGAAAAACCTCCATGTTCCCCATATCCCGTCGCGTCCGGTTGGCACGGCCTGCGCTCTGTTCTCAAGAACGCGCGCCCAGCCTCCGGGTTCCGGCCCTCGAAAAATAATTTTGAAGTTTTTTCGGCAGGGCCACCAAAGGGCCGGCATCCGTGGTTTTTCTTGACGCACGGCGATGAATATGGCCTAAGGCCACCCGGTGGAACAGGCCGCCCGTCCGGGCGCAAACCTGCATCACGCAGCCATCATCGGCAGTCTCACAATTTTCGGTCCGGCGTTCAGGCGCCAGGTCCCCCGCACGCACCACGAGCTGAATTCCATGACCACATCAGGCGTCCGCGTCCGCATCGCACCCTCCCCGACCGGCGAGCCCCATGTCGGCACCGCCTATATCGCGCTGTTCAACTACCTCTTCGCCAAGAAATTCGGCGGTGAGTTCATCCTGCGCATCGAGGACACCGACGCGACCCGCTCGACGGCTGAATTCGAGCAGAAGGTGCTGGACGCGCTGAAATGGACCGGCCTCACCTGGTCAGAAGGTCCCGATGTCGGCGGCCCCTACGGTCCCTATCGCCAGTCCGAGCGCAAGGACATCTACCGCCCCTTCGTCGAGCAGATGGTCCGCGACGGCGGCGCCTTCCGCTGTTTCTGCACGCCCGAGCGGCTGGAGCAGATGCGCGAAGCCCAGCGTGCAGCCGGCAAGCCCCCGGGCTATGACGGGCACTGCCTCAACCTGAAGGCCGAAGAAGTGACCGCCCGCATGGAAGCCGGCGAACCCTCCGTCGTGCGCCTGAAGGTGCCGACCGAAGGCTCCTGTGATTTCCACGACGGCGTCTATGGCGACGTGTCGATCCCGTGGGAAAGCGTCGACATGCAGGTGCTGCTCAAGGCCGACGGCATGCCGACCTATCACATGGCGAATGTCGTCGACGACCACCTGATGAAGATCACCCACGTCGCCCGCGGCGAAGAGTGGCTGGCATCCGTGCCGAAGCACATCCTGATCTACAAGCATCTCGGTCTCGAGCCGCCTGTCTTCATGCACCTGTCGCTGATGCGCAATCACGACAAGTCGAAGCTGTCGAAGCGCAAGAACCCGACCTCGATCTCCTATTACTCCGCTCTGGGCTACCTGCCGGAAGCGCTGATGAACTTTCTCGGCCTGTTCTTCATCCAGATCGCCGAAGGCGAAGAGCTGCTGACCATGGAAGAGCTGATCGAGAAGTTCGATCCGGACAACCTCTCCAAGGCAGGCGCCATCTTCGACATCCAGAAACTGGACTGGCTGAACGGCCGCTGGCTGCGCGAAAAGCTTTCGCCGGAGGATTTCGTCGCCCGCACGCTCGACTGGGCCATGGAGAATGATCGACTGGTCGAAGGCCTGAAGCTTGCCCAGAGCCGCGTCACCAAGCTCGGCGAAGTCCCGCCGCTGGCCGGTTTCCTGCTGGCTAACGATGTTGGTCTCACACCCGCTTCCTTCGGCGGCTTGAAGACCAGCCCGGCCGAGACGCTCGAAATCGTCACCACCGTTCAGGCGGATCTCGAAAAGATCCTCGAATGGAATGTCACGACCATCGAGGAAGAGCTGCGCGCGATCTCCGATCGCATGGGCAAGAAGCTCCGCGTCGTCACCCCGCCCCTCTTTGTCGCCGTCTCGGGCAGCCAGCGTTCGCTGCCGCTGTTTGACTCAATGGCGCTGCTCGGCCGCTCGGTCGTGCGCCAACGCTTGAAGGTGGCAATCCAGGTCCTAACCGCGATGGCGGGTGCGCAGAACTGAGGGAAAGCCCCTCCCCCTTGTGGGGAGGGGTTGGGGAGGGGTATGTGCCCCGAGCAAGACGCCTCCCCTCCCCGTCGCTTCGCTCCGACCCTCCCCACAAGGGGGAGGGTTAACCGAGCAAGCCGCACCGGCCAACTGAAACGAACACAGCCGCAAGAGGCATTCACACGATGACCGAACAGACCACCGAAACTGCCCTCTCCTCCGACCCGACGGAAGTCCGCCGCCAGAAACTGGCGCTGCTGCGTGAACAGGTCGGCGACGTCTATCCGGCGCATTTCCACCGCACGATGACCAATGCGGAATTTGCCGAGAAATACGCAGGTCTTGAGCTGGACGAAACGTCTGAAGACATCGTCACGGTCGCCGGCCGCGTCTATTCCTCGCGCAATTCGGGCATGTTCATGGACATACATGACGCCTCGGGCAAGATCCAGATCTTCTCCCACAAGGACACGACCCCGGAAGAGGCCCGCGCGCTTCTGCCGATGATCGACCTCGGCGACATCATCGGCGTCAAGGGCCAGGTCCGCCGCACCAAGCGTGGCGAGCTGACGATCAACGCCCATGAAATCACCATGCTGACCAAGACGCTTCTGCCCATGCCGGAGAAGTATCACGGTCTGGCCGACATCGAGCTGCGCTATCGCAAGCGCCATCTCGACATCCTGACGAACGAAGAGTCGAAGCTCCGCTTCCAGCAGCGCTCGAAGATCGTCTCCGGCATCCGCCGGTTCATGGAAGGAGAAGGCTTCCTCGAGGTCGAGACGCCGATGCTGCAGACGGTCTATGGCGGCGCCACTGCCGAACCTTTCAAGACCCACCACAACACGCTGAAGATGGACATGTATCTGCGCATCGCGCCGGAACTGTTCTTGAAGCGCACGCTGGTGTCGGGCCTGTCCGACAAGGTATTCGAGGTCAACCGCAACTTCCGCAACGAAGGTGTGTCGACCCGCCACAACCCCGAATTCACCATGATGGAATGCTACTGGGCCTATGCCGACTATGAGGACATCATGGGCCTCGTCGAGCGCATGTTCGAGACGTTGGCCGTCGCGATCCACGGTTCGAGCGACGTCACCTATGGCGACAAGACGCTCTCCTTCAAGGGGCCCTTCAAGCGCGTGCCGATGCCGGACGCCGTCAAGGAAGCGACCGGCATCGATTTCCTGGCGATCAAGACCGACGAGGAAGCCCGCGCCGCCGCCAAGGTCGCCGGCTTCGAAGTCGAGAAGGACTGGACCTGGGGCGAATGCCTCGCCTTCATCTTCGAGGAAAAGGTCGAGGGCACGCTGATCCAGCCGTCGCATGTCACCCATTTCCCGAAGGACATCTCGCCCTTCGCCAAGGAAGTGCCGGGCGAGCCGCGCCTCGTTGAGCGCTTCGAGACCTATTGCAACGCCTGGGAAGTCGGCAACGCCTTCTCCGAGTTGAACGACCCGGAAGAGCAGCGCAAGCGCATGGTCGAGCAGCTCGAACAGGCCCATTCGCGCGGTGAAAAGGACAAGCAGCTCGACGACGAGTTCCTTGACGCGATCGACCAGGGCATGCCGCCCGCGGGTGGCCTCGGCATCGGCGTCGACCGTCTGATCATGCTCTTGACCAACGCCCCGTCGATCCGCGACGTCATCCTCTTCCCGGCCCGCCGCAACAAGACCGACTAAGCCGGATCATCCCGGAAAAGA
Organism: Rhizobium sp. K33; assembly: GCF_056501445.1. Lineage (NCBI taxonomy): Bacteria > Pseudomonadati > Pseudomonadota > Alphaproteobacteria > Hyphomicrobiales > Rhizobiaceae > Rhizobium > Rhizobium sp. K33. Next base: position 2,814,269 of record NZ_CP096478.1, read on the forward strand.
CAAAAGCCCCGGTCACAAGCCGGGGCTTTTTCGTTTGATCAATTGATGGTCCGAGGGGCCTCCGCGCCTAGCATGAGCACTCAGGCCAACGCGCAGCAGCGGTTGGTGTCAGTGCCCCGCCTCGGCATGCTCGTCGCCCGTGGCCGTTGCCTTTGGCGGCAGGATGGCTTCGTCTTCGGCAGGCATGTCGTGACCGCCGGCCGCGTGATCGTCGCTGGGCTTGGCGGCATGATCCTCTGCAGCCGGTTCATGCGCATCCTTGGCCGCACCATGCTCTTCCGGCTTGGCCGCTGACGGCGAGGCGGTGTCGGGCGTGATCGGCTGGGCGCGCATCTTTTCCAGCCATGCGGCGCCATGATCGGCACTCGCAGCACCGTCAGCGCCGTGGCCTTCTTCGGCCTTCGCGGCCTTCTCCTCGACCGGCGCGTCCTCTTCCGAGCCGCCGAGACCCACCATCGACTTCAGCGAGCTGAACCAGCCCTCGTCCGCTGCGGGCGTTTCTTCTGGAGCGGCCTCATGTCCGGCAACGGCGTCCGCACTCTGCTCATGGGCACCGGCATCGCCGCCATGCGCCGTCTCTTCGGTGGTCGCGTGTGTTTCCTCGCCATGCGCCACCGGTGTTTCGCCATGGTCAGAGGCCTCGCCATGCGCGGCGGCAGCAGGTTCTTCGCCGTGAGCAGCCGGTTCGGCTGTCGCGTGCTCGCCTTCAGCATCATGGCCGGCATTGCCATGTGCGACAGCAGCCGGTTCCGCATGATCCTCGGCCGGCGCCTCGTGACCCTCGGCCACGGCACCATGGCCGTCAGCGGGTGCTGCATGGCCATCCGCCGGTGCGGCATGTCCCTCGGCCGGGGTCTCGTCTCCACCGAGACCGACCATGCCCATCAGCGAGGCCATCCAGCCCTTGCTTTCTTCCGCGCCGTGCTCGGCAACGGGCGTTTCCTCACCATGCTCGCCGGCAGGTGCCTCGCCATGGCCCTCAGCCTCGCCGTGCCCACCCGCATCTCCGTGACCATCGGCTTCGCCATGTCCGGCCGCTTCGCCATGTCCGTCGGCGCTCTTCTCGCCATGCGCATCCGCCGCCCCATGGCCGGCATCGCCATGGCCACCGGCCTTCTCCCCATGGCCGTCGCCTTCCGGCACCAGCACCTCGGGTTTCACGCAGTCGGTCTGGTCGTTGAGCCGTGCAACGAGTGCCTGGATGTCGTCTTCGAGCATGTCCACGCGCTCGCCGAAGAACTCGCCATTCGGCGCCGCCGATCCATCGACATACCGCGCCGTCAGCACCCGCGCGGAAACCTCTTCCGGCACATGGCTCGGATCCGGCACATAGATGACATCGGCGCCAACCGCACGTCCGCGCATGCCCGCGCGATCCTTCGGCCCGTTGGCATCGAGCACGACCACCTGCACGAGGTCGGCCTTCTTGGTTTCCTGCGATGCCTTGGCGACCCGCAGCGCCGTCTTGACGCGCGTCAGCCCGTCGCCGGGTTCGTTTGTCGTGATGAACTTGCGCACCCAGAAGCGGTCCTTCTTCTGGATCTCGACCGTCTTGACTTCGGTGCATTCGAGGCCGTTCAGCTCGGCATAGGAGGGCCCGAGAAGCTTGTCGGCGCCGATATAGACGGCAGCGGCACCCGTGCCGCCGAGAGTGACGAGCACCCCGCCCAAAATCAGCATGAGCTTTCGTGAAAGGTGGATCTTGGGCACCTTCACGCTTGGAACTCCGCCATGACACCGTCCCGACTGTTTACGCAATACTGAAGGCGACCATACCCCCCTCTCCTTGCGGAACCTTTAACCCCGCCTTTTCAAATCGGGACAGCAGTCGCTCCCAGAGTTTTTGCGAATGATTTGCAAGAGCATTGACAACGACGCGAAGCGCTATAGATTTTAATGCGAATGACTTGCAAGAACAGGAATGGACCATGGTAAAGCTTGCGTGCCGTCTGTTTGCCCTGGCGCTCCTCGTGCCGGGAGCAGCCTTTGCCGATGACAAGCCGAAGGTCGTCACCACCTTCACCGTGATTGCCGATATCGCGCAGAATGTTGCAGGCGATGCCGCAACTGTTGAAAGCATCACCAAGCCCGGCGCTGAGATCCACGGCTACCAGCCGACACCGCGCGATATTCTCAAAGCCCGCGATGCCGATCTCGTCCTGCGCAACGGCCTGAACCTCGAAGCCTGGTTCGAGAAATTCCTCGCCAATCTCGGCGATGTCCCGACTGTTACCGTCAGCGACGGTGTCGAGCCGATTGGCATTGCCGGCGGCGCTTATGACGGCAAGCCGAACCCGCATGCCTGGATGTCACCGGAAAACGCGCTGATCTATGTCGAGAACATCCGCAAGGCGTTGACGGACATCGATCCGGCCAATGCCGCGATCTACGAAGCCAATGCGCGGACCTATTCGCAGCAAATCAGCGCCGAGATCGAGCCGATGAAGGCGGAGATCGCCAAGATCCCGGAAAACGAGCGCTTCCTGGTGACGAGCGAAGGCGCCTTCTCCTACCTCGCCCGCGATCTCGGAATGCAGGAGCTCTATCTGTGGCCGATCAATGCCGACAGCCAGGGCACGCCGCAACAGGTGAAGGCTGTCGTCGACCAGGTGATCGAAAACAAGATCCCCGTCGTATTCTCCGAGAGCACCGTCTCCGACAAGCCGGCCCAGCAGGTCGCGGCGGAAACCGGCGCCCGTTATGGCGGCATCCTTTACGTGGATTCGCTGAGTGAGCCTGACGGTCCGGTCCCGACCTATCTGGATCTCCTGAAGGTGACGGTCTCGACCATCGTGAAGGGATTTGCCGGATGATCATGGGATCGGGCGGAAGACGCAGTCGCGAAGGGATCGCCGCTGAGGATGTGACGGTCACCTATCGCAACGGCCACACGGCCTTGCGCCATGCAAGCTTTGCGATCCCGCCCGGAACGATCACCGCCCTTGTCGGCGTCAACGGCGCCGGCAAGTCCACCCTCTTCAAGGCGATCATGGGCTTCGTGCCGGTTGCCTCAGGCGAAATCCGCGTGCTCGGCATGAGTGTCCGCGAAGCCCTGCGACAGAACCTCGTCGCTTACGTCCCCCAGGCGGAAGAGGTCGACTGGAACTTCCCCGTTCTCGTCGAGGATGTCGTCATGATGGGCCGATACGGCCATATGAGCTTCCTGCGCATTCCCTCGAAGCGAGACCACCAGATGGTCGAGGAGGCACTCGCCCGAGTCGGCATGTCCGACTACCGCAAGCGGCAGATCGGCGAACTCTCCGGCGGCCAGCGCAAGCGCGTCTTCCTGGCCCGCGCGCTCGCCCAGGAGGGACAGGTCATCCTGCTCGACGAACCCTTCACCGGCGTCGATGTCACCACCGAGGAACAGATCATCGGATTGATGAAGGACCTGCGCGCTGAAGGCCGTGTGATGCTGGTTTCCACCCACAATCTCGGCAGCGTGCCGGATTTCTGCGACCGCACCATCTTCGTCAAGGGAACGGTGATTGCCTCCGGCAAGACCGAGGACACCTTTACCGAAGACAACCTCAAGACCGCCTTTGGCGGCGCACTGCGCCACTTTGTGCTCGCAGGCCGCGACCTACACGACGACGATGACGGCCGCGAAGTCACCGTTATCACAGACGACGAACGTCCCTTCGTCATCTACGGCCAGCCGAAACCGGGAGCCGCTGATGCTCGTGATCCTGGCTGAGCCCTTCACCTATGACTACATGCGCAACGCCATTCTGGTGTCTGCGCTGGTCGGTGGCGTCTGCGGCTTCCTCTCCGCCTATCTGATGCTGAAAGGCTGGTCGCTGATCGGCGATGCGCTCTCCCATGCCATCGTGCCCGGCGTCGCCGGCGCCTATATGTTGGGCCTGCCCTTCGCCTTCGGCGCCTTTCTCTCCGGCGGGATGGCAGCTCTCGCCATCCTCTTCCTGAACCAGCGCACCAAGCTGAAGGAAGACGCGATCATCGGGCTGATCTTCACCTCCTTCTTCGGCCTCGGCCTGTTCATGGTGTCGATCTCGCCCGTGTCGATCGACATCAAGACCATCGTGCTCGGCAATATCCTCGCGATCTCTCCTGCCGACACGCTGCAGCTCGTCCTGATCGGCGGCGTCAGCCTTCTCGTGCTGACGGTGAAGTGGAAGGACCTGATGGTGACCTTCTTCGACGAGAACCACGCCCGCTCGATCGGCCTGAAGCCGGAGCGCCTCAAGGTGATCTTCTTCACTTTGCTTGCTGCCTCGACCGTCGCCGCCATGCAAACCGTCGGCGCCTTCCTCGTCATCGCCATGGTGGTCACTCCCGGTGCCACCGCCTACCTTCTGACCGACCGGTTCCAGCGGCTGATCCTGATGGCGCTCGGCATCGGTGCCGGCACCAGCTTCGTCGGCGCCTATGCGAGCTATTTCCTCGATGGCGCCACCGGCGGCATCATCGTTGTCCTGCAGACGCTGATCTTCCTAGCAGCCTTCCTCTTCGCCCCGAAGCACGGCATGCTCGCCGCGCGCAGCCGTGCGCGTGAAGCACTGCAGCCCCTGCCCCAGGCAGCCGCGGCAGAACCACATCGCCTGCCCGAGGAGCGCCCCGCATGAGCGAAACCCTCGAACTCGCCCTCCTCCCCTTTCAGCTGCCCTTCATGCAGACGGCCTTCATCGTTACACTGATGATCGCGGTGCCGATGGCGCTCCTCTCCTGCCTGCTGGTGCTGAAAGGCTGGTCACTGATGGGAGACGCCGTCTCCCATGCCGTGCTGCCGGGCGTCGTCATTGCCTATATCGCTGGCATTCCGCTTGCCATCGGTGCCTTCGTCGCCGGCCTCTTCTGCGCGCTTCTGACCGGCTTCATCAAGGAGAACAGCCGCATCAAAGAAGACACGGTGCTCGGCATCGTCTTTTCCGGCATGTTCGGCTTGGGGCTCGTGCTGTATGTGCAGGTCGAAAGCTCCGTGCATCTCGACCACATCCTTTTCGGCGACATGCTGGGCATCCTGCCGTCGGACCTGATCGAGACGGGCCTGATCGCGCTCTTCGCCACGGCCTTCCTCGTCCTCTTGCGCAAGGATCTCCTGGCCCACGCCTTCGATCCGCAGCATGCCCAGGCGATCGGCCTCTCCGTGCGCCTGCTGCATTACGGTCAGCTGGCCGTGCTCTCGCTGGTGGTCGTCGGCGCCTTGAAGGCCGTGGGCATCATCCTCTCGGTCGCGATGCTCGTCGCCCCCGGCGCGATCGCCTTCCTGCTGACCAAGCGCTATGCGACGATGCTCCTCACGGCCGTCATCGTCGCCGTCACGTCCTCGCTTGCAGGCATTTATTTGAGTTTCTTCATCGACAGTGCGCCCGCGCCGACGATCGTCTTGATCATGAGCGCCATCTTCGTCGTGGCTTTCCTGATCGGCCAGGTGCGAAATCGAAAGACGGAAGCGAGCGCCTAGACGCGGCCGACTTCCTCGGCCCGCCGTGCGCGTCGTGACACCACCCATTCCCGCCACACGGTGAAGAGCCCGGCGCCCACGACGATGACGGCGCCGACAACCGTGTTCCAGCGCAGCACCTCGCCGAAGACAGTCACCGCGATCATCGCACCCAGCACCAGCTGCCAGTAGGAGATCGGCTGGACGATCACCGCGTCGAGGTTTTCATAGGCCTTGATCAGCGACAGGTGGCCGATGATGCCGGTGCAGCAAAGCCCGATCATCAGAGCCCATCCCGCCGGCGTGAAGGGCGTCCAGAAGAAGGGCCCGAGCAGGTTCGAGCCGATGAAGCCGACGATTGCGAGATAGAAGAAGCTGGTCGATGGCTGGTCGTCGCGGCTGACGAGGCGGGTGGCGATGCCATAGATCGCGCCGAGCACCGCGCAGATCAGCGGCAGCCAGATATAGGAATTGAACCCGTCGCTGCTGGGCGACAGCATGATCACCACGCCGACGAGGCCAAAGAGAATGGCCGTCCAGCGCCGCCAGCCCACCGTCTCGCCGAGGATCGGCATGGACAGGAGCGCGACGAAGATCGGCCCGGCCGCAAAGATCGCCTGGCTCTGGGCAAGCCCCACCTGCGTGAAGGCGACGATCGAGATCAGGATCTGCGAGAAGAGGATCAGCCCGCGGAGGATCTGCAGGAACGGTCGCTTCGTGTTGACCGCCACGCGAAGGCCACCGCTGGAGCGCATCGCGAGGAACAGCGCGAAAGCGACGAAGGCCCAATAGCGCACCATGGCGACTTGCACCGGCGAATGGGTCTCGCCGAGATGCTTGGAAAGGCCGTCCTGTATGGCAAAGACGGAAAAGGCGGTGAAGGTGAAGAGATAGCCGAGCGGCGTCGATTTCATGGGGCGAAGGGAACTTTGCACGAGGAGGGATCCGTGGACGAAGCAACGGCGCGGGCGGTCTGATCCTACACCGTGACTGCGCCTTGCCTAGTGCAGTTTTGCACAGCTGCCCTGCAACCTGACAACCACTCGCACGAGATCGAGCCCGCCTTGCCTCGAACCGGGCGGCATGCTTGAAAGAGCCATGGCCTTCACCCTCCGCCAATTGCAGTATTTCGTCGCCGTCGCCGAGCAGGGATCGGTCACGCGTGCGGCCCAGAACCTCTCGATCTCCCAGTCCTCGGTGACCGAGGCAATCAAGGAACTGGAGGGCGATCTTGGCGTCGAACTCTTCGAGCGCCATCCGCGCGGCCTGACCATCACCTATAACGGCCACCAGTTCCTGCGCCACGCAACGAAGATCCTCGCTGACGTGTCGGACGCCCGCAACGTCTTCACCGAGACTCAGAACAGCACCGGCGGCACCCTCAATATCGGCGTCACCTCGCTCGTTGCCGGCTACGTGCTGTCGGACCTCCTCGCCCGCTATCGCCGCGCCTGCCCGGGTGTCGAGGTCTCGGCGATCGAGGACAATGGCTCCTATCTCGAACATCTCCTGATCGGCGGTGAACTCGATGTCGCCGTCATGGTCATCTCCAACCTGCGCGACCGCATGGCGCTGCAGGCCGAGATCCTGGAAACCTCGCCCTATCGCCTCTGGCTGCCCATTGGCCATCCGCTGGTCTCGGCCGATATCATCTCGATTGCCGATATCACCAAGGAACCGCTGATCATGCTGACGGTTGACGAAATCGAGGAGAACACCGGCAAGCTCCTGTCGGCGCTGGGCGCCCGCCCGCATGTCGCCTTCCGCACCCGCTCGGTCGAAGCGGTCCGCAGTCTGGTTGCGACCGGCGCCGGCGTGGCGCTGCTCCCAGACCTCGTCTACCGCCCCTGGTCGCTGGAAGGCGACCGCATCGAAAGCCGCGACGTGTCCGGCGCCCTGCCGGTGGTGCAGGTCGGCATGGTTTGGCGCAAGGGCTCGAGCCTGCCGCAGTCGGCACGGGATTTCGTGGGGATCGCCGAGGCGAGCCGCAGTGGGCGGGTGAGGTAAACTGTAGTGATCGCCCCTCATCCGGCTGCCGCCACCTTCTCCCCGCGGGCGGGGAGAAGGCCGGTGCGGGCGCGCCTTGCCCCTTCTCCCCGCCCGCGGGGAGAAGGTCCCGGCAGGGGGATGAGGGGCTTGAAGAATACAAAGCCACACGCGCCCCATCGGAAAAACCGATACCGCCATTCTGACGAATGAATTTGCGAATGCGGTAAAATCGCGGCAACTTTTTCTCCGGGAACAATAAGGGGCACGCAAAGCGGCCTCACAACCGGGAGACCTCGCGATGAAATCTCTTCTGAAGTCTTGCACTGTCCTTGCCTCCGTCCTCAGTCTGACCACGGCCGCCGTTGCCCAGGAGCCGCTGAAGGAGCTGGGTCCGGGCGAAGGCGCGCTGTCCATCGTTGCCTGGGCCGGCTATATCGAGCGCGGCGAAACCGACAAGAATTTCGACTGGGTCACCGAATTCGAGAAGAAGACCGGCTGCATGGTCTCGGTGAAGACCGCCGCCACCTCGGATGAAATGGTTGCCCTGATGAACGAAGGCGGCTTCGACCTCGTCACCGCCTCGGGCGATGCGTCGCTCCGCCTCGTCGCGGGCAAGCGCGTCCAGCCGATCAACACCGCGCTGATCCCCTCCTGGAGCACCATCGACGAGCGCTTGCAAAACGCCCCCTGGCACACCAAGGATGGCGTCCATTACGGCACCCCCTATGTCTGGGGCCCGAACGTCTTGATGTACAACACCAAGGCCTTCGGCGACAAAGCGCCAGACAGCTGGAACGTCGTCTTCGAAGAGATGACGCTCGCCGACGGCAAGTCCAACAAGGGCCGCGTCCAGGCCTATGACGGCCCGATCCACGTGGCCGACGCCGCCAACTACCTGATGTTCCACAAGCCGGAACTCGGGATCAAAGACCCCTTCGAGCTGAACGAAGATCAGTACAAGGCAGCGCTTGATCTGCTTCGCGGCCAGCGCCAGCTCGTCAGCCGTTACTGGCACGATGCCTTCATCCAGATCGACGACTTCAAGAACGAAGGCGTGGTCGCCTCCGGCTCCTGGCCCTTCCAGGTCAACCTCCTGAAGGCCGACCAGCCCGTCGCTTCGGTTTTCCCGAAGGAAGGTGTCACCGGCTGGGCAGACACCACCATGCTGCATGCCGACAGCGAACACCCGAACTGCGCCTATATGTGGATGGAACATTCGCTCTCGCCCAAGGTCCAGGGTGACGTCTCCGCCTGGTTCGGCACAGTTCCCTCTGTTCCCGCCGCCTGCAAGGGCAATGCGCTGCTCGGCGACGAAGGCTGCAAGACCAACGGCTACGAGAACTTCGACAAGATCAAGTTCTGGAAGACCCCCGTCTCCAAGTGCGAAAGCCAGGGCGAATGCGTCCCCTACCACCGCTGGGTCTCCGACTATATCGGCGTGATCGGCGGACGTTGATCTTGTCATCGGGGCACTTGCCCCTCACCCTAACCCTCTCCCCGTAAACGGGGAGAGGGGACTTGCCCCGAAACCACCGCTCTGACTGCTGCCAGCCGACGCTCTGCGAGGCCGGCGGAAGCGCGCCCTTCTCCCCGCTTGCGGGGAGAAGGTGCCGGCAGGCGGATGAGGGGCTACAAAACAATTCTGGAGTCCTTGATGACCGCAGCCGTCTCCTTCTCGAAGGTCTCGCGCCATTTCGGCAGCGTGAAAGCCGTAGACAGCGTCGACCTGACGGTCGAGCCCGGCGAATTCTTCGCCATGCTCGGCCCCTCCGGCTCCGGCAAGACGACCTGCCTGCGCCTGATCGCCGGCTTCGAGCAGCCGACGGCCGGCCACATCGAGATCTTCGGCGAAACCGCCGAGGGCGTGCCGCCCTATCGTCGCAACGTCAACACGGTCTTCCAGGACTATGCCCTCTTCCCGCACCTAAACATCCTCGACAACGTCGCCTATGGCCTGATGGTCAAGGGCGTCGCCAAGGCCGAGCGCCACCGCGAGGCCGAGAAGGCGCTGGAGATGGTGAAGCTCCCCGGCTACGGCGCCCGCAAGCCCGGTCAGCTCTCCGGCGGCCAGCGGCAGCGCGTGGCGCTGGCTCGTGCGCTAGTCAACAAGCCCAAGGTGCTGCTGCTGGACGAGCCGCTCGGCGCACTGGACTTGAAGCTGCGTGAACAGATGCAGGAGGAGTTGAAGAGCCTGCAGCGCTCGCTCGGCATCACCTTCGTCTTCGTCACCCACGACCAGGGCGAGGCTCTCTCCATGGCCGACCGTGTCGCCGTCTTCAACGACGGCAAGATTGTCCAGGCCGGAACACCGCACGAAATCTACAACCGCCCCCGCACCCGCTTCGTCGCCGATTTCGTCGGCTCCTCGAATGTGATTGCACCCGAAGCGATGAAGGCGCTCGGCGGTGAGGCCCGCTGGACGAGCCTGCGTCCCGAAGCCATCCGCATGGTATCGGAAGGCGGTGTCGAGGCGACGGTTCGCTCGACCAGCTTCCTCGGCGCTTCGACCAAGCTCTTCGTCGAGACGGCAGTGACCGCTCTCACGCTCTCGCTCCCCGCAGGCCAGGCTGCGCCTCAAGCCGGCGAAAGCATCCGCATCGCCTGGTCGGCCTCCGACCTGCACTATATGGAGGAGGCCGCATGACGGCGATCTCCGCACCCGCGATTACCCCTGGCCGTCAGGGCCTGATGGGGCGGCTCTCGGATCTGTTCTGGCGGCGGCCCAACCTGCTGCTGGTCCTGATGCTGGTGCCGCCCCTGCTCTGGCTTGGGATCATCTATGTCGGCTCTCTGGTGGCGCTGCTCCTGCAGAGCTTCTTCTCGATCGACGAATTCTCCGGCCTGATCAATTACGAATTCACGCTCGCGACCTATGGCGAACTGCTGCGCCCGGCCAATTTCGACATCATCCTGCGCACGCTGCTGATGTCGGCTGCCGTCACACTGGCCTCCGCCGTCATCGCGTTCCCGATCGCCTACTACGCCGCACGTTATGCCAAGGGCCGCTGGAAGGCCGTCTTCTATCTCGGCATCATGCTTCCGCTCTGGTCGAGCTATCTAGTGAAGGTCTATGCCTGGAAGCTGATCCTCGCCAAGGAAGGCATCCTGACCTGGATCTTCGAGAAGCTGCATCTGACCTGGCTGCTCGATGGGATCCTTGCGATCCCAGTGATCGGTGGCAATTCCCTGTCGATCAGCTATCTCGGTACCTTCATCGTCTTCGTCTATGTCTGGCTGCCCTTCATGATCCTGCCGATCCAGGCAGCCCTGGAACGCGTGCCCGGCAACCTGATCGAAGCCTCGGGCGATCTCGGCGCCGACAGCCGCCAGACATTCCGGCATGTGCTCTTTCCGCTGGCGCTGCCCGGCATCGTCGCGGGCTCGATCTTCACCTTCTCGCTGACCATGGGCGATTACATCATCCCGCAGATCGTCGGCACCTCGCGCCTGTTCATCGGCCAGGCCGTCTATGCCCAACAAGGCACCGCCGGCAACATCCCGCTTGCCGCTGCCTTCTCGGTGGTGCCGATCGTCATCATGGGCATTTATCTGACCATCGCCAAACGCATGGGGGCCTTCGATGCGCTCTGACCGCTCCCAATCCGCAGGCCTTTCGCTCAAGATCGCCGCCGGCGCCGGCCTCGCCTTCCTGCATCTGCCGATCCTCTTGATCTTCGTCTATGCCTTCACGACGGAGGAAAAGAGCTTCCAGTGGCCACCGCCGGGCTTCACCACGAAATGGTTTGCCGTCGCCTGGAACCGTCCTGATATCTGGGAGGCGCTGACGCTGTCGGTCAAGGTTGCGAGCATCGCCACCGTGATTGCGCTGGTGCTCGGCACGCTTGCCGCCGCAGCCGTTGCCCGCACCAAGTTCTTCGGCCGCGAAGTCATTTCGCTGCTCGTGATCCTGCCGATCGCGCTTCCCGGCATCATCACCGGTATCGCCTTGCGCTCGGCCTTTTCGCTGGCGGATATCCCCTTCTCCTTCTGGACGATCATCCTCGGCCACGCCACCTTCTGCGTCGTCGTTGTCTACAACAACGCCGTCGCCCGCTTCCGTCGCACCTCCGGCTCGCTGATCGAGGCCTCGATGGACCTCGGTGCAGACGGCTTCCAGACCTTCCGCCATGTGATCCTGCCGAACATCGCGACAGCGCTTCTCGCCGGCGGCATGCTCGCCTTTGCGCTGTCCTTCGACGAGGTCATCGTCACCACGTTTACCGCCGGCCAGCAATCGACACTGCCGATCTGGATGCTCGAAGAACTGATCCGCCCACGCCAGCGCCCGGTCACCAACGTGGTCGCGATGGTTGTCGTGATCGTCACGTTCCTGCCGATCCTGGCAGCCTACTATCTGACCCGCGATACCGACCAGATCGCAGGCAGCGGCAAATGATGAACCACCGAATCCGTGCGGCCGCGGCCGCCGGTCTCGCAATTGAAGTCTGATAAAAGGGAGAACGACATGGACACCCAGATGCTGATCGGCGCCAAGTTCGAAGCCGGCACAGAGACGGACGAAAAGATCCTGAACCCCAAAACCGGCGAACTCATCGTCGATCTCCCGGAAGCCTCGCTCGCCCAGGTCGAAGCGGCCGTCGACGCTGCCGAAGGCGCCTTCGTCTCCTGGTCGCAGACCACGCCCGGCCAGCGCGCCGGCTATCTGCTGGCGATCGCCGACGCGATCGAAAAGGATGCCACCGCTTTCGCAGCCCTTGAAAGCCTCAACTGCGGCAAGCCGATCAACGCCGTCTTGAACGATGAAATCCCGGCGATCGTCGACTGCTACCGCTTCTTCGCCGGCGCGATCCGCACGCTGCAGGCCCCGGTCTCAGGCGAATATCTGCCCGGCTTCACCTCGATGATCCGCCGCGATGCTGTTGGCGTCATCGGCTCGATCGCCCCCTGGAACTATCCGCTGATGATGATGGCCTGGAAGCTCGCACCGGCGCTCGCCGGCGGCAACACCGTCGTCTTCAAGCCGTCCGAGCAGACGCCACTGACGGCACTCAAGCTCGCCAAGGTCATGGCCGACATCCTGCCGGAGGGCGTCGTCAATGTCGTGCTCGGCCGCGGCGAAAGCGTCGGAAATGCGCTGATCAACCACCCGAAAATCGCGATGGTCTCGATTACAGGCGATATCGCAACCGGCAAAAAGGTGCTGACCGCAGCGGCCAAAACCGTGAAGCGCACGCATCTCGAACTCGGCGGCAAGGCCCCGGTCATCGTGCATGACGATGCCGATATCGACGCTGTTGTCTCGGCGATCCGCACCTTCGGCTATTACAATGCCGGCCAGGACTGCACCGCCGCCTGCCGCATCTACGCAAGCGACAAGATCTACGACCGCTTCGTCGCCGATCTCGCAAGCGCCGTGTCGACCATCAAGTTCAACCAGGCCGACGACGCCGAAAACGAGATCGGCCCGCTGATCTCCAAGCGCCAGCGCGACCGCGTCGAAAGCTTCGTGACGCGCGCTGCCGAACACAAGCACATGGAAGTCGTGACCGGCGGCAAGCTCGGCTCCGACAAGGGCTTCTTCTACACGCCGACCGTCATTGCCGGCGCAACGCAGGACGACGAGATCGTCCGCCGCGAAGTCTTCGGTCCGGTCGTTTCCGTCACCCGCTTCACGGAAGCCGAACAGGCCGTCGCCTGGGCCAATGACAGCGACTACGGCCTTGCCTCCTCCGTCTGGACCAAGGACATCTCCCGCGCCATGCAGACCGCCGCCAAGCTGCGTTACGGCTGCACCTGGATCAACACGCATTTCATGCTCTGCAACGAGATGCCCCATGGCGGCATGAAGCAGTCCGGCTATGGCAAAGACATGTCGCTCTACGCGCTGGAAGACTACACCGCCGTCCGCCACGTGATGATCGCGCACTGACTTCGCGGGGCCTGCGGGGCGCGAAGGGTGGGATATCCGATAAGGAATCCTGCCCTTCGACGGCGCGTTTACCCTGACCGACCAAACCGGTGGCACCGCGGCGCTCTCCTCCGTATCATCGGGCGGAATCAGGAGAGCGACATGCGCGGCGAGCTGAACGAGACCGGATACAGGCACCAGAAGACCGTCACGGCGATGGCGGTCGTTCTGTTCGCGGCCACGCTTCTTGCCACCTCATCGATGGCACAAGAGCCTCAGGTGATCCCTGCCCCGGACATCGACGGCGGCGGCTTGATGCTGGACAGCTATCTCTGGCACGTCCGCGGCCTGCCCCCGGGCCAACGCCTCCCGGTCTATTCCGGCGCCGGGCCGACTTTCCGCATCATTCATGCGCTCGAAGAGGGAACGCCGATCGAGCGGCTCTCCTGCAAGGACAGCCGGGGCGGCTACTGGTGCCGCGTCGCGACCGTTGATCTCCCCCGCATCTCAGGCTGGGTGGATGGCCGCTTCCTGCTCGAAGAACCCGGCTTTGCCCCACCCGATGACATCCGCAATCCGAGATACGAGCCGGAGATCCTGATCGACCCCTTCGCCCGACCAAGACGCCCCTGAGGCGCAGCCTGGCAACCCCGGGGATCAGATCTCCTGGTAGGCCGCGAGCACAGCCGCGAGCTGGTGGTCGTTCATGGCCTGGACCTGCGGCGTCGTCAGGGCGAGAAGCTGGGAGGTGCTGAGATCACCGATGTCATCCGTCGACAGTCCGGCAATTGCCCCGGTACCGATGGCCGCGATGTCAGCAGTGGAGAAGAGCTGCAGATCCGCACTCTCCAGGGCGCGGATCGCAGCCGAGCCGAGGGCGGCAACCTGTGCTGGGGTCAGGGCCTCGATCTGTGCCGTGGTCATGGCGACAAGCTGCTCGGTCGAGAGCGCACCGATGACCCGCGAGTTGAGCGCTGCGACCTGATCCGTGTTCAAGGCGACGATGCTGTCGGTGGATAGGGTGCGAATCTGTGTCGAGGACAGAGCGGCAAACTGACCACTGGAGAGGCCTGCGACCTGGCTGGATGTCAGCGCCCGCACCTGTGCCGTTGTCAGAGCGCTCACCTGCGCCGAGGTCATGGCGGCGAGCTGGGCGCTGTCGAGAGCGGCAATGTTTGCCGTCGACAATCCGGCGATCGCGCGCGCATTGATGGCAGCGATGTCGCTCGGGTCGAGAACATCGATATCTTCGGTCGTCAGTCCGGCCACGGCCGCACTGGACAGCAGCGCCAGCAAGGCTGTCGTCAGAGACCCGATCTGCTCGGAAGACAGGGCCTGGATCTGAGTGGAGCTGAGGCCTGCGAAGGCACGGCTGTTGATCGCCGCCACCTGGCTGGTGGAGAGAGAGGCGAATGTATCCGTCGAAAGCGCCCGCAGTTGAGTACTGCTGAAGGCACCGATGGCGGCCGTCGTCAGACCGTCGAATTGTTCGCTGCTCAGGCCGCCGATCTGTGCCGTTGTCAGCGCGGCCGCCTGGGCGGAGGTGAGACCGGCGAGTTGGGCCGTGTCGAGGGTCGCGAAGGAGGACGGGGCGATGGAGGCGATGGTGCGCGTGCTCAACACGCCGAGTTCCGACGAGGAAAGCGTATCGAGCTGGGCGCTAGCCAAAGGCGCGCTGCCCAGCGCCGAAAGCTGCGCGGTGGAAAGAGCCGCAAATTCGGCGCTGCCGATGGCGGACCACAGGGTACTGCCAAGGTCTCCAATGGCGCGCGTGCTCAGCGATTGCATCTGCGCTGTGGACAGAGAGCCGAATTGCTCCGACGTCAGCGACCGAAGCTGGGTGCTGGTGAGCCCGGCAACGGCGGCCGTCGAGAGGAAATCGATCTGCGCGCTGGTGAGACTGTCGATTTGTGCCGTCGTCAGCGCCGCGGCCTGAGTGCCCGTAAGGCTCGAGATCTGCTCGGAAGTGAAGGACGCGATGCTACTGGTGGAGAGCGCTGCAATCACGCGAGAGGGCAGAGCGGCAATCTCGGACGAGGTCAATGTGCTGATGGCGCCGGTCGTCAGGGCGCGGATCGCCGACGAACTCAGGGCGCTGAGCTGCTCGGTCGTCAAGGCATCGAAGGTCGCCGTGTTCAAGGCGGAAACCTGCTGGGATGTCAGCGCGCCAATAGACCTTGTGCTGATGGCCCCGATCTGCGCGCTATCGAGCAGAGCGAGTGCCGCAGTCGAAAGTGCAGCCACCTGACTCGACGAGAGCGTGGCAATTTGGCCCGTCGTCAAGGCACTCAGCTGGGTGCTGTTCAGAGTGCCGATGATGGCGGTTGAAAGTGCGACTATCTGGGCCGAGCTGAGCGCAACCAGCTGACCTGAGGTCAGGCTGGCGAAGGCGCTGGTGGAGAGACCGGCGAGAGACCGGGCATTCAGCGCGGCTATATCGGCGGAATCGAAGGTCGAGAGATCATCCGAGCCGAGTGCGGCGACCGAGGTCGAGGAAAGCGCCGCAATCTGTGCGCTCGACAGCGCCGCGATCTGCGCCGACGTCATGGCCCCCACCTGCGCGGAATTCAGCGCGGCCACGGCGCGGGTGCTCATCGCCCCGATCAGCGCAGTCGACAGGTTGCCGATGACAGCCGATGAAATCCCGGGCACGGCGGCAGGGCTGATGGCCGCGAACTCGGATGTGGAGAAGGTGGAGAGGTCGCCCGAGGAGAGTGCTGCAAGGTCACTGGAGGAGAGTGCCGCAATCTGTGTCGATGTCAGCGCCTCGATCTGATCGCTGGACATTGCATCGAGCTGGGCGCTGGTGAGAGCACCGACAGTCCGGCTGCTCAAGGCCGCGATCTGTGGGGTGGACAGCGTTGTGATGTTGACGCTGCCCAGGGCGACGATCTGAGCCGACGTGAGTGCTGCCACCTGGGCCGTGGTGAGGCCGTCAATCTGGGCGCTGGTAAGCGCTGCGATCTGCGCCGTCGTCAGGCCGGCCACCTGGCCGGAAGAGAGAGCCGCCAGCTGCGTGGAAAGCAGGGTCGCGATCTGCGCGGTCGACAGCGCCTGAAGGGCGCGCGTGTTCAGGGCCGCGAATTCGGTCGAGGAGAAATTTGCCAGATCGTCCGTCCCGAGCCCGGCCACGCCCGTCGAAGACAAGGCGGCAATCTGCAAGGTCGAGAGCGCCGCGACCTGCGCACTGTCGAGCGCCGCGATGGTGGCTGAGCCGAGCGTGGCGATCACGCGGGTCGAAAGACCGCTGATCTGCTCGGTGCTGAGCGACAGCAAGGTGCCAGAGCTCAGGGCGTTCACCTGAGCGCCAGACAGACCTGCAAGTTGAGCAGAGGTAAAGCCGTCGACCTGCTCGGAGGTCAAAGAAGCGATCTGCGCCGTGGTGAGCGCAGCGAGCTTGCCGGAACTGAGCGCGGTGAGCTGGGCGGATGTCAGCGAGCCGAAGACATCAAGCGAAAGCCCAGTCAGCGCCCGTGTCGCGATGGCAGCAACATCATCGGCCGAGAGCACGTCGATATCTTCAGTACCGAGCCCCTTGATCGCGGTGGACGTCAACGCTGCCAGCTGGACACTCGTCAGAGCGTCCACTTGCCCCGTCGACAGGGCGGCAACCTGCGTGGAAGAGAGAGCAGCAACGGCACCGCTCCTCAGTCCAGTGATCTGATCGGTTCCCAGGGATGCAAGTTTGTCGGCGGCAAGCACGGAGATCTGTCGCGACGTCAGGCCCGAGAGTTGCAGCGCGGAGAGGCCGTCGATCTGGCTGGTGCTGAGATTGGCGATGACAGCGGTGGAGAGAGAGGCGATCTGCGCCAAAGTCAGGCCGGAGAGCTGGCTGCTGGTGAAGGCTGCAAAGTTGGCGGAGGAGAGGCCTGCCAGCGCACGGGTGGACAGCGCTGCCAGCTCGGCGGAGGTGAGCGTCGCGATATCGTCCGTTCCAAGGCCGGCGAGCGCCAGGCTTGTCAGGGCGCTCAATTGCGATGTTGACAGGGCATCGAACTGGTCTGCGGAAAGCGCTGCGATCTGAAGAGAGGACAGCGCACCAAGCTGACGGCTATCCAGCCCGATCATCTTGGCACTGTCGATGACGGCAAGCTGATCGATGGTGAGGCCACGCACCGCTGCGGCCGAGACGGCCCGCAGCTGGCTGGATGAAAAGCCATCGAAATCATCGGTCTGAAAGGCGGAAATCTGCTTCGATGACAGGGCGGCGATCTGAGCCGAGCTCAGCGCACCCACATCTTCGCTGGTGAACGACGCAATCGTCGACGTTGCCAGCGTCCTGATCTGATTGATGCTCATCGAAGGAATGATCGTAGCCATCAACGCCTGCCCTAAAAACCAATGGATCGAAAAAGCATTGCGACCAGCGACAGGCTCGCATCTCCTTTCGAATCACGCGAAACCTTCAAGACGCCTGCCGGGCACGCGCAGAAGAGCGAGCGACAACAGACAATTGCGGACGCAATTTCAGTGAAACATGGCTGGATTAGAGCCTGAAAGCGGAGAGCGCTTCATGCAGCAGGTTCGAGCCCTGCCTCCCCACCATGACAATGACCCTGGTCGGCTGACCCGAACCTTACGCTGCGAACCAAGAGCAGATTCGCATACGCGTCATGGCTGCGATATGAATCAGAAATTAACCTTTCGTCAATGCTTAAGGCAGCGCTTTTACAGCCTATGGTCGATTATTCAGCCAACACAAGCAATTGATCGGACGCAGTGCATTGGCAGAGACCAGCTTTATGCCTCCTCTCGCCCCTCTCCCGGCCGATCCCGCTCGTACCGTTCCTCAACCGGAAATGCGGGAAGCCAGCTCTCCCGCCGAATGGTCCAGAGTTCGTATGTCGGTTGTAACACGTTGATGTCGTCTAGGGCGCCGAGATGAAGCTCGAGTTCGGCCCCGCTGCGGTTGAAGACGCGCGAGCCGCATGTAGAACAGAAACAGCGGCCGTCATACATCTGAGGCTCACCGGAAACCCGGACCTGCGCTGCCGGATAGATCGCCGCGGCGAAGAACAGCGCGCCGTGATACTTGCGGCAGTCGAGGCAATGGCAGATGCCGACGCGGTCGGGCTGTCCTTCCGCCTCGAACCGCACCTTGCCGCAAGCGCAGCCACCCGCAATGATCGCCATATCCGATCTCCCTTCCGGTCCTGATCCATCGATCGACAATAAGAAATGGCCGCAGCTTGCGCCACGGCCATCTCCGAACTCGGATCTGACGGATCGGTTGCCTGATCAGGCAGCAAGCGCCTTGGCGATCTGGCCGCGCAGGGTGTCCATATCCTTGGCGAATCCGCGAATGCCCTCAGCGAGCTTTTCGGTCGCCATGGCGTCCTGGTTCATCGCCCAGCGGAAGGCCTTCTCGTCGAGCGAGACATGCGGCTCAGCCTTCACAGTGTCGGGCGAAAGCGCGCGGGCAAGCGTGCCTTGATCTGCATTCAACTCGTCGAGCAGCTGCGGGCTGATCGTCAGTCGGTCGCAACCGGCCAGCGCTTCGATTTCACCGGCATTGCGGAAGGAGGCACCCATGACGATCGTGCCGATGCCGTTCGCCTTGTAGTAATTGTAGATCGAGCGGACCGAGACCACGCCCGGATCGGTCTCGGCGGTATAGTCCTGGCCGGTGGACTTCTTGTACCAGTCGAGGATGCGGCCGACGAACGGCGAGATGAGGAAGACTTTGGCCTCGGCGCAAGCGATTGCCTGGGCCTTGGAAAAGAGCAGCGTCAGATTGCAGTCGATGCCTTCCTTCTGCAGGATTTCGGCGGCGCGAATGCCTTCCCAGGTCGAGGCGAGCTTGATCAGGATGCGATCCTTCTCGATGCCGCGCTCCTTGTAGCCGGCGATGATCTGGTGCGCCTTCTCGACCGATGCCTTGGTGTCGAAGGAGAGATCGGCATCGACTTCGGTCGATACACGGCCGGGGACGAGCTCGGCAAGCGCGGCACCGACGGAAATCGCCATGCGGTCGGCGATCGCACCGATCACGGCATCGTCCTGACCGCCCTTGGCCTTGCCCCAGCTGATCGCCTCCTGGAAGGCTTCCTGGAAAGCATCGGTGCCGAGCGCCTTCAGAACGATCGACGGATTGGTGGTGCAATCGACCGGCTTCAGGCGGCGGACGGCATCGATGTCGCCGGTGTCGGCGACCACGGTCGTCATGGAACGAAGCTGTTCGAGTTTCGAGGTCATCAGGTCATCCTTCGGCTGCGCGAAAAGGGGTTGCGACCGCTGGCGGACCACCGGCCTTGTAGCCCGGACTATCACCGTCTGATCATGGCGAAGTCAAGACATTTGTCCTTTGAAATTGACATAAGTACCAACCAAACCGATAGTGCTGGATGGAAGTTCCGAAATTGAGAAGAAACTTGGCAAAGCTCCGACGCGACACCCATTCAAGCCATTCGGACGCTGGCGCGCTCCGCATCCGCGCCGCCTGGCTCTATTACAACGAGGGCCTGACGCAGAAGGATGTGGCGGACAGGCTCGGCATCAGCCGGTCGACCGTAATCCGCATGCTGGAAGAAGCGCGCAAGCGCGCCGAGGTGCAGATCTGGATCAGCGACGGCGTTGCCGATTGCGTCGATCTCGCGCTGCGCCTGGAAAAAGCCTATGGCCTGGACGAAGCCGTGGTTGTGCCCTCACCGGATACCCGGGATGCTGCCGCAATTGCCAAGGCGGTGGGGCTGGCGCTCGGCCAATTTCTGACCGAAGTTATCACCAATGACATGACGATCGGCGTCGGCTGGGGCCGCACCATGACGGCCTCGCTCGCCGGTTTCCGGCCGCCGAACCGCGAAAACTGCAAGGTCGTCTCCCTGCTCGGCGGCATCGTCGAGGTCCGCCAGACCAATCCGATCGACTATACCTGGCGGCTGGCAAGCCAGCTCGGCGCCGAATGCTACATGTTCTTGGCCCCGCTTCTCGTTGACAGTGTCGCGACAAAACGCGCGCTGATCGAAGACTGCGGCCTCAAGGCGATCTACGACCTTGCCGAAAACCTCGATCTCGCCATCGTCTCCTGCGGCGATATTGGCCCGCATTCCACCTCGCTCTCGGAAGGCTTCATCAGCCACCAGACGCTGACTGAACTGGTCGACGCAGGCTGCGTCTGCGACACCATGTTCAACTTCCTCGACAAAGACGGCCGCTCCGTCGCACACCCGATCAACGAGCGGGTGATGTCGGTTGATCTCGACACGCTGAAGAAGGCGAAACACATCGTGCTCTCCTCCGGCGGTGCACACCGCGCGAGAGCCATCCGCGCGACGATCAGGCGGATCGGGTGTAATACGCTGATTACGGATGAAGCGGCAGCGCGGGAGTTGTTGGGGCTGGCGGAATGAACGGTGTTTGACGGCAGCAGATCTCCCGATTAGGAGGATGCATCGTCACTGCCATGGGGTAAACATCTTGGCTCAGCGCCTTCTCCGCAACTTCCGATACGGCAAAACCTTCGCTTTCCTCAGGCGCCTGACCAGCAGCCGCTCGAAGAGCATCAACACTGTCAGGAAGCTTTACCTCGGATATGGCCTTGATAGTAGGCCATGCGTCCTGTGTGACGGAACTGAATTCACACTCATCTGTGAGGGTGATCGCTATGGTTTCGATCTCGATAAGCAAATTTGCAATCGTTGCGGCCTAGTCCAGACGAGCCCCGCGGTGAAGAAGGACTTCCTGAACGTTTTCTACCGGGACCACTACCGACGACTTTATACGAAAAAAATGGATGTCGACCATGCCGCGCTCGTGAACGAACAGCGCGAGAAGGGCAACCGCTTCATAACTTTCCTGAAGAACACGCCAGCGGCAGAACATCTGTCCAGTCTGGCAGTCATCGAATTGGGTTGTTCATCCGGAGGTATTCTGGAGCAATTCAGGCCTCATTGCCGCAGCGTGCAGGGATGCGACTTGGACGTAGAGGCGGTGCGCTACGGTACGGAGAAACTCGGGCTCAACCTTGAGGTAGCGGAATTTCCTAGTCACTTGCCTGATGGGCCACGCTTGTTCATCCTGTCGCATGTCCTCGAGCACACGCATGATCCATTAGCCTCACTGAGGCAGATTAAATCACTGATGTCGTCGCAGGATTATCTCTTCATCGAAGTGCCTGGCATCAACATGGTGGCCAAAGGTACTTATAAGAACGACCTGAAGTCGTACTTTCACCTAGCCCATGTCTGCGATTTCTCCGAAGGAACACTGCGCGCTCTTGCCGCCCGTGCGGGGTATGAGGTTCTAAGCTGTGATGAAACGGTGACGGCTTTGCTCCGTTCCTCAGATAAAGATGAATTCCCGTGGCAGCGGAACGAGAAGGACACTCCGGAAAACATTCTGCGGATTGAGGCAACCCGCAAAAGGCGCTAGGGCCGGCACAGCTCAGCCCCCCTCAGGCCTTCCCCGCTTCCCAGCCCAGCATGGCCCGCTTGCGCGTCAGCCCCCAGTGATAGCCCGTCAGCGCCCCGCTTTTCCCGAGCGCCCGGTGGCAGGGCACCACGAAGGAGATCGGGTTGCGGCCGACGGCTGCTCCCACGGCGCGGCTGGCGGTGGGCTGGCCGATCTTGCAGGCGATATCGGAATAGGTCACGGCGCGGCCGAGCGGGATGGCGAGCAGGCTCTCCCAGACCCGGATCTGGAAATCCGAGCCGATCAGCACGACCCGCAGTGGCTCGTCCGCCGACCAGCGCTCGGGATGAAACACACGCGCCGCATAGGGCGCGGTGGCCTCGACATCCTCCACATAAAGCGCGTTCGGCCAACGCTGCGTCATGTCCTCGAAACACGCAATCTCCCCACCCGGATCAGCGAAGGCGAGCCCCGCCAGTCCGCGGTCGGTGATCATGACCAGCGCCAGACCGAAAGGCGACGGGTGATAGCCGTAGCGGATGGTCAGGCCCGCCCCGCGTGCCTTCCATTCCCCCGGGCTCATCGCCTCATGGGTCACGAAGAGGTCATGCAGGCGCCCCGGCCCGGACAGTCCGAGCTCGAGCGACGTCTCCAGCAGCGGCAACTCCTCTCGCCCGAGCAACCGCTTGGCGTGATCGAGCGTGACAGCCTGCAGAAAGGCTTTTGGCGAGAGCCCTGCCCATCGCGTAAAGGTCTTCTGCAACTGTGTCGGCGACTGGCCGAGCCGCTCGGCGATCAGCTCCAGCGACGGCTGGCTCTGATAGTCGAGCGTCAGCATCTCGATCACCTGCCGCACGGTCTCGTAGTCGGAGCCGTCGGGCGTGATATCCGTAGTGCGCGAAAGATCGATCTGTTGGGCGAGCGTCATGGCGAAATCCTCATTTCGTCAGGACTTCACCACGACACGAGGCCGGATACCACCCGTTTCTTGCCTGCCATGAGAGAGGTCAGATCCGCTGCTTCGCCGTGGCGAGGGCGCCTTTGAAGGCCTTGGCGAAACTTTCGCGGTCGTCGGGATTGAGGAAGGAGCCGACATCCGTCTGCCGACCCTCGCCGGCAACGCCCATGGCGGTGATGCCGAATTCCTCATGCCGCTGCACGAAGAAGCGCGCCCAGAGTGTCTTGAACCTGTGCTCGGTCATCCGGCCGGCCGGCGTGAATTTCCGGATGGAGAGGCTGGTGCGCGAAACGGTCACCTCTTCCCGTGCCCGTGCAGCGCGGTAGTTCAGCCAGAAGGCACCGTAGAGCAGGAGAAAGTCGAGGCCGAAAAACAGCCCGATCGGCCAGGCCCCGGTTGCCATGAAGAAGATCGCATGGATAAAGCAGACGGTCCCGGTGATGGCGAAGAGAATGCGATAGCCCTTGCGGCCAAGCGACCGGTAAGGCGTCAGTTCCGCTGCGAAAATCGGCTGGTCTGCCGCCTGCTCGAGATTGCCTTCCATCACCGCGCCCGACTATAGGTTTTCCATGACTGAAGCGAAGCCCAAATCCAGCACCCAAACTTTGAAAAAGTCAAATCCGGGGACCCGTCGCAAGCCGGCGACACGCCGTCGCACGGCTTATTCCAAAGCCGAACTGGAAGAGATGTTCCGCCGCTTCTCAATCCAGAGACCGGAGCCCAAGGGCGAGCTGGAACATGTCAATCCGTTCACGCTGGTCGTCGCCGTGGCGCTCTCTGCCCAGGCAACCGATGCGGGGGTAAATAAGGCCACGCGCGCCCTCTTCAAGGTGGCCGACACGCCGGAAAAGATGCTGGCGCTCGGAGAAGAGAAGGTCCGCGATTACATCAAGACGATCGGGCTCTACCGCAACAAGGCGAAGAACGTCATCGCCCTTTCCCAGAAGCTTGTCGATGACTTCGGCAGCGAAGTGCCCCGAACCCGCGAGGAACTGGTGACGCTGCCCGGCGTCGGGAGAAAGACCGCCAATGTCGTGATGTCCATGGCCTTCGGCATCCCCACGATGGCCGTCGACACGCATATCCTGAGGATCGGCAACCGCATCAAGCTCGCACCCGGCAAGACGCCTGATGAGATTGAGGACATCCTGATGCGGATCATTCCGGAGCAGTATCTCTTCCACGCCCACCACTGGCTGATCCTGCACGGACGCTACTGCTGCAAGGCAAGGCGTCCCGAATGCGAACGCTGCGTGATCGCCGATATCTGCAAGTCGCCGGAAAAGACTTGCGACATCCCCGCGCCGCTCGTCGAACTGCCACCGCAGATCTTCAACGCGAGCGAGGAATGAGACCGTCGATCAGCTCGGCATTTTCGGCACACGATCCCGCGCCGTCAGTGCCTTGTGCAAGTGCACCATCAGGCCGGCTGCAAAGAGCGGCGTCAGCAGGTTGACGATCGGTACGGCGAGGAAGAGGGCTATGACGAGACCCGCCATGAACACGGTGCCGGAATGGCGCGAGCGCAGCAGCTTCGCCTCTTCCGCGCTCCTGAAGCGCATGGCGGCGAATTCGAAGAATTCGCGACCCAGCAGGTAACCGTTCACCAGGAAGAAGGCGATGATGTTGATGCCGGGGATGAACAGCAGCATCAGCGCAATCAGGTTGCCGACGATCACGACACCGAAGAACTTGATCGAGGCGACGATCGCCTCGCCCATCGGCATGGCCTTGCCCGGCGGATCATGCGGATAATCCCGCTTCTCCACCACTTCGGCGACATCATCGAGGAAGAGACCTGCGATGATTGCCGTGACGGGCGACAGGAGGAGCGCCAGACCCAGCGCAAGCCCGATGCTGGCGAGGATCCCGAAGATGAAGGTCAACCAGCCGGCCCAGTCCGGCAGTTCCGGGATGAAGCCCTGCAGCAGCGGCATGATGAAGGCGATGAAGCTTTCGCGCAGACCGAACCACAAGCCGATCAGAACCAGGATCGTCAGGCCCAGCGTCTTCCAGAAGACGGTGCGCGTCTCCGGGGCAAACAGGTTGCGCAGCGACTTGGCGGCGGCGTCGATAATCATCGGTGTCTCCTACATCTGTCGTCGTGATGTAGGGGCGAGCCGTGCCGACTGCAATCCGGACCGTCAGCCGAGACGGTAAAGCCCCGGCCGCCGGTCGGTCAGATACGGGTTCTGCGCCTTCGCATCATCATAAGCGGTCGGGTCGATCTCGGCCACCAGCAGCGTCTCGCGCATGCCCGCGCGCGCCAGCTCGTCGCCATCGGGTGCCAGGATGACGGAGCGACCGCCATAGGAAAGGCCGTTCTCGTCACCGCAGAGATCGGCATAGACGACGAAGACGCCGTTTTCGAAAGCCCGGGTCGGGACCACGGTATCGGCAACCCGCCGGCTGATGATGCCCTCCGGCAGGGCGGTCGGAACGATGATCAGTTCGGCACCGGCAAGAGCAAGGCCGCGCACATTTTCCGGAAACTCCACGTCGTAGCAGATGAGCATGCCGGTCCTGATGCCGTTCAGGTCAAAAACATGCGGTGGCTCGTCGCCCGGCACGAAGGCTGCCCGTTCGCCTTCACCATAGAGGTGGCTCTTGCGATAAAATTCCTTGCTGCCGTCCGGCCGCACCAAGACCGAGGAATTGAAGACCTGGTTGCCGTCGCGTTCCGGAAAGCCGGCGCAGATCGCAAGCCCGCAATCGGCAGAGATCTCAGTCAGCGCACCGATGATTGAACCGTCCCGCTCTTCGGCAAGCTCTTCGAACCGGGCGCCAAGCGCATAGCCGCTGGTGCAAAGTTCCGGCGTCACGAGCAGTTCGGCCCCCATCTCGGCAGCGGCCATTGCGGCCTGGGCGATCTTGCCGATATTGCCCGGCACATCGCCGGAAAGAGGCTGCATTTGATAGAGGGAGATCAGCATGGGACGCACCTGTTGCCTTGTGGCGGGGAGCCGACGTTAGAGCCGCAGGCCTAGCCGAAGCAAGCGGCAACTCCAAGGCAGACATTTGGACCGTTGCCTTTCTCCTCGGCAACCTTATCTTGTTGGCATGGAACCCGGTTTGAAGACCAGACGGCCGTGATGGCCTTTATCATCGTCGCAGCGCTGGCCTTGCTGCTGGTCGAGCTTTTCCTGAGGAGACGCCCCTGGGCGATGGCGCTCGCCGCGGCCATAGCGGCCATCGGCACTGTGGTGTGGATCTTCAGCGACTACCAGTCCCGCAGCCAAAGGAGCGCCGCCTCCTCGGTCACCGTGACGGTCGAAGGGAACGGCACCACCTGCGTCGACCCGGACTTGCCAATCGCGGCAACGCTGACCAATGATTCCACTCGTGGGGTCAATCGCCTGGCCTTTGATCTTTTCGGCCGTGAACCCGGACGGAGCAAGATCCTTTACCGCGGCACACTGCGCCATGACCGGCCACTTGCACCGGGCCAAACGGTCGTGCGATGCTACGCGCTTCTCTATCATGGCTTTGCCCATCCCCGCCCGCAGATCGTCGATGCGACGAAATACGAGTGGACGGCCCATGTCTCGTTTGTCGGTTTCGGACAGGCTCCGCCGGAGTGATCCGAAGACCGCCGCAAGCTTCTTCTCGCGGCGCTGACCTTAGACCTGAACGAGATGCCCTTCCCCGACTTCCCGATATTGCCGTACCGGCGGCTGGTATCCGACGGGCCGGATCGGGCTCTTGATTTCATCGGTCGAAAGATTGCGCTTGAGCTTCCGCCGCGCCGGATCCGGCACCGGAACAGCTGCCATCAGCTTTCTCGTATAGGGATGCTGCGGATTGTCGAAGACGGCCTGGCGCGGACCGATCTCGACGATCTCACCCAGATACATGACCGCCACGCGATGGCTCACCCGCTCGACCACCGCCATGTCATGGCTGATGAAGAGATAGGCGAGGTTGAAGCTCTGCTGCAGATCGAGCAGCAAATTGCAGACTTGCGCCTTGATTGAAACATCGAGCGCCGAGACGGCCTCGTCCGCCACGATGATCTTCGGATCGAGCATCAGCGACCGGGCGATTGCGATGCGCTGCCGCTGGCCGCCTGAGAATTCATGCGGATAACGCGGCATCATGTCGGCGGACAGCCCGACACGCTCGAGCAGATCGGCCGCCTTGTCACGCGCCTCGGCTTTCGTGCCGAGCTTGTGCTCGACGAAGGGCTCCATGACGGCCTGACCGACGCTCATCCGCGGATCGAGGCTAGCGAACGGGTCCTGGAACACCATCTGGATGCTGCGGCGCATGCGGCGCAAGGCCGCTTCGTCGAGGCTTCCGACATTGTAGCCATCGACCGTGATCTGTCCCGAGGTCGGCTGCACGAGACGCGTGATGGAGCGGCCGGTGGTGGACTTTCCGCAGCCGGATTCTCCGACCAGCGAAAGCGTTTCCCCGGGCTTCAGCGTGAAGGAAACGTTTTCCACCGCATGCACGGCACCACTTTTGCGACCAAACAGGCCGGAGCGGATATCGAAGCGCGTCGTGAGGTTCTTCACATCGAGAAGCGGCTGGCTCGTCTTCTCCGGCGCGCCTGCCTCTGCCTCCGGCACCAGCGTGTCTCCGGTCCTGATATCGATGACCGGAAAACGCATCGGCCGCTCGCGCCCACCCATGGAGCCGAGCTTCGGCACGGCAGAGAGCAGCGCGCGTGTATAGGGGTGCTTTCCGCGGTTGAAGATGTCATCGGTCGTCCCGGTCTCCACCGCCTCGCCGCGGAACATCACGACGGTCCGATCCGACACCTCGGCCACGACACCCATGTCATGGGTGATGAAGAGCACGGCCATGCCTTCCTCGTCCTGCAGCGTCTTGATGAGGTCGAGGATCTGGCCCTGGATGGTCACGTCGAGCGCCGTCGTCGGCTCGTCGGCAATCAAAAGCTTCGGCCTGGAGGCGAGCGCCATGGCAATCATGACACGCTGGCGCATGCCACCGGAAAACTGGTGCGGATATTCGTCGAACCGGTTTTTCGCATTCGGGATACGCACGCGGTCGAGCAGGCGCAGCACCTCTACCTTCGCATCCGCCGCCGAGATGTCGCGATGGCAGGTGATGGCCTCGGCGATCTGCTTGCCGATCGGGAAGATCGGATTGAGGGAGGTCATCGGCTCCTGAAAGATCATCGAGATCTGATTACCGCGGACCTGGCGCATCTGCTCCGGATCGAGCGTGAGCAGTTCCCGCCCCTCGAGCTTGACGCTCCCCTCGATCCGACTGGTGAGCTGCGGCAAAAGCCGCATGATCGACAGCGACGTCACGCTCTTGCCCGAGCCCGACTCTCCGACGATCGCGACCGTTTCGCCGGCCGCCACGTCGAGATTCATGTCGCGCACCACCGAGCGCCACTCGGTGCCGATCCTGAAGGAGGTCGTCAGCCCGCGTACGGAAAGCACCGGCGCCTCACCTGTTGTCATTCCCTGTGCCACCGCAGCCATATCCCGTTCCCCTGTTTTTTGTGTGTCGAGACGTGGTTGGTGGATCAGGCGGCGAGCGCCGTCTCGGCGAGCGTCACCCAATAGCTGATGCCATAGGGGATGACCTCGTCGTTGAAGTCATAGGCCGAATTGTGCAGGTTGGCCGTATTACCGTTGCCGATGAAGACGAAGGAGCCGGGCCGGGCCTCCAGCATGTAGGAGAAATCCTCTGCACCCATGGCCGGCGGAAAGGCATCGCTGACGGCGTGGTCACCGGCCACTTTACGCATGATGTCGAGCGCAAAGTCCGTTTCCGATTCATGGTTGATCGTGACCGGATAGCCCCGGTGATAGCGGAGCGTGGCCTTCGCCCCCATGGCCATCGCCACACCCGAGGCGATCTCGCCCATTCGGGTTTCCGCCATGTCCCGCATTTCCGGCAGAAGCGTGCGCACCGTGCCCGACAAGGTCACGGCATCCGGAATGACGTTATAGGCGTCACCGCCATGGATCTTGGTGACCGTGATTACCACGGAACCCAGCGGATCCGTCTCGCGCGATGCAATCGACTGCAGTGCCACGACCACCTGCGCAGCCGCCAGCACCGGATCGACACTCTTGTGCGGCTGGGCGGCATGGCCGCTTCGGCCCTCGATCACGATATCGAACTGGTCGGCGGCCGCCATGACCGATCCCTTGCGGGTGGCAAACGTGCCGACAGCCATGCCCGGATGGTTGTGCATGCCATAGACCTGGCTGATCCCGAACGTCTCCATCATGCCGTCGGCGACCATCTCGCGCGCACCGCCACCGCCCTCTTCGGCCGGCTGGAAGATGACCGCGATCGAGCCGCGGAAGTTGCGGGTCTCGGCGAGATATTTGGCAGCGCCGAGCAGCATGGCGGTGTGACCGTCATGGCCACAGGCATGCATCTTGCCAGGCGTCTTGGAGGCCCAGGACTTGCCGGACATCTCGTGGATCGGCAGTGCGTCCATGTCGGCGCGGAAGCCGACGACCGGTCCATCGCCACGATTGCCC
Organism: Rhizobium sp. K33; assembly: GCF_056501445.1. Classification (NCBI taxonomy): domain Bacteria; kingdom Pseudomonadati; phylum Pseudomonadota; class Alphaproteobacteria; order Hyphomicrobiales; family Rhizobiaceae; genus Rhizobium; species Rhizobium sp. K33. Next base: position 2,843,311 of record NZ_CP096478.1, read on the forward strand.
TTGATGATCCCTACGACGCCGGTCCGCCCGATGCCCGTCTTGACCACGTCGCAACCGAACTCCTTGAGCTTCTCCGTCACGAAGGCTGCGGTACCATGGACGTCGAACAGCAGTTCCGGGTTCTGGTGCAGATGGCGGCGCCATTCAGCGACCTCCGGCTGAAGCTCGCTGGCACGGTTGAGCACTGGCATGAAATGACCTCTTTTTGTCGTTGTTCCCCGCAGGATTTCGCGCATACTGTGCCGTGATGCGCAGCTTTGGCAAGTCGCAAAATTCCATCTTGCATGGAAAATAGGCTTGTGTTTACATGGCCTAAATTTTAGCCAACCCGACAGAAACAGGGCTGTCCGGGAACGCCCGTCGCGACTCCGAAAAATCGAGAGAACGCCGAAATTTTCCTGAAATACCAAAAAGATAGGTGGTTGACATTTCTTGAATGCGCTGGCCACATCGCGGGTCGGCAGATCGGGTTACCATCATGCCTGCAAACAAAAAATAATGGGGAATGAGCACATGAACACTCGCAAACTGATGCTGGCAGCGTCGGCCGCCGCCTTCGCGCTGACGGCAGCGCCGGCCATGGCCGAACGCGGCACCGACGGCGACCTGAAGATCATCTTCTGGCAGGCCGTTTCGACGATGAATCCGTATCTGTCGGGGGGCACCAAGGAAGTCTATGCGGCCTCGATGGTCATCGAACCGCTTGCCCGATACGACGAGACCGGCGCCCTGGTGCCGATGCTGGCCAGCGAAATTCCGACCGTTGAGAACGGCGGCGTTGCGGCCGATTTCAAGAGCATCACCTGGAAGCTGAAGCCCGACCTGAAGTGGTCCGACGGCTCGGCCGTGACGGCCGATGACGCGATCTTCACCTGGAAATACTGCACAGCGCCGGATGGCGGCTGCGCCCAGGGCGCCTATTTCGAAGGCGTGACCAATGTCGAGGCGATCGACGCCTCCACCATCAAGGTCTCCTTTGCCGATGCCAAGCCCTATCCCTACAGCGCCTTTGTCGGCGCGCAGGCCCCGCTGATCCAGGCCGCCCAGTTCAAGGATTGCCTTGGCGTAAAGGCGCCGGAATGCACCTCCGCCAACTTCGGCCCGATCGGCACCGGCCCGTTTGTCGTGAAGGAATTCAAGCCGAACGACGTCGTGACCTTCGAAGCCAACCCGAACTACCGCGATGCCGCCAAGCCGGCTTTCGCCTCGGTCACCCTGAAGGGTGGCGGTGACGCGGCCTCGGCTGCCCGCTCGGTTCTTGAGACCGGCGAATTCGACTATGCCTGGAACATGCAGGTCGAGCCCGAAATCCTCGAGCAGATGATGGCAGCCGGCAAGGGCAAGATCGAAGTCGCGTTCGGCACCCAGGTCGAGCGTATCGACATCAACCCTTACGGCGTCGACCCCTCGCTCGGCGACAAGCGTTCGACCAAGGAAGCCGGCCCGCATCCGGCTCTGTCCGACCCGGCCGTCCGTCGCGCGCTTTCGATCGCCATCGATCGCGAGATCATCGACGAAGCCGGCTATGGCCCGAACGGCCAGCCGACCTGCAACATTCTGCCCGCTCCGGACATCTATGTCTCGACCGCCGTTGACTGGTGCCTGAAGCAGGACATCGAAGGCGCCAACAAGCTGCTCGAAGATGCCGGCTGGAAGATGGGCTCGGACGGCATCCGCGAAAAGGACGGCGTCAAGCTCTCCTTCCTCTACCAGACCTCCACCAACTCCGTCCGCCAGGGCACCCAGGCGCTGGTCAAGGACATGTGGAGCCAGATCGGCGTGTCCGTCGAACTGCGCAACATCTCGGCCTCCGTCTTCTTCGGCGGTGACCCGGCCTCTCCGGACACCTTCCAGAAGTTCATGGCCGACATCCAGATGTACACCAACAACTTCGACGGCACCGATCCGGAGAAGTACATGGCCGGCTGGATGTGCGACAAGATCCCGAGCCCGGCCACCGGCTGGCAGGGTGAGAACATCGTCCGCTATTGCAATGAGGAATACGACAACCTCGTGAGAGAACTCGGCAAGACCGGCGAGCTCGAAAAGCGTGCCGAAATCGCCAAGAAGCTCAACGACATGCTCTCCAACGATGTCGCTCAGATCCCGCTGATCCACCGTGGTCAGCCCTCGGCCGTCAACAACACGCTGCTCGGCGTGAAGATGAACGCCTGGGACTCTGAACTCTGGAACGTCGCCGACTGGTCGCGCGCGAAGTGATGCCGTCAGTGCCGGGCCTGCCCTGACGGGCGGGCCCGGCGCTCGCATTTTGCCTGCAGCCTGGAGACCAGCCGATGTTCACCTTCACCGTTCGGCGACTGCTGTTTGCAGTCCCGACGCTACTGGCCATCAGTTTCATCATTTTCGCCCTGCTCGACCTCGCGCCGAGCGATCCGCTGAGCGACCTGCCGCTGACCATTCCGCCTGATGTGCGCGAGCAGATCCGCCTCGCCATGGGCCTCGATCAGCCCTTCATCATCCGCTATTTCAAATGGCTGCAGCAGTTCTTCATCAATGAGCCGCTCAACATTTTCGAGCAGATCACCGGCCTCACCGTCGGCTCCGGAGAGCGCATGCGCGTTCTTTCCTGGGCGACGCGCAGCCCCGTGGTCGACCTCATCGTCCAGCGCCTGCCGCAGACGCTCTGGGTCGTCGGCCTCTCCTACCTCTTCGGTGTGCTGATCGCGATCCCGATCGGCGTCATCTCCGCCTATCGCCAGTATTCCTGGTTCGATCAGATCGGCACCTTCGTCTCGATGGTCGGCTATTCCGTGCCGACCTTCTTCACCGGCGTCCTGCTGATCGTCGTCTTCTCCTCCTACCTGCAGTGGTTTCCGTCGATCTACGACACCACGCTGGTGGTCAACAGCTGGGAGAGCTTCGTCCTGCAGGTGAAGCAGATGTTCCTGCCAGTCCTGGTGCTGACCCTGTTCAACGTCTCGCAGATCAGCCGCTTCGTGCGCGCCTCCATGCTCGACAATCTGAACATGGACTATGTCCGCACGGCCCGCGCCAAGGGCGTCAAGGAAAAGGTCGTGCTGCTCGTGCATGTGCTGCGCAACAGCCTGATCCCCGTCGTCACGGTAATCGCCCTCGGCGTGCCGACAATCTTCTCGGGCGCCATCATCACCGAGCAGGTCTTCCGCGTGAACGGCCTCGGCCAGCTGCTGATCACCGCAATCCAGGGCGGCGACATCCCGCTCGTGCAGACGCTGACCTTCATCTTCGCGATCCTGATCGTGCTCTTCAACCTGATTGCCGACGTCCTCTACGGCATACTCGATCCGAGGATCCGCTATGAGTGATGCCGCAATCTCGACCGCACCCGCAACGCAGGCCCGCACCGAAAGCGGCGGCTTCTGGTCCCAGCTCTGGCGCCAGTTCCGCAAGCATCCGGGCGGCGTCGCCGGCCTCGTGGTCTTCACCTTCATCGTGCTGGCCGTCTTCATCGGCCCCTATATCCACACGATCGACCCGAACAAGATCGACATCCGCGCCAAGAACCAGGGCCCGTCCTGGGCACACCCCTTTGGCACGGACAATCTCGGCAAGGACATGCTGGCCCAGGTGCTGGCCGGGGGGCAGATCTCGCTCGCCGTCGGCATGGCCGCCATGCTGCTGGCGCTCGTGGTCGGCACGCTGGTGGGGGTGCTCTCAGGCTATTCCCGCAAGCTCGACGGCCCGCTGATGCGCCTGACCGACCTCTTCCTGGCGCTGCCGCTCCTGCCGCTGCTGCTCGTGATCATCATGCTCTTCCGCGACACGCTGCGCGCGTCCTTCGGGCCGGAGACGGGCATTTTCATCCTGATCGTCTTCGTCATCGGCATCACCAGCTGGATGCACACCGCCCGCATCGTTCGCGGCGACGTCCTGGCGATCAAGAGCCAGGAATTCATCCTCGCGGCCAAATCGAGCGGCATGCGGGAATACCGCATCATCATCAAGCACATCCTGCCGAACGTCATGTCCTCGATCATGGTCTCGGCAACACTCGGCATCGCCACCGCCATCATCACCGAGTCCGCGCTCTCATTCTTAGGGTTGGGCTTCCCGCCCGACTTCCCGACCTGGGGCCGCCTGCTCTTCGACGGCGCCAACTTCCTGCAGATCAACCCGTCCCGCGTACTCTGGCCGGGCCTGGCGATCTCGCTGACGGTGTTGAGCGTCAACTACATCGGCGACGCCATCCGCGATGCACTCGATCCGAAGGCGTTGAAGCATTGAGAATGACGAGTGGGCGCATCAGCGCCCGCTTGGCCGCCCCAGGAACCACCTTGCCGCAAACCAGGCTGCGCAGGCCCAGACCGTGCCCGCCGCCCAGCCCCCGAGCACGTCGGTCGGATAATGGACGCCGAGATAGATGCGGCTGAGGCCGATGATGAAGGTGAGGAAGAGGGCAACGAGAGGGAAGAAGTAGCGCAGCGAAGGCTGCTCCTCGATGCGTGACAGCATGGCACCGAGCGTCAGATAGGTGATCGCCGACAGCATGGCGTGGCCGCTCGGAAAGCTCATGTCGTTGACCTCGACCAGATGCTGAACGACTTCCGGGCGCGGCCGCGCAATGCCGAGCTTCATGGCGCTGCTCAAGGCCCAGCCGCCGAGGATCGACACGGTCACGAAAGCGGCAGTCCTGAACTTCCGGCGCAGCGCCAGATAGACAACGACGATGGTGACGATGAGCGTCAGCACCGTCACCCCGCCAAGTGCTGTGATGTCCACCATCATCTTCGTCAGCCAGCCGGGCCCGACCGGCATGCCGACATCTGACGTGTCGCGCAGCATCAACAGCACGCTCTCGTCGAAGGCGCGCGTCTCGCCCTCCAGCACCTCGCCGGTCAGCTCGAACAAGAAATACGTGACCAGCGCCGCCACCAGGGCCGTCAACCAGACACGGGCTTCGGCCACCGAGATGATGCGGGTGAGATGGCGCTTGAGATGCTGCATGGGCGGGTTCCTGATTGGTGGCTGTGAGGTCTACATCGCGTCCGAAGACAGGCGCGTCAACCGCGCCGCGTGAGGCAAATGTGGGTGGGTCACCGTTGTTCCTTCACGAGAGTGTTCCTGATAGGCGGCCGACACTGCGAGTGAGCGTCTACACGCGGAAAGCGACTTGATCTTGCTGCATGCGCCCGCCACTCTCCGCCCACCCATCCGGAGACACCCCATGCCCCACGGCCCCCTCAACCTCCTGACAGATATCGACGGCCTCTCGGTTGGCCATGCGACGGATCTCGCCCTCGGCTCGGGCGTCACGGTGATCCTCTTCGACGAACCGGCAACCGCGTCCGGCACGGTGCTTGGCGGCGCGCCGGGCGGGCGGGACGTCACGCTGCTCGATCCCTCGATGACGGTGCAACAGGTCGATGCCTTCGTGCTCTCGGGCGGTTCGGCCTTCGGGCTCGATGCGGCGGGCGGGGTGCAGTCAGGCCTGAGAGCCGCAGGTCGCGGCTTTGCCGTCGGCTCTGTGCGCGTTCCGATCGTGCCGCAGGCGATCCTGATGGATCTGCTGAATGGTGGCGACAAGGACTGGGGCCTGCACGCCCCCTATCGGGATCTCGGTTATCAGGCCTACGAAAATGCAGCCAAGGGCGCCTTCCCGCTCGGCACGGTCGGTGCGGGAACCGGTGCGACGACGGCCCATTTCAAGGGCGGTCTCGGCTCGGCCAGTGCGGTCTCGTCATCCGGCCACACCATCGCAGCCCTCGTTGCCGTCAATGCCATGGGCTCGGCCGTGATCGGCGACGGCCCGCATTTCTGGGCAGCGCCCTTCGAGGAGGATGAGGAGTTTGGCGGGCTCGGTCAGCCCGTGCGTGTCAGCGCGGAAGACCGAGCCCTGAACATCAAGGGCCTCAGGCTGACGGCAACGACGATCGGTGCCGTGGTCACCGATTGCGCCTTGTCAAAGGCTGAACTGCACCGGCTGTCGATCTCCGCCCATGACGGCCTCGCCCGCGCCGTCCTCCCGGCGCATCTGCCGCTTGACGGGGACACGATGTTTTCCGCCTCGACGGGCAAGCGGGAGAGCAATGGCGCGGCCGACCTCATGGAGCTCTGCCATCTGGCCACTCTGGTGACGGCCCGCGCCATTGCGCGCGGGATTTATGAGGCCGTGGCGCTGCCTTGCCCTGACGCACAACCGGCCTGGCGGGATAGGTGGGGGTGACGTGTTCTCCCCTCACCCTGAGGTGCCCGACAAGGTCGGGCCTCGAAGGGCGAGGCCACCGACGCATGAAGCGCGCCACTATGATTTCGGTACGTGTGAAGCAAAGCGCGGGATGCTTCGAGGCCCGCGCTGCGCGCGGGCACCTCAGCATGAGGGCATCAAGTTACCTGCCTCTTTGCGTTCTCCCACAAGGGGAGAGGCAACCCTTGGCCCCGACTTTCGCCCAAGCTCCCCTTGACCCAAGTCAAGGACAACCCACCCTCATGCCTAGAGATTGCCCGCCAGAGTTGGTCATGCGGATGACGCAGACGAACCGCAGGATGAACGGATCGGGGGAGGACGGTTCGAGAATGGAAGATGAAGACGATATGGAAAGACCAGTCCTCACCAACCGCATGTTCGACGAGCTCAAGCTTGGCGATGCGGCACAGCTGACACGAACAATCGGTCCCGATGACATTGAGCTCTTTGCAGCGCTGTCGGGTGACAGCAATCCCGTGCCGCTCGGCCAGTCGCTGATCCCGGCCGGCATGATTTCGGCAGTGCTCGACACCCGCCTTCCCGGCCCCGGCACCGTCTATCTCGGCCAGGATCTGGAGTTCTGGAAGGAAATCGCGACCGGCGACCGGATCACCGCGACCGTAACCCTTCTGACCAAGGAAAGCGACGGCCGCACGCTGGTCTTCGACACCCGCTGCGTCAACCAGCATGGCGAGCCAGTGCTCGTCGGCAAAGCCCGCGTGCGGGCACCAATCGAACGCATCAGCTGGTCGGAAAACCTGCCCCCCGATGTCTCCCTGCAGCGTCACGACCGCTTCGACGCCATTGTCGCCGAGGCCCGCAGCCTGCCGATGGTGAAGACGGCGCTTGTCCACCCCTGCTCGCCGGAAGCGATCGAGGGCGCGGTCGAGATCCGCGACGAAGGTCTCTTGGAGCCGATCCTGATCGGCCCAGAGATGAAGATCCGCGCAGCAGCGGAGCGAGCCGGCATCTCGCTCGACGGCTTCGAGATCATGCCAACCGAACACAGCCATGCGGCAGCGGCCCTTGCCGTCGAGCTCGCCGTCGCCGGCAAGGTCGGCTCGGTCATGAAGGGCAGCCTGCATTCCGATGAGCTGCTCGGCGCCGTCGTCGGCAGCGGCTCCGGCCTCAAGACCGAGCGCCGCGTCAGCCATGTCTATGTCATGGACGTGCCTGCCTATTCCAAGCTCCTGATCGTCACGGATGCCGCAATCAACATTGCCCCGACACTTGAGCACAAGCGCGACATCTGCCAGAACGCCGTCGATCTCATGCATATGCTCGGCGTCGCCGAACCCAAGGTCGCGGTGCTCGCCGCCGTCGAGACGGTCAACGACAAGATGCCGGCGACACTGGAGGCCGCAGCCTTGACCGTCATGGCAGCCCGCGGCCAGATCCGGGGCGCAAAGGTCGATGGGCCGCTTGCCTTCGACAATGCGATCAGCAGGGAGGCCGCCCGCACCAAGGGCATCGTCTCCCCCGTCGCAGGCGATGCCGACATCCTACTGGTGCCGGATCTCGAAGCCGGCAACATGCTCGCCAAACAGCTCCTCTACTTCGCCAATGCCGATGCCGCAGGCCTGGTGCTCGGCGCCCGTGTGCCGATCATCCTGACCAGCCGTGCAGACAGCTTGCGCGTCCGCATTGCCTCCGCAGCGCTCGCCAAGCTCGTGGCGGCCAAGCGCGCGGCAGCGCTGGGACCAATGGCATGAGCCAGACACTGCTGCTGACCTTCAATGCCGGCTCTTCCACCGTGAAGATCGGCATCTTCGCCCGCGAGCCAGAAGGCGCGAAACGCATCGGCAAGGGTGTCATCGACTTCCGCGCCGAGCCGCTCACCTTCCATCTGGTCGAGGGTCCTCAGGTCTTCGACGTGCCGCTGGAGGCAAAGACCGACGACCTGCTGCATGACGTGCTGGAAGAGGTTTTTGACTGGTTGTCCGAGCATTATGATCTCGACGCTGTATGTGCCGTCGGCCATCGCGTGGTGCATGGCGGTGATCTCTTCGCCGATGCCGTCAGGATCGACGAAGATACCCTCGCCGGCATCGAAAGCCTGGTGACACTCGCCCCGCTGCACCAGCCGCAGAACTTGCGCCTCATCAGGGCGATCGCCAAACTCAAGCCTGGAATGCCGCAAACGGCCTCCTTCGACACGGCCTTCCACCGCACGCAGTCGGACACGGTCAGGCGCTTCGCCATTCCGCGGGACTGGTTCGACAAGGGCGTCAAGCGCTACGGCTTTCACGGCCTGTCTTACATCTATATCGCCGGGGTCCTGAAAACGCTCGAACCTGACACCGCCGCCGGTCGCGCTGTTGTCGCCCATCTCGGCTCCGGCGCCAGCCTCTGCGCCCTCGAACACGGCCTGAGCCGGGACACTTCGATGGGCTTTTCCACCATCGACGGCGTGCCGATGGCGACCCGCTCGGGCGCAATCGATCCCGGTGTGCTCTTCCACCTGATCGACGCCCATGGGCAGAGCGTGAAACAGGTCGAGGACATGATCTACAAACAGTCCGGTCTGCTGGGCCTCTCCGGCATCAGCGCCGACAGCCGGGCGCTTCTCGAGATGCCGTCGAAAGAAGCCTGTGAAGCGCTCGATGTCTTCACCTTCCGGATCGCCGGCGAAGTGGCCCGGCTTGCGGCATCGCTTGGCGGCCTCGATACGTTAGTCTTCACCGCCGGCATCGGCGAAAATCAGCCGACGATCCGCCGTTCGGTGGTCGAGCGCCTGCGTTTCCTCGGCCTCCTCATCGACGGCGAAGCGAATGACTGCAACGAAGCCGTCATCTCCCGCGAGGAAAGCCGGGTGAAGATCCGCGTGATCGCCACCGACGAGGAACAGGTGATCGCCGATGACTGCCTGAGCCTGATCGACTGAAGCACGAAAGGGAGAGGCTGACACCAAAGCGTCATGAAAGGCGCCTACAGACGCGTCGACTGCGAGCGGATGGAGGCGGACAATGCTGCGACAGGGAGAGGCGACGGGCGAAACGCAAGGATCCTCGCGCGGCGAAGTCCTCATACTCTCCAACGCCCGCGTTGTGACCCCGGAGCATGTGCTGCATGGCTCGGTCGTGGTTGCAAACGGCGCGCTGGTCGAGATCCACGAAGGCCCGTCGCGCCACGCGGAAGCGATCGATTTCGCCGGCGACTATCTCTTGCCGGGCCTCGTCGACATCCACACCGACCATTTCGAAAAGCATCTTTACCCGCGTGCCCATGTGCGCTGGGATTTCATGCGCGCCGCCCTCGCCCATGATGCCCAGATCATCGGCGGCGGCGTGACCACCGTCTTCGACAGCCTCTGCGTCGGTGCCACCACGGACAATCCGGAGCGTGCCGAGATCCTGAAACCGATGATCGAGGCACTGGAACAGGCACAAGGTTTTGGCATGCTGCGGGCCGAACATCTCGTCCATCTGCGCTGCGAACTGACTGACCCCGCCACCCCGCAACTGACGGCCGACAACATCGACCGAGAGATCGTTCGCGTCATCTCCGTCATGGAGCATCTGCCCGGCATCCGCCAGAGCCGAGACATCGAGGCCTATGTCGCAAGAGCCTGCAAGTCGACGGGAGAGAGCCCGGAACGGGTGCGCGAAAAGATCAAGGTCCTGGTGGCCGAGAAGAGCCATATCGCCGCCACGACCCGGCCGGATATCGTGGCCCTTGCCCGCGCGCGCTCCATGCCGCTGATGAGCCACGACGACACCGATATCGCCCATATCGAGGAAGGGGTGGCAGAAGGCGTCTCGATCTCGGAATTCCCCTGCTCGATGGAAGCGGCAGAAGCTGCCCGCGCCGCCGGCATGCACATTGTTGCCGGTGCACCGAACCTCGTGCGCGGTGGCTCGCAATCCGGCAACATCGCCGTGCGCGATCTGCTGCGCGCGCGCCTCGTCGATATTCTCGCGTCGGACTACGTGCCGCGTTCGATGCTTGACGCCGCCTTCATGATCGCGGCCGATCCCGGGCTGAACTATGACCTGCCGAGCGCCGTTGACATGGTCACCCGCAGCCCGGCGCTCGCAGGCAACCTGCCCGATCGCGGCGCCATCAGGACCGGCCTGAAGGCCGATCTGATCCGCGTCGACCTGCAGGACGGCCACCCCTTCGTCAAGTCCGCCTGGCGCTCCGGCCACCGCGTCGCCTGACAGGGGATAGCCTCGCTCATTCGTGCCAGGCGGAAGCCAGCACCCGAAGCCAGTTTTCCCGGCAGATCTTGTCGAGGTCGGATGGCCCGTAGCCGCGCTCCTTCAGTGCCGTGACAAGCCGCTGGTTGCCGGCAGCATCACCGATGACATTCGGGATCGTCGCACCATCGAAATCGGAGCCGAGCGCGACGCAGTCGATCCCCATACGGTCGACGAGGTAGTCGATATGGCTGACCATGGTCGCAAGCGATGTCTCGGCATCGTCGCGCCCGTCGGGTCGCAGCATGGTGACGGCATAGTTCAGGCCGACGAGACCCTTGCTCGCCTTGATCGCATCCATCTGCCGGTCGGTCAGATTGCGGGCGACCGGGGTGAGCGCATGCACGTTGGAATGGCTGGCAATCAGCGGCTGGTCGCTGAGGCGCTCGACATCCCAGAAACCCGTCTCGGTGATATGGGCGAGATCGATCAGAATGCCGAGCCGGTTGCAGGCCCGGATGAGATCCTCGCCGGCCTTGGTCAGGCCAGGCCCTGTATCGGGCGAGCTTGGGTAGGCGAAGGGCACGCCGTGGCCGAAGATGTTGTTGCGGCTCCAGACCGGGCCGAGCGAGCGCAGACCGGCGGCATAGAAGACCTCCAGCGACTCCAGATCCGCATCGATCGCCTCGCAGCCTTCCATGTGCATCACGGCCGCAAAGACACCGTCTGCTATGGCCTGGCGGATCTCGCCGGTCGTGCGGCACAGCCGCCATGTTCCGTCCTGATCCAGCCGATGGGCGATGGCCGCCATCTGCAGCGCGATGTCGAGGGACGGCTGCCGCTCGAGCGGCGGGTCGAGCGGCGTTGCATAATGCCCATTCGCGTCCGGCTCCCGTAGAGTGAAATCATGCGGCGATGGGATGTAGATGGCGCAGAGACCGCCGGCGAGCCCGCCGCGTTTGGCGCGGGGCGCATCGATATGGCCGGCGCTCGTGCCATTTCGGAATTCGGCAACGGGATTGCGGCCCTCGTTGCGGCTGCGCCAAAGACGCAGGAGAACATCGTTGTGGCCGTCGAAAACTAGGTTCATGAAAAGAGATCCAGAAGTGCTGTCGGGGCGATGAGCCCGGATCGGGAAATAGGCGGAACAAACCAACTGTTCCGGAATCGTTGGACCAAATCATGTCGCGCTTCAAGCCGCAGCGCAATTCATCCCGCGGCATCCGCAGCCAGTGGCGGCATGCGCGCCAGCCAGTCCGTCGCCGCCTCATAGGCTGCCGCAACCGACAAGACAGCCTGGTCAGCCCGCGGCTTGCCGATCAGTTGAAACCCGTTCGGCAATCCCTGCGGTGAGAACCCGGCCGGAAGTGCGGCGACCGGCAGACCGGCCATGCTGGGGCCGATCACGACTTCCATCCAGCGGTGATACGTATCCATGTGCTTGCCCGCGATCTCGCGCGGCCAGGGGATCTCGACATCGAAGGGAAAGACCTGCGCGGCAGGGGCGATCAGGTAGTCGTAGGTCTCGAAGGCCTTGGCCAACGCCTGGTACCACGCCGTGCGGACGGCCGAAGCCTCGTAGACGTCAGCTGCCTGAATGCGCAGCCCCGAACGGACCTCATACAAGATCTCCGGCTTCAGCGAACCGCGCCGGCCAGGATCCTCGTAGAAGTCCCGCATGCTGCCGGCGGTGAAATAGCTGCGAAGCGTCGTCCAGGCCCACCAGAGCCGGTTCATGTCGAAGTCGATCCGGAGAGGTTCAACGGCGAAGCCGAGTTTCTGGAAGACGGTCAGTGCCTTCTCGCTGAGATCGAGGACGCCCGGCTCGAAAGACAGGTGACCGCCGAAATTGCCGAGCCAGCCGATACGACCGCCTCTGGCCGCAATGTTTCGATCGAGGACGACAGGTCCGATGTCGAAGGATGATGGATCGCGCGGATCGAAACCGGACTGCACGTTGAGAAGCGTCACCACATCCGCGACGGAACGCCCCATCGGCCCGAGCGTCGCGAGCTGGTTCAGATAGCCATCGCGCCCCGGAAGCGTCGGGATACGCCCGAAGCTCGGGCGAAAGCCGACGACATTGTTGAAGGCTGCCGGGTTCCGCAGCGATCCCATCATGTCGCTGCCATCGGCGACCGGCACCAGCCGCGCAGTGAGCGCGGCCCCGGCACCACCGCTCGAGCCGCCGGCAGAACGGCTCAAGTCCCAGGGATTGCGGGTCACGCCGAAGACCGGGTTGTAGCTGTGCGAACCGAAACCCCATTCCGGCGTGTTCGTCTTGCCGATGATGATCGCGCCGGCCGCGCGGATCCGCTCGACCTGGATGTCGTCGAAATCGGGCACGTAGTCATGGAAAAGCGGCGAGCCATAGGTGCAGAGAATGCCCTTGGCCTCGCTCAGATCCTTGATCGCGATCGGCACACCATGCAGCGCGCCGAGTGCACCACCTTGCGCGCGTTCGGCATCTTTCGCGCGCGCCTCCGCCAGCAAGACATCGCGAGGCCGAAGGCTCACCAAGGCATTGACCTGCGGGTTGAACCGCTCGATCCTGTCGAGATAGCCTGCCATCACCTCTTCGGCCGAGAGGCTTTTCGTGTGAAGAGACTGTTGCAGGTCGGCGAGGGACAGGGACGTCAGGTCGGACACGCGAGGCTCCGTAGCAACTGTGCTGAAAGCAGAAAGGCGCTGACGATGGGCTGGCCGGCACAGTGGTGTCAAGCGTCCGGCCGAGCGCCTCGCGCAGGCCAGCCATGCGTTGCCGGAAAAGTTTGGACCTGCCCAAAATAAAAATGGTCAAACGACCAAATTAGAGGCAACATGCCACAAAAGAGGATGAAGCAGGCCTCGTCGAACTGCTTCTCCGAAACACGGGAACATCGACGAAATCAGGCGAAATCCAGCCTCTTGCCCGCCAAAGGCATCCGTCTGGATCAAGCCGCAAGGGGAGAGATCAGCATGCCCAGAAGCTGGCACGTCACTTGCGTGACACCACTTGCGCCACCCCGCGATCGGCAAGTTTCGCCGCATCAGGGGTCGACCGAAGCACTTCGCGCATAACCGAACGCCAGGGGGCACGGCTTGACTTCCGCATCAGACAAGGCAGCCATCGAAATACGCGGCGTGAGCCGCATCTACGGAACAGGACAGGACAAGGTCACCGCGCTCGACGGGATCTTCCTCAAGATCAAGGAAAACGAGTTCTTCACGCTGCTGGGGCCTTCCGGCTGCGGAAAGACCACGCTTCTGCGCCTCATTGCCGGCTTCGATTTCCCGACAAAGGGCGAGATTCTTCTGCATGGCGAGGACATCGCGCCGCTTCCGCCCTTCAAGCGGCCGGTCAACACCGTCTTCCAGTCCTACGCGCTCTTCCCGCACATGACGGTCGCCGACAACATTGGTTTTGGTTTGAAAATGCTGGGCAAGCCGAAGGCCGAGACCGAAGCGCGCGTGGCCGAGATGCTGGAACTCGTGCACATGACCAAGATGCGCGACCGTCAGGTAAGCCAGATCTCCGGCGGCCAACAACAGCGCGTGGCGCTCGCCCGCGCACTCGCCCCCAAGCCGAAAGTCCTGCTGCTCGACGAGCCCTTGTCGGCGCTCGACTACAAGCTGCGCAAGGAGATGCAGATCGAGCTGAAGCGGGTCCAGGCCGAGACCGGCATCACCTTCATCTTCGTCACCCACGACCAGGAGGAGGCGCTCACCATGTCGGACCGCATTGCGGTCATGTCGATGGGCAGCCTTCGCCAGGTCGGTTCGCCCTGGGATATCTATGATCGCCCGGCCGAACGTTTCGTCGCCGACTTCATTGGCGAGACCAATTTCCTGGAGGTGGAGGTCGCCTCCGTTCAGGGCGATCGCGCAAGCGTCCGGCTTCGCTCCGGCCAGGAGATCCCCGCGACCTTCCCGGAAAACACCACGCCATCTGGCAAGGTTACCATCGTGATCCGTCCCGAACACGCCTCGATCGTCGAGCCAACCGAGGCGGCGACCTTGAAGGGGACTGTCGAAAGCGTCGTCTATCTCGGCACCGACACCAACATCAACGTGCGGCTCGAAGGCGGCTCGCTCTTCAGCGTCCGTCAGCAGAACAGCCGCAGCGGCAGTTGCGGGGTGACGCAGGGCCAGAGCGTCGGCATTCTAGTCAGCGACGATGTCGCACAGATCCTGAGGGACTGACGATGAGCGCGACGAAAACGGCCCCCGAAACTGCCAGATCGCGCGATGTCAAAAACCGCTGGCTTCTGAGCCTCCCGGCCCTTGCGATCATCTTTGTCGCGGCCCTCGGCCCGCTTCTGGTGATGGTGCTCTATTCCTTCCTGGAGAAGGGCGACTACGGCGACGTGAAATTCGGCACCTTCTCGCTCGAAGGCTGGACGTCCGTCTTCCTGCAGCGGGACATTTTCGACGATACGCTGGGCATCGCCGACGCGCATCTCGCGATCTTCTGGCGCTCCATCAAGCTCTCGCTCTACACGACGATCCTCACCCTGATCCTGGGCTTCCCGACCGCCTATTTCATCGCGACCCGGCCGGCCCGCTCTCGCGAAATCTGGGTCTTCCTGATCACCATCCCCTTCTGGACCAATCTGCTGATCCGCACCTTCGCCATGCAGCAGGTCATCCGCAACGAGGGCATACTGAACAATGTGCTGATCTGGCTCGGCGTCATCGATACACCGCTGCAGATCATCTACACCGACACCGCCACCCTGCTCGGCATGACCTATGTCTACCTGCCGCTGATGGTGCTGCCGCTCTATGCCTCGATCGAGAAGCTGGATTTTCGACTGGTCGAAGCCGGCTACGACCTCTACGCCAACCGGCTGCAGGTGCTCTGGCGGATCGTCATCCCGCTGGTGAAACCCGGCTTGATCGCCGGCTCGATCCTCGTCTTCATCCCCTCGCTCGGCGCCTATGTCATTCCGCGCGTGCTCGGCGGCGGCAAGAACCTGATGCTGGGCAACCTGATCGAACTGCAGTTCGGCGCTGGCCGCAACTGGCCGCTGGGCGCTGCCATGTCGATCACCCTGATGGCGCTCGTCATGATCGCCCTGCTCTTCTATGTCCGCAACGCCGCGAAATCGGGGGTGCGTCATGGCTGAACGTCGCTTCGACATCCGCTCGCAACCGGGCTTCGGCACGATTGCCCTCTTCACCTTCTTCGCGCTCTACCTGCCGATCGCGACCCTGGTCGCCTATTCCTTCAACGCCAGCGACTCGCTTGCGAGCTGGGGCGGCTTCTCTTTGCGCTGGTTCGCCTCCGCGATGGATAATGGGGCCGCACAGGAGGCAGCACTGCGTTCGGTCATCATCGCCCTCTGGGCGGCAGGACTGGCCACGATCGCCGCCACCATGGCAGCACTGGCCACGACGCGCACCGAACCCTATCGCGGCCTGACGGCGAAATACGCAATCATCAACCAGCCGCTGATGATCCCGGAAATCGTCACCGCGGTGGCGCTTCTGATCGTCTTCTCGCGCATCAAGGTCTGGACCGGTTATTCCGGGCTCGGCTACCTGATCCTGGCGCACACGGCGTTTTGCATTCCCTTCGCCTATCTTCCCATCCGCGCGCGACTGGAAAGCATGGACCTGACGCTGGAGCGGGCGGCAGCCGATCTCTATGCGACACCCTGGCAGGCCTTCCGCTTCGTCACACTGCCGCTGCTCCGGCCCGCCATCATCGCCGGCTTCATGCTCGCCTTCGTCATCTCGCTCGATGACGTCGTCATCACCGAATTCGTCAAATCCGGCGGACAGGACACGTTGCCCACCTACATGCTCGGGCAGATCCGGCGCGAGACGACGCCCGAAATCAACGCCATCGCCACGATCTTCCTCGCCGCCTCGACGGTGCTGATCGTGATCTTCTTCTTCATCAACCGGCGCAAGCCGCAAGCATAAAAGCAACCAACAGAGAGGAACGGAAATGACCATGAAATGGATGACGACCACGGCAATCGCCGCGATCTCGGTGCTGGGTTTCGCGGGCGCAGCCTCTGCCGCCGGTGAACTCAACATCTACAACTGGGGCGACTATACGAGCCCGGAACTGATCAAGAAGTTCGAGGAGCAGTTCGACGTCAAGGTGACCATCACCGACTACGACTCCAACGACACCGCACTCGCCAAGGTTCGCGCCGGTGGCCACGGATTCGACATCGTCGTGCCCTCAGCCAACTACATGCCGATCTGGATCAATGAAGGCCTGCTGCTCGAAGCACGTCCGGACCAGATGGAAAACTTCAAGAACGTCGATCCGCGCTGGGCGGACGTCGAGTGGGATCCGGGCCGCCGCTACTCGGTTCCGTGGCAGTGGGGCGTGACCGGCATCGGCGTCAACACCAAGTTCTACAATGGCGATATCAACACCTCGGCGATCTTCCTCGATCCGCCGGAAGAGCTGGTCGGCAAGCTGAACGTGACGCCCGAAATGAACGACGTGCTCTTCGCCACGATCAAGTATTTCGGCGGCGACTGGTGCACGACCGACAAGGAAGTGCTGAAGAAGGTACGCGACAAACTGGTCGAGGCGAAGGCCAAGTGGCTCGCCATGGACTACAGCGTCACCGACAAGCTGCCGACGGGAGACTATGCAGGCGTCTACTACTGGAACGGCGCCATCATGCGCTCGCGCCTGCAGAACCCCGACGTCAAGTTCGGCTATCCGAAGGAAGGCTACCCGGTCTTCATGGACAGCGTCGTCATCCTCAAGGACGCCAAGAACGTCGACAATGCCAAGGCCTTCATGAACTTCATCATGGCCCCGGAAAACGCTGCCATGCTGTCGAACTTCGCCAAGTATGCCAACGGCATCAAGGGTTCTGAAGCTTTCATGGACAAAGAAATGCAGGGCGCACCGGAACTGGTGATCCCGGCAGAACTGGAAAGTGCCGGCGAGTTTCTGCTGAGCTGCGAACCGGACGTGCAGCAGCTTTACACCCGCATCTGGACCGAAGTGCAGAAGTAAGGCCGAACCAACAACAGATGAGACCGACACGGGAGGGCGACACCGCCCTCCCGCAGGAGGAGCATACCCTGATGACGACGCAGTTTGCCGAAGCCTTCGGTTTTGAAAGGCGGGATGTGACGCTGGCCAACTGGCGCACTGCCCCTTTCAGCCGCTTCAGCTTCGGCCATGCCGAGGAGATTGTCCCGAGTGCCAGCATCGCCGCCATGGCCGAGGTCAGCGAAGGGGCGCCTGTGCAATCGCCTTTGCTCGCTCAACACCTGCCGGAGGGGCTGGCCGGACAACCCAATGTCGGCGCCTATCTCGATTACGCCCATACCGACGCCTTCGTGCTGATGAAGGCGGGCCGGATCGTCGCCGAACATTATGCGCCCCATGCCGGCGTCAACCAGCGCCACATCATCTTCTCGATCAGCAAATCCCTGACCGCCCTCGTCATCGCCACATTGGAAGCCGATGGCCTGATCGACCCGGATGCCCCGGTCACCGACCTGCTGCCGGAAGCAGCCGGCTCCGCCTATGGCGACTGCACCATCCGAGACGTGCTCGACATGCGCGTCAGCCTCGCCTTCGACGAAGCCTATCTGAACACCGATGGTGCCTATGCCCGCTATCGCCGCGCCACCTTGTGGAACCCTGCCGATCCGGCTCAGCCGGACGAAACCTTGCTCGCCTTCCTGCTGACGCTGAAGAAAGACGCCCATCCGCATGGCGGCGCGCATTTCTATGCTTCTCCGAATTCTGACCTTCTCGGCATCCTGATCGAGCGCGCAACCGGCGAACGTTACGCCGATGTCTTGTCGAAACGTCTGTGGCAGCCGCTCGGCGCCAAGAACCATGCGAGCGTGACGGTCGATGCGGAAGGCACGGCGCGTGCCGCCGGCGGCATCTCGGTCACCGCCCGCGACCTTACCCGCGTCGGCGAAATGCTGCGCATGGGCGGCAAGGTCGAGGACCGCCGTATCATTCCGGAAGCCTGGATCGCCGACATGCTGACGGCTGGCGACCACCAGGCCTGGGTCGACGGCAAATCCAACTTCTTTCCCAAGGGCCGCTATCGCAGCCAATGGTACCAGTCGGGTGAGCCTGATGGAGCCTTCTGCGCCATCGGCATCCACGGCCAGTGGCTCTATGTCGATCCCTCCACCGAAACCGTGATCGTCAAGCTCTCCTCCCAGCCGAACCCGCTGGACGACGAGCTGAAACACGACAACTTCGCCTTCTTCCGCGCGCTCAGCGCCTGGACCGCATGAGATCAGAGGAGCCTGAAATGGCAACCACCGCAGACATCATCATCACAAATGGCCGCGTCCTGACCATGGACAGCGCCTCCCCCCGCGCCGAAGCCGTCGCGCTTGCCGGCAACCTCATTCTTGCGGTCGGCAGCGAAGCCGAGGTGAAGGCTCTGGCCGGTCCGAACACGAAGCCAATTGACGCCAAGGGTGCGACCGTGATGCCAGGCTTCAACGAAGCCCACATGCACATCTTCCCCGGCTCGGTGTCGCTGCGCCAGTTGAACCTGCACGGCATTCAGGGCTTCGAGCCATTGAAGGCCGCCATCCTCGACTATGCGGATAAGAACCCCGACGAGCCGCTGCTGATGGGTTTCTCCGCCGACTATTCGATCATCTCGCTCACCGAGCCCTGCACCCGCCATCACCTCGATGCGATCCTGCCCGATCGCCCGTTCATGATGTTCGCGCCGGACCATCACACCGCCTGGGCCAATACTGCCGCACTGGAAAAGGCGGGCATCCTGCAGGGCAAGGATGTCGGCATCGGCAACGAGATCGTCATGGGGCCGGACGGCCTCGCCAATGGCGAACTGCGCGAAGGCAATGCTTTCGGTCCGGTATCCGCACTCGCCTCCACAGGCGGTCGCGAGGAACTCGGCATGGTCACCGGCCTGGACCCGGAGAACGTCACGCCGGAACAGTTCGCCCTCGACCGGGCCATCCTGAAGGCCGGCCTCGACTATTGCGCCTCCTGGGGCGTCACCTCGATCCAGAATTTCGACGGCAACCACTATCAGCTGCGCCTGATGCGCGACCTGGAGCTTTCGGGCGAGCTCTCCTGCCGCATCCGCATTCCCTATCACATGAAGAACTTCATGGCGCTGGAGGACCTCGACAAGGCGGCAGCCTGGAAGAAGGAATTCGCCACCGACATGCTGCGCGGCGATTTCGTCAAGGTCTTCATGGACGGCGTGCTGGATAGCCAGACGGCCTATATGCTCGACGGTTACGGAGACCGGCCGGGCTACACCTATGAGCCGCTCTTCACGCCGGACGCCTTCAATGCCATCGCCACCAAGGCCGATGCACTCGGCCTGCAGGTCGCAGTCCACGCCATCGGCAGTGCCGCGATCCGCCAGACGCTCGACGGCTACGAGGCGGCATTGAAGGCCAACGGCAAACGCGACAACCGCCACCGCATCGAGCATATCGAGATCATCCATCCGGATGACATCCCGCGCTTTGCCGAACTGGGCGTCGTCGCCTCCATGCAGCCGGTTCACTATCCCGGCGGCACCTGCTTCCCGGCGGAACCGACCACGGCAAAGATCGGCGAGGACCGCTGGGACTATGCCTATGCCTGGCGCACGATGAAAGAAGCCGGCGCGCCCGTCGTCTTCGCGTCCGACTGGCCGGTCTCTCCGGTCTCGCCTTTCCAATGCATCCAGGACGCATTGACCCGGAAGCCCTGGAAAGAGGGCCTGAAGGACCAGCGCTTCTCGCTGATGGAAGCGCTCGAAGCCTATACCGCGATCGGCGCCTGGGTGGAGTTCATGGAAGACCGCAAGGGCATGCTGAAACCGGGTTACCTTGCCGATGTCGTGATCCTCACAAAGGATATCGAAGCCGTCGACCCCGAAGACATCATGGAAACCGTCCGCCCCGCCGTCACCATCTGCGACGGCCGCATCACCTTCCAGGCCTGAAGAAAGACATGTGCCATGAGCGCTGACATCATCATCCACAATGCCCGCATCCTTACCATGGATGACGACCATCCGCGCGCAGAAGCCATCGCGCTCACCGGGAACCGCATCACCGCCGTGGGAAGCAATGCCGAGATCCTTGAGCTCGCGGGACCGCAGACCCGCGTCGTCGATGCCGGTGGCGCAACGGTGCTTCCGGGTTTCAACGAAGCCCACATGCACATCTTCGGCGGCTCGGTCGCACTTGGCGAACTCTCGCTCTTCGGCGTGAAAGGCTTCGATGACCTGTCAAAGGCAGTGCGAGACTATGCGGCCGCCAACCCGGACCTGCCGCTGCTTGTCGCCCAGACGGCCGATTACACCATCCTCTCGGAAACCGAGCGCGTCACCCGCCACCATCTCGACCGCATCATCCCGGATCGCCCCTTCATGATGGTCGCCCCGGACAGGCACACCGCCTGGGCCAACACGATCGCACTCGAAAAGGCGGGCATCCTGCAGGGCCGCGATGTCGGTGTCGGCAACGAGATCGTCATGGGCGAGGACGGCCTCGCCAATGGCGAGTTGCGCGAAAGCAATGCCATGCGTCCGGTCGCCTCGATGAGCGTGACCGGCGGTCGCGAGGGGCTTGGTGTCGGCACTGGCGGCGACCCCGTGCACGTTACTCCGGAAGAGCGCGCCGGCGACATCGCGGTGCTGAAGAAGGGACTGGCCTATTGTGCCTCGCTTGGCATCACCTCGTTCCAGAACATGGATGGCAATCTCTACCAGCTCGAAATGCTGGACGAGATCGAGAAGACGGAGGGACTGCCGGTCAGGGTACGCATGCCCTATCACATGAAGAACTTCATGCCGCTCTTCGACTTGGAGGAGAAAGCCGCCGCCTGGAAGGCGCGCTTCGACACCGACAAGCTGCGCTGCAACTTCGTCAAGCTGTTCATGGACGGCGTGACCGAAGGTGAGACCGCTGTTTTCGTCGACGACTACGCCCACAAGGCCGGATGGAAGGGCGAGCCGTTGTTTTCGGGTGAAGCCTTCAACGAGGTCGCGACGGAAGCCAATCGCCTCGACCTGCCGGTCGCCGTGCATGCGATCGGCGACGGCGCCGTGCGGATGGTGCTCGACGGCTACGAGGCCTCGATCCGCGCCAACGGCAAGAAGGACATGCGCAACCGCATCGAACATATCGAGGTGGTTCACCCCGACGACATCCCACGCTTTGCCGAAACCGGCACCGTCGCGTCCATGCAGCCGACGCATCCACCGGGTTCGGCCGGCCTGCCGCTCGAGCCTTACCTGACCTATATCGGCCGCGGGCGCTGGCCCTACGCCTTCGCCTGGAAGACGCTGGTCGATGCCGGAGCAAAGATTGTCTTCGCCACCGACTGGCCGGTCTCGCCGCTACCGCCGCTGAGCTGCATCGGCGACGCCCTCACGCGCAAACCCTGGGCCGACGACATGCCGGACCACCGCCTTACCCTGCACGAGACACTGGCGGCCTATACCCGCACCAGCGCCTGGGTCGAATATATGGAAGACCGCAAGGGCGTCCTGAAACCCGGCTACTACGCCGACGTGGTGGTGCTATCTGGCGACGTTGAAGCGACCGCCCCCGAAGCCATTGCCACGCTCTCCCCGGTGCTCACCATTTGCGACGGCCGCGTCACCTTCGATGACGGAGGGGGGCGATGACGGAAGCAGCGCCCTCGCCGACCAGAAAACCGGCAACCGCAAGCTCTCGCGGACGTCCCGCAGGTGCTACGCGCAAAGGCCTCGAAACCCGTGTCCGCATCATCAAGGGCGCGCGCGAGGCTCTGGAAGAAGGGGGCATGGAGGCGCTCACGACCAGGCGGATTGCCGCCTCGGCCGGCGTCAAACTCGCGACGCTCCACTATTATTTCGACGGCAAGGAAAGCCTGCTGCTGGCCGTGCTGGAAGACCTGATTGCCGACATGGAGATCGCCTATCGCCAGGATGTGGCCCTACCGAAGGAGCCGGAAGACCGGGTCGAAGCGCTGATCCGAGCGAGCTGGCGCTACATCCAGCGCACCCGCGACAAGCAGATCGCCCAGACGGAGCTGACGCTCTATGCCCTGCGGACCAAGGGCTCCGAATGGCTCGCAGCCCGCCAATACAATGCCTATATCGATTTCTACGGCCATCTCGTCTTCGAGGACGACACAGACGAAGAGCTTCGCCGGATCGGTCGCGCCGTCGCCCGCCAGATGCTGATCGGGATCGACGGCATCATCCTGCAAAGCTACGCGCTGCAGGATCTCTCGGCTTCCAATGACGACATCGAGGCCCTGATCATTGCCATGCGCGGCTATTTCCGCAGGCTCATGGCAGAGCACGGCAAGGCAAGCTAATCGAGCTGCCAGATCCTCCGCGCATTGCCGGAGAAGAGCTTTTCCTTCTCTTCTTTCGTGCAGCCATGCAGCAGCGCCTGCGTGGTCGCGACCCAGGTCGAGAGCCCCCCGCCCAGGGTGCAGACCGGCCAGTCCGAACCCCAGATCGCGCGATCGAAGCCGAAGGATGCGATCGTGTGATCGAAATAGGGTTTGAGATCTTCCAGCGTCCAGTTCTCCAGATCGCCATAGGCCGGGATGCCGGAGATCTTCACACGCACATTCTCGCGCTTCGCGATGTCGTTGATCCCGGCCTTCCACGTTTCATAGCCATTCCCCTTGATATCCGGCACGCCGCAATGATCGAGAATGAAGGTGACATCGGGCGCAAGATCGACCAGTGCCTTCGCCTTGTCGATCTGATGCGGCAGCATGCAGAGATCGAAGGTGAGGCCCGTGCCGGCGAGACGTTTCACATTCTCGCGAAACAGCGCGCCCTCTGACACATCATCCGGCACGACATGCAGCACACGCCTGAAGCCTTTGACGAAGGGGTTCGCCAGCTGGGCCTCCAGATAAGGCGCAAAGCCTGGATCTTCCGGGCGGCAGGAAGCGATGACACCGCGAATGAGGCTGCCAGACACCTGCGACAAGTCCTGCAGCATGTGCGTCTCGGCCTGCATGTCTTCGGGCGCGACGTCCACCTCCATATGCAGCACCGAGGAAATGCCGAGGCGCCGGGCCTCCCGCGAATAGGTCTCCCAGGTAAAGTCGGCATCGAGCTCCGGCACGTTCTTCAGCCAGGGATAAGAGAGCCGCTCGCGATAGATGAGATGCAGATGGGTATCGATGATCATGGCTCTGGCCCCTCCCAAGGCCGCTTAGCTTGATGAAGTCTCGGCGGCATCGCCTCCCAGGCCGGCACCGGCAAGCGCCGAGATCCGACGCGCCGTCTCCCGCAGCGCCTCCAGCGTGCGCGGGATATCAGGCGCGTCAGGCTGATTGATGATGCCGATATAGGGGACGGTCAGTGCGCCCAGAGCTTCGCCGTCTGCGCTCAGGATCGGCGCCGAGAGGTTGGTGACACCGGCGGTCTGGGCACTCGGCATCATCTCGTAGCCACGTGCCCGGATCTCGTCGAGGTGCCGCGAGAAGGCCTCGGTCATCCGCCCCTCCGGCCCGCCACTCGCCACATGCTCCGCCACCATCATCGCGCGGACCTCCGGGCTGCGATAGGCAAGCAGCACATGGCCGGACCCGGTATCGAACAGGCCCATGCGCGAGCCGACCCGCATCGAGATGCCCCAATAGCCCGGCGCCTCCAGCTGGGCGATTACGACGGGATGACCACGGTCGTAGACGACGATGTGGTTTTCCTGGCGGGTCACTTCCGCAAGCTCCCGCATCAGCGGCATGGCAAGCGACGCAAGCCGCCGCGTCGGCGCATGCAGGTGGGCTAAGCCGAACAGTTTCAGCGTCAGCACGTAACGGTCGCCCTCGAGCCGCGCGACATAGCCGCGTTTCACCAGCCGATCGAGCATTCGGTAGAATTCGTTCGGGCTGCGGTCGAGCTTCTTGGCGATATCGGCCTGGCTCAAGCCGCCATCGACCCCCGCGAGCAACTCGAGAATGTCGAGCCCCTTGTCGAGCGCCGGGGCCCGGTAGCGGTCTTGGTCGAGGTCGTTCACGTAATTCTCTCCTTGCAACCCGAGGACCGGCCTTGACGATTATGAATAAATGTTTTGCATATGAATGATGCTCGCATCGTCGGCCAAATTATGCAAGGGTCGCGTGACGAGGGATTGGCTGGAGGAGCCTCAAGCATGAACCTGCCCCTGAAGAACAAGCATGTGTTGGTGACGGCTGCCGGCCAGGGAATCGGCCGCGCAAGTGCGATCGCCTTTGCCCGTGCCGGTGCGACGGTCGTCGCAACCGACATCAACACGGAAGCCCTGGCAACGCTCAAGGGCGAGACCGGAATCACGACCCGCCAACTCGACGTCCTGAACGAGGACGCGGTGACGGCAGTGGTCGCCGAGACCGGTCCCTTCGACGTCCTGTTCAACTGCGCCGGTGTCGTGCATGGCGGTACGGTCCTCGATATGGCCGACAAGGATCTGGACTTTGCCTTCGACCTCAATGTCCGCGCGATGATCCGCACGATCCGCGCCGTTCTACCGGCCATGCTGGAGAAGGGAGACGGCTCGATCATCAACATGGCCTCTGTTGCAAGCTCGGTGAAGGGCGTGCCCAACCGCTGCGCCTATACCGTCACCAAGGCCGCCGTGGTCGGGCTCACCAAATCCGTCGCCGCCGATTACGTGACGCAAGGGATACGTTGCAACGCGATCTGCCCCGGCACCGTCGAAAGCCCTTCGCTGCAGGATCGCATGCGCGCACAAGGCGACTATGATGCCGCTCGCGCCGCCTTCATCGTCCGCCAACCGATGGGCCGCCTTGGCACGCCGGAAGAAATCGCGGACCTCGCCGTCTACATCGCCGGCGCCACCTATACATCGGGCCAAGCCTTCGCCATTGACGGCGGCTGGACCATCTAAGCAATGCCAGGAAAAGTGTCAGGCGGTTTTCCGTCCGGCATTGCGACCAGAAAAGACATCGAGCGGCTCGGCCGCGGCACCTGAAGAAGGAAGAAGACCATGAAACTGATGCGCGTCGGCCCGCTGGGTCAGGAAAAGCCTGCGATCCTCGACAAGGATGGCAAGGTTCGTGACCTCTCGGGCCACGTCGCCGATATCGGCGGCGCTGCGATCTCGCCGGAGGGCCTCGCCAAGATCGCGGCCATCGATCCGGCCTCACTGCCGGAACTCGCGGTGGATCGCATCGGCGCCTGCGTTGCCGGCACCGGCAAGTTCATTTGCATCGGCCTCAACTATTCCGACCACGCGGCTGAAACCGGCGCGACTGTGCCGCCGGAGCCCGTCATTTTCATGAAGGCGACCTCGGCCATCTGTGGCCCGAACGACGACGTCCTGATCCCGCGCGGTTCGGAGAAGACCGACTGGGAAGTCGAACTCGGCGTCGTCATCGGCAAGACCGCGAAGTATGTCTCCGAAGCCGACGCCATGGATTATGTCGCCGGCTACTGCGTCTCTCACGATGTCTCAGAACGCGCCTTCCAGACCGAACGTGCCGGCCAGTGGACCAAGGGCAAATCCTGCGACACCTTCGGCCCGATCGGCCCCTGGCTCGTCACCAAGGACGAGATTGCCAACCCGCATGATCTGAAGATGTGGCTCTCGGTCAACGGCAAGATGATGCAGGACGGCTCGTCGAAGACCATGGTCTACGGCGTCGCCCACGTTGTGTCCTATCTTAGCCAGTTCATGAGCCTGCATCCCGGCGACATCATCTCCACCGGCACGCCTCCGGGCGTAGGCCTCGGCATGAAGCCGCCGCAGTTCCTCAAGGCCGGCGACGTGGTCGAGCTCGGAATCGAGGGTCTCGGCACGCAGAAGCAGACTTTCAAGGCGGATGTTTGATCCGCGACCGATACGAAAACCCCGCAACATGGCGGGGTTTTTGTTTTCAGCTCTAGCGAGAACCTAGAATCTGTAATTCATACCAACGCGAAAGAGATGGCTTGACGGATCCGACTTGTAGCTGTCGAGGGGACTGACAGTTCCGAGCGGCGACGTCCGCTGGCGATAATCGGTATAGAGATACTCGGCCTTGAAACTCAACGCGTCCGTCATGGCGTATTCTGCACCGACGCCCGCTACGTAACCAAAATACGTCTGCTTGTCCTCGCCGTCGATTGCTCCGACGATCGGATCGACACCACCCTTACCTTCGGCAACGGCGAGACCGCCGGTGACGTAAAGCAGCGTCCTGTCTAAAGCGACCCCAATACGTGCGCGCGCGGTGCCCTGCCAGCCTAGCTGATAATAACATGTCTGCGAGGGAAAGCCTTCGCAGGCCTTGTCGCCCTTCACTTTGGCCCAGGACACATCTGCCTCGACGCCATAGACCATGTTGCCGTTCTGGATGTTGTAGCCCGCCGTCACGCCGGTCAAGCCGCCTCGCAGAGGAGTCTCGGAGAACAGCGTGCCGGATCCGGTCTGCGTTTCGACCTCACCGACTGCGCCTCCACCGACGACACCGACATAGCCGCCGCCCCAGTCATGAATGATGTCAGCAACTGCGCCTTGCGGCGGAAGCGGCTGCGGCGCATCCACCGAACCGAGATCGGCGGACGTCGCTGCCGTGGCAATGAAGCCTATGGAAAGACTAGCGATGAAGAACTTGGTGCTCACGAAAAACTCCTGCGGCCACACTCGCCACCAGTTAAGCGGGACATGGTTAACGCGCGGTATTTTCTTGCAACCGATAAAAGAAAAAAGCCGGGCGTCACCACCCGGCTCTAAAGCTCTTGTCTGATCCGAGGCTTACTTGATCAGCGGCAGGATGCTGTCGATCGACTTCTTCGCATCGCCGTAGAACATCCGCGTATTCTCCTTGTAGAACAGCGGGTTCTCGATGCCCGAATAGCCGGTGCCCTGGCCGCGCTTGGAGACGAAGACCTGCTTGGCCTTCCAGACTTCGAGAACCGGCATGCCGGCGATCGGCGAGTTCGGGTCTTCCTGGGCGGCCGGGTTGACGATGTCGTTCGAGCCGATGACGATGACGACATCCGTCTCGGGGAAGTCCTCGTTGATCTCGTCCATTTCCAGAACGATGTCATAGGGCACTTTCGCTTCGGCCAGCAGCACGTTCATGTGGCCGGGCAGACGACCTGCGACCGGATGGATCGCGAAACGCACCGTCTTGCCGGCAGCACGCAGCTTGCGGGTGAGTTCAGACACCGATTGCTGTGCCTGCGCGACCGCCATGCCGTAGCCCGGAACGATGATGATCGAATCTGCATCGTTGAGTGCATTGGCCACGCCGTCGCCATCGATGGCGATCTGCTCGCCGGTCACTTCCATCTGCGGGCCCGTGGTGCCGCCAAAGCCGCCGAGGATGACCGATATGAAGCTGCGGTTCATCGCCTTGCACATGATGTAGGAGAGGATCGCACCCGAGGAGCCGACCAGCGCGCCGACGACGATCAGGAGATCGTTCGAGAGCGAGAAGCCGATGGCCGCAGCAGCCCAGCCCGAATAGCTGTTGAGCATCGAGACAACGACCGGCATGTCGGCGCCGCCGATGCCCATGATCAGATGATATCCGATGAAGAGCGCCAGAAGCGTCATCAGGATGAGAGTCCAGCTGCCGGCGCCGTTGAAATAGAGGACCAGCAAGATCAGCGAGGCAATCGCCGCGCCGGCATTCAACATGTGACCGCCCGGCAGCTTCTTCGCCTTGCCGTCGACCTTGCCGGCAAGCTTGCCATAGGCGACGACGGAGCCCGTAAAGGTAACCGCGCCAATGAAGACGCCGAGGAAGACTTCGATCTTCAGGACGGCAATCTCCGGCCCGGTCTTCTCCGCGATCTTCAGCGCAAAACCGGTGAAATCCTTGAAGAGGTCGGTGTGGCCGGCCTGGATTGCGCAAGCGACCGCATTGACGGCCGGATCACAAAAGGCGATGCCCGCATCCGCGAGCGTGCTGGCAATCCGCCACATCTCGATTTCGGCATTGAAACCGATGAAGACGGCGGCGAGACCGACGAGCGAGTGCATGGCCGCAACCAGCTGCGGCATTTCCGTCATCTGCACGCGCTGAGCGACAACCCAGCCGATCGCGCCGCCAATGGCGATCATAACGATCGAGACGAACCAGTTGCCGGCGCCAGGGCCATACAGCGTCGCGAGGACCGCAAGGCCCATGCCGACGATGCCATACCAGACGGCGCGCTTGGCGCTCTCCTGGCCAGACAAGCCGCCGAGCGACAGGATGAAGAGAACGGCTGCGACGACATAGGCCGCTGTGGTGAATCCATATTCCATTTCTATCCCCTCCCCTGACTCACGACTTCTGGAACATGGCAAGCATGCGTCGGGTGACCATGAAGCCCCCGAAGATGTTGATGCCGGCCATCAGGACCGACAGTGCGGCGAGGATGACCACCAGGAAGTTGCCCGATCCGATCTGCATCAGGGCGCCCAGAATAATGATCGAGGAGATGGCATTGGTGATCGCCATCAGCGGCGTGTGCAGCGAATGGCTGACATTCCAGATAACCTGGAAACCAACGAAGCAGGCGAGCACGAAGACGATGAAATGGCTCATGAAACTGGCAGGCGCATAAAGACCGGCGAGCAGGATCAGCGCACCGCCACCAGCGAGCATCGCGACCTGATTGCGGGTCTGCGTCTTGAAGGCGGCAATTTCCTGCGCCCGTTTTTCTTCCGCCGTCAGTTCCTTCACCTTCTCCTTCGGCTTGGCAGCGGCAATGGCCTGGATCTTCGGCGGCGGTGGCGGATAGGTGATCTCACCATCCTTGGTGACGGTCGCACCCCGGATGACATCGTCTTCCATGTTGTGCACGACCACACCGTCCTTGGCCGGTGTCAGGTCGGTCATCATGTGACGAATATTGGTGGCATAGAGCGTCGAGGACTGTGCGGCCATGCGGCTCGGGAAGTCCGTGTAACCGACGATGGTCACGCCATTGTCGGAAACGATCTTCTGGTCAGGAACGGTCAGATCGCAGTTGCCGCCGCGCTCGGCCGCAAGGTCCACCACGACAGAGCCCGGCTTCATCGCGGCGACCATGTCGGCGAGCCAGAGCTTCGGCGCATCACGGCCCGGGATCAGTGCCGTGGTGATGACAATATCGATCTCGGGTGCAAGCTCGCGAAACTTGGCGAGCTGCTTCTCGCGGAACTCGGGCGACGATGGAGCGGCATAACCACCGGTCGCGGCACCGTCCTGCGTCGGTTCAAACTCCAGGAACACGAACTGCGCGCCCATGCTCTCGATCTGTTCAGCCACTTCAGGGCGAACGTCGAAGGCATAGGTGATGGCGCCGAGCGAGGTGGCCGTACCGATGGCGGCAAGACCGGCGACACCCGCACCGATGACCAGCACCTTGGCCGGCGGCACCTTGCCGGCAGCCGTCACCTGACCGGTAAAGAAGCGGCCAAAATTGTTGCCGGCCTCGATGACCGCACGATAACCGGCGATATTGGCCATGGAGGACAGTGCATCCATCTTCTGGGCGCGCGAAATGCGCGGCACCATGTCCATGGCAACGACGGTCGCACCCTTGTCCTTTGCCTGCTCAAGCAGAGCGGTATTCTGGGCCGGATAGAAAAAGGAGATCAGCGTCTTGCCGGGGCCGAGGCGATCGACTTCGGATGTCTCGGGCGGGCGCACCTTGGCGATGATATCGGCCGTTTCATAGAGCGCTGCGGCTGTTTCCACCACCGTCACACCGGCGGCGCGATAGGCGTCATCAGAAAGTCCGGCAGCCTTGCCGGCGCCGCTTTCGATCACGCATTCATAGCCGAGTTTCTGCAACTGGGTGGCGCTATCAGGCGTCATCGCGACGCGAGCCTCGCCGACATAAATCTCCCTTGGCGATCCGATCTTCAATCCCATCTCCCAAACTCCGTTCAAACGGGTTCTACCTGCTATCCTTCGCCCAAAGTCGAAGGACTCTCCGATGGCGGACACGACCAGAAGTGAGGCCCCCTGTCTAGTCCAGCTTCAGGAACAAATGACGGTTTTGTCACACCCGCGCGCCACTTAAACCGATTTTTGCTGCAGCGCACACAATGTGCTGTCAGGTGCGCGATGGAACAAACTACCGGCCCACCCTGTTTCTCCAATGGAACAACGTCAGGGAGACACACATGCTGCAATGGATCCTCATTCTACTTCTCATCGCCGCCGTAGCGAGCCTTCTCGGTTTTCGCGGCGTGGCAGGCGCTTCGGCGGGCATCGCCAAGATCCTGATTTTCATCGTCCTGGTGGTGATGATCATCGCCCTCTTTACCGGGGTCATCATTGTAGCCTGACGTAGGCTCCCGAATGCAAAAGGCCCGCATCGCGAGTGGCGATGCGGGCCTTTTTGTGTGCCGCCTTCAGATGAAGGGTCTGACGCGGGGATCTCCAGGCGTCCAGCCGGCGATCTCCTGCAGGCCCACGGGGTCGATGATGTCGCAGCCCCGCTCGCGCCAGCGGATGAGCCCCCGATCTGCGAGCTTCTTCAATGTCTTGTTCGTGTGAACGATCGACAGCCCAAGCGTATCGGCGAAGTGCATTTGCGTCGCCGGGATATGGCGGTGGTTGTCACCGAGGATCCCGGCATTGACCCCGCGATCGAACAGGAAGGCAAGAAGATAGGAGGAGCGCTCGAGCGCTGAGCGCCGCCCGATGCTGAGCAAGTGTTCGTCGAGAATGCACTCCTCGCGCGCCGCAAGCCAGGTCAGATCGAAGCCGAGTCCCGGATGCAGCTCGAACAGCGAGAAGAGCCGGCTCCGCTCAAAGACGCAAAGCGTCATCGGCGTCAGGGCCTCGACCGAATGCTGCATCTCGGCCATGACCGCGCCCTGCAGACCGATCATGTCACCCGGAACGATATAGTTCAGGATCTGCCGTCGACCGTCTTCGAGGATCTTGTAGCGGAAGCCCCAGCCGGAAAGCACGGTGTAGAGATGCGCACTGCGCGCACCCTCGACAAGCACGGTGGTTCCGGGGTCGGCGATCAGCTCGCCGCGCTTGAAGGTGGAGACGAATTCCAGCTCTGCTTCGGTGAAAGGGCGGAAGCGCTTCATGTGCCGCAGGGGACATTCGAAGCAGCTGACGCGAATGGGAGACGGGCTGGGTTCGATTGCCATCGGATGACCTCGTTTCTACGCCACCATGTTCCTGCATGGAACAATCAAAACATCACATGTCTTTTTTAAATGACGGTCGTCAACCTACGCCCCATAACGCGCGGCTGACAAAAGGAACTTCCATGACCACGTCGACGCCCCGCGTTCTCATCGCCGAAAACCAGTATCTTATTGCGATGGAGGTGGAGCGCATCCTGCAGGAGAGCCTGACATGTGACGTGAAGATCACGCCGCTTGCCAGGCTGGCTCAAGAGCTTTCTGCGGGAGATTTCGAGATTGTCATCATCGACGCTGCAGCAGCCGAGCCCTTGAATGTCGAGCGCGCGAAGCTGATTCAGTCGGCCGGCGCAGTGCCGGTCTTTCTGTCGTCCTATGACTATTACCCCGTTGCCGACACGGTTGTGTCGTCCTACCCCATGGTCTCCAAGCCGCCGCAATCAGCAGAACTGGCTGCGGCGGTGCTCGACGCGATGCGTCGCAAGTCGTCAGACAGCGAAGGCCTTCTTGATGACCGCTGAGCTGTTGGCATCCGGACCGTAATCGCCCTCGCCGCTCACGCCCAGGATCTCCTGAAGCTTGTTGCGCGCGCGATTGA
Organism: Rhizobium sp. K33; assembly: GCF_056501445.1. Classification (NCBI taxonomy): domain Bacteria; kingdom Pseudomonadati; phylum Pseudomonadota; class Alphaproteobacteria; order Hyphomicrobiales; family Rhizobiaceae; genus Rhizobium; species Rhizobium sp. K33. The sequence goes on from NZ_CP096478.1 coordinate 2,875,241, forward strand.
TGCGGCTCTTGATGGTACCGACGGCGCAGCCGCAGATCTCCGCCGCTTCTTCATAAGCGAAGCCCGACGCGCCGACGAGAATGATCGCCTCACGCTGATCGCTCGGCAGCTGGTCGAGCGCCCGCTTGAAGTCCTGCAGGTCGAGAGAGCCGTATTGCTGCGGATGGGTGGAGAGCTGTGACGTGAAGATGCCGTCCGTATCGGAAACTTCGCGACCACGCTTGCGCATCTGCGAATAGAATTCGTTGCGCAGGATGGTGAAAAGCCAGGCCTTCATGTTCGTGCCGGGCTCGAAGTGATCTTGCTTGGCCCAGGCCTTCATGATCGTGTCCTGCACCAGATCGTCAGCCACATGGTGGCGGCCGGTCAGCGATACGGCGAAAGCACGCAGGTTGGGCAGCGCGGCGAGCAGCTCGCGCTTGAAAGATCCGTCAGTCGACTTATCGCCAACAGTCATCGAGCAGTATCCTTGATGCGAGTATCTTCGCTGGCCTGGCGCTCCGCCACATCCAGACGCTCGAGGAGTTGCAGGAACCGCTCTGGTATGCCCTCCTCCTGTACGGATTGGTAGTATTCTCGCAGTTGCGCCGAGACCCCGGGGTGAAAGGCGGCCATTCCAGGCAGCCCGTTCGAAGCCGGCGCTTTCTTTGAATGTTCTGTCATTTGGTCCAACGGGTTTGAAACGGTGTCGCCTGAAAACGCGGATGCGCGGAGAAGGTTCCACGAAACGCGATATTTTTATTTGACTTCCACAATAGCACAAACGGCCCTCTCGAAACCGTGATCGAGATGGAACAAAGACCGACAGGCGACGTTCTTCCGCCATCGAAACAGGAGAACCCAATATGCTCTACTACGCCCTCGTCTTTCTGGTCGTCGCTCTGATCGCAGGTGTACTTGGCTTCGGCGGCATCGCCGGCGCGTCTGCAGGTATCGCCAAGATCCTCTTCGGCATCTTCATCATTCTTTTCCTCATCTCGCTTGCCATGCGCCTCTTCCGTCAGGCCTGAGCAGGTCGAAGATGAACAAAATAGGCCGCCTCGAAAGAAGCGGCCTATTTTTTTTACTTACACCGGAAATTTTTAGATTAGCACCCAGATGATCACCGTGACGAGCAGGATCAGGATGATGCTGAGCGTCGTGACGGTAAACGGCCCATAGCGGGGCGGCACCTGCGACTCCAGATCCTGATCGAGACCGGCCTGCTGCGCCAGATGACGGTTCTCGGCATCGACATTGGGCTGCGGGCTCTGTGCGGGTTGCGTCGTATCGGTCGTATTCATCGGACAGCTCCATAACGCTCTGCCGGGATCGGCGCGATCAATGCCTGCGCCTCGGCAGGACCGGCGACGGACACCGGGGCATCAAGAACGGCAAGCTTGCCGGGATCGATCGTCTGGCGGATGTCGCGCCCGGCGACGAGGTCGGCACTGACCGGGAAGCAATCACCATAGATGATATCCGCCATGGCGCGCGCTCTGCGAAGTTCTTCCGGCAGCGCGTTGTAGCAAGCATCGTCAGTGTCATAGGAAATGACGGCCACAGGATCCTGAAGACAGGTGGTGTCTTGCGGATGGCAGGCCACAATGACCAATAAGGCAGCCATACTGTTCATGATCAGTCTCCGTGTTACTGGAAGGTTAACGCGGAGACTTGGCCGAGGTTCCGGGAATTCGGCGTTTGTAAGGCAGACCGGCCGGTTTAGGCGCGTATCAACCCATGAATGTAATGCAACTTTGCAATCACCGGCTCCGACAGCACAAAGGGATAGAGATCAGGCTGCCCCATGCTGCGGTTGATGCTGTTGATCGCCAGCGTCAACGGCACCCAGGCGCGGATCAGCGCCTGTGTACTGCCCGCTCTGTAGCTGTCAAAGGTCCGCTTGAGCTCAATGGCGGGAATATCGGCCTCGACATCCGGGCTGGTGCGAAGACCGAACGCGTCGGCCGTATCGAGCGCGTCCACCATGTGGAAGTAATGCGCAAAGGTTTCCGCGAAGTCTTCCCACGGATGGCTGGCCGCATAAGCGGAGATGAAGCTGTTCTCCCAGCCGATGACCGGACCTTCGGCATAATGTCGCTTGAGAGCTTCCGAATAGTCCTCGCGCTCGTCACCGAAGACGGCACGAAATTCGTCGAAGCGACCCGTGTCACGAACAAGGACGTTCCAATAGTAGTGGGCGACCTCATGGCGAAAATGGCCGAGGAGTGTGCGGAAGGGTTCACCGAGTGCGACCCGCCGCGCTTCCCGCTCGGCATCCGAGCCTTCGGCGATGTTGAGCGTGATCAGCCCCTCGTCATGGCCCGTCAGAACCGGCCCCTCGCCTTCGGCCGTCGGATCGTCTGCCAGGAACTCGAACCCGAGCCCCCGCTCCGGATCGGCGGTCCGAGTGACCAGCGGCAGCTGGAACCTGAGCAGCGAATAGAAAAGGCCGCGCTTGGCGAGTTCGATCCTCTGCCAGTTCTGCAGGTTCTCCGGTATCGAGAGATCGGGGATCGTCAGATTGTGGCGGCAAGCCAGGCAGAAGCCGCTTTCATCACCGTCTTCCACCAGCCAGTTGCAGCCACCCAATGCGGCATTCGCGCAAGGCCGCACGATATCCGTTCCCACCTGCCCCTGTTCGAGCACCTGGGTACCGGACATGTCGAGCGCGACCATGTCGAGGTTGCCGGAGCGGAAGGCGAGGCGTGAACCGCAGGTCACGCAGCCATCATTTTCGAAATGCACGACATTCGAACAGTTGCTGCAACTGAACAGGCGCATGATCTCGTCTTTCTGTGAGGCAGCGACGCGGGAGGCGGCGGAGCTGGAAGGTCAGTCGAAAATCTCAAGCGGGAAACGCAGCTGGTAACGCACCTGCCCGTTTTCCAAGGAATGCTTTGCTTCGCCATTGACCGACGACGGCACGACCCGCTCAAGGACCGTACTGCCGAATCGGGCAGCTTTCGTGTCCTCGGTCGCACGGGCTGTGTAAGGCTCCGTCCAAAGCATCTCGATAACAGGCCCATCCGGCGTATCCAGCTTGCGGCAGGAGACCTCGATCGGCAGACGCCGCTGCAGGAAGTCCCCGTGACTGACGGCGTTGACCACCAGCTCATGAAGCGCAAGACCGATATGCAGGGAGGCATTCGGCGTAAGGAGCACGTCTTCGCCAGACACCTGCACCAGATCGGCGTTTTCCTGCACGTAACGATCGACCTGCTGCTTCAGCAGATCCCGGAAATAGGCGCCCCGCCAGCTCGAATCCGTGATCAGATCCTGAGACTGCGACAGGGCATGCAGCCTTCCGCGGAATTTGCCGAGGAACATGTCGAGCGTGCCGGAATAGCGCGCCGTCTGAGAGGCAATGCTCTGGATGATGGCGAGCAGGTTCTTCGACCGGTGGCTGACCTCACGCAGCAGCGCCCTCAAGAGACGCTCGCGCCGGCGGTCTTCCGTCCGGTCGATGACCACCGTGATCATGTGCAGATCGTGGTCTGCCATTTCCACCATGCGGCACCGGAATTCGTAGAAGGTGTCCTCACCTCCCTCGATTTCAAGTTCCGCACGATCACCGGCATTGACGAGGCCAGACTTCAGCTCGGCGAGCTTCTGCCCAATCTCTTCCCCGAAAATCGCCTCGTCGGAGGGGACGACACCCGGAGTCAGCCGCCAGCGAGACGGCAGCGAGGTGATGCAGACATAGGTACCGTCCTTGTCCTGAAGGATCAGGCTGGCGCCCATATCCATGAGCGCGGTTATGAAGAACTCCCGCAGCTGATCGTCGCCGCGCTGAGGTTCAAACCATGTCAACCGATGTACCAATTTACCTGCTCCGCCGCTGATCGGCACCCCGGACCGGCCTCGCCCGCCGGTCCCTTCCTCGCTTACGTCCATTCACGCGTTCTAGATCAAACCTGCTCTGCAACACGCTCGTTGAAGAAGAGCGCCTGGCTGATCAGCGCCTTGACCATGTCGGGGTTGAACGGCTTGGTGACCAGGAATGCCGGCTCCGGACGTTCGCCCGTCAGCAGACGTTCCGGGAACGCCGTGATGAAGATGACCGGGATCGTGTCGACCTTGAGAATGTCGTTGACGGCATCGATACCCGAGCTGCCATCGGCCAGCTGGATGTCGGCCAGAACCATCTTCGGGTTGGTGCGCTTGTAGAGATCGACCGCTTCGGCATGCGTCCGGGCGATGCCGGTGACACGGTGGCCGAGGTCCTCGACCATCTGCTCGATGTCGAGCGCGATCAGAGGCTCGTCCTCGATGATCATGATATCGGTTGCAACCTGACGAGAAATTTCCATGGAGGCCTCATTGAAGAGCCCGTTGAACTCGGACTCGCTGACGCTGAGGACGTTGGCCGCCTCGGCAGTGGTGAAGCCTTCCACGGTGATCAGCAGGAAAGCATGGCGAGCACGTGTCGGGACTGCGGCAAGATTGGCGGCTGCGCGCTTTTCCCAGGCAAAGGGCGAGGTGATCTGGGGCAGCTCCACCTTGGTGGAGTCGTAGATGGTGACGAAGAGCTTGTAGAGTGCAACGCGATCGTTCCCCGTATCCGGGAAAATCGAAATATCGGCGATCAGCGCCTCAAGAACAGCCGCGACATAGGCATCTCCAGATGTCTGCGAACCGGTGACGGCGCGTGCATACCGCCTCAGATAGGGAAGATGGACGGCAACGCGGGCAGTAAGGGACATGCAGTTCTCCAATCAGTATGGAATTCGGTGCGGACTCGGCTGAAAACGCCGTGCCTGCAAAAAAGTTCCATCACCTATGGAACTTTTTTGCATCCGAAATCTTATAGGAGTAATTCTCATTTCGCCTAGGAAAACGATGGAACTGGAACAAAATGGCTGAAGGCCCTGCGGACAAGCCGGCGAAGACGAAAAAGCCCACCCAAGCACAGCGACGGAACGACAACGCGCTGATCGGCACAAAGCTCCGCGGCTATTACGACAGCATCGTGGACGAAGGCACGCCTTCTCATTTGCTGGACCTTCTCGAGCGCCTGCAGGACGCGGAAACCAAAGCGAAGAAATAACTGAGGCTCAGGTGCAGAGAGAGCCAGCGACAATCGCACTGGCTCCCTCATTTACAATCAGTCGTCGTGATCGTCCCGACCAACGCCCTGCATCTTCGCGACGCCAAAGACCAGGGCCGCAATTGCGGCAGTGGTCAATAAAGAACGCCCTCTCATCATAGCGGGTACACCGGCGAGCATCTGCAACGTCATCGGATCCGGAAGCCGGGAGCGTGCCGCACGCTGACGAGCCTCGGCCCGACGCTCGGTCGCCTTGTTCATGCCCTGCACGACCATGAGCACAATGACGGCGCAAACGGCAGTGAGAAGTGCAACGATCAAAGCTGCATAGACCGCGCCGAGTTCCGCCGAAAGGTAGAAGCCGAGCGCCAGCAACAATGCCACATAGGCCGTCAGCCCGAAGATCCCGGCAACCGCGCCCCCGATCAGGGAGCGCGTCAGACGGGTGGCTGTCGGGCGAACTTTACCGAATGCCGCGACGCCGAGATGTCTGAAGAGAGGCAGCATGATCAGCGCCGGCTGAGCAGGGCGAGCACGTAACCGACGCCAGCGGCCATGGCGAGCGACTGCAGGGGCTTCGCGCGGACATAGGCTTCAATGTCCTCTTCCGCATTCATGAAGCGCTCGCGGGCGCTGTCCATATACTGCTGCGAGGTCTCACCCGCCTGGCGGATCTTGCCGCTGCCGAAAGAAGCAACCGTCTGCGTCAGCGACGCGATGTCACGGCGCAGAGCTTCGAGATCGGCCTGCACGTCGCCGCTGGTCGCACCTGCGGTCGTGGATGCCTTGTTTTCAATGCCGGTCGCCATATCGTTTGCGATGCTTTCGGCCTTGTTCTTCGAGGCACTCGGTACCTGCGCCATAGTCGATCTCCTTCGTTGTAAAATATGGTGTCTTGTTCCCTCTCAAACGTCAGAAGTGCGCGAGTGTTCCACCGCATCGGCGAAAACTTGAACAGATCCGAACCCACTCCCGGGGCGATGATGAAGAAGATGAAGAAGATGGAACCCGAAGACGCGGCTCACGTTGTTGCAGCCGAGGACACGAGCCTCGACAACACACCAGACACGGGAGAACACCGATGAATTGGAATCAGATCGAAGGCAATTGGGAACAGTTCAAGGGCAAGGCCCAGACCCAGTGGGGCAAGCTCACGGGTGACGATCTCGACGTGATCGCCGGCAAGCGCAAGGAACTGTCGGGCAAGATCCAGGCCGCCTATGGCAAGACCCAGGAAGAAGCCGACCGCGAGATCGACGACTGGATGGCCCGCGGCTGAGACCTGAAGGTCTTGAGACATATGAAACCCGGATCCTCACGGCTCCGGGTTTTTTGTTGCCCTCATGCCGCAGCCGTCGTTGCGCCGTAAGTCACGCCCTTTTCCTTGAGCCAGCGGCGATAGGCGATGGAGGAAGCATCCGCTCGGGTCGGAATTTCCTTGCGCGGCTCGAGTGGCAGAAGCACCGGACGCTGGTTCTCAAGGATGATCCGGTCCTGCAGGAAGATCATCTGCTGGAAATGAATGAGCTCCGTCGTCGTCGAGACATCGTCGATCAGATACATGATCGGATGGGCCCGGCAGCGGCCGGGATCGAGCGGCTGGACGAAGAGACCGATGACATCCCAGCGATTGGTCGCATTGGGACAGGTCTTGTAGAGGATCGTCGTGAACGGCGTCATCACCCGGTACATGTATTGCGTGGTGATCCCGTCCTGCGCCGACAGAGCCGCCTGCGGCTGGAAGAAGGTGCAGTTGGTCGCCCAGACCTCGTCCTCCTCACGCCGGATCTCGACATCATAGCTCTGCACTTCGGTATGCGGCTCCGCACCCAGAACGTCGGTATGCACGAAGGGAAAATGCGCCATGTCGAGAAAATTCTCGACGATGCGAAGGCCGGACGCCTTCACGGTGACAACACCGCAGGGCACGTAGCGGCGATCAGGCTCGTCGGCCTCCGGCAGGGGAAAGATCTCGCGCTCGGGCTCACCCAGCGTCGCCCAGAGAAAACCGAAACGATGGCGAAGCGGCAGCGGCTCGGCTCGCCCCTCGGCAAACACCTCGATCGCCCCATCCGCCTGCTTGACGACGGTGAGATCCGTCCCAAGCAGCCGGTTCTGCGATCGGCCCACGGGGATCACCGCCTCGGTATCGAGCACATACCACTGATTGAGCGACGCCTTGTCGATACCGTTCTGCATAGTCTGTCTTTCCTCTGGAGCATGGGAGAAACCGCTTGAAACCCGATCGCGCCCGCCGCTAGATTGCCCAAAAATTAGAGCGCGCACAATTGCAAGGCAACACTGATCCCCATCCGATGACGGCGAAGGCCGGCCAGATGACCGTCGGCTTCACCTTTTCCGGAAGGCTGGAGCCGCAAGGTTTTGTCGCGTTTGCCGAACATCGTGCAGCGCGTCTCTCGCTCGGCCTGAACATTGCCTTCTGCGACAGCGAGCGCTGCCGCCTCACGCTGTCGGGCCCGGAAGCCCTGATCGACGCCTTTGAAATGGCGGTCAGCCTTGGCCCCTATGACAGCATCGTGCTCGACGTATCAAGATTTCAAACCGACGACGACCTGCCCGCAAAGGCCGCATCATGACATCAGCCTCTCCCTGGATCCCCGTTGCCCTTTCCGCCGACATCGAAGCCGGCACCTCTGCCGGAACGCTCGTCAACGGCGAGGAGCGCGTCGTCTGGCGTGACGACAAGGGCGAAATCCATGTCTGGGAGGATCGCTGTCCGCATCGCGGCATGCGCATGAGCTTCGGCTTCGTGCGCGGCGACCACATCGCCTGCCTCTATCACGGCTGGCGCTACGATACCGGTGGCCAGTGCCGCTACATTCCCGCGCATCCGGATCTGGAGGTGCCACAGACCATCAAGGTCCCGACCTTCGCCGCGATCGAACGCGCCGGCATCGTCTGGATGGCACCGGAAGGAGCGGATGCAGCGGACCTCTCGACGCTTCCCCAGACGGCTCAGGCCGTTCGGAGCCTGTACCTGGACATGACGGCGCAAGCGGCTCTTTCGGCGGTGACTTCAGCGCTGCCGGAAGGCTACAGCGTGGGCGCAACCTCAGCCTCAACGGTGACACTGCAAGGAAACGGCACGACCGTGCTGATCGCCGCCCAGTCCCGCGACGCCGAGCGCTCCGCACTCCACGTGACCGTCACCGGCGACATCTCGACCACCACCCGCCGCAGCCTCACGCTCTGGGCAACCGACCTCCGCAATCGCCTCGAAGCACGCTCGATGGAGGCCGCGTGATGATCAGGCTTTACGATTACCATCTCGACGAAAACGGCTTTCGCGTTCGCCTTCTCCTCTCCATGCTCGGGCTCTCCTTCGAGACGGTTGCCGTCGACAAGGCACCGGGGCGCGAGCAGCAGAAGCCGCATATGCTGGCGCTCAACCCGACCGGCACGCTGCCTATCCTCGAAGACGGCGACGTCAGGCTCTTCGGCACCGCGGCGATCCTGGCTTATCTCGTGCGGGCTCATGCACCGGATAGTCCCTGGCTGCCCGCCGATGCAGCAGACTTCGGACGCGTCCAGCAATGGCTGGGCTTCTCCGGTCGCGAGTTGAAGCCCGCCGTGGACGCCCGCGAGGCGGCACTCTTCACCTCCGAGGGCGCCAGCGACAGCGACCTCAGCGCCGCCCGCAAAGCCTTCCGCATCATGAACGACCATATGACGCTCAGGCAGATCGAAGGCCATGAATGGTTCGTCGGCGACACCCCGACACTCGCCGATCTGGCCCTCCTGCCAAGCTTTGCGCTCGCGCGCGACTGCGGCATCGACCATGACGAATACCCGGCGCTTCGCCGCTGGCTGCGCCGTTTCCGGGCACTGCCGGGCTTCATCACCATGCCGGGCGTACCGGACTACCACTGACCTGCCTTGCCGGCCGAAAGCGGCTCGGCTAGGTCGATGGCAACGCAGGGAGGTCCGCCATGATCCGCATCGTCTTTCTCGACCGGGACACGCTGTCGCCGGAAACCATGGTCCGTGCGCCCTCCGTGCCGCATGAAATGGTGGTCCATGCCCGCACTGCCCCGCACGAAGTGGCGGAGCGCATCCGCGACGCAGACGTGGTGATCACCAACAAGGCCCCTGTCCGTTCCGAGGCGCTTGCCGGCGCCACGAAGCTGAAGCTGATCGCCGTCTCTGCCACCGGCACCGACATCGTCGATCTCGTCGAGGCCAAGGCGCGTGGCATCGCCGTCTGCAATATCAGGAACTACGCCAAGCACACGGTGCCCGAACACACCTTCGCGCTGATGCTGGCGCTGCGCCGCTCGATCCTGCCCTATCGTCAGTCGGTCATCGAAGGACGCTGGCAGCAGGCGGCGCAATTCTGCTATTTCGATTATCCCATTGCCGATCTCGGCGGCTCGACGCTCGGCATCATCGGCCATGGCACGCTTGGCCAGTCCGTGGGCAAGATCGCCGAGGCCTTCGGCATGACGGTGCTTGCCGCCGGTCGTCGCGGAGCAACCGAGTTGAAACCCGGTCAGACGGCGTTCGACGAGGTCATGAAACGCGCTGATGTGATCACGCTGCACTGCCCGCTGACACCGGAAACGCGCGGCGTGATCGGTGCGCGCGAATTCGCCCTGATGGAGCGCCGCCCGCTTCTCATCAACACCGGCCGCGGCGGCCTCGTCGATGAACTGGCGCTGGAAAAGGCGCTCGATGCCGGCCAGGTCGCTGGCGCCGGCTTCGACGTGACCGACGGTGAACCACCCGCCCATGACAGCCCGATGATGCGGATCGCGTCACGCGAAAACGTTATCCTCACCCCGCATGTCGCCTGGGCAAGCCGCGAGGCAATCCAGGCGCTGGCCGACCAGCTGATCGAGAATATCGAGCTGTTTCTTGCGGGCACACCGCGCAATCTCGTCGGCTGATCCTGCTCAGGCAGTTCAAGGCTGTCGCGTTGGGATACCCCCCTCTGTCACTGCGTGACATCTCCCCCACAAGGGGGGAGAGCGGAGCGCCGCGTTTGCCGATCCCTTTGCGGCGCCAACGGAATGTGAGCGGGCCGGCGGTTCAGCCAGTCTCCCCCCTTGTGGGGGAGATGGCCGGCAGGCCAGAGGGGGGTCCCGTTCCATATGCGCTAGCCCACCTCTTGCCCTTTCCCCGCGACGCATATCTAACTCTCTCAAAAGACAAGGGAGGACAGCATGCGCTATCTGGAAGCGGACTATCAGGGCGAGGAAATCCTCACGGCAAAAAGAGGCGCGCTGGGGCTGATCACCCTCAACCGTCCACGGGTGCTGAACAGCCTCTCCCACGACATGATCCTGGAGTTCGGCAAGGCGCTCGATACCTTCGAGGCAGACCCGGACGTGGCTGCCGTCCTCGTCACCGGCGAAGGCGAACGCGGGCTTTGCGCCGGCGGCGATATCAGGATGTTCTATGAAAGCGGCAAGGCCGGCGACGGCAAAGCCTCCAAATTCCTCAAGGCCGAATACCGCCTGAACGCCCGCATCGCCGGCTTCAAAAAGCCTTACATCGTCGTGATGGACGGCATCACCATGGGCGGCGGTGTCGGCGTTTCCAGCCATGGCAGCCACCGCATCGTCACCGAGACGACCAAGCTCGCCATGCCCGAAACCGGCATCGGCTTCTTCCCCGATATCGGCGCCACCTGGCTGCTGTCGCGCGCATCCGGCGAACTCGGCACCTGGATGGGCCTGACTGGCGAGGCGGTGAACGGCGCGGATGCCATCACCGCAGGCTTTGCCGACTGGTATGTTCCGCAGGACCGGGTGGCCGAACTGCTGGAGCGCATCGCCGTCCTGCCCGCACCCGCCCTTGGGGCAACGATCGCCTCAATCATCCGCGACTATACGGTGGACGGCCCGACCGGCATTTTTTCCGAAGGCCGCGCCATGATCGACCGCTGCTTCGCCTTCGACACGGTCGAGGAGATCATCGCCGCCCTCGAAAAGGAGCATGGCGACCTCGCCGCCAGAACGCTTGCCGCCATCAGCGCGAAATCGCCGACCAGCCTCAAGGTTACGCTCAGGATGCTGCGCGAGGCCCGCCGCTCCAAGGACCTCGAAACCTGCCTCGAACGCGAATTCGCTGGCACCCTGCAGGTGGTGAAAGTCCCCGATTTCTACGAAGGCATCCGGGCGGCAATCATCGACAAGGACAGGAACCCGAAATGGTCGCCGGCGACGCTGGGGGATGTAGCGCCGGAGAGTGTCGAGGCATTCTTTGCGGCGCGGGATGAGCGGTTGTTTGGCTGACCGCTGATCAGCCAGCGCCTGGCAACGGATCGATAGCGCTGACGACACGCGCAACGATCTCGTCAACGGTCGCCTTATCCAGCGTCTCGATGAAACTCGCCGAACGTTGCTGAACACGGGCCGCTATATCGAAACTGCGCACTTGATTGCAAACCGCGACACCCGTCGTATCATGTCCATGGATTGGCACAGCTAGTCCGATGTCGCGTGTGAAGCCACCGCCAGTGGTCACTGGGACGGTCATGCACACACCGAATACATTGATTTCATGAGGCGTGATCACAACGAACCGGTGCCGGTTCTTCATCTCGCGCCCGGCGACCGGATTGGGATCGATCCAGTAGACATCGCCCCGGCGAGGAACACCGCTGCGGACCATCAGCCGATCTCTTGACCGACCGCATCGCCGTCCATCGTGTCGGCAAGCGAAGCGTTGAGTTGAGCAAGTTCCTCGGCGCCGACCAGCAATTCCGCCAGGGTGTAGCGCTTGACGCCGGCCCGGAGCGGCTTTGCCACCAACTCGCCATTCTGCACGTCGAGAGACAGCTGGTCACCGACCTCGACAGCCATCAGCTTGAGCAGTGCTGGCGGGATCGTGACCACGGCAGCCCCGCCCTGCTTGCGCACCTTTGTCGTCACCGTCATAGTCGCCTCCATATTGTGCTACAAATATAGCACACAAAGGCACACGGACAACATCACTTGATCATACGAGTGCCATTCACAGCGGCAATGCATCTGCCGAACGCTGAGCAACGGTCTCTTGCTCCGCCATCGCGCTTTCGCCGGACGCAAGCGGACTGCCGGAGGAAGCAAGACCATCGATCATATCGAAAATGTCATCCCAGAAAGCCGCGTCGCCACCCCTGACTTCGGCAACCCACCGAGCGGCGCTTTGAAGATCAGCAACCGTCAGCTCCCCGCCGGGATTGGAGTATCCCTGGATTGCCTTCGCGCCATCGAACACCTCCCAAGCTGCCATGATCTTGGCTTGGTCAGCCGCAGGTACACTGCGCCCGTAGTCATCGGTCACAGTCACCCCTCCACCAGCTTGGACAAGATTATAGCCCGTCATTTGACGAAAGGCTGCAAGTTCGTTCGGCGTGAAAAGAGATTCAACTTCTGCCGCCTTGTATTCATAGCCATTCTGCTCTTCGATAAGTCTGGCCAAGATGCTCACGCTATTGGAGCGCGGCCCGGATTCGACGTCGGGTATGAACTCGTATCCACCGTCAGCACGGAGCACGTAATTGTCCTGCAGTTCAGGATCCTGGAGCAGGTTCTTGAAAAGGCCATTGTCCTTGGATGCATAGTCGCCGTCGTTGAAGAACGCACCAAAGCCCTGATCCGCGCTCTTCGCCCCGGAAGCAGAGCTCGAACCGGCAAACTTTGCCGAATAGGTATTCGTAAATTGACTGATCTGCATCGCCTCACTCCGCTTCGCTCTTCTGATGCGAGAGATAGAGGCATAATCTGGCGCGAAACTTACAACCCAAAATTGCCGACAGCTTCGACAGCCAAGCCCCCTCACTCAATCTCATACGGCATCGGGTTCCGCACCCTGTGATCCACCACCAGCTTCCTTTTCAGCGGCGGCACGGCGCGGCTGGTGCATTTGATGCGTTCGCAGATGCGGCAGGAGATGCCGATCGGGTCGAAGGCGCCGCGGTTGGAGAGGTCGAGGTCGTCGGCATAGACGAAGGCGCCGGCATAGGAGATCTCGCAGCCGAGCGCCAAGGCATAGCGCGGATTGGCGGCGCGGAAGCCGGCGGAGCCTTTAGACACTTGCGTCGCGATGCAGAGATAGCGCACGCCATCGGGCGTTTCCGCCGTCTGGCGGATGATCCGGCCCGGCGTCTCGAAGGCCTGATGCGCATTCCACAGCGGACAGGCCGCCCCGAAGCGGGCGAACTGCAGGCGCGCCGCACTGTGCCGCTTGGTGATATTGCCGGCCCGGTCGATGCGGGCAAAGAAGATCGGCACGCCTTTGAGGCCCGGTCGCTGCAGCGTCGAGAGACGGTGGCAGACCTGTTCGAGCGAGGCCTCGAAGCGGGCGGCGAGCAGCTCGATGTCGTGGCGCAGATCCCGGGCGGCGGTGAGGAAGCTGCGATAGGGCAGGATCAGCGCGCCGGCGAAATAATTGTAGAGCCCCATGCGGCAGATCTCGACCGCCTCTTCGCTGCGGAAATTCGCCTGTTTCAGCACCTGGTCGATCTTCGTGGCGGCGGCGAGCTGGGCGATCTGGATGGCGATCTGGAAATCGCGGGTGGGGGCCGAGGCATAACGGCTGACGGTGAGGATGCGCCCCACCGGATCGAAGCGGCGGATCGCCTCGTCGCCCGCCTCGCCGCGCACGACGCGCACGCCGTGTTTCGCCTCAAGATGGCCTGACAGGGCCGCGTAATTCTCCCCCTCCCCGAGCCTCAGTTCCGTCGCCAACTGCTCGGCGGCAAGGTCGAGATCGTGGATGTAATTGTCGACGAAATGGAAGAAGTCGCGCACCTCGTCATAGGGCGTCACCTCCTGGCTGGGGGCTGCCCCCAGCCGATCGTCGAGGCTCGCCAGCTGCTCATTGCCGCGCCTGTAGGCTTGGTGGGCTGCAATCAGCGCATGGGCGAAGCCGGGTGCATTCTGGGTGACGAGCTTGAGCTCCTGGAGGCTCGGCGAATAGGTCTCGAACAGCGGATCAGAGAGCGCCTCCGTCAGCGCCGAGAGCAGCCGGTCGTTTTGGCCGGAGGAAAGCTCGGTGATGTCGATGCCGAACTTTTCCGCCAGCGACAAAAGCACCGAGGCCGAGACCGGGCGCTGATTGTTTTCGATCTGGTTGAGATAGCTGGTGGAAATGCCGACCATGTCGGCAAACTGCGCCTGGGTGGCCCCGTTTGCCTGGCGGATGTCGCGGACCTTGCGGCCGATGAAGAGTTTCCCGATGGCCATTTCGCAAATTCGCAATTTTCACTTTGCAAATTCATAAATCCACAGATGCACCTGTTCAACCGTTTTCTTCTGCGGCACAGTGGAATAGGTGTCACACAAGGCTTGAAGCCATCAAGATCATTCCGGAGGAAGCATGTCGACGATCCTGGACCAGCTCGAAGCGCGCCGCGCGGAGGCCCGCCTCGGCGGCGGCGAAAAGCGCATCGCCGCCCAGCACGGCAAGGGCAAGCTGACGGCCCGCGAGCGCATCGAGGTCCTGCTAGACGAAGGCTCGTTCGAAGAATACGACATGTATGTAACCCACCGTTGCGTGGATTTCGGCATGACCGACCAGAAGGTGCCGGGTGACGGCGTCGTCACCGGCTGGGGCACGATCAACGGCCGCCAGGTCTATGTCTTCTCCCAGGATTTCACCGTGCTCGGCGGCTCGCTGTCGGAAACCCATGCCCAGAAGATCTGCAAGATCATGGATATGGCGATGAAGGTCGGCGCGCCCGTGATCGGCCTCAATGACTCGGGCGGCGCCCGCATCCAGGAAGGTGTCGCTTCGCTGGCTGGCTATGCCGATGTCTTCAAGCGCAATGTCGATGCCTCAGGCGTCATTCCGCAGATCTCCGTCATCATGGGCCCCTGCGCTGGCGGTGCCGTCTATTCGCCAGCCATGACCGATTTTATCTTCATGGTGCGCGACAGCTCCTACATGTTCGTCACCGGCCCCGATGTCGTGAAGACCGTCACCAACGAGATCGTCACGGCGGAAGAGCTCGGCGGCGCCTCCACGCACACGAAGAAATCCTCCGTCGCCGATGGCGCCTATGAGAACGACATCGAGGCGCTGGAACAGGTTCGCCTGCTCTTCGATTTCCTGCCGTTGAACAACCGCGAAAAGCCGCCCGTCCGCCCCTTCCATGACGATCCGGCCCGCATCGAAATGCGGCTCGACACGCTGATCCCGGACAGCTCCAACAAGCCCTATGACATGAAGGAGCTGATCTACGCGCTGGCCGACGAAGGCGATTTCTTCGAGATCCAGGAAGCCTTTGCGAAGAACATCATCACCGGCTTCTTGCGGCTGGAGGGCCAGACGGTCGGCGTCGTCGCCAACCAGCCCATGGTGCTGGCCGGCTGCCTCGATATCGATTCATCGCGCAAGGCCGCCCGCTTCGTCCGCTTCTGCGATGCCTTTTCGATCCCGATCCTGACGCTGGTCGACGTGCCCGGCTTCCTGCCCGGCACCGCCCAGGAATATGGCGGCGTCATCAAGCATGGCGCAAAACTGCTCTTCGCCTACAGCCAGGCGACCGTGCCGATGGTGACGCTGATCACCCGCAAGGCCTATGGCGGCGCCTACGACGTCATGGCCTCCAAGCATATCGGCGCCGATATCAACTATGCCTGGCCGACCGCCGAAATCGCCGTGATGGGCGCCAAGGGCGCTGCCGAAATCCTCTACCGTTCGGAGCTCGGCGACTCGGAAAAAATCGCCGCACGCACTAGGGAATATGAAGTCAACTTCGCCAATCCCTTTAAGGCCGCCGAACGCGGCTTCGTCGACGAAGTGATCATGCCGCATTCCTCCCGCCGCCGCATTGCCAAGGCGTTTGCGAGCCTCCGCAACAAGCAGGTCGGCACGCATTGGAAGAAGCACGACACGATCCCGTTGTGAGGGGCCCGTTGTGATCATGCATTGAGAGTGGGCAAGGACAACAGGGAAGGCCTATATAACTCTCGGCGCGCCCGAGGCGCTTCACCGAGAAAGGACCCGATTCATGACCGAGACAAAATTCCCGCCCGAGAAAAACCTGCCAGCTGGCTACGTGCCCCCGAAGGTCTGGACCTGGGAGCCCGGCAATGGCGGTGCCTTCGCCAATATCAATCGCCCCATCGCGGGCGCGACACATGACAAGGAGCGCCCGGTCGGCAAGCATCCGCTGCAGCTTTATTCGCTGGGCACGCCGAACGGCCAAAAGGTGACGATCCTGCTGGAGGAGCTGCTGGCAGCCGGTCACGACGGCGCCGAATACGATGCCTGGCTGATCAATATCGGCAAGGGCGACCAGTTCTCCTCGGGCTTTGTCGAGGTCAACCCGAATTCCAAGATCCCGGCCCTGATGGACCATGCGCCCAAGGATGGCGGCGAGCCGATCCGCTTGTTCGAGAGTGCCTCGATCATGACCTATCTCGCGGAGAAATTCGGCGCCTTTCTGCCATCGGAAACCCGCGCCCGCGCTGAAACGCTGAACTGGCTCTTCTGGCAGATGGGGTCCGCTCCCTTCCTCGGCGGCGGCTTTGGCCATTTCTATTCCTACGCGCCGATGAAGATCCAATATGCGATCGACCGTTACGCCATGGAGGTGAAGCGCCAGATGGATGTGCTGAACCGCCATCTCGCCAACAACGAGTTCATGGCCGGCAAAGATTACACGATTGCCGACATGGCGATCTGGCCCTGGTATGGGCGTCTGGCCCTGCACGGCGCCTATGACGATGCCGGCACCTTCCTGTCGGTCGATGAATACGAACATGTCCAGCGCTGGACAAAGCAGCTTGCCGCCCGTCCGGGTGTGAAACGTGGCGCCATGGTCAACAAGACCTCCGGCCCGCTCTCCGAACAGCTGCATGAACGCCACGATGCCTCCGACTTCGATACGAAGACGCAGGACAAGATCGCTGCGGCGTAAGGAGAGACCATGCCAAGCCTCCCCGACATGACCAAACATCGCGGTTTCCCCGGCGGCATGCCGGGGACCGGTGTGCAGTTCACCATCCGCCGCGCCAATCCACGCGGCGTCACCCCGATCAAGGCGCTGCCCCGCAAGGCGCGCCCCGGCACCAAGGAACACCGCATCGATGCGGCCTTCCTGCATGCGCTCTGGCACCATTTCGGCACGGAACCCTTCGAGCGCGGCAATCTCGATGCCGCGCGCCTGAGCCTGCTTTTCGGCCGCGAAGTGGTGCCCGCCACCAAGGAATTCGACCCTCTGTCCTACGAGGCGATGCTGGTCATCGACGAGAAGGTGGCGCGGAAGAACTTTCCCGAATCCTTCGAAGACGTGTTCGAGGTGTGAACCCATGGCAAAAGATCCGCTCATGCCGAAACACCAGGGCTTTCCGCTCGGTCTGCCTGGAACGCAGTGGCAGTATACGATCCGCCGCGCCAATCCGAAGGTAACGCCGGTGACCAACTGGCCGCGCCACCGCACCATGGACCAGACGGTGGCACTCGCCGACCTCGGTTTCATGCAGGCGCTCTGGCAGTATTTCGGCACCGAACCCTTCGAACGCGGCAATCTCGACGGCGAACGCCTCTGCCGCCTCTTCGGCCGCGAAGTGATCGCCGCCGAACGCGGCTTCGATCCGCAATCCTACTTCGCCAAGCTGAAGATCAACGAGCCGCTGGCGCGGAAGAACTTTCCGGACGCCTTCGGCGAGGTGAAGGACGAGAAGAGCGTGGCCAAGGGCTTGAAGAAGAAGGTCAGGGAATAGCGGGCAACGGAATTCAGGGCCGGGAGGAGGCGTGGAATGACCACTTTGGACATTGATGAGCGGCAACTGCAAGTCCGCTCTGTGGACGTCACGAACGACAGCATCATCTTCGACATAATGGATGGGCGCAGGATCGTGGCGCCGCTCTGGTGGTATCCGCGCCTCGCCAAGGCCTCTCCCGAGCAGCGTGCCAAGGGTGAGATTCTCCCCTTTGGTGACGCCGTCGGCTGGGAAGAGATCGACGAATATATCAGCGCCAAGGCGCTCATCATCGGAGGTGCCGCTCCCGGCGCCGTCCCACCTGCTCAAGCTGCCGAGTGACAACAATGATCCAGAAAATCCTCATCGCCAACCGGGGCGAAATCGCCTGCAGGGTCATCAAGACCGCGAAGAAGCTCGGCATCAAGACGGTCGCCGTCTATTCCGATGCTGATCGCAATGCGCTGCATGTCGAGATGGCCGATGAGGCGGTGCATATCGGCCCGGCGCCGTCGAACCAGTCCTATATCGTCATCGACAAGATCCTCGACGCCATCCGGCAGACCGGAGCAGACGCCGTCCATCCGGGGTACGGCTTTCTTTCGGAAAACGCAGCCTTTGCCGAGGCATTGAAAAAGGCAGGCGTGACCTTCATCGGCCCGCCTGTGGGCGCCATCCAGGCCATGGGCGACAAGATCACCTCGAAGAAGCTGGCCGCCGAAGCCGGCGTCTCGACCGTGCCCGGCCATATGGGCCTGATTGCCGATGCCGACGAGGCGGTGAAGATCTCCGATGAGATCGGCTATCCCGTCATGATCAAGGCCTCCGCCGGCGGCGGCGGCAAGGGGATGCGCATTGCCTGGAATGCGGAAGAAGCCCGCGAAGGTTTCCAGTCGTCGAAGAACGAAGCGAAGAACTCCTTCGGCGACGACCGCATCTTCATCGAGAAATTTGTCACCGAGCCGCGCCATATCGAGATCCAGGTGCTCGGCGACACGCACGGCAACACGCTTTATCTCGGCGAGCGCGAATGCTCGATCCAGCGGCGTAACCAGAAGGTCATCGAAGAGGCCCCCTCGCCCTTCCTCGATGCCGCCACCCGCAAGGCCATGGGCGAACAGGCCGTGGCACTGGCAAAGGCCGTCGGTTATCACTCCGCCGGCACGGTGGAATTCATCGTCGATGGCAAAGAGAACAAGTTCTACTTCCTCGAGATGAACACCCGCCTGCAGGTCGAGCATCCCGTCACCGAGCTGGTGACCGGCCTCGATCTCGTAGAACAGATGATCCGCGTCGCTGCGGGCGAGAAGCTAAGCTTCGGCCAGGACGACGTGAAGCTGAACGGCTGGGCGATCGAAAGCCGGCTCTATGCCGAAGACCCCTACCGCAACTTCCTGCCCTCGATCGGTCGCCTCACCCGCTACCGTCCGCCGGCAGAGGGCACGACGGCAGACGGCACTGTCACTCGCAACGATACCAGCGTCTTCGAAGGCGGCGAGATCTCGATGTATTATGATCCGATGATCGCCAAGCTCTGCACCTGGGCCCCCGATCGTCTGACAGCGATTGACGCGATGAGCGAGGCCCTCGACAGCTTCGAGGTCGAAGGCATCGGCCACAACCTGCCCTTCCTCTCGGCCGTGATGAACCAGGATCGCTTCCGCTCCGGCAAGATCACCACGGCCTATATCGCCGAGGAGTTCAGGGACGGTTTTACCGGCGTCACCCCGGATCAAGCCTCGGCGGAAAAGCTCGCTGCGGTCGCGGCCATCATCAACCACCGTTTGCAGGCCCGCGCCATCCAGATCTCCGGTACCATCGGAAATCATACCCGCAAACTCGGCAAGGACTGGGTCGTCAATCTGGCAGGAAGCGACCATGCCCTTGAAATCACCGAAGGCACCGGCAACACCCGTGTCTCGCTCGCCTCCGGCACCGAGCTGGTGCTCGCGACCGACTGGCTGCCCGGCCAGACACTGGCAACCGTCGATATCGGCGGTGAGACGCTTGCGGTGAAGGTCGACCTCAAGGGACCCGCCATCCGGCTGCGCTGGCGCGGCATGGATGTCACCGCCCGCGTCCGCTCGCCGCGCGTCGCGGCGCTTGCCAAACTCATGCCGGAAAAGCTGCCGCCGGATACCTCCAAGATGCTTCTCTGCCCCATGCCGGGCGTCATCACCGGAGTTGCGGTGAAGGAAGGCGAGACCGTGGAAGCCGGTCAGGCGCTCGCCACCGTCGAGGCGATGAAGATGGAGAATATCCTGAAGGCCGAACGCCGCGGCACCGTGAAGAAGATCGTCGTCAGGCCGGGCCAGAGTCTCGCGGTCGATGAACTGATCATGGAGTTCGAGGGGTGATCGAATGGGTTAAATGGGCAGCCAAATGGCTGGGAATCTATCTGGTTTCGAACCTCATAACGGTGTTGGGGGCAATGATCGCCTTCCCCTCTATTTTCGAATACCGAGAAGTGACCGACTCTCAACTTGTCGATTTCGGGCAGAAGAATGCGATTGAGGACTACTCATCTAACTACATTGCCAAACTTGGCATTCATCCCGACAGCGTTAACTGTGAAGTCTTGGGCCGTGAATTTGACGACGTCGACGTATACGGACGGGTGATGTGTTCGGTCTTCGACGGCGGCAAAATCGTCTTGAAAAGAAGCTACCGAATGACGGTAGACGTATCCAATGCAGGTGAGGTTCTTGGATTTGAGGATCACCCAATTCCAGACCCGGAGGCGAAGTAAGTACGGCCATGTGGAGATCCTTGACAGCCGAAGGAGAGAAACAACTAGGCGCCGCCCGATCGATCGGCGATTTGCATCCGCTTCAGCATATGCCGCTGATGGTCCTGTCCGCCGAAGAAGACGGCCAGCAGGCGGAGCACCTTCTGCGTCTCCTGAATCTGAAAATAGAACACCACCTTGTTCTTGGTCACATGCCTCACAGCTTCAAATCCTGCGTAAGAGGTCACAGTTCCCTGATATGGTGCACGAGCAATCGACTGCAGATCGCGCTCAAGTCCATCCATGCGTCGCAAGGCGCGATCGGCTGCCTGCGGGAGGTCATCTCCCAGCGCAACATAACTATCAATCAGATGCCGGAATATGATCCGCAGATCTTCAGTACTCGCCTGAGAACGGACGATCCTAAAGGCCATAGGACGCCTTCACCTCGGCTATCATCTCCTCGATCTGCACCCGGCTTTCTTCTTCCGAGAGAAACGGACCTTCCATGCGTCGCAGAAGGAGAGCACGCAACGCCTCCTGATCTTCTTCCCGCATCTCTGTCTCTTCGCGCACCAGATCCAGCCCTCGCTCGACGACAGCGGCGAGGCTCGGGAAGTGGCCGTCCTCGACCAGCTTGCGGGCGAATTCTTCCTGCTGCGGCGAGAGCGAGACAGAGGCTTTCACGGTCATGGCAAGGCGCTCCGGTTAGGCTCACAAGAATAGCCCTGACCGAAAACCCCGTCAAACTGACTTCCCTCGGCGAAACGCCGAACCGCGCAGCCTTCAGATAAGGATCGCATCGATGACCAAGAAAACCATCGCCGACTGGCAGGCGCTTGCCGAGAAGGAACTGAAGCGTCCGGCAGAAAGCCTCGTCTGGAACACACCAGAGGGCATTCCGGTGAAGCCGCTTTATACGGCGGACGACATCGCCGGCATCGGCCATCTCGACAGCCTGCCGGGCTTTGCCCCCTTCGTGCGCGGTCCCCGTGCCACCATGTATGCCGGGCGCCCATGGACGATCCGGCAATATGCCGGCTTCTCGACGGCGGAGGAGAGCAATGCCTTCTACCGGAAGGCGCTGGCCGCCGGTCAGCAGGGCGTCTCCGTCGCCTTCGATCTCGCCACCCATCGCGGGTACGATTCGGATCATCCGCGCGTCGAGGGCGATGTCGGCAAGGCGGGTGTGGCGATCGACAGCGTTGAGGATATGAAGATCCTGTTCGACGGCATTCCGCTGCAGGACATCTCCGTCTCGATGACCATGAACGGTGCCGTCATTCCGATCCTCGCCAACTTCATCGTCACCGGCGAGGAACAGGGTGTTACGCGCGACAAGCTGTCAGGGACCATTCAGAACGACATCCTGAAGGAGTTCATGGTCCGCAACACCTATATCTACCCGCCCGAGCCCTCGATGCGGATCATCGCCGACATCATCGAATACACGGCGAAGGAGATGCCGAAGTTCAATTCGATCTCGATCTCCGGCTATCACATGCAGGAGGCCGGCGCGACGCTGGTGCAGGAGCTTGCCTTTACGCTGGCGGACGGTCGCGAATATGTCCGTGCAGCCATCGCCAAGGGGCTGAATGTCGATGAATTCGCCGGCCGCCTCTCCTTTTTCTTCGCCATCGGCATGAACTTCTTCATGGAAGCCGCGAAACTGCGCGCCGCCCGCCTGCTCTGGACCCGCATCATGCAGGAGTTCGAGCCGAAGAAGGCGTCGAGCCTGATGCTGCGCACCCATTGCCAGACCTCCGGCGTGTCGCTGGCCGAACAGGATCCCTACAACAACATCATCCGCACCGCGTTTGAGGCCATGTCGGCAGCGCTCGGCGGCACGCAGTCGCTGCACACCAATTCTTTCGACGAGGCGATCGCCCTGCCGACGGAGTTTTCCGCCCGCATTGCCCGCAACACCCAGCTGATCCTGCAGAACGAGACCGGCGTCACCAAGGTCGTCGATCCGCTCGCCGGCTCCTATTATGTCGAGAGCCTGACCAACGAACTGGCGGAAAAAGCCTGGGCCCTGATCGAGGAGGTCGAAAGCCTGGGTGGCATGACCAAGGCCGTCGATGACGGGTTGCCGAAGCGCCTGATCGAGGAAGCCGCGACCCGCAAGCAGGCGGCGATCGACCGCGGCGAGGAGGTGATCGTCGGGGTCAACAAATTCCGCCTGGAAAACGAAGAACCCATCGACATCCTCGAAATCGACAACACCGCCGTTCGCCTCTCCCAGGTCAAGCGCATCGAACAGACGCGCCGCCAGCGGGACCCGAAGCGGGTGAGCGAAACCCTCGCGCGCCTCACCGAAATCGCCCGCACCGGAGAGGGCAACCTGCTGGAAGCCGCCGTCGAGGCAGCCCGCGCGCGCGCCACCGTTGGCGAGATTTCGGATGCCATGCGGGCTGTGTTCGGCGACCATGCCGCAACGCCGGAAGTGGTGCACGACATCTACGGCAAGGCCTATGAAGGCGATCCGGAAATGGAGACGCTGAGCAATCGCCTGAAGGACTATGGCAAGGCGGCATCCAAGCCCAGCATCCTGATCGCCAAGCTCGGCCAGGATGGCCATGACCGAGGCGCCAAGGTGATTGCGTCTGCCTTCGGCGATATCGGCTTCGATGTCGTGGCAGGCCCCCTCTTCCAGACGCCGGACGAAGCCGCAGATCTCGCCGTCGCCAACAAGGTCCAGGTCGTCGGCATGTCCTCGCTCGCCGCAGGCCACAAGACGCTCGCTCCGCAGCTGGTTGAAGCGCTGAAGGCCAAGGGCGCAAACGACGTGATCGTCGTCGTCGGCGGTGTCATCCCGCGCCAGGACTATGACTTCCTGCTGGAGCATGGCGTCTCCGCCGTCTTCGGTCCCGGCACCAATGTGATGGATGCCGCCCGCTCCGTGCTTGACCTGCTGGAAGGCCGCCTGCGAAACAGTTGAAGCTGACGGCTCGGGGAGGAGCATGGAGACCTACGATTACATCGTCATCGGCGCCGGCACCGCCGGCTGCCTGCTAGCCAACCGGCTGTCCGCCGATCCCACGCGCCGTGTGCTGCTGCTCGAAGCCGGCGGCAGCGACAACTACCACTGGATCCATATCCCAGTCGGTTATCTCTATTGCATCAACAATCCGCGCACAGACTGGTGCTTCAAGACTGAGGCCGAGCCGGGCCTGAACGGTCGCGCCATCGGCTATCCCCGCGGCAAGGTGCTTGGCGGCTGCTCCTCGATCAACGGCATGATCTATATGCGCGGCCAGGCGCGCGACTACGACCAGTGGCGCCAGATGGGCTGCGAAGGCTGGGGCTGGGATGACGTTCTCCCCCTCTTCAAGAGAACGGAGGACTTCCATCGCGGCGCCGACGACAAACATGGCGCCGGCGGCGAATGGCGCGTGGAGAAGGCCAGGCTGCGCTGGGACGTGCTGGAAGCCTTTCGCGCGGCGGCCAAACAGGCGGGCATTCCGGAAACGGACGATTTCAATCGCGGCGATAACGAAGGCTCCGGCTTCTTCGAGGTCAACCAGCGCTCCGGCATCCGCTGGAACACGGCGAAGGCCTTTCTGAAGCCGATCCGGCACCGCAAGAACCTGACGATCCTCACTCGCGCCCATGTCAAGCGGCTGACGGTCGAGGGCGATCGCGTGACCGGCGCCGAAGTGCATCACGACGGCGAACTGAAGCGCTTTGCCGCCCGCCGCGAGGTGGTGCTGTCATCAGGCGCCATCGGTTCACCGCAGATCCTCGAACTGTCCGGTATTGGCCGCGGAGTGGTCCTGCAAAATGCCGGCATCGAGACAGTCCGCGATGTACCTGCTGTTGGCGAAAACCTGCAGGATCACCTGCAGCTCCGCCTCGTCTTCAAGGTCAAGGGCGTGCCGACCCTCAATGAGCGTGCGTCGAGCCTCTACGGCAAGGCGATGATCGGGCTGGAATATGCGTTCCGCCGCTCGGGGCCCATGTCCATGGCGCCGAGCCAGCTCGGCATCTTCACCCGCTCCGGCCCGGACAAGGAAACCGCCGATCTCGAATACCATGTCCAGCCGGTCTCGCTCGACAAGTTCGGCGACCCGGTTCACCCCTTCCCGGCGATGACGGCGAGTGTCTGCAATCTCAGACCCGAAAGCCGGGGCTCTGTACACATATCGGGTCCGGACTTCGCCGCTCAGCCGAAGATCGCGCCGAACTATCTCTCGACGCCGGGTGACCGCGACGTTGCCGTCCGCTCCATTCGGCTTACCCGCCGCATCGCGTCCCAGCCCGCCTTTGCCCGCTATCAGCCGGAGGAATACCGTCCCGGACCTGACCTCGAAAGCGATGCGGAGCTGGAAAAGGCGGCGGGCGATATCGGCACCACGATCTTCCACCCCGTCGGCACCTGCCGCATGGGGGCGGATCCGGACAGCGTGGTCGATCCACGCCTGCGGCTTCGCGCCTTGAAGGGCCTGCGCATCGCTGACGCCTCGGTCATGCCGACCATCGTCTCGGGCAATACCAATTCCCCGACCCTGATGATCGCCGAAAAGGCGGCCGCTATGATCCTCGAAGATCACCGCTAACGCCATTCATCAGCTGCGGTCGTCGGCATTCGCGCCGAGCAGTTTCGGCAGATCGCCGAAGCGGGCGACGAGACCGAACACGGTGGCGGCCACCGCCACGAACAGGATCGTCACCGACGCCATGACAGGCGTATAACCGTAGCGCAGCGCGTTGAAGATCTTGATCGGCAGCGTTTCCATCACGAAACCGACCGTCATGTAGGCGACGATATATTCGTTGAGCGAGAGCACGAAGGCAAAGGCATAGCCCGAGACCAGGTAGGGCGCGATCAGCGGCAGAACGACCGTGCGGAAGATGGTACGGTCATCGGCTCCCATGGTGGCCGCCGCCTCGACCAGCGAGCGGTCGATCGCCGAGAAACCGAGCGACAGTGTCACCAGCGGGAGCGTCACGAAGAAGATCGCGTGGCTGATGACCGCCGTCCAGGGCTGGCCGTAGAAGCCTGTCGCGGCCCAGAAGGTCAGGAGCCCCAGCGCCGTAATGACGGGTGGCAGGGTAAAAGGCGCGATGCCCAGCAACTGGAAGATCTGCGCCCAAGGCGCAAGACGCCGCCACAGGAACCAGGCGAGCGGCAGCGCGATGGCAACCGCAAGCGCCGCCGCGCATAGAGCCAGGATGACCGATGCGAAGAAGGCCGAGCGCCAGCCGGGATCGGTGAAGATCGCGCCATACCAGGAGAGCGAAAAGCCCTGCGGCGGGAAGTTGAGGCTCTGCTTGGCATTTACCGAGACACCCGCGACGACGACGATGGGCGCAGCGAGAAAGATGCCGATCAGGGTGAAGTATAGACGGGTCAGCGCCTTGTTCATGCTGCTTCTCCCTTGCGACCGATCAGAAGCGTCAGCGCCACCATGCCGAGCGTGACCAGCACGAGAAACACGGCCATGGCTGCCGCGAACGGCATGTTGGACTGGTAGATCGCCTGGTCGGTGATCAGCACGGAGAGTGTCCAGTGTGAGGGACGCCCAAGGATCTGCGGCAAGAGATAGGAGCCGAGCGCGAAGATAAAGACCATGATCAGTGTGGCAATCAGCGTGTTGCGCAGCGCCGGCACGACGACGGTGAAGAAGGCGCGCAGAGGCGAGGCTCCTAGCGTGCGGGCCGCTTCCGTCAGCGTCGGATCGAGCCGGACGAGAGCAGGATAAAGCACCAGCACGGTATAGGGCAGCGCCTGATAGGTCATGCCCGTCAGCACCGCGCCGAAATTCGGCATCAGCGCGACAGGGCTTTCCATCAACCCGACCATGACCAGGAGATTGGTGATGCCGGCGGTGCGCGAAAACAGCGTCGACCAGGCAAAACCGATAATGACTTCCGAAAGCGACAGCACAGAGAGCAGTGCCACAAGCCAGATCAACTGCGCCTTGCGGGACATGCGCGCGAGCAGATAGGTGAATGGCAGCGCCAAAGCCACACAGACCACCGCGACGGCAATCGCCAGCCCCAGCGAAAAGCCGAGCACGCCGCCGAAGAAGAACGACAGGAAGCGAGCGTAATTGTCGAAAACGAAATCCGGCGAATAGAAGCCGGTCGGATCCCGCTTGAAGAAGGAGACGGCGATCATCGTCGCAAAGGGCACGACGAAGAACAGGATCAGCATGCCCGCGGGAAAGGCGAGCGGCGCATAGTCGAGCGCAGTTTTGGGCGGTTCGCGTCTCATGCCGACAGCACCACGGCGGTTTCGGGATCGATGACGATGCCGACATCCTGGCCGATAGTCACGACCGGCCGCTCGCGCGGCGTCGAGACGGCGACGACCTCGGTGCCGGACACATCGAGGAAGGTCTCGATCGTGCCGCCGAGGTCGCGAATGAAGGTGACCTTGCCGGTGATACGGCCTTCCCCCGGGGCTGCAAGCTTGACGTCCTCCGGGCGAACCGAAAGGCTCGCCTGCGCCGAGCCTGACGGTGCCGTAATGCCGGCGACGCTATGGCCGAGAACCAGCGCGGAACCGCCCTGCACTGCCAGCGGCAGGAGATTGGTCGAGCCGATAAAGTCGGCAACAAAGCGATCGGCCGGCTTGCGATAGATCTCGATCGGGCTCGCCGCCTGGCGGATCTTGCCGCCGCTCATGACGACAACCGTATCGGCCATGGTCATCGCCTCGCGCTGGTCATGGGTGACGACGATGGTGGTGATGCCGAGCTGCTGCTGCAGCTTGCGCAGTTCCACCTGCATTGCCTCGCGCAGCTTGGCATCGAGCGCCGACAGCGGCTCGTCGAGCAGGAAAAGTTTCGGCGAAATGGCAAGCGCCCGGGCAATAGCCACACGCTGCCGCTGCCCGCCCGAGAGCTGGTGGACCGGACGGTCCGCATAACCCGGCAAATGGATCATCGCGAGCAGCTCATCGACGCGCTTCACCTGCTCTTCGCGCCCGATGCCACGGATGCGCAAGGGATAGGCGATGTTCTCGCCAACGGTCAGATGGGGAAACAGCGCGAGCGACTGGAAGACCATGCCGAGCTCCCGCTTGTGCGTCGGAACCTGCGTAATGTCCTTGTCGTCCAGCACGATCGCGCCATTGGTCGGGCTGTCGAGACCGGCAATCATCCGAAGCAGCGTGGTCTTGCCGCAGCCGGAGGGACCGAGCAGGCAGACGAAGGTGCCGTGCGGAACGGAAAGCTGGACATTGTCGACCGCCGTGAAGGGGCCGAACTGCTTGGTGACGGAATTGAGGGCGAGGCCGGACATGAGCATCCAATCGAACGAGTGTTTTCAAAACGGGGCGAGACAGTCGACACCCAAGGGCTCGAAGTCTCTGGTATTGGCGGTGACGACGGTAAGGCCGTGTGTCTGGGCGGTTGCGGCGATGAGGATATCAGCGAGCTGGCCATTGTGTCCGCGTGCACGCATCGCTCCATCAAGGGTTCCGGCGGCAAGTGCCGTTTCCGTATCAACGACCAGAATGCTGTCCGCATACTGCTCGATGAGCCTTTGCAGCCAGAGGTGCAATTGCCGCGCCCGTGTGGGGTTACTATTCTTGACCAATTCGAGCTTCGTTGCGCCCTTCTGTATTTCAAGGACAGTGATCGTCGATAGATAAAGAGATTTTTCCCCAAAGCGCTGCCGCAACCAGTCTTCGAACGCTTGCGAAGCTCTCCCGTCGTAAAGCAGGGAGACCGCATTTGTGTCGAGCAGATATCCCCTCAAAGATCCACGTCCCGGCTCGGCGAGGGATTTCGCTCAAAGACCATTCCTGGTTCTGGGAAAGTTTTGAGGAAATCGACCAGATTGGGCCTCGGCGATTGGTCCGGCGTTTCGTCGCTTTCAACCGGCACCAGCGTCGCCACCGGCTTGCCGTCGCGGGTGATCGTGACGCTGCCGCCCTTGATCACCTCGTCCACCAATTCGGAGAGATCGGTATTCACATCCCGCACACTGATCGTTGCCATGAGATTGTCTCCGCTGAGATGCCTTCAGTGATCCTATCACGTACCCCAAGATGCAGCAAAACCAACGGGAACAGCCCCTCACCCTACCCTCTCCCCGCAAGCGGGGAGAGGAGACGTTGGCGCGGCGCCTCCCGCTAGTACCCTTCTCCCCGCCTGCGGGGAGAAGGTGCCGGCAGGCGGATGAGGGGCAACCACAAAACCTATGATCAGCCGACGATCAGTTCGGTCCACTTCTGGTTCAACCAGTCCGACTTGGTCTGGTAGAGGTCGTAGCGCGGCGTGATCGGCTCGATGTCGGAGGAGACGGCGGCGAATTCCTCTGCAGTCAAGTCGAGCAGTTCGCGCTTGACCGTCGGCGCGGTACCGACCTTGCGCGACAGGGTCGCCTGGATCGAGGGCTGGCACATGTAGTCGATGAAGATATGGGCTTCTTCGGTCTTCGTCGATGCACGCGACAACGCCCAGCAACCGGAATCCTGAATGCCGCCTTCCTGCGGGAAGGTCGAGCGGACCGGCTGGCCATCGGCAGCGGCCAGACCCGTGACGTCGTGATAATACTGGCCCATCGGGATCTCGCCCGACTTCAGCGACTGCTCGAACTGCGCCTCGTCGCGATACCAGAGGCGCACATTCGGCTTCACTTCCGCGAGCTTTTCGAAAGCCTTCAGGATGCCTTCCTCGGTGTCGAGTGCATTGGTGCCGCCGAAATGGGTCTTGGCGGTGACTTCCAGCAGGAAGGAATTGGAGACGAGCGCCAGCAGGCCGAGCTTGTCGGCTTTCACCGGATCCCAGAGCGCGTTCCAGGAGGTCGGCGCTTCCTTGTAGACATCCGTGTTGGTCACGAGCGTGATGTACCAGGCAACGGCACCGACGCCGGCCACGCGACCATCCGGATACTTGTTGACGAAACGGTCGATCAGGCCGGACGCATTGCTGATTTTCGCCATGTCGATCGGCGCCCAGAGCTCGGTTGCCTGGCCTTTCAGCATCGCCACCTGCGACATCATCGAAAGATCGGCCGGAGCCTGGCCGGCCTTGGCGGCCTGCTCGAGCTGCACGAGCCAGGCTTCGCCGGTCGGTTCGGCAATCGATTCAACCGCAATGCCGGTTGCCTTGGTGAATTCCGGGAAGATGTTCTTGTCGAACGAATCCTTGAAGTAGCCGCCATAGACGCCGATCTTGATCGACTTGTCCTGGGCGCGCAGGATCGACGGCATGGCAAGCGCGCCAGCAATGGCAGCCGAGCCGGCGAGCACGCCGCGGCGGCTGACGGAGGTAGAGAGAATGTCTTTCATGGTCCTGTTCCCTTGTTGTGGTTGAGGCGTTTTCGCCCGTTCGTCTGTATCTGTGACCGGACGGCGGAAGCTGTCCGGGATTAGCGCTCTCAGCGCGGTTTGATGGCCGGACTGTAGACCATCAGGCTGAGGATTTCGAAGAGGATTTGTGCGCCGACATGGGCCGTATTGTGGTTCGCGTCATATTGCGGCGCGACTTCGACGACGTCACCGCCAATCAGGTTCACGCCCTTGAAGCCACGGATCAATTCCAGCGCCTCGCGAGACGTCAGGCCGCCGACCTCGGGCGTCCCCGTGCCGGGCGCAACACTCGGATCGAGGCTATCGATGTCGAAGGAGAGGTAGGTCGGGCCATCGCCGATGATCGCCTTTGCCTTCTCGATGATGGCAGGCATGCCAAGACCGTTGATCTCTTCGGCATGGATGACGGTCATGCCGGACTCGTAAGAGAACTCCCAGAGATATTCGGCCGGGCCACGAATGCCGATCTGGATCGTCCGGACAGGATCGAGAACACCGTCGAGCACGGCGTTGCGGAACGGCCCGCCATGGTGGAACTTCGTCTGGTCGAAAGCCCCGCCAGTATCGCAATGGGCATCGATATGGATCATGCCGACAGGGCCATGTTTCTTGGCAATCGCCTTCATGATCGGATGGGTGATCGAATGGTCGCCGCCGACGGAAAGCGGCAAGACGCCCTGGGCCACGAGCTTGGTGTGATAAGCCTCGATATCGTCATGGCTCATCTCCAGGCGGTAGCGGCTGGAAAAAGGCACGTCGCCGATGTCGGCCACCTTGAGATCGAAAACGGGTGCGCATTCGAGCACGTGATTGTAGGGCCCGATGCGATCGATGGCGCGCAAGGCCCGGGGCCCGAAGCGCGAGCCCGGTCGGTTGGTCACGCCAAGATCCATGGGCACACCGACAATCGCGACATCGAGATCGCTGACATCGGGATCACGCTGATCAACCTGGCGATAGGGAGCAGAGACGAAAGTCGGCACGCCGGCGTAAGGCGCTGCACGCGTGCCGTTCGAAAAGATCTTCTCGCCGACCTTGGCAAACTTCGGATCGAAGATCTCACCTGCCTTGTCGTTTCCGTATTTCTCACGCAGCGCCGCAAGGCGCTTCTCATCGAAAGTCATCTGACGTTCCCTGCTTGTGAACGACGAAGATGCCGTCGTCCATTTTTACGGCACGATCTGAGCATGCCTTTATTGTGAGCATTAACCTGCAACCCACTTGGAAAATCAATTCACGATGTTATAGCAATCGATGTGAGAAAAATTCACGGATCATGACGCCGCCATGGCTAGCCGCCTGCCGCCACTCAACCCCCTGCGCGCCTTCGAGGCCGCCGCCCGTCGCGGCTCGATCTCGGCTGCGGCAAGAGAACTCAGCGTGACGCATGGCGCGATTTCCCATCAGATTCGAAGCCTTGAGGAAACGCTGAAAACGGCACTGTTCGAGCGCGGCGGCAAACGGTTGAAGCTCACACCTCAAGGCGCGCTCCTCCTGCCGGCCGTCACCCAGGCCTTCGATGGGATTGCAGCGGCAACGGCCTTGATGAACCGCCCCTCGACCAGCGGCAGCCTGCGCATTTCCTGTGTGCCGGCGCTGCTCTCGCTCTGGCTGGTGCCCCGCCTCGGCTCCTTCACCGATCGCTATCCGGAGATCAGCCTGACGCTGACCTCCAGCAATGATCCGAACCTCATCTATTCGCCTGACATCGACATCGCGATCCTCTATGGCCCGGGCGGCTGGAAGGATTGCTGGACGCGGCTCTGGAGCACGTTCGAGCTCTTCCCCGTCGTCAGTCCGACCCTGCTCAACACACGCCCCCTGCGCTCCGTTCGCGATCTGCACGACCACGTGCTGCTGCATGGAGACGATGGCCGCGAATGGCGCAGCTGGCTCGCCGCCGCCGATCAGCTGGACATGCCCAAGGCCCGCGAACACTTCATGGGTGACGCACGCCTGTCGACCGAGGCTGCCCGCCACGGCCAGGGTGTAGCACTTGGTGACAGCATCACCGCATCGAGCCTGATTGCCGCCGGCGAACTCGTGATCCCCTTCGATCTCGCTGTACCCGCACCGGATGCCTTCTATGTCGCCGCCCGCAACGACGTTCGCGCGGCGCCGATCGCCAAGGTCTTCATCGACTGGATCTTCGATATGATCGAAACCGAGCGCGCCGCCCAGCCGCGCCCGGCAAGCCGCCCTTCGGGACGAGGCCTGCCCTCGACCCGCAAACGCAATACCAGTACCGTCGTTCCGCTCCTGGAAGAGAGCGAATAACCGCCGAGGAACCTGCCATGCCCGCCGCCCCCTTCAATCCGCTCGTCGCAGATCTCTCGGCGCCGCCCGTTCCCTCGGTCTTCGCCTGGGCGCGCGCCTATGACGGCGCAGCCGGCCCGATGATCGACCTGAGCCAGGCGGTGCCCGGTTATCCGCCGCATCCCGATCTCTTCGCCTGGCTGGCGGAAGCCGCTTCCGCCCGCGCGAATGCCGGCTATGGTCCGATCGAAGGCGAAGCGCCGCTACGCGAGGCCTACGCGGCAGAAGTCGCTTCCGTGTATGGCGCGCCGGTCAAGGCAGAAAACATCCACATCACGGCAGGCTGCAACCAGGCTTTCATGGCAACGGTGCAGGCGATCGCGGCGAGCGGGGATGCGGTGGCGCTGACGGATCCCTTCTACTTCAACCAGGAAACCACGCTGGCGATGATGGGCATCCGCCGCGAGCTGATCCCGCTGGATCCCGCCACCGGTTTAGTACCCACCATCGAAGGCATCGAGGCGGCCCTGGCGAAGGGCGTCAAGGCCGTGGCGCTGGTCTCGCCCAACAACCCGACGGGCGCCATCTATCCGGCGGACCTGCTGCGCCAGGCCTTCGAGGCCTGCCGCAAGGCGGGTGCCTTCCTCATCCTCGACGAGACCTATCGCGATTTTGTGCCCGGCGAGGGACGGCCTCACGATCTGCTCTCGATCCCCGACTGGGACGAGAACCTCATTCTCCTCTACTCCTTCTCCAAATCCTTCTGCATCCCTGGCCATCGCCTGGGCGCGATCACCGCCGGTCCCCACGCCGTCTCGGAAATCGCCAAGGTCATGGACAATCTGCAGATCTGCGCCCCCCGCGCGCCGCAGGCAGCTGTGGCCAAGGCGATTCCCGCACTGAAGGCATGGCGCGGCGACAACCGCATCGAAATCCTCAAACGCGCCGAGACGTTGAAGGGCGTGGTGCAGCAACTGCCCGACTGGAAGATGGACTCGCTCGGCGCCTATTTCGCCTTCATCCGCCATCCCTTTCCCGGCGAGAAGTCTGCCTATGTCGCCGAACGACTGGCAAAGAAGGCCGGCGTGCTCTGCATCCCCGGCGCCTATTTCGGCGACGATTGTCAGGATTACTTGCGCTTTGCCTTCGCCAATGCCGACAGCGCGACGATCGAGGGTCTGGTCTCGCGCCTTTCGACCTTCAAGCTGGACTGATCACGGATGTCGAAGAGCGTGGCGATCATCGGCGGAGGCCCGGCGGGCCTGATGGCGGCAGAGCATCTCGCCGGCAAGGGCCATTTCGTCACCGTCTACGACGCCATGCCGACGGTCGGCCGCAAGTTCCTGCTCGCCGGCAAGTCCGGCCTCAACATCACCCATGCCGAGGACTATGCGCGTTTCGTCACCCGCTATGGTGCGGCGAACAGCCGACTGCGCCCCGTGCTCGACCTGATGACGCCGGACGCCATCCGGGTCTGGGCAGCCGACCTCGGCACGGAAACCTTTGTCGGCACATCAGGCCGCGTCTTCCCGAAGGTGATGAAGGCCTCGCCGCTGTTGCGCGCCTGGCTGAAGCGGTTGGAAGGCATGGGCGTGACCATCCTCACCCGGCATCGGTGGACGGGTTTCGACGGAAAGCCCTTGATCTTCGACACTCCCGAGGGTCAGAAGCACGTCACCGCCGACGCAACACTTCTCGCGCTCGGTGGCGCCAGCTGGCCGAAGCTCGGCTCAGATGCCGCCTGGGTGCCGCTGCTGAAAGCAGAAGGCATCGATATTGTCCCCCTTCGCCCGGCCAATTGCGGCTTCGACTGCGATTTCTCCGAGAGCTTCGATGCACGCTTTTCCGGCCAACCGGTCAAGTCGGTCAAGGCCACGTCGGCGGCAGGCACCACCCAGGGCGAATTCGTCATCAGCCGGGGCGGCATCGAAGGCAGCCTGATCTATGCCCATTCGGCGGCACTTCGAGATGCGCTCGACCGGGACGGCCAAGCAGCACTCATGCTGGATCTCGCACCGGGCCGGACGGAGGAGAAGCTCGTCGCAGACCTCGCGCGTCAGGATCGCAAGGCAAGTTTTTCGACACGATTGAAGAAGGCCGCCAATCTCGACGGCGTGAAGATCGCCCTGCTGCGCGAAGTCGATCCGACAGCCAACCAGCGTGACGCGAGTGGCCTCGCGAACCTCATCAAGGCTTTGCCGCTCCCGGTCAAACGCCCCCGCACGATCGCCGAGGCGATCTCGACCGCAGGTGGCGTGGCCCTCGACGCCATCGACGATGGCTTCATGTTGCAGGCCCGCCCGGGCACGTTTGTGGCAGGCGAAATGCTCGACTGGGAGGCCCCGACCGGGGGCTATCTGCTCACCGCCTGCTTTGCAACCGGCATTGCCGCCGCCAGCGGCATCGACCGCTGGCTCGCAGCACAAAGCCGGTAGGTCTCAGCGGCTCGCCGTCTTGTGCGAGTAGCCCGGCTTGCGGAACTCGACAGTGGTCTTGGCGACCGGAATGCCGAACTTGGTGACGAGCGCCGTGTTCAGCACCGTCCCGTCCTCGCGCAGCACCATCTTGTCCCAGAAGCGCACCTTGTTTCCCTGCGTTTCCGGGCTCAGATAGACGAGATAGTTGAAGCGGGCGACGGCACCGTTCAGCCGCACCGTCGTCTCGCCGATCACGTCCTCGCGGGTGCCGCTATAGGTGGTCGGGCTGGTCTTGGTGAACCGCCAGGTCTTGCGGTCCTCCGTGCCATCGTCGAACACGAAATCCTCGCGAAGCGTCAGCGTTTTACCGTCCCAGTTCCCGGTGAGGTCGACGGTGAAGGTCCGCCTGACGCCATTGATGGCGCTGAACGAGCCAACGGCTTCCGTGCGTCCGGCAAAGTATTCTTCAAATGTAAACCGATCGGCTGCCTGTCCGGTGGACGGCAGCAGGCTCAGGGCAAGCCCGACAAGGGCCAAGCTGAACTTGGGCATGGGTGCGTCTCCATCATTGGCGCGTTGTGCTCCCACTACGGCGCCAATCGATGAACGGATTTGGAATTGTTCCAGAGAACGCATTCGTGAAGGCGATGGCCGCCTTCGCCCAAGCTTACTTACTGTCGCGCTGATAGATCCAGTCGTGATCCGGATGGTTCTGGAAACGCCATTTGCGCAAGGGGCCAGCCATGACGTTCAGATAATACATCTCGTAGCCATGCGGCACACCGCAGGGATGGTGCCCC
Source organism: Rhizobium sp. K33 (assembly GCF_056501445.1). Taxonomy (NCBI): domain Bacteria; kingdom Pseudomonadati; phylum Pseudomonadota; class Alphaproteobacteria; order Hyphomicrobiales; family Rhizobiaceae; genus Rhizobium; species Rhizobium sp. K33. Next base: position 2,910,398 of record NZ_CP096478.1, read on the forward strand.
TTCGGCACCAGCACCACATCGCCATCAGACACCGCCATGGTCTCGTCGAGCGAGCCGTCCTCGGTGAAGACACGCTGGAAACCGAAGCCCTGGGCTGGATTGAGGCGGTGGTAATAGGTCTCCTCGAGATAGGTCATCTCGGGATAATTGTCCTCGTCATGCCGATGCGGCGGATAGGACGACCAATTGCCCGAGGGCGTGAAGACCTCCGTCACCAGCAGGCTGTCGGCGACATCGCGATCTTCCATCGCGATCGGATAGATATGCCTTGTATTGGCGCCCTTGCCGCGCTCGACGAGTGAAATCCCATCCGGCCCGATCTGCTGCGCCTCGCGGCCCGGCATGGCCGGCGCCGTGCAAATCGCCAGCACACAATCCGTCGTCGCTTCCGCCGTCCAGTTGCTCCCGGCCGGCACATAGACGCAGTGCGGCGGCTTCTTTTCAAAGACCTTCATGCGATCGCCGAGTTCGCCGAAATCCTTGCCGGAGCCGATGATCTTCGCTTTGCCCTCGACGAGCACCAGAATGACTTCCGTCTCGCCGGTCTGTTCCGCAGCACGCTCGCCCGGCTCCAGGTGATAAAGCCCAAAGCCGACATAGCCCCAACCGGCGCTGGCAGGCGTGATGTCATGGACCTTGCCCGAGATGCCGGAAGGCTTGCGCAACAGATCGGTCATTTCCGTCTCCCTTAATCGGCGTCGGAACGTTCGGCCTCTGCCGCAATCCGCGCCCGTTCGGCTTCGGCTTTTGCCTCGGCCTTTTTCATCGTGTGGTCGTACATGAAGAGCAGCTCATAGGCCGCGTAGAGCCCGGCTGCGACAAAGATCATCGCCCAGCCGGTCGCACCGTTCGAATACTCCACCCCGGCCCAGGCCAAAGGCAGGACAACGCAGAGAATGCGGCGCCACAGCGGCTTGAAGAAGGGATGGGTCGGATCGAGGATCTGGAACTTCAAGGTCTGCTCCCGGCAGTCAGTGTTTTCAAGGCAGCCTGCAATAGAGCCCAAATCCGCGATCTGTCAAAACACGAGGCGGAGGTATGCTCCGCCCCGTGGCAACATCAGATCAGGCCGGCTTCCTTGGCAAAGCCCTTGAGCGACTTGAGACCGAGGCTTTGATACTCGAAGGGATTGCGCACATCCGGGTCCTGCTCGGCCTCGATGACCACCCAGCCCTGATAGCCATGCTCGGCCGCGATCTTCAGCACCGGAAAGAAGTTCACGCCGCCTTCGCTATCGCCGGGAACGGTGAACACGCCACGGCGCACACCTTCGAGGAAGGAGAGCTTCTCGTTCCGTACCTGCTCGGCGATGACGGGACGAACATTCTTCGCGTGGATATGGCCGACGCGGTGCATGTATTTTTTCGCGACCGCTTCCGGGTTACCGCCGCCGAAATAGCAATGGCCGGTGTCGAGCAGCAACTTGGCATGCGGGCCCGTATGCTCCATCAGCTTGTCGATCTCGGCCTCGGTCTCGACGACCGTGCCCATGTGGTGGTGATAGACGAGCGAGATGCCTTGGGCAGCCGAGAATTCGGCCAGCGCTTCGACGCCGGCGCCGAACTTGGCCCATTCGGCATCGGACAGGACAGGACGATCGGCCAGCGCCACATCATCGGCACCATGGATGGCGTTCGAGGTTTCGCAGACGATGATGACCTTGCAGCCCATGGCCTTGAGCACATCGAGGAAGGGCTGCATAGCGGCCTTTTCTTGCTCGATCGTGTTGGTGAGCAGGTTCAGCGAATGCCAGCCGGAGACAAATTTCAGGCCGCGCGGCTCGAGCACCGACTTCAATCCGGCAGGATCGGTCGGCAGCTTGTGGCCCTTTTCGATGCCGTCGAAACCGATCTTGGCGGTCTCGTCCAGGCACTGTTCGAGGCTGATATGGGCACCGAGACGGCGGTCGTCATCGTTCGACCAGGCAATCGGGTTGGTTCCGAAAAGGATCATGATCAGGTTCTTTCCTTCAGAGCCGCTTCATAGGCAATGCGGGCTTGATTGACTTCGGCGCGGGCGGAGACTTCCGGCACCGCGACATCCCACCAGGAACCGCCGGCTCCGGTGGTCGGATAAGGATCGGTGTCGATGACGATCACCGTGGTCTCGGTCGCCGCGCGGGCGGCATCAAGCGCCGTTTCCAGCTCTGAAATCGACGACACCTTGTGCGACCGCGCGCCCATCGAGGCCGCGTGTGCGGCGAAATCGATGGCGATCGGGCTGACATTCGAATGGGCATAGAGGTTGTTGAACTGCGCGCCGCCGGTGCCCATCTGCAGCCGGTTGATGCAGCCGTAGCCCCTGTTGTCGGTGATCACGACAGTGATCTTCACGCCCATGCCGACAGCTGTCGCGAGTTCCGAATTCATCATCATGTAGGAGCCGTCGCCAACCATGACGATGACGTCGCGATCGGGCTCGGCCATCTTGATGCCGAGACCGCCGGCGATCTCATAACCCATGCAGGAGAAGCCGTATTCCATGTGATAGGAGAGCGGCAGCTTCGACTTCCACAGCTGATGCAATTCGCCCGGCATGGTGCCGGCGGCACACATGACGACCGTATTGTCCCGTGAGGCGCGCTGCACCGCACCGATCACCTGCATGTCGGTCGGCAACGCATTGCTGTCGGTGGGTGCTGCTGTGACGGCATCCGCCTTGGCGAACCAGGAGGCCTTGAGACCGGCATCCGGTGCGGCGAACGTGTGATCGCCGAGCGCCGCCGAGAGCTTTTCGAGGCCGATCTTCGCATCCGCAACGAGCGGGATCGCATCATGCTTGGCGCTGTCGTAAGGCTGCACATTGAGCGCCAGGATCTTGCGATCAGGGTTCTTGAACAGCGCCCAAGAGCCGGTGGTGAAATCCTGGAAACGCGTACCGACACCGATGACGAGATCAGCCTTTTCCGAGACGACATTGGCGCTTTCGGCACCGGTCACGCCGACAGGGCCGAAGTTCAGACCATGATCCCACGCCAGTGCCGACTTGCCGGCCTGGGTCTCGACGACGGGGATCTGGTGCTTCTCGACGAAAGCCTTCAGCGTGTCTGTCGCGCCCGAAAAATGCACGCCGCCACCGGCGACGATCACAGGGTTCTTCGCAGCCTTCAGCGCCGCAACCGCTGCTTCGAATTCCACGACATCGGGTTCCGGACGACGGAAGCGCCAGGTTTTCTTCGTGAAGAAGCTTTCAGGGTAATCGTAAGCCTCGGCTTGCACGTCCTGGCAAAAGGCGAGCGTGACGGGGCCGCAATCGGCGGGGTCCGTCAGCGTGCGCATGGCGCGTGGCAACGCGGTTAGAAGCTGCTCCGGGCGCATGATGCGGTCGAAATAGCGCGAGACAGGGCGGAAGCAGTCATTCGCCGACATCGTGCCGTCGCCGAAATCCTCGATCTGCTGCAGCACGGGATCGGGGCCGCGATTGGCAAAGACGTCGCCGGGAATGAACAGCACCGGTAGCCGGTTGACATGCGCGAGTGCCGCCGCCGTCACCATGTTCAGCGCGCCGGGGCCGATCGACGAGGTCACCGCCATGGCGCGACGGCGGCCGAGCTGCTTGGCATAGGCGATCGCCGCATGCGCCATCGACTGCTCGTTCTGGCCGCGATAGGTCGGCAGTTCCTCGCGGATGCCGTAAAGCGCCTCGCCGATGCCGGCGACATTGCCGTGACCGAAGATCGCCCACATGCCGGCGATATAGGGAACGCCATCCTCATTCATCTGGTTGGCGAGGTAACGCACCATCGCCTGGGCGGCGGTCAACCGGATCATCTTCATGCTTTTCCTCCCTTGGCGGAAACCGCCTTCTGGCGTGCCGCATCCCAGATCGCGCAGAGGCTCTGGTAACGGGCCGCCATGTCCTCCACGGCCTGGGCGTCATTGATGCTGCCGGCGAGCCACTTGCGGGCAGCGTCGCCAAAGATGGTCCGACCGACGGCGAAACCTTTGACCAGATCGAAACCGGCAGCAAGCTGGAAACTCTCCTCAAGCTCCGCCTGCGGCGCATCCAGGCCGAGCACCACGATGCCGCGCGTGTTCGGATCGTTGCGTTCGATGGCGTTGCAGGCATTGGCCCAGGACGCCTTGGTCTTCATCGGCTCGAGCTTCCACCAGTCGGGATAGACGCCGATTTCATAGAAACGCTCGATGATCTTGGCCACCGTCTCGTCATCGCAGGCGCCGACCTTGGAGGGGATGACCTCCAGCAGGAATTCGAGGCGATTGCGGCGCGCCGAATGGAAGAGCCGCTGCACGGTCTTTTCCTGCTCGGCCTTCATCTCTGCGCTATCTTCGGGGTGATAGAAGCAGAGAACCTTGACCACGTGTTCGAGCGGCCATTCGACGAGGCCGCCGAAATCGGGGCCGATTTCCGGCTCCAGCGTCAGCGGGCGCGAGCCCGGCCATTCAACGGGACGACCGATCCAGAGGCCCGTGCCGGCAGCCCGATAGAGCGCCTCGCGACCGAGACGGCTGTCGCAGAGCAGGCCATGACCGGAATTGCCGCCGGAGACTTTAAGTGCTGCATCGAGGCAGAGGTTCTTGAAGGCGCCGATCTTCTCGTCGGCAACGCCGGCTTCTCTGGCCATGGCTTCGAGTTGCATGCGATGATCGAAGGCGAAGACCCGCATCGTCGACCAGTCACCCTTGCGGTTGGTCGACCAATGCACCTGCTCCAGGGCTTCGTCCTTGCGCAACGCCTTGTTCCTGATGCCGGTCTTGAAGAAATACTGCAGCTCTTCCCAGCTCGGATAGGCCGGCGTGCAGCCGTGGCGCGACACGGCGAAGGCGCCGCAGGCATTGGCGAACTTTAGGCTGGTCGGCCAATCCTGGCCGGTGAGCCAGCCTTTCAGGAGCCCCGACATGAAGCCATCCCCGGCGCCGAGCACGTTGAAAACCTCGATCGGGAAACCCTGGCCGGTCTGGCCGGCGTCGAGACTGTCGGGGATCGCACCGTCGAAGACCACGGCGCCCATCGGGCCGCGCTTGCACACCAGCGTCGCGGATGAGACCTTGCGAACCGCCTTCAGCGCCTCGATCGTGTCCGTCGAGCCGCCGGCAATGTGGAATTCCTCTTCCGTGCCGACGATCAGGTTGAAGAGATGCAGCGTCGACTGCAGCTTCGCCGTCACCTGAGCGGATTCGATGAAGCGGCTTTCGCCGTCGCCATGCCCGGCAAGACCCCAGAGGTTCGGGCGGTAGTCGATATCGAGCGCCGTCAGGCCACCCTTCTCGCGGGCAATCTTCAGGGCCTTGAGAACAGCGGCCTCCGTGCGCGGATGCGACAGATGCGTGCCCGTGGCGCAGACGCAGCGCGCCTGGGCGATGAAATCCGGATCGATATCCTCTTCGGAAAGGGCCATGTCGGCACAATTCTCGCGGTAGAAGATCAGCGGAAACTGGCGTTCGTCCCGGATACCAAGCAGCACGAGTGCGGTGAGCCGCTCCTTATCCGTCTTGACGCCGCGGACATCGACGCCCTCGCGGACCAGCTGCTCACGGATGAAGCGGCCCATATGCTCGTCACCAACGCGGGTGATCAGCGCCGACTTGAGACCCAGCCGCGCAGTGCCCGCCGCGATATTGGTCGGCGAGCCACCGATATACTTGTTGAAGGACGCCATGTCCTCCAGCCGACCGCCGACCTGGGCCCCGTAAAGGTCCACGGACGAGCGACCGATCGTGATCAGATCGAGCGAAGCCAAGCAATGTCCTCCCTTTGATGCGGGATCTTTCGCCCCGCCTCGAAACCATTCCACGATTTGGAACGGCGATACCTGGAAATGGACTATAAATTCTATTTTTCAGAATTTCAATACGGACGTTCAGCCATCCTGTCGCGCCGTCCCGACGGCAACGGAGAGCGCGATCGCCAGACAGAGCGTGGCCGAGAGAGAGCGGAAGGCGCCGAAATCGACTTCGGAAACGGAAAGCAGCGTCGCCCCCATCCGCCGGAGCGGACTGACGACCGTATCGGTAACGGCAACGACCGGAACGCCGCGCGCCCGAACCTGCTCGACCAGTTCAAGCGTCTCGGCGGAATAGGGCGAGAAGGTCACGGCAAGCAGCGCATCTCCTTCGCGGATGGCATGATGATTGTCGAGCCGCCCGACCACGCTGTGCAGCATCGCCGGCACGCCCATCTTCTCGAAGGCATAGGCCATGTAGCTTGCGACCGGAAAAGAGCGACGCAGGCCAATGATGTGGATCATGCGCGCTTCGGAAAGCTGCTTGACCGCCACTTCCATCGCCTGCGGATCAACGGTTTTGACCAGGTTTTCGAGCGAAAGCCGCCCGGCCTCGACAAATTCCGCGAGCAGGGCGGAGGGCGATCCTTCAGCCTTCTCGCGCAAATGCTGGAGACGCGTCGAATAATCGGGCCAGCCACCCACGAAGCTCTCGCGAAACAGCTTCTGCATCTCCGAAAAGCCGGAGAAACCCATGATCTGGCAAAAGCGCATGAAGGCGGACGGCTGCACGCCCGCCCCTTCCGCCATCTCGGCAACGGTCGACACGGCAATGCGATCCTTGTTGGCAGCGACATAGTCCGCGCATTGCTTCAGCCGCTTGGGCAGACTGCCAGAGACTTCCAGCAACCGGTCCTCGAACTCTTTGATCGTCTGCGGTCCGCCGTTCTCGCTCATGCCGTCCCCTACCCTCATCCGGACACACCGTCACGCTTGACAGAAACCGTGTCACGATCTAGCAAAATAGAACATATATTCCAAAACATGGCATTTGCCAGCGTAAAATGGAACATCGATCAAGCGCCTCCATCAGGAGCGCCCAACGACACCACAATCGCCTCCTCTTGACGAGAGACCAAGGCGTGACAGGGAGGAAATGAACATGGTCACGAGACTGGCACTTCTGGGCGCCGGCCGCATCGGCAAAGTCCACGCAAAAGCCATTGCCGAAGACAAGCGCGCGAAACTCGTCGCGGTTGCCGACGCCTTCGCGGACGCCGCAAACGCCATCGCCGCCCAGACCGGCTGCGCGGTCAAGACGATCGAGGAGATCGAAGCCGACAAGGACATCGACGCCGTCATCATCTGCACGCCGACCAACACCCATGCCGACCTGATCGAGCGCTTCGCCAAGGCCGGCAAGGCGATCTTCTGCGAAAAGCCGATCGACCTGGATGTTGACAGAGCCAAGGCCTGCCTCGAGACCGTGCGCGCCGTTGGCGGCAAGGTCATGCTCGGCTTCAACCGCCGCTTCGATCCGCATTTCCAGGCCGTTCGCAAGGAGATCGACAAGGGCTCGATCGGCCAGGTCGAGATGGTGACGATCACCAGCCGCGACCCGGGCGCACCGCCGGCCGAATACATCAAGGTCTCCGGCGGCATCTTCCGCGACATGACCATCCATGACTTCGACATGGCCCGCTTCCTGCTGGGCGAAGAGATCGAAACGGTCCAGGCCTCGGCCTCGGTTCTGGTCGATCCCAAGATCGGCGAACTCGGCGACTACGACAGCGCCTCGCTGATCCTGACGACGAAGAGCGGCCGCCAGGCGATCATTTCCAACTCCCGCCGCGCATCCTACGGCTACGACCAGCGCATCGAAGTGCATGGTTCGCTCGGCTCGGTCTCGGCCGAGAACCAGCGCCCGGTCTCGATCGAAGTCGCCAATAAGGATGGCTATACCCGCCCGCCGCTGCACGACTTCTTCATGACCCGCTACACGGCAGCCTATGCCGCTGAAATCTCTGCCTTCATCGACGCGCTCGACAACGGCACCCCGATGGCACCGTCCGCCGAAGACGGCCTGATCGCGCTGGCGCTCGCTGACGCCGCCGTCAAGTCTGCCAAGGACAAGTCGGCGGTCACCGTCTCCTACTGAGACCTGAAAGCTCCCGCGTGGCCGCAAGGTCGCGCAGAATGGAAACGCCGCCCGAACCTCCTCGGGCGGCGTTTTCCATCTCAGATACCGATATCAGACGACGAGCTCGCGCCGCTCGACCTCCGTCAGCATGGCGAGATCAAGGATCTTCTGCAGGTTGGCCGCATGCCGGAAGCTCGGCTCCTGCATATAGCCGGAGCGGATCGCGGTGATGAACTTCTGGTAGTTCGTCTCGACAGGATCGACCTCGATTTCGCGCCAGACGGCCTTTTCCACATCTTCCTGCAGGCAGGCCCGAAGGACCGATCCGTCGAGACGGTGGATGACCTCCAGCGCGCCCTTGTCACCATGGACACGAAGCCTGAGCTCGTTCAGATGCCCCGTCGCCCAGCGGCTGGCATGGATGACACCCATGGCCCCATTGGTGAACTCGGCAGTCATGGTGAAGCTATCGTTTGCATCGAGATCGTATTCGCCGATCCTGTTGCCCGGGGCCTTGTCGAAAGCCTTCATGCGAGCGAAGACATGGTCGATCTCTGTGACCGCGCCATAACCGACGAAGTCGAGAATGTGGATGCCGACATCGCCGAGCACGCCGTTCGACCCGTGTTTGGTCGACAGGCGCCAGAGCCACTGGCTCTCGGTCGCCCAGTCACCCCAGGCCTTGGAGACGAGCCAGCTCTGCAGATAGGAGGCCTCGATATGCCGGACCTTGCCGATCTCGCCGGCCAGAACCATCTGCCGGGCCTTCTGCACCTGCGCCACGTTGCGGTAGGTGAGGTTGACCATGTTGACGAGGCCGGACGCTTCTGCCGCCGTCGCCATTTCGTCTGCCTTGGCATAGTTCTCGGCCAATGGCTTTTCGCACATCACATGCTTGCCTGCAGCCAGCAGCTTGAGCGTCGTCGGATAGTGAACCCGGTCCGGCGTCACATTGGTGACGGCGTCGAATTCGCCCCAGGCGATCGCCTCGTCCAGCGAGGTGAAGGTGTTGGGGATGTTGTGCCGCGCGGCAAAGGCGCGGACGGTGGCCATGTCGAGATCGACGGCGGCAACCAGTTGCACATCGGTAATCGTCGAAAAGTTCATGGCATGGGTATTGGCCATGCCACCGGTTCCAAGAATCAGCAGGCGGATTGGCGTCGTGGTCATTTGTAGCCTTCCTCGCCAGCCTGATGCAGACGCGGCCCCCTCTCGATGATCGCCTCCAGCGCCTGCTCCACCGGCACATTCGGTGCGTCATGCACGGCCGAGTAACGCGGCATCGGATTGTAGGCCCATTTCACGCCGTTGCGAATGACCTGCTGCACGGTCCCATCGTGATAGGTCGGGTAGGTTTCGTGGCCCGGGCGGAAATAGAAGATGTTGCCCGCGCCGCGTCGCCAGGTCAGGCCCGATCGGAAGATCTCGCCGCCGGCAAACCAGGAGATGAACACCGTCTCAAGCGGCTCCGGCACGGAGAAGAACTCGCCGTACATTTCCTCGTTTTCCAGCACGAAGTTTTCCGGAATGCCGGCGGCAATCGGATGCCCCGGATTGACCGTCCAGATCCGCTCGCGCTCGCCGGCTTCCCGCCACTTCAGCGCACAGGGCGTGCCCATCAGCCGCTTGAACGGCTTGGCGAAATGCCCGGAATGCAGGACGAGCAGACCCATGCCCTCCCATACCCGCTTGGCGACACGCTCGACGATCTCGTCGGACACCTCGCCATGTGCCTTGTGGCCCCACCAGACGAGCACGTCCGTCTCCGCCAGCCGCTCGACGGAAAGCCCGTGCTCCGGCTCCTGCAGGGTGGCAGTCGTCGCCTCGATCTCGCTATCCTCGTTCAAGGCAGCCGCAATGGTCGCATGCATGCCATCGGGATAGATCTCCCGGACGATGGCGTTTTCGCGCTCGTGAATGTTTTCGCCCCAGACAACCGTTCTGATCGTCATCTGAATTCTCCTTAAGGTCTCGGCCCTCCGCCATGGAGAGCCGCATCACATCATGGCGCTCAAGCAGCGCCTTTCATCAGGCCGCGGCCTATGGCGCGGCCATCGCGGTCGAAACGGTGCAGTTCGTGCTCAATGGGCGAGAGCGCAATGGTCTCGCCGGGCTTTAGCGTAGCGGTACCCTCCTGCCGGACGACGATCGGCTCCGACGTCCCGATGTCGACATAAACATAGCTGTCCGATCCGAGCATCTCGGAATGCACGACAGAACCCCGCCACCGGCCCCCGTGTTCAATCAGGAGATGCTCGGAGCGAATGCCGATGGTATGGGCGCGCATTTCCTCCGAAAAGCGGCCATCGAGGAAATTCATTTTCGGCGAGCCGATGAAGCCCGCGACGAAAAGAGAATTCGGGTTCTCGTAGAGTTCGAGCGGCGTGCCGATCTGCTCGACCACGCCGTCGCGCAGCACGCAGATCCGATCTGCAAGCGTCATAGCTTCCACCTGATCATGGGTCACATAGATCATCGTCGTGTTGTGCATGCTGCGGTGAAGCTTGGCGATTTCGAGGCGGGTCGCCACGCGTAGCGCCGCATCGAGGTTGGAGAGCGGTTCATCGAAGAGAAACACGCGAGGATCGCGAACGATGGCGCGACCGATCGCCACACGCTGCCGCTGACCGCCGGATAACTGCCGTGGCAGCCGTTCAAGATAAGGCGTCAGTTGCAGCATGTCGGCCGCCTCGCGCACCCGTCGGTCGCGCTCCGCCTTGTCCTGACCGGCCAGCTTCATGCCGAAGGCCATGTTGTCGAACACGGTCATATGCGGATAAAGCGCATAGGACTGGAAGACCATGGCAATGCCGCGCTTGGCGGGCGCCAGCTGGTTCATCACCTCGCCATCGAAGGCAAGCGTGCCATGGGTGATGTCTTCGAGCCCGGCGATCAGGCGCAGCAGGGTGGACTTGCCGCAGCCGGAGGGGCCGACAAAGACCATGAACTCGCCGGAGCGGATTTCCATGTCGACACCCTTTATGACCTCGAGGGCACCGAAGGACTTGCGGATATCGGTGAGTTGAATGTGAGCCATGGGTTTTCCTCCTATCCCTTGACGCCGCCGGCGGTGAGGCCGGAGATGATCCGCCGCTGGAAGATCAGCACGAGCACGACCAGCGGAACGGTGACGATGACCGAGGCGGCCATGATGCTGCCCCAGGGGATTTCGAACTGGCTGTCGCCGGAAAGCAGCGCTATGGCGACCGGCACCGTCCGCTGGCTGTTCGACGAGGTGAAGGTGAGCGCGAACAGGAACTCGTTCCACGCCGCGATGAAGGCGAGCAGCCCTGTGGTGACGAGGGCTGGCCACATCAGCGGCATGAACACCTGTGTCACGATCACACAGGACGACGCGCCATCGACGATCGCCGCCTCCTCGATCTCGATCGGCAGATCCCGCATGAAGGTGGTGAGCACCCAGACGGTGAACGGCAGCGTGAAGATCGTGTAGGAGAAGATCAGCGCGAAGGGCGTGTTGAAGATCCCGACGAAGCGGATGAGTTCGAACAGGCCGGCAAGAACCGCGATCTGCGGAAACATCGAGACGCTGAGGATGGTGAGCAGCAGAAGCCCCCTGCCCCGGAACCGCACGCGTGCCAGCGCATAGGACGCGGTGACCGCTAGAACCAGCGAGATGGCCACCACGATGCTGGCAATCATGACGGAATTGCCGAGATTGCGCAGGAAGCTGCCGCGTGACAGCACACCCTCGTAGTTCGAGAAGGTCACCACCTTGGGCCAGTAACTGATGTCGAACAGCGAACTGCCCGGCTTCAGACTGGTGATGATCGCGTAGTAGAACGGGAAGACCGCGATCACTACGATGACGGTGACCAGCGCGTAAAAGAGGGACTGTTTGAGGATCGTCGGCATCAGCGGTCCCCTCCCGACAGGTTGACCCGCCCGAAGACGATGTAGATGACCGTGATCGAGGCGATGATCAGGAACAGCATGGTGGACGCCGCTGCCCCATAGGCGAACTTGTCGAATTCGAAGAGGTTCTCGCGCGCCATGACCGACATGGTCTTGGTCTGCGAATTGTTCGGCGTCAGCACGTAGATGAGATCGAAGATGCGCAGCGCATCGAGCATGCGGAAGATCACCGCCACCATCAGCGCCGGCCGGATCAGCGGCAACGTGATGCGCCAGAACACCTTGACCGGATGTACACCGTCGATCTTCGCAGCCTCATAGATATCCTGCGGCACCATCTGCAGGCCGGCGAGAATCAGCAGCGCCATGAACGGCGTCGTCTTCCACACATCGACGATCAGCACCGCGACCATCGCCGTATCGGGGTTGGCCGTCCACGCGATCTTCTGGCTGATCAGCCCGAGACTGAGAAAGATATCGTTCAGAATGCCGAACTGGTCGTTGAGCATCCAGGCCCACATCTTGGCAGACACGATCGTCGGGATCGCCCAGGGTATGAGGATCGCAGCCCGCACGATGCCCCGACCGGGGAAGCTGGCATTGAGCACCAGCGCAACGACGATGCCGAGGACGGTCTCGATCGAGACCGAGAGCAGCGTGAATCGCAGCGTATTCCACACCGCTCCCCACCAGGCCGGATCGACGAGCAGGCCGCGCCAGACGGTGCGCCCGCTCTGCAGCGTGATCCAGCTAAGGTAGTTCGAGAAGCCGATGAACTCGGCACCTTCGAGATTGTTGAGCGTGGCATTGGTGAAGCTGAAATAGATCGTCCGGATGAGGGGCCAACCGGCCACCATGGCGAGGACGAGAAGCGTGGGGGCGAGAAAGATCCAGGCGGAGCGGGTGCGCTGTGCGCTGAGATCCGAGCCGGGTACCGCCTTGGCCGGCAAGGGCCGGACGGTGCTCTGCATGCTGATGTCGGTCATGGGCGTTCCTCCCTGCAGGTGACGGATAGCCGGGCGGCCCGAAGGCCGCCCGGCGCCGGCATCACCAGCCGCTGCCCATGAGTTCGTTCAGCTCGATTTCGAGCAGCTCGAGGTTTTCGGCTGCAGTGCCAGAGCCCGACAGCGTATTGTGCACAGCACCCCAGAAGCGCGAGGAAACCTCGTTATACTTGACCTTGGTGGTGGCCGACGGACGCGGTACGGCATCCTGGAAAATCGGCTTCCACTGCGGCATGAAGGGATGCGCCTCGGCAATTTCCGGGTCGTCGTAGAGCGCCTGCAAAGTCGGCAACTGCGACTGCTCGATCGCGCGGCGCTTCTGGGACTCGGTCGATGTCAGGAACTTGACGAGCTCGATCGAGGCCTCCTGCTCCTCGGAATACTTGGAGACGGCAAGGTTCCAGCCGCCGAGCGTCGAGGAAGGCTTGTCGCCGGCTGCCGCAACCGGCAGGGTCGTGACGTCGAACTTGCCCTTCACGGCGCTGTCTTCGCCATTTCCGAGTGCATAGGCGTAAGGCCAGTTGCGCATGAAGACGGCATTGCCGGTCTGCCACACGCCGCGTGACTCTTCCTCCTGATAGGCAAGCACGCCCGGAGGAGAAATGGTGCCAATCCAGGACTTCGCCTGATCGAGCGCTGCTGCCGCCTTCTCGTTGTTGACCGAGATCGTGCCATCCGGCTCGACGATCTGCCCGCCGCCCGAAGACTTGATCCATTCGAGCGCATTGCAGGTCAGCCCCTCATAGGCATTGGCCTGGAAGACGAAACCCCACAGATCCTTCTGGCCCGCCTCGCGCTCCTTGTCCTGGATCTCCTTGGCGACCGCCGCCATGTCGGCCCATGTCTTCGGCACTTCCTTGCCATGTTTCTCCAGAAGGTCCTTGCGGTAGAAGAGCGCCGGCGCATCGGTGAACATCGGCATGGCGACAAGCCGTCCGTCCACGGTCTGGGATTCAATGATCGACGGGAAGAACTGGTCGATGACGTCGCTGGCCGCATCCTTCAGGTCGACAAACTGCTCGGCGAGTTGCGGCGCCCAGATGACGTCCGTCTGGTAGACGTCGACGTCGGTGTTCCCCGCCGCGAGCCACAGCCGATACTGGGCAAACTGTTCGGAACTGGATGGCGGCATAGTGACCAGCGACACCTTGTGCCCCGTCTTTTCTTCAAATTCGGCGAACATCTTGCGCAGGAAATCGAGGTTTTTGCCGGTCGAGTTGGCGGCAACGGCAATCTCGGCGGCCTGTGCCGTTCCGCACAAGGCGGTTGCTACGATGAAGGCGGCAGTCAAGAGCTTCTTCATGGATATCTCCTCCCAAAAAAACAACCAATCCGTTCACTCTCCCGATAATTTGAAAACGGTTTGGTAGACGGAAAGCTGGCAAAGATTCTGAAGCCTGTCAAACCCGATTCGAAGAATGCCAAAGTCAATCGAACCAACCTATTGAAATATTTGGTTTCATCTCGCAAGCAATGAAGCAGGTGGCCCTACTACACCCTGCCCTGCCGACGAATTATTTAATGATCGGGATACGCGAATTTCCGTAATCGCTTTAAAGAGGTGAAGTGCAAATCTTGCAAGTGCCTGCCACAGCATGGGATAAGCGTTGTCAGGGAGGAGAGACCCTCTACCGGCGGGGAAAGACAGGCTCGAATGAAGCTCAAGGAATTCGCAAGAGAGATCGGACTGTCGCCAACGACGGTAAGTCGGGCCCTAAGTGGCTATCCGGAGGTAAACGAGGCAACACGCGCCCGGGTTATGGAAGAAGCTGCCCGCCTCGGCTACCGACCCAATATCAATGCGGTGCGTCTCGCAACAGGTCGAGCCGGCGCAATCGGCGTCGTCATGACCAAGGCCGGCGACTACCAGTTCTCCGAGTTCATGAGCGGCATGGCCGACCGCCTGAGCGGAGAGGATATAGACATATTGATCACGCCGATGGCGGAACACCACACCGGCGATGAACTGCAGCTCTACCGGCGCCTGGCGGAGAGCCGCCGCGTCGATGCGGTCGTCATTCATTCGCCGCGCCCGAAAGACCCCCGCATCGCCCTGCTGCACCAGTTGAAGCTGCCCTTTATCGTGCACGGCCGATCGGCAACCGATGTACCGCATGCCTGGCTCGACATTGACAACGAGGGGGCCATCCGCCGCAGCACGGAACACCTGCTAGACCTTGGCCATCGCCGGATAGCCTTGCTCAACGGACGCGAGGGCCTGACCTTCACCATGCATCGTCTGGCAGGCTACAGGGCGGCGCTTGCCGTGCGCGGTATCGACTTCGACCCGAAACTCGTGACCCATGATAATTTCACCGACGAGATCGGCTTCCGCTATGCCCGTTCGGCGCTGGAACAGCGCCCACGCCCCACCGCCTTCGTTGCCGGATCGATGATGACGGCACTCGGGATCTATCGAGCCGCCCGCGCGAGGAACCTGGTGATAGGCAAGGACATTTCCGTAATCGCTCATGACGACGTATTCCCTTATCTCACAGCCGAGAACATGGTGCCACCGCTCTCGACAACCCGCTCCTCGATCCGAGCGGCCGGCACGCGCATCGCCGATCTGCTGCTGCAGATGCTGGCCGGTCGAGAGGCTGCTGACATTCAGGAACTCTGGCCGGTCGAGCTCATTTTGCGCGAAACCAGCCGCCCCGCACCGAAGGACGCTTCCGAATGAGCATGACAGAGAGGAAGCGGGTCATCGTCGTCGGCCACATCAACCATGATCGCATCTGGCGCCTGACCGAGCCCCTGCGCGCCGGTGGGCGTATCGCCTGGTCTTCCCGCGAAACCCGGCTCGGCGGCGGTGGATACTTCACCGCCCGCCGCCTGCTCGAGCTCGGACACGACGTGGCGCTCCTGTCCAATCTGATGACGGACGGCCACGGCAGAGAGGCACTGACCGCGCTTCAAGCGGCCGGCTTCGATACGACACTGATCACGCAGCGCGAGGGCGAGACGGACTTTGCCGACATCCTGCTCGACCCGACCGGCGAGCGCACCATTCTCTCCAGCGAGCGACGCCTGTCTCGCAGCTTTCACCTCGACCAGCCGGTCGAAGCAGACGCCTTTTACGTCAATGCGCCGAAGCTGCCGGAGGCGATACTCGCCTCCTTGCACCAGTCGCCCCTTGTGCTCTCGCAGTTTCCGCTTCGGGAAGCGGAACCGAGGCCAGCGGATGTGATGATCGGCTCGAAGGCCGATCTGGCGGGCATGGCACTTGCCGACATCTGGAGCAGGGCCTCCACCCTCGCCGGGTCGCGCCTCAGACACCTCGTCATGACGGACGGTCCGGCCGCGATCACCGTCTTCGATGGCAGTGTGGAGCACACCGTCAGCCTCGACCGCATCGTGACTGTCCGGGATACAATCGGTGCCGGCGACACCTTCAGCGGCAGCCTGCTGCATGGGCTGTTACAAGGCCGAGATGTGGTCGAGGCCGCCAAGATCGCAGGTGACGAAACCACTGCCTGGCTCGCGCAGCGCGAGGCGGAAACGCAGGCTGCAACAGAAAAATCAATATCATAACAGTTTTATTTGATCGGCCTTCGGGAACTTCCCCACCGCCCTCCGAGTTGAGGGCGGCCAAACGGAGGAAGGCATGACTGAAGCCGATTTCACCTGGAACGTGCCCGTCGAACTGGAACTGCCCTGTGGGCTCACGCGGCGCTTTCTCAATGCGTATGATGCGCTGGATTTTCTAGATGCCGAGTGGCCGACCCGCCGCGGCCCCGCCTATGAGCGTGCCTTGCGTCTTTGCAGGAACGCATTGCGCGGCGCGCGTGCAGCGGAACTCGCCCGCAGCGCCTTCATCGCAGCCGCCGACGAAGCCGGCATGCGCCAGTGCCTCAACCCGCAAAAACGCGTGAGCTTTTTGCCACGTGCGAGATCCGCCGTCGCCTGAGCGGCGGCGAAGGGAGGAGTGTCATGAGACTTGGCCAATGGCGCCATGTCTGTGTCGATGTTCAGCGCATGTTCGTGGCCGACACCCCCTGGTGCGTCCCATGGATGACAAAGGCGCTGCCCGATATCGCCGCCATCGCCGAAGCCGCACGCGCCCGCACCATCTTCACCCGCTTCATTCCTCCCACAGATCCCGAACAGGCACCGGGCGCGTGGCGGGACTACTATCGGCGCTGGTGGATGATGACCGGTCAGCACCTGCCGCCCGAGATGCTGGAACTCGCCCCCGAAATTGCAGCCATGGTGCCGCCCGCCCGCATTCTTGACAAACCGGTCTATTCCCCATGGCTGGGCAGCGCCCTGCATGAGACACTGAGGCGAGAACAGGTCGAGACCCTTGTTCTGACCGGCGGCGAGACCGACGTCTGTGTCATGGCGACGGCGCTGGGCGCCATCGACCTTGGATACCACGTCATCCTGGTGACGGATGCCGTCTGCTCCGGCGTCGACAAGGCGCATGACGCCTCACTTGCCCTGCTCAACGCCCGTTTTTCAGCCCAACTGACGACGCTGCGAACCCGCGAGGTTCTGGACCTCATTGCGGATCAGCCGACCTCATTTCACCTCTGACACGAGAAGCGCGACCGTCTGGCCGTCCATGAAGTCACGAAGGAGAAGACCGTCTGCAGAGCGAATCTCCCGTCCGGTCAAAGCATCCCTGAAGGACATGCGGGCGAGCGTCGTTGGCAATTCGACCTGCGTGTCGCCCCAAAACGCGGCCGAGCTCTGGCCTTCGCCCTCTCTCAGCATGGCGATGGGCAGGCGGCAGGCCACGGTGATGGCAGCAAGACCGTCCTTCTCGCGTGCAAAGGCGACCGCCTGGGACCGACGTGACCCCGATACCGTCAGGGGCAGATACTGGCCGTCGAGGAACAGGTCCGGGTGTCGGTTTCGCAAGGCAAGGCCACGCGCCACGACCGCCTGTTTCAGCCAGCCTTCCGCCAGCGCCCGCTCGTCGGTGAAGGACAGGGGTGCCGTGGGATCGAATTCGGCCAGCGTATCGAAGGGCGGGGGGCGGCGGTTGTCGGGATCGACGAAGCTCAGATCGAGCCTTTCGCTTCCCTGATAGATATCGGGGATGCCCGGCGCCGACAGCTTGATGACCGTCTGCGTCAGGCTGTTGACCAGGCCAGCCCAGATCAGCGGTTGGATCTCCCGAACGAAGGCCTCGACGAAGTCGTGATTGTCGATGAGCAGGCGACGAACATAATCGGTCGCGGCTTGTTCATAGTCGGCGTTGATGCCGTTCCAGTCGGTCCGGAGCTTTGCTTCGCGCAGGGATTTCTCGACGAAAGCGGCGACACGATCGGCGAAATCCGAGAGGCCTTCCAGATTGCCCGCATCGAGATCGACAGGCCAATGGCCGATCAGCGCCTGAAAGATCATCCACTCGACTTCAGGTTCCGGTGCCGGTTTCCCGTCGATCTCGATGACATCCGCATGTCTCTCCCGCCAGGCGTCGATGAGGCGGGCGAAGCGTGGCGCATCTTCGGCAAGGGCAAAGAGGCGCGCCCGGGCATCCTCGCCCCGCTTGGTGTCATGGGTGGACGAAGCCGATAGCCCCAGCGGCTGCCGCTGAGCCCTGCGCTGCATCTCGGTATGGAAATGCTGCAGCCCTCCCTCTTCGGGCTCAAGCTCGCCGCCAACTTCGTTGAGGGCCAGAAACTCGACATGGCGGAAGAACAGCGTGTCCTCGAGCGACTTTGCCATCAGCGGGCCGGTGAGCTGCTGGAACCGGCGACGAAAAACGGCGACGGCAGCCTGACGCTCCGGCGCAACGCTCTCGCCTTTGAGGAGCCTGACGATCTCCTCGGCCACGGCGGGAGTGTCGCCATCAAGTCGCGTCTTGGCGAGCGCCAGCACCTCTTCAAGAAGGGCTTGATCGGATTCCGGCATCCCCTGCTCTGCGCCATAGGTGCGGTATCGCGGGAAGGCGACGAGCAGTTCCTCCAGAGCCTTGCGAACCCCATCCTCCGGCTTTCCGGAAAGCTCCGAAGCCTGCCCCACCAGCGCCTTGACCTCGCCGGCGAAATTGATCCGGATCATCCGCAGCTCCGCTTCGCGCATCTTTTCGGAGACAGCCTGCTGCGGACCGGCAATCTGCGAATAGGCCTCGCGCATCGCCTGAAAACCCGTCTGATCGAGCAGCACGGGCACCTGGGCTGCGATGAACTCGTAACCCGTCGAGCCCTGCACCGGCCAGTCCTCGGGGAGGTGTTCTCCGGGCGCCAGGATTTTCTCGACATAGATGGGAATGTCTTCACCGACAGCGCTTCGCAGCCGCTGCAGGTAGCGACCGGGATCGGCAAGGCCGTCGACGTGATCGATCCGGAGTCCATCCACCTGGCCGGCACGCACCATCTCGAGGATTGTGCGATGCGCGTCCTCGAACACATCGTCTGCTTCAACGCGCAGACCGACAAGGCCGGCAATCTCGAAGAAGCGACGGTAGCTCAGCCCCTTGGCGGCCTCCGTCCAGAACATCAGGCGCCATGGCTGCAGGTCGTGGAGACGGACCAGAAACGCCCGGTCCGCCGCTTTGGCCTTGAGCTCTTCAAGCAGACCATCGCTCTGGCCTTCCTCACACAGAGCCGAAACGGCGCGGTGAAATTCTGCGTCCTCCGCCGGATCGGCCTGGTGCCCGAGTTCGGCGAGGCGCGCGGCCAATGGATGCGAGCAGCCGTCCAAAGCTGCGGCATAGGTGGACGGCGTCAGGGGATAGAGGCTGTCGAAATAGGCGAAGGCCAGAGACCCGTGCTCGCGGTCCAGGGTGAGTGAAATCTCACCATCCGCCACCGCCTGCTCGAATGGCTTTCCGAGAAACGGCAGGGTGAGGCGTTGGCTCCAGTCGATGTCGAAATAGTGGCCATAGCGGCTGGCCTCACCCCATTCGATGACGCTGCGCCACCAGGGGTTCTCAAGGCTCGCTGCCATGTGGTTGGGCACGATGTCGAGGATGAGCCCCAGACCTTCCGCTTTCACGACCTCTGAAAGCCGCTCTAGCCCTTCGCGACCGCCGAGCACCGGGTCGATGAGGTTTGCATCGGTCACGTCGTAACCGTGGGTCGAGCCTTCGGTTGCAGCAAAGACCGGAGACGCATAGAGATGGGTGATGCCGAGGCGCTTCAGATAGGGGACGAGACCGATGGCGCGGTCGAAATCCATGCCGTTGCGAAACTGCAAACGGTAGGTCGAAACGGGAAAGGGCATTCTGGCATCCTTGGGAGGGTGGCGGTGGCGACCAGATCCAACGTCTGCCGGCGCGCCTTGTTCCGCCGCCCCCGAGGATGCGAGGGACTCAATGGAGGTTGAATTCCCCGTCGAGTTTCCGCCATTCGTTGGGACCGATCAGCCGCTTGTGACTGAAGCGCACTGAATGCAGATCGCCATCGAGATTGGCCCGCCAGAAATCGAGAAACTTCGTCATCTGTGGAAAATCAGGCGCCAGATCGTAATCCTGCCAGAGGAAGGTCTGCAGCACGGAGCGAAAGTCGGGCAGCCGATAGAGGATGTGTGCGGTGGTGAGGCCATATCCCTCCATCTGGAGGGTGAAGTCTTTGCTGGATGTCATGCGTTTCCCTCTTGGTCATTGACGATAAAAAGTTTGACAAAACCACGTGAAATGGCAAGAGGGTCGCAAAAATTGTGATTATAAATCATGCTGTTAGCAGCAACGCGACGAGAGTGCTGATTTTTTTCGTCACTCGCTCTTGAAACAAAAAATCGGAAAAACCAGATCATCGCGCGCCGGATGCCTCTCAAGGGTCCGGCGACCCGTCCGGACCCTATCCGGTCCGGCCTTTGGGGACGTTCCATTTTGTTTGTCCAGGAGGAAAACATGAAGTTCCGTCCGCTGCACGACCGCATCGTCGTCCGCCGCGTTTCGTCCGAGGAGAAGACCAAGGGCGGCATCATCATTCCCGACACTGCCAAGGAAAAGCCGCAGGAAGGCGAAGTCCTCGCCGTCGGCTCCGGCGCTCGCAACGAGCAGGGCCAGATCGTCGCGCTCGACGTCAAGGTCGGCGACCGCGTGCTCTTCGGCAAATGGTCCGGCACCGAGATCAAGATCGACGGCGAAGAGCTGCTGATCATGAAGGAAGCCGACGTCATGGGCATCATCGAAGCCCAGGCCGCCGAGAAGAAAGCCGCTTGAGACCATCAGTCATCATTTGCCTTTGAGGAGTGAACAATGGCTGCAAAAGAAGTGAAATTCCACACCGATGCCCGCGAGAAGATGCTGCGTGGCGTCGACATCCTCGCCAATGCCGTGAAGGTGACCCTTGGTCCCAAGGGCCGCAACGTCGTCATCGACAAGTCCTTCGGCGCGCCCCGCATCACCAAGGATGGCGTCTCGGTCGCCAAGGAAATCGAGCTTGAGGACAAGTTCGAGAACATGGGCGCGCAGATGCTACGCGAAGTGGCATCCAAGACCAATGATCTCGCCGGCGACGGCACCACCACCGCAACCGTGCTCGCCCAGGCCATCGTCAAGGAAGGCGCCAAGGCCGTCGCCTCCGGCCTCAACCCCATGGACCTCAAGCGCGGCGTCGACCTCGCGGTCGAAGCCGTGGTCGCCGAGCTGAAGGCGAATGCCCGCAAGATCTCCAACAATGCCGAGATCGCTCAGGTCGGCACCATCTCCGCCAATGGCGACACCGAGATCGGCCGCTACCTGGCAGAAGCCATGGAAAAGGTCGGCAATGACGGCGTGATCACCGTCGAGGAAGCAAAGACCGCCGAGACCGAACTTGAAGTGGTCGAGGGCATGCAATTCGACCGCGGCTACCTCTCGCCCTACTTCGTCACCAATCAGGAGAAGATGCGCGTCGAACTCGACGATCCCTATATCCTGATCCACGAGAAGAAGCTGTCGAACCTGCAGGCTCTGCTTCCCGTTCTCGAAGCCGTCGTCCAGTCCGGCAAGCCGCTCGTCATCATCGCCGAAGACGTCGAAGGCGAAGCGCTCGCGACCCTCGTCGTCAACAAGCTGCGCGGTGGCCTGAAGGTTGCAGCCGTCAAGGCTCCGGGCTTCGGCGACCGCCGCAAGGCCATGCTCGAAGACATCGCCATCCTCACCGGCGGTACCGTCATATCCGAAGACCTCGGCATCAAGCTTGAGAACGTCACCCTCAATATGCTGGGCCGTTCGAAGAAGGTGTCGATCGAGAAGGAAAACACCACCATCATCAACGGCGCGGGCTCCAAGGCCGAGATCGACGGCCGCGTGGCCCAGATCAAGGCGCAGATCGAGGAAACCTCCTCCGATTACGACCGTGAGAAGCTGCAGGAGCGTCTGGCCAAGCTCGCCGGTGGCGTCGCCGTCATCCGCGTCGGCGGCTCGACCGAAGTCGAGGTGAAGGAAAAGAAGGACCGCGTAGACGACGCCCTGCATGCGACCCGTGCCGCCGTCGAGGAAGGCATCCTGCCCGGTGGTGGCGTCGCCCTGCTCCGCTCGGTCAAGGCGCTCGAGAACCTGAAGGCCCCGAATGACGACCAGCGCGTCGGCATCGACATCATCCGCCGCGCCATCGAAGCCCCCGTGCGTCAGATTGCCGAGAACGCCGGTGCCGAAGGCTCGATCATCGTCGGGAAGCTGCGTGAGACGTCTGAATTCGCCTATGGCTGGAATGCCCAGACCGGCGAATATGGCGACCTCTTCGCTCAGGGCGTCATCGACCCTGCCAAGGTGGTGCGCACAGCGCTGCAGGATGCCGCCTCCGTAGCAGGTCTCCTGATCACCACCGAAGCCATGATCGCCGAAAAGCCGAAGAAGGAAGCCGCGCCCGCCATGCCGGCCGGAGGCATGGACTTCTAAGGCCTAAGCCTCAACGTCCAAGCGAAAGGGCCGTCTTGCAGGCGGCCCTTTCTTCATCTCTCGGCCTGAGATCAAGCCGCAAGCGAGATGGGGCTCAGTCCCTCGAAGGTCGGGCGGGCGATGAAGTAGCCCTGGAGCAGATCCACACCGAGATCTCTGAGAACCTCGAGTTCGCCCGCCGTCTCGACACCTTCACAGACGGCCGTGACGCCAAGATCGCGCAGCATGTCCAGCGTGCGGCTCACCACGATCTGCTTGACCCTGTCGGTATCGATGCCCCGGATCAGATCCATGTCCAGCTTGACGATATCGGGCTGGAACCGCGTCAAAAGGTTGAGGCCGGAATAACCGGCGCCGAAATCGTCGATCGCCGTCTTGAAACCGATTTCGCGATAGCTCTTCAGGATGTTGAGCAGATGCGCGGTATCGAGCTTCTCGACTTCGGTGAATTCAAAGATGATCCGGTCGAGCGGGAAATCCGTGCGTCTGGCCGTTTCCAGCGTCTGCCGGATACAGGCCCGCGGTTCATAGACCGCATTCGGCATAAAATTGATCGACAGATGAGGCATCTCGTCCCGTGGGAAGAGCTGTGCGGCAAGCTCGATCGCGCGCACCCGACACTGCTGATCGAAGGCATAGCGGTTGTTCGGATCAACGAGAGACAGAACAGATCCCGCACCACTCCCATCGGAACCGCGGACGAGTGCTTCATGGGCGAAGACCGCACCACGACGGGTATCCATGATGGGTTGGAAAGCCATCGTGAAGCTGGAGCCAAAGGCAGCTCCGTTCGTGCAACCTTGGCAGGTCATACTTCCTCCTGGGATGAAAGCGGTAATACACCACAACCATCTTAAGGAAGCCTGAAGGCTGCTACGCGGGTGGTTTTGAATTTGGCAACCGGGCAACAGATCAATTCATGGCCTTTTTTGGTTACCTTGTTTAACGAATCTGGATAATCGAATATTGTTGAGAGAGAGGCGATTCGAGAAAGCCTCGCGGGCTAAATGACTTAGCTGGGGATGCGGACATGCAGGAACAGATCGATATCGAGACCTGGGCAATGATCAGGGCTCAGCAGATTGTAATGCAGCAAGGGGCCAATCTGGTGGTCGCCGCCCAGAGACTGGACCACAAGAAAACCACCGCCAACACCTATGCGTTGCGAACGGCGATCATGGCATCGCTGATTGAAGCCATGCAGGCGCCGCCGACAGAGGCCATGGCCGCCATGCATGCACAAGCTGGATTGCAGCCGGCCTGATATCAGCCGGCGCTCTTGCCGACCTGCCACTTGTCGCCGATGAGGCGATCATATTCCGGCGGCTCGAAAGCTTCAAAACCGCCGCCGGGATAAAGTGTGAGCTCTCCGACATAAAGATTGTCCCCCGTATCGAAGAGATCGACGCGGACGAAATCGAGATCGCGACCGATCGTTTCCGACAAGGACACCATCAGGTCCAGCTGCTCAGGCCGCGGAATTTCCTCCGGATAAGGCGGGTAATAGTCCGGATCGTAGAACGGCAGACGCTCCCATGCCCGGGAGTAGGTAGCGGAATAGCCCTGGTCGTCCGTGCGGGTGTCGATGATGATATGCGACAGTCGGCCGTTGAAGACGAAGCAGCGATAATCCCAGGGGATTCCGCCGTCCTTGCTCAGCATCTGCTCGATGACGACCTTCCGGTCGACCTGCGAGTAAGCCCATTCTCTGTTGTAGCGGGCGTGATCGATCGCAAGCCATTCGGCGCAGGGATCGTTCTGCTTGAGCCGTTGGACGTCCTCTGCCGTATAGAGGAATTCCCCGAGGCCGCTCGCATGGTTCGGCTTGATCACAGCCGGCAGCGGGATCTTCGACCAGTCGACCTCGGATAGGTTCGTGCCGGCCCAATAGGTCGGGATCACATGGGCTGCCCCGACCTTCTCAGCGACGTAGTCCTTCACCGCCAGCTTGTCGACGAGCGTGCCGTAAAGCGGATTGCGGTCATGGATCTTGCGATACTGCACCTTCTCCGAAAACGTCTTGGGGTGATCGACATCCGGCCACTCCCCCTTGATGCTCCAGAATTTCAGCTGGACGTAGGGCTTGTCCGGCAAGGGCGCAATCAGGCGCCAGAAGATGCGCTTCATCAGATAACGAAACGAGTTCTGGTCGTAACCAGCCCGGATGAAGCTTTCCTTCTGTTCCTCTGCCAAGACGCCCTCTCCGTTCCCTGTTGCGGCGAACTTTAGAGGCCTCGGTTTATCGTCGAGTTAACCGGAAGCTCTGAATTGCGGCTTCCGAACGGAAAACGCCGCGTCTGCAGAGCAGAGCGCGGCGCGTCCGGGGAGGATCAGGAGAAGGCCGGCAGAGGTTGCCGGCATCGTTTTTTTTATTGGGCTGCCGATTCCGCGGCGGCCAGGGCACGACGGCGCTTCGCACGCCAGCCAAGCAGCATCGGCAGAACCGCGACGGCGACAGCGAGCGTCCAAAGGACCAGCGAGATCTTGCTCTGGAACAGGATGGCAATGTCGCCACCGCTGATGGCCAGCGCATTGCGTAGGTTCACTTCCATCACCTTGCCGAGCACGAAGCCGAGAATGATCGGCGCCATGTCGAAACCGGCCTTGCGCAGGAGCCATCCGGCGATGCCGATCGCCAGCATCAGGTAGATCGCGAAGATCGAGGCATGGGTGGAATAGACGCCGATGACCGAGAGCACCAGGATGCCGGGCACGAGGATCCAGTTCGGCATGGTGAGCACGCGGGCGAAGATGTTCACGAGCGGCAGGTTGAGCGCCAGCAGGATGAAGTTGCCGACGAAGAGCGAGGCCACAAGACCGCCGACGATTTCCGGGCGTTCGGCGAGCAGCATCGGACCGGGCTGGATGTTGTAGAGCATCAGCGCGCCCATCATGACGGCGGTGGTGCCCGAACCCGGAACACCGAGCGTCAGCATCGGAACGAAGGCGCCAGCGGCCGTCGCGTTGTTGGCGGATTCAGGCGCTGCGAGACCGCGAACATCGCCCTTGCCGAACGTGCCTTCCGTGTCGGAGATCCGCTTTTCGGTTGTGTAGGAGACGGCACTCGACACCGAGGCGCCAGTCCCCGGCAGAATGCCGACGACGAAGCCGATGACTGAACCGCGCAGCATGGTGCCCGTGCACTTTACCACATCCGACATCCGCGCGGTCATGCGACCGAGCTCGCGGATCACGGTGGAGCCCTTGGTCTGATGCTCGAGGATCAGCATGGCCTCAGAGATCGAGAACAGGCCAATGACCAGCGTGACGAATTCGATGCCGTCGCCAAGCTCAGGCTCGTTGAAGGTGAAACGATAAGCGCCCGAGGTCGCATCGAGACCGACGGTTGCCAGCATCAGGCCAAGCGTGCAGCCGATCAGCGTCTTGACCGGCTGCGAACCGACCATGGAACCGAGGGTCGCGAAGGCAAAGACCATCAGCACGAAATATTCGGCAGGACCAAAGCCGATCGCGAGGCCCGAAAGAACCGGCGCGAAGAAGGCAAGGCCAATGACACCGAGCGTACCACCAACGAAAGAGGCGATGCCCGAGAGCGCAAGCGCCTCACCGGCGCGGCCCTGACGGGCCATCGGATAGCCATCCATCGCCGTCATGACGGCACCGGCATCGCCCGGCACGTTGAGCAGGATTGACGAGATGCGGCCACCATATTCTGCGCCGAGATACACCGAAGCGAGCAGGATCATCGTGCTTTCAGCCGGCAGGCCCATGGAATAGGCGATCGGCATCAGCAGTGCGATGCCGTTGATCGGACCGATGGCCGGAAGTGCGCCGACAAGCGTGCCGATGAAGCAACCGATGAACCCTATCAGCAGGTTCTGGCCCGTGAGGGCAACGCCGAAGCCATGCCACAGATATTCGAAACTCATGGAATTGTCCTTTCAGGTCTTGCCGACGGTCAGCCGAAAATGGCGCCGGTCGGGAGGTAGACCTCGAGCAAGAAGGAGAAGATGAACCACCAGATGGCCGCATGCACGACGCCGCCGACCAGCGAGAGCTTGGGCGATGCGCCGAAGATCCATCCGACGACCGTGGTCAACAGGAAGATCGAGATGGCAAAGCCGAGCGGCTCCATCAGGGCCACGCAGACGATGAGCGTGACGGGAACGGCAAGCACGCGCACCAGTGCATTACCGGTGGGAAAGCCTTCGGCGGTTCCCGGAAACTTCAGATAGATCAGGGTGAACAGGCCAAGCAGTATGGCGAGCATCACCGGCACGAAGCGCGGTCCGAGCGGATCGGACGAAAAGGCATATTCGATCATGCTGCCGCCGATGCCATAGGCGACGGCGAGCAGGAACAGGACCAGCGCGCTGATACCGCCGATCAACTGGTGGGTTCTCGTGTTTTCCGACATTAGTTTTCCTCGCACACGGAGCTGCGGTCGCTGGCAAGCGCCGGATCATCCAAGGACGTGATGCCTTCAGCCAAAAGCCGCGGCATGTGTTGATTTTGCTGTTCCGCAGCCACTCGGCGCGGAGAGGGCGATGCGGCCGGACACGGCCGCATCGCAAGCGGGATCAGAAGCCGGCTTCCTTCGCCATGACCTTGAACTTCGCCACATCGCTCTTGACGCGATCATCGAAGTCCTTGCCGAGCATGGTGAATTCGAACAGGCCGCGAGCGTCGCGCTCCTTGGCGAATTCAGGCGTCTTGCTCATGGCGTCGAAGGCCTTGACCCACCAGTCGTAATCCGCGTCGGAAACATCCTTGCCGACATAGTAGCCGCGCCAGACGGGCCACTCGATGTCATAACCCTGTTCCTTGGCGGTCGGGATGTCCTTCAGTTCACCCGGCAGGCGCTCGGGCGACATGACGGCGAGAATGCGAACCTTGCCGGCGAGGTGATGCTTGCCCATTTCGGCAGCGTCGCCGGAACCGACCTGCACATGGCCACCTTCGAGAGCGGTCAGAACGGCGCCGCCGCCTTCCAGCGCGACGTAACGCATGGACTTCGGATCCTGTTCTGCAGCCTTGGCGATCAGCGAGCCCTTCATCCAGTCCTGCGAACCCACGGCTCCGCCGCCGGCGATCGCAAAGGTGGTCGGGTCGGCTTTGTAGGCAGCGACCAGATCAGCCATCGTCTTGTAGGGCGAGTCGGCATTGACGACGATGACGCCGAAGTCGGCGCCGAGTGCACCCAGCCAACGGACGGCGCTTTCATCGTACTGGCCGAACTTGCCTTGGGCGAGCAGCAGAGCCGAGCCGGACGAGGCAGCCGTGATCAGGTTCGGATCGCTGGCACGCTTCGAGATGACGTGGTTATAGGCCACGGCGCCAACACCGCCTTCCATGTAGGTGACGGCCATCGGCTGGCTGATCTGCTTGGTTTCAAGCAAGGCATTGGCAGCCAGTCGGCAGGTCAGGTCGAAGCCGCCGCCCGGCTTGGCACCGGCCAGGCATTCCGGCTTCGTCGGTTCGGCGACGGCAGCGGTGGCGGCAGCAAGGCCGATCAGGGCCGCGCCGGCCAGAAATTTCATCGTGTTGCGGATCATCATTCTCTCCCGAATGTCTGAGCGTTTCTCGGACAATCCCAGCGCAAGCCATGACAAGAGCGCTCACGCAGGACCTGTGTCCGCGTGTTCCTTGTGGCGATCGCGATGGGATCCTCCCCAGTACCGGCTTAAGCTCTCTCCCTATGCCGGTGCCGACATTGATAGGCCTCAATCCTGTCACGATCCTGTCAAACCCGTTAACAGTCGCAGCAGCCTGCAGCCGGTCGCTTGATCGCGGACCCGAGACATGCCACCGTTTTTCCATGCGCATCCTTCTGGTGGAAGACACGCTCGATGTGGGCGAGGCGATCAGCCGCCGCTTTGAGACCATCGGCCATACGGTCGACTGGCAGACGGATGGCCGTGCGGCTTCCGATATCCTCGACTTCACGGAGTATGATCTCGTCATCCTCGACGTCATGCTGCCGGGCCTCGATGGCTTCTCGATCCTGAAGCGCCTGCGGCAGAACAAGAACCCGGTGCCGGTACTGGTGCTGACCGCGCGATCGGAGATCGATGACCGTGTCGGCGCTCTCGATCTCGGTGCCGACGATTACCTCGTCAAACCCTTCGATTTTCGCGAACTCGAGGCCCGCGCCCGTGTGCTTATGCGCCGGAGCAGCGGTGGCGAAGCCACGAACATCATCGTCTGCGGTGACGTGCTGCTCGACCGCTCCCAGCGCTCTGTCAGGGTCGGCAAGCGCGAGGTGCAGTTGAAGCGTCGCGAGATGACCCTGCTGGAGATCCTAGCAAGCCGTCCGGGACGCATCTTCAGCAAGGAGCAGCTTCTCGACCAGATGTTCGGCTTCGACGAGGCGGCCGGACCGAATGCGATCGAGCTCTATGTCGGCCGGCTCCGCAAGAAGCTCGAAGGTGCAAAAGCCCGGATCGTGACAGTACGCGGAACAGGGTATCAGCTGGTGTCCGATGCAGAGGACTAAGCCGTCCCTTTTCTCCCGGCTCGTTCTGCGCGTGGCTTTCGTTCTGGCTGGCGGAGCTGCCATTCTGATGACTGCCGCCTGGTTTTACGCCCGCGCGGCAGCCGATCAGGCCTATGACCGCCTGCTGCAGGGTGCAGCGATCCAGATCCTCGAATCTCTCGTCGTCGACGACGGCAGGATCGCCGTGAACCTGCCACCCAGCGCGTTCGAGCTGCTGGGCCTCGCCTCGCGCGATCGGATTTTCTACCGGGTCATCGCCCCGGATGGCAGCACCTTGACCGGCTACGAGGATCTGGGCGCGCAGACCCCGAGAGACACGGCACTGAACGCGCCGAAGTTCGAGACGAGCCGCTATCGGAACCAGCCCGTGCGTCTCGTCCAGGCCAGTCGCGCCATCTCCGATCCGAGCATCGGCGGCTGGGCGCATGTGTTGATCGCTCAGACGACGGAGGCCCGCCAGGCCCTGACGACCGAACTGACCACCCGCGCTCTGATCCTCGTGGCGATCATGAGCCTGCTTGCGCTGGCAGGCACCGTTCTTGCCGTTCGTTATTCGCTGCGCCCGCTCGATGCTCTCGGCGACACGCTGCGGCGACGGGACTCCCAGGATCTGACGCCGATTGCGGTGGAAGTGCCGCGCGAACTGGTGCCTTTCGTCGACTCGATCAATCACTTCATGCGTCGCCTCGACGAACGGTTGAAGGTGCTGCAGCGTTTCATCGCAGACAGCGCTCATCAGCTCCGGACACCGCTAACAGCCCTGTCGGCACAAGTCAGCCTGATCGACGAGAAAGCTCTCTCCGAGCCCGACCGCCGTCACTTGAACCGCGTCCGCGACCGGACGAACGAACTCGCGCGCTTCACGACGCAGCTGCTGAACCACGCCATGGTCATCCATCGCTTCGAATCCGTTCAGCTGTTTCCGCTCGATCTGACCGATGTCGCTCGCAAGGCCTTCAGAGCGGCAGTGCCGATCACCATCGACCCGGATACCGTCGTCTCCTTCGAAGCCCCCGACGAGACGCTCACCATTCTGGGCGACGGCCTCAGCCTACGGGAGGCGATCGTCAACATCATCGACAATTCCCTGCGGCACGGCACACTTTCGAAACTCGAAGTCCGGGTTGTGCGGCGGGGGAATTTTGGTCTGGTGGAGGTCGAGGACGATGGTCCGGGCATTCCGCCTTCGGATTGGTCGCATGTCACCCAGCGCTTTGTCTCATCCAAATCGGGCGAAGGCAGCTCTGGCCTGGGCTTTGCGATCGCATCCGAAGTGGCGGGCGCGCTTCGGGGCGCCCTCTCCTTCCGTGAGAAAACCGAAGAGCGCGGCTTCACCGTGGTGCTCGAACTGCCGCTCATGCAGAGGGAGGGTGCATGAGCGCTCGTCGTAATCTGAAGTCACTGCTTCTTCTCGCAGCGAGCCTTCTCGCGACCACCGCTCTGCCCGCTTTCGCCCTCGAGGGAGAGCAGACGGTATTCCCGGCATCGGCGCCCGAACGCGCGCGCCTGGTCATCCGTGGCGCGACCGATGTCGAAGCGATGAGGCCGCTCATTGTCGACTTCCAGCGTCTTGCACCTGACGTGACCGTAGAGTTCAACGACTACGTCACCAACGACCTCTTCAAGGAAGCGGAAGACGCCTGCGCAAACCAGCTCGCTTATGGCGATCTGCTGCTCTCCTCCTCGGTCGACCAACTCGTCAAGCTGGCGAATGACGGCTGTGCGCAGGAATATCGATCGCCCGAGACCGAGCGCGTGGCCGACTGGGCCAACTGGCGAGACGAGGTCTTCGGCTTCACCTTCGAACCCGCCGTGATCGTCTATGACGGCGAGCGCGTGCCGCCGGAAGACGTGCCGCGCTCGCATGTGGAAATTGCCGAACTGCTGAGGTCCAAGCCGGACGTCTACCGCAACCGCATCGGCACCTATGACGTGCGCGCCTCGGGCATCGGTTATCTCCTCGCTTTCCACGATGCTCTACAGGCACCAACGACTTACGGCCGTCTTCTGGAAAGCTTCAGCCGCGCGGATGTCGTGACCCGCTGCTGCAACAGCGAGGTGCTGGGTCAGATTGCCAGCGGCCGGCTGCTGATCGCCTACAACGTGCTCGGGTCCTATGCCTACGCAGCCGCCCAGCGCAATCCGGACCTGCGGGTTGTCATCCCGCGCGACTACGCGCTGATCCTGTCGCGCGGCGCCCTCAT
This sequence comes from Rhizobium sp. K33, assembly GCF_056501445.1. Classification (NCBI taxonomy): domain Bacteria; kingdom Pseudomonadati; phylum Pseudomonadota; class Alphaproteobacteria; order Hyphomicrobiales; family Rhizobiaceae; genus Rhizobium; species Rhizobium sp. K33. The sequence goes on from NZ_CP096478.1 coordinate 2,941,546, forward strand.
TCCGGATCTCGCGCCCAATCCGGCCCTGGCGCAGCGTTTCCTGGATTATCTGCTCTCGCCCCGCGGACAGAAGGTGGCGCAGGAGGAAGCCTTTTACTTCTCGGAAGATGCCCCACTGCCTCCCGGCGTCGACGGCCCCATGTCGCTCATCGAATCCGGCATCGGTCGCCCGATACGTGTCGGTCCCGCCCTTCTCGCCGCTCAGGATCGCGCAACCCGCGAGGAATTCATCCGCAACTGGACATCGCTTTTTGCACCCGGTGCGCGCTGACGACTGAAAGGCTGGCGACGCGCCAGCCTTTCAGTGCATCAGGCGACAGAACTCAGTCTTCTTCTTGGAAGACTTCTTCGCGCTTCTTCTTCACGCTCGGGAGGAAGACGACGATGAGCACTGCCAGCGCGATCAAGAGCAGCGTTGCACTGATCGGACGCGTTATGAAGGTCGTCGGATCGCCCCGCGACAGGATCATGGCGCGGCGCAGATTCTCTTCAAGCAGCGGACCAAGAACGAACCCGAGTAGCAAAGGGGCCGGCTCGCAACGAAGCTTGACCAGCGCGTAGCCAATGAGTCCGAAGAAAGCGACGGCATAGAGGTCGTAGATATTGCCGTTGACGCTGTAGACCCCGATCGAGCAGAAGGCCATGATGATCGGGAAGAGGACGTAATACGGGATGGTCAGAAGCTTAACCCAAAGCCCGATCAACGGCAGGTTCAAGACCAGCAGCATCAGGTTGCCGATCCACATCGAGGCGATGATGCCCCAAAACAACGCCGGCTGTTCAGTGGCGACATTTGGGCCGGGCACAATACCCTGGATGATCATCGCACCCACCATCAGCGCCATGACAGGATTGGCCGGAATACCGAGGGTCAGCAGAGGAATGAACGAGGTCTGCGCACCCGCATTATTGGCTGACTCGGGACCTGCTACACCTTCAATCGCACCGTGACCAAACTCCTGCGGGTTTTTCGCCATGCGTTTTTCGACGGTGTATGAGGCGAAGGAGGCGAGGATAGCGCCGCCACCCGGCAGGATTCCGAGGGCTGAGCCGATACCCGTACCGCGCAGCACCGGCCCAACCAGACGCCTGAAATCCTCGCGTGTGGGCATGAGCCCGCTGACCTTGGTCATCAGGACAGTCCGATTGCGATCACTTTCCAGGTTTCGGAGAATTTCGGCGATGCCGAAGACGCCGACCGCGACAGCGACAAAATTGAGGCCATCCGCATATTCCGTGATGCCCATCGTGAAGCGAGGCGTGCCGGAATAGATGTCCGTGCCGACGAGACCGAGCAGGAGGCCCAGTGCGACCATGGCCAGCGCCTTGATGATCGAACCATGTGCGAGCGCGATTGACGAGACGAGACCGACAATCATCAAAGAGAAGTATTCGGCGGCGCCGAACTCCAGCGCGATGGCAGTCAGCGGCGGTGCGAAGATCGCGACCAGAAAAGTGGAGACAGTGCCAGCAAAGAACGAGCCGATTGCGGCGATGGCAAGTGCTGCTCCTGCCCTGCCCTTGCGAGCCATCTGGTAGCCATCGATCGCGGTGACCGCAGACGATGACTCACCTGGCATGTTGATCAGGATCGCGGTGGTCGAACCGCCATATTGCGCGCCGTAGTAGATGCCGGCCAGCATGATGAGCGAGGAGACGGGCTCCAGCTGGAAAGTGATCGGCAGCAGCATGGCGATCGTCGCAGTCGCACCGATACCGGGAAGAACACCGATCAAGGTGCCCAGGATGACCCCGATGAGGCAGAAGAAGAGGTTCTCGATGGAGCCGGCCGTCGAAAAGCCGAGGGCCAGATTACTGATGAAGTCCATGGCTGTGCGTCCTCAGAAGCGGAACCAAGGGCCGAAGCGTTCGAAGGGCAGGCCGAGGCCGTAGCTGAACACGAGGACCGAGAAAAGCGTGATGCCCGTAGCAAGCGCAAGTGCGGCTGGTACGCGCAGTCGCTCGGAAGCGAAGCTTGCGATGAAGGCGGCAACGAACAGTGCGGGTACGAATCCGGCCCCGCGCACGAGCAGGCCAAACACGATCGGCGCTGGCAGAATGAACAACATGCCACGCCAAGCGATAGCGCCGATGACCTCGCCCGTGACCTTCACGGACTGAACAAGAATAACGATGCCGAGCAGGGTCAGGACGCCTGCAAGTACCAGCGGAAAGTAACCCGGCCCCATACGGAACGCGGTTCCGAGTTCCAACGACAAGGATTGAATGGCGAAGAAGAGGCCAAACCCGATGAACAGCAGACCACACAGGAGGTTTGCCGTGTCGAAGCGTAAGGATTTCATAATGTCCCCCGACAAAACACGCGGACGGCCAGAGGAATCCCGACCGACGCCAAAAGGCGCGGACCCGATCACGAAACCGGGTCCGCCTGAAGCTTTTCTCGATCAGTCGGCGTACTGACCAGCTGCCTCGATGACAGGCTTCCAGCGGGCGATCTCACCTTCGAGCTTGGCCTTCAGAGCCTCAGGTGTGACATCTGCCTCTGGCGACGGAGCGGTCCCGAGCTCGGCGAAGCGTGCCACGACATTCTCGTCCTTGAGCGCTTTTTGCAACGACGCGGTTAGCTTTTCGATCGCCTCCGGCGGAGTGCCCTTCGGGGTATAGACGCCGTGCCAGATACCGACCTGGAAGTCATTGAGACCGCCTTCGGCTGCTGTTGGGACATCGGGCAGGACCGACAGACGTTCCGGCGAGGTGACCGCATAGGCCTTGATTGTGCCACCCTGGATCTGCTTCGTCGTGTTGGTGGTCTGGTCACACATGATGTCCACCTGGCCGCCGAGCAGGTCGGTCATGGCAGGTCCGGTACCCTTGTACGGCACGGTGACGAGAGAGGTCTCGATCTGGCTCATGAACAGCATGCCGCACAGGTGCGAGGCAGCGCCGATGCCGGCATTCGCAACCGTGACCTGATCCTTGTTGGCCTTAACGTATTCGACCAGTCCCTTGAGATCGGCAGGCTCGAAGTCCTTACGCGCGACGATGGTCATCGGAACTTCGGTGACAAGTCCGACGTAGTCGAAAGCATTGAGCGGATCATAGGCGAGCTTGCGGTAGAGAGTTGCACTGGTCGCCATTCCGATGTGGTGCAAGAGCACGGTGTAACCGTCCGGCTCCGCACTGGCGACACGACCCGCACCCAGGGTTCCGCCAGCACCGCCGACATTTTCGACCAGCACCTGCTGACCCAGATCCTTGGACATTGACTCGGCAACGAGACGCGCGACGGTATCCGTCGGGCCGCCTGCTGCGAACGGGACCACCATGGTGATCGAACGCTCGGGATAGGTCTGGGCAGACGCGGATGCTGCGATAAAGGTTGCCGTAATAGCGGTCGCGCTGAAGAGCGACTTGAAGAAAGTCATGAAAGCCTCCCGGTTGAATATATCCTGCCGGTTCGGCTCCTCCCGCCGGCACTGGATGGGAGAGATCTTGTCCAGGTGCACTGACCTCACAATCAGGACGTATCGCGACTATCGATCTTTTCTCACACGTCGCACCGCAGCATGGGTAGATTCCCGCCCAAGCGCGAGAAAACATGTGTGGATTTCCACCCATTCCCGCACGCCGACGTCTGGCGAAATCTCTAATCCCGAGCATCAAAGGCAAGACTCTTGTCTAGCCCGTACTTCTGCATCTTTTCGTAAAGGGTCTTGCGCGAGATTCCGAGCTGCTCATAGACCGGCCGCAGCGCCCCGCCATGGGCTGTGATAGCATTCGCAATCAATTGCTTTTCATAAGCCGCAACCTTGTCCGCAAGGCGCGCATGAATAGTTTCAAAACCTGCCGAACTATCGAGCCCGGTCTCGATGCCGAGCACCAGCCGGTCGGCGGCGTTTCTAAGTTCGCGCACATTGCCCGGCCAATCGCGCTCGGCAATTTCCGACAGGATCTCCGGATCGACCTCCATGTCGTCGCGGCCGTAGCGGGCGCAGGCCTCGCGCACCAGATGGAGAAAGAGCAGCGGAATATCCGGCCGTCGCTGCGCAAGCGACGGAACGCGCAGCGTCACGACGTTGAGGCGATAGAAAAGGTCCGCGCGGAAGCGACCGGCTGCGACCTCGCTTTCGAGATCCACCTTGCTGGTCGCTAGAAACCGAACATCGAGCGGCACCGTCTCGTTGGACCCGAGCCGCGTGATCGTCCGTTCCTGTAGGACGCGCAAGAACTTCGCCTGAAGATCGAATGGCATGGAGCCGATTTCATCGAGCAGGATCGTGCCGCCACGCCCATGTTCGAACTTGCCGTAGCGGGCGCGGATTGCGCCAGGAAAGGCACCCGCTTCATGACCGAAGAGCTCGCTCTCGATCAGTGTCTCCGGCAGCGAGGCGCAGTTGATGGCGAGAAAGGGCCCCTTCGATCGCGCGCTGACATCATGAAGGCTGCGCGCCACAACCTCCTTGCCCGCACCCGTTTCGCCGATGATCAGCGCATCCGCCTCCGTCGCACCGATCGCGCGCACGCGGTAGCGCAGATCGACCATGATGGGCGTGCGTCCCGGAAGCCTGGTCTCGATATCGTCCCGCTTGCCCGCGACCGCCCGAAGCCGCCGGTTCTCCAGGACAAGTGACCGGCGGTCGAGCGCATGACGCACAACGCCGGCCAAGGCCTGGCTTGCAAAGGGCTTTTCGATGAAGTCGTAGGCACCTTCCCGCATTGCCTTGACCGCCAGCTGCACCTCGCCGTGACCGGTCACCAGGATGACGGGGATCTCGTGATCGAGCTCCCGGATCCGGTGCAGCAGCGTCATTCCGTCCATGCCTGGCATGCGAATGTCGGACACGACGACACCATCGAAGCCGAAGCCGACACGCGAGAGGATTTCTTCGCCCGAGGAAAAGGCTTTGACCTGCAGTCCGTGCAGCTCGAGCGCCTGGCTGGTGGAGAAGCGCAGCTCCTCCTCGTCATCGACGAGCAAGACCTGTCCTGAACTCATTCCGCCGCCTCGTTCAATGCTTCCGCTTCCAGGAGTTCGACGCGGAAGAGTGCCCCCCGCCCTCTCGCTGCCCGACCGTCAGGCTGCCACCGAAATCCTTGATGATGTTGTAGGAAATCGAAAGCCCAAGACCAAGTCCCTTGCCCACGCCCTTGGTGGTGAAGAAGGGATCGAAGATACGCTCGACAATGGCCGGTGGCACGCCGGGGCCGCGGTCGGCGATTTCGATCACCACCCGCCCCTGCTCCCGCCGCGCCGTGAGCGCGATCTCTCGATCGTCGAGACCTTCCACCGCGTCGCAGGCATTGGTCAGGATGTTGACCAGCACCTGCTGAAGACGAACCGGCCCGCCCTTCACCGGCGGCAAGCCCGGCTCGAAATGGAGCGAGAGGCTGGCATCGGCGGTTCCGAGCCGGGCAGAGACGATCTCCAGCGTTTCGCGCACCACCTCTTCGATCGAAATCGGCCCAAGCTTCTCGTTCGGTTTGCGCGCGAAATTGCGCAGGTGCCGCGAGATCGAAGCCATCCGGTCAATCAAGCTGGAAATCCGGCCCAGGTTGTCGCGCGCTTCCGATACCCTGTTCCGGTCGATCAGCATCGTCGCGCTGTCGGCATAGGTCTTGGCCGCAGCCAGCGGCTGGTTGAACTCGTGCGACAGGGCAGCTGACATCTGGCCGAGGCCAGCAAGCTTGCCCGCCTGAATGAGATCCGCCTGGGTCTGCCGCAATTGCAGGTTCACGCGCGCCAGATCCGCGGTCCGCTCCTCGACACGGCGCTCGAGCTCGGCCTGAGCCTCGATCTGCATGTGCATCTGTTCCTGCAACCGGGCGCGTCGCTGGATGACGACGGCAAGCCCGAGGCCGAAGAGGCAAAGCGAGAGCAGAATGGCAATGAGCGTCGTGCGGGCCTGTGCATGGATGGTGCCCGTGTCGAAAAGCACTTTCACGGTCCAGTCGGCGTCGGGCATGTATTGCTCGAGCACCAGATATTCGCGCTTTCCATCTTCCTGCGTGACGGTCATCAGGAGATGGTTGTCCAGCGCGCCGCGCTTGATCGGCAATTCCCGCAGAACGGCGTCGGAATAGCGTCGGGAAGCGCTGGTCCGCTCCAGCCGCTCGGGCGTCAGCGGCAGCACCGAGGCATAGAGCCACTCCGGATTGCCGGTCATGAAGATGATACCCTCGGGATCGTGGACGAGGATCTTGTATTCGCCACCCCGCCAGGACGTCTCGATGTCCTCGATATCGACCTTGAAGGCGATGACGCCGCGGACGGCGCCGTTCACCTCGATTGGCGAGGAGAAATAGTAGCCGCGCTTCGCCGATGTCGTTCCGAGCGCATAGAAGCGCGCCTGCTTGCCGGCGGCCGCCTCATAGAAATAAGGGCGGTAGCTGAAATTCTCGCCGACGAAGCTCGCCGTCCCTTCGAAATTGCTCGCCGCAATCGTGTTGCCGTCCATCGTCATCACATAGATGTCGGAGGATTCGAGCAGCGCGTTGATCTCCTTGAGATAACGATTGGCCGCGTCCCGTAGCGCCGGATTGGCGGGGTCGAGCACCAACTCCTTCATATCATCGTGATCCGCGATCAGCGCGGGCAAGGTTTCATACCGGCTGAGATGACCGGCAAGGGCCGAAGCCGCAAGCCGCAGGGCACTGTTGGCCTGCAGCGAGGCTTCTTCCATGACATTGCGCGTGATCAGTCGATTGCCGACGGTGAGCAAGGCAAGGCTCGCAGCCACCAGAACCACGACCAGCGCGATGATCATGCGCCGGGCTGCGGCCAGTCGCCGTGCGGGTGGTACCAATCCGATCGTCAAATCTGCGCTCCTCCGTCGGCAAAGGATAGCGGTCCGATCGCGGCTTTCCAAGCCGGCTTGCCTTTATGGTCCGCCAGACACGAAAAAGCCGCCGGCTTGAGGGGGCCGGCGGCTTGTGGCGGGATAGCGTGGCTTCGCAATCAGGCGGCGCGATGATGCACAGGCGCAGACGGCTGGCGGCGGGTTTCCGGCGCAAGCTTGAACTGGTTGACGAGCTGCATCAGCGCATCCGCCTCGTCCGCCAGCTGGCGGGTCGCGGCATTGGTTTCCTCAACCATGGCGGCATTCCGCTGGGTCATCTGATCCATCTCGTTGACGGAGGAGTTGACCTCGGCCAGCGCATTCGACTGGTCGCGGCTCGCCATGGCAATGACCGAGACGCGGTCGGCGACGGTGATGATATTGGCCGAGATCTCGGCAAGCACAGCACCTGTCTGCTGCACGAGTTTCGCACCGGAAGAGACTTCCGTGCTCGACTTGTGGATCAGGTCCTTGATCTGCTGGGCAGCACCCGCCGAGCGCTGGGCAAGTTCGCGAACTTCCTGCGCGACGACGGCAAAACCCTTGCCGGCTTCTCCGGCGCGCGCGGCTTCGATGCCGGCATTGAGCGCCAGGAGATTGGTCTGGAAGGCAATCTCATCGATCACGTCGATGATCTGGACGATCTGGCCTGAGGCATCCTCGATCCGTCCCATCGCGTCGATCGCATTCGCAACGACCGTAGACGAGGTATCGGCCCGACCCTTGGTGTCGGCCACGATGCTGTTGGCCTCTTCAGCCCGCTCCGCGGAGGACTTGACGGTCACGGTGATTTCGTCGACCGCGGCCGCCGTCTCCTCGAGCGAGGCCGCCTGCTGCTCCGTGCGCTTGGCGAGCTGGTCTGCCGCGCTGCTCATCTCGGCGGCATTGCGCTGGATCATGTAGGTGTTCGAACGGATCTGCGTCATCGTGCTCTGCAGATGCTCCAGCGACTGGTTAAAGTCGTTGCGCAGCTGTTCGAGGCGACCATGGAACGGCGTGTCGATGGTCTCCGAGATGTCGCCCTTCGCCAGGCGACCGAGACCGGACGCCAGCGAATTGACGGCAAACTCGATCTGGCGGTCGATTTCCTGCTTCTCGAGATCGTTGCGACGGCGCTCTTCATCCGCCTGGGCACGTTCGGCCTCGCTGCGGCTTTCGATTTCGATCTTCGACAGCGCATTCTGCTTGAAGACGCCAAGGGCGCGCGCCATTTCGCCGATCTCATCGACGCGGGCTTCACCAGTGATCTTGGTGTCGAGCACGCCTTCGGCGAGGCGACGCATGGCCCCGGTGATCTGGCCGATCGGCCCCTTGAAGGTGAGCACCAGACCGATGCCGGCGAAGATTGAGATGAGAATGCCGATCCCGGTGGCACCGATGGAGATCGAGTTCGCCTCCTGGCGCTCCTGGCCTGCCGAGACCTTCTGCATTTCCGCAAAGGTTGTCAGCTGCTTCCAGATTTCATTGAGCTCGGCACCGGCGCGGTCATAGCTGATCTTGCGGTCTTCGCTGACCTTGACGAATTCGGCGCTGGCCCCCGTCATCTGGTCGACGACAGGTGCGAGGGTCTGCGCCGCGGAGACGAGATCCGGCTGATCGGCTGCGGTCTTTTCAAGAGCAGCCATGGCAGCCTTGAGCGCCGCAAACTGGTTCTCGAGCAGCGCCCTGTTTTCCTCCGTCGGGGCCAGCAGGAAGCGGGCCATCATGATCTGCAGGCCATACCCGGCCGATTGCAGGCTGCGTCCATCGGCGATGACGGCCTGTGCCTTGGCAAGCGGCGCGTCCAGCTCACCGAACTTGATCGTCGCGTCCTTCATCTTCTGCTGGGCGGCAAGCCCGAGATAGGCGTTGAGCTGCGTGAAGTTGCGCAGCTTGCCGGCGACATCGGTGACGGCCGCCTCGGAACGGTCCCCGCCCGCAAGTGCGGTCTTCAGTTCGCCGCCGATCTTGTCGAGCGTCTTGGCGGCGGACTGGTTCGCCTTCGGCAGAACGGCTGCCAGCACCTGCTGACGCGCGATGATTTCATCGATCCGGCCGGCGATGACGGCAAATTTCTCGTCCGGGGTCTTGGCCTTGGTGAAGGCGGAATTGGTTTCGGTCAGGAAGGTGCCGGTGCTGCGAATGCTTTCGGCATCGCGCAGCATGGTCTTGGCGGCAGCGTCGTCGGCCTGCACGGCCTCGTCGAGCGTCACCATGGCGGTTGCGATCTGATCCTGGAAGGCCACGATCTGGCCGGTACCCGTCTGCAGCGACTGCACAAGCCCGGTTTGTGCGGCATGTAGGCTCCAAAGGGTCTCGATATGTGCAGAGACGTCATCGATCCGCTTCTGCGCCTCTTCGAGTTCGCCACGACCGTCGGCGTCGGCAGGAAGCTGGGCAAGCGTCGCCGCCAGATCCCGCTTCTGCTGCTCGAGCCGGCCCGTCAGGTCGGCCTTGGCTGCATCCGTGGTGTCGGCGAGGAAACTGTTCATCGAGGCGGAGACGTCGCGGAAGCCGCTCAGCGATTTGAGCACGCTGTTGGAAATCTCGATCCGGCCTTGCAGCAGACCGGAGGCATAGAGCCCCGTGAATCCGACGGCGGAAATGCTGATGACGAAGGGCAGAATGAAGATCAGCACCTTCGTCTGGATGTTAAAGCGCGACAATATACGGTCAATGAACACGGTTTCAGTCTCCTCCGACATTGACGAACAGCATTTTCATGTTCGTCGACGTCCATGCGTGAATCCTATGAAAGATGGACAAGGAAGACTAAAATGAGCTTAATGAGATGCGTCTTATTAAAGTCGCAGACGCAACTAATTGGCTGTGCAGACATCCCGGGATGCGCAATCTTTAGTAGCAAATACAGCGCGCGAAAATGCATCCGAGATGGATGATCCCGGATGTCACTTCAACGGCTCCTGCTCGCCGGCCGAGGGCGACGTTAGCGCATGTCCTCGATGGCCACCGCATCGACGTCAGTGTAGTCGACATTGTCGCCGGCCATGGCCCAGATGAAGGAATAATTGGCGGTTCCTGCACCGGAATGGATCGACCAGCCAGGCGAAAGCACCGCTTCCTCGTTCTTCATGATGATATGCCGCGTCTCGTCCGGCTCGCCGAGCAGATGGAAAACGCGCGTCTTTTCCGCCATGTCGAAATAGAGATAGACCTCCATACGGCGGTCATGCACATGGCATGGCATGGTGTTCCAGACGGAACCCTTGGCGAGGCTGGTCATGCCGACAACAAGCTGGCATGTCTTGACCCCTTCGGGGTGGACGAACTGAAAGATCGACCGTTCGTTGCTTGTCTCTTGGGACCCGAGATCCAACCGCTTGGCATCGTTTATGCCGATATGGCGCGCCGGATGACGTGTATGCGCGGGAGCGCTCAACAGGTAGAACTTGGCCGGCTGATCGGCAGACACAGAGGCAAAGCTGACCGACGATCCCATGCCGGCATAGACCATGTCGCGCGGGCCTGCGTGGAAACGCTCGCCGTCGACCGTCACCATGCCTGCCCCGCCGATATTGACCGCAACCAGTTCGCGGCGCGCCAGAAGCTCGGGCGTGCCGGCCGGCTTGATCGTCTCGAGCGCCAGCTCGGCAGTGACGGGGACGGCGCCACCGACGATCATGCGATCATAATTGGTGTAGTGCAGCTGGATGCGGCCCGGCACGAAGAGCGTCGGCAGCAGAAAATTCGACCGCAATTCGTCCGTTCCGAAGCCGGCAGCGGTCACTGGATCGATGGCGAAGCGATTGGTGAAATCGGTGTGCGACATCATTCCTCCCATACATGTCATTCTCACTTATCATACATGTTGAGCGGTCATCGGCAAGCGGAAATGGCAAAGGCGCGCCAATCGCCCGGGTTTTCGGAGTCATGGATCGTTGAGGCCACAACACTTATCATACAGATTCAATGCCGCGGCAGCGGATAAACCACCTGCCCGTCTTCCTCGCCACGCGGGAAGGCCCCTTCCCTATTGCGCCGCTCGGCTTCGCGATAACCCTGCGGGCTGATGCCGATATAGCGCTTGAACATGCGGGAGAAGTAATAGGCGTCGGCATAGCCGGAGAGTGCCGCAGCGCGTTTCACCGTACAGCCGCCGGCGAGCAGACCCATGGCGCGCTCCATCCGCTTGAACTCCTGGAACTTGTCCATGGTCCAGCCGACTCGCTTGCGAAACTCTCGCTTGAAATAATCCGGATTGTAGGGCGCCGCCGCGAGCACCTGCTCGCCGATCGCCTCATTCAGCGGATCGGCCGCGATCTGGCTCGCGGCTACCATGATCGCCAGTGACAACTGATCCGGATTGGCGACCGTTCCGACCGACTGCTCGCGCCAGCGAATGAAGGCCTGTTCGATGAACTCGATCAGCAGGAACATGAAGACATGATGCTGCTGCAGCATCGTTGAATAGGGCGGCGCCGTATCGTGGAAATGCCGCACCACCTTCTCCAGCATGGCCCAGCGCGCGAGCTTCACCGAAAGCGCCAACTCCATCTGGGCGATCAGATCGAGGCGACCAAAGAGATCGAGTGTGAAATGCTGCGCAATTCCGATGTAGGGTTCGACGGACGCCGAGCGCCCGACGAACCGCGTGCCGGCGGTGAGAAGCATCGCGGATCCCGGCTCCATTTCCACCGTTTGCCCCTCGACCTCATAGACGCCGCGCCCGCTGAGGCAGATGACCAGATCGTGCACCCGGTTCGCCTTGTCGATCGACCAGGTCTGGGAATGCTGCATCCGGATGGTCGAGCGTGTCAGGTTCAGCGCGAGCGCCTGCATGGGAATGCCGGCAAGAACGCTACCTTCAGTTTCGTCCATCATTTTTCCCCTCTTTGTCAATTTCCGCGCGAGACAACTCGCGGGATATTAGACACAGGACCGGTCGTCTTGGGAAGGCCGGGGAGGATAGCAGGAGGAGAAGGGACGACGCGGGACGGAGACCCGGTGAAGCCGGCCGACGCGTATCGACCCTTGGATATTGCGATGCAGAAAACCGAGTACACGCGCCCGGTCACCATCGCCTATGTCGGCGGCGGCTCGCTCAACTGGGCGACGAAACTGATGGGTGATCTGGCCCAGGACGGCACCGTGCCGGCAACCGTCCGGCTCTACGACCTCGACCATGCCGCAGCCGAGCGAAATGCGCGGATCGGCTCCCGCTATGCCACCCGATGCGCCGACGCCGCCCCAGTCACCTATACGGCGGAACGCACACTCGAAGCCGCCCTCACCGGCGCCGACATCGTCGTGATCTCGATCCTGCCGGGCTCGTTCGAGGACATGGCAAATGACATCGCGATCCCCGATCGCTATGGCATCCGCCAGTCGGTCGGCGACACCGTCGGTCCCGGCGGCTTCGTCCGTGCCATGCGCGCCATCCCCATGATCGCCGAGATCGGCCGCGCGATCGCCCGCCATTGCCCTGAAGCCTATGTCTGCAACCTCACCAATCCCATGTCGGTGCTCACGGGCACGCTCTATGCCGTCTTTCCAGAGATCCGGGCCTGGGGCTCCTGCCACGAGGTCATCAAAACCCGCAAGATCATGGCCTATCTGGCCAACCGCCGCGCCGGCGAGGTGATCTATGGCTACCGCGACGCGAAGGTAAACGTCCTCGGCATCAACCACTTCACCTTCGTCGATAGAGCGGCCGTCGGCGGCGTCGACATGATGCCGGCCTATCTTGATTTCGCTCGCGCGCATCTCACATCCGGCTGGCGGGACTCCCCGCTGGATCCCGCCAACGAGCACGACCGCTATTTCACCGATAGCTTCCGGGTGAAGTTCGACCTCTCGCTCCGCTTCGGCATCGCGGCTGCCGCCGGCGACCGCCATCTCGTCGAGTTTCTGCCGCAAGGCTGGTATCTCGATGACCATGCCGCGTGGAAGTTCGGCCTGACCCCGGTCGAGTTCCGGATGCGGGAAAGACAGGAAAAGGTCGATTATGCCGATGCGCTCGACCATGGCGGAGAATTGCCGCCGGCCATGGCCTCCGATGAAGCGATTGTCGAGCAGATCAAGGCGCTTCTTGGCGGGCCTGAGCATGTGAGCAATGTCAACCTACCCAACCAGGGCCAACTTTCGGGGTTCGCGGAAGGCACCATCGTCGAAACCAATGCCCGCTTCAGTGCACTCGGCATCCAACCCATCGTCGCCGGTCGCCTGCCACCCGCGCTCGAACTCCTCGTGAAACCACATGCCGAGCGCCAGTCTGCTCTCGTCGATGCGGTCTTGTCGAATGAAGCGGATGCCCTGCTGCCACTCTTCGTCTCCGACCCGCTCGTCGCCGCCCTGCCCCAGGACAAGGCGACCCGCCTCTTCCGCGAGATGGTGACGGCCACCCAGCATCGCCTGCCCGAGACGCTAAGCAGAGCCGGAGGTGCCGCATGAGCGGAGACAGCCGTTATCTCGGGCTCCTCTACCTGGCGCCTTACATCATCGGGCTGCTGATCTTCACGGCACTGCCCTTCGTCGTCTCGCTCTATCTGAGCTTCACCGACTACAATCTGATGAGCGCGCCGATCTTCACCGGCTTCGACAACTATGTCAGGCTCTTCACCGGTGACCGCACCTTTCGCAAGTCGCTCTGGGTGACGCTGATCTACGTTTTCACGACGGTGCCGCTGAAGCTGATCTTCGCACTCTTCGTCGCGGTGATCCTGAACTACAAGCTGAAGTTCATCAACGTCTACCGCACGGCCTTCTACGTGCCCTCGATCCTCGGCGGCTCGATCGCGATTGCCGTCCTCTGGCGCTACATGTTCGCCGATGTCGGGCTCGTCAACATGGGTCTGACGATGATAGGCCTGGAGCCGGTCAACTGGTTCGGCGACCCGACCAATGCACTCTTCACCATCACGCTTCTGCGTCTCTGGCAGTTCGGTTCGGCCATGGTGATCTTCCTGGCGGCGCTCCAGAGCATCGACAAGAGCCTTTATGAGGCGGCCGCCATCGATGGCGCCGGCAAATGGAAGAGCTTCGTCCACATCACCCTGCCGCTGATCACGCCCGTCATCTTCTTCAACCTGATCATGCAGATGGTCCAGGCCTTCCAGGAGTTCAACGGCCCCTACATCATCACGCAGGGCGGCCCGCTGAAGGCCACCTATTTCCTGCCGATCTACATCTATGACGAAGCCTTCAAGCGCTTCGACATGGGTTATGCCTCGGCCATCGCCTGGGTGCTCTTCGTCATCATCATGGCGCTCACCCTCATCGCCTTCTGGTCCTCGCGCCACTGGGTCTACTACGCCGGCGACAAGCGGAGCTGATCATGACCGACCACGCCCTCACCCCCTATGCCACAGGCGTCGACGAAGTCGACAAGGCCCATCGCCGCGATCTGCGCCGACAGAAGATCACCACTGTCTTCCGCTACGCCGTACTCACGCTGGTCGGCCTGATCATGATCTACCCGCTGGTCTGGCTGATCGGCGCCTCGTTCAAGACCAATTCCGAGATCTTCGCCAATCCGGGCTTCTGGCCGGAGAACCCGACCACGGACGGCTATGTCCGCGGCTGGCAGACCTCGACGCCCTATTCCTTCGGCACCTTCTTCCTGAACACGCTGTGGATCGTGCTGCCGAAGATCATTGGCACGGCGATCTCCTGCACGGCGGTGGCTTACGGCTTCGCCCGCTTCGACTTCCCGTTCAAGAAGCTGCTCTTCGCGACTCTGATCGCGACGCTGCTGCTGCCCAACGTCGTCACCCGCATTCCACAATACCTGCTGTTCCGCGATCTCGGCTGGCTTGATACCTATCTGCCGCTCTGGGTCCCCTCGGCCTTTGCCGGCGACGCCTTCTTCGTCTTCATGCTCGTACAGTTCCTGCGCGCCATCCCGCGCGACATGGAGGAGGCCGCCCGCGTCGACGGGGCCAATACATGGCAGGTGCTAGTCTTCATCGTCATTCCGCTCCTGATGCCGGCGCTGATCTCGGTCTGCCTCTTCCAGTTCATGTGGACGATGAACGATTTCTTGGGACCGCTCATCTACATCTCCTCCGTCGACAAGTTTCCCGTCTCCCTGGCGCTGAAACTCTCGATCGACACGACGGAGGCCTTTGAATGGAACCGGGTGCTCGCGATGTCGGTGCTGACGCTGTTGCCGGCCCTCACCGTCTTCTTCCTCGCCCAGAAATACTTCATCGACGGCATCTCCGCCGGCGGCATCAAGGGATAAAACAATGGCCCGGTTGCAACTGAAAAACCTCGAGAAAGACTATGGCGCCTTCCGTGCCGTGCACGGCATCAACCTCGATGTCGAAGACGGCGAGTTCATGGTCCTGGTCGGCCCCTCCGGCTGCGCGAAGTCGACGACGCTGCGCATGATCGCCGGCCTGGAGCGGATCACCGGCGGCGAGATTCGGATCGGCGGCGAGCTGGTCAATGATCGAGCCCCCGGCGACCGCGGCATCTCCATGGTCTTCCAGAATTACGCGCTCTATCCGCACATGAAGGTGAAGAAGAACCTCTCCTTCTCCATGCGCCTCAAGCGGCGCCCGCAGGCGGAGATCGACGAAGCGACCGACACAGTCGCAGGTACGCTGGAGATCGGCGCCCTGCTTGACCGGTTGCCCAAGCAGTTGTCCGGTGGTCAGGCCCAGCGCGTCGCTGTCGGCCGCGCGCTGATCAAGAAGCCGCAGGTCTTCCTCTTCGACGAGCCCTTGTCGAACCTCGACGCCAAGCTGCGCGCCTCCATGCGCGTCCGCATCACCGACCTGCACAAGCAGCTGAAGGCCGACGGCATGGCCGCGACCGTCATCTACGTCACCCACGACCAGACGGAAGCCATGACCATGGGCGACCGGATCTGCGTCATGAAAGACGGGCACATCATGCAGGTGGCCGACCCCGTCACGCTGTACAACCGTCCGGCCAATGCCTTCGTCGCCGGCTTCATCGGCAGCCCCGAAATGAACCTGATCGCGGCAGAGCTGACCGGAAACGGCGAACTCGTCACAGCCGGCCAGACCCTTTCAATCATGG
Organism: Rhizobium sp. K33; assembly: GCF_056501445.1. Classification (NCBI taxonomy): domain Bacteria; kingdom Pseudomonadati; phylum Pseudomonadota; class Alphaproteobacteria; order Hyphomicrobiales; family Rhizobiaceae; genus Rhizobium; species Rhizobium sp. K33. The sequence goes on from NZ_CP096478.1 coordinate 2,957,331, forward strand.
ATGGCCTGGCCCAAAGGCTCGATCGAGACGCCCCGCGCGACCTGACCATCGGCATTCGTCCGCAGCATCTGAAGATAGCTGCGCCCGAAACGCCGGGCACGCTGTCCGGGCGCATCAGCCATGTCGAGTTCATGGGCCACGAGGTCTATCTCTATGTGGATATTGGCGGCGAGCGCGTCATCGCCGTCGTCCCCTCCAGCCAGTACGACCGTTCCGCGATCCGCGACAACAGCGTCTGGCTGAGCCCGGACATCCGGTCCACGCACATCTTCAACCGCATGACGGGCGAGAACATCTCGCTCGCCGACTGAAAGCCGTCATCGTTCTAACTTGGGAGGAGCCAGAATGAGAACCTTGATCATTGCCGCCGCACTTCTTGCGGCAACCAGCCTGAGCACTGCCTATGCCGCCGATCTTCGCATGTCCTGGTGGGGCAGCGACGACCGCCATATCGCCACACAGGAAGCCTTGAAGCTCTGCGGTGGCAAGTTCGGCCACACTGTCTCGCCCGAGTTTACCGGCTGGACCGGTCATCAGGAAAAGGTGACGACGCAGCTCGCCGGCAAGACCGAGGCCGACATCATGCAGATCAACTGGCCATGGCTGCCGATCTTCTCGAAGAACGGCGACGGCTTTGTCGATCTCAATCAGTTCAAGGACGTCATCGACCTCAGCCAGTGGTCGGAGACGGACCTGAAGGGCGGCACCGTCGAGGGCAAGCTGAACGGCCTGCCCGTTTCGACCACCGGCCGCGTCTTCATGTTCAACAAGACCACCTATGACAAGGCCGGCCTTTCGATCCCGACCACCTGGGACGAACTGCTCGCCGCAGCCCCGGTCATGAAGGAAAAGCTCGGTGAGGACTATTATCCCTTCGAAGGCACAGCGCTCGACGCCCGTCTGGTCGTGATCCTGCGCACCACGCAGAAGACCGGCAAGGACCTGATCGATCCCGCGACCAACCAGGTTGCCTGGACCGTGGAAGAACTGGCCGATGGCCTGAAGTTCTACCAGACCATGGTCGACAACGGCGTCATCAAGTCCTGGAAGGACGTGGCCGCGGGCGGCAATGCCCCGCTGCATGAAAACCCGGCCTGGGCCAGCGGCAAGATCGCCGGCACCTATCAATGGGACAGCACCTACGGCAAGATCTCCGGTCCGATGGAGGAAGGCCAGCAGCTCGTGCCCGTCAAGCTCTTGCAGATCGAGGGTGCGACGACTGAAGGCGTCTATCGCAAGCCGTCCATGCTGTTCGCCATCTCCAAGAACAGCAAGGAACCGAAGGCTGCCGCCGAGATCGTCAACTGCCTGATGAACGATCCGGAAGCGATCAAGATCCTCGGCGCAACCCGTGGCGTGCCCTCCAGCAAGGTGGCGCTCGACGAACTGACAAAGGCAGGCTCGATCAAGCCGGTGCAGGTCGAGGCCAACAAGATCGTGCTGGAAAGCAACGGTGTCGGCGTCTCGCCGCTCAACGAGCATCCCCGCGTGACGGAGGCCTTCGACAGCACCTTCGAGGCCTTCGCCTACGGCCAGGCTTCCGCCGAAGACGCCGCGGCCGAGATCATCGATGGCATCAACAGCGCGCTCACCGGCATTTGAGGAGAACGATCTTGACCGACGGCCCCATCCAGCTGCTGCACCTGTCGTCGAGGACGGCAACCCTCACGATCGAGGCGGACGCGCATCTGTTCGCCCTCGACCGGGCGTTGCCCTGGGTGCTGCAGCTGGCTGACGGCACGACGGTCAAGACCGGCAGCGCGACCTCGGTCGTGCTGTCCCTCGACGGTCTCGAACCAGAGAACGAGTACCGCTTCTCGACCGCGATCGGTGGCATCACCTTTCGAACACGCGACGAGACGGCCCTCATCGATATCCGCGACCACGGCGCGCGACCAGACAGCAAGGACGATACCAAGGCGATCCAGTCCGCGATCGCCGCGGTGCCGGCGGGTGGAACACTCCGGCTGCCCGCCGGCTCCTGGACTTCAGGCCCGCTTTTCCTGAAGAGTGACATGACGCTGCTGATCGAAGACGGCGCTGTCCTGCAAGACATCGGCACCCGCGAGGGGCGCCCGATCCTATCCGCCCGGCATCCAGATGGACGCGTGCTCGGCACCTGGGAAGGGGTCGCGGAAGCCTGCTTCGCAAGCCTCCTGACCGCGATCGATTGCGACAACCTGACGATCTGCGGCAAGGGTATCGTAGACGGCGGCGGCAAGCGTGGCGACTGGTGGACCTGGCCAAAGGAAACCCGCGACGGCGCACGGCGCCCGCGCACCATCTTCCTGTCCGGCTGCAGCCAGCTCACCCTGGCTGGCATCACGGTGCAGAATTCCCCTTCCTGGACGGTCCATCCGGTGCTTTGCAAGGACGTTCTCGCGGCGGGACTGACGATCCGCAACCATCCTCAATCGCCCAATACCGATGGGCTGAACCCTGAATCCAGCCAGAACATCCGCCTTGTTGGCCTCGACATTTCCGTCGGCGACGATTGCGTGGCGATCAAGGCCGGCAAGCGCGATCCGCGCGGCGGCCCTGACAGGCCGACCAGCAATGTCGAGATCCGCAACTGCCTGATGCAGCGCGGCCATGGCGCCGTGGTCATAGGCAGCGAGATGAGCCAGGGGATCAGCGACGTCACGATCAGCCGCTGCCATTTCATCGGCACGGACCGGGGCCTGCGCATCAAGACCCGGCGTGGCCGAGGCGGCAGCGTCTCGAATATCAGCGTCCATGACTGCCGCATGCAGGATGTCGCGACCCCGATTGCCGTCAACGCCTTCTATTTCTGCGATGCCGATGGCCGCTCCGACTACGTCCAATCCCGGATCGCCCTGCCCGTCTCCGTGACCACGCCGAAGATCGAGGGCATCGACATCCGCAATCTCGAGGTTTCCGGCGCCGAGACGGCGGCTGCCGTCTTCTACGGGCTCCCGGAATCGACGATCGACGCTGTGTCGATCGACGGCATGCACATCGCCTACAGCGCCGATGCGAAAGCCGCCGTGCCGGAGATGGCCTGCCATCTGCCAGAACTGCGCCACGCCGGCATCATTGCCGAAAACACGAGGTTCAGTCGTCTGACGCGCCTCTCACCCGCTTCCATTCACCCTGACCCATGAAGACCGATGCTGATCTCCTATTTCGACGACTACGCTCGCGACTACGAACCCTACAAGGCCGGTGCCTGGTGTTATGAGGACGGCTGCCTCTATCGCGGCCTGATTACGCTGCATGAGGCGACGGGAGACCGGCGGTGGCTCGACCACCTGACCCGTCTGGTCGATGCGCAGGTGGATGCGGATGGAGGACTGTCCGACTACCGCATTACGGAGTTCAACATCGACAACATCCTGCCGGGCCGGGCGCTCCTCTATCTCCATCGCCTGACCGGCGATCAACGCTATCTCGACGGGGCGAAGCAACTCGGTCGCCAGCTTGTGCATCATCCCCGCATCGGCAGCGGCCCTTACTGGCACAAGCTGCGTTACCCGCATCAGGTCTGGCTGGATGGCCTCTATATGGCCCTCCCCTTCAAGATCGAACTCGGTCTGGCGCTCGAAGAGCCGAGTGTGGTCGACGATGCCGTCGCGCAATTCAGGGCCGCTCTCGACCTGACCCGTGACGCGGCCTCGGGGCTCTATCGGCATGGCTATGACGAGTCACGGCTGCAGGACTGGGCCGATCCAGAGACCGGCCTGTCACCCGCCCATTGGGCTCGGTCCATCGGCTGGCTAGCCATGGCGTTCGTCGATGTGATCGAGCATCTGCCGGACGGCGACAGCCGCCGCGATTTGACCCGGCGTTTGGCAGCACTCAACGAGCGCCTGACCGCACTTGTGACCATGGATCACCGCTGGCTGCAGGTGATCGATGCACCCGAAGCGGACGGCAATTATCCCGAAAGCTCGGCAACGGCGATGTTCGCCTATGCCCTGCAGAAGTCGGAGCGTCTGGGCATCGACCGACAAGGCGCGCTCGGACGGTCAGCGCTTCGAGCGCTCACCGACCTCGAAGTCCGTGAAGTGGAAGGTGGACCGCGCCAGCTGCAGAATATCTGCTGTGTTGCCGGGCTCGGGCCGTTCCAGGGTCTCTATCGCGACGGCAGCATCGCCTATTATCTGACTGAGGCCATCCGACCCGACGACATCAAGGGTGTCGGTCCCTTGATGATGGCGGAAGCCGAGCGTCTGTTGGCTGAGGGCAAGCTGGGTCATGACGAAGCCCGGCCACGACAGGCCGCCACCGCCGTCTGATCAGGGAGACAGGACCGACGGTGAAGCCGAAGGTCCTGTCGCAAAGCTCAGCTCGCGGCCTTCCGCTCTGCATCCGATGCAGCACCCGCACGGATATCCGTCCAGCCGAGATTGCCGGCATAGCGCCAGGCCATCTGCCCCTGCTCGTCGAGCGTGAAGAGATGCAGCCAGCCATTGTCGAAGAGGGCCCGCACCTGGGCATGCCGCTTCAGGATGTCTGATATCGCCTCCTTCGGAGCCTCGACGGCAACGGTCAGGCGCAGCGGCTCGTGGACGAAATTCTCCCCGTCATGCACCGACTGCCAGGGAAGCCCGGCGCGCATATTGCCGCCATTGCCCTCCACGACACCGATGCCACCGACGATATTGTGCAAGAGCTTGTTGCCTGCACCGAAGAGCGAGGGCGCAACGCAGGAGCCGAAATACTGCAGGCTGATCCAGCTCGCCACGACGACGGGAGCCGTCAGGATGAGTTCGAGGATCTTGAAGCCCTCATCCTTCTTCCAGACATAGTCGTGCAGGAAGGCCTGACCTTCCAGCGACCGGCCGGCAGTCCGCGAGCGCGGTGCCGCGATAAAGGCGCGGCAACCTGCAAGCCCAAGTTCTGGGCGAACTTCCGACCAGTCCTTGCTGCGCTCGATGACACGGCCAGCCGTCGCCCGCGGTAGGCGTCGTGCCCGCTCGGCCCGCGTCAGGCTGCCAGCCTGGGCAAGCCACTGGCGGATCCGAACGATGTCCTGAGGCAGAATGTCGTTCTCGAGGTCGTCCTCGAACAGCGTTACGGTATCGGTGGTCGTATCGTGCAAGCCGCCGACGAAGACGGTGTCGGCCGGGATGGTGATCCCGTTCACCGCCAGCTTTTCCCGCACGGCGCGATCGTTCAAGAGATCGGCCAGCAGCCGCGCATTGACGTCACCGGCATACCCGCCGCACGCGCCGCAGTGAAGCGCACTGGCATAGGGATTGTTGACCACATTCGCCCCGTGACCGGCGATCAGCACGAAGCGGCCGAACCCTTCGGTCAGCGACATGGCCTTGAGCACCGTTTCCGCGACCACGGCGCGGGTCTCTAGATCGAGGCTCGGACTGAACCGCGGCTTGGCGGCGTCCGGTCCCTTGCTCTTGTGGAAGCCGAGACCATCCCGCAGCAGCTTGCCGGCATAGACAGGTCCCATCGCCTCGACGAAGGCGAAAGACGAGACGGCAGCCAGCTTGAAACGCCCCCAGGCGCGGGTGGCACGCGCGCTGAACCGAGCCTGCTGATCGGCGTCCTGATCATGATCAACAGCGCTGCAGCTAAAGACGGAGGGCTTCAGGAGAACCGGCAGACGATGCTCCGCAACGTCGGAGGCAAAGCCCTTGTGGCTGGCACCGAGACCGAAGAAGCCGGCAAAGCCGAGCGTGCGGACAGCAGGATCAACGCTTTCGAGCGCGCGCCGGAAGACTTCCGACCGCACATCAATGCAAAAAGCCGCCTGCAGCACCGGCCGCAATTCGGCGACCTTGATCGTCGAGGGTGCCGCGAGCTTTGCAGCGAGCTTGCGTTGTGTTGCCCGCTCCGCCGCCATCTGCAGCAGCCCGTCGATGGTGGTGTCGAAATCAGGACTGACCGGCTCGGCATGAACACGCCGCACCTGCTGCCACTCGCTCTCGATCGCCGTCTTGTGCTGGGCGTAAAGCGCCTCTTCGAAGACAAGCCGGATCGCCAGCAACTCGAGCGCCGTCGTATCCGTGCGGCCTTCGATCTCCGCCTTGAACTGGATGTGCCGCGCATACTGGGCCCAGCCGCCGACGGTCAGCAGAACCTGATGGAAATAGGTGCCGGGTTCAGCGCCAAGACCAAGCGAAACGGCTGCCCGCTCGATCGCCCCATGCGGGGTCTCCGGCGTTTCGTCGACATGGATGCTGAAGCCCTTCAGCCCCAGGATTTCCGGCGTCAGGTCATGGGTGGCAAAGGCGCGCCAGGCGGCATAGAGACCGTTGCGCCGGGATGCGGCCCAGAGTGCCTGCCCCTGGTCGAAGAAGCCGGCCGCAAACGTCCCGATCCGCTCGGACACGAGCCCCGGCCAGTCCTTGCCCGTGGCCCGTGCGGCAAGCTCCGCAACGGTCGGGAGCGCGGCAACCGCCTGTGGCTCTTCGGCAAGGGCAGCCTTCAGGGCCGGCAGATCGATCTGGTTGAACAGCGTGCTCGACTGAAGTGCGGCGACCAGATCCTCATCCGTGATCTCGCCCTTGGCGATCAGGTCGGCATAGTGCTTGCGCGGCAGAGCCAGCCGGACGCCACCGATCCGGGCCAGCCGGGCTGCGGTATGATCCAGTGTCTCGCTGATCTGGCCGAGGAAGGGATTGACGGCAACGGTCGCCGTCAGCGGCCAGGCCGGCGGGATCGCCCGCACAGCCTGATCTGCCGCCCGGGCAAGCGCTTCGCCATGCAGGGTGTCCACTGTGGTCATCTCGGTCATCGGTTCACTCCTTGACGGAAGCAGGCGTTGCGGAGGTGGTGCGCGGAAGCGTCCAGCCACCCAGCAGGCGATCGAAGAGGGCATTCACATAGAGGCCGTTGGCGAGATGGACGCGCAGGCCCGCAGCCGCCGGATGATAGGCCCAGAGCGGGAAGAGCGACTGGGCGACGGCGACCACGCCGAAGGTGACGACGGCAAGCAGCATCAGCGTCCATTCCAATGGCCCTGGCTGCGGGGTGGCCGGCAGCGTGCCAAGCATCAGCTTGTCGGAGACGCGCTGCAGGGCGAAATAGGCTGTGGCCGCCGAGATCGCGTAGAGCGAGGTCCGCCATGTGAGCGCCCGGGGAGCCGCATCCGCCAAGCCTTGCGCAATGAGATAGGCGACGCCGAAGATCAGGATCGCACCCAGCGCCAGCGCCTGTGGCGGCTTGTCGGCAAAGCCGAAGAGCACACCGATAACGGCATAGATGGCGAGCGCCAGGAGGAAGGCGCGTCCCACCGCCTTGGCGTTGGGTATCGCGACCGGGCCTGGCCGCCGGATCGAGGCGACCGTTTCGATCGCCGAGCCAGAGGCGAGGAAGGCATGCGCCTTGTAGAGCGAGTGGGCGACGATGTGCAGAAGCGCGATCGGGAAGAGTGCCAGACCACATTGCAGGATCATGAAGCCCATCTGCGCGACCGTCGACCAGGCAAGCGAGGTCTTCACCGCCGACTGGGTGAGCATCACCAGACTGCCGAAGAGCGCCGTGAAGCCGCCGACCATGACCAGCACCGCAAGCACCACCGGCGCCTGCAACATGACATCGGCAAAGCGGATCAGGAGGAAGCCGCCGGCATTGACGACGCCCGCATGCAGGAGAGCCGAGACCGGGGTCGGCGTCTCCATGACTTCGGTGAGCCAGCCATGGGTCGGGAACTGGGCGGACTTCAGCAGTGCGGCGACAGCAAGCAGTGCGGCGGCCGTGATGGTCAGCGGCAGGCCCTCGCCTTCCCGTGCGGCGGCAAGGATGGTGGCGATGTCGCCGGTGCCGAAGGAAATGGCGAGCAGGATAACCGCGCCGATCAGGGCGGCATCACCGGTGCGCGAGACGATGAACTTCTTGCGCGCAGCTCGCTGGGCAGCGATCCGCTCGGGATAGAAGAGTAGAAGCTGATGCAGGAGAAGACTGGTTGCGACCCAGCCGATGACAAGCTGCAGCAGCGTACCCGACTGGACGAGCAGCAGGACGGCGGCCAGTGTCGCCGTCATCCAGCCGGTGAACGGGCCCTGCCGTGCTTCCCCGTCGAGGAAGGTGCCCGCATAGCGCAGCACCACCCAGCCGATGAAGGAGACGAGCAGCAGCATCACCAGGCTGACCAGATCGAGCCGCGAGGCAAGCGCGAAGTAGCTGTAGCCGATCGCCGGGCTCGTCCCTGGACCTTGGAGATAAAGGACCACACCGGACAGGATCGCGACGACGATCGATCCGAGCGCGGCGAATTCAGCAACGCGGATGGCGAGACGCGGGCGGAGCCCCGGCGCCTTGAATGCATAATAGGACGCACCGGCCAGCAGCAGCGGTGCAAGAAGCGGCAGCATATGGATCACTAGATGTCTCCGGGCTGGGCCACTGCTTGGGAGGAGGCAGCGGCTATCTCACGGACCTGTTATCAGCGGCGCGATCACAAGAAAAATTCATTGTTTCTCTATATTCGTTCTATAATATAGAACCATGGCTGAGCTGAACTATCACCACCTCCGTTATTTTCGCGCCGTCGCCCATGACGGCAATCTCACGCGCACGGCGGAGCGGCTTAACCTGTCGCAATCCGCTCTCTCGATCCAGATCAAGCAGTTGGAAGAGCGGTTGGGACATTCACTCTTCGAGCGGCGGGGCCGCCAGCTCTATCTGACGGAAGCGGGCCGCATCGCGCTCGACCACGCCGACACCATCTTCTCGGCCGGCGAGGAACTGGTTGAGACGCTGAAGGAAACCGGCAGAACCCGCCGTGCGATCCGCATCGGCGCGCTGGCCACCCTTTCACGCAACTTCCAGATGGAGTTCCTCCGCCCGATCTTGGGACGCTCGGACGTCGACATGATCCTGCGCTCGGGCAGCACCAGCGAGTTGTTGGGTGCGCTCGAAGCTCTGAACCTCGACATCGTCCTGCTCAACCAGGCGCCGATGGCCGATTCCGTCACGCCCTTCATTGCACAGCATGTCTATCAGCAGCGCGTCAGCCTGATCGGCAAACCATCCTACGGCAAGCCCGGCGCGAAACTCGCCGACCTGCTGGGCGAGCATCCCGTCATCCTGCCGACGCTCGAAAGCGGCGTGCGCTCGCAGTTCGAAGCGCTCGTAGCGCGCCTCGGAATAACCCCACAGATCGCAGCCGAAGTGGACGACATGGCGATGATGCGTCTTCTCGCCCGCGAAGGAGCGGGCCTTGCCGTTCTGCCGCCGATCGTCGTCAAAGGCGAGATTGAGGCTGGGGCGCTGGTCGAGTTCGATGCGCTCCCCGGCATGATCGAATCCTTCTACGCTGTCACAGTGAAGCGGCGCTTCCCAAACCCGCTGATCCGGCCATTGCTGGAAGCGAGCGAGGACGGCAAAACCGCCGGCGCCTGAGCAACGTAACGCTTTGACGTATCAGGCATTCGAGAAGGGCATCGCGTGAAGACATCCATCGCCATCATCGGGGCCGGTATTGCTGGCATCACGCTCGCCCGCAATCTCTCCGCGCACGCCGATGTCACCGTGTTTGAAAAGAGCCGCGGCCTCGGCGGCCGCATGGCAAACCGCCGCCGCGAGGGCTTCTCATTCGATCATGGCGCCCAGTATTTCACCGCGCGCTCGCCGGCATTCAAGGCGACCGCGGAAAGCGCCGCAGCAGACGGTCATGCCGGCATCTGGCCGAAGGCAGTGCACACGCTGAAGGCAGACGGCCTTGTGAGCGACACGCGCCCGCCGGAGCCGCGCTATGTCGGCACTCCCGCCATGAGCGCGTTTGCCCATGGATTGGCTGAAGGGCTCCACATCCGCAAGGAAGCCACCGTGGCGGAGATTGTCTCTGCCGACGCAGGCTGGGCGCTCGGCGACAACGACGGCAACGATCTTGGCCGCTTCGACCTCGTCATCTCCACCGCCCCCGCTCCGCAGACCGGCCGGCTGATGCCAGAGACTTTCAGCGGTCATGCCGCCCTCAAGGCTGCCGAAATGAGCGGCTGCTTCACCCTGATGATCGGCTTGCAGGCGCCACTCGACCTCGGCTTCGAGGCTGCCCGCATCGAGGATGACGTCCTGAGCTGGATCGCCGTTGAAACGAGCAAACCGGGGCGGCCTGCAAAAACTGCGCTCACCATCCACAGCCGCAATGACTGGGCCGAGGCCAATCTGGAGCGCGACCGTGATGCCGTGAAAACCGAGATGCTCCAATCTCTCGACCGTCTCCTCGGCAGGGATTTCTCGACTGCTCCATGGCTCGATCTGCACCGCTGGCGTTATGCCAATGTCGAGAAACCCATCGGCCAGCCCTATCTGTTTGACGCAAGCCTTGGCCTCGGCGCCTGCGGTGACTGGTGTCTCGGCAACCGGGTCGAGGCGGCGGTAGAGAGCGCTCAGGCGCTGTCGCAACTGCTGACCCAACGCCTGCTAGGAGCTTGATATGTACCGCGATCCGACGCTCACCAAACTCCTGACCTATTCCGGCGCCTTGCCCTTCTGGGCGCTCGGCCTCGCCCAGGTGCTCGGTTATCAACCCGCCCTCGCTGCTCAGGCCTTCATCGCCTATGGCACCGGGATCGCCTGCTTCATGGCGGGTACATTGTGGAGCCAGGCACAGATCCGCGCCCAGGATCCGAGGATCATGCTGATCGGAAGCAATGTCGCCGCACTGGTGGCAATCGGCGGACTTCTTGTCTTCCCGCTCGCGCCTCTCATCACGATGGCGCTGCACGTGACGGTCTTTCTCGGCCTGTTGGCTGCCGACCTCAACATTCACCGCAGAGGTGACCAGCCCGCCTGGTATCTGGCGCTTCGGCGCAACGTCACCCTGTTGGTGATTGCAGCCTATGCGGTGGTCATGATCCTGACATGAGATTTTTTTGTTCCATGCTGTAAGATCGGGATCGCAACGCGCGACAAAGATAAGCGTGCTGTGTGACGCACGGGATCTTGGCTGGCGCGGACGATGTCCGGGGGATCATGATGAGGAATGTGGGTGAGCACGAATTGAACGGTGGGACGAGTGCGGCGGCACCGTTTCTCGCCGATGCGGTCTATATGGCGGAACTGCGCGAGCGCATGCTGAAATTCGCAAGCCTTCAGCTGGCCGATCCGGGCCTGGCCGAAGATGCGGTGCAGGAAGCGCTCGCGGGTGCGCTGCGAAACGCCAAGGCCTTTGCCGGTCGCTCTGCCTTTCGCACCTGGGTCTTCGCCATCCTGCGCAACAAGATCGCCGATCAGATCCGCTTCAAGCGCCGACAGTCGCAGATGATTGCCATGCCGCTCGGCCATTTTCCGGATGAGGACGAACCCCGTTATTTCGACGCCAAGGGGCATTGGGCGCCGGAAAACCGACCAAGCGACTGGGGCAATCCGGAGATCGAGCTCCTGGGCAAGGACTTCTGGCGCGTCTTCGAAGCTTGCCTCGACCATCTGCCACCGGATCAGGGCCGTGTCTTCATGATGCGGGAATTCGTCGAGATGGAGACATCAGAGATCTGTGCGGAGGTCGGCATCACCACCACCAATCTGCATGTCCTCATGCATCGTGCCCGGCTGCGGCTGCGCAACTGCCTGGAAGGCCACTGGTTCGCGCCGAAGGAGAGCCTGTCATGATGTGTGAAAACGCCACGAAACTGGCTTCCGATGAGCTGGACCGGCGCCTTTCCATCCGTGAGACCGTCGGCCTCCGGCTGCATCTGATGAAGTGCGGTGCCTGCTCGGGCTTTGCAAAACAAATCGGGATCCTGCGCAAGGCGACCCGTCGCTATGTCGCGACAGACGCGTCGGATCCGGGCGAGCGCTGATCAGCGATCACCCATCTCCTCGACCGATTGGAGAAGATCGATGGCCAATCGTGTCGAAGCCCCCGCGGCGATCGCCATCTGCGGCAGGATCATCCATTCGAGCGTCCACGCAGCGCCCGATCGCTCCTGCTCATGCACCAGCGCCTGATGCAGGCCTGAGATCTGCACGGCATTGAACCGCGCTAGCGTGACGAGGACCTCGGCCTTCACGGGATTGCGCTTGTGCGGCATGGCGGAAGATGCACCGCCGCCACCGATGGTCGCCGTACCATTGTCCGCCATCAGCGCGAGATCCTGACCGATCTTGCCCAGGCTGCCGGTGACCTGGGAGAACAAGCCGCCGATCTCGGCGATCACCGCGCGCTGGCTGTGCCACTGCGGCCGGTCCGACAGCTTCAGGATGTCCGACAGTCGCGCGCGAACCGCGACAGCCTTGTCGCCGAGCTTCTCCAGCGTACCGGCGGCACCGCCGAACTGCAGCGGCAGACCGGCCAAAAGCATCTCCTGAACAGCCGACTGATGGCCGACAAGCGGCGTCTTCCAGCTCGACAACCGATCGGCAACGCGGATCGGGATCGCCGCTTGCATGCGGGTACGGCCCATCAGCGACTTGCCACCAAACCGCCCGTTCAGACCGTCAAGTGCTGCGACGACGGCGCCGAGGCGCTGATCTAGGATCGATAGCACTGTCGTCAGCCGGAGCATCAGGCCCGTATCGATGGCGTCCTGGCTGGTGGCACCGAAGTGGAGATCCTTGCCCGCCTCTCCCAGTGCCGCCCGCCATTGCCGCACGAGCTCCGGAATGACCACGCCATCACGCCCAATCGACTGCTTGAGCGCATCGATATCCGCCGTGAACGTCTCCTGCAACGCCGCGATTGTGGCAGATGCAGCGCCAGAGATCAGCCCTTCTGCGGCTTCCGCTTCGGCCAGTGCCACCTCGAAACGCAGCATGGCGGAGAGTTCGGCAAGGGCCGCAAACTGCGCGCCGATTTCCTCGTCGCCGAGCGGGCCGGAGAGGATCGGATGGTCGAAGACGGATGCGGTCATGCTGTGATCGAGGCCCTTCTCAGATATCGAAGAAGACCGTCTCCTTCTCACCCTGCAGGTGGATGTCGAAGTGATAGGTCGAACCGTCACGCTGCGCAATCAGCGTCGGCACACGCACGCGATGCTCGATGCGCGCAAGGATTGGATCCTCGGCATTGGCTGCTTCTTCATCGGCGAAATAAAGACGCGTGTTGAGACCGAGATTGATGCCGCGCGCGACGATCCAGAAGGAGATATGCGGCGCCATCAACTGGCCATCGCGAAACGGCACCCGCCCCGGCTTGATCGTCTCGAACCGGTATTCGCCGGTCGAAAGGTCACACGGGCAGCGTCCCCAGCCGGTGAAGTTCGGATCGGCGCTGCCGCGCGTCTCCGATGGGCTGTTGTAAAGCCCTTCGGCATCCGCCTGCCAGATCTCGATCAGCGCATCTTTCAGCGGCGTCCCGGAGCCATCGATGACGCGACCGGTCACTGTGATGCGCTCGCCACGCGTCTTGTCATTGACCATGGTCGTCCCAAGATCGACCGGATAGACGCCCTCGATGTCGGCGAAGTTCGGCGTGAGGCCGATATGCACGTAAGGGCCGGCCGTCTGCGAGGCGCTTTCCTTGAGGTAGCCGAGATCCTGGACCATCAGTTGCCCTCCATGCGATTTTCAAACAATGTCGAACGGCGCCCGCGCAGGACGATGTCGAACTTGTAGGCGCGCGCATCCATCGGAATGGTGGCCGACCAATCGAGCGCGGCGACGAGCTGCTCGATTGCCGCTCGGTCCGGGATCGTCAGCACGATCGGACATTTCCAGATCATCGGATCGCCCTCGAAATACATCTGGGTGATCAAGCGCTGCGAGAAGCCATGGCCGAAGATCGAGAAGTGAATGTGCGCCGGCCGCCAGTCGTTGACGCCGTTCGGCCAGGGATACGGCCCCGGCTTGATGGTGCGGAAGGCGTAATAACCGTTCTCGTCGGTGATCGTGCGCCCGCAGCCACCGAAATTCGGGTCGAGGGGTGCGAGGTAGCTTTCTTTCTTGTGGCGATAGCGCCCGCCGGCATTGGCCTGCCAGAACTCGATGAGTGCGCCGGGCACAGGCCGCCCGCGCTCGTCGAGCACCCGGCCATGCACGATGATCCGCTCGCCGATCGCGCTCTCGCCAGGCTTGGCGAAATTGTGGATCAGGTCGTTGTCTAGCTCACCCAGCATCGAGTGACCGAAGACCGGGCCCGTGATTTCGGACTTGGTACCATCGAGCGAAAGCAGCGCCTTCTGTGGCGAGCGCAGAACGGAGGTCTTATAGGTCGGCGTATAGGCTGGCGGATGCCAGTTGCGGTCGCGCGGGAAGAAGGCGCCCGTCTCCGGCTTCTTGTTCGACAGGTCAGTCATGGCTCCCTCCCCCGGTCTCGCCGGCATCCATCTTATCAAACACGTGCTTGGCGATCTTGAAAGCCCTGTTGGCGGCGGGAACCCCGGCGTAAACAGCAACATGCATCAAGGCTTCCGTGACATCCTCACGGCTGGCGCCGGTATTGGCCGTCGCCCGCACATGCATGGCGACTTCCTCGTCGTGACCGAGTGCTGCAAGAAGCGCGATCGTGATCATCGAGCGCTCGCGAGGGCTGATACCGGGGCGCGACCAAACCGTACCCCATGCCCCCTCTGTGATCATCTCCTGGAAGGGCTGATCAAACGGCGTCGCAGAGGTGGACGCACGATCGACATGCGCATCGCCGAGCACACGTCGGCGTGTTGCCATACCCTGTCGGTATCGATCGGATGGACTGCGGGCATCAGCCATGGGCTGCCTCTCCTGAGATGACGGGCGCGAGAAAGGCCTCGATGATTGTGGTAAGCATTTCCGGCTGCTCCACGCAGGGAATATGGCCGGCATCCTTGATGACCTCGTAGCGGGCGCGCGGGATGAGCTTCGCCAGCGAAAGAACAAGTTCAGGTGGCGTCGCTCCATCCTGATCGCCGACGACGCAGAGCGTTGGAACGGCAACATCACCGGCGGCAGCGGTGTAGTCGGCATCGCGGATCGCAGCACAGGTGCCGGTGTAACCCTCGACTGGTTGCCGCAGCATCATGTTGCGATAGCCTGGAAAGGAGGGATCGCTTTCGCGGAAGGCAGGGGTGAACCAGCGCTCCATCACACCATCGACGATCCCATGGAGACCGCTCTCATCGATGGCGGCGATGCGGGCGGCCCACATGTCTGCCGTGCCGATCTTGTGCGCCGTATCGCAGAGGATCAGCGCTTTCACCAGATCGGGGCGGCGGACATAAAGCCCCTGGGCGATCAGCCCGCCGACGGAGAGCCCGCAGACAACGGCATCGCTCACCTTCAGATGCTCGAGCAACCCGATCAGATCATCGACATGGTCTTCGATCGAGTACGGGGCCTGGCCGACATCCGAAAGACCATGGCCACGCTTGTCATAGGTGAGCAGCGGGTAGCTGCCGGCGAGCCGCACGATCACGTCGCGCCAGATGCGGAAGTCCGTTCCCAGCGAATTGATGAAGACGATGACGGGCTTGCTGCCCGGCCCACCAATGATCTGGTGGTGCAGGCTGACGCCGTTGACCTGAACGAACTGCACGGGATCCTCCTCCGTTGCCTCCATATTGCTCATGCGATTTGGTTAGGTAAAATGATGTTTTCCACGAAACACCTAACCGCAGGGTTATGCTTTCATGATCGACAACCGGGTGAAGTTTCGCCACCTGCAGACCTTCGTCGAAGTTTCGCGCCAGAAAAGCGTCATGAAAGCGGCGGAGCTCCTGCATGTCAGCCAGCCTGCAGTGACCAAGACGATCCGTGAACTGGAGGAGGTTTTGGGCGTCGCCGTCTTCGAAAAGGACGGCCGCGGCATCCGCATCACCCGCTACGGTGAAGCCTTTCTCAAACATGCAGGCGCCGCCCTGACCGCGCTCCGCCAGGGTTTCGATTCCGTGTCCCACGCCCTGCATGCCGACGCCCCGCCCATCCGCGTCGGCGCCCTGCCGACAGTCTCGACCCGCATTATTCCGCAGGCGATGACGCTGTTTCTGAAAGAGGACGTGCCGGCCCGCATCAAGATCGTCACGGGCGAAAACGCCGTCCTGCTCGAACAGCTTCGGGTCGGCGATCTCGATCTCGTGGTCGGGCGTCTCGCAGCCCCCGAGCAGATGACTGGCTTTTCCTTCGAGCACCTGTATTCCGAACAGGTTGTCTTCTGCGTCCGCGCCAGCCACCCGCTTCTGTCAGCGGGGTCGGATCTGTTTGGTGAACTCGAACGCTACCCTGTATTGATGCCGACACGGGCTTCGATCATCCGGCCTTTCGTGGAACGTTTCCTGATCGCCAACGGCATTTCTGGCCTGCCAACGCAGATCGAGACGGTCTCCGACAGTTTCGGCCGCGCCTTCGTGCGCCAGACAGATGCAATCTGGATTATTTCCACCGGTGTCGTCGCGACCGATATCGCGGATGGGACGCTGGCGGCACTTCCAATCGACACCAGCGAGACTAAGGGACCGGTCGGTTTGACGGTCCGGGCGGACGCCATTCCCTCCATGCCGCTCGCCCTTCTGATGCGCACCATCCGCGAGGCAGCAGCAGAAGCGGCTAAGGCCTGATGCTCACGGCAGCAGCGGCCTGAGCCTCGCCTGCATCTCCAGCATCGCCGGCAAACACTGGGAAGGCAGATCGGCGGCAGGCAGGATGGCAGCCGGCGCACCGACATTGATGGCAGCCACCACCCGGCCCCGATCGTTGCGGACGGGAATGGCAATCGAACAGAGACCGATCTCCAGTTCCTGGTCGATCACGGCGTAACCCTGCTGCCGAACCTTGGCGATTTCCTCTTTCAGCGAACGAGGATCGGTGATGGTACGCGGCGTATTGGGCTTCAGCTGGGAGGCCTGAAGGATGGCATCCACCTCGGCATCCGGAAGCGCCGCCAACAGCACTCGCCCCATCGAGGCGCTGTACGCCGGCAATCGCGACCCAGGCATCAGGTTGATCGACATGACCCTCTTCTGGGCGGCACGGGCGATGTAGACGATTTCGGTATTATCGAGGATCGAAGCCGAGGCGCTATGGCCGACGCGTTCCGACAGTTCATCGAGATGCGGCTGCAGCAGAACTGGTAGTGGTGTTGCCGACAGCCAGGCATGGCCGATCCGCAGGATCTTCGGCGTCAGCGAGAAGAACTTCCCGTCATAGTCGGCATAACCGAGCTCTGCGAGCGTCAGCAGACAGCGCCGGGCGGTTGCTCGATCCAGTCCGCTGAGGTCAGAGGCATCCGTGATGCTGAGCCGCTGACGATCGGGCCCGAAGGCTTCGAGCACCTGCAGACCCTTGGCAAAACCACCCATCAGGTCCCGCTCTCCGACCGCCATGCAGCACCTCGTGTTGTGCGATTATCGAACAAATATCAATTATCGCACAAACCGCTTGCTGTCGATGGTGGAGCGGACCTATTTGTTGGTGAGGACGCGGCATGTCCGCAGCCAGAGGAAACGGGAGTTCCCATGGACAAGACAATTGCAAGCCTGGCGGATGCGGTGGCCGAGATCGGCGATGGCGCAACCGTCATGATCGGCGGTTTTGGCGGCTCCGGCGCGCCGATCGAACTCATTCACGCCCTGATCGACAAGGGCCCGAAGAACCTGACGGTCATCAACAACAATGCCGGCAACGGCCGCATTGGCATTGCCGCGATGATCGACGCCGGTCTCGTGAAGAAGATGATCTGCTCCTTCCCGCGCTCCTCCGACCCTCGAGCCTTCACCGATCGCTATTTGGCTGGCGAGATCGAGCTGGAACTCGTGCCGCAGGGCACGCTGGCCGAGCGCATCCGCGCCGGCGGCGCCGGCATTCCCGCCTTCTACACCCCGACCGGGTTTGGCACGGAACTGGCAGAAGGCAAGGTGATCGCCGAGTTCGATGGCCGCAAATACGTCCAGGAGCGCTGGCTGAAGGCCGACTTCGCCATCGTCAAGGCGCATCTCGGCGATACCATGGGCAACCTGACCTACCGGATGGCCGGCCGCAACTTCAATCCGCTGATGTGCATGGCCGCCGCCAAGACCATCGCCCAGGTTTCCAAGATCGTGAAACCTGGCGAGATCGATCCCGAGCAGGTGATCACCCCCGGCATCTTTGTCGATGGCGTCGTTGAAGTCGCCAACCCGCAACAGGAAGAAGAGCTCATCCGAGCCGGAGTGGCCTACGCATGACCGACGCACCAGCCATCGACACCCGCGAGGACATCAAGCTCTCCAACGCCCAGATCGCCTGGCGCGCCGCTCAGGACATCGCCGACGGTGCCTATGTCAACCTCGGCATCGGCTTTCCGGAAATGGTCGCCAAGTTCCAGCCCGAGGGACGTCAGGCCATCTTCCACACCGAGAACGGCGTCTTGAATTTCGGCGAGGCACCGCCTGCCGGCGAAGAAGACTGGGACCTGATCAATGCCGGCAAGAAGGCGATCACCCTGAAGCCGGGCTCCGCCTTCTTCCACCATGCCGACAGCTTTGCCATGGTCCGTGGTGGCCATCTCGATGTCGCGATCCTCGGCGCCTATCAGGTGGCCGAAAACGGCGACCTCGCCAACTGGCGCGTCGGCTCCAAGGGCGTTCCCGCCGTCGGCGGCGCCATGGATCTCGTGCATGGCGCAAAGCAGGTCGTGGTCATCACCGAACACGTCACCAAGGACGGCAAGCCGAAGCTCGTCGAGCGCTGCACGTTTCCGCTCACCGGCGTCGGCTGCATCACCCGCGTCTATACCAGCCATGCCGTGATCGACATTGTCGATGGCAGGTTCGTCGTGCGCGAGAAGCTCACCGCCATGACCATGGACGAGCTACAGGCCATGACCGGGGCCAAGCTGCACACCGACGGCCCGGTTGCCGACCTCGTCGTGCCCGCGCTGTAAGGAGTACAATTCGTGACCGAAGCCTTTATCTGCGATTACATCCGCACGCCCATCGGCCGTTTCGGCGGTTCGCTCTCCTCCGTCCGCGCCGATGATCTCGGCGCCGTGCCGCTGAAGGCGCTGATGGAGCGCCATGCCGGCATCGACTGGGAAGCCGTCGAGGACGTGATCTTCGGCTGCGCCAACCAGGCCGGCGAAGACAACCGCAACGTCGCCCGCATGTCCGCCCTGCTCGCCGGTCTTCCCGTCTCCGTCACCGGCACCACGATCAACCGTCTCTGCGGCTCCGGCATGGATGCCGTGATCACCGCTGCCCGCGCGATCAAGTCCGGCGAGGCCGAGCTGATGATCGCAGGCGGCGTTGAAAGCATGAGCCGTGCCCCCTTCGTCATGCCGAAGGCGGAAACCGCCTTCTCGCGCAATGCCGAGATCTACGACACCACCATCGGCTGGCGCTTCGTCAATCCACTGATGAAGAAGCAATACGGCGTCGATTCCATGCCGGAGACCGGCGACAACGTCGCAATCGACTTCAAGGTCTCCCGCGAGGATCAGGATGCCTTCGCCGTGCGCAGCCAGGCCAAGGCGGCGGAAGCCCAAGCCAATGGCCGACTGGCGAAGGAAATCGTGGCCGTCACCGTGCCGCAGCGCAAGGGTGACCCCGTGATCGTCGACCGCGACGAACATCCGCGCGCGACCTCGGTCGAGGCACTGGCCAAGCTGAAGCCGGTCAACAAGATGGACGGCGCCACCGTCACCGCTGGCAATGCGTCCGGCGTCAATGATGGTGCAGCCGCCCTGATCATCGCCTCGGAAGCCGCCGTGAAGAAATATGGCCTCAACCCCATCGCCCGCATCCTGGGTGGTGCGACGGCCGGCGTTCCGCCGCGCATCATGGGCTTCGGCCCGGCCCCGGCCTCGAAGAAGCTGCTCGCCCGCCTCGGCCTTTCCCAAGAGCAGATCGAAGTCATCGAGCTGAACGAAGCCTTCGCGAGCCAGGGCATCGCCACTCTCCGCGACCTCGGCATCGCGGACGACGACCCGCGCGTCAACCGTAACGGTGGCGCGATTGCACTTGGCCACCCGCTCGGCATGTCGGGCGCCCGCATCGCCGGAACCGCTGCTCTGGAGCTCAAGGAAACCGGCGGACGCTATGCGCTATCCACCATGTGCATCGGCGTCGGCCAGGGCATTGCGATTGCCCTGGAACGGGTCTGACACAAGATTGAAGGCGCCTCATGCGGGCGCCTTTTCATGTCACGGATTGAGGAAGGTGAGGATCAGCTGATGCACCGCACCGCCCGGTGACATCTCGACCTGGTCATATTCGCTGTGGCGCGCCACATGCGCATCCGAGATCGGCTTCAGCTGCGCCTGGAGAGCCGCGCGCACCTTCTTGCAGCCCGGATCATTTTCATCCCGCAGGCCGATCGACACATCCTGGATCTGCTGGGTCAGGTCCTTCATGAACTGCCCATGCAGTTTCTCGTGCTCGACGATGCCGTTGTAGAAGGTCTCCCACTTCGCCGCCACGTCGGCCGGCAGCTTCTGAGTAGGCTTCGGCAGCGTGTACGTGATAATGAGCTTGGGCTTCGCTGTCGCCAGCACGCAAGCCGCACCCTGCTGCTGGTAGTCGCGCTGCCATGTCAGCTTGAATGTGGTGTGGGCAATCACCCGCCCAAGGCTGAGCTTCGGGCCCCGCTCGCCGATCGACTGGTAGAGCGCCATCGGCGATGTGCCGTTCACCTTGTAGTGCTCGATCTTCTCCGTCGGCTGCCATTCTTGCGCACTGACCGGCAAGGCCATCCCCAGCGCGAACAGAAAGCCTGCAAATACAGTCGAACGGGGAATGAAACGCACGCGATGCTCCTTGGTGGTCGCCTCCTGATATCCGTGCACAACTGGCACTGCAACGACGATCTGCTCTCCATTCGCCCGCCTCGCCCGAAATTGATAATCGTCGCTTTCCGTAATTTTAACGGAGTCTCATATAGAAGTTGCAACGGGGAACGACGAGGAAAGCAGGCAGGCGTGGCAGAAAACGGAACAACGCAGGACAGGAAGACCCGCCTCGGCAGGTGGCTGGATCTCCTCAAGGTACCGAACGGCAACCCCGCGTTGACGGCTGCCCAGTTCGAGGCCTTTTCCAAGCAGGTCCCGCTGCTCTATTTCATTCTCGCGACCAACATGATCTCGCTGTCCTGGACTCATCAGGGCGCGGCACCAGACTATCTGGTGGTGTATCTGCCGGTCCTCATGACATCGCTTTTTGCGCTGCGCTCGCTGATCTGGCTGCGTGGACGCAATCGCCAGGGAACACCCGAACAGGCCTATCGCCAGCTCAGAGCCACCAACATCCTCTCCTTCCCGATCGCAGTCTTCTGCACTGGCTGGTCCGTCTCGCTTCTGCCCCATGGCGACGCTTACCAGCAGGCGCATGTGGCCTTCTTCATGGCCATCACCGTCATCGGCTGCATCTTCTGCCTGATGCATCTTCGATCGGCGGCCCTGATCGTGACGGTGACCGTCAATCTACCCTTCTTTGTGGTCATGTGCCTTTCCGGCGAGCCGACCTTCATCGCAACTGGCGTGAACGTCATTCTCGTCACGATGGCGATGATCATGATCCTCGTATCGCATTACCGCGATTTCCGGCAACTGCACGAATCCCGCAATGTCCTCATGCTGCAGCAGCAGGCCTTGCAGGAGCAGAACAAGGCCATGCAGGCGCTGTCGGACGAAAACCTGCGGCTTGCCAACCTCGACAGCCTGACACTCCTCGCCAACCGCCGCAGCTTCTTCCACATGCTGGAGACAGCCTTCGGGCGCGCCCGCAACGACAGCGCCATGCTCGCCGTCGGCGTCATCGACCTCGATGGCTTCAAGCCGGTGAACGATCTCTACGGACACTCCGCCGGCGACAAGGTGCTGATCGAGATCGGCGCGCGTCTCTCCTCGATCGGTGAAAGCAAGCTCTCGGTCTACCGCCTCGGAGGCGACGAATTCGGTCTTCTGCTCGAGGGCGACTGCAGCGAAAGCGACGTGATGGCGCTGGGGCAAAAGGTCTGCGAACTGATCGCCGAGCGCATCAATATCGGCAGCGGCATGGTGCAAGTCACCGGCTCCGTCGGCTTCGCCATCTACCCGGATGTCGGCGAAACCGGCCAGGAGATCTACGAGCTCGCCGATTATGCGCTCTATACCGCCAAGCGGCACCACCGCGCCGGCACTGTTATCTTCAACGCCGTCCAGGCAAACGAGTTGAACCGTCAGAAGGTTGTCGAGGAAGCGCTTGTCGCGGCCGATCTCGAGAAAGAACTGTCGCTCGTCTATCAGCCGATCACCTGCATCAACCGACGCATCTGCATCGGCTTCGAGGCGCTCGCCCGCTGGGAAAGCCCGCGCATCGGCCAGGTGTCGCCGGCCGAATTCATCCCCGTCGCCGAGCACAATGGCCGCATCACGTTGATGACCCGGATGCTCTTGGAAAGAGCCTTGAAGACGGCCGCCCTCTGGCCCGACGACGTCTACCTCTCCTTCAACCTGTCACCGCATGACCTGACATCGCCGGAAAACACGCTGAAGATCGTCTCGATCGTGCTGAAGAGCGACTTCGATCCCCGCCGCATCAATTTCGAGATCACCGAGACGGCGGTCATGCATGACTTCGAGCAGGCAAGCGCGTCGATCCAGATGCTGCGCGAACTTGGCGCCGGCATTTCGCTTGACGATTTCGGCACCGGCTATTCCAGCTTGAACCACGTGCACAAGCTGCCACTCACCAAGATCAAGATCGACGGAAGCTTCGTGCGCAACATTCACACCCGCCGCACCAGCTTCAATATCGTCAAATCGGTGCTGGCACTGTGCGCCGAGATGGAGCTGGAAGCGATCGTTGAAGGTGTCGAGACCGAAGAAGAACTGGGGATCCTGGAAAATCTCGGTGTCCGCGCGGTCCAGGGCTATTACTTCGGCAAGCCGATGGCAGCCGAGGATACGTTGAAGCGCCTTGCCCTGCAAAAGGCCCAGGCTTTGGCATCCTGAGGCCTAGCGGGCAGCACTCATCATCTGCGCCTTCAAGGCCCGGACGGTGTCGGCATCTGTCCGCCGGGTCGTCTCCGAGGAAAAACCAAGCTCCACGAGCCGAGCGTCGCTGGCGCTTGCCTCGCTGCAGGAAGCATGCAGCTCACGAATTCCGGGCAAAGCCAGGAGACGCGCCGCATTCTGCGGCCGCACCCCACCGCCCGGCATGATCGAAATGCGGCCTGCACTGCGGCTTGCCAGCTTCGTCAGCGTCTCCATCCCCTCTTCCGCATGCCGGGCGCCGCCGGATGTCAGGATGCGGGAGAAACCCAGTTCCACCGCGAGTTCAAGCGCGGCATCCATATCCGCGACCACATCGATTGCCCGGTGCAGCGTGAGATCGAGTCCGTCTGCCGCTCGGACAAGCCGACGGATGACATCGGCATCGAGGTTCGCATCCGCAGTGGTCGCACCGATCACCACTCCTGCCAGGCCCACGTCGCGCGCTGCAGCGATATCGGCCTCCATGACTGAAACCTCAGCCGCAGAATAGGTGAAGTCTCCGACGCGCGGACGGATCAACGCATAGACCGGAATGGAAGCCTTGGCTGCAACGGCCATGAAGCCGCGTGACGGGGTCAGTCCCCCTGAGCCGAGGGCCGAGCAGAGTTCGATGCGATCTGCGCCACCGGTGACTGCGGCATTGAGGCCGGCGACGTCGTCGACGCAGATTTCGAGCAGCGGGCCTGAAGCTTTGCTGGGAGACGTTGCCACCACCTGATCCTCACCCTTGTGCATGAAACCTCGGCTTTCGATCGAGCAGCCACAGCAGGCCGACGCCGGAGAAGCCGGCGATCGAGGCGATGATCGCCGTACCTGCATAGTCGCTGATGCTGGTGCCGAGCGCAAACATCAGCGAAGCCATGCCACCGCTCAAGAAGATATTGACCGCAATCAGCGAGCTGCCGAGGCCGGCCCGGTCGGCGATCAGGTTCTGCAGATAGGTGATCGGGATCGCGATGATGCCGGCCGCGCCAAGGCCTGCAACGACGGTCAGCAGATAGACGTCCATCGGGCGGTCGGCGAGGCCGAGAAAGACGAGATAGCTGCAATAGATCAGCGCTGCCGTGACCATGGCAAAGAGGATGGAGGTTCTAGCCTCCACCCATCCCCAAAAGAGGATGAAGATGATCTCGAGGAAAGCGACGATACCGACGATCACGCCGACATCGGCCGGTGTTCCGCCGGCCTTGCCGGTGACGATCAGCGGCAGGACAGTGCCATTGGCATGCAGCATGGCCGAGATCAGCGAAATCGCCAGAAGCCTTGGCAGGACGCTCGCCGAGCCGATCTGGCGGATGGAGCGGAAGAAGGAGTAGTGCTGCCGTTCCCCCTCCTGCACCGGCGGCAGACGATCGAGCCCGAAGACGAACAGCAGGAGGCAGACGACGCAGGCGAGGCTCGCGAGCAGGAAAGCCGGCAGCATGCTGGCCTGGCCAGCAAGAAGCGCCCCGACGATGCCGGGAACGAGCACCCATGAAGCAGACAAGACAGCCCGGACGGCAGAATTCACCGCCATCAGCTCGCGCACGGCCATGCCGGAGGAGACAGTGCGGATATTCGCGAAGATCAGCGAATTGATCGTGCCGAAGACCGGGATCAAGACCAGCGTTGCGATGGCAAACATGACAGGTGTCGGCACCACATAGACCAGCCCGAAACCGCTGATGCCGAAAAGCGCTGCCAGGATCATCGGCGACCGGAAATGGCCGAGCCGATCGGCGATGATGCCAGCCGTCACGCTGGCCGTAACATTCACCACGGCGGCTAGGAAGATCAGCACTGAGTAGACGGCGTCGGACAGTCCGAGTTCGCGGATGCCGATCAACGACATGTAGGGCGACGTCGCAGCGCCCGAGAAGCCGAAGAAGAAGATCGCGGCCGCACTGACCCGGATCGGCTTGTGGCGATAGACCACCGAAAAGGAGGACAACATCAAGGGTACAATCGGGTTGGGGATCGTGCCGCCGAAGGGGCGGCACCGACATCAATGTCTCAAGGGAATCGCGTCGAGAAGAAGACCTTCGGCATATAACTGAAATCCTTGACGAAGGGATAGCTCGGCTGATGGCGTCGGTGACTGGGCAGGTTCTCGATATCCTGGTTGATCACGCCGTCCGTCAGCGCCATCAGGTTGGGATTGGCGATCGGTGCAAGCTCCGGCGAAAGATAGCCAGACTTGACGACGAGCAGCCGCACCTTGGTCGGGTCGAGCCCGAGCCGGGTGAAATCCGCGATGTTGTGATAGGGCCGACGCCGCGCCGCGAGCACCAGCGTGATGCCGCCGATCCTGACGACCGCCTGTTGCTCGGCAGCCGAGCCGGGATCATCGAGAAAGACGACATCCGCCTCCAACTCGACCGACGGGCTTGCCGGATCGAGCGAACCTCCGACCTTGAGCGATACCCGCGCGCCGGCACCAGCTGCAAAACAGCGTTCGACGGCGGGTCGGTCCGTGATGCCGGCAATCAGGACGTCATCGATCGACCGCGCCAGAAGCGCCTTCAGCACATCCGCCCGATCGCCCACCCCACCACCGGTCGGGTTGTCGCCGGAGTCAGCGAGGATAATTGGCCGTGTCTCGGTGCGCTCAGCAATATCGAGCATCTCAGCCAACGGACCCGTAACCGGTCCAAAGCGGAAGTCTTCGCGCGCATCCCAGTAGGATTGCGCGATGGCCGCCGCGACCTTTTCAGCTGCCGCCTTGTCGACAGCCGTGACGACGGCGCAGGCCGTCCCGCGTGGCTCGTCGGCCCAGACATAGCCCACCATCAGGTTGGCGTCCCAGATGCCTGGCACGGCATCATGCTCCGGCAGCTTCAGATAGAGGCTCTTGGCCGGCTCGTCCTCGGTCGAGGTCCGCTCGCCTGGCAGGAGCACCGGAACCGGCGCCCAGGCAACACCCGGCTTCTCGCCCGTCGTGAGCGCTCGCACCAGCATCGACCACGCCCGCACCATTGTCTCGCGCACATCGATATGCGGGGCCGTGCGATACCCGGCGAAGATATCCAGCTGGTCGACAATCCTCTGGGTGACATTGCCGTGCAGGTCATAGCTCGCCGCAACCGGTACATCAGGCCCGACAACAGCGCGCGCCGCCGAAATCCAGTCACCCTCGGCATCATCCATGCCCTCGACATTCATCGCGCCATGCATGGCGAGATAGAGCCCGTCGATCGGCAGTGCAGCCTTCAGCCGCTCGAGGAACTCCGCCTTGAACCCCTCATAAGTCGCGCGCGCCAAGGGACCCCCGGGAACTGCGCGGGCATGCAGCAGGGGGAGATGTTCGACACCCTCCGCTTCGAGGAAGTCGAAATACTCATGCGCCAGCAGATCCGGCCCGCGCAGCACGCGAAAATCCTCCGGCTGCATCAGGACGGGAGACGAGGTCGAGCATTCGGTATGGATACCGCCAACGGCGATGCGGAAAGTCATGGTGCTGAAATCCTCAGTAGCGCGGGCTCAGTCGGACGATGGCGGCAAACCGCAGCCAGTCCTTGTTCTCCTTTGGCGTCCAGGCGGCCTCTGCGATGGCCGGAAGCCGCGGGAAGACGAGGTGGTTGAAGTAGTCACGGGTCAGGAAATGTTCGCACCAGATGCAGGCCTGCACGCCGCGCATGCGGGCCGCAAGCTCCGCCGGAAACTCGGCGACTGCCTCGTAAGTATAGGTATGCTTCGGCGGCACGGTGCCGGCCCAGCTGGCACCCGGCTCCTGGAAGGCCTCGTCCTGCACCATGTCGAGATAATAGGCTTGGCCCGGTGTCATGACGACGTCATAGCCCTGTTTCGCCAGTTCCAGCCCGACCTCCGGCTTTTGCCACGCCATCAGCAACGTGCCCTCAGGATCGACGCCGCCGCCATGGCTGACTTCGTCCCAACCGGCGAGCTTGCGGCCACGCTCGGCCAACATCTTCTGGATGCGCTTCATGAAATAGCTCTGCAGCCCGAAGGTGCCTTCGATACCTTCCTGCTCCATCAGCTTTCGCGCGAGCGGTGACGCCATCCAGGTATTGGCCGCCACTTCGTCGCCGCCGATATGAATAAGCTTCGACGGGAAGAGCTCGACCATCTCGTCGAAGACCTTGCCCAGCACCTCATAGGTGTATTCGATCGCCGGGTTCAGCGCATTGTTCGGATAACCCTGCACGGAGCGATAGCTGTCGGGCGCTTCCTGACCGTCGACAAGCTCCGGCAGGGCCACCAGCATCGCCGTGCTATGGCCGGGGATATCGATCTCCGGCACCACCTCGACCTGAAGGGCGGCGGCATGGGCAACGATGTCGCGCACCTCGTCCTGGGCATAGAAGCCGCCGACCGGCTCAGCACCATTGCCGAGCTGCGGCAGGAGCGGCTCGTCCGGCCCGCGCAACACGCCAAGCGTCGTCAGCTGCGGGAAGGCCTTGATTTCCAGACGCCAGGCTTCGTCATCGGACAAATGCCAGTGGAAGGTGTTCATCCGGAACCAGGCCAGGATGTCGATCAGCCGCTTGACGTCAGCGACCGGGTAGAACTGACGGGAGACATCGAGATGGCAACCGCGCCAGTCGTAACGCGGCTTGTCGGAGATCGTACCTGATGCGGGGAAACGGAAGGTCTCAGGCTGGGTGCGCGCACCATGCAACATCTGGGCGAGCAGGGTCAGCGCATATTGCAGGCCCGCAACGTCACCATAGGCGAGCGTGATGCCGTCAGCGGCGAAGTCCAGCTTATAGGCGGAGGCACCAAGCGCGTCGTCGGACTTGAGCGAGATCGCCCGGCCCTGATGTACCGGCACCAGCGACAGAGGCGCATGGCCGACCGCAAAGAGCCGGCAGAAGAGGCGCAGCACATTTTCGGCGGCGCGCAGCTCGACGAGCGAGGCGCCTTCCGCCGGATAAAGCGCGACGGGAAAACCTTCTCCGGCCACGAGTTCTGCTGAGGCCGGCCAGGGCAGCATGGCAAAGGGCTGAGACACCTTGCCCTCAGGCAGCAAGGCCGGAGGTGGCGCACTATGACTACCGCCGAGCATCAGATCCGCGACCGCCACAGCCGCATGCTGGCCGGTCGAGAGAGTGATGTAGGCGGACTTCGCCCCATCCGTCCTGTGTTTGGCCGGCCGCCAGAGGCCCCCGACCCGGAAGGTCCAAGATGCACCCGGCTGCAGCACGAAGCCGGCCGGCGGCGCGAACTGATGGAAGTTGGCGTTGCGCTTCAGGAAAACGGCGTTTTCGAGGAGCGGCTCTTCCAGATCCTTCACGCGGGTCAGCGACGTATAGGCGAGCTTGAAATCGGAAAGCGCCACGTCGGAGAGATTGACCAGCGTGAAGACGAAGGCGCCGCACTCGTCGCCTTCAACCGGATGCCACGCGTTTTCGAGGCGGAACTGAACTTCTGTTGCCATGGGGAATGCTCCTGGCTTGTCGGTGTCAATAGTTGTCGGATTGCGAGAAGGTTCGCGCGAGCTCGGCCTGACCGGCCGTCAGCCCGCAATCGACCGGCAGACAAACGCCTGTGATGGCCGCCGCCTGATCACTCGAAAGGAAGAAAACGGCATTGGCAATGTCCTCAGCCGTCGCGATGCGGCGCAGCGCATACCAGCGCTTGGCCTCTTCGAAGACTTGCGGATTGGCCGCAGCGCGCGCTTCCCAGGCCTGGGTGCGCACGGTGCCGGGGGCGACCGCATTCGAACGAATACCGTATTTGCCGTATTCGACGGCAATCAGCTTGGTAAGGTGAATAAGGCCCGCCTTCGCGGCGCTATAGGCGGGGTGACCGAAGACGGCCATGCCATTGACCGAGGAAATGTTGACGAGCGCGCCTTTGGACGCCTTCAGCGCCTCCTCAAAAGCGCGGAAGCAGAGAAAAGGCGCTTCGAGGTTAAGCGCATTGTCCTTGCGCCAGATCTCGCCATCGGTATCCCCAAGGCTGACGGCCCGCGCGGCACCCGCATTGTTGACGAGCGTGTGTACGAGCCCAAGCTCAGCCACCCGCGCGGCAGTCTCGGCGAGAGAAGCCTCATCCGTCACATCACACGTGAGCGGCACGAAACGCGGATCGCTTCCAAGCTCCACGATTGCCTTGTTCAATGCCGCAGTATCGAGATCCAGGAGCACTACGACGTCATGGCTATCAGCCAGACGCTTGGCGATCGCCCGGCCGATATCGCCGGCAGCGCCGGTCACGACGGCAACCCTATGCGTCACGGCGGATCTCCGACATGAATACGGGCATGGCTCAGTCTCCGAGAAGTTGCCGATCGTCCCCGCCATCGCGGTGTTCGACCAGCTGTTGCTTGATATGGCGCAGCGTCACCTGCGACTGCTTGCGGTTGCGATAGGCGACCAGGCTCGCGATGACATCGACGACGGCGAGATAGGCAAAGCGCGTCGAGGTCGGCCGGAAGATGTTTTCGCCCTCCGGCAGATCGATGCCGATGACGAGTTCGGACGCTTCGGCCACCAGGCTGTTGCTCTGGGTCAGCGCGATCGTGGTGATGCCGTTCTCGCGGGCGAGCTTGAAGCACTTGACCAGCTCGGCGTTGCGACCCGAAAACGACGAGCCGATGAGCACATCGTTGGAGCGGGCGGCGGCTGTCAGCATCAGCTGCATATTGTGGTCGGCCGAGGCCGTCACCCGCGACCCCAGTCGGAAGAGGCGGTTCTGGATCTCGCCCGAGATCATCGACGAATTGCCGCCGGAGCCGAAGGCATAAACCATCTCTGCCCTCGCCAGCCGGTCCGCCACCTTGTCGAGGACGATAGGATCGAGCGCCCGATGCACCATGAACATGGCGTTCTGCGCCTTGGTGATGACATCGGTCGCAACGTCGGCAGGCTCGGTGCTCTGAGCCTCCGGATTGAGATAGCGCACCCCGACATAGGCCGTGCGCGCCAGGCTCACCTTGAAATCGGCGAAGTTTTGGCAGCCGAGACGACGGCAGAAGCGCGTCACCGTCGGCGGCGAGACCTCTGCCTTCTCGGCCAGCTCGATGATCGAGGCATTGACCGCGAAGTCGAAGGAGTTGAGCAGGATATCCGCGATGCGTTGCTCGGAGGCCGAAAACTGCCCTGCCTCTTCCTGAATGCGCGCGAAGATATCCAATGCCCTGCCCTCTCTCTTATTTCGAAGACTTGAAGGCTACGCAGTCGATCTCGACCTTGCAATCGACCATCATCGAGGCCTGGACGCAGGCCCGCGCCGGCGGATGCTCGCCGAAATACTGCTGGTAGATCTTGTTGAAGGTCCAGAAGTCGCGGGGGTCATCAAGCCACACGCCGCAGCGCACCACATGTTCCAGCCCATAGCCAGCCTCGTCCAGAATGGCGATGACATTGGCGATCGTCTTGTGGGTCTGCTCGATGATGCCGCCCGGAATGATCTCGCCATCTTCCATGGCCACCTGGCCAGAAACATAAAGCCAGCCATCGGCCTCGACGGCCCGGGCAAACGGCAGCCGCTGGCCACCGGCACCCGCCTTCTCGGCCCCGTAACGCTTGATCGTCATGGACACCTCTCATGCAAATTATTTTCTTCGATCGTTGACAAACGACCACAAAAAACGGATTTTGACCAGACAAAATCGACATTCATGAAAAGAATTTAAAAGCGGGGAAGAAATGCGCGACCCATTCCAGAATCCGTTTCCGGCAACGGACGAAGCCCGCCATGCCATCTGGGAGATGCTTGTCCCCCGCGATATCGATGCCTTCCTCGCCGCCGACTGGAGCATGGTCGCCCATGATTTCGTTGAAGACGGCTTTATCGGCATCAGCGGCAATCGCGAGGAAGATCCGGACAAGTGGACGCTCGCCTTCCCTGATCTCGCCGCCTATCGCGACGAGTGGCTGAAGCAGGCCAAGGACTTCGCGGCCCAGACCTATGGCGAAGATCCGCGCACCGCGATCTTCACGACGACGACGCTGGAAGAGATCGAGATCTCA
Source organism: Rhizobium sp. K33 (assembly GCF_056501445.1). Taxonomy (NCBI): domain Bacteria; kingdom Pseudomonadati; phylum Pseudomonadota; class Alphaproteobacteria; order Hyphomicrobiales; family Rhizobiaceae; genus Rhizobium; species Rhizobium sp. K33. The sequence continues at coordinate 2,988,033 of NZ_CP096478.1, forward strand.
GGCGAGACGGCACTGGTGCGCAAGAAGTTCGACGGCGGGATCAAGAAAGCCGACGGCACATTCGACGTCATGCGCTGGCAGACGCTCTATTATTGCCGCCTGCATGACGGCCGCTGGAAAATCTCGGGCTTTACCGGTTATCTGCCCAATCCCATGGGCAAGCGCTGAACCGCCCTCAAACCCTCAAGACCCCGGAGGTCAGCCTTTGCGCATCTTCACCGCCGCGCTTGCAACGGAAACGAACACCTTCTCCCCGATCTGCATCGACCGGCGCGCCTTCGAGGATTCGCTCTATGCACCTCCGGGTGAACACCCCGCGACGCCGACCCTTTGCACCGCCCCCATGACGGTGGGCCGCAAGGTCTGCAATGACAAGGGCTGGACGCTGATCGAAGGCACGGCGGCCTGGGCTGATCCGGCAGGCCTGATCAACCGGCAGGCCTTTGAAAGCCTGCGCGACGAGATCCTCGATCAGCTGCGTGCCGCCATGCCCGTGGATGCCGTTGTGCTCGGCCTGCACGGCGCCATGGTCGCCGACGGCTATCTTGATCCGGAAGGCGACCTCCTGACCCGCATCCGCGAGATCATCGGCCCCGACATTCTGCTCTGCGCCGAACTCGATCCGCATAGCCATCTCACGGCAAAGCGCGTCGCAGCCGCCGATTTCTTTGTCGTCTTCAAGGAATTTCCGCATACCGATTTCGTCGATCGCGCCGAGGATCTCTGGCGGATCGCGGTCGACACGCTGGAGGGCCGGGTGAAGCCGGTCATGTCGGTCTTCGACTGCCGCATGATCGATGTCTTCCCGACGTCGCGCGAACCGATGCGCAGCTTTGTTGACAGACTTGTGGCCATCGAGAAGGTCGATCCGGAGGTCTTGTCGCTCTCCGTCATCCATGGCTTCATGGCGGGCGACGTGCCGGAGATGGGCACGAAGACGATCGTGGTCACCGACGGTAATCCGGAAAAGGGCGCGATGCTTGCGCGAGAGCTTGGCCTCGATCTCTTTGCCAAACGCGGCACTTTCATGATGCCGCAGATCGACGAGAAGGCGGCGCTGGATCAGGCACTCGCCTACCCGGAGGGTCCGGTCGTCATTGCCGACATGTGGGACAATCCGGGTGGCGGCACGGCGGGTGACGCGACCGTGATCCTTGAGGAAATGCTGGCACGTGGCGTGACGAATGCCGCCGTCGGCATGATCTGGGATCCGATCGCCGTGCAGATCTGCATGGCGGCCGGCGAAGGCGCAGAAATCCCCTTGCGGTTCGGAGCCAAGTCAGCACCCGGCACCGGCCATCCGATCGACGGTCTGGTGAAGGTGGTCAAGGTCGTACCCGATGCCGAGATGCGTTTCGGCGACAGCATCGCGCCTTTCGGCGATGCGGCCCATATCAACCTCAACGGCATCGACATCATCCTGAGCTCGGTCCGGGTCCAGAGCTACGACCCGTCTCTCTTTACGGCACTCGGCATCGACCCGACAGCCAAGCACCTGCTCGTGATCAAGTCGACCAACCACTTCTACGCGGCCTTCTCGCAGATCGCCTCGGAAATCCTCTACTGTGCCGCCGGCACGCCCTATCCCAACAATCCGGCCAACACGGCCTATCGCCATGTGCGCCGCGACATCTGGCCGATCATGGCCAATCCGCATGATGCACCCGAAGGCAGCGAGGCCGCATGACGGAACTTCCCCGCCCCAGGATCGGCCAGCCGATATCTGAACTCTCGACGCCTCTGCCGCTGATCGACGAAGAGAAGCTCGCTGCAAACATCGCCCGTGTACAGGCCTATATGGACAGCCACGGCCTCGCCTTCCGACCGCACATCAAGACGCATAAGATCCCGACGATCGCTGACGCACAGGTGAAAGCAGGCGCGAAGGGCATCAACTGCCAGAAGATCACCGAAGCGGAGGTCTTCGCCGATGCTGGCTTCGAGGACCTGCTGATCACCTTCAACATTCTGGGCGCGGAGAAGCACAAACGGCTTGTGGCGCTGAACAGCCGCATTTCGGGCCTGAAGGTGGTCGCCGATAGCGAGACCACCGTGCGCGGCCTTTCCTGCGCCGTCTCGCAGACGCGTCCCCTCACCGTCCTCGTCGAATGTGATACCGGCGGCGGACGCTGCGGCGTCCAGACCCCGCAGGCCGCCATTGCGCTGGCTGAAGCCATCGCTGCCGCCCCTGGCCTCACCTTCGGCGGCATCCTGACCTACCCGAAGGCGGACACCGAGGAAGCAGTCGAAGCCTTCTTCGCCGCAACGCTCGCCGGCCTCGCCGCCCGCGGCATCCCCTGCCCGATCGTCTCCAATGGCGGAACGCCAAGCCTCTTCTCCGCCCACAAGGTGACCTCGGCGACCGAGCACCGGGCCGGTACCTATGTCTATAACGATCGCGCCATGGCGAGATCAGGTCATTGCAGCCTCGACGACTGCGCCATGCACATCCTGGCGACCGTCGTCTCCCGCCCGACCGAGGATCGCGCCATCCTCGACGCCGGCTCCAAGGCCCTGACCTCGGATCTCCTCGGCTTCTCCGACTACGGCATGATTGTCGACTACCCGGAGGCCGTCATCACTGGCCTTTCCGAGGAGCACGGCACCGTCGATCTCTCCAAGGTTCAGGGACGGCGACCGGAGATCGGCGAAAAGGTGAGGATCATCCCGAACCACACCTGCGTCGTGTCGAACCTCTTCGACATCATGACCTTCCAACGCGACGGGATCGTCACGAGAGTGGAAGAGGTCGCAGCGCGCGGGCTTGTTTGGTAGCAGCTTGCGGATTCTTCTCCTCCAGTCCTAGTTTGTAAGGGGAGGACGATCATGACTGAGAAGACCAAGGGTTCGGACGCACGCCGGCTGCGTGGGGGCTGCATGTGCGGCGCCGTAACCTACGTGGTTACGGATCGCTTCCTCTATGCGATGAACTGCCACTGCTCGAAATGCCGCCGAACCACAGGCTCGGCTTTCAAGCCGATCGCGGGTGTGGCGGTCGAGGACTTTGCCGTGACAGGAAGTTCGGAGGCTCTGTTTCGCCACGGCGATCCTGAGGGGATCCATGACATGCACTGCCGCACCTGCGGCTCCCTCATCTATTCCTGGATTGCCGAAAACGGCAGCGTGAAAGTCCATGTGCCGATGGGCACGCTCATTGACCCACCTTCAATGAAGCCTTCCATGCATATCTTTGTCGGCTCCAAGGCGCCCTGGTACGAGATCCTAGACGACCTACCGCAGTTTGAAGAATTTCCAGACTAAACGGGTTCAGTCCCCACAAACGAAAAAAGGTCCGCCCGAAGGCGGACCAGGGGATTGGCCTTTGGCGTGGCCGGGAGGAAGCTTATTCGGCCGCCGTGACGGAGGCCGGAAGATCAAGGACGCGCCAGTCGATGCGCCGTTCCAGCGCCTGACCATTGGCATCGAAGAGATGGCAGTCGGAGGCCATGATGCCCGTCGTCATGGGCTGTTCGGCGCGCACTGGCGCAGAGCCGGGCAGCAGCGCGCAATAGGGCTCGCCGTTCGGCAGCGCCGCATAGGCGATGGTGTTGATGCCGAGACGCTCGATGACGGACGGCGTCACCAGGATGTTGAGGTCGCCGTCGCTGAGGCGCGTATGCTCAGGCCGGATGCCCAGCGTCAGCGTCTGGCCGACGAGATCGGAGCGTCCGTCGACCGGGATCAGCGCGGTCTGGCCTTCATAGGATATCGTGACTCCGATCGCATCGACGCCGACACAGGTAACAGGCACGAAGTTCATCTTCGGATTGCCGATGAAGCCGGCAACGAAGGTGTTCTGCGGCTTGTGGTAAAGCTCGAGCGGGGCGCCGACCTGGGCGATATTCCCCGCATTCAACACAACGATCCGGTCGGCCATGGTCATGGCCTCGACCTGGTCGTGGGTGACGTAGATCATGGTCGCGGCAAGGTCGCGATGCAGCTTGGTCAGCTCGATGCGCATGTCGGCGCGCAAAGCCGCATCGAGGTTCGACAACGGTTCATCGAAGAGGAAGATCTTCGGTTCGCGGACAATGGCACGGCCGATCGCGACGCGCTGGCGCTGACCGCCGGACAATTGGCCGGGGCGCTGCTGCAGGCGCTGGTCGAGTTGCAGGATCTTGGAGACGGCCCCCACCTTCTCGCGGATCTGCTCCTCCGGCAGCTTCTCGACGCGCAACGGAAAGGCGATGTTCTCGAAGACGGACATATGCGGGTAGAGCGCATAGGACTGGAAGACCATGGCGATGCCGCGCTCCACCGGCGGCTTGTCGTTGACACGTTCGCCGTCGATGACGATGTCACCGTCGGTGGTGTCGTCGAGGCCTGCGATCATACGCAAGAGCGTGGACTTGCCGCAGCCCGACGGCCCGACGAAAACGACGAACTCGCCGTCCTTCACCTCGAGATCGACACCCTTGATGACCTCGAAATGCCCGTACGACTTGCGCACCTTTTTCAGAAATAGCTGACCCACGACCCTTAGTCTCCACTGCCGATCCGTCGCAGATCGGCCAAATAAGCCTGATGAAATCCGCGGGCCGAAGCCGGCCCGCGGAGCCTCGGTTGCCCGAGATTATTTGTACTGCTCGAGGTCGGCGGCTGCCTTCTTCAGCGCATCGGCCGGTTCGGCCTTGCCGGTGACAACCGACTGGACCATCTCGATCATGACGTTCTGGAAGCCCTTGTAGTCGGTGAAGAGCGGCTCAGGACCACCATAGGCGATACCGTCGATGAACGGCTTCCAGAAGGGCTCCTTGGCGACGAATTCGTCGACAACCGGGCCGGGACGGAGCGGCGTGAGGCCAGCGCCGCCCTGCAGTTCGTATTCATGCTGGATGTCGGTGGACGTGATGTACTTGGCAAACTCGATCGCCTTTTCCTCGACGCCCGAACCCGAGAAGATCGCGAGGCTGTCGGTGATCAAGAGCGTGCCTTCACCCTTGGCCGACGGACCCTGCGGCAGCGGAGCAACGCCCCAGTTGATCTGAGTGTCCTTCAGGCGATAGGCAGCGCCCGAACCGGCCTGGATCATGCCGACCTTGCCATCGAGGAAGATGGCGCGGATTTCGTTCTGCTCGTAAGCGGTCGCACCTTCGACGGAGTAAGGTGTGATGTCCTTGTAGGCCTGAAGTGCGGCCAGCACTTCCGGGCTGTCCATGACGATCGTATCGCCGTCGATGACCTTGCCGTTGTTGGTATACACCCAGTGCATGAACTGGTGCATGGTGTTGTCGAAGGTCTTGGCCGGCAGGCCGTAACCGGCAATGCCGGTCTTTTCCTTGATCTGCTTGGCGAATTCGATCTCTTCCGCCCAGGTCTTCGGCGGGGTTTCCGGGTCAAGGCCAGCCTGCTTGAAGAGGTCCTTGTTCCAGTAGAGAGCCTTGGTCGAGAAGGCGATCGGAACGCCCCATTGCGTATCGTCGAAGGTGACGGTGTCGACGATGTTAGGATAGTAGGAGGCCTTTTCCTCATCCGTCATCGGAACCGGGACGATCAGTTCGTTCTGGGCAAATTCCTTCAGCGTACGCGAGCCGACATAGGCCATGGCAACCGGGGTACCGGCAACAGCAAGCGTCGTCGCCTTGTCCTGGCACTGCTCCCAGCCGACGACTTCCGGCTTGACCTTCCAGCCTTCGTTCTTGCTCTCCCATTCGGCGATGTATTTTTCGTGGATCGGATCGATCACGTCGCCGCAGTAGATCCAGCTGATTTCCTGGTCGGCTGCAAGCGTGGTGAGCGCCGAGCTTGCGAGCAGGGCAAACGAGCCTGCGAGCATGGTCAGTTTTCTTGTCATCGGTAGTTCCCCTTTGTTGACAGGTTGAAAGCGTCCGGTTGGCCCGAATTTTTGTTTGGCAGCCTCTATTTCACGGCACCGGCGGTGAGCCCGCTGACGAGGTAGCGCTGCAGGAAGAAGATCACGATCATGGCGGGTGCGATCCCGACGAAGCTCGCCGCCATCAGCTCATTCCAGATGACCTCCTGGCGACCGAAATAGGCAAAGAGCCCGATCGGCAGCGGCATGTATTCGGTCTTGGAGTTGAAGGTCAGCGCGAAGATGAACTGCTGGGCATAGGCACCGATGAAGGTGGTGATGGCAACGACCGCGATACCCGGCATGGCGAGCGGCAGGACGACACGTCGGAAGGTGTAGAAATAGCTCGCACCATCGACATAGGCCGCCTCTTCCAGTTCCCGCGGAATACGCATCATGTAGGTGCGCAGCAGCCAGATGGCCGTCGGGATGAGGAAGGCCACACCCGGCACGATCATGGCGAAATAGGTGTTGAGGACGCCGAACGAGCGCATCAGCCGGAAGAGCGGAATGAGCAGTACGGCGCCGGAGAACATGTTGACCGCGAGGAAGGCGCCGAGCAGCTGGCCACGGCCGCGGAACTCGAACCGGGCAAAGGCATAGGACGCCGGCACCACCAGCAGCAGCACGACGAAGGTCGCGATCGTGGAAATGAAGAAGGAGTTGAAGATGTAGCGCGCAAAGCCTGGCACGCTCTCCCACATCGTGAAATAGGCGTCGAACGAGCCGTTTTCCGGCCAGAAGCGATAGGGAGAGGAGAAAAGCTGGCTGAGCGGCTTCAGCGATACCAGGAAGCCTTCGACGAAAGGCGCGAGCACGAAGGTAAGGAAAAGCGCGATGCCTGTATAGATCCCGACCAGCTCGTACCAGCGATAGCGGTTGATCAGGGCTGTCTTGTCGTAGCTCATCGGGCGTGCTCCTGCGAAAGACGGCTGGTCACGCGGAAATAGGCGACGCAGAAGATCGACAGGAAGATGCAGATCAGCACTGCGCGGGCAGCTCCTTCGCCGTATTTCTTCGAGCCGATTGCCGTGTGGTAGGTGTCGATGATCATCGTGGTGGTTTCGCCGCTCGGACCGCCACGCGTCAGGATCCAGATGATGTCGAAAGAATTGAAGGTCGAGATCAGCGAAATCATCGACATGGTGATCATTGCCGGCAGGATCAGCGGCAGGGTGATGCGGCGGAAGCGATAGAAGCGACCCGCGCCATCGGTCCAGGCGGCCTCGTACAGATCCTGCGGGATCGCCTGCATGGCAGCCAGCATGTAGAGCGTCACCATCGGCACGCCGATCCACACATCGGTGAAGATCGTCGCCCAGAAGGCGGTCGAGCCATAGGCGAGGAAGGCAACGGGGCCATCCACCACGCCCATGCGCTGCAGCACGCCGGAGATCATGCCGAACTGGCCGTTATACATCCAGCCCCACATGAAGATGCCGATGGCCATCGGCACGATCCATGGCGGCATGGTCAGCACTCGGAAGAGCGTGCGGCCCGGCACGGCGGCATTCAGCATCGCCGCGCCGAAGGTGCCTATGATCATCTTGATCGACACCGAGAAGAAGGTCCAGATGAAGGTCCTGACAATGACGGTCGCAAAGGTGTCGTTGAAGATCTTCTCGTAATTGACCCAGCCCACCCAGTTCGTCGTCTTCTTGAGCGACGCATCGGTGAACGACAGGATGAAGGTATCGACGAGCGGATAGGCGACGATCGCGGTGATATAGAGAAGTGCTGGCGCAATCAGCAGCCAGGCGAAGATGATGGCGCTTTGGCGAGCCTGCATCCGACCGCTCCTTATGCCGAACGCATGCGGGAAGGGGCGTCCGACGCGCCATGCAGGCAGGCATCGAACTTCTCCCAGACCGGCTTCAGGTCGACGACCTTGCGGCCGAGCCGCGCCTCGTCCATGGCAAGCGCCAGGATCCCGGCTTCGAGCGCATCGATGGCGGACACCGGCTGCTTGGCACCGGTCTGCACGAAGGCGATGACATCTTCGGCCATCTGCTCGTCCGCACCGTAATGCTGTGAGAGGGCAGACGGCGCCTTGTAGGTGTTTGCGATCACCTTCTCATTGGTGCGGGCGTCATGCACATCCATGAAGCCGCGGACGAAATCGCCTTCGGCCATGCCCTTGGAGCCGATCACGCAGAAACGGCGGAACTCGTCCGGAACGTTGAGATTGGTGTGGAAGGTCATCGACACGCCGTTCTCGTATTCGACGATCGCGGTCTGGTAGTCGATGATGTCGCCGTCGCTGTCGAACACCTTGTCGGAGCCCTGCCAGCCGCTCGGCTTGCGGTGATAGACGTTGAGATCATTGACGCCGGACGCCTCCGGCGCGTTTTCCGGAACGAAGCTCTTGCGGCCGCCGAAGCTTGCGACGAAACGCGGGCGGGCGCCGACGACGCCGTTGTAGAGATCGAGGTCGTGGCAGCACTTTTCCAGCATGAAGCCACCGGCATAGCGGCCGTAACGGCGCCAGTCGCGCATGAAAAAGGCGCCGTGGTAGGGCTGAATGTGCTCGGACGCCTCGATCGAGACGACATTGCCGAGCCGCCCTTCTTCCTGCGCCTTGCGCAGATCGCGGTAAAGCGGGGAGTAACGCAGAACCAGGCCGACCAGCAGCCGGTCATGGCCATAGGTATTGAGCAGAGAGGCAAGCGCATAGCTTTCCTCGATGCTGGTCACGATCGGCTTCTCGGTGAAGACCGTAAGGCCAGCCTCAAGCCCGATGCGGATATGATCGAGATGCAAATGGTTGGGCGAACCGATCATCAGAAGGTTGAAGGTTTCGCCGGCGATCAGGGCTTCGGGCGTGTCATAGGCCTTGCCGGGAGAGATGCCGAATTCGTCGAGCGTGGCCATGCCGGCGGGTGCCGGATCGACATAACCGACGATCTCGAAGCTCGGGTCGATCTCCTTGAAAACCCGACCCAGATAACCAAGACGGAATCCGAGTCCGACAATCGCGACCTTCATAATGCATTCCCCTGCTTTCGTAATTATTTTTCGCAGACTGCGTCAAATTTCCGACATCGTCAACAAGGCGAGCGAAAAACTCGCCATTGATGAAAATCGTTTTCACAGCTGTCTGCGTGATCGGATGAAGAGCTGGATCAGCGATGCCCCTGCAGCCTCGAGTGTTTCCACTGCGTACGCCATCCAGAGGTTTCGGATTGGGCTCCTCTCCAATCGTTAATTTAAGATACCAAAACTAGTCCAATCGTAAAGCGACTTCTGCCGAATTCGCGCCTAAAACACCCAAATTGCTGTTTTCATGTGAGGATTTCTGACTTCCCACCATGTCGGAGCGATAAAATTCAAAACCATTTGCGAAATAGGTTTCTGGTTGGTATTGTTTTGAGAAAGACCACGGAGGGGACGCAAGCATGCTGACGCATAAGATCGATGTCGCGGCTGCCCCTTGCTTGCGATTTGACCATCATCAGGGCAGAGGACACGCATGAGCACACCCCTACCCCTGGAACAGCTGCAATCGGTTCGCGGCGGACCGCTTTACGTCAAGCTCCGCAAGATGATTGAAGACGCGGTCGCCTCCGGCCGCCTCAAGCATGGTGAGGCCCTGCCGGCGGAGCGCGATATTGCCGAAGCGGCAGAGATCAGCCGCGTGACGGTGCGCAAGGCGATCGACGAACTGGTGGATGAGGGCCTTCTCGTGCGCCGCCGGGGATCCGGCACCTTCGTCGTCAAGCCCGTGCCGCGCATGCAGCAGCCGCTGAGCCAACTCACCTCCTTCACCGAAGACATGCGCCGCCGCGGCATGGTCGCCGGCTCCCGCTGGCTGAGCCGTGGCCTGTTCTACCCGACAGCCGAAGAAACCATGATGCTGGGTCTCGTCAGCGGTGCACGTGTGGCTCGCATCGACCGCTTGAGAACCGCCAATGATATGCCGATTGCGCTGGAGCGCACGAGCCTTCCGGACGACCTTCTGCCGGATCCCGATAAGATTGAGGACTCGCTCTATCTCTGCCTGCTCGACGCCGGCATTCGACCGGTCCGAGCCAATCAGCGCATTTCGGCCGTGCTCCTGAAGGACGAGGAAACCAAACTGCTCGGCGTTCCGCCCGGCTCGGCCGCACTCTCGGTGCAACGCATTGCCTATCTCGAAACCGGCCGCGTGATGGAAATGTCGCGCGCCCTTTATCGCAGCGACGCCTATGACCTGGTGGCCGAACTCGGCATCGGCTCGCCCATGAAGCCTCAAGACTGAAAGCGCGTGACATGACCACGAAAATGCGTGAGGAGATCGACGAGATCCCCGCAGCCGCCGCCCGATTGCTGGAGACCTCCAGAACCGTCATCGCAGAAGCCGCAACCGCCCTGCGCGACAAAGATCCCGGCGTGGTCGTGACCATCGCTCGCGGCTCATCCGACCATGCGGCACACTTTCTGAAATATGCAATCGAGTTGCAGATGGGCCTGCCGGTCGCTTCGCTCGGCCCCTCGCTCGCCTCGATCTATGAGGCGCCGATGAAGCTCGGCAAGGCAGCCGCCTTTGCCGTGTCGCAGTCGGGCGCAAGTCCGGACATCGTCGCGATGGCCAGAGGCGCCCGCCATGGCGGCGCGACCACGGTCAGCCTCGTCAACACCCTTCCCTCCCCGCTTGCAGACGCAGCAACCTTCGCTGTCGACATCAAGGCTGGCCCCGAGATCGCTGTCGCCGCGACCAAATCCTTCGTCAATTCCATCGTGGCCGGCCTCGCCATTCTCGCAAGCTGGAGCCGCGACGAGGCGCTGACGCGCGCCGTCGATACCCTGCCCGAGCACTTCGACAAGGCACTCGCTCTCGACTGGAGCGCCCTGCTCGAGCCGCTGAAATCGGCAGACTCACTCTACATGCTCGGCCGCGGTCCAGCACTTGCCATCGCTGCCGAAGCCGCGCTCAAATGCAAGGAAACCTGCGAACTGCATGCCGAGGCCTATTCCTCGGCGGAAGTCCTGCATGGTCCTGTCTCGATCGTCGGCCGTGACTTCCCGGTCGTCGCCTTTGCCGCCCGCGACAAGGCGGAAGCCTCGATCGCCGGCACTGTCTCGAAGCTTGCGGCAAGCAATGCCACCTGCTTCATCACCTCGGATCAGGCAACGGCCGGCCATCGGCTGCCTTTCATCGCGACAGGACATCCGATCACGGATGCGCTGGCGCTGATCGTTCCCTATTATGGCTTCATCGAATCCCTCTCCCGTGCCCGTGGCTTCAATCCCGACAAGCCGGTCGCACTGAAGAAAGTCACCGAGACCCAATGAGCCAAGCCTTCGCCATCACAGCAAGCCGCATCTTCGATGGGCACACGTTCCACAAGGACGCGGCGCTCCTGGTCGAAAGCGGCCGGGTCAAGGCAATCCTGCACAAGGCCGACCTGCCGACCGGTGTCCCGTGGCAGGATGCCGGCGATGCGCTGATTGCCCCAGGCTTCATCGACCTGCAGGTGAATGGCGGCGGCGGCGTGCTGTTCAACAACGATCCGACGGTCTCCGGCATCCGCACGATCTGTGAGGCCCATGCGCGTTACGGCACGACGGCTCTGATGGTCACGCTGATCACGGACGCACCCGAGATCAAGCGGGAAGCGATCGCCGCTGGCGAGGCCACCGCCAAGGCAGGCGAGCCGGGCTATCTCGGCCTCCATCTCGAAGGCCCGCATCTCTCCATCGCCCGCAAGGGCACTCATGATCCGGCCCTGATACGCGCGATGACGGAGACCGATCTCGATTACCTCGTCGCGCAAGCCCAGCGCTTCGGCATTCCGATGATCACGGTGGCGCCGGAAAGCGTCGCACCGGATCAGGTCAAGCGCCTGGTAAAGGCAGGTTACCGCGTCAGCCTCGGTCACACGGATACGACCTGCGCCGGCGTCGAAGCCTATGTTGAAGCCGGAGCAACACTCGTCACTCATCTCTTCAATGCCATGAGCCAGCTTGGCAATCGCGAACCCGGCCTCGTGGGTGCTGCCCTCACCTCACCTGCCCTGCATTGCGGCCTGATCGCCGACGGCTTCCATGTCGATCCGGTCACCATGAAGATCGCGCTGGCCGCCAAGACCGGCCCAGCCCACATCTTTCTCGTCACCGACGCCATGTCGACCATCGGTACCGACCAGACCGGCTTTGACCTCAACGGCCGCGCCGTCTACCGCCGCGACGGCCGCCTGACACTTGCCGATGGAACGCTGGCCGGCGCCGACATCGATATGCTCTCCTGCGTGCGTTACGTGCACGAGAAACTCGACCAACCCCTGGAAGAAGCGCTGCGCATGGCATCGCTCTATCCCGCTGAAGCCATCGGCGCTTCGAGCAAGGGAAGCCTCGAGGCCGGCCAGGATGCCGACTTCGTCGTGCTTGGTCCGGATCTCGACATCCACGCGACCTGGATCGCAGGAACTTGTGTCTTTGCCGCGGGCACAGAACCGAACCGGGCCTTTGCATGATCGTCTGCTTCGATATCGGCGGCACCGCCATCAAGGGTGCGCTGGCAATGAGCCCGGAAGACATCCGCCCCTTCCCGCGCAAGCCGACCCCGATCCACGATTTCGACGCCTTCGTCGCCACCCTCGCCTCGGTCATAGCCGAGGCTGAAAGCGTGGCAGGCGAACGGCCTGCCTGCATCGCGATCTCGATCGCCGGGGTTATCGACCCCGATACGGCCAACGCCGTCGTGGCCAATATCCCCTGCATCCACGGCCGCCCCCTGCAGGCGGATCTGGCAACGGCGCTCGGCCTGCCGGTCATCATCGCCAACGATGCCGACTGCTTCGTGCTGGCCGAAGCCGGCATCGGGGCGGCCCGCGGCCATCGCGTCGTCTTCGGTGTGATCCTCGGCACCGGCGTCGGCGGCGGCCTCGTCATCGATGGCAAGCTGATCAACGAGAGTGGTTTTGCCGGCGAATGGGGCCATGGACCAATCCAGCCAACCGAGGCCGGAACACCGCCGATCCATGTGCCGCGCTTTCAATGCGGCTGCGGCCAGATCGGCTGCATCGACGCGATTTGCAGCGCGCGGGGCCTCGAAAAGCTGCACAGGCACATTCATGCCAAACAGCTGACGAGCGAAGAGATCATCACGAACTGGCAGGCCGGCGACGCCAAGGCCGAGCGCACGATCGACGTCTATGTCGACATTCTCGCCGATCCCCTGTCCGTCGTGGTCAATGTCACCGGAACGACCATCCTGCCCGTCGGTGGCGGACTGTCCAACGTGCCGGAACTGCTTGCGCGGATCGACACGGCAGTGCGCAAACGCATCCTGCGCAAATTCAAGAGCCCGATCGTTGTGCCCGCAGCCTGCGGCGTCGAGCCGGGCCTCATCGGAGCCGCGATCCTGGGGCTGGATTTTGCCGGCAAGCATCTGGGAGGCTGACATGGCAGCAGACATGCTGGTGAAACTCTATGAACTCCAGGCCAATCCGGAACTCGACCGGCGGATGGAGGCGGAAGGCGTCACGATAAGGCGCGCGCTGGTGCCGGAACTCTCTGGGCTTTGCGCCTGGATCGAGCCTCGTTTCGGCGCTGGATGGGCCTCGGAAGCGACAGCGGCCATCATGCGCCAGCCCGTGACCTGCTGGATCGCCCACGAAGGTGAGACACTGCTCGGCTTTGCCTGCCACGAGGCGACGATGAAAGGTTTCTTCGGCCCGACCGGCGTGGACGAGGCCGCGCGCGGACGCGGCATCGGCCACGCGCTTCTGATCCGAACGCTCATGGACATGCGCGACCAAGGCTACGGATACGCGATCATCGGAGGCGCCGGCCCCATGGGCTTCTACGAGAAGAGCGTGGGCGCGATCGCCATTCCGGGCTCTTCGCCGGGTATTTACAAGGGCATGCTGCCGCTGGCGGCACCATCGGGCATGACCGACTGAGACGCATCAGCCGAGTTCCAGTGTGGTGATGGCATAGACGCCTGCCCTTTGCACTGAGGGCGCTTCCCCGCGATACATCCGCGCGGTCCTGAAACCCGGCTTGAAGCCGAGCCGGCCAAGGAGATAGCGGAACCCTTCCTGATAATCCGGCACGTCCAGATGGACCTCTTCGCCTCGCAGGTTTTCGAGGCAGACCTTGAGAAGATCCTCCGCCGTACGCCCGTCCGCAGCAAAGAGCGGTCCGATCTTGTAGCCGCTGAGGCAGGGACGCAGCACGGCATAACCGGCAACGACACCTTGGCGCCGGCAGACGAAGGCCCGCCGCGGGGATCGCAGCCACGTAGCGAGGAATGCGTCACGGGACTCCGGAAAGAAGGCCCGGTCGAAGGCCGAAACCTCGGCGATATCGGCTTCACCCACCACATGGCAACCGGCATCCGACCGGGTCAGAGCGGGCATACGCTCGATGCTCCAGCGCACGGTGTCATAGGCCGGCACGAAGCCCATGCGACCATAATTCGCCTGCTGCTCGACAACCCCGTCAAGCCCGATGACCCGGCCTGCGAGATGCGCCATGCCGGCATCCCAGACCTGCCGTCCGAAACCTCGGCCTCGAAAGTCCGGATGGCAGATATAAAGGCCGATGAAACCGAAACCGGAACCGTAGCGCACAGCCGAAATGCCGGCAGCGAGCCGTCCGCCAACGAAGCATCCGAGAAAGCCGTCCGGATCGGCGGATCGGAAGGCGGCCGCATCGCCATGCCCCGGGTTCCAGCCTTCCAGCGCCGCCCAGCCGATGAGGTCCTCGACCTCGCCAGCCGTCAGGACTCTGATCTGCACATCCTCCGCCACGCTCACACGCCCATGGCAGCGGGAGAGAAACGGGCGAGTTCGCCGTGATAGGCCTTGGAGACAGGCGTCGCATAGGCGCCACGCTTGGCGGTCGACAATCCCTGTGCAACCAGGCTCTCCGCCTGTTTGACGGCCGCAGCCACGCCGTCGATAACGGGCACGTCGAATTCCTGCCGAAGCGATGCCGTGAGATCCGCCATACCGGCACAGCCGAGCACGATTGCTTCGGCTCTGTCATCCTTGAGCGCTGCCGAAATCTCGCTACGAAGCCGGTCGCGGGCATTCGAGTTCGGATCCTCAAGCGAAAGAACCGGCACATCCGCCGCCCGCACCTTGCAGCGGCTACCCATGCCGTAGCGATGCACGAGATGTTCGACCGGCAGCCGCGAACGTTCCATGGTGGTCACGACCGAAAAGCGTTGGGCGATAAAGGATGTCGCCGATAGGGCCGCCTCGCAAATGCCGATAACCGGAATACCGGCCAGCGCACGGGCCGCATCGAGCCCCGTATCGTCGAAACAGGCAATCACGATCGCATCCGCCCCCTCGCGCTCGGCCTTGGCGATCTCGACCAGCAGCCCAGGCACCGCGAAGACCTCGTCGTAATAGCCTTCGATGGACACCGGCCCCATGGAGGAGGTGATCGCGAGGATCTCGGTGTCCGCATGGGCGACGCGGCGCGCCGCGTCGGCAATCGTCGCGGTCATGCTGGCAGTCGTATTCGGATTGATGACGGCAATCTTCATGTGGCTATGCTCGGCCCCGGCGGCGGTTCATGGCGATGATGAGCCCAAGCGTCCCCGCGATGACCAGGAAGGAGAAGAGCGTCGTCACCGTGCCGAGCGCGTAAAGGACGGGCGTCGTGACATTGGTCGTCATGCCGTAGATCTCAAGCGGCAGCGTGTTGTAGGTGCCCGACGTCATCAGCGTGCGGGCAAACTCGTCATAGGAAAGCGTGAAGCCGAAGAGCCCGACGCCGATCAGCGGCGGCGCGATCATCGGCAGGACGACGTAGCGGAATGTCTGCCAGGAGGTTGCGCCAAGGTCGCGCGCGGCCTCCTCGTAAGCCGGCGAGAAGCGGTTGAAGATCGCAAACATGATCAACACGCCGAAGGGCAGCGTCCAGGTCAGATGCGCGCCGAAGGCCGAGGAATACCAGGCCGGCTGGAGGCCGAGCTGGCTGAACAAGACGCCGATGCCAAGCGAGATGATGATCGAGGGCACAACCAGGCTGGCAACCGAGAGGTAGAAGAGCGCCGTTGCGCCCACGAACCTGCGCCGGAAGGCAAGGCCGGCCAGCAGCGAGACCACGACCGTCACCACCATGACCATGATGCCAAGCGCGAAGGATCGCCGGAACGAACCGCCGAAATCGCCCACCGCCTGCTGTTCGAACAGATTGCCGAACCAGTGGAACGACATGCCGTTGAGCGGGAAAGTCAGGCCCCCGTTCGGCCCCTGGAAGGAGAGGATCAGGATCGCCGAGAGCGGGCCATAGAGAAAGAGAACGAACAGGGCGAAGAAGGCCGCGAGCACATAGAACTCGCGTGGGCGCTTGTCGGAATTCATCTTCAGAGCTCCTTCCGGATATCGACGACACGGAGGATGGCGGCGACCATCAGCAGGACCAGTGCCAAGAGCACCACGGCATTGGCGGCGGCAGCCGGATATTGCAGCAGCGACATCTGGTTCTTCATCATCAGCGCAACGGACGCGCTCTGGCCGCCGGACATGACCTGGACGGTGGAGAAGTCCGCCATGACAAGCGTCACGACGAAGATGGTCCCGATCGCCATGCCGGGCTTCGACAGGGGGATGATGACATTGGTCAGGATCTGCCAGCCGCTGGCGCCAGCATCGCGCGCGGCTTCGAGCAGCGACCGGTCGATGCGCATCATCGTGTTGAAGATCGGCGTGACCATGAACAGCGTGTAGAGATGCACCATGGCGAGCACGACCGCGAAATCGGAATAGAGCAGCCATTCGATCGGCTGCGGCACGATGCCGGCATTGACGAGCGCCGAATTGATCAGCCCGTTGCGACCGAGCACCGGGATCCAGGAGATCATCCGGATGATGTTGGAGGTGAGAAACGGCACGGTGCAGACGAGAAACAGAACGCTCTGCATGGCCGATGTTCGCACGTGGAAGGCGAGGAAATACGCGACCCAGAAGCCGACGAAGAGCGTGATCGCCCAGACGATGAAGGCAAATTTCAGCGTGTTGAGATAGGTCTTCCAGGTCACCCAGGAGCCCAGCGTCTCGGTATAATTGAAGGTGACGAAGTCGGGATACATCTGGGCGAAGTCGTAGTCCCAGAAGGATACTGTCCCGATCATCATGATCGGCAGCAGCAGGAAGGCTCCGAGAATGACGATCAGCGGCGTCGCCTGCAGATAGGAGACGAACCTAAGCGGCACACGGATCACGCGTTTCGGCTTCGGCTCGCCGACGCCCAGAAATCGGACTTCCACCATGTTATCAGGTCTCCTGTCGCTCGATCAGCATTCCGCATGTGAAGATGCCCCTCATCCCCCTGCCGGGATCTTCTCCCCGCTTGCGGGGAGAAGGGGTTTTGGGGCCACCTCCCCCTTGAGGGGGGAGGTCGCGGCAAAGCCGCGGGTGGGGGTGATCCATCGCAGACGTTCACCCCACCCCGGAGCTTCGCTCCGACCCTCCCCCTCAAGGGGGAGGGTAAGACATCAGGCCGCGATGAACTCGTTCCAGCGGCGGACCATGTAGCGGTCTTCGTCCATGACGGAGTTCCAGCAAGCGACCTTGCCCATTCGCTCTTCGAAGGAGCCGCCGTCGCGGACCGCACCGGCCTTCTCCATCACCTTGCCTTCCGGCGAGAGGATGTCGCCCTGGGCGGCCTTGCCTTCGATCCAGTAGCCCCACTCGTCGGCAGACATGAATTCCTTCGCGGTCTCCATGCAGGCGGAGTAGTAACCCTGACGGTTGAGATAGCCGCCGACCCAGCCGGACGTGTACCAGTTGATGTATTCATAGGCAGCGTCGAGCTGCGCGCCGGTGAGGTGGGCGGCAAGGCCGAGACCACCGCCCCACGAGCGATAGCCTTCCTTGAGCGGCTGATACTTGCAGGCGATGCCCTTGGAGCGGACGGCGGCAACGGCCGGAGACCACATCGACTGGATGACGACTTCGCCGGATGCCATCAGGTTGACCGACTCGTCGAAGGACTTCCAGAAGGCGCGGAACTGGCCATCCTGCTTGGCCTTGATCAGGAAGTCGATCGTCGTGTCGATCTCCTCCTTCGTCATATTGCCCTTGTCGGCATATTTGATGATGCCCATGGCTTCGCAGATCATCGCGGCATCCATGATGCCGATCGACGGAATGTTCAGGATCGAGGTCTTGCCCTTGAAAGCCGGGTCCATGATGTCGGCCCAGGAGGTGATCTCACGACCGACGAGATCCGGACGGATGCCGAGCGTGTCGGCATTGTAGATGGTCGGCATCATCGTGAAGAGCTCGGTCTCGCCCGAGGCGAAGGTCTTCGCATCCTTGCTCTCGACGTAGCCGACCGTGTGCGGTGCCGTCCCCTGGGCGATCACGCTATCGGGCAGAAGCTTGCCGGTTTTGAACAGCGGGACGACCTTGTCGTAGAACTTGAGCTTCGAGGTTTCCATCGGCTGGATGACCCCGGTCGGATAGACCTTCTTCAGGATCCAGTATTCGATGTCGGCGATGTCGTAGGAGTTCGGCTGGGTCACGGCGCGCTGGGCTGCGGCGTCGGAGTCGGTCGCCGTCATCTCAAGCGTGATGCCGAGGTCGGCCTTGCACTTCTCGGCGATGGCATTGATGTTCGACACACCCGTGCCGAACTGGCGCAGCGTGATCGGGTTCTGCGCCCAGATCGTCGGGAAGCCGGTAATCGCGCCCGAACCGGCGGCGAGGCCGGCCGCGGCCGATGCGGTTTTCAGGAATGTGCGGCGGGATACGCCCTTCTTGGTCTTGCTGCTGTCTGACATTGCGCTGTTCTCCTGGCTTGTTTGTTGTTTGCTCATTTCACGATGCGTCCGAGGACGATCGAATCCGGTTGATCCCATGACAGGGTGACGCCCTCCCCGACGCGAACCGGGGAGGCAAAGAAGGCCGCGTCCGAGAGAACGGCGGTGAATTCGTCGGTAAAGGCGGTGGTGACGGTCAGCTTCACCTTGGCGCCGAGATATTCGACGTTGGAAACGATGCCGTCGAAGCCGAGACCGTCTGCTGGCGCTGGCCCAATCCGCACATGGTCGGTGCGAACAGCGATATCGGCCGTGTCGTCTGCCACCGGCGCCGCGCCGAGCGCGAAAAAGCGTCCGCCACCAACCACTTCGATGAAGAGCCCGTCAGCCGTGCGCTCGACGATGCGGCCCGAGAGCACATTGTGATCCCCCATGAAGCGGGCGACGAAGGCGGTCGCGGGCCGCTCGAAGACGGCCCGTGGCGTCGCCGCCTGCTCGATGCGCCCCTCGTTCATGACGACGATCAGATCGGCAAGCGCCATCGCCTCTTCCTGGCTGTGGGTCACATGCACGAAGGTGATGCCGAGCGAGGTCTGCAGCTTCTTGAGTTCAGCCCGCATGCGGATCTTGAGGAAGGGGTCGAGCGCCGAGAGCGGCTCGTCGAGCAACAGGGCCTCGGGCTTGGTGATAAGTGCGCGCGCCAGTGCCACGCGCTGCTGCTGTCCGCCGGACAGCTGGGCCGGCCGGCGGCTCGCATAAGGCTCGAGCTGCATAAGCTTGAGCATCTCCATCGCCTGTCCGCGACGCGTCTCCTTATCGACACCCTTCATCTTCAGGCTGAAGGCAACATTGTCGACAAGATCGAGATGCGGAAAGAGCGCATAGGACTGAAACATCATCGCCGTGCCCCGCTTCGCCGGCGGCAGGTCGGTCACGTTCGCGCTGCCGAAGACGACATCACCGGAGGAGACGCTCTCATGCCCCGCGACCATCCTGAGCGTCGATGTCTTGCCGCAACCGGACGGTCCGAGCAGGCAGCAATAGGTGCCGGCCGGGATCTTCAGACTGATGGCATGAACAGCTGTCGCAGTCCCGTAAACCTTGGATACGGCGGCAAGTTCGATGTCGGCGGCTTTCGTCATGGCGGCTCCTTGGTCTCGCTCAAGACGATGCATAAGCCGTGCCAGTTCGAGGCCGTCAGGCTAAGTGATTGATTCCCATCGCTCCGATTGCTGCGCCGCAAAAGGAATAAGCACGGACACTGACTGCATGCACAGCAAATAAGCGATTGAGATCAATTGCTGCGCACGATTGTATGCAATCATAAAGCACTTTCGTGTCCCGCAGATCTTTCCCATCCACGGGATGCGGGCTAAAAGGAATGCGACACCGGATGGATCCATGAACGCCAAGAGCTCGCTGCGCAGGCAACTCGACCCGAACCTGGAGGACCGCGCCCGCGCGATCCGCGATGCCCTGCGCGACGCAATCGTCGACCGCCGGCTTGCCCCAGGCACCAAGCTCTCCGAAGCTGAAGTCGGCACTCTCTTCGATGTGAGCCGCACGGTCGTGCGCGACGCGCTGCAGATGCTCGCTTTCGAGGGGCTGGTGAAGACGGAACGCAATCGCGGAGCCTTCGTCTCCAATCCGAGTACGGAAGAGGCTCGCCAGGTCTTCTCATCACGCCGCCTGATCGAGGCTGGCATCATTGCAGCGGCCGCCGAGCGCATCACGCCATCCGATATCGCCGCCCTGCGCGAACACCTGAAGGAGGAGGCGCGGTACCGCACGGAACGCGGTGCGAACGCACGACGTGCCGAGATAAAGGCGTCAGGCGATTTCCATCTGATGCTGGCCAAGGTGGCCGGCAACCAGGTGCTGGAAAAATTCATGGATGAGCTGGTCGCCCGCTCGTCCCTCGTCATCGCGCTCTATGGTCGGACCGGCATTTCGAGTTGCGGTCATGACGAACACGACGAAATTCTGAACGCGCTTGAAAAGGGCGACGTCAAAAAGGCGACCCATCTGATGCTGCATCACATCGATCATATCGAGGCCGACCTCGATCTGTCGGTCGCGGAAGCCCGGACCCTGAAGGACGCCCTGGCGCTCTAAGCCCCGCCGCCGGAAGCCTGAGCTGCCATTACCGCACGGCGGCCGCGATCGCCCTATCCTGCTCGATCGTGTCCAGCATCGCCTGGCGCGCGCCCGCCTCATCGCCATATTCGATGCGGTTGACCAGCAGTTTGTGGCTCTCGAGGATCTTGTCGAGCACGCAGGGATCGGGATTGTCCATCTGGGGCTTGTAAGCGAAGGCATGCGCCAGTTCGATCAGCCCATAGAGTGCGCGGACGAAAGGATTGTGCGCGGCATCCGCGATGATGCGATGAAGTTCGAAATCGGCCAGAGCGAAATTCTGCGGCGACGCGAGCGACGTCTCCATCTGATGGATCCAGTAGAGCATCAGACGGATTTGGTCGGCAGTTCGGCGTCGGGCGACCTCGGCCGCCGCCTGCGGCTCAAGCGAACGCCGAACCTCGTGGAGCCCGGACAGAAACTCGGCATCAACAGGGGCTTCCAAGTGCCAGGCGAGCACCTGGGGGTCATAGAGGCTCCAGCGGCTCTTCTTGGCCACCTTGGTGCCGACCTTCGGCCGGGCTTCGAGCAGTCCCTTGGCTTCGAGCGTTTTCAAGGCCTCACGCAAGACAGTGCGCGAGACCTCGAACTCTTCCATGAGTTCCGCATCGTTCGGCAGCGTGGTCCCGATCGCATAACGGCCGGAAATAACCCCGGCTCCGATCTCGTTGATCACATGCGAATGGTAATTACGCGCCGTCGACCGCCCGGACAGGGAGCGAAGAAGGCTCCCCGGCTCACTCATGCAGGGGCCTTCTTCAGGCGCGTACGCCCGGTCTGCGCGGTAAACACCAGCTTCTGAAGCAAGATGAACATGAACAGCAGGAACCCGATGGCGATTTTAGTCCACCAGCTGGAGAGCGTCCCATCGAAGACGATGTAAGTCTGGACTAGGCCCTGCAGCATGACCCCGATCAGGGTTCCGAAGATGAAACCATAACCGCCCGTCAACAGGGTTCCGCCTATCACCACGGCTGCAATCGAGTCAAGTTCGATGCCGACGGCCGCCAGCGGGTAGCCCGCCGAGGTATAGAGCGAATAGACGATGCCCGCGAGCCCGCCAAGGAAGGACGAAAGCGCATAGATGCCGATCGTCACGCGGCCGGTGGGCACGCCCATCAGCGAAGCCGAGGTCGGATTGCCGCCGATCGCATAGACATAAGAGCCGAAGCGCGTCTTGTGAGCGATGAAGCCACAGACCACGAAGGTGGCGAGCATCAGCAGGCCGATCGCGCTCAGCCGTCCGCCACCGGGTAGCCGGTAGTAGAGGCTGGAGATCGTGCGGTAGAACTCGTGATCGATCGGGATGGAATCCTGGCTGAGCACGGAGGCAAACCCGCGCGCCAGAAACATGCCCGCCAGCGTCACGATGAACGGCGGCACCTGCAGGAAGTGAATGACGGCTCCCATGGAGGCCCCGAAGGCGGCGGCAAGCGCCAACACGATGACAAAGACTGCCAGCGGATGAATGCCAACCCAGGAGATCAGGATGGCCGTGATGACGCCGGTCAATCCGATCACGGCGCCGACCGAGAGATCGATCCCGCCGGAAAGGATGACGAAAGTGGCGCCGACCGCAGCGATGCCGAGAAAGGCATTGTCCGTCAGGAAGTTTCCGAAAACGCGCGTCGACCACATGCCCGGATACTGGAAAATGCAGATGGCATAGGCGATCACGAAGATAAGGGTGGTCGCGGCGAGAGGGCGATAACGCGGATTCATCGTGCCTGTCCCGAAGTTTGGGTCTTGGTCTGGGGCGGGGTCGTGGCGGGTGCCTGGCGCGGCCCGAACCTGCGGCCGAGCACTTGGGCGATCCGAGCCGATTGCAGCACCAGAATAATGATGATCATGCCCGCCTTGACGATCAGGTTGAATTCCGGCGGGAAACCGGAGACCAGCACGCCCGTGTTCATCGCCTGGATAATGATGGCACCGAGCACTGACATCGGGATGGAGAAGCGTCCCCCGAGCAGCGAGGTGCCACCGATGACGACCGCGAGGATCGCGTCGAGCTCCAGCCATAGGCCGGCATTGTTCGCGTCCGCTCCGCGGATGTCGGCGGCAGCAATGATGCCGGCGGTCGCGGCGCAGAAGCCGCCAAAGGCATAGATGCACAAGATCACGAGCTTGCTGCGCAGGCCTGTATAGTTGGCGGCCGACAAGTTGATCCCGATCGCCTCGATGAACAACCCGATCGCCGTGCGTCGCATGAAGAGATGCGCAGTGATCATCAGCACGATCGCGATGACAGCCGGCATGGGCAGGCCGAACAGATTGCCTGTGCCGACAAAGATCAATGCCGGATCGGAGAAGGTGACGATGGAGCCTTCGGTAATGAGCTGCGCCACCCCGCGCCCTGCCACCATCAGAACCAGCGTCGCGACGAAGGGCTGGATGCCGAGATAGGCGACCAGAACGCCGTTCCAGAGGCCGCAAAGAATGCCCACCGCAAGCGCGGCGGCAAGCGTCACGATCAGGGGCTGCCCGGCAACCGCACAGGTCGCGGCAACAGCACCGGCGACCGCCATCACGGCACCGACGGACAAGTCCACGCCCTTGGTCGCAATGATCGCCGTCATGCCAATGGCCAGGATCGCAACCGGCGCGCCGCGATTGATGACGTCGATCAGGCTGCCGAAAAGACGACCATCCTGCCAGGTGATGTTGAAGAAGCCGGGGAACACCAGCCAGTTGAAGAACAGCACGCCGGCAAGCGCCAGAAGCTGCGGGGAAATGATGCGGGACATGGACAGCCTTTTCATGCCTCGACCTCCGCCGGCTGGGCGGCAATGGTCTGGACGATGACGCCGGGGGTGATGTCGGCGCCATGCAACTCGGCGACCATCTTGCGGTCGCGCATGACGACGACACGCGAGGAATAGCTGACGATTTCATCGAGCTCGGACGAGATGACAACGAGCGCCAGCCCATCTTCGCGCAGCCGGCTGATCATGCGCACGATCTCGGCATGGGCGCCGACATCGATGCCGCGCGTCGGCTCGTCGAGAATGAGGAAACGCGGATCGGTGGCAAGCCAGCGGGCAAGGATCACCTTCTGCTGGTTGCCGCCGGAGAGAAGCTTGACCGGCAGCTCGGCCGAAGCCGTGCGGATGTCGAGCGCCTCAATGAAATTGCCGGCGATCTCCAGTTGTTCGTCGCGGTTGAGCGCCTTGAACCAGCCAAGCCGCGCCTGCATGGCGATCACGATGTTTTCGCGGACCGAGAGGTCGCCGAAGATGCCGTCGATCTTGCGGTCTTCCGGGCAGAAGCCGAAGCCGAGTTCGACCGCTTCAAGCGGATTGCGAACCTGGCGGCTGCCGCCGTCAATCTTGATCGCACCGCTATCGGCCTGGTCGATGCCGAACATCAGCCGCGCCATCTCGGTACGGCCGGAGCCGAGCAGGCCCGCGACGCCGACGACCTCGCCGCGATGAATCTTGAGATCGAAGGGGCGAACGCTGTTCGAGAGGCCGAAGCCTTCGAATTCCATCAGCGTTTCCCCCACTTCCCCCTCTTCGCCCAGCACATCCGGATGGTGGAAGGCAAGATCCTTGCCGAGCATCATGCGCACCAGGCTCGTGCGATCGAGCGTTGCGATCGCTTCCGTGCCGACGAGACGCCCGTTACGCAGAACCGTGACCCGATCCGAAAGCTCGAAGACCTGATCGAGGAAGTGGGTGATGAAGACAATGGCAAGACCGCGATCGCGGAGTTGCCTGACGATGCCGAACAGCTTCTCAACTTCGGAGCGATCGAGACTGGCGGTCGGCTCATCCAGGATCAGCACCTTGCCGGAAAGTTCGACGGCGCGCGCGATCGCAATGATTTGCTGGACAGCGACGGAAAATGTCGAGAGCTCGGCCTTCACGTCGATGTCGAGGCCATAGGTATTGAGAATTTCGCGGGATTCGCGCTCCATCCGGCGCTTGTCGACCAGACCGAAGCGGTTGGTCGGCTGACGACCGATGAAAAGATTGTCGATGACGGTCATGTTCGGCAGGAGGTTGACCTCCTGGTAGACCGTGCCGATGCCGAGCGTCTGGGCCTGCTGCGGCGTGGTGAAATTCACGACCTCGCCGTCAAGGGTGATCGTCCCGCCATCCGGAATATAGGCGCCCGTCAGGATCTTGATCAGCGTGGATTTGCCGGCACCGTTTTCGCCGAGAAGCGCATGCACTTCGCCCCGGTGAAACGCGATATCGACGCCGTCGAGCGCCGTATGATTGCCGAATGTCTTGGTGATGCCCGCCGCCGCAAGCACGATCGATGGATGCTCGGTCATTGCCTCTTCCCCCTCTCCCATGAAGCTATCCCCGATTAAAGCCGGGAGAAAGCGACAGAGACCCCGCCACCAGGGTAGGGCGGGGTCCTGCCGGGAGGGTTACCTTAGTAACCGAGGCCCTTGCGGTTGTCATACTCGCCCTGCGGGTTGTCCGCAGGCGTGTAGAGCTTGGATTCCGTGATGATGAACTTCTCCGGCTGCGTGCCGTCCTTCAGGTAGGCTTCGAGAGCATCGAAGGCCGGGCCTGCCATGTTCGGAGTCAGTTCCACGGTCGCATTGGCTTCGCCGGCAACCATGGCGGCGAAGATATCCGGAACGGCATCGATCGAGACAACGAGGATGTCAGTGCCTGGCTTGAGGCCGGCATCCTTGATAGCCTGGATGGCGCCGACGGCCATGTCGTCATTGTGGGCATACATCGCGCAGATGTCCTTGCCGCCGTTTTCGGCCTTCAGGAAGCCTTCCATGACTTCCTTGCCCTTAGCGCGGGTGAAGTCACCGGTCTGGCTGCGGGCGATCGTGATGTTGGACTTGCCGGCAATGGCTTCTTCGAAGCCCTTCTTGCGGTTGATCGCAGGCGTCGAACCGACGGTGCCCTGAAGCTCGACCACCTTGCACGGCTTGTCGCCGACGGTATTGACCAGCCATTCGCCGGCAACGCGGCCTTCCTTCACCTGGTCGGACGCGACCGAGGTCAGGTAGAGATCCTGCGGAGCGTCAACGCCGCGGTCGAGCAGGATGACCGGAATTTCGGCTTCCTTGGCTTCCGTCAGAACGTCTTCCCAGCCGGTTGCGACGACGGGAGCAACGAGAATAGCGTCAACGCCCTGAGCGATGAAGCCGCGGATGGCCTTGATCTGGTTTTCCTGCTTCTGCTGTGCGTCGGCGAACTTCAGATCGATGCCGCGCTTTTCGGCTTCGAGCTTGGTGACGGATGTTTCTGCAGCGCGCCAGCCCGATTCGGAACCGATCTGCGAGAAGCCGACAGTCAGGTCCGCAGCGAGAGCAGACGAGCAGCCGAGTGCGATCACGCTTGCGCTTAGCGCAAGCTTGCGAAGAAATGTCATGATGTCCTCCCTTGAAAAGACACCGCCTCCACGGTGTCTGGCATTATGCATAGGCAAAGGTTGGAAACCTGTAAAGTCCAAAAGTACTATTATATGTTGTGCACTGCAGCATAGAGCGCAGATCAACTTGAACGGACTTGCACGTGCAGCCTGCTGGCCAAAGGTTAACATGGACAGGCGCAACAAGCCGAGTATAGGCGAAGGTGAATAGGGAGAAAGCCCTGAAAATCAGGGGTTGCAGCATTGCCTCCCTAAATCTCGTAATTTTCTGTTAACCAGTTTTCTTTATATTTCGCGATGCACGATGGCTGTGCCTCCGCATGAGCGATTCCGGCTCCCGCTATTCGAGACAGGAATACCCAATGGCAGTGATCACCTTCGCGAATACGAAGGGCGGCGCAGGAAAGACGACTGCGGCCCTTCTTCTGACCACCGAACTCCTGCACCGCAACTACCGAGTCTGTGTCATTGACGCCGATCCTCAGCGGTGGTTCTCGAAGTGGTACGAAGGCGCTGCATTGATGCCGAGGCTCTCCGTTGAGACCTATGTCTCCGCTCCGACCCTGCAGAAGATCGTGCATGAACGGCGGAGCCAGTGGGATTTCGTTATTGTCGACCTTCCGGGCATTCAGTCTCCCCTTCTGGCATCAGCCGTCGGCCTGTCCGACCATGTCCTGATCCCGATCCAGGGCTCGAGCATGGATGCCCAGGGCGGAGCCCAGGTGCTCGACCTGCTGCGCTATCTCGACCGCAAGGCCGGGATCCGCATACCCCACTCCGTCGTCCTGTCCCGCGTCAATCCAGCAATCACGACCCGCTCGATGCAGGCCGTCCAGCGCCTGTTGCACGAACAGCAGATCAGCGTGCTCGACACACCGATCGCAGAGCGGGCTGCTTTCCGTGAAATGTTCGATCTGAACAGACCGCTTCGAAAGCTTGAAAGCGCACAGACCGGAAGCGGAGAGAAGGCCATTGCGAATGCTCAGGCCTTCGTGAACGACGTGATGTCGGTCGTGACGCCCGGAGCAGCACAACCTCCGGCCTATTCCGCGACGCGCGGAGCACCGGTGCTTGAGACGGCGGCCTGAGCGCCCAGACACAACTTTTGCATGAACAAATCCACGAGGAGGCGAGGCGCAATTCGGCGCTCCGCCTCCTTTTGCGTGCTCGCCTTTTTGCGACATTCATGTCGCTGCTGCAATTTTGCCCGATAGCCTCTTTAGCCTTCATCAAATCACGATTCCGTCAGAAGCGGTGATGAGGAACAATGATCTGTGATTTCGGGGATGACCAAACAACGCGGCACCACGGCCGAAACCGCCACATTCTCGCCCGAATTGAACGTCGCCCAGCAGCCCAAAAGAGTAAATTTCTCATCTGTCATTCCTTATAAAGAGCCTATTGAAAGGACGCCGAGTGCCCCAAAAATCGACAGTTTTCTGCAGCGCAAAATTGAAATGGTCTCGTCCGCAACCACTTGATAACACGTGTATCAGCCCATCAAATAACTGATAATCAACGAGATATTTTTGACCAAGTGACAACCGCCGACTGACCACGATTTTGCAGGCCAACAATTTGTCTAAGATTTTCGCGGCACTGCAACATCTTGACACCTCAGACGTTCTCCCGGACCATTCGAGGCACTGGCTAGGAAAGTGAGACTTGTTCAACCGGTCGTGACCGGAGAGGGGTTTTGTGGCGTTGTCGAAAGATTGGAGCTGCAATGGATTACACTAGCAAGATCAGGGTGCTTGTTCTCGACGACAATCCCGTCCTGGTGGACGGGTTGAACTTCCTGATCAACTCGACCCGGCAACTGCATGCGATCCTGCTTGCTCAACGCGACCAGGAGTTGTGCGAGGCGATCAAGCGCCTGGAGCCGGATGTGATCGTCGCGGATCCCAATTTTCTGGATCGCACGCTGGCTGAGTGTGGACTTGAACTGCATGAGCTGCGCGCCGGCGCAAAGCTGATCGCTTACTGCGATGCGCGTGAAACCCGGTCGGGCGAGACGTATATCAACCGCGGCTATAGTGGCGTGGTGACCAAAACGGTGGCGAGCCCACGCCTTTTGCGGGCGATCAAGAGTGTCCATGCCGGGGATGTCGTGATTGACGAAACCGTGCTTGCGCTGTCTGAACGGTCGCTTCAGCCCTGCGAAGTCGATCAGCGAAAGCTGTCCACAAAGGAAGAATTCGTGCTGCGACACGTGGCTCTCGGCAAGGCGATGAAAGAGATCGCCGCCGATATTCAACTCAGCGCCAAAACTGTGGAAACCTACAAGTACAGAGCCATAAAAAAACTGGATCTGAGAACAAGATCCGATATCGTGAATTACGCAATCAGTGTAGGCTGGCTGCAGCACTAAGAATACAACAAGTCAAAACTGGAATGCCGCATCTTCTTGATTGCGGCATTTTTGCGTTGCAGCTTTATGATTACTGACATATTCTGAACAAACTCTCCCAAATAGGTAAGGATATTCCTGACAAGCGTCCGATTTTCCTGACTTTGTTCGCAGGTGCAATACTGCCAATTCTACAGCCGAGATTAACAGATGTTAACGAACGGCTGGCCCTGAGCGGGTCGCGCCGCCAGGTAGAGGGCAGCATATGGCTAGGATCAGTGTATTCGGGATTGGTTATGTCGGCGTAGTCGCCGCGGCATGCCTTGCAAAAGACGGACATGAAGTGGTGGCCGTCGACATCGATCCCGCGAAGGTCGACACGATCAACCGCGGCAAGACACCCATCGTCGAAAAGGGCCTGGAGCCTCTGATCGAGATGACCGTGGCGAATGGCAGCCTGCGCGCCACGCTCGACATCGATGAAGCCATCGCCGCCACCGACCTCTCTTTCGTCTGCGTCGGCACCCCCAGCGCACCCGACGGTTCGGTCGGTCTAACCTATGTCGTCAAAGCCTGCGAGGCGATCGGTGAGGCAATCGCCCGCAAGAAGGCCTTCCACTCGGTGGTCGTACGCTCGACCATTGTGCCGGGCACCATGGACAAGGTCTGCATCCCGGCGCTTGAAGCAGCGACCGGCCTCATCGCCGGCAAGGACTTCGGCGTCGGCTACTATCCAGAATTCCTGCGCGAGAGCACCGCGATCGAAGACTACTACGATCCGGGTCTGATCGTCTTCGGTGCGATCGACGAGACAACCGACAAGATCCTGCACGAGATCAATGCCGGCCTCCCCTGCATCTGCCATTCGGTGCCGCTCGCGACGGCCGAAATGATCAAATACACCAGCAACTCCTGGCGCGCGGTCAAGGTCACATTTGCCAATGAGATGGGCAACATTGCCAAGGCCTGCGGCGTCGACGGTCAGCAGGTGATGAAGATCCTGTGCTCGGATCTGAAGGTCAACATCTCCCCCTACTTCATGCGTCCCGGTTTTGCCTTTGGAGGCTCCTGCCTGCCGAAAGATGTGCGGGCTCTCCGTCACCTCGCCAAGGAAGCCCATGTCGAGAGCGCTCTCCTGGATGCTGTCCTCGAGGCGAACGAAGCCCAGATCGACCGCGCCGAGACCATGGTCTCGCAGATGGGTGGCCAGACCGTCGGCATGGTCGGCATCAGCTTCAAGACCGGCACCGACGATCTGCGCGAAAGCCCGCTCGCAAGCCTTGCCTCGCGTCTGATCGCCAAGGGCTATGATCTGAAGATCTACGACCCCTTCGTGCAGCAGGCCTATGCGGAAGGCATGAGCGGCGCCGGTCGCGGCAATGACACGGCGATCGACCTGAAGAACCGCCTCGTCGGCGAGCTCGGTGACCTGATCGACACCTCAGATGTCATCCTGGTCGGCAACCACTATGCCGAAGCCATGTCGGTCCTCGACCAGTCGAGCGACAAGATCCCGATGGTCGACCTCCTGCGCATCCGGCCGGACATCCGCTCGTCCGGCACCTACCAGGGCATTTGCTGGTAAGGAGCGAAAAGATGCTGGCCCACGTCATCTACATCCTTTCCATGACGATCCTGGCGCTCAGCGTGCCACACCCGACCGTTTCGGCGGTTTCCGGCACCCTGATCACCGTCGGTCTGATTGGCGCCTGGCGTTATGCCTGGGCCGGGATCAACCTGGCGCGGGCCGCCTATTTCCTCAACTTTGCCTATCCTCGGCGGCGCCGTCTTGCCGCCGAGGCCTACACGGCCCGCGGCCTCAAGGACCACGCTTACTTTCTGGTCACGACCTACAAGATCGCCCCTGAAATCTCGACCCGCGTCTATCGCTCGATCTTCGAGGCCGCTTTCAGAGCAACTGGTGGTGCCACCATCGTCGCTTCGATCGTCGACGAGGCCGATGCCCGCCTGATCCGCCGCGTTATGGCATCCGTTGCCCTGCATCATCCCGGCCGTGAAGCCATGATCGGCCTGAAGATCGACAAGATCGCCGGAACCGGAAAACGCGATGCGCTCGCCACCTCGCTGCGCTCGATCGCGAGACTGAACCCCGGCCGCAATGACATCGTGGTCTTCGTCGACGGCGACAGCTGCGTGCCCCATGACGTTGTCGACCGCAGCATTTCCTTCTTCACCGATCCATCCGTCGGCGCCGTGACCACCGACGAACTCAGCGACACCCAGGGTGGCAAGCTTTTCCGCGACTGGTTCGACCTGCGCTTCTCGCAGCGCCATGTGATGATGTCTTCGATGTCTTTGGGCGGACGTGTGCTGACGCTGACAGGCCGCATGTCGATCTTCCGCGCCAGCCTCGCCACCGATCCCGGCTTCGTCGACCTCGTCCGCAACGATTTCATCGATCACTGGCGCCTCGGCCGGGTCCACTTCCTGACCGGCGACGACAAGTCCACTTGGTACTGGCTCCTGCAGCGCGGCTACAAGATGCTCTACCTGCCGGACCTCTGCACACTTTCCATCGAGACGCAGCCCAAGGACGGCTTCTTCGAATCCGCCACCACGCTGATGACCCGCTGGTTCGGCAACATGCTGCGCACCAATGCCCGTGCACTGGCCCTTCCCGCCTCCCGCATCGGCTATTTCACCTGGTGGTCGATCCTCGATCAGGCACTCTCCATCTGGACGACGCTGGCCGGCCCCGCGAGCATCCTGCTCGCAGCCTTCTTCGTCAGCCCTTGGATCCTGCCGATCTATCTCGCCTGGGTCATGTTCACCCGCTACCTCTTCTGCACGGTCATCATGACCTTCCGCGGCAAGAGCTTCCCGATCACCTATCCCTTCCTTCTCTACTTCAGCCAGGTCGGCGGCGCGATCGTCAAAAGCTTCATCCTCTTTCGCCTCGACCGCCAGAGATGGACCCGTCAGTCGGGTTCCGGATCCGCCCGAGCCATTCCCCTCGGCCAGCGCTGGCGCGCCATGAGCTCCACCTACATGCACTGCCTCGCGCTCGGATGGCTCATCCTCGGCGTGGCCTATGTCGGCAACATCATCTAACCCCTGAAGGACGTAACCATGGACATCGAAACGAAGGCCGCACGCGACACCGCTTCCCAGGGCTACACCGGACAGGCCGAGACCTTTCCGATCCTGCTGGACACCGGCACCGAGCATCCCAAGACGAACATCCCCTTCATCGCGGTCATCGACGGTCGCCAGTTCACCGGACGCAGCCTGTCGCTGGTCTCCGCCAATGTCTCGGGCCTGGCCGGGCCGGAACTCGAAGGCAAGGAACGCATCGCCGTCCTGCGCTTCGACTTCGACGGCTACACGATCTCCCTGCAGGTCGACGTACGTGTCAGCCGAACCCATGCGGAAACCGGTGAAGTGCGCCTCGACTTCCTGGAGCCGACGGGCGAACACCTGCCGACCCTGCGCTATCTGCTGAACAGCTACATCGCAGGCGACATCACCTCCGTCGACGGCATCATCAGCCTGCGTGAACGGGCAGCCGTGTCAGGCGGCAAGAAGCAGGCCGGTCAGGCAAGCATCGGCGGACTGGTCGGCCGCGGCCTGAAGACGGTGGCGACGGTCGCCGTCAGCCTCGCGCTGGCCGGTATTGCGGCGAACCTCATCTACGAGCGCGTTTTCTCCAAGGAAGTGAAGCAGCTCGCCGTGCTCTCCGCCGGCGGGCAGCCGCTGCGCGCGATTGCCAGCGGCCAGATCTCCTATCTCGATCTCGGCGCCACCCGCGGCGAAGTGCTCTACACCCTGCAGTCGGTCTCCGGCACGACGCTCAGCGTCAACATGCCTTGCGACTGCAAGATCCTGCCGACACGTGCCGGCGAAGGCTCGACCGTCATGGCGGGCGACCCGATTGTCGAAGTGGTCGACGAGACCGCAACCCCGGTTGTTCAGGCCGTCGTCTCGGCCGAGCAGGCCAAGCAGCTGGTTTCCGGCGACATCGCCGAGCTCCGCTTCTCCGACGGCAAGGTCATCTTCGGCAGCCTCGCTCAGAACGCGGAAGCCCTGACCGCCGTGGGCAACGAGGGCGAGATGCGCGCCCTGATCGAGCCGAACACCGAGCTCGGTAGTGAAGCCGCTGGTTCTCCCGTCTCCGTTCGCATCATCAGCCAGCGCATCTTCGCCCTGCGTCAGAAGCTTGGCGAGTGGTTCAAGGAGGGCGCCGCCACCTGAAGAGCCCGTCCCGGCAGACTATCCCGCGTAATCACTCCAACGGATTCACAGGAACAGCCATGCAAGACGTTCACCCCCTCATCCTCTGCGGAGGCATCGGCACCCGACTTTGGCCTCTCTCGCGCACCGAACACCCCAAGCAGTTCCAGCGCATCGACGGCAACTCGGAAACGACCTTCTTCCACGCGACCGTCGAGCGCCACCGCGCGCCGGGCTTTGCGAACCCGATCGTGGCCGTCAGCAGCGCCCATGTCGCGACCGTTCTGCAGCAGCTGAACGACATCAAATGCCCGGCCCGCGTTCTGGCCGAGCCGATCTCCCGCAACACGGGCCCTGCCGTCCTGGCCACGGCACTCACCCTGGCAAAGACGGACCCGGCGTCCCTGATCTGCGTGATCCCCTCGGATCACATCGTCAAGGGTGACCTACCGGCCAATGTACTCGCCGCTCGCAAGGCCGCCGAGCAGGGCCACATCGTGCTCTTCGGCGTCCCCCCGGAATATCCGGAGACGGGTTACGGCTACATCGTCGATGGCGGCGCACTTGAAGATCTCACCTGCGCCCGCAAGGTGTCGAGCTTCATCGAAAAGCCGCCTGTCGAGGTCGCGACGGCCCTCATCGACGCCGGCGGCGCCTATTGGGCATCGGGTCTCAGCCTCTTCCGCGCCGACGTCCTGATCGAAGAGTTCAAGCGTCTCGATCCGAAGACCTTCGATGCGGTGAAAAATGCGCTCGACCACGGCTTCGAGACCGAGCATGCCTTTTATCTCAATGCCGAAGCCCTGCAGCCGGCGGCCAATCTGCCGACGGAATCCATCGTTTTCGAACATTCCCCGCGCACGGTCATTGCCCCGCTTCTCGTTGCCTGGAGCGATGTCGGCGCCTGGAACGCCTTGCATCACATCGCCGAGAAGGATGACGACGGCAATGTTCTGAGCGGCGACGTCATCAGCATCGACACCCGCAATTCCTATGTCCGCGCATCGAGCAAGCTGGTCGCCGTCGTTGGCATGGATGACGTCGTGGTCGTGGATACCGACGACGCACTGCTGATTACGACCCGAGATCAGGCCCAGCAGGTCAAGCAGATCGTCAAGAAGCTCGAAAGCATCAAGCGCCGCGAACTCGCCCAGCACATGCGCAACCAGATGGCCTGGGGCGAAGTGCGCCGCGTTCAGTCCGGCCCCGGCTACGAACTCCGCATGATGACCCTCAGGCCCGGTACCATGCTGCCCATGATCGAAGACGCCGCATCTCACCGCATGGTGACGGTGACGTCAGGTTCCGGCCTGCTGAAGACCGGTGCGGTGACGCGACCGCTGCGCATCGGCGACAATTTTGAAGTCCAGGCCGGGGAAGCAGCCGCCATCTATTGCGGCCCGGAGACCGAGATGCAACTGGTCGAAGTGGTCTGCGACGTCACCGTCACGGCGGCCGAAGCCGTGGCCAGCCTCCAGCTCGTGCACAGCTGAGGGATGGCGATGCGCAAGGGCCTCTCATTCCTCCTGGCCGTCTTTCTGACGTCGACGGCTCCCGGCGTTCATGCCGAGAGCCTAGGCCGTGAAGACATGGCCAGATTGACCCGAACCGTCTCTAAGATCGGGGAACGTCTGCGCTCGCCCGAGGCCCGCAAAGACGATGCCCGGCCCCTGCTGACGGGTCGTTTCGCGGCAGTCGTTCGTCAAACGGATCAGGCGCCCGTTGTTCTCGACCGTCTCGAAACACAAGGGCAACTCGGCACCGTACCGGTCGACTTCATGCTGGCACAGTTGCGTCTTCAGACGGCACAGCAGTTCAACACGGATGTCGAGCAGGCTCTGGCCGATGGCGCAGCCCCGGCACTCTTCATTCGCGGCGGCACCTTGACGCTGGATCAACTGGCGGCGGAAGCCGCCAAGTCCTATCCGGACGCTCTGGAACGCGACGGCGAAACTCTGCTTGCCCGCTGGCCGATCGTCATCTGGTCTGATGCGGCGCTCGTGATTGGATCAGGGCAAAAGCTGGAGCTCTCGACCACAGACGGAGCATTCCTCTTGAACTCCGGTCTGCTGACCCTGGACCGGGGCACACTTTCTGCCTCGCAGGACACCAATCCAGGCATCAAGAACTTCCGCCCCTTCGTCGCCACCGCGATGACCGGCGCAATGCAGGCGAACGAGGCCCGTTTTGATCGTCTGGGTTACGGCGGAACAGGCTCGACGAGCGGAGTTTCCGTTCTCGGAGCCGCCCTTTTCCCAGCCAAGATCAGCTCATTCATCGTCGACAGCACCTTCGACAATGTCGGGGGCATCAGCCTCCAGAACACGCATCGCATCCGGCTTTCCGGCAACCGCATCTCCGGCGGGGCGGGTCCAGCGATTGCGCTGAAGGGTGTCACCGGTGCTGATATCATGGACAATGTCATTACCGGCACGACGGATGCTCAGGCGATTGACGTCCAGAACACGAGCACTTCGGTTGCAGTGACCGGTAACATCCTGCTCGGCAATCGCGGCAGCGGGATCTTCGTCGCAAACGACGCCCGCGACGTCACCATCACGGGCAATTTGCTCTCCGGCAATGGTCGCGGCGGCGTCTCCGTCGTGCGCAGCGCCTGCATGACGATTGCCGACAACATCATCCTCTCGAATGGCCAGGTCGGCATCAAGGTCCGAGCGAGTGATGCGCTCACACTGTCGCACAACGATCTCATCGCCAATGCCGGCGCCGGCATCTCGATCATCGATCAGGACGCCCATGCCCGCGTCGCGATCGACGGCAATGCCTTCTCCGCCAATAAATCAGGGATTCATGGCGGATCCGCCAGCGAAGTTGCGCTCAAGGCGAACGACTTTGCCGGCCAGTCGCCCATTCTCCTGGACGGCGAATTCGCCCCTTACGTGCCCCAACTGCTGAAGACGGCAGCCTCCGCCGGTCCGCAGGCCGAGGCACTCACCATCCACGCCAACACGCAATCTGCCGCGCCGGTGGATTGCAAGACCGGGAGCTGACCATGGTTTTTTCCTCCGAGACGTTCCTGTTTCTCTTCCTGCCACTCTTCCTGGCCGCCTATTACCTCACGCCGGACCGGCTGAAGTCATGGACGATCCTGATCGGATCCTACATCTTCTATTGCTGGTGGCGCCCGGACTTCCTCATCCTCTTCGTCGGCGTCACAGCCTGGGCCTATGGATGCGGACTTCTGATCGAGCGCTGGGAAGGTCAGGCGCGGGCGAAGATCCCGCTCATCCTGGGTGTCGTCGGCTGCCTGTCCGTGCTCGGCGTGTTCAAGTACCTCAATTTCTTCATCGACAGCTTTGCCGCCCTGCTCGGCACGACACCGGATGAACTCGGCGTTCACTGGCGCCTGATCCTGCCGATCGGCATTTCCTTCTACATCTTCCAGGCTGTCGGTTACGTCATCGACGTCTACCGCAAAGACACGCCGGCGACCCGCAACTTCGTCGACTTCGCCGCCTTCATCGCGCTCTTCCCGCAGTTGATCGCAGGCCCAATCCTCCGCTTCAAGGATCTGGCCGACCAGTTCCACGAGCGCACCCACAGTCTGGCACTCTTCTCGACCGGCCTTGGCATCTTCACCATTGGCCTTGCCAAGAAGGTGCTCCTCGCGGACTCGATCGCCCCGGTCGCCGATGCCGCCTTCGCCTCCGGTCACGTCACCTTCGTCGAGGGCTGGCTGGGTGCTGCTGCATACACGCTGCAGCTCTATTTCGACTTCTCCGGCTATTCCGACATGGCCATCGGCCTTGGCCTGATGATGGGCTTCAAGTTCATCCGCAACTTCGACACGCCCTATGTCAGCGCCTCGATCACCGAATTCTGGCAGCGTTGGCACATCAGCCTGTCGACCTGGCTGCGCGACTATCTCTACATACCGCTCGGCGGCAACCGGAAAGGCCCGCTGCGCACCTACCTCAACCTCTTTCTGGTCATGTTGCTCGGCGGTCTCTGGCACGGTGCCGCCTGGACATTCGTGCTCTGGGGCGCCTGGCACGGAAGCTGGCTGGCGATCGAGCGCTACACGGGTTATGCCCGCGCTGGCTTCAACAAGGCCCTGACCGTCCCCGCCACCCTGCTTCTCGTCGTCATTGGCTGGGTCATGTTCCGCGCCACAAGCGTCGCCGAGGCCTTCTCCGTCTATGCCGGTATGCTCGGACTGAACGGAACGGCGCCGAGCCTGGAATTCCTGGCAAGCGTGAACCAGGAGCATCTCGTCTTCATCCTGCTCGCCATCGTCGCCGTCGTGATGGAGCCGCGCTTCAAGCATCTGACCGATCCGGACCGCGTGCCGCTCGCCGGTCAGCCGCAGGTCGGACCGGATGGGGCCATCGTCGCTGCCCCGTCCATCGCCTACCCGCTAGCCATGACCGCGCTGCTGGCCGTGACCATCGCACGTCTCGCCGAACAGTCCGCCTCCCCTTTCCTCTACTTCCAGTTCTGACAGGAGCAAGACAATGCCCAGTCTGCGCCAGTACACAGCTCTCTTCCTCCTCCCGAGCGCCTTCTTCGGCTATGCGCTCTACGCAAACTCGACCCTTCTGTTGAATGCGGCATCGCCGGCCGCCCAGGCCTCGGAGCGAAAGGATCTCTCCCTCTCCTACGTCATCGACGGTGAGGCGACACGCGATCTCGATAGCCTTTACAAGAACGAACTGCCGCACCGGGCAGCCTCCGTTGGCCTCTTCGGCAACGCGCGCTACGCGCTGCTCGGCGCCGGCCGCAAGGGCGTGATCGTCGGCCAGGATGGATGGTTCTTCACCGCCGAAGAATTCAAGACCGTGTCGACGAAGGATATCGATGACGCCGCCGATCGCGTCGCGTCCATAAAGCGTGACCTCGAGACCCGGGGCATCCGTCTGGTGCTAGCACCCTTGCCGGCAAAGTCGGACCTTTATGCCGAAGAAGTTCCGTCATTCGTGAGAAGCTCGGCCATGGCCGATGCCTACAGCAGCTTCTCTGCCGCCCTTGAACAACGCGGGATCGCCGTCGCCGACACGCGCGCCGCCATGTTGACGGCAAAACCCTTCGGCGAAGTGTTCCTGAAGTCCGACACTCACTGGTCGCCGGCCGGTGCCAAAGCCGCAGCCGAAGCCATCCAGTCGAGCCTCCAGAAGAACGGTGTAACCTTGCCCTCGCAGGAGCTGACGGCCCAGTGGCAGACCCCGGTTTCGCTCTGGGGAGACCTCACCAAGTTCGTGACCTCGCCGGATTACGCCCCGACCGTCGGACTATCCGAAGAAAGCGTCCCGATTTACCGCACGGCGGTCAATGCAGACGCCAGTGGCGGTGACATCTTCGGTGACGACGCTTCGGTGCCGGTCATGCTGGTCGGCACAAGCTACAGCGCCAACGAGAACTGGTCCTTCGCCGATTTCCTGCGCCAGTCGCTGCGCGCCGATGTCGTCAATGTCGCCAAGGAGGGCCTCGGTCCCGGCGTACCGATGATGGATCTTCTGGCAGGATCGGCGCTCGACGAAACCGCTCCAACGGTTGTCGTCTGGGAGTTTCCGGTGCGTTATCTCGGCACGAAGACCCTCTGGCAGCGCGAAGGCGATGCGAAGGCGGAGGGCGGCAATGTCTGATCGCCTCATCAATCTCCTCTGCGCAACAGCCCTTGCCGTGCCTCTGATGGGCTTGTCGCCCGCTCATGCGGTCAAACCCTTCTTCCCGCGCAACCCGCCGGAAACCGTGGAGCCCGCCAAGCCGGTGAAGCGCAAGACCATGGGGCCGGCCTCGCATCTGCCGATCGCCCTGCAGGAGGCGCGCAAGCGATTGCTGGCCGGAAAGCGGGTCTCCTACGGCGAGCTTCAGGCGCTTGCCGATGCTAAGGACGGGATCGGCGCCTTCAAGCTGGCCGAACGCATCCAGACACAAGGCGATCCGAAGCTGGCAACCGATGCGCTGCATTACTTCGCAATCGCTGCCTATGAGGATCGCGGCTACGCCGTGCGTCACATGATGGCGATCCTCAATGACGGCAGCCTCGAGCTCAGACCCTCGCATCTTGAAAGTGCGGAAGCCGCCCTCCGGCGCCAGGCACGCAAGGGAAACGAGCAGGCCGTTGAGGGTCTCATCCGCCTCTACAGCGAAGGCCGACTGTTCGGCGACAAGCGCGACGAGCTGGAGGCGCTGCTTGCCTCGGGTGCTGGCAAGAAGAACGGTGACACCGCCTTCAAGCTCGCCGTCCTGCTATTGTCGGATCGAGACCGGACGCCGGAAGAAACCGAACGAGCGACGCGCTTTCTCGCAATCGCAGAAGAAAACGGCAGCATCGGCATGAAGGCCGCGGCCGGCAACCTTCTCGCCCAGCTTCAGACCAAGCCCACAGAAACAACCGCGGAGGTTCAGCAATGACCCCAGTTCGCAAGACACATATTCTGGCAAGCTCAGCCCTTGCCACGATCATCATGCTGGCCGTCGGCAATCCGGCATCTGCCGAAACGACAGGCGGTAGCGATGCGGCCCCCTCCTCCGCTTATGGCTGCAAGAGCCTCGAAGAGATCGCCGAACTGCAGATGATCGAGGGCAAGGATGGCATGTTCTTCCGCATTCTGGCGGATCTGCGCCTGCAGCACGCCTTCACCGATCAAACCGTCGATCATCTCGCGGCCATGGCCAAGGCGCTGGAGAAGAATGGCACCACCCTGATCTACGTGCCGCTCCCGACTAAGTCCCAGGTACTTCCGGAGCTCGTTCCGGCCCGCGCATCTCTTTACGGTTTCGAAGCCGGTATCGCGACGGAGATCTATGACGACGTCGTTCGCCGCTTGAACGAGAAGGGTGTGGCTGCCGTCGATATCGCGACCCCGATGCGCGAAAACAACCGCAACGGTTTCGGCGAGTATTCGTTCTTCCAGGCAGACTTCCACTGGACGGCTCACGGGGCAGACATCGCCGCACGCGCCATTGGCGACAGGATCAAGAACCTGCCGGCCTATGGTGATGTCAGCCCGGTTCGTTTCGACATGAAGGAAGTGCCGCCGCCGGAGGAATTCTCCAGTATGCGTGAACTGCTGCAAAAGCACTGCATTTCGCATGTTCCGACGGTGACCGCACACACTTACGAGGCCGTCCGTGCCGAGGACGCGTCGGCCGAAGCCGGCTCCATGGATATCTTCGGCAGCGGCGACGAGGCAACGGTTGCGCTGATCGGCACCAGTTACTCGGACAAGCCGATCAGCAATTTCTCCGGCTACCTCGAGCACTGGACCGGCATCCCGGTCGAAAACTACTCGATTTCGGGTGGCAACCAGTTCGGCTCGATCCTGTCCTACATTACGTCCCGAGAATTTCAGGAGCGCCGCCCCCGCTTCCTGATCTGGGAAAACCCGATCTACAACAATCTCGGCCAGTATGGCGGCGCGCCCTGGGCAGAGATTGTTGCAGCATCGCTTGGTGAATGCAGCGCTCCCGTTCCCGCGAAGGGCAAAGGCGAGAACGCCATCGAAGCCGGTTTCTCGACGACCAAGCTGAGCCACGATGACGTCATCCTTGCCGATATCGGCAGCGATGTCAGCCGCAAGGCAACCTTCACCCTGACCGGCGCCGACGGCACCGTACGCACGCGCTCCATCGAGCGTGGCGACCGCCTGCGCTCCACCGGCCGCTATTTCTTCTCGCTCGGCGGCTTCCCGGACGGATCCTTCGACAAGGTCGAAGTGACCTTCGACGCACCGGTAAGCGAAACCACCACCCTTTCCATCTGCAAGACCAAAACTGGAGAACAGTCATGATGACCAAGACCCCGATCCGCTTTGCTGCCGTCTCGTTTGCAGCCGGCCTCGCCTTTTCGACGGCGGCCTTTGCCGATGATGGCGGGCTCTACGAAAAGCCGCTCGATCCGAACTCTGCCTTCGTGCGCGTCATTG
Source organism: Rhizobium sp. K33 (assembly GCF_056501445.1). Lineage (NCBI taxonomy): Bacteria > Pseudomonadati > Pseudomonadota > Alphaproteobacteria > Hyphomicrobiales > Rhizobiaceae > Rhizobium > Rhizobium sp. K33. The sequence continues at coordinate 3,028,466 of NZ_CP096478.1, forward strand.
CCCCGGGCGCGACGACGGCATCGGTCCAGAACAGTTCCTTCAACCAGCTCGATGATGGCGTTTCACCCTATGTCGCGGTTGCGCCGGGTCAGATCCCGGTCTCGTCCAGCCTCGGCGAAGGCAGCGTTGAAGCGACCGCAGGCAAGTTCTACTCCGTGATCGTCACCAAGGTTGGTGCAACGACAATGGTCGACGACATGACGAAGAACCCGTCCAAGGCCACGCTTTCGCTCTACAACCTGACGGAAAAAGCCGCGATCGACCTCTTCGTGCCCCAGGCCGGCGCCGAAGCCGTGTCGGACGTCGACAGCGGAGGCTCCAAGTCTGTGGCGCTGCGCGCGCCGCTCGCCGTCGACCTCGTCGTCCGTGACGGCGACAAGGATCTCGCCAAGCTCGACAAGGTCGAATTCAAGCGCCTCGCCGGCGTGACCATCGTCGTGACCGGCGAAGGCGACAAGGTCGACGCCGTCGCCGTTCCCAGCACCATTGCCCGATAATTGAAGACAGGTTCCGGAGGTTTATCATGACGATTGCAAGAATGGCGAAATCGCTGCTGATGGCAGGCGTGATGACGATGGCCGCCGGAACCCCGGGCCGTACGGCCGCCATCGACGTCCGGTTTGCGCCACCGGATGTCGAACTGCCGAAGTCCGCCGTCTGCACCCCGCGGGTGCGTGACGAAGACATGATCGCCGAATGGACCACCTGGGATCAGAAGGCGCTGCCGAAGCGCGCGACCTTCGCGATCACCCGCGACATGAACCGGATGCGGGATCTCGACGCCCGTCGCTTCGAGCCGATCATCACCCGCATCCAGGAACTGATGCCGACCGTCAGAAAGAACTACGGCGAAACGGACGCGTTGTTCGACCGCGTAAAGCTGATGCTGGCCAAGGGCGAAAGCGACAAGGTCCGCGAAGAGGCCTTGGTGCAGAAACTGATCGATATCGGGGGCCATCCGGCAGGCTCGCTGAACACGCTTGCCGACTACCTTATCGAAGGTAGGGGCATCGCTCAGGACAAGGAAGCCGGATTCAAGCTGAAGGTTCAGGCCGCCTATGGCGGCAATGCCGACGCCATCCTGGATCTCGCGCGTCTCACCGAAGACGGACAAGCCGTCGAGGGCTGGGAGATTGAGCCGGAACTGGCCGTGAACATGGCGTTCGGGTCGCTGGTCGGCGTCCTCGACGAGGGGATCTGCGACCGCATCAGCCGTGTGGCCCGCGAATATGACGATGGCGAGGTCGTGGTGAAGGACCCCGCACTCAGCATGGCCTGGTACCGTTTCGCCGCCGATCTCGGCGATACGGCTGCCGCATGGGAAGTCGCTGAACTGAACCTCCTCAGCGAGAAGGTCGTCAAGGACAACGATGTCCTCCTGAAATACCTGAAAAAGGCTGCCGATGGCGGCAACATGGCTGCCATCCTGGAGATGGGCCGTCTTTATGCCGAGGGCGCTCTGGTGCCGCGAGACAAGGAGAAGGCCTTCGCCTATTTTAAGCAGGCGGAGGCTGCCGGCAACCAGGCCGGTGTGATCAAGCAAGCCCAGCTTCTGGAGCAGACCAAGGACGCCTCACCGGAAGATGCTGCCGCCTATGAAGACCTGCTGCGCCGGCTGATCGCCCGCAAGGACCCGCCGCCATGGGCGTTTACCCGTCTCGCCCGTGTGATCCAGACGCGCGACGGCATCTGGAAATCGGCCCCCGAAGTGAAGCCGCTCTTGGAAGAAGCCGTGAAGCGCGGTGATATCGAGGGCGGGATCGATCTGGCCGAACTCTTGATGCGGGAGGACCTTTCCCCTGAGACCATCGCCCGCTCGACCGACCTTCTCTCGGGCGCGATCCACATCAATGGCGAAATCAACGCCATCGCCAAGCTCCAGCGGGTCTATCTCTGCATGGATCCGGCAGGCCCCGACGTCGCCGCATCCGACTACTGGGCGAATATCGAGGCCGGAGCCGGCAACAAGACGCTGGACCTTGCGCCTGAGCAGATCGACAAGCTGCCCGAGCTCAAGGATCCCATGGTGATCGCAGCGATCCAGACCCAGGCGCTATACGGTCGAGCGAGCGCTCTGGCCCTCTACCAGCGCTATCTGAAGGGGGCAGGTTACTCCGATCAGGTTCTTCGCTTCTGGGCAGAACGCGCGGAAGTGCGTCGCGGCGCAACCGTCGAGGCGGCACTGCTCGAGTTCAAGCAGAACCTCGAAAAAGGTCGTATCAACGACGCCAAGCGCAGCATCCAGATGACCGGCGAAGGCATGACCGTGGATGCCGGCCTGAGCTTCGCCCGCTTCCTCGTCAACAACTACGCGACGGATGCGGAGAGCGTTGCGCTTGCCAAGGAAATCCTGCACCCGCTGGCCGAAACCGGTTCGGGACGTGCCGTTCGCCTGCTCCAGGAACTGGAGGGCCCGGATATGGATCCGCTCTCCTCCCCGCTCACCCGTTTCGGCGATGTCATGCGGGATCGCGGCGACATGTCGGCCCAGTTGCTCCTGGCTGAAAACGCGGCATCCGCCGAAGAGCGCACCCGCTTCTATCAACAGGCGATCAGCACGCAGCGCTGCGACTATGATGACACGATGGCGCTGGCTGAATTTGCCAGCCGCCATGAGCGTCAGGACGTGCAGCGCTGGCTGTCGATTGCCGAGCATATTGCCGGCGAGGACGCCTGGAGGCAGGTCAAGATCGCCGATGTCTTCATGGCACTCAACGGTCCAGACATGCAGAAGCACGCACTCGACCTCTATGAGTCAGCGCGTGAAGGCGGTGAACCCGCCGCCTATTATCGCCTCGTGAAGCATTATGCCGACAACACCCGCGAGAGCTATGACCCGCAGAAGGCAAGCGCGATCTTTGTCGAACTCGTCGAGCGCTCGGAGTTGCAGGATGTGCCTGAAAAACTCCTCATGCTGGCCAACATGAAGCCGGAAATCCAGCGTCAGGTTTCCCAGAGCATCAACGTGCAGGCGCTCTACCAGAAGGCAGCCGAAGCCGGTCAGCCGGTCGCCATGCGCGAGGTCGCAAAGCTTCTGCGCGACGATGCCAAGGACACGCAGTCGATCATGGCTGCTTTCGGCTGGCTGAAGAAGGCGGCCGAAGCCGGCGATGCGGAGGCCATGTTCCTCCTGTCGCAATCCTACGCCTACGGGTTGGGCACACGCCCTGCCCTCGATGCCGCACAAGCCTGGATGGCAAAGGCCGCTGAGGCCGGATATCCCGCCGCCACCCAGGTCCTCAAACTCAACAACGCAGGAACGGAGGGTTGATCATTGGCCAATCGCACCAGATGGACACTGAACCGCCACGTCGCAGCCTCGCTGCTTACTCTCACCGCCGCATTGACCTCGACGTCATTCGCCAAAGCAGCCGATGAAACCTGCTTCAAGACCCCCACGCCGGTGATCAGCCTTGGGTTCGGCAGCCGATACGAGGCGGATTCGAAAACGAGGTCCGACATCGACGAAGAATCGGATGCGGCCGTCACCAAGGCCCTGAAGCCGATCGACCAGTTCATCCAGAACCTCGCCAAGATCGTCTCCAAGGCGGAGAGCGAAAAGGATGTCGCCACCCGCCGCGCCTACCAGCGTTGCGTTGTTGACTCGATCTATGCCTGGGCGAAAGCCGATGCGCTGAGTGACATGCGCACCTTCAACGCAAAGCTCTCCGTACCCTCGCGCATCGGCGGGCTGGCCATCCTTTACGCCGAAAGCCGCGACCAGGTGCCGGGACTTCATGACCGCGAACGCATCATCGAAAAATGGCTGCAAAAGAGGGCGCAGGAGATCGTCTACTTCTTCGAGAACGAAGCGACCAAGGGTGCCTCCCGCAACAACCTGCGCGCCTGGGCGAGCCTGGCGGTCGGGGAAGTGGGTGTGCTGAACCGCGACCGCGGATTGGTCGAATGGTCCATCCTCAGCAATGATAACATGATCACCAACGCAGACAGTGACGGGAGCCTGCCGCTCGAGATGAACCGGCAGAGATATGCCCTGCATTACCAGTTGCACGCCATGGCACCGCTCGTCACCTCCGTCGCGCGCAACTGCGAGGCAGGCTATGGCAAGGGCGGCGCGGATCTGGACAAGCTGACGAAAATGGCCCGCTTCTCGATCGCAGCCGTCAAGGATCCGAAGATTGTCCAGAAGATCAACGGCAAGAGCCAGACGGTCAAACCCGGGCTGAAGAACAATCTCTCGGCGATTGCCTGGCTCGAACCCTATGTGTCCGTGACCAATGACCTGGAGATGGAGAAGGAATTCGCGTCGTTCCGGCCGATGTCGAACACGAAACTCGGCGGCAATCTGACCAAGCTCTATGACGATCGCCGGATCAGCTGTACGATTTCAGTACAGAACTGAGGCGGGTTACTCTGAAGAAAGCCGGATGCGGTGACCGATCAGCGGCTGCTCGAAACGAGCAGTCACTGGCGGGCTCGCCTCCGCAGAGTGATCCATGTTCCAATCCTGGACCTCGAGCTGGACGAGCGACTTCACGGCCTCGACCGAGAGCGCGCGACCATGGGTCCCGGCCAGCGCTTCGCTGAGACGGCTCAGAAGGTCTTCTGTCAGGTTATGCGGGGACTGCGTCACCTCGGTGCTCCTCTGACGACATCCTGCTACAAACATGGGAATTGCGGAAGCCGTTCGCCACCAAAGCTGGGCTCAAACACTTAAAAAAGTCGCAATTCTCCGTGAGCGGCGCCGGCTGGCACAACTCTTTCGCGAGCCATGGAAAACAAAGTGTGACGAGGCGTCGCCAGAGGTGGGAGGGAAGTCGCCTTCCCCCGCAGTCCGCTCTGGATCAGGCAGCCATGCCCCAGGAAGACGGGTCGTCTTCGCCGAACATCCGCTCGAGGCTGAGGAAGCAGATCATGCTCTTCTCATGCGCGATGATGCCATCCGAGAAGGCCGCACTCGGACCGGTCGCCGCAGGCAGCGGCTGCAGCGTGCTGCCCGCCACCGTGAGGATATCGGACACGCCATCGACCAGAAGGCCCACCGTCATGCCATTGACTTCCGTCACCACCACGGCGCTGCGCTCGGTGGCCTGGGCCGCGGGCATGCCAAGCTTGACGGCCAGATCGACGATCGGAATGACCGTGCCACGCAGGTTCATCACGCCGAGAACTTCATAAGGAGAATGAGGAATGGGCGTCACCGGTGCCCAGCCGCGAATTTCGCGGATGGAGGTCGTCTTGACGCAGAATTCCTGATGATGAAGCCGAAAGGCGATGATTTCGAGGGCATCAGCGGCATTCGACGTCGTGTTCATCTGCATTTCCTCCTGCTGCGTGCCCGCGCTGGCACGCACCTTGTGTCAATGATCGCGGCCGCCTGGGCCCCGTGCAGATCCTGATTCTGCAATCTGTGATCAAGTTAGCGCACCAGTAATTAAAGAATATCTAAATCAATTTGGAGAATGCCCTCTGCCACGCACAATCTCGGGGCTCAGGCGGCCTGCATTCTGAAATGTGCCATCTGGCCCGCCGCCCAGCACGAGAACTCGGTGATCAAAGTCGGATCGACGTCCTGGATGGCGCCGGCATGGAGGGAGACGAGACCTCGTTTGGTCGCGATGGCCAGCACATTGCCGACATGCTGGCGGGACACCTGAAAGCGGTGTGCCAGCGCATCATAGGTTAGCGGAAGCGCCCAGTCCTCGCCCGCCTGCCGGGCGAGATAGGCGCCCATCAGCGCGCAAAGCATGGAATATCCGCTGTCGCGGTTCGTGAACTCGACGATCGTCTCGAAGGGGGCGAACAGGATGTCGCTGGACTGGAACGCCTCGGTCGATCGTGCAATGAGGCTGCTGATCCGCGACGGATCGGCACTCAGCGCTTCGAACAGTCCGTGGTCCTCCAGCATTCCGGACATTTCCAGGAAAGCCATCGGCGAGCGCGCGATTTCCGTGACCAGAGGCATTGTGGGACGCAGCCGTATTTCCCGTCTGTCCTGCGCGTTGCGATGCGCCTCCACGTAGCCGCCAGCTCTCAGACCTGCGATCAGGTCGCTGACTTGGCGGGAGCTTCCCGGAACCACGGTCTGAAGCAGTGTCATGGTCGGCGCCGGACCCTTGCCGGCGTCGAAACGGGCAGCCAGACCGATCAGCATGTAACAGGTGATATAGCGCATCTTCTGAGCGAAGATCTTGCTGACAGGCCAGCGGAAGGCACTGGGCTCGACGATCCGGCGGCAATAGGTGAGCACCGCATTGTCGAATGCGGGATGCGCAAGATAGCTGCTGGCCAGACACCAGACCGGTTCAGCCAGGAATTGCTCAATTCCTGGGTGAACTGATCGCTGCACCCGGTCGTGTTCGGCACGCAATTGATCCATCAGCGATGCTCCAGACGAGAGAGGCCATAGAAGGTCATATCGTCTGCCGCGTCGATTGGTAAATCTAGTAGCTGCCCCTAATGAAGGAAGCGCTGGTCCGAGCCGGGTTAGGCCGTCACACGGTCAAGGCGTTCTTTTCGCCAGATCATAGACCGCCGCGCAGCGCTGTCCGGAAGCGCAGTAGGCGAGGATCGGACCCGTCTGTTTGCTCAACAGATGTTTCAGCTGCGTCGCCTGATCGAGCGGCATGGAGCCCGGAACCACCGGCAGGTAATGCGCGTCGAGGCCCGCACTCTGCGCGGCATCGGCGACCTCGGTGAAGCTCGGCTGCAGGAAACCCTCGTTGTCAGGCCGCATGCAGATGACAGTCTTGAAACCGAGCCGAGCGATCTCATCCACCTGGGATGGCTTGATCTGACCCGTGACGTGGAAGTTGGGATCGATGCTGCGAATGCTCATGTAGCCTCCTGACACAGCGCACGCGGGCAAGCGTCGCCATAAAACATATATTTTATTATATATGTTGGTCGCCGCCCACCATGTCAACTCTTGCCAACCTGCTTTTCTACGATATATTCGTATCTATGAAGATTGACCCTGAACAGATGAAAGCTGGCGCCGACATGGCCAGCGAACTCCTGAAATCGCTCTCGAACCGATACCGCTTGCTGATCCTGTGCCGGCTTGCCGATGGCGAGCATTCCGTGGGGCAATTGGCGGAGTTTCTCGGCATTCGCGACAGCACTGTGTCCCAGCATCTCGCTCTCCTCCGGCGTGAGAAGATCATCGCCGGACGCCGCGATGGCCAGACCATCTGGTATCGCATCGAAAGCGAACCGGCGCGTGCCGTGATCGGCACGCTCTACAATAGTTTCTGCAAGACCTCCGACTGCGCCGCCTGACGCCTCTCGCGTGACCTAGGTCGGTGAGCGCCTTGACATCCACTCATCTAATATATACGTATTATCGTAGATATGTATCTTAAGGAGAATGTCATGTCGATTGATCGCGCCGTCCTCGCCTTTGCCGGCCTTATGGTCCTGCTCTCACTGCTACTCACTTATTTCGTGCACCCCGGGTTTGTCTGGTTCACCGCCTTCATCGGCGTGAACATGCTGCAGTCGGCATTCACCGGCTTCTGCCCGGCCGCGATGATTTTCCGCAAGTTGGGCCTGCGCCCGGGCACCGCATTCTGAGGAAAATGATTATGCACAAAGCCGCCTTCACGATCCTCGTTGCCGCCGCGACAACGCTGGGGCTGACAGCAACGCGAGCCGCCGAGCTCAAGCTCGAAGCCGTCGACATCCCGGAAATGAAGGCGGTCTATGGCCAGATCCAGCCGAGAAACAGTGTGCTGGCAAGAGCCCGGCTCGGCGGCACATTGGTTCGTCTCGATGTCACCGAAGGCGATATCGTGAAGGCGGGGGACGTGATCGCGGAGGTCAAGGACGACAAGATCGACTTCCAGATCAAGGCGGTCGATGCGCAGCTTCAGGGCCTCAACGCCTCCTTGCGCGATGCCGAGGTTGAGCTCGACCGCGCCGAGCGACTGGTTCGCAGCGGTGCCGCGAGCTCCCAACGCCTCGACCAGTTGAAGACGCAACTCGACGTGATCACCAACCAGGTTCGCCAGGCCGAGGCCCAGCGCTCCGTCCTCGTCCAGCAGGCCTCCGAAGGTGCCGTCATCGCGCCCTCCGACGGCCGCGTCATCTCCGTTCCCGTCACCCGCGACGCTGTGGTGATGGCGGGCGAGACCGTCGCGATCCTTGCCGGCGGCGGCTTCTTCCTGCGGCTCGCGATCCCTGAGCGCCATGCACAGGATCTCTCACAGGGCGCTCCCATCCGGATCGAGACCGGCGGCGAAACGCTCGAGGGTGAACTCGTCAAGATCTATCCGCAGATCGAAGGTGGCCGGGTGACTGCCGATGTCGAGGTCGATGGCCTCGATACCGATTTTGTCGCCGCGCGGGTTCAGGTCGAACTGCCCGTCGGCAAGCGTCGGGCTCTGTTGGTGCCGGCAACAGCACTCACCAACCGCTCCGGCGTCAACTTCGTCAGTGTGCGGGAAAATGATCAGGTCGTCGAACGCGCCGTCGTCGCAGGCGAGGCCCTTGAACTCGGCGGCAAGACACAGGTCGAAATCCTCTCCGGCCTCGCAGCCGGTGATGTCGTGGTGACGAAATGACGAACCCCAATCACAACACCCCTGCGGCTGGTGAGCCAGACGACGATACCCCGATGACCAATTTGGGCATCGCCGGCAACCTCACGCGCGCTTTCATCAAGTCGCCGCTGACACCGCTTTTCCTGATCGCTGCTTTCGCCTTCGGCCTCGTCGCGCTGCTCACCCTGCCGCGCGAGGAAGAGCCACAGATCTCCGTGCCCATGGTCGACATCATCGTCCAGGCCCCAGGCCTGCGCGCCGACGACGCCCAGAAGCTGATCACCGAGCCGCTCGAAACCATCGTCAAGAGCATCAACGGCGTCGAGCACATCTACTCCCAGTCCATGGACAACATGGTCATGGTGACGGCGCGCTTCCTGGTTGGCACCTCCTCGGACGCCGCCGTGCTGCGCGTCCATGACAAGGTTCGCGCCAATATCGACCGCATCCCCGTCGGCATTGCCGAACCCCAGGTGGTCGGCCGTGGCATCGATGACGTCGCGATCGTCACCCTCACCTTCTCCCCCACGACCGACGCAGGCGGCCATGTCAGCGCCAACGACCTGACGCGCATCGTGCGCGAGGTGCGCAACGAGGTTGCCAAGGTCGAAGATGTCGGCCTCACCTATGTGGTCGGAGAGACCAACGAGGTCATCCGCATCTCGCCGCAGCCGGAAAAGCTCGCCCTTTACGGCATCACGCTGCAGCAGCTCGCCGGCAAGGTCGGCGGCGCCAATACGGCCATGCCCGCCTCTCAGGTCCGCGAGGGCGGTCGCCAGATTGACGTACTTGCCGGTGAAACGCTTTCCACGCCCGCCGAGATCGGCAATCTGCTGCTGACCGCCCGCGATGGCCGGCCCGTCTATGTCCGCGATGTCGCGACGATCGATTTTGCAACCGACACGATGGAAGCGCTCGTCTCGACGCTGCGCAAGCAGGGTGAAACCGTAGAGCGGGTGCCTTCCGTGACGCTCGCCATCGCCAAGCGCGCCGGCTCGAATGCTGTCGTGGTTGCCGAGGCGATCCTTCAACGAGTCGAAGCCCTGGAAGGACGCTTGATCCCGGACGACATCCATTTCGAGGTGACCCGCGACTATGGCGAGACCGCAAACGAAAAGGCCAACGAGCTCCTCTACCACCTCGGCCTCGCCACCGTCTCGATCATCGCTCTTGTCTGGCTGTCGATCGGTCGCCGCGAAGCCCTGGTGGTCGCCATCGTTATCCCCGTGACGATCCTGCTGACGCTGTTTGCCTCACGCCTGATGGGCTACACGCTGAACCGCGTTTCCCTCTTCGCGCTCATCTTCTCGATCGGCATCCTCGTCGACGACGCCATCGTCGTCATCGAGAACATCGCCCGTCACTGGGGCATGGGCGACAGGCGCTCGCGGCGGCGCAGCGCCATCGAAGCCGTCGCCGAGGTCGGCAATCCGACGATCGTTGCGACCCTGACCGTGGTGGCCGCCCTCCTGCCGATGCTCTTCGTCTCCGGCATGATGGGCCCCTATATGAGCCCGATTCCGGCCAATGCCTCGGCTGCGATGATCTTCTCCTTCTTCGTCGCGGTCATGGTCACGCCCTGGCTGATGCTGAAGGTCGCGGGCAATGCCCCTGTGCATGCCCATGCCGATCACGAGACCGGCGGCATGCTGGGTCGGATGTATGCGGCAACCGCTCGCCCCATCCTCGCCACCAAAACTCGCAGTTGGATCTTCTTGATCCTGGTCGGCCTGCTCACTCTCGGCTCGCTCAGCCTCTTCTACACCAAGCATGTCACGGTGAAGCTCCTGCCGTTTGACAACAAGTCGGAACTGCAGGTGACGATCGACCTGCCGGAAGGCTCTTCGGTGGAGGCAACCGACGCGGTTGCCCAGGCCGTGGGACGCAAGGTGCTGGAAATGCCGGAAGTGGTTTCCGTCCAGACCCATGCAGGCACCGCAGCCCCCTTCAACTTCAACGGCCTGGTCCGCCATGCCTATATGCGCGCCGCGCCCTATCAGGGTGATGTCGCGATCAACCTGACGCCTAAGGGCGATCGCGACCGCACGAGCCATGATATTGCTCTCGATATCCGTCAGCAGATCGCGAATATCGCAATGCCTGAGGGTACCAGTCTCAAGGTCGTCGAGCCCCCGCCGGGCCCGCCGGTCATGGCAACCCTGCTGGCTGAAATCTACGGCCCGACCCCGGAAATCCGCCGCGCTGTCGCCGCCAAGGTCGAGGCCGCCTTCCGCTCGGTGCCCTTCATCGTCGATGTCGACAATTCCTATGGGGTCGAGGCCCCGCGCAAGCGGCTGGTGATCTCCACCGACGACGCGGAATTCTACCGGGTCGAGGAAGGGGATGTCTTCGATACGATCGCCATTCTCTCCAACGGCAAGACGATCGGTTATTCCCATCGTGGCGAGGGTCGCCCGCCGATCCCGATCCGACTGGAGCGCGCCAAGGGCGAAAAGGTAATTGACGAGCGCTTCCTCTCGACACCCATGCCAGCCAATGTGCTGCCCGGCGACAAGGGTGTCGTCGAACTCGGCGACGTCGTGCGCGTTCTCGACGAACAGACGACGCTGCCGATCTACCGGCATAACGGCATCAGCACCGAAATGGTGACGGCCGAACTTGCTGGTGATTTCGAGGCTCCGCTCTACGGCATGCTGGCCGTTCAGGAGGCGATCGACGCGCAGGACTGGACGGGCCTTCCCAAGCCGGTGATCTCGCTGCATGGCCAGCCAACCAACGAAGATCAGGCCACCCTGCTCTGGGATGGCGAGTGGGAAGTCACCTGGGTCACCTTCCGTGACATGGGCGCCGCCTTCATGATCGCGCTGCTGGGCATCTACATCCTGGTTGTCGCCCAGTTCGGCTCGTTCAAGGTGCCGCTGGTGATCCTGACACCGGTGCCGCTGACCTTCATTGGCATCCTCGGCGGTCACTGGCTCTTCGGCGCGCCCTTCTCGGCGACCTCGATGATCGGCTTCATCGCGCTCGCCGGAATCATTGTCCGCAACTCGATCCTGCTGGTGGATTTCATCCGTCATGCAGACCACGAGGGCAAGACACTGACCGATGTGCTGATCAAGGCCGGATCGATCCGCTTCAAACCGATCCTCCTGACGGCGCTCGCCGCCATCATCGGGGCAGCCGTGATCCTGACTGACCCGATTTTCCAGGGGCTGGCAATCTCGCTGCTCTTCGGCCTGATCTCTTCGACCCTGCTGACAGTCCTGGTGATACCGGCGATCTACCGCGTCCTCAGAACCTGATCACCTGACGCTACCGAACACGATGGCCGCACCCCGAGTGCGGCCATTTTCGTTTGCGGCAACATTCTGAAAACACCCTCTTCAAAGGGACATCAAAAAGTGTAAACTAAATTTGACACAAGAGCAGAGGCGGGACCCATGGCCCAACCATTCCCATTCGCCGCCATCGTCGCGCAGGAGGACATGAAGAAGGCCCTCCTGATGGCCGCCGTCGAGCCTCTATTGGGTGGCGTCCTGATCTTCGGCGACCGCGGCACGGGAAAATCCACCGCTGTCCGCGCCCTGACCGAACTTCTTCCATCGATCGAGACCCGTGTCGGCTGCCGCTACAACTGCCTGCCGGCCGAGCCGCAATCCGCCTGCCCTGTCTGCAGTCAGGCAACCGGCAATAAGCGGCCGCCGATCGTCAAGCACCGGGCGCCGATGATCGATCTGCCGCTTGGCGCGACCGAAGACCGTGTCTGCGGTTCGCTCGATATCGAAAAGGCGCTCGTCGCCGGAGAGAAACACTTCGAGCCGGGACTGCTCGCCGCGGCAAACCGCGGCTTCCTTTACATCGACGAGATCAACCTGCTCGAGGACCATCTGGTCGACCTTCTGCTCGATGCGGCAGCCTCCGGCGTCAATGTCGTTGAACGGGAAGGCCTGAGCATACGCCACTCCTCCCGCTTCGTTCTCGTCGGCAGCGGCAATCCGGAAGAAGGCGATCTGCGCCCACAACTGCTCGACCGCTTCGGTCTCTCGGTCGATGTCCGCACCATCGACGATCTCGAGCAACGCATCGAAGTCATCCGCCGCCGGGATGCCTATGAGACCGACCCGATCGCTTTCGGCAAGGCCTGGGCCAAACGCGATGCCGCAATCGGTCGCCGTGTGATCTCCGCCCGCAAGATCCTGCGCCAGGTGGAGATCCCGGATCATGTGGTCATGCGCATGTCGCAGCTCTGTCTCCGGCTCGGCATCGACGGCATGCGTGGCGAACTGACCCTGATGCGTGCGAGCCGCGCAGCCGCAGCACTCGCTGGCCGCAAATCCGTCACCTGGGACGACGTTGCCGACATCGCGCCGATGGTGCTCTGCCACCGCTTGAGACGCGATCCGCTCGACGATGCGGGCTCGACACCAAGGGTGGAGCGCGCTCTGGCGACAATCAGCGACAACCACGCCCATGGCTGAACTCGGAAGCCACGAAGCCTTTGAACAGGCGCTGGAGGCCCGGGCGAGCGAGCTCTGGAGCGACGCGCTGCTGGCCATCGAGCTTTTATCCATGGGACGCGCAGAGATCGGCGGTCTCTGGTTGAAGGCGCGCGCGGGCGGCGTACGCGACCTGTTTCTCGAAAGGCTGCGAGAGCGCCTCGGGAGATCATGGCAACGCCTGCCGCCCGGATCATCCATGCCGAACCTGACAGGCGGCATTGATCTCGCAGCGACCGCCAGGCGCGGCTTCCTTGTGCGCCAACGGGGGCTGCTGGCAAGAGCCGAAGGCGGCGTGCTGCTGATCCCCATGGCCGAACGGCTCGACCCCGCAATCGCGGCGCTGGTCGCCAGAACTATGGACGAGACAACCGAAGACGGAATCCTCGTCGTCGCGCTCGATGAATCCCTGGAGGACGAAGCGCCATTGTCCGGGCTGATCGGTGACCGTCTTGCCCTTCGGATCGACCTCGATGGCATCGGCTGGCACCATGTTGAGCGCTCGTCCGCAGAGACGACGGCTCCATCAAATCCGGTAGATTGGCGTGGCGTCTCGCTCGACGACCGGCTCTTGAAGGCTCTGGCGGCGCTTTCCTCAAGCGCTGGCCATCACTCGACACGAATTCTCGGCCATCTCGCCCGCACCGCGCGGCTGCTTGCTTGCCGGGAAGGTCGTAAGGCCGTCGCGGAACAGGACGTGCTGGGCGCCCTCCGCCTCTGCCTCGGCATACGCCTCGTCCCCACCCAGGAACCAACGGAAGTCGAAGCGCCACCACCCGCACAGGGCACCGATCAATCATCCAAACCCGCATCCGCGGACGAGCCGTCGGGGCATGAGCCTCAATCCGCCAGGACCACACCTGCGCAACTCGACAGCCTGACCGAAATGCTCGCCACCGTTGAGGCCGGCACCCTCTCTGCGGATCCCTGGCTCTCCATTTGTCTGCGCCCAGCACGCAGCTCGGGGCTCGCCGGCAAATCCGGAGGCCTGCGTAAGAACGCGCGCCGCGGGCGCCCCTTCGGCATTGGCCTCAGCCCCCCGCATCCGGAGGCGCGCCCAGACATTGTCGCAACACTTCGCGCGGCAGCACCTTTCCAGAAGATCCGGGCTGCACAGCGCCTCGCTCTGTCCACACCTCCACAGTCGCCCGGCGCGTCGGCTATGACACCGCGGGCCTATGTCACCCGCGATGATTTTCGCTACGTGCGGCTCCGCCACGCCGCACCGTCGACCGCGATCTTCGTCGTCGATGCCTCCGGCTCCACCGCGCTCGAGCGTCTGGGCGAAACCAAGGGAGCCATCGAACAATTGCTGGCGCGTTGCTATGTCCGTCGCGACGAGGTGGCCCTGATCGCCTTCCGAGGCACAAGCGCCGAGCTGCTACTGCCGCCCACCCGATCCCTGACTGCGGCCAAACGCAAGCTTGCCGGCCTTCCCGGCGGCGGGCCGACCCCGCTGGCATCCGGTCTGAAAGCCGGGATGGAACTGGCTCAGTCCGTCGAGCGCCGTGGCAGCAGCCCGGTTCTCGTGCTTCTGACAGATGGCAGCGGCAATATTGCTCTCGACGGCTCTCCCGACCGAACGCTTGCGGCGGAAGAACTCACGCGATTGGCCGCGACCTGCAAGGCGCGTCAGACGCGGACCATCTGCATCGACATCGCCCGCCGTCCTCGGGAGAGCGTAACCAACCTTGCCCGCATGCTGGGCGCCGATTTGCATGTCCTGAAACAGGCCGATGCCGCACGTGTGTCCCGACTGGTCGACCGTTCTATGCAGGAGGCGCGCGCATGACCATGGGGCGCGAATGGCTGGACTGGGAAACAGACGGGCGTCAGTGGCCCCATCGCGAGGCGAGCCACTTCCTTCAGACCTCGTCTTTCAACTGGCATGTGCAGATCGCGGGTCCGGAAAACGCACCCATTATTCTCCTGCTCCACGGAACGGGCGCCGCCTCCCATTCCTGGCGGCATCTCCTCCCCCGTCTCTCGGGGCGGTTTCGCATCGTGGCGCCGGATCTGCCTTGTCACGGCTTCACCCACCCACGCGGTCCTGCCGATCTGTCGCTCACCGGCATGGTGCGGGCATTGAGTGAGCTTGTGGCGAAGCTCGACCGTTGCCCCGCCGTGATCGTCGGACATTCGGCTGGCGCAGCGATCGCTGTCGCGCTGGCCGCGGATCAGGCCTCCTCCGTCCCCCGCCATGTCATCGGGATAAACGGCGCCTTCCTGCCCATCAGGGGCAACGCTCTCTTCTCGCCTCTTGCCAAGGCCCTGTTTGCCAATCCCTTTTCGGCTTCCATGTTTTCGCTGATGGCCCGCGCGACACCGCTGGGCGGCAACCTGCTCACAGCGACCGGCTCTTCCATCGATGAAGACGGCAAGGCCATCTACCGCATGCTGCTTGCGTCTCCCGCCCATGTTCGGGGCGCGCTCGGCATGATGGCAGCCTGGGACCTCACCCGTTTCGACCAGATGCTGCGCCGCCTTCCCTTTCCGATGACCGTGATCGCCGCGCGCGACGACCCGATGGTCCCGATTGAAAACTCCCGCCATGCGGCACAGCAGGCGCCAGGCAGCCGCCTGATCCTCACCGAGCGGGGTGGTCATCTGCTGCACGAGTGTCGGGCAGACGAAATCGCCCAATGGCTTGGCGAGGTTCTCGGAGATCAGAATTCGAACGGGGCGGACGCAGCATGAACATCGTGGGCCGCTTTTCCCGACCAAACCGCCAACCCGCCGACACAAGGCCGCATGCGGTCATCATCGGTGCCGGCGTCGGTGGCCTTGCAACGGGAGCCCTGCTCGGCGCCAAGGGTTATCGCGTCACGGTCCTTGATCCGCTCGATGAACCCGGCGGTCGCGCCTATGCCCACCGGCAGGACGGCTTCGTCTTTGATGCCGGACCGACGATCATCACGGCACCGTGGCTGTTCGAGAATCTTTGGCGCGATTGCGGCGGCCGCATGAGCGATGATGTGGAGCTCCGCCCCAATGCCCCCTTCTACCGCGTGCGCTATGATGACGGCACGGTTTTCGACTATTCCGGCGACCGCGCCGCGATGGAAGAGCAGATCGCCCGGATCGAACCGCGTGATGTCGCCGGTTACCGCAGCTTCCTCGATGAAAGCCGCCGCATCTACGAGGTCGCCTTCGAGCAACTCGCCCACAAGCCCTTTCACAGTCTCCTGTTCACGGCAAAGACGCTTGCCCGCCTCGTTCGGCTTGGCGGCTATCGCTCCGTCTATTCCGTTGTCTCCAAGCATTTCAGGAACGACAAGCTCAGGACCCTGTTTTCCTTCCACCCGCTGCTGATCGGCGGCAATCCTTTTTCCGCCACCTCCTTTTACTGCCTGATCGCGCATCTCGAGGGCAAATACGGCGTGCACCATGCCATCGGCGGCACCAATGCGCTCGTGCGCGGGATTGCCTCGCTGGTTACCCGGAACGGCGGCCGCATCAGGCTGAACGAACAGGTCGTCGAAATCGAGACCGAGGGACGACGGGCGACGGGCGTCCGGCTGGCCTCCGGCGAGAGCATTGCGGCTGATATCGTGGTCTCGAACGCCGATCCCGCCACCACCTATGGCCACCTGCTGGAAGCCCATCCCCGCCGCCGCTGGACGGACGCCAAGCTTGCCCGCGGCGACTACTCCATGAGCCTCTTCGTCTGGTACTTCGGCACCGACAGGCGCTACGACGATGTCCTGCACCACACCATGCTGTTCGGACCGCGTTACAAGGGACTGCTCGACGACATCTTCCGCAGCCAGCGGCTCGCCGAAGATTTCAGCCTCTATCTGCATCGCCCGACGGCAAGCGATCCGTCGCTCGCGCCACCCGGCTGCGATGCGTTTTACGTGCTGAGCCCGGTGCCCAACCTGCAAAGCGGGACAGACTGGTCAGCGGCGGCCGAACGCTATCGCCGCAAGATCGAAAAGCGCCTTGAAGAAACCGTCCTGCCGGACCTCTCGCGCCATATCGTGACGTCGAGGATCGCAACTCCGGTCGACTTCCGGGACCGCCTGCTGTCCTGGCAGGGGGCCGCCTTTGCTCTTGAGCCGAAACTCTTCCAGAGCGCCTGGTTCCGCCCGCACAACAAGAGCGAAGAGCTGGAGAACCTTTATCTCTGCGGCGCAGGCACCCATCCAGGGGCGGGCCTGCCGGGCGTTGTCTCCTCGGCACGCATCGTCGCCGATCTGGTGCCGGATCCGGCAACCATCCTGTCGGGACAATGGCAGGAACAGGCATGGCGGGAGCGGCCTCAATGACATCAGATACGACCCAGTACCCCATGTTTGCGCGCCCGCTGAGTGAACGCCCCATTGCGCTGAACTATGGCTTTTCCGGTGCCCATGAGGATGAGAAGGCCTGTTCGGACGCCATCCGGCGCGGCTCACGGTCTTTTCATCTGGCGTCGCTGCTTCTCCCGTCGCCCACGCGCCAGGCTGCCCGTGCCCTTTATGCCTTCTGCCGCCATTCGGACGACCTGATCGACGACCCGAGAAGTGGCATGCCAGCTTTGCTTCGACTGCGGCAACGGCTGGACCTCATCTATGCCGGGGATCCGGCTCCCTATTCCTGCGATCGCGCCTTTGCGCGGGTGGTGCGAGAGCATCAGATCCCCAAGCCGGTAGTCGACGCGCTGCTCGACGGCTTCGCCATGGATCTCGACGGCCGCCGCCATGAAACAATCGAGGATGTGAAGGCCTATGCGACCTGCGTGGCCTCGAGCGTCGGGCTGATGATGGCCTGCGTGATGGGCGTTCGCGACAGGGCGGCCCTCGCACGGGCGGCCGATCTCGGCATTGCCATGCAGCTGACCAACATTGCCCGTGACGTCGGCGAGGATGCGCGGAACGGCAGGCTCTACCTGCCGCTCGAATGGCTCGTCGAACACGGGATCGATCCCGCCGCCTTCCTGCGAAATCCGCGCCACTCGGATGCGCTGGGCGCAGTTGTGCAGCGTCTGCTGGCGGAGGCCGCGCGCCACTACCGGCTCGGCCATGCCGGCATCCCGTGTCTGCCGAGATCATGCCGCCACGCCATCCGCACGGCAGCACTGGTTTACGAGGCGATCGGCGAGGAAATCGCCGCCAACGGCTATGACAGCGTCTCGAAGCGCGCGAGCACGGGCTTGGCAAGAAAGATCGGCCTGCTGATCCGCGCGCGAGGCGATGACGTAAGGTGGATGGCCACATCGGCACGGGACCTTCATGCATCCACGGAACAGGTCGCACGTGATCTGGTAGGCTTGAGCGGCAAGGCCAAGGAGACGGAACCCATGCAGGCAATAGCTTCCGAACCCGCGCAGAATGCCAGGATCGGGCGCGTGACCGAAATCCTCATCCGCCTCCATGAAGACGCCCGGGTCGTGGCGCGTGAGCGGCGCCGGGCGGCGCGGGAAAGGGTGGCGAGCCTTGCTTGAGCACTATTTCGGGATCATCGAAGCGATCTTCGTCTTCAGCCTCGCGATTGCCTTCTACGTCTGGCAGATGCGCGACCTGAAGAAGGAAAAGCTCAAGGCAGAAGCACGCGCCCGAGAGGGCGAACAGCCGCAGCAACGCGACTCGGACGCAAGCTAGGCTCGACGCGGCATGCGAAACGGCAACATCAGCCTGACCAGCGGCATTGCGAGCCGTCGACAATCCAGCGTCTCATGCATCATCGAAACATGGTCGCCGGAGATCCGTGTCTCGACGAGCGAGCGGCGATAAAACGGCGTGTCTTCATAGATATTGCGCAGATAGGGCGACGCAGTCTCGTCGCAGGCAATACCGCCGCCTACCCCCCAGAACCCGCGCTTCAGTGCCCGCCGAACGGGCGGCTCGAAGAGCGAAACCGCGCCTTGGCGATCGTAGTGCAAACCGAAGCGCGGGTTCTCCCCGCTCGCGAGGACGGAATCGTAGACCACGACGGTCCGCCCGTCCGCGGTCTTGCCCCGCGCCCAATCCCAGCCCTTGAAGTCCTCCTCCAGGGGCCGGCTACCCCAGTTCATGTCGTGATAGCCCTCACCCGACCATCCGCCTCCCGCCAGTGAATCGCACGTCAGCTTCACGCGACCGGAGGGAGCGACGGGCTGCCAGAGATGAGCCCCGTCTTTGTCGAGTTCGAAAACCTGTTCGCCCACGATGTCGGGCATCAACTGGATCTCGCCGCGCATGCGCTTCGGCACCCATCGCTGCCCCGGCCATGGCAGGAAGACTTCGTTAAAGGTGAGGACCAATCCCGCATCGTCATAGCGCAGGGAACTCTCGCCGATCCGCAACTGCGAACGGCTTCGATGGAGATGGCGAGCCGAGCGTTCCGTAATGGCCCAGGATTGTCCATCGGGCCCATAAAGCGCGACATTGAAAGCCACGTGGTTTTCGGGGTTGGTTCGGCCCGCCCAGTGGTAATAGGGAGAAAAGACAGAGCCGACGAAGGCGATTACCGTGAAAGCGAAGCGCCCGCAGTCGCTCGTGCCGTCGACGTACCACCAGTGATAGCCACCGGCCGCGACCGTCTGGTCAAAGGCCGTTCCGCCATCAACTGTTCGGCTGCGAGTTTGCCCGAGAGCGCTGCCATCGGCAGGCCCGGCCCCGGATGCACGCTGCCCCCCGCGAGGTAAAGCCCCGGCACCGGCCCCTGCGATCCGGGCCGGGCGAAGGACGCCATCCACCCGTGCGACGCCATCCCGTAAAGCGCGCCGCCCGTCCCCGGATAAAGGCTCGCGAACCGGTCCGGCGTCGTGATGTCCGCCGAAGCCGGGTTCAGCGAGAGCTTGAGACCGTTCAGCTCCAACCGGTGTTCCATGCTCTTCAGACATGCGCTGACCTCGCTTTCATGGAAACGACGGCGATCGCCGTCTGCCGGCAGGTTCATCAAGGCATAGATGCGCTCGGCCCCCGTATGCCCTGCTGGCAATCGACCGGCGCTATCGCGATCCTGCGCACAGAGATAGACGGTCGGGTCGGCGGGTGGCTCGCGCCGCTTGAAGATCGCATCGAATTCGCGCTCGTAGTCCTCGGAAAAGAAGACCGTGTGGTGGGCGATAGGGACGCCAGCAGGTTCCGACAGGCTGCACGAGACCAGAGCCGACAGCGATCGCTGCGCCTGCGCACGCGCCGGATCGGGCGGCGGAGCACCGATCAGCCGCGGAAGCGCTGCAACGTCCCCATTGTAGATGATCTGCCGCGTATCGAGCCGGCGGCCGCTGCGCGTCACAACCCCACAAACACCCCACCTGGAGGGATCCATGGTTATCTCGCTGACGGCATCGCCGTAGCGAAATTCGACGCCGAGCTCGACCGCAAGACCTTCGAGCCTCTGCGCCAGCGCTCGTATGCCACCCTCGATGGTCCAGACACCCTCCTGCTCCACGTGGGCGACAAGCATCAGCGTCGCGGGCGAAAGGTAGGGAGACGAGCCGCAATAGGTCGCGTATCGCGCAAAGAGCTGCCGCAGCCGGACATCGGCAAAGTAACTGCCAAGCGCTGACCAGAGCGTGGCAAATGGCTTGATCGCCAGAAGCGCGCCCGGACGGGCAAGTCCGATCCGGCGGGAGAGCGAGACAGGATTGGGGCGGGACGCATCGATGAAGCTGTCCTTCAAGACCTCGTAGGTTCGGCGACTGTCGGCTGCAAACCGCCGGTAACCTTCAGCCTCTCGCTTACCGGCAAAGTCGGTGATCGCGCGCAGCGTTTCCTGCTGATCGGCATAAAGATCGAGCGCTGCACCGCCTCGCCAATAGTGTCTGGCGATCACGGATGATGGTGTGAGCGCGAGTTCCTGATCGATCGAACGGCCCCCAGCAGCAAACAATGCGTCGAAGACCCATTTCATCGTGAGAACCGTGGGACCGGCATCGAAGCTTTGCCCGCCGACCTCCACACGCCGCATCTTTCCGCCGGCCTCGGCCTGCGCCTCCAGAACGACCACACGATAACCCGCAGCGGCAAGCCGCACGGCGGCTGCAAGCCCTGCCATGCCGGCGCCGATCACTGCAACGCTATCATCGCTCGTGACGGCCAACTTCCTCTCCTGTGACGGTTGACTTAACCGCGACTTGTGTCAATCTTGGTTTACACATTATTCAGTTGTCTGGAATTTACAACTGCGCATTCTCTGGAGGTGAGCCTTATGGATTTCCCCGAGCGCATAGAAGCCGGCATGCAGCGTGCCCTGCGTTACGCGACCGCCAACGGATGTCCGCCCATCCTGGCCAAAGCCCTGCGGCATGCGGTGTTTCCCGGTGGTGCGCGCATAAGGCCTCGCCTGTGTCTCGCGGTCGCCGCAGCCTGCGGTGACCGCGAACCTCTTGCAGCCGATAGCGCTGCGGTCGCGATCGAACTCCTGCATTGCGCCTCGCTCGTGCATGACGACATGCCCTGCTTCGACAATGCCATGACGAGACGCGGCGCACCCAGCGTGCACGCCCAGTTCGGCGAAGAAATCGCCCTCCTGGTCGGAGACGGCCTGATCATCGCAGCCTTCGACACGATTGCACGGGAAACGCAGCAGACCCCGCTCCTGACCGCCCCCATGATCACGACCATCGCCAAGGCGGTCGGCAGCCCCTACGGCCTCGTTGCCGGACAGGCCTGGGAGAGCGAGCCCGAAATCAACATCGCCGCCTATCACCGGGCAAAGACAGCATCGCTCTTCAGTGGCGCCGTCTCGACCGGCGCCATCGCCTCGGGTGGCAACCCGCACGAATGGCTGGTTCTGGCCGATGCCCTGGGCGCCGCCTACCAGGTGGCAGATGACCTCTATGACGCTGTCGGACAGTCCGACGCCGGCAAGCCCGCAGGGCAGGACAGCCGCAATGGCAAACCCAACATCGTTGCCAGCATTGGTCTGGAGGCGGCCCTAGCCCGGCTGAAACGTCTCGTGGCAGAGGCGGTCGACAGCGTTCCCGACTGCCCCGGCGCTGAAGGCTTTCGCGCCATGATCCGCAACGAAGCGACGCGGCTGATGCCGAAGACGCTCGCAACCAGCGCGGCCTGAGGCCATGGATGCCGGCGGCCGAGGCTTGGGCGCAAGACTGCCCCTCCTCGCCGCCGCGGAGCCGCCGCAACCGGCGCCTGGTTTCTTCGGCAACATAGCGATCAGACTTCGGCTCTGGCGCAACCGACAGATCGCGTCACCCCGCTTCAGGGCCTTCGTCGCAAGCCTGCCGCTGCTCCGCCGGGTTGCAAACGGCAAAGCCAACGAGCTTTTTCGTCTGACGACCGGCTTCGTCCACACCCAGATCCTCTCGGCCTGTGTCCGCGCCGGGCTCTTCGAGGCTCTCGAGGGTCGCGCCCTCTCCACGGCCGACCTTGCGGCAAGATGCGGAATGCCGGCGGAATCCATGCGGCGCCTGCTCTCTCTCGCGCTGCGACTGGATCTTCTGGTGCGCGTCGGCCCGGACACTTGGATGCTCTCCGACACTGGAACCGTGCTTGCAGTGGATCGAGGACTGCGCGAGATGATCAGGCATCACGACATGCTCTATCGCGACCTTGCCGACGCCGAAGCCTTCTTCGGCGGCAAGACGGGCGAGACCGAACTTCGCCGATACTGGGCCTATGTCCGGGGCGGCGATCCAACCGAGATCGCAAACGAGGAGGCTGCGCCCTACTCCGCCTTGATGCGTGAGAGCCAGGCAATGCTCGCGGACTGCATCCTTGCCTCGCATGATTTCGGCCGGTACCGCTCAGTTCTCGATATCGGCGGCGGAGAAGGTGCTTTCCTCGGCGCGCTCGGGGAGCGTTATCGAGCACCGCGGCTCGCGCTCTTCGATCTGCCTGCGGTGGTCGAGCTCGCGGCGCGCCACCTTCGTGACCGCGGCTTGTCCGAGCGCTCTACCCTATGGTCCGGGGACTTCACCGCGGACACGATCCCGGCCGACATCGAATGCGTGACCCTGATCCGCATCCTCTGCGACCACGACGACGATCGAGTTCTGAAACTCCTGTCCAATCTCCACCGCCATCTGCGACCGGGAACGGATCTTGTCGTTGCTGAGGCCATGGCGGGCGACAGCGAGGGGGCGAACCTCGCGGCGATCTACTTCGACACCTATTTCGCCGCCATGGGCTCCGGACGCTGCCGGACAGCTTCCGAAATCGAAGGCCTGCTCAGCCGCAGCGGCTTCCTGCAAGCGCGGATAATCACCACGACCAACCCGCTACTGGCCGGCATGATTGTCGCGACGCGCTGAATGAACAGTGATCTGGACGGCCATCGGTGTAAATATAGATTGACACTTTGTAACGTAATCTTAAGATGACATTTGGGAGCAGCAGGCATCCCGTGTCCGGGGAGGGCACGACAATGCGCAGTGCAGCCATCGTCTTTGATAAACCGGGAGCGCTCGCCGTCAGGCGTCTGGCGCTGAATGCGCCCGATACCGCGGACGTGGTTGTCGCTTCGCATTTCAGCGGGGTCTCCAGCGGAACCGAGAAGATGCTCTATGAAGGCACCATGCCCGCCTTCCCGGGCATGCGTTATCCCCTCGTACCTGGTTACGAGACTGTGGGCACCGTCGTCGAAGCCGGTGCCACCTCCGGCCGCTCGGTTGGCGATCAGGTCTTCGTGCCCGGCGCCAATTGTTATGCCGATGCCGCAGGCCTCTTCGGTGCGAGCGCTTCCATGCTCGTCGTCCCCGGCGCCCGCACGATCAAGACCCATTTCGAACGGGAGGAAGAGGCGGCTCTCCTCGCTCTGGCAGCAACCGCGCACCACGCCGTTTGTCGCTCGTCCCGGGCTGCATCGCTGGTCATCGGCCACGGCGTCCTTGGCCGTCTGATCGCCCGCATCATTCTCGCCACCGGCAATCCGCCACCTGCAGTCTGGGAAACCCGGAACGTCCGCCGCGGCGGTGCACAAGGTTACACGGTTACCGCGCCAGAGGCTGATCGCGACCTGCGCCACGACGTGATCATCGATGCCAGCGGCGACGCCGGGGTCATCGACCAGGCGATCGCACGGCTCAATCGCGGCGGCGGACTCGTGCTTGCGGGTTTCTACGGCGAGCGCGTCCATTTTGCCTTCCCGGCCGCCTTCATGAAGGAAGCCTCGATCGCGATTGCCGCGGAGTTCACGCCGGCCGACGTCCAGGCGGTCCTAAAACTCGTCGATCAGGGCCGCCTCTCGCTCCACGGTCTGATTACGCACTTTGCCGCCCCGGCCGACGCAGCATCTGCCTACCGGGCGGCCTTCAACGACCCAGACTGCCTGAAAATGATCATCGACTGGAGGAATGCCGCATGAGCCTCGACCTCGCACAGGACGGACTGGAGCGCCTGCAGGAAAACCTCCGCGATGAAGCCGCCATCGAACCCGATGCCCCGGCGACCGGCAAGGTCACCAAGGAAACGCAGATCATCGCGATCTACGGCAAGGGCGGCATCGGCAAGAGCTTCACGCTCGCCAACCTCTCCTACATGCTGGCCCAGCTCGGCAAGAAAGTGCTTCTGATCGGCTGCGATCCGAAGAGCGATACGACCTCGTTGCTCTTCGGCGGCCGCGCCTGCCCGACCATCATCCAGACGGCCTCGCGCCGCAAGGAAGCGGGCCAGGAAGTGTCGATTTCGGACGTCTGCTTCAAGCGTGACGGCGTCTTCGCCATGGAACTCGGCGGACCGGAAGTCGGCCGCGGTTGCGGCGGGCGCGGCATCATCCACGGCTTTGAAACCCTGGAGAAGCTCGGCTTCCACGACTGGGATTTCGACTATGTCCTCCTCGACTTCCTCGGCGACGTGGTCTGCGGTGGCTTCGGCCTGCCGATCGCCCGCGACATGTGCCAGAAGGTGGTCGTCGTCGGCTCCAACGACCTGCAGTCGCTTTATGTCGCCAACAACGTCTGCTCGGCGGTGAAATACTTCCGCAATCTGGGCGGCAATGTCGGCGTGGCCGGCCTCGTCATCAACAAGGACGACGGTACGGGCGAGGCCCAGGCCTTCGCAGAGGCCGTCGGCATCCCGGTTCTGGCCTCGATCCCGCAGCACGAAGACATCCGCCGCAAGAGTGCGAATTACCAGATTATCGGCACCCCTGACAGCCAGTGGGGTCCGCTTTTCGAAGCCCTCTCGATCAATCTTGCCGAAGCTTCCCCGGTCCTCCCCCGACCGCTCGACCAGGATGGCCTGCTTGGCCTCTTCGACGCGAGCGAAACAGGCGCCGATTACAAACTCCAGCCAGCCTTGCCGGAAGACATGTGCGCCTCGGGCGCGCTGAAACGGCCATCGCTGGAAGTCGTCTACGACAACGTGTGAGATCGGGTGAAGACAATGGATGACCTGCGCAAGGAATTCGAGCCGGACGACGCCAGCGGGACTTCGCCCGTTAGCAGCGACACCGCCGTCCTTGCAGACGGCGTGGCCGCAGACACAAACGGCATCGGCTGCCATGGCGGCGTCGAACTCTCCAAGGCTGCGGCCCGCGCCGCCGGTCAGGGCGAATTGATGGACCGCTTCGAGGCGGATTATCCCAAGGGCCCGCACGACCAGCCGCAATCCATGTGCCCGGCCTTCGGCTCGCTGCGCGTTGGCCTTCGCATGCGCCGTGTCGGCACGATCCTCTCGGGCTCGGCCTGCTGCGTTTACGGCCTCACCTTCACCTCGCATTTCTACGGCGCCAAGCGCTCGGTCGGCTATGTGCCCTTCAGTTCGGAAACGCTGGTCACCGGCAAGCTCTACGAGGACATCGTCGAGGCCGTGCATCAGATGGCGGATCCGGAGAAATTCGACGCCGTCGTCGTCACCAACCTCTGTGTCCCAACCGCCTCGGGCGTGCCACTCAAGATGTTGCCGCGTGAGATCGACGGCGTCCGCATCGTCGGCATTGACGTCCCCGGCTTCGGGGTCCCGACCCACGCGGAAGCCAAGGATGTGCTTTCGGGCGCCATGCTCGCCTATGCACGCCAGGAAATCGGCGAAGGCCCGGTCCAGCGTCCGCGCGGTGGGTTGAAGGACAGGCCGACGGTCACGCTGCTCGGCGAGATGTTCCCGGTCGACCCGGTCGTCATCGGCGGCATGTTGGAGCCGATGGGGCTCGCAGCCGGCCCCACCCTCCCTGTCCGGGAATGGCGCGAACTCTATTCCGCTCTCGACTGCGCCGCTGTGGCCGCGATCCATCCGTTTTACACTGCCAGCATCCGCGAGTTCCAGGCAGCCGGGCGCCCGATCGTCGGCTCAGCTCCCGTCGGCGTGGACGGTACGGACGCCTGGCTGAAAGCCATTGGCGACAGCTGTGGTGTGGCCGCAGAGAAGACCAATATCAGCCGCAACGCCATGCGAAGCGCAATCAAAGCGGCCCTCGCAGATCACAAGATCAAGGGTCGCATCACGCTCTCGGGCTATGAGGGTTCCGAACTCTTGGTCGCCCGCCTTCTGGTCGAACTCGGCGCAGACCTGCGTTACGTCGGCACGGCCTGTCCGAAGACGCCTTACAACAACGAGGATGCCGACTGGCTGTCCGCCCATGGCGTGGAACTTCGCTTCCGCGCCTCGCTCGAGCAGGACCTTGCGGCCTTCGACGAATTCAAGCCGGATCTCGCCATTGGCACGACGCCTGTCGTGCAGAAGGCGAAGGAGAGCGCCACCCCCGCTCTCTATTTCACCAATCTGATCTCCGCCCGCCCCCTGATGGGTCCGGCAGGTGTCGCTTCGCTGCCCGCCGTCATCAATGCCGCCATCGGGAATAAAGACCGCTTCCTCGCCATGAATGCCTTCTTCGAAGGTGTCGGCTCTGGCGACGGTGCCGGCATATGGGAAACCGTACCGGAAGACCGGAGCGCCTATCGCAAGAAGTTCGCGGCCAAGGTCAAGCAGTCCCGCAACGCCGTCGATAATGGGGAGAGCGTCGGATGCTGATCCTCGACCACGACAGAGCCGGCGGTTACTGGGGCAGCGTCTACGCCTTCACCGCGATCAAGGGCCTGCAGGTGATCATCGACGGCCCTGTTGGCTGCGAGAACCTGCCCGTCACCTCAGTCCTCCACTATACCGACGCCCTGCCCCCGCACGAGCTGCCGATCGTCGTCTCCGGCCTTTCGGAAGATGAACTGGGCCAGCACGGCACGGAGGGCGCCATGAAGCGGGCGCGTCTCGCGCTTGATCCGGACCTGCCGGCCGTTGTCGTCACCGGCTCGATTGCCGAGATGATCGGTGGGGGCGTGACGCCTGAAGGCTCCAACATCGTCCGCTTCCTGCCGCGCACGATCGATGAAGACCAGTGGCAGAGCGCCGACCGCGCCTTGAAATGGCTCTGGACCGAATTCGGTCCGAAGGGCGGCAAGGTACCTGCACCGCGTCGCCGTCCGGAAGGCGCCAAGCCCCGCGTCAACATCATCGGACCGATCTACGGCACCTACAACATGCCCTCGGATCTCGCCGAGATCCGCCGACTGGTGGAAGGACTGGGTGCCGAGATCAACATGGTCTTCCCGCTCGGCAGCCATCTCGAAGACGTACGCAAGCTTGCCGATGCCGATGCCAATATCTGCCTGTATCGCGAGTTCGGCCGCCTGCTCTGCGAGACTCTGGACCGCCCTTATCTGCAGGCGCCGATCGGCATCCATTCGACCACCGCCTTCCTGCGCGAGCTGGGCGGCATGCTGGGGCTCGACCCGGAGCCCTTCATCCTGAAGGAAAAGCACACGACGCTGAAGCCGCTCTGGGATCTCTGGCGCTCCGTGACCCAGGACTTCTTTGCCACCGCGACTTTCGCGATCGTCGCCAACGAGACCTATGTGCGCGGCATCCGCAACTTCCTCGAGGAAGAGATGGGCCTGCCCTGCAACTTCGCGATCCCCCGCAAGGCTGGCTCGAAGACCGACAACATCGAGGTCGCGGACCTCACTGCGAAGAAGCCGCCGATGATCATGTTCGGCTCGTTCAACGAGCGCATGTACATGGCCGAGCGCGGCGCCCGCGGCAAGTTCGTCCAGCTCTCCTACCCCGGCGCCATCGTGCGCCGCCACACCGGCACACCGGTCATGGGTTATTCGGGGGCGGCCTGGCTGATCCAGGAAGTCTGCAACGCACTTTTCGACATGCTGTTCGACATCCTGCCGCGAGCCGGCGAGCTTGACGCGATTGAAGCGACCACGGCGCGCCCACGCAGCGAGATGACCTGGCAATCGGACGCCCAGACCACGCTTGAAACATATGTCGGCAACGAGCCGGTGCTCGTCCGCATCTCCGCCGCCAAGCGGCTGAGGGAAGCGGCGGAACGCGAGGCGCGCCGGGCCGAGGACCACGAAGTCACCCGTCAGCATGTGGAGAAGGCGGCCCGTCTCGAGGGAGCCTTCGCATGAGTGCCGGAACGAGACCCTTTCGAGGGACCATTGGAGGTGAAGCCATGATCACTGCAACCCGACCCGATCAGGACATGCGTCGAACCCGCGACCGCCAGTCCGAGCGCCAGAACATGCGGCGTCTCTACATGCTCCTTTATCCGCTTTGCCTCTTCGCCGCGGTTACGTCCCGGCTGGCAGGCCATGCCGAGGATGCCGGCGAGCGACCGGCACAATCCGTTTTCGCCGAGGCCCGCTCCGCGGCCTATGCAGCTGCCGGTTACGCCTTCCACGCGTAGCCCGATCCCTTTGCCGGTGTTCTCGACACCGGCAGAACCCGGCAGGTCCGTCAAACGGCCTTCCGAAACCCCGCCGCGGGGGCGCCGCGGTGTTCGAGACTAGGAGGTGAATTTGATGGCTGAGACATCAAATGTTTCACTTTCGGGTCTGACCGAAAGCGAAGCGCGCGAGGTCCATGGATTCTTTATCCAAGGCTTCATGATATTCACGGCGATTGCCATCGTCGCGCATATCTTGGTCTGGATGTGGCGTCCCTGGATCCCGGGTCCGGAAGGTTACAGCTCTCTCGAGGGCATCAACCAGACGGCTCAAGCGCTTCTCCCGATGTTGACCTGAGGAGGCGTGATATGTGGAGAATCTGGCTTATGTTCGATCCGCGCAAGGCGCTGGTCGCACTCTCCGTATTCCTGTTCACCCTCGCCATCCTGATCCACTTCATCCTGCTGAGCACGGAACGCTTCAACTGGCTGGAGGGCAAGCCCCTCACGACCAGTTCCATCGAGCATTCCATCTCTGAAGGCGTGGATCTCAGGCTGATCGGCTGAAAACCCAAGACGGCAGCGGGCGCAACACCCGAGGTTTCGCCCGCCGCCAATCCTGCACGACCCGACATCGCCACCTGGCTGATTACCTCTGGAGGAAACGAACATGGCGCTGCTGAGTTTTGAACGCAAATATCGCGTACGAGGCGGTACGCTGCTCGGAGGCGACCTCTTTGATTTCTGGGTGGGGCCCTTCTACGTGGGCTTCTTCGGCGTCACCACGGCATTCTTCGCAATCCTCGGCACGGCGCTCCTGATCTATGGTGCGGCGATCGGTCCGACCTGGAACATCTGGCGCATTTCGATTGCGCCGCCTGATCTCGCCTATGGTCTGGCGCTCGCGCCACTGAAGGAAGGCGGGCTCTGGCAGATCGTCACCGTCTGTGCGCTGGGAGCCTTCATTTCCTGGGCGCTGCGCGAGGTGGAAATCTGCCGCAAGCTCGGCATGGGCTATCACGTGCCCTTCGCCTTTTCCTTCGCGATCTTCGCCTATGCGACGCTCGTCGTGTTCCGTCCGCTGCTGCTCGGCGCCTGGGGCCATGGCTTCCCCTATGGCATCTTCAGCCACTTGGACTGGGTCTCGAACGTCGGCTACCAATATCTGCATTTCCATTACAACCCGGCGCATATGATCGCGGTGACCTTCTTCTTCACCACGACACTGGCGCTCTCCCTGCATGGCGGCCTCATCCTGTCGGCTGCCAATCCTGGCGCATCGATCACAGAGGCCGGCAAGCAGGCCGAGGTGAAGACGCCTGAATATGAAGACACTTTCTTCCGCGACATCATCGGCTACTCGATCGGCACGCTCGGCATCCACCGCCTCGGCCTGATCCTGGCGCTGAACGCGGGCTTCTGGAGCGCCGTCTGCATCGTCATCAGCGGACCGTTCTGGAACCAGGGCTGGCCGCAATGGTGGAACTGGTGGCTGACGCTGCCAATCTGGAACTGAGGGGGACCGGACCATGTTCTTAGCGCAGTATCAAAACATCATCACGCCCATTCAGGTGAGCGGGCCGCTGGAAGAGGGCATGCCACTGCCCGCCGGCGACAGCCCGCGAACCGGAAAGCCATTTCTGGTCCGCCTGTTCGGCATGATCGGCAATGCCCAGATCGGCCCGATCTATCTTGGCTGGCTCGGCACGCTCTCGCTTGTCTTCGGCTTCATCGCCTTCGAGATCATCGGCCTCAACATGCTGGCGTCCGTCGGCTGGGATCCGATCCAGTTCGTCCGCCAGCTCTTCTGGCTCGGGCTCGAACCGCCACCGGCCCAATATGGCCTGAAGGTGCTGCCGCCGCTCGCGGAGGGTGGCTGGTGGCTGATCGCTGGCTTCTTCCTAACGACGTCCATTCTGCTCTGGTGGGTGCGCGTCTATCGCCGGGCCCGGCAACTGGAGATGGGCACCCATGTCGCCTGGGCCTTTGCCGCAGCGATTTTCCTGTTCCTCTCGCTCGGCTTCATCCGCCCGCTGCTGATGGGAAATTTCGCGGAAGCCGTTCCCTTCGGCATCTTCCCGCATCTCGACTGGACCGCAGCCTTCTCGATCCGCTACGGCAATCTCTACTACAACCCGTTCCACTGCCTCTCGATCGTCTTCCTCTATGGCTCGGTCCTGCTCTTTGCCATGCATGGCGCAACGATCCTTGCCGTCGGCAAATACGGCGGTGAACGCGAGCTGGAGCAGATCACCGATCGCGGCACGGCCTCTGAACGCGCGGCTCTCTTCTGGCGCTGGACCATGGGCTTCAACGCCACCATGGAATCCGTCCACCGCTGGGCCTGGTGGTTCGCCATCCTCACGCCCATCACCGGCGGCATCGGCATCCTGCTCACGGGCACCGTGGTCGACAACTGGTACCTCTGGGGCATCAATCACGGGATCGTCTCCCCGCTGCCGGGCTATCCCGGTGTCGTCGATCCGGCGCTTTAAGGAGAAGGACGATGAAACTCTGGATTCCCTTCGCTGTCTCCGCCGGCTCCCTGCTGACGATCGCAAGCTTCGTCGGCGCCGGCTGGGATGCACCGCCGGTCGAGACGACGCAGATCGGCTATCGCGGTACGGGCATGTACATCCATCGGGATGTCGAGAACCAGGAAGCGCTGAAGGCGGCCAACGTCGTCCCGGCCGCGCCCTGGGAAGCCGACCCCGCCGGCGATCGCGCTCGCGACATCTACGAAAACGTTCAGGTTCTCGGTGACCTTTCGGACGATCAGTTCAACCAGTTCATGGCTTCGATCACCGAGTGGATCGCGCCGGAAGCAGGCTGCAACTACTGCCACAACCCGGAAAACCTTGCCTCCGACGAGGTCTATCAGAAGGTCGTTGCCCGCCGGATGATCCAGATGACCCAGGCGATCAACGTCGACTGGCAGAGCCATGTGGGCCAGGTGGGGGCGACCTGCTACACCTGTCACCGCGGACAGGCGATCCCGGTCAACTACTGGTACGAGGATCTCGAACCGAAGCCGGCCGGCGGCATGACCCAGAACCGCGCGGGCCAGAATGTTGTTGCCAAGTTTGGCGGCAATTCCTCGCTGCCGCAGAACGTGCTGAAGGACTACCTGCTCGACGCCAAGCAGATCCGCGTCCACTCAACGACCGCGTTACCGACAGGGACAAACCTGAACGGCACCAAGGAGACCGAAGCTACATGGTCTCTGATGATGCACATGTCGGAATCGCTCGGCGTGAACTGCACCACCTGCCACAACTCCAGAGCCTTCAACGCCTGGGATGAAAGCCCGCCGCAGCGCGTGACTGCCTGGCACGGCATCCGCATGGTGCGTGATATCAACGCCAACTATATGGTTGGCCTCACGCCGGTCTTCCCGGACACCCGCAAGGGACCGGAAGGCGATGTCTTCAAGGTTGGCTGCGCAACCTGCCACGCCGGCGTTCAGAAGCCGCTCTACGGCGTCTCGATGCTGCAGGATTACGTCGACTCGCTCGCGAAGAAGGGGCCGACCGACGTCCCGGACTTCACGACCTACCAGCCCGGCACGACGCAGCGCATGGCTCCGGCCGGCCAGAGCAGTGCGCTGCAGACCAAGCCGACCTCCGAGACGGCAGCCGTCGTCCTGCCGGAGGCGAGCCAGACCGCCAACGACTGACGGCCTCCCAAGGCAGGCCGCAATGGGAAGGGGAGCTCACGGGCTCCCCTTCTTTTTTTGGCCGTGGCCGACTGGTTCAAGCGAAAGCAAACCTGCCGGTTGCCGGTGGTCCGAAAACCCCTTCCTCACAGGCCAAGCCCGACGGCTGCGACACAGCCACCGGGCACGTTCGAGAAAGAGGCGGAAAGTAAGGGAAAATCAGGCCGCTTCGGCGAAGCTCAGGCCCGGGAAGCGCTGCAGATAGATGCGGAACCACGGCGTGAAGTCCTGCGGGCGCTCGCGCACCTCCCGGATCAGATCGCGAGGCGCGATCCAGCGAACAGCCTCGACCTCGCCCTCGACAGGTGCAACCTGCAGGCTCCGGCTGTCGACCTGGGCGCTGAACAGGGTCACGCGTTCGTGCTCCTTTAGACCTTCGCCGACATCGGCCGCGTATTCGACGGTCTGATGTCGAGTGAGCGGCAGGGTGAAGCCGAGCTCCTCGGTGAGGCGACGCTCTGCGCAATCCTCGACCGTTTCGTCCCAGTGCGGATGCGTACAGCAGGTATTGGCCCAGAGACCGGCGCAATGATACTTGGTCGATGCGCGCTTCTGGATCAGCAGCAGGTCACCGTCAAAAACGAAAACCGAGACGGCAAGATGCAGTTGTCCGTCGAGATGCGCCTGCATCTTTTCGATCGGATAAAGCGATCCGTCACCGGCGATCGCCGGGATGTAAATGCTGTCCGTCATCCTGTCAGCGTCCAAACGAGTTCCTTGCGGCCTGCCGATACGGCCTTTGCTCGGCTTAGGCAACCGCCCTGGCCAGCGCGCACTTCGACCAGAGCGAACAGAGCGCCTCTGCGAGATGCTCGATATCTGCGTCCGTGTGCAGCGGCGTCGGCGTGATCCTGAGCCGTTCCTTGCCGACGGCGACCGTCGGATAGTTGATCGGCTGCACATAGATGCCGAAATCCTCGAGCAACACGTCCGAGATCCATTTGCACTTCGCCGCATTGCCGACCATGACCGGCACGATGTGGCTCGGGTTCTGCATATGCGGGATCCCACGCACATCGAGCGCGCGCCGAACCTTGGCCACCGTCGCCTGATGCATATGGCGCTCGAACGGGCTC
This sequence comes from Rhizobium sp. K33, assembly GCF_056501445.1. NCBI lineage: Bacteria > Pseudomonadati > Pseudomonadota > Alphaproteobacteria > Hyphomicrobiales > Rhizobiaceae > Rhizobium > Rhizobium sp. K33. Next base: position 3,061,758 of record NZ_CP096478.1, read on the forward strand.
TCTTTAAGATGGCGGATCGACGCAGTGGCTCCTGCCGCGAGCGCCGGCGGGATCGCCGTGGTAAAAATGAAGCCGGAGGCAAAGGAGCGGACGAAGTCGACCAGAACGGCCGGGCCGGTGATGTAACCACCCATGACGCCGAAAGCCTTGCCGAGCGTGCCTTCGATGACGGTCAGCCGGTCCATCAGGCCTTCACGTTCGGCAACCCCGCCACCGCGCGGGCCGTACATGCCGACCGCATGAACCTCGTCGAGATAGGTCATCGCGCCGAACTGGTCGGCCACATCGCAGATCTCCTTGATCGGCGAGATGTCGCCATCCATCGAATAGACACTTTCGAAGGCAACGAGCTTCGGCGCTGCCGGATCGTCTGCCGCCATCAACTCGCGCAGATGCTTGTAGTCGTTATGGCGGAACTGCCGCTTGATGCAGCGCGAATGGCGGATGCCTTCGATCATCGAGGCGTGATTGAGTGAATCCGAATAGCAGATGATGCCCGGGATTTTGGCAAGCAGCGTGCCGAGTGCCGCCCAATTGGAGACATAGCCAGAGGTGAAGATCAGCGCGGCTTCCTTGCCATGCAGATCGGCGAGCTCGCGCTCGAGCAAGACGTGATAGTGGTTCGTCCCGGAAATGTTGCGCGTGCCGCCGGCACCGGCGCCGCACTTGCGCACGACCTCGATCATCCGGTCGGTGACGAGCGGGTTCTGCCCCATGCCGAGATAGTCGTTCGAGCACCAGACGGTGACGTCACGCACTGATCCATCTGCATTGTGAAACGCGGCTTTCGGAAAGGCCGAGCAGTGACGCTCGAGGTCCGCGAAAACGCGGTAATTGCCGGCGGTGTGGAGGCCGGCGAGCGCCTCTTCCATGTGCTGGAAAACATCCATCAGTCTTTCCTCTTCCCGATCGTATCTTGTCCAAGTGTTGTCCAGGAAGAGTGCGGTCCGGACACAGGCCCACTTTCCTTGAGTGCGGAGACGCCATCCGCCGCAGGGCGAATGGCAAGATTGCCCCGGTCCTGCCGCGCCATGGCCCAGCGCCACAGCGCCGTGTCGGAAACGGGAAGAACGAGAACGAGATGTTCGACGATGGCGAGTGCCATGAAGGTGGCGAGCAGCGTGTGGCCGACGACCGAATGGGCCTGGGTCGCCCTGCTGGCCCCGACCACCAGGACCGCAAAGAGACCGGCTGCGATCGCCAGGAAGATCGGAAACAGCGGCGTCATCCTATCGGTCTTGAAATAGCTCTTCAGATGCCGGATGCCCTTCGGCATCAACTCACTGACGGCATGCGGTGCACCGAGAAAGATCACCAGCTTGGCGGAAATCCGCATGCCCCAAAGCAGCCCGAAGGCGGCAAGCCCAAAGAGGTTGGCGGATCCGTCGAGCGCAAGCCAGAGTGCAATCGCCGTCACCAGAATGGCGATCTCGTGATCGCTCACCGCCTCCCAGGCAGCCCGGAAGCGGCGGAAGCCGGTCAATCCGGGTGGGCATTCGCCCGTACGTCTTCCCGTCAGTATCCCTGTCAGGAACGCGGCTTCATGCCAGGCCCAGACGAACAGTGCGCCGAAGAAGCCGACATAGGAACCGAGCACTGTCGGTTCCTGCGCGCCCCAGAGCATGAGGATGAAACCGAAGGCACCGACCAGCGTCATCAGCGCCATCAATGTGAGCCCGCTCCCCCGCGGTCCGTCGGATCGGTTGACCATGGCCAGCACCAGCCCGGTCGAAAGCCACCATACCGAGATGGCGACGAGAACGACGGCGAGCGGGTGGGTCAGGGTCATGGCGATCCCCTCACCAGACCGGTTGCAGGCGCGATGTGGCCGGGATCGTGTTCGACTTCGTCGGGATCGCATACATCCGGACAAAATTGACGGCAGCAGCGGCCGACCAGAAGCCCTTGGCGATCTTGCCCGTGAGGCCGCCCTTCGCGTCGGCTGCCATGACCTTGCGGTTGATCCGCTCCATCCGGCGGAAGCCTTCATGCAGGGCCGGATTGTCGAGATCGAGCACGAGCGGGAAGCACTGGCGCGAGATCTCGCTCGTCAGCCGGAAGACCTTCATGTCGTAGTCGTCGATGTCGACGCCGAGCCCCTTGTGGAAGGCCGGCCGCATGTGATCGCGCACATACATGGTGGCGAAGACGGCAAGCAGGAAGAACTTGATCCAGTACTTGTTCATGCCCTCCATCAGCCGCTTGTCGGAGCGGATGATCAGCGAGAAGGCCTCGCCGTGGGAGAACTCGTCATTGCACCACTGGCGGAACCACTTGAAGATCGGGTGGAAGCGCTGCTCCGGATGCTTTTCGAGATGCCGGAAGATGGTGATGTAGCGGGCATAGCCGATCTTCTCGGAGAGATAGGTCGCGTAGTAGATGAACTTCGGCTTGAAGAAGGTGTACTTCTTCGCCTTGGCGAGAAAGCCCATGTTCACGCCGATGCCGAAATCCTTCAGCGCATCGTTGATGAAGCCGGCATGGCGGGATTCGTCGCGGCTCATATAGCCGAAGAGCTCGCAGATCTCCTGGTTCTTGCCGCGCCGCTTCATCTCCTTGTAGAGCACGCAGCCTGAGAATTCCGAGGTCAGCGACGAGACGAGAAAGTCGATGAATTCCTCGCGCAGATCGTCCGGCAGGGCATCGATGTCGATGTCTTCCCATTCCTCATTGCGCTTGAAGTGTCCGCGGTTCGGATCGCTCTTCATCTGGGCGATCAACACATCCCATTCGGCCCGCACCGGCTCGACATTGATCTTGTCCATCTCGTCGAAATCGGTGGTGTAGAAACGCGGTGTCAGCATGGTCGAGACGAGCGCGCTGCGGGTCGTGTCGTTGACCCCGGCCATGCGCTCCTCGACGGTCGGCTCGTGATCGGAAAGATCAGCAGGCGAAACGTGATTGTTCATGACAATGCCCTCTCGGTGAAGCTGAATTCGCACAATTCCATCATGTCGAGATCGCCGGTCGCACGGATCCAGGCCCGTTCCAGCGCACCGGCCCGGGTGATCGTTGCCTTGCGACGAAAATTCTGGCTGGAGCCATAGGGGATCTGGACCGGCGCGCCGTGCACTTGCACCTCGTCACCGGGATGCACCACCACGCCATTGTCAAACCTCAAGTGCGCGCCCAGCGCCTCGAAGGTGTTGTTGATCTCGACGGTACAATCGACCGTCTCCTTCCGTCGCATCAAGGCAAAGACCGGGTTCATTGGCTTTCTCCTCCCTGTGAGCCCAGAAGGGCTTCGAATGCGGCCACGTTGTCGGGGCCAAAGGCATCCAGATAGATCCGTTCACCGGTACCGATATCCGACAGGCTGACGGCACCGGCCTCCCATTTGATCAGGCGGTAAGGCGTCTCAAACGGCACCTTGGCCACCTGACGCATGCGTTCGAATGCCCGCAGCGAGCCTCGAACGAAGCCGCCGGCCTGGGGCCCGTAGCTTGCGATCTCCCGGCGCGTCGCAACGTCCGTGACGACGACAAAGTCCGAGGTGCTGCGTGTAATCATCAGGTCGCGGATGGCGACCGGCGCACCAAGCTGCTGCTTGACGAGACCGAGCCCCGTCGTCTGGCCGAAGACGATTGCCCCCGCCGTAAAGGCGAGCAGACCGACCAGACCGAAGAACAGGCCGCGCGGCAGCCGGTTTGGCGTCTTGCCCTTGCGGTCCGCCCAGTAGCCGAGATGCGAGGCCGATCCCATGACGCGCTCCCTATTCTGCGGCGACGACGGAGGGCGGCATGGCGCTTCCCGTCGTTTCCTCAACGATGATCCGCGGCTGTTCGGCACGCGCACCGCGATATTGACCAACAGCAGCCGACAACACGCCCGCGACTTTCTCCGCGTCGACCAGGCAGATCAGGCTCGGCTCGGGCTTCGAGAAGCGGAAACCACGCACATGCGGCCACTGGATGAGCCAGGACAGACGCTGACCCGGCAGGAGCGCAATGGCGATGACGCCGGCCTTCTCACCGATCTTGGCGAGCGCAACGCTGTCGATCTGGCGAAACGGTAGGTTGAGCGTCATCGAGATCGCGACGCCGAAGCGCATCACGACGCGCTCGGTGGTGATCGTGTAAAGCGTGGTCTTCTCGACCGCCCAGGCGAAGAGCTCGATCATGCCGATGAGCACACCGGCGAGTGCCGTAAGCACCGCAACCGAAAAAAGGACGCCGCCCGCCGGCTGGCCGTCACTCCAGCCGGCCACGACAGCCCAGCTCGCCAGGATCAGGAAATAGCCGACGATCCAGCGGATCTTCAGAAGATGGCGGGCAACGAGAGCCGAAGAGGGACGCCCCTGCCAGAGGATCACCTCGCCAGCCGGCGGCACGCCGGGAAGCCCCGGCAGCGGCTCGATTTCATGTTCTCTGATGACGAACTGGCTCACAGCAGCGGCTCCTGACGGAAGCGATCCGCATAAAGGAGACCGGCGCCGAAATAGGCGGCGATCTTGTCTTCCTCGAGCAGGGTCACGAGTTCGGGACGGGCCGTAGCCGGGACATCGGCGAACTGGGCGGCGGTGACGGCATGCACATAGAGATGCCGGACATTGCCGCGGCCGGTCTGGAAAACAATGAAGTTGTTCGGCAGAAGCACGGAGCGTGCGCCGCCAGCAAGTTCGACCTCGTAGTAGCGGATCAGGTGCTCGGCCCGGTCGACCCAGATATCCCTCACGGTACCGGCGACCTGCTTGTCGCAACCGACGACCGCAAGGCCGCGCGGATCAATGGCACCGTCGGCCAGCCCGAAGCCCTCGGCAACCCGCATCGGCACGATGCGCGCGTCGCCATGGGCCGTCACGTCAGGCTTGTCGGCACGCTCGGCCCAGGAACCAGGTCCGATACCGGCGAGCAGCGGATTGCCGACCGGCTCCGACGGATAGCCGGGGGCCGGGGCAATGCGGCGACTGGAGAATGTGCGGGTGTCGCGTTTCAGATCCGGGACCTGCTTGATCCCCTGACCATGTGGCAGCACGAAGGTCTTCTTCGGCGGCACGAAGAGCCATGGGCTCTTGTTATAGCGACCCGAGACATCCTCTTCGAGCGGATAACCCTCCCGACGGTCTTCCTGGCGCAGATACCAGATCAGACCCGCGAAGAAGATCCAGAACGCATAAAGCACCACCTGTGCGACATCGATATTTCCAACCAGCGACCCGGTCATATCAGACCCTCCAGTGTAGAGCGTTTCCGCCGGCTTCAGCCGGGCAGCTCCGCCAATCCAAAACGCATGTCCTGCAGATAATCCCTCTGGTAGCGCCGGCCGGTCAGCGGACCGAGAACCGCCAGGCACAGGAAGAGGAGAATGATTTCAAAGCTATAGACCACGAGATAACCGGCAGCCGGCGTCATCATGGCCTCGCCCAGCGAGCCGTTCAGCGCCAAGGCATTGATCGTGTTCTTGATCACGCCGCCCGCCAGCATGGCCGCCCCGATGGCGGTCGCCTGCACGGCACCCCAGGCCCCAACCACAAGGCCACTGTCGGAGCGCTCGGCAATGCCCATCGCCGCCAGCATGGTGCCGACGGCAAACAGCCCGCCACCGAGGCCGATGCCGAAGGCACCCAGATGGAAGAGCCCGTTGACGCCAAGCGGCGAGGCAAAGATGACGGCGGAGAAGGCTGAGATCCCGATCAAGAGGCCGCGCGCGGCAACCCGGTACATCTGCGCACCATGTTGCAGGCTATGGGCCGCCCAGGCAAAACCCATCATGGTTCCGAAGGCCCACAGTCCGGTCAGGCGCGTGGTCTCACCAACCGAGAGCCCCAGGATCTCTCCGCCATACGGCTCAAGCAGGATGTCCTGCATTGAAAAGGCGGCCGACCCGATGGCCACGGCCACGAGCAGCCGCATCACGCCGGGTGCGCTGCGGTAATCGTCAAGCGCATCGAAGAAGCTCGAAAGGTCCCGGTCGACAGCCGTACGGCGCACGTCGCGCGGCTCCTGCTTCCAGATCGCGATGACATTGATCACGATAGTCAGAAGCGCCGTTCCCTGGATGACCTGGATCAGGAGCTTCGGAGAGAAATCGACGAGGAAGATGCTGTAGAAGCTGGAAGCGCCGATCATGCCCGCCAAAAGCATGAAATATAGAAGCGCCACGACCCGCGGCCGTTTCTCCTCCGGGACGAGGTCGCTGGCGAGCGCAAGACCCGCCGTCTGCGACATATGCATGCCGAAACCGGTGAGGATGAAGGCAAGGCTTGCACCCGCTGCCCCTGCCCATTCGGGCCCGACGGTCTGCGACTGCAGGAGAAGCAAGGCAAAGGGCATGATGGCAAGCCCGCCGAACTGCAGCAGGCTTCCGAGCCAGACATAGGGTACGCGCCGCCAGCCGAGCACGGACTTGTAGGTATCCGACCGGAAGCCGAAAAGCAGTCTGAGAGGAGCCGCAAGCACCGGAATGGCAACGACCGCCGAGACCAGCGCCACGGACACGTCGAGCTCAACGATCAAGACGCGGTTCAGGGTCCCTGTCAGGAGAACGAGCACGCAACCGGCAGAGACCTGAAACAGCGAGAGCCGCAACAGGCGGGACAAGGGCATCTCCGCCGTCGCCGCATCCGCAAACGGCATGAAGCGCGTTCCAAGCTTCTGCCAGAACGCGATCATTTTACGGTTGGCGGCAGCGATCGTCATGACCGGATCACCTCCATGGCTTGCGAGGTGTAGAAGCCGACGCCGACCTTGTGGCTTCGAGCAGCCTGCCAGCAGGCAAAGTCAGGATGGTTGACCATTTGTCCGACAAGCCGCGCCGGATCGACCGGATAGATCGCGGGCGCCCGGTTGCCGCGCGGGAACACCTTGCCCGCAGCCAGCATGGCCCGCAGCAGGCGCGAGCCCGGAGCGAGCGTGAAGATCATCTGACGCGAGGTGCGTTCGGCAAGCGTGTGGAGGACGCGAACGGCGTCCGCAGGGCGGTAATGGATCAGCACATCCATCGCGACCACGGCATCGAAGCGACCGTGGCGCGGATCGAGCATGTCGCCACTGTGGAAGGTGACCGCCCCCTTGAATCGGCCATGCGAGGCTTCGAGGTCATGCGCCCGTTGGCGGGCATGGGCGATCATCTGGGCCGAGAGATCGATGCCGACGACATCTGCGCCGCGTGCGATGAGCTCGAAGGAGAGAACGCCCGAACCGCAGCCTGCATCGAGGATGCGCCAGCCTGCGAGGTCCTGCGGCAGCCACGACGCAAGCGTGCCGCGCATTTCTTCACGGCCCTTGCGGACGGTGGCGCGGATACCGCTCACCGGCTGGTCACCGGTCAGACGCTTCCACGCATCGAGCGCGGTGCGATCGAAGTAATTTTCGATTTCCCCGGTGCGTCTGATGTAGTCGGCCTGGCTCATGGCAACCTCACTCGAAGCCGAGAAATTCGAAGATTTCCCGGTCTTTCATCGGTTCGGCTTCGAGCGCCGGCGTGCCCGCCCAGAGGCACTCGGCAAGCTGCATGTATTCCTTCTGGATGCCCAGTATCTCCGGGCTGTCACCCATCTCGAACAGCGTGCTCTTCTTCAGGCGGCTGAGCCGCACATGGTCACTATCCGGCACATGGGCGAGGCGCTTGAGGCCGATCGCCTCATTGTAGCGGTCGATCTGGTCCGTCTCGCGCGAGCGGTTGGCAATCACGCCGCCAAGCCTGACGTCGTAGTTCTTCGACTTCGCCTTGATGGCGGCAACGATCCGGTTCATCGCGAAGATGGAATCGAAGTCATTGGCAGCGACGATGACTGCACGCTCGGCATGTTGCAGCGGCGAGGCAAAGCCACCGCAGACCACATCGCCCAGTACGTCGAAGATCACCACATCGGTGTCGTCGAGCAGGTGATGCTCCTTCAAGAGCTTCACCGTCTGGCCGACGACATAACCACCGCAACCGGTACCGGCCGGCGGACCACCCGCCTCGATGCACTGCACGCCGTTGTATCCCTCGACCATATAGTCTTCCGGGCGAAGTTCCTCGGAATGGAAATCGACCTTTTCCAAGACGTCGATGACGGTCGGGATCAGGCTCTTGGTCAGCGTGAAGGTGGAATCATGCTTTGGATCGCAGCCGATCTGCAGCACGCGCTTGCCGAGCATGGAGAATGCGACCGAGAGGTTCGACGACGTCGTCGATTTGCCGATCCCGCCCTTGCCATAGATGGCGAAGACCTTGGCGCCGTCGATTTCCATGGTCGGGTCGAGATGCACCTGCACGCTGCCCTCGCCATCGGCCCTCTCCCGGAGCTTTTCGGCGATGCGCGCCTCGCGTTCGGCGATCTTACCATGGGTGTAGATGTTCATTGGGCAGCCTCCCTGACCAGCCCCTCGAGACGGTCTTCCAATTCTTCCCCGGCCTGTTTCAGGGCGGCCAGCGTGTCTGCATCCGGCTGCCAGTAATTGCGCTCATGCGCCTCGATCAGCCGGTTGGCGACCCGTGCGGTGGCAGCCGGATTGAGCGTCGCGAGCCGCTGGCGCATGGCGTCATCGAGCACGAAGGTTTCGGTGATCTGCTGATAGACCCAGGGATCAACGCCGCCGGTCGTTGCCGACCAGCCGAGCGTGTTGGTGACCTGCGCCTCGATATGGCGCACGCCCTCATAGCCATGCTTCAGCATGCCTTCGAACCATTTCGGGTTCAGCGTGCGGGTGCGGGTTTCGAGCGCCACCTGTTCGCCCAGCGTGCGCACACGCCCCTCGCCCTGCGTCTGGTCGGAAATGAAGACCGGCAGCGTCCCGCCGCCCTTGGCTTTCGAGACCGCCTTGGTCAGGCCGCCGAGCGTGTCGAAGTAATGCTCAATCGTGGTGATGCCGATCTCGACCGAATCGAGGTTCTGATAGGCCATGTCGACATGTTCGAGCATGCTGTCGAGCACATCGGCCTGATGGCTCGTCTTGCCCTTGTGGTTGATCGCGAAGCTCTTGCGATTGCTGTAGGTCTGCGCAATTTCGGCGTCATCGTCCCAGGCAGAGGACGAGATCAGCATGTTGACGTTCGCGCCATAGGCACCGTCGGCATTGGAAAAGACCCGGTAGGCGGCAGCCTCAAGGTCGCAGCCATGGCTCTCGCAATAGGAAAGCGCATGCTTACGGATGAAGTTCATTTCGACCGGCTCGTCCGCCGTCGCAGCCAGATAACTGGCTTCCGCCAGCATGCTCGCCTGGATCGGCAGAAGATCGCGGAAGATGCCCGACAGCGTCATGACCGCATCGATGCGCGGACGCTTCAGCTCCTCGAGCGGGATCAGCACGGCACCGCAGACGCGGTTATAGGCATCGAGCCTTGGCCTTGCCCCCATCAGCGCCATGGCCTGGGCAAGCGGCGCCCCGCCGGTCTTCAAGTTGTCCGTGCCCCAGAGCACGACGGCGACCGTTTCCGGCAGGCGACCATCAGCCTGCATGTAGCGCTCCAGCACCCGTGCCGCCTGGCGCTCGCCATCCTGAACGGCAAAAGCGCTCGGGATACCGAAGGGATCGAAGCCGTGAATGTTGCGGCCGGTGGGCAGAAGTTCGGGTGTGCGCAGCAGGTCACCCGACGGCGACGGCGGCACGTAGCGCGCATCAAGCGCCAGCACGAGACCATCGAGTTCGCGATTGCTGACAAGCTCGCTGTTCATCGCCTTCAGGCGCGCGATGCTCTCCTTCAGGTCCGGCGAACCGGCCTTTTCCGCCTGCGCGACGGCGAGATCATCGCCATCGGCAATCGCAAGAACCAGTGCCTGCCGATCGGCATGGCTGACAACGGCGGGCATGCCGGCGCCGACATGCTCCAGCATGTCGAGCCGCTCGTCGCGCTGCAGGCCGCGACCGGCAACATGCAGACCATGCGGGATCAGCGCATATTCAAGCTCGGTCATTTCAGCCACCAGCGACTGGATGATCTCGGCCTGGGTTTGGGCCAGACTGTCGCGACCAAGCTCAAGCTGCGCCGCCTGCACCTGGATCAACTCGAACAGGCGTTCGCGCTCGACAAGCGCATCAGGTGCTGCCTGCCGGTAACGGTCGAGGCTCGCCTTCAGTTCGCTCAGGCCCTTGTAGAGCCCGGCATGGGTGATCGGCGGCGTGAGATAGGAGATCAGTGTCGCGGCCGACCGGCGCTTGGCAATTGATCCTTCGGACGGGTTGTTCGCCGCGTAGAGATAGAAATTCGGCAGAGCGCCGAGAAGACGATCCGGCCAGCAGCTTTCCGACAGGCCGACCTGCTTGCCAGGCATGAATTCGAGCGCGCCATGCGTGCCGAAATGCAGAACGGCATCGGCTTTCCAGGTTTCGCGCAGATAACGGTAGAAGGTCGCGAAGGCGTGGTTCGGGGCAAAGCCGCCCTCGAAGAGAAGCCGCATCGGATCGCCCTCATAGCCGAAGGGCGGCTGGATCGCGACGAGCAGCTTGCCGAACTGGCGACCAAGAACGAAGAGGCCACGGCCATTGCTCAGCACCCGGCCAGGCGCCGGTCCCCACTGCGCTTCGATGTCGGCGAGATGCCGCTCGCCACGCACGTGGTCATCGACAGAAACCACCGTATGCACATTGGCCTCGGCACCATAAAGCGCGGCATTGCCTTCGAGGATCGCAAGCCTGAGCGCCTCGGCATCCTCGGGCACGTCGACATCGTAACCCTCGGCTTTCAGCCGCGTCATCGTCTCGAACAGGCTTTCGAAAACCGAGAGGAAAGCGGCGGTGCCGATGCTGCCGCTGTTCGGCGGGAAGTTGAAGATCGTGACCGCAAGGCGGCGTTCGGCGCGGGCTGCACGGCGCAGATCCACCATCGCCGCCAGCCGGTCGGCGAGCAGCGTCACGCGCTCCTCGTCCGGCTGCATGCAGGCGCGACCCGAGGGGCAGGCATCGAGCTGGCGCGAGCAGATGCAGGCCTTGGCCTTGATGGCACCATCGGAGCGTCCGCCGAAGACCATGGAGCCGATCGCACCATCGAGTTCCGGGATCGCGACCATCAGCGTGGTTTCGATCGGCGTCAGGCCCTGGCCCGACTGCGCCCAGGCCTCGCGCGTCTGGAATTCGGTGACGAAGGCCGAGAAATAGGGAACGTCGAGCGTCTGCAACAGAGCCGCCGCTGCGCTCGCATCGCTATAGGCCGGGCCTCCGACAAGCGAGAAGCCGGTGAGCGAGCAGAGCGCATCGATCTTAACGCCGGTTGCGCCGCCCATCATGTGGCGCTCGATTGCACCGCGCATGTCGAGACCGCTGCAGAAGACCGGGACGACGTTGAAGCCGCGGGTTTCCAGCTCGCGGATGACCCGGTCGTAGTGGCCGGTATCGCCGGAGAGGATATAGGTCCGCATCAGGAGCAGGCCGATGGTCCCACGGGCGCCAGGCTTGAACGGCAGGGCCGAAAGCTGCGTTGCCACCCTTGGCTTCAGGCGCGGATGATAGAGACCCATGTCGGGATATTCGACGGGATCGCCCACGGTCACCCGGCCCTGAAGCCCCTTGCGCTCCCCCCGGGCATATTTGCCGACCAGCAGGCGCACCATGTTGGCGATGTTTTCGTCCGAGGCGGCGATCCGATATTGCAGCGTCAGGAAATAGTTGCGCACATCCTGCGCGGTGCCGGGGATGAAACGAAGGAGCTGCGGCAGGCGGCGCAGCATCGCGAGCTGACGCTCGCCGGCGGTGCGGCCACTATCCTTGCCGCCACGCGAGCTTTTGCCGCGCAGCTTCTTCAGAAGAGCCAGCGGGCCCTTCTGCTCTTCGCTCATCTTGAAACGACCCATGGTCGTGTATTTCATGACCGTGCCGGCCGACATGCAGCAGACCATGGCATCACACTCGCGATGCCGCGATTCGAGCACGTCTGCGATGGCGCGCACATGCTCTTCGACGAAGATCATCGAAACGATGATGATGTCGCCGGCAAGGATGGCCGCACGGCAGGCTTCGAGGCTGGCTGGATTGTCGTTCCAGTCGGTCGCGGCATGGACAGAAAGCGTCAGACCGGGCAGGTCCTGGGCGAGGCTGCGGCGCGCATCATCGACGGCTGCGACAATGTGATTGTCGAGCGTCACGAACACCACCCGGACCGGGGTGCTGTCAGCGGGCGAAATGGGCTTTCGCGTCATACAGCGTCTCCACGGTGATCGGGCGGATACCCTTGCGGGCGGCGAAAAGTTCGGTGTTGCGGCGGGCCTTACCGCGCACGAAGAAGGGCACTTTCTTCAACTCGCGCTCGGCTTCCAGCGTCCAGACAGCCTCTGCAGAGGGCGCCTCGGCCATGACAAGCGTCTCGCCATCGGTCTTGTCATCCGCAGCCACCGGCTTTGCCGAGGGCGCATGGGCATGCAGATGCGAGGCCTGCGCCTGATCGTTGAATTCGAAATCGTCCCGGAACATCTGCAGGAGATGCTCCTCAAGACCCATCATCAGCGGGTGGACCCAGCTGTCGAAGATGACATTCGCACCCTCAAAGCCCATCTGCGGGGAGTAGCGGGCCGGGAAATCCTGGACATGGACGGGCGCCGAAATGACGGCGCAGGGAACGCGCAGCCGCTTGGCGATGTGCCGCTCCATCTGCGTTCCAAGAACCAGCTCCGGACGGGCATCGACGATCGCCTGCTCGACATCGAGATGGTCGTCGGTGACCAGGGCCTCGATGCCGAATTCTTCAGCGGCCTCGCGCACTTCACGGGCGAACTCGCGCATATAGGTGCCAAGGCCGCAGACCTTAAAGCCCAGTTCCCGGGCGGCGATGCGGGCAGCGGCAATGGCGTGGGTCGCGTCTCCGAAGACGAAGACACGCTTGTTGGTGAGGTAATTGCTGTCGACCGAGCGCGCGCACCAGGTAGCGCGATCCTCCGCCTCTCCGACTGGCTCGTCATTCGAAAGGCCTGCCAGTGCGCGCACTTCCGCGAGGAAGGTCCGTGTCGCACCAATCCCGATCGGTACGGTCGAGACGAAAGGCATGCCGAACTGCTTTTTCAGGTAGCGTGCAGCGCTCTCGCCGATCTCGGAATAGAGCACGATGTTGAAGGCAGCCTCCGGCAAACGCGCGAGATCGTCGACCGTTGCCCCGAGCGGCGCCACGACCCGGACATCGATGCCGTTTGCGGTAAGCAGCCGGCAGATTTCCGTCACGTCGTCGCGGTTGCGGAAACCGAGGGCGGAAGGACCGAGGATGTTGCAGCTGTTCAGGGCGACCTGCGCCGGACGTTCGCGCCCGGCGGTGAAGCCACGGACGAGCCGATAGAAGGTCTCGGCTGCACCCCAGTGCTCCTTCTTTTGGTAGGAAGGCAGCTCCAGAGGCACAACGGGGACCCGTACATCAAGCGTCCGCGCCAGACCCGCCGGATCGTCCTGCAGCAGTTCAGCTGTGCAGGAAGCGCCGACCAGAAGCGCATCCGGCTGGAAACGCTCGATGGCATCGCGGCAGGCGGTCTTGAACACATCGGCCGTCGAACCGGCGAGGTCACGTGCCTGGAAGGTCGTGTAGGTGACCGGCGGACGCGAGGGGCGCCGCTCGATCATGGTGAAGAGCAGGTCGGCATAGGTGTCGCCCTGCGGTGCATGCAGCACATAATGCACGCCCTTCATTGATGCGGCGATCCGCATGGCACCCACATGCGGCGGTCCTTCATAGGTCCACATGGTGAGTTTCATGATGCGGCCCTCCGGCTGCCGGAGCGGTCGCCCGCGATCATTGCCTTGCGCGTCAGCGGACGGGCAAAGAGTTCGGCAAGATCGCCGGCCTGCTCATAGCCCTGGATCGGCGTGAAGGCGAATTCGATCGACCACTTGGTGACGATGCCTTCCGCCTCGAAGGGATTGGCAAGCCCCATGCCGCAGACGACGAGATCGGGCTTGGCCGCACGACAGCGGTCGATCTGGATTTCGACATCCTGACCTTCCGAGATCGAGACGCCCGGTGGCAGCATGGCGAGCTCGCCGGCGACGTGTTCGCGGTGCAGATAGGGGCTGCCGACTTCGATGATCTCGGCATCGAGTTCGCGGCTGAGATAGCGGGCGAGCGATGGCTCCATCTGGCTGTCGGGGAAAAGGAAGATCCGCTTGCCTTCAAGCATGGGCCGATAATGGGCGGTTGCCTCGCGGGCGCGCCGGCGCGGCGCCTCGGTCAAGGTGGCAAACCGGGCCGGAGAAACGCCAAACGTGTCGGCAATTGCCTTCAGCCAGGCGGTCGTGCCTTCTTCGCCAAGCGGGAAGAGCGCATTGATGCGGGCGGCACCCAAGCTTTCCAGCGCGGCCGCCGTGGCGCCCAGATAGGGCTGGGCCAGGATGAAGCGCGTGTTCGGACCGATCTTCGGCAGACGCTCGCTGCTGCGTCCGGGCAGGAAGACGACATCCTCGAGGCCCATCTCGTCTAACAAGCGAGCAAACTGGTCTTCGACCACATCGGCGATGGAGCCGGCAACGACGAGCTTGGCGACCTTGTCGCTCGCCCCATGGGTCGATTGATCGCGCACAAGGGCCGCCAGGAAATTGTCCTCGCCTTGGGTAAAGGTCGTTTCGATCCCGCTGCCGGAATAGCAGAGCACCCGTGGTCTGGAGCCATATTTGCGGTCGAGCCGTTCGGCGGCACGGTTAAGATCGAATTTGATGACCTCGGACGGACAGGAGCCCACCAGCACCAGCATCCGGATGTCAGGGCGACGTTCGAGCAGACGGGCGACTTCACGGTCGAGCTCGTCATGCATGTCGACCATGCCGGCAAGATCACGCTCCTCCATGATCGCTGTGGCAAAACGCGGCTCGGAGAAGATCATCACGCCGGCGGCAGACTGGATGAGATGCGCGCAGGTGCGCGAACCGACCACCAGGAAAAAGGCATCCTGCACCTTGCGATGCAGCCAGATGATCGAGGTCAAGCCACAGAAGACCTCGTGCTGGCCACGCTGGCGAATGGTGGCTGATGGTGTATCGCAGGAGACGAGCGGCTGGTTCATGACGCGCTCCCCGAAAGCGAGGATGCACTACCAAGCGTCGGGGACGATCCCGCTCTTGCAGCCTGGTCGAGACGGGCCAGACGCAGCTTCCAGAGAAACTGTCCGGCATTGATGACATAGGTGACATAGGCAGCGAGCGCGAGCGCCATCAGCGAACCGGGATCGAGCGCGCCGGTGAAGAGAGCCACGAGATAGGAGGTGTGCAGCGCCAGTACCAGGATCGAGAAGACGTCTTCCCAGAAGAACGGGCGGGCGAACAGATAGCGGCCGAAGACCACCTTTTCCCAGATCGAGCCGGTGATCATGATCGCGTAGAGCGTCAGCGTCTTGATGACGATCGAGACCTGGGCAGCGACGAGCCCTTCTCCGGTGACGAGGAAGCGCAGGATGAGGCCGAGGCTGACGAGAAAGACCAGGAATTGTACGGGAGCGAGGATACCCTGCACCAGCGTCCACACACTCTCGTCGCGCCTGCGACGTTCCTCCGCAGTGTAGAGGGCGCGGCCTGATGCCGATGGTTTGGATATGCGCATGGCAGTCATCCCTTCTCCCATCCCCTCCCCAGGCTGATCGGGATTAAGGCAAAGACTACGCCTCGAACAATCAAAGTGTCAACTTAGATTGACGTATATTTTGATTTACAGAAATGAATTCTGGGTTCATTCTCCCCTGGCTCGTCCGACGGACCAAGATGTCTCCGCCCGACGCCGCATTGGGTCGTTTTCGCGGACGGGGGGCACGGCGCGAGATGATGGACGGATCCGTTCACGGTAGAAATGACAGGCCGAATGGTACCAATCCTTCGAGCAATGAAGGCCTAAAGCCATTCATGAAGCTTGCCGCAGCAGCCAAGAGAGCATACCTAACCGAAAGCGACGGAGAAAAACTCCGGCGCCTGATCGAGGGAACGGTGGCTTCCATGACCGCCGATAAGCTGTCGACGCGTTACGACCGGGGTTTGGAGCACGATCGTCTGTATCAGAAGGCGCTCGACGAATTTCGTTTTCTGATCCTCAACCCGCGGACCCGTCTGGCGTCGTTGCGCGCTTTCCTGGACCATGAATTGCCCCAGGGCCGCCCGTACTACGTCAAGGTGCTTTTCCTCGAGACCATCGCCCGACAACTGGGTCAGCAATGGGTTTCCGACGACTGTGACTTCGTCGATGTGACGATCGGATCCGCACGCCTGCAGGAATTGGCGACTTCGATGTCCTTCGACCTGCGCAACAACGCACCCGACCGCGACGCGCCGACGGCGCTCATCCTGACTCCGCCCGGCGAGCAGCACACCTTGATGCCCCACCTGATCGGGCTGCTCTTCGAAAGCCTGGGTTGGGCGAGCCGTGTCGTCGATCCGGCAACGATCAAGACGCCCGTTTTCGTTCAAGCCGTGGAGAGCGCCGACATCGCTTGTATCGGCTGGAGCAACATTCGCCTCGCTGCCGAGTTCAAGTCACTCGTGCAGGAGCTTCGCCGATTGCGCGGCGAGGCCCGCCTGCCCCTTCTGGTGGGTGGTGTTGCCGCGCTGGATTCCGTTGATTTTCTTGTAGGTTTGGGGATTGACTGCATCTGTGACAGCGTTTACTCCGCCGTCAGGATCTGCGAAAGTTACTATGAATTAGAAAGAATCAGCCGCCAGGCTCGCGCCGCAGGCCGAACGGCAGTGGTTACACCCAGCGGAATCGATTGGCTCACTCCATGAAGCCACTGAACGGTCATAGCGGAACGGATGGCTTTACAGTCGCAGGCAGCGTGCTGAAGTCTCTCGATCTGGATTCGATCGGTTCTCTCGTGGGCCTGGGCGCAGATGTGGTGATGCTCGTCGACCGCGCTTCGATCGTGTCCCAGATCTACTTTTCCAACAGCGATCTCGCCGATTACGGCCTTGCGAAAACCGTTGGCAAGCGGCTGCAGGACTGCGTGACGGTCGAGTCGGTCCCCAAGATCGACACCATGCTGGCTACAGGCACGGGAACCCATCCGGTGCGTGGATACCAGGTGAACCACAAATGCAGCGGCAAGCCGGACCTGCCGGTTGCCTATTCCGCCTATAGCGCGAAGGATTTCCCCTACACCATCGTCGTCGGCCGCGAGTTGCGGCAGCAAATGATCGACCAGCAGCGCCTGGTCCAGACGCAGATGGAGCTGGAAGCCGACTATCGGGAACTGAAGGAAGCCGAAACCCGGTACCGCACTGCCTTCAAAGTCGCCACGGTAGCCTATGTCATGCTCGACGGCGAACGGCGCACCATTCTGGACGCCAACCCGGCAGCCAGCACGCTTTTGTCCTCGACCGGGGCGCCTCTTTCCGGCAAGTCGATCCGCGATCTCTTCGCCAAGCAAGATCGTGACCGCGTGGGTGACGCGATCAGCGAGGCGCGCCATAGCCCCAATCCGGTGAACCTGGACGGCGTCACGATCGCCAAGGGCGAGCCGGTGTCTCTGACGATCCGGTCCTACCGCGAAAACGGCATCACCAATGTTCTGCTGTCGCTTTGGCCGGCTGATCAGATCCATGAGATCAACCGGCAGCGGATCGAAAAGCCCATCGGTGGCGCTACCCTGGAGATCACCGATCTTCCAGAAGCGATCGTGCAGACGGATGGGGAAGGCCAGATCCTCGCGGCCAACACGCTCTTTCTCGATCTGATCCACGCCCCCTCGCTGACGCAGGTGCTGGGACGCAATATCGGCGCCTGGTTCAGCAGTGCGGCCATCGACATCAGGGTTCTCTATGCCCGCCTGATGGACGAACCCTATATCCGCGGCTTCAGCTCAACCCTTACGGACAATCTCTCCGGCGAGAGTGCCGTCAGCATTTCCGCACGGCTCAATTCGTCCAACAACACGATCCAGTTGATCGTCATCCCGCAGGCAACGGGCGGCGAGCGCCTGACGATCCCGTCGCCAGGGGTGCCGGAACAGGCTGAAGGCTTCTCGGCCCTTGTCGGCAAGGTCCCGCTGAAGGACCTCATTCGGGAATCGCTCGATGTGATCGAGAAAATCTGCATCGAGGCGGCTCTCGACCAGACCAACAACAACAGGGCCTATGCAGCCGAGATCCTCGGCCTGTCGCGTCAAAGCCTTTACATCAAGCTGCGTCGTCACGGGCTGGAGGACTATCGCCCGGGGAGCAGCCGGCCGGACTGAGCGACAGAGTGACTGTCAATTTTAGTTGACACCCTGCGGCCCCAGGCATAGCCTCCGGTCATGGCCCAGATCCCTTCACATGTTCCGGCAGCCTCTTATCCGTCCGCCGCGGCGGTCGTTCAGCTTTTGAAACCGATCACCTGGTTCCCACCGATGTGGGCCTATGCCTGCGGCGCCATCGCCTCGGGCGCCGGGCTTGGTGATCGCTGGCTTCCTGTCGCCCTCGGCGTTCTTCTCGCAGGCCCCCTGCTCTGTGGCACAAGTCAGGCGGTCAATGACTGGTTTGATCGCCATGTCGACGCGATCAACGAGCCGAACCGGGTCATTCCGTCAGGACGTATGCCCGGCCAGTGGGGGCTGGCGGTCGCCATCGTCATGTCCATTCTGTCCATGCTCGTGGCGGCCCTGCTCGGCCCCCTCGTATTTGCCGCCGCGTCCATCGGTCTGGCACTCGCCTGGGGTTACAGCGCGCCCCCGTTTCGCTTCAAGCAGAACGGCTGGATCGGCAATGGGGTGGTCGGGCTGAGCTATGAAACGCTGCCATGGATCACGGCCGCAACGGCAGCGCTTGGATCGGCTCCCAGTTCGCGCACCCTGCTGGTCGCCCTGTTCTACGGATTGGGCGCGCACGGGATCCTGACGCTGAATGACTTCAAGTCGATCAAGGGTGACCGGCAGATGGGTGTGCGCACGCTCCCGGTTCTGCACGGTGCGGGAAATGCCGCCCGCATCGCCTGCCTGATCATGGCAGCGTCGCAGATCGGGGTCATCGTTGTCCTGGCAGAGGCCGATCTCATCACCGGCGCCATCCTCGTCACCGCCGTGCTCGCCCTGCAAATCCTCTGCATGATCAGTTTTCTGCGAGATCCGGAAGGCAAGGCCGTCTGGTATTCGGCAATCGGGGTCGGCCTTTACGTGAGCGGCATGATGGCCGCAGCAGTCTCGATGGGCTCCCAGCTCGTCCCTTCAGTCGCGGCCGGATAGGAGGCAACGGCGATGCCCAACATGTCGATCAAAGGCGGAAACAGCGTCGCCGTCACGTCAGGCTTGAGCTGGTTGTCAATCGTTCGGCTGGGGCTCGTCCAGGCGGCCTTAGGGGCCATCGTCGTGCTCACAACCTCGACTTTGAACCGGGTGATGATCGTCGAACTAAGTCTTGCCGCCGTCATCCCCGGCCTGCTTGTCGGGCTGCATTACGGCGTCCAGATCACGAGACCGGTCTGGGGCCACAAGTCCGACACCGGCCGCTCACGAACGCAGTGGATCCTCGGCGGCCTTGCACTTCTGGCACTGGCAGGCACCGGCGCTGCAGCCACAACGCTGCTCTTCGAGCATTCCTTCCTTCTCGGCATCTTGGCCGCCATCATCGCCTATGCCCTGATCGGCATCGGGATTGGAGCATCGGGCACTTCACTGCTCGCACTGATCGCGATGAAGACAGCCGTCGAAAGACGCGCGGCCGCCGCCACCATCACCTGGATGCTGATGATCACCGGCATCATTGTCACCTCGATCATCGTCGGCGCACAGCTCGATCCCTATTCGCATGAGCGCCTGATCGCCGTGACCGCAGCAGCCGGGATCGTGGCGTTCGGTATCGGCCTCATCGGCGTGGCCGGCATGGAGGCCAAGCCATCGGTCGACCAGAAGGACGAGGACGCATCGACATCGAGCTTCCGGGAGAGCCTTCAAGACGTGCTGCAAGACCAGGAAGCACGCCTCTTCACCCTCTTCATCTTCGTCTCGATGCTGGCCTTCGCAACACAGGATCTGATCCTGGAACCCTATGCCGGCCTTCTTTTCGGCATGACGCCGGGAGAAACGACCAGCCTGTCCGGCACTCAGCATGCCGGCGTTCTCTTGGGCATGGTTCTCGTTGGCGTTTCGACCGCAATCTTTGGCAAGCGATACCCGGGCCTGCCCCGCAGCTTCATCGTCGGAGGCTGCTTCGGCTCGGCGCTCGCCCTTGCGGCGCTCGCCGTCTCGACGCAATCAGCACCGCTCTGGCCTCTCAAGGTCAACATCTTTCTGCTGGGTGCCGCCAATGGTGCCTTTGCTGTGGCTGCCGTCGGCACCATGATGATCCTTGCCGGAAAAGGGCACAAATCGAACTATGGGATGCGCATGGGGCTCTGGGGCGCAGCACAGGCCATCGCCTTCGGATTGGGTGGCGTGCTTGGAACCGTGGCGCTCGATATCGGGCGGTGGCTGACGGCAAGCGACGCTCTGGCCTTTGCTGCCGTGTTTGCGATCGAGGCGAGCCTCTTCCTGATTTCCGCTGTGGTCGCGACCCGTATTGGCCAGCACGTCGCGACACCGACAGCCACCCAGTCAAACGCAGCCATCATGCCCGGAGAATGAACCGCAACGCCGATCCATCCGGCAGGGAGACACGCATGCCGAAGATCTATGATGTCGCCGTTGTCGGCGGAGGGCCTTGCGGCGCCATGGCGGCAGAACAACTGGCGCAGAAGGGCCATTCGGTCGTCCTGGTCGATCCGGACAACAGGATAAAGCCTTGCGGGGGCGCCATTCCATCAAGGGCGCTTCAAGATTTTGCAATTCCCGAAAGCCAACTCGTCGCGCGGGCCAATGCCGCCCGCATCATTGCCCCCTCGGGCAAGACCGTCGAGATGGCCATCGGCGATATAGGCTATGTCGGAATGGTCGACCGAGCCCATTTCGATCCCTACCTGCGCAAGCGCGCCGAAGAGGCAGGCGCCGATCGACTGACCGCAAAGCTGGACGGCATGGAAGAGAGTGATGAGGGAACTCTCGATCTCACCGTCGTCCCGACCGATGGCGAGACGGAACAGGCGTCGATCGTGATCAGAGCACGCCGTGTCATTGGCGCAGACGGCGCAAATTCCGCTGTCAGACGGATGATGTTCCCCGCAGCCAAAAAGCCACCTTATGTCTTCGCCTATCATGAAATCGTCGAAAGCCCTCAAGATGCAGCGCCGGAAATCTTCAGGGCCGACCGCTGCGATGTGGTCTATGATGGTCGCATCTCGCCCGACTTCTATGGCTGGGTCTTCCCCCATGGGGGACAGACGAGCATCGGCACCGGCACGGCCGTCAAAGGTCACAACATCCGCGAAGCCACCAAAGCCCTGAAACGCGCAGCCGGTCTGCAGGACTGTCGTGTCATCCGCCGCGAGGGTGCACCCCTGCCGCTGAAACCGATGAAGCGCTGGGACAATGGCCGCAATATACTGCTCGCCGGCGATGCCGCGGGCACGGTGGCACCATCCTCGGGTGAAGGCATCTACTATGCCATGCTGTGTGGCCGCCTTTCGGCCGAAGCGGTTCACGCGTCTCTGCTGGCCGGCAACGGGCGAGCCCTGGCGCAGGCGCGACGAAGCTTCATGCAAGCGCATGGCCGGGTCTTCTTGATCCTGGGGATCATGCAGATGATCTGGTATCGCAACGACCGGCTTCGCGAGAAGTTTGTCGCCATGTGTGCCGACCCGGATGTTCAGCGACTGACATGGGAATCCTATCTGAACAAGAAGCTGGTGCGACGGGATCCGCTGGCGCACCTGCGCGTCTTCGCCAAGGATCTCGCCCAGCTCTTCGGCATCCCCGCGGGGCAGAGATGACGGCATGGCTGACGCAGATCTTCATTTCGGGCTGGATCAGTGTGGTTGCGGTTCTCGTGCTGTGGTCGGTGATCGCCGCCGTCGCCATGCGATCGCCTCGCCCCGACCTCGTGATCAAGACACTCGCGCCCAACGCCATTTCGGGAAGCTGTCTGCTCGCGGCCTTCGGACTGGCGATGCGGCAGGCACACGTTCTTTGGCTTGCAGCCCTGCTTGCCGCGTCGCTGATTGCTTTCCTCGTCGACTTGAGGATGAGGCTCGCCGATCAGGCGTCGGGATTGAGCCGCCGGACCGAATAGTTGAGCGCGGCCGCCGCGGTGACCCAGGCGAGATAGGGCACGAACAGGAGAGAGGCGAGCGGCACCAGGGACCATGCCGTCACGATGAAGAACGCCACGGAAAGCCAGAGGACGGAAACATCGACGAGCGCGATGTCCATGCGCCGCATCCCGAAAAAGAAGTAGGACCAGAGAGCATTCGTCACCATCTGAAGCGCCCAGAGTGCCATGGGCAGGGACCAGCCGCCATTCGTCCAGACAAGCCAGCCCGCATAGCCGATCATCACATAGAGGATCGTCCAGACCACGGGGAACGCCCATTTCGGCGGCGTCCAGCTGGGTTTGCGCAGCGTTTCATACCATTCGCCGGGCTTGAACATCGCCCCGCTAAAGGCGGCGGCGAGAACGATCACAAGAAAGACGGCTGCGGCCATGATCCGGCTCCGGGGTTGGTTTCGTATAGGAAGGTCGAAGCCAGCATTGCGGTTCCATGGAGCGCACCGCCTTGTGAGGCAGACCTTCCCCGGAATCGACCGGGCTGGTCGAACGTCATGCCAGCATTACATATCAATTTCATCCGCGATGCCATGGGAGGATACACATGTCGAGGATAATTGCAGCCGCATGCACCACCGCAGCACTCCTGCTGTCTTCTAACGCCTTCGCTCAGGAAGGGGACGCGGCGGCCGGCGAGACCGTCTTCAAGAAGTGCACCGCCTGTCACAACGTGGCCGACGCGAAACACAAGGTCGGCCCCTCGCTGCAGGGTGTGGTCGGTCGTCAGCCTGGCATCGCAGAAGGCTTCAAGTATTCCAAGGCCATGACGGACTTCGGCGCGGGCAAGGTCTGGGATGACGCTCAGCTGACGGCCTATCTCGCCAATCCCCGAGGTGTCGTCAAAGGCACGCGCATGGCCTTTGCCGGTTTGAAGGATCCGAAGGAAATTGCGGACGTCATCGCCTTCCTGAAGGCGCATCCTGCTCCTTGATGACTTCAAGTTCCGCCGGGCGAAGCACGCTCGGCGGATTTCCGCGGCAAAGTGTAAAAAAAAGTTTACATAGCGCCCGACTTCTCCGAATATGCAGTTATTGAACCATACTCAGGTAAGCGCTGACTGACAGTGTCGATGTGGCACTCGATGAAGCAGGGCACCGCGGGATATGGGCTCTGCTTGGGAGGAGAGCACAGTGGACTTGTCTCGTGCAAATGACATCGCCACTCCCTTACTCGATCGAGTTCAAGGCCCTGACGATCTGAAATCTCTGGACCGCCAGAGACTCGTCCAACTGGCCGACGAATTGCGGGGCGAAACCATCCGCATCGTATCGGAAACGGGCGGGCATCTGGGCTCGAGCCTTGGTGTGATCGAATTGACGATCGCGATCCATGCCATCTTTGAAGCGCCCCGCGACACGATCATCTGGGACGTCAGTCACCAATGTTATCCGCACAAGATCCTGACCGGCCGCCGCGCGCGGATGCTGAGCCTTCGCAAGAAGAACGGCCTGTCTGGCTTTACCCGCCGCGCAGAAAGCGACTACGACCCCTTCGGCGCCGCCCACTCCTCCACCTCGATTTCGGCAGGCCTTGGATTTGCGACCGCGCGGGATCTGACGCATGAGCAGGGCCATGTCGTGTGCGTCATCGGGGATGGAGCAATGTCTGCCGGCATGGCATTCGAGGCCATGAACAATGCGGGCAGGTCCGGCCGGCCGATGATCGTCATCCTGAATGACAATGACATGTCGATTTCCGCATCGACCGGGGCCCTGTCGCAGCACCTTGCCGCCGTGCGGGACGGTTCGGGCGCAAACTCCGGCAATCTCTTCGAGAACTTCGGCTTCGACTATCACGGTCCCGTGGACGGTCATGATCTGGATACCCTCTTGCCCCTCTTGGCGAGACTGCGAGACGCCCGGAACGGCCCCGTCCTGCTGCACGCGGTCACCCGCAAGGGGGCGGGCTACGCACCCGCCGAGTCGTCCGGCGACAAATATCACGGGGTAAACCCGTTCGACGTCCACACGGGCGTTCAGGCCAAGGGCCAGCCCAAGGCGCCGAGCTACACCAAGGTCTTCGCCGATGCCCTGATCCAGGAAGCAAGCCATGACGACCGGATCGTGGCGATCACGGCGGCCATGGCGGCGGGCACGGGCATCGATCGCTTCGAGGCGAGTTTTCCCGAGCGCACCTTCGATGTCGGGATCGCCGAACAGCACGCGGTGACCTTCGCCGCCGGTCTTGCTGCGGCGGGCATGAAGCCCTTCTGCGCGATCTATTCAACGTTCTTGCAAAGGGCCTATGACCAGATCGTCCACGATGTCGCCCTGCAGCACCTTCCCGTCCGCTTTGCGATCGATCGCGCCGGCCTTGTCGGCGCTGACGGACCGACCCATGCCGGGTCCTTCGACATTCTCTGTCTCGCAAATCTGCCGGGCTTCACCGTGATGGCTGCCAGCGATGAGGCGGAACTGGTCCACATGGTCGCGACCGCCGCGGCCCATGATCATGGCCCCATCGCCTTCCGCTATCCCCGCGGCGAGGGAACCGGCGTGGCACTGCCGACCAGAGGAGAAATTCTCCCCATTGGCCGGGGAAGGATCATCGAACAAGGCAGCCAGGTGGCCCTTCTGTCTTTCGGCACAAGGCTCGCGGACTGCCTGAAGGCGCGTCGACTTCTGGCTTTGGAGGGGATCTCCGCAACCGTCGCAGACGCGCGCTTTGCAAAGCCGCTGGATACGGCACTTCTCGCGGATCTTGTCGACAATCATACGATGTTGATCACGATCGAGGAGGGCGCCACAGGCGGCTTTGGCGCCCTCGTTCTCCACCATCTCGCCAACCGGGGCATGCTGGACGGCCGCTGCGCCCTGCGCACCATGACCTTGCCGGATACATTCATCGCGCAGGCAAGCCCCGATGACATGTACGAAGAGGCGAAGTTGACCGCCCGTCACATCGCGGCCCTTGCGCGCAGTGGGCTCGGCATCGCAAGGCCCAATGCGGATCTACGCCGGTCGACAATGGCCGGCCAGGCCGAACTGCCTGCACGTCTGCACCGTGCCGAAGATCGCTGACTAAACCGTAAGGCGGTAAAACACGTATACGACCACGCGAAGTTTGGCGAAGAAGAAAGAATGAAGTACTATCCCATCGGGATGAGCGGATAAGCCCAAGCCGATGACCGGGAGGGTGATATGGCGGGTGACAAGAAGGGGGGATCGTCGGGAGGCCCTCCGTATACGGACGGTAAGCCTGAACTATCCAAAGCCGACAACAAGCTGACAAGCCTCGAGCAGCGCATTCTCGAAAGCGCGATCCGCGGAGCCGTACCACGGTTGGTGGGAGCAAGCCATCCGGACCTGTCGACGCATCTCCACGACGGCGAAATGCCGCCGGAAATCGATTTTCATCTTCACCCTGAACTGGATCCGAAGGCCCGCGAACTACCGGGAACTGACAAGGCGATCGGCTTTCGCGCGGCACTGACACAGGCCCTGATCCAGCCCGATCCGCGGGCGCATCGGGAGATCATTGAGGAGTTGCAGCGCAGCGAACTGCCGATGCATACCCTCGCGATCCAGCTTTTCTCTCCGGTGGCCGCTCACCTCGGTCGCCTGTGGTGCAATGACGAGACGGATTTCATCCAGGTCGCGATTGCTTCGACACGCCTCGGCATGATCGTCAATCATCTGTCGCAAAACCGCAGCCAGACGATCCGGGATCGCCAGAAGGCGCGCCGTGTTCTGCTCGCTCGAACGCAAGGCGCCATGCACACGATCGGGGTCTCGATCGTTGCTTCCTGTTTCCGCGACATGGGCTGGGATGTCGATGGCGGTGCCGATCTCGAACTCAACGACAGCCTCTACATGCGCCTGTCCAACTCGTCCTACAGTCTTCTCGGCATCTCGGTCGGCCAGATCGATGAAGTCGACGAATGTGCGTCTGCCATTCGCCGCATCCAGTCGAACCGCAGCCTGTCTGCCATGAAGATCGCCGTCGGCGGGCCGGCGGTCATGAAAAACCCGCAGGCCTTCGGAGGTATCGGAGCCGACATGGTGGCCCGATCCGCCCTTGAAGTCATGCACCTCGCAGATCGCATGGGCTGAGGCCCCCAGCCCAATCTCCTCATTGCTTGATGCCAAAGACCAGCGACCAGGGACCAAGACCATCCGGCTTGTGCTCCCCCTGCGCGTAGACAACATCGACCAGATCGCTTTCCATATGCGTCTCGACAGCACCGTCCGTCGGGTTGGCCACGAGAATATAGGATCGCCCGTCATTGAGCGGCCACTCGACCCGGATGGCCGCGCTATCGAGCGCGTGGCGCCCACCTTGATCCATAAGAGGAAGCAAAGGCGCGACGCGTTCCCGCCGGAGCGTGATCAACTGGCGATAACGGTCGATCCAGGTCGTGCCGGGCGCGGATGTCGCAGCCTCCCAATCGAGAATACCCGAGTGGAATGTCTCCTCCGAGGTGGGATCGAGAACATGTTCACCGTCAAAGCCCGGAAGCTTGGACAATTCCTGTCGCCGGCCTTTTCGTACGGCTGCGTTCAATTCCTCGTCGAAGTCGCAGAAATAGGGAAAAGGCCGCTGCGAACACCATTCCTCGCCCATGAAGAGCATGGGGATCTGAGGTGACAGCAGAACGATCGCCACGGCGAAGGCGAGCGCTGCCTCCGGCAGGGTCGCCATGATGCGGTCGCCATTCGCGCGATTGCCGATCTGGTCATGATTGTGGAGAAAGGAGATGAAGGCGACTGGCGCAATATGGCTGCTGGGCTGGCCCCTCGTCTCGCCACTGAAGGACATCACCTGGCCTTGGAAGACGAAGCCTTCGGCAAGCGCCCTTGCCAGCGCCGGACCCGCTTCTTCGTAATCACCATAATACCCGAAGGTCTCTCCACTGGTTGCCACATGCAGCGCGTGGTGGATGTCATCATTCCATTGTGCGTTGAAGAGAGGGGCGTCTGAGCCTGATCGCTCTAGTAGACGCGGGTTGTTCTCCTCGTTCTCGACAATGAGATGAACATGTCGATCCCCAAGACGCTGCCTGACGCGCATCGCCAACTCGTCGAGAAAATGCGGCGTGCTGTCGTCACGGATCGCATGCACCGCATCGAGCCTCAGCCCATCAATCCGATACTCCTCGAGCCAGTAAAGTGCATTTTCGATCAGAAATGCGCGAACCATCTCGCTCTGTTCATCGTCGAAATTGACCCCGTCACCCCAGGGTGTCTGATGATGCGGCGAGAAAAGTGGCGCATAGGCCGCCATGAAATTGCCGGACGGTCCGAAGTGATTGTAGACGACGTCGAGAAAGACGGAGATCCCCCTCTGATGCGCGGCTTCCACGAGCGCGACGAGATCGTCCGGCCGCCCGTAGGCGCTGTCGGGCGCGTAAGGCAGCACACCGTCATAACCCCAGTTGCGGCTTCCCGGAAAGTCCGCGATCGGCATGAGCTGGATCGCCGTGATGCCCAGGCCGGCGAGATGGTCGAGCTTCTCGATCACCGCTCGAAACGTCCCCTCTTCCGTGAAGGTGCCGACATGCAGCTCGTAGATCACCATATCGGCCCAGGGTCTGCCCTGCCAGATCGGATCTGGTCTGCGGTAGTGTGAGAGATCGACCAATTCACTCGGGCCGAAGACGTCCTCGGGCTGGTGGCGGCTGGCGGGATCAGGGACAACCAACCCGTCCGGCAGATGGAACCGGTACCGCATGCTGGGCTTTGCCTCGGCTACCAGAAGATGGAACTGGCCGTCGGACTGCCGCTCCATCTCTCTTGTTGCTGTTCCCTCTAGTTCCAGGAAAACCGTGTCACACCGTGGCGCCCATAGCCGAAACAGAACCCCGTCATCCCTGATAACGGGGCCGAAAACATATTCGTTCACCACTGGCTCTCCTTGCGCTCGCACAAGGGCTCCAACGCCGCAACGAACGAATTGTTCGCGCGCTGATCAGGCCGCCATTCAGGCCTGCAACGACAACTTCTGCTTGACGCGTGCTTCTGGCGAAAATGCGAGCGGGAAGCTCACGGCCTGCCCCGTTTCGGCCGAGTGCTGCGCGGCAAGTCCCATCGCGACCGCCCACCATCCGTCATCGAGGGCAACTTCAACGGGATGCTCGCCCCGCACCGCTTTCTGGAAGCGCTGATGCTGGTAGAAGGTCGAGCCATTGTGGTCGCCGGCCTCCAGCAATTGCGGATCGACCGGGATCTCGACAACATGCGGGCCCTTAGGATCCCGCGGCGAAACGATCACCTGGGCGATCGGAGGCTCTCCGAGGTGTTCCGGCCAGAAGCGACCCGGCCCGGGCACAAGGCATTCGATCTTGCCCTTTGGCCCCACCGCCGAGATCTCCTCCTGATAGCGTGCGCCCTCAGCAAACATGCAAAGCTCCAGCATGGCGCGCGCACCGGAGGCAAAGTCGACGATGACATAGGCATTGTCCCAGATGTCGGACCGCTTGCCGTCATAGACCTCGTCGAGGTGGTTCACCGACTGCCCGCCCGAAGCCATGATGCGGACGGGATCGGACTTCAGGATATGTCGCATCAGGTCGAAGAAGTGGCAGCATTTCTCGACCAGGGTGCCGCCGGTATTGCGGTTGAAGCGGTTCCAGTCGCCCACCTTTTCGAGGAATGGGAAGCGATGCTCGCGGATCGTCAGCATGCGGATGCCGCCGGTCGCCTCGTCCGCCTGCGCGATCATCCGCGCGACAGGGGGCATGTAGCGATATTCCATGGCGACCCAGATCGGCGCCGGATAGGCCGCCCGCAAGGCCGCCAGACGCGGTGCATCGGCGGGATCCGTAAAAAGCGGCTTCTCGACAAGGACCGGCAGCGGGCGAATGGCGGCGATCTTCTCCATCTGCTCGAGATGGAGGTAGTTGGGGCTCGCGATCAGCAGGCAGTTCACCTCTTCGACCGCAAGCAGATCCTCGACCGAGTCGACCATCCTGGCCGCAGGAACGGTCGCCGACGAGAGGGCGCGCATGCCCGGATCGGGTTCGAAGATTGCCGCAACCGATGCGTCCTGAAGCAGGGCGATGTTGCGCAGATGCTCCTGCCCCATCATGCCGCAACCGATGATCCCGTATCGAAGTCCTGTCACTATTTCCTCCTGATTGGACCGCTCCCCGCGGCCCTGTCATTTCAACCGCGCGACATAGCGCGCGACGGTGTGATCGAGCCATGTCCGCGACACTTCTGCGCGAACACCCTCCTGGTCCTGACTGATGCGTTGAATATGAACGATGGGCGCACCGGCCTTCTGGCCGAAAGCCTCAGGCGCCCAATCCGGCACCGCATCCAGTCCGATCTGGTCCTCTGCCCGCGCAATCCAGAGCGAGAGCTTGGTGCGGTAGAAGAGATAAAGGGATTCGGAGACCGCCTCCGGGTCGATGGCCTGGATATAGGAGCCATCGAGCCAGATCTCTTCCAGCGCCGCCGGCCGACCGGACAGACGGCGCAGGCGCCGGATGCGGTGGGCTTCGCTGGAGATGCCGAAAGTCGGCAGGTCCGCCGGCTTCGGCAGGCGATCGATCGACAGGATCTCCGCCGTCGGCAGACCGCCGCCCCCGAGCAGCTCCAATCGGAACATGGCGTAAACCGATTTGGGATCCGAGATCGCCCGCACGTAGTTCCCCGAGCCCTGGATGCGCTCCAGCAGCCCGCGGTTTTGAAGCTCCGCCAAGGCTTTGCGCAGGGTGCCGACGGCGATGCCGAGCTCCTCTGCCATATCCCGCTCCGGCGGCAGCCTCTCCCCATCGATCAGCCGTCCTGCTGCGATGTCACGCACCAGGAGTTCGGTGATCTGGACGTAGATCGGCAGGCTGCCGGGAGGCTGCGTTGCGGAATTCTGTGGCACTTCGGTATCGCCGGGAAAAAATTGATACACTATTGATCTACATCAATTCGAGTGTTACGCAAGAAGAAAGTTGGAGCCTTGGAGGAGACCTCAATGACTGTCGTACCCGTCACATCGGCCGATCTCGATGGCGCGGAAGTGTCGTGGTTCGCTGCACTCTGCTCTGACGATTATCAATTTCTCGGCGTGCCGGACGGCGCGCTTCGGTCGAGCTGGGAACACTGCTCGGACATCGTGAAGAAGGCCGAGCAGCTCGGCTTCCGCAACATTCTTTGCCCGTCGTCCTACCAGGTCGGTCAGGACACGCTGAGCTTCGTCGCCGGCTGCGCACCGATCACATCCAAGATCAACATGCTGGCCGCCATTCGCTGCGGCGAGATGCAGCCGATCATGCTGGCCCGCACAGTGGCGACGCTCGACCATATGCTCAAAGGTCGTTTGACGCTCAACGTCATCAGCTCGGATTTCCCTGGCGAAGTCGCCGACAGCGCCTTCCGCTACAAGCGCAGCCACGAGGTCGTCGAGATCCTCCGCCAGGCCTGGACTCGCGACACGATCGACCATGAAGGCGAGGTCTACCAGTTCCAGGGCGTTTCGACCGAGCCCGCCCGCCCATACCAGCAGAACGGCGGCCCCCTCCTCTATTTCGGCGGGTATTCACCGGATGCGCTCGAACTCTGCGGCGCGCAATGCGACGTCTATCTGATGTGGCCGGAAAAGAAGGAGCAGCTCGCCGAACGCATGAAAGCCGTGCACGCACGCGCTGAAGCCCATGGCCGAACGCTGGACTACGGCTTGCGCGTCCACATGATCGTGCGCGACACGGAGAAGGAAGCCCGCGAATATGCGGATTACATCGTCTCCAAGCTCGATGACGAATACGGCAAGCTGATCCGTGACCGCGCCCATGACTCGATCTCGCTCGGCGTCGCCCATCAGGCCCGCGCCCGCGAACTCGCCGACCAGTTCGGTTACATCGAGCCGCATATGTGGACCGGAATCGGTCGGGCCCGCTCCGGCTGCGGTGCCGCCCTTGTCGGCTCGACGGACCAAATTCTTTCGGAGCTGGAAGAATATCGGAAGATGGGCATCCGCGCCTTCATCCTGTCCGGTTATCCGCATATCGACGAAGCGGTGCATTTCGGCACCAAGGTTCTGCCGGAACTCAAGACCGTCTCGCTCCCCCACGCCTATGGCCGCGTTCCCGCAGAAATGCCTGCCACCCCTCTCGGAAATGGAGTTCGCCGCTGATGCTGCGCGTCAATCTTACCCCTGATCTCACCTTCAGCCGCCTCGTCTATGGCATGTGGCGCATCGGCGACGATGCCGACACCTCGCCGCAGCATGTGCAGGCCAAGATCGAGGCCTGTCTTGCTCAGGGCATCACGACCCTGGATCAGGCCGACATCTATGGCGGCTATACCGCTGAAGCGATTCTCGGCAACGCCCTGAAGGCCGCGCCCGGCCTGCGCGACAAGCTCGAGATCGTCACCAAGTGCGACATCGTCGCGCCCGCCGGCCGTCACTCGGCGGCACGCGTCAAGTATTACGACACCTCGGCCGCTCATATCACCGCCTCGGTCGAAGCCTCGCTGACCGACATGGGCACGGACCATGTCGACTTGCTGCTGATCCACCGCCCGGATCCCCTGATCGATCCCGACGAGACCGGACCGGCACTCGACGCGCTGATCGCCTCGGGCAAGGTGCGCGCCGTCGGCGTATCGAACTTCCGCCCCTGGGACTTCTCGCTCCTGCAGTCGTCGATGGAGAACAACCTCGTCACCAACCAGATCGAGATGAGCCTGCTCGCGACCGATAGCTTTGTGAACGGAGACCTTGCCTATCTGCAAGAGCGCATGGTTCCGCCCATGGCCTGGTCGCCGCTGGGAGGCGGTCGTCTCCTGGATGGCTCGAAGCCGGAACTGCTTGCCGCCCTCAAGCGGATTGGCGCAGAGCATGGCGTGGACGAGACGGCCGTCGCAACAGCCTGGCTGCTGCGCCATCCGGCGACGATCCTTCCGGTCATGGGCACCAATTCGCTCGACCGCATTGCAAAGATTGCCGACGCCACCAAGGTCGAGATGGACCGCCAGACCTGGTTCGAACTTTACACGCTCGCGATCGGTCGGGAGGTCGCCTGATGATGGCAGCCAATGACATTCATGCCTTGGAAGCCGTCTTCATTCCGGAGGCGGACAACCATCGCGCCTATCGCAATGCGCTTGGAAGCTTCACCACCGGTGTGACCGTGGTGACGGCAATGACCGCTGACGGCCCCATCGGCATGACGGTCAACAGCTTTGCCTCGGTGTCGCTGGACCCGCCGCTGGTCCTCTGGTCGCCGGCCAAGAGCTCGTCCAGGTACGGTGCCTTCACGGGCGCCCGGCATTTCGCGATCCACGTGCTGAGCGCAGATCAGGACCATCTGAGTGCTGCCTTCACCCGTGGCGGCAGCGGCTTTGACGGGATCGACGTCAGGTTCAACGACGAAGGCGTGCCGGTTCTGCCGGGCACGCTGGCCCGTTTCGAATGCGTCGAGCAGGCGCAACATGACGCCGGTGATCACACGATCATCATCGGCAAGGTGCTAAGGGTTGCACATCGGCAGGGAGAACCGCTGTGCTTCTCAGGGGGACGGTTCGGACGCTTCGCCGTCTGAGACGCAATGGGAGGAGGTCGTCGGCGGCATGAAACACATGCTGCGGCGGAACGATTGAGGACGATCCGGAACAAGTCCGCAAGGAGGAAATTACTCCCCGCGGACCTGAAAGGGGAACAGCCGTGTTTGCACGGCGGGCAAGAGTTTTCGATAGTTGCGCCGAATTGACCGATGACAAGTAACGGGTGGAGACATGAAGGCACTTTCGAACCTGACCAATCTGCTCGGCCGGCTGAATGCCGCCGTGCTGACGGTCGGACTATGGCTGGGGGCCGGTGCCCTCGGCATCATGCTCGTTTTCATCCTGATACAGGTCTTCTTCCGCTACATTCTGGGCAACGCCCTTCCCTGGAGCGAGGAAGCTGCCCGTTTCCTGATGCTTTGGATGACCGGTCTGATGGTGCCGACGGCGTTCCGCCAAGGCGGCTTCGTGGCCATCACCATGGTTCTCGACATCTTCCCGCGCATGGTCGGCAGCCTTATTGCCCTGCTGTTCCTGGTGCTCTCGATCGTGCTGCTATACGTCGGCATGCGCATCGGCTGGGCGGAGGTGACCGGGCTCGGGGGCCGTTTCGCCATGCCGGCAATTGCCGTCCC
Source organism: Rhizobium sp. K33 (assembly GCF_056501445.1). Classification (NCBI taxonomy): domain Bacteria; kingdom Pseudomonadati; phylum Pseudomonadota; class Alphaproteobacteria; order Hyphomicrobiales; family Rhizobiaceae; genus Rhizobium; species Rhizobium sp. K33. The sequence continues at coordinate 3,094,815 of NZ_CP096478.1, forward strand.
CACCTCTCTCGACCTCAGCACCTGGATGAAGGTACCGCGCGGCTGGATGATGGCATCGCTGGCGACGGGTGTGACCATGATGTTCGTGGTCAACATCGAGCTCATCCTGCGCAGCGTGATCGAGCTCGCCGGACATGAAAAGTCGCTGGAGCCGGTGGCCTCCCTCGGCGGGTTGGGGGCCGAGTGATGCTGAGCCTTTTCCTGCCCCTGTTCATGGTTCTCCTGCTGCTCGGTTTCCCGATCGTATTCGGCCTGATTGCAGCGCCCGGCATTCTCCTCTGGCTGAACGGCCAGGAACGTGACATCGTCCTGCTCTATCGTAATGTCTATAACGGTATGGACAGCTTCCCGCTGATGGCCATCCCCTTCTTCATGCTGGCGGGTGAGCTGATGAACCGGGCCGGCATCACCACGCGCCTGGTGGAATTCGCCCAGGCGCTGATCGGCCACCTGCGCGGCGGCCTTGCCCACGTCAACATCCTCTCCTCGATGCTGTTTGCCGGTCTTTCAGGCTCTGCGGTCGCGGACGTGTCGGCGCTCGGCTCGATGCTGATCCCGGCCATGGAGAAACAGGGCTACACGAGACGTTTTGCCACCGCCGTCACCGCCGCTTCCTCGATCATCGGCCCGATCATCCCGCCATCCGGCATCATGATCATCTATGCCTATGTGATGGGCGAGAGCGTTGCGGCACTGTTCCTGGCCGGCATCGTCCCCGGCATCCTGATCGGCCTCAGCCTGATGGTGATCGTCTACCTGCTTGCCGATCGCGAGAACCTGCCAGCGGCAACGACCCGGGCCACCTGGCCGGAACGTGGACGCGCCAGCCTCAACGCCTTCTGGCCGTTGATGACCCCCGTCATCATCATGGGCGGCATTCTCGGCGGCATTTTCACGCCAACGGAAGCCTCGGCCGTAGCGGTCGGTTACGCCATCTTCATAGGCCTCTTCGTGCTGCGCACGCTGAAGATCGGCGATATGCCGAAGATCCTGATGCGGGCTGCCATGACCTCGGCGGTCGTCCTGCTGCTGGTCGGCGCGGCCATGGCCTTCAAGACGGTCGCCAGCCTGTCGCACACCCCGGAACTGCTGGCCTCGATCATTCTGAGCCTCAGCGAAAACCCGCTGGTCCTGTTGCTGCTGATCAACCTTCTGCTCTTCGTCGTCGGCATGTTCCTGGATGCGGGCCCCGCGATCATCATTCTCGGCCCGATCCTCGGACCGATCTTCACCCAGATGGGTGTCGATTCCGTCCACTTCGCCATCATCATGGCGGTCAATCTGACCGTCGGTCTTCTAACCCCACCCATGGGCCTGGTACTCTTCGTCTCGTCTTCGGTCTCAGGTCTGAAGGTTGAAACGATTGCTAGGGCCACCTTGCCATTCCTGGCGGCGGAAATCGTCGTGATCTTCCTGATCACCTATTTCCCGGCCTTGACCCTCACGCTCCCGCGCCTCGCGGGCTTCGTCGACTAACTTGAGAACAGGGAGGAACCACAATGCTCAAGTCCATGTTGAAAACCTTGCTGCTGGCCAGCGCGCTCACCATCACCGGTGTCGCACAGGCGGCAGACATCACGCTTCGCGCCACCGCAAACTCCAACGAGAACGACGAGGACTATGACGGCCTCGTCGTGTTCAAGAACTATGTCGAGAACGCCTCGAATGGTGCGATCGCCGTCGAACTCTTCATCGGCACCCAGCTTTGCGCCACCGGCGAGGAATGCCTCCAGGGCGTCGCCGACGGCTCGATCGACATCTACATCTCCACGTCGGGTGGTGCTGCCGGCCTTTTCCCCTACATCCAGGTTCTCGACCTGCCTTACCTGATGAGCGATGACCGCGTGGCCGAAACGGTGCTGACGGGTGATTTCACCCGGAAGCTGCGCGAAAAGGCGCTGGCCGACAGCGACAACAAGATCCGCCTGATGACCATCGGCAACACCGGCGGCTGGCGGAACTATGCCAACACGCAGAAGACGGTGAAGACGCCGGAAGACCTGAAGGGTCTGAAGATGCGCACCGTGCCGGCCGACCTGCCGCAGCAGGTTGCAACCGCCGTGGGTGCCGCACCGACCCCGATCCCGTGGCCGGAACTCTTCACCTCGCTGCAGACCGGCGTGGTCGAGGGCACTGCCAACGGCATCACCGACATCATGTCGATGAAGTTCCCGGATGCAGGCCTCAAGCACCTGACGCTCGATGGTCACAGCTACATGGGCGCCTTCTGGTGGATGTCGAACGATCGTTTCCAGGGTCTAACGCCGGAACAGAAGCAGGTCGTGGTTGACGGCTTTGCCGCCCTCCAGCAGGCAACCTTCGCCTCGCCGAAGCGCAAGGAGATCGCTGCCTACCAGGACTTCGCCAAGGCCGGCGGCGAGATCTATGTGCCGACCGCCGAAGAGAAGGAAGCCTTCAAGACGGCCGTTGCTCCTGTCTTCGACTGGTTCAAGTCGAACGTAACCGGTGGCGCCGAAGTCTTCGACCTCTTCACGGCGGCCGTTGCCGATGCGCAGAAGAAGGTTGACGCAGAGCGCGCAGCCGATTTGAACTGATTACCAAGGGGATGCGCGGTCCTTCCGCGCATCCCATTCCGCCGCCCTTGGCATCATCCATGCCAGAATTCGCCGGGCGATCCCATCAGAGGTGTTCCATGCCAGATCCGTCCACTGCCTCGCCCGAGCTAGAGCGAGACAGCCGCCCCATGACCATGCGTGAGCGCTGGCAGACTTTGTTTCCGGGTCTGTCCGTCACCGTCCTGATCGCTTTGGCGTCGGCCTTTCTGTCGGAACACTACGGCGCACCGGCGATGTTGCTCGCCATCCTGATCGGCCTCGCCCTGCACTTTCTGGCTGAAGACCCGAAGACGGCTGCCGGGCTCGACTTCGCCTCGCGTACGGTGCTGAGGCTCGGCATCGCGCTGCTCGGGCTGCGCGTCAGTGTCGCGATGTTTGCGGAACTGGGTGCTGCCGTCATCGCCATGATCGTCGGCGCGGTTCTGCTCACCATCCTCTTCGGCATTCTCGCCTCGCGCCTCTCGGGACAGGGCACGCAGTTCGGCGTGCTCACTGGCGGCGCGGTCGCCATCTGTGGCGCCTCGGCGGCACTGGCGATCTCCGCGACATTGGGCAACCGGAGCAAGGAAGCCGACCAGCAAATGGTCTTCACCGTCATCGGCGTGACGATGCTGTCGACACTCGCCATGATCTTCTACCCGATCCTGGCAAGCCTCGCCGGGCTCGACGACCACCAGACAGGGATCTTCCTGGGTTCCACCATTCATGACGTCGCGCAGGTCGCCGGTGCAGGTTTCTCCGTCTCGGTACCAGCCGGTGAAACGGCGGTTTTCGTGAAGCTCATCCGCGTCACCATGTTGGCACCCGTCGTGCTGGTCGCCGCCCTCGCCTTCCGCCGCACGGTTTCCGGCGACGTCAAACGCCCACCCCTCTTGCCCGGCTTCGTGGTCGCCTTCCTTCTGCTCGCTGCCCTGAACTCGCTGGTCAGCATCCCGCCCCTAGTCGGAGAATGGGCCGGCATGATCTCGCGCTGGGCGCTGCTCGTCGCCATCGCAGCCGTCGGCGTGAAGACCTCCCTGCCGGAAGTGTTCAAGATCGGCGGACGCGCAATCGGCCTGTTGGTTGCCGACACCGTCTTCCTGGCGGCACTTGTTCTGGCTGTTCTGGTCTTCGTCGGCCTGTGACGAACGGATAGCGGAGCATTGGGCTGACGCGCAGAATCCGCTAAGGCATCGGGTGACGTTGGCGGAGTGTGAGGAGGATTTATGGCCAGGAAGACCAAGAAAGCGCCCGGTGCTTCAAAGCCTGCACTGACGCAGGATCCTCATGCCGTCCGTGAGCCTCGCGCCAACAATCTCGAAATGGCGATCGGCCACGAGGTGCGCACCTATCGCAAGAAACTCGGCATCACCGTGGCAGACCTCGCTGCTGCGACCGGCATGTCGGTCGGCATGCTCTCGAAGATCGAGAACGGCAACATCTCGCCCTCTCTGACCACGCTTCAGGCGCTGTCGAAGGCACTAGGCATGCCGATCACCGCCTTCTTCCGTGGCTTCGAGGAGCCGAAATCGGCAAGTTTCGTGAAGGCGGGTGAAGGGGTCAATCTGGAGCGACGCGGAACCCGCGCCGGTCACCACTACAGCCTGCTTGGCCATATCGAGAACAACACCTCCGGTGTTGTGGTGGAGCCCTACCTCATCACGCTGAACGCTGAATCGGACATCTTTCCGACCTTTCAGCACGAAGGCATGGAGTTCCTCTACATGCTCGAGGGCGAAGTGGTCTATCGCCACGGTGACAGCCTCTACCGGATGCAGGCAGGCGACAGCCTGTTCTTCGACGCCGATGCTCCACACGGGCCGGAAGAACTGGTGAAATTGCCGGCCCGCTACCTCTCCATCATCTCCTATCCGCAGCGACGATAGTTGCCCTTCAGGAAAACTTTATTCCTTTCGATTGATTTTCTCGGATGCCGCTGCTAGCCCTTTCTCCAGAGACTTTGGAGGGCGTGGCCATGTGCGGGATTGTAGGTCTGTTTCTCAAGGATAAGGCGCTGGAGCCCCGGCTCGGCGATTTCCTCTCGGACATGCTGATCACCATGACCGATCGCGGGCCGGACTCGGCCGGCATCGCGATCTATGGTGGCGTTGACGGGAAAAAGGCCAAGGTGACCATCCAGTCTTCCGCGCCCGAGAGCGATTTTTCTGATCTCGCCGATGACCTGGCCAAGGCCGGCATGGATACCGAAGTTGCGGTCAAGAGCACACACGCGGTGATCTCCATCGACGCCGGCCGGCTGAGCGAGATCCGGGAAACCCTCAGAGATATCCGCCCGAATGTCCGCATCATGGGCTCCGGCGAAAGCGTCGAGATCTTCAAGGAAGTCGGCCTTCCCAAGGATGTCGTACAGCGCTTCGGCGTCCGAGCCATGGGCGGCACCCACGGCATCGGCCACACCCGCATGGCGACCGAAAGCGCCGTCACGACACTCGGCGCGCACCCATTCTCGACAGGGGCCGACCAGTGCCTCGTGCACAATGGCTCGCTGTCGAACCACAACAACCTGCGCCGCGAGCTAATCCGCGAAGGCATGTCCTTCGAGACCCAAAACGACTCGGAAGTGGCCGCTGCCTATCTCACAGCCGAGATGGCCAAGGGCAAGGATCTCGGCGAAGCCCTGACCGGCGCTCTCGATGATCTCGACGGCTTCTTCACCTTCGTCGTCGGCACCAAGACCGGTTTCGGCGTGGTGCGCGATCCGATCGCCTGCAAGCCGGCCGTCATGGCCGAGACCGACCAGTATGTCGCCTTCGGCTCGGAATACCGCGCGCTCGTCAATCTGCCGGGCATCGAGACCGCCCGTGTCTGGGAGCCGGAGCCAGCCACCGTCTATTTCTGGGACCATGAAAAGGCCGCCTGATCCGCGATACACCAAGAAAGCTTGCAGAATGCCGACCTTCGATCTCTCCCATACCCCGCTACGAGAACTGAACAGCGCGCTCCACAATCTTGGCGCAGGGTCGAACGACACCCTGTTCGAAGTGGTGAATCCGCGTGGCCATCATGCTGTCGCCGTCGGCATCGATGCGCCCGTGACGGTCGAGGTGAAGGGATCGGTCGGCTACTACTGCGCCGGCATGAATGACGGCGGCACCGTCACCATCCATGGCTCGGCAGGGCCAGGTGTCGCCGAAAACATGATGTCTGGCACGGTGGTCATCAAGGGCGATGCCAGCCAGTATGCCGGCGCCACCGGTCGCGGCGGCCTGCTCGTCATCAAGGGCAATGCCGCCTCCCGTTGCGGCATCTCGATGAAGGGTATCGACATCGTGGTGTACGGCTCGATCGGCCACATGTCGGCCTTCATGGGTCAGTCCGGCCACCTCGTCGTCTGCGGCGACGCCGGCGAAGCGCTCGGCGACAGCATCTATGAGGCAAAGCTCTTCGTACGCGGCTCGGTGAAAAGCCTCGGTGCCGACTGCATCGAGAAGGAAATGCGCCCGGAGCATCTCGCAAAGCTCGCCGAACTGCTGGGCAAGGCCGGCGTGACGCATGCAAAGCCCGAGGAGTTCAAGCGCTACGGTTCGGCCCGCAAGCTCTACAATTTCAACATCGACAATGCCGACGCGTATTGAGGCGAGGACAGGCCATGAGCTACCACAACCCCTTCACCCCGCCGCGCAAGTCCTCCACCTTCGATGACCACACACTCGCCGAAATCCGCCGCGCTGCCGCAACCGGCATCTACGACATCCGCGGCGGCGGCACGAAGCGCAAGGTGCCGCATTTCGACGACTTGCTCTTCCTCGGCGCCTCGATCTCCCGCTATCCGCTCGAAGGCTATCGCGAGAAATGCGATACCTCGGTGGTTCTCGGCACGCGCTTTGCGAAGAAGCCGATCGAACTGAAGATCCCGATCACCATTGCCGGCATGAGCTTTGGCGCGCTTTCCGGCAACGCCAAGGAAGCGCTGGGCCGCGGCGCGACGCTCGCGGGCACCTCGACAACAACCGGCGACGGCGGCATGACCGACGAGGAGCGCGGCCACTCCGAAAAGCTCGTCTACCAGTATCTCCCCTCCCGCTACGGCATGAACCCTAGGGATCTGCGTCGCGCTGACGCAATCGAGGTGGTAGTCGGCCAGGGCGCCAAGCCCGGCGGCGGCGGCATGCTGCTGGGGCAGAAGATCTCCGATCGCGTTGCCCAGATGCGCAATCTGCCGATGGGCATCGACCAGCGCTCCGCCTGCCGCCATCCGGACTGGACCGGCCCCGACGACCTCGAGATCAAGATCCTCGAACTGCGCGAGATCACCGACTGGGAAAAGCCGATCTATGTGAAGGTCGGCGGCGCCCGCCCCTATTACGACACCGCGCTTGCCGTGAAGGCCGGCGCCGATGTCGTCGTGCTCGACGGCATGCAGGGCGGAACGGCCGCCACCCAGGACGTCTTCATCGAACATGTCGGCATGCCGACGCTCGCCTGCATCCGCCCTGCCGTCCAGGCGCTTCAGGACCTTGGCATGCACCGAAAGGTTCAGCTGGTGATTTCCGGCGGTATCCGCTCCGGCGCCGATGTCGCGAAGGCCCTGGCCCTTGGCGCTGATGCGGTGGCGATCGGCACGGCAGCGCTCGTCGCGATCGGCGACAACGACCCGAAATGGGAAGAGGAATACCAGAAGCTCGGCACCACAGCCGGCGCCTATGACGACTGGCACGAGGGCAAGGACCCCGCCGGCATCACCACCCAGGATCCCGAGCTTGCCGCTCGCCTCGACCCGGTCGCCGCTGGACGGCGGCTCGCCAACTACCTGAAGGTCATGACGCTGGAGGCCCAGACCATCGCCCGCGCCTGCGGCAAGAACAAGCTGCACAATCTGGAGCCGGAGGACCTCTGCGCGCTCACGATGGAGGCCGCCGCCATGGCCCAGGTGCCCCTTGCCGGCACCAGCTGGTATCCCGGAAAGGGAGGTTTCTAACCACCTGAATGGCCGCATCCTGATACCACGGATGCGGCCATTCTTCTTTCAACCGATGTGTCTCAATCCATAAAAACAGGGGAACGACGTGACACAGGATCTGGCAGGCTTCGCCAAGGAGCGGGGCATCAAATACTTCATGATCAGCTATACCGACCTCTTTGGCGCCCAGCGCGCCAAGCTGGTGCCCGCTCAGGCCATCGCCGATATGCAGAAGGAAGGCGCGGGCTTTGCCGGCTTTGCCACCTGGCTCGACCTGACACCCGCCCATCCCGACCTTTTCGCCATCCCTGACGCCTCATCCGTCATCCAGCTGCCCTGGAAGCCGGAGGTCGCCTGGGTCGCTGCCGACTGCATGATGGACGACCAGCCCGTCGCCCAGGCGCCGCGCGTGGTGTTGAAAAAGCTGGTGGCAGAAGCCGCGGATATGGGGCTTCGCGTCAAGACCGGGGTCGAGGCAGAATTCTTCCTGATCTCGGCTGACGGCGACACAATCTCTGATCAGTACGATACCGCCGAGAAGCCCTGCTACGACCAGCAGGCGCTGATGCGCCGCTACGACGTTATTGCCGAGATCTGCGACCACATGCTGGCGCTTGGCTGGAAGCCTTACCAGAACGACCATGAGGACGCGAACGGCCAGTTCGAGATGAACTGGGAATACGACGATGCCCTGAAGACGGCGGACAAGCATTCCTTCTTCAAATTCATGGTCAAATCCGTCGCCGAAAAGCACGGGCTGCGCGCCACCTTCATGCCGAAACCCTTCAAGGGCCTGACCGGCAATGGCTGCCATGCGCATGTCTCGGTCTGGGATCCCGACGGCAAGGTGAATGCCTTTGCCGACAGGGACATGCCCTTCGGCCTCTCGGCCAAGGGCAAGACCTTCCTCGGCGGCATCATGAAACACGCCTCGGCACTGGCTGCGATCACCAATCCGACGGTCAATTCTTACAAGCGCATTAACGCGCCACGCACGGTCTCAGGCGCCACCTGGGCACCCAACACCGTCACCTGGACCGGCAACAACCGGACCCATATGGTCCGCGTGCCCGGCCCCGGTCGCTTCGAACTCCGCCTGCCCGACGGCGCAGTGAACCCATATCTGCTGCAGGCGATCATCATCGCGGCGGGTCTGAGCGGCCTCAAGAGCAATGCCGATCCCGGCCCCCACTATGACATCGACATGTACCGCGATGGCCATACGGTGAAGGATGCGCCGAGGCTGCCTCTGAACCTGCTCGACGCGCTGCGCGCTCTAGAGCAAGACGATGAGTTGAAGGCAGCGCTCGGCTCTCAGTTCTCCGAGGCCTACCTAAAGCTCAAGCATGACGAATGGAACAGCTATTGCGGTCATTTCACCGCCTGGGAGCGCCAGACAACCCTCGATGTCTGACGCTTGATCCAAGTCAGGCAACCTCGATCCGCTGCTCGGTCTCGGCATCGAACAGATGCAGATGAGCCGGATCGAAGCCGAGCGCCATCGTGTCTCCATGACGCAGCGACTGGCGTTCGGAAACGACCACATTGATCTCCGGCTCGCCGGCCGAGGTAATGTAGGTCATCGACCCCGTGCTCTCGACAATCCCGACCGGCAGCCGGATCTGCGCCTCACTGTCGGGAACCAGCCGCAGATGCTCGGGCCGCAATCCGACAAGCAGCCGTGACGATGACGGGACCGGGCGATCAAGCGCGATCATCTGCGGCGTGCCGAGGTCAAGCGCCAGCGACTTGCCATCGGCGCCGACGGTCGCCGGTATGAAATTCATGGCGGGCGAACCGATGAAGCCCGCCACGAACTTGTTGACCGGACGGTCGTAGAGTTCGAGCGGTGCACCCTGCTGTTCGATCACCCCTTGCCGCATGACGACGACATGATCCGCCATGGTCATCGCCTCGATCTGGTCATGCGTGACATAGACCGAGGTCGCACCCAGCCGGTCATGCAACGAGCGGATCTCCTTGCGCATGTGGACGCGAAGCGCCGCATCGAGGTTGGAGAGCGGCTCGTCGAACAGGAAGGCCTTGGGATGCCGGATGATTGCCCGGCTCATCGCCACGCGCTGACGCTGGCCGCCGGAGAGCTCACGCGGATAGCGATGCAGGAGATTCGACAAGCCCGTCGTTGCTGCCACTTCCTCTGCGGCCTTCTTGGCTTCCGTCTTCTTCACGCCGCGAATGCGCAGCGAATAGGTTAGATTCTCCTCGACGGTCATATGCGGATAGAGCGCGTAGGACTGAAACACCATGGCAAGATCCCGCTTGCGCGGCGGCACACCATTCATCCGCTCACCGGCGATGATCAGATCGCCGCCTGAAATGCTCTCGAGCCCGGCCAATGACCGCAGCAGGGTCGACTTGCCGCAACCGGACGGCCCGACAAGTGCGACGAAGGCACCCTTCTTGATCTTTAGGTCGATATCCCGCAGCGCGTGATAGGCGCCATAGTATTTGTTGACGCCGGAAAGTTCGATCTGATGGGTCATTTGAGAGCTCCAGACGTGAGCCCGGAGACGATCCGGCGCTGCAGAAGGACAAAGGCCGCGAGAATGGGCGTCACATAGATCGAGGCGAAGGCCATGATATTGTTCCACTCGTTGGTATTCGGCCCCATGAAGGTGTTCAGACCGACGCTTGCCGGCTGAAGCTCGGCAGCCTGGATCATCGACTTCGAATAGACGAACTCGCCGAAAGCCTGCATAAAGATCAGGATAGCTGCGACCAGGATGCCGTTGCGGGCCAGCGGCAGCACGATGTTGAAAAAGGCCCCGATCCGCGAATTTCCATCGACGAGGGCCGCCTCTTCGAGCTCGATCGGCACGCTCATGAAAGTGGCGCGCACCAGGACGACGAAAAAGGGCATGCTCTTCGCGGCAATGGCGATGATGACGGCCAGACGCGGATAGTCGAGCATGCCGAGCTGCGAGAAGCCGACGAAGATCGGGGTGATCATCAGCGAGGCCGGCAAGACCTGCAGCATCAGGATGAGGAAGAGCCCGACATCGATCCAGCGGTTGCGATAACGGGCAAGCACATAGGCGCAGCCCGTGCCGAGCACCGTGATCAGGCTGACGGCACCGACGGCAATGACCAGCGAATTCCACATGTAGCGGGCGAGATTGCGGCTCTCCCAGACATAGGCATAGGTCGACCATTGCGGATCCGACGGCCAGAAGCTGGGCGGTGTAGCAAACATCGCCGAACCACTTTTCAGGGTGGTGATGTACATCCAGTAAAGCGGGAAGAGATAGATTGCGGCAAGCACAAGCGCGATCGCCAGCATCAGCCTGTTTCGGGTGGTCTCGCTCATCCGCGCACCTCGTGTCGTGTCGAACGCACGTAGACGACGGAAGCGAACATCACGAAGACGATCATGATGACCGAGATCGTGGCACCCTGAGCGAAGTCATACTGGCGGAAGGAGAGATCCCAGGCCCAGTATTGCGTGACGTTGGACGAATTGTTGGGGCCGCCGGACGTGATCGCGGCAAACAGGTCGAACTGTTGCAAGGTGAAGATCAAGCCGAGCGAGATGATCGCACCGATCGTCGAACGCATCATCGGAAGCGTGATGGTCCAGAACCTTTGCCAGACATTGGCGCCATCCAGCTCGGCGGCCTCGTAAAGGTCTTTCGGAATGGCGGAGAGGCCGACCGACAGCAGGATCATGTTGAAGGACGTCCCGAGCCAGATATTGGCGATGATGACCGCCCAGAGCGAAAAATCGGGGTCGGACCGCCAGAAGATATTGCTGGAAATGATGCCGCTCTCGCGCAGCATGTAATTTAACACGCCGAAATCGCCCGAGAGGATCCAGTTCCAGATCGCGCCGACCACAAGGCCCGGCATGACCCACGAGACGAGGAAGAGACCACGGAGCCACGAGGCGCCGGGAAAGTTCACCCAGAAGAAGAGCGCCAGCGAGAAACCGATGACGAACTGGCCGACGATGGAGGCGACCACGAAAAGCGCCGTATTCCAGAGGATTGGCCAGGTCTGTGGCTGGGAGAACAGCGTCACGTAGTTGTCAAAGCCGACAAAGGGTCGAAAGAAGGTTCCCAGCGAGAACATATCGACTTCCTGAAAGCTCATCAGCACGTTGTAGATGAGCGGCAGGCCGGACATCAGGAAAAGGAAGCCAAGCGGCAGCGTTACGAGGCCCAGGTCGAAGCCCCGCCCGTCGGTCAGGCTGGTCAGGATCTTGCGCATTCATGTCTCCGCACTACCGGTGATCTCGTCCGGGCCGGCCGCCCCCGCACCACGGCAGGGACGGCCTTCCGGGAGGTTTGTTGGGCAGGCGTGGCAATCACCACGCCTGCCGATCCTTTAGCCGAGGACGGCGTCTATGCGTTCTGCCGCCTGATCGAGAGCCTCCTTGGCGGACATCTGGCCCGTCAAAGCAGCCTGGATCGCATCCTGGATTGCCTTGGAGATCTTCGGCCATTCCGGATGAGGACCGCGCGGCTGGGCATACTGAAGCTGTTCGATGAAGACCTTCAGGGCGGCATCCTTCAGAGGCTCACCCGTCGGCGCGATTGTGATGTCGGAGCGCGGCGGCAGCTGCCCGAAATCCTTGAACATGCGGTCGTCCTGCGAGACGAAGTATTCCAGAACCTTGAACGCCTCGTCCGGATGCTCCGTGTTGGAGAAGATCGCCCAGTTGAAGTCACCCATGGCGGAGGAACGCTCCGCGCCTTCTTGCGGCACCGGCAAAAGCGCGACGCCCCAGTCGAACTTTGCCTCCTTCAGCATGCGGTCCAGTTCCCAGGGGCCGGAAATGGCCATGGCGGCGTTGCCGGAGTTGAAGGTGCCGGTCGAATCCCACTGACTGCGGGTCAGCGTATCCGGAGAGGCAAGCTTCTCGTCGATGATCTGCTTCCAGGTTTCAAGCGCCTTTACGGCCCCCTCGGAATTGATCTTGTCGTAGCCGCCGCCACCCATCTGGGCCCAGGGCAGGAACTGGAAGGTCCCCTCTTCATTGGCCTTTGCCGAGAAGGTCAGGCCATAGACGTTCTTGGAGGGATCGGTGAGCTTGCGGGCAGCCTCCACCAACGCGTCCCAGGTCTGCGGCGGGCTGTTAGGATCGAGGCCAGCCGCCTTGAACATGTCCTTGTTGTAGTAGAGCGCGATCGTGTTCGTCGCTTTCGGGATGCCGAAATACTTGCCGTCCCACATCACGGATTTCAGCGGACCGGGATAGTAGTTTTCCGGTTTCACCACATCGGATGCCGCGATCTTGTCGGTCAGGTCCAGAAAGGCGCCCCGCGAGGCGAAAAGCGCATGCTCGGGATTGTCGATCGCGATGATGTCGGGTGCCTGCCCCGTCGAGTAGGCCCGCATCGCCTCGCTGACGACGTCGTCGAACTGGATCTGACGATATTCCACCGTGATCCCGTTGTTGAGAGCGTTGAAGTCCTTGATCAGGTTCGGAGCCGGCTGAATGTCGCGGTCGAGCGACCAGACGGTGATCTTGACGTCTTCTGCCTGGGCGGAAAGCCCGAACAGGGAGACACTGGCAAGCGCCAAGGCGCCGAAGACGATATGCTTGCGAATACCCATGGTTTCCTCCTCTTGGGTTTCTGCATGGGCCTTGTCCTCCACAAGACCCATATTTCGACGGATCAGACCGGGTCGGTGACGAAATCCCCGCCCCGGCAGTTCTTGAGATAATTCAGTCCATGCACCTGCCCCGTCATTTCCAGCGCGTCGCGATAGACCGGGTCGTGCCAGCCTTCGATGTCGATGGAGCCGGACCAGCCGGCGAGGCGAAGTTCGGAGATGACGTCGGTCCAGTTGGTGTCGCCGAAGCCCGGCGTGCGCATGAAGACGAAGGGGTGCTTGCCAAAGACCCCGTGCTCACGGATCACGTCCCAGCGAATGGTCGCGTCCTTGCCATGCACGTGGAAAAACTTGTGCGCCCATTTGCGGATCTGCGGGATCGGATCGATGAGATAAACCATCTGATGGCAGGGCTCCCATTCGAGCCCGATGTGATCGTCCGGCGTCTCGTTGAAGATCAGCTCCCAGGCATCCGGATTGTGCGCGATATTCCAGTCGCCGGTCTGCCAGTTGCCGTCCATGGCGCAGTTCTCGAACGCGATCTTCACGCCCTTGTCGGCGGCACGCTTGGCAAGTTCGCTCCAGATCTCGCGGTAGCGCGGCAGGCTTTCCGTCAGGGGACGGTTGCGGATACGCCCGGTGAAACCGGCAACGCAGGTGGCGCCGAAGTGATGGGCATTGTCGATGCAGTCCTTCCATCCCTGCAGGGTCTGCAGGTCCATGTCGGTTTCTTCCAGCGGATTGCCGAACATGCCGAGCGTAGAGATGGTGATGTCGCGATCACCGATCGCCTCGACGCAGCGCTTGCCGAGATCGGCCAGATCCTGACCGTTCGTTGTTTGCCAGAAAAAGGGCTCGAAGCTCTCGAAGCCCATGTCGCCGATCTGGCCGATCCGCTCTGCCGCCTTGCCGCCGCTGGCGCTGACCATGGTACCGATACGAATGGATTTTGCTGGATTACTCACGGGTTCAATGTCCTTCGGATGAAATGCTGACGGGAAGGCCGGTGCGGGCGCTTTCGATCGCGCCGAACACCATGGAAAGGCTTTTGATATTGTCGTCGCTCGCGGTTTCCGGCCGGCGCCCTGTTTCGACCGCATCGACGAACTCCACGAGCACGCTCTCATGCCCATGGGTTTGATCCTCGTCGGGCGCCGGGGGGATGGAGACGTTCCGGTGACCGCGCAGCAGGCCGGGCTCATCACCCGCGACCGTCGCCTCGAACGCGTCTTCACCGTCCCAGGTGATCATGCCCTTGGAGCCAACGAGCCTCCAGGCACTCTCCCAGCTCGTGCGACGCCCCTCGGCGCACCAGGAGCCGCGATAGGTGAAGACGGCATCCCCCGAGAGCCGGAAAATCGCGTTTGCCGAAGCGCCATGGGCATACCAGGAGCCGGACGGATTGGTCTCGACACAGTAGGCGGAAAGCGGCTGCTTTCCGGAGACGAAGCGCGCGGCATCGAAGGTGTGGATTGCCATGTCCAGCAGGAGGACATTGTCCATCGCCTCACGAAAGCCGCCGAAATGCGGCCCGAGGAAGAAGTCGCAGTGGATGCCACTGAGGTCGCCGATCAGCCCCTCTTCCACGGCGCGGCGCAGGCGCCGGATGCCGGAGATGAAGCGGCGGTTCTGCACGACGGCATGCACCCGACCAGCTTCCTCGGCGAGCTTCAGCAAGGTGTTCGCTTCTTCCATGGTGGCCGCCAGCGGCTTTTCGGAAAGCACGTCGCAGCCAAGTTTGAGAGCGGTAGAGACGACGTTGAAGCGCGCGGCCGGGACCACCACGTCGAACACCATGTTGGCCTTGGTCGCCTCAATCATGGAAGCGAGATCCGTCCCGATGCGGGCGTCACCGAGACCGAACTCGGCAGCAAGCGCCTCCGCCACAGCCGGATCAAGATCGACCAGACCGACGATTTCCACCTCGTCCCGCAAGCGGGAGGCAGACTGAAGCGCTCGGAGCCAGCCTTTGGCCATAGCTCCGCACCCGCACAAAACGGCTCTTGATGTCACTGATATCCTCCTAAGGGATAAGCGAAACTCCTCTTCCGCAAATCCCGTAAACGTTTACGACACTATGAACGAGACGGCCCATGTGTCAATAGAGATTTCGTAAACGATTACGGCATGCGTTTCAGCGGAGGGGTTGATGAAGGGCATCCGGCAACTGGCCGAACATCTCGACATATCGATCGGGACCGTCTCCCGCGCCCTGAACGGCAAGCCGGACGTGAACGAGGAAACCCGCAGACGCGTGCTGGAAGCCGCCGAAAAGCTCGGCTATGTGGCAAACCAGGCGGGCCGCTCCCTGCGCAAGGGCGCTACCGGCATCATCGGCTTCATGATGCAGACCGGCCATGATATCACCGGTCAGGGTGACACCTTCTTCATGCGCGTTTTCGATGGCATGCAAACGGTCCTGGCCCGGCATAAACTCGATCTGGTCGCCCTGCTCTGCTCGTCCGAGGAAGATCCCGATGCCTATCTGAAGCGCATCGTCGCGCGCGGCTTTGCCGACGGGATCATCCTGTCGGCGACCCGTTATCAGGATCCCCGCTTCGAGCTCCTGCACAAGACCAAGATCCCCTTCATCACCCTTGGCCGAAGCCAGACGGATGTCGGCCAGCCCTGGTACGATCTGGATTTCGAGGGCATGGCGGAAGACGCGATCGAGCGTCTGGTGACGCGCGGTCACACGCGTATCGCGATCAGCAGGCCGCATGGCGACATCAACCTCGGCCACATCTTCGAGAACCACTGCCGCGTCGTGCTCGCGCGCCACGGCCTCGAACTAGATCCAGCGCATGTCTATCGCTCAGGTCCGAATGAGCCTGGCGGCTATCAGGTCGCCCAGCAGGTGATGAAGACCCGCGAGCGCCCTTCCGCAATCATCCTTCTGAATGAAGCGACGGTCGTCGGCTTCTACCGCGGCCTGCAGGAAGTCGGGCTGAAACCAGGCAAGGACATCGCCGTCATCGGGCAATACAGCCCTCAGGCGCAGTTCCTCAACCCGGTCCTCACCTGCTTCCGCCCTGACCTGAGAGCGCTGGGCATCGCTCTGGCGGAAAGCCTTCTGGCGACCATGCCGGACTTCGCACAGCATTATCCCGATGCGGCGCGCCGCCGTCTCTGGCCGATGATCTTGATCGAAGGCGAGAGCGGCTGATCGACGGCGTGCAAAGAGCCTAGGCCGACAGCGCTTCCTGCCGATACCCCGTGTCGATCGTCACCACGCCACCCACGGCCCGGGATACACAGGCGCACATCTTCTCGCCCTCGTGCCGCTCTTCCGGCGAGAAGAACACGTCGCGATGATCGATCTGAGCAGAGGCATCCACGATATTGACGGCACAGAGGCCGCATTCGCCCCGGCGACAGTCATAGACCATGTCGATCCCGGCTTCCATTAAGGCATCCAGCATGGTTTGGTCGGCCCGCACATCGATCGTTCGCCCATATTGCGGAACCGCGACCGAAAAGGGTTGCTCCGCGTAACGACCACTATCGCCGAAGACCTCGAAGCGCAGCCGGCTCATAGACCGGCCGCTGTCACGCCAGGTGTTGCGTGCAGCTTCCAGCAGGCCGTGCGGACCGCAGATATAGGCCTCGCCATCCACAGGAAGAGCGGCGAATTCGGCGACCAGATCGAACGCGCTGCCTTCGTCTTGAACAAAGGCCTCCAGCCCATCGCCGAGCAGCGCCTGCAACTCTTCCGAAAATGCCATCTGCGCACGGCTCTTGGCGCCATAGATCAGCCGCACGGATTGGCCGCGCGCAACAAGGGCTTTTGCCATGCCATAGATCGGCGTGATCCCTATCCCGCCGGCGATCAACAGATAGCGCGAGGCGCGCCAGGAGAGCTCGAACCGGTTCTCCGGTTCGGTCATCTCCGTCTCGTCGCCGATCCCCATGCTCCAGACAAAGGCCGACCCGCCACGACTGTTCGGATGGAGCTTCACCGCGATCTTCAGCGTGCCGGGAGCACTCGGCAAAACGGTGTAGGTGCGGATCGCCGGTTCGCCGCGGATGATGACCTTGATATTCGTATGCGACCCCGGATCGAATGCCTGCCGCAGGCCGTCGACAGCGAAGGTCACGGCCCGGACATCCTCGGCCGGGTTTTCGATCTGAATGACACGCGCAGGGCGCCATTCCAGCTTGGAACGCATGAAGTCTCCTCCCTAGACTGATATTTCTCGGCCGGTCAGCCCGCCATGAGGGCGAGCGCCAGCACCTTTCGCCGCAGATCCGGCTGCTCCTCCAGCACGAAATCCAGATTCTGACGCGCAAGCCGCGCATGCTCCCGCGCCAGGGCTTCGGCGCGCGCACCTTCCCGCAATTCGATCGCGGAAACGATCGCCTTGTGCTGTGCCTGCGCCACCACCAGCGTCCGATAAAAAGCCGGAGCATTGGACTCGGTGTTCACGAAGGCATTGGGGCTTGCAAACGGCAGACTGGTCATCCGCTCGATTTCCCGGCGCAGAACCTCGCTGCCCGCGAGATCCCAGAGCAGGCGATGGAACTTGCCGTTCAAGGCCTCGTAGCGCTCGAAATCCATCGCATGGGCTTCGGCCGCAAGCACTTCATCCAGTTGCACCACGACCTCGCGAATGGCCTTCGACCGCTGAGGCGTCACACCACGCTCGGCCGCCAGCCGCGCTGCGGTGCCTTCGAGAACGCCACGCAGCTCGATTGCATCGATCACTTCCTGCCGGCTAAACGAGCGGACCGCGTAACCGCCGGAGGGGATCAGCGTCACCAGCCCCTCCTGCTCGATCCGCTGAAGGGCTGCCCGAAGCGGTGTGCGGGAGACGGAGAGCCGCTCCGAGAGCGCCACCTCCGACAACCGCTCGCCGGGCTCGATCTCACCGGTCAGGATGAGATCGCGCAGCCCAAGCAGCGCTTTCGCGGTCTGCTGTTTCGGCGCCCGTTCCTGATCCATGCCCATCTGTTCACTCCGCCGCCACGGCATGAGGACCAGCCTGCGGCTTCAGCTCTGCATCGATCATCCGGTCGATCAGCTTGCGGGCCCACATCGAACCGGCGTCGATATTGAGATTGTAGAACTGATGATCCGGATTGGCATCGATCGCCTGCTGCTGTGCCTCGAGCACCACTTCGTCCTCCCGGAAGACACCTGCGACACCCTCGCGAAGCTCGTGCGTGCGGGCCTGATTGCCGAGGTCATAATTGCGCGCGAAGGCCCAGAAGTAGAGACAGGTCTTGTCCGTTGACGGCGTGATCGTGTTGAGCACGTAGCCGTTCACGCCCTTGGAGCGATCCCCCTGTTTGGCGCCGGTTCCCGCTTCGGCAACACCGACATCGATCGTCACCGTGCAGGGCGCCTCGAAGCGAATGATCTGCCAGCGGTCAACCTTCCCGGGACGGCCATACTGCTTGCGCCAGAAGGGCGGCGGATCGATATCCTCCATCCAGCGCGTGATATAGGCAAAGCGATCCGAATGGCTGGCTTCGAACGGGGCTTCGGCGACAGCGCGATTGCCGATGGAAGAACCATGCACGAAGGTCTCGTGCGTCAGGTCCATCAGGTTGTCGACAACGAGACGATAATCGCACTTCACCTCGATCAGCTTGCCATCGGCAGCCCAATCCGGGTCCTGGTTCCAATGCATGTCGGGGATGAGCGCGGGATCGGCCAATGCCGGATCGCCCGGCCAGATCCAGATGAAGCGGTGCTTCTCGGCAATCGGGTATGACTTCACACAGGCGGACGGATTGATGGTGTCCTGCGAGGGCATGTATACACAGCGCCCCGTCTCGTCGAATTCGAGACCGTGATAGCCGCAGATGACATTGTCACCCTCGAGCCGCCCGAGCGACAGCGGCACCAGCCTGTGCCAACAGGCATCGGCAAGCGCGACGGGCGTGCCATTCTCCTTGCGATACAGGACAACAGGCTTGTTACAGATGGTGCGCGGCAAAAGCTGGCGCTTCAGCTCCACATCATAGGCGGCAGCATACCAGGCATTTAGCGGAAAGGTGGGTTTGGACATGACAGCTCCTCCTCTATCGGGAAGCAGCAAGCCATACTGTATACAGGATGTCAATCTCAGGCCGAAAACACCGGCGATATCTCGCCTATCGCCTGGATGATGTCATCGGATGTATACAGCTGAGGCTGCGACTAGCTCGGCCACCGCTCCCCTTGTTTTGATCACAAATTCTGATACGAATTCACTATACGGGGAGAAACACATTGAGCAGCCGCTTTCTTATGATCACGCCGGACGACGGCAAGGACGTCCTGAAGTCCCTCTCCGCCCCGGCGCGGCTGGCCATCCTGGAGCTTTTGCACGCGCGCGGCCCGCTGAATGTCAACGAGATCGCCGAGGTCCTTGAGCTTCCCCAGTCGACCACATCGACCCATTTGAACCAGATGGAAGAGGCGGGCCTGATCCGCACGGAGGTCCAGAAGGCCCGCAAGGGCAGCCAGAAGATCTGTCACGCCGTTCATGACGAGATCGTTCTCACCTTCACGCGCCCGAATAAGGCAACCGACGAGGCAATCGAAGTCTCGATGCCGGTTGGACTCTACAGCGGTTACGACGTCTACGCCCCCTGCGGCATGTGTGGACCCGACGCGATCATCGGCTACCTCGACAACCCCGACACATTCCTCTCGCCGGACCGGATGAAGGCCGGGCTTCTCTGGTTCACGCGCGGCTATGTGGACTACCAGTTTCCCAACAATGCCAGGATCAAAGGCGCCCCAATCCGGGAACTGGAACTCTTGCTTGAGCTCTCCTCCGAGGTGCCCGGCACCTCCGAAAACTGGCCTTCTGACATCACCATCTCCATCAACGGAAAGCCGGTCGCCACCTGGACCTCGCCCGGCGATTTCGGAGACCGCCGCGGCAAGTTCACGCCCGATTGGTGGAAGCTTCGCGGCAGCCAATACGGCGTTCTGAAAAGCTTCCGCGTCACCGAAAGCGGCACCTTCATCGACGGCATGCGGGTGTCGGAAACCACGCTCAACGATCTGGAACTGCTCGATCATCGATCGATCCGCGTCCGGATCGAAGTGCCGGAAACAGCAGAACATCCCGGCGGCATCAACATATTCGGCCGCGGCTTCGGCAACTACGACCAGGACATCGTCCTGCGCATCAAGACCTGACAAGCCCTCGCAATTTCCCCTGCATATTGCCGGATTGACCTCCGGTCGATCCCGTGTATCATATCCTCAATCATGATAGATATCCGAAAAACGGATATAGTTGGAGGAAATGCTTATGCGGGCTGTCGGCACCGTTCACCGCGACTATAAAATCAGCACGATCGATCCGCGCCTCTACGGATCCTTCGTTGAGCATCTCGGTCGCGCTGTCTACTCCGGCATCTACGAACCCGATCATCCGACAGCCGACGAGAATGGCATGCGGCAGGACGTCATCGACCTCGTGCGCGAACTCGACGTGCCTGTAGTCCGGTATCCCGGCGGCAATTTCGTCTCGGCCTATAACTGGGAAGACGGCATCGGTCCGAAGGAAAATCGCCCGGTCCGCCTCGATCTCGCCTGGCACACCTCGGAATCAAACCAGGTCGGCATCCACGAATTCGCCGATTGGGCGAAGGCCGCGAATACCGAGATGATGCTCGCCGTCAACCTTGGTTCGCGGGGTCTCGACGAAGCCCGCGCCTTCCTGGAATACGTCAACCACCCCGGTGGCAGCTACTGGTCGGATCTGCGCCGCAAGAACG
Organism: Rhizobium sp. K33; assembly: GCF_056501445.1. Lineage (NCBI taxonomy): Bacteria > Pseudomonadati > Pseudomonadota > Alphaproteobacteria > Hyphomicrobiales > Rhizobiaceae > Rhizobium > Rhizobium sp. K33. Next base: position 3,115,590 of record NZ_CP096478.1, read on the forward strand.
GCCGCGAGGAGCCTTGGAACGTCAAGCTCTGGTGCCTTGGTAACGAGATGGACGGCCCCTGGCAGATCGGCCAGAAGACGGCGGAAGAATATGGCCGCGTTGCCTTCGAGACCGCCAAGGCCATGCGCGCCTTCGACAAGTCGATCGAACTCGTCGTTTGCGGCTCCTCCTCACCCAAGATGCCGACCTATCCGGCCTGGGAAGCGACCGTTCTCGACTACACCTATGACAGCGTCGATTACATCAGCCTGCATATGTATTTCGAGAACCACGCCGGCGACACCGCCGCCTACCTTGCACAGAACGCACGCCTGGAAGACTACATCGAGACCATCGCCTCTGTCATCAAGGTGACCAAGGCAAAGAAGCGCTCGAAGAAGGACGTCTATATCAGCTTCGACGAGTGGAACGTCTGGTACCATTCCAATGAAGCTGACCGAAAGGTTCTCGAAGGCCGCGATGGCTGGCCGCATGCGCCGGAACTCTTGGAAGACATCTACAATTTCGAAGACGTGCTGCAGGTCGGCTGCATCCTCAACACCTTCATCCGCCGCGCCGATGTGGTGAAGGTCGGCTGCCTTGCGCAGCTCGTCAATGTCATCGCGCCGATCATGACCGTGCCCGGCGGTCCGGCCTGGCGCCAGACGACCTACTATCCCTATCTCTTCGCCTCGCGTTATGGCCGCGGCACATCCTACCAGCTGTCGATCGACAGCCCGAGCTATGCGACGGACTTTGCCGAGAAGGTTCCCTATCTCGACGTATCCGCCGTCGAGAGCGACACGGATGGCGCTCTCACCCTCTTCATCGTCAACCGCCATCAGACGGACGCCATAACCCTTGACGTCGCGCTCGAAGGCTTTGGCGACCGCAAGGTGATCATGGACAAGGTGATCGCAGGCCACGAGCTGAAAGCTGTGAATGGACCGGACGAACAGCCGGTTGCTCCGGCCGACGGCAGCGGACTGACTGTCGAGGAGGGGCGCCTCAAGGGAGAGATCGCGCCGCTCAGCTACCGGATGATCCGGCTCGGCCAATAACCAATCGACGACGGGGAGGAGAAACCATGTCGGCTTCGATTGAAATCGATAATGTCACCAAGCGCTACGGCGCACTGACCGTGCTCGATGACATCTCGCTGTCCATCGAGGCGGGCGAGTTCGTCGTCTTCCTCGGGCCCTCGGGCTGTGGCAAGTCGACCCTGCTGCGCATGATCGCCGGCCTGGAAGATGTCACATCAGGCACCATCTCGGTAAGCGGCAGCCGTGTTGACACCCTGCCGCCCGGCCAGCGTGGCGTCGCGATGGTGTTCCAGTCCTATGCGCTCTATCCGCATATGACCGTGAAGCAAAACATGTCGTTTGGCCTCGAAAACATCGGCATGCCCAGGGACGAGATCGAGAAGCGTGTCCTCGCCGCCGCCGAAACGCTCGAGATCGGGCACTTGCTCGACCGCAAGCCGCAAAAGCTGTCGGGCGGCCAGCGCCAGCGCGTCGCCATCGGTCGCGCCATCGTCAAGGAGCCCAAGGCTTTCCTCTTCGACGAGCCGCTCTCCAACCTTGATGCCGCACTTCGTGGCCGCACGCGTCTCGAACTCGCCCAGCTGCACCATCGCCTGGGCTCGACGATGATCTTCGTGACCCACGATCAGATCGAGGCGATGACCCTCGCCGATCGGATCGTGATCATGAATGCGCGCAAGATCGAGCAGATCGGCACGCCGATGGATGTCTACCAGCGGCCGGCCACCAAGTTTGTCGCGGGCTTCATCGGCTCTCCGCCAATGAACTTCCTGCCCGTATCCGAATGGAGCGGCACGAATAACGGGCTTTCCGTCAGTACCGCGGGTCTCGGCGCCGTCGAGACCGGGTTCAAGGTTCCGGCGGGCCTCAATCCCGAGGGCGCAACGCTGGGCATCCGTGCCGAGGACATAACAGTGCTGACGGACGGCACCTCAGGTGTGCCTTTGACGGCCGAGGTGGTCGAACGCCTGGGCGATCGCTCCCTCGTCTACGGCGTTCTCGATGACGGCAGCAAGCTCGTCGTCGAAGCGGATGGCCGCTCGCTGATCAAGGCGGGAGACCGCCTGATGATCTCGGCCGATCCGCATGCCTTCCACCTTTTCGGCGCAGACGGTCGCGCCTTCGGCAGGGAGGGGGACTGACATGGCGGAAAGTTATCGTCGCAGCCAGTGGAGCCACGGGCTATTCGTCCTGCCCTATCTGCTGGTCTTTATCGCCCTGCTCGTGTTTCCGCTCTTCTGGGGCATGTGGCTCAGCCTGCACAAGGTCGACCTCTTCGGCCCCGGCCGTTTCGTCGGGCTGGCGAATTACTTCCGGGTCGCAGGCGATGCGGTCTTCTTGCAGGCCCTGCGCAACACCATCATTTTCGTGCTGGTGAGTGTGCCGACGCTCGTTGCCCTCGGTCTTTTTCTGGCACTCGCGCTCAATCGCACGACCCGCACCACGAGTTTCTTCCGCGGCCTGTTCTTTTCGTCCTCCGTGCTGTCGGTCACCATTGTCACCTTGATCTGGCGCTTCGTCTTCATTCCCAGCGACGGCCTCCTGTCCGTGCTCTTCGCGCAGGCAGGCATCGACCAGATCAACTTCATCTCGACCAAAGGCTGGTCACTCTTTGCCGTTGGCGTCGCGACCGTCTGGTGGTGCATCGGCCTGCCGATGATGCTCTTCCTTGCCGCGCTCCAGCAGGTACCGCAGGACCTCTACGAAGCAGCAGCGCTCGACAATGCCAGCCGCTGGCGCGTGCTCACCCGCATCACCCTGCCCTCGATTGCCCGCACCATCATGCTGGTGACGATCATCCAGATCGTCTTCCAGTTCCAGCTCTTCGGCCAGGCGCAGCTGATGACCAATGGCGGCCCGAACGGCTCCTCGCGTCCGCTCGTGATGTACATCTACGAAGTCGGCTTCGTCCGCTGGGACGTCGGCCGTGCGGCAGCCGCCTCGCAGTATCTCTTCCTCATCATCCTCGTGGCGGCCATGGCGCAATATGTCGTGTCCTCGCGCAAGACGGAGGACGGCGCATGAACCGGTCGAACGACACCTACAAGCCGGAAGTCCTGACCGCCAACCGTTCGCTGCTTTGGGGCGCCGCCCTCTTGTCCGTCGTCATGATGGCGCCGGTGGCCTGGCTGGTCGGCCTCTCGATCAAGAGCAACCAGGATCTGATGATCGGCACGGATTCGGTTTTCCGCGCGCCCTATACGATCGCCAACTACCTGAACATCTGGCACTCATCCCAGGTCTTCGGCTGGTTCTTCAACAGCCTCGTCGTCGCGACCGGCCAGACGTTGCTGGTGCTGATCCTGTCTTCCCTCGCCGGCTATGGCTTTGCGCGCCTCGAGTTTCCGTTCCGCCGCACGCTGTTCATCATCGTGCTGTTCGGCCTCGCAGTACCCGAGCAGGCGGTGATCATCGCCCGCCACCAGATGTTCAACTGGTTCGGTCTGCACAACACCTATCTCGGCCTGATGCTGCCGGGTCTGTCGGGCGCCTTCGGGGTCTTTCTGATGACGCAGTTCTTCCGGGCGATCCCCAAGGAGATCGACGAAGCAGCTCTGCTCGATAACGCCTCACAATGGCGGATCTTCTGGAAGGTCATGCTGCCGCAGACGCTGCCTGCCCAGGCGACCCTCGGCATCTTCACCTTCCTGCATGGCTGGAACGACTACTGGTGGCCGCTGATCTCGGCGACCCGGAAGGAAATGTACACGCTGACGGTCGGCCTTGCCTCGTCGCAGTCGAACTTTGCCCAGAGCGAGGGCCTCGGCTTCCTCGCCGCGCAGGCTGTGTTTGCCAGCGTACCGGCGCTCATCGTCTACGTGATCTTCCAGAAACACATCGTGACCGCCGTTTCCGGTGGCGCGGTGAAGTGAAGCCTACCCGGCCGGAGAGGAGCCGGCCGGCTTTGTTCAACGGGGCAATCAGCCCGCCATAAGGGAGTGAGACATCATGAAACGCATTCTACTGACGACTGTCGCCATGATCGCGCTGAGCCAGGGCGCATCGGCACAAGAGCAGACGAAGATCGAGTTGCAGCGCTTCTTCGGCGCTTGCGAAGCGGAATATGGCAATGTCACGGATGTCTCGGCCGCGGTGGGCGAATGCGGCATCATCACCGCGCTCGTCAACAAGTTCGAAGCCGACAATCCGGATATCGACGTCAACGTGACCACGGTCGAATGGCCGGGTTATGACCAGCTGAACGCGCAGCTCGCCTCGGGCGCTGCACCCGACGTCGTCTCCATGCACTATTCTGCGATCTCCGACTACCAGAGCCGTGGCCTGATCGAGCCGATCGACGAAGTGCTCGCCGCCCAGGGCATCGCACCCGACAGCTTCACCGATGCGGGCCGCAACGGCGTGACCAAGGAAGGACAGCTCTTCGGCCTGCCCTTCGACAACTGGACCATGCTCTTCCACGTCAACCTGAACCTGATGAAGGAAGCCGGTCTGGTCAATGCGGATGGCACGCCGATCCTGCCGACCTCCGGCGAGGAGCTGATCGCGCAGGGCAAGCAGTTCACCGAAAAGACCGGCAAGCCCTACCTCATCCAGATCATGGCCAATGAGACGGCGTCCTACACGCGCATCCTCTATACGCTGCTGCAGCAGCAGAATGCCGATTTCTTCGCCGATCCGACATCGATCAAGCTGAACACGCCGGAAGCCAAGGCGGCGGTCGAGCTGATGAAGGCAACGAAGGACGAAGGCATCTCGACGACCGGTCTCGACTACGCCGCAGCCGTTTCGGGCTTCGCCAATGGCGAGGGCGGCATTGCCGTCAACGGCACCTGGTTGATCGGCGATTATGTCGCCCAGTCCGAAAAGGAAGGCACGGCCCTGTCGAACGGCTACACGGTCTATCCGGTCCCGCAACTCTTCCCGGCGCAGGACAGCACCTATGCGGATGGCCACAGCTGGGTCATGCCGAAGAAGGACCGCACGCCGGAACAGGTGGAAGCCATTGGCAAGCTCTTCAAGTTCCTGGCCGAGAACGACTTCCAGTGGGCCCGCACGGGTCACCTGCCGGCGGCCAAGGCTGTCTTCGACATGGCCGAGTTCAAGTCCCTGCCGCATCGCGACAACATCGCAGAGATCGCCCAGACCGGTCGCTCGCTGCCGGCTGAAGTCCAGCGTCAGTTCGCCATCCAGGACATCATCGGTGAGGAAGTCGGCGCGGCCGTCAATGGTGACAAACCGGTCGACGAAGCGCTGACATCGGCCGAAAGCCGCATCAACGATCTGCTCGCCGACATCTGATCGGAGATAAAACTCCCCCAAGGCCTCCCTGGCCTGCCCTGCACACTCCGGTGTGTGGGGCCTTTTTGGTGCGGAAGACGGGAGGAAACTCGGGTTAAGCGCCTGCCGGACCTTCAGCGGTCCCGCTCCGGCAGAAACGGCCCCTGCCCCCAGACGATCGACTTCTCGTGTCGCTCGATGACCTTCTTCAGATCGGTGAATTCACGGACGATGTGGTCCTGAAACTTCCGACGGGCCGGATTGGGAAAGGTCTTCCGCTTGGTGATGATGCCCAGCGTACGTTCGGGCTGCGGGATATCGACCGGCACGATCGAGATCTTGTTCTCACCCTTGAAGGAAAAGACCACCGAATGCGGCAGGATCGCCAGCGCATCGGTCGACGCGATATAGTTGACCACGGAAAGCAGCGATCCGCCGGAATAGCGGACGGACAATTCGCTGATCCCGAGCGTGATCAGGATGTTGTGCAGATCGAGCACCAGCGGCGAGCCCGGCAGCGGCGCGACCCAGGGGTAGGCGAGAATATCCTCTATGCTCAGGCGTCGCTTGCGCAAGAGCGGATGACCGACAGCACAGGTCAGAACGTTGCGACCCGGCAGGATTGGCTGAAACTCGAAGTCGGTCTTGAGATCCGTGCTGCCGATCGGCGTGATCGCGAGATCGATCTGGCTGGAATCGAGCTCGGTGAGCAGATCCGGCAGATTGCCGTAGGATTGCTCGACCATGATGTCGCGCTCACGAAGCTGGAAGGAGGCGATCATCTGCGAGATCACGGCATCCATGAAGAAGGGAACGCCACCGACCTTGATCCGCCCGGCAGTCCCCGACTGAAAACTTCTGACGATCTCCACCGCCTTGCGTGAGGCGCCGAGGATCGAGCGGCCCTGGATGGCAAGTTGCTGTCCCAGTGGCGTCAACTGCAGGGGCCGCTTGCCCGGAATGAACAGCGGCTCCCCCACCCGTCGCTCCAGCATCGAGAGGGTTCGCGATACTGCCGGCTGGGTCATGCCGAGCATGGCGGCACCTTCCGTCACGCCTCCGGTCTCGGCGACGGCGGCAAGCTGAACCAGATGGCGCTCATCTATCTTCATAGCGATCTGCTATATGGGACATAAGCAATTTTATCAACAGAAGGCCCGAGCGTCTATATAGTCTGATCATTGGGAAGGATCCGGTCTGACGCGAAAAGAACGGGAGCGGCAATTCAAACCGCTGGAGGACCTGTTCGTCAGGAAGCGGCACATCCCCTGCATTTGAAAATCTGGAGGAGAAGAAGCATGTCGTTCATCTCGGGTTACCATCACCTCACGCTGAGCACCGATGGTGCTCAGGAGGACTATGACTTTTATACAAAGACACTTGGCCTGCATTCCATCAAGCGCACAGTTCTCTTCGACGGCACCATTCCGGTCTACCACCTGTACTACGGTGCAAAGAGCGGCGACCCGTCGACGATCGTCACCACCTTTCCCTTCAAGAAGCCCGGCATTTACGGCAAGCGCGGCACCAACCAGTCGAAGATCATCCAGCTTTCGATCCCGGTCGGATCGGCCGACTTTTGGGTCGACCGCCTGAACGCACGCGGCATCCCCGCGACCAAGACCAGCCGCTTTGGCATTACCCGCGTGGCGCTCGCCCACCCTTGCGGCATCGATCACGAACTGGTCGAGAGCCCGGCGGACACGCGCCCGCCGATCACCAGCGAGGTGAATGGCGTTGGCCCCGCTCACGGCATCCGCGGCATCTATGGCGCCGCCGTCGCCGTCTTCGATCGCACCTCGATGGACGACTTCCTGACGATCGCCATGGGCATGAAGAAGGAAGCCGACAGCGACGAGGGCCTGATGTTCTCGGTTCCGAACAATGGTGGCCCGTCGAGCATGGTGGAAGTCCTGCACCAGCCAAACGGCCCGCAGGGCACCTGGACGCTCTCGGGTGGCACGATCCACCACCTCGCCCTCAACACGGTCAACGAAGAGAACCAGCTGAAGCTGAAGGCCCATATCGAGGGCCTCGGCTTTACCGATGTCTCCGACCAGAAGGACCGCAATTACTTCAAGTCCTGCTATGTCCGCTCGCCGGGTGGCGCGCTGTTCGAGATCGCCTGGTCGGTCGAAGGCGGCTGGGCGAAGGATGAGCCGGCCGACGCGATCGGTTCGACGCTCGTCTTCCCGCCATGGTTCGAGGATCGCCGCGAAGAGCTGATCGCCGGCCTCGAACCCGCGAACTTCTGATCCGGGGGCGATCATGGCCATTCATGGCGAACCGCTCACCGCAGGTGTCGCACCGGCGGAAGCCGATGTTCTTTGCGTCTTCATCCACGGGCGAACCCAGTCGCCCGAGGACATGATCGAGCAGGTCGTCGGCCGGCTGGCCGTTCCGGGCGTCGCCTATTGCCTTCCACGAGCAACGGGCAACTCCTGGTATGCAGCGCGCGCGACGGACGCACTGACGGACCCGACACGCAACGAATTGACGGCATCACTCGACTATCTCCACGGGCTGGCGGGGGCCCTGCGACAGGCGGGCGGCGCGGAAAAGCCCCTCCTCATCGGCGGCTTCAGCCAGGGCGCCTGCCTGTCGCTTGAATATGCCATGGCCTTCGGCCCCTGGAATGGGGCCATGGTCAATCTCACGGGCTGCCGTGTCGGACAGGCGCGCGATGAGCGCCCGTCGCGCGATCTCGACGGGATGCCCGTCTACCTCACCGGATCCGATCAGGATCCGTGGATCCCGGTCTCGGCTTTCGCGGAAGCCTCAGAAGCGCTTGGGAGGGCGCGCGCGAGGCTTCGCTGCGAATTGTTTCCGGGCCGGACACATCAGGCCTCCGACATGGAGGTCAAAGCGCTCGAAGCCATGCTTCGGGATCTTGCGGAGGGCAGCCGACCATTTCGCCGCGTCGCGGCCTAGGTCAGGACAACAAGGGAGGAGGACAGCATGATTACGCGCAGAAAACTGCTGAAGGCGGGCGCCGCGACCGGTCTCGCCTATGGGCTTGGCGGCCTCGCCGCGCCGGCAATCGCTCAAGGTGCCAAGATCAAGCTCGGCTATGTGAGCCCGCAGACGGGACCGCTGGCAAGTTTCGGCGAGAGCGACGCCTACAACATCGCCTCATTCCTCGCGACCGAGGCAGGCAAGAACTTCGAGATCATCGTCAAGGACAGCCAGTCCAACCCGAACCGGGCAGCTGACGTGGCGAAGGAACTCATCCTATCGGACGAGATCAACCTGATGCTGGTCGCCTCGACCCCGGAAAACACCAATCCGGTCGCCACGACCTGTGAGGCCGAAGGCATTCCCTGCATTTCCACCAAGGCCCCCTGGCAGCCCTGGTTCATCGGCCAGCAGGGCAATCCCGGCGATCCCGCAAGCTGGAAGCCGTTCGACTTCGCTTACCATTACTTCTGGGGCCTGGAAGACGTCATCGCCGTCTTCACCAACATGTGGGCCCAACTCGATACCAACAAGAAGGTCGGCGGGCTCTTCCCCAATGATGCCGATGGCAATGCCTGGGGCGATCCGAATGTCGGCCTGAAGCCGGGCCTTGCACAGGCCGGCTTCGAGCTCCTCGATCCGGGCCGCTACCAGAACCTGACCGACGACTTCACCGCACAGGTCAATGCCTTCAAGGACGGCCAGTGCGACATCATCACCGGCGTCGTCATCCCGCCTGACTTCACCACCTTCTGGAACCAGGCCAAGCAGCAGGGCTTCAATCCGAAGGCCGTCACCGTCGCCAAGGCGATCCTCTTCCCGCAATCGGTCGAGACCCTAGGCCCAGCCGGCCACAACCTCTCCTCGGAAGTCTGGTGGTCGGCGCAGCATCCGTTCAAGTCGTCGCTGACGGGCCAGAGTGCCGGCGAGCTCGCCGCCGACTTCACCGCCAAGACCGGTCGCCCCTGGACACAACCCATCGGCTTCATCCACTCGCTCTTCGAGATGGCAACCGATGTCATGGGGCGCGTCGACGACGTGACGGATCCCGAGGCGGTCGCTGCGGCCATCGCCGCCTCCAAGGTCGACACCATCGTCGGCCGCGTCGAATGGAACGGCCAGGGCGTGCCGCCCTTTGCGGCGAAGAACGTCACCAAGACCCCGCTCGTCGGCGGTCAGTGGCGGCGCAAGGACGATGGCACCTTCGATCTCGTCATTGTCGATAACAAGACGGCACCGAACATTCCAACCGCCGGCAAGATGGAAGCCTTGGCCTGAAGACACGACAGAGGCGGGCCCGCTTCTCAGCCGGGCCCGTCAGCTTCCCCAGACGACTGCCTCTTCATGGCGCTTGATCAGGTGGCGCAGGTTTTCAAAGCTCGACCGCACGAAGGATGAAAACTGCTCGACCGCCGGAGACCGCGGCGCATCGACACGCCGGAGGATGGCAAGCGCCCTCTCCGGATGCGGAATGTTGATCGGCAGGGCCGTGATCGTCTTTTCCTTGCGCTGGGCAAAGACCACGCTGTGCGGCATGACGGTCAGTGCATCTGCACCCTTCAGATAATTGACGACACTCGCCAGCGACCCGCCGGAATAGCGGATGCGGATTTCCGTCGCCCCGAAGGAGAGGAGCAGCGCTCTGAGGTCGGCCAAAAGCGGACTGCCCGGCGGCGGCGCCACCCAGGAATAGTCGAGAAGATGGGACGGCTGCACACGGCGCTTCAACAGAAGCGGATGGGTCACGCGACAGGCAATGACGTTACGACCCGGAAGGATTTGCTGGAAGGCAAGTCCCGAGCCTTCGTCGAGAATATCGATGGGGCAGATGGCCAGATCGATCTGATCGGCCTTCAGCGCCGCGCGAAGATCCGGGAAATAGCCATAGGACTGGTCGATCCGCACATCCGGATGTGTCGCCTGAAACTCCGCACACATGCCGGCAATCAGGGAATCCATGAAGAAGGGACTGCCGCCCACCCGGACGACGCCGCTTTTGCCGACGCGAAAGCTCTCCATGAGGTCGGAGGCCTTGCGGGAGGCGGCCAGCATCGCAAGGCCATGTTCGGCAAGCGCAATCCCAAGCGGGGTCGGCTGCAAGGGGCGCCGTCCCCGGATGAAGAGCGGTTCGCCGATCCTCTTTTCTAGCATCGACAGAGTGCGCGACACAGCCGGCTGCGCGAGCCCCAATAGGGCTGCGCCTTCGGTGACGCCGCCCGTCTTCACCACGGCAGCCAGCTGGATCAGGTGTCGCTCGTCGAACTTCATAACGGATTGTTATATTGTCTCCCAAACAAATCATCAATCATCCATCCAAGCCCTGCTAGCTTCCTCTCGACCAGCAATGCGGATTTGGGAGGAGATGCATGTCGCGGGCCGCAGACCTCATCACCTTCGACGAAGCGACGTCATCAGAGGCGTTCACGAGCCGCTTTGGCACGCCCGATGATGCAACCGCTCGCCTGCTCTCCGCCGTGGTCTGTCATGTCCATGAACTCATCAAGGAGTTCCGCCCCAGCCAGGAGCAGTGGCGCAAGGTTCTCGACTTCCTGACCGAGGTCGGCCACGCCTCGGACGAACGCCGCCAGGAATGGGTGCTGTTTTCGGATCTTGTTGGTGCATCGGCGCTTGTCGAAGAGATCAATTCCCGCCGTCCCTCGGGCGCTACCCCCAACACGGTCCGCGGCCCCTTCTTCCGGACCGACACCCCGGAACGGGCCTTGGGGAGCTCTATCTCGCTGGATGGCGCAGGTTTACCGCTGCTGGTCGAGGGCCGCGTCGAAGATCTGGACGGCCTGCCGGTCACCACCGCCGAGATCATCACCTGGCAGGCGAATGCCGAAGGTTACTACGAGAACCAGCAGCCGGATCTCCAGCCGGAATTCAATCTGCGGGGTCTTTTCCGTCCGGATCAGGATGGGAAATTCCACTATCGCACGGTCCGGCCCGCCGGCTACGGCGTACCGGGTGACGGGCCAGTCGGGAGGCTGTTCGCCCAGGCGGGCTATCCGCTTCACCGCCCTGCCCATCTGCACTTCGTCGTCCGCGCCCCGGGTTTCGAGACGATCACCACCCACATCTACGACGCGGATGATCCAAGGCTCGGCGAAGATGCGCTGTTCGGCGTCCGGCCGGAACTGGTGCATTCCTTCGAGCAGACGGTGATCGACGGCAAGCCGGCTGTTCGCGTCAACATCCGGTTCGTCATGGTCCGCGCCCGTCCCGGGAGGAACAAATGAAGAGCTTCATGTATGCCGGCAACCCGGCCCGCATTCTCTTTGGTTCCGGCCGCAGCGCTGAGCTCGGTAGCGCCGTTGAGGCGCTGGGCTGCCGCCGTGCGCTGGTCCTGTCGACGCCTCACCAGAAGGCGGATGCCGAAGTTCTGTCGGAGCGCCTGGGTGCCCTCTCCGTCGGCGTCTTCTCCGGTGCCGTCATGCATACCCCTGTCGATGTGACGGAGACCGCGCTGAAGGTCGTCAGGGAAACGGACGCCGACTGCGTCGTCTCACTCGGCGGCGGCTCCACCACTGGGCTCGGCAAGGCCATTGCCTATCGCACCGATATACCACAGGTCGTCATCCCCACGACCTATGCCGGCTCCGAAGTCACGCCGATCCTCGGCCAGACCGAAGGCGGCCGAAAGACCACAGTTCGAAACGCGAGCATCCTGCCGGAAGTCGTCATCTACGATCCGGATCTGACCCTTGGCCTGCCCGTCGGCATGAGCGTCACGAGCGGCCTCAACGCTATGGCCCATGCGGTCGAGGGTCTCTATGCCCAGGATCGCAACCCGGTCTCGACACTGATGGCGCTCGACGGTTTGCGCGCATTCCGGGACAGCCTTCCGATTTTGGTGAAGAGTCCTCATGACCCCGATGCGCGGGCAGAGGCGCTTTATGGCGCCTGGCTTTGCGGCACCGTGCTCGGCACAGTCGGCATGGCACTGCACCACAAGATCTGCCACACGCTGGGCGGCTCCTTCGATACGCCGCATGCCGAAACCCATGCAGTCATGCTGCCGCACACGGCCGCCTTCAATGCCGAGGCCGCGCAAGCGGAACTCTCAGGCGCCGCCGAACTGTTCGGCGGCTCGATCGGCGGCGGTCTCTGGGACTTTGCCAAGTCGATCGGCGCGCCGCTGTCACTCAAGGAATTCGGGCTCACTGAAGCCGATCTCGATCGCGCGGCCGATATCGCGGTCGAGAACCCCTATTGGAACCCGCGTCCGATTGATCGGACGTCGATCCGCATACTTCTGCGACAGGCCTGGGAGGGCGTCAGGCCCGACTGACCGAGACGACATCACGCGCGCTGCGCGCTCTTTGGGAGGAGAGACGATGATGGGAGGAAACATGATTACGCGACGGAAATTCCTGCAGACGACGGCAGCCGGCGGTGCCGTGCTGGCAACCTCGGGCCTTGCGGCCCCTGCGATTGCGCAGTCAGCGGCAGTCAAGCTCGGCTATGTCAGCCCGCAAACAGGACCGCTTGCGGCCTTCGGCGAAGCCGACAAATTCGTCATCGACAGCTTCCTCGCCACGACGAAGAAGATGGGCCTGAACTACGAGGTCGTGGTCAAGGACAGCCAGTCCAACCCGAACCGTGCCGCCGAAGTCGCCAAGGAACTGATCGTCGACGACGAAATCAACCTGATGCTCGTCTCCTCGACACCGGAAACCACCAATCCGGTCTCCACAACCTGCGAAGCCGAGCAGATCCCCTGCCTGTCCACGGTCGCTCCCTGGCAGCCCTGGTTCATCGGCCAGCAGGGTAATCCCGGCGACCCGGCCAGCTGGAAGCCGTTCAACTACGCCTACCACTTCTTCTGGGGTCTCGAGGACATCATTGCCGTCTTCACCGGCATGTGGGGCCAAGTCGAGACCAACAAGAAGGTCGGGGGTCTCTTCCCGAACGACGGCGACGGCAATGCCTGGGGCGACAAGGTCGTCGGATTCCCGCCGGTGCTCGAAAAGCTCGGTTACGGCCTGACTGACACCGGCCGCTATCAGAACCTGACGGATGATTTCTCCGCCCAGATCAACGCCTTCAAGCAGGCCGAAACCGAAATCCTGACCGGTGTGATGATCCCGCCTGACCTCACGACCTTCTGGAACCAGGCCAAGCAGCAGGGCCTCAAACCCAAGATCGCCTCGATCGGCAAGGCGCTGCTTTTCCCGCAGACCGTGGAAGCCCTGGGTGACGCCGGCCACAATCTCTCGACCGAAGTCTGGTGGACGCCGTCTCATCCCTTCAAGTCCTCGCTGACAGGCGAGACAGCTGCCGATGTGGCAACGGCCTTCACCACAGCGACCGGTCGCCCCTGGACACAGCCGATCGGCTTTGCCCATGCGCTGTTCGAACTCGCCGTCGACGTGATGAAACGGGCGGAAGACGTGACGGACGGCGATGCGGTAGCCAAGGCCATCGGCGAAACCAAGCTGGACACGCTGGTCGGCCCGATCGCCTGGAACAACGCCAACCTGCCGCCCTTCGCCCAGAAGAACGTCGCCAAGACCCCGCTCGTCGGCGGCCAGTGGCGCCTGAAATCCGGCGGCGGTTACGACCTCGTCGTCGTCGAGAACGGCCAGGCACCGAACATCCCGCTTGGCGGCAAGATGGAAGCGCTCAGCTGAACCCTGTGAACCCATGGCAGCGGCGTCCCGATCGTCGGGGCGACGCGAGCCTGACGGAGGAGTGTCCATGCCGATCCTGGAACTGAATGGAGTGTCGAAATCCTTCGGGGCCCTCGTGGTCGCCGAGGACATCTCCTTTTCCGTCGAACCCGGCGAGGCGCTTGGCGTCATCGGACCGAACGGCGCCGGCAAATCGACACTGTTCAACCTGATCACCGGCAACCTCTCGGTCGCCAAAGGCACGGTTCATTTCGATGGTCGTGACGTGACGAATGTCCCGCCGATGCAGCGCTGCTTTGCCGGCATGGGCCGCACCTTCCAGATCCCGCAGCCTTTCGAGCGGCTGACGGTCTATGAAAACCTGCTTGTTGCCGGCGCCTTCGGCAGTGAAAGCAGCGAAGCCGAGGTGTCCGATTTCTGCGCCGAAATTCTCGTCGAGACCGGCCTGATCGCCAAGGCCAACCGCCCCGCCGGCAGCCTGACGCTGCTCGAGCGCAAGCGGCTGGAACTCGCCCGGGCTCTTGCCACCCGGCCCAAGCTTTTGTTGCTTGACGAGATCGCCGGCGGGCTGACCGAAGGCGAGTGCCGGCAACTCGTTGCCACGATCAAGCGCGTCCACCAGCGCGGCATGGCGATCATCTGGATCGAGCACGTGTTGCATGCCTTGAACGCCGTCGCCGAGAATATCCTCGTCCTGAACTTCGGACGGGTCATCGGCCATGGCGATCCGCAGACCATCATGAATTCGCGCGAGGTGCGCGAAATCTATCTGGGCATGGAGGTCTGACTGTGAGCCTCATCGAAACAAAGAACCTCACCGCCTTCTACGGCGACTTTCAGGCCCTGTTCGGCGTCGATCTCGTCCTCAACCCCGGCGAGACGATTGCCGTGATCGGCGCCAATGGCGCGGGCAAGTCGACACTAATGCGATCCATTGCGGGCGTGTTGCGCAACCAACCGGATGCGATCCGCCACAAGAACGAACCGATCGGCGCGCTCGCCGCCCCCGACGTCATGGCCCGCGGCATTGCGCTGGTGCCGGAAGGCCGCCGGCTTTTCCCCTCGCTGACGGTCGAGGAAAACCTGCTCGTCGGTCGCCACGGCCGAAAGGTAAGCGGTCCCTGGTCGCTCGAAACGGTCTATGAGCTTTTCCCGATCCTGAGGGAGCGCCGTCGCAATCCCTCGACGGCCCTGTCCGGTGGGCAGCAGCAGATGGTTGCCATCGGCCGGGCGCTGATGTCGAATCCCGAAGTGCTGCTCTGCGACGAGTTGAGCCTCGGCCTTGCCCCCGTCGTCATCAAGGACATCTACGCTGCCTTCCCACGCATCCGGGAGACGGGTGCCGCCATCGTCATCGTCGAGCAGGATATCGCCCAAGCGCTGCAGGTTGCAGACCGCGTCTATTGCATGATGGAAGGTCGGGTCACGCTCGAAGGGCGCCCGGCAGAGCTCGACCGCGCCGACATCCACGCGGCCTATTTCGGAGCGGAGCCCCATGAACTGGCTTGATACCATTCTCCAGGGCATCCTGCTCGGCGGGCTCTACGCCCTCTTCGCCGCCGGCCTGTCGCTCGTTTTCGGCATCATGCGGCTGGTCAATCTCGCCCATGGCGACCTCATCGTCTTTGCCGCCTTCCTCATCCTGCTGCTCGTGTCGACGCTCGGGCTCAATCCATTCCTGGCGGCCCTGATCGCCGGTCCGCTGATGTTCGCGATCGGCTACCTGCTGCAATATCACCTGCTGAACCGCACACTCGGCAAGGACATCCTGCCGCCGCTGCTCGTCACCTTCGGCCTGTCGATCGTCATCCAGAACGGCTTACTCGAAGCCTTTACCGCGGACAGCCAGCGCATCCCGGCTGGCGCCCTGGAGCAGGCATCGCTCTCGCTCGGTGGCATCAATGCCGGCGTCATGCCGCTGCTGACCTTCACCTCAGCGATCCTGGTCATCGTCGGTCTCAACCAGCTGATCTACAAGACGGCGCTGGGCCGTGCCTTCCGCGCAACTTCCGACGACGTGGTGACGGCCGGCCTGATGGGCATCCGCCCGAACCAGATCTTTGCCATCGCAACAGGCCTTGCCATGGTGATCGTCACGATCGCCGCGCTTTATCTCGGCACCCGCGCCAATTTCGATCCGACCGCCGGTCCGGCACGCCTGATCTACGCCTTCGAAGCCGTTATCATCGGAGGCCTCGGCTCACTCTGGGGCACGCTTGCCGGGGGCATCATTCTGGGTGTCGCACAAACGTTCGGAGCCGCTATCAACCCGGAATGGCAGATCCTCTCGGGCCATATCGCCTTCCTGCTGGTCCTGCTGTTCCGCCCGCGGGGTCTCTTCCCGCGCGCTGTCGATTGAGGTGACGATGACCCCGAACCGAGACATCCTGTCGAACGTCATGCGCCCGACGCCTTCCTGGCGGGTCGAAACCCGCACCCGCCTCTCCACGCTGTTTTCAATCGCAGCCATCCTCTTCGTGCTGCTCCTGGCAGCCGCCCCCTTCGTCGTCTCGCGCGGCGTGGTGCAGGACCTCTTCTTTATCCTGACCATGCTGGCGCTCGCCCAAAGCTGGAACCTGCTTGCCGGCTACGCCGGGCTGATTTCCGTCGGCCAGCAGCTCTTCGTCGGCTGCGGTGCCTATGCCCTCTTCGGCTTCGTCATCCTTCTCGGCCTCGACCCGATCCTGGCCATACCGCTGGCCGGCCTCTTCGCAGTGCTGGTCTCGATACCGACGGCGTTCTTTGCCTTCCGCCTCTACGGTCCGTATTTTGCCATCGGCACCTGGGTCATCGCCGAAGTGGGCCGGCTGCTCTTTGCCCAGTGGAAGGCGCTTGGCGGCGGCACTGGTACGTCGCTCCCGCGCGAGGCAACGCGCGACATGTTCGGCGTCGCCCTGCTTGAAGACTGGTTCGGCATGCGGGCCGCAGCCGCAGCCGACGCCGTCGCCTTCTGGCTAGCATTGGTGGTTCTCGTCCTGACCATCGGCTTTGTCTATCGCCTGCTACGCTCCAAGCAGGGCTTGGGCCTTGCTGCCGTCCGCGACAACGAGACGGCCGCCCGTGCTCTCGGAGTCGATGCCCTCCGACTGAAGCTCGTGATCTACCTCTCGACCGCCTTCATCACCGGCATCGTCGGCGCGATCATCTATCTGCAGAAGGCCCGTATCTCACCCGATGCCGCCTTCTCGCTGACCGACTGGACGGCCTATGTGCTGTTCATCGTCATCATCGGCGGCATCGGCACCATCGAAGGGCCGATCGTCGGCGTCATCATCTTCTTCCTGATGCAGAATGCGCTGTCGAGCTATGGGTCCTGGTACCTGCTGCTGCTCGGGGCGATTGCCATTATCACCATGCTGTTTGCGCCGCGCGGGATCTGGGGCCTGATCACCGACCGCACCGGCATCGAACTCTTTCCGGTCCGCCGCACCTTGAGGGGCGGACCGCTCGAACAAACGACAAAGGGAGGGCCACATGGCTGACATCACAACCGACGTCCTGATCATCGGCACCGGGCCGGCCGGCTCGGCAACCGCCGCATTGCTTGCGAGCTACGGCCTCGAGCCCATGGTCATCAACCGCTATCGCTGGCTCGCCAACACGCCGCGCGCCCACATCACCAACCAGCGCACGATGGAGGTGCTGCGCGATCTCGGCCGCGACGTCGAGGACGAGGCCTATATGTTCGCGACCGAACAGGACCTGATGGGCCAGAACGTCTTCTGCACGGCGGTCGCCGGCGAAGAAATCGGCCGCATGCAGAGCTGGGGCAACCATCCGCTCTCGCGCGCCGAACACCTCCTGTCCTCGCCCGGCCGGATGAACGACCTGCCACAGACCTATATGGAGCCCCTGCTCTTCAAGACGGCCTGTTCGCGTGGCGCGCAGGCGCGCATGTCGACGGAATATGTGAGCCATGTGCAGGATGCCGACGGCGTCACCACCACTTGCCTTGACCGCCTGACCGGCAAGCAATTCACCGTGCGGTCGAAATTCCTGGTCGGCGCCGACGGCGGCAACTCCAAGGTGGCCGAACATGCCGGCCTCTCCTTCGAAGGCAAGATGGGCGTCGCCGGTTCGATGAACATCCTCTTCGAATGCGACCTCTCGCGCTACGTCGCCCACCGCCCCTCGGTGCTCTACTGGGTGCTGCAGCCGGGTGCGGATGTCGGCGGCATCGGCATGGGACTGGTGCGCATGGTCCGGCCGTGGAACGAGTGGCTGATCGTCTGGGGCTACGACATCAACCAGCCGGCACCCGCCGTCGATGATGCCTTCGCGACCAAGGTCGTGCGCGATCTCGTCGGCGTCCAGGACCTGCAGCCGAAGATCAAGTCGGTCTCGACCTGGACCGTCAACAACATGTACGCGACCACGATGTCGAACGGCCGCGTCTTCTGCATGGGCGACGCCACCCACCGCCATCCGCCATCCAACGGCCTGGGATCCAACACCTCGATCCAGGATGCATTTAATCTTGCCTGGAAGCTCGCCGCCGTTATCAGAGGCCAGGCCGGCATGGGCCTGCTCGAAAGCTACCAGGCCGAACGCGCACCGGTCGCCAAGCAGATCGTCACCCGCGCCAACAAGTCGATCGAGGAATTCGGCCCGATTTTCAAGGCGCTCGGCCTGCTCGACTCCGTCGATCCGGTGAAGATGCAGGAGAATATGGACGCCCGCTGCAACGACACGGACGATGCGGAAAAACAGCGTGAGGCGATCCGCCAGGCGATTGCCCACAAGGTCTACGAGTTCGACGCCCATGGCGTTGAGATGAATCAGCGCTACAAGTCCGGCGCGATCGTCACCGACGGGCAGCCGGAACCGGCCTTCGAGAAGGATGCCGAACTGCACTACCAGCCGACCACCTGGCCCGGCGCCCGCCTGCCGCATGTCTGGCTTTTCGGGCCGGAAGGCGAAAAGGTCTCCAGCCTTGATCTGACCGGCCATGGCGTCTTCACTGTTCTCACCGGCATCGGCGGCGATGGCTGGGTGGCGGCCGCGAAGTCTCTGTCGAAGGAGTTTGGCCTGCCGATCACGGTTCACAAGATCGGCCCCCGCCAGACCTGGCAGGACTTTTCCGGCGATTGGGCCCGCGCCCGCGAGATCCGCGATTCTGGCGCGCTTCTTGTGCGCCCTGACCACCACGTCGCCTGGCGCGCGGAAGCCGCCGTCAAGGACCCCGAAAGCGAGCTGCGGCGCGTCCTGAAAACCATTCTGGACCGGTGAGGAGCGATCATGGAAGCGCACGAGAAGGGCTATTTCACCGAGGAGACCTCCGTTGAGGTCGTGACCGGCCGCAACGCCAATGCCAAGGACGAACGTCTCAAGCAGGTGATGGAGGTGATCACCCGCAAGCTGCACGAGGCGGTCAAGGAACTGGAGCCGACCCAGGATGAATGGATGGAGGCGATCCTATTCCTCACCCGCACAGGCCAGATGTGCAACGAATGGCGGCAGGAGTTCATCCTGCTGTCAGACGTGCTCGGCGTCTCGATGCTCGTCGATGCGGTCAACAACCGCAAACCCTCGGGCGCCTCGGAAAGCACGGTGCTCGGCCCCTTCCATGTGGCCGACGCTCCCGAGCTGCCGATGGGCGCCAATATCTGCCTGGATTCTAAGGGCGAGGACATGGTCATCGAAGGCCGCATCCTCGACACCGAGGGCAAGCCAATCACCGATGCCGTGATCGATGTCTGGCAGGCCAATGACGAGGGCTTTTACGATGTGCAGCAGAAGGGCATTCAGCCCGATTTCAACCTGCGCGGCGTCTTCCGCACCGGACCGGACGGGCATTATTGGTTCCGGGCGGTGAAGCCGAAATTCTACCCGATCCCCGATGACGGCCCGGTCGGCCAACTGCTCGGCAAGCTCGGTCGCCACCCCTACCGTCCGGCACATCTGCACTACATCATCAAGGCAGAGGGATACGAAACGCTCGTGACGCATATCTTCGACCCCGATGATCCCTACATCCATTCCGATGCGGTCTTCGGCGTCAAGGAAAGCCTGCTTGCCAAGTTCGATCGTCGCAAGGATGCAAAGCGCGCCGCGGACTACGGCTTCACGGAAGAATTCTGGGAAGTGAAGCACGATTTCGTGCTGGTGCGCAGCCAGGCTTGATCATCAAGCCTGGTCCGTTCCACCTTCAGGCTTCGATCGCGACAGGCTGTTGAACACCAAGTCGAGATGGGCTTCCATGTAAGCCTCCAGATCCACGCGGCGCTTGCTGTCGTGGATCAGCGAGTCCATCATCAGGGACAGGATGGGCGAAACGACGATATCGGCGTTCGCCGCCGGGGCCTTGCGAAACTCGCCAGCCGCGATCCCCTCATCGAGAATGAGCTGTGTACGCTGAATGAGCGGCTCTATGACCTCTGCAAAATGCGCATCGATCACGTCTCGGAACCGACTCCCCTCGGCGATCACGAAGCGGAGCAGTTCGCGGCACCGCCTGTCCTGAGCAACGCGGTGATACGCGAGCATGAGCAGGGACCGCAGGCGCTGTTCATGTGAACCCTTCAGCTCCCCAGACTCTTTCAAGAGATCTTCGAGCGGCACGGAGATGTGCCGGATCATGGCGGCGAACAAGTCCTCCTTCGTTGGGAAGTAGACATAGATGGTCCCTTTCGTGACCCCGATCCGGTCCGCGATGTCCTCGACACGTGCGGCGCTGAAACCGTTCGCAACAAATTCGTCAAAGGCTGCATCTAGGATCTGGATCGGCCGCAGCGCTTTCTGCTCGGCTCTGGTGAGTTTGCGCGCATTCGTCATTCAAACACCCTCATCGGAATAGTCAAAATTCAATTCATTGACTTTCTAGTCATTCAATGATAGCGCTTCGGCTCCTTAGTTCAAGAGGCGATCATGCACCGGCTCAATTCCCTGCTCCTTGTGACCTGCTGCTGCACGGCCCTCGCCGCGTGTGCTCCCGCAGATGAGGCCACCCAGAAGGCTC
The DNA here is from genome assembly GCF_056501445.1 of Rhizobium sp. K33. NCBI lineage: Bacteria > Pseudomonadati > Pseudomonadota > Alphaproteobacteria > Hyphomicrobiales > Rhizobiaceae > Rhizobium > Rhizobium sp. K33. The sequence continues at coordinate 3,136,397 of NZ_CP096478.1, forward strand.
CTCGGCTTGTCGAGACGGTAACGGTCGCGACAGAGCCATGGTCCGAAACGGTTTCCAGCACCGGTGAGATCCAGGCCCGTGTGCAATCCGAGCTGTCGTTCCGGGTCAGCGGCCGGATCACGGAGCGCCTGGCGGATGTGGGCGATCGGGTGGAAGCGGGGCAGGTTCTTGCGCGCATCGACGCAGAAGAACAGCAGGCCGACGTCCAGGTGGCTCAGGCCACCTTGCAATCGGCAGAGGCACAGCAGACGCAGGCGCAGCAGGCGCTCGACCGCCAGAACAGCCTCTTCACCACGGGCGTCAGCACACAGGCCGCCCTGGACGAGGCGCGCGAAGCGCTGTTGCGGGCGAATGCAACGGTTGCTTCCGCGCAAGCTCAACTGGATACGGCACGCGACACGCTGGCACAGACAGAGCTGAAAGCCGACGCCGACGGCATCATCACCGCGCGCAACGCTGAAGTAGGGCAAGTCGCACAGGCTGCCCAGGTGGTCTTCACGCTGGCCCAGGACGGGCCGCGCGACGCCGTCTTCAACATCGACGAATCCCTGCTTCTCGGCATGGGCCGGGAGTTCGAGCCGAAGGTCGAGATCGTGCCCTTGAGCGGTGGCACGCCCATGGCTGGCACGCTTCGAGAAGTCTCTCCGACGATCGACAGGAGCACAGGCACCATAAGGATCAAGTTCGCGGTTGAAGAAGGAGCGACCCCTGGCCTTGGAAGCCCGGTGATTGCCATCGCTCGTTACAAGCCGGAGCCGACGATCAGACTGCCCTGGTCTGCCATCACTTCAGACGGCGGCCAACCCGCCCTCTGGGTAGTCGACCCGCAGAGCGCAAAGGTCTCGCTCCGCCCGATCGAGGTTCAAACCTATGGCAGCGGATACTTTGCCGTGCGCTCTGGCGTGACGCCGGGAGAGGTTGTCGTGACCAACGGCACCAAGTTCATCAGCGAGGGCGAAGTCGTGGCACTGAAGGAAGCCGGTCAATGAAAACACTAGCCAAGCTCGCCATACTCCTTCTCGCCGGCACCACCCTTGCGGCATGCCAGGAGGAAGAAAACAGCCCGCAACTGCCACCCCGTCCGGTGCTCTCTCTTGTCGCCCAGCCCGAGCCCTCCTTGAGCCTTTCTCTTTCAGGCACGGTGGAGGCACGCGTCGAGACCGAATTTGGTTTCCGCATTCTCGGACGGATTGTCGCGCGCAATGTCCACACCGGCGATCTGGTCAAGAAGGGTGATGTTCTCGCAGCGCTGGATCCGCTCGCCCTCGAGCTGGCCGTCAAGAGCGCGCAGTCCGACCTCGCCAACAGCGAGGCGCAGCTTGCGAACGCCATCACCACCGAGCAGCGCCAGAAGACCCTCTTCGAAAGACAGTCGGGCGCGAAAGCCGCCTATGAGACTGCGGAACTGGAGCGCAAGACGGCTGAGGCCGCCGTCGCCAAGGCGAAGGCCAATCTCAGCAAGGCACAGGAACAGTTGGGATATTCCCGCCTCGTCGCAGAGTTCGACGGCGTGGTCACCTCGACGTCAGCAGAAATCGGCCAGGTGGTTGCGGCAGGTCAGGCGATCGCCACTGTGGCTCGTCCGGAAGTGCGCGACGCCGTTATCGACGTTCCCGAAGCAATCGGCGCAAACCTGAAACCCGGTGCCCCGTTCGAGGTTGCCTTGCAACTTGATCCGACGGTGCGCGCACAGGCGATTGTCCGCGAAATCGCTCCGCAGGCCGATGCGATCACGCGCACCTATCGCACGAAACTGGCACTGATCGATCCGCCGGAGGTCATGCGGCTTGGTTCCGTCATCACTGCCACCAGCAGCGATCGCAGCACACCCGTCATTCGCCTGCCTGGCTCGGCAATCAAGACCGGCGAGGGAGGCACCCTCGTCTGGATTGTCGATGAGACCTCAAGCACGGTCACCTCGCGCACCGTGACCATCGACGGAGACCCGTCGTCCGGCGGCAGCGTCGCCGTCATTTCGGGCGTCGAAGCCGGTGATCGCGTCGTCACCGCAGGCGTCAACAGTCTTGAAGAAGGCCAGACCATCCGCGTCGATCAGGAGATGACCAAGTGAAATCCTTCAACCTCTCGGATTGGGCGCTCGAACACCGTTCTCTCGTCTGGTACTTCATGCTGATCTTCGTGGTGGCAGGGACCCTGTCCTACATTAATCTCGGCCGCGAGGAAGATCCCGCGTTTACGATCAAGACCATGATCATCAACGCCCAGTGGCCCGGCGCCTCCGCTGAGGAGGTGACGCTGCAGGTGACGGACCGCATCGAGAAAAAGCTGCAGGAACTGGACGCTCTCGACTATACGCGCAGCGTCACCAAGGCCGGCCAGACCACCATTTTTGTCGAGCTTCTGTCCTCGACGAAGGCCAGCCAGGTCACGGACAATTGGGTGCGTGTCCGCAACATGGTGAACGACATCAAGGGCGAACTCCCGAGCGGTGTCCTCGGCCCCTTCTTCAACGACAACTTCGGCGACGTCTACGGCAACATCTATGCCTTCACCTCGGACGGCCTGAGCCAGCGGCAGATGCGCGACCTCGTGGAAGACGCGAGAGCCAAGCTCCTGACCGTGCCGAATGTCGGCAAGATTGACGTCATCGGGGCGCAGGATGAGGTGATCTACCTGGAGTTTTCGACCCGGAAGATCGCAGCGCTTGGCATCGATCAGCAATCCATTTTGGAGACGCTGCAGGCACAGAATGCGGTGACGCAGTCCGGCGTGGTCGAGGCTGGAGCCGAGCGCATCGCGCTGCGCGTCAGCGGCCAGTTCACCTCTGAGGAAAGCCTGAAGTCGATCAATCTGAGCGTCAACGACCGCTTCTTCCCGCTCACCGATATCGCGACCATCAAGCGCGGTTATGTCGACCCGCCGTCATCCCTCTTCCGGTTCAAGGGCAAACCGGCAATCGGTCTCGCCATAGGCATGAAAACGGGCGCAAACCTGCTGACTTTCGGAGAACAGCTCGACGCCGAACTCGACCGTGTGGTCGCGGACCTGCCGATCGGCGTGACCGTGGAGCGCGTGTCGGATCAGCCCGCTGTCGTCGAAGAAGCGGTCTCCGGCTTCACCAAAGCCCTCTTCGAGGCGATCGTGATTGTTCTCGCGATCAGCTTCATAAGCCTGGGCGTTCGCGCGGGATTGGTGGTTGCGATCTCCATTCCGCTGGTGCTCGCGATTACCTTCGTCTTCATGGAATATACCGGCATATCCCTGCAGCGCATCTCGCTTGGCGCCCTGATCATTGCGCTCGGCCTCCTGGTCGACGACGCCATGATCGCGGTCGAAATGATGGTCTCGCGGCTGGAAGCGGGAGATACGCTCCGCAGTGCTGCCACGCACGTCTACACCTCCACGGCCTTTCCGATGCTGACGGGCACCCTGGTCACGGTCGCCGGCTTCATTCCCATCGGTCTGAACAACAGCGCCGCCGGTGAATTCACCTTCACCCTGTTCGTGGTAATCGCTGTCTCGCTGATCGTCTCCTGGGTGGTTGCCGTGCTGTTCACGCCACTGCTCGGCGTGACGATCCTGCCGAAAACCATGAAGTCCCACCACGAGACCAAGGGACGGTTTGCCACGATCTTCGCCTCGCTGCTCGGCCTTGCCATGCGCTGGCGCTGGGTCACGATCGTCGCCACGGTCGCGGTCTTTGCCATGTCTGTGGGTGGATTGGGTCTTGTCCAGCAGCAATTCTTCCCGGCATCGGACCGCGTCGAACTGATCGTCGACTGGGAACTTCCGCAAAACAGCACGATTGCCGAAACCAACCGGCAGATCTCGCAATTCGAGCAGGACAAGCTGGTCGGCAATCCCGACATCGATCACTGGTCGACCTATGTCGGCGAGGGAGCACCGCGCTTCATCCTCTCCTATGACGTCTCCACCCCTGCCACCTGGATGGGTCAGGTCGTCATCGTCACCAAGGATCTCGAAGCGAGAAACCGGCTGCGCGCCGATCTGCAGGACTACCTGTCGAAGACATTTCCCGGCACCGACGCCTTTGTGAAGCTGCTCGACATCGGTCCTCCGGTCGGCAAGCCCGTGCAGTACCGCGTCTCGGGACCCGACATCCAGACGGTTCGCAAGCTCGCACGCGAGTTCGGCGGCGTCATCGGCAGCCATCCCCTGCTTAGCAACATGACCTTTGACTGGAACGAACCATCGCGCGTCGTGAAGGTTGACGTCCTCCAGGACAAGGCACGGCAGCTGGGCATTTCCTCCAGCGATATCGCAACCGGCCTCAACGGGATCGTAGAGGGTTCGACGGCAACCAAGGTCAGGGACGACATCTACCTCGTCGACGTCATCGGCCGCGCGCAGGATTCCGAACGGGGCGCCATCGAAACCTTGAAGAACCTGCAGCTCCCCAGCGCCAGCGGGAATTCCGTGCCGCTGTCGGCGGTTGCGAAGTTCCGCTATGAAGTCGAACAGCCGATGATTGCCCGCCGCGATCGGATCCCCACCATCACCGTGAAAGCGGCCGTGATCGGATCCACCCAGCCGGCAACCATCGTCGAGGACCTGAAGCCCGAGGTGGAGGCCTTCACGAAGACTATGCCGGTCGGCTATACGGTGGAAATCGGTGGTTCGGTCGAGTCGAGTGCCGAATCTCAAGGCCCGATCGTTGCGGTGGCGCCACTGATGCTCTTTGCCATGGCTACCATCCTAATGATCCAGCTTCAGAGCTTCAGCCGACTGTTCCTCGTCTTCGCGGTCGCTCCGCTGGCCTTGATCGGCGTCGTGGCCGCGCTGCTGCTCAGCAACGCGCCAATGGGCTTCGTCGCCATCCTGGGGATCCTCGCGCTGGTCGGCATCCTGATCCGAAACTCGGTCATCCTGGTCGTCCAGATCGAACAGCTGAGAAGCGAAGGAATGTCGCCCTGGCGCGCCGTCGTCGAAGCAACCGAGCACCGCATGCGTCCGATCATGCTGACTGCTGCCGCGGCCACACTGGCGCTCATCCCGATCTCTCGCGAGGTCTTCTGGGGCCCGATGGCCTACGCCATGATGGGCGGCATCGTGGTCGGCACCGTCCTCACCCTGCTCTTCCTGCCAGCCCTCTACGTGGCCTGGTTCAGGATCCCGCGCGAGGAGGAGGCATAACCGAGCTGCGTGTTGCCGCCCTCTACCCCTTCAACCCCGTCGCAGCAATGCTGGAGATGAAGGCGCGCTGCAGGAAGAGGTAGAAGACGAGCACCGGGACCGTGATGATCGACAGATAGGCCATCACTTCGCCCCAGGCGACGTTGAGCTGGATGAAATACTGAAGGAAAGCAGGATCGGCGCGAGGAAGATGTCGTCCTAATTGAGAAAATTAGTAAGCTAAGACTTACGCCTTCTCTGAAGCCTCAGACAGCCGCTCAGACTGCAGTCGCTCCGCACACTGGAGCATGTAGGCCTCGGCAAAAGCCATGTGATCGGCAGCGATCGCGCGCGCGTTATCCGCCCGCCCGTCCTTCAGCGCAGCCATCAGCCGGTACTGATAGGACAAGCCCTCTTCCCGCGAGCCGGGCGAAGGGTCTGCATAGATCTGCCGCGCAAGAGGCAATTCGCGCAGGAGATTGTGCATCAACCCACAGAGAAACCCGAGCAGAGGGTTGGGGCTGAACTGCGCAAGCAGGGAATGGAAGTCGAGCTCCGCGACACGCTGGCGATACTGCTCTTCCCGGTCGATCGGAGGATGATCGTAGATCCGGATAGTCCGTTCGAGCAGCGCGAGCTGTTCTGCTGAAACGTGTCCGGCAAGGAGTGCTGCCACCTCAGGCTCCAGCGCCTTGCGAATGGCGTAGATATCGGAAAGGGTCGGCGGGCTGAAGAAGAAGTGGGTCGAGAGGAGCTCCATCGCATGTTGCGCGGACGGCGCTGCAACGAAAGCTCCGCCGCCCGGACCGCTGCGCGTGAAGATGAGGCCCTGCGTTTCCAGCGCCTTCATGGCTTCGCGCACGGTCCCCTTGGCCGCCTTGAAACGATCGATCAACTCCCGCTCCTGTGGCAGGCGATCACCGGGCGCGAGCTTCTGTGATCGGATGAAATCCTTCATCAGATCGGCGATGGCTTCGGGGCGCCGCTTGGGCTTGCCGGCCGGCGTGAAAAGGCGCTTGCCGTCCTCGGCCCGTTTATCCGCCTTTTCGCTCATGTCGGTCATCGTCGGTCAGTCTCTCCGGATGCGAGGAGCACTCGCTACAAGCTGCCGTGTATAATCATGTTCAGGATCGGCAAAAAGCCTCGCCGCGGGTGCCGTCTCGACGATTTCACCCAAATGCATGACGGCAACCCGGTCGGAGATTGCCTCGACCACGGCGAGGTCGTGACTGATGAAGAGATAGGACAGGCCGAAGCGCTGCTTCAGATCGCTCAGAAGCAGCAAGACCTGCGCCTGAACGCCGACATCGAGCGCGCTGACCGGCTCGTCGAATACGAGGATTTCCGCCTCTGCCGCCAATGCCCGCGCAATGGCGATCCGCTGTGCCTGACCGCCGGAAAACTCGTGCGGATACCGTGACAGCGTGTTTTCCGGCATCTGCACGGCATCGAGAAGCTCCCGCATCCGCGCGCGTCGCCTGGAGTCTTCATAGCCACAAAGAAGCTTGAGCGGCGTCTCCAGGATGTTGCCGATTGTCTTGCGTGGATTGAGGGAGGCGACCGGATCCTGGAAGACATACTGGATCGTCTTGCCGAAAGCGCGCGGCCCCTCCCGACGCAGCGCGTCTGCATCCTTGCCACCGATCAGCATGCTGCCCGACGTTGGCGTCTCGAGCCCGACGAGCATGCGCGCAAGCGTGCTCTTGCCCGACCCACTCTCACCGACAACCGCAAGCGTTTCCCCGCGTGCGAGATCGAGCGAAACCGATTTGACCGCCTTGATCTCGTGGCGCTCTTTGCCGAACAGGCTTCGCCCGCCACCGAAAGATTTGGTCAGTTCGCGGACCTGGAGTGCATGACCTGTCATGACACCTCCGTTTTCTGTCGAGGAAAGAGTTTGGCGACCCGGTCGAGGAACGCCACGCCTGTGCCAAGCTCGGGTACGCAGGCGATCAGGCGCTTGGTGTAATCGTGCTGAGGCTTGGCGAGCACCGCGCGTGTCTCCCCCGTCTCGACGATTTGCCCATCCTTCATGACCGCCACGCGGTCGCAGATCTCCGAGACCACACCAAAGTCATGGGTGATGAAGAGAAGGGCCATCCCGCGTTCACGTTGCAGATCCCGCAGGAGCTCAAGAATGCGGGCCTGGACGGTGACGTCGAGTGCCGTCGTCGGTTCATCTGCGATGATGACGTCAGGATCGTTGGCAAGCGCCATGGCGATCCCGATGCGCTGCCGCTGACCGCCGGACAGCTGGTGTGGGTAATGCTTCGCCCGTTCCCTGGGATCCGGTATTCCCACCTTCTCCAGGAGTGCGATCGCCTTTTCGTGGCGTTCGGACGCCCCGAGCGACTGGTGCGCAGCGATCGCCTCTTCGACCTGCCGCCCCACGGGATACATCGGATGCAGAGTTGTCAGCGGATCCTGGAAGACATAGGCAACGCGGCTGCCGCGCAGGGAGATCAACCGTGTTTGCGGGATCGAAAGAACGTCTTCGTCACCGACATAGATCGCCCCGTTGCGAATGACGCCGGGTGGCGAGGCGACCAGTCCCATGACGGACAGAGCCGTGACACTCTTGCCAGATCCGCTCTCGCCGATCAGACCGAGACACTCGCCTCGCTTCACATGGAGAGAGACCCCGTTCACGGCAGGAGAGATCTCAGAACCGTTGCGGAAAACTGTCTCCAAGCCTTCGATGCAAAGGACCGCATCGCTCTGCGAGCGAGCCGGGATCGAGCGATCGGCTGCGACTTCCGTCACGGGTCCGGGACGCGCGAGCGCGCCGGAACGGAGCCGCGGATCGAGGATGTCGCGAATGCCGTCGCCCAGCACGTTCAGGCTGATGACGATGAGGAAAATCATCACGCCAGGCACGATCGAGACATGCGGTGCGGTGAAGAGCTGCGCCCTGCCCTCGCCCAGCATCGACCCGAGATCGGCCTGCGGCGGCTGTGCGCCGAGGCCGAGAAAGCTCAAGCCCGCCGTCTCCAGGATCATCCAGCCGGCCGTTGTCGACATGGTGATGACGATGACGGGCGCAACATTCGGCAGCACCTCGGTGAACATCACAGAAAGGTGCCCCTTGCCGGAGAGGCGCGCCGCGTCGACGAATTCCCGATGGGCGTAGCCGAGCGTCACGCCGCGCACGTTACGTGCAAAGAAGGGGATGTTGACGATGGCGATCGCATAAAGCGCGTTCATCAGGCCCGGACCCAAAGCGGCGACGATCGCCAGCGCAAGCAGGATGTATGGAAATGCCATCAACATATCGATGCCGCGCATGATGGCATTGTCGGTGCGCCCGCCGACATAGCCGGCGACGATGCCGATGGCGGACCCGAGAAGCGCCGCGATGAGCGTCGCCGTGAAGCCGACCGTCACTGAGAGGCGCGTCCCCCAGAGGAGCCGGCTCAAGATGTCGCGTCCAAGCTGGTCCGTGCCCAACAGATGGCCGGCACTGAAGACCGGCTTCAGTCTGTCCGCCGGCGCAGTGGCATCAGGGTCCGGCAAGGGCAGGACCGGGACGAGCAGGATCAGAACGGCGATCAGACCGATCAGCAGGAGACCTGCTGCCGCTAAGCGATTGTTGAGAAGAAGGCGCCAGGAGGTGATCCGACCGGAAGCGGCGGAAGGCGCGGATGTCTCTGAAACTGGAGTCACGTGCGTATCCTTGGGTCGAGCATGGATTGCAGCACATCGGCCACGAGGTTGAAGAGCACGTAGCTTGTCGCGACCACGAGGACGCCGCCTTGGACGAGCAGGATGTCACGGCTGGCAATTGCCTTGACCAGCATGGCGCCGATTCCGGGCCACTGGAACACCGTCTCGATGTAGACGGCGCCCCCGAGCACGAAGCCGGATTGGATGCCGATAACAGGGATGATGCTGACCAGAGCAGCCCGGAAGGCATGGCCATAGATCACCCGCCGTTCGGCGAGGCCCTTGGCGCGGGCCGTGCGCACATAGTCCTGCCGAAGAACCTCCAGCATGGCGGCCCGTGTCAGTCGCGCGATGACCCCGGCGGCAACGACGGCAAGCGTCACGGCCGGAAGGATGAGATGCAGGAGAAGATCCTGAAGATCGCCGCCACCATAGACGGCATACATGCCGGAGGCAGGCAGCATGCGCCAATGGACGGCAAAGAGGTAGATCAGCAGGAGCCCGAGCCAAAACGAGGGCATCGAGATGCCAGCCAGCACGAAGAAGGTGATTGCCCGATCCGCCCAGCCGAACTGCCTGACAGCCGATACCACTCCGGCAATGAGGCCGATGACAGTGCAGAGAACGAGTGCGACACCGGCAAGAACCAGTGTCGCCCCGAAGCGCTCGAGCACTTCGTCCAGCACGGGACGGTTCAAGGCATAGGACCTGCCGAAGTCACCCTGCAGGACATTGCTCATCCAGATCAGGTATTGCTGGACCAGCGGTTTGTCGAGCCCGAGCTCCCGGTTTATGCGCTCGACATTATCCGGCGTCGCATAGGCGCCAAGAATGGCTGTCGCCGTATCGCCGGGGATCAGCGCCATCACCAGAAAAACGATGATGGAGAGCCCGAAGAGCACGGGCACGAGTGCTGCCAGGCGTTTGAGGATATACCCCGCCACATTCACCTCCGAAAGGTATTTGGCCGGCGCAGACGACCTTGGGTCATCTGCACCGGCACTAGGAGGATTACTGCTTGGTCACGCCATGCAGGTTGAGGAGGAAGGACGGCTGCAGCTTGAAGCCCTGGACCGCCGCAGTCGTCACCGCATTCTGCTTCCAGTTGGCAACGAAGAGCCAGGGAGCATCATCATGGACGATCTCCTGAACCTGGGCGTAAAGCTTGCCGCGTTCGGCCTGGTCCGTGGAGGTGCGGGCTTTCTCCAGCAGAGCATCGACTTCGGGGTTCGAATAGTAGCCCGAGTTGAAACCGCCCTGGTCCGGCATCGCGTCGCTGCGCAGCGTCAGATACGGCACGGTGTCGGGATCATTGGTCATCCAGGCCATCTCGGCCATGTCGGCCTGCCCGTCGAGGCCCTGATTGACCCGACCAAGGAAGGTATTCCACTCGTAGGTCTCGATCTTCACGTCGAAGCCAACAGCCTGGAGATCAGCTTGGATCGCCGCCCCCATAGTCACCGGGTCGAGCATGCCCGAGCCACCCTCGGTCACGTAGAAGGTGACCTCTGGCTTCTCGACGCCTGCTTCGGCAAGCAGTGCCTTGGCCTTTTCAGGATCATGGGCATAGGGAGAGACGGAGCTTTCCACCCAGTTGAAGGCCGGCGGAATGGGACCGGCCGCAACCGTCGCGGTGCCCTGCAGGACATTGTCGACGAGGGTCTGCTTGTTGACCGCGTAGTTGGCGGCCTGGCGAACACGCTTGTCGGCGAAGGGGCCACTCTTGGTGTTGAGAATGCCGAACCAGACATGCGGGCCTGCCCGTTCGGCCACGGTAAATGCGGCATCCTGCTTGAAGGTCGCAAGATTGTCCGGTGGCACCTCGACCATCACGTCGATCCCGCCGGCCATCATTTCCGCCACGCGCGTATTGGCATCGGTGATCGGGCGAAACACGACAGCCTCAAGACCGGCAGCCCCTCCCCAGTAATCCGGGTTCGCCTCGATCACGACCCGCTGGTTCGACTGCCACTCGACGAACTTGAAGGGACCGGTGCCCGAGGGATTGCGCCCATAGTTCTTGTCATGCTGCTCAACCGAGGCAGGGGAAACGATCAGACCCGTCGGATAGGCAAGGTTCGAAAGAAACGGGGCAAACGCCTCCTTCAGCTTGAATTCGACCGTGAGCGGATCAATCACGTTGACGGAGTCGACCGACGCGAAGTTGAACGACAGCGGGAAAGGACCCGTGTCGTAGAAGGGATGGTCTTCCTTCAGCATGCGGTCGAAATTGAACTTCACGGCTTCGGCGTTGAAGTCCGAGCCGTCGTGGAATTTCACGCCCTCGCGCAGCTTGAATGTGTAGGTCTTCCCGTTTTCGGAGATGTCCCAGCTTTCCGCCAGAGCCGGCTCAACCTCGAGCGTGCCATCCTTGAACCGCACCAGGCCGTCATAGATGTTGACGAGGATCCGGAAGTCGTTGGTCGCCGTGACCGTATGGGGATCGAGCGACTTGGGTTCGGCGATCTGCCCGACGACAAGCACATTGGGCGGCGTTTGCGCCGCAACCTGTCCTGCGCCTGCAAGGAGTGAAACGAGCCCGACAGCCGCGAGGGCATTCCGGAACAGCCTCTTCATGGGGAAGTCCTTTCGATTTGGCGTATCTCAAGGGACTATTTATAATGATAAATTACATACACGCAATGATTTATCATTATTCGATTTGCGTGATGGGAAATCTCAGGCGATAACGGGGACCGCGCGCCGATAGTTTTCAGGCGTTCGATCTCCTGCATGAAGGTTGAAATGCGAAGATGGGCCCCTCCTCGCTACAGAGAGCAACCCTGGAGATGCACGCTTCAAGTCACCCTGCACTCCGCTTAAGCAACGAATGCACAAATCTTGCGCAACAAGCAGGCGCAGAGGACTGATTTCATAAATTTATGGGTTCATCACGCAATTAAACTTCACAAGCACAGGCTTCATGGGTAGGCTGTGCGAAATATCTGGCATTTGGGCCCCGTTCTGATCGCGTCTTCCGGCGCGCATCGTGCGGGGCTTTTGCATTGGAGCTTCCATGAAGCGGATCATCAACATCGGCCTACTGCTCTCCCGGGGAGGCATGTATGCGGCACTTGCAGGCGCGAGCCGCAATGGCGTGCTGACAGGCGTGGCAGAGGTCAATGCCGACCCGGATCTCGACTTGTCGTTCCACGTCGTCGAACGGGATCCCGATGGTCGCCTTGACCGCTACGCGCCGCTCTGCCGGGAAATTCTGCGAGGCTCCCAGGCTCGGCACATCTTCGGCTGCATCACCTCGGCAAGCCGCAAGGAAGTCATCCCTGAGCTCGAGCGGTTCGACGGGGTTCTGTGGTATCCGGTGCCCTATGAGGGGTTCGAGGCGTCGGAACGCGTCGCCTACATGCACTCCTGCCCCAACCAGCATCTCCTGCCACTGCTCGACTGGGCGCTCCCGGCACTGGGCTCGCGCGCTTACCTCATCGGCTCCAACTACATCTGGGGCTGGGAGATGGCGCAGATCGCGCGAGAGAAGATCACCGCCGCGGGCGGACAGGTTCTTGCAGATCGCTATCTGCCGCTGGGCGATACCGAGCTCGACCATATCATCAACGATATCAGGACCTTGAGGCCGAGCTTCATATTGAACTCGCTGGTGGGCGACAGCGCCTATGCGTTTCTCGAGCGTTTGGCGCAGCTGAAGCAGGAACTGGGAGCCACAGAAGGCATGACCGTCCTCTCCTGCAACTTCACCGAATGCGAAATCGATGCAGCCGGCGACGCGGCCGACGGGCTGATCTCTGCAGGCCCCTGGTTCGAGCCGGACGGCGGCCTCGGCGGCTCGTTTCAGGAGATGGCCCGCCAGTCGGTGCATGAGCTCGCCTGGCTGCTGAATGGCCGGCCGGGCGCCGAAGAGCTCTCTCTGGCCGAACTGCTGCACTCCGCCGTTCGCGGTCGGCGCAAGACGCGGCTGGACCCGGTACACCTCCATGCAAGCCAGCCGACGATCATCGCTCAACTGAAGGACCGCCGTTTCCACCAGATCAAGACACTGCCGGAAATGCGCGCCGATCCCTATCTCACGCAACGGTCGCAGCCGGCGCGACCGGGATCCCGCCTGCAGGTGGTTTCATGACACGGATCAGGACGGAGAATCTCGGCGGAGCAACGGCGTGGGTCCTGCACAGGCCCCACCCCTCCGTGCAAGGCCTCGTCCGCCAGCTCGGCGTCATCGGGCTGGACGTGCACGAAGCCTGGCCGGAGCTGCCGGCCGAAACGATCGAAGCGGACTTCATCTTCTACGATGCCGACATGGGGCACGACGAACAGTTCCCCTGGGCGGCGGGCCAATCTCCGATGCCCATGATCGCCTTGATCGGCTCGGAAGCACCCGGTCGCCTGCGATGGGCCATGCAGATGGGGGCGCATGCTCAGCTTCTTAAACCGATGAGCGACAAGGGCGTCTATGCCGCCCTCCTCGTCGCCCGCAGCAATTTCGACCGCGCCAAGGCATCCGAGGCGCTTATTGCCGATCTGCAGACTCGCCTTTCGGCGCGCCAGACCATCGTGCGTGCAGTGATGATCTTCATCATGAAGGGCAAGACGGAGGCAGAGGCCTATGAGTTCCTCCGCCAGACCGCGATGGCCTGGCGGGTGACGATCGAAGTGGCCGCCGAACGGCTCGTGGCAAACTACTCGAACGAGAAGGGCACTGACGATGTCAGAAACATCGACCCCGCCTAATCCGATAATCCTGTCGGAAAGCGGACCTTCCGTCCTCCAGCAGATCGCCCGGCGCAAGCTGGCGGTCCTGGGACTGATCATCATCCTGATCTGTGTCGGCGGCGCACTCTTTGCCCGATGGCTGGCGCCCTTCGATCCTTACGAGCAGTTCTTTGACGGTCTGACTATCGAAGGCGCGCCGATGCCGCCCAATGCAACCTTCTGGTTCGGCACCGACCTTCTCGGACGCGACCTGTTCTCACGCGTTCTCTACGGCGCACAGACGTCGCTCATCATCGGTCTGGCGGCAAACGGCGCGGCCCTGCTGATTGGCACGCTGGTCGGCGTCACCGCAGGTTACTTCCGCGGGATCATTGGTGCTGTCCTCATGCGCTTCACCGACCTTATGATGGCGTTTCCCGCTCTTCTGCTGGCCATCTGCCTTGCCGCCATCTTCTCCCCCTCCCTTTGGATCGTTGCGATGGTCATCGCCTTCGTCAACTGGGTGCAGACGGCACGGGTGATCTTCACGGAGACTTCCTCCTTGGCCGAGCGGGACTATATCGCTGCAGAAAAGACGCTGGGCGCGGGCCATGGCCGCATTCTGTTCAGACACATCCTGCCGCATCTCGTCCCGACCCTGATCGTCTGGGGGACCCTCGGCATCTCGACGACCGTGCTGCTGGAGGCGACCCTGTCTTTCCTCGGCATCGGCGTACAACCGCCAATGCCGTCTTGGGGCAACATCATTTTCGAGAACCAGACCTACTTCCAGTCGGCGCCCTGGCTCGTCTTCATCCCCGGCGCAGCCATCCTCTTGCTGGCTCTCGCCTTCAACCTCGTCGGAGACGCCTTGCGCGACATCCTCGACCCGACACAACAGGGGCGTGACTGATGGCCGCTTACATTTTGAGACGACTGGTCCAATCGGCACTGATCCTGCTTGGCGTGTCCTTCATCACCTTCGTGCTGCTCTACGTCCTGCCGGCCGACCCGGTCCGTCAGATCGCCGGACGTTCGGCAACGGCCGCGACAGTCGAGAGTATCCGCCAGCAGCTCGGCCTCGATCAGCCGTTCATTGTCCAGTATGGCAATTACCTCTGGAACCTGGTCCAAGGCGATTTTGGGCGGTCCTACCTGCAGAAGACCGAGGTTGCCGAACTCCTCTTCTCCCGCCTGCCGGCGACCCTGCTTCTGCTGGTCGCAGCGATCGCCTGCGAACTGCTGATCGGCTTGCCGCTCGGCATCATTGCGGCGCTGAATCGCGGCAAGGCGATCGACAACGGCCTGATGCTGACGAGCTTCCTGACCGTCTCTGCCCCGCAATTCGTGGTCGCCCTGCTGCTGCTCTTCGTCTTCGCCGTAAAGCTCGGCTGGTTTCCGATCGGCGGCTACGGCACCTTCGCCCATCTAGTGCTCCCCGCGATCACGCTCGGGATTCTCGGCTCCGGCTGGTACTCCCGCATCATGCGCTCATCGATGATCGATGTCCTGCGGGCAGATTTCATCCGCACCGCCCGAGCCAAGGGCCTCGGGCGCAGCAAGGTCATTCTCAATCACGCTTTGCCCAATGCGATCCTGCCGATCATCGCCATGGTTGGCATCGACATCGGCATCTTCATGTCTGGCATCGTCGTGGTCGAGAGCGTGTTCGGCTGGCCGGGCATAGGCCAGCTGGCCTGGCAGGCCATCCAGCGCGTCGACATCCCGATCATCATGGGCGTCACGCTGGTCTCGGCCTGCGGCATCGTCCTTGGCAACCTGATTGCCGACCTGATTTCGCCCCTCATCGATCCTCGCATCAAACTACGCTGAAACCTCAACCCACAGGAGTAAGGCCTATGAAGAAGCTCATTCTTTCGACTGCCCTCGCAACGCTCATGGCTCTGCCAGCCTTCGCGCCGGTCCAGGCTCAGGAGCCGAAGCACGGCGGCAACATGGTGGTGACCTACAAGGACGATGTCGCGACTCTCGATCCGGCGATCGGCTATGACTGGCAGAACTGGTCGATGATCAAGTCGGTCTTCGACGGCCTGATGGACTACGAGCCCGGCACCACGACCCTGCGCCCGGGCCTCGCTGAAAGCTATGAAATCTCCGAGGACGGGCTGACCTACACCTTCAAGCTGCGCCCCGGCGTCAAGTTCCACAACGGCCGCGAACTGGTTGCCGATGACGTCGTCTACTCGATCAACCGCGTGGTAAACCCGGCCACGCAGTCGCCCGGCCAGGGCTTCTTCTCGATGATCGAAGGCTATGACGCAGCCGCAGAAGGCAAGGCCGAAACCGTTACCGGCGTGACTGCCCAGGATGCAGGCACCGTGGTGTTCAAGCTCTCGCGCCCGGACGCGACGTTCCTGCACATCATGGCGCTCAACTTCTCCTTCATCGTGCCGAAGGAAGCCGTTGAGGAAGCCGGAGCAGACTTCGGCAAGAAGCCGGTCGGCACCGGCGCCTTCAAGCTGACGGAATGGACACTCGGCCAGCGTCTCGTCTTCGAAAAGAACCCTGACTACTGGATCTCCGGCGTGCCTTACCTCGACAGCTTCACGGTTGAAGTCGGTCAGGAGCCGGTGGTTGCCCTGCTCCGCGCCCAGAACGGCGAAGTCGACGTGCCCGGCGACGGCATCCCGCCGGCGAAGTTCGTGGAAGTCATGCAGGACGAGGCGCAGAAGAGCCTCGTGGTCGAAGGCGGTCAGCTGCACACCGGCTATATCACGATGAACGTCACCAAGGCGCCGTTCGACAAGGTCGAAGTCCGCCGCGCCGTCAACATGGCGATCAACAAGGACCGCATCGTTCAGGTCATCAACGGTCGCGCTGTCCCGGCAACCCAGCCGCTTCCGCCGTCCATGCCCGGCTACACCAAGGACTATGCCGGCTACAAGTTCGATCAGGAAGGGGCCAAGAAGCTCCTGGCGGACGCCGGCTATGCAGACGGCTTCGACACCGAACTGTTCGTCATGAACACGGACCCGAACCCGCGCATCGCCCAGGCGATCCAGCAGGATCTGAAAGCGATCGGCATCAACGCCTCGATCAAGTCTCTTGCCCAGGCCAACGTGATCGAAGCCGGCGGTGCCGGCAACGCGCCGATGATCTGGTCCGGCGGCATGGCCTGGATTGCAGACTTCCCGGATCCGGCTAACTTCTACGGTCCGATCCTCGGCTGCAGCGGCGCTGGCGAAGGCGGCTGGAACTGGGCGAAGTATTGCAACGCCGATCTCGACAAGGCGGCCGCCGAGGCCGATTCCATCGTGGATCCGGCCAAGACGGACGAGCGTCTGGCAAAATGGTCCGACATCTACATGAAGGTGATGGAAGACGCTCCCTGGGCGCCGGTCTTCAACGAGCAGCGTTACACGATGAAGTCGGCCCGTATGGGCGGCGATGACGCTCTCTATGTCGATCCGGTCTCGATCCCGGTCAACTACGACTACGTCTTCATCAAGGAGTGATGCAGCCATGTGCAAGCACTGCAACCACACGATCCATGCCCATCAGCACCATTTCGGCTGGGACAACGCGTTTGCCCCTGCCCTGACCGCTGCGCCGGGCGAGACGATCCTGTTCCAGTGCCTTGACAGTTCTGGGGGCCAGCTCGGCCCCCAGTCCACCGTCGAGGACGTGGTGGCGCTGGATTTCGCCAAGATCAACCCCGTATCCGGACCGATCTACGTCGATGGCGCCAAGCCCGGCGACGTGCTGAAGGTGACGATCGAGAGCTTCACCCCGCAGCTGCGCGATGGTGCGGGCTTCGGATGGACGGCGAACATTCCGGGCTTCGGGCTGCTGGCTGATCAGTTCACCGCCCCCGCGCTCAACGTCTGGAAATTCGACGCAACGAGCATGGAGCCTGCCCTCTTCGGCAAGAATGGCCGCGTGCCGCTGAAGCCGTTTGCCGGGACCATCGGCAACGCGCTGGCCGAGAAGGGCCATCACACCGTTGTGCCGCCGCGCCGCGTGGGCGGCAATCTCGATATTCGCGATCTCGCAGCTGGCACGACGCTCTACCTGCCGGTCGAGGTCGATGGCGCACTCTTTTCCGTCGGCGACACCCATGCCGCACAAGGTGACGGGGAAGTTTGCGGCACGGCCATCGAAAGCCCGTTCGACGTCGTGCTGACGCTCGACCTCATCAAGGACCAGCCGCTGAAGACCCCACGCTTCACGACACCGGGTCCGGTGACGCGTCACCTCGACGCCAAGGGCTATGAAGTGACGACGGGCATTGGCCCTGACCTGTGGACCGCGGCCAAGGATGCTGTCGCCGGGATGGTCGATCTGCTCGCCACCAACCAAAAAATGGATCCGGTGGACGCTTATATGCTCGTCTCGACCTGTGGCGATCTGCGGATCTCCGAAATCGTCGACATGCCCAATGTCGTTGTCAGCTTCTATTTCCCGAGGGCCGTCTTCGAATGACCGCAGCCATGCTTTCACCCGTGATCGACAAGACGGCGGATATCGTCCTGTCGGTTCGCGACCTGCAGGTCTCTGCCCGCTCCAATCAGGGGCTCGTTCCGCTTGTCGACGGACTGAGCTTCGATCTGCATCGCGGAGAAACACTGGCGATCGCGGGGGAAAGCGGCTCCGGCAAGTCCATCACCTCGCTCGCCTGCATGGGGCTTTTGCCGGCCCCTGCCGTAAGGGTGACGGGGGGCTCCATCCGCTTCGGCGAAACGGAGCTGACCACGCTTCCGGAAAAGACGATGCAGGCGATGCGCGGCGCGCGCATCGCCATGATCTTCCAGGAACCGATGACGGCGCTCAACCCGGTCATGAGCATCGGGCGCCAGTTGATCGAAGCAATCCGCGCCCATGAACCGCTTTCCCTTTCTCAAGCAAGGACCCGCGCGCTCGAGGCGGTGAAGGCTGTCCGGCTGTCCCAGCCGGAGAAGCGGCTGGAGCAATATCCCCACGAGCTTTCAGGCGGCATGCGTCAGCGTGTGATGATCGCCATGGCCATCGCCCTGCGCCCCGCCGTTCTCATCGCGGACGAACCGACGACGGCGCTCGACGTGACGGTACAGCGTGAGGTGCTCGACCTCCTGAGAGACCTGCAGCGGGAACTCGGGACGGCCGTCATTCTCATCACCCACGACATGGGCGTCGTTGCGGAGATGGCCGACCGGGTCATTGTGATGCGCAAGGGGAAAATGGTCGAGAGCGCCTCGACGGTCGATCTCTTCGATGCGCCCCAGGATCAGTATACCCGCGATCTCCTCGCAGCCGTTCCCCGCATCGGCACGGGGGCTTCCCGGGAAGAGCCGCAAAGCCGCGACGTGCTGGTCAGATATGACGACGTCTCGGTGACGTTTCCGATCCGCCAGGGCTTGCTCGGCCGCGTCGCCGCACGAGTGCACGCCGTCGAACATGTCTCGATGGAGATATTCCGGGGTGAGACCCTGTCATTGGTCGGGGAATCCGGCTGCGGCAAGTCGACCATGGCGAAGGCACTGGTGGGGCTTGTGCCGCATACCGGCCGCATCGAGATCAACGGCCAGGCTCTGCATGATCTGGGCAGCGCCGGGCGCAAGGCAGTCCGCCGCGATTTGCAGATCGTCTTCCAGGATCCGATGGCGGCTCTTGATGGGCGGATGACCGTTGGCGAACTGATCCGCGAGCCTCTGGTGATCCATGGGATCGGCACGCCAGACGAACAGAGGGCCCGCGTGCGCGAGCTGCTGGAGCGCGTGGAAATGTCGCCGAGCGTCTACAATCGCTATCCGCACCAGTTTTCGGGCGGCCAGCGCCAGCGCATCTGCATCGCCCGGGCGCTCGCCCTCAAGCCCAAGCTGATCGTGTGCGATGAGAGCGTCGCCGCTCTCGACGTTTCCATCCAGGCGAAGGTTCTCGACCTTCTCCGCGACCTGCAGAAGGAGAGCGGCGTTACCTACCTCTTCATCAGCCACGATATGGCTGTGGTCGAGAACATCTCCGACCGCGTGGCAGTCATGTATCTCGGCCAGATCGTCGAGATGGGGACGCGCGCCCAGCTCTTCGGCAATCCGCAGCATCCCTATACGCAGCGGCTACTGTCCGCCGTGCCAGTCCCCGACCCACGCCGCGAGCGCCAACCGGGGCTCAGAATGTCCGACGAGATCCCGAGCCCCGTCTGGAAGATCGGCACCCAGCCCGAACGCGTGAAGCTCGTTGATATCGGTGGCGGCCACCTTGTCGCAGAACAGGTCTAAGCGGGAACTGCGGCGATTGCAGCTCTCGCCTCTCGATCAATCCGTTTCCGTGATCAAGGTCGGCTTTTCGGACGCATCCGTCTTCGAGACTGCGTCGTTCTTCACCCGAAGGGGCGGCGCACCCCCGGCCTTGTCCTCGCCCATATAGAGGGTGACATGCGGGAATGGGATCTCGATCCCCCGCCTGTCGAAGACCTGCTTGATGAACTCGTTATAGGCGCGTCCCGTGGCCCAGTGACCGCCCGGAACGGTCTTGATGCGGGCGCGCACCATCACCGCACTGTCGGCGAAAGCGGTGACGCCATGCATGTCGAGTTTGTCGATGATCATGTCGCGCCATTCGCTCTGCATCAGAAGGTCGAAGGCCTCCTGCATCGCCTCCTTCACCTCATCGATGTTCTCGCGATAGGCAACCCCGATTTCCGCCACATGATAGCTGAAGCCCTTCATCATGTTGGAAACGGTGTCGACGGAAGAAAACGGGATCAGATGCAGCGTTCCATCGAGAGAGCGGATCGAAACGGAGCGGATCGTCAGCCTTTCCACGACCCCGCTAAGGCTGCCAAGGCTGACGACATCGCCTTCGTTCATGACATTTTCCAGCTGGATGAAGACGCCGGTGATGATGTCCTGAACGAGCTTCTGCGCGCCAAAGCCGATCGCCAGACCGAGAACACCGGCACCGGCCAGCAAGGGCGCGATATTGACGCCGATCTGCGCCAGCGCCAGCATCGAAACCAGGACGACGAGCGCAATGGTGAAGGCATTCTGGAAGAGGGAGAGCAGCGTTTTTTCACGGCTGGTCGGAATGCTGCCAAATTGCGGGTTGAGCCGATATTCCACCCAGGAAGACATGGCGAGATAGGCGACGAAGCCGAGCAACAGAATGACCAGCGCCGCCAGAGCCGAACCGCTGATCCGCTGACCTGCCTCGGAGGAAAGCCAGCCGAGGAAGTCGATGAGCCCCCAGGACTGCGCAATGGCGATGATCACACCGATCGTCACCACCGTCCGGATGATCTGCATGACCCGCGGCACGAAGGCCTTCAGTCGCGCCTCAAGCGCCGGCAGACGCGCCCGCACATCATCGGGAAGCCTCAGGCCCACATTCGCGAAGCGGCCGATAAAGGCAATCACCAATCCGCCCACGACGACAGCCACACCCGATTTCAGCGTCGCCGCCATCATGAAAGGCAGGGCATCCGTAGGATTGACCAGCCAGACGGCGAAGATGGCAATGAGATACGCGATGGCCAGGAGATGCCAGATGCCCGCGAGCAGGGCGCCGCTACGGCTGATGAAATCGGTCCGACCCGTTGCCGCCCGCGACGAGAAGACATGACGAACCCGCTCGCGGTTCTGCAGGATGACAACGATCCCGATCACCAGCGCCGTCAGCATGACCAGCACCCGCGCAGCCTGGGCCGCGGCTTCCGAAACGTTCGACGCCAGGATCGGCGCCACGAACATGAAGGTGTAGCCGATCAGTGAAACGACGCGCGCAAGCCAGAAATACCAATAGGCAGCCGTCAGGTCCGAGATCGGCAGGACCCTGAGGTTTGGAAAGCGCGCCTGCAGGAAGAGCCGCATCGCGACCTTGATCATCTCCACGACCAGGAAGGCATTCAGGAGCAGGGTCTGGTTGATGTCCATCTGCCCGGTTCTGCCGCCGACGAGCTGCAGAGCGATCAGATAGCCAGCACCCCAGGCCAGGGCCACGGTCAGGATGTCGATGATCGTTGCGACAAGTACGAGCGCCGTCCGGATCGACCAGTTGCGTCCGGCAGCACGGCGATCGAGCGAGCGCTGGAGAGGATGCGCCAGGAGCCTGAGCACGAGATAGGACGCAAACAGCCCCGCGCCGACCAGAATGACGTTGATCACCAGAGTGCGGAAATCCGCAAAATCAACCAGGCTAGGATCGGAGAACATCACGACGAGAGCCGCAAGCCCGCTCCAGACCGCCTCCGCCCCATCGACGATCTGCTCGGCTGCGGCCCGCGTTTGCTCGGCAACCTGCCGCGCGATCGTCGAGTTCGCGTCGCCCACCTCCCCGCTCTCCTGCGCGGCAGCCTCAGCCTTAAGCCTGTCGAGAAGCGCACCCCGCGCTTCCTCGCTCTCCAGGATCCGGATCAGATCATTGACGCTACTGGTCGGATTTGGGGCAGGCTCAGCACTCTCCTGCGCATGAGCGAGCGATGGAAGAATGATGAGGACCAGAAGAACCAGAAGGCTGGCGATACGATTTCGGCAATTCATGGGACACTTTCGACTGAGCAACTCCACCGGTCGACATGGCGCCGATGCCCGTGACGTCAACCCTCATCAACATCAAACACTTCTTCGATCCTCGCGGGTGCACCATCCCAGCGCGACCTCAGCCCCAGCTCAAAGATAAAGGCCCGATCCTTGTGAGGCGCGGGCCATGCATGGCGGGAATTGAAGGTATTTGAAGACGGCAACCGGTGAAGAACGGGCTGGATTATGGCCCGATCATCACCGGTGAAGCGGATAGTATCCGCCAAGAAGCGTTGGATGTCGCTCAGCCCAAACCAAAGAACGATAGGACCGCAATGACAACGACAACCAAGCCTACGAGATAGATTACATTATTCATCTTCACTCCCTTTCGCTCACCCGTTGAGAACGGAAAACGGAAGTGATTGTTCCACTTCGGTGGCTAGAACATCTCGGGTCAAATCTTGACCACCGCGCGACCGGTTTCGATCGGATCGTGTGAAATAGTGACCCCGGATGTGGCGCTGTGGACTACGCCGCCTCTCCTCTGCAGCGATGGGCGTGTGCATGGGAAGGTTCGTTCTCAACTCATGATCACAAAATCCTTGCCCGATCGGCTGTCGGGGGCAAGCGGCGCGTCGGTGAGGATGAGGATGGCGCCGGGATGCAGGACCTTTTGCATGGTGGAGACGAAAGGCGGGTCGGCCGAGATGCGGGAGATGATGTTGGCGGCCGTGCTGACAACCCCCGGATCTTCCTCGGAGTTCGCAAACGCGATCCAGCGCATGCCTTGGGCAGCCTGATCGAGACTGTCCAGCAGAAAGACATGGCTGCCGAGCTTGTCCCTGCCGCTGACGGTGATCTGGCCCTCTGCGCGGATCTCCGAATTCTCCACCAGGAGGGCACGCCCGTCATAGGTTGACATGATCACCGAAACCACCGGCTGCTTGCTCAGATCCGTCCAGTCGCTGGGGCGCTCCTTGCCGTGCAGGGCCGCGACCGCGCCCTCGAACTCGCGGGCCGCATAGGCGCCGAGCACCATGCCCGGATGGGTGATGTCATAGGGGTCGGTGGCGGCGCCCGAGATGATCACCGGTGTGCCGAGATGGGTGATGCCGAACAGGCGCTCCGAAAAGTCCATGGGCAGGCGCACGCAGCCATGCGAGGCCGGATAACCGGGCAGATTTCCGGCATGGAGCGCGATGCCGGACCAGGTGAGCCGGTTCATGTTCGGCATCGGCGCATCGTCATAGGTGCTGGACTTGTGATGCTTGTCCTTCTGCAGGACCACGAACACGCCGGTCGGCGTCTCATGACCCGGCTTTCCGGTCGAGCAGGTGGAAACGGCGATGCGGATGCCGTTGCGGTAGACATGGACGCGCTGCTCCGGCAGCGAGACGATGATCGCCACCGGCCCGATCCGCTGCCGCTCGGGATGCCAGGTGAACTCTCCCGGCTTCAAGGCCGCGACCTCCTTCATCACTTCCCCGGCCAGCAGTGCGACGGGACTGCCAAGAAGCGCGACCGCCGACATCCCCTTCACAAAAAGACGCCTGCCCTCGTCTGCCTTCCTCATGGTCGATCTCTCGTTCACAATTTCGACGGGAGAGAGCATTTCAGTGCCGACCGCGGGTGTCCAATGAGTTTCTCTCTTGAATTTTAAATAATCCTCATGAAACGTTAGTTTCAGGCGCATCCACTCTTGCCTGCGGCGGGGTAGAGTGCGCCGGATTTAGAGCTTGTTGCCGCCTCAAGGATCACGCGATGGATTTCAGGCATAACCTCAGGGCCTTGCACACGTTCGAAACGGTCTCTCGCCATCTCTCCGTCGCAGCGGCAGCGGAGGAACTCGGGGTGACCCAAAGCGCCGTCAGCCACCAGTTGCGTCTGCTCGGAGAAATCGTCGGAGAACGGCTGATCCAGAAACATGGCCGCGGCATCGCCTTGACGGATGCCGGGCGAGACCTCGCGCGACGCCTGCAGCCGGCCTTTGCCGAAATCGACCGCTCGCTGGCCGAGGCGATCGGCGGCACCCGCGATCGGGTGCGGCTTGCGATCTGCAGCAGTTTCGCCCAGGCCTGGCTCGTGCCGCGGCTTCAGTCCTTCTATCAGGCCCATCCGGATATCGATCTGCAGATCCTGATGTATGCGCAGGATCCGGAGCTCTCCGATGCCTCGGGCGATGCCTTCGTGACGACGCTGCCGAGGGATCGCGGTTACCATGCACAGCTGCTCTGGCCGGAAAATCTCGTTCCCATCGTGTCTTCATCTGTTGCGGCACGAAATAAGGGCTTCCGCTACATCACCACCGAGCTGCAACCCGGCAAGATCGGAAGCGACTGGCAGGCCTATGCCCGTTATACCGGAAGGGCCGATCTCCTGCCGCTCGACTGCCGATGGCTGTTTGCCTCGCATTATGTGATCGCGCTCGACATGGTGCGTCGGGATCTCGGCGCAGCGCTGGTTCCGGACTTCCTCGCACAACCCGAACTGGATGCTGGACAGCTGACACTTCTCGATCCCGCGAAGCTCCCGACACACGAGGACTACCACCTCTGCATCAAGGAGAGCCGCCGCACCGAGCCTGCTCTGGATGCGTTGATCCGCTGGTTCAGGCTGGAGCTCGGCAAATCCCAGCGATGCGCGCAGAAGGAGACCCTGAAACTGGTACAACCATGAGACTTTCTCATATTAGACTAATTTAATTCACTGGTTCGCAAGCTTTCAGCATGCCAGTCTGAAGACATCGGAAGGTTGCAAGGCAGGCATTCTAAGCCTTCCCAACGGGAGATGTCCGATGCGTCGGTGGCGTGCGTTCTTGGCTGGAGTGATTGCGGCGGCGCTTCTTGTCGTCGCCGATGCGGGGCCGCAAACGGCGGTCGCGCAAGAGCAAAATGTCCGCGTCGAATTCGGCCGAGGCCAGAGCTCGACGGTCATCCGTGGCACGGTCCGCGGCTATGAAGGCGCAAATTACCGGGTCAACGTCCGGGGCGGCCAGCGTCTCGCCGTCACGATGGATAGCTCCAACGGCAGCAACTACTTCAACATCCTCGGCCCCGGCGGCGGCGACGCGCTGTTCAACGGCTCGATCTCGGGCGATTTCGCCGACATCATCGTTCCCGACAGCGGCGACTATGTCGTCCAAGTCTACCTGATGCGCAATGCCGCGCGCCGCAACGAGCAGGCGCGGTTTACGCTCAGGATCGAAGTGACGGGCGGCCGACCGATCGCCCCGCCTCAGCCAGACTTTGCCGACGGCCTTTCGGGCGGCCCCGACTTCTTTCAGGTGGCCGGCATCTCACCAGGCGATGCCCTCAACATCAGAACGCGGCCCTCGGCACAGAGCCCGATCGTCACCCGGGTGGTCAACGGCGAGATCCTGCGCAACGGCGGATGCCGCATGACCGCCCAGACGCGCTGGTGCCGTGTTTCGCGCCCCGATGGCAGCGCATCCGGCTGGGCGGCCGGCCGGTTTCTGATCGAGGCGAGCAACTGAGAGGCTCGCAAACGGTAAGGCAGACACAACGACAAGAGGGGGAAAAAGGCATGAAGACGTTCCTGGTCACCACCAGCATGATCTGCATCGCAGCCGCAGTCCTGTCCGGCTGCACCTCGGACGGCAGCTCGGAAATGCCGCCGATGGCGTCGACCCAGCCCCTGATGGACGAGAGCGTTCCGCCAGCGGCCCGCAGTGCCTGCCTCGCCGCCGTGTCGAACACCACCAATAACGGCGATGTGCAGATCACGGAGATGATCTTCTCGGAAGCCAATTCGCAGGTGACCGTCGGCGTCGGTCCGACGCGGGCGCCTTGGCGCTGCCTGGTTTCGAACAGCGGCGTGGTCGCGAACGTGATGTCGCTGACGAACGAAGGTTCGCTCTGATCGGACCGATGACGGTGCCGGCCTCCCGGCATCGGCTTTACGCGCAAGAGGTGGCAAAGGCCACCGGATGGCATCTGTCATGCTCGACCGTAGAGGGAACTCCATGCTGCGCCTGACTTCGCTTGCCCTTCTGTCTCTGTCGGCATCCATCGCTGCATCGGCCGCGGAGCAGGTGCCGGTGCCGGACATCGGACCTGACCAGTTGTCGTTCTCGATCACGAACATGGATCCCTCCGTGGATCCGGGAACGGACTTCTACCGCTATGCCGCAGGCGGGTGGCTCGACCGCGTCGAGCGGCCGGCCGATCGCGTCAGCATCGATACCTTCGACTTCATGGGCCGAAGGCTGACTGCGCAGATGCAGAACCTGATGGCAGAGGCCGGCAAAAAATCGGTGACAGCAGAAAAAGGCAGCCCGCTGCAGCAGGTCGGCGCCTTCTACAACGCCTACATGGACACCCCAGCCCTTGACGCGAAAGGCATCACGCCGATCGAGCCGGAACTTGCCCGGATCGACGCCATTACCGGGATGGACGACCTCGCCACCTATCTCGGACGATACATTACAGTCGCCGGTGAGGTGGCTCTGATCGGCCTCGTTCCGTCGACCGACCAGGCCGACACAACGAAGATGGCCCTTTTCCTTGTCGAGGGATCCCTGATCTTCAATCAGGAAAACCTCTACGACACCCCGCCGGGCTCGGAACTCGACCTCGCGCTGCGCGGCAACCTGAGGCAGGTGCTGGAAACCGCCGGCTATGACGCAGAGCGCGCCGCGGCGGTGGTCGACATGATCGCCGATCTCGAACGGGAGCTGCATTCGGCCACGTTGACGCCGGTCGAGGCCATGAACCCCGCCAACAGCTATCAGCCGAAAAGCTTCGCGGATATCCAGGCGGAGATCCCAACCCTTGATCTCGGCAAGATGCTGGCCGCTGTCGACGTTGCGCCACCGGACAGGATTGTCCTCACCCAGCCGCGCTATCTGGCCGCCCTTGAAAAGATGCTCAAGGACCGTCCGATCGGGGACATCAAGGACTATCTGAAGGTGAAGGTGATCAACCACTTCAGGCCGTATCTCGGCACGCGCTTCGATGCGGCTGCGCGGGAGTGGAACAAGATCGTCTACGGCATTGATCGGCTTCCACCCCGGTCGGAACTGGTGCAATCGGCCCTGCAGTCCAATCTCGGCCATCCGGTTTCACGCCTGTATGTCGAGCGCCACTTCACCGAAGATACCAAGGCGAAAGCACGGGACATGGTGGAGCGCGTCCACCAGACCTTCCAGAACCGCATGCAGACGAGAGACTGGCTGGCACCGGAGACCAAGAAGGCAGCCCTCGAGAAGCTGGAGAAGCTGTCCTACAAGATCGGCTACCCGGAAAGCTGGATCGACTACGGCTCGGTGGAGATCCGCGCGGACGACCTTGTCGGCAACATCATGCGGCTCACCGCCTTCGATGCGGGCCGCACCTATGCCAAGCTCGGCAAACCCGCCGTCAGCGAAGACTTTTCCGACAGCCGCACGACGCTGCCTGTGATCATCAATGCCGGCTATAGCATGTCAAAGAATGGCTTCGAAGTTCCGGCGGCCATCCTTCAACCGGCCGCCTTCGAGGCGGAAAAGGACGCAGCCACTTACTTCTGCCGCATCGGCGCCGTGCTCGGCCACGAGATGACCCATGGCTTCGACAGCCGCGGTCGGCTCTACGATGCGAAGGGCAATCTAAATGACTGGTGGAAGCCTGAGGATGCTGCGGCCTTCGAAAAGGAGGCGCAGAAGCTGGTTGAGCAGGCCAGCGCCTACGAAGTGCTGCCGGGGCTGAAGCTCAATGGCGCGCTGAGCGTCGGCGAAAACATGGCCGATGTCGGCGGCATCAACTTCGCCTACGAGGCGCTGAAGGATTATCTGGCCGAACATCCGGAAGAAAACGTCAGCATCGATGGCCTCACCCCGGCACAGCGCTGCTTCATTTCGTGGGCGCAGTTCTGGGCGATGAAAGTGACGGATCAGGCGATCCGCAGCGTCTTCATGAGCAATGCCCATCCGCCAGGTTTCTATCGCGCCACCGCTGCCCTCAAGCATGTCGATGCCTTCTACGAAGCCTTCGATATCAGCGAGGGCGACAAGGAATGGCTCCCGCCGGAACGACGCGTGAGGGCCTGGTGAACCTGCAATCAGATCTTGAAGCAAATAGGTGCAAAGGAGAGTGACCATGAAACGCATCATCGCATTGTTTGCGGCGACCACACTGGCCTTCCAGGTTGGCATGCCCCAGGCCGAGGCCGGCATGAGCGACAAGGACAAGGCAGCCGCCGCCGCAGCGGCCATCGCCCTCCTCGGCATCGCCGCCCTGGCACACAACAAGCATCACTATCAGGAGGGCTACGAACCCGGGGATAGCGAGGAGATGGCCGAATTCGAACGCGGCTATCGGGATGGCGTCCATGGCTATCCCTATTGGGAGCAGAACCGCACCAGGGGATACGCCGAAGGCTATCAGGCCGGCAACACGGAGCGGGATCATTCGATGGCCCATCGCCAGCAGGCAACCGGAGCCAAGGCCCCGCCGATGGCCTATCAGGGCTGCGCCCAGATCGTGGCGCAGAACTTCGCTGTCGGCACGCATCAGGTCCACTTCACCAAGGCGCGCTCTCCAGGCAAGCACGAATGGCTGATCGAAGCCGCAGTCGGGCGGCAGTACATGACCTGCAAGATGCGGGACACAGGCGAACTGATCGATCTCACCGGCGGCCGCCTCTGAAATGCTTCACGGGTTGCAGCGCTTGATTGCTGCGGCCCATTTTCCCGATAGAAAATGCGTCAAAGAGGGGAGTTTCGATGGACTATACCGGCATACTGGCCTTGATCTCCTTCCTCACCGGCAACGCCGAGGAAGGTTTCGCCGATTTGAAGGCGGCTACGGCAGGAAACGCGCCGATCTCCCAGATCGTCTGCCCGCGCCCCCTTCCCGCCGACGAGATCGAAGGCAAGACCGTCTTTTGCGGAACGGTTCAGGTTCCAGAGGACCATGCGAAGCCTGATGGCAAGAAGATCAGCCTCGACTTCGCGATCCTCAAATCGCACTCGGTTTATCCGGAACGCGATCCGGTCGTCTATCTGCAGGGCGGCCCGGGTGGGAGTGCAATGGTGCAAATCCCGCTGCTCGCCCAGACCTTCGAACCCTTGCGGAAAACCCGCGACGTGGTGTTCTGGGACCAGCGCTCGGCCGGCCTATCAGGCCATTCGGTCAAATGCTTCAACGCGCTGGCGGCCAATGCCGCCATCATCGCCAAGAAACAATACACCTCCACTGCGATCGACGGATCGAATGTCGACAACAACACGATCGCCGATTGCCTGCGGGAGATCGAAGCTGCCGGCATCGACATCTCCAAATACAACACCACCGAGAACGCCAGGGATATCCCGACGATCGTCAAGACGCTCGGCTACGAGAGCTACAATCTCTACGGCATTTCCTACGGCACCAAGCTGGCGCTGGAAGCCATGCGGGTTGCGCCCGAGGGCATTCGATCGGTTGTCATCGACGGTGTAGCGCCGCCCTGGGTGAAGCTCTACGACACCTTCGCGCTGAAGGTCAGCGAGCCGATCGAACACGTGGTCGAACAGTGCAAGACGGATGAGACCTGCAACACGACCTTCCCGGAACTCGACAAGATCATCATCGAGACCCTGCACGCCGCCAAGGCCGGCAAGGTCATTCACCAGGGCAAGCCGATGGAGCCAAAGACGATCTTTCGTCCCTTCGAGGAGCGCAACGCGAAATACGGCAACCTGTCGATGACGCCCTATCTGCCCGCCTTCATCTACGAACTTCATCGCGGCAAGGAGATGCCGACCGTCGACCTGCTGGTCGGTCGCGACTTCGTCATGCCGATGCCGGGTGATGACGACGTTGCCAAGGCGTCCGCGACGCTGCCAAAGGCCCAGCGCGCCCTGATCGGCACCTTGGCCGACAATGCCGTGATTTCGGCCAGGCTAGACCGCTCGAACCAGAGCATCATGGAACAGTTGCGCGACGAAATCGATGCGGAAAAGAACTATGGCCGTGTCGCCACCCTCTTCGATATCGAATTGGAGAAAGCGCTGATTGCCGCACGCGGGAGCGATGACGCCAAGGCTGCCAGGATGGTCGCCGACTACGCTGCCCTGCAGAACATCAATCCGTCCAAGAAAGCGCTTGTCACCTTCGTCAAGACCCATACCAGCGGCGAGGCCTCAGGCCGGCTGACGGCCCTGATCGACAGCATGAGCGAAGCGGAAGTCGCCGGCTATTTCGCCATCATCCAGCGGGACATCGCCAAATCGGAAGAAGCCTTCTTCGGCGACCTCTACCTCTTCAACTATGCCTGCCAGGAAGACCTGCCCTTCAACAGTTTCGAGGGCTATCAAAAATTCACCGCTGCGCAGAAATACCCCTATATCGGCGATGATGCCGACGAGGCGGCCCGCTTCGTCTTCGGTTCCTGCATCCCCTTCAAGCAGGTTCAGCGCGACAACTGGCAGGTCCCGGTCAAAAGCGACATCCCGACGCTCTCGATCGGAAGTCTCTATGACAGCCAGACGCCGGCAAGCTGGGCGAAACTCGCGACCGAAGAACTGACGAATGCCCAGGTCTTCATGATCCCCGAGGCCGGCCATGGCGCGCTGCTCTACCAGCCCTGCGTGGCCGACATGGGCGTGGCCTTCATCAATCAGCCCAGCCGCAAACTATCGAACGACTGCGCGGACAGCATCAAGATCGAGTGGCACATGCCGGACTGGGCAAAGGCCGCGAAGTGAGGTCAGGCACTTGCCCCACCGGCAACAGACGAGGGATTTAGGGGATGCAACAGAGGGTCCTCGGCCACTCTGGCTCAGGATCCTGCAGTTTCCGCTGACACGCATCCTCCTGCTTGCCCCGGTGCTTTTTGTGCTGATGGGGATCAGCAACGGCTTCTGGGGCGGGCAGTTTGCCGACCGCCCGCTGCTTGCAATCGGAAGTGCGGCTCTGATGGCAGTATTCGCGATCGTCGTTTATTCAGCATTCGTCCGCTTCATCGAACGACGCCCGGTCAGCGAATTGGCGCGGGCACCGCTGGCGCGCGAACTGGGCCTTGGACTTCTGGGCGGCGCCGGTCTCTATACGCTGTGCGTGCTGATCCTGATGGTGCTCGGCGTCTATCGCGTCGACGGGGTCAACCCCGTTATCCTTGTTCTACCCTCCATCGCCATGGCGATCAGCTCCGGCGTCTTCGAGGAATTGCTGCATCGGGGCGTGATCTTCCGCAATGTCGAGGAACTCGCCGGCAGCTGGATCGCGCTCCTGGTCTCGGCCCTGATCTTCGGGCTGCGCCACCTCGGCAATCCGGATGCGAGCCTCTTGGGCGCCCTTGCGATCACCGTCGAGGCCGGCATTCTGCTCGCGGCGCTCTATCTGCTCACCCGGCGTCTCTGGCTCGGCATCGGCTTCCACATGGGCTGGAACTTCGTGCAGAGCGGGATCTATTCCGGCTCCGTCTCCGGTGCCTTCGAACAACCCGGCCTCATCAAGGCCAGCCTTGAAGGATCCGAATTCCTGACGGGCGGCAAGTTCGGCATGGAGGCAAGCGTGGTGGCATTCGGGTTTTGCACGGCCCTGGGTCTGGTCTTGCTGCGCATGGCGGCAAAACGGGGGAAGACGCTGCCGCCCTCATGGAGACACAACCCCTCATGACGAACAATCAGCCGGATCGCGATCGATACCGTCACCAGCAGCCCTTGAGAAAAGGCAAAACGACATGAACTACGCACACGGACGAGCCCGCCTCCCCTTCAGCCTGCTGGTCTATCTTCTCTGGGCCGCCATCACGATCTTCGGAGGGATGTGGCTGAGTGACGGCCAGAAGCAGTCGCTGATCGAAGGGCTGACGAAGGGACCGCTCTGGAATGTCATCGCCGCCTTCTTGTTTCTGGTGGCCGTCATCCTGGTAAGCGGATGGCGCGACCTCAAGTTCGGGGCACCACTACCGGGAACGCTCCGGCTCCTCTGGTTCCCGGCACTCTATATCGTCGGCTTCCTCAGCATCGCCGGCCTGCTCGGATGGCCGCCCTTGAGCCTGATGCTGATGATCCTCTTCAGCACTCTCTTCGTCGGCCTGTCGGAAGAGACCATGTTCCGGGGCGTGTTGTTTCAGGCCTTGCGAACGAGAGTGAAGCTCTGGCCCGCCATGATCTGGACCTCGGTCCTGTTCGGCTCCGTGCATATCCTTAACGCATTGACCACCGGCGAATTCCTGATGGCCCTGCTCCAGGCCTTCACAGCCACCCTGAGCGGTGTCGCCTTCATCGCGATCCTCGTCCGCACGGGCTCGCTCTGGCCGCCGATCCTCTATCACGCCCTGTGGGACTTCGGCACATTCACCATCTCCGCCAGTCAACAAGCGACCGGCGAAGCCGCGGCCGTGAATGTCGGCGGATGGAGCCTCCTCCTCCCCGTCGCACTCGTCCTGCCCAACTTCCTCTACGGGATCTTTCTGTTGAGGAACGTCCGCAACGAGGACACCTTCAAGCTCAAATGAGCCACCTTCGCCAAGCTCGATCCTCTCGTGACCCGTTTTGAGGACAAGGCTTCCGGTTTGCGCTTCGAAAGCGATGCGGATTTACTGACGGTTAAGCATCTTTGTTCATGCTGATGCCATATATTTCAGTCGCTTGCATCAAGCATTTCCGCAGCCGGGATTGGATAATGACATGCCCATTTTGACCTTCGCCAACACCAAGGGCGGTGCGGGGAAAACAACGGCCGTTCTTCTGGTTGCAACCGAACTGGCGCGAATGGGACTTCGGGTCGCGGTCCTGGATGCAGATCCACAACGCTGGATTTCCTGTTGGGCAGAGCAGCTGGGTCAACGCGGCAAGGAACGGCTGCTGGTGGTGCCTTATGTTTCTTCGTCCAACCTTGAACGGGAAATCAAGCGCTGGGAACCGCAGGTCGACATCGTGCTTCTCGATCTTCCCGGCGCCCGCAGTCCGCTGGTTGCCCAGGCCATGGGCCACTCGGATTATGTCCTGATACCGGCTCAAGGATCAGCGATGGACGCACAAGGTGCAGCCAACGTCATTGATCTGATCCAGTATCTTGAGGACAAGGCCGGGATGCGCATCCCGCATTCGGTCGTGCTCACCCGCATCAATCCGATCATCACGACGCGCGCACTACAGGGCGTAAAGACACTCCTGTCGCAAAAGCGGGTGCATCTTCTGGCGACCCCGATTGTCGAGCGTGCAGCGTTTCGCGATGTGTTCTCCTGTGGCGAGACACTCTACACGATCGATGCAACAACGGTCAGCAATCTCGATCGGGCACAAGAGAATGCACAAATGCTGGGTCGAGAGGTGCTTGCCCGGCTGATCAGATACGGCATCCTGAAAGCCAGGGCGAAAGAGCCGGTTCCTCAGTCTTCAGCACGTCTGGTGGCCTGACCTGGGGGCCCAGATCCGCAGCATGGGCTGCCATCAAAACAGCGCATCGTCAAAGAGCGCATCATCGCTTGAGAATTGCGGCTCTCTCGGACCCGCATCCGTCGCCTCCACGGCGGGCAAGGATGCAAAGACGGCTTGATGTATGTCGCGTTCCGATTTCATCGTGTAGCTGGCGAAGATATCCTCGGCGATGCCGACAAGCACGGTCTCCAGCCCATCAAGCGACGGAATGTCTTCAATTTGGCATTCGCTGCCTGCGAGTGACAGGCAGTCCCGCAGGATTACGGTCAGATCTTGATGGAAATTGAGCCCGCTCGTCGCTCGAGCGACCTGAAGGGCAATATCCTGCCCCCGCTGACGCAGATCCTCCAGTTTCTGCTCGAGCGTAACGGCTGCCTCGGTGACATGAGAAAGGGCGATGTCGATCCGAGAGACAAGATCCAACTCATCATCCCCGGCCTGCTCCATTCCAGGCATGCCAAGACCCGAGGCTTGTTCGTCGAGCGCCTTCAGATGAGCAAGCGCACGCTCCGTTACGTCGTCCAGCTGCGCGGAATACGTTCTCAGCTCGTTGGTCACGACGCTGATGGCGCGGCTTTCCTCTCCGAGCCTGCTGCAGCGAAGATTGGTGTTCAGAGCCATATACTGGATGTCGGCGCGCACCATCTGGATTGTCTCGACGCTGCTGACAAGCTGTTGGACGACGCCGCCGGTTGCTTCACTGAGGCTGCGCGCCTCCCTAGCCGTCCGGTCGATACCGGCGACCACTGAACGGGCAGCCTCCAGGCTTTTTCGAACCATCACCATCGCCGTTTCCTGTGCTGCAACGTCACTCGGCGGCAGCATTGAATACTGGAGATTGAGGAGATCGCTCACGTCGTTCGAAAAGTCGCCCATATTGCGAATGATCTTTTCGCATTCATTGTCGAAGTCTGCACTCGTTGCGACGAGCTGATCGCGGACCAGTCGTGAGACGAGAAGAAGAACACGATCTCGATCCTTATCTGTCAGCGCCTTCGCCTGCGGACGATGAAGATGATCTGAGACAATCCTGTAAGCCGCCTGACAATGCTCAAGGCGCTGGCGCGTCACATCACCGATCTGCAGGGCAGACAAGGTGTTGGCAAGCCTGTTTTGGACCCTCATACCGAGATCGGCGACCTGGCTTGCAAGGTCGGCCAGTGTACGGCGCTGCATTTCGATTGCTTGCGCATCGCGACCTAGGTCTTCGACGATGGAACCAATCGAAGAATCCTGCCCGTTCAGATTGACGAGATCGGCACTGGCCTGGCCAATCAGGTCCTCAAGCGCGCGAATGCGCTGTCCGAATCCCTTGACCTCTTCGCTGGCGATCTGAATGCGTTCGACGATTTCTTCTGCGAAGCCGGCGAAATCAGCGATACCCGCACCAGTGATCTTCGCCGTAACGGCGAATGTCCGGAGATAGCGAAGCGTTTCCTCCATGGCGACAACTTCTTCGCCAAGGATGCGACCCCGGCTACCGATGGCGTCAAAGCGCGTCTTGAGGTTTCGCTGTTGTGCCGGCAGCGCGGCAATCAGTGTGCCGGTGCGCAGCAACTCGCCCCTCGCCTGAGCCGCTTCTTCCTCCTTGAGTACATCTGAGATTGCAGCAATGGAGGTCATCAGACCGCCGAAGAGATCAAGGACGGCAACCAGCACTGTCCCGCCATCCAGAAAACGCTGCTCGATCTGGACTAGTGCTGTATCAAGTCGCTGGCAAATG
The DNA here is from genome assembly GCF_056501445.1 of Rhizobium sp. K33. Taxonomy (NCBI): domain Bacteria; kingdom Pseudomonadati; phylum Pseudomonadota; class Alphaproteobacteria; order Hyphomicrobiales; family Rhizobiaceae; genus Rhizobium; species Rhizobium sp. K33. Next base: position 3,171,363 of record NZ_CP096478.1, read on the forward strand.
ACGTCCGTTGTCGAAGATAGATCTTCGGGCCGTTGCAGTTTCACAGTGTTCATCATTGAACCCTTCGTCCTCTTGTCTTGCCGGTGACAGCTGTGTCCATGTTCGCCGTGGTCACCCCATGTGCCGCCGGTCTGCAGCCATTATCTCGCGGGCGATATGCTCAAGCGGGGCGACACGATCGACACCGCCGCGCGCAATCGCCTCCTTCGGCATGCCGAATACGATCGAGGTGGCTTCGTCCTGGGCGACGGTGTAGGCGCCGCCCTTGTGCATTTCGTCCATGCCGCGTGCGCCATCGTCTCCCATGCCGGTCATGATGACCCCCATGGCGTTTGCACCTGCCGCGCGAGCAGCAGAGCGAAAAAGGACATCGACGGAAGGTCGGTGGCGCGAGACCAAAGGCCCTTGCTTGATCGCCACCTGGTAGCGAGCGCCCTGTCGCTCCAGGAGCATGTGCTGACCGCCTGGCGCGATCAACACATGGCCGCGCAGCACCGGATCGCCGTGTTTTGCTTCCTTGACCTCGACCTGACACAGCGTATTCAGCCTGGACGCGAAGGCCTTGGTGAAGTTTTCAGGCATGTGCTGCACGATGACGATGCCAGGTGCGTTCGCAGGCAAAGCCACCAGCAATTCACGCAGCGCCTCCGTTCCGCCGGTGGAAGCTCCCACGCAGACGACCATTTCAGTTGTTTTGGCCATTGGACGGCCGGTTGGCGGTGGCAAGACTGCATCTGCGGTCAGTTTAGCCTCTGTAGCGCCAGGAAATGGCGCCCGGCGGCGATCAGGCTTCACACGCGCTTGAGCCGCTCCCTTGACCGTCTGACGGATCATGGCGCCTGACTCGGACAGGTGATCGGCCGCGCCGATCTTCGGCTTCAAGATGATGTCGACTGCGCCAGCTTCCAGGGCCTGCATCAGCGTTTGCGACCCCGCCTCCGTCAGTGAAGAACACATCACGACCGGGATCGGATGCTGAGCCATCAGCTTGCGCAGAAAGGTTATGCCGTCCATCTTCGGCATTTCCACATCAAGCGTCACCACGTCGGGGACTTCTTCCTGGATACGACGCGCTGCGACGAAGGGATCGGAAGCCACGCCCATCACCTCGATATCGCCATCGACCTCCAGGACCTGGGTCAGTGCCTGACGGACGCTGGCGGAGTCATCGACGATCAATACCCGTATCTTTTTGGCCATCGCGCGGTCAGACCTTCTGAAAGACGGTGTTGGCCACCTGCCGGACCGGCAGGGCAAAACCGGTGATGGTTTCGGAGTGACCGACATAGAGATAGCCGCCCGGTGCGAGCTTGTCGCAGAGCCGGGAAAGAACCTTCTCCTGCGTCTTCTTGTCGAAGTAGATCAGGACGTTGCGGCAGAAGATGACATGCATCGCATTGCCGACATTGTAGGACGGATCCATCAGGTTCAGCCGGGCAAACCCTACCTTGGCGCGCAGCTTGGGATGGATCCGAACCTCGCTGCGGCTGGGATCGCGAGGCTCCATGACGTAACGCTTGCGCCGCTCCCGATCGACCGGCTCGATCATGGCGCTGGAATAGATTCCCTGCTTGGCGACCTGCAAAACATCGGTAGAGAGATCGGTGGCCAGTATCTGATAATCCGGGCCACCTTCTGCCTGGAGGAAATCCTCGATAACCATGGCAAGCGTGTAGGGCTCGGCGCCGATGGAGCAGGCAGAACTCCAGACGCGCAGGCGTCGGTGGCCTTGGGCAGCGAGATCCGGCAGGGCCTTGCTGGTCAGGTGATCAAAATGTGCCGGCTCGCGAAAGAAGTCGGTTTTGTTCGTCGTCACCACGTCGATGAGATGGATGGCCTCTCTCTCGAGACCGCCACCGTTGAACAGGAAGTCGCAATACTGATTCAACCCCTCGACACCGACGACGCGCAAGCGGCGGCGCAGTCTGCCCTCGAGCATGGTCTTCTTCGTGATGGGCATCTTGATGCCGCTGTAGTCGTATATGTAGCGCGCGAGCTGTTCGAAATTGCGGGCGCTCAGGCCATCCCCGGCTGCAGAAGCCGGCCGGAAGCGCTCCTGGCCAAGGGATGCAACGGGTTTCGTACTCAAGGCGTTCATGCGGGTTCCACGGCTGCGCCCGCGACTGAGCCCAGCGAGCGGGCATCTGCGGCAGAGAAGAGCTTGACGAGATCAACGATGACCACGAAATCACCCGCGCGCCGGACAACGCCGGCGATATAGTCGGACCGCCAGCGTATGCCGATATCGGGAGCCGCCTCGATTGCGTCGTGGCGGAAAGCCGTGACCTCGAAGACCCTGTCGGCGACCAGGCCGAGTGACAGTGGCCTTCCCTCGATCGGAACATCGATCACAAGGATCCTGGTATGCGGCGTCTTCTGCGTTCGTGACATGCCCAGTCTGAGGCGCAGATCGATCACCGGCACACCTTGACCGCGCACGTCGCGCAGTCCCAGAAGATATTCGGGACCATGGGGAATCCGGAAGGCATCCTCGTGATCGAGGATTTCGCGCACGACCTCCACGGGTACGGCGAAGCATTCGTTTTCGAGGCTGAAGGTCACGTATTGTGATTCAGTTGCAGCGTTGGCCATTTGGCACACTCCTTGGAATTCGACACCGCGGCCGGACCTTTGTCGGTGCAAGTTTTGCAGCTCTGGATCCGGCTGAGGGAACCGACCCGCCATAGTGTGGCGGGCCGCTGATGAGGTCTCGCTGAGGTGTCGCCTCAGGCGCTCTGGCGAAAGTCGTTATCGTCGCCGTCAGGCCCCCCCATGCTCATGTCGAGCGCAAAACCATGCGGCTTGGCCTGAGGACGAGGTGCTACTGCGGAGCGCTTCTGTGGCGTCTCGGCTGCCATCTTGCGCGCGATCGTCTGCAGTTGCTTGGCCGCATTGCTGCCCGCCCGTCCAGTCGCCCCGTCGACCTTGAAGAAGGCAATGGAGGCCTGGAGTTCTTCGGCCTGGGCAGCGAGCTCTTCCGAGGTGGCCGACATCTCTTCCGAGGCGCCAGCATTTTGCTGGGTGACCTTGTCGAGCTGTTGGATCGCTTCGTTGATCTGGCTCGAACCGATATCCTGTTCGCGGCAGGCAGCCGAGATTTCCGAGACCAGTTCTGCGGTCTTACGGATATCCGGTACCAGGCGGGTCAGCATCTCGCCGGCCTGTGTGGCGACGGCAACCGTCTCGCCGGAAAGCCCGGAGATTTCGGCGGCTGCCGCCTGGCTGCGTTCGGCAAGCTTGCGCACTTCGGATGCGACGACGGCAAAACCACGGCCATGTTCGCCGGCGCGTGCCGCTTCGACCGCTGCGTTGAGCGCGAGCAGGTCGGTCTGACGGGCAATTTCCTGCACGATCGAGATCTTCTCGGCGATCGTGCGCATGGCGGTCACCGCCTTCTCGACGGCCTTGCCGCTTTCTTCAGCGTCGGCGGCCGACTGACGGGCGATCTTTTCGGTCTGGGCGGCATTGTCGGCATTCTGCTTGATGTTGGCCGCCATCTCTTCCATCGAGGCAGAGGCTTCCTCAGCCGACGAGGCCTGTTCGGTCGCGCCCTGCGAGAGCTGTTCCGAACCCGACGACAACTGCTGGCTGCCGGCCGAAACATTCTCCGATGCGGCAAGCGCGTCGCTGACAACGCCGCGAAGACGCTCGACCATGCTCTCCAGGGATTGGCCAAGGATGTCCTTGTCCGAAAGCGGCTTCGGCGTGACGGTCAAGTCGCCATTGGCAATCTGGTCTGCCACGGCAGCCGTCGCCCGCAGGTTACCGGACATGACATTGACCGTGTCGACCAAGTCCTTGATCTCATCATTCGTCTTGACTTCAATATCCTGATCGAGATCGCCAATCGCGACCGCGCTCACAGCGGCCTGGATCTTCTTCAAGCCGTTATTGATGCCCAGCGCAATCCACAGAGCCACACCTGTCGACATGACGAACATCAGGACGAGCGAGGCAATCAGAAGGTTGCGCGACCAGCTATACTGCTCGTTGGTCGCGTCATCGGTTGCTTTGAGATCGAGAGCAATCTGGTCATTCAGTTCAGCAAGCGAAGCGAGGAGTGCATTGGCTGCATTTCGGCCTTCGCCCATATTTATATCGGCAGCACGCGCATTGCTGAAGTCGGTGTTTTCGATTGCAAGCGTCAGCACGTTATCCTGCAGGCTCTTCCATGCAGGTACAAGCTCGAGGAACTGCTTGATCTTGGCGTTGATTGCCGGGTCGCGGTCTTTGGCAATTTCCGCGGCAAGCGCCTGAATCTTCGCCTGATTCTCAGACACTTCCTCAACGAATCCCTGGATCAGCTTCGGATCCTTGTTCAGCACAGCACTTTTCTCGCTACCGATCGCGTTCAAGACTGCATCGGACAAGTCACTGGAATTGCGCAGATTGCTGGCGGGGCCCTGAATGATGTCGGTGATCGCCGTATTCAGCGAGGAAAGGTTCAAAATTGCCATTGTCGACATTCCGGTCGACAGAAGAATGAGGAGACCGAAAGCAATGGCCAGTTTCGACTTGATGGTGACGCGCATGAACAATCGTCCTTGATAAGGGTAAAGCGCTTGATGGATTTCATTCGACGCTCCGTCGTCGCACGTCGGAAGATTAAGATGCTCAAACTTCCGAAGACCTCATCGGTCGAAGATCCGGCAGCGTCATTTGCCGGAGGTGCTTAGCGCCCGTTCACGTGGCGCTAAACTTCTCTCATGTCCCGCGTTGGTTCTTCACGCGCTCTGCCGAAAATCGTTATCGTCGCTGTCGGGGCCGCCCATGCTCATGTCGAGGGAGAAGCCCTGGCCTTTGGATGTACCAGCGCTCGGCCGTGCAGCAGGACGCTTTGCCGGGGCGTGGCTTGCCATCTTCGCGGCGACTGCCTTCAACTGCTTGGCCTGATTGCTGCTCTGGGCGCTCGACGGCTTTGCCGACGTATCCACCTTGAAGAAGGCGATGGAGGCTTGGAGTTCTTCGGCCTGGGCAGCGAGCTCTTCCGAGGTGGCCGACATCTCTTCCGAGGCGCCAGCATTTTGCTGGGTAACCTTGTCGAGCTGTTGGATCGCTTCGTTGATCTGGCTCGAACCGATATCCTGCTCGCGGCAGGCAGCCGAGATTTCCGAGACTAATTCTGCGGTCTTGCGGATATCCGGCACCAGACGGGTCAGCATCTCGCCGGCCTGTGTGGCGACGGCAACCGTCTCGCCGGAAAGCCCGGAGATTTCGGCGGCTGCCGCCTGGCTGCGTTCAGCAAGCTTGCGCACTTCGGATGCGACGACGGCAAAACCACGGCCATGTTCGCCGGCGCGTGCCGCTTCGACCGCTGCGTTGAGCGCGAGCAGGTCGGTCTGACGGGCAATTTCCTGGACGATCGAGATCTTCTCGGCGATCGTGCGCATGGCGGTCACGGCCTTGTCGACGGCCTTGCCGCTCTCTTCAGCGTCGGCGGCCGACTGGCGGGCAATCTTTTCGGTCTGGGCGGCATTGTCGGCATTCTGCTTGATGTTGGCCGCCATCTCTTCCATCGAGGCAGAGGCTTCCTCAGCCGACGAGGCCTGTTCGGTCGCGCCCTGCGAGAGCTGTTCCGAACCCGACGACAACTGCTGGCTGCCGGCCGACACATTCTCCGATGCGGCAAGCGCGTCGCTGACAACGCCGCGAAGACGCTCGACCATGGCGTTGACGTGACCGAGAAGCATACCGATCTCGTCACGGGTGCGGATATCTGCGAACTTGGTCAGGTCGCCTTCAGAGACGCGCTGTACCGTGGTAACGGCGGAGCTGATGCCGCGGCTGATGGAGATGATGATCCAGAGAGCGGCGCCAAGGGCTGTGACCGAAGCGACTGCGGCCAAACCGATCACGATCGATCGGATTGAGACATATTGTTCCTGAGCATTGGTGCTGGCGGCAACGAGCCGTTCGCGCTCCAGTTCGAAAACTTCCGCCAGAAGCTGGTCGATGGCGGTGTTTGTGTCTCGGGCAGTCGTCGACGAAACACGGGATGCGGCCTCCGTATTGCCGGCCAGCATGAAGGCTCGGATCTGGTCATCGTGCTTGCGGAAATCAGCAGTCAATCCCTTAAGCTTGTTCCAGAATACCATACCTTTTTCAGTCGCCTTGCTCAGGATCACTTCAAAAGTTCGATCGAACGTGGCCCGCGCTTCGTCGCTTTTTGCCATGTACTTCTCAATCTCGACGGACGAGGCCGCCGATAGCATGTTCTTCTGCTGTCGGACCTGTTGAAGCTGAGCAATGTTGAGATCCTGAGCGAAACTCAGACGAGCGGCGGGACCGTTCAGTGTTTCAGTCCAATGAGTGTTGACATCTGCAATGCTCGACACGCTGTAGATCGCGGTGCCGACCAGCATCGTTATGATGAAGCCGAATGCCAGAAGTAATTTGAGTTTGATGGTGAAGCGCATGGCCCCCTCGCTTTCTATCAAGCTGTCGCTAACAAGCTGTCGCTAAAATGTTGACTCCGCGCTGCGAGGCGAAGATTGCCTGCAGGTTGGGAAGTATGATGAACTCGCCGTCCCTCTTGACGAGTGCGTGGATGTAATCTGGACGCCAGCGCATGCCGACGATCGGCGGAGGTTCGCTGGCGGAGGCCGGAAGACGAGTGACTTCATGCACCTTGTCGGTTCGGATACCGATCAGAGACAACTCGCCGTCGAGATCGAGCTCGGTCACCACGATGCGGCTGTCGATCGTCACGTCGCCTGCTTCCATGCCAAAGGCGACACGGATATCGGCCAAGGGAATGACCTTGCCGCGGAAATTGATGACGCTGCCGACGAAGGGCAGACTGCCGGGCACATTGGTCTCGGGCAGGAGATCGAGGATCTCCTGCACGATCGTTGCCTCGATGGCGAAGGTTTCGCCATTCAGGGTGAAGGTGAGAACGGAGAGGTCTTCCGCGCCCATGAACACCGCGCGATGGTCGGATTTCAAATGGTGTTCGCTCATCCTGCAGCCCGCATTTGCGCCTCCTGTTGCTGGCCTGCCGCAATCAGGTGCCCGACGTCGAGGATCAGAGCGACATTGCCATCACCGAGGATGGTTGCGCCGGAGAAGGACGACACCTGATCATGCAGCTTCGACATGGATTTGATGACCGTCTGGTGATCCCCGATGATCTGATCGACGACGAGGCCAACCCGTTCCCGACCCGTCGAGATGACGACCACCTTCTGGTGCGGATCCGGTTGGCTGCCGGTGCGAAACAGCTCACGCAAGCGAAGGAACGGCACGAGATTGTCCCGCAGCGAGATGAAGCTGCGGCCCCTTGAGCGCAGGTCTTCTTCAACCGAGAGCTCCAGGCATTCTTCAACGGCAGACAGCGGAATGACATATCGGCCAGTCCCCACCCGCACGAGAAGACCGTCGATGATGGCGAGTGTCAGCGGAATGCGCAGCGCGATTTCCGAGCCGGATCCTTCGTCGCTCTTCACATCGATCGAGCCGCGAAGGGCTTCGATGGTTTTCTTGACCACATCCATCCCGACGCCACGGCCGGAAAGGTTGGTGACTTTCTCGGCGGTCGAGAAGCCCGGCTGGAAGATCTGCTGCAACAACTCCTGATCCGACAAGGCCTGGCCCGGCTGGATCAGGCCATTGGCTTCTGCTTTCGCACGAACGCGTGCCCTGGCGATCCCGCGACCGTCATCCTTGATGGTAATCACCACCTCGCTGCCGGTCTGGTGGGCCGAGAGACTAACCTGTCCGACGGCCGGCTTGCCCGCAGCTACACGATCCTGTGGCAGCTCCAGACCGTGATCGATGGAATTGCGCACAAGGTGCACCAATGGGTCCGCCAGGCGGTCAATGACGGTCTTGTCGACCTCTGTGCCCTCGCCGGAGGTCACAAGCTCGATCTCCTTGCCGGTTTCCCGTGCCAGGTCGTGGACCAGCCGGCGGAAGCGGCTGAACAGACTGGCCACGGGCATCATGCGCAGGACCATCATCGTGTCCCGCAACTCGCCGGCAAGCCGTTCGATTTCCTCCGAGACCGAGCGCAGGCCAAGATCCACGACCGTGCCGGCCATCTGGCTCAACCGCGACTGGGCGATCACCAGTTCACCGACACGATCCATCATCTCGTCAAGTCGAAGCGCTGGAACGCGCACGTTATCTGCCTGCCGCTGAGACTTCGCATCACCTGCCGGCGCGCGATTGTCGTCGCGCGCAGGCGAAGGCTCATTGGCCGAACCTTCCGGAGCAACGGCAGCCTCATTCAACTCCGGCTCGGCGGCCGGGGTCACGTCGGAAAGCTCCATGCTCATCTCATCCATGACGAAGATGAAGACATCTTCGATTTCCGAGCGAGCCTTGTCGGTGACGATGGTCGCACTCCAACCGAGATAGAGCTGTGTGGGATCCATTGCCTCAAGGGAGGGCAAGCCATCGGTGATAACCTTGAGCCGGCAATCTCCCAGTTCGCGAAGTTCGTCGATCAAGCCGAGCGGATTGGTTCCATTGACCATCGTGTCGGCAGGAAGACGAAAGTTGAGCTGCCATATCCGGTGACCAGGATTGGCACTTTTTTCAGCGGGCAAGATTGCCACAGGCGCGCTGCTCGCCGCAACGCCGCCGCTGACGGCGCGTTGCAATTGTTCGAGCAACTTCACGCTCATGGCGTCATGGTCGCCATTTGGCTGCTCGAGCAGGGCCTGCATGTGTCCCTGGGCATCGAGCACGGCGGCAATCAGCTCACGTGTAGCGGGAGCCTCACCCTTGCGCACCTGATCAAAGGCACTTTCGCAATGGTGGGTAAAGGCCGCAAGCTGGTCGAAGCCGAACATCGAGCCTGACCCCTTGAGCGTGTGCAAACCACGGAACACGGCGTCGATCTGTGCCTTGTCGTCAAGATTGCGGGTGAGATCCAGAAGGCCGGCTTCGATCAACTCGAGCTGCTCGACCGCCTCCACTCGAAAGACCGCGATGGGGTCGAGGTTGTTCATCGGCCAAGAACCTTGCGTGCGATCTTGGTGAGATTGTCCGCGTCGAAAGGCTTGGTCAGCCAGCCCGTCGCACCGGCCGCCTTAGCCTGCTGCTTGATGTCGCCATCGGATTCCGTCGTGAGGAAAATGACGGGGGTTCCCATATAGGCCGGCATCTGCCGCAGATTGCGGATCATGGTCAGCCCGTCCATATTGGGCATGTTCAGATCGGTGACGATGAGATCAAAGCTGCCGGTCTTCATCTTCTGAAGACCGTCTATGCCGTCGACTGCTTCGGTGACTTTGTAGCCGGCATTGGTCAGTGCAATCCGGGTGGTCATTCGGATGCTGGCGGAATCGTCTACGGTGAGAATGTTGGCACTCATCACTGGTCTCCGTTCATGGTGAGTAGGGTGCCGCTCTTGATTTCGGCGGGGATGCCCGCGCGCTCGAGCGTGGTGAAGATCCCACTCTCGCGGCTGGCAAGAATGGAAAGGTCGATTGCTTGCTCAGCAGCCGATAGCTGCGCGGAAAGCAAAAGCTGCGGAAGTGTGAGATCGCACTCACAGTCATCGGCGATCTCAACCTCGATAGACCCGCCTTCGCTGCGCGCTCTCTCGAGCGCCAGGCGCAGTCGAGAATGGGTCTCCCGGACCGTCTTGATCGTCAAAACGCCCTCAAGGCGAAGCTGCGTCACCTGCTCAGTCATGCTGCTGTTTCCGCTGTCTTGTTGATCTGCATTGGCGAGGGCGCCGACTGGTTGCTCAGCGCTGAGCCTTTCTCTTGAGCCGAATAGATCGCTCGGATCTCCGGCCATCTGCGCTCGAAGGCTTCGACGCAACGAGGGTCGAAATGCGCACCAGTTCCTCGCCCGATTTCCTCACGCGCCTTGTCCACGTGCCACGCCCTTTTGTAGGGACGCTCCGAGCACAAGGCGTCGAACACATCGGCAATGGCGACAATACGCCCTTCGATTGGGATATCAGTGCCGGCCAGCCCGTTGGGATATCCTGATCCGTCCCATTTCTCATGGTGGCTCCCGGCAATCCTTTCGGCAGTCTTGATCAGGTCGGAATCGCTTCCTGACAGGATCTCTGCCCCAAAAGCCGCGTGAGAACGCATCTCCTCCATTTGGCGGGTATCGAGGGGACCGGGCTTCAGAAGGATGGCATCGGAAACGCCAATCTTGCCGACATCGTGAAGCGGGCTTGCCAGCGCAATCATCTCGCAGGTGGCGGCACTGAGACCCAATTCCTGGGCGATCATGCGCGCGACGACCGCAACGCGTTCAAGATGAAGGGCAGTTTCTCCGTCCCGACACGCCATGGCTTTGCAAAGCCGCCATATCAGTTCCTTTTCCTGAGCCGCGATACGCGCGCAGGCGGTGGCCACATCTTGTTCCAGTGATCGTGCATGCTGCGCCAAAGATTGCTGGGCCTCCCGCAGGGCCAGGAGGTTGCGCAGACGTATCGTCAACTCCACCTTGTCGATTGGCTTGGTGAGAAACTCCGTGGCGCCAGCTTCGATGGCCGACATCTTGATCGAGGGCGCCGTCTCCGATGTCAGCATGATGACGGGAACGTCTCGGCCACTCGGCAACCGGCGCAGATGTGAGATCAATTCGATGCCGTTCATGCCTGGCATGGTATAGTCAACCAGGACAAGATCAGCCGGAACGGTGCTCATCACGTTGAGCGCAGCAGCGGGATCCAGAAATGAAAGAATTTCATAGGATCCGATCGATTCGATGGCCTGAGCCAGAAAAGACAATACTGAGGGACTGTCGTCTACAGCAAATATTCGCATGAATAGCCTCACGATCCCGACGCACCCGCCTGGTTCGTTGATACTTCAGATTATATTGGATTGTTTCGCATCATGCGTCGCTAAATTAAGCTTCTCTACTAGCTTAAAGCGTATAGGCACACTGGATCTGCGCCTGTTAATGCGAACTTAAACTTGAATTTATTTTCGTATTACATGGGAACAAATGCGCGCCACCGACTGTTTTGCGCATTTGTGATCTCAATCGCGCCTGACATCGGGTCTTTGCCGGCGGGTCTCGGACGGTGACCTGCCATATGCGACGCGGTAACGGGCGGCGAAATAGCCCATGTGGCCAAAACCCCAACGGGAAGCGATAGCCTCGATACTGTCGTTGGCGGGACCGTGCATGAGATCCTCATGCGCTCGCGCGAGGCGAAGCTGAAGGACATAGGCATTCGGCGTGGTCGACAGATGAAGGCGAAAAGAGTTTTGCAAGGTCCGCACGCTCGCCCCGGCCAAGCGCGCCAGTCTTTCGATTGAAATCTCTTCATCTGCATGGCGTTGAAGCCAGTCGATGGCACGCTCCAGATGTCGCGGCAACGCTTCTTTTCGGTCGGACTCCGCTGCCTCACCCCGAGGCCAGAGGCCGACAAACATCATGATCAAGGCATCCCCTATTAAAGAGGGGGCCCCCTCGACGTCGCTAGCCGGATCGGGCGGATTGACCTCATCCATCAGGTGCGTAGCGATACGGTGCAACGTTTCTATGCCAGTCACGTCGGTTCGGATATGGGACCGAAAACCGGCAAGTCCCGTGCCTGCAGAACCCTGGCCTCTCTGAATATGCGGGGCAAGCTTGTCATAGGGGATGACCATCGCAAGCTTCCGGGCACCTGGGCTGGCCGCAATTTCCACTTTGCGTGTGTCTTTCAGCAAGACGGCACTGCCGACAGGGGCTTCGATGTCGTGCCCCTGCGTGTGAAAGCGATAACTGCCCTCCTCGATAAAATGCAACTCGACCTGATGGTGTTTCGGGCAGCCATAACGCGCCCTGTATCCCGAGCGGCTATGACTTCTCCATAGCGTCACTTTTTCAACGGAGGTGATGTGCGCGCTCATATCGAAGGGCGCATCATCCATTAAGCGGTTGAATTCGCAAGGACGGAAAACCGCTTCTGCGATCTGACGGATTTCCACTTCGTCCTCGGAACGGACATAGTGCTTTACAAGGCGAGCCATAGTTATGGTCTACATCGGAATCGCTTGTCTCTGCAACTCTAACGATAGGTCCGACCTCTCGTTATGGCGCTCTTGTGCACATCAAGTGGCGCGTTGAGATGCAGCGGCAGAGAGCCCCCCTCTCTTCGCTGTCGCTGTCAGTGGATGTAATGCTCTTATTCTTTGCGGCGTCCTCTCCTGCAGCGGCACACAAAAAATCGCACCCGATCTGATTCTTGGACATTTGGTTCGATTTAGCCTGGTGTTTCAGCGCTAAGCGGAGCGCTTATACTTCTTTCGCGACGTAGCAGCATTCACGATTGAGCAGGGGCAAGTGTCGGCGTTCGGTGAACCATGTATCACTTTCGTCAGCGTGATCGAATTGGGGACAGCACGGCCAGAGAACTGTAGCCAAATTCGGCCTGCCCCAGCAGGTCAGTCGCATAAGGCCCAGCGTCAAACGTCTAGTCGGCTATCACTGCCGTTTCCGTGGGGACGGCAAAAGATCGATCCCTACAAATCCATCAAACAGCTCTTTAGCCTCGGCGGCAACGAACGCCTTTCCAGACCGAAGAGCTTGCCGACTGGGCGGATTTGTTTCGGTACCCAGCGCCATGGCCCCGACGGCTGGCATGCCACCCAGAACGGAGATTTCATGTTCACCCTCCTGGTGCATGGCCGCGACGGTCGCCGGATTTGGCTCGCCCTTCTGCGGCGGCGCTGCAAGACCGAACGGCAGCTTATCGCCATCATTCGGCAAATGATCCAGAAAATCGTCACTGCCAGCAAAGCGGGCCGTCAATCGCCGGCGTTGGAAGTCTATGGTCGCATTGCATAGGTACTCGCTGCTATGGAGACAGGGCAAGTGCTGGAAGCGAAGTTCAACGCGATGGTGGATCAGGACGTCCTTGCCCGCGAACTTTGTCGAAATCGACGAGGAGGACAAAAAGCAAAAGCTCCTCGCGGGTTATGCAGAGGAGCTTTCAAGGAAGCGAGTTGAGTGGCAGGAGATTCAAGTCTCATTGGTTGCGGGGGCCTGATTGCACGGAGACTTGTACAAAACCCGAGTCTAGAGCTCGGGACCCGAGCATTTGCGGGGTAAGCTGAATTATGGAATTCGTTTTCCGATGTCTGCGGGGGGACGCGCCGATGCGCCGGCTCTGAGCCCCGCGCAACATAGCGAAGCTTCGCAGCTCATTGCCTTCGCCATCCTCGCACGGTAAGAAAGTTGATAGCATCGATCATATTAAGCCCATTTCGACCATGAGCGAACGGACCTCGAACCAGATCGCGGTTTTCCTCGAACACCGACCGGCCTTGGTAAAACACGCCGCTCAGCTGCTGGGATCGCGTGACCAGGCGGAGGATGTCGTGCAGGACGCATTTCTTCGACTTAAATCGGTCGACGCAAATGAATATGCGCCGCAACAGATTTTGTCTTATCTCTATAGCATCGTGCGCAATCTCGCCCTTGATCAGTTGAAGCGCCGCAAAGTCGAGACGCGGGGACGCGAGTTGGACCCACCGTTCTGGATTCTACCACAGAACCCAGGCTCGCCGGAAGAATCGGTACTTCTGGCAGATCAGGCACGGGTTGCATCGGAGACGCTGGACGCATTGCCGCCCGAGACCCGCCGGGCCATCGAGCTCTACCGCATCGAAGGCTGGACGCTGGAGGCGATTGCCTCCGAGCTCAACATCTCGATCGCGACAACACACCGGATGATCCGCAGTGGCATGGTGAAGATCGCCCTGTCACTCGATCACGCGAGCCATTGAAAAATGTCGGGGGCACATGAAAAAACATCTCGATCCAATCGTATATCCTGCAGGCAGTGATGAGTTCGCCGCCGGGGCGGGTCACGCTCGCGCCCGCATCGCGCGCTGCCTCGGGGTGGCGGCGAGCCAGAGCCAACAGGAGACGGCCACGCGGTGAGTGTCACGGATCAGCCAGAACAGCACGACGCCATGCTTCTCGAAGAGGCGATGGATTGGTTCATGTTGCTGCGTGATGCGCCAGCGGACCCTGCGCTGACTGCCGCCTGGGGAGCTTGGCTGCACGCTTCGGACGACCATACAGCAGCCTGGGGGCGGATCTGTCGCACCTGGACGGCGCTCGGCGAAACGCCGGCTGCGTCGCCTGAGATCGCGCCGAAGGCTTCTCGTCCTTCGCCGGCAACGCAGGTCCCAATGCGGAACTCGACCTTCCTGCGGCGCGGTCTTGGCATTGCCAGTGCAAGTCTGATGTCGCTTGCGCTGATTGGCGGTTTATTTGGACCGGCGCTGCAGATCAGGCTGGAGGCGGATTTCCGCACGGGCGCCGACGAGACGGAAATCGTCACGCTTGCCGATGGATCGCGGGTGACGCTCGCGCCGGAAACCGCGCTGGCCGATGACTTCAACGGCACGTCCCGCCATGTCCGGCTGCTTTCGGGCGAAGCCTTTTTCGAGGTGGAGCGGGATACTGCCCGCCCCTTCGTGGTCGATGCGCAGGATGCTTCCATGCGGGTGCTCGGCACGGCGTTCAGCGTGCGTGACACGGGCCACGGCACGCGGGTGGAACTGGCGCATGGGTCGATTGCGCTTAGACCGCAGGGCGCGCCAGACACCGAAGAACTCGCGCTCGTGCCCGGCGACGTGGTGACCGTGGATCGCAAGGGTGGCAAGGCGGAATTGAGCAGGATCGAGCCCTCAGATATTGCGCTCTGGCGCGAGGGACGACTTGCAGTAACCGATCAGCCGCTCGGCGATGTCGTGGCGCTCATCCAGCGCCAGCATCCGGCCTGGATCATGCTGCCGGAAGGCGAACTGGCCGCGCTCAGGGTCACCGGTCTCTATGACCTCAGCGATCCCGACAAGGCGCTGATGGCGCTGGCGGCGGCGTTCGGTCTGCAGGTGCGGACGGCGTCTCCCTATCTCCGCATCGTCACCAGCCGCTGAAATAACACCAATAATTCAGTAGCTTAATCATCATTTCGCGAACCAATCGCAAAAAGACGAATGCTGCCTGAAAAACTTGTCTCTTTCACTCGTATTTAATCTCGAACACGGCGTTGAGCCGGTTTGAGTATGGGGACGAGTATGACTGTGACGAGACTTTCTGCAAATCGCGACGCCTTGATCGGGGCTGCGTCGCGCCGGCTTCTGACCACAACGGCCTGCGCGCTGGCGCTTCTTGCGGGGCCATTCAGCCTGCCAGTGATGGCGCAGACGGCGCCTGTGTATGCGGCGGCCCGCGCCTACGACATTCCGGCGCAGCCGCTGGCCAATGCGCTGAGAGCCTTTGGCCGTCAGTCCGGCCTGCAGGTTTCCCTTCCGGCAGAGGCGGCCCGTGGCGCGAACTCCGCCGCCGTCTCCGGGACGCTTTCGACCGAGGCTGCGCTGTCGCAGCTCTTGTCCGGCACCGGACTTTCCTATCGCATCAGCAATGGCACAGTCGTCGTCGGCGATCAGTCTTCCGCGGTTACCGTTGGTGCGCCCGAAGCCGATGGCTCAACCGTGATCGGCGAAATCAACGTCACTGGCCAGCGGGCCGAGACCAGCGTCAGCTCCGTCAATATCGGCGCCGAAGAGCTCGCGGCGCGCAATCCGACCAGCGTCGCCGACGTCTTCCGCGACGAAGCGGGGGTCAGCGTCGGAAGCTCGATCCCGACCTCGCAGAAGGTCTATGTCAACGGGTTAGAGGAAACGACGCTTGCCGTCAGCATTGACGGCAGCCGCCAGAACAACCGCGTCTTCCACCACAATGCCACCAACCTGATCGACCCGTCGCTCTTGAAGGCCGTCGACGTCGATGCAGGCATCGCGCCGGCCGATGCAGGTCCGGGCGCGCTTGCAGGCTCGATTGCCTACGAGACGAAGGACGTGAAGGACCTGCTCACCGCAGACGGCTTCGGCGGCATGGTGTCGGAAACCTACAATTCGAACAGCAACACCTTCACCACCGGCCTCGGTGGCTGGGCGATGCAGGATGGCTTCGAATTCCTCGGCTTCCTGAACTATGGCAAAGGTGACAACTACGAAGCGGGCAATGGCGACGAGGTCCGCGGGACCGAGACGAACCTCCTCAGCGGGCTCGGCAAGTTTGCCTATGAGGCCGAGAGCGGCGATCGGTTCGAGTTCAGCCATGAGCGGGTGCGCGACGATGCGGAGCGGCCTTACCGTGCAAACGCCAGCGTCGTCGACACTGGCCGTGCTTGGGAACCCAAGTACAGGAACTACAAGATCGACCGCGACAACACGGTCTTCACCTATACGGACACGACGCCTGAAGGCTGGTGGGACCCGACGGTGCGGCTGGCCTACAGCCATAGCTCGGTCGAGACGCCGATTTTCTACAATGCCGGCGGTGGCGTCGGCGCTTCGTATGACGGACAGGGCGAGAGCGGCAGCCTGAACGGCAAGTTCGAGAACAAGTTCGCGCTCGACAATGGCAATATCATCGCTGGTGTTGATTTCTACAGCGACAAGATCGAGCTCGAGACAGCCAGCGAGCCTCTCGGATACTCCGAGGACGCGTCCGAGCAGGCACAGAACATAGGCATATACACCCAGGCGCGGGTCGAGCCGCTCGACGCCATGCGGCTTTCCTTCGGCGGGCGTGCCGACAAGCAGTGGTTCGAGGGTACGACCGGTGCGGAATGGGATCATGCGGGCCTGAGCGGCAACGCCTCGGTCGAATACGACCTGACGAGCTTCCTGACGGCCAAAGCCGGCGTCTCGCATGTCTGGGCTGGCATTCCGCTCGCCGAGGCCTTCATCATGAACCCTGGCTGGAACTATGGCGTCGATGGGCCTGAAGTCACGACATCCAACAACGCCACAGCAGGGCTAGAATTCCATCATCAGGGCTTCACGCTTGAGGGGAGCCTCTTCCGCAGCATGATCCAGGACGCACGCGTAGCCAAGTATACCGCGACCCGTGCCAATCTGAATTACGACGTCGAAACGCAGGGCTTCGAACTCGGTGCCGGCTACGACTGGGACGAGGGTTTCATCAAGGTGAAATACGCCCACGTCGACGCGAAGATCGATGGCAAGCCAGCTGATTCCGATACCGGCAACTACCTGACCACGCCGGTTGGCGACATCATTACGGTGTCGGCCGCCCATACCTTCAGCGATTGGGGCCTGACTGTCGGGACAGACATGGAATTCGCGCCGGAATACAAGGAAGGCACGATCACTTATGCCTCCTACGAAGTGGTCAACATCTACACCGAATGGAAGCCGGAGCAGCTCTCTCACATGACCTTCCGCGCAGAGGTGCAGAACCTCTTCAACGAGACCTATGCGAGCCGCGCCACTTACGGCCAGGAGTTCGGCAATGTAACCCCGCTCTACGAGCAAGGCCGGACTTTCCTGCTCTCGGTCAAGGCGACCTTCTGATCGGCCAAGACAGCCCTTCGCCGGGAGACCGGCGGAGGGCTTTTCTGTATCGAGTGACGAGGACAACCTCGATGAGCGAGTTGGAACCCAAGCGGGATTTCCGCCACGGGCTTCGCGGACCGGATATTCGGCCGACCGGAGCGTGGTTATGATGGCGCGCGCCCAAACCCCGGCACAGGCCCAAGCTCAATCCTGGCACGATCCGTATGCGATCGCAGCTGCCACTACATTCCAGAGCTTTGCCAATTGTTACATCCGCGAGATCGATGCCGGCTGCGCGGGTTGCATGGCGCTCGATGGCTGCGAACGGCGCTGCCTCGACTGGTATCTCACAGAACAGCGGCTGCATCTGCGCGCGGTTCTTGAGGCCGAAAGCCAGGTAGGCCCGAAGGCCTTCGGGCCGCTCTTCAGCCGCCAGCAGGGGGAAACTGCCTGGCAGCCGATCGATCCGCTCTGGGCCGTGCAATGCCTAGTGCAGGATCTCACCGAAAAGACCAAAAGTGAAAGCCGCCCGGGCGCTGGCCTCGAGCTGATGCTCAGGACGCTACAGAGCTGCGCGCGGATCGCGACGTTGGCAAACGCGGCGCAGGATCGGCGCGACAACCAGCCCGAGGGTTTCCTCGAAAGCGAGCAATCGCTCACCTTCGGGCACTGGATGCACCCCACGCCGAAGAGCCTCACCGGCATGAGCGACTGGCAGTCGGAGGTCTATGCCCCCGAGGGTGGCGGGCGGTTTGCGCTCAGCTATTTCGCCGCACCGCGCGATATGGTGCGGGCCTGCTCAGTCGCGGGCGACCTCAATGCAATAGTCGGCGCAATGGCGGGCGATCTGCTCGATGCGAGGACGCTCGACGAGGAGGAGATGCTCTTGCCGATGCATCCGCTGCAGGCCGAGGCACTGATGCTTCAGCCACGCATCCAGGCGTTGATCGAGGCAGGTCTTCTGCGTCCGCTCGGCAGTGGCGGGGTTCTCTTTACCGCGACCTCTTCGGTGCGCACCATCGCCTCCGACGACTGCGACTGGATGCTGAAATTCTCGCTGCCGGTGAAGATCACCAATTCGCTGAGGCTCAACCGCCGCCATGAGCTGGAGGCCGGCGTCGTCATGGCGCAGCTGGTCGACCTGCTCGACCTTGAGACCCGGCTGCCGAAGCTCGGCTTCCTCCGAGATCCCGCTTATCTCACGCTCGATCTGCCGGGATCGAGCGAAAGCGGCTTCGAGGTGATCCTGCGGGAGAACCCCTATCGCGGCGACAGGGGCGAGGGCGTGGTGAGCCTTGCGGCGCTGACGGCACCGGCCCTTCCCGGGCGGCGCCAGCGGCTTGCGGCACTCATCGAGCGGCTCGCGGGTGAGGCGGGCCTAGCGAGGACCGAGGCCGCGCATCAGTGGTTCGATCGCTATCTCGACTGCGCCATGACCGCGCTTGTCCGGCTTTATGACGAGACCGGCATCGCGCTCGAAGCGCATCAGCAGAACATGCTGGTCGAGGTGTCCCAGGGCTGGCCGACGAAGGTGATCTATCGCGACAGCCAGGGCTTCTATCTCTCGAAGAGGCATCGCCCGACACTCACCTCTGCCCTGCCCGCGCTCACCGAAGTCGCCGACCTCTTCTATCCCGACGCGGAGATCCGCCGCCGCTTCGGCTACTACCTTGTCGTCAACCAGGTCTTTGCCGTGATCCACCGGATGGGGACGGAAGGCCTTGCCGACGAGGTCTGCCTGCTCACCCGGCTGCGCAGCCACCTCATGGCGCTAGCCAAGACCTTGCGCGGCAGCGGGCTCGATTTCGTCCGGCACCTTCTCGACGACAGCACGATCACCACCAAGGCCAATCTCGGCGTGCGCGTCGCCGGCATCGACGAGCTCGAAGGTGGGGCGGGAGCCTCGCTTTACCGGGAAATGCCGAACCCGCTGCATCCGACCCATATCCAGAACGGGAGGCTCACCGATGCCCTTGCCTCTTGATCTTCCCGGCCAGCCGGAAGACCGCGTGCTCCGGCAACTCGTCTCGGCCCTGCTTTTCGAAGGGGTGGCAGAGGTCGACGATCCCGGTTCGAACGACGGCACGACACGGCTTGTCATCGGCCACGGCGAGGCACGCGCGCAGCTGCATCAGGGGCCGTTTGGACGCACGCGCATGGCGCCAGGCTCGCTGCAGCTGCGATGCCCGCAAACGCGCGCCTGGACGGTCGGCGCGCTCGATCAATTGGTCGATCTGGTCCCGGCACCGGAGACGGCGCGGCTGACGCTGCTCAAGGAATTGCAAAGCACGATCGTCTTTCTGGCGCAGGACAGCACCCTGCCGCAGCCCGGTGACCGCCGGTTGCTGCCCTTCGACCGGCTGGATTGCGCGCTTTCCGAGGCGCATCCCTATCATCCCTGCTTCAAGTCCCGCACCGGCTTCACGCTGGAGGATAACGCCCTTTTCGGCCCGGAGGCCGCCCGGCCCTTCCGGCTGCATTGGCTGGCGGTCGCACGCGCGCATGTGCGCGAGGCCCTGCCGACTGCCGTGGAAACCTTCTGGCGGAACGAACTGGGCGAGGCACATGCGGCCCGGCTGTTCTCGCGGATGAAGCGCAAGGGCGTCTCGCTTGAGAGCCATGCGCTTGTCCCTCTGCACCCCTGGCAGTGGCGGCATCTGAAGGACGGGCTGCTTGCCGACTGGATCGCGGACGGGCGTGTCGCCTCGCTCGGAGAAAACGGCGATCCCTATCGGGCAACGCAATCGATCCGGACGCTCATCAACCATGCCGATCCGGCCCGCGCGCATGTGAAGCTGCCGCTCGACATCGTCAACACCTCCTCCATGCGCGTGCTGGAGCCACATTCGATCGTCACCGCACCGCATCTCAGCCGCTGGCTTGCCGGGCTTGTTGCTGACGATCAAGATTTTCGCAGCCGCTATCCGCTCGACATCCTGCAGGAATATGCCGGCATCCGCGTCGATGCGCATGGCGCGCTCGACGGCAAGCTCGGTCTGATGCTGCGCGAAAGCCCGAAGCTCCTGCCCGGCGAACAGGCGGTGCCCTTCAACGCGCTGATGATGCTGGAGGCGGACGGCAAGCCGTTCATCGCGCCTTTCATCGCACGGCACGGGCTCCTGCCCTGGCTGCACCGCATGCTGGAAGTCGCGGTTCTGCCGGTCTGGCATCTGATGGTGCATCACGGCGTGGCACTTGAGGCGCATGGGCAGAACATGATCCTCGTCTTGCGCAATGGCTGGCCGGAGCGGCTGATCCTGCGCGACTTCCACGAGAGCGTCGAATTCTGCCCGGCACTTCTGAGACGCCCGCAAGACCTGCCGGATTTCGCCGCCATCGATCCCGTTTATGACGGGGCGCCGTCGGATGCCTATTACTGGACCGACCATGCCAACGAGCTGCGCGAGCTGGTGATGGACTGCCTGTTCATCTACTGCCTGACGGAGGTCTCGCTGTTGATCGAGACGGCCTATGGCCTTTCCGAACAGGCCTTCTGGGACCTCGTGAGCGACCTGCTCGACAGGTATGGCGAGCAATATCCCGACAAGGCGCGGCTTGCACTCTTTGCCCATGACAGCACGGAAATTTCGACGGAATCGCTGTTGTCGCGCAAGCTTTTCCGCGACCGCAGCCTCTATCGCCACCGGGTGCCCAATCCGCTTGGGCTCAAAGAAAGGAGCGACCAGCCATGATCCTGATCGACGGAACCTTCCATAGCCAGACCGAGATCGACGCCAAGGGCAAAGCCTTCCTCGCCGCAACCGGGATCGCGGACCCGCGCCTCAGCGTCGCCGTCTGCCTGCCCGAAACCATCGACTGGCTCTCGGCCTTCTTCGCCATCAAGCGGCTCGGGGCAAGCATCCTGCCGCTTCTGCCCAGCACGCCGCTCGCGACTGCCCGGAAGCTTGCCAACGAGGCCGGCTGCCACCGGCTTTATCATGGCGGAACCACTGCCGAATGGCTGGGCGAACCCGAAGACGAGAGCCCGCGCGGGCGGCTGTTGCAGATGAGCTCGGGCACCACGGGGGCGGCGAAATGCGTGGCGCGCGGATGGGACGATATCGAGCGGGAGCTGGAAGACTATGTCGGCTTCTTCCGCGAGCCTCAGGACATGACGCCCGTCGTCGCCTGCCCGACCACCCATTCTTACGGGCTGATTTGCGGGCTTCTGGTCGGCTTGAAGCGCGGGCGCGTGCCGCATGTGGTGAACACCGCCAATCCCAAGCATCTGATCAAACTGCTGCGCGAAACCGAGCGACCGATCCTCTATTCGTCTCCCGCCATGCTGCACACGCTGGCGCGGCTCCTGCCAACAGGCGAAAAAGTGCATGCGATCATGACCTCGGGCACGCTGTTGCCGGAGAGCTGGTTTTCCACCATCCGCGCCAAGGCCGAGCGCTTCTATCAGCAATATGGCTGCTCGGAAGCCGGCTGCGTGGCGATCAACAGCGACCTCACCCATCCCGCCGACATGGGCCGCATCCTGCCGCGTTTTACGCTTGCCGAAGAGGGCAGCGCGGATGCGCCCGTCGAGATCGTGCTGAATGGGATCAGCAGGATCGAGACCAAGGACCTCGGCTATGTCAGAGCCGACGGCATACTGGTCTTCATCTCGCGGCTCGATGACACGGTGAATGTCTCGGGCCTCAACGTCTATCCCCGCGATGTCGAAGACCAAGCGATTGCCGTGGACGATGTCACCGATGCGGTGGCCTTCCGCGTGCCCGACAGTTTTGCCGGCGAGCGGGTGGCGCTTGTCTATTCGGCGAACCGGATGATGCCGTCATCAGAGCTGCGCGAGCGGCTGATCGCCGCTTTGCAACCGCATCAGGTGCCGATGCATCTCGTGCAGGTGGCCGAGGTGCCGCGCCAGGCGAATGGCAAGATCAGCCGCCGCGAGATCGCGAGGCGCTTCTTGGACGGAGAATTCAACGATCAGAAGGAGCGCGCCTCGTGACCCGAAGCGACATCATCGACGCCATCGCCCAGGTGCTGGCCGGGCCCATGCAGCATCGGCATATGGAGGCGTTTTCTCCCACGGCACGGCTCAACCAGGACCTCTATCTCGATTCCGTCCTGATCCTGCAGATCTTCCTCAATCTCGAGCTCGAACACGGGCTGATGGTCGATGATGCCGTGATCAGCCGCAAGGACGTGGTGACGGTCGCCGATCTCGCCGATCTCTTCCTGCCCGAGGACGACGCGGCACCCGCCGAACCGGCGCAACCCGCAGAGCCGATGGCAGAATTCGAAGGCGGAGTGCATGGCGAGGAATATTACGACATCAAGGTCCACTGCTTCGTCAGCTGCCTTTGCGATGGCTTGAAGCGGCGCGGCATCGACCACCGGCCCTTCTATTTCGGCATATGGGATGCGCCCTTCGGGATCAGCCCGCGCCACGAACTGCTCTATCACGACGCCACCGTCAGCCATGAGCCCTTCCGTCTCTGGTTCGAGCGCCTCTACCGCGCGCCCGTGACGCCCTGGTACGACCATTCGCGCTCCAAGGACGAGAACATCGCGACCTTCCTCGATCTGCTCGAAAAGCGACGGGAAACCGAGGGCGTGATGGTGATGCTCGACCTCTTCCACCTGCCGGAGCGGGAAAACAAGTTCAACCAGAACCCCTTCCCGCATTATCTGATGCCGGAAATGACCGAAGACCCCGATGTCTGGTTCATCCGCGACCCCGACTATCGCTGGGAAGGGCCGATCGAACGCGCGAAGGTCTTGAACGCGATTGCCCAGCCGTCCGTCGCCGGCGGCTATCATTTCGATCGCGCCGCCTTCCAGCCGGCTGCCGATACCGATGTCGCGGCCTATCTGGATACCTGCCTGATCCGCGACCGCAACCCGCTGATCGACGCGCTGCGATCGATCCTCGCCGCCCATGTCGAAGGGCGCGACGGGCTGACGCTCTCGGATCTGACATCCGGGCTTCGCGAACTGCCGGTGCTCGCCATCCGCAAATATGCCTATGAGCATGGCTTTGCCTTCATCTGGCGGGCGGCAAAGCTTGCCAACAGCGAGTTCGAGCACTGGTGCACCGAGATCGAGGCGCTGCATCAGGAGCTGAAGAACATCCACTTTGCCGCGATGAAGCTCGCCCAGACGGGCGACCGGCGGCTGATCGAGGACGTGACGCGACGGCTCGACCGCGCCGATCGCTTCGAGACCTCCATCAAGACCCGGCTGGGCGCTGCCTTCGACGCCTGGAGTGCCGGTTTTCAAGACACAGCGGCTCCGCGCCTGAAGGCGCTGGGCTGATCCATGACCATCTGACGTTTGGGAGAAACGACCATGACCATCCGCCCCTTCACCCGCCCCCTCATCCGATGGGCGCTGCTTGCCGCCGGCCTCACCCTTGCCGCCCTGCCGGCACTCGCGCTCGATGTCGAGACCTACGCCGGCAAGGTGACCGTCGAGGGCACGCCGTCCAAGGTTGCCGTCTTCGACATTGCCGCCCTTGATACGCTGCTCGCCATCGGCGTGATGCCGGCGGGCATTCCGGAAAACCTCTATCTCTCCGAATTATCGGATCTGAAGGGCAAGGCCGAGATTGTCGGCGATATCTTCGAGCCCAATCTCGAAGCCTTGAGCGCGCTTGCCCCTGACCTGATCATCGTCGGCGGTCGCTCCTCCGGCAAGGAGAAGGAAACGGGCAAGGTCGCGCCCTCACTCGACATGACCATGGACGGTGTCGCCGTGGTCGATCAGGCGCGCGAGCGGGCCTTCACCTATGGCGCGATCCTCGGCAAGCAGGCAGAGGCCGAAAAGGCCGTTGCCGATTTCGACGCAGCGCTCGCCCGCGCCAAGGCCGCCGTTCAGGGCAAGGGCAAAGGGCTTATCCTGATGACCAACGGGCCGAAGATCACTGCTTACGGGATCGATTCCCGCTTCGGCTGGGTCCACAAGGCGCTCGACCTGCCGCCGGCCGTCGAAGACGTCGAGGCCGCCACCCATGGCGAGCCGGTATCCTTCGAATTCATCGCCAAGGCCAATCCCGACTGGCTGCTGGTGCTCGACCGGGCCGCCGCCATCGGCGCCAACGACCAGAACGCCAAGGCAACGCTCGACAATGCCCTGGTCGCAGAGACCAAGGCCTGGAAAAGCGGACAGGTGATCTATCTGCCCTCGGCGGACTTCTACATTGCAGCCGGCGGCCTCAAGGCCACCAAACGGGTGCTGGCCGCGATCGAGGCCGGTTTCTCCGCCAGCCAGTGATGTCTGCCATCGCTGATAGACCACATCGTCGCGCAATGATTGGCGCCGGGCTCTGCCTGGCGCTTCTCGTCGTGTTGAGCCTTGCCATCGGCGTGCAGGAGTTATCGCTCTCCGGTACGCAGGGGGCGATGCCCTTTGCCGATCTCATGGCCATAAGCCGTCTGCCGCGGGCGCTCGCCGCCGTGCTCTGCGGCGCGGGGCTTGCTGTTGCAGGCCAGATCATGCAGACGCTGACGCGCAACCGCTTCGTCGAGCCCTCGACGGCAGGTACTGCCCAGAGTGCAGCCCTTGGCATCCTGATCGTGACGCTGTTTCTGCCGGCCGCCGGCCTTGGCGTGAAGGCCCTGGTCGCCAGCGGCTGTGCGCTCGCCGGCACCGCACTGTTCCTTGCCACCGCCCATCGCCTGCCGCCGGAACAGCCGCATCTCGTGCCGCTCTTCGGCCTCGTCTATGGCGGCGTGGTGGGGGCGGCCGTTACCTATGTCGCCTGGCAGACCGATCTCCTGCAATATCTCGACATCTGGACCAATGGCGAATTCTCCGGCGTGCTGAAGGGCCGCTACGAGCTGCTCTTCGTTGCCGTCGTCATCGTCGCGGCGGCGATGCTGATTGCCGACCGGCTGACGATCATGGCGCTTGGCGAGGATCAGGCGACCAGCCTCGGCATCGATTATCGCCGCATGACCCAGATCGGATTGGTGCTTGTCTCGGTCATGTCGGCGCTCTCGGTCGTCGTCGTCGGGCTGATCCCCTTTGTCGGCCTTGTGGTGCCCAATCTCGTCTCGCGCCTCTCGGGCGACAATCTGCGCGGCACGCTGCCGCTCGTGGCGCTCGGCGGGGCAATCCTCGTTCTCGCCTCCGATATCGCGGGGCGCGTCATACGCTTTCCTTACGAGATCCCCGTCGGGACCGTGATGGGGGTGATCGGACCTGCCGTCTTCCTCTGGTTCATCCTTCGGGAGCGCCGCGATGCGTGACCGGATCGTCATCGGCCTTCTCCTCTGTCTTGCGCTCTTGGCCATCACCGCCTTCATGACGGTCAACCTGCGCGGCAATATCGCCTTTGCGCTGGAGCTGCGCGGTGTCAGGCTTGCGGCGCTGGTGACCGTTGCTGTTGCCATCGCGCTTTCGACCGTCACCTTCCAGACGATCACCGGCAACCGCATCCTCACACCTTCGATCATGGGGCTCGACGCGCTCTACCAGTTCGGTCAGGCGGCGCTCGTCTTTGCGCTTGGCGGGCTGGGTTATGTCTCACTCTCGCCGCATCTGAAATTCGGCATGGAAACATCCGCCCTGATGCTGCTCGCCATGCTCATCCTCTGGCCAGCGCTCAAAAGCCGGATGGACCTCACGCTGATGCTGCTCGCCGGCGTCGTCATCGGCGGGCTTTTCCGCAGCCTGACCAATCTGCTGGCGCGGCTGATCGATCCGCAGGAATTCGCCGTGGCGCAGCGGGCGATGTATGCGAACTTCTCCGCGCCGAATACGGACCTGCTCGCCATCGCAGCCCTCGTCACGATGCTGGCCGGCGGCTTCCTCTTTTCGCGCCGCCATCTGCTCGACATCGCCGCACTTGGACGCGACACGGCGATCGGCCTCGGTCTCGACTGGAACCGGGTGGTGCTGGTGCAGCTCATCACCGTGTCACTGCTGGTCGCCGTCTCCACAGCACTCGTCGGCCCCGTCACCTTTTTCGGCCTGCTGATCGCAGCGCTTGCCGAACGGCTCACGACGTCGCGCCGGCACGCTTCCGTCTTCGTCGTGGCCATGCTTCTCGGCGTCATCGTGCTGGTCGGCGGACAGACGCTGTTGCAGCACGGGCTTGGCCAGGCCGGCACGCTTTCTGTCGTCGTCGATTTCCTCGGCGGCCTTGTCTTCATCCTGCTTCTGTTTGCGAGGCGCGCACGATGATCGAAATCCAATCCGTCAGCCTCACTCGCGAGGGCCAGCGCGTGCTCGACGGCATAGACCTTGTTCTGCCGAGGGGTGGCCTCACCGCCCTGGTTGGCCCGAACGGGGCGGGCAAATCCACCCTGCTCTCGCTCGCCGCCCGGCTGTTGCCGCTGCAGCAGGGATCCGTCACCATCGACGGGCTTCCGGTCGGCTCGACACCCGGCAAGGTGCTGGCCAAAAAGCTTGCGATTCTGAGGCAGGACTCTGGCCCGCCGCCGCGTGTGACCGTGCGCGAAATGGTCGGCTTTGGCCGGTTTCCGCATAGCGGCGGGCGGATGACGGCGGAGGACAAGGCTGTGGTCGAGGAGGCACTTACCCGCTTCGAGCTCGAAGGGCTTGCCAACCGCTCGCTCGACCGCCTCTCCGGCGGCCAGCGGCAGCGCGTCATGGTGGCGATGACCTATGCGCAAGGAACCAACTACATCTTCCTCGACGAACCCCTTAACAATCTCGACATGTATCACGCCCGCCAGCTGATGCTGGAGTTGCGCCGCTTGGTCGACGAGACCGGCCACACGATCGTCATCGTGTTGCACGACATCAACCACGCATCGGCGAGCGCCGACCGCATCATCGCGATGAAGGACGGGCGGATCGCCGCCGACGGACCCCCTGATGCAATCATGCAGACCGGGGTGCTGGAGAAGGTTTACGGTTTTCCGGTCAGTGTAGCGGATGTAGAAGGCATCCGGGTTGCTCTGCCTTATTCGCGATAAGACGATCTGCGGCGAGCAGCGGGGCGATTACTGAGCACTTTTGGCGAAGAAACTCGCGGCAGTTGAACAGATTCGAACTGTCTCCCCGCCATGAGTTCGGATGCAAGCGGGAAGATAAACGAGGAATATCGAGCAGTTGATCTATTTGGAACTCCCGGAACAGGGCCGTATGGGGACAGTCCGCTTCTATTTGGGTGATAGAAGTGGACATGACAACTCCTCGGTAGGTAGCTGAGGCTGGCGGGACACGCGGCATAGCGGTCGGATCTCCACACGACCGTTGTTATCTAACATTGCGTCAGTCTTTGGAACCTCCTCAAATTTCTGGCTCGAACGTCTACGGGACATGCGAGCCTTCCGCGCATGTAACCAAGTGCTGTCGATAGTGGCGATCGAGGGAAATTGATGTTGAGAGTAAATGATGAGCGGGGCCAGAGCCAAGTCGGTACGAGTGCACCATCAACTCGGCGCCTGCGGCCTCTTCTTTCCAGGCTCGCCCGTGGGTTTGCCGCAGCGTTTACCTCTCTTTCACTCGCATTGCCGGTTGTCGCCCAGGCGGCCATGAAAGAGGTAACGACCGACAAGGGCACGGTCTCAATACCCGTGAATCCTGAACGTGTTGTGGCGAACTACTCGACGGATCTCGATTATGCACTCGTCCTTGGATTGCCGGTGGTTGGGGGTGGCCCTTTGCGGGGCGAGATCGGTTATCCCTTTGCCGCCCATCAGAAGACCTATGACCTCGAGGGGATTACCCCTTTGGCCATCTTCCCGCAGATCAATTTCGAGAGCCTCATCGGCCTGAAGCCGGACGTCATTATCGCGAACTACACAATGGAGCCGAATGGCTACGAGCTGCTATCGGCCATTGCGCCGACGATCTGGCTCAATCCGGACATCAACGGCGGCTGGCGAGGCCTTCTGCGCCGGTATGGCGACGCGTTCGGTCGATCGGATGTGGCCGAGACCTTCATCGCGGATTACGAAAAGCGCAAGGACGAGGTTCGCAAAGGGCTGCCGCCCGGGCTGAAGGTGGCGCTCGTCAACAATCTCGGAGACGGCACCTTCGTTCTGATGCAGGCGAACCAGCTCGGGGTCCTCTATAAAGACCTCGGTTTCGAGCCATCGGCACACGTGCCACCGACTTATCCTGAACGGCAAGCATTTTCCGAGGAAAGGATAGACCTCTTGGAGGACGCGGACGTCCTGTTCCTCTGGCGTAACCTTCGACCAGACGGGACGCGTGACACCCAGGCCTATGATCGCATGAGGTCAATCCCCGGCTGGGATGACCTGCCAGCGGTAAAGGCCGGGCAAGTCCATGATTTTCCCGTCGAGCTCTTCTACACCTCGCCCCTGACAGACCGGGCCGTTCTCGACCTCGTCGACGAT
Source organism: Rhizobium sp. K33 (assembly GCF_056501445.1). Lineage (NCBI taxonomy): Bacteria > Pseudomonadati > Pseudomonadota > Alphaproteobacteria > Hyphomicrobiales > Rhizobiaceae > Rhizobium > Rhizobium sp. K33. The sequence goes on from NZ_CP096478.1 coordinate 3,199,939, forward strand.
CTCTTCAAAGGGCATTGAGGTGGCGTCAGGAAGTTCAGGACAGCTCCATGGCGTCCGGTTGACCTTTGGAATCGCGGTTCTCCTCTTCGGCCTTATGGTCATCGCCTGCCTGTCACTTGCCTTGGGCTCGCGCTTAATCGCGTGGCCGACAACCCTTGGGGCCCTGTTTGCCTATGATGGATCGACGGAACACCGGATTATCTGGGAACTCAGAATGGAACGCACCTTGCCTGGACTCCTCGCGGGCTTTGCCATGGGTGTCGCCGGGGCGGTCATGCAATCGGTGACCCGCAACCCGATCGCCGACCCAGGACTGCTCGGCATAAACGCAGGTGCTTCCCTGGGCGTCGTGATCGCCATCTCCGTCTTCTCCCTGTCGAGCTACGAGGAGTTCGTCTGGTTCGCGATGGGTGGTACAGGCGTCGTCAGTTTCGGCGTTTTCCTCCTGGGTGGTATCGGCAACGGCGGCGTGACCCCGATCCGGCTTACCCTTGCCGGCGCTGCGGTCAACGCGCTCCTCTATGCCTTCGTCCGCCTTCTGCTTCTTCTGGATGGCAAAACGCTCGATACCTTTCGTTTCTGGGGCGCCGGCTCGCTGGCCGGATCGGATGCCGATCTTCTTCTTGTACTCTGGCCGTTCCTGGCCATGGGAGTTGCATTAGCGCTCGTCATCGGTCGGGCGCTCAATGCGATTGCGCTCGCGCCAGAATTCATCCAGTTCAGCGACCACAAGATCGCGCCGGAGAGGGCTGATCACTACCACCTCTACTGGGCAATGATCGCGCGGCTCTTTTGAACGAAGTGACCAATTGGCCGACTTACTACCCGTCGTAGCTGACGCCCGATCAGATCGTCAGCGAGATGAAAGCGCACTGATCGCGCCGCGCCGACCGATGCCGATCGTACGTGACCTCATCCAGACCGTCGTCATCGGCAAGACGCGTGGCCACCAGCCGGCAAGCCTGCAGGTGCACGGCGACATCGCCCACATCATGGCATCCATGGACGCGATCGATGTCATGCAGCAGCAGTTCTTCGCTGCTGCCCAGAACGACCTGATGACGCGTATGGCTTCAGGAGAGATCGACACTGAGGCCAAAAAGAACAAGCTTATCGAAGCTTATATCGATGAACTGTCACGCAAATTGCCGGAGTGGGAGAATTTGCAAGTCTCGTTGGTTGCGGGGGCCTGATTGCACGGAGACTTGTACAAAACCCGAGTCTAGAGCTCGGGACCCGAGCATTTGCGGGGTAAGCAGAATTATGGAACCTAAATTGCTCAACGTGGAGAATTCCTCTCCCACCGCGGATGCCCATTTCCAGCAGGGAGCCCAATTGATGCTTTTCAACCCAGCTGGGGAGGTCCATAAAGCTGCGACGGCATAGTTGAAGGCCAATTTGGGTACTGCCTCCAGTCCAAGCAAAAGGTTCCAGCGGCAGAATGCATTGTCGTTTGTAATCCGCAGGCGTTTCGCATTCTGGGAACGCTCAATACAACCACGTTTCTGCTAAAGTTCGAATGAATGCGTTAGTGGCGCAGTCAGAACTATGTGTGACAGTCAACGCCAACGCCCGTGTATATACGCGCACGATGTTCTGGTCTGGAGGAAACAGATGCTGTTTAACAAGTTGGCCACTACGGTCTGTCTCGCCTTTGCTGTTTCGGCCGCACCCATTGCACAATTCTCAGACGGGGCAGGTATCGGCGCGCCTGCCGCCTTCGCCAAGGACAAGGGCGGCGGCAATGGCAATGGCGGCGGTAACGGCGGTGGCAAGAGCGGCGAAAACGGGGGCGGCAAGAGCGGGGGCAACGGTGGCAAAGAAAGCGGGAAAGGCAGCGGCAAGAGCGGTGGAAACAACCGTGGCTCACAGACCCGGGACGCCCGCAACGTCGACCGCAGCCAGAAGGGCAACTTCTTCACCGATGTCTTCGCCACCATCGCCGGTAAGAAGACCAGCCCTGGCAAAGGCCAAGTCTCTGAACAAAGGGCCAAGCGGCCTGCGGCCAAATCAAGCGTAAGCCGGCCAGTCGAACCCGTAACGACGCTGGCATCCGTTCCGCGGGGAAAGCCGAAGACCAGACCACTTGAAGCAAAGCTCGCTGGTTTGAACTCGCTCAACCGCAACTATCACGCATATCTCAGTTCGTCGGATCCCCGCATGGCCGCCATCCGCGACTATGCCGTGGCCTATGCGACCTATGAACTCGCCAACGGCGTCGACACCTTGCCCACCGATGCTGCGCTTGATGACGAAGCGCTACGTGCAGCACTCGAAGCGGCTTCCAAGCCAGGCACAGTGATCGATGATGAGATGCTCGGATGGGCAAAGACAACGCTTGGAGTCGGTTCAGCCATTGGCAAGATTGACGAGATCCGGGACGAGCTCGCGGCAGCTGCGCCAGCCGAACCCGTCGTCGATCCGGTAGTGGATCCCGTGGTCGATTCGGTAACCGATCCGTCAGCCGATCTCGGTGACGAGGTCGTGACTGCGCCGGATCCGACAGAGCTCTCACCTGAAGATGACGTGGTCCTGCCCTCAGATACCACCGATACAGCGAGCGTTACGCCTTAAGACGAAGAAGCGCTGAGACCGCGATCCACTGCTCGACATTTTGCTGCAGACCGATCAGAAGCTGAGCGAGATTGATCGGCGATTTTTTGGTATTGCCAGAGAAGCCCTTTGCGGGTTGATAGGGATGCGGGCGGGGTTCTACCTCCGACCTCGAAACGGACCACCGACGCCCCCAGCCGAACCGTGGCCGCCCGCACCTCACGTCCTAACGGGTTCTTCCGGCAATTCTACATAACGCCATCGAAGCCTACGCCTGTTAGGCTGCCCAGTTTGATCCCCTCTCGCTCAGCGTTGCTCCGCATAGGCGGGTTCATCGGGTGGAGGCGACCCGGCGCTCAAGGAAGTCGACTGCGGCGTCGGCTCCCGGATCCGTCTTTATGGCATCTGACAAGCTTTGCGCCCTTCTCCGCATCTTGGAATCTTCCAATGCGGTCAGCGCCTTTGCCAGCGTTTCAGCAGTCAAATTGGCGCGTTTCAATGGAGGCGGACCTGCACCGAGCTCTGCCACGCGTCTGCCCCAGAAGGGCTGATCACCGAAGAACGGAATGATCTGGGTCGGAAGACCAGCCCGGAGCCCCGCCGCTGTTGTCCCGGCACCACCATGATGAACGATCGCACTCATTTCGGGGAGAAGTCGATCATGAGGCGCGCTGTCGAGAAAGAAGACTGGTCCCTCGGCTCGACCCGTGCTGATAGCCCCACCACCACGTGCAAGCACACCTCTATCTCCGGTCATAGAGAGAGCCTGAAGTATCATCTCGGTCACTGCCTCCGGGTTCAACCCTGGCATGCTTCCAAACCCGAAATAGACGGGCGGAGGCCCGTCATCGAGAAAGCGGGCAAGTGCCGGATCCGGCGTCCAATCAGGCTCATTCAGAAACCAGTTGCCGCTCACCAGAATATCAGGACCCCAATCATACGGCTTGGGAAGTATCGCCGGGCTATAGGCATAGATCGTTCCTGCCCGCGGCGCAGGCCTGTCGGCAGATGTTCCCAAGGCTCGTTCTCGCCAAGCCTTCAAATCCCGACCAAAGAGCAGATCAACGGCTTTCAGCGCAAATGTGTGGCTCAGCCGATTGAAAGGACCGAGTGACAAAAATGGAAGGAGCGGGCTCGGGAAGGCCTGTGTTGGCGTCAAGCCCGGCACTGGCGAGGCAAGAACATGCGGGATCCCGAGCGCTGTGGCGATAAAAGGAGAAACGAGTGACTTGGGGTGGTAGACGATGATGTCTGGCGCGAAGCTCTGGACTGCCTGCCATTCTCGGTCAAACAGCTCCATCATCAACGGGCGAATATGCTTGAGGAGCTTCAGCCCACCGCTAAACCCTTGGCCACCTGCAATGGCGGCATTTCCCTCCGGCGTATCAAGCAGTGTAAGAAACTGGCCTGGAAGAGCGACATAGGGAATGTTGTGACGCTCCACGAAACCTTGGAACTGCGCCGGGGCTGCGACCTGTACGTCGTGTCCGCGTGACAGAAGAGCCAAGGCAAGGGCGACATACGGCTGGACATCACCACGGGATCCGAGCGTCTCGATTGCAACACGCATGTTCCCTCCATGCAAAGATTATGGGCTGAAGTGAATGATAAGAGAAGTGACCGCCGCCGATCTTCCGGAGATCAAGATCCTCATCGATGCAACTGAGCTCTTTCCGTCTTCGATGTTGGATGAGATGGTCCAACAATTTCTCAGTGGCAACGAGGCGAAAGAGTTATGGCTCGTGCTCACGAACCCCCAGCCGGTTGGTGTCGCCTATGTTGCGCCGGAGAAGCTGACTGACGGCACTTTCAATCTGCTCCTGATCGCAGTCCACCCCGAGCAACAGGGAAAGGGTTCCGGAACTCAGTTGATTGCAGAGGTAGAGAAACGTCTCAGCGAGCTTGGCGCCCGCATTCTTCTCGTCGAGACTTCTGGTCTTGAAGGTTTCGAGCTCACACGGCGCTTCTACCTCAAGAACGGCTATGTTGAGGAAGGCCGCATCCGCGATTTCTACCAGGACGGCGACGACAAGGTGATCTTCAGGAAGGTCCTCACTTGAAACACTTCGGCCCGGCTGAGCTGATGACAGAGCAGCCGGGCGCCAGCACATGATCACGATAGAGCATTGCCCAGGTCTAGCATTCAATTAGACCGGCAAAACGGCTCGCGGGGGCGCGCATCTTACTTAGAGCAGCACTCCCTGTGTCGAGAAGAAGCTTATACAAACAGCCCGCTTCTCGGCCCAATCCGTGGAGCCGGCAGATTGGTCTGCCGGCGTCCTCGTTTCGTCTGATGCCACTCTGTCACATTTGATGTCCTGGCATGATCCCGGAGTAGGCCAATGCCATCCAGACAGCCATCGCGATCATCATCAAGTTCTCGGTCAGAGAGATGAAACCGAGCGGCACGTTGCTCGATCCACCGACGCAGGCGCATTTCAGCTCACGCTTGTCGATGTAAACGGCCTTGAAGACCGAGGCTGCGCCAATGCCACCAATGAACAGAGCCACGGGAACGGACAGCCAGTTCGCAACGCCTGCCACCATCAGAACGCCTGCAAGTCCTTCCGCGTAGGGGTAGATGTAGCTGTATGGCACCCACCGCTTCGCGAGAAGATCATAGTTCAGGAACATCGTCGCGAAGGTTTCGACATTTTGAAGCTTGAGCATGGCCAGAACGACCATCGAGAAGGCGATGAACCACTCCAAGGCCCGGATGGTGAACGGCGTGCCGAGGACGGCGTAGCTGACACCGATTGCCATCAGTGCAGTCATCGCAAACAGCACGATGACGGGGCGATAGGTGGTTGCCTTCGGATCGGCCACAGGCTTTCCAAAGTAGCGCCGCAGATCGTCATAGCCGCCGACACGGGCACCGTCGATGAACACCTGCGGAGTCGTCTTCACGCCGTGCTCTTCCTTGAACGCATCCGTTTGCGCGCGGGTTGTCAGGTGACGATCATCCACCTCATATCCCAAACGCTTCAGCAGATCCTTGGCTTTAAGGCCGTACGGGCAGATATGCTCCGCAGTTACCATCCGGTAGAGAGCGGCCTTCTTCGCTGTGTTCATTGGGCTGGTGCTGTCCAACATTTCACGTCTCCTTTGGCTTGTGAAACAGTTGGCAAGACCATACGTTCCGTACCATGGTACGGAGTCAAGCCCATGGACATGACAATCGGAAAATTCGCGTCAGCCGGTGGCGTCGGCGTGGAGACCGTCAGGTTCTACCAGCGCAAGGGTCTCCTCAAGACTCCCAAGCGTCTTGAGGGTGCCAGGCGTTACGGCTCTGAGGATCTGAGGCGGCTGCAGTTTATCCGTCAGGCCCAGACCGCTGGATTTACGCTGGAGGAGATAGGGGAATTGCTCGAACTCGACGCCGGGGACGAAAGGGAGCGGGCACGCGAGGTGGCCAAGGCGCGGCTGATCGCGCTGGAGGCGCGGATCGCCGAACTCAATCGGACCCGCGACGCGCTGGAGCGCCTGGTTTCGGAATGCTCATCCGGCAAAAGCGACCCCTGCCCTATTCTCAAGTCCTTTGGACTGTAGACTGCAAAAGCAGCAGTTCCTGTCAGCCCGGCTTGAATGACAGATAGACATACATGTCACCGCCATCGCGCGGGATAGCCATGACGTCGTATGGTTCCGGCGAACCACCCATGCCGAGCGACCCCAATGGCATTCCTGGGACTGCGAGCCCCGCCAGGGGAGGCCGTTCATCGAGCAGCCTTCTCACGGCGTCGATCGGAACATGGCCCTCGATGAAATAGCCGTCGACCTCTGCAGTGTGGCAGGCTTGAACGGACGGCGGCACCTTGAGGCGTTGCTTGACCTGATCCATGTCCAGTTCCTCGACAGTACGAACCGAGAAACCCACCTTGCTGAAAGCATCGCCCCATGACGAGCAGCAGCCACAGTTGGGATCCTTATGCAGGATGACCGATGGCACTGCGGCGAAGCCCGTGGCGGGTGTCAGAGCCACCGTGGCGGCCACAGCCAGAAATTCTCTGCGTCTCATACTCTCTCCTGCGACATTCAGTTAGCCCGTCAAAGAATGAAGGGAGATACCCTGCAGGGCTCCAGACAATTGATGACCTGATCTTGACACGGCGATGGCGTGTCATCTTTGCCAAAAGTCAAGGATCCTACCACTCTCCCTCGCGCGCTTCCAAGATCAGAACTTCCCTTGCGCGGCGGTCCCGGCTGGGGTGATCACCTGGATCTCACCCTTGAATCCAGATTTGAGGATTGATGTCGGTCAACCGAAAACGAAGCTTGCAGCTTCCCATAATGGGAAGGTCAAGTGCTCCGAAGCGCAAGCTTGCGGGAACAAAGAATATAGGGCAGCCCCCTATGTTATGAGCCATACAGTTAAACACAAAGACAAGCTGCTCGCCCGCGTTCGGCGGCTTAGGGGACAAATCGAGGCGGTCGAACGATCGCTGGAGAGCGACGCCTCTTGCGGTGAGGTCTTAAATCTGGTCGCGTCTATTCGGGGTGCTGTCACTGGGTTGACCGGAGAACTGATCGAAGACCACATCCGCGAGCACGTTTCGAACCCGCAGACGGATCCGGATCAGGCTCGAGCACAGGGTGCGACTGAACTCATCGATGCCATCAGGACCTATCTGAAATGACCCCGGACACTCACCTTCAGTCCCCTCATGAGCACGTTTTCCTCGGTGACGACCACGCACGCAACGAGCGCCGTACCTGGCTCGTGATCGTGATCACTGCGACCATGATGGTGATCGAGATCACCGCCGGCTCGGTGTACGGATCGATGGCGCTGGTGGCCGATGGCTGGCACATGTCAACACACGCGGCCGCGATGCTGATTGCAGCCCTTGCCTACATGTTCGCGCGCAAGAATGCGCGTAACGCTAGGTTCACCTTCGGCACAGGCAAACTTGGCGACCTTGCGGCATTCGGCAGTGCGGTGGTCCTGGCATTGATTGCACTGCTTATCGGCTGGGAGAGTTTGACGCGCCTCTACAGTCCTGTGGCGATCGATTTCCCGCAGGCGATTACGGTGGCGGTGGTCGGCCTTGGCGTAAATCTGCTCTGCGCCTGGCTTCTGCGCGACGATCACACGCATCACCACCACGGACATGACCATCATCATACCCACGACCATAGCGACGGCAGCCGTGGGCACCATCATGCCGCTGCCACAGACAACAATCTCCGTGCTGCCTATCTTCACGTGTTAGCAGATGCCCTGACCTCGGTTCTCGCGATCGCGGCACTGATTTTTGGAAGCCTCTACGGCTGGAATTGGATGGACCCTGCTATGGGCATCGTTGGCGGTCTGGTCATTGCGCGCTGGTCCTGGGGTTTGATGCGGGATACGGGCGCTGTCCTGCTTGACTATCTTCCGCCGCATGAGGACCTATCGCAGCAAATTCGGGACATCATCGAGGCCGAAGGGGATGAGATAGTCGATCTTCATGTATGGCGGCTCGGCCCAGGACATCATGGAGTTATCGTCGCACTCCGTTCACCTGCGCCGCTACCGGTTGCGGCCTACAAAGCCAAGCTATCCGTTATTAGACAACTTGCCCACGTCACCATTGAGGTTCAATCAGTCAGTTGAGAGCCGCTAACGGTCATCTGCTAGTGCAAATGTAACGGCGTCATTTGCTCCCCGACTTCCCATTGCCCTTTCCGCCTCCCTTGCCGTTCGAATTTCCCCCACCACTGCTGCCGGAGTTCCCACCGCTACTGGCGCCGGAGTGACCGTTACCATTGCTACCGGAATTGCCATTGCTGCCAGAGTGTCCGCTGGACTGTTTGCTCGACTTGCCTCTGTCAGATTTCGTGCCCGTTCCCTTTGAGGGATGAGCGCCGCGCTCACTTTTGGCCCCCCTTCCAGCGTTGGCGGCCTTGACGCTCTTGCTTATGGTGGCATCGATCGCCTGTGCCGCCCTCGCCCCCTTTGCCGTCGCATCGACGGGAGCATCGCGAAGCGCCAAGCCGGCTTTGAACGATTGAAGAGAGAACAAGGCGCGCGTTACCGCAGGCTGCTGTGTACGGCCGTCCACGGACATTCCTGCTTCAGTGACTGCAGCCTTCTGCCCAGCCGTCAGATTGCTTCGCTCGCGGCTCTTAAAGCCGGTAACCTCCACGACGCCTCGGTCAACCGATACTGCTGCGTTGGCGGACCCGACATCGACAGTGAACTGCGTACCTTTAACGACGGCAGCAAGGAAAGGTGTCTGGACCGTCGTGTGTGGCTTCTGGCGTTTTTCTATCTCCAGCACAATTTGTCCAACATGCTGGTTGACCTCCGTCTTGCGGCTTTTACCGGACCCGCGAGTCACAACGGAAGCCAGGGTGTTGGGATGAAACGCAATGCTTTCGGTCCCGCGCACGAGCTGCAAGCGTCCGCGCGATCCTGTGGAAATCCAGGCTCTGTTTGGAACGACCATCCCCTTGCGGAGGGGTGACCAGGTCTTGTTGTCGAGCGTGTAGCTTACCTGATCGGTCGCTCTGGCGGCGACCCAGGCTTCATCTGCCGCCGCAGGAGCGGCAGAAAAGCAGGCGATAAACAAGCAGAACAAAGCTGGTAGGATCGTGCGCATGTAAGGACTCCTTCAACGGCAGTCTTGCGCATGCCGACCTAAAACTTCCCTCAGGCAATTGCTAAGATTTGTTGCATCCGCCGTTTCTGCATCCAGAAGGGCAATGTAGACCGCGAGTAGTAGTACCCGTACGCCACGAGGTAGCACGACCTAAACCGTCATTCATTCTTGAGGGGCTCAGGATGCTGCTTACTGCGAGCAGGTCGCAAATGCTTGTCGGTTCTAGGCTTACGATCTTGACCTGTGTGGATCTCGGTATGCCCGACAGACATCGCGGAGCTGAATTTCTAGGCTCAGATGTCTGCCGACATCCACCTCAAGCCTCCAATCAGGAAACGGATAGCGCCCGAAAGGCGTGTTGTCGATTGCTCAACGGTCGAGTACGGTCAAAGCAAACGCATAGCGCCTTCAGCCTGCGTACGGCATGGAGAGCGCGATAAGCGGGACGGACAAAGCGGCAATAGAAGCGATGGCAGACACCGCCATCTTGATCCGACGAATTCTGCGCGTGCGCGTTCCGGTCCAGTCATAGGCCATAGCTACATCCCTTGGCTGGCCGTCATGGCCGCCTCTGCAGCAAAGCTGAGACAATAAGCTTGTGTGAAGCTTTTCATTTGACCTGACTTATGTGGAGCCAGGAGAATAATGGTGCAGCGCTGAGTTGGCGAGATCGTACCGATCGCCGGTCGGCGTGGGTTTGATTGATAGGCAGCCGTGTGCTCGCTCGTAGCTGTCGCCTTGAAGGGACATGAACCATCGACCTGCGAGTCAGTCCGTTAACCGATTGAAAATCCATTCGTTTCATGCAAGCGGGGCGTGGGCTGTAGCGTAACGTTAGATTATGGAACACATAAGACCATCACCCTGCGGCCTCCAGCCGAGCCCCTGGGAACGCTTCGACAAGGAGTTCCATCCGGTCAACGTCCTCCAGAAGGCATGCTGTCGTCGAGAGCGCGTCCGCAACCGCCGCCGTGGGCGCTGAGATCGACACAGTGCGCCACATCGCCGGTGCTGGTGTTCCGCTCGCGGGATCAAGAATGTGCCCGTGCCTCCCTGCAGCGTCGAATGTCGTTCCAAGTGGCGACGATGTAGCGAGAGCACGTTGCCGCAAATCGACAGACCCGCCAGCTTCCAGCCGAACAGACCAGTCTGCCCCGCGGGGATTGCCGCCGAGAGCGCGGAATTCTCCTGTGTCGATAAGTATGTCTGACAGGCCTTCTGCCTCCAGCAATTCCGCCACCCGATCCGCAACATAGCCTTGGCCAATACCGTTTAACGTGAGTGCCATGCCCGGCCGAAGATCGACTCGCGCCGAATCCAGCTCGACCTTGTCCCACCCGACCAACGCTTTCGCCGCAGCGATCGCTCGCGCATCCGGATGCCCGCCGCGCGCGGCGGCTTCGGCCCAGACCGCCCACAAAGGTTGAACGGTCGGATCAAACCTCCCCCCGCTGGCGTGGTTCACCGCGCCAGCGATCGACAAGCATTCAAGCAGTTCGAACGGTGGCTCAGTCAGGAAGCCCTGCCGGTTGAGCCGCGCCAGCGCACTATCCGTGCGATAGAGGCTCAGAATGCCCTCCAGCCGATTAATTTCAGTCAATACGCGGGCGACAACAGCCTCAGCGTCAGGATAGTCGATCCGAATAGAAGCTCGCGCTCCAAGTGCCTGCCCGGTCCATAATTTCAAACCTTGGGGCGCGGCTCGTGTCACCGCAGGCAAAAGGGCACAGGCAGCGGAAATGGTGATCAGGCGGCGGCGTGTTAGTGGCATGGCTCAGCCTCCCGCACTTTTTGGCATGGCGCGCAGGCGATTCTCGAACTCGGCATCCTCACCGTGCAGGTGAGGGTCGGCACCGTCTTCCACCGGCGTCAACACCATGTCGTCAGTGATCTCTGCGAAGGATAAGACACGGCCGCCTTCTCCGCGTGCGAACTCCTCGGCTTTTTGGCGACTCGAAAAGGGGATAGTTTCCGGCGCACCCATGCCACCTTCGCGGCGCGATCCCACGACGAATACCGCTTTGTCTATAGCGACCCAATTGCCATCGCCTGGCTTATCCCAAGTAGCCCCCGCCGCCCCCATATCGTTCACATAAACGATGAGAATTGGAGCCATCTGCTCAGGTCTCCGCATGTAGGCGATGGCATCACGCACTTGGCTGAAGAACAACGGGGCCGCCATGCCCTCGAGAAATACCTGACCCTTAGGTCCCGGATGCTCAAGCAGGTTCATCTGGCAATAGTGGCCGAGCGTTTCGGCAGTCATGTCCTGAGGTGTCAAGTCTTGAGCGGTCTTTTCCTGGCAGGCAGCGAGCAGTGCCAGAAGACCGACGATCAGGAAGGAGCGGAGCGGATTTCGCATATGCCGTCTCATGGGGTTACCTTTCGAAATGCGGCGAGTGCTAGGGTGATGGCCAGCAACGGCGAGAGGAACAGCGAGGCAGCCGATTGCCACAGCGGAATTGCTCCCGCTGCCCCGCCAATGCCGCCGGCGGCTGCAACAGCCTGACCGGCTGACAGATTGAAAACGCGAAACGCATCGGCGGGGTTGGCGAGCAGAGCGATGGGTAAGGCTTGCGTGGTGAAGGCGCCACCTTGATCAGTGACGATCAATGCCAGAAGCGCAAGGTCGTAAAGCACCACGGCGACGAGCCAGAGCGCGATCGCAAGTCCCGCAGCACCAGAGGGGCGCCGCGCCAGTGCCGAAAGTGCATATCCGGCGCCAAGAAAGGTGGCGCCCAGCAGAACGGAGGACCAGATCAGCCGCACCAGGGCAGTAATGCCCATAATCGCGCTTGGATCAGACCACACCGCCACCACGAGTGCCGCGCCATAGCCGAGGGTTACCGCGAGTGCAAGGATCGCAATATGTGCCAGTAGCTTGCCCACCAGGATCTGCAGGCGTGACACTGGATAGGTGAGAAGCAGAGTCAGCGTGCCACGCTCCACCTCCCCCGCTATGGCGTCGAAACTCATCAAAAGCGCAAGAAGCGGCACGAGATAGACGGCCAGTGACGTCAGCGAGGCAACCGTGACTGACAACCTATCCACGCCGACATCGCCCGTAGGCGCGGATCCGGCAGCCGCCAACACGAGCGCAAACAGCACCATCATGCCGGTGGCAATTAGCACCCAGCGATTGCGGAAGGCGATGCGGAACTCGCTGATGGCGGTGGCAAGGATTTGGCTCATTGGCCGTCCCTCCTACTGAAATAGCTGTAGATGTCCTCGAGGCTCGGCGGGAGCACATCAAGGTCTGCGACTTGCGGTCCCCATGCTGTGATCCGAGCGAGGAACGGCAACTTCTCTCCTTGTGCACAGGGTATGCGCAGCAGCCCATCGGCGCCGACGGATGCCTCCGGAAAGGCGGCCACAAGCGCTTCCAAGTGGCCCTCTGCTGGGCGGACAAGGAGCATGGTCGGCAGGGCAGCGCGGGCGCGAAGATCGGCAAGCGAGCCCTCCGCCACCAATTGCCCGCCAGATAGTATCAGGATGCTGTCGGTGCGTGCCTCGACCTCGGTCAGCGCGTGCGAAGACAACAGGATCGCCGTTCCGTCGGACGAAAGACCATCCAGCAGGTCGTAGAAGTCGCGCCGCGACACCGGATCGAGACCAGAGGTGGGCTCATCGAGCACAAGAAGGCGGGGACGACCGATCAGGGTCTGGGCGAGGCCGACACGCTGACGCATGCCCTTCGAATAGGTGCCGATCCGCCTGCGCGCCGCCTGGGCAAGCCCCACACGCGCCAGAAGCTCAGGTGCAGTACGGGGGTCACCCCCACGCAGCGCCAGATAGTGACGGATCTGTTCCTCGCCAGTAAGCGCGGGATGAAAGGCAACGTTTTCCGGCAAATAAGCCACCTGCCTGCGCGCAGCGGCCGATCCTGGCGTTTCGCCACACACTGATACTTTCCCGCTGTCGAATGGGATCAGGCCCAGAATGATCTTCATCATTGTAGACTTGCCGGCGCCATTGTGTCCCAGCAGCGCGGCACGCCTTCCGGGCTGCAGGGTCAGCGAGACCTGCTTCAGCGCCTCAACGGACTGGAAGCGCTTAGTGAGCTGAGAAATTGTCAGGGTCGGTGTCATCAAAATTTCCTGTCGCCCATCGGCCGGCGGCCTGAGCTTCGTAGCGGAGAATGTCTTCCGGCACCGGGAGCGTCAGCGGGCGCATCAAGGGAGCGCTGTCTCGAACCCCTCCGGGCAGTGTCGCGGGGAAGTCCCGCTGGCTCCAGCGGACCAGTTGTATGGCCGGCGATCCGATCAGAAGGCTCGCCGCAGGCTGCGACCATAGAACCTGGTCCATCACGTCGTTCGGGCGGTAGAAACCGTCGGCGATGCCGTCGCCATTTAGATCGAAAGCGGGATGATCTGACCAGAAATTTCCCCGGCCCTCATGGCTCCATTCCATGTTGCGGGTCCCGACATATTTGACCTGTTCACGATTGGCGATGAAGGCATTGCCGCTCAGTACGTTCTTCTCCGAACCGGCGGTGAAGTGAATGCCGATGCCGCAGCCCTCGAAGCGGTTGTTCCAGATCAGGTTCTTGTGGGCATTGTAGATAAACAAGCACTTTTTCGTGCCCCCACGCACCAGATTGCCGGTGACGTCGGCATTGTTGGCATAGTTCAGCATCAGCCCGTGCTCGCGGTCGCCGAGGCTCAAGTTGTTCAGGATTTTCGCCTGGTTCGAGAACATGATGGCAAAGCCGAGATGGTTCCCGATAGAGGTGTTTCCGGAAACCTCGGTATTGCGGGTGTACATAAAATGCACGGCAAAACGCAGGTCGCGCATAACATTGCCGCGATAGATGCTGTTGGAGCTGGCATTGGAGAAGATGCCGTCGCGACCAAAACGGATGACATTGTTCTCTAGCAGCGTGCCCGGGCTGTTCCACACATAGATGCCATTGCCGCGCTCGTTCATGCGCGGACTGTCGGTGCCGGTGATTTCGTTGCCAGTCACCACCGCGTCGCGGCCCCCATGCACGTCGATACCATGCATGTTTCCCGTGACGCTCAGCTTTTCGATACGAGTGCGATCGGCCCCTTTTTCGATTTTGACGCCGGCGTCCAGGTTCTGGTTGATCCGGCCCGAGCCAGTCACGGTGAACCCGCTCAGGCGAACATCGGGCGCGGTAATCGTCATCACGCTGCCTGAGCCCTGGCCATCAACGACTGCGCGACGCGGGCCGATGATGGCCAGGGGCCGGTCAATGGTGACGGGGCCGAGATAGGCCCCGTCGGTCAGTTTCAAGACATCGCCAGGTGCTGCTGCGGCGATGGCGGCTGCGAGAGTGCCCGTGCCCGGCGCGACTATGCGCTCCCCAGCCGCAAGCGGCGAGGAGAGAACAAGAGCGATGAGGACAACGGGCAGCCGCATGGTTCAGGCGCCCTTCGGCTCAACGAACATGCGTCCGCGCATTTCCATGTGCAGAGCATGGCAGAACCACTGGCAGTAGTACCAGTAGACGCCCGGATTGGCGGCGACGAAGGTGACGGAACTCGTCTGTTGCGGGCCGATCTCCATGGCCACGCCGTGGTTACCCATGGTGAAGCCGTGTGTCAGATCGTCGATGTCGTCGAGATTGGTGACGATCACCGTCACTTCATCGCCTTCCTTGACCGTGAAGCTCTCCTGGCTGAAGGCCGGTGCGACCGAGGTCATGTAGACACGCACCTTGTTGCCATCGCGGATCACCGCATCGGTCCACTCGTCGATGTTGACGCCATCGGCCTCGGCCTGCTTCCGGGTTTCGGCCCACATCGGATCCTTGCGGTCCCAAGTCGAGCGGATGTTGGGCAGGATTGACGGTGCGACCGCGATCGCGTCGTGCGGCTCGGCGAAGTTCGGACCGTCATGCACCAGCTTCATCTTGTCGCCGGAGATATCGATCAACTGGTCGTTTTCCGGCTTCAGCGGGCCCACATTCAGGAAGCGGTCCTTGGAGAACTTGCAAAGGCAAACCAGCCAGTCGCTCGTAGCGTCGAGGGTTTCACCCATAACCGTCTTGAGATGGCCCGGCTGATACTGAACGTCGATCTTGTCCTTGATCGGATTGACCTTCTCGCCGGCATAGGCCTTGATCGCGTCTTCGATGTTCCACTTCGCCACCTGGCTGTCGAGGAAGAGGGACGTATAGGCGTTGCCGCGACCGTCAAACGCCGTGTGCAGAGGCCCAAGACCAAGTTCCGGTTCGGCGACGACCGCGCTGCGCGGCTCGGCGTTGTCGTAAAACAGCGCGTCGAACTTGGTCACGTCCAGCACGGTGACGGTCGGTGAAAGCTTGCCGCCGATGCAAAGGTGCTTCTTATCCGGTGCCATATTGCAGCCATGCGGATTGTTGGCGATCGGGATATAGCGGGTAAAGAGCGATTTGGCTTCCTTGCGGCCGTCGAGGACCTTGACGCCGTTCACCTCCTCATACTGCCCCGCGGCAATGGCCTTTTCGATCTCGGCAATATTGAAGACAACGACGTGGTCCATCTCGGACTTGGTCATTTCCTCAAGGGTCATCCCCATTTCGGAGTTGTAGCTGGTCGAGAAGGCCCACTTTCCTTCGTAGTCTGCGTCACAATTGTCGAGGTTGCCGGAGACCTTGACCTGCCAAGCGACGTCCCACTTTTCGGCGTCAACAGCCGTAAAGATGTTCACATAGGTCGAGACGTCCGTCATCGTCGAGCCGTCGTTGTTGAGCGGCGCTTCGTCTTCGCCATTGCAGAAGACATAATTGGTCTTCGGCCATTTCTGCGGGCGCATGCCATGGATGCCCTTGGCATTCGGGATCTCCAGAATGGCGTCGGTCTTCATCACATCGCAGCGGACGCGGGCAACTCGGGTGTTGGCCTTGTCGTTCATGAACAGGTAGCGGCCGTCATACTTGCCCTCGGTGAAGGACATGTGGACATGGTGCAAGTCGCCATTGTCATGGATCTTCTTTCCATTTGCGGCGAGCTGCTTCTTTGTCTTCTCGGACATGGTCCGCTGATGGACCCGGATCGACTCATTGGTCTGGCCCCAGCCGGTGGCTGAGCAGCGGTTGAACACCGGAACGCGCATCAGCTCGCGCATCGAGGGGATGCCGAGAATCCGCATCTCACCGGTCTGGCCCGAGGACCAGAAACCGTAATAATCATCAAGCTTGCCTGGTGCTACGGAGCCGTCGCCTTCGGCGGCAGCGAGCGCCGGCGTCGCTATGACGGCGGCGCCGAGGCCAAGCGCGCCGGCCCCCATGCTTCCGGCCAGTACTGCGGTACCGGCTGTGGCGCTAAACAGCTCTCGCCGGCTCAGGCCCTTCTTTTCTTTCGTTTCCATCGTCGATGTCCTTCTTCGGTTAGACTTTGGCTGCGGATTGGCGGATCGGCGCTCCGCCCGGGCTTGCCGCAAGCTTGGCCCGCGACTTCATCTTCTTGATCACGACCGGACAGACGGTTTCGGACTGGTAGAGCACCTGACAGTGCAGGCAGTTGATGCACTCGTTCGGATTGATCTCGCCGGTCTTGTGGATGGCCTGCACCGGGCATTGGTTCGAGCAGGTCTGGCAGGGGTTTCCGCACTCGTGATAGCGCTTCAGCCAGTCGAACATGCGTATGCGGGCCGGGATCGCGAGTGCCGCACCAAGCGGGCAGAGATAGCGGCAATAGAAGCGCTCGACGAACAGCCCGGCGACAAGAAGGGCGACGGCATAGGCGACGAACGGCCAGGCGCGAATGAACTTGAGGATGATGGCCGTCTTGAACGGCTCGATCTCGGCCAGATGCTCGGCCTGCTCGACGCTCATCAGGGAGACCCCGAATAGGCCGAGGAAGATCATGTACTTGAGCGGCCAGAGGCGCTCATGCAGCCCCCAGGGCAGGGTCCACTGCGGGATATGCAACTTGCGGGCGATCTGGTTGGTCAGTTCCTGCAGCGCCCCGAATGGGCAGAGCCAGCCGCAATAGGCGCCCCGCCCCCAGAACAACAGCGCCGCAGCCACCGAGAACCAGAGGATGAAGGTCAGCGGGTCGAGCAGGAAGGCCTGCCAGCTGAAGCCGGTGACCAGGCTGCCGAACAGAGCCATTAGGTTGACCACGGAGAGCTGGGCATTGGCATACCAGCCGAGGAAAACCAAGGTCACTGTGAGGAAGACGATGCGGAAGATGTAGAAGTTCCGGGCGTTTCGGACCACATAGGTCTGGAAGAAGAATGCCGCCGTCAGCACGAACAGCATGGTGCCAAGAACCGCGATCTCCAGCGTCTTTTCCCGCCAGATGCGCTTCCAGAGATCCGCCTGGGCGGAACCCTCGTCGCGATCGGCGACGGCGGCGACCTCGACGGGAGGAGCGGCAACGGGCTTCAGGTATTTCTGCGGCAGTTGGTAGCCGAGGTCGAAGGTATGGAACACCTTCTCGATCGGCCCGACCTCGCGATGCGCCAGAAGCTGGATGCGGAACGGCTTGGCCGGATCGAAGCCGACATTGGCGGGTATGCGAAAAAGGTCCATCTCGGTGAAATCGGGCGCGCCGGAGAGCACGATGTCCCCAAGTCGGCGATGATCGCGGTCGCGGAAACGTACCGACACGTCGTCCTGGATCAGCACGATGCGGTCGAAAATGCCGCCGCGCACATAGCCGGAACCCTTGAACGAATAGAGCCCCCTGCCGACGATGGCGATGGCGCTTTCGCCCTCCTTCAGCCAAGCCGTCAGATTGGCCTCCTCCGCCGGCCCCAGCAGGGCCTTGCCAATGGCCGGCACCGAGACCAGCGCCGCATGCATGTCGATGAAGGTCGTTTCCGGCGGCTCGGTCAGCGCACGCTCGCGGGCACGCGCATCGGCATGTTCGGCAAAGGCCGCATTGACTTGAGCGACATCGAGCGACAGTCGCCGGATTGTACCGTCCCCTTCTGCTTCCATCCATTCGGCCGGCGCGGCGGCCTCCGCATCTAGCGTTAAACGCGTGCCCGCCTGTTCGCTTTCGGGGGTCAGTCCGCCAAGCCCAAGCGCCCGCGCCACCTTTAAGCCGGAGCGGACAATTGAGTCGTCGATAACCATGACGGTGACAGTGGCTCCGGAGATGATATCCACCTCATGTGCGGTGCCACCGGATTTCGCTTCAGCAACAAGGTCAAGCCCGGTATAGCCTGAGACCAGTGCCGTGACCTTGGCTTCCGGGATCCCGATCAGGACAATCGGTTCGGAATGCTTGAGCAGTTGAACACCAATAATCTTGGCGTCGAGGCCCACCGCCACCAGAGCATGGATCGGCTTGCCCGAATAGCCCGTGGTGCCGACAAAATCCGAGGTGACGAAGACCCAGGCTGCCGTCTCGCCACCCTTAAGCACAGGGGCGACGGCCAGATCCGGGCGCATGGGGCCGAAACCGTCCGCGCCCGGGACCAGTTCGGACGCGTTTGTGGCAGGCAAATACTGCTGCAGCACCGGTGCAGCGCTGGCCGAGACCGCGAAGCACAAGGAGGCACAGAACAGAAGAACCAGACGGAAGAGTTTCATCCCAACATTCCCGCAAATCGTGCAGGAGCATTGGCGGCTTCTGGAAGAAGGATCGTTGCGCTAGATCAACCAGATGGACGTTTCCTGAAGGATGCTGCTGTCTCAGCCGCTAAGGTCACAGAGGGATTACGGAACCACACAGCCCGTTGACATTTTGATTTCTATCAAGTTCACGGTAACGCTGGTTGCCGATCATCGGCAACGAATCGCGTGGGGCGATCCTTCACCCGTATGCGGGTCCAAAAGCGCGGTCAGACATTTTGAGTTCATTCATCGATATGGCAATTCCAAGATCGAACACCAGCCACCAAGTCACCGCCGCCGGCGCCTATGCAGTCCCGGTTGCCGGAACAGCGGTCATCTTCGGGGTTTTACTGTTGATGATCGACAACGTCGCTCTTCCAACAGCGTGTCTCTTTCTTCTCATTCCAGTTCTCGCCACAGCTCTCATCGGCGGTGCGGGGCCAGCATTGGTCGCCGCCCTTGTCGGCTTCATGTTTTTTATACTCCGCAGTTACGACAGACTGCCGGAAGGGCTCTCCCCCGCGACGGGCGCGGCCGCCCTGGCGGTCCTCCTCGTCATCCTCCTTGCAAGGTCGCGGGACCGTTTGCACCAAGAGCTTGAAGAGCAAAGAGAGGCTCTTGAGGATCGAGAAGCGCGGTTGACGTCGATCCTCGACACCGTTCTCGATGCGACCATTGTCAGCGACGAGAACGGGGTCATCATTTCGTTCAATTCTGCGGCCGTACGCCAGTTCGGTTATTCAGAGGCTGAGGCCATCGGTCAAAACCTGAAGCTGCTTATGCCTCAACCCTACCGTAAAGAACACGACGGCTACATGCAGCGTTACATGCAGACCGGGGAGAAGCGGATCATCGGGGTTGACCGAGTGGTCGTCGGACAGCGGAAGGACGGCTCAACCTTCCCCATGAAACTTGCAGTCGGAGAAATCAGACGCGGTGACAGACGTTTCTTCACCGGCTTTGTGCGGGATTTGACGGAGCGTGAGGAATCGGCCGCCCGGCTTCAGGAGGTTCAAGCTGAACTCGCACGACTGGCACGCCTGAACGAAATGGGCGAGATGGCATCGACACTTGCTCACGAGCTCAATCAGCCGCTTTCTGCAATAGCAAATTATGTTCATGGCTGCGCCCGTCTGATGCAGGACGCAACAAGCGAGCGGGATCTCCAGATCAAGGACGCGCTGAAGGATGCCGGTGAGCAAAGCGTTCGCGCCGGCCAGATCATCCGCCACCTTCGCGAATTCGTCACGAAAGGCGAAACGCATAAAACATCCGAGAGCCTCAGACAGCTTGTCGAAGAGGCCGGGGCTCTTGCCCTCGTGGGGTCGCGAGAAAAAGGCGTTCGGACGATCTTCAACTTCGCTCCCGGCGACGACCGCGTGCTTGTTGACCGGATCCAGATCCAGCAGGTCCTGACGAACCTGATGCGCAACGCCATCGAAGCGATGAAGGAGACAGCCGCAAAGGAGATCCGGGTGACCGTGGCATACACGTCAGGACAAACCTTGTCCGTTACCGTCGAAGATTCTGGACCAGGTATTTCGCCAGAGATCGCCGGGAATGTTTTCAAGCCGTTCACTACGACGAAAGCCGGGGGCATGGGGATCGGACTGTCCATCTCGCGCCGGATCGTGGAAGCGCATGGCGGGGAAATGACGGTGTCGAGAAGTGAGTTGGGCGGAGCGTGCTTCAGTTTCACCCTGCCCCAAGACGACGAGGATTAAGATGCACACTGATGACTTCACCGTACACATCGTCGACGATGAGGATGCCGTTCGAAAGTCGCTGTGCTTCATGCTGACGGTGAACGGTTTTGCCGTGCGGCTGCATCCCTCGGCAACTCAGTTCACCGAAGTGGCACCAGGTCTGCGCGACGCCGTCCTAATAACCGACATGCGAATGCCGGATATGAGCGGCCTTGATCTGATCCAAAAACTGTCTTCCATTGCCCCCTCCATTCCGTCGATCGTCATTACCGGGCATGGCGACATTCCCATGGCCGTGGAAGCGATGAAGGCTGGAGCCTGCGACTTCATCGAGAAACCGTTCGAAGATGCGACCATTATCGAAGCCATACGACGAACCGCTCAACGTCTGGGCGATGCTGCAGCCGGGACAGTCAGCGCAGATGACATCCGAAGTCGATTGGCGAGCCTGAGCGACCGGGAGCGGCAGATCCTCACAGCCGTTGTCGCCGGCCAGCCCAACAAGGCGATCGCTTTCAATCTTGATATCAGTCCGCGCACCGTGGAGGTCCATCGGGCCAATGTCATGACCAAAATGAAGGCCCGGAGCCTTCCTGACCTCGTGCGCATGTCATTGCTGGTCGGCGTTTAGGATATCGGCACAATCGGCCTTCCTGTTGATCTAGGACAAGGCCTTTAAGATCAGAAAGTGGCAAGCGGGGTGAGAGTTAAGCTTGAACTTCTGGTGTCGTCTTGTCCGATCCTACCACTGTCGTTGCCATCGTCAAAGATCCGGCGCTGCTCCGGTCGATCGGCTTTGCTCTCAACGCGCATGGACAGGTCGTCGAAGAGTTTAGCGACTGGGCCACTGCCGCGGCGGCACTGAAACGCGCGGACTGCGTGATCATTGACGCCTGCTTGCCCCAGGCGACCGTGAAAGACGGATTCAAGCTGACGCAGCACGGCGTCAAACTGGTCATCTTGGCGGAGGACGATACGGATTATGGCGCCGACGCCAGTGTCCATGTGCTGCCAAAACCACTCACGGGATTAGACATTGCCAACGCGGTCGAAGCTCTACGTAAACACACGTAGTGGAACGACCCAATAGCGGCACCACCCCTTGGTGGGCATGATAACCCCATCAAAAGGGGATTTTCCAATGCCAGCCACCGCCGCACTCAAGCACGATGCCTACAGACCGACCTCGGCCCGCAGTGCAGGCGCGCCTCACCTGCGCCCAGTCACCTTCCACGCGCCAGAAACAGTGATTTACGCGCAGGGCGATGATGCCCGATTGCTTTACCGCATTCAGTACGGAGCCGTTCGCGTGTTTCGGCTTCTCGCAGATGGGCGACGGCAGATTGTCGCCTTCTATCTGACGGGCGAGACATTCGGCTTCGAGATCGGCGCCGTCCACGGTTTCTACGCCGAGGCAATGGTGAACACAGGTTTGACAGCGGTGGAACGTTGCTCGGCCGGGACACTGCCTCGCGAACTAGTGGAAATAGCCCTGAAAGCCATGATCCGCGCCCAGGAGCACCTGCTTGTCGTCGGGCGCCAAAGCTCGCTTGAGAAAATCGCGGTGTTCCTGCTCGACCTCGCCAAGCGCCAAGAATGCGAAGCCGTCATTGACCTGCCGATGAGCCGCGCAGACATAGGCGACTACCTCGGCCTCACTATCGAGACAGTATCGCGCACGATCTCGAAGCTGCGTGCAGCGGGGATCATCCGGCTGCATAGCGCCCGCAGCCTTGAGATCGTCAAGCCTGACAGGCTCCGGATGATGAGCGTCTAGTAATAAAGAGGCCGCGGGAGGCTGTCGAACGCCATCTGCAGGTTCGCGTATCGCGCCTCGATACGGAACTGGCGACGGGGTCGTCGGTTTGGTGGCGATGAGTTGTAATTCGTCAGTGATTGGACCGTCCATGTGCGCGACCAACAGCACTCTCTCGAACTTAGCTACTATCGGTGCCTTGTCCGTGCTTTTGTCCATTGTGGGCACGGGATCAACAACTTCTGCGCAGGAGAATGTGCACTCAGCACCGGCATCGGCGCAGCCTCCGCCAAATGACGTCATTCGCGAGAATGCTAAGAGAGCGCAGGGTAAAGAAGCGTTTATACGCGTCATTGCCATCAATGTCGACTTCTTCGAGCTTTTGCCAGGCGTTTCGCAAGGTGAAGCCGATCGCACCTCGCAAACTTACCCCGCAACCGCGCCGGCTCCGACGGTGACCGGCACCGAACAGTCGCCTCATTCTGCGGCCAGCGGAGCAATAAAACTGGGGCCTGATGGTCTTCCGCAGCACTTGGTCGTCCGGTTGTCCTTGACGGAGCTGGACGGCGCCCCGATGCTGGAAGGGCGCTAGGATACGCCTCAAAAACATCGCGTTAATCAACTAAGATTGACACCTTTGTGATCGTTTTGCAGACTGCTATGCGCGGAGGAGGAGCGTCATTGGAAACGAACAATCAGTACAATCCGACGCTGTCGGCGACAGAGGTTCGGTCCGCGCGCCGGGCAGAACTGACCACCTTCGTGATATTGGCTTTCGGAATCTGGCCAATCCTCGCGGTCGCAGCGGTCGGCAGCTTTGGTTTTCTGGTATGGATGTACCAGATTGTTGCTGGCCCACCGGGTCCGCCTGCGTAGGGAGGACGGGATGGTGACCTCGCTCTCACGACGGGCCTTCCTTCGCGGGCGAGTGCGTAAAGAAGAACGCATCTACCCCCCAGGTCTCGTGCGTCCCATTGCAGAGATCTGCGAGCAATGCAGGGCATGTGTTGATCACTGTCCGACATCAATCATCTCGATGCAGGCTGGCTTGCCGGCGCTCGATTTTTCCCACGATGGATGCAATTTCTGCGGCGAGTGTCGCGATAACTGTCCACGTTCCGACGTCTTTTTCAGCGCCGAGCTTTCCTTCCCGTACAATGCGCAAGTCTTGTCGCACTGTCTGGCGCTCAACGGCGTCGACTGTCAATCATGTCGTGACCACTGTCCGACCGACGCTATCAGGTTTCGTCCGCGAGCCGGCGGGCCATGGCAGCCGGACGTTGCAGTAGACGACTGCACCGGCTGCGGCGCCTGTGTCGGCCGCTGTCCGACCAACGCAATTTCCATGTCGAGCAGGAGTGGACCAGATGCAGACGCGCAACCCTGAACGCTTCCATGTTTCAAGTGCCGTGATACTAACCTCGCCGGCGACAGCTGGTGGCGTTCTAGAAGCATTGGCGGAGGTGCCGAACGTCGAGGTACATGCCGCCGAGCAAGGCAAGATCATCATCGTGATCGAAGGCAAGTCCAGCGGCGAAATGGGCGCGACATTGGCCGCAATATCAGGTCTTCCGGACGTCATGGCGGCAAACATGGTTTTCGAGCATGCAGAGAGTTTGGAGGAGGGTTCGATCGATGGACACAGAACTGACGCGGCGTAGTCTGCTCAAGGCCCATGCTGCCGCGATTGCGGCGGCCACTGCCGGCGTAAGCTTGCCGGCCAATGCACAGTCTGTTCCCGGCGGCGTCGAGTCGCTTGAGATCAAATGGTCCAAAGCGCCCTGTCGGTTCTGTGGGACCGGTTGCGGTGTCATGGTCGGCGTCAAGGAAGGACAAGTCGTCGCTACGCATGGCGACATGCAGGCGGAGGTGAACCGCGGCCTGAACTGCATCAAGGGCTACTTCCTCTCCAAGATCATGTATGGCGAGGACCGCCTGACCACACCACTCCTGCGCAAACGCAACGGGCAATTTGCCAAAGACGGCGAGTTCGAACCCGTCGGCTGGGACGAAGCATTCGACGTCATGGCCGAGCAGTGCAAGAAAGTGCTGCGCGAGAAGGGTCCCACTGCCGTCGGCATGTTCGGTTCCGGCCAGTGGACGATTTTCGAAGGCTATGCTGCGACCAAGCTCATGCGCGCCGGCTTCCGTTCCAATAACCTCGATCCTAATGCAAGGCACTGCATGGCATCGGCGGCTTACGCTTTCATGCGAACCTTCGGCATGGATGAACCGATGGGCTGTTACGATGACTTCGAGCACGCCGACGCCTTCGTGCTCTGGGGCTCGAACATGGCCGAGATGCACCCAATCCTCTGGACGCGCCTCGCAGACCGCCGACTGGGCCACGAACATGTAAAGGTTGCCGTGCTGTCGACCTTCACTCACCGCAGCATGGACTTGGCGGATATTCCCATCATCTTCGCACCCAGCACAGATTTGGCGATCATGAACTACATCGCCAATCACATTATATCGACAGGTCGCGTGAACGAGGAGTTTGTGAAAGCACACACGACCTTCATGAAGGGTGTGGATGATATCGGCTATGGGCTTCGAGAGGATGATCCGCTTGAGGTGAAGGCGAAGAATGCCGGCGACCCAACAAAGATGGAGCCGATTGACTTCGATAGCTTCAAGGCCTTCGTTTCGGACTATACACTCGAGAAAGTGGCTGAACTGACAGGCGCTGATCCAGGCTTTCTGGAGCAGCTCGCCGAACTCTATGCCAATCCCGACACCAAGATCATGTCGCTTTGGACCATGGGCTTCAACCAGCACACACGCGGTGTCTGGGCAAACCACATGATCTACAATCTGCATCTGCTGACGGGGAAGATCTCGGAGCCGGGCAATGGGCCGTTTTCGCTGACGGGCCAGCCATCGGCTTGCGGAACGGCGCGCGAAGTCGGCACTTTTGCGCATCGCCTGCCAGCGGACATGGTCGTGACCAATCCGGAGCACCGGCATCACGCAGAGGAGATATGGAAGCTGCCGGACGGCCTTCTTCCCGACAAGCCCGGATACCACGCTGTGCAACAAGACAGGATGCTGAAGGACGGCAAGCTGAATTTCTACTGGGTTCAGGTCAACAACAACGTTCAGGCGGCACCCAATAACAGCAATGAAACCTATCTGGGCTATCGGAACCCCGATAATTTTATCGTGGTCTCAGACGCCTACCCGACGATCACGGCCATGTCTGCGGATCTCATTTTGCCCGCAGCGATGTGGGTCGAGAAGGAAGGGGCCTATGGCAATGCGGAGCGGCGAACGCATGTCTGGCATCAACTTGTCAATGCGCCGGGTGAAGCACGCTCCGATCTCTGGCAAATGGTGGAGTTCTCCAAAAGGTTCACCACGGACGAAGTCTGGACCGAGGAGGTCCTGACGCAAAACCCGGACTACCGTGGAAAGACGCTTTTCGACGTGCTGTTCGCAAATGGGAAGGTAGACCGGTACCCCCTGTCCGAAGTGGACGCCGACTATGCCAATCGCGAAGCCGAAGCGTTCGGATTCTACATCCAGAAGGGCCTCTTCGAGGAATATGCCGAGTTTGGTCGTGGCCATGGCCATGATCTGGCGCCCTATGACGTCTATCACCGGGAACGGGGCCTTCGTTGGCCGGTTGTCGATGGCAAGGAGACGAAGTGGCGGTACCGGGAGGGCTATGATCCCTATGTCAAGCCGGGTGAAGGTGTACGCTTCTACGGCAAACCTGACGGACGTGCAGTCATCCTGGCGGTGCCCTATGAACCGCCGGCGGAGTCACCGGACGAGGAATATGATTTTTGGCTGGTGACGGGGCGCGTGCTGGAACACTGGCACTCCGGTTCAATGACGATGAGAGTACCTGAACTGTATAAGGCCTTCCCCGGCGCCCGCTGTTTCATGAACGCCGATGACGCCCGAAAGCGAGGGATCAATCAGGGCGCGGAAATCACCATCGTCTCGCGCCGTGGCGAGATGCGAACCCGCGTCGAGACCCGGGGCCGCAACCGAATGCCACCCGGCGTTATCTTCGTTCCATGGTTCGATGCCAGCCAGCTGATCAACAAGGTGACGCTTGACGCCACCGATCCGATCTCCAAACAAACGGATTTCAAAAAATGCGCAGTCAAGATCGTTCCCGTCGCCTGACAAGAGGCCGAATTGGTGCCGTCGCTTTGCTGGCAGTCTGCCTCATTGGTGGTGGCGTCGTCGCACAATCGGTTCCGCAATTGTCGGGTCCACCGCAACAGATGGAGAGCGTCCCGGCAAAGCCCCTGCCAAAATGGAATGTGGATGACGTGCGAAAGATGCGTGCCTACCCCGATCAACCGCCTGTGATTCCCCATTCCATCGAAGGCTACCAACTGTCGGTCAATACGAATAGATGCCTCTCTTGCCACAAGCGCGAGTTCACTGAGGGCTCTGGTGCACCGATGATCAGCGTGACGCACTACATTACAAGGGAAGGACAGATGCTGGCGGATGTCTCGCCGCGTCGATACTTCTGCACGGCCTGCCATGTTCCCCAGGCAGAGACGAACCCTCTGGTTGGCAACACCTTTCGCGACATGAGCGACATGGGGGTGAAGCTGATGGGTGAGGAGCATTAAAGATGCAGAGGCTCCGCAATCTGTTTGCCTGGATATGGCGCGTTCTCACGACACCGGCGGCGACGCTGAGCCTTGCCTTCTTAACGCTGGGCGGCTTTGTCGGGGGCGTGATGTTCTGGGGCGCCTTCAACACCGCACTCGAGCTCACCAATACGGAAACCTTCTGTGTCAGCTGTCACGAAATGAAAACCAACGTCTACGAGGAGATGACCAGAACCGTGCATTTTTCCAACCGATCCGGAGTGAGAGCATCTTGCCCAGACTGCCATGTGCCTCATGAATGGACGGATAAGATCGCCCGTAAGATGCAAGCCTCGAAAGAAGTTTGGGGCAAGATCTTCGGGACGATTGATACACGCCAGAAGTTCTTGGACCAGAGGTTGCGCCTTGCGCAGCATGAGTGGGCAAGATTGAAGGCAAACGACAGTCTCGAATGCCGAAACTGCCATTCCTCGGCCGCCATGGACCTGTCGAAGCAGACAGAACGTGCGGCTGAGATCCACACTCGTTATCTCCTGAACGGCAAGGCAACGTGCATCGATTGCCATAAGGGCATCGCCCACGAGCTTCCAAATATGCAAGGGATCGATCCTGGCTGGAAAATGCCGGAGGAACTGGAAGGGAAGGAGCTGCCGACCGCATCGGCAGTTGACGAGCTACGCGACGCTATCAACCGCGCCCATAGCGGCCTTCTTGCTGACGGCGGGATTTGATGCGTGCATCGATCGCATATCAATGCGGTCCAGAAATGCCGACGCCGCCGGGGATCACACCCCGGCGGCGTCGATCAAGCAACATCAGCTAGCACACGTCTTTACTGGGCCGCAGCGACGGCTGCATCAATCCGCTCACGGGCCTTTTTTGGTAGCTTGGCAGCATTGAAGGCGTCGAGATTGGTGGCTGGAGCATCACCAACAAGGATCGCGGCAACCATACCCATGCCGACATGTGGTGCGCATTTTACGCCGTAAAGCCCCGGCACGTCGAACGTCACCTTGATTTCTTCGTTCATTTTGCCTTTGAACTCCGCAGCACCTTCCGGGATCATGCCCTTGATGGCTTCGGCATTGTGACCCTTATCGGTTGGGATGAAGGTGACAGTGTCGCCGGGGGCAATCTTCAAGCCAGCCGGTTCGAAGACCATGGCTCCCTCGGCGCCCTTGTTCAGCATCTTGACTTCGAAATCGGCAGCAATCGAGAGGGCCGGGGCCGAAAACAACAGTACGGCTGCCATGGTTACACTACGCAGTTTCATTTTCATCTCCTTAGACAGAACACCTCGTTCCGTTGCAAAAGAGATAGGCCAGGATGAACGAGCCTTCTTTGCGCAATATCAAGTATCAGAACGCTTCACGTGGTCATCGGCGCTCGGGGAGAGAATCCGCCAGCGATGCCAATTGCGCCATATCGCGCACAAGCAGTTTCTGCCGACCACCTTCGATCAGGCCCCTGCTCTCCCAGGCACTGAATATTCGCGAAACCGTATGAATCGTAGTACCGGTCATCTCGGCAATATCCTGCCTGGAGATCGGAAAGTCGATACGTATACCCGCAGCTTCTGAGCGACCAGCCTTCTGTGCAAGCCGCAACACGGTATGTGCCACTCTCTTTTCGACTTCTTGCGTCGACATTTCACGAATACGGACATGGGCTTCTTCGAGCCGTTGCCCGATGGTCTCCATCGCGCTAACGGCAAGCCTTGGATTACGCTCCACGAATTTCGGCCACATCTCTGTGGGCCAGGACAGAACAATGCTCTCAGCAGCAGCAAGTGCCGTACCCGGATAGTCTTGTCGCTGAAGCGCCTTGGCAAAACCGAACAGATCCCCGGGATGCACCACACGCACGATGATCTGTTGACCGGCGCTCGTCACTTGGGTGACCTTGAGACGGCCATGCAGGAGGAGAAAGAAATATGAGGCGGGCTGTCCCTGCTCGAACACCGACTCGCCGATCGGCAGTCGCTTCGTCTGGGCGGGAACCAACAGCGCGTCCAGCTCGTCATCGGTCATCTTGTCGAACAATGACAAAGACTTGATGATTGTCCGATCAAGCTTCAAAACATATCCCTCTCCCGCCACCAGCGCAAATTCTTTAGAGCTCGACGAGCCCATAGTGGCGGTTATGGTGAGTATCCAATTTGAGGGCTAGCCTATCTCACAAGGCACCGATCGAAAAGAGCAAAGGGGCATACCAGCGACGATCTTCGACCAGCCGGAAGCCGACATGGTCGGGAGGAACCCCAACAGAGCAGCCACCGCTTTTCGGGTCGCGGATAAACGAGCTTAATGGCGATCGGTGTTTGCCAGCGGTGATGTAGACGCCGCAGGCTTCAGTTGTGACTGGCTGCCCTTCATTGACGAGGTCCACACGTCGATTGCAGGTCGTTGTCCACTCCCAAATATTACCAGCAAAATCGGCAAGTCCGTGCTCGTTCTCGCCGAAGCTTCCATAGGCAAGCGGTTCCGGTTCCTTGGATCTCTTGCGGGCGGCCTCGCGCTCGTAATCCGCGAGCCAACGCAAGGCCGGGTTCCGATTGTCCGGATCTATGCCGAGGGCGTCATCTGGAAATTTTTCCCCTGCAGCGAAGGCCAGCTCCGCATCGCTTGGCAGGCGCCAGACCCCACCGCTCCTTCTCGAAAACCACCTGGCGAACAGTGTCGCGTCGTCGTGACTAACGCCGGTTGCCGGGATGTCAGGGCGCGAAGGGGTCGTCGATTCCCGACCCGGGCACGCCCCGTCGGTCACGCAGGCATCGTAGTCCTGGGTGCTGACCTGATACTTCATGATGGTGAGAGGAGCCGTCATCACATAATCGGCCTTCGGCCCGTCGACGGCATATCCCGCGCGGTAAAATTCGCCGGGCTGACGGTACAGGAAGCTGCCGGGAGCCAATTTAATGGTTTGAGGCGGCGGCATTCCGGCGCCATCACTCAGCCGGATGATGCCCGATTGAATCACGACGGCGGCCGACAGAGCGCCGATGAGCAGAAGCGGCAGCAGCACCGAGCCGATCGAGTTGGGCTGCCTGGGAGTGAGAACGGCGCCGGACATGGCGTTTTCCAACCAGTTGAAGAAGAGGTCCACGGGGGTGCTCGATGAGCACCCCCGTATTCTTGAGGATCAGCTTCCCGGCTTGACCACAGCGGTCATCAGATCGTCGTTCCAGTCGCCGGTGACCTTGAAGTGGGCGGCCGCCCCCTTTTCGAAGGCTTCGATCAGGTTGTGGTTGACATAAGCGTAAATGCCCGGCTGCTGGAAGGTATAGTAAGCAGCACCTGCTGCACCACCAGGGATGAACCAGGTTTCCTGATCGAGCTCTGGCGGGTTGGCAAACTTGCCGGTTGCCCAGACATAGTCGCCATGGCCACCGATCAGGTGCGGACGGGTGTCACGATTGGCCTGCGAATGCAGGATCAAGACCCGGTCGCCGACTTCTGCCGTCATAGCATTGTCGCCTGTCAGAGCTCCGACAGCACCATTGAAGACGATGTGGCTCGGGGTCAGCGTGTTCATCACTTCGAGCACGTCCGAATAGGCATCGCCGGCACTCTCATACTTCTTGTAGTTGCCGTCAGCATCCTTGGGGACATAAAAGTCCTGCTCGCCGACATAGTATACCTTGTCATAAGGCAGATCATTGCCCTTGTGGTCTTTCAGGCCTTCACGCGGCAGGACCATGATCGCGCCGTTCATGCCCGAGGTGACGTGCCACGGCACCATGCCGGGAGGTGCACAATGGTAGACGAAGACGCCGGCCTTTGTGGCCTTGAAGCGCAGTACCGCCGTTTCGCCCGGATTGACCAGTGTCAGCGCGCCGCCGCCAAGCGCACCGGTTGCCGAATGGAAATCGATGTTGTGCTGCAGGCTGTTGGTGTCGGGGTTGATCAGCGTAAGCTCAACATAGTCGCCTTCATGAACGACCATCATCGGGCCGGGGACCGAGCCATTGAAAGTCATGGCATGGACTTCGGTGCCAGCGTCATCGATGACGATCTTCTTTTCCTCAATGGTGAGCGTGAACTCGACGACCTTGGGCCCGCCTTCGGCCTTCTGAGCATGCGCATGGACGAAAGGAGGCGCGATAAGATCGACCTTCACCCGCTCCAGCTTA
The DNA here is from genome assembly GCF_056501445.1 of Rhizobium sp. K33. Lineage (NCBI taxonomy): Bacteria > Pseudomonadati > Pseudomonadota > Alphaproteobacteria > Hyphomicrobiales > Rhizobiaceae > Rhizobium > Rhizobium sp. K33. Next base: position 3,230,767 of record NZ_CP096478.1, read on the forward strand.
GCGATGTCAGCCGCCACGGCTGCGGCATTGGTCTTGATGTCGCCGCCTTCGGCGCGTGCCACTGTTCCTGTCAAAACGGGCACAAGCGCGCTTGCAAACACTGCTCCCGCGAGCATTGTTCTTCTGGTCAGATTGAGGCACTGGGTCATGATCTTTTCTCCTTGTCGTGCAGTAAGCGTTTCGCTCGAACTGTTGACATTGTTTTACTTCATCACGTGCCTTTCTATTTGACTTGGAACAATGAGCCGCTGAAGAAGCAGTGCGTCATTCAGCCGCCGACCAAATAATATTTTGGCCGGGGCTCTTTGATCGAGATCAATTACTTTACCTCGAAATCTCAGAGTCAGCGTCGAACGAGTATTTTTGAAAGCGATTTCCATGAAGGAAAAGGAACGAATAACCAGTGGCGGGATCCCGCGGGGCCTGGGGCGCGACGGCCTCGTCCTGCTGTCTTATGGGTTCCGGCCATTTTATCTCGGCGCGCCTTTATGGGCCATCACGACGATCGCAATCTGGATTTGCGCGGTGAACGGCTGGCTTGAGGTGGCGAAAGTCTACGGCCCATCCGCCTGGCATGCGCATGAACTGCTGTTCGGCTTCATGCCGGCCGTTCTGGTCGGATACCTAATGACAACAGTTCCAAACTGGACTGGTCGCTTTCCGCTTTCAGGCAAGCCGCTTGGCATTCTCGTGCTCATCTGGATTACCGGGCGCATCTCCATGCTGATGGTCGGAGAAACAACGGCCCTAACCACCCTCCTGATCGACTTGATCTTCCTCCCGCTCTTCGCCTACTTCTGCTTGAGGGAGGTATGGGTTGCGCGAAGGATCGCAGATGCGAAGCCGATCCTTTCTGTTATGTCGCTTGCCTTGATCAATGGCGGGTTTCACATGGCGGCGATGAACGGAGGAGACGTGGATGCTTGGGCACGGGCAGGTCTTTCAGTCTATATCCTGCTGATCACTGCGACCGCGAGCAAGCTAATCCCTAGCTTCACCAACAACTGGCTTGCCCAGGCGGGTAGATCACGCCTCGCCCCCGCAAATCACTTCATCGATCGTTTCGTGCTTGTTGCCACTCTCCTTGCCGCAACGGCTTGGACCTTTGAACCCTCCGGGCCAGTCGCGGCAATCGTGGCACTAGTGGCAGCCGGTTCGCACTTTGCCCGCGCAATAAGATGGTTCAGGCCAATAATCCTCAAATCGTCCATGATCGCAGCGATGCAGGTTTCGTACGCCTTCATCCCCCTGGGCCTGTTGGGAATTACAGGAACCGCGCTCGATACACTCGGCCTGCTCACTGCAATGCATCTTCTTGCTATTGGAGCCGTCACAGGAATGATGATTGCGATCATGAATCGTTCGATCCGCCTTCACACCGGTCGGAACGAGCAGTTTTCCTTGCGCCAGCGGCTGTCCGTCCCGTGCATACTGCTCGCAGCAAGCGGCCGCATCGCAGCCGACATCGTTCCGGGATACTATGGGGCGCTTATCGCAACGTCTGGCTTTTTCTGGATTGCCGCCTTTGTCTTCTTTCTAAGCGACAATGCGGGTCTCCTATGTCACGTTCAGCGGCAACCCGGTCGTCAACCTTCACCGCCCACTCGGATCAACATGCGATAGGCACGCTTTGAAGCATCGAGATTGCCGACCCATTGGTGACCGCGCTTTTCCAGCTCCGCACCGAGAAAGCGCGATTCCTCTGAAAACACCGCGAAAAGTACTTCGCCTGGCTCCATGAGCTCAATCAGCGAGAGAACTTTCTCCATAGGCGCCGGTGGCTGCTGCTCGGTGAGGTCGACCCTCCACAACGGGTCCGGCCAGGCCGCCGCTTCCTCTGCACCGATTGAGTGGAGAACTTCTGCAGAAGTGTCTGGGGTTGGGATGAACAGAACCTCCCACTCGCCGCCATCCAACTCCTTGAGCTCGGCCGAATAGCCGCGGCGCGCCATGACGCTCATGAGTGGTACAGGGCGAAAGGTAGCAAGCAAACGCAAACCTTCTCCTGGCTTCAATGACTGAACCGCATCCATGATTGCGGGAAATGGCTCGCCTCCGTCACGAAGGATGGGCCTCACATCGAGTTCTTTGAAACTGGCTGTTGTCGACACTTGACCTCCCGATTTTCGACTTCACCTGTCTGATCACGATGAACCTGCATGGGAGCGACCGCTATCGCCCGATCGCTCCCATGCAGTTCAATGACCACCACCGCAGTTGCAGTTGCATCCTTCGTGCTTCTTCCGGCGAATGCGGACTTCCCATATCTCCGGCCCACGGGAAAGGTATTCCCACCCGAACATCCCATCATAATGCATCTCGAGATGGTAGTAGAGCGGAACCGGATCATGATCGACGGTCAGGATCAACTGATAATCCGGAAGCAGTGAATTCAACATTCCGAATATACGGGGATGCCTTTCCACGCGCGGAATTTCGCGCACGTCGAGCTTGAGAATATGATCTTCAACAACAGTCATTCGCTGGCTTTCTTCAATGCGGGTTGCGGGAGTCGCATGCAGCGTAAGCTGCACCGCAGGATACTGAAGCACGGGCGCCTAGGCTTCGTTGTGCTGTAACAAGCAAAACCAGGAAAGCAGTGTTCCTGTTTGCCTTTCGACAACGAAGCGATGGCACCTGGCACTATCGTTAGGGCACCGAACCGGAGCGATACAATGAACACAGAGATTATCCGCCGTTATGGCGAAAGCCGCCTGCCCCGTTACACAAGTTATCCGACGGCGCCCCGCTTCTCGCCCAGTATTGGAGCCGGCACCTATCGTGATTGGCTGGCTAACATCCCCAAAAGCGAACCGGTGTCGCTTTATCTTCACGTGCCCTTCTGTCGATCCATGTGCTGGTATTGCGGCTGCCACACCACGATCACCCAGAAGGACGCACCGATCCTCGACTATCTGACCGTGCTGAAACAGGAAATCAGGCTGGTGGCAAAAGCCCTTGGACGGCGACAGGACGTAAGCGACATTCACTTTGGCGGTGGCACACCCACGATCATGACGCCGGAAGAGTTCCTCGATCTGACTGCCACCGTGACAGCGGCCTTTGGGATTAGCAGCGCGACCGAATTGGCGGTGGAAATCGATCCGAGAACGCTGACCCTCGAAATGTCAGAAGCGCTCGGTGAAGCGGGAATGACCAGGGCCAGCCTTGGCGTACAGAGTTTCGATCCCAAGGTGCAAAAAGCGATCAATCGCATCCAGTCGGCAGAGCAGACGGAGACAGCCCTTTCGAACCTGCGCAAGGCAGGAGCCAGAAGCATCAATTTCGACCTGATCTATGGCTTGCCCCATCAAACCGTCGACTCTGCAATTGAAACTGCGCGAGTGGCGGCTGCCATGCGCCCTGAGCGCTTCGCCGTCTTCGGTTATGCCCATGTCCCGGCCTTCAAGAAGCATCAACGCCTGATCGACACGGCAGCGCTCGGCGACGCACATGATCGACACGCCCAGGCGGAAGCCATCGCGGCGACGCTGTGCGAAGCCGGGTACCGACGGATCGGTCTCGACCATTTTGCGCTTCCTGGGGATCAGCTTTCGATCGCCGCCAATCGCAAGGCGCTGCACCGCAACTTCCAGGGTTATACGACCGACACTGCCTCAACACTGATCGGGTTCGGCTCGTCGGCGATCGGACGTCTTGCCGAAGGCTATGCGCAGAACGATATCGCCATCGGCCGATATGCCAGCCTCATTTCTTCCGGGAACTTTGCCACGTCGAAAGGCTACCGCCTCACACAGGAGGACCGCGTCCGCGCCTGGATCATCGAGCGGTTGATGTGTGACTTCCAAGTGGATTTTACAGCCAAGCCGGATGGCTTTGAACTTCCGGAAGAGAGCTTTGGAAAAGCCAATCTGCTGCTCAAGACCTTGTTGGACGAAGGGATTGTGACCTTGCGTGGCGATGTGCTGAGCGTGGACACGGAACACAGATTCCTCGTTCGAACGGTGGCGTCGTGCTTTGATGCCTATCTCGGCGAAACGAGCAGAACACACGCCACCGTGGCCTGAGACAAAACGGCAAAAAACGAGAAAGCCCGGTCCGATCTCTCGGTCCGGGCTTCCCCTTTGCGCGTTCGCGGATCAGCGGACGAGCGCGCGGTAGATCTGTGGCAAGGTCGCCGGAAGGCGGCGAATGTCGGGAACGACGGCATAGCCATGGTGGCCAAAGACAGCCGGCACATAGGTTTTGGCATCCTGATCGACCGTGACGCCGAAGACATGGATGCCACGCCGCCTTGCTTCGCTCACGGCCCGACGTGTGTCTTCAAGCGCATAACGTCCCTCATAATGATCGACATCATTCGGTTTTCCATCGGTCAGGACAAGAAGCAAGTGCTTGCGATTGGGACGCTCGGCAAGTTTGGCCGTCGCGTGGCGTAGGGCTGCTCCCATGCGTGTATAGTAACCGGGCTTCAGCGCGGCGATGCGATGGCGCACCAAGGCACCCATCGGCTCGTCAAAGTCCTTGATCGTCTCGACGCGCACCCAGTCCCGCCGTCTCGACGTGAAGCTCAAGATAGAATGCATGTCGCCGCAGGCAGCCAGCCCTTCGGCCAGAACCAGAAGCGCCTCCTTCTCGACATCGAGTACCCGGCGGTCGTTGAACCAGGCGTCGGTCGACAGCGAGACGTCGACCAGCAGGGTCACCGCAAGATCATGGGCCTGCGGCCGGCTTGCCAGGTGGATGCGCTCGGAGCATTCACCGCTCGCAGCGAGCTCGGTGCGGCTGCGCACGACCGCATCGAGATCGAGATCGGCACCGTCGACCTGTGCACGCAGCATCTCATGGCGCGGACGCATCGCTTCGAACTGCCGCCGCACCCGGCGAATCATCGCCTTCATCTCGGACGACTGGACCGGCGCCTTGTCCTGTTCGCACGCCGGGCCGGCAAAGACCCGGCAGTGGTCCCTCAGATAGACCTCGTGTCTGTAGTCCCATTCCGGATAGGTCAGTTCCGCTTCGATCGCGGAATGGATGAGCGCCTCGGGCGGCAGGTCCAGGTCGAACCGAAATTTCGCGGCTGGCCGGCCCTTGCGTTCTCCAAGCACCATCTCATCGAGTTCGTCAGCGGCCGACGCATCGTGATCGTCACTGTCGTCGGCGGGTCGGTCGACATTGACCATCTCGGCCATGGCGAGGATCTTCTCGAAGCGATTGAGGATGAAGGGGCTACGCTCGCCCTTGGCGGCGGAATCCTTCTCGCGGATTGCCACATGGCGTCCAGCCGGCTGCGCATCCGCCTGGCTGGAGCCGACGGGCTGGTCTAATTCCTGGCGACCGGCCCATTCCTCCCTAAGAATTGCCTGCGGCCAGAGCGGCACGGGCAACATCGGCAGATAGCCCGCAGGTGCCTGCGTCGGCATATCATTGCCTGCAGAGAGAGGGGCAAGGCCCGCGCCACGGCGCAGGAGATCAATGATGCAGTCCTCCAGCATCCCCTCCACCCGAGGCAGCGAGCCGCGGCGGCGCTCCGACAGGAGGGCGCGGCAAAGCCGACGATAGCGATCGACCAGACCGGGGAAGGTCTTCAGGACCCGCACTTCAAGCACCGACGCCGCGTCCAAAAGTGCAAGATCGGCCTTGAGGGGATCAGTCTCGGTCATCGGTTGAAGCGGCATCACGGCCATGGCTGCGGCCAGCCACACATAGAGGTCAAGATTGAGCGACTGCTCCGGCATGAGATCCAAGACTGGGGGCAACATCACGCTAGCTTCGTCCCGCGCCGGATGAATGAGCTTTTCTTCGCCCAGCCCCATGCGTTGCCGGAACTTCAGCCGGTGTTGCGAGGTCTTAGCCCGCGCCGGCACCAGTTGAACCGTCCGTTCACCGCCGAAGCCACGAAAGCAGACAGAGAGTACCGGAAGCACGTCTTCGAGCAGGACGGCCGCTTCGGGGTAACGTGGCCAGGTGCGGGTATCACCGGCAAGCCTATGCCAGGCGCGCCCAACCGTCTCCTCAAGCTCCAGAAAGTCCAGCATGACATTCTCCTAGCGGATGACCGCCTGTGCCAGTTCGAGGAGTGCAGTACGCACGTCAGGTTCGTCGGTCAGCGGCTCGATCATGGCGGCACGAACGGCGTCCCGTGGAGAAAGACCGGCATCAATGAGGCTGGCGCAATAGACGAGCAGTCGCGTCGAGACGCCTTCCTCCAGGTCATGACCTTTTAGTGCCCGCAGCCGCCGCGCCAGTTCGACCAATGGCTCTACAGCCGTGGCAGGCAGTCCACTTTCTGTCGAGACAACCTCGATCTCCCTGGCCTTGGGCAGGAAGTCGAACTCGATGGCGACAAAACGCTGGCGAGTCGAGGGCTTCAACGCTTTGAGGAGGTTTTGATAGCCAGGATTGTAGGAGACAACGAGCATGAAGGCCGGCGGCGCTTCAAGCTCTTCGCCTGTGCGTTCCAGGGGTAGAATGCGCCGGTCGTCGGTCAGAGGATGGAGCACGACGGCGACATCTTTGCGCGCCTCGACCACCTCGTCGAGATAGCATACACCGCCCTCACGGACTGCCCGGGTCAGCGGTCCGTCGACCCAGACCGTCTCACCTCCCTTCAAAAGAAAACGGCCAGTGAGATCGGCAGCCGCCAGATCGTCGTGGCAGGAGACGGTGGTCAGCGGCAAGCCAAGCCTTTGCGCCATATGACTGACGAACCGGGTCTTTCCGCAGCCTGTCGGTCCTTTCAGGAGAAGCGGCAACTGCCGCGTCCAGGCTGTCTCGAAGAGAGTGCATTCGTTGCCGGCTGGAGAATAGGCCGGGATATCCGGCTGAATGTTGCGGGCGATGATATTCATGTTGCTGATCCTCAAAATTGGGGAGAGCCCCGCCGCTTTTTGAAACAGCGGGGCCGCTGTTTCACTCGGCAGGCTCGACATAGCCGCCAAAGGCAGGCTCTTTTTCCTTGCCCGGCATCAATACGGCCCAGACGAACATCAGGGCGGACACAAGCACGACAGCACCCGAGCCGAGACGGACCCAGTAGAACAGGGCCAACTGGTCCTGGACGGCCATATAGCTTTCGCCGAGCACGCGCTGCAGATGCACCTGCAGGACACCGGCAAAGGTGAGCGCGAAGGTCATCACCGACATCGCCGTGCACATCATCCAGAAGCTCGCGATCGATAGCCACTGGTTATAGGGCTGGCGGCCGCGCATTTCCGGAATGGCATAGGCCATGATCGCAAGGTTGAGCATGACATAGGCGCCAAAGAACGCGAGGTGTCCGTGGGCTGCCGTCACCTGCGTGCCGTGGGTGTAGTAGTTGATCGAGGACAGTGTGTGCAGGAAGCCCCAGACGCCGGCGCCGAAGAAGGCCATGACCGAGCAGCCAATTGACCAGAGAAGTGCAGCACGGTTCGGATGCTTGCGACCGGCCTTCCAAGTCATCACGAAGGTGAAGATGACCATGGTGAAGAAGGGCGCGACTTCAAGCGTCGAGAACAGCGACCCAATCCACTGCCAGTAGCCGGGCGCGCCGATCCAATAGTAGTGATGGCCCGTGCCGAGAATGCCGGAGAACAGCGCCAGCCCGATGATGACATAGAGCCACTTCTCGACCACTTCGCGGTCGATGCCGTTGAGCTTGATCATCAGGAAGGCGAGCACCGAGGCCATGATCAGCTCCCATACGCCTTCGACCCAGAGGTGGACGACATACCACCAGTACATCTTGTCGAGTGCCAGGTTCGTTGGGTTGTAGAAGGCAAAGAGGAAGAAGATCGCCACACCCCACAGACCGAAGATCAGGATGTTGGTGACGACAGTCTTGCGACCCTTCAGCGATGTCATGGTGACGTTGAACAGCAGCATCAATGCGACAATGACAATGCCGATCTTGATGATGAAGGGCTGCTCGAGAAACTCGCGCCCCTCATGAATGCCGAAGAGATAACCGACGACCGCGGCGGCAGCGGCAATGAGGAAGATCCAGAACTGCGCAACAGCAAGCTTCGGGCTGTAAAGCTCGGTTTCCGCTTCTTCCGGCAGCAGATAATAGGTCGCGCCCATGAAGCCCATCAACAACCAGACGATCAGGGCGTTGGTGTGGATCATACGGACGATGTTAAAAGGGAGGAGCTCGGAGAGCGTATTGGGCAGAACGTAGATCGTACCCGCGACGACCCCGAACAGGACCTGGGCGATAAAGAGGCCGAGCGCACCGTAAAAATACAGCATCGCGACCTTCTGGCTTTGATATTTCATTTTGTGTCTCCTTGGGTCACGAAGGGCTCAGCCAGCCTCGTTCGGCGGCCAGTTCTGCGTCTTGATTTTGCTGGTCCATTCGAGGAAGTCTGCGAGATCGTTGATCTCTTCGTCGGTCAGATTGAATTGCGGCATCTGGCGGCGACCTTCGACCCCAGAGGGCTGTGCCGCCATCCAGGAACGAAGCGTCTCGCGTGCACCGTCGCGATCGTCCTGGCCACCCCAGCGGGTCCAGACATTGCCGAGTTCGGGCGCGAAGTAGGCGCCTTCACCCAGGATCGAGTGGCAGTTGATACAGGCGTTCTTTTCCCAGATATGCTTGCCGCGCGCGACGCTGTCGGTCAGCGTCGATTCATCTGTTGAAGTAGTGCGGATGTAGTAATGGCTGTGGGCGGTGAGCCCCACGAAGATCGCAAAAAAGAAAATGGAGCCGCCATAGAAGACGTTGCGCGCTCCGGTCTTGGTCAGGCGCTCTGCCATGCCCTTGTCCTTCCGTCTGCCAGGCTTGAAAGGCCCGACCTGGTTTCCCCGCCTCGAAGGCTTCGGCGATCCCCTCGCCGGCTCTGCGGGATATTCTTTTCATAGACAGTGATCGGAGTTGTTCTTTGCGCTTTGGCAAGCAACGGCGCGAATGTTCATACCAACAGAAGGACCACCAGCGACCGAGACAGTGCGGCGATCAGGATGATGCTCAACCAGCAGATGAGCGCAATCCGCATGGGATGATGTCCGCCCCTGAGTTCGAGGAAGTCGAGCACCACAAGCCGTCCCTTGGCAAAGGCAATCGCAAGAACGGCGGCAATCGGTACGATCGTTGGACCAGCGAGCGCCGTAACGATCGCACCACCAATTGCGAAGGTCATCAGCATGGCAAGCACACCCACCAAATCCTCGTGCTGTCTGCGGGTCATGGGAAGCCTCACGCGAGATAGAGAATGGGAAAGATGACCAGCCAGACGAGGTCGATCACGTGCCAGAGTGTGGCGATCAGAACCAGGTTCTCCCGTGCCGGGCGCCAGGCGACGAGAAGAAGCGCAATGGCTCCGAAGAAGACATGCAGGAGATGGAAGCCGGTGATGATGAAATAGAGCTCGAAGAAGGTATCGAGCGTCACATCATGAGCGAAGCGGACCTCACCCCAATATTCGAAGAGCTTGACCGCCGCAAAGCAAAAGCCAAGCAGAGCTGCAATGACCAACGGCCGTTTCACCGCCTCAAGATCAAGCCGATTTCGCATCGCCACGGCGACAAAATACCCGCTGACCAGCAGGATAAGCGTGTTCGCGCCGGCGATCCCCGGCCTCAAATGCAGACGCGCCAGTTCGAAGGCTTCTGCATCGAAGGTCGAGACGACGAGGAAGCCCAGGATCAGGATGCCGAAAGCGATCAACTCGCTCCACACCAGGATCCAGAGCAGCAGGTGGTCGTCCTTTGCCTCCTCCTGGAGGCTTGTTTGCATGGCCATCGTCAGTTCTCCCGTTGATCGGGATCGTTTCTAGAGAAAAATCCGAGGCGCTCTTTGTGGGAGCGCAAAGAAGACTGACGAAAGACAAGGCAGAGTGCTTCTACAACAGAAGGGAATGACTGAAATGACGGATGCACAAATCGGCCTTGTCGTTGCGACACCTGTCATCGTGGGCTTTGCCCTGATGCTGAAGCGCATGGGCGTACTCCAGGGCGGAGGCACGCTTGCCGCCGTGCTGGCTTCGCTTGTCATAGGCGTCGGCCTGTTTCTGGGCCAGTGAGGAGGCAACCATGGAAAGGATCGGATCCAGCTTGACGGCCACCGAGGTCAGGGCGCTTGAGGACAAGCACCGCGATCTTCTCATCCTCTGCTTGAGGCTGGAGGAACTGGCCACGGACTTCGACGCCGGCGAAATTCCGCGCGGCATCCAGAAGGTTGCCAAGCACATCGAACCGCTGGTCGCCGCCGCCCATACTCTGGAAGAGCAGAAGTTTTACCCCGACCTCGAGTTGCATGCCGGCTCCTGCTTCGGCTCCCTTCTTCTCGATCAGGTCAAGTCTGAACATCGCGTCGACCGCCGCGCGGCCCGTGAGCTATCCCTCACCTTGGCCGCTGTCGCTCGAAAACGGTGCAGACTGAGCCTGGAAACGGTGGCCCATATGGTTCGAGGTTTTCAGGAAGCTGTCCGGCGCCATATCACTGCAGAGCAGATGCTGCTGCAGCAGCTCCTCAATGTGGAACCAGAAACGCAGGTGCTGGCAACATGACCGAGGTCGTTCTCGCGCTTACAGCATTCTTGTTGTTGCATTCAGTGCCTGCCCTGCCAACCATAAGGGGAAGACTGACCGCAGCGCTTGGGTTGCGGCTCTACCTTCTGGTCTATTCCACAACATCCGTAGCACTCTTGATATGGGTCCTGCGGGCGGCCTGGAGCACCGAGTATGTCGAACTCTGGCAGCCGGGTTCCCGGAGCGCCATCGCCAATCTCGTGTTATCGCCACTCGGGCTCTTCCTCGTCACGGCAGGTCTCATCAGCCCCAATCCCGCATCTGTCAGCTTTATGGCAGGCGATACAGCTGGAGCGATTACGACCATTACTCGCCATCCAGTCTTGTGGGGTTTTCTCCTCTGGTCTATCGGCCATGTCGCGGCAAACGGCGACATGAGGTCGCTTCTCATCTTCGGCGGGCTAGGTCTGTTTTCTGCTGTCGGTATTCGCGTTACGGAAAAGCGCGCGAGACGCAGGATGGGAGAAGACTGGTTACCAGTCGAGAGATCAACATCCATATTTCCGTTGATCGCTCTGCTCTCCGGACGCGCCAAGCTGCGTCTGGATGGACATCTGGTAGCCGGGCTCGCCGTGACGCTGCTTGTCACACTTTGGCTGCTCGCGGGAGGCCATGCCGCCCTGTTTGGCGCAGACCCGATTCTCGCGCTCGACATCTGAGAACGATTCCAGCCGGTAATTCCACACACTACTTGCTCTACGTCAAACATCCGTGCGCGGACGGCTATAACATGAGGAAATAAATCAATTTTCGGAGAGCGGGATGCCCAACACCCTGAAACAGGTCAGCAAGGCGAATATCATTGAGGCAGACGCGGCAGGCTATGCAACAACCCGTCGCACTTTATGCGCTGGCATCGCAGCGACCCTTGCCCTTCCCTTCCTCAACACACGGGCACGCGCTTCCTCCCTCGACCAACTCGTCCTCTTCGGCCCTCCTGCCGGACCATCGATCACGCTGGCCTATGCGGTTGGCAAAGGCCTGCTGCGCAACGTCGCAGATAAGGTGGAGTTTAGGGTCTGGCGCACGCCCGATGAAATGCGGGCGGGCCTGTCGTCCGGATCCATGAGAGCCGTAGTCATGCCGACAACGGCGGCGGCAAATCTCCATACGCGCGGACTTGGCTTGAAACTGGCCAGCGTCATGACCAATGGCCTTCTCTATATGGTGTCGCGCAACGATAAAATCGCGGCTTTCGCCGATCTCGAAGGTCAAAGCGTAACCGTGCCATTTCCCAATGACACGCCGGAACTTGTCTTCGATGCGGCGCTTGCCCACCATCGAATGACCGGCAAGGTCAAGGTAGAGCGGGCCGGCACGCCAATCGAAGCCGTTCAGATGCTGCTCGCAGGGCGTATCGACACGGCGCTCCTACCCGAACCGGCAGTCTCTGCCGCCATCTTCAAGGCCAGTACAGGTGGTCAGGCGCTTCACCGCGTCATCGACATGCAGAAGGAATGGGGTACCGTCACCGCTACGGCACCGGTCATGCCCCAGGCAGGTCTCGCCCTGAGCCAGAGCTTTCTAGACGATCGTCCGGAACAGGCGACCGCGCTTCTTGCGGGACTTGCACGGGCGGCAGTCGAGGTGAACGCCGATCCGGCAGCGGCTGCAGGCCAGGCCGCATCAGCACTTGAACTGCCCTGGCCTGTGCTGGAGGCGTCGATCCCCTATTCGAACCTCGTCGCCATTGCCGCTCGGGACGCTCGCGGACCGATCGAGACACTGCTTAAAGCCGTGGCGCAGAGCCATCCCGAAATGGTGGGCGGTCGCATGCCGGACGCGTCACTCTATCTGTAAGGCGGAATCATATGGGCCTGGCTTATCGTGCGGGAAGGGTGGCGCGCTTTCTCTGGTCCGGCTGGGCGGGTCTCGGCGGCCTTGCTGTCTTTGCCGCCGTTTGGCAGCTTGGAGCCGAAGCCTATGGCAGCTTCGTGTTGCCTGCACCGGCCGAGACGATCCAGACCCTGTTCAAGCTGGCGGCAGATCCCGACAACCGTATGTTGGTGCTGTCAACGAGCCTGAGGGCGCTCGCCGGCTTTTCACTCGCCGCCGTGTTTGGAACGATGGCAGGCGTGGTGGCCGGATACCATCCGGCGATCATGAGGCTTGCGCGTCCGCAGGTAACCTTGCTGATCGGCGTCCCGCCAATTGCCTGGATCGTCCTTCTGATGATCTGGTTCGGCATGGGGGCCGGAACGGTCATTGCCACCGCGGCTATCGCCGCCTTGCCGCTTGTCTTTGTTGGTGCAGCCGAGGGCATCCAGACACGAGACCGGGGATTGGAAGAGATGGCACGTATGGCCGGCCTGTCGTGGCTGGCCCGCTTGTTTCAGATATCCCTACGGCAAATGCTTCATGCGGTATTTCCTGCTTTGGTCATGGCACTGGGCACGGCTTTCAAGGCAGCAGTCATGGCCGAGTTGCTGGCCAATGCCGGCGGTATAGGAGGCGCGCTCGCCAATGCCCGTTCCGCACTCGATGTGGAAGCAGCTCTTGCGTGGATCCTCCTGTCGGTCATTGCGCTGATCAGTGTCGAATATGGAGTTGTACAGCCACTGCGCGCCGAAGCCGAGGCATGGCGGGAAGCCGCCCAACCCTGGGGCGTACGCCGATGACCCTCCTCCAGCTCAAAGCCGTGGGGCACGTCTTTCTCGGCCGCCCCGTTCTCGAACAGGTCAGTTTGCAGGTCAGCCAGGGGGAAATGGTCGCGCTGGTCGGACCATCCGGTTGCGGCAAGAGCACGCTTGCCCAGATCGCCGCCGGGCTGATTATCCCCCGCCACGGCCAAGTCGAGCGAGGCTATGCGCGCTGCGCTTTCGTCTTTCAGGAACCGCGCCTCCTCCCATGGGCGACGGTCGAAGCCAACGTGGCACTGGGCCTGTCTGGCCTCCCCGTGGCGCCGTCCGAGCGAAGGGCAAGAATTGCAGCGGCCTGTGATCGCGTATCGCTGGAAGAGAGCGACTGGCAAAAGTTTCCATCACAGTTGTCGGGTGGCATGCGCCAGCGCACGGCGCTTGCCCGTGCTCTCGTCGCCGACCCCGATTTCCTCTACTTCGACGAGCCCTTCACCGCGCTCGATGCCGCCTTGCGACGGCGGATGCAGGATCTCGTCGTCGCCACGGCCTCAGACAGCGGCAAGGGCGGGCTCTTCATCACCCATGACATCCATGAAGCGCTGCGGATCTGCCACCGGATCGCGGTTCTCGATCGCTATGGCCATGGGATTCTTGACTGCGTCGCTGTTCCCGAGACACCGGGGCATCGCAGTGAGGACATAATTTTCGAGACGGCACGAAGGCTCATTTCCGATCATCCGCTGTTTGCCGTCGTTGAAGAACATGACGAGCGGAGGCTGGCATGAGTGTGCTTCCAGCCATACGCATGCTTCCCTCGGCCGATCTTGCCAGGGCCATGTCCGCCGAAGGTCTCAGACTGATGTTTCCACTTGCCGCCTTACATGCGGCGCTGTGGCCCTTTCTTTGGGTCGTGGTTTGGTCTCTCGATCTGCCTTTTGCTTCCTCGTCCCTTCCCGGTCACTGGCACGCGCAGGAAATGCTGGTCGGCTCCTTTGGAGGCGCGCTTTTAGGCTTCCTCACCTCTGCACTGCCAGAGTGGACGGACACGCGGCGGATCAGCGGTCGTCCACTCTTCCTGTTTGCGGGCCTCTGGGCCGGCGCACGGGTGCTCGGCTTGCTTGCCGTCGAGAACGGCTGGCTGATCGGCTTGATGTTCGATCAGGCCTGGATACTGTTCCTGCTCGCCTATGCGCTGCGCCTGTCCTGGACCAAGAAGAGCACAAATCTCCTGGGCTTCATCCTGTTTGTCACCACCTTTGCTGCGGCTGCGGCCATGCTGCGGATCGCAATGGCCTTTCAACTTTACGATCTGTCTGAGAGTGCAATCAGAATTCTCGGGTTCGCGCTTCTCGGCCTGCTCGGTCTGGCCCTTGCCCGCATCACCGTGCCGGTGACCAACCTGATTCTCGATCCGACCGAAAAAACCTCGCCCTACAGACCGCATCCGGGCCGGATCCATCTCTCGGCGGGATTGGTCATGCTGGTGATCCTGGCAGAGGCAGCCACGCTCTCGGACGCCGTGCGCGGCTATCTGATGGTCGCGGCCGGGGCCGCCTTTCTCGATCGGGTCGCCGAGGGCTTTGTCGGTTGCGAAGGCTTTTCCTTCGAACTTGGCGGTCTTTGGCTGTCGAGTGCGCTGGCCGGCACCGGCCTTGTTGTCTGCGGCCTCTCGCTCATTGGCCTGCCTCTGCCCTGGCTGGGCGGACTGCATCTGGCGTTGATGGGGGGATTGGGTCTTGGTGTGCTGCAGGTTCTCTCGATTGCAGGCCTGCTCCATACCGGTCAACCGCTGCGCTTTTCGAAGACAACCCGGATGGCGATCCAGCTTCTGGTCCTGTCGGTTCTTCTGCGGATCCTCCCGGAGTTCGCGCCGTCGCTCTCCCTGCTCTTCGGCGTTTACGGTCTCTCCTCTGCGCTGTTTTCGCTTTCCTTCCTCCTCTGGGCCAAGGCCTATATTCCTCTGCTCTGGTCGCCGCATACGGTTGACCAGGAAAGGTGCTGACATGACCACACTTCCCGGCCCCTCCATCCCACAGCGTCTCTTGTCAGGCGGATTTCGCCTGTTCTTTCCGGGCAGCGCGCTTGTCGCCGCCCTATCGATTGCGGTCTGGGTCCCCTGGTTCCTCGGCTTCATGCATGTTCCGACCCTCTTGCCCCCGGTTGCCTGGCACCAGCACGAGCTTCTCTTCGGCTTTGTCCCGGCCGTGATAGCAGGGTTTCTTCTCACCGCCGTGCCGAACTGGACCGGCAGGCCCGGTTTGAAGGGCATACCGCTTCTGGCGCTGTTTCTTCTCTGGATCGCCGGGCGGCTGACGATCAGTTTTTCAGAATGGACCGGCATGCTTGGCGCGACACTCGTTGCGCTGGCCTTCCTGCCAGTGCTCGCCATCTTTGTTCTGAGAGAACTTGTTACTGCCTCGAACCGACGCAACTACAAGATAGTCGCCGTTCTCGCGCTCCTGAGCGCCGCTCAGATGTTTTTCCATCACGAGATCGAGCGCTACGGTCGCGTCGAAATGGCCGACCGTCTGGCGCTGTCTGCGATCCTCATCCTCATCTCTCTGGTTGCGGGGCGCATTATTCCGGCATTTACCGGCAACTGGCTGAAGGCGAACAATCCAGGGCGGCTGCCGCAGAATTTCGCCCGTTTCGATCTCGCCGTCATGATCCTTGGAAGCCTTTCACTGGCGATGTGGATCGCTGTCGCCGGCGGTCTTGAAAGCCTCCAGTTTCCCACGGGGCTGCTGATGCTTGTCGCCAGCCTTGCTCATCTCGTGCGACAGGCAAGATGGTGCCCCGAGCGCACGCTCGGGGAGCCCCTCGTGACGATCCTGCATGTCGGCTATCTCTTCATTCCCTTAGGCTTTTTGCTGACCGGCCTGTCGATGCTGTTGGACCACTCCGGCTTCGCCTCGGCAGGCATCCATGCCTGGACGACAGGTGGGGTCGGGGTCGTGACGCTGGCGGTGATGACCCGCGCCACGAAAGGCCATACGGGCCAGGCTTTGACGTCCCCGCACTCGACAACCTGGCTCATCTATGCACCACTCATCCTCTCGGCACTGCTGAGGATCCTGGTCGCAATTTGGCCGCAGCACACCATGCTGCTATTGCCGATCGCGGGCATTGCCTGGATCGTGGCATTCCTGGGTTACGTGGTCTTCTACATGCCGTTGATAGCGCGAAAGGGATAGGAGGGAGCCATGAGCGCCCTTACCCTCTCCACTCAGGTATCAAGGGTGCGTCCGTCAACCCGAGCAGATCCACGGCACGAGCCGCAATATGGGCGACGAGATCCTCCACGCTCGCTGGATTGCGGTAGAAAGAGGGGACTGGCGGCATCACCACGGCCCCCATCTCGGTCACCGCCACCATGTTGCGCAGGTGCCCGAGGTGAAGCGGCGTTTCGCGGGCAAGGAGAACCAGCCTGCGACGCTCCTTGAGCTGCACATCGGCGGCGCGAGTGAGAAGATTGTCTGTGATCCCGGTCGAGATCGCGGCAAGAGACCGCATCGAACAAGGGGCGACGATCATACCGGCCGTGTGGAACGATCCGCTGGCAATCGATGCACCGATATCGCTTTCCGAATGGAAATGAGCGGCGAGCCCGATCAGCCGCCCCAGCGCCTCGTTGCCCGCCTCATGCGCGATTGTCCGGCGCGCTGCTGACGTGACGACGAGATGCAGTTCCACATCATCCATGGCCGCCAGGAGCCGACCGACCTGAAGACCGATCGCCGCCCCCGAAGCACCGGACATGCCGAGAATTACACGCCTCATCATGGCTCACCTTCCCTTGTCTTAAGGGATCCAAGTCCAAGTTCGCGCCAGATCGCATCGACGCGCGCCGAGACCTCCGGCGTCATTTGCAGCACGCGGCCCCATTCCCGATCGGTTTCTGCGCCAAGCTTGTTGGTGGCATCGAGACCGAGCTTTCCACCGAGCCCAGGCTTGGGAGAGGCAAAATCGAGGTAGTCGATGGGTGTTTTATCCACCACCACCAGATCGCGGGAGGCGTCGAACCGCGTGGAAAGCGCCCAGATGACATCGCTCCAGTTTCTGACGTCAACATCGGCATCGACCACGATGATGAGCTTGGTGTAGCTGAACTGCGGCAGCATCGACCAAAGCCCGAGCATGATCCGGCGGGCTTGCCCCGGATAGCGCTTGTCGATCGAGACGACGATCGCCCGGTAAGAGCAGGCTTCTGGAGGCAGATAGAGATCGACAATCTCTGGAAACTGGCGCTTCACCAGGGGAAGGAAGAGAGCATTCATTGCCTCTCCGAGCACAGAAGGTTCATCCGGGGGGCGGCCCGTAAAGGTCGACAAATACACCGGATCTCGGCGCATCGTCATCGCGCTCAAGGTCATGACGGGAAACGGCTCGACGGAATTATAGTAGCCCGTGTGATCGCCATAGGGCCCCTCAGGTGCCGTCTCGGCGATCGATACGGTTCCCTCCAGAACGATTTCTGCAGTGGCTGGAATATCAAGGGGCTGGGTGAGCGCCCGTACCACGCGGCTGCGCTTTCCTCTGAGCATACCGGCGAACGCAAGCTCGCTCATTGTCTCCGGCAGCGGCATGACGGCGGAGAGGATTGTTTGTGGATCAGCGCCGATCACGACCGCAATGGGCATATCCTGCCCCACCGCCTGCCACTGCCGGAAGTGTTTTGCAGCACCACGATGGGCAAGCCAGCGCGTGATCAATCGCTTGCGATCCAGCGCTTGCAGCCGGTAGACGCCGACATTGACATCCCTGGGGTCGGACGGCGATGCGGTGACGACAAGCCCCCAGGTGATCAGCGGTGCCGGTTCGCCGGGCCAGCACCACTGGATCGGCAGTCGGTTGAGATCAACGGCCTCGCCTTCGAACACGATATCCTGGCATTCGGCGTGAGACACCCCGCGGCATCCCAGCGCCATGGCGGAGCGAAGCACAGGCAGTTTCGTCAAGGCATCCCGGAGCGACGCCGGCGGCTTCGGTTCGCGCAATTCGGCCAGAAGGTCTGCGAGATCGCCGATCTTACCGCCAGGGATGCCATAGCCAAGTTCGATCCGCTCGCGCGTGCCGAACAGATTGGCAAGCAGCGGTATCTCTGACACTGCACCGTCCGACCGGACCGGGCGCTCAAAGAGCAAGGCCGGGCCTCCCTCTGCCAGGACGCGCCTGTGGATTTCGGTAATCTCATGAACAAGGCTCACCGGCTGCGCGACGCGGAGAAGTCGTCCCCGCTTTTCCAGTTCGGTCATGAAAACTTGAAGACCGTCGTAGCGACGAGGCGGTGCGTTCTGTGTCATGCGGACCGCTATGACCTGTGAATTCGGATGCGTCTTTGCGCTGGAGCAATCTGGATTGTCGGCCGTTCTCATAGGTTTGTGCCGGTTCAACCATCAAAATTGGCGCAATGCAGATAACATCCATTCTGGCTCTCCCGCTGAAAGCCGTGCCGCTCATGCCGCTCGTGCCAATTGAGCTCGTTGCACGTCGCCTTTTCAAGCTCCTGCTCCTAGCTCATGGCGATATGTTCGAGCGCCTTGGCACATACAAAAGCTGCCGCTTTTCGTTTGCTCCAACGGACCTACCCCTCGTCTTCCTCATCGAGCCTGGCGTCCCTCATCTCACTGTGTTGCGCAAAGGCGATACCTTCACAGCGGATGCGGGTGTCGAGGCCCCGCTGGTAACACTGCTGGCACTCCTTGAGGGGCGTTGTGATGCTGATGCCCTGTTCTTTTCCCGCGACTTGAAGGTGATCGGAGACATGGAGGCCATGCTTGCGATGAGAAACGCACTTGATGACTGCGATATCGACCTTCCGCGTGATCTCGCGCGGATCGGGGGACCGGCCGCCCCCGTCGTTCACAGGCTGGCCGTGGAAATCCGAAGCCGGTCGCTGAGGGAGATCCGGTGATGGAACTGATCTGTCCGGCGGGAACACCAGCCGCATTTCGTGAAGCCGTCGATGCAGGCGCTGATGCGGTCTATTGCGGCTTCCGCGACGAGACCAATGCCCGCAATTTTCCCGGCCTCAATTTCAGCCGAGATGAGTTGCGAGACGCGATTGTCTATGCCCGCAACAAAGGCTGCATGACATTTGTCGCCCTCAACACTTTCATGCGGGCTGGCGACGAAGAGATCTGGTATCGCGCGGCGGCCGACGCGGTAAGGCTCGGTGCCGATGCGCTGATCCTGGCCGATTTCGGCCTCATGGCCCATGTCAGGGAACACTATCCAGAGCAACGCTTGCATGTTTCGGTCCAGGCGTCTGCCTCCAATCCCGAAGCCATCAATTTTCTCGTCGAAGCCTTCGACGCAAAACGGGTCGTCTTGCCGAGAACGCTGACGATCGGCGACATTGCCCGCATTGGTCGCAAGGTCAAATGCGAGATCGAGGTCTTCGTCTTCGGCGGGCTTTGCGTCATGGCCGAGGGACGCTGCTCGCTCTCCTCCTACGCCACCGGCAAATCGCCCAATATGAACGGCGTCTGCTCTCCGGCGAGCCATGTGCGGTACCGACAGGACGGCTCCGACATGGTGTCGGAGCTCGGCACTTATACGATCAACCGGTTCAGCCATGGGGAGGCCGCCGGCTACCCCACACTGTGCAAGGGACGCTTCGACATCGGCGACGCCCGTGGCTACGCCTTCGAAGACCCCGTGTCCCTCGATGTCATGGGTGAAATCGAAGCCTTGAAGGATGCCGGCGTCTCCGCGTTGAAAATCGAAGGACGCCAGCGCGGCAAAGCCTATGTGGCCGAAGTCGTGTCAACGCTGCGCCAAGTGCTCGCAACCGCCCCCTCGGGACGTGGCCCCTTGTTGACCCGGCTGAGAGCGCTGAGCGAAGGGCAGAAGACCACGGTCGGTGCCTATGAAAAGCGCTGGAGATGAGCATGAATGAACTGACACTGGGCCCCGTCTACTATCTCTGGGACGGCCCGAAATGGCGGGATTTCTATTATCAGATCGCAGACGAAGCGCCCGTGGATCACGTTATCCTCGGCGAGACTGTCTGCTCCAAACGGCAGCATTTCATCGAGCCATACTTGGCAGACGTGGTGGAACGCCTGGAACGGGCGGGAAAGTCGGTGGCCTTTTCCTCGCTGGCGCTCGTCACCTTAGAGCGAGAAAGTCGGATCGTGAAAGAGCTGATCGAGACGTCGGACTACCCCATCGAGGTAAACGACCTCTCCGCCATCGGCCTGATCAAGGGCCGCCGGCACCTCGTCGGACCCTTGGTCAATGTCTATAATGGCCCGACCGCGCGCTTGCTGGCACAACGCGGGGCAGACCGCATCTGTCTTCCGCCGGAACTTCCCTTTAGCTCGATCGCCAGGATCGCCGCCGAAGCGCCGGATGTGGCTCTCGAAGTGATGGTATTCGGTCGCATGCCGCTTGCCATATCGGCTCGCTGCGCCCATGCCCGTTCCAAGGGCAGGATCAAGGACAATTGCCAGTTCGTCTGTGGCGACGAGCCGGACGGCCTGTCAATCAGGACACTCGATCGCCAGTCATTCCTGGTGCTCAATGGCGTGCAGACAATGTCGCATACGTGCCAACTCCTGCTCAGCGAACTGAAGGACTTGCAAGAGGCCGGGGTCAATGCCTTCCGTCTCTCACCACAGGACTGCGACATGGCACGCATCGCCGCCATCTTCCAGGAAACGCTGTCGGGCAGCATGGAACCCCGAGAGGCCGTCGAACTGATCGGGCATACTTATCCCAAAGCCAAGTTCTCCAACGGCTTTCATCACGCGCGAGAGGGAGCTGCCTGGGTATCGCGGGCGAAAAACAATGCCCATGCGCCATAACGCGCGGGGGAGTACGAGCACATCTTGTTTGCGAAAGCGCAACGACCGGACCGGCATTCCCCACCATAGTCGGCACCACAGCGATAACGCATTGAAGCGCAAAGCAAGGTGAACTCGATGGAACTTGACGCAAGCCAGACGGTCGGAAAGATCGCGACCTCCCTTCCCGGTGCAGCCGCACTTTTCCGCCGTCACGGCATCAGTTTCTGCTGCGGTGGCTCAGATAGCATCGAGGCTGCGGCTGAAGCCGCAGGACTCTCGCCGAAAACCCTGGTGGACGAATTGCAGGGCCTTGTGGACGCCGCCTCGACAGAAGCACCGGATGGCACAGCCGATCTGATCAATCATCTCAGGACACGCTACCACGATACCCATCGTGCAGATCTCATCTCATTGATCCCGCTTGCAGCCAAAGTCGAGCGGGTGCATGGCGATCACCCCGATGCTCCGATCGGCCTGGCAAATCTCCTTGAGCGTATCCAGAGCGATCTCCATAGCCATATGCACCGAGAGGAGCTTATGCTCTTCCCGCTTATGGAACGCGGCGACCATCAGGCACTGAGCGTGCCCATCGAACAGATGCGCCATGAACATGACGTCGAGGCACAGCATCTGGCGGAACTGGAGCACGTGACAGGCGGATTTCATCTGCCGGACGGCGCATGCAATTCATGGCGCGCGCTTTACGCAGGCGCAAAGAAATTCGCCGACGATCTGGTCCAGCACATGCATCTGGAAAATGAAGTCCTCTTTCCGCGCTTCGCAACAGGTGGCTAAAGCTTGGACAAGAGGCAATGTCGGTATCTCATTCGGATGACGACAATGCGCCCGAGGGCAACGCGCGGTGCGTTTCCACCACGGATCGGCAGTCACATTGCAAGCGAGAGTTTGACACGGTCTTGGATGTGCATGAATGCATTCTGAGCGGATGCTCGCACTCTGAGGCAGTGGGACATCTAATTGACCGCGTTACCGAATCAGCGCTTCGCTGTCTACGTTTAGACGTTGATACAGGCCTCCCCTGAAGCTGGACGAGCAATAGTTTGGAATGCTGGAAAGGCGGTATATGATGGAAAATATCTGGCGAGAGTGGTACGCATGGTTTCCCGTGAAGCCTCTGGACGAACAAGGGCCGTTTTGGCTTGAGGTAGTCTGGCGGCGGCGAGATAAGATCACTGGCGTTTGGGCCTACAAATCCTTCCGCTCTGATGATCAAAAAAACGCGGAGTCCGCTTTCCGAGAACTATAGCGTGAGTGGTACGGGCAGCGCATCCGCAGTGGGATAAGATGGCGGTCGGCCATGCCAATGAAAATCAGCCGACCGACGGCAGCTGCAGTTCTGTCTCGATCAGACGGTCTGATCAATGCCGAAAGTCTCAATCGTGAAGCCCGAAACCTAGCTAGACCGCGTGACACCCGTTCGACAAGAATTTGATCTCGGGCTTCACTTGAGAGAATGGCTGCTTCTGCGCGCTACACACTACAACATGAACGCATACTTGAAAACGAGGAGAAGGTGATCTCCAGGGAGGCTCCTGCGTGCATCGATGTGGTGCTTGCTGGCCGGCCTAAAATCGCGACCAAGGCGTTGCGCATCGCCAGAATGTCTGCGATCACCCGCTGTGGCTTTGCGGGCTCAGGAAACCCTGGAGCAGTGGAGATTAGCTGACAACGGGTATTTTGAGGCGGGACACGCAGAGGCTAGGACATTTTGGTTGAGGCAACCAATCCGTAATGCAGCCGAACGCATCCTTTGTCGAGCGTTTTTGCGCTGATCAGCCTCGGGGTTGATCTGAAGCCAGTCGGCGGGAAAAGAGAACGACCACCGCCAAGCAGCTCGGGGATGATGTAGATCTCGATTTCGTCGAGCGCGGCACGTTCAATGAACGCCATCTGCAGCATCCCCCCGCCTAGCATCCACACATTGCCATCGTCGAGCCTTCGAAGCTCCGCTATTAGGTCGTCAACATCGTCTCTGACCTCAATCGAGCCTTTGGGATTTTCGATGGGACGGGACGTAACGACGACGACCCGTTGGTCGCCATAGGGCCAAGGTGCGGGATCTTTTGCCAAGAAGTCGTAAGTGCCGCGACCCATGACGATCGTGCGGATGCCCTTCACGAATAGGCGGTAATCGTGCTCGCCCAGATCCATGCCGTCGTACTTGAACAGCCAGTCAAGCTTGTCATGCTTGTCTGCGATGAAACCATCCAGACTCGCTGCAATGTATCCAACGATCTTTGCCATCAACGCCTCCTTGATTTATAAACGAATGTACGTTTATATATTGCCATGACGAGACGCAAGACAATCCCCGATGAACAGGTACTAGACACCTTGTTCGAGCTAATGATGAAGACAGGACCCGATGGTTTGACCTTTGCGCGTGCGGCGAAGGCTTCAGGCTTGTCGGCGGCGACACTGGTGCAACGCTACGGCAACCGCGAGCGCATGGTCGAGGCGACCCTCCTGCAGGCGTGGGACCGGTTGGATGCTGAGACCAAAGCTGCAGACCTCGAAGAGGATCTATCGCCTGAGGGAGCCATCAAGCTTCTAATGCGGTTGATGTCTCCCGACACGGCCGAGCGTGATGCCACTGATGGGCTTCTTCTGCTTCGAGAAGACATAAGAAACCCAAGACTTCGCGAAAGGGGCGCTGCCTGGGGACGCGCCTTGGTCTCAGCACTCGGACGGCGGCTGTCTTCGGACCCGCAGGAGGCGGATATTCTAGGCTGGCAGATGGCCGCTCTCTGGCAGGGTGCACACACCTGGTGGGCGTTCGATCAGACGGTGCCCGCAGATCGTGCAATCCGGCAGGCTCTGCAGGATTGGCTGCACGGTGTTAGCGATCAAACGCGCCTTACCCGCCAGCCGAGTATCGGACGATCATCGAAACGATCTTGAGGCCAATGTCGGACGAAGATCCGCTACCAACGCTTTCTCCAGTAAGGCAAGGCACCTTGGCAGTGAGATTACCTATTGTGCGTGGGAGCATGGTTCATAAGGGGTGCTGCTCATCCGCGTCTAGCACGATGCAAAGGTCTGCGTGTCTGTCTGGACCAGGCCAGTCGTCTCCGCCTTGAAGGGACATGAACCATCGACCTGCGAGTCAGTCCGTTAAGCGATTGAAATCCAATGGCTTCATGCAAGCGGAGCGTGTGCTGTAGCGTAACGTTAAATTATGGAACTTCACGCAGTCTGGTTGGCTTGTGAGGAGTTCGATGTGCGACATGACTCCGGGACATCTGCCAAATCGGTGACTTCCACTTGGCATAGGTGATCGCAGTCAGGGCGAGAGCTGCCGTGAACGTCGCGACCGAGTGCTGTTTGCGAGAAAGCGGACTAGCCCTTTACAGCTAAGCCATAGCGGCGCAGAATCTCCGCGACTTTCGCATCTTGCTCCGGATCCGGCAGAAGTGCCGGCTGGCGGCTGGCACCCACAGATGCGTCCTGCAGGTAGAGCGCCCGCTTGACCATGGCAGGCGCAAAGCCAAGCGCATAGAGATCGGTGCGGAAGGCCGTGAAGATCGCCTGCTGGCGCTCGGCTTCTGCGATATCTCCGCTGTTGTATCCCTTGAGAATTCCGGCCAGCACATCGGGAAGCGCATTGCCAAGACCTGAAATACATCCGGCTGCACCATTCTGCAAAGCCCAGAGCACGAGATGATCAGGACCGGAATAGACATCGAAACCGGGCATATCGCGGGAAACGGCAAGATAGGCTTCGAGCGTCTCCTTGGCACCGCCCGAATCCTTGATGCCGGCAATATTGCCATGGGTCGCCAGCTTGCGCGCCGTTTCCGGTTCAATATGGTTCTGGGTGCGGGCTGGAATGTCATAGAGATAGATCGGCGTCTTCACGGCATCGGCGACCGTCGAAAAATGCCTGACAAGGCCATCCTGGGTGCAGGCGATGAAGAAGGGCGTTATGACCGCGATCGCGGTAACGCCAATGCGATCGAACTCCTTCGCGAGCTTGATCGTCTCGAAGGTTGCGGGCATGCCGGCATTGACGATCACGTCGACCTTGCCGCCGACTTCATCGACCACGGCTGCTGCGAGCTTGACCTTTTCCTCGAAAGTGAGCGCGGTGAAATCGCCATTGGTACCGGCGCACATGATGTTGTTGCCGGCTGCCACCTGGCGGCGCACCTGAGCGCGGGTCGCTTCGTAGTTGATCGTTTCGTCCTCATTGAAGCAGGTAACGAGCGCGACGAAGGCCTTTTTCGACATGATGATTTTCTCCGCAATGTTCTGGTTTTAAGAGGCGCGACCGATGCGTGCGGCCCGGTTCTGCGCTTGCACGTCGGGATCAGGATCAAGCCCGGCTGCGAGCAGCGCCTGGGTGTACGGTTTTTGCGGCGTCTCGAAGATCTCGCGCACCGTACCGAGCTCGACCACTTCGCCTTTCTGCATCACCATCACACGGTCGGCGAAGTCTCGCACGACCGGCAGGTCATGAGCGATGAAGATGAAGGCGATACCCATCTCCTTTCGCAGCCCGTCGAGAAGCGCAATGACCTGAGCCTGGACCGAGACATCAAGCGCAGAAACGGCCTCGTCACAGATGATCAATTGCGGCTCAAGTGCAAGCGCCCTGGCGATCGCGATGCGCTGGCGCTGTCCGCCGGAGAACTGATGCGGATAACGCCCCATATGCTCAGGCCCCAAGCCCACCTGCGTCAGAAGTTCAGCGACACGCTCCCGCCATTTGGCCTTCGGCAGGATATCGGGATGGATCACCCAAGCTTCCGAGATCAGCTGGTAGACGGTCATGCGAGGATTGAGCGACTGGGTGGGATCCTGGAAGACCATCTGAAGATCGCGGCGAAGCTTGTAGAGCTCAGCCGGTGAGAGCTGGAAAAGGTCCCTTCCCTTCCAAAGCGCTGAGCCGGCGTCCGGTTCATCAAGCCTGAGCAGGATGCGGGCCAGTGTCGATTTCCCCGAACCGCTTTCGCCGACGACGGCCAGTGTCTCACCGGCCAGCAAATCAAAAGAGACGCCCTTCAAGGCAGAGAAAGCGCCATAAGTCTTGCGCACATCGCGAACGCTCAAGACGGGTTCGGTACCCTTCAATGGCTGATGCATTTCGCCTTTGCCCGGCGCTGCCGCGATCAGCTTCTTCGTATAGGGGTGCTGCGGGTGCTTGTAGACCTCGCGCACAGTGCCGGCCTCGACCAGGACGCCCTTTTCCATCACCACGACACGGTCCGCGATCTCGGCAACAACACCAAGATCATGCGTGATGATGAGAACGGCCATTCCGGTCTCGCGCTGCAGTTCCTTTAAAAGCTCCAGCACTTCGGCCTGCACGGTGACATCGAGCGCGGTCGTCGGCTCATCTGCTATCAACAGATCGGGCCGAAGCGCGAGAGCCATGGCGATCATCACCCGCTGCCGCTGGCCACCGGAAAACTCGTGCGGGTACTTGTCGAGGGCATGCTCGGGGTCGAGAATGCCGACACGCCCGAGAAGCCGAAGCGCCTCGGCCTGTGCTTTGGTCGCATCCGTGCCATGCGTCGTCAGCGCCTCACGGATCTGCCAACCGACGGTATAGACGGGATTGAGATGGCTAAGCGGATCCTGAAAGATCATGGCAATGCGGCGACCGTTGATCTCGCGCCGCTGCGACAGCGGCATCTTCAGCAGATCCACGCCGTCGAGCAGAATTTCGCCTGAGGAGATCCGACCGGGAGGCATGTCGATGAGGTTCATGATCGCCGAAGACGAGACCGACTTGCCTGAGCCGCTCTCGCCGAGGATGGCGAGCGTCTCACCCCGGTCGAGATGATAGGACATGTCACACACGGCCTTGACGACGCCGACTGCCGTATGGAACTCGACTGAGAGATTGCGGACTTCGAGCAGATGGTCAGCCATTCTTGGCCCCTTTCATTTCCAAACGCCAGCGCTGTACGGGATCAAGCGCAATTCGCAACCAGTTGGACAACAGGTTCAGCGACATCGTTGTCAAGATGATCGCGAGCCCCGGCCAGAACGAGAGCCACCAGGCGTTGGTCAGGTATTGCCGCCCTTGGCTGATCATCAACCCCCAAGTAATTTCCGGCGGCTGAATGCCGATGCCGAGGAAGGACAAGGCACTTTCCGCCAGCATCACATAGGCGAAGTCGAGGGTGGCGAGGGTGGTGAGAGTTGGCAGGACGACCGGAAGAATATGCCGGAAGACAATGCGTTTGCTCGATGCGCCCATGACGCGCGCCGCCTGGACGAACATTCGTTCGCGGATCTCGAGCACCTCGGCGCGCGTGGTTCGCAGATAGACCGGGATCCGGGTAATCGCGAGCACCACCATCAGGTTCAGGATCGAGGAGCCGAGGATGTAGAGCACGATGACGGCGATCAAGAGCGACGGGAAAGACATGATCACGTCGGCAAGCCGCATGATGACCTGACTGACCCGCGGCGAGGAAAAACCGGCGATCAGGCCGAGAACCGTTCCAATGACAGCCGAGATAAACACCGCGCCGGCCGCAACCAGAACGGTGTTTTGCGTGGCGACGATGATGCGAGCCAGGAGCGGCCTGCCGAGCGCATCCGCGCCCATCCACCAGACCCAGGCCCTTTCGAAATCAAAGGGTGCTGCATTACGGCCGCGCAGGTTCTGCTTGGTGGCAAGCTCACCCAGCCAGCTTGGGCCGATAATGGCCATCAGGAGAATGATGAGCAGAAAGATCGCCGCACAAAGTGCGAACTTGTCGGCGAGCAGCATGCGGACCATTCGTTTGAGGAAGGGAGGCTCGTCAATGATGGTTGTGGCGTCGATGGACATGACCTTCTCCTCAATTCCGGATCCGGGGATCAAGCAGCGCATAGGCAAGATCGATCAGCAGGTTCATGAGGAAGATGGCAAGCGCCGTGACAAGGATCGCCGCCAAGACCACATTGAAGTCGCGCTGCAGGATGGAATCGATCATCAGCTTGCCGACGCCTGGAAAGCCAAAGATGGCCTCGATGATGACGGCACCGTTCAGAAGGCTGGCTGCCTGGTCGCCGATCACGGTGATCACAGGTAGCATGGCGTTGCGCAACGCATGCACAAAGATGATCGGGGTCGATTTAACACCCTTGGCACGTGCTGTCTTCACATAGGCCGAAGAGAGCGCTGATATCATGGAGCCGCGCACCACCTGAACGATGATGCCGAAGGGCCGCACGAACAGCACCGATATTGGCAGGATCCAGTGCCAGATCGTGCCCGTACCAGAGGTCGGCAGCCAGGAGAGGTTCACGGCAAAAATGACGATGGCGACGATGGCCAGCCAGAAGTCAGGGACGGAGGCCCCGACAAGCGAGACGATCGACGAAAAGCGATCAAAGAAGCCGCCGGCCCGGAAGGCTGCAAGCGAGCCGACAATGATGGCGGCAGCGGTCACCAGGGTCATGGTGATGACTGCAAGCCACAGCGTCCAGACAAAGGCTTCGAGCACCACATCAAGCGCTGGCCGAGCCTTGCGCAGGGATTCGCCAAGATCACCCGTGACGACGTCGCCAACATAGCGGCCAAACTGCACGAGGAGAGGATCATTGAGCCCATGCAGCTCACGAAACTGGTTCTTCATCTCCTCGGATGCCTCGACCGGCAGGAACAAGGCGGCCGGATCGCCGGTCAACCGAGAGAGGAAGAAGACCATGACCACGAGCCCGATCAGCGAGATCAGACTGGCCACGGCGCGTTTTCGGATGAAGCTCAGCATGGCGTCCTCTAAGAAAACGGTGCGGCGGGATCATCCCGCCGCATGGCTTGCCTTGGAATAGACGGCGAGTGCCGCCCGATGATTACTTGATCTTGATCTCGGAGAGCTGGAGCATGGAATTGGTCGCCATTGTCGGCTTGAAATCCAGTCGCTCGGAAACACGCGAGAAGCCGACCATGTGGAAGAGAAGCACGTCTGCGACGACGTCGTCATGCAGATAGGCGATCAGTTCCGACCACAGCTTGGCACGTTCATCACCAACGGCAGCAGAGGCACGCGTAATCAGATCGTCCACCTTGGGATCGGAGAAGCCGGACTGGGTGCCTTCGGTTGCATATTTGAAGAACATCGAGAAGGACGGATCGCCCTTTGAATTGTCGTGCATGGCAGCGACAATCTGCGGGCCACGACCTTCTGCGAAGGGCTTCGAATAATACTGCTCGTGCTCGGCCACTTCGACGAATTTCAGATCGATCTTGAAGCCGACTTCCTGCAACTGTTGCTGGATTGCCTCCATGATCTCGGTAACGTTCGGAAAGTTTGCCGAACGGGCGATGATCGTGATCGGGGTGTCGACCTTCACGCCATCCGCCTTTGCTTCCTCGAGCAGCGTCTTGGCTGCATCGGGATCATAGGCCGGCACCTTGACATCCGGATTCCAGCCAAGGGTCGGCGGCGGCACGATGGCGGTGGCCAGCAGTGCGCTGTCCGGCAACAAGGTACCAAGGAAGGCTTCACGATCGACGGCAAGGTTCAGCGCTCGACGAACCCGGACGTCATTCAGCGGCTCGATATTGTGGTCGATGCGCAGATAGACGGTTTCGCTGTCGAGATAGGAGAAATCGGTGGCGGGATTGGTCGCTTCGACCTGCGAAATCGAGGGCGAAAGATCGGCTTCACCCGCCTGGACCATGGCCGCGCGGACAGCAGGATCGGCGCGGAACACATAGGTGGCTTCGGTCACTTCAGGCCTTGTACCCCAGTAGTCGTCGCGGCTTGTCAGGACGATCTGCTGGCCAGGCGTCCAGTTGGTCAGCTTGTAGGGGCCTGTTCCAACCGGTTCGCGAACGAATTCGAGAGGCGTCTCTTCAGGCACCATGGTGACGAGCGACAGGAGCAAGGGCAGGATCGGCTGAACCGGATCAGCCTTGAAGTCGACCGTGTAATCGTCGACGATCGTCGGCGTCACGGTCATGCCGCCAAAGTAGCGACGGGACTCGCAGGTAATCTTGTCACTCATCATCCGGTCGAAGCTGTGCTTCACGTCCTTCGCGTCGAAGGCGCTGCCGTCGGAGAACTTGACACCCTGGCGCAGATGAAAGCGCCAGCTACCATCGGCGTTCTGCTCCCACTTCTCAGCCAGGCGCGGCTGAACGCCGGCGCCGCCGCGCACATCGAGTTCCGTCAGCGTCTCGCTGACATTTTCCATGATGATGCGACCGATATTGGATCGCGTTGCCATGCAGGGCTCGAGCAGATCGGCCTCTTCCGGCAAGACAATCTTGATCGGACCAGAACCGGCATAAGCCGGGGAAAGGGCAGCCCCCATGACGAGGGCACACAGCAAAGCAGTCTTTCTCATTTTCATTCTCCTCCCAGATGAATTCAGTTTGAAGCCTTCACGCCTCGCGAGCGTGCAGCCATGAGCGCCGCGAGTGAGATCAAAACAGCACCAACCACCGTGGTCAGCGCGACTGTTTCTTGAAACAGGGCAAGGCCGCCAAGCGCCACGAGCGGCAGCCGCAGAAAATCGACAGGCGCAACGATAGTTGCCGGGGCAAGCGACATGGCATGTGTCATGAGGCCCATGCAGCTCGTACCTACGACGCCCTGGATGGCGAGCAAGGCCAGCTCCCGATTGCCGGGCATAGCAAAAAAAGGCACGGCCATCACAAGCGAAATTGGCACCGTTAGCAGCAGATTCCACACAACAAGGGTCGCCGTGGAATCGCCACGCGACATGGATTTGAGGATCAACTGGATACCGGCCTGCAGAAGCGCGCCGACAAGCGCAAGGCCAATTGCCAGGGTGAAACCCGAAGCAGATGGGCCGACAATGATCATCGCACCCGAAAATCCAATCAGCGGCGCAGCAAGCATGGCCAGCCCCGGCCTTTCGCCAAGCACAAGGGCTGCGCCGAGAACGACGAAGATCGGAGACATGAAGGCGATGGCCGTCACATCTGCCAGCGGCCCAATGCTGAAAGCGGCGAAAAAAGCCACCATTGCAAAGAGCTTGAATAGGGCCCTTACCGCATGCTGGCTGAGCGTATGGCTCGACTTAAGCACTTGCGGCCTCAGGACCAGGAAAGGCAGCACGGCGACAATGCCGAAAAGAGCTCGGAAAAAGGCGATAACAAAAGGATGCACTGCACCGTTGAGGGCGCGCACGATCACCGCATCGGTTGCCGCCAGTACAGCCGCCCCAATCGCGAAGAGCACTGCCGCGGAAACCCGCTCACGCCTCTCTCCACACTGCATAACATCCTCCCGGACCGACCTCCACGTCGGCATACGCAGACCATCCAACTTCCGCTCATCTTTGTCAAATGTTTTTCCGCTGTAAAATTTCTGCGGGAATCGCATCTTCATAAAAATGTTTAATATCAATTTCTTAATAGTCGTTTTTTTTGCTCCTCAGATAATTTCCTACATAAACAAACTTGACAACTTTGTAGAAAAGGCAGATTTCAAAATCGAGAGGAGTGCTCCATGACACCTGATGACATCGCCCGGCGCATGACCGGCGCACTCACTGTGGCTGATAAGGGCCGGATAGAGGCTTATCTTCCGTCCCCAATGGTCCAGAACCACGCAGCCTTTCTGCACAGGCAGGCGAACGGAAGTCTGATCTGCGCCTGGTTCGGCGGCTCGCTTGAAGGCAAGTCCGACATTTCGATCTACGCCTCCGTATTGCCTGAGGGTGCATCGGCTTGGGGTCCACCCCAGCGGCTGAGTTCAGACCCTGACCATTCAGAACAGAACCCGGTTCTGTTTCAGGCGCCCGACGGCCGCCTCTTCTTGATTCATACGTCGCAGCCTTCGGGAAACCAGGACGAATGCCGGATCAGGATGACGGATGTTGCAACGGATAGCGCCGATCCGACGCGGCTGACCGCTACACAAGGCCGCTATCTCGATCTGCCCCGCGGCAGCTTCGTTCGAGCCCCGATCGTGATCCGCGCAGACGGCGCTTGGCTTCTCCCAATTTTTCGCTGCATTCCCCGTCCCGGGCAGAAATGGAATGGCAGCCATGATACGGCAGCTGTCGCCATCAGCAGGGACGCAGGTGTAAATTGGACGCTTGAGGAACTCCCCCAGTCGATCGGCTGCGTGCATATGTCTCCTGCGGCTCTCGGTGGAAACCATATGGCCGCCTTTTTTCGCCGCCGTCAGGCAGACTTCGTCTACCGTGTCGAGAGCAGTGATCAAGGCCTGACCTGGAGCACCCCGGCACCGACTGACCTGCCGAACAACAACTCATCCATCGCAGCAATTTCGCTTGACGACGGCCGCATTGCGATCATCTGCAATCCCGTCAATGCTGAAACCTCCCCGGACCGTCGAACCTCTCTTTATGATGAGCTTGGAGAAGCGGACGACAGGCCGGAGGCGGACCCGACCGGGGGCTGCGCGGCCATCTGGGGCGTGCCGCGCGCGCCTGTCTCGGTCTGCATTTCACGCGACGGCGGCCAGACATTTCCTGAGCGCCTTCTGATTGAGGACGGCCCGGGAACCTGCCTGTCCAACGATTCCATCGATGGACGAAACAAGGAAATGTCCTATCCATGGCTTCTGGCCGGACCGGACGGCTCACTGCATATCGCCTACACCTATCATCGACGCGCGATCAAATATGTCCGGCTTGCCCCCGGCTGGGATCGTCCCGAAAACGGAGCATGACATGAGCGGCACTATCGGCATCACCATGGGCGATCCCTGCGGCGTCGGCCCCGAGATTTCGGTACGGGCTTTGGCCGAAATGTCGGCTGATGATCGCGCCGCAACGCGGATCTATGGCAATCTGGCAACCCTTGAAGCTGCACGCAAGGCGCTTAACGTCGACATCGACCTTGCCCCTTACGTCGTCGACATCAAGGTGGAGGGCGCGCCGCTTCCCTGGGGCACTTTGAGCCCGGTCGCCGGCGATGCCGCCTTCCGCTTCATTGAAAAGGCTGTTCGTGACGCAGAAGCCGGAAGGATCGGCTGCATCGTGACGGCCCCGATCAACAAGGAAGCCCTGAACCTCGCCGGCCATCATTATGACGGCCATACCGGCATGCTGCGCAGCCTGACAGGCTCCAAGGCGGCTTACATGCTGCTCGCTTCAGAACGGCTGAAGGTGATCCACGTCTCGACCCATGTCTCGCTGCAGGAAGCGATCCGCCGGGCAACAACCGAACGCGTGCTGGCAACAATCAAGGCTGGCAACGACCACTTGAAGCGCATTGGCTACGACAAGCCACGCATTGCGGTTGCCGGCGTCAATCCGCATTGCGGTGAAAACGGCCTGTTTGGCAGCGAAGACGACAACCAGATCACCCCCGCAGTCGCAGCCGCCCGCGCCGAAGGGATCGACGTGTCCGGCCCGATCTCGGCCGACACGGTCTTCTACCGCGCCTATTCCGGCGCCTTTGACCTGGTCGTCGCGCAATATCACGACCAGGGCCACATCCCGATCAAGCTCGTCGCCTTCGACACGGCGGTCAATGTCTCGGTCGAATTACCAATTGACCGCACGTCTGTAGACCACGGAACAGCCTTTGACATTGCCGGTAAGGGTATCGCCAATCATGGCAACATGAACTCCGCCATCGCCTATGCCCGCAAGCTGGTTGCCGGCAAGGCGAAGCAAGGATGACCTCAATGACCGCATCCATCACCCTTCACCAGCCGCGTCGCTTGATTGTCGGTGCCGGCACGATCGGCGAGGTCGGCGGCCTCGTTTCCGACGCCACATCCGCCTTGGTCATCGCGACGCCGATCACAGCGGGCTTCGTCGATCGCCTGAAGCTGTCGGGCAAGATCGAGGTTTTCGATGCCATTCCTGGTGAACCAGATGTGGCAACCCTTGAGGCAGCGCTTGCTGTAGCGCGGCGGGTCAAACCAAACGTCGTTGTCGGGCTCGGCGGTGGCTCCGTGCTCGATGTCGCCAAGCTTGTGGCAGTTCTCTGGGATAGCGAACAGGCACTTGCTGATGTCGCAGGCCCCAATAAGGTGAGCGGACGCAACACCCGGCTCGTTCAAGTTGCGACGACGGCGGGTACGGGGTCCGAAGCAGGCATTCGTTCGCTGATCACCGATCCGGTGAAGGGCGCTAAGATTGCGGTCGAAAGCCCCCACATGATCGCTGATTTCGCAATCCTCGATCCGCAACTGACATTCACGGTCCCGCCGGCCGTCACCGCGGCCACAGGTGTTGATGCCATGGCCCATTGCGTCGAGGCCTTCACCAACAAGCGCGCTCATCCGATGATAGACGGCTTTGCTCGCATGGGCTTCCGCCTGGTCGGCAAGTATCTCGCCCGCGCCGTTAAGGATGGTTCCGACACGCAAGCCCGAGAAGGTATGATGCTAGCCTCCTACTACGGCGGCATCTGCCTTGGCCCTGTCAATACGGCGGCTGGTCACGCGATCGCCTATCCGCTCGGTACACGTCTCGGTTTGCCTCATGGCCTGGCCAACGCAATCGTTTTCCCGCATGTGCTGGCTTTCAACCAGCCCGTGGTCGAGGACAAGACGGCGGAAATCGCGGAGGCGCTCGGCTTTAGCGCCGGCTCGCGCGATGCTCTGCTCGAAAACGCCTGCCGCTTCTGCACGGATCTCGATATCGAAATGCAACTCTCTCGACACGGCGCCAACGAAGCTGCTCTGGCGGGCTACGCAGCAGAGGCACATGCCAATCGTCGTCTCATGGACAATAATCCCGCCGACATGGCGGTCGAAGATGTGCTCGCGATCTACCGAGCGGCCTATTGAAGGCCCTCGGTTCCGACTGATTTCCAAAAAAAGGGGCCTGCCAGCCCCTTTTTCCATTCTCAAGCCTTGCGCCGCAGCAGAGCCGGCTTCAGCCCTCCGGCAACGTCGCCAGCGACGCGCTCGTCTGAAAGAGACGGGCGCGGGAGCCGGTCAGATGGGCATGCATGAGATCCTTCGCTCGAACACCTTCTCCCGCTGCGATCGCCGTCGCAATCGCCTCATGCTCTGCAAACACGCGCGATAACCCGGCCGTATCGCGTTTGACCGAGACGCCATGGAAGCGCATGCCGACGGCGATGTGATCCTTCAGCGCCTCCATCGCCGTCGAAAAGTAAGTGTTGTTGGCGGCCCGCGCGATGGCGAGATGGAACTGGAAATCCGCATCCTCCCGGTGCGCCTGGCGGTTGGTCGCGTCGCGCATCAGTTCGAGTGCCTCGCGGATCGAAGCGAGTGTGGCCGGCGTATGGCGCATGGCGGCCGCTTCTGCCGCAGCCGGCTCGAGCGTCAGGCGAAACTCATAGCAATTGAGAAGGTCCGCGACATTCTCCAATTGCCCAAAGCCGAGCGGCTGTTTCATGCCGACAGACCGCACAAAGCTGCCGGCACCACGCCTGGAATAGATGAAGCCTTGCTCGCGCAGACGTCGCAGTGCCTCGCGAATGATCGGACGAGACACTTCAAACTCGATTGCCAGATCATGTTCGGTCGGCAGTCGCTCATCCGGCTGGTAAGAACCTGATTTGATAGCCCGATGCATGCGCTCGAACACAAGATCTGCCAGGCTCTTGCGTGCCGTTCCGCTTTGCAGTCCCATTGTCAGCCCCTACCCCCATGCAGTTTTTCGGCGAGCGTCACCAATGTTTCCGGCACTCCGAATCCGCCTGATTTGGCGATGATACATTGCCCACCCGCATAGGCCAGCCCGAGCCCTGGCAGGCATTCGCCCTGCAAACGAAAACACTCGATCCCCATGCGAGCCATAACGGCTTCAGCAGTCGAGCCGCCGCAAAGGAGGAGGGTGCGGGCACCTTCAGTCAAACCGGGATGCACTGAGGACGCAAGGTTTCGAGCGACCTCCTCCGAACTTATCTCTGCTTCGCCGGAGACCGCCTGCACAAGCAGTGGGAACGTCTGCGGCTGGGCGACAATCTCCAGCAAGCCATTAGGTGCCGGATGGTGGTTCACAGCATCCATCTCGCGCAACCGATCGACCTGCTCCACGGTGATGCGATCATGCGACCCGATGACAAAGAGCGCGGGCCCGATGGGAGGCTCAACCAGCTCGGACATCGGTTGGCCGGTCATCTCGACGGCCAATGCCTCGGCAAGCCCGCGTGCGCCGATGAAGAGATCGATGCCCTCCGCTTGGGCACCTGCCAGTGCATCACGCATGTCCTGATCTGTCGCTGAATCGACGACGCTGCATCGCGATGCATGGTGACCCAAGGCGTTTGCCACGGAGATGGGCGTCGGCACTCCAAAACCCTGCACATGTCCGTCGCGGACGACGCGTCCAAAGGCAGGAATAGCGGGCGCGACAAGTGCGCGCTTGAATGGGATGGCATCAAGCTCGACTGCGATATGCCCCTTGAGGCGCGAGTCGACCTTTTTGAACAGCGTGACATCGGGCGGCAGTGCTTCCATCACCTGACGCATGGCTTGGAGCGCATCTTCCGAAGGCCGCTCCCGAGAGGCCAGATTTATCGACAGAACAGCTGGCCTATGCGAAAGCCCCGATGGCACCGCATTCGGTGTCAAGGCGACTTCTGTATGCAGCCCGCGCGCGGCAAAGGGGGCAGCAGTGTCCAATGCTCCGGTCAGATCATCGGCTATGATGACAAGCACCATCAGGCTCCATGTTGTTATCTTCTTGATCGAAATATGATCGCATTTCCAGAAGGATGCAACAGTATGATAACAAATCATATCTGGAGAATGATGTCGTGGCGAGCGCCAGTCCCACTGCTTCTCCAGTCATGCCCACCTGCCCGGCACCGGTTCGAGCGCAGCCCTTTGTCAAGTGCAACTGATCACCATCCCGCGAGCCACCACACTCGGCTCTGTTGCAAACCCGCTTGACAGGATCGATTAAAAACTCATACTAGAAATTGGTCAGACAATCTGACCGCCTGCGTGTCAGGGGAGTGATACGCTCGAGGGAATTCCATGTTCGTCGCTTTGGAGCCGCGCCGGCTTTACCGCCAGGTCGCGGAGCAGATCCGTGCGCTCATCGAAACGGGTGAATTGAAGCCCGGCTCGCGGCTTCCGCCCGAGCGCGAGCTCGCAGACCGCTTTTCGGTCTCAAGACCGACTGTCCGCGAAGCGCTTATCGTGCTCGAGGTCGAAGGACACATTCAAATCCGCATGGGCTCTGGTGTCTATATCAGCAGCCGGCCCCGGCCGACCCAGGAGGCGATCGACCATGATGACAGCGAAGGACCGCTGGAAATCCTGCAGGCGCGCTGCCTGATCGAAAGCGGCATCGCCGAAGAAGCCGCAAGGCTTGCGACGGCAGAGGGTCTCAAGCGTATCGACGCCATTCTGGAGCGCATGGAGGGCGGACTGGAGGATGGCGCGGTGGCGCTGGCCTGCGACCGCGATTTCCACACGGCGATTGCCGACATCATCGGAAACTCGGCGCTCAAGCACTTCACCGGTCTGATCTACGATTCGCGCATGTCGCCGTATTTCAAGAAGCTGGCCAGCTATTTCGAAGGGCCGCATACCTGGAAACTGGCGCTCGAAGAGCACCGCATTATTCGCAACGCCATCGCAGCCGGGGACCCAAACGGTGCCCGGGAAGCCATGCGGCGTCATCTGACGCTGGCGCAAAAGAGATTCTCGGAAAGCTTTGAGGAGGAGCCGACCAGAGAAGACTGACCGTCCGGGCCTCGCGCCCACGGTTTCCAAAGAGTTCTGTTTCAATGGGAGGAAAACATGAAACTGACACTTAAAACGCTTCTTGGAGCAGCAGCGGTAATTGTCGCGTCCACTGTCTCGGCTCATGCCGAGACCATTCTGAAATGGGCCCATGTCTACGAGACTTCGGAGCCCTTCCACACGGATTCCGTCTGGGCGGCAGAAGAGATCGGCAAACGAACCAATGGCCGCTACAAGATCGAGGTCTTCCCGGCTTCGCAGCTCGGCAAGGAAGCCGACATCAACCAGGGTCTCAAGCTCGGCACCGTCGACATCATCATCTCAGGTTCGAGCTTTGCCGCACGCGACCACAATCCGATCGGCGTCACCTATTATCCCTATATCTTCCGCGACCCGAGCCATCTCCTGGCCTACACGAAAAGCGACGTCTTCAAGAAGTTGACAGCCGGCTATGAAGAGAAGACCGGCAACCATATCGTCGCTGTCAGCTACTACGGAACGCGGCATACGACATCAAACCGCCCGATCGGCAAATGCGCCGATATGGAGGGCTTGAAGATCCGCGTGCCGGATGTGCCGGCCTATCTGGCGATGCCACGGGCCTGCGGCGCCAACACAACGCCGATTGCCTTTGCGGAAGTCTACCTCGCCCTGCAGAACGGCACGGTTGAAGCCCAGGAAAATCCGCTGACGACGATCGAGGCCAAGAAGTTCTACGAAGTCCAGAAAAACATTGTGCTCACCGGCCACATCGTTGACCACCTGAACACGGTCGTCTCCAAGACCCGTTGGGCAAGTCTGTCGGATGAAGACAAGGCGATCTTCACCGAGGTGATGCTGGAAGCAGCGGCCCGCACGACGAAGACTATCGAAGCCCGTGAAAAGGCGCTGGTCGACGAGTTCAAGGCAAAGGGCATCACAGTCACCGAAGTCGACAAGGCTGACTTCGAAGAGAATGTCCTCGCCAAGGCGAAGTTCGAGGACTTCGGCTACGACAAGGCTGATTGGGAAGCCATCCGCGCCATCCAGTAATGGCGCCATCCCGGCGCCAGTCAGGCGCCGGGACTCCTTCAGACATCATCGAGAATTGGAGCGACCCATGACGGAGCACCCGCACGCGCCGATCAGTGTGGAAGAGATGGCA
Source organism: Rhizobium sp. K33 (assembly GCF_056501445.1). Lineage (NCBI taxonomy): Bacteria > Pseudomonadati > Pseudomonadota > Alphaproteobacteria > Hyphomicrobiales > Rhizobiaceae > Rhizobium > Rhizobium sp. K33. Next base: position 3,269,348 of record NZ_CP096478.1, read on the forward strand.
CATGCCTTCGAGGAGGAGGCGGCACCGGTCGATCTATCCCATCATGCCATCGAGGATTGGGTGACGCTGGCCGTGTTCTGGGGCATGGGCCTCGCCGTGTTTCTGCAGTTCTTTACCCGCTACGTCCTGAACAACAGCTTTTCCTGGACCGAGGAAATCGCCGCCAACTGCCTCGTCGTGGTCGTCTTCATGGGGTCCGCCATGTGCGTGCGCACCATGCGGCATATCCAGGTGGACCTGCTCTACCGCTTTCTGCCGACGCGGGCGGTCAGGGTGCTCGAAACGGTCGTCGATGCCATCGGCATCGCCTTCTTCGCCTACATGACCTGGCTGATGTGGCGCTATCTGGAGATCGTCGGCGAGGAGCGCATGGTCACCGTGGACCTGCCGCGCGGCATCGTCTTCTACACCGTCTTTGCAGCCTTTGCGCTCATGTTTGCCCGCTCTGTCCATAACCTCGTCAAGGATCTGACGGGGGCGAAAACCGCGCGCCAGAGGGCGCAGGAAGACATTCACGCAGGGGGGATCTGACCATGCTGCTTCTCATCGGTTCCTTTCTGCTTCTCTTGATCCTTGGCACACCGGTCGCGGTCTCCATGGCCGTCGCGTCGCTCGCCTATCTCGTAATCTATGGCGTAGCTCCTGATATCATCGCGGCCCAACGCATGATCGCCGGTGTCGAGAGCTTCCCACTGATTGCGGTGCCGTTCTTCATCCTGGCCGGCAATCTCATGAACATTGCAGGCGTGACGGGCCGCATCTACAAATTTGCACTGTCGCTTGTCGGCTGGATGAAGGGTGGCTTGGCGCAGGTCAACATCATCGGCTCGGTGGTTTTTTCCGGCATGTCCGGAACGGCGCTTGCCGATGCCGCCGGCATTGGCACCATCGAAATCAAGGCCATGAAGGATCATGGCTATCCGGTGGAGGCTGCTGTTGGCGTCACCGCGGCCTCGGCAACGCTCGGTCCCATCTTCCCGCCATCTCTGCCCTTCGTCATTTACGGCATGATGGCCAATGCCTCGATCGGGGCGCTGTTCATGGCCGGCATCATTCCGGGGGTCGTCATGACAGTCCTGATGATGCTGACGGTTTACATCTTCGCCAAGCGCAAGGGCTGGGGCTCTGATACGCCATTCGAACTGAAGCAATTGCTGGCTGCCTCGCTGGAAGTGGTGATCGTCCTCGCCTTCCCTGTCGCCATATACCTGATGATCCTGGCGGGAATGTCGGTCAATATCGCGGTGCTGATCGGACTTGCGGTTCTCGTGGCGCTCGACTGGTATTTCGACTTTTCCGCGGTCATGGCGTTGATGACACCAGTTCTCCTGATCGGCGGCATGACGATGGGCTGGTTCACGCCGACGGAAGCGGCCGTGGCTGCCGTTCTCTGGTCGCTGTTCCTCGGGCTCGTCCGCTACCGGACGATGACGGTGAGGACGCTGGCGAAGGCATCGTTCGACACGATCGAGACCACGGCCTCGGTACTGTTCATCGTCACCGCCGCGTCGATCTTCGCCTGGTTGTTGACGGTGAGCCAGGCAGCACAGCTGTTCTCGGACTTCATGTTCGGGCTCACCGACAACTGGTGGACCTTCCTGATCATCGTCAACATCCTGCTGCTGGTCGTCGGGGCCTTCCTCGATACGATTGCTGCCATCAGCATCCTTGTGCCGATCCTGATGCCGGTTGCAGCCCGCTATGGCATCGATCCGGTGCATCTGGGCGTCGTCATCACCCTCAACCTGATGATCGGGCTTCTGACCCCACCCGTCGGCATGGTGCTGTTCGTGCTTTCACGCATCTCCAAACTGTCGGTGGAAAAGACGACCTTGGCCATCCTGCCCTGGATGATCCCGCTCTTCCTGGCGCTTGGTCTCATCACCTTCATCCCAGCCATCACCATGTGGCTGCCGACACAACTCGGTCTCATCCGTTGATCGGCTGGTCCGCTTCGGCGGGCCGGTCTCCGTCTTGAACAAAAGGTCTCTTTGCGATGCAAACCCGCGTTGCCCGCCTTCATGCCGAACGCGACCTGCGCGTTGAGCATCTCGATTATCCGTCATGTGGCGCCGGCGAGGTTCGACTTGCGATGGCAGCAGGTGGCATCTGCGGTTCGGACTTGCATTACTACCAGGATGGCGGCTTTGGCCCGGTCCGCGTCCGTGAACCCATCATCGCCGGTCACGAAGCCTCTGGCTTTGTGGAGGAAATAGGCGACGGTGTTTCGGGCCTTGAACTCGGGCAACTGGTGGCGGTCAATCCGTCCCAACCCTGCGGCCAGTGCCAGTATTGCCGGATCGGGCAACCCATTCACTGCCTGGACATGCGCTTCATGGGCTCGGCCATGCGTCTGCCGCACGAAGACGGCATGTTTCGCGAACACTTGGTTGTGCCCGCCATTCAATGCCATCCCGTCGGCGGCGACGTCACACCGGGAGAAGCGGCCTGCGCAGAGCCGCTGGCGGTCTGCCTCCATGCAATTGCTCAGGCCGGCGACCTCAAGGACAAGGCCGTTCTTGTCACAGGCGCAGGGCCGATTGGTCTCCTGACCGTGGCTGCCGCCCGACATGCAGGTGCCGGCCAGATCGTGGTCACCGATCTGACTGATTCCGCCTTATCGCGGGCGCACGCTATGGGTGCCACGCAAGCCATCAATGTGAAAAGCGAGCCGGACGGACTTCTGCCATTCACGGAGCACAAGGGCCATTTCGACGTGGTATTCGACTGCTCGGCGGCTGGACCTGCCCTGCGCTCCGCCTTTGCTGCCATCAAGCCACGGGGCATACTGGTCCAGGTCGGCGTGACCGGCGACATAACAATTCCCCTCAACGCACTGGTCGGCAAGGAAATCGTTTGGCGCGGCTCGCAGCGGTTCGATGAGGAATTCTCTGAGGCCGTCGCCTTGATCTCGACGCGCCAGATCGATGTGCGTCCGATCATCTCACACAGCTTCCCACTCGATGCGGTGGTGGAGGCCTTTGAACAGGCCGGTGACCGCTCCAAGGCCTGCAAGGTGCAGATCACATTTCCACAGACGCATGAAAGCCTAAAGGACGAGAGATGAGACATACCTGGCGCTGGTTCGGCCCCATCGACAAAGTCAGTGTGAGAGATGCAGCCCAGGCGGGCGCCGAGGGCATCGTGTCGGCACTGCACCACATCGCAACCGGCGAGGTCTGGCCAGAAGACGAGATTGCCAAACGGCATGACGCAATCCGCGCCGGCGGCCTGGTCTGGGATGTGGTCGAGAGCATTCCGGTGTCCGAGGACATCAAGACGCAGACCGGCGACTGGAAGCGCCACATTGCCAACTGGCAGGAAACGCTCAGACGCCTGTCGGCTTCGGGGATCCGAACGGTCTGCTATAACTTTATGCCGATCCTCGACTGGACGCGGACCGATCTGCGGTGGGAAACGGGTCACGGCGCCAAAGCCATGCGCTTTGATCTCGTCGATTTCGTAGCCTTCGACATCCATATCCTGAAGCGACCCGAGGCTGCCGCAGACTATCCGGACTGGCTGACCGACGAGGCAGCACGGCGTTTCTCCGGCATGGAGGATGCGAAGATCACGGCCCTCGGCAAGAACATTGGTGCCGGCCTGCCGGGCTCTGCCGATGGCTACACGCTCGAGCAGTTGCTCGAAAAGCTCCGCTCCTATCAAGGCATCAACCGCGAACGGCTGCAGCAAAACCTCGTCGATTTCCTGAGCGAAGTCGCGCCGGTGGCCCAGCAGGTCGGCATCAATATCTGCGCACACGGCGACGATCCGCCCTGGTCGCTGCTCGGCCTGCCGCGCATATTGTCGACAGAGGCAGACTATGCGCACATGCTGGATGCCGTTGATATCCGCGCCAACGGCGTAACCCTCTGCACCGGATCACTCGGTGCGCGCCCTGACAATGATCTGCCTTTTCTTGCCAAGCGCTTTGCCGACCGCATCCATTTCGTCCATCTCCGCAACGTGACCCGTGACACCGACACGGTCCCCTGTTCCTTCTTCGAGGACGAGCATCTGGAAGGCGGGACCGACATGGTGGCCGTCATCGCGGCCCTCCTGACGGAGGAGGCAAGACGGCGCAAGGAGGGGCGTGAAGATCATCAAATTCCGATGCGTCCCGACCACGGCCAGGAAATCCTCGATGACCTGACACGTGGTGCACAGCCGGGCTATCCAGCCATCGGCAGGCTCAAGGGCCTGGCAGAGCTTCGCGGGATCGAGCGCGCGCTGTCGCATGCCCAATACGGACTGGGAGGCTGATATTGCAAAGGCTCTCCAGCACGACAGGTCTTCCGGCTACGGTTCGTCAACCGCAGTTTGACCGGACGAAACTGAAACCCGGCATCGTGCATATCGGGATCGGCGCGTTCCACAGGGCGCATCAGGCGGTGTTCACGCAGCGTGCTCTGGAAGCCGAATTCGGACCCTGGGGCATCATTGCCGTGAACCTGCGTTCGCCGGAGCCGGTCGAAGCGCTTGCCGCTCAGGATGGTCTCTATTCCATCACGACACGGAGCGAGTCGGGGGATCAATCCGAGCTCATCGGCGCGACCGTCGACTGGATATGTGCCGCGTCCGATCGTGCCCGTGTGCTCTCGGCCCTGGCCGATCCGGCGATCCGCATCGTGACGATCACAGTGTCGGAAAAAGCCTATGGCCTCGATCCGGCAACGGGCGGGTTGGATCATGCTCATCAAGCCGTTGCTGCGGACCTCGAGAGGCCAGACGCGCCCGTCGGTGTGCTGGGCTTCCTCGTTGAGGGCCTTGCCCAGCGTCGTGCTGCGGGGCTTGCCCCCTTCACGGTCCTTTGTTGCGACAATCTACCATCCAACGGCAAAGTCGTGCGCCGCCTGGTTCTTGAGATGGCCCAGTTGCGCGATCCCGCGCTGGCCGATTGGATCGCCGACAAGGGTCGCTTTCCCTGCTCCATGGTCGACCGGATCGTGCCCGCCGCGACCGACACCACCCGGCTTCGTGCCGAGATACTGCTCGGAGCCCAGGACGCACTGGCAATCGATACGGAGCCATTTTTGCAATGGGTCATCGAGGATGACTTTGTTTCCGGTCGGCCCGCCTGGGAGGCCGGTGGCGCCATCTTCACAGGCAATGTCGAGCCCTATGAGAAGATGAAGCTGCGGCTGCTCAACGGCACGCATACACTGCTTGCCCATCTCGGGATCCTTGGAAACCTCGACTATATTCGCGACGTGATGGCCGTACCGCATCTGGCGGCAAGGGCGCGGATGCATATGGAGGAGGTTGTCTCGACGCTCGATCCGGTGTCCGGCATCGACCTTGCCGCCTATATTGACGATCTTCTGGCGCGCTTTTCTAATCCGACCATAGACCATCGCAACATCCAGATCGCGCTCGATACGACGCAAAAGCTGCCGCAGCGGCTTTTGACGCCCACCGTCGACATGCTGGCGAAAGGTGAGACAGCGGCAGCGACCGCCTATGCGGCGGGGGTCTGGATGGCGTCGGTGAAAAAGCGAGGCGATTGCGGCGATCCCCGCCGCAGCGAGGTCCTTGCGGCCGCAGCAAGCATGGACGCTACCGACCCCTCCGAACCCTTCTTTGCGATAGCCGGACTATTTCCACCTGAACTGATCGCCGCACGCGGTTGGCGCGATCGGGTAAACGCAGCGATCCTGTCGTTCTAGAGTAAGCGGCAATAGCTTCAAGAAGCGGATCCTTTTCATGACTTCCTGGCGGGTCTAGCACGCGACGGGAAGCAAGCGGGTTAATCGCTCTTGAAAGGATCAGAACCTGCCACCCGCTACCCGAGGGGGCTAAGATATTGAGGTTGTTCGCCGAGTCGCCGGTTATCTTGTGTGGCATGAAAGAACCTGGGGACCCTACGACGCCACGAGTGGCTAACCCGTTGATGGGCCGTATTTGCGACAATGTGACCGACTGCCGGCCGAACCATCACTGAGGGTCCACGTGGGCGCGTTGCTCTAAATCCTTGGAGATGGGCCTCTTGAGCTCCATACCAACGCGCGAGGCACCTATATCTTCCCATTGCTTGATTAATCTGCAAAGTTGCTAATGCGGGCGGGGTCCCCAAGCCACCGGCTCAAAACGGTCTGCAGCCTTCATCCCCGGCGATGCGCAGCTGCCCGCGCCTTCAACAACAAAAGTTTGCAATCTGACGGACGGCGACCAAGTGTCGAGCCTTGGAGCGCTTTGCAGGGAGGCCAGTGGACGATCTCGGTCTACCACGCCCCGCTGAACCACGGGGTCAATCCATATCCCTTCGACCAGGGTCGGCACTAGCCATCATGACGATCAGTAGGCGCCTTCGTGGTACACAGGTGTCGTCGGTCATTGGACAAATTGCCGCTCATTGCAAGATCTGAGAGAACTGCCTGCTTCAGCCAAAGTTCTCGTGCCTTAGCCACCCTTACATGGCGGGCTTATTCTTTTGATATTGCTTAATCAGTTTTCCTTAAGGTACTCAATCGCGACGCATCACCGGCGCTGAGATGCGGAACCCCTGTCTCGGAGAGAGTGTCAGCACAGGTCTCTTTTCGAGACTAGATGGGTGACATAGGCGCGTGTTGCTCGACAGCATTAACTCCTGCACGGACCGCTTCTACGAGGGGCGCTTAGCCTAAAATGGGAACCAGCATGCAATCCTTTCCAAGCGCGCCTACGGAAGCGGCGCGTCTCGCGGCACTGAAATCGCTCTCCCTGTCCAAGACGCAGATCGACGCCTCTCTCGACGCTGTCTGCCGTACTGCCAAAGAGGTGTTCGGCGTACCCGTGGCTCTGATTTCTCTCGTTGAAGAGGACCATCAATGGTTCAAGTCGAACTGTGGCCTCTCGGTCAATGAAACTTCGAGGGAAGTTTCGTTCTGTGCTCATGCCATACAGCAAGATGGGGTTTTCGTAGTCTCCGACACTGCCAGCGACACCCGGTTTTGCTCAAACCCCTTGGTCACGGGAGATCCCCACATCAAGTTCTACGCCGGCGCGCCTATCTCGTTGGCACCCGGCATCAACATCGGCACCCTCTGCATCATCGACCGCGTCGCACGATCATTTTCAGACATCGAAGCCGAGAAACTCGCAAGCTTGGCCCAGATTGCTACGGCGCTCCTTCAACAGACAAAGCTCCAGAACCAACTGCGCGCGCAGAACAATCGGAGACTGGCAATTTTCGAGAACGCCACTGCGGGAATAGTCATCTATGACGAACAGGGACTCCCCGTAGAAAGCAACGTTGAGGCTGCCCGCATCCTTGGTCTGACCGTGGAGCAGGTGCTAGGACGCAGCGCGGCTGATCCAACGTGGGCCTTGATTGATCAGAACGGGGTCGCGCTTCCAGTAGACGAAACGCCGGCGTTGCGAGCTCTTTCTGGAGCCAATGTTCGTGGGCAGGTTGTCGGCATAAGACTAGGAGAAGGTCACACCCGCTGGCTACGCGCCGATGCGCAAGTTTTTACGGTAGAATCTGGAGAGAAACAGGTCCTCGTCAGCTTTACCGATATCACGGTAGAAGAAGACGCACGGCGCGAAGCAGCCGCAGCCCGAGAAATGATGACCACCATCATCGAGACTATACCGGACGCAATTGCCGCTTACGACCAAGACGACCGCTTACTACTCTGTAACGGGGCATATCGCGACTACTATGCGACCTCTGAGCCCGCCATCAGGATCGGAGAACGATTCGAAGACATATTGCGCTTTGGCCTTGCCGCTGGGCAATACAGGGATGCCGGCAATACGCCCGCCAGCCACGAGGCGTGGCTCAAGGCAAGGTTGAAGCGCCATCGCAATCCTAACCGCGACGTCATGATACAGCACCTGGATGATGGACGCTGGCTCCAGGTGCGAGAGCGAAAATCGCCTTCGGGCATCACAGTCGGCGTTCGAACCGATATCACGGCCATGAAGAAAGCCGAGGAGAAGGTCCGCCTTCTTGCAGACCGAGACCCGCTCACTGGCCTTCTCAACCGCAGATCCTTTATGCGCCAGCTGCAGAATGCGGTTGAGGGGCGCCGACCTGAAGATGGAATTGGTGCTATCGCGGTTGTGGACCTCGATCATTTCAAGGACCTCAACGATACGCTGGGGCACGATAGCGGAGATCAATTCCTGCAAGAGATATCTCGTCGACTCCAGAAAGGCGTTCGCCCACTCGATAAAGTCGCTCGACTGGGAGGAGACGAGTTTGCTCTGCTTTTCCCGGGTCTTGCCAATCCCAATCTCGCACGCCAAGTTGTCGAGAGGCTCGTCACAACTGTGACAGCGCCGGTGGAGGTTGCGGGCAAAATGATTAAACCGCAAATGTCCATAGGGGTTGTCAACTACCCTTCTGACGGCAAAAAGGTTTTTGAGCTTCTGAGAAATGCCGACATCGCCATGTATGAAGCTAAAAGGGCTGGCCGCGATCGCGTCACAGTATTCAATCAGGCTCACAGGGAAGCCGTCTCACGTCGCAGCTACATCGGCGAACGGCTGCGTGAGGCCCTGCGCAACGATCAACTGGATGTTGCACTACAAGCGCAAGTCGATTTGGCGACTGCGAGGCACATCGGTTTTGAAGCTCTGGCGCGGTGGGATTTAGATGGAGAGACTATACCGCCATCTGAGTTTGTCGCAGTCGCGGACGACTTGCAGATGGGTTCAGAGGTCGACCTGCAAATCTTGAGAAAGAGCCTCCTGGCGATCAGCAGGCTTCACGCACATGGCTTATCTGCGGGGACCGTGGCGGTGAACATGGGTGCGCGATTGTTGCGAGACCCGCGATTGCCAGAAATCGTGACCTCAGCGCTTGCCGAAGTGCAGGTGCCTCCCAACCTCCTCGAGATTGAGGTCACCGAGGGAGTCATGATAGAGAGAGGGCACGACGCAATCAGGACCAATCTTGAGGCACTAAGAGGCCAAGGCATCTCTATCGCACTGGACGATTTCGGTACAGGCTATGCTTCCCTGACCCATTTGACACGTTTCAATATTGACAAGATCAAGATCGATAAGCGCTTTGTCGGCGACGTTGCAACATCCAGTGGTGGGGATGCCGTAGCGCGAACTCTTGTTTTGCTTGCCAAGTCACTTGGTATCCAGACAGTGGCCGAGGGCGTTGAGACCGACGAACAGCATCGTGCACTTGCTGGCTATGGCTGCGATTTTGGGCAGGGCTACCTCTTTCACAAGCCACAGCGGAACGTTGACGATGTGGCGCGATACCTCGAGCGGGTAAATTCTCTCAATACGAGCGAGGCGGAGCAAGGAGGGGTGTGACAGCCCCATGTGTACCACCATGGTGTCTCACCCAACCACTCCATGCGGAGAGTTCAGTGGGCAGTCCTCACTGAGATATGAGCGCGCTTTCTTCCGTCTCGAACATCCATTTGACCGGCTTGTTCAGGGAGCGCGCATAGGCGATCTCCCGCTGCGTGCTGGAGCCAACATACCCACCAACATTAATGACAAATATCTCATCGGCGAGATCGATCTTTCGAAGGTGCAGTTGATCGATCGCCTGCTTTTCTCGTGTCGTCTCGTCCCCGTCTGACAGCAAGAATCGAGATCCCCCAGGCTGATCGGCATGGCCGAACGCGCCCAAGCTGATGACAATGCATCCTTGCAAGGAAAAATGAAGGTTTGCCAGATGAAAGGCATCGGGAAAGCGGCTTGAACCGCAAAGCGTTATGATCTTGGGGCGGGATTCCATAGGAAGCTTTCTCAGGGGCAAGTCGTGGCTCCGGCGGAGCAACCGATACTAGCTGCAGTCCCACTTGTCCCGACAAACTTCACCCAAGAGGCCCGTTGCCAACAACTACTGAGGGGGATGCCGGTTCCTGCCAAAGCACGCTCAGGTTTATTTTTACTCGTCTTGGCTTTCGTCAAATTGGACGTAGGTCGTTAGGATTCCTTTTAGAAATTCACTTCAATCATCGCTAAAAATCACATCGTATCATGATGTTACGATATGTCTGCATGAAGCTACAGCTTAAGGTGCCCCGGCATGCGTATCGTCGACTTCAAGATCAGCAACCGTCTCTGGCTTGCAATCATGCTCCCTTTGATTGCAGCACTTTCACTAGCATCTCTGGAAATCTGGAACTCCTGGTCCTCTTATCGGCAGATGACGTCGATTGTCAGGCTGAGCGAAAAAATTGCCACGATTGGCCAGATCGTCCATTCCCTTCAGGTAGAACGAGGGCAGAGCGCCGGCTATCTAGGCGCCAAGGGCAGCATTGATCAAGCTCCGTTGCTCAAAGCTCGAACATCCGCAGACGAAGCCCTGGTGGCGCTTCCAGCACTCACTGGTGATCTCGCTTATCTTCGCGACGAAGAGCTCGTGAACCGCCTGACCCCGATCAAGGAGGCCGTCGACAGCCTGCCAGTCACACGGCGCGCGATCGACAGTCTCAAGGTTACGGCAAAACAATCGTTCGATCTGTACACGGACCTGATCGGCAACCTCACTGACCTGGCTTTCGAGCTATCCATGCAAGGCACCGGTTCACGGATTGCCGCCGATTTGATTGCCTACAACCTCCTCATGCAGGCGAAAGAAATCGCCGGCCAGGAGCGGGCGACCGGCAATACGCTCATTATCTCTGGCGCGCTGAACCCTGACCTGATGGTTTCATTTGCCGGAATGGCGGGTGCACAAGACGCACTCATCGGCAATTTCCTCTCACTCCAGGCCAAGGGCTTGCAGAGCGCTTATTCCGCATCTCTTGCTGTCCCTTCCGTCCCCGAAATCGAGGCGACACGCTCAACCCTGCTGGGAGCACCATCGGGCTCCTCGACCGCATCCCTCGACGCAAAGTCCTGGTTTGCCGCCGCGTCTCAACGCATTGAAGCGATGAGGTCGCTTGAGAGCACGAGCCTCGGCCGCATCGGAGAAGACGCCCGAACCGTTGCAGAGGCTGCGCTGAAGCGGCTCTCAACTGTGCTTGCGCTTAGCGTTCTTGGCGCAGCAATCGTCATGTCTTTATCAACCTTCCTGGCAGGCACCATAGCCAAGCCTCTGAAGGCTCTGGTTCGCTCGATGCGCCGACTGGCGGACGGCCATCTGGAGGCGCCAGATACAGACGCCGACCGGAAGGACGAAGTCGGAGACATGGTCAAAGCGGTCGAAGTGTTTCGCCTGGCGGCCATCCGCAACCGGGAACTCGAGCAGGAGGCGGAGCACACACGTCAACGCCTCGAGCGTGAACGGATCCAGATGCAGGAAGCGGCTGAGGCCGAGGCCGAGGCTCGCCTGACCAGAGCCACGAGCACTCTTGCATCGGCGCTGAGGAGGCTTGCCGCCGGCGATCTCATCTGCGAGATCGAGGAAGCCTTCGCACCGCAATTCGAAGCACTGCGGCATGACTTCAACCAATCCGTCTCACAGTTGCGCCAGGCGCTTTCCAGCGTCGGCCAGTCGGTCGCAGCCGTCAATGGCGGTGCGACAGAAGTATCCGGCGCATCGGACGATCTGTCGAAGCGCACGGAACAGCAGGCTGCCTCGCTTGAGGAAACAGCCGCTGCTCTCGAACAGATCACGGCCAATGTCACCGCAACCTCACGGCGATCAGATCTGGCCCGCAGCGTGACGAGGAGCGCCCGCGAGCGGGCTCTCCACTCCGGAGAAGTCGTTCGCAACGCCGTCGCAGCCATGGACGAAATAGAGAAGGCATCGAGCCAGATTAGCCAGATTATTGGGGTTATCGATCAAATCGCATTCCAAACAAACCTTCTGGCGCTGAATGCTGGCGTTGAAGCGGCACGCGCCGGCGAAGCCGGCAAAGGCTTTGCAGTGGTGGCACAGGAAGTCCGCGAACTTGCCCAGCGATCTGCGCAAGCCGCCAAAGAGATCTCATCCCTGATCGGAAACTCGGAAGCTGCGGTACGCCAGGGTGTTGAACTCGTGTCCCAGACTGGATCTGGTCTTGCCGAGATCGATGCTCTCGTCCAGGAGGCGGCGACACATGTCGATGCAATTGCAATCGCCGCACAGGAGCAGTCCGTTGGTCTCTCGCAGGTTAATGTAGCTGTGAACCACCTCGATCAGGCGACCCAACAAAATGCCGCCATGGTGGAGGAAATGAGTGCAGCAGGTGCAACGCTCGCCAATGAAAGCAACGGGCTTCAGGTATTGTTACAGGGCTTCAAGTTCACCTTGACGCACCATGACAGCTCCGCGTGGTCGCAGCAGCAACGGCGAAGGGCGTGAACTTACGGAACATGTGCTGGAACCTTGGAAACCTCAGGGTTCCAGTTCAGAGCGTGAGTGTGAAACTTTATTCAGCTGAGTTCCGTCCAGTGAGAGGTAAAGAGAAAACATCTCACTGGAGGAGACACCATGAAATCTGCAATCCGTTTCACCGTCCTTGCCGCAGCAGGCCTGTTGGCTTTCGCCACCGCCTCTCAGGCAGAAAATCCTATGGTCGGCGGCGCACCGATGTTCGAGACCAAGAATATCGTTGAAAACGCTGTCAATTCAAAAGACCATACGACCCTTGTCGCCGCTGTCAAAGCCGCTGGCCTGGTTGAGACCCTTCAATCTGCTGGACCGTTCACGGTGTTTGCGCCTGTAAACGCGTCATTTGACCGTCTGCCTAAGGGAACGGTGGAGACGCTGTTGAAGCCTGAGAACAAGCAGTTGCTCGTCAAGATCCTAACTTCGCATGTGGTAGCAGGAAAGCTCTCCGCTCAGGACCTCGCGAGCAGGGCCAAAGCAAATGGCGGGCGCTACAACATGCAAACGGTCAGTGGCGCACCGCTGACTGCCGTCTTGCGTGGAAAACGCGTCTACCTGTTCGATCAGTCCGGCGGCGCTGGGATGGTAACCATTGCCGACGTCGAGCAATCTAACGGCGTGATCCATGTGGTGAACCGGGTGTTGGTGCCGCGTAGCTAGAACCTGTATTGCTGGGACCAGGCTGACTGCCACAAACTCGGCTTACATAGGATCTGCCTCACAAGGGGCAACTCTTGTTCGCTATGATCGACAGACCACCATAAAAACTTGTACCGGCGGGAGAGGCCGCCTCCTCCGCCGGTACAATCGTTTGCGGACACTGTTCGGATTGTTTCCGTAATCGCTGCGGAGTTTAGGCCGGATATTCCCACAAAGGGGTATATTCTCGACGGTGGATCCTCTGCTATGTGAAACCGGGGTCTAATTTAGGGGTTATGAATGTCAGCTGTTCCCCTCTGGAGGCTTTGACCTTCACACCTCAAGGGCCGCGGCTTCCGCTGGCCCTTTTCTTTTGAGGCCAGCAAAGCCGCTGTTAACCGCAGTTTGCTCGGATAACCAATCCGGATGCGGGATCTGTCTCGATCGTCACCCGATCCTCGCGGAAGTCTTGTGTCACCATGTCGCCGGGCTCAATCTGACGAACCGACCTGGCGCCGGTGCGCTGAATTGCGGCCTCGTCTGTCGGCCTGGGCTTGCCCACCAGCCCTTGAGCGGCTTCAGCATTGCATGATCCTGGTGCCGGAGCGGTGACGCTGCCGTCCACGCTGCATGAGGATAGGGTCAATGCGACACAGGCGACAGTCATCGGGACGCGGTGGTGGGGCAATATCATTAAGGTTCTCCTGGCTGTGAGAATCCTAACAGGCGCCCAGAATTGGCTTTTTCGTGTCGCCTCCGTCATCGCGAACGAGTTCACCCCTTACTCGACAGGCATACCTGCAGTTGGCCTCTGCTCTTGCCTTCAGGGAGGATCGTTTCCGCATCTGAAGGCCGAACCGAAGCATAGAACCGGACCTCGCAAGGCCGACGAATTCAGCATGATGCACATAGGAACCCGGCGGGTCGAGCCTCCTGTTTTCACGCGGGCAGAAGGCGCTACCAATTTGTGAAGGAGCCATCCGTACGCCGCAGATGCGGGGGCTCGGAGTATTCGAACGGCATCTTGGCCAGTTCTGCCTCGTCAACGTCGACACCGAGCCCCGGCGCGTCAGGCACGACGTAAAAGGCGCCGTCCATCTGGACTTGCCCCGGAAACAAGGTCGTGTTGTCGAAGCCCCAATGCTGTTCGGCCGGGCTCTGCCGGCACTCGAGCCAGGCAAAGTTTGCCACTGCCGCGGCCAGATGAACGGAAGCGGCTGTACAGATGGGCCCGAGCGGATTGTGCGGCATCAGGTCGATATAATGGGCCTCGCACCATCCCGCGACCTTCATGGCTTCGGTAAAGCCGCCGACATTGCAGATGTCGATCCGGCTGAACTGCAGGATGTCGCGCTCGATATAGGGCATAAACTGCCATTTCGACGAGAACTCCTCGCCTATGGCAAAGGGAATGTCCGTCATCTTGCGCAAGGCTTCATAGGCCGACGGCGTTTCGTCACGGATTGCCTCTTCGATGAAATCAATCGTGCCCTGTGGCATCTTCTGACAAAAGGATGCGGCTTCCGCGACGCTGAGCCTATGGTGATATTCCACACCAAGCGTCATGGCGTGTCCGACCTCGTGGCGTGCGCGCGTCACCCACTGAGCCGTGACGGCAATGGATTCGCGCGGCTCGAAATGCGTGTCATTCTCCTGACCAGTGGCAATGAAGCGCACGCAGTTCCACCCCGCATCCTTGAGCATGACCGTCTGCTCGACCATCGCCTCCCCTGGCTCGGCCGATGTCGTTGCAAAGGCAGGAACGAGGTCGCGCTGTTTGCCGCCGAGCAACTGATAGACAGGCACACCAAGCGCCTTTCCCTTGATGTCGTGAAGCGCGATATCGAGGGCTGCGATCGCAGCGGTCAGAACCCGGCCGCCTTCGAAATACTGGCTTCGATACATTTCCTGCCAGAGTGCGCCGCAGCGCATCGGGTCCTTGCCAAGCAGGAACTGCGCATAATGATCGATGGCGCCAGCCACCGCCTTTTCCCGATAGGACAGCCCGGACTCGCCCCATCCGTAGATGCCGCTGTCTGTTTCGACCTTGACGACGAGCTGGTTTCTAACGCCAACACGGGCAATATACGGCTTGATTGCGGAAATTTTCATGATCTTATCCAGAATGGGACGATGCGAGGCAGGCAAGGCAGATGGCTATGACCATCAGCCCTCCCTTTTCCTAGAGAACCATCCCGGTTTCCCTGTCGAACACATGGACCTGCTCGGCCGGCACGCCGCCCTCGAAGGTCATTCCATGACGGGCCGGGTAACCGCCATCGACGACGGCCGTGATCGGTTCGCCGGACAGGCTGAACACCACATGGGTCTGGGCGCCGGTCGGTTCCACCACAATGGTCTTTCCCCGCATCAGGCTGCCGCCTGAAGTGTCGACGAGAATATGCTCGGGGCGAATGCCAAGCCGCACTCTTTTGCCAGGTTCGACGCGACGGCCGGCGGCGATGCGGATGCTGGTGCCGTCCGAGAGCCGGGCAGCTGGCAGCCCGCCATTGCCCTCGACAGTCGCATCAAGGAAGTTCATGGCTGGAGAACCGATGAAGCCTGCGACGAACAGATTGGCGGGATTGCGATAGAGCTCGAGCGGCGTGCCGACCTGCTCGACCCGCCCGGCATTCAGCACGACGATGCGATCGGCGAGCGTCATCGCTTCAATCTGGTCGTGGGTCACATAGACCGACGTCGTTCCCACCTTCTGGTGGAGCGTCTTGATTTCAGTGCGCATCTGCACGCGCAGCTTGGCATCGAGATTTGATAGCGGCTCATCAAACAGAAAGACGGCAGGATTGCGCACGATAGCGCGTCCCATGGCGACCCGCTGGCGCTGACCACCCGAGAGCTGGCTCGGCTTGCGGTCGAGCAGATCGTCCAGTGCCAGCATGCGCGCAGCCTCGCCCACCAGCTTCTTGATCTCTGGCTTGGCAACTCCGGAGAGCTTGAGATTGAAGCCCATGTTTTCAGCCACTGTCATGTGCGGATACAAGGCGTAGGACTGGAAGACCATCGCGATGTTGCGCTCACGCGGTGTCAGCGAATTGACGACATTTCCGCCGATCAAGACCTCGCCGTCGGAGATGTCCTCCAATCCGGCAATCATCCTCAGCAGGGTGGACTTGCCGCAGCCGGACGGCCCGACCAGGGCGATAAACTCTCCCTCTGCAATTGAGAGCGAGACCCCGTGGATGACCTCGAGCGCGCCATAGGTCTTGCGGACGTGGCTGAGTTCGACAGATGCCATTTTGCTCTCCGTATTCAGGACTTGACGGCGCCGGCCGTCAGACCTGCGATGATGTGCTTTTGGGCAAGGAAGAAGACGATAACCGTGGGCAGGATGGTCAAGGTGATGAACGCCAGCACCAGCTGCCATTCCGTCCCGAATTCGCCGCGATAGACCATGATGCCGAGCGGCCAGGGATACTTCTTCTCGGTATTCAGCATGATCAGCGGCAGGATGTAGCTGTTCCAGCTGTTGACGAAGCTGACGATGCTGACAGTTGCGATGATCGGCCGTGAGAGCGGCAGCGACACATACCAGAAGAAGCGGATATAGCCGCAGCCATCGACAAAGGCCGCCTGGAACAATTCGTCCGGCAGATTGCGGAAATAGTTGCGGAACAGCAGGATGCTCATGCCGAGACCGAAGGCGACCTGCGGCAGGATCACGCCCCAATAGGAATCGAGAAGTCCGAGGTCGCGAATGCGGATGAACAGCGGCAGAATGGCCGTTGCCACCGGAAACATCAGCCCGATCAGAAAGTAGTTGGTCAGATAGCCAGAGCCGAAGAACCGCACATGGGCAAAGGTGAAGGCCGCCATGGCCGACACCACCACCGTCAGAAAGACGCTGACGCAGGAAATCAAAAGCGAATTGGCCATCTGGCGCCAATAGCGCTCACCAAACAGGATATCGCCGTAGTTGGACCAGACCCATTCGGACGGCAGCCCGAACGGATTGACACGCAGATCGCCGAGCGACTTGAAGCCACCGAGAGCCGTCGTCACCAGAGGGACGAGGACAAGTGCCGCCACAAGCGTCAGCGAAACATAGAGATAAAGGCGGGTTGCCACGGTGGCCGGTGGGCCGGATGTCGTTGTGTCAGTCATGGCGCATGAAGATCCGTTTGTAGCCGAAGGCCAGCGTCACGCAGATGACGAACAAGACCACGCCGACTGCGCTGCCAAGCCCAACCTGCATTCGCGTCACCCCGTAGGTATAAAGGAAGGTGACCATTGTCTGGGTGGAGTTCGAAGGACCGCCGCCGGTGAGCGGCATGACGAGATCGAAGAGCTGAAGCGATCCAATGATCGCGAAAAAGACAGAAAGCCGAACCGTGGATGACAGCAGCGGCAAGGTGACGTAGCGGAATTTCTGCCAGCCGGTTGCACCGTCGATTTCGGCCGCCTCCAGCACGCTCTTGTCGACGGACTGGAGACCAGCAATGAACAGCATCATGTGGAAGCCGAAGTATTTCCACACGACCACACCGAGCACTGCGTAAATGGCAAGATCGCGATCGGCCAGGACATAAGGTGTCGCCACGCCGAGGAAACCGGCGATGGCCGCAAACAGACCATAGTCTCCGTCATAGACGAAACGCCAGATCAGGCCTGCCGCCACATCGGCAAGCACGTAAGGGAGAAAAAAGATCAGGCGAAACGCGACCACGCCCGGAATCTTGTGTGCCAGCATCATCGCCAACCATATGGCGAGCGGGATCTGCAAGAGCAGCGAAACGATGATAATCAGGCCATTGTTGATCAGCGCCTGCGAGAACGCGGCATTGTTGAACAGGACCGTAAAGTTACGCGTACCAACGAATTCGGTCGGGACACCGTAGCCGTTCCAGCGATAAAGACTGTACCATGCGGCCTCGCCCATCGGCAGGATCACGAACATCGTGAAGAGCAGCAGAGCTGGCGGCAGAAACAGGATCAGGACAGGAAGACGTCCCCTTGCCGTCGGACTCTTGTAACGGGTCTTTGCTCTCGGTGCAGGCGCGATGGCCGCCGCCCCGGCAGTCGTGTCTGTCATGCCTCGCCTCCTCCCAGCAAGCAATCTGCATGAATGTCGCCGAGCGGTTTTGCCCGGCGACATTCGTGTTGGCGCTAGTCGAGTTCGCGGGCATCCTGGATCATCTGCGCGCCTTCTTCCGAAGAAAGCTGACCTGCGAGAATTTCAACCGACACGTCATTGACCACACGGCCGACTGACGGACCAAGGTCCTGGTCGAAGAAGTTCTGGTGCCATGTGGACGCTGCCAGCTGATCTGCCGCCTGGCGCATCAGATCGTCTTTGAGAGCATCTTCAGCTTCGGCCGCCGCCGGGATGATCACACCGGCTGCCGCCATTCGACGTTCCTGCTCAGGGCTGGTGAAGAAGCGAAGAAAGTCGAGGGCAGCCGGCGAGGCATTCTTGGTCACAGCCCAGCCGTTCAAGCCACCCAGCGTATCGGTGACTTTGCCGACGCCGCCTTCGACAATCGGGAATGGGAAGCGGCCGATATTGGAAGCCTCCAGCCCCTTGCCGTCGCCGGCATTCTTGCGCTGGTTGGCCTCGGTATGCTCAAACCCGAGCAGGATTGCCGCCCGGCCATCAGCAAATGTGCCAAGCGTTTGCGGCCAGGTCGCGCCGAGATAGCCATCCTGGAACGGCTCAAGCTTGCCGAGTTCGGCCAATTGCTCGCCTGCCTTGATGATCGCTGGATCGAGGAAACCATCGCCCTCATTGTTCTTCGCGCGATCGAAGACCTCCTGGCCCCCATTGCGCATGACCAGATAGCTCCAGTAGAAATGCAGCGGCCACTTGTCGCCGCCACCGCCGGCGATCGGAGTAATGCCCGCATCTTTCAGCGTCTTCACGGCCCCGAGGAAATCATCCCAGGTCTTGATGGTGTCGGCCTGGAGACCGGCTTTTTCGAACAGCGCCTTGTTGTAGAAGAAGGCAATCGTTCCCATGCGATAGGGGACCGCCCAGGTCTTGTCATCATAGGTCAGGCCGTTCAGCGCTGCCGGCTTGTAGCTTTTGGCCCAGGCGCCACCATCAGCATTGATCGCCTCGGTAAGGTCCATCAATGCGCCCGTTTCTGCCTGCTGGCGAAGCACGCCACCGCCCCAGGAGTAGAAAAAGTCAGGTGCTGCATCCGATTGCAGCAAAGTCGGGAGCTTGGCCTTGAAGGCTTCATTCTCCAGGAACTGCAGCTGTATGTCGACGTCCGGATGCTGGGCCTCATAGTCGGCTGCGATATCCTCCCAGATCTTCAGGTTTTCCGGCACGGTCTCGAGATGCAGCCATTTGACCACCGTTTGCGCCGACGCGCCACTCATGCTTGCCGTCAGCGCCAATGCTGTTGCTGTGGCAAATGCCAACAGTCTTGAGGCGCCAGCGGGCGCCCTCCTCCGAAGATGCAACATCCTTTTCTCCTCCCAGGCTGCGCATTTATTCCTCAACGCGTACAAAATCAGACCAAGCTTTCATCCTGTCAACTCAAATAATGATGATTTTTTAGCCGAAATGGATTGACATAGGCCGGCCTTTGCCGGTTATTTTTCCGGAGAGCAAATTTAATTATCGCGAGTGCCGCATCATCCATGAAGACCGCAGACCCGGAATTGATGCGCGCCATCAATCGCTTCACCGTGCTGGATACGATCAGGCGCCACGGCCCGATTTCTCGCGTGGAAATCAGCGAGAGGTCGCAGCTATCGACCACGACCGTATCGGCAATTACAGGCTCTCTCCTGGATGATGGTCTGATCCTGACGCGTCACGAGGGGGACATCCGCAATGCAGCAGCACGTGGACGACCGCGGGTCATGCTGGAGCTCAATCCCGATGCGGTTCGCGTCGTCGGTGCGAAGATCGCAGCACACCACATGGTGTTCGTCGTCACCAATTTCTGCGGAGAAGTCATTTCCCAGCTGTCACTGCCGATCAGGGTCAACCGACAGCCGATTGCCGTGATCGCCGACCTCATCGAGGATGGGATCCGACGCTGCGTCGTCGATGCAGGATTGGCTCTCGACGACATCGCGTCGGTCTGTATCGGCTTTCCAGGCGTGGTGGAGCACCGCAGCGGCCTGGTGCGGTCGAGCCCGATCCTCACTGAACCCGACGTGGATTTCGCCGCAGAAATGACCAATCGGCTGCACGTGGCGACGATCGTCGAAAGCGATTCCCACGCCATCACCCTTGCCCATCACTGGTTCGGCAAGGGGCGTGATCTTGACGACATGGTTCTGGTGTCGCTGGAGCAAACGCTGGGTCTGGGCGTCCTACACAGGGGACAGCTGTTCCGAGGTGCTGGCGGCCTTAGCCACAACCTCGGCGATCTGATGATGGGCAATGGCCTTTCAGAAACGGTCCGTCTTGCAGCTGTTGCCGGAGAAAACGCGATCCTGGGGCCCAATATGCAGGAGACCCGGTTTGCCGACGCGGTGCGCCTCGGGCAGGGCATGACGATGGCCCAGGCGTTGATTGCCGGGGAAGACAACAGCATGATCATGGCGGCCACGCGCGCCGGTGAAGCGGTCGGTATTGCGGTTGCCAACATCGTGACACTGTTTGGACCTCCCCGGGTCATCATTGTCGGCTCCAGCCTCTCCCTGGGAGAGATCTTCCTGCATGCGCTTGCCGATGCCTATCGTACCGCCATTCCCTCCTCCATCCGGGAGATCGCCGAGCTCGTTTTCGATGCCTCGGCCGAAGAGATGTGGGCCCAGGGTGCCGCGGTCGTGGCGCTCTGCGAACTCTATGAATCGCCCTGGGGCACCACTGGCCCGGCACCGGCACCAAGAACACAAGCCTGAACGGAATTCTGGGAGGATCCATGCACAAGGTTGGTATCGGCATCATCGGATGCGGCAATATCTCGTCAGCTTATCTGAAGGCGATGGCCGGCTTTCCGATCCTCGACATACGCGGCCTCGCCGACCTGAACGAAGAGCTTGCAGCGCAGCGGGCCTCTGAATTTGGCCTTAAAGCACGCAGCATCGCAGAGCTGCTCAGCGACCCCGAAATCGAGATCATCGTTAACCTGACAGTGCCGAAAGCGCATGTCGCAGTCGCCATGCAGGCCCTGGAAGCCGGCAAGCACACCTATTCGGAAAAGCCGCTCGGCATCAATTTCGCAGAAGGCAAATCGCTCTATGAGGCGGCAAAGTCGCGCGGCCTGCGTATTGGTGCAGCACCCGACACCTTTCTCGGTGGATCGCACCAGACCGCAAGGGCCATCGTCGATTCCGGCGTTCTGGGTCTGCCCGTCGGCGGCACGGCCACATTCATGTGTCCGGGTCACGAGCGCTGGCACCCCAACCCGGACTTCTACTATGAGATCGGCGGCGGCCCGATGCTCGACATGGGGCCCTACTACATCACGGATCTCGTCAATCTGCTCGGTCCGGTCGCCAAGGTCTCCGGCTTCGCCTTTGCCCCACGTTCGGAAAGGCTGATCACAAGTGAGCCCCGCAACGGGCAGACCATCCCGGTGCATATTCCCACGCATGTCGCGGGCGCCATGGCATTTCGCTCCGGCGCGATCGTGCAGATCGGCATGAGTTTTGACGTCGCCGCTCATCGCCATGTGCCTCTTGAGGTCTATGGAACCGAAGGCACGTTGATCGTCCCGGATCCCAACCACTTTGGCGGGCAGGTCGAACTTCTGAAAAAAGGCGGTGTCTTCGAGCAACAGGAGATGTCTGCCCCCTATGCAGATGGAAACCACCGTTCGATCGGGGTGGCCGATATGGCGCATGCCATACGCTCGGACCGACCGCACCGGGCCAATGGCGATCTGGCACTCCATGTTCTCGAAGTCATGGAGGCGTTCCAGCGAGCGAGCGACACCGGAACGACGATCGAGATGTCGACCACGGTCGAGCGCCCCGCGCCCCTGTCTCAATCGATTATCGACGACCACCTGGCGCGCTGAACACTGGAAGGACTGCGACATGCGAGAAGCACTTATTGTCTGGGGCGGCTGGAGCGGCCATGAGCCCGAAGAATGCGCCCACATCATCCGCGACCTGCTGCAGGAGGATGGGTTCAAGGTCTATCTGGAACATACGACAGAAGCCTTTGCGGACCCGTCGATCCATGATCTCTCCTTGATCGTGCCGATCATGACCATGTCGAAGATCGAGAAGGAGGAGGCAAAAAACCTTGCCGCAGCGGTCGAAAACGGTGTGGGTATTGCCGGCTATCACGGAGGCACGGGCGATGCCTTTCGAGAATGCGTCGAATATCAGTTCATCATCGGTGGGCAATGGGTCGCGCATCCCGGTAACATCATCGACTACACGGTCAACATCACACGGCCCGATGATCCCCTGATGCAGGGGATCGAGGATTTCCCCTATACCTCGGAACAGTATTACATGCATGTCGATCCCTCGAACGAGGTCCTTGCGACCACACGCTTCACCGGTGAACATGCCTGGTGGATCGACGGTGTTGTGATGCCTGTCGTGTGGAAAAGACAATACGGCAAGGGACGGGTCTTCTATTCGTCGCTCGGTCATGTGGCGAAAGAATTCGAGGTGCCGCAAATGCGCGAGATCTATCGTCGCGGAGCAAACTGGGCAGCCCGTGAGACGGCAGCATGACGACAGCCAAAAGGCGCGTTTCAATACCCGCGAGAGTTCCATAACGGCTTGATGTCACTCTGGAACGCATCTGATGAACGCTGGGTAGGGGGCGCCTAAACTCTCAAACGGGTTTTTCCCTCCCCACCGGTGAGCGAGCCGCGACCAAGATCTCGGCGACACAACTGCCATTAGCCGAGGGATCAGCTTCCCGAGGCGGGCCCAAGTGAGTGATCACGGCGAACCAACCTCACAGCCAGCCACATTCTGATCTTCCACTGGGGCTGTTGAACGGCTGCTCGATCCTTGTAGCCCTCTTCAGCGTTCCAGGACCAGCCCGTCACCTGCAGCGACCCTGGCGCCCAAGATGGACTTAGGAGGGCCAGCTAACTTAAGGGGCTGAGACGCTCTGACAGCACGCGTCCATCGATCCGCTGTGTTTCGGCGTGCAAACATTGGACGCCGATATGGGGTCAACTTTCTGCGCCGATTGACAGTTTTTTACGCTCCGGCGTCCTTACGCAATCTCCTGACGCCGACCAAGCTGGCGTTCTCAACCGCTTGCGTACCAGATATACGATGCATCGGGAGCGACAGGTCCATGACTGGTTTACCATGTCCCTGACAGGCACCGAAGCGCCCGTGGAGGCCGGATCCGGAGGCAATGATGCTGAACTTTGTGCCATCCTGTTTTAAGCACATAGTCCACTTCGCATCGTGTCGGGGCGATTTGCGACATGCCATTTGGCCAACCATTGGTCAGGCTCAAGAGATCGATCCCGGACCGGGCAGGAGCCAAAAATAAGCCTGGCAAGTGGTCGGACTTGGATCCACCGAACCAGTCTCGCGATGCCGCTTCAGCCTTTCAACTGGTCTGCGCCAAACCATCAGGCCTCGATCGGGAACGCAAAGCCTGCCTTCACCCTGTCCATGACCACCATGGTCTTGAAGCCCTTGATATCGTGGTTTTCGTAGAAGAACCGGCGTGTGAACGTTTCGTAGTCCTCCATGTCCTTGGCCGTGATCACGAGGATGAAGTCGGCGTCGCCGGTAACGTAAAAACCGATCATTACCTCCTTTGTCGCCCGGATTGCTGCCTTGAACCGATCCACTATGTCTGCACGTTCTCGCTCCAGAGAGACCAGAACAATCATAGTGATTCCACGCCCGACAGCCTTCGGAGACACGATCGCTACATCTGCTTCAATCACACCCTCTTGCCGCAACCGCTTCAGGCGCCGTTGGCAAGCCGTGGGTGAGAGGTTGACGATGCCCGCCAGCTCTTCCGAGGTTAAACGATTGTTCTTTTGAACGGCATCCAAGAGCGCTCTGTCGGCTCGATCCAGCGTGGTCATGCATAAATCCTGCGTAGGATACAAAAACTAAGTCGCTATCCTGCGTAGAGCTGACCGACTACGCAGTCAAGCGATCAAGGGGCGAGGTTAGGCTACAGCACTTCGGTAAAGGAGAGGCACATGAAAGGCATTGCCAGCACGGCATTGAAATCATTGCGACAGCCCGAGTTGCTCGAGCGCCGCGCGTTTCTGGATGGCGCCTGGGTCGAGCGGACCAGAACATTGCCTGTCAGAGATCCGGCCACAGAAGAACATCTCGGTGATGTCGCGGCCTGTTCATGGGAGGATGTCGATCATGCCGTTCAGGCGGCTAGCCGGGCGTTTTTGGTCTGGCGTGACATGTTGCCGGTTGAACGCGGCGGCATTCTGCGCGCTTGGGCAAAGTTGATGCGTGACAACGCGCAAGACCTCTCAGTCATCATGACTGCGGAACAGGGCAAACCTCTCGCCGAGTCGCAGGGCGAGATTTCCTATGCCGCAAACTTTCTCGACTGGTTCGCCGCCGAAGGCGAACGCGCCTATGGTGAAACTCTCCCCAGTCATCTTCCTGGCGGCCGGATTTCGGTGCATATGCAGCCGGTAGGGGTGACCGTTGCCATCACGCCATGGAATTTTCCTGCCGCCATGATCACCCGCAAGGCCGGTGCAGCACTCGCCGCCGGTTGCACAATGATCGTCAAACCCGCGCCTGAGACACCGCTTTCGGCACTGGCGCTCGCAAAACTAGCCCAGCAGGCCGGTATTCCTGCCGGGGTCTTCCAGGTCCTAACGGGCGAAGCCGCCCCTCTCTCAAGCCGATTGCTCGAACACACCGAGGTCAGGGCTTTCTCGTTTACCGGCTCGACGGAGGTCGGACGCATCCTGCTCACCCAGTCGGCCGCAACGATCAAGAAGGCTTCGCTCGAACTCGGTGGCCATGCCCCCTTCATCCTCTTTGACGACACGGATCTCAGCGAGGCGGTGAAGGGGTGCATCGGAGCCAAGTTCGCGACGTCGGGACAGGATTGCCTGGCGGCAAACCGGATCTATGTCCAACGTGGCATCTACAGTCGTTTCGTGGATGCCTTTGCCAAGGCAACCTCTGAACTCAAGGTCGGCCACGGCCTTGAGACCGGCGTCGACATCGGGCCGATGACACGTGCCTCTGTCGCGGAGAAATGCCGCAAGCATGTCTCTCAGGCCTTGTCTGCCGGCGCGCGTCTTGTCTGTGGAGGTCAGGACAGCCCGTTGGGTGGCAGCTTCGTCATGCCGACTGTATTGGCCGACGTCACCGACGACATGCTGATCGCAAGAGAGGAGACCTTCGGCCCGATCGCCGCGATCATGCCTTTCGACGACGAAAACGAAGTGCTCCGCCGGGCCAATGACACTGAAATGGGTCTGGCCGCCTATGTCTACACCCGCGATCTTGCCCGCGCGATGCGACTGACGGAAAGGCTCGAATACGGAATGGTCGCCGTCAACACACCGAAGTTTACAGGCGCGCCCATCCCCTTTGGCGGCTGGAAACAATCCGGCCTTGGCCGCGAAGGCTCGCGTCATGGTCTGCTCGAATATCTCGAGGCGAAATATGTCTGCTTTGGAAAGCTCGCTGCTTGAAAGGATCTGAACCATGAATGCCAATCTCAATCAAATCGCCGAGATGGACCGCAATTCTGTCCTCCACCCCTTCACCCAGTTGCATGATTTTGCCAGCGGCAAGCTGGGCGATCCGACGATCGTCGAGACCGGCAAGGGCATCCGCATTCAGGATGCGCATGGCAAACAACTGATCGACGGCTTTGCAGGGCTTTATTGCGTCAATGTTGGGTATGGCCGGACCGAGGTTGCGGAAGCCATATCCCGCCAGGCCTATCGCCTCGCCTATTACCACTCCTATGCCGCGCATACGACAGATGAACTTGCGATCCTGTCCGATCGCCTGGTCAAAATGGCGCCCGGCAAGATGAGCAAGGTCTTCTACGGCATGTCGGGTTCCGACGCCAATGAGACGCAGGCCAAGCTCGTCTGGTACTACAGCAACCTTCGCGGCAAGCCGAAGAAGAAGAAGATCATCTCCAGAGAGCGTGGCTATCATGGCTGCAGCGTGGTGTCCGGCTCCATGACCGGGATGAGCTTCTATCACGACCATATGGACTTGCCACGAGCAGGCATCCTCCATACGGGCGCGCCCCACCACTACTGGGGCGCCGAAGCCGGAGAAACAGAGCTTGAATTCTCCGAGCGTCGGGCGGCCGAACTGGAGGCGCTCATTCTGCGCGAAGATCCCGACACGATCGGCGCCTTTATCGCCGAGCCTGTGCTGGGAACCGGGGGCATCACGCCGCCGCCTCAGGGCTATTGGGAGGAAATCCAGAAGGTACTCAGGAAATACGACGTCCTCCTGATTGCGGACGAGGTCATCACCGGCTTTGGCCGAACGGGTTCAATGTTCGGATCGGAGCACTATGGCATCGAGCCGGACCTCATCACCGTCGCCAAGGGCCTGACATCGGCCTACTTCCCCCTCTCCGGCGCAATCGTCGGCGAGAAGGTCTACAAGGTCATGGAAGAAGGCGCCGATCGCGTCGGTGCCTTCTCGCATGGCTATACCTATTCAGGCCATCCGATCGGTGCGGCAGCGGCAAACGCGGTCCTCGACATCGTCGAGAAGGAAGACCTCCCGGGCAATGCACGCAAGGTCGGCGCCTATTTCCAGGCGCAACTGAAGGAAAAATTCGCGCAACTCCCCATCGTCGGCGAGGTTCGCGGCGTCGGGCTGATGGGCGCGATCGAGTTCGTCGCCGACCGTGAAAACAAGACGCGGTTTGCCCCGTCGCTGTCCGTAGGCGCACGAGTTTCGAAGGCAGCCAGAAGCCGTGGATTGATTGCAAGGGCCATGCCGCATGGCGACATCCTGGGCTTCGCTCCTCCTCTTGTGACGACGAAGGAAGAGATCGACGAAATCGTCGCCATCGCCGAATCTGCCATACGCTCCGTCATGGATGAGCTGGTGCAGGCCGGCGAAAAGATCTGACAACCAGCGGCAGAAGCCGTCGTCCCTGCGGCGCGAGAGACCGTTGCGGCTCAAAGTTCGAAATAATCCGAGGCGATTGCGCCTCGGATTGCTTATCGCTTCATTTTTTGAGGTGTTCCGTGCATAATGTCATGAAATTTACGCCGCACTAGCGAGACAATTTCATGCGCCATCAATCCAATCCTTTTGTCCGTGAACTCCTTCCCGTTGCCAAACCAGTGGCTTGGCGCCCCCAACTCGCCAAGCAAAAGGGTGAGACGAAGCACGCGGCGCTGACCGAAAGGATCATTGCCGATATCGACTCGGGCATCCTCAAGCCCATGGACCGGATGCCGACGCATCGGGACCTGGCACGCGATCTTGGCCTCTCGGTCCAGACCGTCAGCCTGTCATACAAAGAGGCAGAACGCCTCGGATATCTCAGCGGCGAAATCGGGCGCGGCACATTCGTCAAGGCGCGCGTGACAGATCGAGCTGGCCGCATGATGCTCGATCACAGCACCAATGAGGTGCTTGACCTTTCCATCATACGAGGCGTCTATCTCGACATACACGAGCGCGCATCCCGCGATATCCTTCGCGAGCTCTCTGAGGATAACAATTCGAGCTTTATGCGGCCTTGCCGCCCGATTGCCGGCCTCGATCGCCACCGGGAAACGGCGCGTGACTGGTTGCGAACCCTGAACGTTGACGCCTCCGCGGAGCGAATTCTCATTACGAACGGGGCTGCCCATGGCATCTTTCTTGCGCTCAGCTGCATCGTTCGGTCTGGTGATGTTATCCTGTGCGAGAATTTGACCGATCATGGCATCATCGGCCTCTCGAACGTGCTCGGCTTTACCCTGAAGGGCTTGCCGACGGACGAAGAAGGGATCCTGCCTGACGCCCTGGCCGCTGCATGTGCCGGCGGTGGCGTACGTGCGCTGGTCCTCATCCCGACACTGAATAATCCGACAGGTCACGTGGCGGGTGCCCAAAGGCGACGCGAGATCGCGGCAATCGCCGAGCAATACGGAGTCTTTGTCGTGGAAGACGAAGTGTACCGGCCAATGATCGCGGACGACTTGCCGTCGATCTGCGATATGCTTCCCGATCTGGGTTTTTATGTCACAAGCTTTACAAAGGCTGTGCTGACCGGGCTTCGCGTCGGCTACCTGGTCGTGCCGCGTTCCTATTCCATCAGGGCCGCCTCCATCCTGCGCGTAACGAGTTGGAGCGGCACCTATCTCGCAGGTGAGATTGCCACGCGCTGGGTCGAGAACGGGATGGCGCGCAAGTTGGTGGCCATCCAGCGTGAGGAAGCACGGAAGCGCCAGCAATTGGCGGTGGACGTTCTCGAAGATCATATTTCCTCGAGCCACCCGCTTTCTCTGTGTGCATGGCTGAGGGTTCCTCCTCACTGGACCGAAGAGAGCCTCGTCCGCGCGCTCGCCAATCAGAAAGTCGCCGTCACTCCATCCGAGCCATTCATAGCGGGCCCAGGCCATGGGGGCGGAATTCGCATCTGTCTGGGCGGACGCCTGGACGAATTCGCACTTGTCCAAGCCCTGACCACAGTGCGCCAGACGTTCGAGCAATTGCCGCCGGTCTACGATATCGGATCGATAGGCTGAGACGACTTGCAGCAATCATTGAATCATTACAATATAATAATTGACATGATTTTCTTTCGCTCTCAACATGACAATCATGAAGAGCGCGAACCTCCACCCACGGACTGAGACGGAGCCCCAGGCAGTGACCCTGCCAGTCACCCTGGGAGACGTCAGACGGGCGTCGGAGCGGATAAAGGGTCGCGTCATCCGCACGCCTCTTGTTCGCTCCCGATCCCTGTCCGACCTTACCGGCCAACCGGTGCATCTGAAGCTCGAAACCCGTCAACCTATCGGCGCTTTCAAGCTGCGCGGCGCCATGAACGCCATCCTCTCGCTCGACGACGCGTCCCGCCGGGGGCTCGTGACGGCGTCCACCGGCAATCACGGGCGTGCGGTCGCCTATGCGGCAAGCGAGCTTGGCGTGCCAGCAATCATCTGCATGTCTTCGCTCGTGCCCGCCAACAAGGTCGATGCCATCCGCGCCCTCGGCGCGGAGGTCCGGATCGTCGGCGTCTCACAGGACGAGGCTCAGGAAGAGGTCGAACGCCTGGTCGAGGAAAGAGGCCTGACCTCCATCCCACCTTTCGACGCTATTGACGTGGTTGCGGGCCAAGGCACGGTCGGCCTCGAACTCCTGGAACAAGTCCCGGATCTGGCCACCGTGCTGGTTCCCCTGTCGGGTGGCGGACTGGCCGGCGGCATCGCCGTCGTGATCAAGGCCATGGCTCCCAAGGCACGCGTCATCGGCATTTCCATGGAGCGCGGCGCCGCCATGAAGGCCTCGATCGCAGCCGGGCGGCCAGTGGCTGTTGATGAACAGCAAACGCTCGCCGACTCCCTGGGCGGTGGGATTGGCCTCAAGAATCGTGTCACCTTTGCCCTTTGCAGCCATCTGCTCGATGACATCGTTCTTCTGACTGAAAGCGAAATTGCGGAAGGCATCCGCCATGCCTGGCACCAGGAAGACCTGACCGCCGAAGGCGCTGGAGCGGTCGGCATCGCAGCCATTCTGGCAAAAAAGGTCGAAGTATTAGGTCCCGCCGCGATCATCGTGTCGGGCGCGAACATCGATCCGAAACTTCACCAAAGAATTTTGGAGGGAGCCGAGGCATGAGCCGCATCAGCATCCTGACGGAGCGCGATCTCCGCTCCATCGTCCAACTGGACATTTCCGCTGTTGATTGTGTCGAACGTGCATTTGCAGCACTGGCCACCAAAGACGTCGCCATGCCGCCGATTCTGCGGCTCGACATCCCCGAATTCCGCGGCGAAGTCGACGTCAAGACGGCCTATGTGCCAGGCTTTGATGGTTTCGCGATCAAAGTCAGCCCCGGTTTCTTCGACAATCCGAAACTCGGGCTTCCGAGCCTGAATGGGCTGATGATCCTCTTCAGTGCCAAGACGGGATTGGTGGAAGCGCTTCTGCTCGATAACGGCTATCTCACCGATGTCCGAACGGCGGCGGCAGGCGCGGTTGCCGCGCGCCACCTGACGCGCAGCGGCTCTTCAGTCGCCGCAATTTTCGGTGCCGGCATGCAGGCACGCCTGCAGCTTCGGGCCCTGATGCTGGTTCGCCCGGTGCAATCAGCACGCATCTGGGCACGGGACCACGCTAAGGCACACAAACTGGCAGCTGAACTGACCGGGGAATATGGCATCGAGGTCTCGGCCGTGGCCGAGCCGCGAGAAGCCATGAGAAACGCGGATATCGTGGTCACGACCACACCGGCAGAAAAACCGGTTCTGATGGCCGACTGGTTGCAACCCGGTCAACATCTGACGGCGATGGGATCCGATGCGGAACACAAGAACGAAATCGATTCGGCCGTCTTCGCCAAGGCACGCTACGTCGCTGACCGCATCTCCCAGACGCGAGTTCTCGGCGAGTTGCACCACGCTATCGAGGCCGGTCTGGTCGGCGCAGACCAGCACTTCGATGAACTCGGTGCGGTCATCGCTGGACAGGTGCAAGGCAGAACAAGCATCGATGAGATCACCTTCGCGGACCTGACCGGTACGGGTGTCCAGGACACTGCCATTGCCAATCTGGCAGTCAGCCGGGCGAGGGCTGCCGGATGCGGACAGACAATCGACAACAAGATTACCAAGGGAGATGCCGCGTGAGCGTGACACTTAACTTTACGCGCGAGGAGTATGCCGAGCGCCTGTCGAAAACCCGCCATGCCATGGAGGCCCAAGGCATAGAGCTGCTGATCGTCACCGATCCTTCGAACATGCACTGGCTGACAGGATATGACGGCTGGTCCTTTTACGTTCACCAGTGCGTGCTCGTTCCGCCGAGCGGCGAGCCGATCTGGTACGGCCGCAAACAGGACGCGAATGGCGCCAAGAGGACCGCCTATCTCGATCACGCAAACATCATCGGCTATCCGGATCACTACGTGCAGTCGACAGAGCGTCATCCGATGGATTTGCTTTCGCAGATCATCGAGGAGCGCAACTGGTCAAGCCTTAACGTCGGCGTCGAGATGGACAACTACTATTTCTCGGCTGCAGCCTTCGCGTCATTGCAAAAACACCTGCCGAATGCGCGCTTCAAGGATGCCGCCGGCCTCGTCAACTGGCAGCGCTCCATCAAGAGCCCAACTGAGCTCGAATACATGCGCAGGGCCGGCAAGATCGTCGAGCTGATGCATAAGAGGATCGTGGACGTCATCGAGCCCGGCATGCGCAAATGCGACCTGGTTGCCGAGATCTACGATGCCGGCATCCGCGGAACCTCCGAATTCGGCGGCGATTACCCTGCCATCGTTCCGCTCCTTCCGTCCGGGGCCGACGCATCAGCCCCCCATCTGACGTGGGACGACAAACCCATGCGCCTGGGCGAAGGGACCTTCTTCGAAATCGCCGGCGCCTACAAACGCTACCATTGCCCACTGTCCCGTACAGTCTTCCTGGGCAAGCCGACACAGGCGTTTCTCGATGCCGAGAAAGCGACGCTGGAAGGCATGGAGGCGGGGCTTGCAGCCGCCAGACCCGGCAATACCTGCGAAGACATCGCCAACGCCTTCTTCGCGGTGCTGAAAAAATACGGGATCATCAAGGACAACCGCACCGGCTATCCCATCGGCCTTTCCTATCCGCCGGATTGGGGCGAGCGCACGATGAGCCTGCGCCCCGGCGATCGCACAGAACTCAAGCCTGGCATGACCTTCCATTTCATGACCGGCCTGTGGCTGGAGGATATGGGGCTGGAGATCACGGAAAGCATCGCGATTACCCAGAGCGGTGTCGAATGCCTTTCGAATGTTCCGCGACAGTTGTTTGTGAAGGGCTGATACCATGTTGACGGCCCTACCTCGACCTTCGCCCATTGCGCCGTCCGTGGACTTCAACGCTAAGGGCGTACAGCACGGTCATCTGCGCCTGCCCTACAGCCGCGACGATAGCGCCTGGGGTTCGGTGATGATCCCGGTCTGTGTCATCGCCAATGGAGAAGGGCCGACCGCCCTTCTCACCGGAGCTAATCATGGCGACGAATACGAGGGACCAGCCGCCCTCTTCGAACTGGCGCAAACGCTTGATGTGGCCGAGGTAAACGGCCGTATCATCATTGTTCCGGCGCTCAACTACCCCGCTTTCCGTGCGGGCACACGCACCTCGCCGATCGATCGCGGAAATCTCAACCGGAGCTTTCCGGGTCGTCCCGACGGATCCGTGACGGAGAAGATCGCCGACTACGTGACCCGCTATCTGGTACCCCTTGCGGATTTCGTGCTGGATTTCCATTCTGGCGGCAAGACGCTTGACTTCCTGCCCTATGCCGCAGCGCACGACCTGTCCGACAAGACCCAGGAAGCGCGTTGCTTCGACGCCGTTGCAGCCTTCGCCGCACCTTACTCGATGAAGATGCTTGAGATCGATGCCGTCGGGATGCTCGACACCACCGTCGAAGACATGGGCAAGGTCTTTGTGACTACCGAGCTGGGTGGCGCCGGCACGGCAAGTGCAGCATCCATCCAGATCGCCCGCAAGGGCAGTCTCAACCTGCTGCGCCATGCGGGAATACTGCCCGGCGCTCCAGACCTTCAGCCGACCCAGTGGTTGGACATGCCGTCGAGCGACTGCTTCACCTTTGCCGAGGATGACGGTCTCGTCGCCTTTGTGCGTGACCTCGGAGAAGAGGTCATAGCTGGCGAAACCATTGCCCGCGTATACCCCGTGGGCAAGACCGGCCTTCAACCGATCGACTATCGAGCCGCCATGGATGGCGTGCTTGCGGCACGTCACGTGCCCGGCCTGATCAAGGCCGGCGACTGCCTTTCCGTAATCGCTACGATTACGGGAGAACCTGTCCGGTAATCCGGCACAAGATCCGGAACGGACAAGCAAAAACAATGAACCAGAGGAGAATTCAAATGTATGTCACCAAGATCACCGGGCTTTCCGCCATCGCCCTGATAACTTCGATCACAACCGCCGGAGCGCTGACCCTCGAAGAGGTCAAGGAACAGGGCTACATCCGTGCGGCGACTGCCAACGAAGTGCCCTACTCCTACATGCAGCCCGACGGCACGTCTGCCGGTATTGGACCCGATGTCGCCAACGCCGTCTTGAAGAACATCGGGATTGAAGAGGTCAACTGGACGGTCACCCCCTTCGGCACGCTCATCCCGGGCTTGAAGGCCGGCCGTTTTGACTTTGCTGCCGCCGAACAGAACATCTCGCCGGAGCGCTGCAAGCAGGTTTCCTTCACCGAACCGAACTCCTCCTATGGCGAGGGCCTTCTGGTGAAGAAGGGCAACCCCAAGGGCCTGAGGACCTATGCCGACATCGCCAAAGATCCGTCGCTGAAGGTGGCCGTCGTATCGGGCGCCAACAATGTCGACTTCCTTCGCGCCGTCGGGGTCAAGGATGATCAGATCGTCTTCATCCCCGCCAATGCCGATGCGATCCCCACAGTGGAGAGCCGCGTGGATGCCTATGCTGCCACAGAACTGACGGTATCGGAACTGGCCAAGGATCAGGCCAATGTCGAGCAGGTCGCGCCCTTCGAGGACCCGATCGTCAATGATGCGCCAGTCCGCAACTATGGTGGCTTCGCATTCCGGCCGGAAGACAAGGAACTGCGCGACGCCTTCAACGCCGCTCTTGTCGAGTTCCGCAAGACGGACGAATACAAGGCCATCCTCGCAAAGTATGGTGTCTCCGAAGCGAGCATCGCCGCGGCCGCGGAAAAGAACGTGGCTGATCTGTGCGCCGGCAAGTAACGGTTCAAAGGCGCCCGGTTCCCACCGGGCGCCATTCATCTCGAAACCGGGAGAGATCCGGATGGACTGGACAGCCTATCTGCCTATGCTCTGGAAAGGCGCGGTCGTCACAATGACGATCACGCTGGCGGCGATCGCCGTTGGAGCCGCGCTCGCCTTCTTCTTCGGCATCCTGCGGGCCGAGGGGGGCGCCATCCTGTCGACGATCGCGCTCTGTTACACGGAAGTGTTTCGTGGCACCTCGCTCTTTGTGCAGCTCTTCTGGTTCTATTATGCCTTGCCCTTGGTGGGCATCAGTTTCGACCCGATTACGACAGGGATCCTGGTGCTCGCGGCCCATGTTGGCGGCTATGGCGCGGAGATCGTCCGTGGCGCTCTCTCTTCGGTGTCTCCCCAGCAACTTGAAGCCGCTCGCGCGCTGAATTTCAGCCGGCTGCAGACACTGTTCCGGATATCGCTGCCCCAGGCAGTCGTCGAGATGATGCCCGCCTTCGGCAATCTGGCGATTGAAACGCTCAAACTCTCTTCACTGGTCTCGCTGATCTCGATCGCGGACCTGACCTTCTCGGCACAGTCGATCCGCAATCTCACCCTCGACAGCACCAGCATCTATTCGGTGACACTGGTCTGCTATTTCGCGATGTCATTGATGTTGATGGTGGCGATGAAGATCATCGAACGCTTGGTGCGACGCGGCGACGCCTTGCCGCGTCCAGGCCAATCGTGAGGAGCGAATATCCATGATGTATGGTTACGAATGGGACACCACGACCTGGCTCACCTATACGATCTCGATCCTCCCAATCATTCTGATCGGTCTGACCGTGACGTTGAAGGCGGCCGCGGCTGGCTTCGCGATAGCGCTGACTCTCGGGCTGGTTTTCGCCCTGATGCGCCGTAGCCAGGTCAAGGCGATCTCCTGGACGACGGCCGTTGTCGTCGAGTTCCTGCGAGACACACCTCTGCTGGTGCAACTCTTCTTCCTCTATTACGTGCTGCCCGAGTTCGGCATCGTGCTCCCAGCCTTCCTCACGGGCGCATTGGCGCTTGGACTGCAATATGCGGCCTACACCTCGGAAGTCTATCGCGGCGGCATAGAGGCGGTACAACGTGGCCAGTGGGAAGCTGCGACAGCATTGAACCTCACAGGCATGCAAACATACCGCGACATCATCATTCCCCAGGCGATCCCGCGTATCGTCCCGGCAATGGGCAACTACCTGGTTGCGATGATCAAGGAGACACCCGTGCTTTCCGTCGTCACCGTTCTCGAGATGATGGGCCTTGCCAACATGATCGGCGAACGCACGTTTGAATATCTGGTGCCGCTGACGCTGGTCGGCGTGATCTTCCTTCTTCTCACACTGATTAGTTCTGCGGGCCTCCATCGCCTGCAAAAAGCTCTCCCAAAATCAGGGATCCCCATGCGATGACCAATGCCATCAACAAACCCCTTATAGAGTTTTCCGATGTCACGAAGCGCTTCGGTGTTTTGACCGTTCTCGATCAGTTCAATTTTAGCGTGGCGCAGGGTGAGAAGGTCACGCTGATTGGGCCCTCGGGTTCCGGGAAATCAACGGTCTTGCGCATCCTGATGACGCTGGAGCCCTTTCAGGAGGGCAAGCTGACACTTGCGGACATGTCATACCATGAAGACGGCGGCAAAGGCCGTTTTCAGGCCTCCGAAAAGCATCTGCGCGAAATCCGAAAACATGTCGGCATGGTCTTCCAGAGCTTCAACCTCTTCCCCCACATGACGGTCCTGCGCAACGTTGTCGAAGCGCCAGTCCGTGTACTCGGCATGTCGCGCGCGGAAGCGGAGGCACGTGCAATCGAGCTTCTCGACATGGTTGGGTTGGCGGACAAGAAAGACCACTACCCGGTACAGCTTTCGGGCGGACAGCAACAGCGCGTTGCAATCGCTCGCGCGCTCGCCATGCGGCCGCGGGTCCTGCTCTTCGATGAACCGACCTCTGCGCTCGATCCGCAACTTGTCGGCGAGGTGCTTTCGGTCATTCGCAGCCTGGCACACGAGCACGATCTGACAATGCTTCTCGTCACCCATGAGATGCGATTTGCCCGCGAGGTATCTGATCGCGTCTGCTTTTTCGACAAGGGGCGTATCTGCGAACATGGGGCACCCGAAGAGATCTTCGGAGCCCCCAAGCAGGAGCGAACACGTGAGTTTCTGTCCTCTGTCCTCGGTTAGTCAAAGCTACCGGAAGTTGTCCGCTGAAGGCAAGCCGCATTCGCTTTTTCCATCATTCAAGACTGATGATCGCGTGGCAGAAAATGGTTCTTCTGAGCGCCGGCTGGTCATAAGCCCCATTCGTGACGGTCGAACTGTCATCATGGGTTCAAGCAGTCTGTCTGTGCAATGGCGCAGAACAAGGCGACCTTGTTTGCATGCGTCAGAAGTCAGGAGACGGCGCGAGTTGATGATGCCTCATTCGCAGCTCCACAGTGGCTCGCTTCCGGCTGTCTCGAAAGTGGCCGGGTCAATGCCTTGATTGCGTAGCAGTGGCGCGGGTTGTTCTAGGACAAGATGACTCAAATTGAGCCTGAGAAGGGGTGTTATGGCTGGTGTGGGCAAACAACAAGGGGGGCCTATCCTCCTGTCAGGTTACGGGAGTTCGGGGATCGACCTGAGAAGTACACGCCGGACATTTGACGCCGAGGAATGTCTGAAGCGGTTGGAAGGTGTGCTGGGTGTCGGCTACTGGACCTTTGAAACCGGGTCTGGTGCACTCCACTGGTCGCCGGGCTTTTATGCATTGCTTGGGCTCAAATCAGAGAACCTGAAGCCTGATACTTCGGTCTATAACGGCATGTTGTCAATCGGCACGCAAACTTGACCCTATATCGGCGTGCAAATTTTGCACGCCGAAACACAGGCTGTTCGATAGCAGCTCTATGCGCGCAGGTTTCGCTATCGGATCCATCACAAGATCCCGGGCTTGAAGCGGACCTCATGTGACTTCGCCTTTCCGGGCTTGAAAATCGCGATCTTCCTCGATGGTTGCTTCTGGCATGGGTGCGAACTTCACCCGCCATCTGTAAAAAAGAATACAGACTTCTGGCTATCGAAGATCGCTCGCAACCGGGCAAGGGATGCGCGTGCGACGGCGCATCTGACGGAAATTGGTTGGACGGTGCTCAGATTCTGGGAGCACGAGCACGTGGCGACGATCGTTGAGAGCATCGCCGCCACGGTCGAAGCCAAGAAGGCGTCCGCGCGTTACCTCACCGCGGCGCGAGCACGCTGCAAGACGTGCAGCGGTCGCCGGGCAAGTTCGAAGCTGTCGATCGCGATGTGTGAGCGATCCAGTCCGATCCGGTCGAAGAGCTTCCTTGCATCCCACAGCGGATGGACCACGACACCCCAACGGCTACCGCTGTCGTCCAGAGAGAACGTGGGGATATCCGGTCTGTCCTTGGCATGGGCGACCGTGTTGCCGGGGATGAACGTCTTCGTCTGCTCCGCAAGATCGGCCGCCGATGCCTTCCAGTCCGAAACCTCGAAACAACCGAAGTCGCCATCGACCCCAGCTTGATAGGAAGGATCTGCAATCGCCCTGAGATAGGCTAGCCCCAGCCGCCAATCGAGCAACCCGTGGAAGTTTCGATTGTTGTACCGCTGGAGGCAGCGGTAGCAAGAGGATCCGCAGCTCTTCCTGTGAGCCTCCACGGCAACGTCCTGCCGTGGCCATTCTTCGGTATCGTCAAGAATGCTCTTGATGAGACCGGAAACAGGAATAGTGCTGTCGCCGAGAAGGTGACGGCAGAACCCGGAGCCGTTCGGCAACGCGTCTGATATGTAACCCTTATCGAAACACAGAAATATATTCGGATAAAATTCGAACAATAATTAATAAATAACGATTGTTAGATGAACTTTACTAAAATACCTCTGAAATTTATTCAAAGGTCAATCGGGCTTCGATTTTTATATAAAACCGAAACCCGACACCATATCTCCCCATTGGCGCATCATCGGACCGGCTGGAAGGGATCAAACACTCCGACTTCGTTGTTTCTGTCCGGAAGCGCAGTCATCGAGCAATCAAAATCATTCTCGAAGGCACTCGCCATGAAGGTGCCAGTCCAGCATCCACCTTGGGTATCGAAACAGCTGATGCGCCATTTTTCGTCCGGATCGGACACTAATGGAGAAGCATCCTCAATCAGCGATGTTAGGGGGCGTTCGCCGAACCCAGCTTGACCGCCAATCCTCCTCGATACCATTCTCCAGTCATATTGGCGGCGGGTGATCCCAAACGCGTGCCGAAAAGGGATGTAGCGGCGCGCACCGTCACCGTACTCGATCATTGTGATATCACCAGCAAATTCGGTTCCTGACGGCCCTACCACGAGCTCACCCACTGTCGCGATGGCTCTAGTAGACATAACCTTCGAGAAGTAGCGTCGAAAACCTTTGAGGCAGCTCTCCGCAAACGCGTCGAAGATTAGGCGCTGTCGACGGAGTAACTGTTCATGCTCCTCACGGCTATCTGGATCCACAATGTACCATCTCGCAAGCTCGGTGCTTACGATGGCAACACGTTGTTCTGACTGAGTCGGCATGAGCTGCAGATCGAGACCTTGAGCAAGTTTCGTCTTGATCAAATCGGTGAGGGTCAGATTTGTAAAAGGATGGGTTGAATTCATTTCAGTTCCTTTTTGAATATAGGTGGAGATCGTTCGTTTCGCTGTACGCAAACGGTAAGCGAGCATCTCAGTGAAGGGTGATGGGGGTGGAGGCTGGCGCAGCCTCATCAATGTCGCCGGAAACCCGAACGATCTTCACCTGGTCCCCGTCGCACGCCCACGTATATCCGGGGGGCATGCGCAATAGCTGCGCAACATCCTCAGTTGTCAGATTTAAGTGCTGTCGCAAGCCGGAAAAGGTCGCAGCGGATTGGGCTTGTACGGCTTCATCTTTGCATATGTCGCCTCCTCTCTTGAGCGTGCGCAAAAGCACGTCACCTAGAGGGCCTGCATGGAAAGCGAACAGTTGACGATGATCGACAACCGCGACCCAGTGGTCTGGGATCAAGCGATTTTTGCCTTTGAACTTCCGCGATTTTGGCGGCTTGCTCGTGACTACTACCCGTAAAGGGGTGACCCACTCCTCTGCACAAAGCGGATCACTCGAAGAGCTAAGCGGAACGAGTTCATGGACACCCTCCTGCAACTCGATCAATCCATGTAAGCTGTTAAGAGAACGGGCGACGAGCTCACCGGCGTCATACGTGTGATCAGTGATCAAGGTTGTGGTGATGATTTTGCCGTCTTGGACAATTGATAAATATTGAGACATGCGAATACTCCTTAAGACCCGCGTGAGCGCGTGATCCTGCGATGGTTTTGGGGATGGAAGTGATTGTTTGGTCGGACAGAAAGCTGATGAACGCCTAGACCTGATGCAGCGCTCTCAAGTCCTGATCTTGAAAGGTGCCGATTGAGACGCCATAGCGATCTACTGACGGCCCATCATTCGCTTGATACGTCGCCAGAGGCATTACTAGAACGTCAAGGGATTCAATCGCGGCGCCATTGTCGTTGCAGTAGGCAGAGTAGGCAGATGCCATGCGGCGCAATATGGCATCACACTCGTCCCGGGTCTCACCGCGACATCTATCAAATTGCGCCATGCAGACTTGGGACGTGCGGGTTACGAGGACGAAACTGCATGTCAAACCGTCTGTTATGATCCGACATGCGTGCCGCATGATGGCCAAAGCCTCATAGCGATCGCTGAACGCAAGAGCTGGAATATCGGCAAGATCATCGAGATCGATTGCGGGAGATATGGCGGCTTGGTTGATCATCTGGATCAACTGAAGCGTCTTTGGATCACGCGCCGCACGTGCATCCAGTGAAAGATTAAGGGGATGGCGAGACATTTGGGGTTTCCGAAGTGGAGATGTATTCATGCTTCGGCGGATTTCGACCGCCGTCAACGCCGGGCCAGAAAGAATTTTACAAAATATTGTTATTACGTATTTTTTTCTCAAAAACGTCAAACCGCAGACATTGGCAGTCTCGCCGAACGATACGGCGCTCGACTCGAACGAATGATCGGAGAGCAGCCAATTTTACTCTACCAATGATCGAAACAACAATTAAACATATGCGAAGAACGGCCATATCCTCGAACCATCGGTTAACCATGTTTAGAGAAGAATGTCGTCTTGGAATTGCCTGATCAGACTTGTCGGGCTATAGGTACCCGGCGTGGCGAGTACGCCCCGCAATAGCGGCTTCCACCGGTGCTGGACACACCAAGTGGAAGCCTAACCCTCAACCTTCTTCCGAAAGGCCTTGGGCTATCATGTTTAATATCCAATCTTATGTGGCGGGCAAGTCTCGTCAGCGCTCTCCTGTTTATCGAACAAAACCTCAGCGCACCAAATCCTCGCCCATCGCGGCAGCGACTTCCGATCTTGGCAGCTGATCAAACAGGACATTTCCCATGCAAGATATTCATTTCGGGGTATACGCCGACACGCCTCCGCACGCCTTGACTACAGCGCCCGAAGCTGTTGCTAAGCTGATCGAGAAGGCCATTGCTGCAACGATGACACCCGAGATAGCGCGATCCGCAGTCGAAGGTCATGCTGAGAGCCTGGCATCTTTGGGACGAACCATCGCTGTCCAGGAAGGACATCTGCTAGAAGCTGTCATCATAGCCCTTGCCTGGACGCATCCCTCGAGGGTGACACTGACCGACCTCCGCCTACCGGTCCTTCCCGCTGCGGTCGAGGTCATCAAGCGCAATCGTCGCAAGCTCTATGAAGGAATAAGCTTTGAGGCGCATTCCAACCCCTCCGCAGGAACGTACCATCCCGATTTAGTCGTCGTTGACGCCACTGGCCGCTGCGCGGTCATCATCGACGTGAAGCGGAGCCTATCTGGTTACCTCGGTGGGAGCAAACTGCTGGAACTACAGCAGCGAATGACGGCCTCCGGATTGGTGTTGCCCGATGTACTCTGGCGCGACCATCAAAGGCTGGCTGTCGAGACCGTCGGCACAGCCATAGTCGACGGATCAAAGACTTCGACTGATGTGTCTGATGGAGTGTGGCCTCTGTCTCGCCTCGATGACCTACTGCAGATAGAGGGTGCGGCCCAGCTGGCTATTGATAGCATGCAGGCCTTTCGCTGCGGCCTACGTAAGCAGTGGCAAGCGGCGATCGCAGAGGCAGCAGCCAAGTCAGCGCAACCTTCGGAGGGTGCAGTGGCAGCCACCCAAGCACACCCTTCGCAGCAGCGCATTATAGATGTGCCCGCAAGGCGACGCGGCCGTCCTCCCAAAGCTCGGCCGTCAATTCAGGTCGGCCTCCTTGGGCCCGGACTGCGACCGCACTAAGCGGCGCACATCACTTTTCATCTTATCAGATTTGCTGGACGCAATCCGGCCACGGAAGAGCTTTTGCTATGATTCACCCTGTCATTGATTTCCAGGTTTACCGCTTACGTCGCCAATACGGCACGCTGAGGCTTCGCTACTCCAACTCGCCCACAAGCTTGCACCAATCGCCCTCGGCTAAGGATAGCAACAGAGCGCTATCCGACGACACCGCCGCGCTCGTCACGGCACTCGTGCTCAGGATAGCGAGGCGGCGCGGGCGCTCGCTCAGCACCCTACCAAGCACAGTCCGCGACGCCCTCTGCGATCTGGTCGCCCAAGGCGATCCAACTGCACGACTGCTTTTTGCTTGGGTAGATCGGGAGCAGGCCACCGACGAGGCAGTGATGGAGGCGGCGCGCCTATTTGATAGATGGCGCGGCGCGTCGCACATGTGGAGCAGACCTACACGGGTTTATCGCCACCACCGTTTCTGGCAGCCAGATAGTCCGCGTCTCGCCGAGCTTGACCGTCGTCGGCTTTCAAAGCTGCAGTCGCTCCTGGAAGAGGAGATGCGTCATGACCGGTGATCGCCTCGAGCGCTACTTGCTTGGCCGCCTCAACCGCCGATCGCTGCGGGTCGCATATCGGGCAGCAGTCGCGGCCGATATCCTGCGCGCGCATCAGCGCACCATCGGGGTTTATCCAGTTACTGTATACGAGCCTGGAGCGAGAGCCTTGCCATTGACCGGAGCTACCACTGCAGACCGACGCACTTTGCTGCGGGCTGTTTCGAAGGATGCGTTGCTGCCGGTGCTTTCTCCGGTGACCGTCCGCAGACATGATATCGACCTTGTCATCGAGGATATTGTTGGTGACATAGACGCATCTGTGACAGGCGCTGAGACTGAGGCGACGCCGGCCGAAGCAGTAGAACGGCCACACCTTCGCGACGGTAGTGGAGATCATAGTCAATACCTAGTGAAGCTTGCAAGGCTCCTGCAAGCAGTCGCCCATCTGCCACCCATCACAGAGACGGTCATTGTCCTCAGCATTGTTGAGGCAGTGAGGCGGTCACATCTCACACCTGCAAAAGTCCTTGAGATCCTGTCCAAACCGGCTCCAGTCTTGCTGCTGCGGGTGCCCCTCCGCGGATTTGAACAAGCGCTTGGGCTCATGATCGAGCATGGCGTCATTGGGCCCGCCATGCGCCTGCGGGACGGAGGAGGAGGATACTCGCTGAGCAGGCGCGTACACTCCGGTCAGGAACCACACGATCAGACCACGCTGATTACTTTCCGAAACGGTGAAGTTATAAATCAGAGCAGTGAGAATCGACGCCAACTGTTGGCCAAGGCACTTTCCACCGGGAGACCCGTTCTGGTGGCCGCCGAGGACGAAGAGGCGTGGCCTTATCGCGTGACATCAAGCGCGGACCTGATCTTGGATGCGCCAAAAATCGATTGGCAGCTGCTCAGCCATGCAATCGAGATCACGACAGGGCACGCCCGCGTCGCCGTGGAACAGGCCGCCCGGGAGTACACGATCGATATGTGCAGTCTCGGTCTCGATGATCTCGCACTGGCGATCAAGCCCGGACGCACCATTAGCAACATCCTCAGCCGACTGGAAAGCTTTGCGCTAGAGCATACTGACGTTAAACGCGACGAGGAAGGAGCCGGGTCCGCCAAGCAGACTGCTGCTAGCGGGGAGCGAAGCCGAACCTCGAGCAGTTCAGAACGCAGCCGCCGTGCCGACAAAACGCTGTCGATGGATATCATCCAGCCAGCACAACGGCCAACAAAAGCAAAAGGCGAGCGAGTAGATGAACCGTATCTGTGCATTGAGCAGCTCGCAGGTTATGGCGATGCTCGTCAGTGGGCAATCGATCTCAAAACAGATCTTACCATCTGGCGTGCCAAAAAGCTGGCGTGGGCAGACATGAGCACCAAGCTACTGCTAAGTGGCCCGCCTGGGACCGGCAAAACAACGTATGCTCGGGCACTGTGCAACTCGCTTGCGATCCCGCTGATCGCAACCTCAGTCGGACACTGGCTGGAGCCGGGCTATCTCGGAGATGTGCTCAAGCGGATGACGGCCGTTTTTGACGCGGCCAGAGAGCATGCGCCGGTCATCCTGTTCGTCGACGAGATCGACGGGATTGGTCGACGAGACAGCGGTTCAGGGCGCAGCTACGATGACTATTGGATCGCAGTCATAAACAGGATGCTGGAACTCCTCGACGGCGCGGTGAGGTCAGAAGGCATCATCGTCGTCGGCGCGACCAATCGGCCCGGGGTTATTGATCCGGCAATCCGCCGGTCAGGGCGACTGGAGCGGCATATCGAGATCCCGCCTCCCGACATGACTGCGCTAGAAGGTATTTTCCGCCATCACCTCGGTGCAGATCTGGATGGGGTGCTAGCGAGTGCACACAAAGCTGGTTCAAAGCGGAGCAATCAGTCGCAGGGAGTGGCCTATGCTGCACGTTGACCGAACTGGGAACAACAAACGCTGCCCCCGGCGCACTGATCGGCAGGCAGCCCTAAAGCATTTAGCTCTTGCCGCTCAAGGCATGACTGGCGCTGATATCGCCCGTCTGGTCCGTGACGCACGCGGCATCGCTCGTCGAGCAAAACGCAAGCTTCGATACCGCGATATCTTGGAGGTACTGGACCGGCAGATCGGGGCAGTACCGTCGGATGTGAGATGGCAAATTTCGGTACATGAGGCGGGTCACGCGCTTGTCTTCACCTCCCTGGGGATTGCAGAGGTCCAATCGGTATCCACTGGGCGAGGTGACGGGGGTGCGACATCGGTGCGATGGCCTGAGGTGATGCCCCAGACAGAGGAAGGGGTTATGCAAGTGATCACCTGCTACCTGGCTGGACGCGCGGCCGAGATGCAGGTGTTCGGCAATAGCTTGATTGGTCACGGCGGCGGAGAAGGTAGCGATTTAGAAATTGCAACAACAAACGCTGTGCGCCTCGAGACCGTGCTGGGATGCTCCGGAGATCTGCCTCTTCTTTACATGCCGAGCGAACGCCCACCGCACGACCTTCGCTACGATCGGGGGCTGGCAGTGCGGGTCAACAAACGTCTCGAACACGCACTCGGTACGGCGATGTCCATAGTCACCCAGCATCTAGAAGCCTTGCTCCGACTGGCCAGGGAGCTGGATCACCGGCGCTATCTAGACGGCGC
Organism: Rhizobium sp. K33; assembly: GCF_056501445.1. NCBI lineage: Bacteria > Pseudomonadati > Pseudomonadota > Alphaproteobacteria > Hyphomicrobiales > Rhizobiaceae > Rhizobium > Rhizobium sp. K33. The sequence continues at coordinate 3,313,553 of NZ_CP096478.1, forward strand.
GGCGGTACGGGACATCCTGGGGCTGGATAGGGGCAGATCTATATAAACGCCGTTAGCTGCCACCCGGGCGAATGGGCTAAATTCGTCCGGGCGGCGTATTGCGGCGTTTCACATTGGGAAGGATGCGGATCAGTGCATCTCGGTATGCTGGCAAAGCCGTATACCAGCGGAACAGATCGTAGGACCGGTAAAATGCCTTAAAGTACATTGCACATTAGCGATTCAGCGTTTGATACCATCGATTCAGACTGCGGCTCAGCCGATTCGGATTCGAACGGCGTTTTCAGAATTGTGGGGCTAGATGCCCCCAGGCAGTCATGGACCGCATCCTCCCTTGACTGGCGACCGTGGCTCACTGTTTCAGCGCTTGCATCGAACGCCGTGCCAGAGATACCGCCATTAGATCCACTCGGTCATTGACGCCGACAAAAATCCGCCTGAGCCTAGATTCAGGTGCAATTCGGTAATCCATATTCATGAGCATAGACAAACCGACGACAACACATACCCAGGTGAATGTTCCCCCCTCTCGCGTGATCGCCAAGCGCCACATCCTCAATGCTGGCTCATTGACCTCGTCACCGACCGAGGTACTGCAACCGGCGCTTAGCTTCCTGCCGCCTGCATTCCAGACATCCTTCGCCGAGCTTGACCCGTCTGTCGAACTCGGCAGCCTCTACGTCAGCCAGCCGGTCTTTTACGGTAAAGCAATTGCGATCGATTTGACCCAGGGAATGATCCGAGGGGCAATCGATTCCGTTTCCAGCGATCAATGGCGCTTGGAGCAGATTTGCAAGACTTACGCGTTGGAGCTTCATCACGCCTTTGCCAAGCTGACGGGCCGTTACGGCGGCGATCAAGTCAGGCTCGACGGGCGGTTGGTACAACTGAGTCCAGACTTGCCGAGCTTTATCGACATTCATCGCATCCTTTTCCTTGATCGGGGGCGGCCCCTGTTCGAGCGGCCATATCAGGAGCAGATTTTCGAAGAGGACTACGGGCATGTCCCGCGCTTGGTCACGTCTATCAATTCTGTCGAGGAGATGGACAGACTGACCCAGGATTGGACCTCAGCAATGATCAGGGCGAACGTTCTCGACGACGCGGAACCTGTCCGTATTCAAGGCTTTCTGTGGCTGCCCTTCCACGCTGACCGTTATCGGCAGTCCGTTTTCAAAAGATATGATCCCGCAAGATTCTCAGAGCTCGAAGCCTGTGCAATCAGCAGCGATCTTGTTCGCGGCAAGGTCGGCAATGTCGTCTACATGCAAGGGCTAGGTGACTGAGATGCACGACGCACTATCTACACCCCACACAGAAAGTCGGGCTGCCGAGCGGGATCGCCGGGTCCGCGGTTTCGGTTCACAAGTGACCTCAGCCTGGCGATCACGGTTGCTGCCAGCGCCGTCTCCGATTCCACATTCGATATCTTCGATTCTCGGACGAACGGCGTTTGCGGGGGGAGGCTGAGATGGCGAGATCACGCACTCAGCGCCTGCGAGATCAGCGAGAGCGCCAGCAGGCTTATCGGGATGAGCAGCGACGGCTCCGGCGACCTAGCCGCGACGACATCGCCCGCGTTGCGCTTCGATGGCTCATCCTCGGGACTGCAAAGCTGGCGCAGCGCGAAGGCAATCCGGCCCGCATGAATAAAGTCGAAGGGGACATACTCGAAGCCTTGGTCGAGCAGGGCTTCGACCGGAATAGGTCCGACGAGGCACTGGGCGACTTGATTAACAGGTACGTTGACGGCAAATGGGATTTCCGGCGCAAAGTGCATCTTGGGATCGGTCCCGAGCCGGACAAATGACCGGTACCTTTAGTTGCCACAGGTGATGCGGCAGGCGACTGGCGCATCGCTAACGCCGTCTGCAGTCTAAGTGCCCTATCCCCCCATTACTTCATAAAACGCCGTTTGCACCAGAATCGTGGGAAGCGGACCCCTTGTGGCAGTAGGTGCCATTCACTAACTGGCGAGGATCATTGGGGGTACCATGACCGCAAAAAACGCCAAAACCGCCATTATATACGCACGCTACTCTACTGATCGACAGACAGATGTGTCCATCGAGACCCAGGTCGAACTGTGTCAGAGCTTCCTTGAAGACCGTGGCTGGCAGCTGGTCGACACCTATTCCGACAGAGCAGTCAGCGGCTCCGACTACATGACGCGCCCAGGCATCCAGCGCGTTCTGGACCGCATCATAAGCAGCAAAGTCGACCTCGTCCTGTGCGTGACGGTTGACCGCATTTCACGCGACGCTGAGCACGGGAACGGCTTCCTTAAACGCCTCCGCTACCACAATACCGAGCTATGGACAGTGTACGGCGGCTCTTCCGTCACGGATATCGAGATGAGCCTTCGCGTCACGCTCAGCCAGGAGCTCATCGCGCAAATCCGGTATCGCACGAGGGAGGGCATGAAGACCGCAGTCCGTCGAGGCAAAGCCACTACATGTCTTGCCTACGGATATCGCATCAAACTCGAATATGATGCGCTTGGCGAGCGCATCCCGGGTCTTCGCGAAGTAGACCCTGTACAAGCCGAGGTCGTCCAGGAGATTTTCGGGTTATATGCCGACGGTGTATCTCCGAGTGCCATCGCAGTCGCGCTCAATAAGAAAGGCATTCCTGGCCCGCGTGGTATCAGGTGGCGCGACACTGCAATCCGTGGCCACGTCGACCGCGGCACAGGCATCCTCAACAACGAACTTTATGTCGGCCGAGTCGTTTGGAACAGGCGTGAGTATCGAAGGCATCCCGACACTGAACGCCGTATCGCTCGCCACAATGTAGCGGATCAATGGGTCGTCGACGAACGACCGGAACTGCGCATCATCTCCAACGATCTTTGGTCCGCCGTCAAGCGGCGGCAGTTAGGCGTGCGCGGCGAGTTCGAACGGACACTCTCTAATCCCCTAAACCGCACTCACCGTCCGAGCTATCTACTGAGTGGACTGCTCGAATGCGCCGAGTGCGGCGGACCATATGCCATCATGGCCAAGGATCGATACGGATGCACCAACCACCGCAAAAAGCTTCCCCTCGACGTCCTCGGTGGAGCATGTTGTAGCAACCACAAGACGATCCTCCGCAGAGAACTTGAGGACCGTATCCTGACATCCATCCCTGCAGCTCTGGTACACATGGACGTCTTTCGCCGAACAGTGGAGAAAGTTCTGCAAAGCGAACTCGCGGAACGCAAAACGGCTGCCCATCAAGCCAAAGATATCGAGGCTGCCCTCCAACGCAATAAACGCGAGCAAGAGGGCATCATCGCCCAGATGTCACAACGAGCAGCCGAAGGCCGACGACCCATCGCTGCCTTGGACGACCGGCTCGACAGGCTCGACGAAGAACGAGAAGAACTGGAGCGGCAGCTGGCAAGCGCTCCATCCACGGATAAGCCCATAAGCGACGCCGAACGCCTCGCGACGCTGCGCGACGAGATCAACGAGGACACGGTCCGCACGGTGATACATGCCATGCTTTACATGATGCGCGATCACGCTGATACCCAGGCCAAGCAGCCGCTGATCGGCATCATCCGCCAGCTCATACAGAAAGTCGTCATCGCCAGTACACCGGGCCGCCAACCGCCGGCACTGGAAGTGCATGGTCGCATTGCGTCGATCCTCGCTGCCATGGAGACAGCACAGCTGATGGAAGCAAAGTTCAAGGCAATGGTGGATCAGGATGTACTGGCGCGTCAGTTGTCCGGTGAACTGGACACGGAGGCCAAAAAGCAAAAGCTCCTCGCGGGTTACGCAGAGGAGCTTTCAAGGAAACGACTTGAGTGGCAGGAGATTCAAGTCTCAGTGGTTGCGGGGGCAGGATTTGAACCTGCGGCCTTCAGGTTATGAGCCTGACGAGCTACCGGGCTGCTCCACCCCGCGCCAAGAGCGTCGAACGGCTGTTCTGACGCATGAAAGACTTTTTAAAGCGAAAGGGCCGCTTTGAGAGCGGCCCTAAGATTTCGGCTTGGGCCGAGTGTGTGTTGAGAAGATTTTGATTGCCTTTAGCAGACCTGGCAGCGACCTACTCTCCCGCGTCTTGAGACGAAGTACCATTGGCGCTGGGGCGTTTCACGGCCGTGTTCGGAATGGGAACGGGTGCAGCCACCCCGCCATAACCACCAGGTCGGCTAAGGGCAATCAATTGAGAAGCTGGCAGGCATTCGCCTGTTTTTTTGAACACGTCTTTTGTTTTTCAAGCGATGGGTATGGCACCCATACAGGCTGATAAGCCGTCGCCAAGAGTTTGGCGCGCCGTCCGCAGCGAAGCATCCGAAGGATGCGACAGCGTGAGGACAAAACAGATGGCTTTTGTTCATCTTCGATGAACACAAGCAATGAGAACGATCAAGCCAATCGAGCTATTAGTAACGGTAAGCTTCACACATTGCTGCGCTTCCACACCCGTCCTATCAACGTGGTCGTCTTCCACGGCTCTGATAGGGAATACTCGTTTTCAGGTGGGTTTCCCGCTTAGATGCCTTCAGCGGTTATCCCTTCCATATATAGCTACCCTGCTATGCCCTTGGCAGGACAACAGGTCCACCAGAGATATGTCCATCCCGGTCCTCTCGTACTAGGGACAGATCCTGTCAATATTCCTACACCCACGGCAGATAGGGACCGAACTGTCTCACGACGTTCTGAACCCAGCTCACGTACCGCTTTAATTGGCGAACAGCCAAACCCTTGGGACCTGCTCCAGCCCCAGGATGCGATGAGCCGACATCGAGGTGCCAAACAACCCCGTCGATATGGACTCTTGGGGGTCATCAGCCTGTTATCCCCGGCGTACCTTTTATCCGTTGAGCGATGGCCCTTCCACACGGGACCACCGGATCACTATGACCGACTTTCGTCTCTGCTCGACTTGTCAGTCTCGCAGTCAGGCGGGCTTATGCCATTGCACTCGACGACCGATTTCCGACCGGTCTGAGCCCACCATCGCGCGCCTCCGTTACTCTTTCGGAGGCGACCGCCCCAGTCAAACTACCCACCATACACTGTCCCGGATCCGGATGACGGACCGCGGTTAGACATCCATGACGATAAGGGTGGTATTTCAAGGATGGCTCCACTCAAACTGGCGTCCGAGCTTCAAAGCCTACCACCTATCCTACACATGCCGACACGAATGCCAGTGTAAAGCTATAGTAAAGGTGCACGGGGTCTTTCCGTCTGACCGCAGGAACCCCGCATCTTCACGGGGAATTCAATTTCACTGAGTCTATGTTGGAGACAGCGGGGAAGTCGTTACGCCATTCGTGCAGGTCGGAACTTACCCGACAAGGAATTTCGCTACCTTAGGACCGTTATAGTTACGGCCGCCGTTTACTGGGGCTTCGATTCAAAGCTTGCACCTCTCCTCTTAACCTTCCAGCACCGGGCAGGCGTCAGACCCTATACGTCGTCTTGCGACTTCGCAGAGCCCTGTGTTTTTGATAAACAGTCGCTACCCCCTGGTCTGTGCCACCCCATTACACTTGCGTGCAAAGGGGTCACGCTTCTTCCGAAGTTACGCGTGCAATTTGCCGAGTTCCTTCAACATAGTTCTCTCAAGCGCCTTGGTATACTCTACCTGACCACCTGTGTCGGTTTCGGGTACGGTCTGTACGGTGGAGCTATTTCCTGGAACCGCTTCCTCGCCCATTCAATCCAATAAGAATGAACAAGTTACGCAATCCGTCACTACCACCAGGCCCACGAATATTAACGTGGTTCCCATCGACTACGCATTTCTGCCTCATCTTAGGGGCCGGCTAACCCTGCTCAGATTAACTTTAAGCAGGAACCCTTGGTCTTTCGGCGAGAGGGTCTCTCACCCTCTTTATCGTTACTCATGTCAACATTCGCACTTCCGATACCTCCAGGAGCCCTCACGGGTCTCCCTTCACAGGCTTACGGAACGCTCCGCTACCACGTGCATTGCTGCACATCCTCAGCTTCGGTGCATGGCTTTAGCCCCGTTACATTTTCGGCGCAAAGACCCTTATTTAGACCAGTGAGCTGTTACGCTTTCTTTAAATGATGGCTGCTTCTAAGCCAACATCCTGGTTGTTTTGGGATCCTCACATCCTTTCCCACTTAGCCATGACTTGGGGACCTTAGCTGGAGGTCAGGGTTGTTGCCCTCTTCACGACGGACGTTAGCACCCGCCGTGTGTCTGCCGACTAGTACTCCCAGGTATTCGGAGTTTGGTTAGGATCAGTAAGACGGTGAGTCCCCATAGCCCATCCAGTGCTCTACCCCCTGGGGTATTCGGTCGACGCTCTACCTAAATAGATTTCGCGGAGAACCAGCTATCTCCGAGTTTGATTGGCCTTTCACCCCTAGCCACAAGTCATCCCAATCTATTGCAACAGATGCGGGTTCGGCCCTCCAGTTGGTGTTACCCAACCTTCAGCCTGCTCATGGCTAGATCACTCGGTTTCGGG